>CAVTYD010000001.1:0-21119 GCA_963738945.1 uncultured Acidobacteriota bacterium
GGGCCGCTGGCGCCGGACGGGAACGACGAGCTGACCTCCCAGCATCCCCCAGCGGTCCGCGCGGCTGACGCCGTTCCAGCGCCGGATCCGCGCCTCGAAGAGCGCGTACCAGGCCCGCGCCGTCCTCCGGCTCCACCAGACGACGACGGGCTTGCCGGTCGTCCCGCTCGTCTGCTCCCGGAACATCTGCGACGGCCGGACGCCGTCGACGAGAAAGGAATCCGGAGCGGCTCGCACCGACTCCTTCGGGAGGAGCGGCCAGGCCGCGAGGTCCTCCCGGCGGCCACCGCGTTGCCCCCAGAGGGATCGGTAATGCGGCACCGAGGTCGCGGCTTTCGCGAGCAGTGCCCACAGCTCCGCCTGGCGCCAGGCGGCCCACTGTACCGCGTCCCAGCGCTCTCGATCGAGAGCCTGCTCGACGAGCCCGGGAGTCTCGTTTCCGTATCTCCACCAGCGCAGGTAATACCCCCGCGCGCTCGCGAGGAGCGCGCGCACCGGCGGCGGCATCGCGTGGTAGGTCTTCAGGTACGAAACCATGGGACTTCGGGCCGGTCAGCCGCGCGCGGCGGCCGACGCTTTCACGGAAGAGACCCGGCCGTCGACCACCGCTTCGTACCAGGCCGTGAGCATCAGGAGTTGCCTCACCAGGAGGTCCGTCGTCCGATCGCCCTCGAAAAACCGGCGAAGGAGGAGCGCCAGGCCCTTCGGATCCAGCAAGCCGCTCCGAAACGGCTCGCGCTCGGGCAGAGCCCGAACCCACTGAGACAGGGGTTCGCACTCCCGGAGGTACTGGAACCAGGGAACGCCGAAGCCCCACTTGCGGTGGGACAGGACGCTCTCCGGAAGGCGGGCTCCGACGGCGTTGCGCAGGAGCGCCTTGGTTCGGCGATCGCTCCACAACGCCCGCGACGGCAGCGCGGCCGTGCCCTCGACCAGGCGGTAGTCCAGGAAGGGGACGCGGCATTCGATCGACGCTCCCATCGTCATCCGATCGTTCCGGTCGAGGATCGAGTTGAGGAAGGTGTGCTGGTCGCTGAACATCGCCTGCCGCATCGGCTCGCGCGGGTAGAGCGCCGCGGCTTCTTCCACGATCCGCAGCCGATAGCCGAGCGAGGAATCGTCGAGATGGACGCCGAGGGGCGCGAGGTCGCCCGGAAGAACGTCGCACGCGTTGAAGAGCACCTGGTGGCCGATCGAGCCCAGCCGGGCCATGCGCTGCAGCTTCCTCACCCGTGGCGAAGTGTTCGGGAGCTCCGGGAACAGGCCGAGGCCGCGCAGCAGCCAGGAATGCCGCAGCGGGCGGTACCGGACGTAACCGCCGAGCGTCTCGTCGCCGCCCTCTCCGGACAGAAGAACCGTCACGCGAGGCTTCGCGAAGCGCGCCAGAGCCAGCAGCTGGACGTCGTTGCCGTGGACCAGGGGCTCGTCGTTCAGGTACGACGCCTCGGCCAGCAGCTCCGCCACCTGGGTCGGCGGAACCCGAAGGTGATGGAACTCGAAGCCGTAGCGATCCGCCACCTCGCGCGCGAGAGGGGCTTCGTCGTATTCTCGCTCCTCGAACGAAACCGTGAAGCTCGCCAGCCGGCTGCGATCCTGAAGGGCGAGCGAGGCCGCGACGCTGCTCGAATCGAGGCCGCCGCTCAGGAGAACGCCGACGGGGACGTCGCTGATGCGGCGGTACAGCACGCTGCTGTCGAACGTCGTCTGAAACCACGCCGCGGCGTCGGCGACCCGATCGGCGGATTCGCGCGCGGAGCGCACGCGCTCCGAGAGGCTCCACCAGGGTCGGATCGCCGTCGCTCCGTCCTTCCAGAGGAGGGAGTGGCCCGGGAGCAGCCGCGTCACGCCCTTCAGCGCCGAGTTCGATCCGGCGACGAAGCGAAAGCACAGCAGCTCGGCCAGCCGCGATTCGTCGAACGCCGCCGGAACGCCCGCCGCGATCAGGGCCTTGGCCTCCGAGGCGAACAGCAGGTCTCCCCCGCGGACGGCGAAATAGAGGGGCTTGATCCCGAGGCGATCGCGGGCGATGAAGAGCTCCCGCTCCCGGTCGTCCCAGATGGCGAAGGCGAACATCCCGTTCAGGCGCTCCAGCATCTTCGGCCCGTCGAGGGCGTAGGACCGGAGGACCACCTCGCTGTCGGTCTCGGACACGAAGGTCTCGCCGCGCGCCTCGAGGCCGGCGCGCAGCTCCCGGAAGTTGTAGACCTCGCCGTTGTAGACCATCCAGAAGCGGCCGTCCGCCGTCGCCATCGGCATGTGACCTCTCGGCGACAGGTCCACGATGGAGAGGCGCCGCGACCCGAGGGCCACGCCGGGGCGCAGGTACTGCCCCGAATCGTCCGGACCGCGATGCTCGAGCGAGTCGCGCATGCGCGTAAACTGCCCCGGATCGATCGGGGCGTCCCGGTTGGACCGGACGAGGCCCACTATCCCGCACATGGGCGATCTCCATTCGTTGAGGTCACGGACCGGAGAAGACTCTCCCACCGCCGAAAGATCACGTCGTCGGCCGAGGCTTCCGCCACCTCTCGCCCCTGCCTCGACAGCCGCTCCGCCAGCTCCGGGTCCTCGAGCAGATCGATCACGGCCTCGGCCATGGCGGCATGGTCGCCATCCCGGACCAACAGGCCCGTTTCCCGGTCGCGGAGGAGATCCGGGATGCCTCCGACGTTGGTCGCCACCACCGGCAGACCCATCGCGCAGGCCTCGATGACCGAAACCGGCTGGTTGTCGACGCGGTTGGTGTTGATGAAGACATCGGCTCCGTCTCCCTCCGCGCGCTTGGCCGCCATGTCGAGGAATCCCGGGAACCGGACGGAGTCGGCGACGCCGAGGTCTCTTGCGAGGTTCTGAACGGATCTCTCCAGGCCCTTGTCCTGGCCGCCCATGGCCAGCGTGGCGTCCGGAAAGCGGCTGCGGATCAGAGCGAAGGCCCGGATCGCCATCTCCGGGTGATACACCGGGTGAAAAGCCCTCATCCACAGCAGCCTCGGGCGCAGCGCCCGCCGCACCCGGAACGGGTAATCGCCGAGCCGGATCGGGTTCGGGACGACCTCGACCGTCCAGCCGAGATCCTCGAGCGAGCGCGCCAGGTAGTTCGACGGCGCGACGATCCGCGTCGCGCGGTTCAGGACCCGCCGCGACCACGCCGGAAACCGGCTCATGAAGGCCGGCATGTCTCCGCCGCGCATGACCATGACGATCGGGACGCGGGCCCCGGCGCCGATGTAGCTCGCCACGTCCTCGACGACGAAGCTCGGGCCGCCGAAGACCATCAACGCGATCGCGTCGATCCGGCGCCGGACCCTCGCCAGCGTCGCCGTGATCTCGGCCAGCCGCACGTAGCGATTGGGCGATTCGGAGACGCACAACACGTCGTGGCCGAGCGCCCGCAGGCCGTCGGCGAGCCGTTCACCCGCCGTCGTGACGTACCCGGGATTCCGGCCGACCATGGGACCGACGAAACAGAGTCGAATGGGCTACCTCCTCGCCGCCATCGGCTCCGTCCATGCCGCGGACGTGGAGGCGCCGTCCGTTCTCGAGTCCGGCCGCGACCGCGATGCCGCCTTCCGACGCCGGGAGAGAAGCAGCGTGCTCGCGAGACCCACGGTGAAGCCCGGCGCGACGAGGCGGGTCGCGTCGACGGCCATGAAGAGGGCCGCGTAGGCCAGGAGGGCCGCCGAGATCGCCCGGCCTTCCTTGGAGGTCTGACGGCGGATGGCGCGAAGACCGATCGCGACGGTCACCACCAGCGCGAGACCGCCGAAGATCCCGTGCTCGGCGAAGAGGCGCGTGTACTCGGTATGCGCCGTGGGAACGTAGAAGTACTTGAGACGGTTGGCGCCGCCCATCCCGGGTCCCACGCCGACGATCGGGCTCTGCATCCAGCTTTCCAGGTCCCCCTTGATGAGCAGCTCGCGGCCGGTTCCGCTGGTGTTTTCGAATCGCGACACGAGCACCCCGCCCGTCATCGTCTCGAGGCGCGGGATGACCAGGAAATACAGGACCGCGCCGACGACGACGGTCCCCACCAGGAACCTCCGGCGGAGCGCCGGGTCCTGGACCAGGAACGCCGCGGCGGCGACGACGGCGCCGGCCGCCATGTACATCCCTCCTCGGGACAGCGTGATCAGGCACTGGCGAGCCAGAAACAGGAACATCGCCAGCATGATCGCGGTGACGATGCGAGGCGGCTTCAGAAGGATGTAGATCAGGATCGCGACCATTCCGAGGCCGAGCGCGGCGGACACCTGGTTCGGTCCGAAGCCGCCGCTCGAGACCGCGTTGGAAGATCCACCGGCGAATCCGAACTCGGGGTCTTCCAGCGCCTGCTGCAGGTTGTAGGCCGCGGCCACGGCGATCCCAAACACGGGCGCGAGAATCGAAACGGCGACCCATTTCATCTGGGCCGGCGTGAGCGCGATGGCCGAGAAGAACAGCACACAGACCGTCATGCTGAGCGGGCCGCTCAGATTGAAGCTCAGGGATTCGCGCGCCTCCTGCCAGGGCACGGCCGTGAGCGTCAGCGGCACGGATGGAAGGAGCAGCGCGAAATAGAGGATCGGGAGGCCCGGCCGCGAGATACGCACCGCGAAGAGGACCGCCGCCCCCAGAATCGCGATGACCGCGTACTTGGCGAACTCCCAGGGCAGAAGCGGCGCGGCTCGCATCCGCCAGAAGACGGCCGAACCGGCGATGTACGCTCCGACCGATGCCACCAGGACCGGCCGCCTGAGCAATACCGCCGCCACCATGCCGACCGCGAAGGTGGCCAGGGCGTGGTAGGTCCCGAGCATGGAGTGTTTCGGAATCAGGACGGCGATCGGCCCGTGAATCGCGATGAATGCCAGCTGGAGCACGGCGGTGCGCGTGCCCTCCTGGCGGGCGATCGCCGCCGCGGGCAGGGCGTGAAGGCCGGTCCGCCTCATGCGGCCCTCAGGTCGAGGAGATTTCGCACCGCCGCCAGATACGAATCGTACGCGAAGGACCGCGCGGCGAGGGCGGCCCGGAGGGACTCCTCCTTCCAGAGAGCCGGCCGGCGGACGTACTCCGCGATCGCCTCGACGAAGCCGCGGCAGTCGCCCGCGTTCATCGCTCGTCCGGATCCGAAGCTCCGAATCAGCTGGGGAATCGCGCTGACGTCGCTCGCGATCGGAACCGCGCCGTAGGCCATTCCCTCGCTCAACACCTTCGGCCAGCCCTCGCTGCTGTTGGATGGGAGAAGGAGAAAATGGGCCGACGCATAGAGCGGATCCAGGGCCTCGCGAGGAAGACCGCCGGCGAAGTGGGCCTCTGCCGTCAGGCTCATCGACGCGGCCCGAGCTTCGAAGGCGCCCCGCTCGGGTCCGTCGCCGACGATCTCGAGACGAGCGCGAATGCCCCGCTCCTTGAGTCCGGCGGCGATCTCCAGCACTCGTCCCGCGCCCTTGCGCTCCTCGAGACGCCCGACGAACAGGAGGCGGACGGGCTCTCGCAGCTCTTTTCGGGCGGCCGCCTCGGCTCCGTCCTGAACCTCGCGGACCGTGAGACAGGGATTCAGGAAAGGGCGCACGTGCGAGGGATCGCTCGCCCACTCTCCGTTCACGGTGACCAGCGCCCGCGTCCAGCGGTGGCGGAGGATCCAACGCTGCAACCCGTAGGACCAGCTCTCGCGGGTCGAGGGGCGCCAGTTGCCCGCGTACTTGACCCAGCGCCGCGAGGGGTGGCGGCGTGAAATGAGCAGGCAGAGCGCGACGAGGCTGATGTTGGCGGGGCATCGCACGTGGACCACGTCGCACTCGTCGAGCACCGACCGGATCGCTCGAACCCAGGCCGGAACGGCTTTCAGGATGCCGAGCTTGCTCCTCCACGACGTGCCGCCGGCCGGAGGGACGGGCACGACCCGAACGTTTTCCGCCCGGTAAGGGAGGCCGCTCGCCGGCGCAGCGCTCTCGAAGACGGGCGCGACGTGAACGACCTCGTCGAAGAGCGTCGCGAGGTGGTCGATCTCACGCACGGTCGGCCCCCATCCCGAAAGCCGCTGGCCGTCGCGATAGTGAGAGGTGTGCGAAATCACGGCGAGCTTCATCGGCGTCTCAGAGGGCCGCTCGCGCGGCGCGATCCGTGCGGCGGATCTTCACCGACCGCGCGAGGTCGCGAAGCAGGGCGTCGTAGGCGCAAACGCGAATGGCCCAGGTCTGTTCCCGCTCCGCCCGCGTCCTCGCGGCGTCTCCCATGCGTTTCCGAAGGGGCGGGTCCTCGAGCAGGCTCGTGAGTGCGCGCGCCGCGGCGTCGGCGTCGTTCGGGGGAACGGCGATTCCGGTCTTGCCCGGCTCGATGGCCTCCTGCAGGCCCGAATCGGAAGAGACGACCGACGGCTTCCCGCACAGGGCCGCCTCGACGGCGGCGATCCCGTACCCTTCGACGTCTCCGTCCGCCGTGCGGCGGCTGGTCATCACGAAGACGTCCGCGTCGTTGAGCAGGTCGACGAGAGTCTTCCCGTCGAGCCGTCCGAGAAGGTGGACGCGATCCTCGACGCCGAGCTCGGCCGCGAGACGCCGCAGCTCCGCGCCTCGGGTCGGCAACCCGACGACCGCGTACTGCGCGTCCCGGACCCGCTCGAGGATTCGAGGGAGCGCCCGGACGACGACGTCCTGCCCTTTGCGCTCCGTCACGTTGCCGACGGTCACGAGCAGAGGGCCGGCGGGCAGCCCGAGCGCTCGCCGCAGGGCCGCGGAATCGACCGAGCGGACGCCGAACTGCCCGGGATCGGCGCCGTTCGGAATCACGCACTCGATCCTCGGACGGACTCCGGCCGCGAGCATCCGGCCGCGCGTGTACTCGCTGACGCAGGCCACGGCCGTCGCCGCGCGAAACGCCGACAGCGTCAGACGGTTCTGCCAGCCGCGAGGGCCACCGAACTCCGAGCCGTGCCCGACGGCGAGCCAGGGGATCGCTCTACCCGCCCAGCGTCCGGCGGCCAGGATGACCGCATTCCCGCCGGAGGCCAGGAGAACGTCGGGCCGGCTCCGGCGAATCCACCGCGCCAGCACGGATTCCCGGTAGACCGCTTCCACTCCCCGCCCGGAGACCGGGCGCAGGCGAACGACCCGGAATCCCTGCGCCTCGTTGAAGCGGCGCGCATCCTCGGGCGAGACGTAGTCCTGGGGCGTCACGACCGTGACGGTCCAGCCGAGGGCATCGAGTCCCGCCGCGAGCTGGTACGCGTGCGTGCCGATGCCGCCGGGCCCGGGCGGAAACTCGGTACACGTCATCAGGACGTTCACGGCCGAGCCTCCGCGCTCGGGCGCGCGTCCGTCAGCGCCGGGATCTTCGGAAAGCTTCCCATCATCGCGTCGACCTCTTTCCAGCGCGAGCGCAGGGTGGAGAGGCTGTGCGGCAGGAGGGCGAGCGACAGGGCCCCCTTCGCGAGCTTGCGCCAGCGGCTCCCGCGGATCGCAAAGGTTCCCGCCGCATACAGCCACACCATCTCGCGCACCTGTCGGGGATTGAAGTACCTGCGCCACAGGTAGATCTCGGTCCTCGCGGGAAGGTGGCGGTCCGAGATGTGCTGGCGGCTGCTCGCGTACGTGCGCACGCGGGCTTTGTGGATCCGCAGCCCGCCGCTCGGCGCATGATGGTGCAGAAGCGTGATCTCCGGATTCAGGACCATGAGGGTCCCGCCCAGGTAGAGCCGCATGCCGAGGTCGCCGTCCGCACGCGCGCCGCGGTCGTAGGCGAGGTCGAAGAGGCCGGACCGGCCGAGCGCGGACTTGAGCAGCAGCGTGTTGTTCGTGGGAAAGACGTCGCTCATCCGGATGGTGCGGAACCCGTCGGGAAGCGGCCCGGCGCCGACCTCTTCGGCCACGCCGCAGGACGCCTCCGACCGAAAGCGGGCGAGGCTCTCGAGGTGCCGCTCGATCAGGTCGGGCGGGACCTCGTCGTCGTCGTCGACGAAGAGAACGTAGTCCCCCCGGGACGCCTCGAGGCCCGTATTGCGGGACGAGCACTGCCCCGCCTGGTCGAGGACGAAGACCCGGAGCGGAAGATCCGGGAAGCGGGCTGCCAGGTCGGTCTGCCGCCGCTCGCGCGCCGTCTGATCCACGATGATGATCTCGAAGGCCTTGACGGTCTGCTCCCGGAGCTGCTCGAGCAGCTTGTCGAGATAGGGATAGCGGTCGACCGTCGGAATGAGCACCGTGACGCGGCCCCCGCCGGAGGGCCCGCTCACCGGGCTCGAGTCCGTCGGCCGGAGAGCCGGGGGCTCGGCCGGAATCTCCTCTCGGGAAAGAAGGCGGCGAATCCTGCGCGCCCGGCCGAGACCGGCCTCGCCCGCGAGCACGGCCCGGAACAGGCTCCAGCGCAGCCAGAATCGCCCGAAGCGATGAAGAACGAAGCGCATCTCGTCTTCGAGCGAGATGCCCTCTTCCGGTTTCCTGGCCTCCGGCGCGAGCGAGGGAACGTGCCGCAGCAGGGCGCCGCGCACGATCCAGCGGTGGCCGAGCTCGCAGGCGGCGCCGGCGAGCGTCTCGAACTGGGGCCGGACGCCGCCGAGAGCCCGAAGCACCTCCGTCCGGACGAGGCAGGCCTCGAGGGAGAGGCGCCAGGACGTCGCCTCGCGCGAGGGATCGGGATCGCAGTTGAGCATCCACGTCGGGGCCACGTGGTCGATCGCGGCCGGCAGGCCGTTCATGCCGAGGTTCAGTCCCGAGTGCCAGACGTCTCCGGGCCGTTCCAGGATGGCGGCGACCCGCTCGGGATCGGGCGCGCCCGCGTGCGGTCCCCAGAAGAGCCACGCGGCGGCCCGCGATTGCGGCAGCTCGCGCGCGATGCCGTCGGCCAGCGCCGCCGGCTGCGCCGCCGCGCGAATCGTCCGGCCGAGCGGCCACCGCGGCGGCTCGCCCGCTCCGACCCAGATCAGGTCGACTTCAGCGCTCATGCAGGCTTCCATGCGAGAGCGGCCGCCCGATCTCGGCGAGCGAAACAGCGGGAGCGGCCGGCTCGGCTCCGTGTCGGCCTTGCGCGGCGGCCGCGTAGAGCCGTTCGAAGGCCGCGATCTGCGCCGCGAGGTCGAAGAGCGCCGCCGCCCGGCGG
Source organism: uncultured Acidobacteriota bacterium (assembly GCA_963738945.1). Classification (GTDB taxonomy): domain Bacteria; phylum Acidobacteriota; class Thermoanaerobaculia; order UBA5066; family Gp7-AA6; genus DAHUXD01. The sequence continues at coordinate 9,073 of CAVTYD010000001.1, forward strand.
CGTCCCGCGCGCCCGAACCGCTCGCGGGTCTCGGAATCGCGCGCCAGCGTCTCCAGGCGATCCGCCGCTTCGCGAGGCTCGCGCCGGGCCACGACGAAGCCCGTCTGTCCGTCCGCGACGTTTTCCGGCAGGCCTCCGGCGTCCGAGCAGACGACGGGAAGGCCGGCGGCCTGCGCTTCCACCACGGCGTTGCAGAATCCCTCCGAGACCGCCGAGTGGAGGACGAGGTCGGCCCAGCCGAGCTCCCGGCGAACGTCCTCGTTCGGCAGGGCGCCGAGCAGCTCGACGACGCCGTCGAGTCCGAGCTGATGGCGCACGAAGGCGATCAGGCCGCGATCCTCTCCGTCGCCGACGATCCGGTACTCGCACTTCAGCCCGCGCGCGGCCGCCTCGGCCACGGCCGCCAGGCCGTATTCGTATCCCTTCTTCCACGTCAGCCGGCCGATGCTCAGGATCCGCAGCGGCCGCTCCGCCGTGCCGAGAACGCCGCCGCGCGGATCGCGGACGGGGAACCCCGCGACGTCCACCGCCGGAGGGATCAGCGCATGGAGCCTGGACGGGGGACAGCCCCGCTCCTGCGCCCGGCGCCAGAGATCCTCGCCGAGGAGATGAATCGCATCCGCGGCCTCCCAGACCGGGCCGTAGTGGGCCGGGTCTTCGGAGCCCGTGAAGTTGAGGTCGTAGCCGCGGAAGCTGACCACGACCCGGCAGCCGAGAAGCTCCCCGAGATGCGTGCGCCCCGCGGCGAGCGAGCCGAACTCGAAGTGCACGATGTCCGGCGAAAGCGCGACGATCGGGGCATCGAGGTAGAGCGACTTGAGAAGGCTCGCGCCGAGGCGGCGTCGTCCCCGCGCGACGTATCGCCAGGTCCCCGCCGGATTGCGCAGGAAGCAGCCGGCCACCGCGGGAATCATCAGCGCCGCCGCGAGCCACCGCGGCCGATGCGGCCAGACCCGATGGACGCGCCGCTTCAGCTCCGGCCGGCGGAGCTCGGCCGGAAGCCGGCTCCATTCCTCCCGCTCGCTCGCCGAGCACACGACGTGAACGTCCCACCCGGAGTCGCGGAGTCCGGCGAACTTCCGAGCGATGAAGATCTCGGAGAGCTTCGGAAAGGCGGAGACGACGAGAACTAGGCGGCCCATCCCGCCGCCTTTCGCATCAGCCCGACGAACTCGCCGATCTGCCGGCGCGAGTCGAAGTCGGCGGCCACGCGCGCGCGAGCCGCCCGCCCCATCGCCTGCCGCGACTCGGGCGACGAGGCCAGGCGTCCGAGCGCGTCCGCCACCGCCTCGGTATCGCGGATCGGCACGACCCGGCCCGACACGCCGTCCTCCACGGCCTCTCTCATCCCGCCGCAATCGGTCGTCACGACGGGCAGGCCGCAGGCCATCGCTTCCAGGGCGGCGTTGGAGATCCCTTCGCTCAGGCTCGTCAGCAGGAAGACGTCGGAGCGGCGGAGCGTTTCCCGGATCTGGTCCGGCGTCTTCCGGCCGAGCAGCCGGACCTGCGGCTCGAGGCCGAGATCGCGGATCGTGAACTGCGCCCGATCGCGCTCCGGCCCGTCGCCGATGATCGAGAACCTCGCAGAGACTCCGCGGTCGGCGAGACGGCGAATCGCCAGGAGCGCGTATTCGTGGCCCTTGATGCCGACGAGAGAACCGGTCGTCACGATCTCGAGCGGTGCCTCTCCGTCTCCGGGGCGAGGCTCCTCCGCGGGCCGGAAGTACGAGGAGTCCACGGCCGGCCGGATCACGACGGCTTTCGCGGGGTCGAGCCCCCACGCCTCCGCGTCCTTTCGAGTCGCCGCGGAGACGCAGTGAACGGCGGCGGCTTTCGCGAAGGTCGCGCGCAGCCCCTCGCGCAGCCGGCCTCGCTGGGGATCGTGCGGCGCCACGCTCACCTGGGACCCGCGGCAGCTGATCAGGGCCGGGCGTCCCAGGTCGAAGAGCCCGAGGTGCTCGATCGCGGCCGAGTTCCAGGGGAAATACACCAGGTCGAATCCGCGACCCGCGAACGGGGCCAGGCGATTCCAGCGCCGCAGCCGGCCCGCTTCCTCTCCGCGGCGGCTCGCGCGGCCGAGCACGACGGTCTCGCGGGGCGATCGGAGCCATGCCCCGGCGCTCGAGCGCGCGAGCCGCGCCAGACGCCGTGGAGCCGGCCCGCTCCAGGCGGGAGTCGCGACGTGACGGAGGCCCCGGCGCGCGAAATCGGGGTCGCGCGGAGTCGAAGCGGACGCCACGAGGACGTCCACACCGTTCTCCGACAGGCCCGCGATCAGGCGCATGACGAACGTCTCGGCGGGCCAGGCCGCGCCGACGACGAGAACGCGAAGGCGGCGGCCCTCAGGCATGACGCTCCAGCCACGCGGACAGGGTCAGCAGCATCGAGACCGTATAGCCGCGTCCCTCCTCGAGCGGCTGCGCGCGGAAGCGCCCGAGGAGCTCCTCGATGCGCTCGCGAGCCACGAGGTCGTGCAGCCTCAGTCCGGGCCTCGTGAGCCACTCGGCGAGCCCGCGTTGGCCGCGCTCTCCCCGGAACTGGACCTCCCAGTTGCGCGATGACATCCGCGGCGGAGCCAGAGTCCTCCGGAGCTTGCGGAGCGCGCGCGCCGGCAGCAGCCACGAATCATAGTAGCGATAGCGGAAGAGATTCGTTTCGTAGGCCTGCCACGTCACACGGGCGAGGTCCGGAGCGAATCGCTTCAGGTATTCGATCTGGAGTCCGCGGCCGGCGACGAAGGAGCTCGGGACGGTCGCGAAGAAGTCGGTCAGGCGGGTATCGCAGAACGGCAGCCGCTGAAACACGCCCGCCTGGTACATGCGGATGCCCGCGAACGTCCAGCGAAAGATCCACTGACTGATCTTGAAGGCCTTGACGCGGAAGTCGGCGTCCTCGATCGACTCGAGCCCCTGGAGCTCGCGCCCCACGGCGCCGCGCAACGCTTCGCCGGGGTCCCGGCCGAGATTCGGCCGCGCGACGTTCTGCAGAAGCCAATCGCCTCCGCGCTTGCTCGTCCTGGCGATCGCATGCGAGACCAGATCGGGCCGATCGCGCTTCCCCGCTCCCACGAGGCCGATGTCGTCCAGCCAGACGTCGCCGACGTGCGCCGCGATGACCGCGTCGGCTTCGCCGGCGAGCAGCGCCGTCGCCGCGGCCTGGCGGCTCTGCGTGAGGTCGTTGAATCCCTCGACGCAGGCGGCGATTTCGTCGATCCGGTCGAAGAGGTACGGGCCGATGGTCAGCGGCCGAAACGGCAGCCGGCGACGGCGCGCGATCTTCCCGGCGATCCGGATCTCCACGGAGTCGTCGGAATAGCCGTAGGAATAGGACCAGAACCGGGCGTCTCCGGGCCGGCGATCGGTCCGCGTCAGAGCGGCGACGGCCGTGCGCGAATCGAGACCGCCCGAGATCGGCAGGGCGATCCGTCCCTCCTCGGTCTCCTCGTCGAGCACGGCGTGCAGGGCATCGGCGAATCCGGCCGTGGTCTCCTCGAGCGTCCGCCGGGAATCCGGACGGTGGGACCATTCCCAGTAGCGCTCCTGGCGCTGGAGGCGTCCGTTCTCGTCGAAGACGTAGTGAGACGCGGGCCGGAGGATGCGGACGTCGTCATGGTGCGTGCGGTCGCCCTGAAAGTAGCCGAAGGCGAAGAAGCCGGAGAGGGCCTCCCAGTCCAGGCGCTTTCGCGACGCGCTCGCCGCGACCGCGGGAGCAAACGTCCCGAGGGCGGCGCGCGAACCATCGCTCGCATGGTAGAGATGGATCGTCCCGAATCGGTCGGTCCAGGCGTGCCAGGATCGCTCCGTCTCGTTCCACGCGAAGACCGCGAGGTGGCCGTTGATCGCGCTGCCCGGCCGCTCCCCGCGAACGAGGGCCTGAAAGAACGCGCTTCCGGTCGAACCCTCCGCGCGGCCGCTCGCCTCGCCGATGATCCAGATCTTCCAGGGCGGCGAGTCGAGGACGGTGACCGGGAAGCCCCGCCAGGAGGCGCTCGGCGGCTGGCGCAGGACGGTCCATCCGCGGTGGCGAGCTGCCGTCTCCCACCGCGTCGAGCCGTCGCGGCCCTTCACCGGGCGGACGTCACCCCATTGAACGAGCACGTCGCCGCAGACCGGACCCGCCGGCGCCACGTCGGTGCCTTCCGGAGCCGCCACGGTCGCTGGAGCGCTCACGGCGCGGGTTCCGCGGCGGAATGCGCGGCGCCGAAGTCATGGCCGGCCAGCCTCGGCGCATTGACGGCATAGAGAATGAAGAGCGGCTCGGCGCGGACGTAGACGGGCTCGAGCCATTCCGGCGCGCGCGCCGGGTCCCGGAGCTCCGCGAGACCCCTGCGGCGGCCCGCCTCGATCGCGCTCATGACGACGTAGTCGGCGGGATGCTGCCGGACCCACTCGCCCAGCTCGTCGACCGACGCCAGCAGCGGGAACTCGGCGTCCGTCTGCCCGCATACGAAAGCCAGATGCGGCTTGCGCTCGAGGATGCGGGCGCCGTGGGCGCCTCGGGCTCGAAGCGCCTCGCAGGCATCCAGGACCTCCACCGGATCTGCCCGGAGGAACGCTCTCGCCTGCGCGACCGAGGCGCGCGCCGACACCGCCCCGAACAGGAGCACCAGCGGGGCGGCCGCCCAGCGGGCCGACCGAGGAGACCCGAGCCGCTCCGCGGCCCAGCGGCAAAGCCGCCAGAGGGCGTAAGCCGCGAGCCCCGCATAGACGGCGCCCGCGAAGAGGTAGTACCGCGCGTCCCAGTGCGTCAGCCCGAGAAGCGCCATGTACACCAGCCACCCCGTCGCGAGGGCGGCGGCGAGGGCCGTCCGCGGCCCGGTCCGCGCCAGAAACAGGGCGCCGACGATCGCCGCGACACCGATGAACGGTCCGACCAGGTGCGTCGTGAAACTGCGAGACACGTTGGTCGCGAGGTTGACGGGATAGTGGCGAACGATCCGCGCGGGATCGAAGCGCAGGACCTCGCCGAGGGAATGGAAGTGCCGGCTCATGATCCCGGTGCCGTCCCCGGTCGCGTCGGCGCCCGAAGCGTGCGCCGTAGAACTCCGTCGCGACGTTCAGATAGTTCGAGTTGAACAGCGGTGAACCCGTGTGCCGGGCATTGGCATAGAACCAGGGCAGCGCGACCAGGAGCGCGCCGGCGAGCAGGAGCCCCGCATGTCCCAGCCGGGCGCCGAGAGTTCGGCCGAGCTCACGCGACACCAGGATGCCGACGACGAGCGCGGGCAGGAGAAACACGCCGTTGTACCGCACGAGGAAGGCGCCCCCCGCGATCATCCCCGCCGCGAGGATGCGCACGGACGGGCGCACGCGGCTTCCGAACGCCGCGAAGGCCGCCAGGCACAACGCCAGGAACAGCATGTCGGTCGAGGCCGTGAGCGCCAGGGTCGGAAACACGCCGCCCGCCAACAGGAGCAGCTCGCTCGAGAGCCCGACCGCGCCGCCGAACAGCTCGGTGAAAAGCGCATAGGCCAGCAGGCCGGAGGCCGCCGCGCAGACCGCCGAGATCACGCGGCCCGCGAGAAACGGATCGGGGATCATCGTCTCGACGACCGCCAGCACCGCCGGGTAGCCGGGGCCCTGGAACTCGTTCAACGGAAACTGGCCGGTCCGGAGGCGTACGGCGTCGGGCGCGTAGTCGCCGTAGAAATCCGTCTCGACGCCGTAGCCCGCGACGCGGCGCGTGCCAGACACCCGGAGATAGATCGCTAACGCAGCGAGCGCCAAGGCGACCGCCAAGAGCGCCGTCCAGGCCCTCGTGATCACAGGCCGTTAGGGACGCCGCCGGGGGTCCACCAGCATTCTCGGACGAATCCCGGGAGGGAGCCCGGAGCAGTCAGACGAGGCAGCAGAAAAGGATTGCTGGCTGGGCTGACCGTGCCCGCCCGCGTCGTAAAGGCGAGGGTGTAACCAGCCTGTACAACCTCCTGGGGCGACGAAGCGACGAAGTTGCCATTCGGGAACGCGAAGGAGTGACACGGCCTACCGGTCTTCTCCTCGATCATCAGCCGCGACGCGACCAGCTCGGTCTGACGAACTTCGTGCGGCTGCCGCTCGTGATGGATCTCGTGATTGAGGCCGTGGCTCCCGATCTCGACCCCGGCGGCCGAGAGCTGTGCGAGCTCGGTCCAGTTCAGCATTCGGAACGACGGGAAACGTTCCAACAGCCTCGCCGACTCGCCGGCCGGAAGCTGCTCGCGAATCCGTTCCATCGCCGCTTCTCTCTCCGGTGCCGACAGCGACTTGAGCATGTGACGAAGGAACTGGAACGCAGTTTCTCGCGCCCCTCGGTTGGACAAATCCCAGGTGCGGTTTTGCAATTCGATTCGATCCCGTTCGCCGTAGAGAAGGAGAAGGGAGAGGTCCACCGTCCACAAGGCCCGATCGACGCCGATTTCACCCGCCGGCGCGAACAGGAACCAGGGCATCTTCCACTTGTCGAGAATCTCCGCCGCGACCAGACTGTTGGCGCACGCGTCGTCGAACGTGATCACCGCGGCAGGCTTCTTGGGCTTCGCCGACGCCGCCATCTCGTCGAGGAGTCCGGGCATTCCCAGAACACGAAAGCGGCGGAGATAATCCATCTGGCTCGCAAAGTTCGAAAGAAGATGTTGATTTCTCTCGACGCGAGGATCGATCTTCCGCTCGACGACCCCGTGGTAACAAAACACTCGAACTCCCTGCCGCCGGACGGTCCGGGAGTCGAACCAACCAGAGAGATAACCTCGCGCAATCGCGCGGGATTCGCCGAAAGTCATCGGTGACTCACCATCGCGAGCCTGCCACCCGTTCGAAGGCTAAACAAAGGAAACGCCCGCCTCGTCGAAGCGCGTCTTCCATTCCAGCATTGGCCGCACGACGCCGTCGAAGGACCCGGCATAGTCGCCCCGGGCGGAATCGCCCGCGAGGCTATCCACGACCTGAAACGCAACGGCGTGCCGCTCCTTGAAGTGGCGGTTCGGCGGGTGGAGCGTCAGCATGCTGACGTTGACGACGATCGTGCCCTCGGCCAAGAAGTTTCCGGGGATCCGCGCCGTGCTGACGTAGCGGCCGCCGGGTCGCACGCGAGACTTCCACTCCGACTGGTCGATGGCCCCGAAGATGCAGGTCCCCTCCTCATTGAAAAGGTCGACGACCGGAAACAACAACCACCCGGGCTCCAGGACCTCGTACTCCAACTCGATACCGATCGACTTCCGAATGTCAACGGCTTCCCTGACCTCTCCACTCTCCGATCTCACGCGCACGGCCCTGAGACGCACGACCTCGTCGCCCGGCGCCCCGTCGGGGTCGTTCCACTCACGGACGGCCGTCGTTCCCAAACCCGAACGAAGATAGGCGCCAATGACCTCGTGCGAAGGCCCGTCGCTCACGACAGCGCCATCATCCAGAAGGATCGAGCGTTCGCAGAGACGGGTGATCGCGGGCATGTTGTGCGAAATGAAGAGGACGGTTCGTCCGCGTCGACCGACTTCCTCCATCTTGTCCAGGCACTTTCGTTGGAATGCCGCGTCCCCGACGGCGAGGACCTCGTCCACCAGGAGGATCTCCGGCTCGAGGTGAGCCGCCACCGCGAACGCCAGGCGAAGGTACATTCCCGACGAGTAGTGTTTGACCGGAGTGTCGACGAACTTCTCGACCTGAGCAAACGCGACGATCTCGTCGAACTTTTGAGCGATCTCGCGCCTCTTCATGCCGAGAATCACGCCATTCAAGTAGATATTCTCTCCGCCCGTGAGCTCGGGATGGAACCCCGTTCCGACCTCGAGCAGCGATCCGATGCGGCCGTGGATTTCGACGACCCCGGTGGTGGGCTCCGTGATTCTCGCCAGCACTTTGAGGAGAGTGCTCTTCCCCGCTCCGTTGCGCCCGATGATTCCGACGACCTCGCCCCGGATGACCTCGAACGACAAGTCTCGCAGCGCCCAAAGCGTCTCGGACTCGTCCTGACTTCTGGCTCTCCCTGCCCACAGAGACCGTACGGCGCGAAAGGGGCGGGCGGCGCTTTCCGCGAGGATGTCCCGGAGCGCGCGGTATCGCTCCCGCCTGGCACCGAGTCGGTACCGCTTGCTCAATCCTTCCACGCGAATTGCTCGGTCGCTCACTCTGTATCTACACGACGTCGGCAAACGTCTGCTCCATCCGCCGGAAGTAGAAGACGCCGCCCACGAGGAGCAGGACCGACGCGGCCGCCGAAACGATGATTGTCCCGCCCGGAGCCGTCTTCGTCCCCAGCAGCGCCCAACGAAACCCCTCTACGACGCCGACCATAGGGTTTAGACCGTAGAGCGTTCGCCAGGGTTCGGAGAGAAGACTGCTTGGATAGACGACGGGCGTCGCAAACATCCAGAATTGAGTGATGAAAGGAATCGTGTAACGGACGTCCCGATATTCGACGTTCAGCACGGACAGCCAAAGTCCCACGGCGAGCGCCGTCACGAAGGCGAGCAGGAGAAAGAGCGGCAGCCAGATCAGCCGCTCGCCCGGGAAGATCCTGTACCAGACCATCATCCCGAGAAGCACTGCAAATGCGAGCGAGAAATCGACGAGACCGCCGAGCACGTTGGCGATCGGTATCGTCAGCCTCGGGAAGTAGACCTTACGAATGAGGTTCGCGCTGTCGACGAGGCTGTTGGCGGACTGCGCGAGGCCATTGGCGAAGAACGTCCAGGGGACGAGAGCGGCATAGGCGAAGATCGGGTAAGGGATGCCGTCCGACGGCATCTTGGCCAGTCTCCCGAAAAACAGGCTGAACACCACCATCGAAAAAAACGGCTGAATGATCGCCCACGCGGCGCCGAGGAGAGTTTGCTTGTAACGAACTTTGATGTCGCGCCAGACCAGGAAGTAGAGCAACTCCCGATATTCCCAAAGGTCATGCAGACGGAGGCTCGTCCAGCCCTTGCTCGGCCGAATGACGATCGTCGGCGATGTCCGGGGTCGATTTCGCGACAGAGCTCATCCAGCCACTCTCCGTGTCTTTTCACGATCGGACGTCAAGACGGGCCTGCAAACCAGGAGCAACATGTGCCCGTGCCGCAACCGCTCCGGAAGTGACGCCGTCGCCCATCGTTTCCGCAGGCGAGCCTTCAGTGGGCCGGGACACAGCGGAGAGTTCCAGAACCGTGCCCAGAACGGATGCTCTCTCCGAAGAAATCCTTCGACGGCGTAGGGGAAGCGAGCCACGACCCCCAGCCCCGCCGAACGCAGCAGCGCAGAAAGGTCGCCTTCGCTGAAATAGTACTGATGAAACTGCAGCCCATCGTCTGGCGAAGGACGCTCAATGAGCCCCTTTAGGAGCGCCGCTCTTCGAGGATTGAGATAAGGCGCCGAGAGGAGTGCGACGCCGTCGGGATGGAGAACCCGTCTCGTCTCCGCCAGAGCGGGTTCGGGGCCCCCTTCGAAATGCTCGATGATTCCCAGAGCCAGATAACAGCCGATCGACCCGGTGGGCACGTCGAGCGCTCTCACGTCGCCCTGCCGGACGTCGAGATCAGGAGATGCCTTGTTCACGAATGCCACGACTTCGGCGTCGAGGTCCACTCCCTTCGCCTTGAAGCCGCGCGCTTTGAAGGCGGCCACGTACTGGCCCGGTCCACAGCCAGCGTCGAGAACGGGAAGGTCCCGGCTGACATATTTGTCGACGAGATCCTCGAACTCGTTGAGATCTCCGGCGCGCCCGCGGTCGAGTTGGCTCGTCCTGAGAGTTTCGGACCAGTACTCCCTCCAGTACCCTTGCAGGTCTCCCCCCGGCCGGAAGAGGGCGAGCCGGTTCCTGTGCCTTCGAAACACGTGGCCGGGTTTCGGCGCGAGGATCGGATTCATCGAGGTCCAACTGTGACCGACTCGCCGCCGGTCTCGTCATCGAGCTCCGGGGCTCCGCTCCCGGTCTCCGTTTCGCTCCACGCATGCTCCGCGACGAAAGCCATTCGAGCGTAGGCCGGGGGTCTTCCCAGCGCCAGGACGTCGCGCGCGAGAACGCGAAACGGGGCGAGATTCGGATCCCGCCAGATCCAGCCCCCCCCCACGCGCGAGAGGCCTGCGCCGAGGAAAAATTGGCCCGCCGGGAGCGGCAGGCGAGGGACTCTGCAGTCGACGTGGTGCCGGCCCTTCTTGAGAGGGAGCCGCAAGCCCGAATCAAAAACCAGCAGCCGCTGATTCTTCATGTCACGGAGCTCGAGAATGATCGACCCGTTCCGAATCTCCTCGCGGGACTCGTATTGAACGCGAAAGACCACGTCGTCCCAGGTGCTGGTCGCCGAACGCGGCTTCCCTTCTCCATCCAGAAGCTCCAGTCGGGAGATCCAAGCGGTCTCGGTCGCGGTGTCCGCGGGCGCGACATAGACGATGTGCGGCTCGAGCTCGCGGTTCTTCGGCGCAAGCTGCTCATAGTAGAAGCCGACAGCGGCTTCCGACGGCCCGTCGAACGCGACCATCCCGTCACCGATGACGATGCAGCGTGGGCACAGGGAAAGAATCGCCTCCATGTTGTGGCTGACGAACAGCACCGTACGTCCGGCATGGGCGACACTGCGCATCTTGCCGAGACACTTCGCCTGGAACTGCACGTCGCCGACCGCCAGAACTTCATCGACGAGCAGGATCTCGGGCTCGAGGTGGGTCGCCACCGCGAACGCGAGTCGCAGGTACATGCCGGACGAGTAGAACTTGACCGGCGTATCGATGAACTTCTCGACTTCGGCGAAGGCGACCATTTCATCGAAGCGCGTCGGATTTCCGTGCGCCGCATGCCCAGGATCGCCCCGTTGAGGTAGATGTTTTCCCCCCCGGTCAGCTCCGGGTGGAATCCCGTCCCACCTCCAGCAACGACCCGACCCGACCACGGATCTCGACCAGTCCCTCCGTCGGTTCGGTGATGCGTGAGAGGATCTTGAGCAGCGTACTCTTGCCAGCCCCATTCCGACCGATAACTCCGACCACGTCACCCTGTTCGATGTCGAAGGTCACGTTTCGAAGCGCCCAGACGGATTCCGATTTAGACCGGCGAACGCGCGAACCCGACAACCATCGGCCGGGCGCTGATGCGAGGCCGGCGAGCGACTCGCGGAACGTCCTGTAGCGACCTCGATGCTTACCGAGGCGGTACTCCTTGCCGAGATCGCGGACCCGGATCGCTTCCTTGTTGTTCACCGCCGCGCACCCGCCGCCGAGAGCCGGTAATGCTCGGCACAATCCTTCAGACCTTCAGCGAGAGACGTCCGCGGGGAGTAGCCGAGTTCCTTCCGCGAACGGGAGAGGTCTGCGGCCGAGTGCGCCACATCGCCCGGACGAGCTGCATCGTGCATGGGCTCGGGTCCTCCCCCGACGATCGCCCTGATTGCCGCGGCCAGCCCGTTGACGGAAACTCGATTTCCGCCGGCGATGTTGTAGACCCTGCCCTCCGCCGTCGAAGGCGCAGCGGCGAGGAGGTTCGCGGCGACAGCGTCCGCGACGAACGTGAAATCACGGGTCTGTTCCCCATCCCCGTAGATGACGGGAGGCTCTCCGTTCAGATACGCCCTGAAGAAGCGCGGGATGACCGCCGCATAGGGTCCGTCGGGGTCCTGGCGCGGTCCGAACACGTTGAAGTACCGAAGCCCCGTCAGGCTCATGACGAAGCACCGGGTGAATATCGCGGCGAGCTCTTCATCCATTACCTTCGAGAGCGCGTACGGAGAGAGCGGGCGACCTTCCTCTCCCTCCTTCTTCGGGAGCCGGTCGCTGTCGCCGTAGACGCTCGAAGACGAAGCGTACACGATGCGTCGGACCCCGGCGTCACGCGCCGCGGCGAAGACGTTGGCGGTGCCCCCGACGTTCACTGCGATGCTGGTCGACGGATCCTTCATCGACCGCGGTACGGAGCCGAGGGCGGCCAAGTGAAAGACAACGCGAACGCCCTCGCAAGCGCGACGGCAGGTTTCCGAATCCCGAATATCGCCCTCGATCAACTCGATCCGGTCGCGACAGAGCGCGAGATTTTCCAGCTTCCCGTTGGAGAGATTATCGAGAACGCGGACGCGCGCACCTCGACTCAGGAGGGCATCCACC
>CAVTYD010000002.1:0-3428063 GCA_963738945.1 uncultured Acidobacteriota bacterium
CGGCATTCCATTCGGCGAAGTTCTGGCATTTTTCGGCCGCCGCATGTCCCAACAACTCGGCGACCCAATTCGCCTGGGTGGCCGGGGACCCTACGCTCGGCGTCGGCTGGTCACTCTTACCCGGATACGTGGTCAAGCGCGCTTCGGGTGTCACGGAGTATTACCCGCCCAATGGAGGAGTTGTCCAGGTCACGCTCCCTACGACGTCGCCCTACAGCGTGGTGACTTCGGATGGCAGTCACCTGAGGATCACCGGCAATTCGGCGAGCCCGACGTCGTACACAGTGGAGTTCCCGGACGGCACGGTCCAGACAATGAGTCATGCCTATGCTCCGCCGGTGTCGACAACCAACTCGGACTTCAGCAACGCCGACTACTCCGAAACTCCTGAGCGCCGATACGGCCTGAAGACAATCACAGACCGTTTCGGCAACTCGCTCATTACGGTTACCTGGGCCAGCGACGACCCGCTGCAGGCCGCGAGCTCACAGGTTCAAAGCATCGCCCTGGTGCCCTTTACGACGAGCATCACCTTCTCGTGGACGACATTCACGCCTATGGGCGGTTCGACGTACTCGGTGCTCGACCACATCGTTTTTCCGGCTCCAGGTTCGCAGCAGCTCAATGTCAAGTTCGCATACCAGAACGGAAGTTTCGCCCGAGACAGTTTCGATACGTCGAGCGGCTCCGGCTGCGTCGTTTCACCGGCGTTGTCGAAAGTCCCCGAGCTCTCCTCGATCACCTTTTCCGACGTCGCTGGAACGTCAATGCTCCCATTCTCTTACTCGATGACCTATCTGGCTACGCCCGGTGCGTCCGTCCAGAAGCAGGGCGCGATCGCTACCCTTACGCTGCCGAATGGCGGCCAGGTGGCGTACGACTACTGCGTCACGTCGCTGACGGCGTGCAGCATCAATAATCTCTCCTGCGCGCACGACCCTAAAGGTGCGCGCGCGAGCCACTGCGACCCGAGCCAGGTCGCGGAGACGCCTGAACCGGGCACCGGCGACCCGGACCAACCGAACAATCCCCACCCGCAATTTCAGAACTTCCTGGACAAGTCGCCTGCGGTTGCGAAACGCACGGAGATCGAGCCGTACGCCAACCTCAATACGATCACCTATTACGATCGGGATCAATTCCGCGGCCTCGACGACGACGGAATTCCCCAGGACACGCTCGTCATCCGAAGAACGCTCGTGACCGTCTTCGGAAACCAGGATGAGGGAACGCCCTCGTTTCTCCGGCGCTACTACTTCAAGGTGGACGACGCCGTGAACAACCGGCAGGCCGCAGGCATCGAGCTCGAGCGCCAATATTTCGATGGGACGGACGTGACGACGAGCCCTCTCGTTCGGACGATCATCACCTGCTATACGGGAGCCGGGGGATGTGGCTACCAGAATTCTGCGGGCCAGTTCATCGACTATTCATTTTCGGGGGCCAATGGCCGCACGCCGCCGACGGGCATGGTGACCTGGTACGGCGATGTGCCAGCGAACAACGACGGCGGCACGTGCGCGAGCTTCACGACCAAGTGCTCGGCTGTGCAGAACACGTACTACGACCCGACGGCCGGCAAGTACGATACCGTGACCCTGAACAGCACCCTCCCCAACAGTCTCACCCGTTCGGTCGACGTCCACTGGACGCCGTCCTCGGCGTCCGGGCATTGGATACTCGATGTGTTTGATCACAAGTACATTTGGGATGGCGGCGCCGCGACGCCGCCGGCTTCGTCGGACGGAGATACCGTAGTGCGTCAGCATTTCACCTTCGACGGTGAGGGGTTTCTCCAGGAGGCTCGCACGTGGGACTCCCCTTCGGGGAAGGCCATCCGGAACTGCTTTTACGAGGCGTCCTTGGCCGGCGACGGCACGCCGTACAACGACTACTCGCAAACGTTCTCGGCGCCGGGTGAGCCCACTTCTGCGTCCTGCGGCTCAATCCCGTCGACGGGGACGGACGGCGACGCCTTCGGCCAGTCGCATTCGAACAGCGACCTCCTGCTGACCCAGACGAACTGGCGTCAGGGGACCGGGTCGATCGGCTGGAATTCGTTCGACGTCCTTCGAGACCCATCGACCGGGTTCATCACCGAGGTACACGATCCGAACTCCGCCCTCAAGACGACCTACAAGTATGATTCGATGGGTCGGGTCATACAGATCCAACCGCCGGGCGGTTCCACCGCGGAATGGCCGACGACGTTCTGCTACGTGCCCAAGTTGGCGAGTTCGACGGGCCTCGTCATCGTGAAAAAGGTCACTGCCAACCCTGTGCTCACGACAGATCCAAACCTAGCGACGGGTATCTGCAAGGTCGATGAAGGGGTGCCGGGATCCGGGTCGGGCCCTGTGCTCGGGCAGCAGCTCGACGGGTTCGGAAGGGTCGTCCGCGAGCTGCGCCGGAACAACAAGGCATTGTCCGGGGGCTCCTATTTCGAGAGCAAGAACACGTGGTACGACGGGGCCGGGCACGTTCGATTCGTGACGGACTGGGCTGCATGCGGCGTCGCCTCGGGAACGACGAACCTGAAGAGCTGCGCGGTCAACCGGCAGTCGACGAGCGGGCCGGGCACCGTCTTCGGCCGCTTCGACCCCTTCGGCCGCAGCGGTCACTTCGCGAACGTCGACGAGATCACCACCGTGGCCAACTGGGCGAGCGATTTCATCGTCGACAGGACCGACACGCGTGTCTCGCCTTCGATCGCGAACAGCGATTCCTATCAGCTGCTCGAAACGATTTGCATCAACGGAGCGTGGTCGGGCGGCACGTGCAGCGGAGGTATCGGGGGCGCCACGACGGGGGCTCAGAGCGCCACCGAGTTCGACAACCTCGGCAGGGTCACCAAGGTCACGGAGACGAACCCGAGCACGGGCGCTCTTTCTACCGACACCACGACCTACAGCTACAACGTGCTCGACCAGGTGACGCAGGTGAGCCAGGGCGCCCAGACGAGGTCCTTCGGCTACTCAGCGTTCGGATTTCTCGAGTCGGAAAAGACCCCGGAGGACGGTTGCAGCGGAACCGCCTGGCCGAACTGTGGCGCCACGATGGGCAACGGTACGGCCAGCTATACTCTTTACGGAAGCATCGGCAACCTGCTGGCCAAGACCGACGGGACGCCGGCACTAACCACGTACAGCTATTCCTACGATGCGGCGGGCCGCCTCACGAAGCTGACGGCGGGCGGCGACGAGTACGTCGTGAACTGCTACGACGGAACTGCACCCTGCGCCGACTCGGCGGTGCCTAATTTCCCGGGGGGAACCTATCCGAAGGGACGACTGACGCGGCGGGTGGGGCTCAACCAGATCCCGTTCCAGGCGGCACTGGTCTTCGACGACTTCGCCTACTCCGATGGGACTGGCCGGGTCAGCGCGGAGACGACTTCGATCGGCTCCAAGGTCGCGGACGTCACGAAAAACGGCTTCGGCCTCCCGGTCACCCAGAGCTGGACGTACAATACGCTGGGGGCGATCGCCAACCACGTGATGCCGCGGCCTTCGCCTTCGAGCTCGAGCCTGACGGTCAACGACGACGTGTACACGTCAGGCTTCCTGACCCACGTCGCCGCTACAAACCAGGCCCTGTCAACGCAGTCGATCGTCTCGGCGAACTATCACCAGAGCGGCCGCCTTTCGGACTACACGTTCGGGACTTCGCCGGGCGTCACGACGACGATTGCCGCGGACGCGGTGATTCCGTCGCGACCGTCCAGTTTCACGACGGTGAAGAGTCCGAGCACGACGTTGTTCCAGACGGGCGCCTACAAGTACGACACGGGCAACAACGTGAAGCAGATCGGCTCGGACCTGTACGGATACGACGGCCGGTCGCGGATCACCTCGGCGGCGCTTTCCGGCGCGGGAAGCCAGGGATTTGCGTTTGACCGGTATGGAAACCTGACATCGAAGACGGGGACGAACGCGGTGACGCTGACGACCGACACGTCGTCGAACCATCTCGCGACGTCGATCGCGGTATACGACGACCGTGGGAACCTGGCGTCGTACACGAACGCCTCGGCGACGCAGACCCTATTCCACGACGAGTTGAACCGGCTCTACCGGTCGGTCGAGCCGGATGGGACGGACTTCACGTACGTGTACGACGGAGGCGGGGAGCGCGTGGCGAAGTTCCCGACGGACCTGGGGGCGACGCGGCGGGAATTTGCGCGGGTGATCATCGAGGCTCGAGGAGACACGCTGACGGGTTGCTCGAACTATTTTACGGATGTGCCGTGCGGGAGCAATCCGAACGACGGGCCGTACATCACGAAGATGAAGGACATCGGGATCACGGCGGGATGCGGTGGCGGCAATTACTGCCCAGAGGCTCAGACGCCGAGAGACCAGGCGTCGGTGTTTTTTGTGAAGGGGAAGCACTGCGCGCTGAACGCGGCGGGATGCACGTATACGCCGCCCTCGTGCACGATGACCCACGTGTTTGCGGATGTGCCGTGCCCGAGCCAGTATGCGGACTGGGTTGGGGAGCTGTACCAGGACAACATCACAGCGGGGTGCGGAGGGAACAACTTCTGCCCGAGTCAGGCGCTGGGGTCGTACCAGATGCTGGCTTGGGCGAGCAAGATCTGGACGAGCTACTACCCGTTGCCGCGGACGTCAGTGGTGACGTATCGGGATGAGGGGGCGCGGGTGGTGACGGAGGGGAACCAGCTGACGCTGACGGGGGATGGGACGGAGACGATCACGTATCCCAGGGACAACGTGTTCCTCGGGAGTCAGCTCGTGGCTTCGGCGGTCTGGTCGGGATCGACGCCGAGCTACCAGTTCTTCGCGGCGGACCATCTGGGCTCGACGCGACTGGCCACGGACGTGGCAGGGACTGTGGTGCAGACCTACAAGTACTGGCCGTACGGGGATGACGGACCGGGGACGGGGAACGCGAACCAGAGGCTGAAGTTCGACGGGATGGAGCGGGACTCGGAGAACAAGCACTACTACGATCACGCACGGACGGAGGACTTTAACCTGGGAAGGTTTACTGCTCCGGAGCCCGTCTGGGTAGGCTATGTCCTGAACCCGAAGACTTGGAATCGATATTCGTTCTGCTTGAGCAACCCGCTTGGCTACGAGGACGGGGATGGACAATTTGCGCTGCCGATCATCGGCGTAGTTACTGTGGCAGGAGGCCTCTACGGGGCTGCTGAAGGAGCACTAGAGCACTACGCGGAGACGGGGGAGTGGAGTTTCAGTGCGGCGGGCAATGGGTTTCTTGTTGGAGCCGGTACAACCCTAGCGGCGGTGGGCCTGACCGAACTAATTGGAAGTGCGGTGGCCGCGGGCGCCATCATGGGGGGAGTTACCGAATACGTCAGCGAAGCCGTGACAGGCCGTGACATCAGCCCGCTGTCGATAGGGTTCACTACCTTAACGGGCGCTGGCGCGGGAGGAGTGGCTGAGTTCTTGGGACCGCGGCCTGGCACGTACGAGGCGAATCTGTTTACGCCGAGAACAATGGCCACCCTGATGGCGGGGCGGAATGTGACGCGTCAGACGTTCTCTGAAATTGCTGGAGGAGCTGTCGAGCTATTAGGTCGCTTCAATGGCCGGTCATTTATACGAGGAATCGGCGGAATGGCGGGTACCGGAATGGTCGGGCCGGGTTCTTTCATGCTCGAATGGGCCGCTTCGCAAGCAGAGGCAACGGCCGTGAATGGGCACCAAGAATGCTACGTGACCCCAACCCGCGCCAGCTGCGGGGACGTGACGATTGACAAATCGAAGGATTAGATCCGTTGGGAACTGCGAGGAGAACCAGTGATGCGCGGCCTACGCAGGGGACCGACGCGAAGTCGGCTGGCGCCGGCTGTGGTTATGTGGCTTGCCGCGACTGGCGTCAGCCGAGGCTGTGACCTAGCCAGATGAGTGCCTCCGAGGGGTTGAGTCCCGACGAAGTGTATGAGTCGGTGATGGATTTCTATACGCCTCGGCTCTTTCTGATAACTCTGCCAGTGATCGTGCTCTGGGTCTACGTCTTCTGGGGTGGGCTCGAGCGGAAGACTGTCGCTTGGTTTCCGGTCGGGACGTTGGCGACGGCGGTGGTCTGGTCGGTTCGGACCTGGAAACCATGGGAGATGGTGCCTCACCGAATGATGAAGGGGCTCCGACGTGCGCCGCTCGCGGAGAGTGCGATCCAGCTTGTGACCGCTAGATTTTTTGCGACACTCCGATGCCGCTTGATCCAGGGGCTCTGGGTTTCGGCGGGAGCTGTGTTTCCGTGGGTGATCTATGGAGTGAGCGCGCTTTTCAAAAGCCGCCCCCTTCGCCTCGGCGTGCATGGCACACCAATGTCGGTGATGATTTTTCTTGGTGTCGTCGAGGCGGTCCGGGGCCGAAGTGTGGCGCTCGCGTCGTTAGCGCGTGTCTTTCGGCGAGCTTGGCCTGCGCTTCAACTTGAAGCGCGGGAAGAGGCCTCCGGTTGACCCAACGGTCAGGCTGGTCCGGCAGTGCGCTCTGGGTCGTCGGCTTCCTGCTCGGCCCCGCACTAGCGATATTCGGATTATCGAAGTATCCGTGGCTTGAACCACACAATCGGACGATGTGGCAACTGTGGGCAATCGGTTACGGTCTTTGTGTGACACCCCTCCTGATCTTTCAGCGAAGTCTGTTTCCGTGGTCGCGTGCCCTTCCGGCCCTCAAGTGGATCTTCATCGTGGGTATGCCCGCAATCGGAGGGGTTGTTTTGGCCGGCCTCGTCTCACTCGCTAACGGCGCGCTGGACATGGCGTCCTCCGTCGAGCGTGAGTACGTCGTGACGAAACGCTTCGAAGAGAAGGAGTATGAGCTCAGGCCGACGAGCGGCGGAGCGATGGGGCCGACGGCACGAATCCATACGCGTGAGCCGGCCATCGTGGGCGACCGGGTCTTGGTCGTGTCGAAACCGGGAGCTCTCGGATTCGAATGGCTGGTCGACTACCGTGCTGTCAAGTAGGCTGCGGCCTGCCGTGTTAGAGCACGTGAGCTGAGCGAGAAGACTGGAGAGTTTTTGGGGTCAGCCCTGATTTCTGATTTCGGCTCGTAAGATAGAAATGGGGATCGCCGCCGGGACGTCGGACGCGGCCGTCCCAAGGAGGCATGAGATGTTCCAGCGCCGGAAAACCGCGTGGGCGTTCCTTCTCCTGGCCATCTTCCTCTCTTCGTCGATCGCACGCGCTCAGTCGTTCAACGTCGTTCACCTGTTCGACAACAGCACCGAGAACCCGCAGGTGCCCCCGCTGGCTGCGTCGGACGGCAACCTCTACCTGCCGACGTTTGGAGGCGGCATGGGGCTGGGCGCTATCTATCGGCTCACGCCGGACGGCTCGGGCGGGTTTTCCTGCGCGATGATCCACGAGTTCTCTGGAAGCGACGGCTCCAATCCGCGCGGCGGCCTCGTTGAAGGACCCGACGGGCTGCTGTACGGAACGACGTTCGGCGGCGGCGCGTCCGGATGGGGCGTTCTCTATCGAATCTCGACGGGTGGAGTTTTCGAAACGCTGCGCAGCCTGGCGCTCGACGACGCAGCCAATCCGTTCGGAGAGCTCGTCGTCGCGGGCGACGGGAAGCTCTACGGTACGTCATCCGAAGGCGGCGGCGGCGGGAGCGTTTTCGGCTACGACCCGGGCAACGGGGAATTCGAGATCCTGTACTTTTTCGCCGGACTCACGGGCGCCGATCCGCAGTCCGGCCTGCTCCTCGGTTCGGATGGGAAGCTCTACGGCTCGACTCCAAATGGCGGGTCAGACAGCAACGGCACGCTGTTTCGAATCGCCACGAACGGAGACTTCGAGCTGCTGTACTCATTGACGTCCACCGACGCCCTTCGCGTGACCGGCGTCCTTGCCGAGCTGGGCGGCGTGTTCTATGGCAGCGGCCACGACAATGCCGATGCCGGCGCGATTTTTCGCTGGAGCGAGGCCGACGGCTTCGACGAGATCCACACGTTCACCGGCGCCGACGGGGCTGGACCCGAGGGAGGCCTCCTGGCCTACAACGGTTCGTTGTACGGAGTCACGGCGTACGGAGGCGCAGCGCCCTTCGCCGGAACCGTCTTCGCGTCCGACGCGTCGGGAGGCGTGACGACGCTCCACGCGTTCATTCAGACGGACGGCGCTCAGCCTTCTGCGCACCCGATTCGCGTGGGCTCCGGTTGGGTCGGGACGACGATGAACGGCGGGCCCGGATTCTCGGGGACGGTCTACCGGATCGCCGATGGCGGCGACTTCTCGACGCTTTGCGCGTTCGGTCAGGGCGACGGCTCGAACGCAGCGGGCGCTCTCGTCCAGGCGAGCGACGGCGATTTGTACGGCACGACGCTCAATGGAGGACTCTACAGCGAGGGGACGATCTTCCGGTTGACTCCCGAGGGGGACGCTTCGCCTTTGCACTCATTCGACGTTCTCGACGGCCGCTATCCTCGGGGAGGCTTGGTGCAGGGTTCCGACGGCGCGCTCTTCGGGACGACGTTCGCTGGGGGCGGCAGCGGCGAGGGGGCGGCCTTCCGGATGGACTTGAGCGGCACGTTCTCTCTCCTGCGCTCCTACAGCGACGACACGACCGGCTATCTCCCTTCCTTTTTGACGATCGGTTCCGACGGAGAGATGTACGGACCGACCGGCGAGGGCGGAGCATGCGGCGCCGGAGTTCTCTATCACCTGGGGACTGACGGAACGGTCGCGAACCTGCACGATAGCTGCTCGGGGGTGGTTGGGCCGCTCGCGTCCGGCTCGGATGGGGATCTGCACGGCCTCGAGGGCGCCTCCCTGTTTCGACTTTCGACCGCAGGCGAGTACAGCTCGAGCCCGACGGTCCTTCCTTTGAACGTCCAGGTCGGTCCGCTCGCCGAGGGGCCGGATCACGTGTTTTACGCGCCGGGCACCGATTCTCTCGAAGCGTTCCTGTTTCGGCTGCGGGCCGGCGGTCGCAGCCAGGTCCTTCATACCTTCGCGGCAGACCCGCCTTCAGTGCGTTCGGCGACGGCGCTGCTTCCAGGATCGGACGGCCGCCTCTATGGCGCGAGCTACACGGGTACGCCCGACGATCCGGGCACCATCTTCCGAATCTCCATCTACGGAGATCTCGAGGTTCTCCATACCTTCGACCCGAGCGATCCGAAGTCTCTCTGGGTTCCACTCGAGGGATCCGATGGAAGGATCTACGGCCTGGCCGGAAGCGACAACTACGGCGCCCCCACTCTTGCCTACGCGATCGATCTCGGAACGCAGGTCAATCAGATCGCTCCGTCCTCGGGCCCGGCCTTCGACACGGCCGATATCCACCTCGTCGGCGCGCACTTCCAGGACGGCGCGACGGTCGCGGTCGGCGGGACTCCCGCGACCGGCGTCTCCGTCTCGTCCGACACGGATGCCTCCGCGACGGTTCCGGTTCTCTTCCCCGGCACGCTCAACGATGTCGTCCTGACGAATCCCGACGCGAGCTCGGGGACGCTGAAGAACGGCTGGTTCGCGGATTTCCTCGACGTGCCGCAGGACGATCCCATCCACGCGTACGTCGAAAGCGTCGTCCGGAACCACGTCGCAGCCGGCTTCGGAAGCGGGGTTTACGGACGGGACGACGCCGTGACTCGCTCCCAGATGGCGGTCTATCTTGTCAAAGGGGGTGTCGGACCGGGAACGATTCCGGCTTCTTGTGCGAATGGCTACATCGACGTCCCGTGCCCGAGCCTTTATGCCGATTGGATTACGGAACTCGGAAAGCAGCAGATCACGTCGGGCTGCCAGACATTTCCGCCGGCTTACTGTCCGGACGCCCCCGTCACGCGCGCTCAGATGGCCGTCTTACTTCTCAAGACGGTCCACGGCAGCAACTACACGCCGCCAGCCTGCCAGGGGATTTTCGGCGACGTCGCCTGCCCCGGCGGCTTCGCGGCCGACTGGATCGAGGACCTCTACAACTCGGGCGTGACAGCGGGATGCAGCGCGGCTCCTCTTCTCTACTGCCCCGACGGGCCCGTCAGCCGCGGTCAGATGGCGGTATTCGTCGTGCGAGCGTTCGGATTGCCGTAGTCGAATTTCGCCGGTTCGTAGTGGTCGACGCGCGGCCGGTCTTGAGGCGGCGATTTCAGGGCGAGGCAGCGTTCACGTGATGCAAACAGAGCATGAGGCGAAGGAGTTCTTCGTCGCGGCGATCCTCGCTCAGGCCTCACGCGAGGGGCTGGCGCTATCGGAGAACGAACAGTGGATGCTGCGATTCTCTGAGTCCGACCCGTTGTTCGTCGTTGATGCAGACCGTTTGCGAGAGTTCGAGAGTGAGACGGCGAGCCCGGCTTACGAGGCGAAGGTGGCGGGTCTGGTCCGGCGGGCGTATGAACACGACATCCAGTTGAACAGTGAAGCGCGCCGCGTGTTCCGCGAAGCTCGCAAGTGCCTCGGCCGAGGCGATCATTACGTGCTCGTCATGATCGACGCAGCGCTTGGCGCTCCACGGCGGGCGCTCCCAAGACCGCTCCGGTTCGGCCTGCTGGCAATTTCCATTCCTGCGGCGCTGCTGGCCCTCTTGATCGCGGTGGGTCTTGCCCACATCGCGCTCGGGAATGAGGCGCGGTCTTCGGGCGACACATTGCCGTTTGCGGCGGGATCCGCGCTTTTCGCGCTCATGACCGTGTATCTCGTTCGGCTGATTCTCCGAGAGGCCAGAGCGTGAGCATGGCGCCCGACACGCGCGCGAAGCGCCCGATCTAGTTCGGTCGCTGGAGTAGGCGTGTGCCGGGATCCCCGCAGCGATTACGGCAGCCGGCTTAGCACGGGCGTGAGCGATGCGGTCATGCCGTCAGGCGCGGCGGCCACCGACACACGGCGCGGCGGTTGATGGCCGGGTAAGCCGAGGGCAACGCGCCCCGACTCGACCCTGGAGCTCTCGCGATCACTGGTGGAGACGGATGCGGCGCCCTCGATGCGGAGCCCGAGACTCGCGTCGGGGTCGAGCGTCGGGACCAGGCAGTCTACGCGCGCCTTCCGGCCGCTGATCCACGCGGTCGTCGGCGAGAGTCCGGTGAGGCGGCCGTTCGCGAGCTCGCATCTGAGGACGCACCCGTCTCCGGCGTCGAGGGCGAACGCCCGAACACCGGGCAGATCGCTCGGGTCGCGCCGGATGATCGCGTCCGCGAGGAGCGGTGTGGCGAACAGAAGAACGGCCGCCGCGCCGACGGCGAGGGCTGCGGCGCCGAGGCGCTCTCGCCCCGGACGACGAGAGAGGGCCTCGCCTGCGAGCGCAAGGGCGAGCAGCTCGAGGGCGACGGCGGGCAGCACGAGGCGCCCGAGCGGAGAGACGAGCATGTGGATCGCGAACTTGAGTGCCACGGCGGCGGCGAGGACGAGGATGTCGAGCCGTCGCCGGCGCCACGCGATCCAGAGCGCGGCCAGCGAATCCGCCCTGGACGAGGGCGAGCTCGATCCGAAGGAGCGGAGCCCATCGATGCGCGAATCGCTCCGCGGCTTCCCGCGCGGGCTCCGGAACCGAGCGAGGATTCCCGAGGCTCCAGGCGAGGTCGTCGGCGTCGGCATTCAGCGCGAGGCGCGGCAGCCAGGCGGCGACGCGGGCGGCGTGGAAGAGCGGGCGCCGTCGAATCTCGTCGAAGGTCAGTCGAACGAGCTGGGACGGAGAACCGAAGAGGCCGCGCGGAAGATCCGGCTCGAGAGCGGCTGCGTAGGCGCGCGCATCGATCCAGCCGGGACCGCTCGCTCCGGGCATGAAGCTGCCGAAGAGGCCGAGCGCGCCGTGATCCGTCGCGATCGTGAGCCTTCCGGTCGCGAGCCGCCGCTGTGCCGCGAGCGCGAGCAGGATGACGACGACCGGAATCCCGAACCTCGCAAGGTCCCGACGCCGGGATCCCGATCCGGCCGGCGACGTTCCCGCGACGAGCGCGAGAGGGATCAGGACGATCGCCATCTCCTGGCGGATCGCGAGTCCCGCGCCGTAGAGAAGCGCGGAGGTCAGCGGCCGGCCCCGCGCCGCCGGATCGCGGAGGCGCCGGACGGCCAGGCAGGCCAGCGCGATCGTCGGGAGAAGCACCCAGTTGTCCTGCAGGACGACTCCCGACACGAACACCTGGCCCGGCCAGAGCGCCAGCAGACCGCCCGCGACGACGCGCCAGGGAAAGGAGACGACCTGCCGCCAGATGAGAAAGGGCAGGAGCGCCGTGAGCCCCGTCGCGACAGCCGTGGCCGTTCGAGCGAGCGGAATCGGAGAGCAGGCCCGTCTTGAAGAGAGCGGCGAGGAGCATGGGGAGGCCGGGATTGAATTGCGCCCAGTACCATCCGCGAGCGGCGAGGCCCTGATCGCGAATCAGCTCTCCGAAGTGGATGAGCTGGAGCGAATCGTAGAAGGGCTCCGACGGGAAGAAGTGGAGAAAGAGAAGGCGAGAGCCGACCCCGAAAATGGCCAGGAGAACGAGCGCCGCGCGCTCCCGGTTCATGGCTTCGCGGGCAGCGGCCGGTTCGCCCGCTTCGGGCCCATCACGACGGCGTTGGCCGGGCTCTCGACGTAGGGATTGGTGCGCTGGCGGGTGATCCAGGCGGAGAGGGCGAGGGCGCCCGCCAGGGCGACGGGGGCGAAGCCGAGGACGAAGACGCGCGCGACGAGGCGTCGCGGCGTGCGGCCGCGGACGGCGGCCCAGCCGGCCAGGATCAGCGGCATGGCGAGGGCCTGGACCGCGACGCCGAACCGGCACTCGACCTCGACCGGGAGATAGAGCGCGAGGTACGCCGCCCGCGACGATCAGCGTGCTGACCGCGACGAAGCCGGCGTCGTCCACGCGCCGGCGCCGGGCGATCCGAATGAGTGCGAGGGCCGCTCCCGCGATCGCGAGGTACAGCACGGCGAGGTTCGCGATCTCGAGCGGAATCCGGTACCACGGGTCGAGGCTGGTCACGTACGTGAACGGCAGGTCGCGGTCGAGGAGCCCGAACCCGTGGAGGAAGAGCGTCGCGGCGTAGTGCGCGGGGTGCCGGAGGAGAAACGCCGCGGGGCTCGCGTCTCCGCGGTACAGCGGATTTCCGTAGACGAGGAAGGGCGACTTCCCGGGCACGACCATCGTCGCGTACTTCAGCGCTCCCATGCCCCAGCTCGTCTGGAGGTGGTAGAGGTTCTTGCGGATCAGGGGATTCGCCGCCCCGAACGTGAAGTAGTTGATCGCGGCCTGCGGCAGGAACGGCGGGACGAGCCCGGCGAGCCCGGCCAGGACGTGGCGCCACCGCAGGTCGCGGAAGAGCGCCGCACGCAGCAGCCAGACGCCGACGATCGCCGCGGCGACGACGACGTTGGCGGGCCGCACCGCGGCGGCGCCGGCGGCGGCGAAGAGCGACAGGAACGGGCGCCACGCGGAGGGGCCGCCGGCTCCCTCGCCGGGCTCGCGCCACGCGAGGGCGACGGCGGCCAGGATGAGCGCCGCGGAGAGCAGGTCGGACAGGGGCTCGGTGGTCTGGACGAGGGGCACGGGATTCAAAGCCGAGATCGCGTAGGCGGCCACCGCGATCCCGGGCCAGCGCAGCACCGCGGCGATCCGGCGCGCGGCGAGCGCCGAGACGGCGAGCCACACCGCGAGCTGCGCCACGAACAGGATCAGCCGGAACTCCTCCGGCGAGAGCGTCCGCCAGCCGGTCACGAGCGCGGCGAACAGCGGGTAGCCGTAGGTCCAGGTGTCCGTCGGCCAGTGGGCGATCCCGCCGGCGCGCACCACGATCGACAGGATGTAGTAGCCCATCGAGTCGTAGATGAGGGTCGGATATCCGGCCGCAAACCACGCGCACGCGATCGCACCGGCGGCGATCGTGGACCCGGCGATCCAGCGGCGAGATCGAGTCATTTCGTCAGCTTCCGGTCGAATGATAGCGGCGCACGCCCGCCGTCCAGACCGAGAGCGCGAGGAGCATCGAGACCGCGGCGATCAGCGGGACCGCCCAGAACTCGCCCCGGTACTCGGGGCGCTTCAGGAAGTGCATCACCGGGTAGAACGAGGCGAACGCGAAGGGGATCACGAACGACAGCGTGAAGCGGATCCAGCCGTCGTAGATCGTCAGCGGATAGCGGCCGAACTGCATGAGGTTGAAGACGGGCGGCACGATCCCGATGCGGTCCTCGATCCAGAAGGAGGTCGCCGTCAGCCCGATGAAGATCGCGAGGTAGATCGAGGCGCCGCAGGCCGTCCACGCCGCGAAGAGGAGGATCTCGGCGGCGCCGAAGGAGAGGCCCAGGCGGTGCGAGGCCCAGACCACGGCCGCGACTCCCGTCACGGTTTCCTGGAGCGACTCGAGCCGGAACGACTCGAAGAGGATCTGGAAGACGGAGTTGACCGGCCGCACGAGCACCCGGTCGAAGCGGCCCTCGATGAGATATCGGTCGGAGAACTGGTAGAGGTTCCACGAGAGGACGTTGAAGACGCCCAGCGGGATGAGCGAGAAGCCGTAGAGGAAGACGAGCTCCTCGAACTTCCAGCCCGGAACGACCGGGCCGCGCGAGAAGACGATCAGCAGGAAGCCGAAGGCGGCGGCCGTGCCGAGGAAGGACGCGAACACGCTCGAGAAGAAGTCGAACCGGTATTCGAGGCGGGCCTTCGCGTACTGCGAGAAATACAGGCGAAACAGTCGCGCGTGGCGGCGGAGGCTCCGGACCACGTCAGCCGCCCTGGATCGTGATGCGGTCGCGCGAGGCGCGCCAGGCCCACTGGCCGAGCGCGAGCAGGACGAGCGTCCACCCGATCTGCAGGCCGAGGAGCTTCGCGGCCTCGCCGCCCTGCGCCTTGCCCAGGTAGAGCACCGCGGGCGTGAAGTTGATGTGCGGGAAGGGCGAGGCGAAGAGGATCGAGCGCAGGGGCTCGGGAAAGAGCGTCGTCGGGATCAGCAGGCCCGAGAGGAGCTCGAGCAGGAGGTACTTGGCGCGGAGGATGCCGAGGATCGACTTCGAGCGGATCGCGAGCAGGCCGACGAGGAAGTTGATCGCGGCGACGAGGAAGAACGAGCAGACGGCGGACACGGCGAAGAGCAGGGCCGCGAGCCCCGACGCCGGGGCCTTCAGCGGAAACAGCAGCGCGAGGACGATCGAGATGGGGACGGTGAAGAGCACGGCGCGGAACGCCGACTGGCCCGCCGAGTCCGCGATCATCACGGTCTGGAGGTCCACCGGCCGGATGAGGTTCATCGCGAGCTTGCCTTCCTGGACCTGCGTGCCGAGCTCGCGGTCGATCTCGTTGAAGTAGAACGAGCGGATCGCCCAGCCGACCGCGACGTAGGTGATCATGTCGTCGAGCGTCAGGCCCCCGACCGAGGCTCCGGCGCTGCGATACACCGACCGCCAGATGAAGTAGTAGACGGCGACGTTGAAGAGATAAGTGAGCACGCCGACGTAGTAGCGTGCCCGGAAGGCGAGCATGTTGAGGAAGCCGACGCGCGCGAAGGGGAGCGCGGCGCGCCACGTCGGGATCGGAACGGCGATTCCTTTTTCGGCGGCCGGTCCCCGGTTCGCTCGGCCCGGCCGCCGAGGCGGCGTTTCCTCGCCGCGGGCCGCGCTCAAGAGATGCCCTCCTGGTAGATCCGCTTGACCACGGCCTCGATCTCCGGCTCCTCGATCTTCAGGTCCGACACGTCGAACCGGTTGACGATCTCCTTGACGGCCGACGCCGGCGCTGCCTCGCGGCGGTCGACGTCGAGGCGGTACCGGTGCAGGCCGACCTCCTTGATCGCCTGACCGTTCCAGGAGAGCTGCGAGGGATCGGGCGCGCGCTTGACGTCGAAGACGATCGACGTGACCGGCAGGATCCGGTCGCGCAGCTGGTCGAGGGCGCCGTCGAAGAGGAGGCGGCCGTGGTCGATGACGATGACGCGCCGGCAGAGCGTCTCGATGTCCGCCAGGTCGTGGGTCGTCAGGAGCACCGTCGTGCCGTCGCGCCGGTTGATCTCCTGCAGGAACTCGCGCACGTTGGCCTTCGCGACGATGTCGAGGCCGATCGTGGGCTCGTCGAGGAAGAGCAGGGGAGGACGGTGGAGCAGCGAGGCGGCGAGGTCGCAGCGCATCCGTTCGCCGAGCGAGAGCTTGCGGACGGGCTGATGGAGGTACGCGCTCAGTCCCAGCACGTGGTCGAAGAGCGCCATCCGCTCGCGATATTCGGGCTCGGAGAGGCCGTAGATCTCCCTGAGGAGCCGGAAGGACTCGACGACGGCGATGTCCCACCAGAGCTGGGTCCGCTGCCCGAAGACGACGCCGATCGTCGCCACGTAGCGGGTCCGCTCGCGCGCGGGCACGAAGCCGTTGCAGACGACTTCCCCGGAGGTCGGCGTGAGGATGCCGGTCAGCATCTTGATCGTCGTGGACTTGCCGGCGCCGTTGGCGCCGATGTAGCCCACCATCTCGCCCGGCGCGATCGCGAAGGTCACGTCGGCGACGGCGGCGGTCTCGGTCGCGGTGCGCCGGACCAGGGATTTCAGGGCGGCGGCGAGCCCCTCCTTGCGGCGATAGGTCCGAAAGACCTTCGTCAGGCGCTCGACGCGGACGATCGGCTCGGTCATGTCCGCCGCGCGAGCTCGAGGGCGCGGGCGTAGATCGATCGGGCCGGCCGGCCCGTGACGGCCGCGATGGCCTTGGAGAGCGCCTTCAGGGGCTCGCCCGCGGCGAGGGCCTCGCGGATGCGGGCATCGACCCCGGCGTCGTCCTCGGGGGCCTCCGGCCCGCCGCGCCGGCCCTCCACGACGACGGTGATCTCGCCTCGGACTTCGGCGCGCGCGTCGAACCCCGCCGCGAGCTCGTCGAGGGTTCCGCGAGCGATCTCCTCGTGAAGCTTCGTCAGCTCGCGCGCGATCGCGGCCCTCCTCGGGCCGAGCACGTCCGCGGCGGCGCGGAGCGATCCCCGGACGCGGTGCGGGGCCTCGAACCAGACGAGCGTCTCGGGGCGCTCGCGGAGCGACTCGAGAAACCTCCGACGCTCTCCCTCGCGGGAGGGCAGGAACCCGAGAAACGTGTGAGGCACGGCCGGAAGGCCCGAGGCGGCCAGCGCGGAGGCGGGCGCGGACGGGCCCGGCACGACGACCACCGGGAATCCGGCCGCCGCCGCGGCCTCGACGAGGCGCGCGCCCGGGTCGGAGAGCGCGGGCATGCCGGCGTCGGAGACGAGCGCGACGGTCTCTCCGCGCGCGAGGCGCGCGAGCAGCTCCTCGACGCGCGATTCCTCGCGCGGCGCCGGGCAGGAGATGCGCGGGGCGGTGAGGCGAAAGCGCGCCGCGAGCTTCGCCGTGACCCGCGTGTCCTCGCAGAAGAGCGCATCCGCCTCCGCGAGCGCGCGCTGGCCGCGGGGCGAGAGGTCCTCGAGATTTCCGATGGGCGTGCCCACGACG
The DNA here is from genome assembly GCA_963738945.1 of uncultured Acidobacteriota bacterium. Taxonomy (GTDB): domain Bacteria; phylum Acidobacteriota; class Thermoanaerobaculia; order UBA5066; family Gp7-AA6; genus DAHUXD01. The sequence goes on from CAVTYD010000002.1 coordinate 17,348, forward strand.
AGGAGGCGCCCCGGTTTCGTGGTCGTCGTCACGGGGAACGGAAAAATAGCACGGAGCGTTGGGTATCATGCTCCGCGATGCGCGCGCCGCGGCTCGGGGTCGGACTCGTGTTTCTCCTCAGCCTTTCCGCCGCCGCGGAGGTCGTGGACCGCATCGCGGCCACCGTCAACGATACGGCGATTCCCGAGAGCGAGGTCCGCCGGGCGATGGTCGTCTCCGACCTGGCGCCCGGGCCGGGCGAGGATCGCGAGGCCTTCCGCGCGCGCATTCTCGACGCGCTGATCGAGGAGTACCTCGAGTACGAAGACGCCGTGCGCTTCGGCCCGGCCTCGCCCGACGCGACCCAGATCGACAAGGCGATGGCGAGCCTGCGCGAGCGGCTCCAGGCCGAGGGCAAGGACCCGGACGCCGAGTTCGCGAAGGCGGGCATGACGGTCGACCAGGTGCGGGCTTCGATCGAGCGCCAGCTCATCATCGCCGGCTACCTGCGCGAGCGCTTCGCCCCCGTCGCATACGCCGACGAGGAAGAGGCCCATGAGGAGTATGAGAAACGCTATCTGCCCGAGGAGAAGGCCGCCGGCCGCACGCCGGCCCCCTTCGAGCAGGTGGCCGACGAGATGCGGCGCCGGTACTCCGTGCGCGCGTTCGACGAGGAGGTCGCGAAGTGGCTGAAGGAGCTCCGTCAGAAGGCCCGCGTGTCGATCTTCCGGATCCCGGCCGCCGTGCCGGAGGATCGGACGCCGGTGACGCTCGGGGCGGCGACGCCTCCGGCGAGAACTCCCTCGCCGTGAGACGGGCCGCGGCTCTTCTCGGCGCACTGCTCGTCGCGGCCGCCACGGCGATGGCCGCGGGGGCCGAGCCTTCGGCCGACCACGACGTCCCGGTTCCCATGCGCGACGGCGTCGTTCTCCGGTGCGACGTCCTCCGGCCCGCCACGACCGGCCGCTTCCCGACGCTCGTCTACCGGACCCCCTACGGGCGCAGGCACGCCGAGGGCAACGAGGTCGTCCGCAAGGCGCTCGACCGCGGCTACGCCGTCGTTCTCGTGGACGTCCGGGGGCGCTACGGCTCGGCCGGAGTCTTCGTGCCGTACGAGAACGAGGGCCGGGACGGGTACGACACGATCGAGTGGGCGGCGGCGCAGCCCTGGTCGACCGGCGAGATCGGTACCTTCGGACTGTCCTATCCCGGCGCGGTGCAGTGGCTCGCCGCCGTGGAGTCCCCGCCGCATCTGAAGGCGATGGTGCCGGCGATGACGTTCTCGACACCCCGCAACTTCTTCTACGCCGGCGGGACCTGGGACCTGTCGTGGATCGAGTGGATCTGGGACAACATCGCTCCCGATGCCCGGGTCCGGGCGAATCTGCCGGGGCCGCGCACCGACCGGGAGGCGGCGCGGGCGTTCAAGGATCTCGAAACCGTGCTTCCGTACCGCCTTCCCCTGACCGACGTCCCCGAGTTCCGGGGAGGCGTGGCGCCGTACTACTTCGACTGGCTCGCGCATCGGCCGGGCGATGCGTGGTGGGACTGGGCCGAGATCCGCGGCAAGTACGCGAAGACGCCGGCGGCGGTCCTCAACTTCTCGGGCTGGCACGACGAGACATACGGCCCGGAAGGCGCGATCACCAACTTCGAGGGCCTGCTCGCCGCGCGCGCCGGGGAGAAGGACGCGAGCACGCGCCTGGTGCTCGGCCCCTGGACCCACGGGGGCGAGGACACGGACCACTCGGGCGACCGCTCGTTCGGACCGTCGGCCCCGATCGACTACGCGGCGATGATCCTCCGATTCATGGACCGCTACGTCCGGGGCATGGACAACGGGCTCGACCGCGAGCCGCGCGTCCGGGCCTTCGTGATGGGTGAGAACGCGTGGCGCTCCGGCGACACGATGCCCCTGCCGGGGACGCGCTCCGTCTCCTTCTACCTCGGGGCGGGTGGAACGCTCGGCCCGCGCGAGCCGGCCGGCCCGGGAGCGGCCTCGAGCTCCTTCGTCTCCGATCCCGCCCATCCGGTCGTGGACCCGTACGGGTACAGCCCCGGAGCTCACGACTACCGCAAGCTCGCCGAGCGCAAGGACGTCCTCGTGTTCCAGACCGAGCCCCTCGCGGAGCCGCTCCGCGTCGTCGGGACGATCGGCGTGGACATGTATCTCTCGGCCGACGCCCCCGACGCGGACCTCTGGGTGCTCCTCGAGGACGTCGAGCCGGACGGCACGGCGTGGAACCTGTCGAGCCCGGGCACGGACGTCCTTCGGGCGAGCGTCCGGGACGGCGGCCCCGCGCCGAAGCCGCTCGTCTCGGGCGAGCCGGCCCTCCTGAAGCTTCCGAATCTCCGGACCGGCAACCTCTTCGGCAAGGGTCATCGCGTGCGCATCGTCGTGTGCGGCAGCTTCATGCCGCATTTCTCGCGGAACCTGCAGACGGGGGAGTCGGAAACGGTTTCGGCGAAGTCGCGCCCCGCGACCCTTCGCATCCATCACGACGGGGCGCATCCCTCGCGCATCGTCCTTCCGGTCGTGCCCGACGAGGAGAAGCGATGAGACGAATCGTTCCTGTTCTCGGAGCCCTGCTGTGCGCGTCCGCCCTGCGCGGCGTGCAGATCCGGGAGGTCCGGATCCCGATGAAGGACGGCGTGACGCTGGCGGCCGACCTCTGGCGCCCCGACGAGGGATCGGGCCCGTTCCCCGTGCTCCTCGAGTACCTGCCGTACCGCAAGACGGAGTCCCGCGGCGGAAGCGCCCATCTCTACGACTACTTCGTCCGCCACGGGTACGTCGTCGCGCGCGTCGACATCCGGGGCACCGGCAACAGCGAGGGAACGCTGATTCCCTACGAGTACAGCGAGATCGAGCAGCGCGACGGCGAGGAGGTCATCGCGTGGCTGGCGGCCCAGCCCTTCTCCAACGGCAACGTCGGCATGTTCGGCATCTCGTGGGGAGGCTTCAACTCGATCCACATGGCGATGCGGAATCCGCCGGCGCTGAAGGCGATCATCGCCGTCGACGCGACCGACGACCTGTACCACGACGACGTGCACTACATGGACGGGATCATGCACGTGGACACGTGGGAGATGAGCCAGGACCTCTACAACGCGATGCCCGGCGCGCCGGACTACGTGTTGGACGCGAAATACTTCCGGGAGCGCTTCGACCAGCCGCCCTGGATGCTCACCTACAAGGCGCAGCAGCGCGAGGGGCCGTTCTGGGACCGCACGGCCCTGAAGGTGCGATACGACTCGATCAAGATCCCGTGCTTTCTCGTCGGCGGCTGGTACGACGGCTATCGCGACAGCATTCCGCGGATGCTCGAGCACGTGAAGGCGCCGGTCAAGGCGATCGTCGGAGCGTGGGACCACACCTGGCCGGACGAGCCGTATCCGAAGCCCGGATTCGACTGGCGGCGCGAGGCCGTCCGCTGGTACGACCAGTGGCTGAAGGGAGAAGACACCGGGATCATGAAGGAGCCGCGCCTCTCGGTGTACGTCCGGGACTGGCACCCTCCGGGGCCGTATCTCGAGGTCGCTCCGGGCCGCTGGCGCTCCGAGGACGGCTGGCCGATCGCGCGGATCCGGGATCGCGTCTTTCATCCGCGGGACGACCGGTCGCTCGCCTCCGCTCCCGGCGCCGCGGCCGTGGATCGGCTGCGCTACGTGCCGACGACCGGCGTCGAGGCCGGGGGTCCGGTGCTCTGGTGGGGCGACGTCGCGCCGGACCAGCGTCCGACCGACGCCTTCAGCCTCGTCTACGACACGCCGCCGCTCGAGGAGGACGTCGAGATCCTGGGCATGCCGAAGGCGCGGCTTCGGGTCTCGGCCGACGCGCCTCTCATCGACTGGTATGCGCGTTTGAACGACGTCGCCCCCGACGGAACGGTGACGCAGGTGACGGGCGGGGGAAAGAACGGCGCGCAGCGGGTCTCGCCCCGGGACCCGCGGGCGATCGAGAAGGACCAGCCGTTCCCGCTCGAGATCGAGATGCACTTCACGTCGTGGGTCTTCCCGAAGGGGCACCGGATCCGGCTCTCGGTCGCGAACGCCCAGTGGCCGATGCTGTGGCCGACGCCGTACGCGGCGACGACGTCGCTCTACCTCGGCCCCGAAGGGTCGAACCTGGTGCTTCCGGTCGTGCCGCCGGGCGGCTCGAAGCTGCCGGCGCCGAGCTACCTTCCGATTTCGGAGAAGGAAACGGCGCTCCCCGGGTACGAGTCGCTGGCGATGGAGACTCCCTCGGCGTACGGAGAGGTCTCCTCCATCGACCGCAACCCGCGCACCGGTAAGGCGACGGTCGTCGCGACCAACGAGAGCGCCCACCGATACCCCTGGGGCGAGCAGCGGTACACGGAGAAGTTCACGCACCAGGCGGAGAACGGGCATCCCGAGAAGACGTCCGTGCGGGGGGACTACGCGATCGAGGTCAAGGTCAAGGATACGGGCCGCCTCCTGCGCTGGGAGAGCGTCGTGGTCTTCTCGAGCGACCGCGAGAGCTTCCGCTACCAGGGAACGCGGAAGCTCTACGAAAACGGGAAGCTCGTCCGGGAAAAGTCCTGGGACCGGTCGATTCCCCGCGATTTCCAATAGGAGGACGCGTCCGGCCGGCTCCGGGTGGAGGCCATTCCGCGGGATAATCCGCCGTACCCTCGGAGACGCCCCATGCCCGTCACCTATCGCATCAACCGGGAACGCGGCCGGGTCGAGACGACCTGCTCCGGCCACACCACGCTCAAGGAAGTGATGGCGCACTTCGACGAGCTTCAGAAGGACCCGGAGCGCCCGGAGCGGCTCGACGTCCTCCTCGACCTGAGCGGGCAGCTCTCTCTTCCCGACTCCCCGCAGATCCGGGCCGCGGCCGACCGGGTCGGGCTCGTGACGGACCTCGTCTTCGGGGCGTGCGCCGTCGTCGCGACCCGCGAGTCGCTCTTCGGGATGGCGCGGATGTTCGAGGTCTTCGCCCGCGGCCACTTCGCAGCGATCCAGACCTTTCGGGATCGGAGAGAGGCGGAGGAGTGGCTGGATTCGTTGTAGGCGGTGTCGGCGTTAGTGGCCAGCAGAACCTTTCGACGCGGCCGGACAGGTGCCCCAGAAACGCGTCAAAGGTAGCGAAGGTCGAGGGCTCCATCCGAATCGGGCACGAGACCTCCCCCTTTTCGTCACCCGCAGTCCGTCAAAATGCCGAGGTGTCGGCGACGCTTGCGAGTTGACCGCTCGGATTTGTGTAGGTCTTCACGACTCCAGTTTGGGTGTCGATCACCTTGATCGTGTACTGGACGTTGGAGAGCGCGCCATAGAAGACCCAGAAGTGGCCGTTGACGGCCCGGCCGTCGAGCACCTTGACGATGAGCTCGACGTTGGCGCCGTTGAAGAACCAAAAGTAGCCCGTGTCACCGGTGATGGGCAAGGAGGTACCTCGACCCGAGCTTCCCTCGCTCGGTACCTCCCAGTCGACGGTCAACCTGAACCTGGACTGGTTCAGGCATAGCGTGGCTCCGCCGGGCGCGCAGTCGGGGGCAGCGACCCTGGGAGAAATAACGGACCCGTTCAGGACGCCGGAAAGACCGCGAAGCTCCTGAGCTGTGCGCGCTTCGATTTCCTGTGTGGAGGCTGTCGCGTGTGTCTCGGAGCCTGCGCCGGACGCGCTGAACGCCGACGTGTCGGCAAAGCTGGCGAGCGTGCCTGAGGGATTTTCGTAGGTCCGGACGGCTCCAGTGACCGTGTCGGAGACTGTGATCGTGTACTGGACGTTCGAGAGGGCGCCATAGAAGACCCAGAAGTGGCCGTTGACTCCCCGGGCGTCGAGCACTTTGACGACGAGCTCGATATTGTCGCTGTTGAAGAACCAGAAGTATCCGGTGTCGTCCGTCAACGGTTCGGCCCGACCAGTGCCGCTGCTTCCCTGCGAGGGCGCAGTCCAGGTCACTTGAACGTTGAAGCGGGCGGCGTTGAGGCAGAGCCGCGTCGCGTTGGCGGAGCAGGGGCCCGTCGTGATCCGCCCGATCTTGTTCCCCTGTTCGGTGAACCACATGTTTCCGTCGGGGCCGGGTGCGATGCCGCCACCGACCGTGGTGGGGACGGGGAACTCGGACACGACGCCGGCCGGCGTGATCCGCCCGATCTGGGTGGCAGTGGAGTCGGTAAACCAGAGGTTGCCGTCCGGGCCGGCTGCGATCCCGGTGGCGCCGTTGGGGACGGGAAACACGGACACGATACCGGCCGGCGTGATCCTCCCGATCTGCAAGTCACTGGCGTCGGTAAACCAGAGGTTGCCGTCCGGGCCGGCCGCGATGGCGGACGGCGTGGGGGCAGCGTTGCCAGGTACAGCGGCGGGGCCGGGAAACTCGGACACGGCGCCTTCGGTCGTGATCCGGCCGATCCGGTTGGCATCGGCTTCGGTAAACCAGAGGTTGCCGTCCGGGCCGGCTGCGATCGGACCCGGACTCTCCCCAGGGACGAGAAATTGGGTCATGACACCGGCCGTCGTGATGCGTCCGATCTTCCCGACTTCGGTGAACCAGAGGTTGCCATCCGGGCCCGCCGCGATCCTGCCGCGGGGGAAGTCGGGGACGGGGAACTCGGTCACGACACCGGCTGGCGTGATGCGCCCGACATTGGCGGTCAATGCGGTAATCTCGGTAAACCAGAGGTTGCCGTCCGGACCGGCCGTGATCGCCCCGGGATAGCCGTCGAGCGGAAAGTCCGTGACGACACCGCCGGTCGTCACCCGGCGGATTTGATTACCCAAGAAATCCGTGAACCAGAGGTTGCCGTCCGGACCGGCTGCGATGGAGTCGGCCCCGGAGTTTGGAAGCGGAAACTCCGTCACCGTCTGAGCGACGAGCTGCCTCGCAAGACCGAAGCAGCAGAGAACGACTGCGGCTCCTACCCGATTGCTCATCTCGGTTCATTCCTTCGCCGGCGTTGTGGCCACCTCGTGGGCCGGCTTCACGGAGCAGCCGATCAGGACCACGGTCCTCGGTCTGGACCATCGCCGCTGAGGGCGAGACGCCATCGGACCGGTCGAAGCTGGGCAGGGCAAGTCCCGGGAAGTCTATGTCAGGACGATGGTGCCCTCGCCGCCAGGATGGCGTGCGGCGATCCAGATCTTCCGGAGCGGGAGAGAAGCGGAGGAATAGTGACAGTTTCCGATTTCTTTGTTGTGTCATCCCGAGGGCCGACGGCCCGAGGGATCCCTTTCGAGGCACCTCTGCGGCTCAGAAAGGGATCCCTCGCTCCGCTCGGGATGACAGGGAAGGCCAGCGGCGATTGAGAAGCGTCTAGCCCGGAGGCCAGCTCATCGGTCTCCCGCCCATCAGGTGGAAGTGCAGGTGAAACACCGTCTGGCCGGCGCCCTCGCCGTTGTTGGCGACGAGGCGGTAGTGCTCGAGTCCGAGATCGCGCGCGATCGCGGCGGCCCGGGCGACGACCTCGCCGACGAGCTCCTTGTCCTCCGGAGCCGCGTCGGCGAGCCGGGCGATGTGCTTGCGCGGGATGACGAGCACGTGGGTCGGCGCCTTCGGCGCGATGTCGTGGAACGCGTAGACCAGGTCGTCCGCATAGACGCGTTTCGAGGGAATCTCTCCGGCCGCGATCTTGCAGAACAGACAATTCATCCCTTCACCCTTCTCAATTTCGCCCCGACCGCGCCGAGCTTCTCCTCCATGCGTTGATATCCGCGATCGAGGTGATACACGCGCTCGATGGTCGTCTCGCCTTCGGCGGCGAGGCCCGCGATGACGAGCGCCGCCGAGGCGCGCAGGTCGCTCGCCATCACCCGGGCGCCGGTCAGGCGAGAGGGACCCTCGACGACCGCCCAGCGGCCCTCGAGCCGGATCTTCGCGCCCATGCGGACGAGCTCGGCGACGTGCTGGAAGCGGTTCTCGAAGATCGTCTCGGTGATCGTCGCGACGCCGTCGAGCCCGGTCGAGAACGCCATCCACTGGGCCTGGAGGTCCGTCGGAAACCCGGGGTACGGGGCGGTCGCGACGTCGTGCGACGGGAGCCCGCCCGCGGCGCGCACGCGCAGCGAGTCGCCGTCCGCTTCGGCGCGGACCCCGGCCGCGCCGAGTCGCGTCGTGAGGGCGCCGAGGTGCGCCGGCGCGCAGCGCGCGATGCGGACGTCGCCCCGCGTCGCGGCGGCCGCGAGGGCGTAGGTGCCCGCCTCGATGCGGTCGGGAATGACGGAATGGTCGGCGCCGTGCAGGCGCTCGACGCCCTCGATGACGATCGTGTCCGTTCCCGCGCCCGTGATTTTCGCTCCCATCGCCGTGAGCAGCCGGGCGAGGTCCACGACCTCCGGCTCGCGCGCGGCGTTCACGAGCCTCGTCGTGCCCCGCGCCAGCGCGGCCGCCAGCATGACGTTCTCGGTACCGGTCACGGTCACCGTGTCGAAGGCGATGTCCGCGCCCTTCAACCGCGAGGCCTTCGCCTCGACGTAACCGTGCTCGAGCCGCACCTCGGCGCCGAGCTTCTCGAAGGCCGCGAGGTGCAGGTTGATCGGCCGCACGCCGATCGCGCAGCCGCCCGGAAGCGAGACGCGGACCGAGCCGGCGCGCGCGAGCAGCGGCCCGAGGACGAGGACCGAGGCGCGCATCGTCTTGACGAGCTCGTACGGGGCGTCCGCGGAGCCGATCGTCGTCGCCTCGAGGACGGCCGAGCCCGTTCTCGCGCGTGACGCGCGCCCCGACGTGCTGCAGGAGCTTGCCGAGCGTCCGGATGTCGGCGACGTCGGGCAGGTTCTCGAGGCGGACCGGCTCGGCCGTCAGCAGCGCCGCCGCGATGCAGGGAAGCGCGGCGTTCTTGGCGCCGGAGACGCGGATCTCGCCTTCGAGTCGGGAGGGGCCCTCGATTACGAACTGGTCCACGGCTTGCGGATTCTACTGACTCGCTCGGACGAGGATTCCCGCCGCGCCAGGCAGATGCGGGGGATTCCCTCGAGATCGGGCTCGATCTTCAGGAATCGCCAGGCCGGCCGCGTCAGGATCTCCGACCGCACGGCCTCGCCCTGTCCGAAGCCGATCTCGAAGACGAGCAGGCCTCCCGGCGCGAGATAGGGGGACGCCGTCGCGAGCAGCTGGCGGATGGCCGCGAGACCGTCGTCGCCGGCGAAGAGCGCCCGGCGGGGCTCGTGATCGCGGACGGTCGGAGGAAGGTGCGGCGATTCTCCGATCGCGAGGTACGGCGGGTTCGAGAGGATGACGTCGAAGGGCGTGGGAGCGAGGGCGGAGAGCCAGTCCGAGGCCACGAGCGACAGCCGCGGGAGGACGCGATGCTGTGCCGCGTTCTGGCGCGCCAGCGCGAGCGCATCGACCGAGATGTCGAGCGCGACCGCGGCCGCCTGCGGGCGCTCGAGCAGGTACGTGATGGCGATGATGCCGCTGCCGGTGCCCGCGTCGAGGACGCGCCGGGCGTCGGGCGCCTCCTTCAGGGCGATCTCGACCAGCACTTCGGTCTCGGGGCGCGGCACCAGGGCTCGGCCGTCCACGCGGAACGGGCGGCCGTAGAAGTCCCACTCGCCGATCAGGTGCTGGACGGGCACGCCTTCGAGCCGCCGGTCCCACAGCCGCAGGAATCGCGCTGTGACGCTTTCGTCCGGCGTCTGCCGCGGATCGAGCGCGAGCGGCGAGACGCCTCCCATGGCGTGCGCGAGCAGCAGGCGCGCGTCCCAGCCGGTCGCATCGGCGCCCGCCGTGGCCGCCCTCTCCGCCGCGTCCTTGAGGAGCTGTCCGGTGGTCATGGTCCTTCACGCTGTGCGTAGGGGCGGCCCTTGGGCCGCCCGGGCTCAGGCCTTCGCCAGCTCCTCCTTCAGGCGCTCGGCCTGAGAGTGAGCGGCGATCGGCTCGACGAGCTCGTCGAGGTTGCCGTCGAGGACGTCCTGGAGCCGGTGCGTCGTGAAGCCGATCCGGTGGTCGGTGATGCGGGACTGGGGAAAGTTGTAGGTGCGGATCTTCTCGGAGCGGTCGCCCGAGCCCACCATCTTCTTGCGCTCGGCCGCGATCGCCCCCTCCTGCTTCGCCTGCTCGATCTCGAGAAGGCGCGCCTTCAGCACGCGCATCGCCTTGGCCTTGTTCTTGATCTGGCTGCGCTCGTCCTGACACTGGACGACGAGGCCCGTCGGCAGATGCGTGAGCCGCACGGCCGAGTACGTGGTGTTGACTCCCTGCCCGCCCGGGCCCGAGGCGCAGAAACGATCCACGCGGATGTCCTTGTCCTCCACCCTGACGTCCACGTCCTCGGCCTCGGGCAGGACCGCGACGGTGGCGGCGGAGGTGTGGATGCGGCCCGACGCTTCGGTTGCGGGAACCCTCTGGACGCGATGGACGCCGCCCTCGAACTTCAGCTTCGAGTACGCCCCGGCGCCTTCGATGAGGGCCGTGATCGTCTTGATTCCTCCGATGCCGGTGTCGTCCCGGTCCACGATCTCGACCTTCCACCGCATCCGCTCGGCGTAGCGGGTGTACATCCGGAAGAGCTCCGCCGCGAAGAGGGCGGCCTCGTCGCCCCCCGTGCCGGCGCGGATCTCGAGAAAGACGTTGCGCGCGTCGTTGGGATCGCGGGGCAGCAGGAGCACCTTCAGGTCCTGCTCGACCTTGCCGAGCCGCTCGGTCAGGGCGGCCCTCTCGGCGGCGGCCATCTGGTAGAGCTCCTCCCCGGGCGACAGCGATTCGACGAGCTCGCGGGCACCCTCGAGCTCCTTCTGAACCTGACGCTGCTCGCCGATCTTCGCGACGACGGGCTCGAGCTCGGAGAGCGTCTTCTGCGCGTCGCGGACGGCCCGGTGATCCTGGACGAACTGGGGGTCGCCGAGACGCGCCTTGACCTCTTCGTACTTGCGGCGGATGTCTTCCAGTTTTTCGAACATACGAAAGCTTTCCGCTGACGGCATTCGGCCGTCAGCCAGACGAACGTGGTCTTCGGCCGCTAGAGGGCGGCGGCGGGAAAGGGCCGGGTGCCGGAGGGGCGCATCCCCGGAGTCGGGCCGCTAGGAGGCCGGGGAGCCGGCCGGCTTCTTCTTCTCGTAGCGCTGGCGGAAGCGCTCGACGCGGCCGGCCGAGTCCACGAGCTTCTGCTTGCCGGTGAAGAAGGGATGGCACTTGCTGCAGATCTCGATGCGCAGCTCCTTCTTCGTGGAGCGAGTCGTCCAGGTCTCGCCGCAGGCGCAGTGGACCAGGACCTCGTGGAGCTCGGGGTGGATGTTCGCTTTCATGGGACGGCGGATTCTACGCATCCCGGCCCTCGGGCGCAACCCCCCCGGTCCGGCGGGCCGGATTCGACGCGGCGGCGGGCCCCCGGGGCGGCCTCCCTCCCACGCAGGTTAGAATCTCGAACCTTAAGGACCGCTGTGTTTTACCTCTACGTCACCGCTCCGGGAATGGCCGCGCGAAAAGTGTCTCTCGACCGCCCGGTGACGACCATCGGCCGGTCGTCCATGAACGATTTGCCGATCTCCGACAAGATGCTGTCGCGGCAGCACTCGCGGATCGTCCGCACCAACGACGGCGGCTTCACCGTCGAAGACCTCGGCTCGCGCAACGGCACCTTCCTGAACGGGGATCGGCTGACGACCGTCCAGGTCCTGAAGCCGGGCGACCGGATCACCGTCGGCGGCGTCACGCTGAAGGTCGAGTCCGAGTCCACGACCCGCGTGCGGATCGAGGGCGGCGGAGAGGATCCCCTCGACAACACGATCCTCAAGGCTTCGGCCGAGCTCCTCCGGGCGCACGCGACCGAGACCGACCCGAGGCTCCCGGCCGAACAGCTCGGCAAGCTCATCGAGTCGCTGCGGGTCGTCAACGAGCTGACGGTCGAGCTGCTGCGCGACATCTCGGTGGACGAGCTGCTGGGGTTCCTGATGGACAAGGTCTTCGAGACGCTGAAGCCGGACCGCGGCCTCGTCCTGCTCAAGTCCCGCGCGACGGGCGAGCTCGCTCCGGCGGTCGTGCGCGTGGCCGAGGGAATCTCCGCCGAGGACATCCGGCTCTCGAAGACGCTCGTCGCGGCCGTCGTCGAAAAGCGCAACGGCCTGCTCCTGATGGACACGATGACGGGCTCGGGCGTGTCGCTCGCCGACTCGATCCGCCTCTCCGGCATCAAGTCGGTCCTCGCGGCGCCGCTCGAGAACGAGGGCGAGGTCGTCGGTCTCATCTACGTCGATTGCCGCGTGGGCCACCGGTCGTTCGAGGAAGCCGACCTGCGTCTCCTGACCTCGCTCGCGAACGTCGCCGCGGCCAAGATCCAGAACGCCCGCCTGATGGAGGAGAACGCGGAGAAGCGGCAGATGGACCGCGAGTTCGCGCTCGCCCGCGAGATCCAGCAGCGGCTTCTCCCCGAAGATCCTCCGCCGCTGCCCGGCTACGAGCTTCACGGCTCGAACGTGGCGTCCCGCCAGGTTTCCGGCGACTACTTCGACTTCCGGCCGCGCAGCGACGGGAAGATCTACGCCACGATCGCCGACGTCTGCGGCAAGGGCGTCGGCCCGGCGCTCCTCATGGCTTCGCTCCAGGCCTCGTTCCACGCGTGGGCGGACGAAGGCGTGCCGGTCGCCGAGATGACGGGGAGGCTGTCCGAAGCCATCTCCCGCCGCACCGGCCCCGACCGGTTCATCACGTTCTTCCTCCTGCTCCTCGATCCGGCGACGGGCGAGATCGAGTACACCAACGCGGGCCACAATCCCGGCATCCTGCTGCGCGCCGACGGCTCGATGGAGGAGCTCGGCTCGCATGGACTGCCGCTGGCCCTGTTTCCGGGCAAGCCGTACGGCTCGGCGAAGCTGACCCTGCAGCCGAGAGACCTTCTGCTCCTCTACACCGACGGCGTCACCGAGGCCAACGACCCGGAGGGAAACGAATTCGGCATGCCCCGCCTGAAGGAATTCGTCGCGGGGCAGCTCGGCAAGGCGACCTCCGACGTCGAGAGGTCCCTGGCCGAGTCCCTCGAGGAGCACGCCAAGGGCGAGCCCTTCGCCGACGACCGCACGCTGGTGATGGTGCGACGGCTACCGTCGCCTCCACTCGCTTAGGGATCTGCGCGCCCGAATGGGCGCGCACCGGCGCTCGGCTCGCCCGGATGCGGGCTCGACCGAGCGCCTGATCGCCTGCGCTCGCTCCGGCTCCCGCGGCGTGAGCCTCTCCTCGGACTCTGAGCGGGCCGCCATGCGGCCCGACGGACGAGAGTGGGGACGTCGCGACCGGACCCTCTCCCGACACAAACGGAGCACCCTCTCCACCCGGAGGGGGGAGAGGGTTGGGGTGAGGGGAGGCGATGAGCCTTCGGAGCGCGAAAAGCGCGCGGGAGACCCTAGCTTTCGCGGATCTCGAGTCTCTTGATGATCTCGTGGAGGGTCGTCGGCTTGATCTTGAGGAGCTCCGCGGCGCGCTTCTGGACTCCTCCGGTGCGGCGCAGCGCCGTGCGGATGAGGCGCCGCTCGTAGTCTTCGACGAGTTGCTTGTACGTCGCCCCGTTCTCCGGCAGACGGACCGGCAGCTCGCCGCGATCCGGCGTGAGGACCGTGTCGGGCAGGAGCGAGAGCCCGATCTGGCCGCCGGCGGGGCAGAGCACGACCGCCCTCTCGAGCGCGTTCTCGAGCTCGCGGACGTTGCCCGGCCAGTCGTGATCGAGCAGCGCCCGGTATGCCTCCGGGTCGATGCCCGTGATCGCCTTCTCGTTCTCGTTGGCGTAGACGCGCATGAAGTGCTCGGCGAGGAGCGGAATGTCCTCGCGCCGCTCGCGCAGCGGAGGGATCGAGATCGTGATGACGCAGAGGCGGTAGTACAGGTCGTCGCGGAAGCGGCCCTCGGTCACCATCTTCTTCAGGTCCACGTTGGTGGCCGCGATGATGCGCACGTCCACCCTCTGGGTCTCGACGCTGCCGACCCGCATGAACTCCTTCTCCTGGATCACCCGCAGCAGCTTGGCCTGGGTCTCCATGGTCACGGTGCCGATCTCGTCGAAGAAGATGGAGCCGCCGTCGGCCGCCTCGAAGAGGCCCTTCTTGTTGGCGATCGCGCCGGTGAAGGCGCCCTTCACGTGCCCGAAGAGGTTCGACTCGAGAAGATCCGCCGGCATGGATCCGGAGTTGACCGTGACGAACGGCGCGCCGGAACGGGGCGAGTGCGTGTGGATCGCGCGCGCGACGAGCTCCTTGCCCGTGCCGCTCTCTCCTTCGACGAGGATCGTCGAACGCGAGGGGCCCGCCAGCCGCACGAGCTCGAAGACCTTCCGCATGCCCGAGGACTTTCCGACGATCCTCCCGAGGCCGTAGCGCTGCGACAGCTCCTCCCGCAGCCGCCGGTTCTCCTCCGTCAGCCGCCGCGCCTCGGAGCCCTTGCGCAGCGTGAGGAGGACCTCCTCGTTCTGGAAGGGCTTGGGAATGTAGTGGAAGGCGCCGAGCCGCATCGCCGCGATCGCGCCCTCGATCGAGGAGTACGCCGTGACGATGACGACGACCGCGTCGGGATCGCGGCGCAGGATGTCGCGCAGCACGTCCAGGCCGGGCCGGTCCGGCAGCATCAGGTCGAGGAGCACCACGTCGAACGGCTCGGCCTCGAACATGGCCGTGGCCTCGCCGGCCGTGGCAGCGGCGGAAACCTCATAGCCCTCCCGCGTCAGCAGGGTGCCGAGAACGTCCCGGATGACCTCTTCGTCGTCGACGATGAGCACTCTCACGATGGCGGGCCCTCCGGAACAACGGGCAGCTCGACCCGGGCCTCGGCGCCGCCGCCCGGGCGGGTCGTGAGGTCGATCGTGCCCCCGTGACGCTGGACGATGTCGCGCGAGATCGCGAGCCCGAGGCCCGTACCCCCCGACTTCTTCGTCGTATAGAACGGCTGGAATGCGCGCTCGGCCGCGCCGGGCGGCAGTCCGGTTCCGTCATCCGAGACGGTCACGCGGACGTTCTCGCCGCGGCGCTCCAGCCGGCACGTCACGACGCCGCCCTCGGGCGACGCGTCGCGCGCGTTGGTCAGGAGGTTCACGAACACCTGCTCGAGATCGCGCGGATCCCCGACGACGAGAGCCGGCGGCCCGTCGGCGTCGGTGTCGATCTCGAGCCGGCGCCCGGCGAAGGCGGTCTCGACGGACTCGGCGGCGTTGGCGAGCACGCCCCGCAGATCCGTCTTCAGGGGGGTCCGGGGACGCGGCCGGGCGAACTCGAGCAGGTTGTTGACGAGGTGGGCCGCGCGAAACGTCTGGCGCTCCATCTTCTTCAGGATCGAATAGCGCGGGTCGCCGGGAGACGTTTCGGACAGCAGCATCTGCGCGTACGAGGAGAGCCCCGCGATCGGCGTGTTGACCTCGTGGGCGACGCCGGCCGCGAGGACGCCGAGCGAGGCGAGCCGCTCGCGCTCGGCGAGCGCCCGTTCGGCGCGGATCCGGTCGGTCATGTCCTCGACGACCACGACGCGCCGGTCGGGCGAGCCGCGGAAGGCCGAGACCGAGAGCTGCAGGTCGCGCTCCTCGCCGTCCGGTCCCGCGAGCCGCGCTTCGAAGCGCCACTCCCCGCCGTCCGGCGGCGGCTCACCGAGCGACACGCCGGCGAGGGCCTCGGAGAGCGCGAGTCCCTCGAGCTCCTCCTCCGTCTTCCCGGCCAGCAGCGCGAAGGCCGGATTGGAGCTCAGGATCTTCCCCCCGGCGTCGAGGACGACGATCCCCGAGGAGGACGAGTGGATCACGCTCTCCTGGTACTCCTGCAGCGTCCGGATCTCCGCGAGCCGTTCGGCGAGGGCGCCGTAGAGACGGGCGTTCTCGTACGCCAGGCTCGCCTGCGCGAGGACGGCGGCCAGCAGGGCCTCGTCCTCGGACGACAGAGGAATGCGCGCGTCCTTGTAGCCCACGCCGAGGGCCCCGACGAGCTCGCCGCCGCAGCGCATGGCGAAGAACGCCCGGTAGCCCAGGGCATGCAGGCGCAGAAGGGCGGGAGGCGGCGCCGCCCCGAACGCCGTCCCGCGCAGGCGCAGGCGTTCTTCCGAGCCGAGCGCCTCGGCGAGGGCCGTCGAGTCCGGATCGCGCCCCGGCACTTCGAAGAGGAAGAGGGAGCAGGGCACGACGCGGAGCGCCTCCTCGACGCGCCGCACGATCGCCTGCACGACCTCCTCGCGCGGCCGCGGCGTCGCGAAGTCGCGCGCGATGTCGAGCAGCGCCCGTCGCGCGCGATACGTGTCGTGATACTGGATCCGCTCGAGCACGTCGGTGATCCGCTTCTTGACCGGCACGAGCAGGGAAGCGAGCACGATGCCGGAGGAAAACGCGATCACGTTCTTGCCCGCCGCCGCCATGCCTCCGAGCGCGCGATCGAGGAGCGAGTTCAGCAGGACGAAGGTCAGGCCGCCGAGCATCACCGCTCCCGTCGTGCCGATCGCCTCGCGCAGGAAGATCTCGACGTCCCAGAGACGCCACTTCAGGATCGCGTACGCAAAGGCCAGAGGAATGAGGACGAGCGGGACGACGGCGATGCTCGAGAGCAGCGGAGACTCGAGGCCGAAGGCGCGGGGAAGCGCCGACAACAGAAGGAACGGAGCCAGCCCGACGATGATGCCGAGGGCGATCCAGCGGACCTGCTTCTCGGCCTCCGCGTCCTCCTTGCGGCGGCGCATCAGCTCGATCAGCCGGGCGAGGACTCCCGACACGTACAGCGCGAAGTAGACGAACCAGAACCGCTCGCAGGCCTCGAGGTAGGCCGCGGCGGCCGGCGTGGGGCGCGCGCTCAGGATCGCGAGCTCGGCGACGAGATAGGCGAAGGCCGGCACATACAGCAGCGGAACCACGCGCCGCGCCCGGATCGGCCTCGGGAACAGGAGGAAGAAGTGGAGCAGCAGGGCCGGCAGGAAGGCGCGGAAGAAGTCCTCCGTGAGCCACGAAGCCCGCCAGAAGACGTCGCGCGGGCCCGCCGGCGTGAGCAGGTAGATCGCGAACGACGCCAGGCAGAGGCTCCAGAAGATCA
Source organism: uncultured Acidobacteriota bacterium (assembly GCA_963738945.1). Lineage (GTDB taxonomy): Bacteria > Acidobacteriota > Thermoanaerobaculia > UBA5066 > Gp7-AA6 > DAHUXD01. The sequence goes on from CAVTYD010000002.1 coordinate 34,275, forward strand.
GGGCCGGCGGCGTGCGTTCGCGCGCGATCGTGAAGAGGCCGATGACGAGGTAGAGGATTCCGACGAAGGCGAGGAAGAGGTACGTGGCGTCGAAGCGCACCGCGGGCTCGTCGAGCGAGACGCCTCGGACCTCGCCCGCCGGCGACAGCACGACGAGCGCGTGCGGGAAGGGCTTGCGCGCGAGCTGCTTTTCCGGGTGCTCGAGCGAGGAGGCGCCCTGTCCGTCGGCGAGGAGGATCCGGTCCCCCACGGACAGGCCGGCGCGCGAGGCGGCGCTCTCCGGGTTCACGGAGGTGACGAGGAGGGCGCCCTTCTCGGGCCGGGAGGAGAACCCCGTCGCCGAGAAGCTGTCCACCTTCCGGGCGAACGAGATGAAGCCCATGGCCACCGTCGCGACCGTCAGCAGCGAGAGACCGAGAACGACGAGGCGCCTCACGAGCTTCGACACGATGCCGGATTCAGCAATCCGAATGCCATCGAAGCCGTGCAGGTTCTGAAGATTAAATGGTTTAGATTCAATGTTTAACGTCGAGGATCAACGGCCAGGCGGCGCCGTGAACCAAGAATCTGAATATAGTCCAAAAAACTTCTGGACCCGAGGGCTGTGCGCTTTGTCCTTGTAAGGGCGGCCCTTGCGGCCGCCCGGGCGGGCCGAGCCCCCCTGCGAACTTAGAAGGAAACCGCGACGCCGCCCAGAATGCGATTGGCGACCGCGACGGTGTCCCTCTGATCGGACAGCGCGGTCCCGTGGGCGTTCTCGACGGCCACGAGCAGCTTCCAGTCGGCGCCGAACGGCGTCAGGCCGAGGATCGAAAGGTCCTGGGCGACCGAAAGCGCGAGCTTCTCGGAGTCGTTCGACAGCCGCGCCGCCGGAGTCTGGATGTCCTGCTGGATGCTGCGGACGAGGAGCGCGATGCCGGTTCGCGTGGGGAGGACCTCCACCGAGGCGCGCGCCGACCAGAAGCGTCCGGGGTTTCCGGTGATGCCGTAGCTGGCGGCGCTCGGCGCGGCCACGCTGCCGTCGATCGAGCCGTAGCGCACCGAGACGCTGCCCGACAGCGTGTTCGAGAGCCGCTGCGTGACGGAGGCCTTGTATTGACGCACGGAGTTGCCGTCGAGCAGGTAGACGCTGTCGAAGTCGGTCAGGAAGTCTCCCTGGAAGAACGCCCGCACGAGCTCGCCCATCCGCTCTTCCGAGGCCTCGAACTGGAACTGCGAGTCGGACCCGACGCCGTGCTGGAAACCCACCGAGAACGCGCGGCTGGCCGCCGGCTCCTGGTTCTCCTCGATCGAGGCGATGCGCGGCATCACGGCCGTCGCCTGGGAGGTCGAGTCGAGCGCGCGATAGAGCCCGCGGACGTAGACCGTCGTCCCGTTGATCGTGTAGCGGACGGTGGCGACCGGCGCGATGCCGTAGCCGCCCGGAGCGTTGCCGAGGTAGCGCGCGACGACACCGCCGTCGAGCTCGAGGTGATCCGATACCTTGAAGGCGGCCGAGGCCGAGAGGTCCGCGTCCGGCGCGGCCTGGACGAGAACGCCGTCGGAGCCGACGCCCGACGGTCCGACGCTCGCCTCGCGGTAGCGGTACACCATGCCCACGTTGACGCCCGGCGTGTCGATCGAAGCGGGCCGGCCGTACTGGCCGTCCACTTCGAACGTTCTCGACGAGATCGGAAAGATCGTCGTGCCGAGCGCGGTCGCGCGATAGAGGTTCGTCTCCTCGATGTATCGGGCGCTGACGGACTCGACGCGGCCTTCCTCGGCGCCGTGGCTCCAGTTCACCGAGCCCGTCTGGAGCGAAGCCGGGTTGTCGGCGAAGGAGAGCGTGTTGCGGCGGGTCGACACCGAGAGGTGCTCGTCGGCCGAGGGCGCCACGTCGAGCGCGAGGCCGGCGGCGTTGCCCGTGGTCGTATCGCCCGGCAGGTCGACGTTTCCGAGACGCGCGTAGTCGCCCGCGATTCCGTATTGCCAGCCGTTCGGCAGTCCGCCGTGCACGCCCAGCTCCGCCCGCGAGAGCGCCGCGGCCGAGCCCTGCGGAGCCTCGGTCATCGTCTTCAACTCTCCGGCCATGAGCTTGTTCAGCTGCACGCGCTGCGCCGGGGTCGTGGACTGATCGGCGACCTCTTCGATCGCGATCTCGCGCAGCACGTCGGTGGGCAGGCGGTCCCGCATGTCCCAGATCGTCTCCGGCTGCGGGTCCTCGGGCTTGTCGCCGCCCTGACGGATCAGGGCGATCGAGACGGAGGAGACCTGGGCGGCGGCGCCCGCCTGGTGCCAGAGCCTCTGCATCGCGGGCTCGTAGCCGCGCTTGTAGGCCACGAGGTCGTAGACGCCGGCCGGGGCCGAAGGCAGCACGAACGTGCCGTCGTTGGCCGTGCGGAGCCGCGTGAGCGAGCTGTCGCCGACGTTGAAGAAGATGATCAGAACGCCCGGAACCGGGCTCTGAGCGTGACGCACGACACCGGAGATCGGCGGCGCGGGCGGAGGCGGGGGCGCGGCGAGAGCCTGCGCGGCGCCGAGCGCGAGCGAGAGGGCCAAAGCGAAAAGGACGGTCACGTGCCGTTTCATATGCCGGGCCCGAGGGTCCAGCTCGGAAGTATAGGTTTCTCCAAAGTCAATTGCCACCGTACCGGGAACTCCCCGGGAACCCCTTCGAGGCCGCGCCGGCGGCCGGCCGGGACGAAACCGTCAAAATCAGGGACGGGAGTCACCCTGGGGCCGGAACATCCCTTTCAGCACGTGCCCGGCGATCGACGGGTTCTCCTTGAGGCGGCGGATCGAGTACGCGTACCAGGCTTCGCCGTACGGCACGTAGACACGCAGGCGGCGGCCGTCCGCCACGAGCCGGCGGCGCAGCGCCCCCGCCACGCCGAGGAGCATCTGGAACTCGTAGGCCATGCGGTCGAGCCCGAGCCGGCCGATGAGCCCGACCGACCTCTCGACGAGAACCGGATCGTGCGTCGCGATGCCGACGTAGCAGCCGGCGGACAGGAGCGACTCGACGAGCTGCATGTAGCTGCGGCGGATCTCCTCGCGGTCCTGGAAGGCGATCGCCGGACGCTCGACGTAGATGCCCTTGCACACCCGCACGTTTCCGCGCACGGCCGCCACGCGGCGCGCGTCCTCGGCGCTTCGCTTCAGGTACGCCTGGAGGACGATGCCCATTCGCTCGTACTTCTCCCGGAACTCGAAGAAGATGCGCAGCGTCTCCTCCGTGACGGAGGAGTCCTCCATGTCGATGCGGACGAAGTTGCCGCGGTGGCGCGCCGCATCCACGATGCGTCCGAGCTCGCGGCGGCAGTGCGCGGGGTCGAGCTTCAGGCCGAGGGCCGAGAGCTTGACGGAGACGTTCGAGTCGACGCCGCGCTCCGCGATCTCGTGAAGCGCCCGCACGTAGGCGAGCACGGTGGGCTCGGTTTCCTCGAGGCTCACGATGTCCTCACCGAGGACGTCGAGGGTCGCCATGCATCCCTCGGCGTTCAGCGAGCGCACCGTCGCGAGCGCGTCGGCCAGGCTCTCTCCCGCGACGTAGCGCGAGGCGACCTTCCGCACGACGCCCTTCGGGACGAGCGGCAGCGTGTGGACGACGAGGCGGTTGATCGGGTTCATGCCGTCTCCTCGTCGAGGTCGGATCGGGACGCGCGCGCGAAGCACCAGACGACGATCGAGCGCGCTCCGGCCGCGGCCAGCCGGGCCGCGCACTCGCGGGCGGTCGCTCCCGAAGTCGCGACGTCGTCCACGAGAAGGACGCTCGCTCCGGGCTTCCCGCGCACGGCGAACGCGCGGCGGACGTTGGCGGCGCGCCCGGCCGCGCCGATGCGGCTCTGGATCTCGGTCTCCCGGACCTTCGCGAGCCTTTCCGCGGCGAACGGCACCCCCAGGAGTTCCGAAAGCCCGGCCGCGAGGACGGCCGCCGGATGGTATCCGCGCGCCCGGCGGGCCCTCGGGGTCGCCGGAACGGCCGCGATCTCCTCGACGTCGGGAGGGACGAGGCGGCCGGCCATGACTTCGGCGATGCGGGGGCCGAGAAAGTCCGCGCCCTGGAACTTGAAGGCGAGAAGAATTTGCCGGGCCGGGCCGCGGTAGGGCGCCGCCGCCTCGAGCCGGTCGAAGGCGGGCGGATGGATGAGGCAGCGGCCGCAGAGCATTCCGGCGGGCGCGCCGGGCAGCGCCTCGTCGCATCGTCCGCAACGCGCCGACTCCCGCCCGGGCAGGTCCCGCCAGCACGCCGCGCAGACGCCGCCGCGCAGGAGCTCCTGGACCGCATCGCGGCGGCACGCGAGGCAGACCGACGGCAGCACGAAACGCGCCGTGGCCCTCGCGAGTTCCGTCAGGATTCCTGCCTCAAGCGTTTGCGTCGCGGCCTCCGTAAACCGGGAAGCGGCGAGATTGTACCCGCTCGGACGCGTCGATCCGTTAGAGTTCTCGGGAACCGGGAGGTTGCGTGTCGATTCGAAAAACTTGGATTCTCGGCCTCTTCGCCGCGGCGGCCCTGGCCCAGGCGGCTCGCTCTCAGACCTTCGGCATCGGCGCGACGTACGGATCGGTCAACGACGTCAGCCATTCCTTCACGCTCGAGGGCTTCAAGCCGAGCGAGTACACGGTCTTCGGCGACTTCAACTTCGAAAAGGAAGCGCTGCTGCGGATGACGTACGGCTCGATGTGGACGGAGCAGTCGCAGTCGGGGCAGGTGGTCAACGGAGTCTTCGTCCCGTCGGCCAAGGAGCACGTGAACTACCTCACCCTCGACGCGTCGTATCTGTTCCGCGAGAGCTTCTACACCGCGGGCGTCTTCGGCGGGATCGGCGGCTACGGGTACGACCCGGAGCCGATGCCGGCGGGGTTCGAGCAGTTCCAGGATCCGAACCAGAAGTACTTCGGATTCAACCTCGGCGTCGACGGGGAGTTTCGGGTCACGAAGAACCTGGGTCTCGTCCTGCGCCTGACGTACCACAACATCGCCGCGCACCCGACGCGCCAGTTCTTCAACGCGGACGCGGGACTCGTCGGGAGGTTTTGAGCCGGGATCAGGAGGCAGGAAGTCGCCGGCGGAGGCCGGAAGGCGCGGTTACTTCGGCTCCTTCGGCTCCTTCGTCTCGAGCTTCTCGGGGATCAGCGGCAGCAGCGTCGAGTCCTTCTTCGAGGACAGCGAGATCTGGGCCTGGATTCGAGTCACGCCCTTGATCGCCATGATCCGCCGCTGAAGGAAATCGGCCAGCGAGGACGGGTCGGCGGCCTTGACCTTGAGCCGATACGCGAACTCGCCCGCCAGGTAGTGGCATTCCTGCACGGCCAGGAGCTTCTCCAGATCGTCCACGAACCCCTTCTCGAAGCGGGGGTGCTCGAGGCAGACGTCGACGTAGGCCGTCAGCGGCAGACCCATCTTTTCGTGGTCGAGCAGCGCGACGAAGCCGCGGATCATCCCGTGCCGCTCCATCTTCTTGATGCGCTCGTTCACCGACGGAGTGGTCAATCCGACGGCACCCGCGATCCGCGCCTGCGACAGCTTTCCGTTGCGCTGGAGCATGTCGAGGATCCGCAGGTCGATTTCGTCGATGCTCATGTGCGGCGCTTGCTCAAAATGCTGCCTTATAAGATTAGATAACTCGGAGCTTAAGACTAATAATATTAGTCTCCCGCAACGTGTCAATGGCCTAATTTTGGCCTCTTCTATAATCCCCGCAAGGGCATGGCGAAGAGGGATTACTACGAGGTTCTGGGTGTCCCCCGGGGGGCCTCGGAGGCCGAGATCAAGAAGGCGTACCGCCGCCTGGCCCGAAAGCTCCATCCGGACGTCAACCCGGGCGACAAGGCGGCCCAGAAGCGCTTCCAGGAGGTCCAGGAGGCCAACGAGGTCCTCCAGGACGCCGAGAAGCGCCGGGCCTATGACCGCTTCGGCCACGCGGGGCCGGGAGCGGCCGGGGGCTTCGGCGGCTTCGATCCGAGGGCCGGAGGCCCCGGCGGACCCGGTTTCGGGGGCGGGGGGGGCGGGTCAGCCCCGTTCGAGAGCTTCCATTTCAGCGGCGGCGACCTCGGGGACATCTTCGGCAACCTCTTCGGGGGCCGCCACGCCGCCGCCGGGCCCCAGCCGGGCGCCGACCTGCGGGCCCAGATCGAGGTGCCGTTTCGGGATGCGGTCCTCGGCTCGACGGCCTCGCTCTCCCTGCGGCGGGAGCGGCCCTGCGCGACGTGCGGAGGCACGGGCCGCTCGGGCAAGGGAGTCTGCCCGACCTGTCACGGGGACGGCGTCGTCGCCGAGTCGGAGAAGATCCGCGTCCGAATTCCCGAGGGAACCGAGGACGGCGGGATCATCCGGCTGGCGGGGAAGGGAAGCGTCGGCAGTCCGGGCGCGCCGGCCGGCGACCTCTACGTCACGGTGCGCGTCACGCCCCACCCCTATTTCGAGCGGCACGGCAACGACATCCACGGCATCGTGCCCCTGACCGTGAAGGAGGCCTACTCCGGCGCGGAGATCGAGGTGCCGACGATCCACGGCTCGGTGCGCGCCAAGGTTCCGCCCTCCACGCAGAGCCGGCAGAAATTCCGGCTGCGCGGCCAGGGGGCGAAGGACCCGCGCAGCGGCGAGACGGGAGATCACATCTACACGGTTCGCGTCATGGTCCCGAAGACCGTGACGCCGGCGGGCAACGACGCGGCGACGCTGCTCGATTCGCTCTACGAGAGCGACGTCCGCGCCGATCTGCCGAAGGGGCTGTAGGCGTCGACGGGAACTACTTTCCGATCGCCTCGAGAAGCTCGTCGGCGTGTCCGTCCGGCTTGACCTTCGGCCAGACCGCGGCGATCTTGCCCTTCTCGTCGATCAGGTACGTGACGCGGTGCGTGCCCATGTACTTGCGTCCGTACATGCTCTTCTCCCCCCAGACGCCGTACGACTTGACGATCGACTTGTCGGTGTCGGCGAGAAGGGGAAACGGAAGCGAGAACTTGTCGGCGAACTTGCGGTGCGACTTCTCGTCGTCCACCGACACGCCGAGAACCGTGACGCCTTTCTTGCGGAACTTCGACCAGGCGTCGCGAAAGGAGCACGCCTCCTTCGTACATCCCGGTGTGTCGTCCTTCGGATAGAAGTACAGGACGACTTTCTTCCCCTTGTAATCGCCGAGCGAGACTTTCTCGCCTTCCTGATTCGTCGTCCGGAAAGCCGGGGCCTTGTCGCCCACCTCGAGCAGCGCCATGAATCGACCTCCTCGTCGAAGAGGCGGATTCTAATGTTCCGTAACGAAAATCGCGACACGCCGGGCGCTCGTAGGGGCGGGGCTCGCCCCCGCCCGCGGGCGGCCGCAAGGGCCGCCCCTACGAAGACAACGCAACGCAGGATTTCCGGTGCCTGATCGGAGGCTCGGGAAGGTTGGCGCGCGAGGCGCGCCGCGAGGAGTCCGAGTCCTAGTTCCTCTCGGCCATGCCCGTCACGAGAGCCAGAGCCTGGTCGTAGGTCATCTGGTCGTTGATCGGGACCGAGAGGACCGGCGCCCAGTCGACGCCGGCGAGGCGGGTGTACTTGAGGGCGAGGCCGTCGCTCCACGAGAGCGTCGGGCGATAGCCGAGGCCGATCGTGGTGCGGACGCCGCCCTGCGTATCGGTCGCGTTGGGTGCCTGGAGCGAGATCGGCCCCTCTGCGGCGATGCCGACGATCGGAATGTGGCGGCGCTTCCAGTTCATGCTGTTCGGATCCGAGGGCTGGCCCCAGTCCGTCGGGAAGTCGATGTGGAGGACCTTCTCCTTGCCGTCGTGGATGTCCGCGAAGGCGACGAGGACCGAGCCGCTCAGGCCGTCGGCCTGGAGCGACGGGAACAGGTAGGCGCCGGTCGGGAGGTTGGCCGTCGGCGTATCCCCGTCCGTTCCGAGCACCGACGGCAGGTTGTAGATCGTCAGCGCCGTCGGATCGAAATTCGTCTCGTCGAGAAAGAGCGTCGCGTAGCGGGCCTGCGAGAGGGCGCCCTCCTCCCACCACACGACCGAGAGGATCGAGCTCGTCTTCGAGACCGGCGTTCCGTCCGCCGCGAGGTAGCTCGCCGGCCGGTGCGTGACGAGCATCTGCGGGTTGTGGGCCTTCGAGATCCCCACCGACGGAAGCAGCATCGAGTTCGTCCACGTGCCGGCGCGAAGGACGCCGACGCGGATCTGGGAGAACGCCGAGATGTCCTCGGTCCAGAGCACGAGCAGCGTCGAGGTCTCGTCGTCGTACGCGAGCTGCATTCCGTGCTTGTTCGTGTACGAGACCGTGTCCGGCAGGATCGCCATCGTGACCGTGCCGTCCTGGGCGCGCGCGGTCCACTCGATCAGCGTCTGCTGCGGCGAGACTCCGCCGTCCGTGACGCCGAGATCCACCGCCGTGCCCGCCCGCAGATCGTGCAGCGTCCCGTCGGGAGTCAGCAGCGACTTCTCCTCGAAGGCCGACGCCGCCCGCGGAAGCGCGACGAGGGCGAGCGCGAGGAGAAGGCTCGGGAGCAGGCGGCGTCGCATCAGGCCCTCAGGTTGATCATGCCCATCAGGCTGATCTGGTGCAGGTAGTTCTTGAGGGCCGGGAAATCCGGGTAGTACGTGGAAAGCGCCTCGTAGTGCTCGTCGGCGGCGCTCTCGCGGCCCATCTCGCTGTACGTCTCGGCCAGCAGGTAGTGCGCGTTCTTCACGACGTCGTTGCGTCCGAACTCGCGGCCGAGCTCGAGGGCGCGCACGCCCCAGCTCTCCGCCTGCTCGATCCGCTCGAGCTTGAGCGAGGCGAAGCAGAGGTCGAGGCACGGATAGTCCATCGCCTGCCGGGATCCGAGGCTCTCGAGCAGGCAGAGCGACCGCTCGACGAGCGGAAGTCCGACCGGCACCGCGTCGAGGGCGATGTGGCAATAGCCGAGGTTGTCCGCGACGACCGCGGCTTCCGAGGACTCCGAGCGGCCGTCGGACTCGAAGCGGTCGAGGGACTCCTGGAAGAGCCCGCGGGCCTGCTCGAACCGGCTCTCGTGAAGCTCGAGGTTGGCGAGCAGGTTGAGGGACGCTCCGGTCCAGTCATCGAGCCCGAGCTCGCGGCTCTTCTGCAGGGCGCCCTGCGCATAGAAGGCGGCCTTGGCGTACTCGCCGCGGACCTCGTGGGCGTGGGCCGAGGCGTAGCCCGCGAGCACCGCGTTGGGGCTTCCCGGGCTGCGCAGCACGATCTCCTTCAGCCGCGAGAGATCGAAGTCCTGCCGGTCCATCTCGAGCAGGGTCGTCGCCCGGTTGCACGTGAAGAGGTCCTCGAGCTCGCGGTCCTTCCAGGAGCGGGCCAGCGCGAGGCCGTCTTCGTAGAGCGTCAGCGCGCGGTCGTAGTCGCCCGCCCAGATCGCATCCTTCGCGGTCTTGCGCAGGAACTCGAGATGCTTACGCCGGTCGCTCATGTCCTCGGGCCCGTGGCCATATCGGGTCATTCTAGGCTCTCGAAGCTCTCGCTCAACGCTTTTCTTCGTCTTCGCGGGACTCTTCCGCCGGCTCGGCCGGCATGGCTTCCTGGGACTGTTTGAAGCGCACGAAGTCGCGCACTTCCTGGCGCGCTTCCTCGGACAGGGACTGGAAATCGGAGGCGAGATCGCGCGCTTCGCGCTCGGTCGCGGATTCGGTCTCGCCGAAGAACTCGCCCATCTTCAGATCGAAGACCTGGAGAATCTTGAAGAGCGTGTCGAGGCCCACCTTGTATTCGCCCTGCTCCATGCGCGAGAGATCGGACTGCGCCACGCCGATCCGCTCCGAGAGCTCGGTCTGCGTGAGATGACGTCCCTTGCGCAGCTCGCGGATTCGCGAGCCGACGAGAGCGACTTTGCGGGGAGAGTGAGAGGACATTTGTGTTTCCGGAAATGCTATTAAAACATAGTTCCGACCGGTATAATCGTCCGCCGAAAAAGCATGGTGGGAGCGAGCCGGGATTTTTCGTCTAAAGCCTTTCTGCTCAGAGAGATGGTCGTCCGGGACGTTCGGGCCCGGTACGCGGGATCGGGCCTCGGCATCCTCTGGGCGTTCGCGCTGCCGGTTCTCTGGATGGTCCTCTACACGGGCGTCTTCTCGCTCGTGCTGAGGGTGCCGGTCGAGGGCGGCTTCGCGAGCTTTCCCGAGTTCCTGATGGCGGGGCTCTTGCCGTGGATGGCGATCTCGGAGGGAATCTCGCGCTCCGCGTCGTGCCTGCTGGACAACGCGGCGATGGTCAAGAAGACCGTCTTCCCGCTCGAGACGCTCGTGCTGTCGGTCGTTCTCGCGGCGGTCGTGAACGAGGTCATCGCGTTCGCGATCTACGCCGTGTACGTCGGATGGCTGGGCCACCTCTCCGTCGCGTGGCTGCTGCTCGCCGTGCCGGCGCTTCTGTTGCAGATCCTGCTCACCTTCGGGCTCGGCTGCTTCGCGGCGACGGCGACGGCTTTTGTGCGCGACACGGCGCATGCGGTCGGGATCGTCCTGACCGTCGGGTTCTACGCGACGCCCATCGTGTATCCGATTTCGCTCGTCCCGATGCGGCTGCGGCCGTTCATCGAGGCGAACCCGGTGTCGGAGCTCGTCGACCTCTACCGCCGGGCGTTCACCCTGCACGCGGCACCGCCGCCCTCCTCCACGGCGTACCTGGCGGCCTTCTGCGTGCTCGCGGCGCTCTCCGGGGGCCTGATGTTCGCGCGCGCCCGGCCGCACTTTGCCGACCTCATTTGACGGAAATGCCGAATAAAACCGGGCCGGCGAGGGTTTCCGGCACGTCCCCGATCCGCGTGGTGGACGCCGTTTGCGAGGAGGTCGAGTGAAGAAGATCGCCCTGGTGTTTCTCATGGCCGCGGCGGCGTGCTCGTCGTCGACGAACAAGCCCTCGGCCCCCCCGCCCGTGGCGACGGCTCCGGGAGCGACGCCGACGCCGGGAATCCGGTCGCGGATCGATCCGACCGTGATCGAGGAGACGGACACCTACGTGATCCGGGCTCTGCCGAAGAAGGACTACGTCCGGGTGGACGACTACAACGTTCGCGAGCCGATCCTGCCGAACCAGCGGATCCGCTTCTTCAAGGAAGACGACAAGTACTACTACGTGTCGGAGCCGAAGGTGCTCCCCGACGAGGCGGAGCTGAAGCGCCAGCAGCGCGCGCAGGAGCCTCCACGTCCCGGTTCGGCCGAGGCGAAAGCCGCCGCGCCCGCTCCCGGCGTGACCGCCGCCGATTTCGAAGACCTGACCCCTGCGCGCACGGGCGCGCGCATTCGCCTGCGGTCTCCGGAGAAGACGAACCTTCCCGTCGGCGGGATGTGGCGCGCGAGCTTCGTCATGGCCGACATGAACGGAGACGGGGTGCCCGACATCGTCGCCCCGCCGAACCGCATGGGCAGCGGGAAGCTGCGCGTCTGGATCGGTGACCGGAAGGGCGGCTTCTCGGAATGGCCCGTGACCTACACCGAGAAAGGCAAGCTGCAGCCGCGCTTCACGGTCGACTATGGCGCGGTGGCCGTCGGCGATCTGGACGGGGACGGCCACCTCGACGTCGTCTGTGCCGCGCATTCGGGCGGCCTGACCGCGCTCTACGGAGACGGAAAGGGAGGCTTCCGCATCGAGCGCTCGGGCCTGCCGCAGTCGGACTTCTCCTCGCAGGCGGTGACGCTCGTCGACGCCAACGGCGACGGCAAGCTGGACATCGTCGCGTCCCGCGACATACCCGGCCAGAACGAGGGCGCCGTCGTGGACAAGCTGCAGGTCCGCGTGTACCTCAACGACGGCAAGGGCGGCTTCGAGTGGAAGAAAGAGGCGCTGGTCGGCGGCTTCTACTCCAATTCGCTGCACGCCTGGGACTTCGACGGCAGCGGCCGGAAGAGCGTCCTGACGGGAAGCAACTACACGGGCGCCCTGACGCTGCTCTGGAGAAATACCGGCACCGGAATCTTCGAGCCCGTGACCTTCGATGCGATCGAGGGCTATGCGTACCACCCGGTGACGGTGCCCGGCACGTTCGGCGCGGCGCATGCGCCGGCGTTCGCGGATTCCTATTACTCGACGGCGAGAACGCCGCAGGTGATGCGGGCCGCCGGAATCACGGTCTATTCGTTCGCGGGCGGAAAGTGGGAGCGCCACCGCCTCTGGCGAGAGAAAGAATCGAAGGCCGCGGTCAACGCGCTGGCGGTGGGGGACCTCGACGGCGACGGCCTCGACGACGTCGTCTTCGCCGACAACGTCCGTCATCAGCTGCGCGTTCTCTTTCAGCAGCCCGACGGAACCTTCGTCGAGCTCGACGAGAAAGAGGAGCCGAGGTTCGAGTCGCCGGGGCAGTGGCTGCAGCTCGCCGACCTCGACGGCGATGGACGGCTCGACATCGTGATGTCCCGCACGGTGACGTCCACCGCTCCGAACGAGGTCGGAGGCTGGAATGTGTGGCTGAACCGGGCCAAGTGACTTCTCCGCAGAGGCTTGGGGACGAAGTTATGATTCGAAAGCATAAAAAGTGCTTTTTCCCCTTGACAGGCGCTGGAGCGGGGGCGATCATCCGATGCATAGCTGGGGGCCCTCTGGCCCCAACTGGAACAGTAATCAGGTTTTACGGGGTGTAATAAATCGAAGTGCGGGAGGTGATGGGATCGTTCGAGGGAAGGAAATCTCGATCGTGTGTTTTCGAACAGTTAACCGTAACGAGGAGATCTCAATGAAGAAAGTTTTGATCGCGTGCCTGGCTATCGCCGCGGTGTTCGCGTTTGCGAACTCGGCGACCGCCATCACGTGCACCCTCGACCAGCATCCCGCGGCGACGCTGCTGGTCCCGTACTTCCAGGTCAGCACCGACGGCAACGGCGGCATCATGGCGGATGGCGTCCTGGCGCCCGCGACACGATCCTCACGCTCGATGAACGCGTCGTCGGCTCCCATGATCGCGCACGTCAACGTGTACGACCGGTTCTCGCGAGATTCAGCTCGACTTCAACGTCGCCCTGTCCGGTTTCGACGTGCAGTCGATGGCGATGTCGCAGATCATCACGGGCCACCTCCCGGTGACGCTCAACAGCCAGGGCGACGACGTCTGCCAGCGCGGCGACGACATCGTCTACGGTGAGTCCGCCCGCGACGGCTACCTGCGCGTTTCGCCGACCTCCCCGGTCCCCGGCGAGAGCAACCCGGCGACGTCGCTCGACAACGTCAACGGCACGACGGACTTACTCCGGCACGTTCTTCAGCATCGCCTCAGGCGCTCACGGTCAACGACTGCGCCGGCGACACGGATCAGTCCGGCCTGGCGATCGGCTACATCGTGGTCGACCACGCCAACTACTGCAACCTGTCCGATCCGACCGACCCGAACTACTACATCAACGACGCGATCGGCATGGAGAACAACCTCTGGGGCGAGATCATCTTCACCTCGGGCACCGGCCTGCCGACCTACGGCATCTCGACCGTCAACCTCGAGGCGGACACGACCCTCGGCGACGCCACCCAGGCGTGGGCCAACGGCGGACCGATCGCCCGTACGTTCTATGCCCGGTACCTGGACATCGTCGACGAAGTGGTTTGCAACAACTGCACGTCGCCCACGGCCCACTACAACCTCGGGGCCAACGCTCCGTGGGACGAGGGCTTCGGCGACCAGCGTGAGCCGCTCGGCCTGCGCTGGGCGGGCCGCTGGTTCGACCTGACCTCGGCCGGCATCATCACGACGAACTTCATGGTTTGGCGCGGTGGCGACGGAACGCTCGGCTGCGACGACGACCGAGCCGGTCTCGACCGAGATCTTCTGGGACGAGGACGAGAACACGGTCAGCCAGGGCGTGTGCCCCTCGCCGTGCACCGCTCCGCAGTTCAACTTCCCGCTCGAGACCCAGCAGACCAACATCATCCACTTCGTGCACCCGACGGGCACGGACGCGGGCTGGGTCGAGGTGGACTTCAGCGGCGGCACCCCCTTCGACCAGGCGTGGCTCGGCTACTCCTTCGAGGGCTCGGTCGCTCTCGAGTCGACGCTGATCCAGGGCACGCAGCTCGATCCTTCGACCTGCGATCCGCTCAACGTTGCCGGGCGTCGCGATCATCACCCCGGTCGTTCCGTCCATCCCGACGGGCATCGGCAGATAACTTGTTTCTTCAGGGTGGGCGGGGCCAAACAGCCCCGCCCACTTTTTTTTCGGCCCTTTCCGGGTAGGCAGGTATGGTGCTCGGCGGTTTGATCTCAGTTTCCCTCCCACGGACTCTGGTTCGTCTGGGGGAAGACGACATCGCACCGTGGTGTTCCGGTGACCGGTCGCCCGCCATTCGCTGGAGGTTCCCGTGCTCATGAGTTTCCCTGTCCGCCGACTGCTCGCCGTCGTCGCCGCTCTGGGCCTTTCCGCCGCGGGAGCGAGCGCCCAGAGCCCGAATTGCGCGCAGATCCTCGCGAGCTCGACCAAGGCGCTTCCCCAATACTCCGGGACGCTCCCTGGATCGGCCGACATGGCCGTCGACCAGAACGGCGGGTACCTGTATTTCCTCAGCCAGTGGGGAATGGGGCGCGCGAGCCTGGCGGACCCCCTCAACCCGGGCCCCATGTCTCAGTTCGTCATCGGAAAAGAGGGCGGCTCGGGCAACGGCGGCATCATCCAGATCAATTGCGACTGCCATCAGGGTGGAAGCCACATGGACGTCGCGGAGGGTCCGGGAGGGGACTCCCGGATGATCCAGGACTGGCAGCCCTTCAAGCAGGGCAACGGCAACTCCGGTCTCGGGGCGCAGCTGACGAAGACCTCGGGCGGCGCGGCGGTCGCTTATGGAGACCAGCTCAACCTTTCCTCCGACGTGCCCCTCACGTCGCGCATCGCGGCGATCTATCTGGATCCCTCGAGCAAGTACTTCGGCTACTTCCCGACCTCGGGCGACAACGTCCAGAAGGTCGATCTCACGAATCCGAACGGCAGCCCCGATCCGGGCCAGGCTCTGCAGCCCACGGCGGGGATCGGCTGGGCCTCGGACAGCTCGGGAGGCGTGATCCTGCGCGCGATGCACGTCGCGACGTCCGGCTACAACCAGTACCTGCTCGTCGGCACGACGAAGAGCGACATGACGCTCCACGTCGCGCAGATCGACCCGAGCTCGGGAAGCCTGAGCGAGGTCGCCAGCGGCAGCCTCGTCGGGTGGCCGATTCAGTTCGACGTCGGCGTCGTCAACGACCAGATCTTCATCACGTCGGCCGAGAGCGTCGCCGGCCTGAACGTCTACGAGTTCGTTCCGCCGAACTCGATTCAGTACGTCGGCAACATCCCCGGAAACTACCAGCGCGCGATCATGCGGGGACCGCAGCCCTTTCCGGGCATCTTCGCCCACCGCGTCGTCTCGCTCAATCCGGCGCAGTCCTACATCGACATCTTCGACACGAAGTGGCTCACGCAGGGCGGCTCGCCCCTGCTGGCGAAATCCATCCAGCACTTCGGGGCCCCCGGCGGCCTGAGGGGCTACGGCGTCGAGGCCTACGTCCAGTCGAGCGGCGGCACGATCACCGCGTACCTCTACCGCGAGATCGGCGGCTATCCGGACGGAAACGTCCATACCGACAAGATCGACATCTCCTGCATCGCCGCCGATCCGACGGCGCCGCCGATTCCCTTCGCGGCGATGACGAACCTCTCGTCGGTCGCGCGCGGCGACGGCGTGAACTATTACGGCGACAAGTGGTCGATCGCCGACGCGTCCGTGTCCTACGTGCCGATCACCGAGCTCGACTGGGACTTCCACAACACCGGCACGTTCACGCCCGAGCTCATGCTGACGGGGTCCAATCTGGGCGGATACACCTTCGGCACTACCCCCCAGCCGCAGACGAATCCTCAGGCCTACTGGCCCTGCGACGAGCTGAATGGGGGTGACCTGGTCAGCGGCACCGGCTGTTACCAGAGCCTCGGGACTCCCGCGGCGACGTATCAGCTCGGCCTGAATTCGAAGAACGCCAACGGCACCGGAGCTCCGATCTTCATCTCGTCGCCGATTCCGGTCGTGGCCCCGCAGCTCTCGATCGTGGGCTACAACGGCAATACCCTGCAGGTCCTCGCGGGCAACCCGAACAACGGCGACGCGCGCGCGTCCCAGGGCAACATCGGCGACGGGACCGGAAGCAACGGCGCGCTCTTCACCTGGGCCTTCTCGCCGAGCGGCGGCCCCGCGACGGGAACCCTCGTGACCGTGCCGGTGGCGGCCACCTCGTTCATCCTCACGGCGGCCTACAAGGGCGGGTACTCCGCGTCGAAGAGCGGGACGGTCTCCCAGGTGGACCTCGTCCCGAACTTCTCGCTTTCGCCGAACCCGGCGCTGACGGGCTCCTCGATCACGCTGCGCAACCTCATGCAGATCGCGAGCGCCGCGACGCTGAACTCCACGTCCTACGCCATCACGGGAGGCGCCGGCGGGACACTGCCGTCCTCGTTCAACACGGTGAATGGCTCCGCGGCGATCCTCGCTCCCGAGCAGGCGGGCCCGTACACGATGACGGTCACCTGGAACTACACGGATCACAACGGTCAGGCCAAGGTCGCGACCGCGGCGCTGCCCTTCACAGCGACCGACTTCGTCCCCGTGCCGGTCCTCGGCGTGTACAAGAGCTCGAATCACACGCAGAACGTTCCTCCCACGCCGACGAACCCGCCGACCTGGGGATTGACCCAGGGAACGACCTATTACCTGTTCGACGACGAGACGGTTCCGGGAGGAACCGCCAGCCATCCGGGCGCCGCGTTCTACCTGAGCTCGGACTCGAATCCATCCATCAGCTCGGGCGACACGCAGATCGCGGGCTCGCCGGCGGTGCCGCCGAACGGCAACGGTCCCATCACGTTCGCGGCGTCCGCGCTCTGCAGCAGCGGCTGCTACTTCAAGATCCAGGTGCCCGCGATCTCCGGAACAGTGCGGGCGTTCAAGTACACGGTGTCGAATCCGGGCGGAGGCGGAGGCGGAGGCGGCGGTGGTGGGGGTGGATGTCACCCGCCGGATCCGTGCGGCGGCGGTGGCGGAACCACCCCGTCGGTCGTCCTGGCGGCGCCGACGCCCGCTGCTCCGCACGTCGGCGACACGGTGACCTTCACCGCGACGCCCGCGAACTTCGCCGGCACTCCGACCTATCAGTGGGACTTCGGCGATTCGACGGCTCCCGGCTCCGGTGGCTCGGGAGGATCCGGCGGATCCGGAGGCTCCGGTGGATCGGGTGGATCTGGCGGCGGCGCCCCCGGCGGCCCCGGCAACGCCGTCGCGGCCTTCGCCGCGGGACCGAATCCCAACACGCACGTCTACGCCGCGACCGGCACCTACACGGTCACCGTGATGGCCTCGGCGGGCGGCGTCACGAAGAGCTCGACGATCGCCGTGGTCGTGGCCGAGGCGGGACCGCCGTCGGCGGGCTACACGATCACGGGCGCCACGCTCGGAGACGACAGCCGCTTCGTGGCGCTGCTCGACCACACCGTCACGTTCGTGTCCGCGGAGGCGCATGCCGCCTCGTGGGCATGGGACTTCGGCGACGGCTCGACCGCCTCGGGCGCGGCCGTGACCCACAAGTTCGAGGCCGTCGGGTCTCCGAACGTGACCCTGACCGTGACGGGCGATGGCACCAATACGCTTCCCACTACCGTCGGCGCCGCCATCGGGTTCGACGTCCAGGATCCCGCCGTCCTGTACCTCGGTCCGAATGGGCGGTACGAGGTGCGGGCGACCTGGTCGAGCACGGGGCAGAACGCGAGCGGCGTCGGCACCGGGATCAACCTGACGACGGACACGGGGTACTTCTGGTTCTTCAGCCCCTCGAACCTCGAGGTCGTCGCCAAGGTTCTCGATGCCTGCAGCGTCGACGGCCACATCTGGGCCTTCGCGGGAGGCCTGACGAACCTGCACGTGGACCTGACCGTCACCGACACGCAGACGGGCGCGACGAAGACCTACACGAATTCCGAGGGCACGGCCTTCGTGCCGATCCAGGACACGCAGTTCGAGACCTGCCCGGCCGGAGGAAACTCCCAGAGCGGCGGAAACGTCGTCGCGAAGGCCACGGCGGACGCTCCGACCGTCGTCCTCTCGGCGCCGACGCCGGCGAATCCCGTCGTGGGCGACACGGTTTCGTTCACGGCGACGCCCGCAGGCTTCACCGGCACGGTCAACTACAGGTGGGACTTCGGAGACTGCCCGCCGGAGGCCCCGGCCTGCAAGAACGCTTTGGGCCCTGCGACGGACACCCACGTCTATCAGGCGGCCAATACCTACACCGTGACAGTCACCGCGAGCTCCGGCGGCCAGTCGGCGACGGCGTCGCAGTCGGTGGTCGTCTCGGGCTCCGGCGAGATTCCGCATCCCTCGACGGCCTTCACCGTCACGGGCGCCTCGCTCGGCGCGGGCGGCCGGTACGTCACCCAGGTGAACCAGGCGGTGACGCTGACCGCGAGCGAGACCCACGGCACGTACCTCTGGGACTTCGGCGACGGCACGACCTCGACGGATGCCACCGTCACGCACACGTTCACGGCCGGAGGCAGCCCCAACGTCACGCTGACCGTGACGGGCGACGGAACCAACACCCAGGGGACCGCCTCGGCCGTCATTCATTTCACGGTCACGGACCCGTTCACTCTGTATCTCGATGGCGGCCGGTTCGCCGTGACGACGGACTGGACGTCGACGGCGCAGAGCGGCTCGTCGGGACAGGGCACCTCGGTCAACCTTTCGGACGACACGGGGTACTTCTGGTTCTTCAACCCCGCCAACTCCGAGGTCGTCGTGAAGGTGCTCGACGCATGCACCACGGACGGCTACTTCTGGGTGTTCTCGAGCGGCCTGACCGACGTCGGCGTCACCCTGACCGTGACCGACACTCAGACGGGCACCTCGAAGCAGTACACGAGCGCGGACGGCACGGCGTACGCGCCGGTCCAGGACTTCCGGTCCTTCGTGTCCTGCGGCGGCCACTAGTGTACGGCGACGGAAGCTCCGCCTGGCTTCGCTCGCGTAGGGGCGGCCCTTGCGGCCGCCCGCGGGCGGGGACAGGCTCCGCCCCGCCCCTTCGCCGCGCAGCGACTCGCGTCACGGAACGCTAGAGTCTGGGATCCGACGGGCCGATTCCTTCTCCTCTCCCGCGGGGAGAGGGAGAACGAGGGGCTAGAATTCGGCGCATGAGCGAGAGCGGCCCCCGGGGAGGGGCGCCAGACGCCGCCGTCGCGTCCGAGGCGCCGTCCCCGTACCTCCACGACCGCGGGACCGCGGTGTACAACCCGCTGTCCGGAGCCACGCTCCTCAAGGAGAGCCCGGCCTACGCCGCGCTTTCGCGGATCGCGTCGGGCGAGGATGCCGCCGCCGACCCGGGAATCCTCGAGCACCTGCGCGCCGCCCGCTTCCTGATCGAAGACGCCGCGGCGGAGTCTCATCGGACGCACCTGCTGTACGTCTCGCTCGAGACCTGCACGAGCTGCAATCACCGCTGTCCCTTCTGCCCGGTCTCCGTGGATCCCCGCGACAAGGAGGTCATGAGCCAGGAGCTCTTCGTCTCCCTCGTCGACCAGGTCGTCGAGGCCGGCGGCCGCAACGTCGTCGTGTTCCTGTCGAACTACAACGAGCCGACCGTAGACCCGCTCTTCGAGGAGCGCTGCCGCGTGCTCTTCGACCGCGGGCTGCCGGTCTCGATCCTCTCGAACGCCTCGCACTTCGACCCCGAACGCGCCGCCCGGCTCGAGAAGATGGGCCGCTTCCGCTACATCGGGATCAACCTGCCCACGCTCGATCCCGAGCGCTACCTGAAGCTGCACGGCACGAAGGACCTCGCGCGCGTGCTCGCGAACGTGGACGCGATGCGCGCAAGCACCCTCGCGGAGGAGACCGCGATCGTCGTTCTCGGCGACGAGGACGACGCCCATCGCCGCGACGTCGAGGCGATCCGCGAGCGCTTCGAGCCGAAGGGATGGCAGGTCAAGCCGTTCAAGATCCGCAGCCGCCCGGCGAGCGGCACCTACGTGCCCGAGCCGCCGCCGAAGAAGCGGCTGCGCGGCTGCGACCTGATGGGCTCGCGGCCCTTCGAGCACCTCCACGTCACCGCGACCGCCAGGGCCGTGCTCTGCTGCCAGGACTACTACGAGAACCTGACCGTCGGAGACCTGAAGACCCAGACCGTCGCGGAGCTGCTCGGCGGCGAGACGATGGCGCGCCTGCGCCGGTGGACCTACGGCGTCGAGGAGGCGCCCGCGGACTTCCTGTGCCGCCGCTGCGAGTTCGCGCTCGGGGAGTAAATACCGCATGACGGAGATCGCCGTCCGCGCCGCCCGCGTGTCGAAGGCCTATCGGGTCTACGCCTCGGCGGGCGACCGATTGCGCGAGCTCCTCTTTCGGGGAAGGCGCCACCGCGAGTTCCACGCGCTGTCGGACGTCTCGTTCGAGCTTCCCCGGGGCGGGGCCTTCGGGCTGATCGGAGAGAACGGCGCCGGCAAGTCCACGCTGCTCAAGATCGTCGCCGGCACCACGCGGCCGTCGTCCGGCTCGGTCGAGTGCCGGGGCGCCGTGGCCTCGATCCTCGAGCTCGGCATGGGATTCCACCCCGAGTTCACGGGCCGGGAGAACGCCCGCATGAACGCGGCGCTGATCGGCCTCGGCGGCGCCGACATCCGCCGCCGGCTGCCGGAGATCCGCGACTTCGCCGAGCTCGGCGACTTCTTCGACCGGCCCGTGCGCACGTATTCCTCCGGCATGAGCCTGCGGCTCGCCTTCGCCGTGGCGACGCACGTCGACGCCGACGTGCTGATCGTGGACGAGGCCCTGGCGGTCGGCGACGGGTACTTCCAGAAGAAATCCATCGACCGCATCACCGAGTTTCACCGGCGAGGCGGGACGCTGCTCTTCTGCTCCCACGCGCTCTACTACGTCGCGCTCCTGTGCGACACCGCGCTCTGGCTGAAGAACGGCGCCGTCGCGGGGCTCGGTCCGGCGCTGCCGGTCGTGCGCAGCTACGAGGCGTTTCTCCAGGAGAAGGAGCGCGCGTCCCTCTCCTACGGCGAGCTCGCCGCCGCCGGAGCGCCGCCCGCGCTCGCGCCGAGCGAGGGCCGGAAACCCGCGCGCCTCACGGAGGTCTTCCTCCACGACGGTTCGGGCTATCCGCGAACGGAGTTCGCGGCGGGGGAGACCTTCGCCGTCGAGATCGAGTTCGAGACGGAGGACCCGTCGCTCGCCTTTCACGTCCGCATCGGCGTCGACCGCGAGGACGGCGTCCAGGCCTTCGCGGTGGACACGCGGCGCGAGTCCTGGGCGCCCCTGACGGGACACCGACGGTATCGCCTGCGGCTCGTCGTGCCGGAGCTGCCCGTGGCCCAGGGAGAGTTTCGCGTCTACGCGTATCTCGGCGACGAGAAGGCGCTCCACGTGCACGACGTCCGGATCCTGAAGCCCGGCTTCTCGGTGGCCTCGCCGGAGTACGTCGTCGGGCTGGTCGCGCCGCGGCATCTCTGGCTGGTGCCGGAGGAGGCGGCGGCGAAGGCGCTGCCGGCGGCCGGCGGCGTCGCGGCCTCGTGACCCTCGCCCTCGCGTTTCTCCGGGGCCGCGGCGGCCTCGACTACGGGGCGCGGCTCGAGCGGCTGCGCTGGCGGCGAGCGGCCGGAGTCCGGGACTCGGCCGAATGGCCGCTGCAGGGCGACGCCCGGGAGGCCCTCGCGGGCTCGGACGCCTGGATGGTCGTGATCGACTCGTCGGCCCTTCCGATCTTCCGCGGCGCGCCGGCGCCCTCTCCGGCTCGGGGGCGCCTCCTGGCCGCGGCCCGGGCCGCGCCCTCCGGCGGCGCGGTGCACACGCTGCGAGAGCTCGAGGCGTCTCCGTGCTCCGAGTCGCCGGCGCGGGACCGGCCCGCCGCGATCGTCCTCTGCCGCGAGGACTTCCCGGCGGCGCCGTCGGAGACGATCGAGGATTACGTGGAGCGCCTGCTCCGCCTCGAGGAGCGCTTCGACGCGGCCGCGGGTTTTTCGGCCGTGCGCTTCGAAGAGCCCTCGGTTCGCGAGCGCCCGGAGCTGACCGGGCGCCTGCCGGACGGCCCTCTCCGGATCCTCGATGCGGGCTGCGGAGCCGGCGGGGGCATCGCCCTGGCCCGCGCGCGCCATCCGGACTGGTCGGTGACCGGGATCGAGCGCGACCCCGAGCTCGCCGTACGGGCGCGCTCGCGCTGCGATCGGGTCCTCGAGGGAGACCTGTGCGAGATCCTGCCGGCGCTCGAGCGGGAGGGCGAGCGCTTCGGCGCGATCGTCTTCGCCGACGTGCTCGAGCATCTCGAGGACCCCGTCTCCGCGCTCGCCGCCGCGCGCCGGGTCGCCTCGCCCGGGGCGCGCCTGCTCGTCAGCGTTCCAAACGTCGGGCACCTCTCGATCGTGCGGGACCTCATCGCGGGCCGGTTCGACCCGATTCCGGCCGGACTGACCGACGCGGGACACCTGCGCTGGTTCACGCGCTCGTTCCTCGCCGAGGCGATCGCGGAGGCCGGCTGGACGCTCGCCTCGCTCGAGAGCGAGCCGGGAGCGCCTCCGCCCGCTGCGGGCGAGCTCCTGGCGCTCGCGGACGCATGGCCGGAAGCCGACCGCGAGAGCCTCCTGACCTATCAGTGGATCGCGATCGCCGCGGCATGAGGATCGCGTACCTGCTCGAGTCGACCGACCTCTACGGCGGCGTGCAGGTCGTCCTGCGGCAGGCCGAGGCGCTCGCCCGCCGGGGACACCGCGTCGCCGTCGTCTCGCCCGATCGCGAGCCCGCCTGGTTTCCGCTGGCGCGCGCGCGCTTCGAGAGGTCCTCGTTCCGCGAATCCCGCGAGCTCGCCGAGGCCGACGTGCGCGTCGCGACGTTCTGGCGGACGGTCGAGCCGGCGCTCGAGGGCGCTCGGGGTCCCGTCTTCCACCTCTGCCAGGGCTACGAGGGCGAGATCGCCCACTACCGGGACGAAGTGGCCGAGGTCGAGCGGATCTACCGGCTCCCCACGCGCAAGCTCGCGATCTCCGCGACGCAGGCCGCGCGGCTCGACGGACTCGGATTCGGGCCCGCGACCGACGTGGGGCAGGCCTTCTCGGCCGAGGGGTACTTTCCGGCGCCGCCGCGTCTTGCCGCCGATCCGCCGATCGTCCTCGTCGTCGGCCCGATCGAGGCCGAGTTCAAGGGCATCGCGATCGCGCTCGAGGGCCTCGCGCGGTTTCGCGCCCGCGGCGGACGATTCCGGCTCCGGCGGGTCTCGTACTCGCCCGTGAGCGCCGAGGAGCGGCGGATCGGCGTCACCGACGAGTACCACGACCGTCTCGCGCCCGAGCGCATGCCGTTCGCGTACCGCGCCTCCGATGCCTTCGTCGCGGCCTCGCGCGTCGAAGAGGGGTTCGGCCTGCCCGCGCTGGAGGCCCTGGCATGCGGCCTGCCGGCGCTGCTCTCGGACGTCCCCGGGCAGCGCGAGATCGGGAGAGACGCCGCCTGGTACTTCCGCGACGGCGATCCGGAGAGCCTCGCCGCGGCGATGCCGGCGCTGCTGACCCCGGAGGCGCGCGAGCGGGCCCGCTCAACCGGCCCGGCGGCGGCGGCGCGCTTCGACACGGCCGCCGTCGCGGAGCGGCTCGAGAGCGCTTTTCGGCTCGCGCTCGGGAACGGCGCGTGAAGCCGTCCGTCTCGGTCGTCGTCGTCAGCCACCGCAGCGCCGGCGAGGCCGCCGCCTGTGTCGCGTCCGTGCGCGAGGCCTTCGCCCGCGAGGGCATGTCGGGCGAGGTCGTCCTGGTCGACTGCGGGTCCGGACCGGAGGACGTGGAGAGGCTCTCCGCGCTCGCCGCCGACGTCGAGGTCTTCCTGCCCGAGAATCGGGGCTACTCCGGAGGCGCCAACGCCGGCCTCGCGCGCTCGGGCTCCGACCACCGGATCCTCTCGAACGCCGACGTGGTGTTTCTTCCGGGGGCGATTCCGGCGCTGCTCTCGGCGATCGAGGATCCGCAGGTCGGCGCCGCGGCGCCGCTCTGTCTCTGGGATTCCGGAGAGCGCCTGCGCCTTCCCGCGGACTCGGCGGTGGGGTTCTTCGGAGAGCTGGGTCTGCAGCGCTTCGCGCCGTTCGCGCGGGAGACGCTCCGGCTCTGGGAGCGCGGGGGAGACGCCCGCCACCTGCCCGGCGCCGTGCTCGCCGCACGGAGGGACGCGTTCGAGCGCGTGGGCCTCTTCGACGAGCGCTTTCTCTTCGAGTACGAAGAGACGGAGTGGGAGGACCGCGTCCTCGATGCCGGCCTGCGGCTGCGCTTCGTCTCCGCGGCGCGGGTGCAGCATCTCTTCGCGCGCAGCGCCGGGAGGAATCCGGAGACCGAGAGCCGCCGCGCGGTGTCCCGGCGGCTCTATCGCGAGCGGCGCTACGGGAGGCTCGGCCGGGCCCTGCTCGAGCGAGCGGCCGCGCGCCCGCCGCGGCCGGTCCGGGCGCGGACGATCGAAGCCCCGTTCGTCCGAGCGCGGCCGGGCGCGTGGCTCGCCGTCTCGACCAACCCGTCGCTCGTCCCCTTCGCCGGGGCTTCTCTCGAAACGGACTTCCGCCTGCCCGACGACGTCCTCGGATCGCTGAAGCCCGGGCCGGTTTACCTGCGCGTCTTCCGCGCGGCGGACGGCCGCCCGATCGAAACGTACGTCTGGGAGAGGCCGTGAGCGGCGTCGAGATCCGGGACGCCCGGCCCGCCGACGCCCCGGGAATCCGCGAGCTCTTCGAGCGCATCTTCCGGACCCAGCTCTCCGAGGAGGAGTTTCGCTGGAAGTTCGAGCAGGACCCGGACGGCTGGTACGGCGTGGTCGCGGTCCTCGACGGCCGGATCGTCGGCAACTACACGGGCTGGGCGATGCGGTTTCAGCTCGACGGAGACGAGCGCAAGCTCTACTCGGTCGGCGACGTCGCGACGGACCCTTCGGTGCGCGGCCTCGGGGGACGGCGGGGCGTGTACCGGGAGATGACCGAGGCCTTCTACGAGAGCGTCGGCGCCGAGTCGCCCGCCGTGCCGTTCTGCTTCGGCTTTCCGAACGCGCGCGCGCTGCGCGTGAGCGAGCGCATCGTCGGCTCGCGCACGCTGCTGCCGATCGTCCTTCGGAAGGCTCCGGCGGAGGCTTTCGGTCCGCCGCCTCCCGGCTTCGAATCCTCCGACTCGATGGACGAGCGCTTCGACGCACTCTGGGAGGCCGGCCGGCGGACGTTCACCCACGGGGCGCTGCGCGACCGGGGGCGCGTGAACTGGCGGTTCCACGCCCGCCCGAGCCGCTACTACCCGATGGTCTCGCGACGCCAGGGCCGCGAGCGGCTTTCGTGGGCGGTCCTCTCGGTCCTCGGCTCCGAGGCGACCGTCGCCGATTACCTCGGACGCGAGAAGGACGGCAGCGATCTGCCCGAGCTCTTCGCGGCGTGCGCCGCCGAGGCGCGGCGCCTCGGAGCGAGCACCCTGGTGTTCTGGGAGACGCCGGGCGGGCCGGGCCGGGCACAGATCGAGAAGCTCCCCGGCGAGCGGGCCGA
The DNA here is from genome assembly GCA_963738945.1 of uncultured Acidobacteriota bacterium. Taxonomy (GTDB): domain Bacteria; phylum Acidobacteriota; class Thermoanaerobaculia; order UBA5066; family Gp7-AA6; genus DAHUXD01. Next base: position 59,720 of record CAVTYD010000002.1, read on the forward strand.
CGCCGGGTTCCCGATGATCGTTCGCGTCTACGACGAGGCCGCGGTGCGGCGATTCGGAGCGGCGCTCCACCTGGTGCCGTCGCTCTACGACCTGGTCTGAGGTCCTGTACCAGAAGTCCGCGTTGCGTCGTCTTCGTAGGGGCGGCCCTTGCGGCCGCCCGCGGGCGGGGACAAGCCCCGCCCCGACGAGCTGTCGGCGTGTCGCGACGGTCGTTACGGAATGCTAGGGCTCGGACCGCGGCCTCCGGACCGCGACGACGAGGTCCTGATACTCGAGTCCCGCCGGCGCCTTCCAGTAGCCGGGGTGGACCGAGACGACCTCGAGGCCGGCGCCGGAGATCACGCCCCACAGCCAGCCGGCGTCGTGGCCGACGGCGCTCTCGGGCGAGGCCGGGTCGGCCACGCGGCCGTGCTCGACCGCGGCGGCGAGGGGCTGCTTCGCGGAGCCGTCCGCGAGCGCGGCGCGCGCGCCCTCGTCGAGCACGAAGAACGAGGCGAAGAGACGGCCGCCGGAATCGAGCGTGCGCGCGATCTCCTCGACGTACCGCGCTGCCGCGGACGGGACCAGGTGCGTGAAGAGCGAGGTCGCGATGGCGAGGTCGAACGACCGGTCGGGCCAGGGAAACCGGTACCGGTCGGCCTCGATCGAGCCCGCCGGGTTGTAGGCCGAGGTCCGGACGTCCGCGTGGTGGAAGCGGAATCGAGCGGGGTCGAGACCGAGATGGGCCCGGCACCACTCGACGTACGGCAGAGCCGTATCGAAACCGTCGTAGGAGCCGCGGCCCGCGAGCCGCTCGGACAGCGGCCACGCCAGGCGTCCGAGGCCGCAGCCGACGTCGAGCACCCGGTCGGAGGCGCCGAGTCCGGCGAGCTCCTCCAGGAGCGCCGCGCCGCGCTCGCCGATCGCGAAGTAGTCGCCGTCGCCCACGCCCGAAAGCAGCGCATCGGGCGGCACGGGCGGACGTCGGCGATTCGGTCCTCCGAGGGCCATCGGGCCGAGTGTACCGAAGCCGCCCGCCTCGCCGTCGGGCCGCCGTTTGAGGCTAAACTGAGCGCACTTCATGCAGCGCGAAGACGGCCTGATCCCCTACGCGGCGACCGAGCTGACCGGGGAACGGATCCTCGCCGTGGCGGCTCATCCCGACGACGAGACCTTCGGCGCCGGCGGCGCGCTCGCCGCCAACGCGGGGCTCGCACGGTCGATCCGCATCTGGATCGCGACCGACGGCACCGGCCAGGAGGGAGTCGAGCCCGCGGGGGCGCCCGAGTACGCCGCGCGGCGGCGCGAGGAGGCGATCCGCGCCGCGGCGATCCTCGGGCTGGATCCCCCGCACTTCGGCGGGCTGCCCGATCGAGGCCTCGCGGAGCCGGGCGGGGCGCTGTCCCGCGCCCTCGCGGCCCAGCTCGAGGACTTTCAGCCCGATCTCGTTCTGTGTCCCTCTCCCGTCGAGATCCATCCCGATCATCGCGCTCTCGCGCGGGCGCTGTACGAGCTGGTCGCGGCCTCGCGCCCGGAGGACCCCGACCACGACCGGTTTCGCTTCCTGCGCATCGCGTTCTACGAGCTCTCGCACCCGCTTCTGCCGAACGCGCTCGTCGACATCTCGGCGCACGCCGCCCGCAAGGAAGACGCCCTGGCCGCGTTCGCCTCGCAGCTGGACGTCCGCGACTACGCGGGCGCGATCCGGGGGTTGAACGCGTACCGCCGTCTCACGCTTCCGGGCCGCGGCCCCGCCGAGGCCTTCCGCGTCGTGACGTACGCCGAGGCCTCGACGACGTCGCTCGAGACCCTGCGCCGCGCGATCGGACCGTCCGTCTTCACCGACGAAACACGCGGACCGGCGCCCGTCTCGATCGTGATCCGCACGCGCAACCGGCCGGCGCTTCTGCGCGAAGCCCTCGAGAGCCTGCGGTCCCAGACCGTGCGCCCGCGGCAGGTCGTCGTCGTCAACGACGGGGGAGCCTCGCCCCGCGAGACCGCCGAGGCGTTTCGAGACGCCTTCGACGTCGTCGTCGAGGACCCGAAGCAGCGGCGCGGCCGTTCGGCCGCGGCCAATCGCGGCGTGGCGCTCGCGGGAGAGGAGCTCGTCGGCTTTCTCGACGATGACGACCTCTGTTTCCCCGATCACCTCGAGAGGCTCGCCGCCGCCTCCCGGCAGGGGCCCGAGCCGGTCGTCTACAGCGACGCCGTCACGGTCGTCTATGGTCAGGGCGAGTCGGGCTGGGAGCCCCGCGTGCGCACGCTTCAGTACTCGCTCGACTACGATCCGGACTACCTGCTCTATGCCAACTACATTCCGATCCACACGCTGCTCCTGCCGCGAGAGCTCTTTCGGAAGGTCGGCGGCTTCGACGAGGGCATCGAGTACTCGGAGGACTGGGACTTCCTGATCCGCCTCTCGGCCGAGACCCCATTTCGCCACGTGCGGGCGGTGACCTGCGAGTACCGGGTCTTCGAGGCCGGCGCGAACGACCCCGCGCACGTCGCCGCGGGGGGCGGCGCCTTCCAGGACGCGCGCCGCAAGATCTTCGAGCGGTACGCGTCGCGGCGCACCGACGCGGGCCTCGGCCGGGTCCTCGATCGGATGCGGGCGCAGATCGCGGCCTGGTATCACCGCGACGGGGCCTCGCAGGGGGAGCTGCGCTCGCTGCGCGAGGGGCACCGCCGCGCGAGCGAGGCGCTGGTCCGCTCGGAGTCCGAGCGCCAGGCAGAGGTCTCGCGGCTGAAGGGCGAGAACGAGCTCCTCCACGAACGCGTCGTGGAATCGGACGGGCTGCTCGAGCAGTCGCGGCGCGAGCTCGACGGCACGCGCTCGATCCTGGAGCAGATGCAGGCGTCGAGGACCTGGAGGCTCCACCTCTTCCTCGACCGGCTGCGCGGTCGGTGAGCGTCGAGCGGGTCGCGGTCCTCGCCCCCGAGCCGATCCGCCCGCGCATGGCGGGAATGGGGATCCGCGCTCTCGAGCTCGCGCGGGCCCTGTCGGCCGATTTCGCGGTCCGCCTGATCGTTCCGAACGACGCGGGCGAGGCGCGGGAGGTCGCCGGATCCCTCGAGGTCGTGGCCGCGAAGAGCGAGGACCTGGCGTCGGCGGCGCGCGGCGTGGATGCGGCCGTCGTCTCGGGGCACGCGGCGAACGGGTGGTTCCACCGGGTGCCCGGCGTCCCGGTCGCCGCCGATCTCTACGATCCCTTCCCGGTCGAGAACCTCCACTACGCGCGCACCCTCGGCGAGGAGACGGCGCGCCACGACCGCGAGACCCTGGCCCTGGCCCTGGCGCGCGCGGACTTCTTCCTGTGCGCTTCTCCCGAGCAGCGGCTCTTCTATGCCGGCGCCCTCTTCGCGTCGGGCCGCATCGGCGCGTCGAACTTTCCGGACGACCCGGCGCTCGAAGGGCTGCTCGCGGTCGTGCCGTTCGGCGTGCCGGAGACGCCCGCGCGGGGTGACCGGGCCGCCGGGCGCCGCGCGGCGGGCGTTCCCGAGACGGGTCCCCTGGTCCTCTTCGGCGGCGTCTACGACTGGTACGACCCGGAGCCGCTCCTGGACGCATGGCCCGCGATCGCCGCGCGGGTGCCGCAGGCGAGGCTGCTCTTCTTCGAAAACCCCAATCCCGCCTCCACGCCCCAGGGCGCCTTCGAGCGGGCCCGGCGGCGGGCCCGCGAGATCGATCCGAAGGGAGAAGCGATCTTCTTCTCGCCGTGGCTGCCGTACGGTTCGCGTCCCGACCTCTACGCGGCGTCCGATCTCGCCGTTTCGATCGCCTCGGACGGTCTCGAAACGGAGCTCGCCTACCGCACGCGCCTGCTCGACGCGGCCTGGGGCGGCGTGCCGTCCGTCGCGGTGGGCGGCGGTGCGCTCGGCCGGGAGCTCGCCCGGGCCGGCGGAGGATTCGAGTGCGTCCGCGGCGCCCCGGGGCTGGCGGAGCGAATCGGAGGTCTCCTCGGCGATGCGGCGGCGAGGCAGAAGGCGGCGGCCGCGGCCAGGGCCTTTGCGTCGTCCCGGACCTGGAAGGCCGTCGCGGCACCCCTCGTGGCCTGGTGCCTCTCCGCACGCCCGGATCCGGGACGTACCGCGTCCTCGCCCCCGCGCTCCCGGTGGAAGCGCCTCTTCCAGTAATCTTCCGTCCGCCGTGGCCCATCCCCCCGAAGCGTCGATCGTGGTCGTGCACCATCGCGGCCTCGAGCACCTGCTCGAGGCGCTCGAGGCCCTCGAGGAGGTTCGCCAGAGGGGCCTCCACGCCGAGGTCCTGCTCGTCGACAACGCTTCGGATACGCCGCTCGACGCGGTCCTCGCGCGCCATCCGGACGTCCGCCGCATCCGCTCGAGCGTCAATGCCGGCTTCGCGTCCGGATGCCGCCTCGGCGTCGAGGCCGCGGCCTCGCCGACGGTCCTCTTCGTCAACGACGACGCCGTCGTCGAGCCCGATGCCCCGCGCCTGCTCGTCGACGCCCTCGGCGACGCGCCCCCGGACGTCGTGGCGGTCGGCGGCCGGCTGACCGACCGGACGGGAACGCGCAACGACTTCTCCGACGGGTTTCTGACCTTCGACGGACATGCCTTCGCGGCGGCGGTCGGGCGCTCCGTCGCGGAACTGCCGGCGGCGGAGCCCGGCGAGGATCGCCTGTTCGCGTGCGGAGGGCTGATGGCCGTGCGGCGGGACGACTTCCTCTCCTCGGGCGGCTTCGACGACGACTACTTCGCCTATCTCGAGGACGTCGACTTCGGCTGGCGCCAGTGGATCTTCGGACGGCGCGTCGTGGCCGAGCCGCGCGCGGTCGCCCGGCATCGGGGGGGCGCCACCGGAGAAGCGCTCGGCGTCTTTTCGCGCGGATACCTCTTCGAGAAAAACGCGTTCGCCACGGTCTACAAGAACCTCGACGCCGAACACTTCCGGGACCTGATGCCCGCGGTCCTCATGACGTTTCTGACGCGGTCCGCCGAGATGCTGCTCGCGCGCAATCCGGGGGCGTCCGAGCTCGACCGCGACCCGTACGCGTCCCGGCCCTCCGCGGCGGGTGCCTTCGCCCGCCAGCTCTTCGGGATCGCGGAAGACGCCGGGCGGCGCGTCGTCGTGGACGATCCGCTGACCCTCGCGCAGCTTCGCGCGCTCGCCTGGGTCCACCGGCATCACGCGGCGCTCGCCGAGAAGCGCCGGGCCGTGCAGGCGGGACGGCGCCGCAGCGACGCCGAGATCTTCGCCCGCTTCCCGCTGCGGCTGGTGCCGACCTATCCGGGCGACGACCGCCTGACCGCGGCGTTCTTCGCGCCGTTCTTCGAGCATGCGCCGGATCTCGTCCGAACGACCCTCTCCGAGATTTTCGAGGAGCGGGGATGAGATTCAGCGTCGTGATCCCGACCTACCGGCGGCCCGAGATCCTCTTCGCCGTGCTCGACGCCCTGGGCGCGCAGGAGGATGCCCCCGAGTTCGAGGTCGTGGTGGTGGACGACGGATCGGGCGACGAGACGCACGGGCGCCTCACGCGCCATCGTCCGTCCTATCCGTTCCGGTTCCTCTCCCAGGAGAACTCCGGTCCCGCCGCTGCGCGCAATCGCGGGGTCCGAGAGAGCCGGGGCGAGATCGTCCTCTTTCTCGGGGACGACACGGTGCCGGAGCCGGCGCTGCTCTCCGTGCACGCGCGCGCCCACGCCGAGAAGCGGCCGCACCCGGTCGCCGTGCTCGGCTACACGACCTGGCCGCAGGGGCGGAAGGTCTCGCCCTTCCTGCACCACATCAACGAGTACGGACTGCAATTCGGGTACGGGCTGATCGAGGATCCGGACCGCGTACCCTTCAACTTCTTCTACACGTCGAACGTGTCGCTTCCGCGCGAGCTGCTGATGGAGGCCGGCCTCTTCGACACGAGCTTCCCCCACGCGGCCTGGGAGGACATCGAGGTCGCGTATCGCCTCATGCAGCGCGGCATGCGCATGCTGTACCGTCCGTCGGCCGTCGCGCGGCACCACCACGAGATCACGTTCGCCTCGTTCCGGCGCCGCCAGGAGAAGGCGGGGGAGGCGGCGGCGATTTTCTATGCGAAGCATCCCGAGCTCGGCGACTTCCTCGCCGTGCCGCAGGCGACGACGGCGCCTCGCCGCCCGCCGTGGCCCCTCGGCCGTCTGCTGCCCTTCTGGGCCGCGCTGGCGGAGCGCCGCGAGCTTCCCGGCGGACGGCGCGCCGTCGATCGCGTCCTCCGGGAGGATTACCTCCGGGGATTGCGGCGCGGTCTCGAGGCGTCGAGCCGATCTCCTGCGGATGACGCCCTGACGCCCGGCGAGGTCAGAATCCGGGCGACCCCTCCCGGGGACGCCCCCGCAAGTCACGGAATCGGCGGGACTTCGAAGAAGGGCTGAAGTAAACCCCGTGGCCTCCTTCTTGCTCCATTAGAATGTGGAGGCAGTGTCCATGAAGACGCACAACAGCGGGCTCGGGTCGAGAATCCGGCCGCTTCTTTTTGCGGTGATTCTCGCCCTTGCCGTCACCCCGGCGGCCTTCGCTCAGCACGGCGGAGGAGGCGGGTCGCATGGCGGAGGAGGCGGGTCGCATGGTGGCGGCGGATCTCACGGAGGCGGCGGCGGCTGGCACGGCGGCGGCCACGTCAGCGGCGGCTGGCATGGCGGCGGCTGGCACGGTGGAGGCTGGAGCGGGTGGCACGGCGCCGGCTGGGGCCATGCCTACTACCCCTACTGGGGCTGGGGATGGGGCTGGGGCTGGCCGGGATGGTGGGGCGGCTACTACGGTTATGGCTACGGCGGTTATGGCTACGGCGCTCCCTACGGCTACGTTTCGACCTCTCCGTACTACTCGCTCTCGCCGAACAGCTGGGCGATGGTCAAGACCGACGTTTCACCGGAGACAACGCGCGTCTTCCTCGACGGCCAGTTCATCGGCATGACGGACGACTTCGACGGTCCCGAGTACCTCTACCTGAAGAAGGGCGATTACAAGCTCGAGTTCCGTCTCGATGGATTCGAGACGAAGACGGTGGACGTCAGCGCACGGCCGGGTGCACAGATCAAGATCGACGACAAGCTGAAGAAGATCGCGGGCGCCAAGCAGTACGGCTCCTACGACAATCCCGAGCCCGAGGGCGGCGTCCAGCGCTTCTGGAGCAAGGACAGCCTGACCTCGCCGGCCCATCCGGAGAACCCTGAGAGCGGATACGGGCAGGGTGGCGGATACGGCCAGGGTGGAGCGGTCCAGGGCCAGGGCCAGTCGTGGCGCGGCTCAGGCTCCACGGGCATGGCCGTCCAGGACGAAGGTCCTCCGCCCTCCGGCGATTCGGGTCCGCCGCCCATGGCGCCCCAGGGAAGCGACTCGGTGCCGAAGAGCCGCGGGCGCATCGTCTTCCACGTCGTTCCGGGTGACGCGGCCGTCTACGTCAACGATCACTTCGTGGGCACCGGCGAGGAGCTCTCGACTCTGACGAGGGGTTTCCTCGTTCAGCCGGGTCAGCACACGATCACGGTTTCGCGGCCCGGCATGACGACGCAGGAGCGCACGGTCATGGTCGGTCCGGGCAAGAGCGAGACCGTGGAAATCACGCTCGCGCCCTGAATCGCGGAAATCGGGAGGGGGCTCGTCGAGTCCCCTCCCTGGTCCCTGCGCCGCCGCTCTTCGGGCGGCGCTTTTTGCGTAAAGCCGACTATTGACGAGCGGCTTTAGCCATATACTGAACGCACTCGAAGGAATCGATTGGGGGGCGCGAAGGACCGATGGCGTCTGTCTTTCTAGTTTGCCACACCTTCCGTCAGTCTTGATAGCTCCCATGTCCGCACTCTTCCCGATCCTTCCGTAGCCCGTCGGTCCGGAGCCCCCCGCGGTTCCTTCGAGGACTTCTTTTCAGCGGGCGGGCGGCTGCGGGCTTGCCGCCTGCCACAATTCGAGCAGGACCTTCTCGAAGTACAGCCTCCGGTTGCCCTTCCGGTTGTCGGGGGGCGGATCGGCCGCAGCGAGCGAGGCTTCCCTCAGGGCGGAGGGCCCGGCGTGCCGGGCGATCGACGCGAGACGGCCGGCGACGGCGCGATGGCGAAGCGCCTCGGAGGACGGGACGGCGGCGGCGAGGGCGGCGTCCGCGAGCAGCTCGGCGAGCAATCTTCCGGCGGCGGCCTCGCCCGAGGAGACCAGCTCGGCGCAGAGGACGAGGGCCGCGACGTTCCGGTTCCCGAGCCCCTCCTCGAGGGCGCCGACGATCGCCTGGCGCAGCAGCCGCCCCTCTTCGAGCCGGGCGGCCGGGTCCGTCTCGTCCTCTCCGGCGAAGAGGTCGAGGTCCCGCGCGTCCTCCTCCGAGAAGCCCCGTTCGCGCCAGGCGCGCTGCCGCTCGGCGGGTCCCGGAGCGGGGAGTCTCGCGGCCGTCGTCCGCGAAAGGATCGTCGGCAGAAGGACCTCCGGTCTCGTCGTCGCGAGGATCCAGCGGAAGCTTCGGCCGGGTTCCTCGAGCGACTTGAGCAGGGCGTTGGCGGCTTCGAGGCCGAGCAGCTCCGCGCGCGCGATGCGGGCGACGCGCCGCGGCGCCTCGTAAGGCCGTCCCGCCGAGAACGCGAGGGCCTCGCGCACCCGATCGACGCGGATCTGCACGCCCTCGGGTTCGATCGACAGGAAGTCGGGATGCAGTCCCTCGCCGACGCGCCGGCAGCTGCTGCAGTCCCCGTCGGGATCGTCCCCGGGACACAGCAGCCGCGCGGCCAGGCGCCGCGACTCGCGCTCGAGTCCGGACTCCGAGGGCCCCGACAAGAGGAGCGCGCCCGGAAACCGCTCCGGATCCGAGGCGAGCCGTTCGAGAACGGCGGAGGGATCCCGGCTCATGCGAGAGGGAAGCGCGCGGACAGGACCGCCCACGTCCGGAGGAAGACCGCCGGAGCGCTGCCCTCGGCCGGGATCACCTCGACGCGGCCGGGCTCCCGGCGGGCGATGGCGAGGAACCCCTCCCGGACGCGCTCGTGGAACGCGAGCCCGGCGGATTCGAACCGCCCTGCGCCGGAGTCGCGCCGCGTCGCGCGCGCCAGGCCCTCGCGGGGATCGAGGTCGAAGACGAGCGTGAGGTCGGGGTCGAGGCCGCCGCGCACGCGCCGGTCGAGCTCCGCGACCATCGCGGCGTCGAGACCGCGGCCCGCGACCTGATACGCCTCCGTCGAATCGGCGAAGCGGTCGCACAGAACGAAAGCCCCTTCGGAGAGCGCGGGCCGGACGACGCGCTCGACGTGCGGGCGGCGCGCCGCCTCGATCAGGAGCCACTCGGCGATCGGGTCGAGCTCGTCGTGCGACGCGTCCATCAGCACGCCCCGGATCCGCTCGCCGACGGGCGTGCCGCCGGGCTCGCGGGTCGTCTGGACGGGGCGCCCCTCCCGGCGGAGCCGTTCGGCCGCGAGGGCGAGCTGCGTGGTCTTGCCGGATCCCTCGATGCCTTCGAACGTGATGAACGGCACGGGGCGGAGCATAGCGGGTTCCCGGCATTTTCCGCCGCGGAAAGCCATTAACATGGTCGCCCTCGGATTCTTTTTTGCGGCGTGGGGGAGATGACCAAAACCTCGGAAACCGGCCGGGCAATTTCCTGGTCCCGATCGGGGTGGATCATGGCCGCCGGCATCCTCGGGCTGGCGATCGCGATCGCGTCGATCGCGGACATGTTCTCGGCTCGACCGTACGACGGCATCGTTCCCGTGCCCTACGGCCGCGAGGGCATCGAGGTCCGCGAGACGGTGTCCGGCAGCCCGGCCGAGAAGGCGGGGATCAAGGCCGGCGAGTGCGTCATCGGCATCGGCCGGCGGATCGTCCAGTCGAGCTCCGACGCCTCGGCCGAGCTGCGCCGCCACAACATCGGCGAGAAGGTCCTCTACCTCGTCCGCAATGCCCCGTGCCCGACCCAGCCGCGCGCCGCGGCGGCGGGGGAGCTGCGCGAAATCCGCCTCCAGCTCTCGTCGGAGCGGCTCGGCGGAAAGACCTACCTCTACGCGGTCGTCGTCGGCTTTCTCTTCTACCTGATCGGCCTGTTCGTCTTCGCGCGCGTGCCCGAGGAACGCTCGGCGCGCATCTTCTTCCTGCTGTGCGTTCTCTTCCTCATCTTCTTCGTGTGCCGCCTGCGGCCGGCGTCCTACTGGTGGATCGACATCTTCGTCCAGAACACCGGAACGGTCAGCCTCTTCCTGCTGCCGGCGGTCTTCCTCCACTTCTTCCTCGTCTTTCCGAGGCCGAAGCGGTTCCACTTCGCGAAGCCCGACGAGTGGACGGGCGATCCGCCGGCGCGCTGGAAGGTCTGGCTGCAGGAGTTCCTCTCGGCCAGCCCCCAGCTGCTCTATCTGCTCTACGCGATCCCGCCCCTGGTCTTCCTCTACGACGTCCTGCGCCAGGTCCGCGGCGAGAAGGTGACGGTCCTCTCCGGCGCGCCGTTGTCCTCGTGGATCCTTCTCGGCGACTACCTGATGCTCGGGCTGGTCGCCCTGGCGCACTCGGCGTTCACGCTGGAGGAGTCCCGCGAACGCCGCCAGGCGTTCCACGTCTTCGTCGGCACGATCCTCGGGACGATCCCGTTCGTCCTTTTCTTCATCGTCCTGCCGTCCGCCTTCGGCATCGACGAGTACGCCTTCTACGGGATCATTCCCATGATCCTGATTCCGCTGACGTTCGCCTACGCGATCGTCCGGTTCCAGATGCTGAACGTCCGCGTCATCGTGCGCCGGACGTTCCTCTATGCCGCGACGACGGCGGTGCTGCTCGGCCTCTACGCCGGGGCGGTCGCTCTGGCGAACCTGGTCTTCGCGAGCTCCCGGCTCTCGGCCTCGCCGCTCTTCAACTTCGGCTTCTTCCTGGTCGGCATCTCGCTCTTCGAGGTGCTGCGCCGACGGCTTCAGGCGCCGCTCGACAAGCTCTTCTTCCGCGAGAAGTTCGACTACCAGGCCGCGCTTCTCGAGATGAGCGAAGCGATCACCGGAGAGCTCGATCTCGGCCGCATCGCCGACTACCTGACGGCGAGCGTCGCGGCGACGATGCGCCTCGAGAAGGCCTCGATCTGGCTGCGCGACCGCGACGGCTGGCTCGAGCGGCGGGGCCGCAAGGACGACCGGCTCTCGCCGACCGCGGCGCTGCGGCGCGTGCTGCGGCAGGAGGGCAAGCCGTCGGACCTCGCCGAGATCTCGCTGCACTTCGCCGACGCCGACAGCGAGGAGTTTCGCGAGAGGCTCCAGTCCGAGGGATTCCGGCTGCTCGTCCCGCTCGTCTACCGCGAGAGGCTCATGGGCATCCTCGCCCTGAAGGAGAAGCTCTCGGGCGAGCGGTTCGACCGCGACGATCAGTCGCTGCTTTCGACGCTGGCCAACCAGGCCGCGCTCGCCATCGAGACGGCGCTCCTGCACGACGAGATGACGCGCCAGGCCGAGCTGAAGCGCGATCTCGAGATCGCGCGCGACATCCAGACGAGCCTGTTGCCCCGCGCCGTGCCGGACCTGAAGGGGTTCTCGTTTTTCGGAGGAAGCATCCCGGCCCGGGTCGTCGGCGGCGACTTTTACGACTTCATCCCGTTCGAGGACGGCCGGCTCGGGGTCGTCATCGGCGACGTTTCGGGCAAGTCGGTCCCGGCCTCGCTCCTGATGGTGGCGGCGAAGGAGATCGTCTATTCGCGCGCCCTGACCACGAGCGATCCCGGGGTCCTCTTCCGGGAGTCCAACAAGCGCATCTATTCGATCAAGCGGCGGATGTTCGTTTCCCTCGGCTTCTTCCTGCTCGACCCGGAGGCCATGACGCTCCGGTACGCGATCGGCGGCCAGCCGCTCCCGATCCTCATGCGGTCGGACGACGGCGGACCGCGGCTTCTCGAGCCCCCGGAGCACCGGCTTCCGCTCGGCGCCTTCCGGGACGTGGCCTACGACACCCGGGAGCTCTATCTCCGACGCGGCGACCTGCTCTTCTTCTACACGGACGGCTTCACCGAGGCGATGGACGGAGGCATGAATCCTTATGGCGAGGAGCGCCTGATGGCCTCCGTCGAGGCCCACCGCCAGCGCCCCCTCGAGGACGTCGCCAAGGGGGTCCTGTCCGACATCCGGGACCACGTGGCGGGGGCCGAGCAATACGACGACATGACCTTTCTGTTTCTGAGGGTGGAATAGGGGCTTTTTCGGGGGATTCGGGGCGAAACCCCCCGGTTCCCCATCCGTATGAAGGGGTTAGGGATGAAGAAGCGCCGCGTTTTCTGGATTCTGGGGATCCTGCTCCTGGCCGGGGCGGGGGTGGCGGCCGCGCTGCTGCTGACCGGCCGGCGGGACCTCACGACCTCCTCCGAGGCCGCTTACGAGGCGTTCCAGCAGGCGTCCCTGGATCGGGCCCGCTTCTACTACAAGGAAGCGCGGGTCGGGTATGCCAAGGCGCTGGAGCTCGATCCCCACTTCGCCATGGCCATGCTCAGCCTGGCGGAGATGTCCGACCGGGACCAGGCCGTCGCGCTCGTGCGCCGGGCGCAGCGCGAACGGGAACGGCTCACGCCGAGGGAGCGCTACAAGGTCGACATCGCCGTCGCCAACGTCGACGGGAAGCCCGAGAAGGTGTTCCAGCTCGCCCGCGAGCTGCACGCGAAGTACCCGGCCGACCCGGTCGGGGTCTCGCAGCTCGTCCGCGAGGCGCTGCTGCGCGGGGACCGGGACGAGGCCATTCGGCGCTACCAGGAGCTCCTCGCGATCGACCCGAACTACTCCGAGGCCTACAACCAGATCGGCTACTACTACGGCTACCGAGGGGACTACGACCGAGCGATCGACAGCCTCGAGAAGTACCGCTTCATCTCGCGCGACAACGCCAACCCCTTCGATTCGCTGGGCGAGAATCAGGCCTACTCGGGCCACTACAACGAGGCGATCGAGAACCTGAACCGCGCGCTCGCGATCAAGGCCGACTTTGCGCCCGCGTATCAGCACCTCGGAGTCGCCTACGAAGGGCTCGGTGATTACGCCAAGGCCGTCGAAATGTACGAGAAGGCGGCCACGATCGGCGACGGCGAGACGGGCAAACGCGAGATGCTCGTCGCCGCCCTGCGGGCGTCGCTCAACGGGGGAGACCGCCCGAAGGCGCTCGAGCTGCTCGACCGGATCGAAAAGCTGCCGACGGATCCGAAGAACGAGTTCGCGCACATCAGTCAGGAGTTCATGACCGCCATTCGGGAGCTCGTCGAGAATCGTCCGGTCGACGCCGAGCGTCAGCTCAACGCTCTCCGTCCCGAGCTCGAGACCCGGTGGGAGGCGAACCAGAAGGCCGGAAAATACACGCCGGGATTCAAGCCGCACTTCCCGGAGTGGAATTACGCCATGGCGATCGCGCTCGAGAAGCAGGGCCGGACCGACGAGGCGCTCGCCTTCTGGGAAAAGAACGCGAACCCGCCCAATCCGTTCATCGACTTCGGCGACCGCCGCTGGATCCAGGAGGCGCGCGCCAAGGTCGCCGAGATCGTCGCGCGCAAGGGCGACCTCGACCGCGCCGAGAAGCTCATCGCGGAGAACCGGAAGTGGAACCCGAGCTGGGCACCGTGCCGGGCCTCCGAGACCGCGGTCGCGGAGCTGCGCCGCGCGAAGGTGCTCGCCGCCGCGAAGTGATGGAACGGTCCCGCCACTTCGAGACCCAGCATCGGCTCCTTCTCCTCGAGACGCTTTACGACGCCGGGCTCTCGCTGGGCGCGATGCCCGACGAGGACGCCCTCGTCGAAGACGTGCTCGGCCGGGTCGTCGGAGTCCTGGACGCCTCCCGCGGCTATCTCGCCACGTTCGTGGACGGCGGCGCCCGCCGGGCGGAGGCGCGCGTCGGGTTCCCGAAGCGGCCGGCGGAGGCCGCCGTGGCGTCGGATGAGTTCCTGCGCGAGGTCCTGGCCTCGGAGGGCGCCGTCGCGCGCGAACGCCTCAAGCTCCTCGGCAAGCCGGTGCAGGCCGCCGTGGGAGTGCGGATCTCCGGAGGCGGCCGGCCCCTCGGCGTGCTCGCGCTGGCCGACAAGGAGGTGCGCCGGGGCGGCTCGGCCGCGTTCGACGAAGAGGATCGCCGCTTCCTGGTCTCGCTCGCGGGCCTCTGCGGCATGGCGATCGAGAACCGGCGCCATCTCGAACGCCTCACAAGGGAGCGGGAGCGGCTCGAGGAGGAGAACCGGCGCCTGCTCGACGAAACGGGCCGGGCCGCGGCCGGAAGGCTCTTCATCGGCGACTCTCCCGCTGCGCGGCGCGTCCTCGACCTGGTCTCGCGGGTTGCCCCCTCCCGGACCTCGGTCCTGGTGACGGGCGAGAGCGGGACGGGCAAGGAGCTCGTGGCGCGGATGATCCATGCGCGCAGCGATCGGGCGGAGAAGCCGTTCGTGGCGATCAACTGCGCGGCGCTTCCCGAGACGCTCCTCGAGTCCGAGCTCTTCGGCATCGAGCGCGGCGTGGCGACCGGCGTCGAGGCCCGGGCGGGCCGCTTCGAGACGGCCCAGGGCGGAACGCTGTTTCTCGACGAGATCGGCGACATGCCGCTGTCCCTCCAGTCGAAGCTCCTGCGGGTGCTCCAGGAGCGGGAGATCGAGCGCGTCGGCGGACGCCGCCGCGTTCCCATCGACGTCCGCGTGCTCGCGGCGACCAACGCCCGGCTCTCCGAGCGCATCTCCGCCGGTGACTTTCGCGAGGACCTCTACTATCGCCTGCGCGTCGTCGAGATCACGGTGCCGCCGCTGCGGGACCGGCGCGAGGACATCCCTCGCCTCGTGCGCTACTTTCTGGAGCGCTTCGCGGCGCGCGAGGGCCGCGAAGTGCCGAACCTCGATCGGGACGCGTACGCCGCCCTGCTCGGCCACGACTTCCCGGGCAACGTCCGCGAGCTCGAAAATCTGCTCGAGGGCGCGGCGGCCCTGTCTCAGGGGAACACGATCCACCGCGACGACCTCCAGTGGCTGCCCCGGGGCGCGGTTCGGACGGATACGGACCCGGTGCCGACCGGTTCGGAGGAGGAAATCCCGGATCTTCGGGCCCTCGAGGAGCAGCACATTCAGCGTGTCCTGCGCCTGGCGGGGGGAAACAAGAGCCGGGCCGCGCGGCTGCTCGGGATCAGCCGGCGCACGTTGTACCGGAAGCGCGTTGTGGGACATTAAGTCGCTGTAGCAATTAGTCCCAACTGCATCGATTTACGCCGTTATCTCAATAACTTAACAAGTGGATTTTGCATGGCGGTGGCACGTAGTGTGCCATTGTGCTACGCTTTGGCTGCCATGTCACAGTTCCTCCGTACCCGCGCCAAACTCTTGCGATACATCGACTTAATGCCCATTTTGCCTTCCTGGCCCGCATGGCAGGGGTCTTGCCTTCCCGAATGGGTGCAGTGATGAGAAAAGCGCTCGCGGTCGGACTGGAAGCGATCGAGGTCCCCAACCTCCTCTGGGGGTTGCTCGCGGGCGAACTCGGCCTCGCCCTGCTGCTGCTGGCCTCCGATAGACTGCCCTCCGTCTTGATCCGATCACTGCAACTCTTTCTCCGCTTCTAGGAGCCTCGAGCGCGTCCCATGTCGCAGGGAGGATCCGCTCCGCCCGGGCTTGCCGCCGCCGGCGCGCGCGAGGTGTCGATGACGATCCCCGTGGCCCCGGAGATGGAGATCGTGGCCACGGCCCAGGCGGCCGCCCTCGGCGAGTACATTGCCATGCCGCGGGATAAGATCGACGAGGTCAAGCTGGCGCTGGTCGAGGCCTGCATCAACGCGTTCGAGCACGCGGACTGCCGCGACGAGATGCTGCACCTGAAGTTCCGGCTCGGCCGGGAGCCGAAGGGTCGGGAATGGCTCGAGGTCGAGGTGCTCGACAAGGGAAAGGGATTCGATAGCGCGAAAGTGGAGGAACCGACGATCGAGAAGAGCTTCGTCAGCCACCGCAAGCGTGGCTGGGGCCTCCAGATCATCAAGAGCCTCATGGACGAAGTGGAGATCACGTCGGGGGTCGGGGGAACGCGGATCCTGATGAGGAAATACAAGTGAGCGAGTCCTGCAAGGTGTCCTCGGAACGGCGCGGCGACGTCGCGATCCTCTGGACCGACGGCTACATCAACAATCAGGGCGGCGAGGAGATCGCGCGCGAAGCGTACTCGCAGCTCGACCAGGGGGCCCGCGCCCTCGTGTTGAACCTCGAGAAGACGCGCATCGTCAACTCGATCGGAATCTCCATCCTCATCGAGGTGCTCGAAAAGGTCATGGACCGCAAGGGGGCGCTCGCCTTCTGCGGCTTGACCCCGACCATCGACAAGACGTTCCGGATCATGGGGCTGGCCCAGTACGCGGAGATCTACCCGACCCAGGAGGAAGCGCTCCGGGGCGTCCATCCGCGGCCCGCCTGATCTTCGCGAGGGACATGACTTCCCCGGCACCCACGTCCTCCGCCGTGCGCATCGACGAGCTGTGGCAGAAGGTCGGGGCCGCGCTCGGGGCGGAGGGACCTCTGCCGGCCCGCGTCGCCGAAGCGGCCCTCGTCGCTACGGGAGCCCGGGACGCGGCGCTCTACCTGAGGGACCGCGATGCCTGGGTCCGGATCGGCGAGGGCGCGCCCGCCGTGGCGACGGGCGAGATCCCGGATCCCTTGCCCGACGGAATCTTTCACCGCGACGGCAACCTCTGGCTGCCCCTCTCCGTCGAGGGCGAAACCCACGGGATTCTCCGCCTCGATGGCGTGGCTTCGGGCGAGATCCCGCCGCACGCCGGGTTGCTCTCCTTCGTCCTGGGCGCCGTCGTCGCCACGCATCGTCTCGGAAGGCAGGTCCGCGAGGCGGAGTTCGAGCTCAAGGCTCGCCTGCTCGAGCTCGAGTCCCTCTACGATCTGGGGCTCTCCCTGGGCGGTCAGCTCGACCTCGCGAGCCTCGCCGACGAAGTGCTCTTCCGTTCGATCTCGCTGACCGATGCCGGCAAAGGCACGCTGGTCCTCATCGAAGACTCCGGAGCCGTGCTCCTCGAGCGAAGCGTCGGCGGCGAGGTGGTCTCGGCCCGCGATGCCGCGGGCTGGACGCTCCCGGAGGGCGGCATCATCAACAACGCGGCCGACTCGGTTCCCACGGCCGGCATGCGGATCGCCGGGTGCCAGAAGTGCCTCGCGGCTCCGATCTCGGTGCCCGGCCGAACGCTCGGCGTTCTCGCGGTCGCCGACAAGGAGTCCCGCGACGGGAGCGTTCTCGACTTCACCCCGACCGATGCGCGGCTGCTCTCGCTCTTCGCCAACCAGGCCGCCGGCGCGATCGAGACGGCGCGCCTCCACAAGGGAGCCATCGAGAAGGAACGGATCGAGCGCGAGCTGGAGCTCGCTGCCGCCATCCAGAGGCAGATCCTCCCCCGCGACCTGCCCGCGGTGCCGGGCCTCGAGATCGCGGCCCGGAACCGGCCGACGCGCCAGGTGGGGGGAGACTACTTCGATTTCTTTCCGCTCTCGGAAGGGCGGCTCGCGTTTCTCGTCGCCGACGTCTCCGGCAAGGGCGTGCCGGCGGCTCTGCTCGTGTCGACGGTGCATGCCGCCGTGCACCTGCAGATCGACGAGGCGAAGACCGTCGCCGACCTGATCGGCCGGATCGACCGGCACCTCCAGAAGTACGCCGCGACCCGCAAGTTCCTGACGTGCTTCTTCGGTCTCCTCGAACCCGCGACCGGGGCGCTGCGCTACGTGTCGGCCGGACACAACCCCGCGCTGCTGCGCCGTGCCTCGGGAGACGTGGAGCAGGTCAAGGCCACGGGCGTGCCGATCGGAATGTTTCCCCACGCCGCCTGGCGCGAGGAGACGCTCGTCATGGAGCGCGGCGATCTTCTCTGCGTCTACAGCGACGGCATCACCGAGGCGCTCGATACGGCGGACGAGGAGTTCGGCCTCGAGCGGCTGACGCGGCTGATGACGACCGAACCGGCGGGCCGCATCTGCGACACCGTCTTCGACGCCGTTTCCGCCTTCGCCGGGGAGGCGCCGCAGTACGACGATCAGACGCTCCTGCTCATCCGACGCCAGTCGTGAGGGCCGAGCCGTGAGCTCGCGTTGACGAATCCGGCATCCCGGCTCGGCTAAGATCGCTCCGTGTTCGCGCTGCTGACGGTCCTGCTCGCCGCGGCCGCCGAGCCCCCTCGAGGAGGCGACCTGCTGCTCGAAGGCGGCCTCGTATACGTTTCCGCCGATGCGCCGCCGCAGAGGGCGTCGATCTGGATCGCGGGAGGCCGGATCGCGTTCGTCGGCGACGCCGGGCAGGCGCGGCGGAGAGCGGGTTCCGCGAAGGTCGTCGATCTCCGGGGCGAGGTCGTTTTCGCCGGCTGGACCGACGCGCATCTGCATCTTCTCGAGCTCGGCCGGTCCCTGGAGACTGCGAATCTTCGGGACGCGACGAGCGCCGAGGCGGCCGCCGGGCGAATGGCCGGTGCGGCCGCCGGTCTGCCTCCCGGCGCCTGGGTGGAGGGCCGCGGCTGGGACCAGAACCGCTGGACGGATCGGTCCTTTCCGGACGCGCGCACGCTCGACCGGGCGGTGGCCGACCGGCCGGCGGTGGCGCGCCGCGTGGACGGCCACGCGCTGTGGGTCAACACGGCCGCGCTCGAGGCGGCGGGCGTCAGCGCGGCGACCAAGGATCCCGAGGGCGGGCGGATTCTCCGGCGGCCGGACGGCTCTCCCTCGGGGGTCCTGGTCGACAACGCCAGGGCCCTCGTCGAGCGCGTCATGCCGCCTCCGACCGCGGCCCTTCGGGAGCGCTGGTTGACCGAGGCCGCGGCGGCGTGCGCGCGGGCCGGCCTGACCGAGGTCCAGGACGCCTCCGCATACGGAGCGGACGGCATGGCGGCGCTCGAGCGGCTCGCCGCCGCCGGGGCGATTCCGATTCGAGTCTATGCGACGGTTTCGCCGGAGCCGGAGTCGCTGTCGGCGTGGTTCGCCCGGGGGCCGCGGGCCGGCGGAGGCGCCGATTTTCTGACCGTGCGCGCGATCAAGATCTGGGCGGATGGGGCCCTCGGCAGCCGGGGAGCCGCTCTTCTCCAGGACTACAGCGACGAACCCGGGACGCGGGGTCTCTTCGTCACGTCACCCGAACGGCTCGCCGAGGTCGCGCTCGAGGCGCGCCGGCAGGGGTGGCAGCTCTGGATCCACGCCATCGGCGATCGCGGCAACCGCGCCGCCCTCGACGCCTTCGAGGGCGCGGAGAAGGCCGTGCCGGACGCGCCTCCGGGCGCGCGGCGGCCGCGGATCGAGCACGCGCAGGTCGTCGCGCCCGACGACTTCGCCCGCTTCGGCCGGCTCGGCGTGATCGCGTCGATCCAGCCGACGCAGGCGACCTCGGACATGGCCTGGGCCGAGAAGCGGCTCGGCCCGGTGCGCATCGAGAATGCGTATGCCTGGCGCCGGCTGAAGGAGGGCGGGGCGCGCCTGGCCGGGGGCAGCGACGCCCCCGTGGAATCCGAAAGGCCGCTCGACGGGTTCTATGCGGCCGTGACGCGCGCCGACCGGGCGGGGCTGCCTCCGGGCGGCTGGAAACCGTCACAGAAGCTGACGCGCGCGGAGGCCCTCGCCCTGTTCACGTCGGATGCCGCGTACGCCGCCTTCGAGGAAGACCGTCGCGGCCGGATCGCGCCCGGCATGGAAGCCGATCTCACGATCCTCGCCCGCGATCCGATGACCGTGCCGGAGCGGCAGATCCCCGACATTCCGGTCGCGATGACGGTCGTCGGGGGGCGCGTGGCGTGGGAAGCGCGATGAGGGCGGCCGCCCCACACCGGCGCCGCCGCGGCGCGCTCGGAGCGGTATTCTGCGCGGCGCTCGGACTCGGGCTCGCGACGCTCGGATGCGGCACGAAGCGAGAGGAGGCTCCGAAGATGAGCTCCGTGGGAACGGACGCGGAGGCGCGCCAGCGGACGCGCATGGTCGAGACCCAGATCGCGGCGCGGGGAGTGCGCGATCCCCGCGTCCTCGCCGCGATGCGCAAGGTGCCGCGCCACCTCTTCGTCGATCCTTCCGCCCGTGCGCAGGCCTATGACGACCACCCGGTCCCGATCGGAAACAACCAGACCATCTCGCAGCCGTACATCGTCGCCCTGATGACCGAGCTGCTCGAGCTTCCGCCGCACGGACGCGTCCTCGAGATCGGGACGGGCTCCGGTTACCAGAGCGCCGTGCTCGCCGAGTTCGCGGCCGAGGTCTATTCGATCGAGATCCTGCCCGAGCTCGCCCGGGCCGCGGCCCGGAAGCTGAAGGATCTCGGCTACACGAACGTCGAGGTCCGCGAAGGCGACGGCTATCGGGGCTGGATCGAGCATGCTCCGTTCGACGGCATCATCGTCACGGCGGCGCCCGAGCGCATCCCTCAGCCCCTGCTCGACCAGCTCGCCGTCGGCGGGCGCATGGTGATCCCCGTGGGAGGCTTCTTCCAGGAGCTGAAGGTGTTCACCAAGGAGAAGGACGGACACGTCTCCGAGAAGGACATCATCCCGGTGCGCTTCGTCCCGATGACCGGAGAGATCGAGAAGGAGAAGACGCCCGCGGAGTAGCCCGCGCGCGATTCCGAGTCCCGAGGCGCCCGGGGATCCCGGCCTCGAAAAAGTCGGGATCCCTCACTGCGTTCGGGATGACGGGCGGGGGCTTAGCTCCCTCCCGTCAGTTGCCCGCTCCCTGGATCATGCCCTCGGCGAGGATGATCTCCACGCGGCGGTTCCGGGCGCGACCCTCGACCGTTCCGTTGTCCGCCACCGGGAACTTCGGGCCATAGCCGACCGCCGTCATCCGGCTTCCGGCCACGCCCTGCTGCTGGAGAAAGGTCATCACCGACTCCGCGCGGCCCTTCGACAGGCGCATGTTGAGCTCGTCGGTGCCCGTCGAATCGGTATAGCCCTCGATGCGCAGGTTGATCTTCGGGAAGACCTGAACGATGCCCGCGAGCTTTGCCAGCGCCACCTGCGTGTTCGGCTTCAGCGTCGCCTTGTTGATGTCGAAGAGGATGTCGGGCAGGTTGACGACGACGCCGCGGGCGGTCTTGGTGATCTGGGCGACCGACGACAGGGCCTGGTCGAGCTGGCCCGCCAGGTCGTCGCGCTCCTTCGTCAGGGTCGCGTTCTGCTGCTGGAGCTCGGCATTCTGCTTCTCGAGCTTTGCCGCGGCGGTGGCCACCTCGGCGGTCGTGCGGTCGGCTTCCTCCCGCGCGGCCGTGGCCTGGGCGGCGAGGGTTTCGGCCTTGCTCCGCGCCTCGTCGGCGTCGCGACGCGCGGCCTCCGCCGCCTCGGCCGACAGCCCGGCGGCCGCGGCTCTCTGCGCCGCGGCGGCCGCGTCCTGCTGTGCCGCGGCGGCCTGCTGCTGCAGCGTCGTCATCTGCTGCTGGGCCGCCGCCGCCTGTTGACGCGCCTGGTCGAGCTGCTGCTGCATCGCGTAGGCCTGCTCGCGGGCAGCGAGCGCCTGCTCGCGCGCGGCCAGGGCCTCCTGCTGCGACGCGGCCGCCTGCGCCTGCGCCGCCGCGGTCTGCTGCTCGAGGGCCTGGCGCTCGGCGGCCTGTCGGGCGGCCGCCGCCGCGGCGGCCTCGGCCGCGAGGTTCTTCTCCGTGTCCCGGATCGCAGTGGAGGACAGCGACAGGCTGCGCCGCGCGTAGTCCACGCCGACGCGGTCGTTGCCCGCCTTGAACGAGTTGGATGCCTGGGCCAGTGTGACCGAGGCCTGCCGGAGCGAATCGGCCGCGTATTTGTCGGCGCCGATGGCATGCGCCTGATCGAGGACGTGCTGCGCCTGGACGATCTCGACGGGCTCCTGTCCCGTGTAGCGCATCGAGCCGATCTGGGGGTTTCCGATCTTCGGCGCGGGCGCGAAATCGGAAAAGGTGATGGGCGTGCTCGTGGCCTTGCGCGGCGGAGGCGCGACCGAGGTGAAGCAGACCAGGTCCGACGGTCTCAGCACGAGGGGGTACGACTCGGCCGTCACGAGCACCGCGAATTCCTTCTGTCCGGTGCGATAGGTCCCGTCGCCGGAGGTTCTCTTGATGATGAGCTCTCCGAGATTCTCCGCGTTGCCGTCGCGCGAGACGGCCCAGACGACGTACGACGTCACGTCGCCGCCGAAGAGGATCGCGGGCGGAAGCTTCTTGGCCTCGACCTCGACCTCCGCCTGGCCATCCCGATACTTCACGTCGGCCTCGGCTTCCGCGGGAACCACGCGGCTGGACGCTCCCATCTTCAAGTCGATGCCGGAGCGCTCCGGGAACTGAACGACGGCGAGCTGGACGTCCGCGGCCTGCAGCGGAAGGGCCGAAAGGCCGAGGGCGACCAGGGCGCCCGAGAGACGGGTGACGAGTCGAGTCATGACGCTCCCTCCTCGAATGCGAATCGCCTTCGGATGCCTCGAATTCGGGCTTTCGAAAACGGGACCGAACTATATGGCAGCGGGGCGAGCCGGAGTCAATTCCGTCCGGAGTCCGGCGCGATAGACTTCGCGGCCATGCGGCGGCTCGCGGCAGGGAGTCGGTGGCTCCGCGCGGTGGGCGCGGTCGTCCTTCTCGCGACCTCCGGATGCTCCTATCTCCAGTGGCGGCGCCAGAAGGCCGAGCTCCGTTCGGAGCTCCAGAAGAGCCCGGGCAGCCTGCTGCTCGAGAAGGAATACGCGCCGCAGAACTGCTTCGGCCTGCTCGGGCGCATCACGGCGCCGCCGGGGGTGAAGGAGCCGCTGCTCGTGGCGGCCTTCGATCATGCCGGTCCCTCCCGGCAGCTCGTCGGATCGCGCGAGACCATCCCGGCGGTCGGCTACTACGGGATGCTGCTTCCGGCGGGAAGCTACGACCTCTACTTCTTCGCCGACCTGAACCACGACGGCCTCTACGAGTCAGACGAGGTCGTCGGCCGCACGCCCGAAGACTCGCCCGTCGAGGTCTCCGCGGCGCGCTCGCCGGACGGCCTCACGCTCGAAGCGCCGTCGATCACGATCGATCCGGCTCACCCCGGGACCTGTGAAACGGCGCTCCGGATCGCGGTCAAGCCCCGGCCCTTCGTCGTCGAGTCCGTGGACGACCCCCTCTTCGACCCGGAGATGGGAGAGCTCGGCGTTTATCAGCCCAACCTGTTCCTGACGAAGACCCAGGCCTGGTTCTACGCGATGGGCGTGCCGGACTTCTCGAAGGTCCAGCTCGTGCTCGTCCATGGCATCGACGGCACGCCGAGGGACTTTCGGACTCTCATCGCCTCCCTCGACCGCTCGCGGTACCAGGTCTGGCTCTTCTATTACCCGTCCGGCCTGAGTCTCGACCAGCTCGGGGCCGTGCTCGCCCGGGGCATCGAAAAGGTCGCGGAGCAGAGAGGCGGCGCGGACCAGCGCGTTGCGCTGGTGGCCCACAGCATGGGCGGGCTCGTGAGCCGCCGGGACCTCAACCAGTTGTGCCGGCGAGGCAGGCCTCCATACCTTCGCGTCTACGCGTCCTTCGACACGCCGTACGGCGGCGTCGACGAGGCCGCCGGGGCCGTGCGGCGGGGGACCGAGCTCATCCCCTCCTGGGTCGACGTGGCCGCGGGCAGTCCGTTCCTGACTCGCCTGTACGAGACCGCGCTGCCGAAGGACCTGCCGTTCCACCTCTTCTTCGGATGGGGCCTCGCGGACGATCACGGACCGAGCCCGGCCGGGGACGGCACGATCGCTCTCCCGAGCCAGCTCGATCCGCGCGTCCAGCAGGCCGCGACTCGAATGACCGGCTACGGCGACACCCACGTCGGAATTCTCTCGGACAAGGACGCGCTCGCGGAGCTGTCGCGGGTGCTCGACGCGGCGACCTCGGCGCCTGCGGCTGCGGCCACGGGGAAGTCGTGAGGCGTCCGGCGGCCTTCTCGCTGGCCTGGTGGCAGGAGTGGGGCCTGACGGCCATGCTCGTCCTGCTCTGCCTCGCGATTTTCGTCGCCCTGCCTCTCGAGGCTCTCCGACTCGTCAGCCCGACCGTCGCCGGAGGGGTCCTGACCCTCCTGCTCGTCTCGGGGGTCATCGCCATGACGGGCCGCGGCCGTGCGACCGCCGTCGTCGGAGTCGTCGCGCTCTCGTCCTTCGTGGCGAGGTGGATCACGCTGATTCATCCGGGTCCCGTCGTGGCGATCTGGGACCTCGCGCTCGCGATCCTGGCGATCTCGCTTCTGACCGGATTCGTGCTGCGGCACGTCTTTCGCGAGGGGCCGATCACGGCCGATCGGATCCGCGGATCCATCCTGGCGTACCTGCTGCTCGGGATCCTCTGGGGTCTGGCGTATCAGCTCATCGATCTGTGCGTTCCGGGGGCGTTCCGCTTTCCGGAGACCCATGTCTCCGGGCCGGGACGGCTCAACCAGAGTCTCGTGTACTTCAGCTACGTCACGCTGACGACGGTGGGCTACGGCGACATCACGCCCCTGTACCCGGTCGCCCGCACGCTCGCGGCGGCCGAGGCCCTGGTGGGGCAGCTCTATCCGGCCATCCTCATCGGGCGGCTCGTGTCGCTGCAGATCGCGAGCCGCTCGGGCGGCGGGACGAAGTGAGGCGGACGAGGTGAGCGGGGAAACGGCGACGCGCGTCGCGCTCGACCCCGGCCCCGACGGGAAGGCCACGCTGACGCTCAGCGGTCCGCTCGACGTCGCCACGGCGGCCGAGGCCCGCCGCGCCGTCGAGAAGCGCCTGCGCGGAGTCCCCTGGACCGGCCTCGACGTGGACGTCGGCGGCGTCGATCGGGGCGACATGTCCGGCATGTCGCTGCTCTACGAGCTCTCGCAGGGACAGGTCGTGCCCGGCGTGAAGGCGACCGTCCGGGGCCTGCGCCCGGAGTTCCAGACGCTGCTCTCCGCCTTCCCGGCTCCGGACGCGCTGGCGGCCATCCGCCAGCCTCCGCCCCGCCAGTCGCTCCTCGGCCAGGTCGGCGCCGCGACGGTGTCGATGCTCGCCGATGCCCGGGCCCAGATGGTCTTCCTCGGCGGCGTGCTCCAGGGCTTCGCGGCGGTCGTGCGACGACCCCGCGTCATGCGCTGGCGCGAGGTCGCCGTCGTCTTCGAGAAGGCCGGAGTCAACGCCCTGCCGATCGTGTCGCTGATCAGCCTGCTCATGGGCCTCGTCATCGCCTTCGAGGCGGCGCAGCCGCTCGAGATGTTCGGTGCCCAGATCTTCATCGCCAACATGATCGGGCTCGTGATGATCCGGGAGTTCTCGCCGATCTTCACGGCCATCATCTTCGCGGGGCGCTCGGGATCGGCCTTCGCCGCCGAGATCGGAACGATGAAGGTCAACGAGGAGCTCAACGCCCTCGAGACGATGGGCCTCGATCCGCTGCGCTTCCTGGTCATCCAGAGGATCTTCGCCGGAACGCTGCTGATGCCCGTCCTGGCGGCCTACTCGATGGTGCTGGGCGTCCTCGGGGGCATCATCGTCATGCTCACCATGGGCTTCCCGTTCGCCCAGGTCTGGGCGCAGCTCGTCGGCGCCATGGGCGTCCACGACGTGCTCGTCGGAATCTCGAAGTCGTTCGTCTTCGGGGCGATCATCGCGGCCCTCGGCTGCCTGCGGGGGATGCAGACGAAGGAAGGGCCCAACGCGGTGGGCGACTCGACGACACGCGCCGTCGTCGCGGGAATCCTCATGATCATCGTCGTCGACGCGGTCTACAGCGTCCTGACGTACGTGCTGCACGTATGAGCGGCGGCGCGCCGGTCGTCATCCGGGTCGAGGGCGTCACCATCGCCTACGGCGAAAACGTCGTCCAGAAGGACATCTCCTTCGAGGTCCGAAAGGGCGAGGTGTTCGTGATCCTCGGCGGGTCGGGATGCGGCAAGAGCTCGCTCCTGAAGGTGATGATCGGGCTCTACCGGCCGGCTGCGGGGCGGATCCTCTTCGACGGCGACGACATCGCGTCCGCCGAGGGCGACGAGCGGCTGCGGCTGCTGCGCAAGTTCGGCGTGATGTATCAGAGCGGGGCCCTGTTCGGCTCGATGACCGTCCTCGAGAACGTCTGCCTGCCCATGGACGAGTTCACGGACCTCGGCGGCGACGAGAAGTCCCTGATCGCGGCCGCGAAGCTGAACCAGGTGGGCCTGCTGCCCGCCGCCGCGCAGAAGCCCTCGGCCCTGTCGGGAGGCATGCAGAAGCGGGCGGGAATCGCCCGGGCGATGGCCCTCGATCCCGGAATCCTCTTCCTCGACGAGCCCTCGGCGGGCCTGGATCCGATCACGTCGGCCGGCCTCGATCGCACCATCCGGGAACTCTCGAAGGGGCTGGGGATAACCTTCGTGGTCGTGACCCACGAGTTGCAGAGCATCTACGCGATCGCGGACCGCTGCGTCATGCTCGACGCGCGGACGCGGACCATGATCGCCGAGGGCAAGCCCGCCGACCTGCGCGACCACTCGAAGGATCCCTACGTCCGACAGTTTTTCCTGCGTCAGGCCGATGCGATCGTGCCCGGCTCGGAGGCAAACCAGACGTCATGAGCGAAAGAGCCAGCGCGTTCCGGATCGGGGTGTTCGTCATGGTGGGGGTGGCGATCGTCCTGGCGGCGCTCTTTCTCTTCGGGATCCGGAGCGCCTTTCAGCCGACGTACATGTTCGAGACGTACACGACGGGCGACGTGGAGGGCCTTTCGGTCGGCTCGGTCGTCACGCTGCGGGGCGTCGAAGTCGGCAAGGTCACCGAGATCGGGTTCAGCTGGAACATGTACGACACGGTCGAAGTGGGTTGCGTCGTCGTCCGGTGCGCGGTCAAGCAGCGGATCGCTCCGGAGCAGTGGCGGACCGATCCCAACGTGGCGTTTCAGAACGTCGTGAACCGGGGTCTCCGCGCGGTCATCCAGATGCAGGGCATCACGGGGTCGAGCATCGTGGCCCTCCAGAACATGGACCCCGCCATGTATCCGCCGCTCAAGGTTCCGTGGAAGCCGAAGTACCTGTACGTGCCTTCGGCGCCGAGCCAGCTCGGCCGGCTCCTCGCGTCCGTCGACCGGACGCTCGCCAACCTCGAAAAGCTCGACGTCGGCGCCCTGGGCCAGAACCTCAACCGCGTGCTGAATTCGGCGGACTCCGCTCTGAAGAACCTGAACCAGCTGGACGTCCGGGGCATATCGCGCAACGCGAACCAGGCCCTCCAGGACGCCGACGGCGCCATCCTCGAGATCAAGGGCCTGGCCGAGGGCGCCCGCTCCGACATCCGCGACATGAAGCTCGCTGCCGTCGGGGACGACGCCCGGAAGCTGCTCGACAATCTCGACGCCCGCCTGGCCCTGCTGCTCGAGAAGCTCTCGGGCGTCGACGTCCGGTCCCTGAACGAAACGCTGGCCGGAACGCGCGACGCCGCCCGGAGCCTGAACCAGGCGCTCGAGCAGCTCAAACGCTATCCCTCCGGGTTCCTCTTCGGAGGCGCGCCGCCGGTTCCACCCGTGCTCGAACAGGAGAAGAAGTGATGCGCCGCGACCCCACGGCCTTCCGTCGCGCCGGCCGGCCGTCCGGCGGCCTCATCCTCGCGACGGCCCTGCTTTCGACCGCTTGCGCCTCGAAACTCGCGCGCACGCCGCAGACCTTCACGCTCGATCCACCGGCACCCCGTGTCACGCCGGCTCCCGACGCGACCCGGGTCGTTTCGCTGCGACCGGCGGAAGCGAATCCAACCTACGCCGGCGTCGAGCTCGTCTACCGCGTGGGCGAGCACGCGATCGAGCGCGATCCGTACGCGAGCTTCGCCGGGCCGCCGGCCTGGCTGTTGACGGCCGCGGTGCGCGGCTACCTCCGGGACGCCGACTTCGTCCGGGACGTCGTAGTGCCGGGGGAGGGCGTTCCGATCGACGCCGAGATCGAGCCCGCGATCGTGGAGCTCGCGGGCGACTTCACCGACGAGGCCCAGCCCGCGGCGGTCATGACGCTCCATTTCCGGGTCCTCGCTTCCGTCGCCGGAAGCGCGACCGGGAAAGAGATCCTCCTGAAGAACTATTCTCGGAGCCGCCCGCTGTCGAAACGAACGGCAGTCGCCGTGGTCGAGGCCTGGAACGCGGCTCTCGCCGACATCATGGCGGACTTCCTCGGGGACCTGAAATCCGCTCTGCCGCCGCACCGCTAGCCACGGGCCGGCCCTCGGCTAAGATCCCTCCGCAAATGGCCGTTCCTGCCGAGCCGCCGGCGCCTTCGGGCGCGTTTCGCCGGAAGATTCCGGCGAGGAGGCGCCGGGGCGCCCGCACCCTCGCCCCGGCCCTCGCCTTGCTGCTCGGCGCCGCCGCCGCGGCCGCCCAGCTGCCGGTGGTGGTTCCGACGCCGTCCCCGGCCGAGGAGGCGGCGGCCGATCCCTACGGCCGCGAGACGCCGTACGGCTGCTTCTTCGGGTTCCTTCACGCCGTCGAGAAGGGGAGCTACGGCAACGCGGCCGAATACCTCCAGGTCCCGGCGTCGCTGCGCCCCGAGCGCGAAGACGTCGCCCGCGAGCTCCAGGCGGTGCTCGATCACCGCTTCGTCTCGACGACCCTCGAGAGCATCAGCCGCTCGCCCCGCGGAACGCTCGACGACGGCCTGCCACCGGACGTCGAGAAGGTGGGGGAGATCCTCGGCCTCGACGGGCGCATCGACGTCCTCCTCGTCCGGAAGGAGACGCCGGGATCGCCGGCCATCTGGCTCTTCTCCTGGGAGACGATCCGCGAAGCGCGGCGGCTCTACGGCGAGCTCGGGATCACGGCCGTGGAGGCGAGGCTGCCGGCGTTTCTCGTCCGCCACCACGTGGGCTCGCTCGCCCTCTGGCAGATCATCGCGTTCCTGCTCCTGCTGCCGGTCCTCTACGGCGTGTCCTGGGTCCTGCTCGGCGGAATCTTCACCCTCGTGCGTCTCGTCCGCCACAAGCGCGCCGCGGGCGAGTGGCAGTCGCGCGCGCGCAGCCCCGGCACGCTGCTGCTGACCCTGCTGCTGCACCGCGTCGCGGTCTTCTGGATCGGAATCCCGATCCTCTACCGGATCTACTACAACCGGCTGCTCTACGTCCTGCTCCTCGTCGCGTTCCTGTGGCTTCTGCTGCGGATCGTGGACGTGGTCGACCGGTTCCTCCTTCGCCGCGTCATGCCGGCCGGAGGCGGGGCCAGCCGGGCCACGCTGTCGTTCGGCCGCCGGGCCCTGCGGGGGGCGGCCTTCCTGATCGTCCTGATCCTCGCGCTGCCCGTCTTCGGGGTCAACGTCACGGCGACGCTCGCGGGACTCGGCATCGGCGGCCTCGTCGTCGCGTTCGCCGCCCAGAAGAGCCTCGAGAACGTCTTTGCCGGCTTCGCCATGCTCGCCGACAAGCCGATGACGGTCGGAGACACGTGCCGCATCGGCGGCCAGCAGGGCGAAATCGAGGACGTGACCCTCTGGGCGACGCGGCTGCGCACCAACGAGCGCACGGTGGTCAGCATTCCGAACGGCGCCGTGATGGCCGGCCAGATCGAGAACCTGACGCGGCGCGACAAGTTCTGGTTTCATCCGACCGTGGGCCTCGCCTACGAGACGACGCCGGCCCAGATGCGGCAGGTTCTCCAGGGCATCCGCGACATCCTGACCGCCGATCCCCGGGTCGAGACGGAAGGATCCCGGGCGCGGTTCATGCGTCTCGGGGCCTCGTCGCTCGACGTGGACGTGTTCGCCTACGTCCGGGCGGAGAGCTATCCGGAGTTTCTGGGCGTCCAGGAGGAGCTGCTCCTGCGCCTGCTCGAGATCGTCGACCAGGCTGGCGCGTCCGTGGCGTTTCCGACGCAGACGGTCCACGTGCATCCGGGTGCGGCCGCTCCGGCTCCGAAGGGTGGGACCTCCGCTTGAGTCCCGCCGTCCGGGCCCTCGCCGGAGCGCTCGCGGCCGCGCTCCTCGCCGGCGCCGCGCGCGCCGAGGTCCCGCCGGGGTTCGCGCCGGCGGCGGAGGGGACCGGTTTCGCCGAGTCGTTCCACCGCGTCCTCCAGGACGGCGGCGCGACGCCGCCCGCCCTGCCCGATCTCGCGGATGCTCTCGCCGCGGAGGCCGGGCCGACGGCCGACGCACCCGAGAAGAAGGTCCACACGTTCTGGATCGGCGTCGCGTCGGGAGCCACGCTCATCGGGTCGGCCTGGAACTCCTTCGGCGACGGGCCGAACCAGCCGTGGCACTTCACGAACGAGGGCTGGCTCGGTCAGAACACCTATGCGGGCGGGGGCGACAAGGCCTCGCACGTCGTCTCCTACTACATCGTCGCGAAACTTCTCGCCGGCGTGAACCTCGAGCTCGGCATGAAGAAGGACGACGCGGTCCTGCTCGGCGCCGCCGTGTCGATGGCGGCCGGCCTCGTGACCGAGCTCGGCGACGGCCGCGGCAAGTACGGCTTCTCCTACGAAGACCTCGTGATGGACTGGATCGGCGCCATCTCCGCGATCGGGATCGCGCATTACGGCCTCGACGATCTCGTCGGATACCGCGCGGGGCTCGTGCCGGAGCCTGCCGCCGTTTGCTGCCCCTATGGCGGCACCGGCAAGGACTACACGCAGGAGATCTACACGGCCGACCTGAAGATTGCGGGCCTCGCGCGGCGCATGCGGTTCGATCCGTGGCTCGCGCGCTACCTGATGGTCTCCGTCAGCTACTCGGCGAAGGGATATCCGTACGCGAACCCCGACCTCCGGGCGCGGGAGGTGGGATTCGAGCTCGGCCTGAACTTCGGCGAGGTCCTGCGGGCCCTCCACGTCCCCCCCGACAAGTGGTGGAGCAAGATCCTCTACTTCGGCTTCGACGTCTTGCGGATCCCATACACGCAGATCGGCATGTACTACGACCTGAACAGCGGCCACTGGTTCGGACCCGGCATCGGCGACCAGTGGCCTGGAAAGAAGCATTGACCCGGAGGCCGACCCGGTGAGGCCGGCGAGCCCGGTCTTCCGCCGTACGCTGCGCGTCGTCTATCCCCTGTCCGAGGGCCGCATCGTCCTGAGGACCGAGGAGGACTGGAACCGCGACATCGAGGCGGACGCGCCATACGACGGCGGCCACACGCTCACGTTCACGGTCGAGTCGTCGAAGCCGTTTCTCTATTTCAAGCCGGTGCTGCGCGTGGGCGACGCGCTCTTCTGGACTCCCGGCGCGAACCGGCTCGTGCTCATGACTGAGCCGGACGCGCGGCCCGTCTATCCTCACTTCCGGACGGCCGGGGGCGGGCACTTCGCCGCGCCGATCGAATTCGACTCGACGCGGCTCGGCCGCCGCCACCGGCTCCGCGTCTACCTGCCTCCGGGGTATCGCGAGAACACGTTGAAGCGCTACCCGGTCCTCTACATGCAGGACGGGCAGAACCTCTTCTTTCCGGACGAGGCGTTTCTCGGCCAGGACTGGCAGGTGGACCGGACGATCGGCCTGCTCGACACGATGAGCGCCGTGGACGACTTCCTCGTCGTGGGCGTGTACTCGAAGGACCGTCTCGCGGAGTACACCAAACCGGGCTACGAGGCCTTTGCGGCTTCGCTCGCGGGCGAGGTCAAGACCCGCGTCGACCAGGACTTCCGGACGCTTCCCGGCCCCCGCAGCACGGCGGTCATGGGCTCCTCGCTCGGAGGCGTGGTGTCGTTCTTCCTGGCGTGGGATTTGCCGGACGTCTTCGGCGGCGCGGCCTGCCTCTCGAGCACCTTCGGCTTCCGCGACGACCTCCTCGAGCGCGTCCTCGCCGAGCCGCGGCGCGAGGCCCGTTTCTATCTCGACAGCGGCTGGCCCGAGGACAACTACGAGGTCACGCTCTCGATGGCCATGGCCCTCGTCTCCCGGGGCTGGATCTACGGCGAAGACCTCATGCACTTCGCCTTTCCGCTCGCCGAGCACGACGAGAAGGCCTGGGGCCTGCGCCTGCACCTGCCGCTGCAGCTCTTCAACGGCATCGTGCGCTACGCCTCGCAGGTCCGGCGCGCCCGATCTGCGCCGCCCGCGACGTCGGACGACTAGCCGCGCAGGGTCGTGGCGCGCGGATCGCCGATCTCGTCGAGGAGCTTGGCGACCAGGCCGGTCCAGCCCGTCTGGTGGCTCGCCCCGAGCCCGGCGCCGGAGTCGCCGTGGAAGTATTCGTGAAACAGGACGTAGTCGCGCCAGTGCGGGTCCGTCTGCAGCGTCTCGTAGCCGCCGAAGACCGGCCGCCGTCCGCTCGCGTCGGGCAGGAAGATCCTCGAGAGACGCCTCGCGAGCTCGTGCGAGACCTCCTTGAGCGTCATCATCGTCCCCGATCCCGTCGGGCATTCGACCTTGAACGTGTCGCCGAAGTAGAGGTGATATCGCCGGAGCGACTCGACGAGCAGATAGTTCAGCGGAAACCAGATCGGGCCGCGCCAGTTCGAGTTTCCGCCGAAGAGCTTCGTCCGCGACTCGCCGGGCTCGTAGTCGAGGCGAAAGGTCCGGCCGCGGGTGCTGGCCTCGTACGGGTGCTCGCGGTGGTATCTCGAGACCGACCGGATCCCGTAGGGAGACAGAAATTCCGACTCGTCGAGCATGTAGGCGAGGACCCGCTTCAACTGGTCGGGTCGTGCGACGGACAACAGGATCCGCTCGTCCTTGCCGTGCTGGGTCATGGAGGCGCAGGCTCGCGTGAGGTCCTGGCGATGCTCGAAGAACCATTCCATGCGCCGCTTGAAGCTGGGGAATCGGTTGATCAGGGCCGAATCGCCGGTGACGACCGCGGTCAGGGGAAGCAGGCCCACGAGCGACCGCACGCGGATCGGGACCTGGCGTCCGTCGGGGTGATGGATCTCGTCGTAGAAGAAGCCGTCCTTCTCGTCCCAGAGCCCGAGCTCGGGGTTCTCCGGCCGCTGGATCGCGTGCGCGATGTAGACGAAGTGCTCCCAGAACTTGCTCGCGACGTCCTCGTAGACGGGGTCCTCGCTCGCGAGCTCGAGCGCCATGCCGAGGAGGTTCAGGCAGTACATCGCCATCCACGCGGTGCCGTCGGCCTGGGAGAGGACCCAGCCCTCCGGCAGCGGCATGTTGCGGTCGAAGATCCCGATGTTGTCGAGACCCAGGAATCCGCCCTGGAAGATGTTGTTGCCGAGCGCGTCCTTGCGATTGACCCACCAGTCGAAGTTGAGCAGCAGCTTGTGGAAGACGCGTTCGAGGAACATGCGGTCGCCCTTGCCGGTCCTGGCGCGCTCGATCTGGAAGACGCGCAGCGCGGCCCACGCGTGGACCGGCGGGTTCACGTCGGCGAAGTTCCACTCGTAGGCCGGGATCTGGCCGTTCGGGTGCATGTACCACTCGCGCAGCATCAGGACGAGCTGATCCTTGGCGAACTGCGCGTCGACGAGCGAGAGGACGACGCAGTGGAACGCCAGGTCCCAGGCCGCGTACCAGGGAAACTCCCAGGTGTCGGGCATCGAGAGAACGTCGGAGTTGAAGATGTGCCGCCAGTCGCTGTTGCGGCCGGTCTTGCGGGACTCGGGCGGCGGCGGCTGCGAGCGGGATCGCCGTCGAGCCAGTGGCGCACGTCGTACTTGTAGAACTGCTTCGACCACAGCATCCCCGCGAACGCCTGACGCATGACGTTCTTCTCTTCCCGGGACAGCGAATCGGGGACGACCGCGGCGTAGAACTCGTCGGCTTCGCTCCGCCGAAAGGCGAACGCCCGGTCGAAGTCCTCGCCGAGCGGGTCGCCCTCTTTCCACTCCGCCTCGGTCAGGCGCAGCCGCACGCGAGCCGTGCCGCCGGGAGGAATCTCGAGGCGGTATCGAGCGGCCGCCTTCGTCCCGATCCGTTCCGGGTTGACCGCGTCGCGGCGGCCATGGACGACGTACTCGTGAAAGGCGTCCTTGACGTAGGGGCCGGGATTCGGGGAGCCGAAGACGCGCGCGAAGTTCGTCTCGTTCTCGGTGAAGAGCAGCTCGCCGCCCGGCTGGGCGTGGAGGAACCGCCGGCCGAGATACGCCTCCTCGAGCTGGAGCGCGAGGCGGCCGCCGGGCCGCTCGACCGAGATGGCGGAGGGCCGCGGCCGGTGGGGCTTCCAGGACCACGTGTTGCGGAACCAGGCCGTCGGGAGCAGATCGAGCGTCGCCGCCTCCGGGCCGCCGGTTGAAGGCGTTGATCTCGACGAGGATGTCCTCCGGCGAGCTCTTCGCGTACTCGACGAACACGTCGAAGTAGCGGTTCTCCGCGAAGATGCCCGTGTCGAGCAGCTCGAACTCGGGCTCGTCGATCGAGCGCCGGCCGTTTTCCTCGATCGAGCCGGTCGTACGGGATACTCGGCCTGCGGATACTTGTAGAGGTATTTCATGTACGAGTGCGTCGGGGTCGAGTCGAGGTAGAACCAGTACTCCTTGACGTCCTCGCCGTGATTGCCCTGGGAATTGGTCAGGCCGAACGGCCTCTCCTTCAGGATCGGGTCGCGGCCGTTCCAGAGGGCGAGCGCGAAGCACAGCAGCTGGTGGCGGTCGCGAGATGCCGGCCAGGCCGTCCTCGTTCCAGCGGTAGTCGCGCGAGCGTGCATGGTCGTGGGGGAAGTAGTCCCACGCCGTGCCGTCGGCGCTGTAGTCCTCGCGGACCGTGCCCCAGGCGCGCTCCGAGAGGTAGGGACCCCAGCGGTTCCAGTGCGCGGCGCGGCGGTCGTTGTCGGCGAGGCGGCGGCCCTCGGCGGTATCGGCCGGTTTCGCCTTCACGGCTCCGCGGCCGGGTTGGTCCAGCCCTCCAGTCCCGTCGTCAGGCGGCTCGGCCTCGGCCGGGCCCCAGGTCCCCGGCGCGTACGGGTAGACCGGGGTCGCGTCGTCGAGGATGCCGTCCACGACCTTCCATGCCGTCTCGACGGCGTCCTCGCGGACGAACAGCGTGGGGTCGCCCTTCATGGCGTCGGTCAGGAGCCGCTCGTAGGCCTCCACCTCGTCCTTGCCCGTCTGCACGGCCATGAGCTCCGTCGGCATCGACTGCATCTCGGTCCCCGGCTTCTTGACGCGGGCCCCGATCGAGATCGAGATCTTCGGGCCGAGGCGAAACCGGAAGTAGTTGCTCTCTTCGGCCGAGAGGCGCGAAAGCGGGGGCCGCTTGAGATCCACGACGACCTCGGTGGCGGTCAGCGGGCAGGCACTTGCCGGCGCGGATGAAGAACGGCACGCCCTCCCAGCGCCACGAGTCGATCTCGAGGTGCACGGCCGCGAAGGTCTCGACCGTGGAGTCGGGCGCGACGCCCGGCTCCTTGCGGTAGCCGTCGAACTGGCCGCGGACGACGTCCCCGACCTGGAGCGGCCGGATCGCGCGGAAGATCTTGACCTGCTCGTCGCGGATCGCGGTCGGCGTCCACCGAGATGGGCGGCTCCATCGCGAGATAGCCCGACGACCTGGAGGAGGTGGTTCTCGATGACGTCGCGGATCGCGCCGGTCTCGTCGTAGAACTTTCCCGCGGCCCTGCACGCCGAACTGCTCGGCCATCGTGATCTGGACGCAGTCGACGTAGTTGCGGTTCCAGATGGGCTCGAGGAACGTGTTGGCGAAACGGAAGAAGAGGAGGTTCTCGACGGCTTCCTTGCCGAGATAGTGGTCGATGCGGAAGACCGACGCCTCCGGAAACACCGTGTGCAGCGTCTGGTTGAGCTGGCGGGCCGTCGCGAAGTTGTGGCCGAACGGCTTCTCGACGATGACGCGCGCGCCCTCGGCGCAGCCGGACTTCCCGAGCTGCTCGACGACGGCCCCGAAGAGGCTCGGCGGAATCGCGAGGTAGTGCGCCGGATGCGGCGGCCTTGCCGAGCGCCTGGCGCAGCTTCGTGAACGTCGCCGGGTCGGAGTAGTCGCCGTCGATGTACTGCAGGAGCGCGGACAGCTTCGAGAACGCCGCTTCGTCCACGCCGCCGCCATACTCCTTCAGGCTGGCGCGCGCGCGGTCGCGCAGCTGCTCGATCGTCCAGCCCGACTTGGCGACTCCGATCACCGGGACCTTCAGGAAGCCGCACCTCACCATGTTCTGCAGCGAGGGGAAGATCTTCTTGTAGGCGAGGTCTCCGGTGGCGCCGAAGAAGACGAGAGCGTCGGACGGGACGGGTTTTTCCGCCCCGGGCTCAGCGGACGCCATAGGAATTCTCCCTGCCGTTCCAGAGGGCCACGCCTCCGAGCAGGCCCTCGACGTTCGAGACGATCCGGACCTTGTCCGGAAGGTCGATCCGGATCCGGGTGGCGTTGCCGCCTCCGATGTAGAGGCGATCGTAGTTGAAGAGCGCGTCGAGCGTGGCGATCGCCTTGCGCAGGCGCTTGTTCCACCGCTTCCGGCCGGCCTTCTTGCGCGCCGCGTTGCCGAGCTCTTCCTCGTAGGTCTTCGCGTTCCAGCCGGCGTGGTGGGCGAGCTGCATGTTGGGGACGAGCCGGCCGTCCATGAAGAGCGCCGAGCCGAAGCCGGTCCCCAGCGTCACGACGAGCTCGACTCCCTTTCCGCGGATCGCGCCGAGCCCCTGGACGTCGGCATCGTTGGCGGCGCGCACGGGCCGGCCGAGCTCCCGGGTGAGGAGCCGGTCGATGTCCACGCCGATCCAGCTCTTGTGCAGGTTGAACGCCGTCTCGACGACGCCGCGCCGGACGACGCCGGGGAACCCGACCGAGACGCGATCGAACGCGCCCTGTTGGTTCGCGAGCTCGAGGATCGCCTTGACGAGGGCCCGGGGCGTGGCGGGCCGGGGCGTATCGACCTTCCGCCGCGCGGTCAGCGGCCTGGCGTCCGTGCCGACGACGAGCGTCTTGATGCCCGTGCCGCCGATGTCGATGCAGAGCGTGCGCGGAGCGCTCGGAGCGGCGCTCGACGCGCCGGCGGGAGCCCGGGGCGGCTTCGACTTCACGGCGCTCAGGCCTTCTTCTCGAGGTGGCCGCCGAACTCGTAGCGCATCGCCGACAGCAGCTTGTTCGCGAACTCCGCGTCGCCCCGCGAGGCGAAGCGCTCGTAGAGCGCGGCCGTGAGGACGTCGGCCGGCGTCGCCCTCGTCGATGGCGGCCAGGATCGTCCAGCGCCCCTCGCCCGAGTCCGAGACGCGGCCCGCGAAGTTCGCGAGGTCCGGCGAGGCCATGAGAGCGTTGGCCGTGAGATCGAGCAGCCACGACGCGATCACGCTGCCGCGCCGCCAGACCTCGGCGACGTCGGGGAGGTTGAGGTCGTACTGGTAGTGCTCGGGGTTGCGCAGCGGCGTCGTCTCGGCGTCGACCTCGCGGCCTTCGTCTTGCCGACGTTGGCGTGCTTCAGGATGTTCAGACCCTCGGCGTACGCCGCCATGATGCCGTACTCGATGCCGTTGTGGACCATCTTGACGAAGTGGCCGGCGCCGGACGGGCCGCAGTGGAGGTAGCCCTCCTCGGCCGTGCCGCTCGCCTTCTCGCGCCCCGGCGTGCGCGGGATGTCGCCGCGGCCCGGCGCGAGCGTCTTGAAGATCGGGTCGAGGCGCTGCGACGGCCTCGCGTGTCGCCGCCGATCATCATGCAGTAGCCGCGCTCGAGGCCCCAGACGCCGCCGCTCGTGCCGACGTCGACGTAGTGGATGCCCTTCGGCTCGCAGCTCGTTCTGCGCGGCGGATGTCGTCGATGTAGTACGAGTTGCCGCCGTCGATGATGGTGTCGTCCTTCGCCATCTTCGGCGCGAGCTCGCCGACCGTACCGTCCACGGCCGCCGCCGGAACCATGAGCCAGACCGCGCGCGGGGGCTTCAGCTTCGCGACGAAGTCGTCGAGCGACGAGGCCCCGACCGCGCCTTCTGCGCCCAGCTGGCGGACGACCTCCGGGCTGCGGTCGTAGACCACGCACTGATGCCCGTTCTTCATCAGCCGGCGCACCATGTTGGCGCCCATGCGACCGAGACCGATCATTCCGAGCTGCATGGATCCTCCTCGTGGCGGTAAGGAGCGGCAGCATATCGCGGCCGGCCGACGGGACTCGCGATAGGATCGCGAGGGGCCGGAGGTCCGATGCGTCACCGACTCGTTTCGACAGCGCTCGCACTGGTTCTGGCCGCCGCCGCCGGCTGCGCCTCGGCTCCGCCCAGGACGAAGGTCGGCTGGGACCAGAACGTGTCCTTTGCGCAGTTCCACACCTGGGCCTGGCGGCCCGACGGCTCGATCGCCGATCCCGCCTGGGCGCGCCGCTGCCAGGACGTCCTCTCGGATCAGCTCTCGACCGACGGCCTGAAACAGGTCGGCCTGGAGCAGAGCCCGGATCTCTGGGCCGTGATCCACGCCCGCCTCTCGGCCGAGACCGTCGTGACGCCGTTTGATCCCAACTGGGGCTATGCATGGGGAGGCTGGGCGCCGGTCGACGACTACGAGACGCAGATCCCGGTCGGGACGATGATCGTCGACCTCGTGGACGTGAAGCTGAAGCACATCGTCTGGCGCGGCCGCGCCAAGGGCGCGATGGATCCGAGCCTTTCGAACGAGGCGCGCGAGGAGAAGCTGCGCTCGATCCTCGCGGAGCTCTTCGCCGGATATCCGCCGCAGGCCGGCGCCAAACCGGCGGGAACGCGCTAGGGCCGGCTTCGAGCATGTCCGTCAGCCCCCTGGCCGGGCAGCCGGCGCCGCCGTCCATCCTGGTGGACGTCCCGAAGCTGGTCACGGCCTACTACACGGGGCGCCCGGACCCCGCGCGGCCGGCCGAGCGCGTCGCGTTCGGCACGTCCGGGCACCGCGGGTCTTCGTTCGACAACGCGTTCAACGAAGGGCACATCCTGGCGATCACGCAGGCGATCTGCCTCCATCGCCGGAAGGAAGGCATCGACGGCCCGCTCTTTCTCGGCGTCGACACCCACGCCCTTTCCGAGCCCGCGTTCGCGAGCGCGCTCGAGGTGCTCGCGGCCAACGCCGTGGACGTGCGCGTGGATTCCGAGGGCGGCTACACGCCGACGCCCGTC
Organism: uncultured Acidobacteriota bacterium; assembly: GCA_963738945.1. Lineage (GTDB taxonomy): Bacteria > Acidobacteriota > Thermoanaerobaculia > UBA5066 > Gp7-AA6 > DAHUXD01. The sequence goes on from CAVTYD010000002.1 coordinate 98,450, forward strand.
ATCTCCCACGCGATCCTGACGTACAACCGCGGCCGGCGGGGCGGCCTCGCCGACGGCATCGTCGTGACGCCCTCGCACAACCCGCCGCGGTACGGAGGCTTCAAGTACAACCCGCCCCAGGGCGGTCCGGCCGAGACGGACGTCACCGGCTGGATCGAGACGAAGGCGAACGCCCTGCTCGCCGAGGGCCTCCAGGGCGTCGCGCGCGTCCCGTTCGACCGGGCGCGCAAGGCCGCGACGACCCGCGGGCACCCGTATCGCGATACGTACGTCGCCGACCTCGCCTCGGTCGTGGACCTCGAGGCCGTGCGCTCCGCGGGCGTGCACATCGGCGTCGATCCTCTCGGCGGAGCGAGCGTCGCCTACTGGGACGCGATCCGCGAGCGCTACGGGCTCGACCTCGACGTGGTGAACTATGCCGTCGACCCGACCTTCCGGTTCATGACGGTCGACTGGGACGGCCAGATCCGGATGGATCCCTCGTCGCCGTACGCGATGGCGCGCATGGTGGAGCTGAAGGACCGATACGACGTGGCGTTCGCCGCCGACACGGACGCGGATCGCCACGGTGTCGTCACCCGCGGACAGGGGCTGCTCGAGCCGAATCACTACCTTTCGGCCTCGATCGCGTATCTCTTCGCGAACCGGCCGCAGTGGCCGGTCACCGCGGCCGTCGGCAAGACTCTCGTCTCGAGCGGAATGATCGACCGGGTCGCGGCGCGGCTCGGGCGGGGGATCGTGGAGGTGCCGGTCGGGTTCAAGTGGTTCGTCGAGGGCCTGATCGGCGGCACGATCGGCTTCTGCGGCGAGGAAAGCGCGGGCGCGACGTTCCTGCGCCGCGACGGCGCGGTCTGGACGACCGACAAGGACGGCATCGTCCCCAATCTGCTCGCCGCGGAGATCACCGCGCGGACCGGGCGGGATCCCGGCGAGCTCTACCGTACGCTGACCGCGGAGTTCGGCACTCCCGTCTACACGCGCGTGGATGCGCCGGCGACGCCGGAAGAGAAGGACCGCCTGAAGAAGCTCTCGCCGGAGGCGGTCTCCGAATCGACGCTCGCCGGCGAGGCCATCACGGGCAAGCTGACCCGCGCTCCCGGAAACGGCGCGCCGATCGGCGGGCTCAAGGTCACGGCCGCGAGCGGCTGGTTCGCCGCGCGGCCTTCCGGCACCGAGAACATTTACAAGATCTACGCGGAGAGCTTCCGGGACCGGGCGCATCTCGACGCGATCCTCCGCGAGGCACAGGGGATCGTGGACGCGGCCCTCGGAAAAGTCTCCGCCGGACGAACCTGACCAGGAGGTGACACGATGAAAGGCACGCAGAAGCTGCACGCGCTCGGCCAGAGCCTCTGGCTCGACAACATCACCCGCGATCTGCTCGATCGCGGGACCCTGAAGAAGTACGTGGACGAGCTCTCGGTGACGGGCCTGACGTCCAACCCGACGATCTTCGACCAGGCCATCAAGAACAGCGCCGCGTACGACCCGGCGATCCGCGAGAAGCTCGCGAAGGGAAAATCCGGCGAGGGCCTCTTCTTCGAGCTCGCCCTCGAGGACCTCACCCGTGCCGCGGACGTCTTCCGCCCCGTGTGGGACCGGACCGACGGCGTGGACGGCTGGGTCTCGCTCGAGGTCTCGCCGCTGCTCGCCTACGACGCGACGAGCACGATCGCCGCCGCGCGCGAGCTCTTCGCAGCGGGCGGGACGGCCGAACCTCTTCATCAAGATCCCGGGGACCCGGCAGGGCCTGCCGGCGATCGAGGAGGCGATCTTCGCCGGCGTTCCGATCAACGTGACGCTGCTCTTCTCCCGCGAGCACTACGTCGCCGCGGCCGAGGCGTTCCTGCGCGGCATCGAGCGGCGCATCGACGCCGGCTTGAAGCCCGACGTGTGCTCGGTCGCCTCGGTCTTCATCAGCCGGTGGGACGTCGCGGTGGCCGGAAAGGTGCCGGACGACCTGAAGGACCGGCTCGGCATCGCGATCGCGATGCGGACGTACAAGGCGTACCGCGGCCTCCTGAGCTCGCCGCGCTGGCAGCGGGCCTACAACGCCGGAGCGCAGGCCCCAGCGGCTCCTGTGGGCGAGCACGGGCACGAAGGACCCGAAGGCCTCGGACGTCCTGTACGTCAAGGCGCTGGCGGCCCCGTTCACGGTCAACACGATGCCCGAGGGAACGCTGAAGGCTCTCGCCGACCACGGCGACATCGGCGCGACGCTGCCGGCCGACGGCGGCGACTGCGAAGCGACGCTGGCGCGTTTCGAGAAGGCGGGCGTCGGCGTGGACGCTCTCGCCGCGAGGCTCCAGGAGGAGGGCGCGAAGTCGTTCGTGGGATCCTGGAACGAGCTCCTCGGCGTCATCGCCTCCAAGAGCGCCGTCCTCGGGAAGGCGAGCTGACGATGCCGGCGCCGGTTCCCGCCCTGGCCTCGCGCCCGGCCTGGAAGGCGCTCGCCGCCCACCACGCGACGATCCAATCCTCGACGCTCGAGCAGCTCTTTGCCGAGGACCCGAAGCGCGGGGAGCGGCTGACGCTCGAGGCGGCGGGTCTCTTTCTCGACTACTCGAAGAACCGCGTCACGGACGAGACGATGAAGCGGCTGGTCGCGCTCGCCGAGGAATGCGGCGTGCGCGAGCGGCGGGACGCGATGTTCCGGGGCGACAGGATCAACGTCACCGAGAACCGGGCGGTCCTCCACGTCGCGCTCCGGGCGCCGAGGGGCGAGAGGATCCTCGTGGACGGGCAGGACGTCGTTCCGGAGGTGCACGCGGTCCTCGACCGGATGGCGGCGTTTTCCGACCGCGTGCGGTCCGGCCGGTGGACGGGCCACACGGGCAAGCGGATCCGGAACGTCATCAACGTCGGCATCGGCGGCTCCGATCTCGGCCCCGTCATGGCCTACGAGGCCCTTCGCTTCTACAGCGAGCGCTCGATGACGTTTCGCTTCGTCTCGAACGTGGACGGCACCGACTTCGCCGAGGCGACCCGCGACCTCGACCCGGCGGAGACGCTCTTCATCATCTCCTCGAAGACCTTCACGACGCTCGAGACCATGACCAACGCCCACACGGCGCGCGACTGGGCGCTGAAGGGCCTCGGCGGCGACGCGAAGGCGGTCGCGAAGCACTTCGTCGCGGTCTCGACCAACGCCGAGAAGGTCTCGGAGTTCGGCATCGACACGGCCAACATGTTCGGTTTCTGGGACTGGGTCGGCGGACGCTACTCGATGGACTCGGCGATCGGCCTCTCGACGATGATCGCCGTCGGCCCCGAGAGCTTCCGCGCGATGCTCGCCGGATTCCACGCCATGGACGAGCACTTCCGGACGGCGCCGCTCGACAGGAACCTGCCGGTCCTCCTCGGTCTGCTCTCCGTCTGGTACAACGATTTCTTCGGCGCGCAGACGGTCGCGGTCCTTCCCTACGACCAGTACCTGAAGCGCTTCCCGGCCTACCTCCAGCAGCTCACCATGGAGTCCAACGGCAAGCACGTCCGCCTCGACGGAGCGCCGGTCGACGCGGACACCGGACCGATCTACTGGGGCGAGCCGGGCACGAACGGCCAGCACTCGTTCTACCAGCTCATCCATCAGGGAACACGCCTGATCCCGTGCGACTTCATCACCTTCGTCGAGGCCCTGAATCCCCTCGGCCGGCATCACGACATGCTGGTCGCCAACGTCTTCGCCCAGGCGGAGGCCCTGGCCTTCGGCAAGACTCCGGACGAGGTCAGGGCGGAGGGCACTCCGGACTGGCTCGTGCCGCATCGGGTCTTCGAGGGAAACCGGCCGACCAACGTGATTCTCGCGCAGCGCCTGACGCCGGAGACGCTCGGCGCCCTGGTCGCGCTCTACGAGCACAGCGTCTTCACGCAGGGCGCGATCTGGGCGATCGACTCCTTCGACCAGTGGGGCGTCGAGCTCGGCAAGGTGCTCGCGCAGCGGATCATCCCGGAGCTCGAGGCTCCCTCCGAGCCGGCGCTTTCGCACGACGGATCGACGAATGCCCTGATCCGGCGCTATCGCGACCGCCGGGCGAAGACTTCGTGAAAGTCGAGATCCTCGCCGACGCGGACGCCGCGGCACGACGGGCGGCCGAGGTCATCGCCGCCGACGCGCGGACGGCGGTCGCGGCGCGTGGACGCTTCGTCATGGCGGTCTCCGGCGGCCACACGCCATGGGTGATGCTGCGCGCTCTGGCGGGGCAGGACGTGCCCTGGAAGGGCGTCCACGTCATGCAGGTGGACGAGCGCGTCGCTCCGGCGGGTGATCCGGACCGCAATCTGACGCACCTGCGCAAGAGCCTCCTCTCGCACGCGCCGCTCCCGCCCGACCAGATTCACCCGATGCCCGTCGAGTCCGCCGATCTCGAGGACGCGGCCGCCGCCTACGCGAAGACGCTCGAGAGCGTGTCCGGCGCGCCTCCCGTCCTCGACCTCGTTCATCTCGGCCTGGGGCCCGACGGCCACACGGCCTCGCTCGTCCCGGGTGACCCGGTCCTCTCCGTGACCGACCGGGACGTGGCGCTGACCGGCCTCTACATGGGAAGGCGGCGGATGACGCTGACCTATCCCGTGCTCGACCGTGCGCGCCGCGTGCTCTGGCTCGTGACCGGAGCCGAGAAGGCGCCCGTTTTTCCCCGGCTGACCCGGGGCGATCCTTCAATTCCCGCCGGACGGGTCCGGCGCGACGCGGCCCTGGTGCTCGCGGATCGGGCCGCCGCGGCCGGATCCGGCGCCTGACGGCTCAGCGGCGCTTCGGGGGCGCCTTCGGCACGTCGCCCGGCGACGAGACGACCGCATTCGCCGGAGCGTACGCGTCGCTGATGCCGGGGGCGCCCTCGTAGATCCAGTTGCTCGGTCCGGTCGGAGCCGACGGCGCGGCCGCGGAGGGGGGCGGCGGCGCCTGTCCGACGGACTGGTACTGCCCGTCCTGCATCGCCAGGTTTCCGATCAGGCGCGCCCCCTTGTCTTCCTGCTTCGCCTTGAACGCGGCCAGCCCCTGGAGGACGACGACCTGCTTGACGTCGGACTGCCGCATGCTGATGAGGGTTCCCTCTTTCCACGTGTGGAATTGCCATCCGCCGTTCTTGTGAACCGGGTGGTCGCGGGAGAGCATGTGTCCGGACGGCAGGAGCTGGATCTCGTAAACGACCTCCTGGTTGAGGTCGGGAATGCGCAGCGTGATGGCTCGGACCTTGTCCTTGGAGACGCGAACCTTCTGCTTCTCCGGCAGGGCGTTGAAGACGTAGAAGTCGCCGTCGAGGACCGGTTTGCCGACCGCGAACCCCATGCCCGTGGGGATCAGATCCACCTGGTAGATCTCGACGCCGGGATGCGGCACTTTCGTCGGCTGCGAGACGGGCAGCGGAGCCGGGGCGGAGCTCTGCGCGTGCAGAACGGGCGCGGCCAGGAGGAGGACGGCGAACACCGAGGCGCGGGAACGCATGAGGGGCCTCCTTGACGTCGTGGAACAGGGTATCAGCCTCGGGCCTCCGGAGGAGGCCGCCGAGCGGCGGAATCGAGGCCGGAGATATAGTTCGGCCTCCCTGAGGGAGGATGTCCATGGCCAGAAAGGCCGCGAAACCCGCCCCGAAACGCTCCGTTGCGCCGAAGAAGCGATCCGCGAGCCCCATGGACCGCGTGCCTCCGCTCAAGGCCGGAAAATACGCCGACGGTCTTCCGCTTCACGAGGTTCGGTACCTCGAGTGCAAGCTCATCCTGCGGCCCAATCACTTCACCTCCCGCGACAGCTTCTGGGATTTCGCGAAGGTCATGAAGCGCGTGGCCGGGCGGCACGAGGTCGACTTCTCGACGAGGGGATTTATCGACGCGCCCCTCCAGATCCGGGAAGTCCTCTTCCTCGACACACCGGATTTCCGCCTCTACAACAACGCCTTCATTCTGCGGCGCCGGATCCTCTACAAGGACGGATTTCCGATCGGCGATCCCGAGATCGTGTTCAAGTTCCGCCACCCGGAGATGCAGGTCGCCGCCGAGACCGACGTCCGGCCGCAGATCTTCGGCGACTACCAGATCAAGTTCAAGTGCGAGGCCCTGCCGCTGAAGGACGGCCTCGGCGGCACGCGGCTGCTCTTCTCCCACAACGTCCAGTTTCCCTTCTCCCACGTCAACGAGAGCAATCCGAGCTCGCTCGACACGCTGGTCGGCGTCTTCCCGGTGCTCGGCCGGCTCAAGATGTCGTCGAAGGACAAGGTCGAGCTCGTGGGCGACACGATCGTCGAGGAGGTCCTCCAGGACATCGGCATCCTCGAGTTCGGCGAAGGGCTTTCGGCCAAGTCGAACGTGGCGCTGTGGCGCGCGCGGGGCGATCACCGCCCGCTCATCGGCGAGTTCGCGTTTCAGATCAAGTTCAAGAGGCGCGAGGATCTGCGCGAGGCCGCGATGAGGCGGGCCGAGGCGTTCTTCCTGGATCTGCAGTTCGCCGCGAAGGACTGGATTGCGCTCGGTGCCACGAAGACCGGCGTCGTGTACCGGTTGAAGGGCAACCCGCCGCACGCTCACGAGTGAGTCGGCGCTTCGCGAAGGCCCGCCAGCCGTGAAGTGGCTCGAGCCGGTGCGCCACGACCTGCTCGGGGTGCGATTCGCCCTCAACGTCTGCGTCGCCTCGGCGATCGTCTGGGTCGTGTTGCGGCACGTCGCCGACACGAACCCGATCTGGGCGATCGCCTCGATGATCGCCTCGTCCGAGCCGGTCGTCAAAGAAGCGGCGCGCATGTTCCGAAGCCGCCTGATCAACGTGCTCACGGGCGGCGTGATCGGGCTCGTCTTCCTCGCGGTGGGAGGCGCGAACGAGTGGAAGCTGCCGCTGGCGCTCGGCGTGGCGGTGCTCGTCTCCTCCTACGTGATTCACGTGCAGACCATGTGGCGCCAGGCGCCGATCACCACGGCGATCGTCATCGCCTCCGGAGTGGAGCACCACTCGAAGCTGACCGGCCTCGAGCACGGACTGCACAAGGTCGCGGAGGTCATCTTCGGCTGCCTCGTGGGGCTGCTCGTCAGCTGGGCGATGTCCAAGCTCTGGCCCCTGAAGGCCGCGAAGGCCGGGTGAGAGGGGAGCCGTAGCGTGGGCGGCTCCGGGTCGATTTCCGGGGACGGGGCGGTACGTCTCGTGGCGGGGGACCTCGACGCGGTCTTCCTCCCGGGCCTCGGGATGCTCGGCGCTTCGCTCCGGGACCGCGGCACGGAGATCCTCCGCCGCGTCGAGGACCTCGAGGATGCGGCGGCGAAGGGGTCCACGGCCGGGATTCCGCTCCTGCATCCGTGGGCGAACCGTCTCGACGGATTGCGATATCGAGCCGCGGGGCGCGAGGTCGTTCTCGAGCGCTCGAATCCCCTCCTGCACTTCGACGACCGGGGCCTTCCGATCCACGGAGTGCCCTGGTCGCGCCTGCGGTGGCGCGTGGCCGAGGCCGGTCCGTCGAAGGTCGCCGCGGTGCTCGCCTGGGAGGGCGACCTGCTCTCCGTCTTTCCGTTCCCCCACCGGCTGGAGATGAGCTGCGGCCTCGATCCCGAAGCGTTGACCATCGCGGTGGAGCTCCTCGCGTCCGGGGGCTCTGCCGTGCCGGTGGCCTTCGGTTTCCATCCGTATCTCGCCGTGCCCGGCGTGGCACGCTCCGCATGGCGGATCTCGCTGCCCGCGATGACGCGCCTCGGCCTCGACGGCCGCGGGATTCCGGATGGCGACGAAGCGGCGGCCGGCGCCGAGGACGGGCCCCTCGGAGAAGCGGCGATTCGACGACGGATTCGCGCTCGAGTCGGACCGGGCGGTGCTCGCCCTGTCCGGTCCCGGCCGCCGCGTCTCGGTCGAGATGCTCGAGGGCTATCGGTATGCGCAGGTCTATGCGCCGCCCGGAAAGGAGCTCGCCGCCCTCGAGCCGATGACGGCGCCGGCCAATGCCCTCGTCCAGCGGACGCGGCCTGCGCGTCGTCGCCCCGGGCGAGACGGCCCGCGCCGTCTTCCGGATCCGCATCGACGGCTCGGATCCGGCACCGGGATAGGATCGGCCTCGATGACGCTCGCCGAGTACTCGCCCTTCGTCGCGGCGGCGCTGTTCGCCGCATTGCTCGCGGCCCAGGAGATCGGTTTTCGCGTCGGCCGCCGCCGCTCTGGCTCGGACGACGCGGGGCCCGCGGGGCTCGGCGCCGTGGACGGCGCCGTCTTCGGCCTGATGGGGCTTCTCATCGCCTTCACCTTCTCCGGAGCCGCGGCGCGTTTCGACACGCGCCGGCACCTCGTCGTGGAGGAGGCCAACGCGATCGGCACCGCGTATCTGCGGATCGATCTGCTGCCCGCCGCGGCCCAGCCGGCCCTGCGGGACCTCTTCCGGCGGTACGTCGACGAGCGACTCGCGGTGTACGCGGCGCTTCCCGACGTGGCCGCCGCGCGGGCGGCCCTGGCGCGGGCGGCGGCGCTGCAGGATCAGATCTGGAACGGCGGCGGTCGCGGCGGCGCGGGACGCCCCCGGGGCGATGCTGGCGGTGCTCACATCCGTCAACGCGATGATCGACATCACGACGACGCGCACGGTGGCGCTCCAGACGCACCCGCCCGCGATCATCTACGGGCTGCTCGTGTTTCTCGCCGTCGTCTGCGCCGTGCTCGCCGGCTATGGAATGGCCGGCGGACGGTCGCGCAGCGCGATTCACGTCTCTCGGGTTCGCGGCGATCCTGTCGCTGACGATCTACGTGATCCTCGACATGGAATTCCCGCGCATCGGCCTGATCCGCTTGGACGCCGCGGACCAGGTCCTGCGCGACGTCCGGGCGAGCATGCGCTGACGAAAGGGCCGGGCGTGAAGCCCGGCCCGGCGGACCCTAGCGGCGAAAGCCCCCGCCGCCTCGGAATCCCCCTCCTCCGCCCCAACCGCCGGAACGCCCGCCCCAGCCTCCGCCGGCGTCCCCGCCGCCAAAGCCGCCCCAGGAATGGTTGCCGAAGCTGCTGTTCGAGAAGCTGTCCCAGCGCTGGTCGCCCTGCGAGCGCGCGTTGCTCCAGTTGTCCATGTTGTGGGACTCGTCGGCCGAAGCCCCCGACCACGTGCTGCCGTTGCCGCCGAGGTTCTTCTGCCAGCCGTTTCCGCTGTTCGTGTAGATGTTGCCGTCGTGATCGGCGTAGTAGTTTCCGTTCACGTTCGCCACGCCGTTGTTCGCCCCGTGTATCGCTCCGCCGCTGTACGTGTTACCGCCCGCCGTCGTCACGGTGCCGTGGCTTCCGGTGACGGAGTTGCCCGTGTACGCGTTGCCGACCGTGGCGCGGCCTCCCGCCGCCGAAGCGCCATCGGGGTTCGCCACGGCGCCCCGCGCGCCCGACGCGTAGTTGCCGGTGTAGGCGTTGTAGGCCTGGCCGCGCTGTCCGACGCCGGCCGTGCCCGTCTTGGAGTTGTAGAAGGAGCCCTCCTGTCCGTGCCAGGCGTTGCCCGTCCAGGCGTTGTAGCCGCCCCCGCTGCGGGTCACGGCCGAGGTCGATCCCCACTGGCTGTAGACGTTGCCGGAGGACCACCGCGCGTAGCCCGGTCCCCAGACGGCGCCGCCTCCGTAGCCCCACGCGGCGGCTCCGTAGTGGCCGTAGTAGCCGCCCCAGGCGGCGCCCCAGCCCCAGCCGTAGTAGCCCCATCCGTAGCCGCACATCGCGGCACCCATCGCGAATCCGCAGCCGATGCCGAAGGCGAACGCCCAACCCGTGTAGGGCGTGTATGCCATGTTGACGCCGTAGCCGTACGTGATCGGCGGGCCGTACCAGACCGTGCCGATCCAGGGATCGTAGACGTAGCCGGTGCCATAGACGACCGTGCCGCCGTAGATGATCGCGCCGGTGTAGCCGGGCGTGTAGCCGACGTACACGACGCTCGGCGTCGATCCGTAGATCTGGACGTAGGTCAGGTAGTAGAGCGGGGAGGCCGGCGGAATCGTGTAGATCGCCGGAGGGATGTACGCGGCGACGCTCCAGGGGCCCGTGAGGGTGGTGGACGTGAACCAGATGCCGCTCTGGCAGGCCCAGTACGATTGCGGTCCCGTCATGATGATCGGCGTCGAGGAGTTCACGGCGTACTGGAGCGTCGTGTCGGGAATCGGCTTCATCTGGGGCGCGCCGTCGAACGTGATCGGTTTGGCCTGGGCGGTGCGCTGGACGGTCGCGTTCTGGGGAATCGAGGCGGCGATGACCGCCTCCTGCGCCTGCGACGTGCCCGGCACCGACGCCTTCACGTTCTCCATCGGGCTCTCGTCCGGGATCTTCGCGAAGTCGGGCGGGAGGCTCGCCGAGGCGACGAATTGCCACGGACCCGCCGTGTCGGGTGCGCTGAACCAGCGGCCGGCGATGAGGACGTAAGAGTTCTGGTTGTCGATGTCCTTGAAGACGCGGCCGGTGGTGTTGGTGACGTAGAGCAGCTGAGTGCCCGGGATCGCCTCGTAGTTCGGCTCTCCGTTGACGACGATGAGCTCCGAGGGACCGGTCTTCACGTAGACCACGGGCGTCGGCTTCGTCTTCAGCGACGGCTTGGGCGCCTTCGGGTCGGACGCGGAGCCGCCCGCCATCGGGTCGCCGGTCTTCGCCGCGAGGATTTCCTTGAGGGCCTTGTCGAGGTTGCTCTTGCGGCCGAGGTGCGGGTCGGAAACCTTCCACGGTCCGTCGAGCGACTCCGCCTCCACCCAGCCGTCGAAGAGATGGAGGTAGAGCTCACCGGAGTCCGCCTTGAGGATGATCGAGCTCGTGTTGATCACGCGCTGCAGGTCCGTTCCCGACTGCGGGCGGAACGCCGGCTGGCCGTCCACGCGGACGAGCACGGCGGGCACCTGGGAAACGATGATCTGCGGCGGGGTGTTGTCGAGCGGCCGCGACTCGCCCTCCGTCTTCGCCTGGACGATGCCGAGCTGCGCCTCGAGGCGGTCGAGCGAGATCGCCTTCGACCGCTTCGGCTCCTTCTCCTGCAGCGCATCGATCCACGCGGCGGCCTGGCCGGCCGCCGAAGGAAAGCTCGTCTTGGTGATCGACATGTCCTCGAGGTAAACGAGGCGATTGACCTTGTCGACGTCGGTGCGCGCCTGGAACCAGATGACGCCGAAGGTCGGATCCTTGGCGCCCTTCGCCTGCGCCGACACGACGGCGTGGGCCTCGAGCTGTCCGTTCTTCCAGCTGTCGAGCTGCGGCTGGTAGATCAGGAAGGTAGTGGTGCCGCTGACGATGCGCCGCGGCCACGGATCTCCGGGAGGCGTCGGTGGCTTGGCGGTCGCGCCGGCCGTCGTGGTCCCGGTCGTCGCCGGTTGCTGGGCCATGAGTGGAAACGCCGCCAGGATGCCCGCGAGCAGCGCGGCCACGGACGATCTCGAGAGTTGTCGGAACATGGCTTCCTCCGGTAGGTGCCAAAATATATAACGCGACCGACGACCCCGACTATGTCGGGGCGGTCGGCGTCATGCCGACGATGCCGGCGACCGGTCAGGAGCTGAGGGTCGTCGACATCTCGCAGACGGAGCCGAACATCCTTGCGGGCGTCAAGTCCTGCGCTTCAGGATCGACGAGTACTTCGCCAGGGAACCGATGGACAAGCTGAATAAGGGGTCTTCGCGCTTCGCCGCCGCGGTACAAGGCGCGGCCCCGGCCTAATCCAGTAGCGGCTCCGTCCGGGCCGCGAAGAGGGGCCGGGGATCCGAACAGCCCGCTGAAGTTCGAGCTCACGTCAAGCTCGTGGCTTCCGAGAAGAGCGGAGGGGAGACGGTCACCTACGTGGCGAACATCGACAAGTACGACGTGGCCGACAAGCTCGTCACCGAGGCGGCGGAAGAGCGGCGCAGCTCGGGAAGGTCAAGACCTCGCCGTAGGGGCCGCCGCCCGCTCGGATGGCGCCCGCGAGCTCAGAGGACGCGCTTCTCGCGCAGCTCGTCCAGGATCGTCCAGCCGAGCAGGACGATCGCGGCGAGAGAGCAATCCCGGACCGAGAAACATGAAGGCCGTGAAGACGATCGCGGTTTCCTTGATGAGGAGGGCCGCGCCGAGGGCCACGGCGACGATGGTGAAGAGGATGGCCAGCTTGAGGCGCCGGGCGCCCTGCGGGGAAAGCGGCGTGGCGTCCGGCCTCATCGGGATGCCTGCTTGGCCGGCGCCTCGTGCTCTTCGGCCTTGTGCGCGGGTCCGTGACAGTCGAGGCAGGAGTCCTTGCCGACCATGAGCTTGTCGACCTCTTCTTTTTCGTGTTTGGCGAGGAAATTCTGGGCGCCGGCGTGGCAGGTGAGGCACCGGACGTTCGGGTAAGGGCTGCTGATCTTGATCGGCTTCTCGTAGTTGCCGGTGATGTTGTAGTACGTGTGCCGCAACCCGACCATTTTCCCGGCGACGGTGCCGAACATGCCGTAGTCGCTGTGGCACGTGTAGCAGTGGTTCGTCTGAATCGACCGGTTCTTGTAGTGCATCGCCGCGAGCGAGTCGCTCTTCGGATCCTTCAGATCCGCGACGTGGCCCTCCATGACGTGGCATGCGCCGCAGGATTCGACCGTCATGGCTTCCTGCATGCCGTGCGCCGTCGCCAGGAACACGACGACGACGGGGAGCACGAAAATCGACCCGAAGAGCAGCGCCTTCGAGTTCGCGGTGACGCCCCCCGAGCGCACGTGGCGCCAGATCCAGACGAGCAGGATGACGTTGAGCGCCGCGAAGGCGAGACCGACCCCCTGGATCCAGTCGGCCGTCGTGCCGATCCAGCCGTGCGGCTCGGGGACGCCGAATTCCCGCGGGTCGGCGAAGGCGGGCGCCGCCGCGAGGAGCGCGAAGACGCCCGCGACGCGAAGCTTCACTTCTTGTTGCCGGGGTAATCCTTGACCCATGCGCCGTCGACCTTCTTGGCGCCCCGCTTGTCCTTCTCCGCGACGAGCCACTTGCCGACGTCGTTGAGGTCGTGGGATTCCTTCTTGGGAAGGGATGCGACGTGGCAGTACTGGCAATTCTTGACGTCGACGCCCGCGGCCTTCGCCTGCTTCTGAATTTCCATGTCGGCCGAGGAGGTTGCCGAGAAGGCGAGGAATCCGCAGAGAACCATCAGGGTGACCGAAGCGCCAAGGCGAAGTGCGCGACGACTCATGGGAGTGACCCTCCTTGTCTGGCCGCAGCCTACTGCCGGCCGCGGGTGACTGCAAGCCCGTTCACGGCCTCCAGTGGATGCCGACGAAATAGCGATTGCCGTTGTAGTCGGCCAGCGGCCCGGCCTGGTCGAAGGCGATCCGTTCGGTGTACTTGTCCTGAAGCCATTCGAAATCGGCGCCGAGGTTTTTCGTGAAGAAGTACTCCGCCAGGACCCGGACGCGGCTGACCGTGAAGGGGATCGATCCGTTGTTGTTCATCCAGAGGTATGCCGCGTCGAGGGACAGATTGTTCCAGTTGAAGCGAGCCCCTCCCTCCCAGTTGTGGCCGAATTCCTGCTGTTGCGTCGGGACGATGTCGAAGTCCTGGGGGATACGGATGAGGATCTGGCGGTTCGTCAGGAACTCGCCGCCCTCGCCGTGCAGGGTCAGCATGTTCTTCAACAGCGTGACCTCGAAGTTGCCCTCGAACTCCCGGATGCGCGTGTCGTAGCCGATCTGCACGATGTCGTCGTCGGCGTGGGTCTCCCGGAAGAAGCCGCCGATCTTCAGGAAATCCTTGAAGGTCCAGCTGGCCTTGAACCCATACCGGTCCCGATGAATGAAGTCGGTCCGGAAGATCGGCTGGTCGGCCTCGTCGTGGTGGTAGTCGGCGGTCAGCATGACGCCGCACTGGGCGAAGGTCGCGCCTCCTCCCCACGTGTCGACGCGGCGCTCGAAGCGTCCGCCCTGACCGCCCGGAATCACGATCTCCGAGGCGTCGGGAGTGGCGGTCACGTTCTGCTGGGTCTGCGACCAGCCGGCGTTGACCGAGAACGGACCGATCGCGCGTGCGGAGACGGTCGTGTCGTAGGTGCGGCTCATGTCCTCGACCGCGGTGCGGGCGTTGATCTCGTTCAGCAGGTCGCCGGCGCTCTGCCCGGCGTAGGTGACCGTGTCCGTGAACAGCGTGGAAATGAGGGCCTCGCCGTCGAGGAAGCGATGGTTTTCGACCCAGCCGCCGGTGAGGTCGACGTTCGAAGCGAGGTTCAGCTCGGCCCGAGCGGAGGCGCGCCAGAAGTCGGTCCGAGCCCGGGAGTCGACCGTCTCGGCGAGGCCGGAGAAGAAGCGGGCAATCTCGAAGGAGACGAGCTTCCCGGCGTCCGCCTCCACGTAGCCCGTCTCGTCGCTGGCGTCGGCCTTGACGTACGTCCCGATCAGCTTCAGGCGCCCGAAGAGGGTTCCCGATACCCAGGCGTTGGTCACCGGAGTGTTCACCCGGTCGTTCTCGGTGCTGGCCACGGCACTGGCCGACGTCGGCTGGCCCAGCACCGGAGTGGTGACGTTTCCGCTCCCCGCACCCGGAGTCAGAGTGTCCACCGATTGCCACGTGTAGACGCGCCAGCCCTGCGTGAAACCGGCCTGGATGTCGCCCTTGTGGAAGCCGAGACCGACGCGATAGAGCTCGTCGACCGAGTGCACCTGCTGATCGAGCTGGAACTCGTTCTCGCCGAGATGGTACGTCGTGGTGCCCGGGCCGTCGTAGACGTTGCGCGTGTAGCCGAGGAGAGGCGTGAACATCTTGCCGGGCAGCAGCTCGAGCTCGGCGTCGTAGATGTTGCGCGTGCGGTTCCAGGTCTGCTGGCCCGGGATGATGCCGTCGTCGATGAAGGGATTGGCGAACGCGGGAAGGGCGCTGTAGAGGTCGGTCTCCCGCCACGTGAACGAAAGCTTGAAGACCTCGTTCTGCCCGGCGAGAAAGCGAAACCGGCCGGCCGGTCCCGCGCCGAGGTCCGAGCCGTCGACGTGCAGGGTATCGAGGAAGCCGCCGCCGAGGAGCTCGGGCCCCGTGAAGTCGAGCGACCGCAGCAGCACGCCCGGGCGGTCGTTGATCTGGGTCCGGTACATCTGATCGTTTCCCGACACGTCGACGAACCGGTAGCCGAGCTCGAAGTCGACCGGAACCGCCTGGGCGCGCAGACCGGCCGCCGCGCAGAATGAAGCCGCGGCGGCGAAGGCGAGGCGAAGCCGGCGGCGCGCGCTCTGCATGCGTCTATTTCAGGAGCTGCGGCGACACGTTCGAACCGTGCACCGCGACGTGGCACGTCGTGCAGTTGCGATAGCGCGGCAGCGTGAGATCGTGGAACGACGGGGGTTGCGATCCGAAGGTCTTGGGTCCGCCGGTCTGGGAGTGGCACGAGAGGCAGAGCTGGTCGACGCGCGCCCAGAGGAGCATGTTGGGGTTGTTCGACCCGTGCGGCTGGTGGCAGGAGAGGCAGTCGCCGCCCGAGCCCGAGACGTGCTGGAAGACGAAGGGGCCTCTCAGGTCCGAGTGGCAGTTGAGGCAGGGCAGCTCGCCCTGGACCGTCATCTTCACCGGCTCGCCGCGGCGCGCATGCGGAGCGTGGCAGTCGAGGCAGGTCATGCCCCCTCGATCGAGCCGGTGCGCGTAGGGCTTGTTCTGGAAGGACGCGGTCTGGTTGACGTGGCAGGTCCCGCAGAGCGCGCCCGGGGCCTTCGCCAGCAGCGTCTCGCTCTTCGGAACCGCCTTGTGGATCGAATGGCAGGTCAGGCAGTTCACGGCGGCGGTATTGGAATGGACGCCCGAACCGAAGGAGTCGTGAGGCCCCGGCGTGTTCCCGTGGCAGGCCAGGCAGTCCTGCGAGCCGGAGAGGCCCTTGAGCGTCTGGATCAGGCTGGCGTCGCCTCCCGCCTCCATGTGCCTGGTGCCGTCTCCGTGACACGTCGAGCAGAGGTCGTTGGGATCGGGTTTCTTCTCTCCGTGCGGCACCCTCGCGTGGGGGTTCCTGGCAAAAGCCGCCACGAGCTCCGTGTGGCAATCGCCGCACTTCGGCAGCTCCGTCGCGGCAGCCGGCGTCGTTTCGGCGGCCGGCGTCGTCGCGGCGGCCGGCGGCGGTGTGGAGGCCGCTGGCGGTGCGGGAGCGGGCGTCGGTGTGGGCGAGGCCGCCTGGCCGGCTCCCGAGGCCGCCCAGAGGGACAACGCGAAGGCCGCCGCCACACCGAATCCGGCGGGCGCCGACAATCGCGCAGGCCGCTGCTTCATGGCGCCCTCACCCCTCTCACAACGCGCGGGCGGGACCGGCTCCCGACCGCCTTACCGGGCGTGAACCTTGTCGACGGCGAATTCGGCGTTCGCACCGTGGCAGGCGGCGCACGCTTCGCCGAACGGCGCCGTCATCGTGAACGCGTGCGCGGCGGCTGCCTGGGTGTCGTGGCAGCCGAGGCACGCGGCGGCGTTGTGCTGCATGGGTGTGTACCAGTCGCGCGGAGTCTGAGTGGCCAGCCAGCCGGGCGCGGCATTGTCGGCGACCTGCTGCGTTCCGTCCACGTGACACTTCACGCAGTCGCGGAGGTCGCCCGGGAACAGCACGTGGTTGAAGTTGTTCACGCTGCCGTTGAAGCCGTAGATCGTGAAGTCCTGAGTCAGATCCTGGCCCCGGTGAATGCGGTGGATCATGCGCTTGAAGTCGATCGACTCGACGGGAAGCTGGTCGCCGGGGCGGTCGTCGCCGTCGTTGCCGTTCGGGTTGTGGCAGATGACGCACTCCTGGGTGTTGAGCCGCTGGCCGCCGTGCAGGGCGAGCCGGTCGTGGCACGTATTGCAGTTGGCGAGGTCGACCACGACGCGCCGGGAGGCGGCGGGTGAGCCGTCGACGGAGGCGTCGAAGATCGGGTTGAACGCCGCCTCGGTGAATGTGGTCGTGTCGGAGGGGTGGGGGTCGAGGTTGACGGTGCGGCGGGCTTCGATCGAGAAGGTCCACGTCCCGGTCGCCGTGGCCGGGATGGCGTTCGAGAACGTGTAACTGAAGAGGCCGCCGGCGCCGGCCGTCGCGCCGTCGGCGCGTTCGCGGAACGGATTGACGGCGTAGTCGGCGGTGGGGCCTCCCATCAGGACGTTCAGGTTCGAGCCGAGCGAGGAGGGCAGAACGACGCTGCCGTCGTTCTGCGTGAGCTGGAAGCTCACGGTCGGTTTCTGGCCCGGCGCGGTGTTCGAGACCGAGACGATTTGCGCGTTCAATCCCTGGAGCTGCGCCGACTTGGCCGGGACGGTGTGCGCCCCGATGATCGAGGCGTCCCACTCGCGGCCGCCCTGCGGGAGGTGGCAGGTCGCGCAGAGGCTGTTGTCCGCCTGGGGGCCGCCCGGGTGGTTGGCGCCCGTCGTGAAGTCGACGTCGTCGTGGCAGGAAGCGCAGGCGGCCTGTGTCGGGAAGGTGTACCAGTTGGGCGCCTGCGTCGCGGGCGGGGCATGGCAGGTCGCGCAGTTGCGAATGTCCTGCGGGAACGCGACATCGGAAAAATCGTGCACGCTCTGGCTGTTGCCGATGATCTGGTAGGGCGTGCCGGCCTGCACGCTCGGCAGGTTCTCGCCCATGTGGATCTTGTGGACCATCACCTTGAAGTCGACGGTGTTGCCCGTGTCGGGGTCGGTCGTTTGCGGCGAATGGCAGAGGACGCAGAGCTTGACTTCGAACCGCGAGCCGCCGTGCGCCGAGAGCGGGTTATGGCAGGTGTTGCAGGCGCTCGTCGAGATCATGTCCCAGACCTGGGTCACCGGCGCACCGCTCGGCACGAAGTCCTGCTCCACGTTGGCGTAGTAGTCCTTGCCCACGATGTCGGAGGTGTCCCGCGTGGCGTAGATGCCGAGAGTGGTCGTGGCCGTCTGGTCGTAGCCCGCGGGAAGCGCGGTCTTGAAGGTGTAGATGGAATGGCCGATGTCGATGTCGGTCCACGTGCCGCCGGAGTCGGCGGCGGCCTGGGTCGCCGAGACGTTCGTGATCGGGCTCGTCTGCACGCGCGTTGTATACGAGGTGTAGTTCTGCGACGCGGGGTCCCACCACGCGAGGACGAAACTCATCGAGATGGCTCCCGGGGTGAGCGCACCGGCGCGGTCGAGCGGAACCCCGAGGTCGTCGGTGTAGGTCACGTCGACGATGGGGTGAAGGCCTGCGTCGAAGGTCACGCTGTTGACGGTGATGACGAGCCCTGGCCGCACGTAGTCGAACTCATCGGCCGAGAGCCAGAACTCCTTCTGCTGCGGAGCGAAGATCGACCGGGGGTCGGTGGGTGCGGGCTGGACGGTTCGGGACACGGTCCGAGTGACCCGCGTGTTCGACATCGGAAGGATCAGCAAGGCACCCGCCGCCAGTACGGGGACGAGGCCGCCGCGCATCCTGTTCATGGGTCACCCCACCTTGAAAGCTTTCGAGAGCGTATCACCCTTGCCGGATGTTCGAAAGCTCGGCGGTTCGCTCCCTTCTGACGCTAGCCGGGAAACAGGTAGGCGGTGACGGCGAAGATCGCATACGCGGCGAGAAGCTGGATTCCCGAGTACCACGCCGAGCGGCCGCCCGACACGACGAACGAGACGGTCAGGGTCGTGAGCAGGACCATCACGACCTGGCCGGCCCCGAAATTCAGGTCCATCGGCGCCGGAGCCACGAAGTAGCTCAGGATCAGGAGGACCGGCGCGACGAAGAGAGCGATCTGCGCGGAGCTGCCCATCGCGACCCCGACGGCCAGGTCGACCCGGTTCTTGCGGGCGGCCGAGAAGGCCGTCGCCATCTCGGCCGCCGCGCCCACCAGCGACACGACGACGAAACCGACGAAGGCCTTCGACATGCCGAAGGCGACGGCTGCCTGCTGGACCGATCCCACGAAGATCTCGCTGACGACGGCGATGCAGAGCGTCGCGACCGCGAGCGCGACGAGCGCGGCGGGAAGCGGCCACGGCTTCTCGCCGTGCTCCTCGCCCCCGGCGCTCGCGAAGACGTCGCGATGGGTCTTGAGGGTGAAGATCAGGGCGAGCGCGTAGGAGACGAGGAGGATGCAGGCGAGGCCGAGAGACAGCTTCGACATGTAGGTGCCGACGTGGACCTGGTCCACGCGGGCGACCGCGGACGGGACAACGAGAGCGATGGTGGCCAGCAGGAGCATCCCGGCCTGCGTGCGCGCATTGGCGGGGTTGAATTCCTGCTTGTGGTGCTTGAGGCCCCCGAGCAGGAACGCGCCGCCCAGCATGAAGAGGCTGTTGGTCACGACCGCCCCGACGATGGAGGCCTTCACGAGGTCGAACATCCCGGCCTGCAGCGCCGCGATGGCGATGACGAGCTCGGTCAGGTTGCCGAGCGTGGCGTTCAGGAGACCACCGACGGCGTCGCCGGTTTTCGCGGCCACGCTCTCGGTGGCGTGGCTCAGGAGACCGGCCAGCGGAACGATGGCGGCGACCGAGAGCAGAAAGAGCGCCGTGTGGGCTTCGGGCCGCGCCTTCTCCACGGCGATGACGACGGGCACGAACAGGAGCAGCCAGTTGAGCGGGTTCCTGCGGAGATCCGCGAGGACCCCGCTCACCGGCCGGCTCCGGTCGGGCCCCGGTTCACTTCGCGGGCGCCCTCGCGACCTTGATGGCGTAGGCCTCGACGTAGGTGACGTCGACCGTGTCTCCGACGGCGACGCCCTGCAGCTTCGAGGGATCCTTCACCTTCATGGTGTACGAGTTTCCCTTCGGTCCCACGAACGTGACCGTGGGAATCTTGGGGTCGATCGCCGTGATCTTCACCGTCAGGGTGGTCCGTTCGGAGATGACGCCGGCCGGCATCGAGCCGGGCCGGGCTCCGGCCATCGTGGTGGTCGACGAGGTTCCCGCCGTGCCGCCCTTCTTGACCTCGTAGACGAAGCCCTCCCGGTAGGTCGCCGTGACGATGTCGCCGGGCTTCACCTGCGGAAGGTTCTTCACTTTCTCGCCGGCGATGATGCTGAACGTTCGGCCGTCCTTGTCCTTGAGCGTCACCTCGCGCGTCTTCTGGTCGACGCTCACCACGGTCGCCGTGGCCGTCACGTCCGCCGCCATGGATTCTTTCCGCTGCACGTTCTCCGAGCTCTGAGCGAGCACGGTGGCCGACAGGCAGAGCACGCCGGCGGCGCAGCCGGCCGTGATCCAGGATCCAATTCTCTTCATGGCTCTCCTCCTCCTTGCCCTCTGGGGGCTGTCGAAGATGAAACGTCCCGGGACGATTGAATCGTGTCGTGAGTGTCCTGTGCCAGAAGTCCTGCGTTGCGTTGTCTTCGTAGGGGTGGCCCTTGCGGCCGCCCGCGGGCGGGGACGAGCCCCGCCCCTACGAACATCCGGCGTGTCGCGACCATCGTCACGGACAACTAGGGGTGCCCCTTCGTCTTCGCCGCCGCGTCCGAAGGGGCCGAGTCGGCGACCGGCGTCCAGGTCTTGTCGGGATCGTAGCGATCCATCTTCTGAAAAATCTCGAGCGTCTTCGGCCCGAGATCCTTCTGGTAGACGATTCCGTCATGGCTGACGATGAAGGTCATCACCCCGGAGACCCGGTAATCGGCCGGCGCCGCCGCGAGTGCGAAGCCGCCGATCATCACTCCCTCCACGACGAAGTCGATCTTGCCGAGGGGAGCATGCGAGCCCTGGCCCTTCAGGACCTTGAAGTAATAGCCGTGATACGGCTCGGCCTTCTTCGAGTAGCCCTCGGCGATCGCCTCGGCGAGCGTGTCGGCCAGGGGCCCTCCCGGAGTTCCGTCGGCGTTGCGCCATGACAGGCCGTCCTGCTTTCCGGGGGTGCTGATGACCTTCTGGGCGTACTGGTTCACTCGCGAGCCGTCGTGTCTCTCGAGGGCGTACTCGTGCTGTGCATCGACGAAGTCGTGACAGAACTCGATGGCATCGAGCTCGTTTCTTCCGACGCGACGGTAGAGGACTTCCCGCTTGCCGGCCTTCGAGTCGAAGGACCAGCGGCCGTTCCTGCGGACGATCGGGACCGGCGTCGGCCAGTCCTCGTCCCCGACGGTGAGGATCGCGCGGTTCGCGTCCTTCGCATCGAGGTCGATTTCCATCTTCTCGTGGGCTTTCGCCGCGAAGGCCTCCAGCTGGTTCTTGTCCTGAACCGGGTCGCTGGTCACGACGAGGCCCTTGCCGTCCGGTCCGAGGATCTTCTCGAGCGCCGGCACGTCGTAGGTGGCCGCCGCGGCGATGAGCGCGTCGGCCGCGGCCTTCGGTGTGTCGAACGTTTGCTGGCCCGCCGCGGACGGAGCCGCCGGCGCTTTCGACTGCTCGAGGGCCGATACGCCGACGGCCGTTGCGAGCAGCAGGACAAAGACGATTCCGAAGACGAGTCGGTTCTTCATGGCGCTCACCTCCGCCTCCCGCCGCCGCCCCCGCGGGAACCTCCGCCGCCCCGGGAGCCCATGCTCGACGAACCGCGCGAGCTGCTCTGTCGGGCGCTGCTGCCGCTGTAGCCGCCGGAGCCGCCGCCGAACGCGCTTCCGCCGCTGCCCCCGCGGGAACCGCTGCTGCTCCGGGAGCTGGCGCTCGCGCCGGCGCTGCCGCTTCGGGAGCCGGCGCCCGCTCCCGCTCCACCGCCGCGGGCATTCGTGCCGGCTCCGGCTCCGCCGCCGCGGTTACCTCCGGCGCCGGCAGAACGAGTGCTCGCCGTCGCCGCTGTGCCCCGGCTGCCGCTGCCCTGGCCGCCGCGGCTGGAGCCGCCGTACTTGCTCGCCGTCGCCTTGTTCGAGTACGGAGCGCCGCCGCGATGCTGGGAGTTGTGCTGCCAGTTGCCATTCCCGTTTCGGTTGACGTTCGTGTTCCTGTTGAAGTTGTTGTTGTTGTTGATCGTGATGTTGTTGTTCCCGCCCCACCCGCAGCCGCAGCACGAGCCGCCCCATATCGCCGCGCCCATCGCCATCCCGACCCCGAAGGAGACCAGCGCGGCGCCCGGGACATACGGCGGGTAGTAGACCGGTGGGTACGGGTAGACCGGCGGAGGATAGACGACCGTCGGATTGTACGAAGGAACGTAGATGACCTCGGGGTTGGTGGGCTGGACGACGATGACCGTCTTCTCTTCGACGACCTTGGTCTCGACCTTCTGCTGCTCGTTCGACTTCAGGGCGCCCTTGTCCTCGGCCTTCTTGCGCATCCTCTGGACGGCGTCCATGACGTCGTTCTCCTGGTCGAGGAACGCATCGCCGAGCTGCGTCGTCCACTGGATGTCGTCCGCGAGCCGCTTCACGACGTCGGGAACCGCCGCCATCGACTGGATGGCCGGGTCCCAGGGCTGCTTGGCGACGGCGTCCGCGAGCGCCTTGTCCTTCAGGTCCTTGTTCTTCACGAGCCACTGCTGGAGCTGGATGATCTCGAGGGGGTACGTCGACGCGACGAGCGTCTGGGCCAGGAGGGGATCGGGATAGAGGGCGATCGGAGCGACCAGGGAATCGAGCTGGTCGGGCGGCAGCTTCTCGGCGGCGGGTTCGGCCGCCGCGGCCTGGGAGGCGTCCTGCGCGAACAGTGTGCCTTCGCCGAACACGAGCAGCGCAGAGCAGGCGAGGGCCAGAAGCTTTCGGAAGATCGGTGCCGGGCCTCCGGATCGAAGCGAAGGGAGCTCCATGAACGTTCTCCTCCCGGTTACGCTGGCCGGCGAGTTTGTCGGAGTGCCAGCGGCGGAGGGCAATCGTATCAACCCACGTAGCCCGACATCCACAAGGACTCCTGCAGCCGATCTTAGAAGCTCAGGGCCAGGGAGGTGACGACGGTCGGGGTTTCCCAGCCGGGGTTGAAGACGTAGACGCTCAGGGTCAGGCTCTTGTACACGAAGCCCGCGAAGAGGCCGCGCTGCACGTCGAGCCCGGTATGGTACGTGCGCGTCCGCTGCGAGACGAGGCCGACCTTCAGCCACTCGACCGGCGAGTAGCCGAGCTGCGCCCAGTCGTAGAAGAAACTGTCGGCCGAGTCGTCGGTGTCGAAGACGTACTCGCCCTCGCTGTAGAGCTCGAACCGGCCGTAGGAGAGGGTGAGCTCGTAGCCCGGCGCGACGCCCCGCGTGTCCCCGACGACGCCGCCGGCCATGAGCGTCGCATCGAGGCGCAGCGTCTCGCCGGTCCCGACGTTCCAGCCGACCCAGGCGGAGCCGGACTTCAAACCCTCGTAGTTGTAGCGGGCCTCCAGGTGCAGTGCGCCGTGGTTGGCGATGACGGTCGGCTGGGCGTAGTGGAGGTCCTCGGGCGGGAAGTAGCCGTAGAGGCTGGCGCCATACTCCCAGGCCGCCGCCTTTTCGCCGGCGGCGTCGGCGGGCTCCTGGGCCTGCGCCGCACAGGCGCTCAGAGAGACGAGCGCCGCGATCGCGAGGCGGCCGCGCACCGTCATCCTCCGAGGGCGATCGTGAGACCGACCAGCACGACTCCGATCGCCACCATCGCGAGGCCCGTTTTCCAGGGTTTGAAGCCCGAGTACCGGGCGAGCGCGTAGCCGCCCGCGAACAGCAGGACGATGGCGATGCCGTTCGAAACGCGGAGCGCCAGCACCGCGTCGCGCATGACGAGAAAGGGAATGACCACGGGGAAGGTGGACAGGAAGACGAGGAGGAAGACGCCGAGCGCGCCGCGCAGGTCGTCCCGGTGGAGCGGCACGCGGGAGGCGGGATCCGGAATCGTGCCGAGCCGCTCGCGGAGCCTCTCGAAGTCCTCCGGCTGCAGCGTCGCGGCCATGACCGGCGGCAGCGCCTCGGCGATCAGGGCGCGCGCCTCGGCCGGGTCCGTCGTGCGATGCAGCCGGCGGAGGGCCACCGCTCCGTGGCCGCGATAGCCGAGGATGTTCATCAGGTAGAAGATCGCGTCGATGATCCCCCACGCGAGGTTGCAACCGAGCGCGCCGATGAGCATGGTGCGCACTTCGTTGCGCCCGCTCTCGGCGGCGGAGAGCGAGCCCGTGAAAGTGAGCACCATGATGAGGCCAAAGAGGATCTCGGAGAACCTCTCGGTCGGATCGAGGATCCGCTCCCTCGGCGGGGAAGCGCCGCCTCGGCGGTCGGGCCGAGGGGACTGAGGGGGGGCCGGCGAAGAGGGGTCGCTAATTTTCTTCGTCGTCGGTGACGGTCCAGCCCTTGCCCGGGTTGAACTGCTTGACGCCCGCCGCGACCTTCGCCGTGTCCGGTCCGAGGTCCTTCTGGTAGACGACGCCGTCGTTGTTGACCTGGAAGGTCTGCACGCCCGTCACGCCGTAGTGCGCCGGCCAGGCGATGGCGGCGAAGCCGCCGATCATCATCCCGTTCACGATGTAGTTGCGTGCACCGAGGCGGGCGGCGGGGCCCTGGGCCGTCAGCGTGCGGAAGTAGTACCCGTTGACCGGCTCGGCTTTCTTCGTGTAGCCCGCGGCGAGCAGCCTGGCGATCTCGTCGCCGATGGGACCGTCCGGCTTGCCGCTGGCGTCGTACCACGACAGGCCGTCCTGCTTGCCGGGCGTGCTGATCCATTTCTGCGCGTACTGGAGCATCGGGGCTCCGTCGTGGGGCTCCTGCGCATACTCCTTCTGGGCTTCGACGAAGCCGCGAAGGAGCGAGATGGCGTTCAACTCATTGCCGCCGATCCGGCGCGCGAGGATTTCCCGCTTGCCCTCCCGCACGTTGAACCGCCATTTCCCGCCCTTCGCGACCAGCGGCACGGGCATCGGCCAGTCGCCGTCTCCGACGATCAGGACGGCGCGCTGCGGGTCGTCGACGTCGAAGGACACGGTCAGCTTCTGGCGCGCCTTCGCGGCGAACGTCGCGATGTCGTTCTTGTCCCGGACCGGGTCGCCCGAGGAGACGACGTCCTTGCTCTCGGGACCGAGGATCCGGAGCAGGGCCTGGACGTCGCCGGCCTCGGCCGCCCTGACGAGGGCATCCGCCGCCTGCTGCGGCGAGTCGAAGGCGAGCGGGGCCGCGGCCTTCGCCGTGCCGGCGGGGGAGAGCGCGGCCGCCACGGCCGGCGAGGTCAGGATCGCCAGCGCGGCGGCGAGAGTCCAACGAGAGAGATCGTGTGTCTTCATGTCTGGCTCCTTGCCTACCGCCGCCGTCCGCCGCCGCCGCCGCGGGACATCCCGCCGCCGCGCGACATGCCGCTCATGCTCGAGGATCCGCGCGAGCTCGACGAGCGCGCGTGGGTCCCGCTGTAGGAGCCCCCGAACGCGCTGCTCGAACGGCCGCTCGAGCTCGGCGAGGAGAATTGACGGCTTCCGACGTTGTTTCCTCCGCGGTCGAAGCTGCCCGCTCCGCCGCCGGAACGGCTCCGGTCGAAGCTCTGGGCCTGGCGCGCCTGGTTCTGACGTCCGGCCGCGTCGCCCCGGGTCCCGCCGCCGTACTTCTGCGCGGTGGCCCGGTCCTTATAAGGGGCCCCTCCGCGCTGCTGCGGGTTGTGCTGCCAGTTGTTGTTGTTGCCGCGGTTGACGTTGTTCTGCCGGTCGTAGTGGCTGACGTAGTTGTTGTTGCGGTTGATCGTGATGTTGTTGCTCCCGCCCCAGCCGCAGCCCCATCCCCAGCCTCCGGAGATCCCGATGCCGACGGCGATGCCGACGCCGAAGCCGAGCCACGCGCCGCCGTAGTAGGGCGGGTAGTACAGCGGCGGGTAGGGGTAGTACGGCGCGCCCCAGATGACCGTCGGGCTGTAGCTCGGAACGTAGACGACCTCGGTGCTCGACGGCTGGATCTCGATGACCGTCTTCGACTCGACGGTCCTGGTCTCGACCTTCTGCTGCTCGGTCGACTCGAGCTTGCCGCTGTCCCTGGCCTTCGCGCGCAGGCGCTGGACGGCGTCCATCACCTCGGCCTGCTGCGCGAGGAATGCGTCGCCGAGGTCGGCCGTCCACTGGATGTTCTCGGAGAGCTTCTTCAGGGCGTCGGGAATCGAGACCATGGCCTGGACGCTCGGGTCCCACGACTGCTGCTCCGCGGCCTTGGTCAGCTCCTCGCCCTTGAGATTCTTGTTCTTGTCGAGCCACTGCTGGGCCGCGACGACGTCGATCGGATACGTGGACGCGACGAGCATCTGCGCGAGCAGGGGGTCGGGGTAGAGCGCGATGGGAGCGACCAGTGACTCGAGCTGGTCGGTCGAAAGCTTGACGGCTTCCTCCTGGGTCGGGGCGCCACTCCGGGCGGCCGGCGTCTGTGAGGCATCCTGGAGCGTCCGCGCCGATCCGATAGGCGCCAGGAGCAGGCCCGTCAGCGTCGCGACGAGTGCGGCCCCGCGGGCCCCCGCCAGTTCGATGCGAAGGTTCTGGAGAATCGGCACGGTCCGCCTCCTGCGACGAATTTCGTTTGGTCCGGCGGGCCGTTCGATCGACACGCCGCCGCCGAAGGGTCTCGGCCTCGGTTTCGGTCCGTTCCCCGGGCATGGCGACTTGGGCATGCTGGCCGCTCCCGGAACGATATCGCACTCGGCGGCCGGAGTGAGGCAGAGCAGAGTCCTCATTAGACGGATAGTCTAGGCGAACGCTCCAGGAAGGAAGGAGAGACGAGGCGTCATGAAAAGCGACAAGCTCATGGACGGGGCCCGGAAGCTCTCCCGCCGCTACCGGGTCAAGGATGGAAAGGACTTTCGCCTCGCCGATGTCGACCCGGGGGACATCGCCTGGCTCAAGACCGAGGACAAGCCCGAATCCAAGGAAGTGCTCCGGAACGGCATCGGGCTTCTCGCGGAGCTCCAGGACATGCTCTATGCCCAGGACCGCTGGGGAGTGCTGCTGATCTTCCAGGCGATGGACGCCGCCGGCAAGGACGGCGCGATCAAGCACGTCATGTCGGGCGTCAATCCCCAGGGCTGTCAGGTCTACTCGTTCAAGGCCCCGTCGGCCGAGGACCTGGATCACGATTTCCTGTGGCGCTGCGCCAAGAATCTCCCGGAACGCGGACGGATCGGCATCTTCAACCGCTCGTACTACGAGGAGGTCCTGGTCGTCCGGGTGCACGAGAAGCTGCTCGGAAAACAGAAGATGCCGAGGGAGCTCGTCACGAAGGACATCTGGGACGAGCGGTACCGCGACATCCGCTCCTGGGAGCGGTATCTCGACGGCAACGGGATCGTCGTCTGCAAGTTCTTCCTCCACGTCTCGCGAGGCGAACAGAAGCGCCGGTTCCTCGAGCGCATCGAGGACCCCGCGAAGAACTGGAAGTTCTCGGCCACGGACGCCCGGGAGCGGGGGTACTGGAAGGACTACATGCGCGCCTACGAGGACATGATCCGGAACACGGCCACGAAGCACTCGCCCTGGTACGTGATCCCGGCCGACAACAAGTGGTTCACCCGGATCGCCGTCGCCGCCGCCGTCATCGACACCCTCTCCTCGCTCGGCCTGGCCTATCCCGAGGTCGGCAAAGAAAAGCTCGCCGAGCTCGCGCAGGTTCGCAAGGCGCTCCTGGCGGAGAAGTAGGAGCCGCCGCGTGGCGGGCGGGTCCCCGGCCGGGACGGTCCGGCTCGACGTCGTCGCGGGACTGACGGCGGCGGCCATCGTCATCCCCAAGGCGATGGCGTACGCGACGATCGCCGGACTGCCCGTCGAGATCGGCCTGTACACGGCGTTCGTTCCGATGCTCGTCTACGCCGCGCTCGGAACCTCGCGGGTGCTCAGCGTCAGCACCACGACGACGCTCGCCATCCTGACCGGGGCCAATCTCGCCGCCGTCGCCGGGTCCGGCGATCCCGGGGCGCTCCTGAAAGCCCTGACGACGCTGACTCTGATCGTGGGCGCCATTCTCGTCGCGGCCTCGCTCTTCCGGCTCGGTTTCGTCGCCGACTTCATCTCGGAGCCGGTTCTCATCGGCTTCAAGGCCGGCATCGGGATCGTCATCGTCCTCGACCAGGTGCCGAAGCTGCTCGGCTTTCACATTCCGCGCGGATCCTTCTTCCAGAACCTCGCCGCGACGGTCCGACACCTGCCCGAGACGTCGGGGCCGACGCTCGCCCTCGCCGCGGCCATGATCGCCATACTCCTCGGCCTCGAGCGCTTCGTGCCGAGACTGCCGGCACCGCTCGTCGCGGTCGCCGCCGGCATCGGGGGCGCCGCGCTCCTCGGCCTGAAGTCCCGCGGCGTCGAGCTCGTCGGCCACATTCCGAGGGGCCTGCCGTCGATCGGGCTTCCCGACGCCTCGCTGGCCGGCGGCCTCTGGGCGGGAGCCGTGGGCATCGCCCTCATGAGCTTCACGGAGACGATCGCCTCCGGGCGTGCGTTCGCGCGAACCTCCGAGGCGCCGCCTCGCGCCAACCGGGAGCTGCTCGCCACGGGCCTCGGAAACGTCGCGGGCGCGCTCTTCGGCGCGATGCCGTCCGGCGGCGGCACGTCGCAGACCGCCGTCAACCGGCATGCGGGCGCGCGCAGCCAGCTCGCCGGGGTGGTGACCGCTCTCGTCACGCTCGCGACCATGCTGTTTCTCGCCCCCCTGATCGGACAGATGCCCCAGGCGACGCTGGCCGCGGTCGTCGTCGTCTATTCGTTCGGCCTGATCAAGCCCGGCGAATTCCGGTCGATCCTGCGGATTCGGCGAACGGAGTTCGTGTGGGCGGTGGCGGCGCTGGCGGGCGTCATCGCCCTCGGGACGCTGAAGGGGATTCTCGTCGCGATCATCCTTTCGCTCGCGGCCCTCGCGCACCAGATGGCGAACCCTCCCGTCCATCTCCTGGGCCGCAAGCCCGGCACCAATTTTTTCCGGCCCCGCACGCGAGAGCATCCGGAGGACGAGACGGTTCCGGGACTCCTCCTCGTTCGCCCCGAGGGCCGGATCTTCTTCGCCAACGCCGAGCGCATCGGCCAGAAGATCCGCGCGCTGGCCGCCGAGGCGCAGCCGACGGTCGTGGCGATCGACATGAGCGCCGTCTTCGACCTCGAGTACACGGCGCTGAAGATGCTGACCGAGGGCGAGAAGCGGCAGCGCGAGCAGGGCATCGACCTCTGGCTCGTCGGACTGACGCCCGCCGTCCTCTCCATGGTGCAGCGCGCGCCGCTCGGCGAGACTCTCGGGCGTGAGCGGATGCTCTTCAATCTCGAGGCCGCCGTCGAGCGCTATCGGGCTCGCGCGACGTAACCTCTCGTCCGCGTCGTAAGACGGCCGTCACGGAGGCGGCTCTCACGTCCGTGAAGGTGTATCCTCGTCCGAGTTGTTTCTCTGTCGGCTCCGAACGTCCTGATTGGAACGGGAGCAACATGGAGAAGGACAATCGCATCGAGGTCGGCTCGCCGGATTCGCCGGGCGACCAACCCGCGCCGGGGTTGAGCTCGATCGACCGCCGGAGCCTCCTGAGGATGAGCGTCCTCGGCGGCGCCGGGCTCGCGCTCGACGGCCTGCTCGACGTGCCCGCGATGCGGGCCGCGACCGCCGAGATCCGGCTCTCGGAAGTCGCCGAGTTCACGACGTCGTGCAACTTCTGCTCCTGTGGCTGCGGGATGATCGCGGCGGTCCGCGACGGCAAGCTGATCACGATGGAAGGGGACTACGACCACATCGTGAACCGCGGCTCGCTGTGCGTCAAAGGCATCTCGATGTTCGCCACGCACGCCTCGCCGAAGCGGCTCACGACGCCCCGTTACCGGGCGCCGGGAAGTGATCGGTGGGAAGACATCTCCTGGCAGGACGCCGTGAACCGGGTCGCGCAGAAGATCCGCAGGACGCGCGACGAGACCTGGATCTCGACCGAGAAGGTCGGCGACAAAGAGGTGCCGGTCAACCGGACGGACGCCATCGCCTTCCTGGGCGGTGCGCAGAACACGAACGAGGAGTGTTACCTCTTCCAGAAGGCGGCCCGGCTGCTCGGCCTCGCCTACGTCGAGCACCAGGCCCGACTTTGACATAGCCCCACGGTCCCCGGTCTGGGGGCCTCGTTCGGACGGGGGGCGATGACCAACCACTGGATCGACCTGCAGAACTGCAAGACGATCCTGGTGGAAGGCAGCAACGTCGCGGAAAACCACCCGATGGCCTTCAAGTGGATCCGGAAGGCCCAGGAGAACGGGGCGAAGATCATCCACGTCGATCCGCGATACACCCGGACCTCCGCCGCGGCCGACGTCTACGCGCGCATCCGGCCCGGCACCGACGCGGCGCTCCAGAACACGATGATCAACCACATCCTGGTGAACAGGCTGTACGACGAGGACTACGTCGTCACCCACACCAACGCGCTGTATCTCTCCGACGAGACGTTCGGCTTCAAGGACGGCGTCTTCAGCGGGTTCGACGAGGAGCACCACAAGTACGACACGAAGAGCTGGGGATACCAGCTCGACGCAAAGGGCAAGCCGCGCGTCGCGAAGAGCCTGGACGACCCCCACTGCGTCTTCTCTCGCCTGAAGACCCACGTCTCGCGCTACACGCTCGAGACGGGCGAGCAGATCACGGGCATCCCCGCGGCGCAGATCCGGCAGATCGCCGAGACGATGGCGAAGAACCGGCCGGGATCCATCCTGTACGCGCTCGGAATGACGCAGCACACGACGGGAGTCCAGGGCATCCGGTCGTTCACGATCCTGCAGCTGCTGCTCGGCAACATCGGCAAGCCGGGCGGCGGCGTCAACGCGCTGCGCGGCGAGCCGAACGTGCAGGGCGCCTGCGACATGGCGGTGCTCTACAACTACTACCCGGGCTACCTCAACTCTCCGTCGAACCTCGAGCCGACCATCCGCGACTACGTGCGCAAGAACGGCATCGCCGACAGCCGGTACCTCGTCAACCAGCTCAAGGCGTTCTTCGGGGACGCGGCGACCGCCGAGAACGACTATGCCTACGGCTGGCTTCCCAAGCGCGACGCCGCCAAGGACTACGGAACGCTGCCGATGTTCGAGGACGCCCTCGCCGGGAAGCTGAAGCTCCTCTGGATCGTCGGCCAGAATCCCGCGGTCACCGTGCCCAACCTCAACCTGACGTTCGACGCGATGGCGAAGCTCGAGACGCTCGTGGTCCAGGAGATCTGGGAGACGGAGACGGCGACCTTCTGGAAGCGTCCGGGCGTGGACCCGAAGACGATCGCGACCGAGGTCATCCTCCTGCCGGCCGCCTTCTTCATGGAGAAGAACGGGACCATCTCGAACTCGGGCGGCATGGTGCAGTGGCGTCACGCCGCGGTGAAGCCCCCCGGGCAGGCCAAGCCCGACGGCGAGATCGTGGACGTCATCTTCCGGCGCGTGCGCGACCTGGTCCACGACTCGAAGGAGCCGAGGGACGAGATCGTCAACCGGGCATTCTGGACCTACACCACGGCCGAGGACGTCCTGCGCGAGATCAACGGTTATGCCCTGCGCGACAACCCGGAGACGGGCCTGAAGAAGGGCGACCTCGTCCGCAGGGTCGGCGATCTGCGGGCCGACGGTTCGACGTCCTCCGGCGCCTGGATCTACGCGGGCGTCTTCGGCAACGGGGAGAACCTTTCGAAGCGCCGCGATTCGAAGACCGATCCGGGCGGGCTGGGCCTCTATCCGGGCTTCGGATGGACCTGGCCCAACAACATGCGCATCCTCTACAACCGGGCCTCCTGCGACCGGAACGGCAAGCCTTATCCCGGCTCGAAGCCCATCGTCTGGTGGGACGAGCAGGCCGGGCGCTGGACCGGGTACGACGTGCCCGACGTCCCGGTCGTGACCGATGGCCCGGGCACGCCCAACGGGCAGCGAGCATTCCACCTCGGCGCGGAAGGCGTCGCGCGGCTCTTCGCGGCCGTCTACTCGGATCCGGACGAGAAGAATCCGGGTTATCCGCGCGACGTGGCCTACGTGCCGAAGGACGGGCCGCTGCCCGAGATGTACGAGCCCGTCGAGAGCCCGGTCGAGAATCTCCTCCATCCGAAGGTCCAGAGCAATCCGATGCTCAAGTACCCGCGCGTCGCGTCGCACCAGCCGATCGGCACCGCCGACAAATTCCCCTACGTGTTGATGACGTCGACGGTCGCCGAGCACTGGTGCGCCGGATCGACGACGCGCAACATCCCGTGGCTGAACGAGCTCGTGCCGGAACCCATGCTGGAAATGCCGATTGCCCTCGCCAGGAAGCTCGGGGTGAGGTCGGGAGACTGGCTCAAGGTCTCTTCGGCCCGCGGCGAGCTCACGGTCAAGGCTCTCGTCACGCCCCGCATGAAGGAGCTCAAGATCGGCAACCAGGAAGTCACGGTCGTCTGGATGCCCTACAACTGGGGCTTCCAGGGTCTCTCGACCGGGCCGAGCGTCAATCACCTCACGATCGACGCCTCGGATCCCGGAGCGGGAACCCAGGAGACGAAGGCCTGCCTCGTCAACGTGGAGAAGGCGGCCGCGCCCCGCGCGGAGAGGGGGATGCGGTCATGACGGCGCCGAGCGCATCGGCGGCTTCGAAGCCCGTTCCGATCCGGACCACCCTGATCGACATCACCAACTGCATCGGGTGCCGGGCCTGCCAGGTGGCCTGCAAACAGTGGAACGAGAACGCGGGCGAAGAGACCGAGCTGCTGCCCACGCTCGGCTTCCAGAATCCGGCGACGCTGAGCTCCAAAACGTACACGCTCATCTCCTTCCACGAGATGGAGAACCCGCAGAGTCCGGGCGGCCTGGACAGCGCCTTCGTGATGCGGCGGTGCTTCCACTGTCTGGAGCCGGGCTGCGTATCGGCCTGCCCGACGACCGCGCTGTACCGCCAGCCCGACGGGCCGGTGTCCTATGACGTCGACAAGTGCATCGGCTGCCGGTACTGCATGCTGGCGTGCCCCTGGGACGTGCCGACGGCGGAGTGGGACAAGCTCGCCCCGAAGATCGACAAGTGCACGCACTGCGCCGACCGCACCGATCAGCCGGTCCCGATCGCGTTCAACGGGAAGCCGCTGTCCGAGGACGAGGGCAAGAGCTTCGTCGAGCGCATCGCCACGCCGGCGTGCGTCAAGGCGTGCCCGGCGGACGCCCTGCGCTACGGGAGCCGCGACGAGATGCTCGCGCTCGCTCACCAGCGCATGGGCGACCGCCCGGACAAATACGTCGACCACATCTACGGCGAGAAGGAGCTCGGCGGAACGAGTGTGCTCTACCTCTCGTCGGTGCCCTTCGAGAAGCTCGGATTCCCGACGTTCGGCGAGAAGCCTTTTCCGCGTTTCACGGCGGCGGCGCTTGGGGCCGTGCCGCCCGCGGTCATGGCTCTCGGCGCCATGCTCGGGGCCGCGTACGCGTACTTCCGCAAACGGGTGCAGGCGGTGGCGGACGGATCGGGCCGCGTCGACACGTCCGACGCCCGCGTCGACCAAGGCCACCACGTCGCGTTCGAGCGGCTGGACGAGAGGCTCCTGACCCCGTTCAACTGGGTCATGCTGATCCTCGTCGCGTTCTGCGGCCTCTCGATGATCGCGCGGTTCGCGCGCGGCCTCGGGGGCAGCACGCACCTCTCCGACACGTACCCCTGGGGTCTCTGGATCGTCTTCGACCTCGTCTGGATCGCGGTCGCCGCCGGGGCGTTCGCCATGGCCGGGACCATCTACGTCTTCCAGCGCAAGGACCTGTACGGGCTCGGCCGGAAAGCCGTGCTCATGGGCCTCCTGAGCTATTCCTTCGTTACCGTCACGCTCGTCGCGGACCTCGGGCTGCCCTGGCACTTCTACCAGCTCGGCATGCAGTCCCCCGACCACTCGGCGATGTTCGAGGTCTCCTGGTGCGTCGGCCTCTACGTCACGATCCTCGCCATGGAGTTTCTCCCGGTCGTGCTGGAGCGGTTCGGCCTGGACCGGCTGCTGACGCTCTGGCAGAAGTGGTCCGGCGCGTACGTCGCCCTCGCGGTCACGCTGTTCATCTTCATGATGTCCCGCAGCGTCGCCTACGCGGCCGTGACCGCCGTCATCTTCGGGACGCTCGCGTGGCTGTTCCGGGCGCGGGACCGGAGCTTCGAGCCGATCCTGCTCGCGATCGCGGCCGTCACCCTGTCCACGATGCACCAGAGCTCGCTCGGCTCGCTGTACCTGCTCATGCCGAACATGCTGTCGTCGCAGTGGTGGTCGCCGGTGATGCCCATCTCGTTCTTCCTGTCCTCGATCGTCGCCGGGTCGGCTCTCGTCATCCTGATCGACATGTGGATCGCGAAGGGCTGGCACCGGCGGCTCGACATGACGACGCTCGCCTCGGTCGGGAAGATCACGTTCTGGTCGATGACGGTCTACCTCGTCTTCCGGCTCGGCGACATGGCGCTCCGCGGCCAGCTCGCTCGCGCCTTCTCGGGCAGGATGGGCCTCGCCTTCGCCGCGGAGATTGTCGTCGGAGGCCTCGTTCCGCTCGCGCTCCTCGCGAGCCGGTCCCTCCGCTCCCGTCCCGACACCCTCTTCTGGGCGGCGCTCCTGGCGGTTCTCGGCGTGGTCTACAACCGGATGAACGTCGTGCTTTTCGCGATGACGTTCCGTGGCCGCATGCCCTGGGTCCGCCCCAGTCCTATGCGCCGTCGGTGTTCGAGTGGGGAATCTCGGTCGGCCTGATCGCCGCGACGATCTTCCTGTTCGGCCTCGGGGCCCGCCTCTTCCCGGTCCTTCCCCGGCATGAGGCGAGCGGAGGCCATTGAGCCGGGTGAACGCCGACGGCTGGCTGGCCGCGCATTCCTACCTCCAGCCGATCGCGCGCTTTTGCGCGCAGGTCGACCGCGCCGCGGCCGGCCTGGAGTCGGCGACGGCGGCGATTCCCGACTGGGACGACTATGCCTCCGATTTCCGGGAGGGCGTGCCGCTCCTGCAGAGCTCCCAGGCGGCCCCGGACCTCGAGCCCGCGGGAGCCTGGATCGTCTGCCTCGTCGAGAGGCTGGCGTCTCCACCGCTCGAAGGCGCCCTGGCGGCGGAAGCCGCCGCCCTGGCCGTGGACCTCCGGCGCCGGGCCGATGCCTCGAACCGCGTCGTGGGCTGGCTGCTCGGCGACGATTCGTTCGCGCCCGCGTCTCCCGGCCTGCTCCGGCATCTCGGGTGGACCGTGATGGCGCGCTACCTCCTTCCCGTGCGGGAAGCCTTCGGCCGCTGGAGGGACGAGGAGCGCTGGCTTCGCCACTACTGCCCGCTGTGCGGATCCGCGCCGGCGATGGCGCAGCTGTTCGGCGCGGACCCCGGACGCCGCCGGCTCCTGGCGTGCGGCCGCTGCGGTACGCGCTGGCAATACAAGCGAACCGGCTGTCCCTTCTGCGAGGGAGACAACCAGCGGCTGTCCGCCCTGGCCGTCGAGGGAGAGGCCGGGCTCCGGATCGACTACTGCGAGTCCTGCGGCGGTTACCTCAAGACGTACGACGGGCAGGGGGACGAAGATCTCCTGCTGTCGGACTGGGCCTCCCTCCATCTCGACCTCATCGCCCGCGACCGGGGCCTGAAGCGGCTCGCGGCGTCGCTCTACGACTTCGAGCCGGGGTCCGCGGGCCGGTAGCTCGAAGAGACGGCCCGGTCGCGCGAGATCAGTTCAGGCGGATCGAGAGCGCGACGCTCAGGATCTCCTTCGCCGCGAACGGTGCCGAGCTCCAGGCGATCGTCGGTCCCTGTACGAGGATGTCGATGATCCCCGCGTTGAAAGCGACGCCGACGCGCGAGCCGGCCTGGAAGTAGTACTGGCTGCCCTCCGCGCCGTGGACGCCCGGCGAGGCGTCGAGCTCGTCGCCCCCGCGGACCTTTGGTCCGCCCTCCACGCGCACCGGCGTCACCGCCAGCCCGAGCACGCGGACGGGATACCAGCGCAGGTCCAGCGCGAGAGCTCCGGTCAGGTAGGCCGAATCTCCGACCGTCCGGCGGGCGCCGATCGAGAGCGACCCTCCCGGCGCCCAGGCGAACTTGCCTCCCCAGCGGTCCCGGTCCCAGAGGACCATCGCTCCGATCGAGCCATCCCCGTACTGACGCCCCGAGACGGCGTCCGACGGCGGCTCGACGGTCGTGACTCCGGTCCCCACGTACCACGACGCCGTCCGGCCCTCGAGTCGTCCGTACGGCGCCTCCGGCGGCGACCACGTCTCATCCTCCCGCTCGACCTTTTCGGTGTGATGCTCGATCAACGAGCTGCCGGCGAACTTGGGCGAGGTCAGGGCCCAGCTCACACCGATTCCCATGGAGAGCTCGGCGGCGGGCTTGCGCCAGTCGATCTCCAGGGGACCGTGGAGCGTGAGAGCGAAGCGGCTGTCGATGACGTAGTCGGCGCGGAAGAAGCTCGTCGTGACTTCCGATCCGGTGCGGTCGCCTCCGAACGCGACGCGCCAGGCCGCGGGAGTGAATCCCAGCGCGAGGCGCCGTCCGATCGGGAGCGCGAGGTCCACCTCGAGGCCAACCAGGGCGGCGTCCACCCCGATGTCGTAGCGGCGGAAACCGACCTCTCCGGACAGCGCGTAGACGAACGGGTTCAAGTCCCAGCTGTACCGGAAGAGCGTTCCCTTGGCCGTGACGTCGAGGAACTTTCGGGTGATGTTGTAGGTCGTGTCGAGGCCGAGGAAGGCGTACGAGCCGGGAGAGAGGTCGGTGGGCTGCTGCTCCCGGCACTCGTCGCCCTGGCAGGCATAGGCGGCCCGGAACCAGCGGTCCTTGTAGGCTCGCCAGGCGTCGGACTGCTCCGGCGCCGGCGTGGGGGAATTGCCGGCCTCCGCGGATGCGGCCTTGTGGGCGACGCGGAGGTCGCGCACCACGATGAGCAGCTCCACGATCGCCTGTCTCGCATGGTCGCCCGTCTCCGACAGACACTCATAGGGCACGCTGTACGGGAAGCCGGTGAGGTCCTTGCAACGGCGGCCATCGGCCGTCACGCGTTCCTCGACGACGTAGACCTTGTCGCGGTGGTCGTCCCACTTGTGGAACGCCGAGTCGGGGATGCGCGCGATCTTCTCGTTCGACAGCCCCGGCAGGCGCGTCAGGGGTTTCCAGATGCGGAGCTCCTCGATCGCCTCGGTCCCCGGAACGCGCTGGGTGTGCGACCCGGAGAACGAGTCGCCGACGGCGTGCATCAGCTCGTACAGACCGTAGCCGCCCTTGCGTACTCCCGGCCCTCCGTCGAGGACGACCTGGCGCATGAGGTTGTCGAGAAAGTCGCGGCATCGGACGAGGGCCGTGGTCGCGAGACCCCGCGGAATCGTGGTGCCCTCGATGTCGGCGGATTCGGCGTCCTCGAGCCTCGCCATGAAGTGGAAGCACTGGCCGGCGTCGCTGAACTGGCGGCGGAACGCCGCGTCGGGCTGGTCGGTGAGGGGCCTCGGCCACGCGAGGAGAGGGTTGGTCGTCTTCGCGTCGGCGCAGAAACCGGGAGGATGCCCGTCCCAGCCGAAGCAGAGCGGCGGCGCGAGGTCCCCGTCGTTGAAGAGATCCCTCAGGACGTCGGGTTGCGGCGGCCGGCCGTCGTGGCCTTCGATGAGCGTGCGGTAGGCGAGGGCCTCGATGACGACGTGCCCCTTGCTGTCGAAGGCCGAGGCGCCCCGGGGCAGAGCCGCCAGCGCGAGGGCCAGGGCCGTCCGGAGAGCACGGCCGCGATTCAAGCGTCCGCCCGGGCCTCGACCCACTCCTGAACCAGGTTGTAGGCCACGGCCAGCAGCGTCGGTCCGATGAACAGGCCGAGAAAGCCGAACGCGAGGATGCCGCCGACGACGCCGAGGAAAACGAGGGCGATCGGGGATTCGATGCCCTTGCCGATCAGAAGCGGCCGAACCACGTTGTCGGAACCGCCGACGATCACGAGCCCCCAGACCCCGAGGAAGATCGCGTGGCCGGTCGCACCGCTCGACCCGAGCCAGAGGGCGGCCGGCAGCCAGAGCAGCGCCGGTCCCGCCGGCACCACGGAAAGGAAGAACGTGGCCATTCCGAGGAGGAGCACGCTCGGAATGCCCGCGATCCAGAACCCGATCATCGCCAGAATGGCCTGCACCGCGCACGTCCCGAGCAGCCCGCGAAACACGCTGCGGATCGTGGAGCGCACGACGGCGATCTGCCTCCTCCCGGCCTCGCCGCCGAGCCGTCCGACGATGCGATCGACGGCCTTCGCCGCGTCGCCGCCGTGCACGTAGAGAACCCCCGCGATCAGCACCGCGAGAGCGAATTCCAGGATGCCGGCGCCGAGGCCGGCGGCCGCCGCGACGAGAAAATCCTTGACCGGTCCGACGAGCGG
Organism: uncultured Acidobacteriota bacterium; assembly: GCA_963738945.1. GTDB lineage: Bacteria > Acidobacteriota > Thermoanaerobaculia > UBA5066 > Gp7-AA6 > DAHUXD01. The sequence continues at coordinate 136,381 of CAVTYD010000002.1, forward strand.
CCGCAATTCGCCGCGCAGCTTTTCGGGATCGGTGGCGACGGACTGCCACCAGGCGTTCGCGGGTTTGCCGACCAGAGGCAGCGTGGCGAGCCAGCTCGGCGGCTCTCGCAGTCCGCCCGAGAGCATCCCGTTGATCCGCTCGACGACCATGGGCGTCTCGCCGGCAAGGCGGATGGCGAACGCCGTGATGGGCACGAACAGGACGGCCGCGAGCGTCAGTGAGGTCAGGGCCGCGGCGAGCCGGCGTTTTCCTCCGAGCAGCCGCCGGAGGCGCTCGTAGAGTCCGCGCGTCGAGATCGAGAGGATTCCGCCCCAGAGAAATGCCGTCACGAACGGCCGAACGACGAGGTAACACCCGATAATCAGCAGGACGAGTACGGCGACGACGGCATATCGTTCGTAGTCTCGAGTCCGGTCGGTGTCCGCACTCGCCATGGTCGATTCAGCCTATCGCCGGACGGGTCAGCGGCTCGTCCGGGTGCCTCGCCACTACGGGTGGCCGGAGGCTGGCTCCGGCGTCGCCGGGGCCGCCGGCGAGAGCCAGGTCGGATTCTCGTCGTCCGGCTGGAGGTTCCAGCCGCCGCCGAGAGCCTTGTAGATGTCGACGTAGTCGATCAGGAGGTCGAGGCGCGAGCGCGCGAGCGCGATCTCGGCGGGAAACAGCTGCTGCATCGCGTAGAGAACCTCGAAGTAGTTCGCAAGGCCGGAGTCGTAGCGAAGGTTCGACAGGCGCACCATTTCCGAGTACGAGGTGACCGAGCGTGTGAGCTCGGAGACCGTGGCCTCGATCTTCTCGCGAGCGTAGAGGACGGTCGTCGTCTCGGCGAAGGCACCCGTGACGGTCTGCTCGTACTGGACCCTCGCCTGTTCCCACTGGGCGTAGGAGGCGTCGTATTCGCTGCGGAGTCTTCCCCCCTGGAACAGCGGCCCGAGCAGGCCGGCGGCGATCGACCAGGTTTTTCCCGCCGGGTAGAAGAAGCTGTCGAGCTGGGGGCCGACGGTGCCGAAGATGCCGGTCAGGCTGATCTGGGGGAAGAAGTTGGCGGTGGCGACGCCCACCAGGGCGTTGGCGGAGATGAGCTGCTGCTCGGACTGCCGGACGTCGGGCCGGCGCTGCAGGAGCTCCGACGGGAGGCCCGCCGGAACCTCCGGCGGCAGGGGCTGCGCGGCGAGCGCCTCGCCGCGGGGGATGGGCGCCGGATTTTTTCCCAGAAGCAGGTTGAGCTGGTTCTCGGTCTGCTCGATGCGGCGCTCGATCTCGGGGACTTGCGCGGCGACCTGGCCGAGGGCCGCCTCGGCGTAGGCCGCCTCGAGGGCGGAGGCCGCACCCTGGTCGAGCTTGCGCTTGTAGAGGTCGTAGGTCTCCTGGAACGCGGCCACGGTCTTCTTCGAGATCGTGAGCTCCTCGTCGAGCTCGCGGAGCGAGAAGTAGGTCGTGGCGACGTCCGACACGAGCGAAAGGAGCACCCCGCGCCGGGCGTCCTCGGTCGCCAGATACTGGGCCTTCGCGGCCTCGTTCAGGCGGCGGATGCGGCCCCAGATGTCGAGTTCCCACCCGAAGTTCACGTTGATTAAGTTCAGGTTGTTGGTTGCGGTGCTGTTCGGCGGCAGGTAGATCGAATTGCGCCCACGCGACGACTGGGCCCCGTAGTTGATTTGGGGGAAGAACTCCGAACGGGCGATGCCGGCGCGGGCCCGCGACTCTTCGACGCGGGCGGCGGCGATCTGGACGTCGTAACCGGTCTGGAGGGACTGGTCGATCAGCTGCTTGAGGACGGGGTCGCCGAAGATGTCCCACCACGGCTGGTCCGCGATGGAGGCCGCGGGAGCGGGCGGCCCCTGCACGTCGCGATACGCATCGGGGGCGGTCACCGGAGGCTGCTTGTAGTCCGGGCCGACGGCGCAGCCGGTCAGCAGGACGAGCGCGAGGCAGGAGGCGGCGAGCTTTCTCATCTCAGTGACCTCCTCCCGCCGGATGAGGCGCCGGAGCCGCGTCGGCCGGGGCCGCACCCTCGGCCGCCTTCGGCTTGTCCTTGCGCGCGAGCTTCTCGACGAGGACGAAGAGCGCGGGGATGATGAAGATCGCGAGGCCGCGTCGCGGCGAGCATGCCGGCGATGACGACCGTGCCGAGGATCTTGCGCGACTCCGCGCCGGAGCCGGTCGCCGTGTAGAGGGGCACGCAGCCGAGGATGAAGGCGAAGGAGGTCATGAGGATCGGCCGCAGCCGGAGCTTCGCGCCCTCGAGCGCGGCGTCGACGAGGCCCATGCCCTTCTCCTTCTGCTGGAGCACGGCGAACTCGACGATGAGGATCGCGTTCTTGGCCGCCAGACCGATCAGCATGACCAGGCCGATCTGGCCGTACACGTCGAGGTCGAACTTCCGCAGCAGCAGGCCGAGGAACGCGCCGAACACCGCGACGGGAACGGTGAGCAGCACGGCCCAGGGCAGCGACCAGCTCTCGTAGAGCGCCGCGAGGATCAGGAAGACGAAGATGATCGAGAGGACGAAGACCTTGCCCGCCGCGCCGGCCGCCTTGACTTCCTGGTACGACATGTCGGCCCAGTCGTAGCCCATCTCGCGCGGGCAGGACCTCTTTCGCGACCTCCTCGAGCGCCGCCGTGCGCCTGGCCCGAGCTGTAGCCGGGCGCCGGGATGCCGGTGACCTGCGCGGCCCGGAAGAGGTTGAAGCGGTTCGTGAACTCGGGCCCCTGGATGTTGTCCGTGGTCAGGAGCGCCGAGAGCGGGACCATCTTGCCGTCGTTGTTGCGCACGTAGAACTGGTTGATGTCTTCGACGCGGACGCGGCCCGAGGCCTCGCGCCTGGACGAAGACCTTCCACTGCCGGCCGAAGCGGTTGAACTGGTTGACGTAGATGCCCCCGAGGAACGCCTGCAGCGTCTGGTAGACGTCCTCGATCGCGACGCCCTGCTTGATGACCTTGTCGCGGTTGACCTGCGCGAAGATCTGCGGCACGGACGGCCGCCAGACGCTGTTGACGTTGGCGAGCTCCGGGCGCTTGCGCGCGGCCTCCAGGAACTTCTGGAGGTTCTCGTTCAGGAACTCGATCGTGCCGCCGCTCCGGTCCTGGAGCCAGAGCGAGAAGCCGCCGCCGGTGCCGAGGCCCTGGATCGCGGGCGGCGGGAACGCGAAGGCGTTCGCCTCGGGGATCTCCGCGCGAAACGCGGCGTTGACGCGCTGCATGATCGGCCCGACCTGCATGCTCCTTGCCCTCGCGCTCGTGCCAGGGCTCGAGCGACACGAAGTAGAAGCCGGTGTAGGGCGCCGAGGCGCCGGACAGGAGGCTGTAGCCGGCGACCGTCGTCACGTACTCGACGCCCTTGGTCTTGCCGAGGATCTCCTCGATGCGCTTGCAGACCGCGTCCGTGCGCTGCAGCGACGCCGCGTCCGGCAGCTGGACGTTCACGAAGAAGTAGCCCTGGTCCTCGTTCGGCAGGAAGCCCGCGGGCAGCCTCTTTCCGAGGAGGCCGCAGACGACGATGAAGCCGACGAGGATCCCGACGCTGACGATCATCTTCCGGACGAGGTGGCGCGAGAAGCCGACGTAGCCGTCCGTGCATGCGTCCGAAGACGCGGTTGAACCAGCCGAAGAACTGCCCGAGCAGGCCCCTTCGACTCCTTCCGCGGCCTCAGGAGCAGGGCAGCAGAGCGCCGGCGAGAGCGAGAGCGCGTTGAAGGCCGAGATGAGGACGGAGATCGCGATCGTGATCGCGAACTGCTTGTTCAGCCGGCCCTGGATGCCGCCCATGAAGGCCACGGGAATGAACACGGCGGAGAGGATGAGGGCGATGCCGACGACCGGCCCGGAGACCTCCTCCATCGCCTTGAGGGTCGCGTCCTTCGGCGAGCAGGCCGTGCTCGATGTGGTGCTCGACCGCCTCGACCACGACGATCGCGTCGTCGACGACGAGACCGATCGCGAGCACGAGGCCGAAGAGCGAGAGCGTGTTGATCGAGAAGCCGAGCGCCGGAAAGAAGATGAAGGTGCCGATGAGCGACACCGGCACGGCGAGCAGCGGGATCAGCGTCGCGCGCCAGTTCTGCAGGAAGAGGAACACGACGATGATCACGAGGACGATCGCCTCGAAGAGCGTGTGGGTGATCTCCTTGATGCCCTCGGTGACCGGCAGCGTCGTGTCGAGCGCGACCACGTAGTCGAGGTCGTCCGGGAACCGCGTCTTCAGCTCCGCCATCGTCTTCTTGACACCCTCGGCGACCGCGATGGCGTTGGAGCCGGGCACCTGGAAGATGCCGATCGGACAGGCCGGCTTGCCGTTCAGGCGCGATCGTGCTGGTAGTTCAGCGCGCCGAGCTCGATGCGGCTGACGTCCTTCAGGCGCACGACGGAGCCGTCCGGGTTCAGCCGCACGACGACGTTGCCGAACTCCTCGGCCGAGACGAGGCGGCCCTGCGACGCGGACCGTGTAGGTGAACTCCTGGCCCTTCGGCGCCGGCTCGGCGCCGAGGCCGCCCGACGGATTGACGGTGATCTGCTGCTGCACGGCGTTGATGAGGTCGGGCACCGTCAGGCCGAGGCTCGCGAGGCGATCCGGCTTGACCCAGATGCGCATGGCGTAGTCGGCCGTGCCGAAGTTCTGGATCTGTCCGACGCCCGGGACGCGGTAGATCGCGTCGTTGACGTTGATCGTCGCGTAGTTGCCGAGGAAGAGCGCGTCGTAGGTGCCCTTCGGCGAGTAGAGGGAGACGATGAGCAGCGGAATGCTGGTGGCCTTCTTGACGGTCAGGCCGAACTGGTTGACGTCGGGCGGCAGGTTCGGCTGCGCCTGCGAGACGCGGTTCTGCGTGTTGACCTGGTCGATGTTGATGTCGGTCTCGACGTCGAACGTGACCTTGAGGTTCATCGTGCCGTCGTTGGCGTTGGTGGACTGCATGTAGATCATGTTGTCGACGCCGTTCATCTGCTGCTCGAGCGGCGTCGCCACGGACTGCTCGATCGTGATCGCGTCCGCGCCGGTGTAGGTCGTGGTCACCTGGATCTGCGGCGGGACGATGTCCGGATACTGGGCGATCGGGAGCTTCGTCATCGCGACGTACCCCGCCATCGTCGTGAGGATCGCGATGACGATCGCGACGATCGGCCGGCGAACGAAGAATGCGCCCATGGTTCTACTTCCCGGTTTCTTTGGCCGCCGCGGGCTCGACCCCCGTCGTCCCGGCCTCGCTCGCCGCCGAGGCCTCCTTCGGCGCGACCTTCATGCCGCTCCGCACCCTCTGGATGCCCTCGACGACGATGCGGTCGCCGGGGCTGAGGCCCTTCTCGACGACCCACAGGCTGCCGTCGCGCGGGCCCAGGGTGACGACCTTGATCGTCGCGGTGTTGTCGGCGCCGACGACGGCGACCTGGTAGCTGCCCTGCAGCTCGCTGACCGCGCGCTGGGGCACGAGGAGCGCCCCCTTCTTCACGTCCATGGCGACGCGGACCTTGCCGTACTGGCCGGGCCGCAGCAGGTTGCCGGGATTCGGGAAGACCCCCGCGAGCTGGATCGTGCCGGTCTTGACGTCGACCTCGCGGCCGACCAGGAACGGCTTGCCGCGGTGTCCGAAAACCGAGCCGTCGGAGAGGATGAGCTCGAGCGGCCCCTGTTCGAGTTTCTGGTCCGCCGTGATCGACTTCTCGGGCGGCCCATGCTTGGCGACCCAGGCGAGATACTCCTGCTCGCTCGGGTTGAAGTAGACCTTGATCGGGTCGACCTGCGAGACCGTCGTCATGACCGTCGTCTTGGTGACCAGGTCGCCGACCTGCGACTTCGCGACACCCGCGATGCCGTCGATCGGGGAGACGACCTTCGTCCAGGCGAGGTCGAGCTTCGCCTTCTCGAGGGAGGCCTGGGCGCTCTCGACGTTTGCCTGGGCCGTGCGCTGTTTCGTCTCGGCGTCGTCGAGCTCCTGCTGGCTGATGGCCTTCTCGGCCGCCAGGGGCCGGTAGCGGGTCACCGTGGTATTCGCGTTGGCGAGCGTCGCCTCGTACTGGGCGAGCGTGGCCTTGGTCTGGTCGTAGGTCGCCTGGAACTGCCGCGGGTCGATCTCGAAGAGGGTATCGCCGGCCTTGACGACGAAGCCCTCCCGGTAGACCTGCCGCAGGACGTATCCCTCGATCTGGGGACGGATCTCGGCGTTGACGAAGCCGTCGAGCGAGCCGATCCACTCCTGGTAGACCGTGACGTCCTTCTGAATGACCGGAGCCACCTCGACCGTGGGCGGCGGCGGCGGCGGCGGAGCCTCCGCCTTCTTGCAGCCCCCGGCACATGCCACGACCACGGCCACCATGAGAGGCGTCGCGAGTCGCGTCGGCCGCCGTTGTTTCGACGGAATCATCTGGGCCTCCCTGTTTGGGGGTTCAGCGGTGCCGACTATATCGAAGACGGCGTTCGGCCGAACGAATTCCTCGACCGCCGCTCGTCGGCGCGCGGAAGGCGTCATCCATCGTTCTCGTGCGGCTCGCGACGCGGACCGCTGCGATATATTCCCCGGAGCGTTCTTCGTCACGACTGACCATGAGCGAAACGCGCTGGGCTCGCCGCGTCTTCGCGCGCGTCGTGGGACGCGCGGCGGTCCTCGCGTTGTCCGCGGGATTCCTGTCGGAGGGCTCGCTCGGCGCCGATCCGTCCGGAACGAGCGTCTTCCGCCCCGCATCCACGCCGGCGGGCGCCATCCACGATTACTCGCTCTTCGTCCTCGCCGTCACGGCCGCCATCTTCGCCGTCGTGTTCACGCTCATCGTCATCGCGCTCGTGCGATTCCGCCGCCGGCCCGGCGACGACGCGTCCGAGCCGCCCCAGATCTACGGAAGCGACCAGGTGGAGGTGGCCTGGACGGTGATCCCGATCCTGATCGTGATCGTCCTGTCGCTGACGACGGCGCGGACCGTCTTCGAGGTGCAGGGCCGCGAGCGCCCGGCGGGGGCGCTGGAGGTGACGGCGATCGGCCGCCAGTGGTGGTGGGAGTTCCGGTACCCGGCGTACGGCATCGTCACGGCCAACGAGCTGCACGTTCCCGTCAGCGACGCCGCGCATCCGGCGCCGACGTTCCTGAGGCTCGAGTCGGCCGACGTCGCGCACAGTTTCTGGGTGCCGCGGCTCGCGGGCAAGACGGACCTGATCCCCAACCGCGTCAACGAGACCTGGATCGAGCCCCTCCAGGTCGGCCTCTACGAGGGTCAGTGCGCCGAGTACTGCGGCACGCAGCACGCGAAGATGCTCCTCCGCGTGTACGTCCACACGCGCGAGGACTTCGACCGCTGGGTGAGCGCGCAGCGCGAGTCGGGGGCGGAGTCCTCCGCGGCCGCGGAAGGCCGGCGCGTCTTCGAGACCACCGCCTGTCTCAACTGCCACACGGTGCGGGGCACGGTCGGCAACGGTCTGTACGGGCCCGACCTCACGCACCTCATGAGCCGCGAGACGATCGCCGCGGGATGCGTGCCGAACACGCCCGAATCGCTGCGGGCCTGGGTGCGCGACCCGAACGCCCTGAAGCCCGGCGCGCTCATGCCCGCCATGCAGCTCGACGACCGGAAGCTCGACGCGCTGGTCTCCTATCTCCTGACCCTGCGGTAGCCGCGAGCCGATGTCCTCCGAGAGCCTGCCGTTTTCCACCGCCGCCGTCCCGGCCTCCCGCGACGCGCGCGTGCGCCTGCTCGAGACCCTGCACGGCTGGGTCACGACCGTCGACCACAAGCGCCTCGGGATCCTCTACGTTCTCTACGGCATCGTCTTTCTCGCGGTCGGCGGCGTCGAAGCCACGATCATGCGCATCCAGCTCGCCGTGCCGAACAACCACTTCACGTCGCCGCAGGTCTTCAACCGGATGATGACGATGCACGGGACGACCATGGTCTTCCTCGTCGGCCGTGCCGATCCTCTTCGGCTTCGCCAACTACCTCGTTCCCGCTGATGGTCGGCGCGCGCGACATGGCGTTTCCGCGACTGAACGCGCTTCGGCTTCTGGCTCACGGCCTTCGGCGGCCTGCTTCTCTACTTCAGCTTCGTCGGCGGCGAGGGGCTCTTCGGCGCGGGCAGCGCTCCCGACGTCGGCTGGTTCGCCTACGCGCCGCTGACGGCGAAGGCCTTCTCCCGCGGGCACTCCACGGACTACTGGACGCTCGGCATCTTCGTGATGGGCGATCGGGACGATCGGGACGGCGATCAACGTCATCACGACGGCAATCTGTATGCGCTGTCCGGGCATGACGCTGACGCGGATGCCGCTTCTGGTCTGGATGATGCTGACGATGTCGGCGCTGGCGATCGCCGCCATGACGCCGCTCTCGGCGGCGCAGATCATGCTGTCGCTCGACCGCTACCTGGGCGCCCACTTCTTCGACACGCAGGCGGGTGGCTCGGCGGTGCTCTGGCAGCACTTCTTCTGGATCTTCGGCCACCCCGAGGTCTACGTGCTCGTGATCCCGGCGTTCGCGTTCGTCTCCGAGATCATCCCGGTCTTCTCGCGCAAGGCGATCTTCGGTTATCCGGTCATGGTCGCCGCGACGGTCGGCATCGGCTTCCTGTCGCTCGGCGTCTGGGCCCACCACATGTTCACGGTGGGGATGAGCTCGCACGGCCAACACGTTCTTCGCCATGACGACGATGGCCGTGGGCATTCCGACCGGGATCAAGATCTTCAACTGGCTCGGCACGCTCTGGGGCGGCAAGATCCGCTTCGCCGCGCCGATGCTCTTCTGCCTCGGATTCCTCTTCCAGTTTCTGATCGCGGGACTGACCGGGATCATGCTCGCCGTCGGCGCCGTTCGACTGGCAGCTGACGGATTCCTACTTCGTCGTCGCCCACTTCCACTACGTGATCGTCGGCGGCATCATGATGGCGATCTTCGGGGCGATCTACTACTGGTTTCCCAAGGCGACGGGGCGAATGCTGTCCGAGCGGCTCGGCCGCTGGCACTTCTTCTCTTCGTGATCGGGTTTCACCTGACCTTCGACACGCTCCACGTCCCGGGCCTGCTCGGCATGCCGCGCCGCATCTACACGTACGAGGCCAGCCGCGGCTGGGGCACGCTCAACTTCATCGCGACGATCGGCGTGGCATTCCAGGGCGCCGCCGTTCTCGTCTTTCGTCTGGAACGTCGTGCGCTCGCTGCGCGAAGGGAAAGCCCGCCGGCAACGATCCGTGGGACGCGTGGACGCTCGAGTGGGCCGTCACGTCGCCGCCGCCGCCGTACAACTTCGCGAAGCTCCCGGCCGTGCGGAGCCGCCGGCCGCTGTGGGACTTCAAGCATCCGGACGATCCGGACTGGAAGTACGAATGAGCGCACGGGCCGACGCGCTAGCGACGCCTCCCGAACGCTGGGAGCTGCCCGACCGCGGCAAGGTGGGGATGGCGTGCCTGATCGTCGCCGAGGCGGCGATCTTCACGATCTTCGTCGTCGCGTACGTCTTCTATCTCGGCAAGAGCGCCACGGGGCCCCAGCCCCGGGATGTGCTGGACCTTCCGGTCTTCATCTCGATCTGCCTGTTTTCGTCGAGCGCCACGATCACTCTCGCGGTCAACGCCCTCCGCGGCGAACCGCCTCGCGGCGTTCCGCGCCTGGTGGGCCGCGACGATCGTTCTCGCGGTCGTTTTCCTGGCCGGCACCGGGCTCGAATGGAGACGGCTGATCGTCGAGAGGGGCCTGACGATCCGCACGAACCTCTTCGGCACGACGTTCTATTCGCTCGTCGGCCTGCACGCCTTCCACGTCCTCGCGGGAACCAGCATGTTCCTCGTGGTCCTCGGCCTCGCGCTCGCGGGGAAGGTCGCCCGCGAGCATGCCGAGCGCACGCACGTGCTGGCTCTCTACTGGCACTTCGTGGATGCGGTCTGGGTCGTGGTGCTGACGGTCGTGTACGTGGCGGGGCGCTGATGGTTCGCAAGAAAGTCCGTCCTCGGTGCAGCGCCGTAGGGGCGCCCCTTCGGGCCGCCCGGGCGGGCCAAGGCCCGCCCCTACAAACGGGGCCGGTGGTCACGACGTCGGCCGGGAAAGACTGAGGAACGCGATGCCGACACTCGAAGATTACGAGCGCGACCGTCCGAAGAGCGTGGACCTCCCCCGGCCGACGGCTTGGCCCATGGTCATGGCCTTCGGGATCACGCTGCTCTTCGCCGGCCTCGTGACCAACCTCGCGGTCTCGGGAGCCGGAGCGCTCCTGCTCTTCGCCTCGGCCTTCGGGTGGTTTCGCGAGGTCCTGCCGCACGAGCATGAGGAGGCCGTTCCGGTGGCGCCGCTGCCCGAGTTTCCGGTGTCGCTGCGCCAGAGCGTCTCGCGGATCGGCATCGAGCGCGGGCCGCACCGCGCTCGTCTGCCGCTCGAGATCCATCCGATCTCGGCCGGCGTCAAGGGCGGCCTCGCGGGGTCGGTCGCGATGGCGATCCTCGCCGTGCTCTACGGCGTCGTGAAGCAGGGAAGCGTCTGGTACCCGATCAACCTTCTCGCCGCGGGCGCCTCGTCGAGGATCGCCGCGCTGCCGCTCGAAGGGCTGCGCCAGTTTCACGCGGACGCGTTGCTCCTGGCGACGGTCATCCACCTGCTGACGTCCGTGATGGTCGGCCTCCTCTACGGCGTGATGCTCCCGATGTTCCCGCGCCGCCCGATCGTGCTCGGCGGCGTCATCGCTCCGCTGCTCTGGACCGGGCTCCTGCACGCCTCGTTGCAGATGGTCAACCCGACCCTCGAGGCCCACGTCGACTGGCCCTGGTTCGTCGTCACGCAGATCGGCTTCGGTGTCGTGGCCGGGATCGTCGTCACACGCACGGGTTTCGTGCGAACGATGCAGTTCGAGTCCTTCGCGGTCCGGGCGGGCATCGCGACGCCGGGCCTGATGAAGTCGAAGGACGACGGAGACGAGTCGTGAGGCGGGGCCTCGCCGTGCTCGGCATCGCCTCGGCGCTCGTCGGCTGCTCCCGCGCTCCCGGGCGGCCGACGGCGGAGGCCATCGACGTCCGGCCCGACCGGATCACGGACTTCGCGCTCCTCTATTCCGAGAACTGCTCCGGATGCCACGGCCCTTCGGGGCGCGGGGGAGCGGGCGCGATCGGTCTGGCCGATCCGGTCTATCTCGCGGTGGCCGACGACGGCGTCCTGCGCGCCGCGGCGGCCCATGGAATTCCCGGTACGCTGATGCCGGCCTTCGCGAAGAGCTCGGGCGGGATGCTGACGGACGCCCAGATCGAGATCCTGGTCCGGGGCATTCGCGGCTGGGCGAAACCGGGCGCTCTCTCGGGAGAGACGCCGCCTCCCTACGCGGCGCCGCCCGGCGACGCTTCGCGGGGCGCCGAGGTCTTCGCGAAATCCTGCGCCGCCTGCCACGGATCCTCGGGCGCCGGCGGCCCGAAGGCCGGCTCGGTCGTCGACGGAAGCTTTCTCGGTCTCGTGAGCGACCAATCGCTGCGCACGACGATCATCGCGGGCCGCCCGGACATCGGACAGCCGGACTGGCGGGGCGACGCGCCCGGAGCGCCGCTCACCGGCCAGGACGTCTCGGACCTCGTCGCGTGGCTCGCGGCGCAGCGTCCGGCTCACCCCGGTCAGCCCTACGCGGAGGCAAGACCATGACGGTTTCCATGACACGGCGCGGGCTGCTGCTGAAGCTCGGCCTCGCCCTGAACGCGGTCGCGGGTCTCGCGCTGGCCGTGCCGATCGTCGGCTACCTCCTCTCTCCGGCGCGCCGCAAGCGCATGGAGGAAGCGCTGACGTGGATGGATCTCGGAGCCCTCGCCGACTTCCCGGAGGGTCAGACCCGAATGGCGACCTTCCGCAACCCGTCGACGAAACCCTGGGACGGGCAGACCGCCGACATCCCGTGCTGGGTGCGTCGCACGGGCGCCGACGCGTTCCAGGTCTTCGCCGTCAACTGCGCCCACCTCGGGTGCCCGGTCCGCTGGTTCCCGCAGTCGAACCTGTTTCTCTGCCCGTGCCACGGGGGCGCGTACTACGCCGACGGCAGCCGCGCCGCCGGTCCGCCGCCGCGCGGCCTGTTCCGCTACGACCACCGGGTCGATAACGGCCGGCTGTGGATCAAGGCCGGCATGATGCCGACGCTGGGGAATGTCATCGCCGGCGGGTGTCCCCCGCGGCGGGAGAACGCCGCGTCGGCGACCGGGCCGAGGGCACCGAGGGCCGGTTGCCGAGAGGAAGAGGCCACTCCGTGCGCCTGATCCGTCCGACGCTCGACTGGCTCGACGAGCGATTGAAGCTCGGCGCCGCGATCCGCGAGACGGCGGCGCATCCGGTGCCTCGCCGCTCGGCGAGCTGGTGGTACGTCTTCGGCAGCGGCGCGTTCACGCTGTTCCTGCTGCAGATCGCCACGGGAATCTGCCTCGCGCTGGTCTACGTCCCGTCGGCCGACGAGGCGTACCGCAGCCTCCAGGTCCTGAACCACGAGCAGCCGCTCGGCTGGTTCCTGCGCGGCGTCCACGGGTGGGGCTCGAACTTCATGGTGGCGCTCGTCCTGATCCACCTGATCCAGGTCTTCCTCTTCGGAGCCTTCAAGTACCCGAGGGAGCTGACGTGGATGGTCGGCGTGGTGCTGCTCGTCGTGACGCTCGGCATGGCGTTCACGGGCCAGGTGCTGCGCTTCGACCAGGACGCGTACTGGGGTCTCGGGATCCTGACGTCGATCGCGGGAAGGATGCCGCTGATCGGCGGCCAGCTCGTGCAGGTCGTCCTCGGCGGGCCCGATCATCGCCGGCGAGACGCTGACGCGCTTCTTCGCGCTGCACGTCTTCGTGATCCCGGCCCTGCTCATCGGGTTCGTGGGCCTGCACCTCCTCATGGTGCTGAAGCTCGGCATCAACGAATACCCGATGCCCGGGCGGCTCGTCGACAAGCGGACGTACGTCGCGGAGTACGAGGAGATGGTCCACGAGGACGGTGTTCCGTTCGTGCCGGTGGCGTTTCAGAAGGACCTGGTCTTCGCGGGACTCCTCATCGCGGCGGTCCTCTTCTGCGCCGCCGTCTTCGGTCCCTTCGGCCCGGGAGGCGCACCGGATCCGACGATCATCCAGACGAACCCCCGGCCCGATTACTTCTTCCTCTGGATCTTCTCCATCGCGGCGCTGGCGCCGCCGAAGATCGAGACCTTCGCTCTGCTCGTGGGACCGCCGCTCGCGATCCTCTTCCTGATGGTGCTCCCGCTCTGGGCGGGAGTGGGGGAGAAGAGCTGGCGCCGCCGGCCGGTCGCGGTGCTGGTCGTGATCTTCGCCGTCCTCGGCTGGGCGACGCTGACGCACTACGGCCGCACGTCGCCCTGGTCGCCCGTCATGGATGCGTGGAGCGCCATGCCGGTGCCCGCGAAGGATCTCGAGGGTCGAACCGCCGTCATCCGCCAGGGCGCGCTCGTCTTCCAGAACAAGCAGTGCCGCAACTGCCACGCGCTCGGCGATGCCGGAGGCCGCCGCGGTCCCGCGCTGGACGACGTCGCGACGCGCCTCACGAAGGACCAGCTCTTCCGCCAGGTCCTGCAGGGCGGCGGCAACATGCCGGCATACGGGACCAACCTCTCTCCCGCCGAGACGACGGCGCTCGTCGCGTTTCTCGAGACGCTCCATCCGCGGAACGAGCCCGCCGCGCGCGACGCGTCGCAGGCTCGCCTGCCGACCCGATAGCACCCGGCCATGAACCCGGCCACCGCCGCCGCGCTCGCGTCGTGGTCGGTTTCGCCCGGCGGGACGGCGCTGCTGCTGCTCGCGGCGCTGGTCTACCTGAGGGGCTGGAGGCGGCTCGCGCGGCTCCGCCCGACGCAGTTCCCGCGCGGCCGTCTCGCGGCGTTCTGGTCGGGTCTCGCCGTCGTCGGGGTGGCGGCCGCTTCGCCGCTCGACGTCTTCGGAGGACTGCTCCTCTCGGCGCACATGCTCCAGCACCTGCTCCTGCTGGCGGCGGCGCCGCCCCTCCTGCTCCTCGGCGCGCCGGAGATGCCGCTGCTGCTCGGGCTTCCGCGAAGCGTCGTGCGCGAGGCCCTCGGTCCCTGGCTGGCCGCTCCGGCGGTCAGGAGGCTCGGCCGCGCGCTGACCCACCCGGTCTCCGGACTCTCGGCCCTGGCGCTCGCGATGTGGGGGTGGCACGTTCCGGGCGCCTACGAGCTCGCGCTCCGCTCCCCGGCCTGGCACGGGGTCGAGCACGCGTGCTTTCTCGCCGCCGGAGTCCTCTTCTGGTGGCCCGTGATCCGCCCCTGGCCGAGCCGTCCGGCGATGTCGCCCGGCCTGCGGCCCCTGTACCTCCTGGGCGGGGACCTCGCCAACACGGCGCTGGCGGCGGTGCTGACGTTCTCGGACCGCGTGCTCTACCCGTCCTACGCGGCGGCTCCGAGGCTCCTCGGCCTGACGGCGATGGGCGATCAGTCGCTCGCCGGCGTTCTGATGTGGGTGCCGGGCTCGCTCGTCTTCCTCGTTCCGGCGGGGGTCCTCACGTTTCGCATGCTGGCGCCCGAGCGCGTCGTGCGCACGGCGCCCGCCTCGCCGCGGCGTTTTCCCCCGGTCCCGTTCGACCTTCTCCGGGCTCCGCTTCTCGGCCGGCTGCTGCGCGCCCGCTACGGCCGCCGGAGCCTCCAGGCCGCGATGCTCGTTCTCGCCGCCCTCGTGATCGCCGACGGTTTCTTCGGTCCGCCGATCGCCGCGTTGAACCTCGCCGGGGCGCTGCCCTGGACGTACGCGCGCGGGCTCCTCGTCGTCGCGCTGCTTTCCGCGGGCAACCTCTTCTGCATGGCCTGTCCCTTCACGCTGCCCCGCGAAGCGGGCAAACGCCTCGGCCTCGCGACGCGCGCGTGGCCGAAGTTCCTGAGGTCGAAGTGGCTCGCCGCGGCGCTGCTCGCCACCTTCTTCTGGGCGTACGAGGCCTTCGACCTGTGGGACCGGCCGGCGGCGACGGCCGGACTGCTCGCCGCATACTTCGCCGCGGCTTTCACGGTGGACGCGTTCTTCCGCGGCGCGAGCTTCTGCAAGTACCTGTGTCCGATCGGGCAGTTCCAGTTCGTCGGCTCGCTCGTCTCGCCGCTCGAAGTAAGGGTCGCGCGGCCCGAGGCCTGTGCCTCCTGTCGGACGCACGATTGCCTGCGCGGCAATTCCGCGCGGCGCGGATGCGAGCTCGATCTCTTCCTGCCGCGCAAGGCGGGGAACCTGGACTGCACGTTCTGCCTCGACTGCGTCAAGGCCTGCCCCCACGACGCGATCGGGATTCTCCCCGTGCTGCCCGCGCGCGAGCTCGTGCGGGATCTCCCGCGGTCCTCGGTCGGACGGTTCGCCGAGCGGCCGGATCTCGCGGTCCTCGCGCTCGTCTTCGTCGGGGCGGCGTTCGCGGCGGCCTTCGCGATGGTTCGCCCGTCCGCCGGCCGGACGTTCGCCGCCGCGGTCGCGCTCTCTCTCGCCGGCGCCTTCCTGGCGTCCCGCCGCGAATCGCGCGCGCGCGTGGCCCTGGCGCTCGTGCCGCTCGGCCTCGGGATGTGGGCCGGCCACTGGATCCTCCACCTTCTGTCGGCGCCGCCCTTCGGCCTCGCGAGCGGCTCGACGCTCGGCCTCCGGCTCGGGATCCTCGACGCCGGGTTTCTGACGAGTCTCTATGCCGTGTGGCGCGTCGGGCGAGCCCCTCGCACTTTCCTGCCGTGGGCCGCCGCCGCCGCGGCGCTGTGGATCTGCGGCGTCTGGATCTTCCTGCAGCCGATGCCGATGCGCGGGATGGTGCATTGAGGCGAGCGGGCCTGCTCGCCGCCGGCCTTCTCGTCGCGGCCGTGGCTCCGGCCGACGGCGGACGGCAGCTCCTGCGGCGGGACGCGGGCCCGTTCACGATCACGGTCTTCACGGCACCCGAGCCGCTCACCGCCGGCCTCGCCGATGTCAGCGTCCTCGTCCAGGAGCGGGGAAGCGGCCGCGTCGCGCTCGGCGCCGCGGTCGCGCTGCGCGTGCGTCCGCCGGGCGGGACGGCGTGGCGGGGCGTCGAGGCGGGCATCGGAAGCAACCGGCTCTATCGCTCCGCGGTTCTGGACGTCCCGGTCGCGGGAGACTGGGACCTCGAGGTCGTGGTCCGAAGAGACGGCGAGACGGCGACGGTCACGGGAATGCTGCCGGTCGGACCGGCGGCTTCCAAGGCGGCCGGGATCTGGCCCTACCTCGCCGCGCCGCCGCTTCTGATCACGATCTTCGCGGCGGGTCAGGTTCTGCGGCGCCGCCGCCGGCGCTGAGCGATCGCTACCGTTTCCGCCCGCCGCCCCCTCCGGAAGGACGGCTCGCGCCGCTGCGGCTTCCGGTGTTCCAGTTGCTCGGGGTCTTCGACGCGCCCCCGTTGGACTGGAAGCTGTTGTACCGCTGCTCTCCGGTCGTGCGCGCCGAGCTCTCCTTCGAGAGCTGCTGGGTCCTGGCCTGGTCGTTGACGCTGGACCAGCCGCTGCCCGAATTCTGCTGCCAGCCGCTGCCGGTGTTCTTGTAGACGTTGCCGTCCTTCGTCGCGTAGTAGTCCCCGCTCGAGGTCTTGCCGGCGGCCGAGTCTCCGACGCGCACCGCACTTGCGCCGTTGGAGGAGGTGACGCCGCCGACTTTGGTCGTATTGCCCGTGTTGGGGTTGTAGACCTTCGCCTGTCCTCCCGAGACGGAGTTGCCGGTGTACGCGTTGCCGACCGTCCCCCCGCGCGCCGCCACGCTCGTACCCGTCTTCGTGTTCGTCGCGACGCCGCGCGCGCCCGAGGCATAGTTGCCGGTGTAGACGTTCGAGACCGAGCCGCGCTGCCCGGCCGCGAGCGTCCCGGTCTTCGAGTTGTAGGCCGCCCCCGACTTGCCGTACCAGGCGTTGCCGGTCCACGCGTTGTAGCCGCCGCCCGAGCGGGAGACGCCGCTCGCCGTTCCCCACTGGTGGTAGACGTTGCCCGTGGACCAGCGCGCATAGCCGGGTCCGTAGACCCCGCCGTGCCAGCCGCCATGCCAGCCGCCGTACCAGCCGCCCCAGGCGCAGCCCCACCCCCAGCCGCCCCAGCCCCAGCCGACGCCGACGGTCACGCGTCCCCAACCCCAGGCGCAGCCGTAGCCGAAGCCGAAGGCCCAGCCGGTCCAGGGGGAGTAGCCGATCGCGATGCCGAACCCGTACGTCACGGGCGGCCCGTACCAGACCGTGCCGATCCACGGCGTGTAGTAGTAGCCCGTGCCATACACGACGCATCCGTTGTAGACGATGGCGCCCTGATAGCCGGGCGTATAGCCGACGTAGACGACGGTCGGCGTCGTGTCGTAGATGCGCACGTAGGTGACGTTGTAAACGGGCGAAGACGGCGGGATCGAATAGATCGCGGCCGGCACCGACGTCGCCACCCGCCAGGGTCCCGCCGGCGAGGCGCCGACGAACCAGATGCCGTTCTGGCAGAGGTAGTACGCGCTCGGCGTCACCATGATGATCGGCGAGGACGCGTTGACGACGTACTGCAGAGACGTCCCGTCGATCGGCTTCATCTGCGGCGCGCCGTCCACCTTCACCGGCTGCGGCTTCGTCTCCGGGACGCTCACGGCGGCCGTCTGCGGCACGCTGTTCGAGACGACCGCCTCCTGGGCCTGCTGGGTCCCGGGGACGGACGCCTTGACGTTCTCCATCGGGCTGTCGTCGGGGATCGCCGCGAAGTCCTTCGGCAGCGCGTCGAAGGCCACGTAGGCCCACGGTCCCTCGGACGAGGGCGCGCTGAACCAGCGGCCCGAGAGAAGGACGTAGGTCTTCTGGTCCACGATGTTCTTGAAGACGCGGCCGGTCGTGTTCTTGACGTAGAGCAGCTGTGTGCCGTCGAGGTGGACCCAGTTCGGCGCGCCGTCGGTCACGATCAGCTCGGTCGGGGCCGTCGCGACGTAGACGACCGGGACGACCTTGCTCAGGGTCGGCCGCTCCGCGTCCTTCGAGTCCGGATCGTCGGGCACGCCGCCCGTCAGCGGATCGCCGGACTTCGTGTCGAGGATGACCTTGTAAGCGGCGGAGAGCGACGCCGGCGGGGTCTTCGCGACGGTCCACGGACCCTGCAGCGACGCCGACTGCATCCAGCCGTCGAAGAGGTGCAGGTAGATGGCTCCGGCCTTGTCCCGGAGCAGGATCGGGCTCGTATTGAGGACGCGGTCGAGGCCGGTCTTCTCGACCGGCCGCCACACGGGTTCGCCGTCGATGAGGATCAGCGTGGCGGGGACGCTCGAGAACACGATCTTCGGCGGGTCGTTCCGGAGCGGCTGCGACTCGCCCTTCTTCTGCTCCTGCAGTATCGCCAGGTTCGCCTCGAGGCGGTCGAGCGCGATCGTGACGACCTTCTTCTTCGCCATCGCGGCCCGGAAGGCCGCGAGGTAGGAGTCCGCGGCGGACGCCGCCGAAGGGAAGTTGACCTTCGTGACCTGCAGGTCCGTCAGGGTCACGAGGCGCGTCGTCTTGTCGACGTCGGTTTTCGCGCTCGCGAACATCACGCCGAACGTCGGCTCCTTGGCGCCGGGGGCGGCGATCGACACCGCCGCGTGCCACGCGATCGTGCGTCCGTCCCAGGAGTCGAGTTGCGGCGCGTAGAGGCTGGCCGTGTTGCCTCCGGCCGCCGTGAACTGACGCGGCCACTTGTCCTGGGGCGCCGCGGAGCCGGCAGCCGGCGCCGCGGCGGCCTGCGCGAACAGCACGGGAGGCGCGGCGAGAATCAGGCTGAGTGCCAGGACGAGGGCGCCGGCGGCGGCCCGTCGCGGTCGAAGGTTCATCCCGAAGCCTCCTCGGTGAAGGCGACGATGAGAACCGGGCGAGAACCGGGCTGGAGAATCTCAGCGCCGCGCAGGGGGATCACTCGGAGGCGGTTATATCAGGTGGGTCGGAACGAGCGGAGTGTCGCCTCCCCGGGCGACACTCCGCAGACGGCGAAACGGGATCTACTTCTCGAGTGTGACCTTGAGCCCCGAAGCCGCGACCTTGATGCTCGCGCCCTTCGTCTCGCTCTTCAGGTTGATCACGACGCCCTTGGTGTTCCGGAGCGACGAAACCCCGGCGCCTTTTCCGGCGGTTCCGCCCGCTCCCGCGGCGGCGTACATGCCCTCGAAATCCGCGACGTCCTTGAGGTCGTACACGGTCCCCGACGCTTCCGCCTTGGTGACGCCCACCTCGGCGACCGACAGACCGTCGATCTTGAAGTGGTAGATCCGGCCCTTGTACGAGAGCTCTCCGCGACCCCAGCTCCAGCCGATGCCGACCGCCACCGACCCTTCGGAGATCCGGACGGTGGCGTCCGGAGTCTTGTCGTCCGCGACGGCCGGAGCCCCCCACAGCAGCGCCATCGTGCCGAGAACAGCCAATCCCATTGTCCATCGACGTTGCATGACTCCTCCTTGCGATGGATTCAGTGCAAGGGGCGGGCCACTCTCCGGGCGCGGGCTACCGGCCGAGCTGCTCGATGACCGCCCGTAGAGGCGCATCGGAAATCCGAAGAAGCCCTCGAAACGGCGAATCCATTTCCAGGATGATATAGACGGCGCCGGCCACGGAGATCGCTCCGACGAGAAGGGCCCCGATGACGGTCGAGTTCCGGGAGGCGAACAGTCCGAAGCTCATGAAATTAATCGTCAGCCAGAAGACGACCATGACGAGCAGGGGGGGTGGCGATCGAGCTGCCGCTCCTCGCGAAGAGGAGCCAGCGCGTGCGGCCGAGATCGAGGAGAATGGCCGAGGCCTGCGACTGCAACGTGCGCTGCCCGTCGGTTTTCGGAACGAGATCGCTGATCGAGTCGTAGACCGGGTCGAATCGAACCGCCGACCGGCCCCCTTCCTTCCAGATCCCTTCGACGGCCGCCGAGATCGCGTCCTTCAGCCTGGCGCGCGCCGGCTGCGCCTCGGGTCCGTAGTGAGCGAGCATCCGGTCGAGCAGCAGCACGTTCGCCGCTGAGGACGTGAGCTCGTCGCGCTTGGAATCGTAGTTGCCCTTGGCGGAGGCGACGAGAAGTCCGAGCACGAGAGCGGAGAGCATGCCGATGAGCGCCATCGTCGAGCGGATGAGCTCCTTCGATTCCGTGCTGCGATGATGCTCGGGCAGAGCCGCGCGCAGCGCCATGCCCGCGAGGGCGCCGCCGAAGACGCAGGCGAACACGGAGAGGCTCGTGACGACGGCGTTCATCGTCAGACCGACACGATCGCGTGACGGATCGCGAAGCGGATCAGCTCCGCGCTCGTCTTCGCGCCGACGTCCTCCATCATCTTGTACTTGTGAAACTCGACGGTCCGCACGGACACGCCGAGGACGGCCGCGATCTCCTTGGCGGTCTTGCCCTGGGCCAGGAACTGGAGGATCTCGCGCTGGCGCGGCGTGATGGCGGAGGCGGGATCGCGGCCGTCGCGCGAAGGCGAGGACCGAGCCCGGGCGGCCTCGGCCGCGAGCTCCGGCGTGACGAAAGTCCGGCCCTCGGCCGCCGCGCGGATGGCGGCGACGAGCTCGTCCGGCGCGGAGTGCTTGAGGACGAAGCCGGACGCTCCGGCCGCGAACGCCCGCCGCGCGTAGGCCGCCTCCCGGTGCATCGTGACGACGACGACCTGTATCCCCGGGTCGGCGCTCTTGAGGAGCGGAATCGCCTCGAGCCCGTTCAGGCGCGGCATCGAGATGTCGACGACGACCACGTCGGGTTTGCTCTTCGCCGCCTCCTCGAGCAGCGCTCGCCCGTCCTCGACGATGCCGACCAGGTCGAATTCGGGCTCGAGGAGCGTTTTCAGCCCCTCGGCGACCATCCGGTGGTCGTCGGCGAGAAGAACCCGCGGCCGCTTCATTCGGGCGCCGACTCCAGCGGTGCCCACGCGCTCACCGTCGTGCCGCTCCCGGGCGCGCTGTCGATGTCGAAGCTCCCGCCGATGAGCTCGAGCCGCTCCCGCATGCTGGCCAGGCCCAGGCTCGGGCGGCGGCGCTCGCGGCCCGGCTCGAAGCCGACGCCGTCGTCGCGCAGGACGACGCGCACGCCCTCGCCGGTCGGCTGGCAGGAGATCGAAACCGTCTTCGCGCGCGCGTGCCGGGCGACGTTGCGCAGGGCCTCCTGGGCGACCCGGAAGAGGCAGAGCGCGGTTTCGCGCGAGACCTCGTGGAGGGCGGGACCGGAATCGAACGCGACCGGGATCGACTCGAGCCGCGCGAAGCGGTCGCATTCGACCCGAAGGGCGTCGGCGAGGCCGAGGTCGTCGAGGGTCGTCGGATGGAGCTGGTAGGCCAGGGCATGGACGTCCTCGGAAAGCTGCGCGAGCTCCGCCCGCATGGGTGAGGTCCCGGATCCGTCGACGGGCACGGAGGCGGCGTACTCCAGCCGGGCGGCGTCGATCGACAGCCTCGCCAGGCGCTGGCTGAGGTCGTCGTGGAGCTCGCGGGCGATGAGCTTGCGCTCGTCCTCCTGCGCGGTCATCAGGCGCCGGTTGAGGGCGTGCACGCGGGCCTCCGCACGGCGGCGGCGGGAGTGCTGGGCGAGGAGGGCCGCGAGCAGCAGGGACTCGACGAGCACCACGCCGAGGGCGATCATCGCCGGCTTGCGATACGCCTCCCACAGCGAGGGCGGGCGGAAGCGGATGCTGCTTCCCGGCGGGAGCCGGCTCGCGTCGATGCGAAACCGGCGCAGCTCGCGCCAGTCGTAGAGGTCTTTCGCGGCCGTCGGGGGAGGGACGGCGATCGCGGAGATCGTCTCGCCGCCCAGGATCTTTCGCGCGACCGCGGCGCCGCGGCGCGCCTCGTCCTCGATCGACACGAGCGGCCCGCCCACGATGCCGCGGCCGAGCTGGCTCTCGAACGGACCGAAGAGCGGAACCCGGGCGGCTCCGCGCAGGGCCGCCAGGCCTTCGTCGTCCTCGTGAGGGAGCCCGGCTCGATCCACGTTCAGCGCGCCGTACAGGATCGCCGATTCTTTCGGCAGCGCCTCGGTCTCGAGCCGCATCTGGTCGATCGAGACCGGGTTGAGGATCCGGATCGTCGCGCGGCGCTGGTAGGGCGCAAAGTCGCGCTCCAGCTGGTCCCGCCAGAACCTCTCGAGCGACGAGTCGCCGAGCACGACGACGACCTGGCGCGTTTCGGGGAGAAGGTTCAGGACGTTGTCGAGGATCGCCCGGGGATCCAGAGCGAGGGGGACGAAGATCTGGTGGGAAGCGGGCGTCCGGCCCGCGAGCTGCCGGCGATCCACTCCGGTGATCAGGGTCGGCACACGGTCGAAGACCGGAGGCCCCTGATCCAGCACGAAGTGAGCCGCCGGTCCGCCGATCGTCACGAGAAGGTCGAGGCGTCGCGTGCCGGCCAGGGCGCGGATGTAGTCGGCAAACGGCGCCTCCTCGGCGCCCGGATACCGGCCGAGGTCGAAGGGTGTTTCGAGGATTTCGACGGGCCCCGCCCAATGCCGGACGAGCTCCGAGCGGAAGACCTCGGTGAACGCGTGGAACGGGGCGAATCGCGAGCCGAGCGAGCTCACGATCATGACCCGGCGCAGCTCCGGCTCGCCGGCGAGGGCGGGGGAGAGGCTTGCCAGCATGGCCAGCGCGGCCGCGGTCAGCAGCTTCAGAGCTCGCTCCTTCGGGTCGCTTCGCGGCCGGGCGGACCGGCCCGATCGCGGCGGGATTCTATCGCTCCGACTCTCGGTCCGCGCCCGCGGCGTGTAGAATTCCGCCGCCGCCGGAACCCGAACGACAGATTGGAGAGCACGATGTCTTTCTCGAATCGCGGTCGCTCCGTCCGTTTCGCGTCCCTGGCCCTCGCGGGCAGTCTCGTCGCCGCGGCCTCGGCTCCTGCCCGGCAGGCGGAAAAGGGAGGCCTGATCGCCGAAGCCGTCCAGGAAAAGCTCGCGGCGATCAAGCAATCCGCGGCCGCCAACAAGGTGGCGCTCTCGAAATACTCGTGGACCGAATCGATCCAGGTCAGCCTGAACGGCGAGGTCAAGACGACCAAGCAGATGGCGTGCCGCTACGGCCCGGACGGCAAGCCGCAGTGCGCGCCCCTCGGTCCGCCGCCGCAGCCGCAGCGCGGAATCCGGGGCCGCATGGTCGAGAAGAAGACGGAGGAGTTCCAGGAGACCATGCAGCAGGTCAAGGCGCTCATCGGCCTCTACGTCCCGCCCGACTCCGCGAGGATGGAGGCGGCCCACAAGGCCGGCAACGTCTCCTTCTCACGGCCCGCTTCGGGCGAGGCCGGCCTCGTCTTCAAGAGCTATGCGCTGCCCGGCGACCAGATGACGCTCGACTTCGCGATGGCCGCGCGCAAGCTGTCCGCCCTGTCGGTGAGCTCGTATCTCGGCGCGCCGTCGAACCCGGTCGCCCTGAACGTGCAGTTCGCGCCGCTGCCGGACGGAACGAACTACCCGGCGCAGGAGGTCGTCGGCCTCGCCGCCAAGGGACTGCAGCTGACCGTCACGAACTCGAACTACCAGAAGATCGCGCCCTGACGCGGGCGGCCGCGTCGATCGCCGAGCCACTCGGGTTCGGGGAGGCGACGCCTACTTCCCGATCGGCAGGACGAACTGGACGTAAAGTCCCTGGCCCTGGGAGGAGAACTTCGCACCGTACTCCCAGAAGTACCGAAGCGTCAGCGCCCCCTCCAGGGCCGTCAGCTCCGGGCCGATCGAGTAGACCCTCGACTCGCCCAGGCGGGCGGCCAGAGGAGCGTCGACGCCCGTGGTGGGGGTGGTCTGCCATTGCCCGTAACCGGCGATGCCGGCCCAGCCGCTCAACATGGTGCCCTGGCAGCCCCAGTTACGGCCGAGGCCGCCCATGAACGTGAGGGCGTTTCCGGTCTTCCAGTCCTGGTCCTTCTTCGTGTCGTTGATGTCGTAAAAGACGGCGGCCGACCCGTGCCAGTCGCGGTCCTTGTCGAAGTAGGCCGTCAGGCGGCCGGATAGCTCGTTCGTCCACATGCCGAGCGACGTGTTGTTCGGGGCGCCGGCCGTGTAGCGGCCGGTCGGCGCGTAGAACGCGTAGTGGAAGATGATGTCCGCGCCGCCGGGCGACAGCGGCAGCGGATCCTTGATGTGCCAGCCGAGCTCGACCGGGACGATCCAGAGCTCCGAAAGCGCGAGGCCCGTCGAGCCGGCGAGGCCGAGGCGCGGAAGCTCGGCGCGAGCGTTGGCGAACGGCACCGCGGCCATGAACGCGTAGTTGGCGCCGAGAATCTTGTACGGCGAGACCCAGTTGATCAGCGGCCCGAAGATCTCCTGCGTGAGCTTGGGCCCGTGGATCGTCGCGTTGTCGAGCCTGAGCTCGTCGGCCCAGCTGATGTTGCCGAACATCCCCGCGTAGAGGCCGGGGTCGGGCATCGTGCCGGCCTTCATGCCGAACTCGCCTTTGATGATCAGCTGCTGCGCGCGAGCCGAAGAGGCGAGCGCGAGCAGACCGAGTGCGAAGAATCCCGCCAGGAGTTTTCGGTTCATTGAGTCCTCACTTCGATGGGAGTCGAAAAGGCGGCCGAGCCGGTGCGCGGCCGCCGAAAGCGCTCGCCTACGACGCCGGCGGGAAGTTCTTGAAGATCGTCTGGATCGCCTGGCTGATCTGACCCTGGCTGGCGCCCGCGGCGTTCACCTGGTCCTGCGCGGTGCCGCGCCAGACCATCTCGTGCGTCTTCGAGTTGACCAGATCGACGATGATCGTTCCGATCGGAATGTTCGACGACGTGGCCGACGCCATGCCGCCCATGCCGCCAAAGCCGCGGTAGCCGAAGCCGCCCATGCTCGTCGCGTTCCATTGCTTCTCGCTCGAGAGCACGACGTGCGAGTAGACGAGGATGTCCGGGTTCGAGGTCGCGGTCGTCCATCCCTTGGACTGGAGGGTGGAGGTGATGCTGGTCTCGATTTCCTGCTGCGTGAAGGTCACGGGAGATTTCGTGCCTTCGGCCAGCTGGAAGGTGTGGAACTGAGACCAGTTGATCGTATGGTCGTAATCGACGGCGGTCGTCATAGAGGAACACGCCAGGGTCAATGCGCCAGCCAGGAGTCCCAGAATCGTCGCCGCTTTTCTCATGACCTCACTCCTTACGCTCGTTCTCGAAGCCATCTACTTCTGGCCGGGGGCCGGCGGGAAGTTCTTGAAGAGCTCGGCGATGGCTTTCTGGACCTGACCCTCCTCCGCGCCCGAGGCCGAGATCTGATCGCTCGCCGTGCCGCGCCAGACCAGCTCCTTCGTCTTCGGATTCACGAGGTCCACGACGAGGGTGCCGACGGGAATCTTGGTCTCGGTCGCCGTCGTCATGCCTCCGCCCATGCCGCCCCAGCCGCGGTAGCCCCAGCCGCCCATGCTGGTGGAGTTCCACTGCGTCTGGGTGGACCGCACCCCGTGCGTGTAGACGACGATGTCGGGGTTGGAGGTCGCGGCCTGCCAGCCCTTCGAGGTGAGCTGGCCGGTGATCGCGTCCGCGATTCTCTTCTGCGTAAACGTCACGACTTCCTTGTCGCCTTCCGCGATCTGGAACGTGTGGAACTGCGACCAGTTGATCGTGTGGTCGTAGTCCACGGCGGTCGTCAGGGTCGAGCAGGCGAGGGTGAGGGCTCCGGCGAGGATTCCGAGAAGGGTGGCCGCTTTTTTCATCGTCCGTCTCCTCATTGCAGTCGTATCGAGCGCCGCGGTTTCGCCCGTATCTTATGCCAGGCGCCGGGGACCTACTTCTTGCGGGAGTATTGGATTTCCATCATCTTGAAGGTCTTTCCGTCCGGAGCCTTGCCCCACATCTCCAGGGTGTGATGATCGGCGTCCACGATCGTCAGCTTCTCGTCCAGCGGCGTCGGCTTTCCGCTCATCGGGTCGTTGACCATGGCCTTGGTGGTCAGGACCTTGCCGTCGAAGCTTCCCGTGGACCACATCATTCCGGTGCTGGCGGTGTCCATCCAGGTCGAGATGTACTTCCTGGAGACGTTGTCGTAGCCCGTGTAGCCGATGCCGTTGAACGTCTCTCCGAGGAAGACCCCTTCGTACTTCATCTGCACGAAGCGGTCGCCGAGGACCCACGAGTTGATCGAGGTCCCGACCGTGTCGTCGGGCGGCCGAGAGGGATCCATCCACGTCCGGACCTTGACGTCGAACGTGCCGACGAGCGGCTCCAGCTTCTTCTGGCCGTCGCCCGGGGTCATCGCCTTCTGCCAGGCCTCCATCGCCGCCTTTTCGTCGGCGCCGGACTTTTTCGACTTGTCCTGCGCGGCCGCGGGAGAGGCGGCGGCCGCGACGAGCGCGGCGGCGAGAGCGAGGCGCGAGAGTATCTTCATTCTTCGTCCTCCTTGAGGTGTGTGCCGCGAAAGTCTATCCCCGCCGGGGCCGAGTGGGCGTAGGATTCCCGCATGCGATGGACCAGACGCATCTCGCTCGCGCTGGCGGCCGCGGCGGCCCTCTCCGCCTCGCCGGCGCCGGCCTCGACACCCTCGTTGCCGTGGATCGAGGACGATGCCTCCCGGGCGTTCGCCGAGGCCAAATCCAAGAAGTTGCCGATCTTTGTCGAGGCGTGGGCCCCCTGGTGACACACGTGCCGCACGATGAGGGCCTACGTCTTCACGGATAAGGCTCTCACCCGGCGCGCCGGACAGTTCGTCTGGCTCTCGATCGATACGGAGAAGAAGCAGAACGCTCCCTTCATCGCGAAGTACCCGATCCGGGCGTGGCCCTCGTTCTACGTGATCGACCCCAGGACCGAGAAAATCACGCTCCGCTGGGTCGGAGGAGCGACCGTGGCCGAGCTCGACAAGCTCTTCGACGAGGTCCGGCCGGCCGGCAAGGCGGCGCCCCCGGGCGCTCTGGCGCGGGCGGACGGGTTCTATTCCGAGGGGCGGTACGCCGAGTCGATCCCGCTCTACGAAGAGGCGCTGAAGACGCTGCCGAAGACGGCGGCCGTCTATCCGAGGGCGGTCGAGTCGCTGCTCTTCAGCCTCACGGTCTCCAGAGAGGCGGCCCGGTGCGTCGCGGTCGCCCGCGAGTCCCTGCCGAACGTCCGCCGGATTCCGGCGGCGGCGGCCGTCGCGGGCGCCGGCCTCGACTGCGCGTCCTCGCTTGCGCCGGGCGCGCCGGGGCGCGCGGCCGACGTCGCCGATTTTCAATCGGAGTCGCGGGCCATCCTGTCCGACCCGAAGCTGACGCTGGCCGCCGACGACCGCTCCGGCCTCTACAGCTCGCTCTTCGAAGCCCGCCGGGACGCCGGCGACGAGGCGGGCGCCCACCAGGTGGCCCTCGACTGGGTCGCGGACCTCGAGGCCGCGGCGCGCTCGGCGAAAACGCCCGAGCAGCTCGCGGCCCTCGACCCGGACCGGCTCAGCGCCTTCCAGGCGGCGGGAGAGGTCGAGAAGGCGATCCCGATGCTCGAGAAGTCCGAGCACGACTTCCCGAAGGACTACAACCCGCCCGCGCGCCTGGCCCACGTCTACCTGAAGCTCAAGCAATACGACACCGCGCTCGCCGCCTCCGACCGGGCGATGGCGCTGGTCTATGGACCCCGGAAGCTCCGCGTGCTCGCCGAGCGGGCCGAGATCTACAAGGCGATGGGAAACACGGCCGAGCAGCAGCGGACGATCGAGGAGGCCCTGGCCTATGCCGAGGCTCTGCCGGCGGGCCAGCGATCGGAGTCCGCGATCGCTTCGCTGAAGAAGCAGGCCGGAGAATTTTCGACCGTCGGCGGCCGCTGCGGGCAATAACCCGACGATCCGGTTCGCTCTGCTACGATGCGCGCCTGTCGTGCGCGCGCGTGGACTCGCCCTGATCGTGCTGGCCCTGACCGTGCCCGCCCGGCTCCCGGGCGAGCAGCCTCGATCGGCGGCGCTCGAGACGATCTTCGACGAGGAATGGCAATACCGGCTCGCCGAGGATCCGCTCCTCGCGACCTCGGCCGGAGACCATCGCTACGACGACCGCCTTCCGTCCATGACGAAGAAGGACCTGGAGCGGCGCGCCGCCCACGACCGCGCCACCCTCGCGCGGCTCAAGGCGATCGACCGGGCCGGCGTCAGCGCGGCCGAAGCGGTCAGTTCCGAGATGATGGCCCGCGAGCTGTCGGATTCGATCGCCGACTTCGACTTCGGCGCGTACCGGATTCCGCTCACCTCGGACAGCGGATTTCACACCGACTTCGCGGATCTGCCGAATCGGATGACGTTCGCGACGCCGAAGGACTACGAGAACTACGCGTCACGGCTGAACGCCTTTCCGAGGTACGTCTCCGAGGAGATCGCCCTCATGCGCGAGGGCATCGCCTCGGGCTTCACGCTCCCGCGGGTCGTGCTCCAGGGCTACGAGGGGACCATGACGGCGCACGTCGTCTCCTCGCCGGAGAAGAGCGTCTTCTTCGCGCCGTACCGGAAGTTTCCGCCGGGGGTGCCCGAGTCCGAGCGGGGCCGGCTGACCGCGCAGGGCCGACAGGCCATCCTCGCGGGAGCCGTGGCCGGTTACCGAAGCCTCGCCGAGTTCATGCGCGACGAGTACGTCCCGCGGGCGAGGGCGACGATCGCGGCATCGTCGCTTCCGCATGGACGCGAGTACTACGCCCATCTCGTCCGGAGCTTCACCACGCTCGAGGTCACCCCGGATCAGGTCCACGAGATCGGCCGCCAGGAGGTCCTGCGCATCCGGGCGGAGATGGACGCCCTCATCGCGAAGACGGGATTCGAAGGCAACTTCGTGGCCTTTCTGAATTTCCTGCGCACCGATCCGCGCTTCTACGCGAAAACGGCCGACGAGCTCCTGAAGGACGCCGCCTACGTCGCCAAGCGCATGGACGGAAAGCTTCCGTCTCTCTTCGGAAAGCTTCCCCGCCTGCCCTATGGGGTCGAGCCCGTGCCGGCCCACCTCGCGCCGAAATACACGGGCGGACGCTACATCCCGGCTCCCGTCGGCGGCACGCAGGCCGGGGAGTACTGGGTCAACACGTATGCCCTCGACCAACGCCCGCTGTACACGCTCGAGGCGCTGACGCTGCACGAAGCGGTGCCCGGTCACCATCTCCAGATCGCCCTGCAGCAGGAGATGACCGGCCTGCCCGAATTCCGGCGCTTTTCCGAGGTCGGCGCCTTCGTCGAGGGCTGGGCGCTCTACGCCGAGCGCCTGGGTCTCGAGGCCGGCTTCTACGAGGACCCCTACAGCGACTTCGGCCGTCTCACGTACGAGATGTGGCGCGCGTGCCGCCTCGTCGTCGACACCGGCATCCATGCGAAGGGCTGGACCCGAGCCGAGGCGATCGAGTACCTCGAGACGCACACGGCGCTCTCGTCCCACGAGGTGGAGACCGAGATCGATCGATACATCTCCTGGCCGGGCCAGGCTCTCTGCTACAAGATGGGAGAGTTGAAGATCCGCGAGCTCCGCAGGCTGGCCGAGGAGGCCCTCGGCCCGAACTTCGACATCCGGGCCTTTCACGACGTCGTCCTCGAAAACGGCGCCGTTCCCCTGACGGTGCTCGACCGGCAGGTCCGCGACTGGATCGCCTCGCGGAAGACGTCATGAGCGCCGTGGAAGGCCGGGCGGTTCTGCGGGCGCGCAATCCGGCGACGGGCGAGCTCCTCGAAGGCGAATTCGTCGAGGCGAGCCCGGGTGAGATCGACGCCGCGGCTCGCGCGGCCGAGCGGGCCTTCGACGCCTACGCCGCGCTCGCGGCCTCGCGGCGGGCGGAGTTCCTGCGCGCGATCGCCCAGAGGGTCCTGGCCCTCGGCGACCGCATTCTCGAGCGCGCCGCGGCGGAGACCGCCCTGCCGGCCGCGCGCCTCGAGAGCGAGCGGGCGCGGACCGTCAGCCAGATCCTTCTCTTCGCGGACCTGATCGAAGAAGGCTCGTGGGTCGGCGCGCGCATCGACCGCGCCGTTCCCGACCGCAAGCCGGCGCCCCGCCCCGACATCCGCCGCATGCTCGTTCCCCTCGGTCCCGTCGCGGTCTTCGGCGCCTCGAATTTTCCGCTCGCCTTTTCCGTCGCCGGCGGAGACACGATCTCCGCCTTCGCCGCCGGGTGCCCGGTCGTCGTCAAGGCGCATCCGGGGCATCCGGGCACCTCCGACCTCGTGGGCGGCGCCATCCGGACGGCCGCGCGCGAGACGCGAATGCCCGAGGGAGTCTTCGGTCTCCTGCACGGCGGCTCGCCCGAGGTCGGCATCACGCTCGTGACGCACCCGGCGATTCGCGCCGTCGGCTTCACGGGATCGCTCGCGGCCGGGCGCACGCTGTTCGACGCGGCGGCTCTGCGGCCCGAGCCGATTCCGGTCTACGCCGAGATGGGCTCCTCCAACCCGGTCTTCATCCTGCCGGGCGCGATCGCCGAGCGCCCGTCGTCGATCGCCCGAGCGCTGGCGGCCTCGGTGACCCTCGGGTCCGGACAGTTCTGCACGAGCCCGGGCCTGGTGTTCCTCATCGACTCGCCGGCCTCGAGCGCGTTTCTCGAGGAAACGGGAGGGCTGCTGCGCGCCACTCCGCCCGGCACGATGGTCCACGGCGGGATCAAGGCCGGATACGACCGCGGCGTCGGCGAAGTGGCGAGAATGGCGGGCGTGACGATCGCGGCCCGGGCGGAAGGCTCGGGCGCGCATCCGGAAACCGAGGCCGCCGCGGCGCTCCTGCTGACCGACGTCCGAGCCTGGTCCGAAAATCCACGGCTCGCGGACGAGATCTTCGGGCCGGCGACCGTCGCGGTGCGCTGCGCGTCGAGGCCGGAGCTGCTCCAGCTCGCCCGCGGCCTTCGCGGCCAACTGACCGCCACGATCCACGCGACCGACAAGGACCTCGCCGACTTCGCCGAGCTCGTGCCGGTCCTCCGGCGCCGCGTCGGCCGTCTCGTCTTCAACGGTTTTCCCACCGGCGTCGAGGTCTGTCCCGCGATGCAGCACGGCGGCCCCTACCCCGCGACGACCGACTCCCGCTCGACCTCCGTCGGCACGGCGGCGATCGAGCGCTTCGCGCGCCCGGTCTGCTATCAGGACTTTCCGCAGAGCGCCCTGCCCGAGGAGCTCCAGGACTCGAATTCGCGGGGCCTCTGGAGGCTCGTGGATGGAGGACTGACGCGGGAGCCCCTGTGAAGCCGCCCGCGTTTCCGGAAACCCTGGAAGTCGTCGACTCCCATACCGAGGGAGAGCCGACTCGCGTCGTCGTCGGCGGCTGGCCGGAGCTCGAGGCCTCGTCGATGGAGGAGCGGCGCGAGGAGCTGGGCCGCCGATTCGATCCGCTGTGGCGAGGCGCGGTGCTCGAGCCGCGCGGCCACGACGCCCTCGTCGGGGCGCTGCTGACGCCACCGGTATCGCGGGGCGCCGCCGCCGGCGTCGTGTTCTTCGACAACGTCGGGCCTCTCTGGATGTGCGGCCACGGCACGATCGGCGTCGTGCGAACCCTCGAGTACCTCGGGCGCATCAGCCCGGGAATCGTGAAGCTCGACACGCCGGCGGGGACGGTCGGCGCCGAGCTCGCCGTCAACGGAAGCGTCACGATCGAGAACGTCCCGGCCCGGTGCCACCGGCTCGACGTCGAGGTCGAGGTCCCCGGAGTCGGCTCCGTCACGGGCGACGTCGCGTACGGCGGGAACTGGTTCTTCCTCGCCCGGCCGGACGGTGAGACGGTCGAGCCTTCGAACCGGGAGCGGCTGCGTTCGGTCACGCTCGCCATCCAGCGGGCGCTCCTCCAGCAGGGGGTCATGGGCGAGCGGCACGCCCCGGTGGACCATGTCATTCTTTATGGGCCGCCGTCCCGGCCCGACGCCGACAGCCGGAACTACGTGATGTGCCCGGGGGGGGCCTACGACCGCTCGCCCTGCGGCACCGGGACCTCGGCGAAGATGGCCTCGCTCCACGCCCGCGGCGAGCTCGCGCCCGGCCAGCGCTGGCGTCAGGAGTCCATCAGCGGAAGCCTGTTCACGGGCTGGCTCGAGCAGCGCGGCAGCGAGCTCGTCCCGAGGATCGAGGGCCGCGCGTACATCACGGGAAAGACGACGCTGTACTTCGATCCGCGCGATCCGTTCCGCCACGGCCTCGGGGGTCATGGCGGTTGATGCCGTCATCGTGGGCGCCGGGGTCGTCGGAGCCGCGTGCGCCGATGCGCTGACTTCGGCGGGTCTCTCGGTCGCCGTGCTCGAGTCCCGGTTCGCCGCCTCGGGCGCCACGGCGGCCGCGATGGGGCACATCGTCGTCATGGACGATTCCGACGCGCAGTTCGCGCTGACTCGCCTCTCGCGCGATCTGTGGGAGGAGCTCGCGGCGGAAATGCCGCGGGCCTGTGAGGACGAGAGGACCGGGACGCTCTGGATCGCCGCCGATCAGGCGGAAATGGGAGCCGTGCGGCGCAAGGCGACGCTCTACCGGACCCGCGGCGTCGAGGTCGAGGAGCTCGATTCCTCCGCCCTCGAGAAGGCGGAGCCGAACCTGCGTCCGGGGCTCGCGGGTGCCCTGCGCGTCCCGGGCGACCGCGTGGTGTATCCGATCCAGGCCGCCCGATGGCTGCTCGGCCGGGCGGTCCGCCGCGGCGCGCGGTTCGTCGCCGGGGCGGAGGCCTCGGTGATCGGCCCGCGCCGGGTGGTGACGCCGAAGGAAACCTTCGACGCGCAGTTCGTCGTCAACGCCGCGGGCACGGCGGCACCGCTGCTGACGCCCGGACTTCCCGTTGCGCCGCGCAAGGGCCACCTCGTGATCACCGACCGCTATCCGGGTTTCTGCCGGCATCAGCTCGTCGAGCTCGGCTATCTCTCGAGCGCGCACGGAGCCTCGGCGGAATCGGTCGCGTTCAATCTGCAGCCGCGCTCGACCGGCCAGATGCTGCTCGGCTCGTCGCGCGAGTTCGTCGGCTTCGATCCGGCCGTCAACCGCCGCATCCGCGACCGGATGATCCGGCGCGCGCTCGCGTTCGTTCCGGCGCTCGCGGGGCTCTCGGCGATCCGGACGTGGACGGGCTTTCGCCCCGCCACCCCGGACAATCTTCCGCTGATCGGCTTCTGGCCGGCGACGGAGGGCCTCTCGATCGCCGCCGGACACGAAGGGCTGGGCATCACGACGGCGCTCGGAACGGCCCGGCTGATCGCCGACGCGATGCTCGGACGAGCGAGCCCGATCGATCCGAAGCCGTACCTGCCGACCCGCCCGTTTTCCGCGGCGCATGCCTGAGCTGATCCTCGACGGCAGGCGGATCGCGGCCGAGCCCGGAGTCACGGCTGCCGCGGCGCTCGCCAGCCAGGGCGTCGTGTCTCTGCGGGAGTCGGTGGCCGGCGAGCCTCGCGGTGCCCTGTGCGCGATGGGAGTCTGCTTCGAGTGTCGCGTGACGATCGACGGCGAGCCGCACCGGCGGGCCTGCGTGGAAAGCGTCCGGGACGGAATGGAGGTCGCGACCGGGGCGCGAGTCCTCCGCGATGCGCCGTCCGCGGTCCGTGGGGCGCCGGAGACGTTCGACGCCGACGTCGCGGTCGTCGGAGGGGGACCGGCCGGCATCGCCGCGGCCTGCCGTGCCGCCGAGTCCGGGGCCTCGACGATCGTGCTCGACGAGGGGCTCGCCCCGGGCGGCCAGATCTACCGCCACCGCCCGCCGCACGTCCCGGCCGCAGCGCGGCGCTGGATCGAGCGGCTCGGGCGGTCGGGCGCCCGGCTGCTTTCGGGAGCCTCCGTCTTCGACGCGGTGCGGGAGGCGAACGGATTTCGCCTCGCCGCCGAAGGCGCGGGGCGCGTCGTGTCGGTGACCGCACGCCGGGTGATCCTCGCGACGGGCGCCCGTGAGCTCTTCCTCCCGTTCCCGGGCTGGACCCTGCCCGGCGTGATGGGCGCCGGCGGCGCGCAGGCGCTCTGGAAGTCGGGCGCGAATTTTCAGGGACGCTCGGCCGTCGTCGCCGGATCGGGTCCTCTGCTGCTCCCCGTGGCGGCGTCGCTGTCGAAGGCCGGCGCCCGAATCGCGCTGGTGGCGGAGCAGGCCAGCGCTCGAGCGATCGCGGGTTTCGCCGTGAGCCTGTGGCGCTCCCCCGGGAAGCTGCGCGAGGCGGCTCGCTACCGCTCGGCGTTCGCGCGTTCGCCGTACCGCGCCGGCTGGTGGATCGCTCGTGCCCTCGGTTCGGAGCGCCTCGAGGCCGTCGTCGCGACCGACGGCCGGCGGTCGAGGGAGATTCCCTGCGACCTGCTCGCCATCGGCTACGGCCTCGTGGCGAACACGGAGCTTGCGCGGCTGCTCGGCTGCGCCATGCGAAGCGGGGCGGTCGTCGTGGATTCGCGGCAGCAGACCAGCCTGCCGGACGTGTCGTGCGCGGGGGAGCCGTGCGGCGTCGCGGGCGTCGAGGTCGCCCTCGCGGAAGGCGAGATCGCGGGGCTGGCGGTCTCCGGGCGCGATCGCGATGCCGAGCGGCGGCTCGCGAGGCGGAGCGCGGCCGGCCGCCGCCTCGCCTCCGAAATGGGCTCGGCCTTCCGTCTGCGGGGCGAGCTGAAGGCGCTGGCCACGGCCGGCACGATCGTCTGCCGTTGCGAGGACGTACCTCTCGGCGCCTTCGACGAATGCGCGAGCTCGCGCGAGGCCAAGCTCGCGACGCGGGCCGGCATGGGCCCGTGCCAGGGACGCATCTGCAGCCCGGCTCTCGAGTTTCTCTTCGGTTGGGATTCGGATACGGTACGGCCGCCCGTTCGGCCGGCCCGGATCGGCGACCTGGCCGCCGCGGGGGAGTGAGGAGCGACGATGGAGTGGCGCGGCGTCTTCCCGGCGATCACGACTCCCTTCCGAGAGGATCTCTCGGTCGATCTCGCTTTCCTGGCCCGGCACGTCGAGGCGATGCTCGCTGCCGGCTGCCGCGGCTTCGTGCCGCTCGGCTCGCTCGGGGAGTCCGGCGCGCTGACTCTCGACGAGAAGGCCTCCGTGCTCCGGACCTGCCGGGCCGTGCTGTCGGGGCGGGCCGCGCTCCTCGCCGGCGTCGCGGCGCTCTCGACGCCGGAAGCCGTCGCCACGGCGCGGATGGCGGCGGAGAGCGGCTGCGACGGGCTGATGGTCCTTCCGCCGTACGTCTACCGTCCGGACCGCCGCGAGATGATGGCGCACTTCTCGGCGGTCGTTTCCGCGACCGGCCTGCCGTGCATGCTCTACAACAATCCGATCGCCTACGGGACGGACGCGCTGCCCGCCGACGTCGCGGAACTCGCCGCGCGGCACGGCAACCTCGTGGCCGTCAAGGAGTCGAGCGCCGACGTCCGGCGGATCACCGAGATCCGGACGCTGTGCGGCGACCGACTCGCCCTCTTCGTCGGCGTGGACGACCTCATCGTGGAAGGCATCGCGGCGGGAGCCGTCGGCTGGATCGCCGGTCTCGTCAATGCCCTGCCCGCCGAATCGGTCCGCCTCTTCGACCTCGCCGCGGCAGGACGCGCGGCCGAGACGCGGGCGCTCTACGAGTGGTTTCTTCCGCTGCTGCGCCTCGACGTCGTGCCGAAGTTCGTGCAGCTCATCAAGCTGACGCAGCAGGAGTGCGGGATCGGGTCCGAGAGGGTCAGGCCGCCGCGGCTCCCCCTCGAAGGAGCCGAACGGAGCGAGGCGCTCGCCGTGATCCGGGAGCGCCTCGCGCGCCGGCCGAGGAGCTGAGCGAGCCCTACTTGCCGGTGTCGCCGGTCGGAATCGGAAGCTGGTTGAGCAGGTTCAGCCGGCCCGCCGTCGTCGTGAAGTCGTCGATCAGCGCGAAGCGGCCCGCGGCGTGGGCGTTGATCTTCTGCGCGAGGACTCCGTAGTACTTGACGCGCAGGTCGGTCGTCTTCTTCTGCAGGTTGGCGGAGTCGGTGACGAGGCTCGTGATGTCGGAGTCGGAGAGATTCTGGAAGTTGTCGGCGTACTTCTTGGCGAGATCCACGCGTGCCGAGGTGACCGCGTCCTGCTCCTTCTCGAAATCGGCGTACACGCCCCAGAACGTCTCGAGCTGCTGCGGCGTCAGCTCGCTCATCCCGGCCGCGAAGAGCTTCTTGCGGGCGTCGGTCAGGGCCATCTTGTAGCGGGCGATGTTGAGTGCCTGCTGGCCTCCGTCCGACATCTGCGTCGACTGGCCGGTCTTGTCCTGGGCTCCGGCCGAGGCGGCGGCGATCCCGGCGGCGAGGGAAAGGACGAGAATCTTCTTCATGACCTCTTCTCCTTGTCTGTGAAGTCCGGCCGCCGTCGCGGCGCGCCGGTGCGGTATTCGATCCGGCGGATCCTATACCGAAAAGCGGCCGGCCGAAGACCGGGATGGGTCGTCGAAGCGATATGTCCTAGACGTGGCAGGAGCCGCCGCCGCGCTTCTCGAAGTACCGCTGGTGGTACTCCTCGGCTCGCCAGAACGGTTCGGCGGGCACGATCTGCGTGACGATCGAGCGGGGGAAGCGGCCGCTCTTCTCGAGCCGCTCCTTCGAGGCCTGCGCCTCGGCCTGCTGCTCGGGCGAGTGAAAGAAGATGACCGAGCGGTACTGCGTGCCGACGTCGGGCCCCTGGCGATTGAGCTGGGTCGGGTTGTGACCGTTCCAGAAGACGTCGAGGAGCTGGTCGTACGAGACCTTCGCCGGATCGTAGTCCACCTCGACGACCTCGGCGTGGCCCGTGCCGTCCGTGCAGACATCCTTGTAGGTCGGGTTCTCGAGGGAGCCGCCGCTGTAGCCCACGGCGGTGTTGCGCACGCCCGCCACCTTGCGGAATTCCTCCTCGACTCCCCAGAAGCATCCCGCTCCGAACGTCGCTTTCGCCATGGTCTCCTCCTCGATCTGAAGTCAACGCGGGCGCGCCGAACCGGATTCCCCGGCGAGAGCGTATTACGGTCGAGTCG
Source organism: uncultured Acidobacteriota bacterium (assembly GCA_963738945.1). Taxonomy (GTDB): domain Bacteria; phylum Acidobacteriota; class Thermoanaerobaculia; order UBA5066; family Gp7-AA6; genus DAHUXD01. The sequence continues at coordinate 173,045 of CAVTYD010000002.1, forward strand.
GCCCGGCGAGCGGGCCAGTCTCGCGTCCCCGCCCCCGGCATAAGCTACGCGCGCTTGCGAAACACGCTGAAGGCCTTCACGTACCGCGATTTTCGCCTCATGTGGGCGGGCGCGTTCACGTCGAGCGTCGGCACGTGGATGCAGGAGGTCGCGCAGAACTGGCTGATCCTGACGATGACGGGGTCGGCCTTCCTCCTGGGCCTGGACGCCTTCCTGGGCGACGCGCCGTACCTGCTCTTCTCGCTCTTCGGCGGCGTCATGGCCGATCGCGTCGATCGCCGTCGCATTCTGCTGCGGTCGCAGTACGTCCAGATGGCGAGCGCGGCGCTGCTGGCCGTGCTGCTTCTCGCGCACGGAGTGCAGGTCTGGATGATCCTCACGCTGTCGTTCGTGGTCGGACTCGCCCAGTCCTTCGGCGGCCCCGCGTATCAGGCGCTCGTGCCCACGCTCGTGGACCGCGAAGATCTTCCGAACGCCGTCGCCCTCAACTCCATCCAGTTCAATCTCGCGCGCGTGATCGGACCGGTGCTCGCCGGCGTGGCCTTCTACAAGCTCGGCGCCGCCGCCTGCTTCGGGCTGAATTCGGTGTCGTTCCTCGCGCCGATCGTCGCCCTGCTCCTGCTGAAGCGGGGAGGCGGCACCGTGGCTCCGAAGGAAGGGGTTCTCGCGAGCCTCAAGACGGGCCTCTCCGCGGTTCGCGACGCGCGAGCCCTGAGGGGCCTGATCGTCCTCTCCTTCGTCGGCAGCTTCTGCGCGATGCCGCTCGTGACGTTCCTTCCGGTCTTCGCGCGCACCGTGTTCCATCGCGACGCCAAGGGCTACAGCATTCTGCTGGCGGCCTTCGGCGTCGGCGCGATCTTCGGTGCGATGGGCGTCGCCGCCTTCGGCAACGTCCGCCGCAAGGGAGCGCTGGCGGTCGGGATGCAGATGCTCTTCGGCGGCCTCATGGCGGGCTTCGCCGTTTCCCGGACCCCGCTCGTCTCGTACGTGCTGCTCGCCCTCGCGGGGGCTGCGCTCATGGTCGTCTTCGCGCTCTTCATGACCCTCGTCCAGTCGAACGTGGACGACCGTCTTCGCGGGCGCGTCGTCTCGGTCTACTCGCTCGCGTTTCGCGGCGCGATGCCCCTCGGCAACCTCACCGCCGGAGCGCTCGCGAGCCTCTTCACCGCACCCCGGGTCCTGGTCGCAAACGGCGTCGTGATGATCCTCGTCGGGACCATCGCCCTGCTGCGCGGACGCGAGGGCGTGCTGAGCCTGTAGGTGCCGCGTTCGGTCGGACGGGCGATTGGGTTCCCGCTTCACGCTTGTCTCTGCTGCGCTCTCCCCCTCACCCCATGCCGCCCGCTCGCTGCGCGAGACGCGGCCTTTGGCCGCGGCCGGCCCTCCATGTCGGCGAGGGGAGACCCCTCGCGCACCCCCGCTCCCGCCTTACGGGGGGCGAGGGAGTAAGACTCGATGCGCGGCACTGTCGGTGAAGCTCGCGGCGTGAGAAGTCACCCGAGCGAAGCGAGGGTGGAGGCTCGCGCCGCGGGAGCCGGAGCGAGCGCGGGGATCAGGCCGGCGGTCGAGCGCCTTTGCGCGAGCCGCCGGCCGGTGCGCGCCCGAATGGGCGCGCAGATCCCGAAGCGAGCGGAGGCGACGGTATTGGTGGAGCTGACCGGGATCGAACCGGCGACCTCGTGAGTGCGATTCACGCGCTCTCCCAAACTGAGCTACAGCCCCACGCGGAAGAGGGCGCGGAGAATAGCACGGCGCTCGAGCACCGGCAAACGGAGGTCAGGCCGCTCGTCGGGCCGCCGCGGCCTGAGCGATTCCCATGGCGTCGGCGACGATCAGCAGGTCGCAGAGAGCTTCCGCGACGTAGAAGACGCGCGAGAAGTCGGGCGGGGCGTTCGTGAGCAGGCAGACGAAGAACGCCGTCGCGGACATGACGACCGCCGCGAGAATCGTCTCGCGGAGGAGACGGCCCCGGGGCGTGGCCTGCCGGTACGTCGCGAGGCTCCAGGCCGCGTTTCCGCCGAGTAAGAGGATCAGCCAGGCGATCGGCTGTGAGCCGAAGAGCCGGAGTCGCCAGCGGCTCCATGCGGACCAGCGATCGGTCAGCGTGCGCCTCGGATGCGCCTCGGATCTCTCCAGGTTCCCGTAGCTCGGGCGCAGCGTCCAGAGCTTGCGCGAGATCCGGCGGACGCGCTCGGCGAAGCGGTTCGGGCGGCGCGCGTAGAACCCGAGAATCTTTCGATAACCGATCGCCTTCAGGAACCGGATCCGGAAGGCGGGATCGAGGAGCGGTGTGTCGGCCTGAAACGCGTTCGTTCCGGAGTACCGCAGCCAGTCCGGGTCGAGGCCGAGCGCGGCGGCGTCGGCGGAGGGATCCGGAGAGTGGGGCAGCACCTCGGCGAACACGACCTGGTAGAGCGCGGCCTCGCGAAGCGAGACGGGTGTCCGGCGGCCGTACCAGACGGAAAGGAGACAGAGCCCGATGGCGAGAGGGACCGCCGCGCGGCGAGAGCGCCGACCGTCCGCGCCCCCGGCGAGCCGCACGCCGAGGACCGCGAGGATCGGCCCCTGGATCGCCTCCTGCGGCTTCGAGGTGACGTAGGCCGCCGCGCAGAGGAAGTACGCCGCCGTCCGCCACGGCCCGTCGAGGCCGCCCCGCCGGATCGCATCCGCCGCGACGCCGGCGGTGAGCATGAGAAAGAGGAGCGACGCCGTCTGGCTGTAGAAGGAGTTGAACGGTGCGGCGTAGCCGACGTCCGTGAAGAAGAAGACGAGGAGAAGGGCTCCCAGGATCTGAGCCGCGGGTTCGAGCTCCCGGCACGCTCGCAGGAGAAGGGCGATGCCGAGCAGGAGCAGCCCGACGTGAATCGCCGCGAGGGCGCGCAGGTCGAAGAGGTCTCCATGCCGAACGGCGAGGCGCGCCGCGAGCGCCAGCAGGGTCTCCGACGAGAGGTAGCCGCTGCGGAACCAGCCGATCGGAAGGACCCGATAGGTCGTGCGGAGAAACGACAGATATCGATCGTTCCACGCCTCGGTCGAATGATCGAAGCCGGCATAACCCATGACCCGGATGTAGTCGCCGTTGTCCGCGAGCCCCACGACGGGCGGCCGGATCAGGAGCGACGAAAGCGCGAGAAGGGCGGCGAGGAGGGCGGCGGCGACGACCCAGGGGTTCGACCTCGACGCAGCAGCCGGCATCGAGGATGAGCTTAGATCGAATGGACTAGGATCCGCGCATGGAACACGGGCTGGACGTGGGCGTGTTGTTTCTCGCGTTCGCGGCGGCGCTCGCGGGGGCGAAGCTGTTCGGTGAGCTGGCCGAGCGGGTCGGCCAGCCGGCCGTCCTCGGAGAGCTCGCGGTGGGCGTGATCCTGGGCCCGTCGGTGCTCGGCCTCGTGCCCCTTTCGGACGCCGTCCTCGTGCTCGCCGAGATCGGCGTCGCGCTGCTCCTCTTCGAGGTCGGTCTCGAGACGAACCTCGAGGACCTGGCCCGCGTCGGAGCGCCGGCGCTCTCGGTCGCGCTCGCCGGCATGCTGCTTCCGTTCGCGGGCGGCTACGCGGTCACGCGGGCGCTCGGCCATTCGACGATGACCGCGGCGTTCGTCGGAGCGGCGCTGACGGCGACGTCCATTGGCATCACGGCCCGGGTTCTCTCGGAGCTGAAGGTCCTCGCGACCCGCGAGGGCCAGATCATCCTCGGGGCGGCGATCGTGGACGACGTACTCGGTCTGGTGGTGCTCGCGATCGTTTCGAAGATCGCCGGAGGGGGCACCGTCGACGCGGGGGTCGTCCTCAAGTCCGCCGGCCTGGCGATCGGCTTTCTCGTCGCCGCGGTCGCCCTGGGCATTCCTCTCGGCCGCCGTCTCCTCGGGATCGTGGGACGGGCCCGCGTCCGCGGCGTGCTCGGTGCGATGTCGGTGGCGTTCGCGCTCCTGATCGCCTGGGCGGCCAAGGCCGCGGAATCGGCGCCCATCGTCGGGGCCTTCGCCGCCGGGATGGCGCTCGCGCGCACCAACCGCCGCCACGACATCGACGAGGCGCTCAAGCCGGTCGTCGACATCTTCGCGCCGGTCTTCTTCGTGTCCGTGGGCGCCGCGGTGGACGTGAAGCTCCTGAACCCGATGGTCGCCGAGAACCGGCCGGCGCTCCTCCTCGGCCTGCTCCTGACGGGAATCGGTTTCCTCGGCAAGTTCGCGGCCGGCTTCTGCGCCTGGGGCGGCGTGCGCCGGGCGTTCATCGGCGCTGGCATGGTTCCACGGGGCGAGGTGGGTCTCATCTTCGCCTCGGTCGGGCTTTCGACGAAGGCTCTGTCGGAGCCGGTGTTCGTGTCCGTGCTCGTGGCGGTCTTTCTGACGACTTTCGTCGCGCCGCCGCTTCTGAAGGTTCTGCGGCCAAAGCCCGCCGACGACGCCGTCTAGGACCGGCGCTTCAGCTCGGCGAGCGTGGCGCCGAACAGGGACCGGCGCTCCATCTCGAGACGGAAGAAGAGAGGCTCGAGGATGAGCGAGACGCGATCCTCGCGATGCGGGCTCACGTGATACAGCTCCGGCGTCAGGGCCTCCACCACGGCGCCGACCGTGATCTTGCGGCTCGACAGGGCGAGGCGGAAACCCAGGGTTTCGTCGCCGGTGACGAGCCCCGCCCGCTCCAGGTCGCCGAGGATCGCCAGCGTCTCGGCGGGCGGCGTGTCGGGGTCGGGCTGGATCGCCGCGACCGGCGTCGCCTCGGCCGAGGACATCCGCAGGAGCATCCGGATCGCGCGCTCCGCCCGGCCCTGTCCCGCGAGCCCTCCCGCCGCGCGGGCCACGTGCGTTTGCAGGACGTGCGTCAGCTCCACGCCGATGAGGATCAGCGCCCAGGCCAGGTAGAGCGACAGGATGGCGAGAAAGACGAACCCGATCGTGCCGGTGATCAGGTTCATCCGCATCATCGCCTCGACGTAGACCCCGAACCCCAGCCGCAGGAGCTCGAGGGCGAGCGCCACGGCCGAGCCGCCGACGGCCGCCCCTGCCCATCGCACGCGGGCGTTCGGCAGGAACCGGAAGAGCAGCGTCAGCAGGATCGCCTTCAGGAGAAACGGCGCCGCGGCGAGCAGCAGCGCCTTGACGGCCGAGTCCACGTCCACCGAGTGGCGGACGGTGCGCATCCCCCAGCTGGCGCCGCCGAGAATCAGGCCGAGGGCGACGAGGGCGAAGGTATAGATGACGACGCGCCGGACGCTCATGCGCCGCCGAGGCGCGCCCCAGACCGCGTTGAAGACGCCCTCGACGACGAAAATCAGGCGAACCGAGGCGATGATGACGAGGGCGAGGCCGACACCGGAGATCGCGGTCGATTCGGCGATGAAGTCGCGAAGGCTCTGCGTCAGGTGCGCCGACTGGTAGGGCAGCAGCACGTTGACGATCGACAGGATCTGCTCGTCGTTCTCCCGGAAGAACGTGACGAGGAATATGGAGAAGGCGGCGAAGAGCGGCACGGCCGTCAGGAGGGTCGTGAACGCGAGCGAGCCGGCGAGATCGAAGCCCCGGTCGGCGCGGAAGCCGCGGAACGTGTCCTTGGCGACCTCGAGGATCGACCAGCCGGCCCACTCCCGGCGGATCTCCGTCGTTTTCTTCAATTTCGGCAATCCCAAGTCCGAGATCTCCAATCGGAAATCCGAAATCCGACTCCCGAAATCCGGTGAGCCAAGGGTATATGATGCCGGTTCTTCGCACGCGGAGGTGCACATGGCGAAAGAAACCCCGTTCGATCGCGCCCGGGACTTCGTGGAAGAGAAGATCGACCGCACCAAGGAGGTGCTGGGCGACTCCTACGGGAAGGCGCGCGACCAGTTCGACGACGTCAGCGCGGACGTTCGCAAGACGGTCGCCACGGCGGCGAAAAAGCTGGAGAAGGATTACGGGTACGTGTGGGACGACGTCCGGGAGTACGTCCGCGAAAACCCGGGCACCGCGCTGGCGGTGTCGGCCGCGGCCGGTTTCGTCCTCGGCTTCCTGCTGCGCGGCGACGACGACTAAGCTCGGACCTTGAGCAGGCCGCTTCGCGGCCCGACGGACGAGAGAGGGAACGTCGGTGAGCGAGGCGTCTCCCCTCATCAGGCGCCGGGACTAGAATCCTCCCGATGACGACCGGGACCGCGACGCATCCCGCCCTTTCGAGCTTCGCCTCGAGTGCAGGCTGCGCCTGCAAGATCGGGCAGTTCGACCTGTCGGCCCTGCTGGCGCGCCTTCCGGCGCCGAAGGATCCGAACCTGCTCGTCGGCAACGCCGAATCGGACGACGCGGCGGTCTACCGGCTCGGCGGCGGCCACACGATCGTCCAGACCATCGACTTCTTCACTCCGGTCGTGGACGATCCGCGCCTCTTCGGGCGGATCGCGGCGACGAACGCGCTGTCCGACATCTACGCGATGCGGGGCCGGCCCGTCCTGGCGCTCGCCGTCGTGGCCTTCCCGATGAAGGTCCTGCCCGGCGAGGTTCTGGAGGAGATTCTCCGGGGCGGGGCGGAGAAGGTCGCGGAAGCCGGTGCGGTCGTGGCCGGAGGCCACTCGATCGACCACGACATTCCGCTCTACGGGCTCTCGGTGACGGGCGTCGTGGACGAAGCGAAGGTGACGCGAAACGCGGGAGCGCTCCCGGGAGACGCCCTGGTCCTGACCAAGCCCCTCGGGATGGGCGTGACGATCCGGGCCGGGCGCTCGGACTCCGCCGCGGCCTCCGGTACCACCCGCAAGCTCTCGGACGCCGCGCTCGAGGAGGCGGTCGCCGTCATGTGCACGCTCAATCGCGCGCCCGTCGAGGCGATGGACGGATTCGACATCCACGCGGTCACGGACGTGACGGGCTTCGGTTTGCTCGGTCATGCCCACGAGATGATGGCGGCCTCGAACACGACGGCGGAGTTCTCGATGGCGCGGATTCCGCTCCTCTCGGAGGCGCGGCGGCTCGTTGCCGACGGGGTGGCCCCGGGCGGATCGCGGCTGAACGCGCGCAACCTGCACAGCCGCGCCGAGGTCGGCGAGGGAGTCGGTGAAGACGACTTTCTGCTCGTGTCCGACGCCCAGACGTCGGGCGGGCTGCTCGTCGCGCTGCCCGAGGCCGAGGCCGAGCGGTTCGCGGCTCGCTGCCGGGAGGCCGGCGCGCCATGGTCGGCCGTCGTCGGCCGTGTGCTCGAGCGAGGGACGTCGCTGCTGCGCCTGCTGCGGTAGCCAGGACGAGCGAGGACGAGCGAGGAGGACCATTGGTCGAGGACGACAGCGCGGAAGACTGGATCGAGGTGGCGGCGGTCGCCGAGGACGAGGAGGCGGAGATCATCGCCGGCCTTCTCGAGTCCGAGGACATTCCCTGTGAGATCGAAGGGCCGGCGGCTTCGTCCTTCCCGGAGACGACCGGAGCGATGGGTCACGCGCGGGTCATGGTGCCGCCCGACCGCGCCGCCGAGGCGCGCGCCTTGCTCGCCGAACGGGAGAAGGACGCCGAGCGGAACCTCTCCGAAAACGCGGACGAATGAGCTTCCTGCCCGCCGGGTCCAAGCTCGGCCGGTTTCAAATCGCTTCCGTTCTCGGCCAGGGCGCGATGGGCGTCGTGTACCTCGCCCACGATCCCGACATCGGACGGTCCGTGGCGATCAAGACCGTTCGTCCGGAGAATCTCGGCGGCGAGACCGCCGCGGAGCTCGAAGCCCGGTTCCTGAAGGAGGCCCGGCTCGGGGGCCGCCTCCAGCACCCCAACATCGTCACGGTCTACGACGTCGGCCGCGCCGGCGAGGTGTGCTTCATCGCGATGGAGTACGTGGACGGCCGGCCGCTGACCCGCTACCTGGGCGCGGTGGACGCCTTGCCGCTCGCCGTGAGGGTCGCGATCGTGCGCCAGGTCGCCGAGGCCCTCGGACACGCCCACGAGCGTGGCGTGCTGCACCGCGACGTCAAGCCGGGAAACATCCTCGTCGGCGCCGACGGCCGCGTGAAGGTCACGGACTTCGGGATCGGGAAGTTCACCGAGGCGACGACCTCCGAGCTGACCCGCGCGGGCCACATGGTCGGGAGTCCCGCGTACATGTCGCCCGAGCAGGTCAAGGGGGAGAAGCTCGACGGCCGTTCGGATCTCTTTTCGCTCGGCATCGTCCTCTACGAGCTGTTGACGGGAGCGCGCCCCTTTCCGGGCGAGTCCATCACGACGCTCGTGTATCAGATCCTGCACACGGAGCCCCGCGATCCCCTCGAGTGGAAGTCGGACCTGCCGGTGGCGAGCCGCGAGGTCGTCGCCCGCCTGCTCGCGAAGTCGCCCGACCGCCGTCCGGCCGACGCGCACGAGTTCGTCCGGGAGCTCGCCCGCATCGAGAAGATCCAGCGGCAGTCCGAGCTGACGCGGAAGGCGATCGCGGGTGCGGCGGGCCCGGCCGCGGTCGCGGCGGCGACGGCGCCCGTGCCGCACGCGCCTCCCACGATTCCGTCCTCCGCTTCGACTTCGCCCTCGCCGGTTCCCTCGCCGCCCCGCCGCAGCGGCATGCCGGTCATCCTGGGCGCGCTCGCCGTTCTGATCGCCGTGTCGTTCTACTTCCTGCGCCAACGCCGCGAGCCGGCGGTTCGGCCGCCCGAGGCGGCGCTGAGCGTGACGGCGGCGCCGACGATCGCCGCGGCGGCCGCGGCTCCGATCCCCTCGCCCGCACAGGCGCCTCCCACCGCCGCGCCGGCGCCGGCCGCGACGGCTCCGTCGGAGAGCGCCGCGGTCACGGCCATTGCCACGGCGCCCCGGCCCCGGACGACGCCTCGCCGCCGGGCGACCGCTTCGGCGCCGCCCGCCGTCGCCGTCGCGCCCGCGCCGCCTCCGCCGGCTGCCCCGGCGGCGCCCTCGAAGCCCGATCGCGTCGATGCCGAGTATCGGACCCGGCGGGCCGTGCGTTTCACGTCGAGCCCGGACCAGGCGCGGCTGTACCTCGACGGCCGGTACATCGGGATCGCCGACGACTGGGACAACCGGGGCGGCGGGCGCGAGCTCGAGTTTCCGCGGCCGGGAACGCACTACGTGCGGATGGAGCTTCCGGGTTACCGGCCGCTCGTCGTCGAGATCGACGTCGCGGACGACGCCGACAGGGACTCGCCGTCGATCGACCAGGAGATGGATCGCCGCGACCGCGTCGCCTACGACCACCTGTCCGCGCCGACCGACCGCACGACGGGGGCGATCGAATTCACGGTCGATCCGCCCGGGGCGACGATCATGGAGAACGGGCGCGAGATCGGGCCGGCCAGCGCGTTTGGCTCCGCGTCTCCGCTGCGGCTCGGCGGTCCCGCCGTGCACGATCTCCTGATCGCCGCCTCCGGCTACCGGCCGAAGCTCGTGCGCATCCTCGTCGCACCCAACGCCGGCAAGGACCGGGCGACGGTCGGTGTCTCCCTGAAGCCGGACTGATCCGGGCGGGGGTTAACCCGGCCCGGCGAGAATTCGCCAGCTCGCGAGCCGCTCGGCCGTCTCGACGGACCGGCGCGCGGCGAGCCGGCACAGCAGCAGCGAGAGCTCCGCGCAGCCTTCCGGATCGGCCGATTCGAGCGCCTCGAAGCGCTCGCGCGACAACTCCAGGACGACCGAGTCCACGTGCGCGACCGCGTCGGCGGAGCGCCCGGATCCCGGGTCGAGCAGCGCCATCTCTCCGAAGATCTCGCCGGGGTTCAGGATCGCGAGGGCCTCCTCGCCCCCGGAGATCCGCTTCGATATGCGCACTCGCCCTCGCGCGATGACGGCGATCGAGCCGCCCGGGTCGCCCTCGCGGAACAGGACCGCGCCCGCGGGATAGTGGCGCTCTTCGGCGAAGACCGCGAAGAGGAAGCGGTCGGACTCGCCGAGGCCGACCGTGGTCAACGAGCGCGAGCGGTCGGCGAGCGAGAGCTCGGGAGCCGAGTCGGAGGCGGCGCTCGACGGAAGTCCGCGTTCCGGGACCGCGTCGTCGGGGAAGAACTTCCGAAAGAGGTCGTTCAAGCCGCCGAGGCGGCGGGTCAGCCGGAGCCTCAGGTAGCGGAGCCATGCCGCGTGGCCCGGTTCCGCCGCGAAAAAGTCGGGGGTGAACCCGAGCAGCGTCGCGGGTCCGCTCGCCCGGGCCTCGCTCGTCCGCGCGGCGCCGATCAGGGCTTCCTCGCCGGCGAAGTCGCCCGCGTGCGCCTCGCCCATCGGCTGATCGCCGACCGGGGTCGGCCGGACGAGCTCGAGCGAGCCCTGGACGACGAACGAGATCTCCGAGGCCGCGTCCCCGGCGCGATAGAGCACGCTGCCGCGAGCGAGCCTCCGCAGCTCGCCCGACGCCGCGGCGGAAAACACCGCGCCCTCGTCCAGGCCCTGGAGGGCGGGCAACTCCGCGAGACGGCGCGCCCGCTCGAGGACGCCCTCGGAGGACCCGGCGCCGCGCCGGATCAGGGAACGGAGCAGATCGGCGGACCGGTCGGGCCACGCGATCTCCGGCGCGCGCCGTGCGGATTCCGCCGCCAGGCGGTCCCGGGCCGCCGCGACCGCATCCTTCCACGCCGGGATCTGCCCGGGCGCGAGCGCGCGCGCCGCGCGAAGAAATCGGCGGTCGGCGGCGTCGGGTAGCCCGTCGGGCTTGAGCAGCGCGGCCTCGAGGAAGTCTCCGACGGCCTCCGCGAATCGTTTCTCGAGAAATCCCAGCCGCCCCCGGGCCGAGGCGATGCGCGGATCGAAGGGATCCCGGCGCCGCGCTTCGTCGAGGAGCCCTCGCGCCTCGCGGAACTCGTAGGTCTCGAGCAGGAGCCTCGCCACGAGGACGGGATCGTTTCCGTCGAGGGCGTAGGGGCGCGCCTGGTCGGCGCGTCCGGCGCCGATCAGAACGCGGGCGAGCGAAGCCGCCGCGGCCGCCCGGTCCCGCGCCTCCAGGTTCTCCGCGAGACGGTAGAGCATGTCCGCCTCGGCCGTCAGGCCGGCGGTTTCGCAATTGCGGGCCGCGGCGCGCGCCCGTTCGGCCGGACTGTCGGTATCCATGGGCTGGCTCCGATGCTCCGATGATACGGGAGCCGTCGCGGTTTCGAATCCCGTGGTCCCGGTTCCGGCTCCCTTCCGACGTGTGCTAAGTTCCCCATCTCGATGGCCGCCCCCGCCGCCGCCCCGACTGCGCTTCGCCGCACGCCGCTCTATTCTCTTCACCGCGAGCTCGGCGCCAGGCTGATCGACTTCGGCGGCTGGGAGATGCCCGTCCAGTACGCGGGGATCCTCGAGGAGCATCGCGCCGTCCGCGAGCGCGTCGGACTCTTCGACGTCTCGCACATGGGCGAGTTCGACGTCATGGGACCGGGGGCCCTCGACTTTCTGCAGCGCCTGACGCCGAACGACGTCGGCAAGCTCGCGGATGGACGGATCCACTACTCGGCGTTTCTGACCGAGAAGGGCACCTTCGTCGACGATCTGCTCGTCTATCGCAAGGCGGGGGACGCGTACCTGCTCGTCGTCAACGCCGGCAACACCCCGAAGGACTTCGCGTGGGCGAGCTCGCCGGGCGGGCCGCGACGTCTCGGTCGCGGATCGCAGCGCCGACTACGCGCTCATCGCCGTCCAGGGGCCGAAGTCCGCGGCGCTGATGTCCCGCGTCTCCCGGCCCGACCCGTCGGACCTGCCGTACTACGGCTTCCGCGACACGGCGGTGTTCGGCGCGCCGACGCTCGTCTCGCGGACCGGGTATACCGGCGAGGACGGATTCGAGGTCTACTGCCGCCCGGACGACGCCGAGCGGATCTTCCGTTCGCTGCTCGAAGAAGGAAAGAAGCGAAGGCGCGGCGCCGTGCGGTCTCGGCGCGCGCGACACTCTGCGGCTCGAGGCGAAGATGGCTCTCTACGGCAACGACATCGACGACACGGTCACGGCGCTCGAGGCCGATCTCGGCTGGATCGTCAAGCTCGGCAAGGGCGACTTCATCGGCCGCGAGGCCCTCGCCGCGCAGAAGCAGTCGGGCGTGCCCCGCAAGCTCGTCGGCTTCGAGATGGTCGACCGCGGCATCGCGCGGCACGGGTATCCCGCCCGGACGGCGGCGGGCTCGGGCGTCGTGACGTCCGGGACGCATTCGCCGACGCTCGGCAAGCCGATCGGCCTCGCGCTGCTACCATCGGCCGCGACCGCCGTCGGGACCGAATTTCACGTCGACATCCGCGGCCGCGAGGCGGCGGCCCGCGTCGTGCCGACGCCGTTCTACAAGAGGAGTGCATGAGCGTAAATCCGGATGACCTCCGTTACGCCGACAGCCACGAGTGGGTCCGCGTCGACGGCGACGTCGGCACGATCGGCATCACCGAGCACGCCCAGAAGGAGCTGGGCGAGATCGTCTACCTCGAGCTTCCCGAGGTCGGGCCACATGTACGACGCCGGCGACGAGTTCGGCACGGTCGAGTCCGTCAAGGCGGTCTCGGAGCTGTTCACGCCGGTCTCGGGCGAGGTCGTGGAAGTCAACAAGTCCGCGGTGTCCGAGCCCGGGATCATCAACGACGACCCGTTCGGCGACGGCTGGCTCATCAAGCTGAAGGTCTCGACCGACGTCGAGATCGGCAAGCTCATGTCGGCCGAGGCCTACGGCGAGTACGTCCGCGAGGAAGAGCAGGAGAAGTGAAGTTTCTCCCGACCTCCGACGCCGAGCGGGCCGCCATGCTCGCCGCGATCGGCGCCCGGTCGATCGACGATCTGTTCGCGGCGGTGCCGGCCGCGGTGCGCCGGGCGCCCGACCTGCCGCCGCCGATGTCGGAGATCGAGATCCGGCGCTATCTCGGCGGCCTCGCGAAGAAGAACGCCAATGCGCGGGACACCGCGTTCTTCCTGGGTGCGGGCGTCTACAACCACTACGTCTCGGCGATCGCCGACCAGATGCTCTATCGCGCCGAGTGGCTGACGTCGTACACGCCCTACCAGCCGGAGGTTTCGCAGGGGACGCTCCAGTCCATCTTCGAGTTCCAGACGCACATCTGCCTGCTGACCGGCCTCGAGGTCGCCAATGCCTCGCTCTACGAGGGCGCGTCCGCGCTCGTCGAGGCGCTGCTGATGGCCGAGCGGCTTTCGCGCGGAAAGACCCGGGCCGTGCTCTCGGCGGGCATCCACCCGGAGTACCGCGAGACGGTGCGCACGTACTTCTCGAACCTCGACCTCGACCTCGTCGAGGTTCCACTCGGACCCGACGGAACCACGGACGCGAAGGCCCTTGCCGCCGCCGTCGACGAGAAGACCTTCGCGGTCGCGGTGCAGTCGCCCAACTTCTACGGCGTCGTCGAGGACTGGAACGCCGGGTCGGCCGCCGCAAAGGCGAAGGGGGCGCTCTCGGTGGCCGTCGTGGCCGAGGCGATCTCGCTCGCGCTGCTCGCCCCTCCCGGAGAAGGCGGCGCCGACATCGCGTGCGGCGAGGCGCAGTCGCTCGGGGTTCCGATGCACAACGGCGGACCGCTGCTCGGGTTTCTCTCCTGCCGGACGGAGCACCAGAGGCAGATCCCGGGCCGCCTGGTCGGGATGACGAAGGACGCCGAGGGGCAGCGGGCCTTCTGCCTGACGCTCTCGACGCGCGAGCAGCACATCCGCCGCGAGAAGGCGACGTCCAACATCTGCACGAACCAGGGGCTGATGGCTCTCGCCTCGAACATCCACATGTCGCTGCTCGGCAAGGAGGGCCTGCGGGAGGTCGCCCTCCAGAGTCACGCGAAGGCGCAGTACCTCAAGGGCGAGATCGCAAAGCTTCCCGGGTACCGGATTCCCTACGGCGGCCCGACCTTCGACGAGTTTCTCGTGGAGGCGCCCGAGGATGCGGAGAGGCTGCTCGCGCGCCTCGCCGCGCGCGGAATCCTCGGCGGCGTGCCGCTCTCGCGCTATGACGCCGTCGGATCGCCGGCGGTTCCTCGTCGCCGTCACCGAGATGAACGAACGCGCCGAGCTCGACCGCCTGGCGGCGGCGCTGGCGGAGAGAGCGGCGTGAGCGTCGAAATCGCCGAGAAGGCCGGCGGCGCCGCCCACGACCCGCGCCGTCCCGACCCGCGCCCGCTTCCACTCGTCTTCGAACGCTCGGGCGAGGGGAAGATCGGGTATTCGCTCCCGCCGCTCGACGTGCCGGCGGCCCTCGGGATCCCGGAGAGGCTCTGCCGCCGGGAGATCGCCGGGGAGACCGAGATCTCCGAGGTCGACGTGGCGCGCCACTTCACGCGCCTGTCGAAGCTGAACTTCTCGATCGACCAGGGTCTCTATGCGCTCGGTTCCTGCACGATGAAGCACAATCCGCGCACCAACGAGGAGATGGCGCGTCTCCCTGGCTTCGCCGCCGCCCATCCGTTGACGCCCGAGGCGCTGTCGCAGGGCTCGCTCGAGCTCGCGTGGCGGCTCGAGCGCATCCTCGCCGAGCTGACCGGTCTCTCCCGCGTGACGCTCCAGCCGTCGGCCGGCGCACAGGGGGAGCTCGCGGGCATTCTCATGGTGCGCAAGGCGCTCGAGAAGACGGGCAAGGCACGCAGGACGGTCCTCATCCCCGACTCGGCCCACGGCACGAACCCCGCTTCCGCCCACTTCGCCGGCTACACGGTCAAGGAGCTCAAGTCGAACCCGCGCGGCACGATCGATCTCGATGTGCTCGAGCAGGCCATGACGGACGACGTCGCGGCTCTCATGCTCACCGTTCCGAACACGCTCGGCATCTTCGAGGACCGCATCCTCGACATCGCCCGAATCGTCCACGCGAAGGGCGGCTACCTCTACTGCGACGGCGCGAACTTCAACGCGTTCGTCGGGGTCGCCAAGCCCGGCCTCATGGGCGTCGACGTCATGCACATGAACCTCCACAAGACCTTCTCGACGCCGCACGGCGGGGGAGGTCCCGGCTCGGGGCCGGTCGCGGTGACCGAGAATCTCGTTCCCTTCCTTCCGCGCCCGACCGTGGAGCGCCGCGCCGACGGCACGTTTTTCCTCGATTTCGACCGGCCCGAGTCGATCGGCCGGCTGCGGACGTTTCTCGGCAACTTCGGAATGTTCGTGCGGGCGCTCTCCTACATCGCCGCTTACGGCAACCGGATCGGCGAGGTGGCGAAGGTCGCGGTCCTGAACGCCAACTACATCCGCGCCGGGCTGACCGGCGTCTATCACCTGAAGTACGACGGCCCCTCGATGCACGAGGTCGTCTTCTCGGACAAGAAGCAGACCGAGTTCGGCGTCTCGAACGTGGACATCGCCAAGCGCCTGATGGACTACGGTTTCCATCCGCCCACGATGTCGTTCCCGCTGATCGTGCACGGGGCGCTCATGATCGAGCCGACCGAGACCGAGGGCAAGCCCGTGCTCGACGCGTTCGTGAAGGCGATGCGCGACATCGCGCGGGAGTGCGAGCAGAACCCGGATCTCGTCCGGACCGCTCCGCATACGACGCCGGTCAAGCGCGTGGACGAGGTCGGCGCGGCGCGCAACCTCGTATTGCGCTGGAGGCCGTAAAGACGCGGTCCCGGGCGATGACGCCGCGGGCCGCGTGGCTTTCGCGATATCTTTGGCGGACTCGGCCATGAGCGACGCCTTCCACCGGAAATGCCCTCTCTGCGGCGGCGACATGCTCCGCTCGCGCAGCAATACGTCCGGATACACGACGTATTTCTGGAAGAAGCCGTGGAAGAGCGGGCTCTTTTCATGGGGAGCGGAGAAGGTCTATCCCTGGGCCTGCATGGGATGCGGCGTGGTCCTTTTCTACCTCGACCGCCTTCCCGCGGTCGCCGAGGAATACCGGACCGCGGGCCGTTCCGGGCGGTCGCACGAAGGATTCCCCGCGCCGATCAAGCCTTGATCGCGATCGGGTACCTGGACGGCCGCCGCCTCGCGCGCGCGGTCATCGCGGGCGCGCACTTCGTCGCCGAGCGCGCCGAGGCCCTCAACAAGATCAACGTCTTTCCGGTTCCGGACGGCGACACCGGAACCAACGTCGCCTCCACGCTCCAGAAGGTTGCGGCCGGGATCTCCCGCCTCCGGCAGCGCCATGTTCGCGAGATGTCCCGCGCGCTCGCGGACCAGGCGGTCGGGGGGGCCCGCGGCAACTCCGGCGCGATCCTGGCCCAGTTCTTCTGCGGGTTTTCGGAGGGGCTCCCCGATGCCCCGCGCGTTTCGACCGGCGGCTTCGGCGCCGCGGTCGTGAAGGCCGCCGAATCGGCGTATGCGGCGATCGCGCGGCCCGTCGAGGGGACGATCCTCACCGTGATCCGCGACTGGGCGCGGCACGTGGCGGATCGGGCGGGGGAGGTCCGCGACTTCGGGGTCCTCCTGCCCGAGTCGCTCAAGGCCGCTCGCGCGTCGCTCGAGAACACGCCCAAGCAGATGAAGCTGCTGCAGAAGGCCGGCGTCGTGGACGCCGGAGCCCAGGGCTTCGTGTACCTCCTCGAGGGAATCGTGCAGTACTTCCGCGAATCCGCCCGTTCGGCCCCCCTCGCGACCGCGCCGGAGGACATCCGCGCCGCGATCTTCGATCGGACGCCGGAGGCCATCCTCTTCCGTTTCTGCACCGAGGCCCTGCTCGAAGGCGACGGCATCGACCGCGAGGCGCTCCGGCGCGAGGTCGCGCTGCTCGGCGACTCGATCGTCATCGCCGGAGGCATGGCGCGCCTGCGACTCCACATCCACACCAACGAGCCCGAGAGGGTCTTCGAAACCGCCGCGCGCTTCGCCGAGGTCGCCCAGACCAAGGTCGAGGACATGCGCGCGCAGCACGAGTCGCGCTTCGACCAGAACCGCGCCGCCCGCGTCGGGATCGTGACCGACTCGACCTGCGACCTTCCGCCGACGATGCTGGAGGAGCTCGGCGTGGGCGTCGTCCCGGTCCGCGTCTATTTCGGCTCCGAGAACTACCTCGACAAGGTCACGATCGCGCCATCCGAGTTCTACGGACGCTTCGCGGTCACGGACGTGGCGCCGAAGACGTCGCAGCCTCCGCCCGCCGACTTCACCCAGGTCTACGAGAACGTCGCCGCCCATGCCGGTTCGATCGTGTCCGTCCATCTGGGCTCGCACCTCTCGGGGACGTACCAGGCCGCGATCGTGGGCGCGCGGCGGGTGAAGAAGACCGACATCACGCACGTGGACAGCGGCAGCGTGTCGGTCGGCCTCGGCCTCGTCGTGCGTGCGGCCGCCGAGGCGGCGCGGGCCGGCAAGACGGCCGCCGAGGTGGCCTCGACGGCGCGGGAGACGGCGGCGCGCGTGCGGCTCTTCGTCGCGGTGCCGACGCTGAAGCACCTCGTTCGCGGGGGCCGGGTCTCCGCGACGCGCGGCTTTCTCGCGAAGATCCTCGGGCTCCTCCCGATCCTGACGATCACATCGGACGGCAACGTCGAAGCCGCGGCCAAGGCGCGGGGCTACGAGGCGGCGCGCCGGAGGATGATGCGGCTGCTCTTCGCCGAGGCGGGGACGCGCGAGAGCGCCTCGCGGCGGTTCGGCGTGGCCCATTGCGACGCGGAAGACGCCGCCGAGGAGCTCGCCCGCGAGATCCGCGCGCGCTACCCCGAGTCGGACGTCCTGATCGCGGAGTGCGGACCCGCCCTGGGGGCTCACGGCGGGCCCGGCGCCCTGGCCGTGGCGGTGCTGCCCTAGAGCCGCTTCGCCGCGAGCAGCAGCACGTCCCGGTCTCCGGGTTCGAACCCGGTTTTCTTCCATTCGGACACCAGGGCCGCGAAGGCGGCCGAGAGCGGCTGCGTCTCGGCGGCCCGGGCCAGATGCTGGACGGCCTTCTCCGGAGAGGCGGGCTTGCCCGCCGACCGCATCCCCGACAGTCCCGAACCGCAGACGACGAGGAGGTCCCCCCGGTTCGTCGCGAGCGAGACCCGGCTCATCTCCTCCGCCTCCTGCACTTCGAAGGGGACGGCTCGTCCGGACCGAAGGACGTAGGGGACCGGAGCGTTTCGCGCGGCCAGCTGGAGGCGATCGCCTTCCCACCGTGCCGCCGTGGCCGCGCAGGACGACTCGGACGAGCCGATTCCCCGCACCACGTCGTCCGGGGCCGACCCCTCGAGCAGGCGCCGCCCGACGGCCGAGGCGCGCACGAGCGGCCCGATCGCCTCCTCGACGCCGCCCGCATGCTCGATCAGGAGGAAGGAGAGCCGATCCGCCGCCGGCGCGACCGCGTAGAGGACGACGTTCGGCGATTCGGAGTGCCAGCGTAGCGGCGCCGAATCGAAGCCGGGAGTCTCCGGCCACGACGCCGGCAGGAGCAGCGGCATCACGGCGCGGGCGACCGACGCGGCTCCGTCCTCCCGAGCCTTCCGGACGGCGGCCTCGTGCTGCCGCACGGAGGAGACCGCCAGCGCGGCATGCGCGCCGACCTCGGCCAGGAACTCCTCGTCCTCCCGCGTGAAGGCGCGCCGGCGCTTGTTCAGGATCTCGACCACGCCGACGATCTCGCCCGATGCCGTCCGCATGGGCGCCGCGAGGAGGTTCGCGGTCTTGAAGCCCGAGGAGGCGTCGGTCCGCTTGTCGAACCGGGCGTCCGCGTACGCGTCGGCGATGTTGACGACCTGTCCCGTCTCCGCCGCGGCGCCCGCGATGCCCCGGCCGATCGGCAGCCGGATCGGGCTGACGGAGCCGCCCTCGAGGATCTGGCTGACCAGCTCGTTCGATCCGGGGTCCTTCAGAAAGATCGTGCCGCGCTCGGCGTCGGTCTCCGAGGTCGCCGTCTTCAGGATGATGCGCAGCGTCTCGGTCGGATCGAACGTCGCCGCCAGCGACTTGTTGGCCTCCAGGATGACCATGAGCTTGACCATCTTCGCCCGCGTGACCGAGACCTCGGCGAGGACGCGGTCGAGCACCTGTCCCTCGAAAGCCGCGATCGAGTCGGCGAGGGCCGTCGCGTCGGGAAACCGGGACTCGGGATCGCGCGCGATCGCCCGCTCGAGGATGTCTCGCAGCTCGGGCGGCAGGTCGGGCCGAAGCGTTTCGATCCGGGGCGCGCGCTCCGTGAGGACGCGGCGGACCAACCGGGCGGTGTCGTTGTCGTCGAACGGGACGCGCCCGGTGAACATCTCGTAGAGGAGCACGCCCATCGCGTAGACGTCCGTCCGCGGGCCCGGCGCCTCGCCCGTGAGCAGCTCCGGGGCCAGGAACTGGGGTGTCCCGGGCACCGTGTCGCTCTGGTCGCCCCGATACAGGGAGGTCTCGACCGCGATGCCGAAATCCATCAGCATCGGCCTTCCGTCTTCGGCCACCATGACGTTCTCGGGCTTCAGGTCCCGGTGGAGGACGCCGATCCGGTGGGCGGCGGCCAGGCCGCGGCAGATGCCCTTGGCGATCGCGAGGCCGCGCCCGAGCGGAAGGGTCTTCTCGCGGTCCTCGATCTCCTTGAGGGTCCTTCCCGCCAGGTACTCCATCGAGACGAACTCTTCGCCCTCGATCTCCACGAGGTCGTAGACGCGGCAGACGTTCTCGTGCGTGACCTTGCGCGACAGGATGATCTCCCGGCGAAGCGTCTCGCGGCGCTCGGGCGAGACCCGGTCGGGCCGGACCCGCTTCAACGCGATCTCCTGGTCGAGCTTCAGGTCCTTCGCGCGGTACACGACGCCCATGCCGCCGAAGCCGAGGACGCCGTCGATCCGGTATCGGCCGCCGAGGATCGTGCCGACCGAAACCGGGGCCTCCCGGGATCCGGATTTCATGGACGCGGCGTCGCGCGTCGGCATCTCGCTTTCGTGGGACACGGCGTCTCGATTGTACGTGTGCTTTGACTTTCGGGGGACCGGGGTCTAGTCTGACCGGGATCGTGCGCGACGCTTCCACATCTCGTGCATTCTCCGGCGAACAACTGAGGGAGGAACCGTGAGACACCGCCATCGGGTTTCGTGGCCACGCGTCTTCGTCGCCGTGCTGGCCGCCGGGTTTCTGATCTCGAGCCCCGCCTTTCCCTCCGGCTTCCAGGTCATGACGCAGGGCGCCAAGGCGACGGGCATGGGCCTCGCGTTCGCGGGCGTCGCCGACGATCCGTCGGCGATCTTCTACAACCCCGCGGGCATCGGCTTCCAGGACCACTTCTCGGTCATGGGCGGGGCCGCGGTCCTCGGGCGCGACAGCGCGACGTTCGTCGGCGCGAACCCGTCCCCCGGCATCGGCGCCGTGGGCAAGGTGCAGGACCAGGTCTTCGCGCTCCCGAACCTCTACCTGGTGGTGCCTCTGACCGCGGATCTGAAGTTCGGAGTGGGCATCGACGATCCCTACGGCCTCGGCCTGCGGTGGGACAACCCGGAGAATTTCAGCGGGCGGTTCATCTCCCAGAACGTCGTCATCAAGACGATCGACATCAATCCGGTCCTCTCCTACAAGCTGCTGCCCGAGCTCTCGATCGCCGCGGGCGCCGACTACCGGTTCTCCGGCCTTCAGCTCGAGCGCAACACGGCCCTGACCGACCCGTTCACGCAGTCGCTGGTGGACGTCGCTCACACCAAGCTCTACAGCAACCTGACCTCGAACGGCGCCTGGGGTTACAACGCGGGCGTTCTCTGGAAGCCGACGCCGGACATCGGCGTGGGCGTCTCCTACCGGAGCAAGATCACGGTCGACTACGACGGCACCGCGACGGTCATCCAGCGGCCGACCGGCGACCAGGCGTTCGACGCCCTGGTGGCGGGCCAGCTCCCCACCGGCGTTCACCCGGTCGCGACGGAGATCCAGTTTCCGGCGTCCGCGAACACGGGCGTGGGCATCAACTTCGGAGGCGGCTTCACGATCGCGCTCGAAGCCGACTGGACGCAGTGGTCGAGCTTCAAGGCTCTGAACATCGACTTCCCGGACGGCACGCTGCCTCCCATCGACCGCGCCACGAACTGGTCGGATTCGTGGGCCTACCGCATCGGCCTCGAAAAGACGTTCGGAACCTTCGCCATCCGCGTCGGCTACTACTACGACAACACGCCGCAGCCGACGAAGGACGTCGGCCCGCTCCTGGCCGACAACGACCGCAACGTCTATTCGGCGGGATTCGGCTACAACACGCCGCAGTGGGGCATCGACGTCGGCGGCCTGTACATCAAGTTGAAGAACCGGCAGGTGCTGACGGAATCGACCGACAACTTCTTCGGCATCTACTCGGAATCGGCCTGGGCCGCGGTCGCCGACATTCGGTTGTCGTTCTAGGTGAGGAGAGACATGAACAAGAGCATTTTCCGCGCCGCGCCGCTCGGTTTTGCGTTGGCGATCCTCGGGGCCGTCCCCCTCTTCGCGCAGCAGTACGACCAGTACGTCGCCCTCGGCGACAGCCTCACCGCCGGATGGGAGAGCGGCTGTCTCGTCCAGCGCAACCAGGTCAACTCCTACCCGGCGGTCCTGTCGAAGATCCTCTATGGCGGAGACTTCGAACAGCCGCTCGTGTCGGAGGTGGCGGTGACTTCCGATCCCGCGGTTCCCAAGTGCCTCGGCGCCGTGCTCGTTCCGCCGGCGACGATCTCGATCGAGCCGTTGTCCCAGATGGGCGATCCGCTCAACGCGCTGCTCCCGCGCCCCTACAACAACCTCGGGATGCCGGGCGCGGAGGTCGGCGACCTGACGCAGCTGACCAGCGTCAATCCGAACGGGTCCAGCCTGGAGCAGATCTCCGCCCTGGTCCTCCGCAACTTCCCGGGGTCGCCCTTCAACAACACGAACGCGGTCGAGCAGGCGGCGAGCCTGCTCGCGCCGGCGAGCCATGCCATCGAGACGCTCTGGATCGGCAACAACAACGTCCTCGGCGCATCCACCTCGGGCATCGTCGTGGACGGCGTCACCCTCATCTCGCAGGCCGACTTCCAGCAGCAGTTCGACGCCATCCTCGCGGGCGTTCCGCCGGGCACGACCCTGGTCGTCGCCACGGTTGCGGACGTCACGGCGATCCCCTTCTCGACGACGATTCCCCCGGTCCTCGTGGATCCGACGACCCTTCAGCCCGTTCTCATCGGGGGCGCGCCGGTTCCACTGCTCGGCCAGGGCGACGCGGGCTTTCCGTGCACTCCGGTACCGCCCGACCTCGGCTGCGCGCTGCCCCCCGACGCGCTCGTCAACCTGCCCGCTTCGTCGCTGATCGCGACCGGCATCGGGATTCCGACCGCCGCCTGCCCGCCGGGCCTCACGGGCTGCGGCTTGCCCCTCCCGCACGGCTTCATCGACTCGACCGGCACCGCCCACCCGGGGGTCACGCTCTACCCGGACGAGATCACGCTTCTCCAGCAGCGCACGGGCCAGTACAACGACGTCATCCGCGGGGACTCGGCCGGCGCGGTCGTGGTGGACACCAACGCGCGCCTCCTGGAGATCAAGGCGAACGGATACCTCGTCGGGGGGATCCAGCTGACGACGGCGTTTCTGACGGGCGGAATCTTTTCTTTCGACGGCGTGCACCCCTCGACGATCGGCTATTCGATCGTCGCGGACGTGTTCATCCAGGCCATCAACGCGCAGACGTCGTCCAACTTCCCGCGGCCCGACATCTCGAGCACGCTCTTCACCCCCAATCCGCCGAGCCCCGGAGCATCCGGCGCGGCCATCGCGGGCGGAGGAGCGTGGGGCTATACGTACGACATGTGGAGAGACGTCCTCGCGTCGGTCCGCCCGGAGCGGGCGGGAGCCTACGAACTGCCGACCGTCCGCGCTCCACGAGCCACGCCCCGTCCGGCCGCGCCTCGGACGACCCGGGCGATCGTGCGGCACGATCGCGACCAGGACCGGGATTAGATTCTCGGAGCCTCGAACGAATCCGGCCCCGGGCAACCGGGGCCTTTTTCTTTCCGTCGCGGACGACGCTCGTCGCCTGCGTCGAGGCTTCGGTCCGGGGCGGTGGGGTTGCCGGGCCTCATGGGCGGGCTCGCGGAGGTGGACGCCGAGGGCCGGTTCTGCTAGATTTCGCCGTCTTTTCGGGGGACAGGGCTCATGATGATTCCGGCGACTCAACTGCGCAGCGGGATGCTCATCATCCACAATGGCGAGCTGCACCGCGTCCACGACATGGTCCACAAGACGCCCGGCAACCTCCGGGGCTTCGTGCAGGCGAAGATGCGCAACGTCCGGTCGGGCTCGATGAACGAGCACCGGTTCGGCTCGACCGATCGCGTCGAGAAGGCCTCCCTCGACGAGCGCGAAATGGAGTACCTCTATTCCGACGCCGCGGGTCATCACTTCATGGACCAGACGAGCTACGACCAGATCACGCTTTCGGACGAGGTCATCGGCGAGCAGATGAAGTACCTGCTGCCCAACACGGCGATCCACGTGGATTTCTACGACGGCAATCCCGTCGGCATCGAGCTGCCGAACACGGTCACGCTGAAGGTCACCGAGACGCAGCCCGGCATGAAGGGCGCGACGGCTTCGGCTTCCTACAAGCCGGCGACGCTCGAGACGGGACTCCAGGTGATGGTGCCGCAGTTCGTCGAAGCCGGCATTCGCATCAAGATCGACACCCGCGACAACAGCTACCTCGAGCGCGCCTAGCAAGCCCGCGCGCCGCTCGGACGTTTTCGGCGTGACTTCGAGTCATGCTGTCACAGCATAATTCATTGAGCCGATTGGCCTTTTGGGCTTGACGGCCCCCGGGGCGCTCCGGATAATCCCTCTTCGTGCGCAAGACGTCGGTCATTCCGGCGGCTGTTCTGGCCGCCGGTTTCATTTTCGGCCTGGTCCAGTCGGCCGAGGCTCGGACGAGCCACAAGAAGGCGGCGCCGCCGGACGCGAAGAGCCCGGCGGCCACCGGTCACGTCTCCGGCAACGCCAAGTCGAGCCCCCGCTCGACGAAGAAGACGGCCGTCCGGACGGCGGCGAAGTCGAGTCACGGGACCCGTCATTCGGCCAGGCCGAAGGCCGTGGTCGAAACGGCGGCCGTCCGAGCTCCCGAGGTCTATGGCCCGTTCCAGCCCGCCGTCGCGTACGACTATCCCCAGCCTCCCTGCGCGGAGTTCGACGTCGTCAACGAGGCCTACGAGCACGAGGCGGACGACGACAGCCCGGAGGCGGACGACGCGGTCGACACCATGCCGGACTCACCGGCCGGCAATCCCCTGAAGCGCGTCGCCCGCACCGTGGGGTCCTGGCTGCGCCCGAAGTCCTCCGAATCCACGGTCCGCCCCGAGGACGTCGACCTGTCGGACCTGATCGCCGGCGGGGTCCAGATTCCGGTCGAGGGCGTGGACGTCTCCCGCCTGAAGGATTCGTTCCTCAACTCGCGGGGGCGACACCGGCAGCACCTGGCCATCGACATCGGCGCTCCGAAGGGGACGCCGGTCCTCGCGGCGGCCGACGGCGAGATCATGCAGATGCGCCACGAGAAACGCGGCGGCATAACCCTCTACCAGAAGGACGCCACGGGAAAGTACCTCCTCTTCTACTGCCACCTGACGAAGTACGCCCAGGGACTGCGGCCGGGGCAGCGCGTGAGCAAGGGCGACGTGATTGCCTACGTCGGCCGGACCGGACACGTCATCGGCGGCCCGCATCTGCACTTCTCGATCACCCGCCTGCCGGATGACGACGACAACTTCAAGGCCGGCGTCGCGATCAATCCGTACCTGCTGTTCCTCGCGGCGGTTCCCTAAACGTCGCCTCCGCTCCGCGAGGGATCTGCGCCTGTGGGCGCACCGCCGGGCGGCTCGCGCAAAGGCGCTCGACCGCCCGGCTGATCCCTCGCTTCGCTCGGGCTCCCGCGGCGTGAGCCTCCACCCTCGCTTCGCTCGGGTGACTTCTCACGCCGCGAACGTTCGCCACAGTGCGGCTTGCAAGCCATACCCCCTCGCCCCCCGCAAGGGGGGAGAGGGTTGGGGTGAGGGGGAGGACTCGGCTCGGCGTGAAGGACCGGCTGCGGCCGGCAAGGTGAGGGGGGAACCTCGCCGCTTTAGACCGTTCGCGGGTCGTGTTGCGCGAACAGCCGGTCCATCCAGAGGTTCGTCAACTTCTCCGAGACGGTGTTCTGCCGCAGCCGGGCGGCGAGGTTTCCCCAGTCCATGACGTCCATCTTCTGATCCTGGTTGAAGCACGAGAAGACGATCTCCTCCCGCCCGGTCTCGGGATCCACGTGCTTCTGGAGACACTGGGCGCAGACTTCTTTCATCATGCACTGCATGGGCGAGTTGATCGACGCGATTCCGACGTGGTCGGGGCGCAGGTGCGGCGCGAGGGTCGTCTTTCGCGAACGCGCGACGGCGGCCATCATGCGGTCCGAGCCGATCACGATCATCCGTTCGACGTCCGAGAGCGGAATCGCGACCTCACCGAGCTTCCCGGTCGCATAGGCGAGCATCGCCTCGACGATGTTGCCGACGAAGCTGCGGTCCGATGGCCGACGAGCGGGAATCGCCTCGCCCCGATCCACGGACAGGATCAGCGCGTCGGCGGCCGCCTCGAGCTCGTCGCGCTTGTAGAAGTCCTCGGCCTTCTTGTAGCCGGCGAAGTAGACGACCCGGTTGCCGAGTCCCCGCGCCTTCTTCCCGATCGAGAAGAGCACGGCATTGCCGAGCCCGCCGCCGCACAACAGGACGGTCGAGCGCTCGGGCAGCTCCGTCGCGGTTCCGGTCGGTCCCATCGCCACCACGGGCTCCCCGGGCTTCAGCGCCGAGCAGAGGCGCGACGAGCCGCCGATCTCGAGGGCGATCAACGAGAGCAGGCCCTTCTCGGGGTCCACCCACGCCCCGGTGAGAGCGCAGGGCTCGATCAGGAGCGGAGTCGAACCGATGCGTGGAGCGACGGCCTTCCAGGTTCTGCAGCCGGAAGAACTGCCCCGGCTCGAAGTTGCGGGCGGCGGCGGGCGCCCGCACGACCACTTCGACGATCGTGGGCGTGAGGCGGTTCACGGCGATCACGCGCGCGGTCAGATCGTCCTCGAGCCGCTCCCGGAAGGCGTCCCAATCGCCGTCGGGCGTCGCCGCCCGCGCCGCGACCGTTCACGACCTCGGCGATCGCCCGGTAGCCGTTGCGGGCCGACGCCATTGCCTTGACGACGTTCCCGTTGTAGACGGGATGGTTGTCGCCGAAGAACGTCACGAACTTCCCGTCCCGCGCGAAGCCGGTGAAGAAGGCGCCGTCGTCCTCGGGCGGGGCCGGAGCGAGCGTCCAGCCTCCGGCGCCGTCGGGCACGGCCCGATGCGGCGCGAAGAAGCGCCGTTTCTGATCGAGCGGCAGCGATTCGGGGTGCTCCTTCGCGTACGTGATGTTCGGCGTCGTCCCGGCCGCGACGAGCAGCGTGCGGGCGGGCAGCTCGACCGCTTCGCCCGAACCGCCTCGCAGAAACCGGACGGCCTTCAGCTTGCCGTTCTCGTCGGGGACGGCTTCCTCGGGCTCGAGCGACTCGATGAAGGAGATCCCTTCCTCGAGCGCCTTGATCACCTCTTCGTGATTGAGCCGGTAGGCCGGCGACTCCTCGAGCGTTCGGCGGTAGGCGATCGACACGCCGCCCCAGTCGCGGCAGAGTCGGGCGAAGCCGGGCTTTTCGCCGGCGGCCGCCGCCCGCTCGCGCTCCTTGCGGACGGCCAGGCCGTGGGCGAGCAGCCGGTCGAGGATGTCCCGCTCCTCCGGGTCGAAGGTCGCGCGGACGGAGGCTTCGCCCTTTTCGGCGGTCAGCGCGTCGTAACGGTTGAGGGTTTTCTCGGCCTGGAGCGGGTAGTAGGCAAGCAGCTCCGTCGCGGTGTCGATGGCGGTGAGGCCTCCGCCGATCACGACCGCCGGAAGCTCCGCCTGAAGGTTCGCGAGGGCTCCCTCCTTGAACGCGCCGGTCAGCTGCAGGGCCATCAGGAAGTCGGAGGCCTTGCGGACGCCGCGGATGATGTTGTTCTTCATCGGGATGATCGTCGGCCGCCCCGCGCCCGCCGCGATGGCGACGTGGTCGAAGCCGGCGTCGAACGCCTGCTCGGCCGTCAGCGCGCCGCCGAATCGCACTCCGCCGAGTATCGCGAAGCGCCGCCGCCGGGCGAGCGTCAGGTGGATCAGCGTCAGAAAATTCTTGTCCCAGCGGACGGTGATCCCGTACTCGGAGACCCCTCCGAATCCGGCCAGGGGCCGCGCATCGAGCGGCCGAGCGATCTCGGCGTAGTCGCGAAGCGGACGGATCCCGTGGCCGTCGGCGCCCGTCCAATCGGCGGGCAGCTCCTCGATCTTCAGGCCGTCGACGCCCGCCACCCCGCACCCCTCGTTCAGGAGGTAATGGGCCAGCGTGTAGCCGGCCGGCCCCAGGCCGACGACGAGGATCTTCTTGCCCGCATACGGGCGCGGGAACGGGCGCAGCGCGTTGAGCGGATTCCAGCGCGTCAGCAGGCCGTAGATCTCGATGCCCCACGGAAGGTGAAGGACGTCGGTCAGGACGCCGGTCTCGATCTGCGGGATGTTGACCGGATCCTGCTTCTGGAAGATGCAGCCCTTCATGCAGTCGTTGCAGATGCGGTGGCCCGTGCCCGGGCACATGGGATTGTCGATGCAGACGAGGGCGAGCGCGCCGATCGGGTCGCCCTCGCGCCGGAGCTCGTGCATCTCCGAGATCTTCTCGTCGAGCGGACAGCCCTTGAGGGAAATGCCGAGCGGGTTCTTTTGCCAGGACGAGGTCTTGAGGTCGTAGAAGCCCTTCGAGCAGGAGTCCTTTTCCCGCTCGTGGCAGAGCAGACAGTAGTGGGTCTCGCCGAGAACCTCGCGCCCCGTCATTCGAGGGTCGGTCAGGCCGAAGCCCTCGCGGCGGCGTCGGCGGTCGAGCGGACCGACGCGCTCCTCGGGAAGGTCCGGGTTCGGACGTTCGGTTTCGACGAGGTGCTGGTAGTCGAGCGTCTCGGGCAGCTTGAAAGAAACCCAGTGCGCGACCTCCGCCTTCAGGGCGGGATGCTCGCGCCGGAGGTGACACCAGAAGGCGTACTGCTCGAGCGCCTTCTCGAGGAAGACGAGCAGGCCGCCGTCGTCGTCCGGCCCCGCGGCAGGAAGGCCCGCGCCCGAGGCGGCGGCGCGGCGGACGAGCTCTCGCGCGCCCTCCCGGGCCTCCGCGGAAACCTCGGGCTTCTTCTTCTGCCGGAGCGCGGCGATGAAATCGGATTCCAGATCGAGCAAGCCCGCCACCATCCGCGAGGTCGCGAGCTCCGGATCGGCATCCCACGGCAGCTCAGGATGGAGGCCTCGCTCGAGGGCCCGCGCCGTGGCTCGGGGGGCGGCGACGTCGAAGGCGCCGAGGTCTTCGGGCAGCTTCGTCTTGACGGCGCGCCGCAGGAGAAAGTCGCGGCGGAACCGAAAGAGGACGGCCTCCGGCGCGGCCGCGGTCTTCTGGCGCTCGCGTTCGGGCTCGATCCCGAAGAGACGCGCCACGAAGGCCGACAGAGGCCTCGCGGCCTCGACCAACAGCCGGGAACGCGAAAGGGGATCGAGGGACGCCGGATCGGCCCGGTACGCGCGCAGCCGGGCGGCGACGGACGGACTCTCGTTCTGGAGTGCCGCGAGAAAGGCGGCGTCGAGGTCGGCCAGCCGCGCGTCGCGGTGCAGATCCTGGTAGGTAAAACCGGGCTCGCCGAGAGGGAAATCCCTCCCGGCGGGACTCGACGATGGCGCGTCCGTCTCCAAGCCGATGGATTGTAACTTGACAGGGCCTCCGAATTAACAATAATAGGAACTCTTACTGATATGGTCATGCCGTCGCCTGCCCCCGCCCGCCGTTCCACGCGCCAGAAACGGCTCGTCCTCGAGGCCGTGTCGGGGACGAGCTTTCACCCCACGGCCGAGTGGGTCTACGAGGCCGTGCGGCGCGCGCTCCCGAGGGTGTCGCTCGGCACGGTGTACCGCAATCTGCAGCGGCTCGTGGACGAGGGACGCGTGCGGTCGTTCGTGCGGGGCGGACGAATTCGCTACGATGCGGATCTGACCGTGCACGACCATTTTTCCTGCGACCGCTGCGGTGTCCTGATGGACATTCCGCGCGCGCCCGAGGTCCTGCCGGCGGAGCGCCGGCTCCGGGCCCGCGGTTTCGCGGTCGCCGGACGGACTCTGGAATTTCACGGGCTCTGCCGGAAGTGCCGGCGCGGCCTCTAGATCCATCGAAGAGGAGGATGTCATGCCGAAACTGGCCAATACCAAGACCCACGAGAATCTGAAGCACGCCTTCGCCGGCGAGTCCCAGGCGAACCGCCGCTACATGTACTTCGCGCGCCGCGCGGACATCGAGGGGTACCCCGAGATCGGGGGACTCTTCCGCGACACGGCCGAGGCGGAGACCGGACACGCGTTCGGCCACATGGACTTCCTGAAGGAGGTCGGAGACCCGGCCACGGGCTTTGCCATCGGCGGGACGAACGAGAACCTGAAGTCGGCGGTCGAGGGCGAAACCTACGAGTACACGCAGATGTATCCCGGATTCGCCAAGTCGGCCCGCGACGAAGGGTTCAGCGAGATCGCCGAGTGGTTCGAAACGCTCGCTCGCGCCGAGAAGTCGCACGCGGGACGGTTCCAGAAGGGTCTCGACAACCTGGGCAAGTTCTAGGCTTCGACGGCGAACGGTCCGGTGTTCGACCCTTCGGCTCACGATTTCTTCGACCGCGCCGCGGTCGACAAGGAGCTCCGGCGCGTGGCGGACGTCTGCCACACCTGCCGGCGCTGCTACAACCTCTGTCCGTCCTTCGACGTCCTCTTCCGGGCGCTCGACCGCCCGGAAGTGGACGGCGAGGTGGACCGGCTCGCGACGTCGGATCTCGGCGCCTTCTCGGACCTGTGCTTCGAGTGCAAGCTCTGCATACCCCACTGTCCCTACTACCCGCCCCACCGCTGGGAGGTGGACATTCCGAGGATCGTGCTGCGCGACCGCGCGGCCCGGGTCAAGAGCGAGGGAAAGCCCGGGCTGAGGGAGCGCGTCCTGTCGTCGACCGACGCCGTGGGTCGCGTCGCGACGGCGGCGGCGCCCCTGGTGAACGCTCTGAACGAGTCGCGCCCCGTGCGCGTGCTCATGGAGAAAACGCTCGGGGTGCACCGCGACCGCATGCTGCCGGCCTGGGCGCCGGAGACGTTCGCCGCCTGGTGGGAGCGCCGGGGAGGCGCGGTCGAGCCTTCCACGCGGGCGCCGCGCGCCGATCGGGTGGCCCTCTTCGTGACGTGCGCCGTCAACGCGAACAACCCCGAGATCGGCCGCGCCGCCGTCGCCGTGCTGGAGAAGAGCGGCTGTGAGGTCGTCGTCCCGCCCCAGCGCTGCTGCGGCATGCCGTTTCTCGAGAGCGGCGACCTGGACGGCGCTCGGGAATGCCGCGGGACCAATGTCACGTCGTTTCTGGCCTTCGTCCGCGCCGGCTACACCGTCGTCTCCCCGGGTCCGACGTGCAGCCTGATGCTGAAGAAGGAGTACCCCGTTCTCGGCGCCGAGGAGGAGGCGAAGGAAGTCGCCGCGGCCACCCTGGACCTCTGTGAATTCCTGATGCGCCGCCACTCGCAGGGAAAGCTTCCGACCGACTTTTCCCGATCTCCCCGCAAGGTGCTCTATCAGGTGCCCTGCCATCTCAAGGTCCAGGACATCGGCTTCAAGTCGCGCGACCTGCTGCAGCTCATTCCGGGCGCCGAGGTCGTGACCGTCGAGCGCTGCACGGGTCACGACGGGACGTGGAGCATGAAGACCGAGTACTTCCCGATGTCCATGAAGGTCGGGACCCCCGTCTTCGCCGCCATCGAAGCGGAGCGGCCCGACGTCGTCGCGACCGATTGTCCGCTCGCCGGGATTCAGATCCGCCAGGGGACGGGCCAGGTGGCAAAGCATCCGATCCAGGTGTTCGCCGAGGCCTACGGATTGCGCGATCTGTGAAGCCTCTGACCGTCGCCGATCTGTCCAACCTCCACGAGTACGAGCTCGAGCGGCCGGACTTTCGCAGCCGGATCATCGCGCTCAAGAGCCGGCGGCGTGTCTCGCTCGGTCCGCTCATGATGCTCGTCTTCGAGAACCGCGACACGGTCCGGTTCCAGATCCAGGAGATGCTGCGGGTCGAGCGAATCGTGCAGCCGGAGAAGGTGCAGCACGAGGTCGACGTCTACAACGAGCTGATTCCCGGTCCGGAAGAGGTCGCGGCGACGCTCTTCATCGAGATTACCGATCCCGCGCGCGTCCAGGAGCTCCTCGACGGTTTCATCGGCCTCGACGAGCCCGGGCACCTGGCCCTCGCGGTGGGCCCGAACCGCTATCCGGCCCTGTTCGCTCCGGGCCAGAGCCGCGAGGACCGCATCTCGGCGGTGCACTACATCCGATTCCGGCTCGGCGAGCCGGGGGCGCGCGCGCTCGCTTCCGGAGCGGAGACGGCGCTCGAAGTCGCGCACGGCGACTACCGGGCGAGACAAGTCCTCTCGGCCGACACGGTCCGGGAGCTGCTCGCCGACCTCCCCGGCTAGGCCCGCCCCGGCGCGGAGGGGAACTTCTTTCGCGTCGTTTCCTCGCCGCGGGGGAGGATCCAGATCGGCGTCCGCGCCGGTAGCCACGATCGCCACGACGCGGCCTCGCGCGCGAGCTCGGCGCTGACGGAGACGGCCACGAGGGTCACCGGCGCGAGGGCCCACCATCGAATGCCGGCCGACGCGAGCCGGCCGAGCTCGCGGTCCGACAGCCTCACTCGCGCGGGCGACTCGACGATCCACTCGCGGGGACCGTTGGCCCGAAGGGCGGCGCGGGCGCGGGACGGACCGACGATGCCCTCGAGCAGAAGGGCGGAGGACGGATCCGGGGCCGTGCGGGCGCCGTCCGGCGGCACCTCGTCGTCGTCGTCGTTACGGAGGGCACCGATGGCCATGCGCAGACGCGTCGGCGGCGAAGGCCAGAGCAGACGGCCGACCGCGTCCTTCAGAAAGCGCCGGTCGGCGGACAGGCTCGCGCCTTCGGGACAGAAGACGACCCGCAGCGGCGCGGCGGACGAGCCGAGATACGCGGCCAGCGAGAAGCCCTTCGGGCGGTCGTTCGGGACCCGTCCGGCGACCGCGCTCAGAACTCTTCGAGACGGCCGGACGGCCGGGGTCACGCAGGCGATCGTCGGGTTCATGGTGCGGATTGTACGAAGCTGGCCGGCCGGCCGGTTCCGGCGAAGGCCGAGGTCACGTTACACTGTTCGACACGAGTTCCATGGAAACCCAAACCGTCGCTCTCCTGGTCCAGGCCGCGGGGACGATCCTCCTGTTCGTCGTTCTTCTGCTGCTGTACCGCAAGTTCCGGCGTCCGGCCTTCCTGGACTGGATCGCCTCCTGGGCGTTCTTCCTCGTGGGCACCGGGCTGCTCCCGGCGGTCAAGGACTCGCTCGGGCAGGAGGGGGTACGCCAGATCCCGCTCTTCGCGCTGAACGCCGCGATGCTCTCGCACGTCTTTTTCCTCGTCCGCGGCGTCCGGCGGTTCCGCAACGAGCGCGCGGCCTCGCGCCCCGTGGAGATGCTCTGGGCGATCCCGATCCTCGCCGCTTCGTGGCTGATCTCGACGCCGTCGGTTCCCGACGCCACGGTCGCGTTCGTGCGCGCCGCGGCTTACCTCTACACGGCGATCGCTTTCGCCCGGGCGCCGGGCTCGGCCGGCGGACGCCTCCTGCTGTCCTCTTCGTTCTTCCTGTGGGCCGGGGTGCGCTCCTTCGTCGGCTGGGGCGAGCTCCAGGCCGGCAGCCTCGTCGGTCTCGGAAACGTCTACGCCTTCGCCCACTTCTTCGAAATGTTCCTCGAGATGACGGTGGCCGTCGGCATCATCATCCTGCTCTTCGAGGCGAGCCAGTCGGAGCTGAAGCGCGAGATGGAGCGGCTGGTCGAGTCGGACTCGCAGGCCAAGGAGATGGGCATCCGCGACCGGCTGACGGGACTGTACAACCGGCACTACTTCAACGACGTCATCCGGAGGGAGCTCGCGCGCTCGCGGCGCCACGGAATGGCGATCTCGGTCCTGCTCGTGGACGTGGACCGTTTCAAGGAGATCAACGACATCCGCGGCCATCAGATCGGCGACGAGGTGCTCCAGTTCGTGGCCAATTACCTGACGGCCTGCGTCCGCGAGTCGGATCTCGTGTTCCGCTGGGGCGGCGACGAGTTCCTGATCCTGCTGACGCAGGCGGATGAGGCCTCCGCGGCGCAGAAGTCCGAGGAGCTCGGACGCAGCCTTCCCCACATTCCCGGCGCGGAGCACCTCCAGCCGACCCTCTCGGTCGGGTGGGCCACGCACCGCCCCAAGGCCGAGTTTCCGCGCACGCTCGCCGAGGCCGACGCGCGCATGTACGAGATGAAGCTCAACCGGAAGAAAGAGCGAGAAGCGCGAGAGCGGGGTCCGGTGCGGTCCTGAGCAGCT
Source organism: uncultured Acidobacteriota bacterium (assembly GCA_963738945.1). Taxonomy (GTDB): domain Bacteria; phylum Acidobacteriota; class Thermoanaerobaculia; order UBA5066; family Gp7-AA6; genus DAHUXD01. The sequence continues at coordinate 206,253 of CAVTYD010000002.1, forward strand.
CGTAGACGGCGCGCGCCGGCAGCCCCATGACGTTGGTGAAGGAGCCGCGGATCTCGGCGATGAAGCGCGCGCCGAGGCCCTGCACCCCGTAGGCACCGGCCTTGTCGCGCGGCTCGCCCGTCGCGACGTACCAGAGGATCTCCTCCGCGCTCATCGGCGCAAAACGCACCTCGCTCGTCTCGGCCACGCCGCGCCCCGCGTCGCCCCGGCGCAGGTGGACGGCCGTCACGACGCCGTGCTCGCGACCGGCCAGGCGCTCCAGCATCCGCGTCGCCTCGCCGTCGTCGCGCGGCTTGCCGAGCGTGGCACCGTCGAGGTAGACGAGCGTGTCGGCCGCGAGCACCCAGGACTCCGGGTCGCGTTCCGCGGCGAGCGCGGCCTTGGCGGCGGCGAGCCGGACCGCCGCGCCCTCGGCGGTCTCTCCCGGCAGGATCTCCTCGTCGACGTCGGTCGGGCGCACCGAAAACGGAATGCCGAGCGATCGGAGAATCTCGGCCCGCCGGGGCGACGCCGAGGCGAGGATGAGACGAGGGTGCGGCCGGTCAGCCGCCGAGTTCGTGAGCACGAAGGAAATCTAACGCAGCGACGAGGAGAATCGGGCCCCTCGACCCATCCCTCTCCCGTAGGAAGAGGGTGTAAGGCTCGATATCCGGCACTGTTGGTGTCGTTCGCGGCGTGAGAAGTCACCCGAGCGAAGCGAGGGTGGAGGCTCACGCCGCGGGAGCCGGAGCGAGCGCAGGGGGCAGGCCGGCGGTCGAGCGCCTTTGCGCGAGCCGCCGGCCGGTGCGCGCCGCTAAGGGCGCGCAGATCCCGAAGCGAGCGGAGGCGACGGTCGAGTCCTCCCCCTCACCCCTTGCCGGCCGCTCGGTAAACGCGGACGAAGTCCGCGTTGGCTACTGCTGAGGGTCTGCCTTCGCTGGTCGGCTCGCGAGACGCGGCCTTTGGCCGCGGCCGGCTCTCCTTGTGGGCGAGGGGAGACCCCTCGCGCACCCCCGCTCCTCCTTACGGAGGGCGAGCGAGTAAGAAAGCCGCGCTCGTCGATGAGCTCGCGGCGTGAGAAGTCACCCGAGCGAAGCGAGGGTGGAGGCTCACGCCGCGGGAGCCGGAGCGAGCGCAGGGGGCAGGCCGGCGGTCGAGCGCCTTTGCGCGAGCCGCCGGCCGGTGCGCGCCCGAAGGGCGCGCAGCCCCCGAGCGAGCGGAGGCGACGTTCTTTAGGGGTAATACCCGCTGATCGTCCTCGCCGAGAGGTTCGTCGGCTCGACCTTGATCTCGACCTTGCGCCACTGGTCCTTGGCCTCGGTGTTCGACGAGTAATAGGTCAGCAGGTACTGGCTGCGAAGGTCTTCGTTGATCTGCCGGTAGACGGCCTCGAGGTTCTTGGCCGAGTCGATGTAGAAGGTCTGTCCGCCGGTCGCCTGCGAGATCTTGTTGAGCTTGTACTTCACCTCGAGATCCGCGCCCGAGATCTTCAGGCCGATGCCGTAGATCGCGATGCCCGACTTCTTGACGTACTCGACGAGCGTGTCGTAGTCGAACTTCGACGCCGTGTCCTTGCCGTCCGTCACGATGACCAGCGCCTTCTTGCCCTTGACGCCGGTGAACTGGTAGAGCCCGTAGATGATGGCGTCGTAGAGGGCCGTCGAGCCCTCGGCCCGGAGTCCCGACAGGGCGCGAATGAGCTTGTCCTTGCGGCTGGTCAGCTTGGAGAGCAGGTACGGCTCGTTGTCGAAGGACACGACGAAGGCCCGGTCCTTCTCGCCCACCGTGAAGTCGAGGAACTTGAGAGCCGCCTGCTCGGCGTCCGGCAGCGACTCGAGCATGGACGCGGACGTGTCGATCATGACGCCCACCGAGAGCGGCAGGTTCTTGACGTACTCGAAGCCCTCGATCGTCTGGGCGACGCCGTCCTCGAACACCTTGAAGTTCGAGGCCTGGAGATAGTTGACGGGCCGTCCCTTCTCGGTGACCGTCGTGTAGAGCTCGACGGCGTCGACCGTGACCTCCGAGACGAACTGCGGCGCGTTGACGTAGCGCAGGTCCTCGGCGATCGTGCCGTCGTCGAGGGTGCCGACGACGCGGACGTAGCCGAGGGACTTCGACTCCTTGATGGTCACCGTCTGCTCGTACGGCGCCTGGAAGAGCGTCGCGACGCGGGCCTCGTTCGAGTAGAACTCCATCTTCTGGAGCGTCTTGCCCTCCGGCACCGCGACGGCGGCGACGACCTTCGTCGGGCCCGAGGCCTTCGAACCCTTCTCGGGCGTCAGGATGCGGACCTTGAAGACCTCCTTGCCCTCGTTGACGATGTACTCGTCCTCGCCGACCGTCCGACCCGCCGCGCTGTAGGCGACGACGCGGACCGTCTGCTTGCGGGGCAGCGGGCCGAGGTTCAGGTCGGCGTCGAACGGGGCCTTGGTGCGGGTCATGACCTTCGAGCCGTTCAGGTAGAAGTCCACGGCGTGCACGCCGTCGGCGACCCGCGTCTCGAATCGCTGGAGACCCGTCACGATCTCCTTGGCGATCGGCTGGATCGAGACCGCCGAGGCGACGAGACCCTCGTCCTTCATCTTGGTCACGGCGGCCTTGCCCGCGGCGCGCGCCGCCGCGACCTCCGGCGGCGGGGCGTCGGGCTGCTCGGGAACGACGAGAGACTCGGCCAGGCGCCCTTCCGCGTTCTGGTTGCCGTCCGAGATTTTCAGGACGAGCTTGTAGTCGCCCGGATACAGGTACCGGCGGACCGTCAGGGGAATCTTCTCGCCCCCGATCTCTCCGACGGGGATGTCGAACCGGTACTTGAAGTTGTCGATCAAGCGGTCTTCCTTGACGACCTCGCCGATGACGTCGATGTTGTAGAAGCTCTCCTCTCCGAGCGACCGCGGCCTCAGCTCGGCCTTCGGCACGAGCAGCGAGAGATCCACGCCCATCTTGTTCGAGCGCATCTCCGGAAAGCGGACGAGCTTGGCGACCGCGAGGTCGGTCGAGCCCTCGTGGAGATCGGTCGTCATCGAGAGGATCTGGTCGACGCCTTCCGTCTCGACGGTGGGCGGCTTGAAGAGCATCGATTCGGCCTGGAGGCCGAAGGCGCCGCCTCCGAGCAGCTGGGCGGTGTACGCGAGGGCCTGCTCGACCGTGCGCCAGTCGAGGCAGCGCTGGATGTCGACCGGCCGCGCCGCGGTGGTCGTCGATCCGACGCCGACCAGAAGAACGCCCCGCCCGTCGATCGGCAGCCACAGCTTGTAGGGCGGCATGCCGTAGGCCTCGTAGAAGATCAGGTACGCCTTGGACTTCATCACCTCGAGCCGCTCGTAGTACCAGATCTGCAGCGGCACGTAGATGTCCTCGCAATCGATCGGGATCACGGCGTCCGGGGGGCCGTTGATGATGAACATCCTCGCGCGGTCGTTGTGGATGTCCTGGAACTGCTGGACGGCCTCCTGGACGCGGCGGGTATAGACCGCCCGAAAGTCGGTTCGGATTCCCATCGAATCGATCGTGCGGCGCTTCCAGAACGAGTCGATGAACTTGTCGCGCTGGTAGTTCTCCTTGATCTCGAGGAAGACTTCCTTTTCTTCGGGCGTGATGATGATCTGGACGAGGTCGAGGAAGTCCTTGTACCGGAGGGGGAGTTGCTCGTAGAGCTGATGCTCCTCCTTCTTCGAGAGCTTGCGATGCGTGGGCGCGGGTCCGGCCGCGGCGGTCTGCTCGGTGGCCTTGGCCGACGGTGAAGCGGGCACGACCGCGTCGCCGGTGGGAGCCGGGGCGCTCGAGGGACCCTGGAAGGTCAGCGGCTTCGCGTTCGGGTCGCCCACGGTCGGGAAGCGCTCCGCGAGCTTCTCGAGGCCCTCGACCTCGACCGGCGGCGGCTCCGTGAGCGCGGCGGCCACGAGGCCGTCGCCCTCGAGACGCACGGTCTGGACGATGCGCACGATGTCGCAGGCCTGATCGCAGGTCTGCGGCCTCGCCCCGCCCGGGCAGAAGCTGTCCTGCGACGGGGGAACGGGCGCTCCCGGCGGGCGGCACGCATCCGAGATCGCGCGGAGGCAGGCCATGGGGTTCAGCAGCTCGGACTCCGGCATCATCGGCATCCACAGGTGCCATCCTCCGGCTCCGGGGCTCGAGCGGTAGAAGAGGAACAGGATGTCGCTGCTCAAACCCGAGGGGTTCGATCGGCGGTACGTCCAGACCTGGATGTCGCGAACGACGTTCGTGCAGTCCAGGAATTCCTGCACGCCGAGAGGCTCGCCGCGCAGGACGACGATCTTTCCCTGGTCGGAATTCAGTCCGCCGTACGTCGTCGCCGCGGCGTCGCGGAAGGACTCGTACCGACCGCGGTATCCGGGCCCGAGGGGCGAGGGCAGGCCCTGCTGCTCGCGACGCTTCCAGAAATCTTCCTTGAAGATCTCGCGTTGGTGGGGCTCGGTGAGCTGGAGGAAGAGATTCCGCTCGTCCGCGAGCATGATCGGGCCCACGTACTCGAGCCACTTCTTTTCCTCGGGAGGGAGCGCCTTGAGCTTTTCGTCCGCTTCCTTCTTCGAAAGCGGGACGAGGTGTCGGGAGGCCGCCTGCTGCGGAGGCGCGGCCGCCGGAACGGATGCCGTGGGGACGGGCGCGGGCGCGGCGGCGGCGGTCGGAGCCGGAGCAGCGGGCGCGCTCTCCGGGGAAGGAGGCACCGCGGCGGGAGTGGGAACGGGGCCGGGAGCCGGATCCTGGAACGTGCCTGCGGCGCCGCGCGCCGCGACGGGACCGCAGAGAGCGATCGTGGCCGCGAAGACGACAAGCCACCGGAGTCGCGCCTTCATCGGACTAGCGATCTTAACTCCCCGAAACGCTCCGGGTATTCCTCCAAGATTGTTTTCAGATGCCGCCCTGCGGGAAGCGATAAGGAGCGATAATTTGAACGCCCGTCCGAGAATCTGAACGAATGATCTACCTCGACAACAACGCCTCGACTCGGCTGGACCCCGACGTCTGGTCGGCGATGAGCGCCTGCGCCGAACTCTTCGGCAACCCGTCGTCCGTCCACGCGGAGGGACAGCGGGCGCGCCGCGCGGTCGAGGAGGCCCGGGACGAAGTCGCCGCTTCGATCGGAGCGGGATCCGGATCCGTGCTGCTCACTTCCGGCGGGACCGAGTCGAATGCGCTCGCCCTCTTCGGCGCGGTCGGCGGCCGGTCGGGGCGGATCGTCATCTCCGGCGTGGAGCATCCCTCGGTGCGCGAGACGGCGGCTCGGCTCTCGGCGCAGGGCCGCTGCGAGGTCGCGACCGTCGCGCCGGAGCCCTCCGGCGCGCTCGATCCCGAGCGGGTCTTCGCCGCGATCACTCCGGGGACGCTGCTCGTCTCGGTCATGACCGCGAACAACGAATACGGCGGCGTTTTTCCGGTCGGCGAGATCGCCGAGGGGGCGCGGCGGCGCGGGTGTCTCTTCCACACCGACGCGGTGCAGGCGGCGGGACGCCGGGAGATCGATGCCGAGCGATCGGGCGTCGATCTGCTCTCGATCTCTGCCCACAAGTTGCACGGTCCGAAGGGCGCCGGCGCGCTCTACGTGCGGCGCGGCGTCTCGCTCGAGGCGCACACTCCCGGCGGGGGCCAGGAGAAGCGCCTTCGAGGCGGGACCGAGAACACTCTGGCGATCGTCGGATTCGGCGCGGCGGCGCGGCTGGCCGCGCGACGCCGATCGGTCGATGCCCCGGCGATCGCCCGTCGGCGCGACCGCCTCGAACGGGGAATCCTGGACCGCGTGCCGGGGACGAGGGTCATCGGCGCCTCGGCCGATCGTCTGGCCAACACCTCCGCGATTCTCTTTGCGGCGACGTCCGGCGAGGCGCTTCTCATCCGCCTCGATCTCGAGGGAGTCGCCGTGTCCGTGGGGAGCGCATGCTCGAGTGGGACGCTCGCGGCCTCGCCCGCGTTGATCGCCCTCGGCCTGTCGCCCGAGGAGGCCCGGAGCGTCGTGCGGTTTTCCCTCTCCCGGGACACGACGGATTCCGAGATCGAAACCGTGCTCGATCTCGTGCCGCTCGCGGCGGCGGCGGTCCGGGCGGCCGGTGCGCCGGCGGCCCTCGCCGCCGGTCCGGGCGGGGGGCGCTCATGATCGTCGAGTGCGATCAATGCCACGCCCGCTACCACTACGACGAGGCGCGCTTCGGCGGGAGGCCGGCGAAGCGGCTTCGCTGCTCCCGGTGCCGCGCGATCTTCGAGGTCGTCAATACGCGGGCGTTCGAGTCGCAGCCCGCGCTGAGGGTCCGACGGCCGCCCGACGAAACGGCGATCCGGCATTCCGGCGAGCGCGCCAGGCCGGCGCCCCGCCCCGACCGGGCCGCCTCGGCGTTGAAGCTGCCGCCGGAACGGAAGCTGTCGCTCGCGGTGATCGCCGGTCCCGACGCGGGGCGGATCTTCGCGATCGAGAAGCCGCGGGTCGTCATCGGGCGCGAGGAGGTGGATTTCGCGCTCGAGGATCCGGAGATTTCCCGGCAGCACGCGGCCATCGAGGTGACGGGCGACGAGGTGTTCGTCGTCGATCTCGGGTCGGCCAACGGCACGCTGATCGGCGAGGCGCCCGTGAGCGAGGCGGCGCTCGAGAACCAGGGAGAGTTCACGATCGGGGGTTCGACGCTGATGCTCATCGTGACGCCCGCCGGGTAGCCGGCGCGCTGGAGTAGTCTCTCGCCGTGCGCATCGCGGTCGCCATGTCGGGGGGCGTGGACTCGTCGGTCGCCGCGCTCCTGCTCCGGGAGGCGGGCCACGAGGTCGTGGGTCTCTCGATGCAGCTCTGGGACCATTCGGCCGAGTCCGGCCGAACCGGCCGCTGCTGCACGCTCGACGACCTCTCGGATGCGCGCCGGGTCGCCTGGGCCCTCGGCATCCGCCACTACGTGCTCAACCTGGAGGAGGAATTCCGGCGCGACGTCGTGCGTCCCTTCGTGGCGTCGTATCTGGCGGGCGATACGCCGATCCCCTGCACTGACTGCAACACGAAGGTCAAGTTCGCGACGCTCTGGGAGAGGGCGCGGGCGCTCGGCTGCGAAGCCGTGGCGACGGGCCACTACGTCCGCGCGGGGCGCGGCGCGGACGGCCGCGCGATCCTTCTCAAGGGCGCCGACCCCGACAAGGACCAGTCGTACTTCCTCTACGACCTTTCGCCCGAGCAGCTCTCGGCGGCGCGGTTCCCGGTCGGCGGTTTGACGAAGGCCGAGGTACGGGCCCACGCCCGCCGCGCGGCGCTGCCGACGGCCGACAAGGAAGAGAGCCAGGAGATCTGCTTCGTTCCCGGCGGCGAGCGCGCCGGCGATTTCGTCTCGGCGCAGGCGAGCCGGCTCGGTCTCGGGGCGCCGCCCGCCGCGGGGCCGATCGAGGACGTGGAAGGAAACCGACTCGGCACGCACGCCGGCCATTTCCGGTTCACGATCGGTCAGCGGCGCGGTCTCGGCGTCGCGGCCTCGGAGCGGCTCTACGTTCTGTCCGTCGACGCCGCCGAGAACCGCGTTGTCGTCGGCGCGGGCCGCGACCTCGAATCGTCGGAGGCCTCGCTCGAGAACGTTCGGTTCCTCGCCGGCGTTCCCGACCGTCCTCTCCGGATCGCCGCGAGGGTGAGGCACCGCGCCGCCGAGGTGCCGGCGACCGTCACGCCGGGAGACCACGCCACGGCGCATGTCGCCTTTGGAGTGCCGGTCCGGGCCGTCACGCCGGGCCAGTCGTGCGTCTTCTACGAGGGAGAGGTCGTGGTGGGCGGGGGAGTGATCCGCCGGCCGGAGAACGCGGGCTAGTTGGTCGTGTCGGTGGCTTCGGCGGCCGGCGTCTGGAAATCCGACCGGATCGGCCCGTACTGGCGCTCGTAGAGCTCGATGTTCTGCTGGAGCGCCCGCAGCAGCTGGCGCGCGTGAAACGGCGTCGTGAGGATGCGGCTGACGACCTTGACATCGGCGCGTCCGGGCACGACGCGGCCGAAATCGAAGACGAACTCGGTCGGATTGTGCAGGATGTTCGCGAAGTTGGCGTACAGGCCCTCGGCGATCGCTTCGTCGATCGTGACCTTCACGGGAACGGGCTTCGAATCCGTCATGGGAGCCTCCGGCGGCCGAGTTTAGCAAGGCGGAGCGAAGGGTCCGCGGGCCCGTGTAGACTGATCGCATGAAGTCGGCTGCGTGCGCCGTGCTCCTTCTCGGACTCGGAGCCGCCGCGTCGGCCCAACAGGCGCAGGGCCCCTCTTCGGTCACGGACCGGCCGCAGCAGTTCTCGAAAAACCCTCTGGTCGCCGAGGCGGACCAGTGGTACCTGCGGCGCCAGGAAGGGCGCGCGGGAATCCGCGCGGCCGCGGGGCCGATCAACCAGGCCATCGCCGGCTACGACAAGGCGACGGCGGATCCGCACTTCGTCGAGGCGCGCTGGAAGCTCATGCGGGCCCTCTATTTCAAGGCCGTCTACACCGGACTCGACGACGAATCGAAGCTCGCGGTCTTCGAGAAGGCCCGGCGGATCAGCGACGACGCCATCGCGATCCTCGGTTCGAGCCTCGAGGAGCGCGGCGTCAAGGGGTTCATCGAGTTCGGGCCCGAGACGCTCGCCGGCGCGCTGAAGGATCAGTCCGACGCGGCGCCGACCTTCTACTGGTCCGCGGTCTGCCTCGGGCAGTGGGCCCTCGCGGTCGGCAAGATGGAAGCCGCGCGCAAGGGCGCCGCCGACAAGATCCGCAGCGACGGCCTGACGGTGATCGGCCTCGATCCGCAGTTCGAGGAAGGCGGCGGCTACCGCATCGTGGGCCGCCTGAACGATCAGGCGCCGTGGATCCCGTTCATCACCGGCTGGGTCTCGCGGGACGACGCCCTGAAGTACCTGCGGCTGGCCATCGGGGTCAGCGCCCGGAATTTCGGGAACCGCCACTTTCTCGCCGAGGCCCTCCATCGCGGAGACGCGAAGGAGCAGGCCGAGGCTCTGGCGCTCGAGGAGTCGGTCGTGGCCGACTCGCCTTCGCCACAGCGCCTCGTCGAGGAGCTTTCCGTGCAGGAGCTGGCGAGGCAAAACCTCGCGGCCTGGAAGAAAGCCTCGTAACGGCGGGCCGTTCCGGAAGCCGGGCGAGCAGCCCGCCGACGCTCCGGCCGGAGACGGGGTGCCTCCACGCGGGCGCGATCTCGGCGAGCGGAGCGAGAACGAAGCCCCGCCGGGTCAGGCGCGGATGGGGGAGAATCGGATCCGGCGACTTCCGGACGGCGCCCCCGAGATCCAGGACGTCGATGTCGATCTCGCGCGGACCGTTGCGAAACGACGGCCGCCGGCCGACCGAACGCTCGACCGACTGCGTCAGATCGAGCAGGGCCCGCGCCGAGCCGCGCCACGTCAGCCCCGCGACGACGTTCCAGAAGAAGGGCTGGTCGGCGTATCCGACGGGCTCGGTGCGGTAGAACGAGGACACGGCGAAGACGGGCGCGCGCCGGGACAGGAGGGAAAGCGCACTCTCGATGCGGGCGCGGCGGCCGCCGCGGTTGGATCCCAGGGAGAGATAGGCGAGGCGCGGGCGCCGCCGCCCGAGGCTAGAACTCCTCTTCCTCGTCGTCCTTCTCTCCGGGCTCTTCGCCTTCCTCGAGCTCGTCGTCGTCGAGATCGGCCTCCTCGGGCTCGGCCGGCGTCTCTTCACCGAAAGTGTCGGGAGGATTCTCGTCGGGAATCGTCTCGAGGAGCGCCGACCGGCGCGGGGGACGCGGCGGCGGCGGCGGCGCGTCGTCGGACTTCGCGTTCTTCTGGTTCGCGCCGCACTTCGGGCAGATCGCCTCGGGCTTTCCGAGGTTGTAGAACTTCGTGTGGCAGTTGAAGCACTCGTACTTTTTTCCGAGATCGGGCATCTCTTTTTTTCCGGGTTCGGGCATGTCCCCCCTCGAAAAGGCGGCCAAACCTAGCACGCGACCTATCGGGGGTCAACCGTTTCCGGATGCTAAGATCCCGCCCGTCATGAGGCGTTTCCGGCGGCGCTTCCCGCGGTGAGCCGCCGAGACGCGTTCGAGCTCCTCGCCCGCGATCCCGCCTCCTCCGCGCGCGCCGCCCGGCTCCGAACCAACCACGCGGAGATCGAAACGCCCTGCTTCATGCCGGTCGGCACGCGCGGCGCGGTCAAGGGAGTGCCGTTCGACCGGCTCGAGGACTGGGACTGCCGCGTCGTCCTCGCCAATACGTACCACCTCATGGCCCGGCCGGGCCTCGCGCTGATCGTCCGGGCCGGGGGCCTCCACGCGTTCCTCGGCTGGCCGCGCGCGATCCTGACCGACTCGGGCGGCTTCCAGGTGATGAGCCTCGCGGCGAGGCGGCGGATCACGGAGGAGGGCGTCGAGTTCCGCGCCCCGGAGGACGGGACGAGGCACTTCCTGACGCCCGAGCGCGCCATGGAGCTCCAGTCGGGCTTCGGCGTGGACGTCGCGATGGTCCTCGACGTCTGTCCGCCGTTTCCGGCGGAGCGTGCCGAGGTCGAGGAGGCCGGCCGCCTCACCCTGGCCTGGGCCGAACGCTCGAAGCGGGCCTATACCGGGCCGGGGCTTCTCTTCGGGATCGTGCAGGGCGGGACGCACGAAGACCTGAGGCGACGGTCGGCGGCCGATCTCTCGGCGCTGGACTTTCCGGGCTACGCGATCGGCGGCGTCGCCGTCGGCGAATCGAAGGACGCGATCCGCGGCGTCACCGCGTTCACCGCGCCGCTCCTGCCCGACGCCAGGCCCCGATACCTCATGGGCGTCGGCACGCCCGCCGACCTGCTCGCTTCCGTGCGCGCGGGCGTGGACCTCTTCGACTGCGTGCTGCCCACGCGCAACGGCCGCATGGGCCACGCCTACACCTCGCTCGGCGAGGTGACGATCAAGCACGAGCGCTTCAAGGAGGACCTCCGGCCGCTCGATCCCGCCTGCGGCTGCCCCGTCTGCGCCCGTCACAGCCGGGCCTATCTCCGGAATCTCTTCGTCCTCAAGGATTTTTCGGCGCCGATGCTGCTTTCTATGCACAACGTCTTCTTCTACCTGGACTGGATGCGCTCGATCCGCGCCGCGATTGGCGAGGGACGCCTCGCCTCCCTCGCCGCGCCGCCCGAGGAGAAGATCCCGGACGGGGCATGAATCCTTGCCTGATGTAGCCTTCGCCGCATGAAGAAGCTCGTCGCAGCCGTGGGATTCGTCTGCCTGGTTCCGCTTCTCCGTGCCGAGGACCTGCACGAGCGGGCGATGCGGCTGCACCGGAGCGCGATCGTCGTGGACACGCACGAGGACGTGCCGGAGACGCTCGAGAAGAAGTGGCTCGACCTCGCCTCGCGCGGGGCGACGCCGCACGTGGACATTCCGCGTTGGATCGAGGGCGGGGTCACGGCGCCGTTTCTGGCGGCCTACGTCAACGCCGACTTCGCGACGTCGGGCGGCTCGGCGAAGAAGGCCCTCGAGTTCATCGATCTGATCCACCGCCTCGCGGAGGCCCACCCGAAGGAACTCGTCTTCGCCGACTCGGTCGCCGGAATCCGGAAGGCCAAGCAGGACGGGAAGATCGCGATCCTGATCGGAATCGAGGGGGGCCACGCGATCGAGAGCTCTCTCGGCGCGCTGTCGTCCTTCTACCGGCTGGGGGTCCGGTACATGACCCTGACGCACACCAACTCGAACGCCTGGGCCGACTCCTCGGGCTCCTTCTTCGGGTCGGACATGTATGACCCGAAGAAGACCGAGATCCACGGCGGATTGACGGAGCACGGCCGCGAGGTCGTTCTCGAGATGAACCGGCTCGGGATGCTCGTGGACGTCTCGCACGTCAGCGACCGGACGATGGCCGACGCGATCGCGGCGTCGAAGGCGCCGGTCTTCGCGTCGCATTCCTCGTGCCGAGCGCTCGCGAACATGCCGCGCAACGTCACCGACGACGAGATCCGCGCGATCGCGAAGCCGGGCGGCGTCGTGATGGTCAACGTCAGCTCGCTGTTTCTCGACCAGAAGTCGGTGGACGCCTACGTCGCCGCGAAGCAGGCGCTGCAGCCTCAGATCGCGGCCGCGAGGGCGCAGTTCGCCGGCGACCCCGCGAAGCGGGCCGCCGCCATCGAGAAGCTGATGGCGACCGTCCACTACCCCGACGCGGATTGGACCGAGGCCGTGGACCACATCGAGCACGTCCTGAAGGTCGGAGGCCCGGGCTCGGCCGGTCTCGGCACCGACTTCGACGGGATCGAGGACCCGCCCTCGGGCCTCGAGGACGTCTCGAAGCTGCCGAAGATCACCGAGGAGCTCCTGCGCCGGGGCCATTCGGAGGACGAGGTGCGGGGCGTTCTCGGCGAGAATTTCCTGCGGTTCTGGGATCGGGTCGAGGCGGCGAAGAAGGCGATGCCCGTGCGGACGGAGCCGCTGCCCTTCTCGACCCCCGGCGCTTAGGGGCGTTCGGTCCCGGCCCCCGGTCCCTTCTCCTATATGATGCCGCGGCTATGCTGAGCTCACTGCTTCAAACGGCCGCTCCCACCGGCGCCGCGGGAGGGCTGGTCCAGTTCCTCCCGATGATCTTCATCTTCGTCATCTTCTATTTCCTTCTCATCGCGCCCATGCGCAAGAAGCAGAAGAAGACCCAGGAGATGCTCGGGAAGCTGAAGAAGGGGGATGAGGTCATCACGGGCGGCGGAATCTTCGGGCGCATCACCGCGCTCGACGAGGAGCGCGGATTCGTGATCCTCCAGATTTCCGACAGCACGAAGATCAAGGTCCTCCGGAGCGCGATCGCCGGCCTGGCCGCGGAGCCGGAGACAACTGCCGTGGCATCATCGAGTTAGGCCGACCGGAGAGGCGCAAAGGAGCTCCCGCTCTCGTCCGGCGGCGTCGAGCCGCCTCGGAAATCGACAGCAGAGGGCTCTTTCGGTAGACTCCGACGTTCTTTTTTGGAGGGGGATTTGGGCAAGAAGCTCCGCTGGCGGGTTTTGTTGATTCTCCTGGTCGTCTTCGGCGCCGCGGCCGGGTATGTCCTCGTCGGCTACTCACACGCCCGGAAGGAATGGACGGGACCGGGCGGTCCGTCGTTCAAGGACGCCCTGAAGAGCGCGATCAAGCTCGGCCTCGATCTGCGCGGCGGCATCCATCTCGTGCTCCAGGTCAACACGGCCGACGCCGTCAAGGCCGAGCGCGACGACGCCGTCGAGACTCTCAAGAACCAGACGAAGGATGCGGGGATCGGCGCCATCGAGCTGCCGTCCGACACGTCCTTCTCGATCGCCGTCTCGTCCCAGACCGATCAGTCCAAGCTCGAGGACGCCGTCAAGCGTTTCCTGCCCGACTGGAACTACTCGACCGGCGGGGGCAAGTGGACCTTCGCCCTCAAGGACCCCGCGCGCCGCCAGATGGAGGACAACGCGGTGTCCCAGGCCGTCGAGACGATCCGCAACCGCGTCGACGAGTTCGGCGTGGCCGAGCCGCTGATCGCCCGGGAGGGCGCCGACCGCATCCTCGTGCAGCTGCCGGGGATCGACGATCCCAAGCGCGTCAAGGACCTCATCAAGAACACGGCCTTCCTGGAGCTCTCGCTCGTCGAGAAGGGCCCGTCCTCCGAGGCCGCGCTCAAGTCCGAGTACCCGGGCGGAACGATCCCGCCCCAGTTCAAGCTCGTCGAGGGCAAGGCGGAGACCGGCAGCCAGGAGCGGACGTACTACATCGTCCGCCGCCAGGCCGTGATCACCGGGCGCGACCTGAAGAACGCCCGGCCGACGCAGGGCCAGTTCGGCAGCCACTCGGTCACCTTCTTCCTGACGGCGTCGGGCTCCCAGAAATTCGGCGAGGCGACCGGCGCGAACATCGGCAAGCGCCTGGCGATCGTGCTCGACAACCGCGTCCAGTCCGCACCGAGCATCAAGGACCGGATCACCGAGACGGGCGTCATCGAGGGGACGTTCTCGCCCGAGGAGGCGAACGACCTCGCGCTCGTCCTGCGCGCGGGCGCGCTGCCCGCGGGCCTCGTCTACCTGGAGGAGCGCACCGTCGGACCGTCGCTCGGCCTGGATTCGATCCGCAAGGGCGTCACCGCCTCGGTCGTCGGCGCCCTCCTCGTGTTCGTGGCGATGGCGGTCTACTACCGGCGTGCCGGCTGGAACGCGATCATCGCTCTGGCGTTGAACGCGCTGCTGCTGGCCTGCGCGATGTCGCTCTTCGAGGCGACGCTGACGCTGCCGGGCATCGCCGGCTTCATTCTGACCATCGGTATGGCCGTGGACTCCAACGTGCTCGTCTTCGAGCGGATCCGGGAGGAGCTGCGCAACGGGCGCGCTCCCAAGGCGGCCATCGAGAACGGCTTCTCGAAGGCCTTCGCGACCATCGTGGACACGCACGCGACGACGATCATCTCGGCCCTCTTCCTGCTCCAGTTCGGCACTGGGCCGGTGAAGGGATTCGCCGTCACGCTGATCATCGGACTGCTCATCTCGATGTTCACCGCGGTCTTCGTCTCGCACACGATCTTCGAGCTCGAGTACGCCGGCCGCCAGCACATCGACTCCGTGTCGATCTAGCCGGATAGAAGAAAGCAGAGGCCATGGAGTTCTTTCGCCAGACCAACATCGATTTTCTGAAGTACAAGTGGTGGGCCATCGGCGCCTCCTGGGCGCTGATCCTGCTCGGCATCTTCGCGATTTTCGTCCAGAAGGGCCTGAAGTTCGGCATCGACTTCTCGGGCGGAACGGCGATCGCGGTTCGCTTCTCCGATCGGCCCGACGTGGACCACCTGCGCCGAATCCTCGATGGAGCGGGCCTCGGCGAGATCGGCATTCAGCGCTACGAGGAAGCCTCCAAGCACGAGGTCCTGATCCGCGTCCAGCAGCAGGCGAAGGAAGGCCGGGACGTGGCCGGAGACGTGCTGCGCTCGCTGCGCAGCGGCCTGGCCACGCCGACGGATCCCGGCAAGATCGACTTGAACGCCGAGGGCAAGGGCACGCTGGCGGCGCGGCTGGCGGCTTCGGATCCGGACAAGGTCACGGGCCGATCGGACGTGAACCCCGGCGACTACTACACACACGCGGCCGGGCTCGTCATCGCCGAGCGCTCGAGCCTCGGCCTCTTCAAGTCTCCGGTGGACGTGAACACGATTTCGGGCATCTCCGGCCCGGTGAAGGCCTGGATCCAGGCCAATTCGTACACCGGTCCCTTCGTGCTCCTCTCCGCCGAGAACGTCGGTCCTCAGGTCGGCGCGGACCTCCAGAAGAAGGCGCTCCTCGCGGTGATCTGGTCGTCGATCGGGATGCTCGCGTACGTCGCATTCCGTTTCCGTTCGCTGCCCTTCGGCGTGGGCGCGATCGTTGCCACCGTCCACGACACGCTGATCACGGTCGGGATGCTCGCGCTCTTGGGCCGAGAGTTCAACCTCGTCGTGGTGGCGGCGCTCCTGACCCTCGTGGGCTACTCGATGAACGACACGGTCGTCGTTTACGACCGGGTCCGGGAGAACCTGAAAACGCCGAAGAAGGAAGCGCTCGAGGCGGTCATCAACCGGTCGGTCAACCAGACGCTCTCGCGAACGATCCTGACTGCGGGCGCGACGATGCTCGTGGTCGTGGCGCTCTACTTCCTCGGCGGCGAGGTGCTCAACACGTTTGCGCTGACGCTGATCATCGGGATCATCGTCGGAACGTATTCGTCGATCTACGTCGCCGCCGCGATCGTCGTGATCTGGAAGGACTTCAAGACGGGCCGCAAGCTCGCCGTCGTCCCGGTGGCCTCCGCGCCGGTCAAGGCCGAGCCCATCCAGCAAGCCCAGCCGCCGGCCCCGTCGGGCAAGAAGAAGAACCAGAAGCGCTAGGCCGGCCCTCCCGCGGGTCTTTTGCCTTCCCCGGAGTAAGGCCTTACCCTTGAGGCCGTGATCCACTTCGAGGAAATCCTCGAGAAGGTCGAGGCATACAACCCGGGCAGCGACCAGGACCTGCTCCGGCGGGCCTACGTCTTCTCGGCCCGCGAGCACAAGGGCCAGGTGAGGCGCTCGGGCGAGCCGTACCTCGTCCACCCGCTCAACGTGGCCGCGATCCTGGCGGACCTGAAGGCCGATGACGTCTCGATCGTGGTCGGCCTGCTCCACGACGTCCTCGAGGACACTCTGACGACCCGGGAATCGATCGCGCAGCAGTTCGGGATCGAGGTCGCCGAGCTCGTGGACGGCCTGACGAAGATCGGCAAGTTCTCCTACGTCTCTCGCGAGGACGAGCAGGCCGAGACCTTTCGGAAGATGATCCTGGCGATGGTCTCCGACCTTCGGGTCGTGATGGTCAAGCTCGCCGACCGCCTCCACAACATGCGGACCCTCGGCTTTCTGCCGGAGGGCAAGCGCCGCGAGATCGCCCGCGAGACGCTCGACATCTACGCGCCGATCGCCCACCGGCTCGGCATGGGGAGCGTGAAGGGAGAGCTCGAGGACCTCGCCTTTCTCTATCTGGAGCCCGAGGAGCACGAGCGGGTCGCCCGCGAAGTCGCGCGCCGGATGAAGGTTTCGGAGGGGATGGTCTCGGACGTCCGGCGCCGCATCGAGGCGCGCCTCTCGGAGGCGGCCGTCGCGGCCGAGGTGTCCGGCCGGATGAAGCGCTACTACTCCATCTGGTCGAAGATGAAGCGCACCGGCGTCGACGCGGCTCAGCTCTACGACATCCTCGCCTTCCGCGTCGTCGTCGGCGAGACTCGCGACTGCTACGAGACGCTCGGCATGGTCCATCAGCTCTGGCGGCCGGTCCCGGGCCGGATCAAGGACTACATCGCCATGCCGAAGCCGAACTTCTACCAGTCGCTCCACACGACGGTCATGGGAGAGACCGGCCAGCCCTTCGAGATCCAGATCCGAACCCGCGAGATGGATCTGATCGCCGAACGCGGCATCGCGGCCCACTGGAAGTACAAGGAGGGCCGGCTGGGACCGCATGCCGACGACGCCCGTTTCCAGTGGCTACGGCAGCTCGTGGACTGGCAGAGCGAGGTCTCGGACCCTCGGCAGTTCCTGTCGTCCCTCAAGGTGGATCTCTATCCCGACGAGGTGTACACGTTCACGCCCAAGGGGGAGGTCTTCGCCTTCCCGCGGGGAGCGACCCCGATCGACTTCGCGTACCGCGTGCACACGGACGTGGGCCATCGGTGCGTGGGCGCGCGGGTCAACGGGAAGCTCGTGCCGCTGCGTACGCCGCTCTCGAGCGGCGACATCGTCGAGATCCTGACGGCCCCGAACCAGGCGCCGTCGCGGGACTGGCTCTCCTCCGTCGCCACGAGCCGCGCCCGGCACAAGATCCGCCACTTCATCCACGAGGAGGAGAAACGCCAGGCGGTCGAGCTCGGGCGGCGCCTGCTCGAGCGGGAGCTCAAGAAGTACAAGCGCACCGTCAAGAAGCTCGACGCCGAGGGCAGCCTCTCCCGCGAGCTCAAGCAGTGGGGCTTCTCGAAGCCCGAGGACCTCTTCGCGGCGATCGGCTACGGGAAGCTCGCGCCGCGGGCGGCCCTCGAGCGCTTCATTCCGGCCGAGGAGCTCGCCCGGCCCGAGGCCGAGCGCCGGGAATCGGCAGTCTCGCGCGTCGTCCGCAAGATCCTGCCCTTCGGGGTTCCGGACATCGTGGTCGTGGGGCACAACGACCTGCTCGCCGCGCTCGCCAAGTGCTGCAACCCGGTGCCCGGCGAGAAGATCGTCGGCTACATCACGCGCGGCCGGGGCGTCTCGGTCCACTCGCAGAGCTGCCCGAACGTGCGCAACCTGCTCTACGACCCCGAGCGCCGGATCGACGTGGCCTGGGCGGGGGAGAAGCGGGCGTCCTACGGCATCGAGCTCGAGGTCGTCACCGACGACCGGCCGGGTCTTCTGGCCGACGTCACCCAGGCGATCGCCGGGGAAGGCTCGAACATCCGGCGGATCGAGGCCCGAGTCGGGGAGACCAGGGAGGGCTACGTCAGCGTGTCGCTCGAGGCGTCGGACTTGAAGCAGCTCGAGAAGATCCTCGAGCGCATCCGCGCCGTGCGCGGCGTGCGCGACGTCATCCGGAAATACAACGTGCCGAAGGCGGGAGAAAAACCCTAGTCCGGAGGCGTCGCCGGCGATCCGCCGCCGGACGCCCTCGGACTCGCCGTCTAAGCCGTCTTCTTCCTCGGCGCGGCCTTGGTGACCTTGCCCGAACGGATGCAGCGGGTACAGGCCGAGACCTTCTTCCGCGCTCCATCCACCATCGCGTGCACGCTCCGCAGGTTCACGTTCCACTTCCGGTTCGTGACGTTGTGCGCGTGGCTGACGCGGTGACCGCTCATCGGAGTTTTTCCGCAAAACCGGCACTGCTGGGCCATGGGTCTCCTCGTTCGATGGTTACGGTCGAAAAAACCCGCGGAGCCTACATCGGATCGAAAGCCGACGCAACAAAGAACAGCTGTACGTGCGCCCCGACACCTGTCCGATCGGCTTAAGTCTTTGCACGCTGGACTGTTTAGCCGCCTTCCGCTCTTGACTACGGAAAAACCTTTTGCTATTTTGACAACCAGCCGAAATACCAAAGGTCAAAGCCCGTAACCGTCTTTCTTTTTTCGGTGGGGCGAAGCGTGTTGTTCAGAAAGACCAAGAATCTGGTAGGTCTGGACATCGGATCCTCGGCGGTCAAGCTCGTAGAGCTGAAGGACGCCAAGGCCGGTGGGTTCAGACTTGTGAAGACGGGCCTGGAGACACTGTCTCCGGAGGCCATAGTGGACGGCGCCATCATGGACGCCTCCCTGGTGGTCGATACCGTCAACCGCATCGTTTCCGGGCTGAACGTCCGCAACCCCGAGTTCGGGACCTCCCTCTCGGGCCATTCCGTCATCATCAAGAAGATCTCCCTGCCGTCCATGTCCCCGGAAGAGCTCGCCGAGTCGATCCGCTGGGAGGCCGAGCAGTACGTCCCCTTCGACATCAACGACGTCAACCTCGACTACGTCGTGCTCGAGGCCGGCGGCGGCGAAACCATGGACGTCCTGCTCGTGGCCGTCAAGAAGGACAAGATCTCGGACTACACCAGCGTCATCACCCAGGCGGGCAAGACGCCGGTCCTCGTGGATGTGGACGCCTTCGCCCTCCAGAACGCCTACGAGGCCAACTATCCGGTCGAGCCCGGCCGGGTCGTCGCCCTGGTCAACATCGGCGCCTCGGTCACGAACGTCAACATCCTCTCCGGGGCGAACACGATCTTCTGGCGCGACATCTCCTTCGGGGGCAACCAGTACACCGACGCCATTCAGAAACAGATGTCCCTCTCGTTCGACCAGGCCGAGGCTCTGAAGAAGGGCGAGAAGACGGGCGAGCAGTCGCTCCAGGACATCCTGCCGATCCTGCGCTCGGTCTCCGATGACCTCGCCCAGGAGCTTCAGAAGACCTTCGACTTCTTCCTCGCGACCACCTCCACCGAGAAGATCGACCAGCTGTTCATCTCCGGAGGGTCCTCGCGCGTCGTGAATCTCGATGCACAGCTGAAGGAGCGGTTCGGGATCCCCGTCGAGATCCTCAACCCCTTCCGCCAGATCGACATCGCGGGAGCGTCGGTCTCGGGCGAGTGGCTGACCGAAAACGCGCCCAGTCTGGCGGTGGCGGTCGGCCTCGCGATCCGGCACGTCGGGGACGAAGCCGCTTGATCAGGATCAATCTCCTCACCGAGGCCAAGGCGGCCGCGGCGAAGAAGAAGGGCCCGGCCCTTCCGACGGGGGCGAAGCTCAACAACCTGATCCTCATCGGGGGGCTCGCCCTCGGCCTCATCTACATCGCCTCCATGTACCTCGTGCTGACCTCGCGGCGCCGCGGTCTCGACGAAGAGATCGGGAAGGCGCGGGAAGAGGTGGCCCGCCTCAAGTCGATCATCGACGAAGTCCAGAGCTACGAGGACAAGAAGAAGAGCCTCGAGGAAAAGATCGCGCTGATCAACAACCTCAAGACCAACCAGCGTGGCCCCGTGCGACTCATGGACGAGGTCTCGAAGGCCCTCCCCGACCTGGTCTGGCTGACGGAGCTCCAGGTCAAGGAGAACCTGCTGACGCTGAAAGGCCGAACCCTGTCGCCCAACGCCGTCGCGACGTACCTCGAAAACCTGAAGAAGAGCCCGTTCTTCGCCGAGCCGGTCTTCAAGAACCTCGGCCGCGAAAACGGGCCGCAGGGCATCTATTCGTGGGAGATGACGGTCATCTTCACCAACGGCCGGCCTCCGTCCGAGGTCGGGGCGTCGAAGTCGACCGCGGCTCCCCAGGGACCGGGCCCCAAGGGCAGGGCCGCGGCCGGAAAGCCTCGGAGTTAGGCCATGGCAGTATTCGGCCTCTCGATCGACGAAAAGCCCTGGTACTACGCCCTGGCGTGGGGGCTGGGGCTCGCCATCGTCCTCGCCGGCGGGACGCACTATCTGGTCTTCCGGCCCATGAACGCCGACATCGCCAACAAGAAGGTCGAGCTTCAGGGCCTGAACGAGGAGATCGCCAAGGGCCGTGCCGCCGAGCGCAAGCTCTCCCAGTTCCGTGAGGAAGTGAAGCGCCTCGAGCTCGAGCTCTCGAAGCTGCTCCAGATCCTTCCCTCCAAGCGCAACACCGAGGAGCTCATCAAGCGCATCGAGACGCTGACCCGTCAGGGCGATTTCACCCTGCTGAAGTTCACGCCGGGCGAGTTCGCGCAGAAGGAGTTCTACGCGGAGTGGCCGATCGACATCCAGATCCAGGGCACGTACCACAACCTCGCCCTCTTCTTCGATCGGATGAGCCGCTTCTCGCGGATCATCAACGTCGAGGATCTCAAGATCAACGCGCTCGAGAACGTTCCCGGCAAGTCCATCGCCGCGGGGTTCATCGCGAAGACCTTCATCTACACCGGCGACGAAACGGGCCAGGAGACGGCCGCGGGAGGCCAGGCGGCTCCGACGCCGCCGGGAACCGCACCCGGCGCCAAGCCCGGAGCGGCCGGGAACGCCCAGACCCTCAAGCAGCGGGCCGAAGGCAAGGGGGTCGAATGAGACGCCCGACGATGGCCGCGCCTTCTCCTCCTTCTGGCGGGCGGCTTCGCCTTCGCTCAGGCCCCCGCTCCTTCGCCGGCGCCGACGCCCCCGTCCGGCGTTATCGCCCCGGTGCCCGAGTCGCCGGGACAGTCCATGATCGACCAGGAGGAGTCGGCCCTGTCTGGCCGGGCCTATTCCTACGATCCGGCCGGCCGGCGCGACCCGTTCCGCTCGCTGCTCGTGCGCGAATCGAACAAGGGCGGCGTCGAGCGTCCACCGGGAATCGCGGGCATCTCGATCGACGACCTCGTCGTGCACGGGATCTGGAAGACGAAGTCCGGCTACGTCGCCCAGATCCGGGCCACCGACAACAAGAGCTATCTCATCCGCGCGGGCGACCTGCTCTACGACGGCGAGGTCGTGCGCGTGGGGCCGAACGAAATCGTGCTCCGGCAGAACATCAACGATCCGCAAAGCGTGAAGCCGTTCCGGGAAGTGACCAAGCAGCTGAACGCGACGGTCAAGCAATGAACCCGGTCATCCAGGTAATCCGCGCGACGGGAGGAACGATGCGAAGGACTTTCAGAGGAACCGCGACGGCCACGGCGCTCGCGCTCGCGTGGGCAGCCGCCGTGAGCTGCTCCTCCGGGGGACAGGGGGCGCATACCGCCGCGGCCGCTGCCGCAACGCCCTCGCCGGCGCCGGCCGCGACGTCCCCGGCCGTCCCGAACACCGCCGCTTCGGCGAAGATCACGGGCGCCGCCTTCAACGAGGACTCCGACGGCGCCCGCCTGGTGCTCTCGGCGACCGCGCCCCTGCTGTACACCTCCTACGAGCCCCGGCCGAACCTGCTCGTCGTGGACCTCCGGGACGCCTCGGTCGGCGCGGACGTGCCGACGCCGAAGGTCGGGGGCCTCGTCGAATCCGTCAAGTTCGAGGAGCTCGACGAGCTCGGCAAGAAGATCACGCGCCTTTCCATCACGCACAATCCCGACGCCCACCCCGATCTGAGGTCGGTGGGTCAGGGCCTCGCGATCGCTTTCAACGGACCGGCCGCGACCGCCGAAGCCGATGCTCCGGCCGATAAGGCGGACACGGTGCCCGCGACCGCATCGGTGGAATCGCAGCCTCTCCCGGCGGCGTCGTCACCGGCGGCGGAAGCGGCCGCAGCCGCGCCCGTTGCGGCGGCCGCCGCGACCACCGCGCGCGGAGAGGTCGCGCACGCACTCGAGAGCGTCTCGGCCGAGATGCGAAACGGAAAGGTCGCGATCCTGCTCGTCGGCGACGGCTGGTTCTCCCCGAAGGATTTCGCGCTGGCCAACCCGCCGCGCATCGTCGTCGACCTGCCCGGCGTCAAGAACGAGGTCAAGCAGCGCACGATCCAGGTGAAGGACGACGTCATCTCACGCGTCCGGGTGTCCCAGTTCCAGTCGAGCCCGGATTACGTCACGCGCGTCGTCGTGGATCTCGCGCGTCCGATGCCCCACACGCTCGTTCCGGATGGAGAGCGGCTGGCGGTCGTCGTCGGCGAGGGCGCCGACAAGGCGAGCGAGCCGCAGCACGTGGCTGCGGCTCCCGCCGTCGAAGCGCCGGCGCCCGCGGCGGAGCCGAAGCCGACCGTCCCCGAACCGCCCGCGGCGGAGCCGAAGGCGGCCCCCGCATCGGTCACCACGCTCGCTCCCGAGCCGGCGCCGGCCTCGACGCCGGCCGCCGCCGCGGTCACGGAGCCTTCGCCCCTCGAGACCGCCCTCGCGCCCGTTCCGGCGCCGCAGCCCGAGTCGAAGCCCGCCGCCGCCGAGAAGACGGCGCCCGCTCCGGTCGCCTCGGCACCGGCTCCGGCCCCGCCGGCCCCGGCTCCCGTTGCCGCCCGGCCCGCGCCGGCTCCGGTCCAGACCGCGGCCGTCCCCGCTCCCAAGCCCGCGGCTCCGGCCCCGGCGGCTCCCAAGGCGGCGCCGAAGCCGGCCGCATCGAAGGGCGACGCCCTCTTCGAGGCCGCGGCCGCTCAGCTCGACCAGGAGCAGACGACGCAGCCGACCACCGGGCAGGCCTATCGCTCGCGGACGATCGCGGAAGCCCAGAGCCAGTTCACGGGCGAGCCGATCTCCCTGGACCTCAAGGACGCCGACATCAAGGACGTCTTCCGGACGATCTCGCAGTTGACCGGCCTGAACATCGTGATCGACCCCGAGGTTCGCGGAACCGTCACCGTGCAGCTCGAAGACGTGCCCTGGGACCAGGCCCTCGACCTGATCCTCAAGCAGAACAGCCTCGGCTACGTCCTCGAGAACAACATCATGCGCATCGCGACGACCTCGAAGCTGCAGGCCGAGGAGGGCGACCGCGCCCGCCTGGCGGAGGCGCGGCAGGCCGCCGAGCCGACCCGCACGGTCATCAAGAAGCTCTCCTACGCCAAGGCGAACGAAATCGTCCCGGTCCTGCAGAGCGTGATGTCGAAGCGCGGAGCGATCGTCGTCGACGCGCGCACCAACACGCTGATCATCCGCGAGACCCCGACCTACATGCCGGCGGTGCTCCAGCTCATCGACAACCTCGACACCGCGACGCCACAGGTCGTCATCGAGTCGAGGATCGTCGAGACGACGAAGAGCCTGGGCCGCAGCCTCGGCATCAACTGGCAGGTCCAGGGCAAGGCGGGCAACGAGACGGGCAACACGACGAACCTGATCTTCCCGAACAGCATCGCGGGCGGCCTGAACGTCGGGCTCGGAAACGGACCGACGGTGGCTTCGCTCGTGCTCGGCAACATCCTCAACACGTTCAACCTCGACGTGGCGCTGACGGCTGCCGAGAACCAGGGCCTGCTCAAGATCATCTCCTCGCCCAAGGTGACCTCGCTCACGAACACGCCGGCCCTCATCCAGTCGGGCGTGCAGATTCCGGTTCAGACGACCGTCAACAACACGACGACCGTCATCTACGTGGACGCGACGCTCAAGCTCGACGTCACGCCGCAGATCACGGCCGAAGGCACGGTCCTGCTGACCGTGAACGTGATGAAGCGCGAGCCCGCCGTCGCGTTGAACCTCGCCCTCGGCCAGAACGTCCCTCTGACGATCCGCGAGTATCGCGGCCAGGTGCTGGTCAAGGATGGAGGCACGACCGTCATCGGCGGCATCTTCCAGATCAACGACCAGGACCAGTACAACATGATTCCGGGGCTGTGGAAGATTCCCGTTCTCGGCAACCTGTTCAAGAACAAGACCCGGACCGAGAAGCACGACGAACTGTTGATTTTCATCACCCCGCGGATTCTCAGGTCGTAAGGGAGAACGTTTCATGAGACAGAAACTCGTCTTCGCGGTGGCGGCCCTGGCGGCGCTGGCTGTGGTCAGCGGCTGCACGAACAAGCAGGGCACGACCGAGTCGCCGGTGTTCATCACGGTCAACATCGAATTCCAGCCGGGATTCATCAACGTGGCCACGGAGGCCCCGGTGCAGATCAACACGATGACGCTCCAGTCGCACACCAAGGACCCGTCATCGGTCGACACGCAGGGCTTCTCCGACGTCCAGCTGAACCAGTACACGGTCGCGTTCCGGCGGACGGACGGAGGAACCGTGGTTCCGCCGCTCCAGACCTTCGGCTGCGGCGTCGTGCTCCCGCACGACGGGACGGTGACGCTGACGGACTTCCCGGTGCTCTACGCTCCGGCGCTCGAGCAGGCTCCGTTCGACCAGCTGCTGCCCTTCAACGGCGGGATCGACCGGGAAACGGGCCGTGACGAGATCGACACGGCCTTCGACATCACGTTCTTCGGGCAAACGGCGTCGGGCAAACGTGTTTCGAGCGAAACCGCGAGCGGAATTCTGATTTTCCGCTACGCCGCCGCTGCGCCGGCAAGAACGGCCAGGTAAGGGGGATCCATGCGCCGCTTTTCGATTGCACTGATCCTCGCCGCCGCCGTCGTGGGCATCCACGGCTGCGCGGCGGACGCGCCGACGGCGCCCAAGCCCGGGACCGGAGGCGGCCAGACGTCGTCCGCCGTAGCGGTGCAGCTCTTCGTGAGCGACGCGAACCCGAAGGCCGGCACGTGCACGCTGATCGAAGCCCTCGTCACGCTGAACGGAACCAACGTTCCGGACGGGACGAGCGTCAACTTCACCACCGACTTCGGCACCTTCGGCGGGAACGGCCTCGGCCTGATCTCGGTCGTGACGACCAACGGAAGCGCCGTGACCGCTCTCTGCGGGCCGGGCGCGGGCAGCGCCAAGGTGAAGGCGACCGCGACGATCGCGGGCAAGACGAATTCCGCCTCGGTCGTCATCAACTTCCAGCCTGACTCGGGGACGTTGCCCTTCGTGTCCTTCTGCAGTCCGAGCTTCGGTCCGAAGGACGGCGGAACCCTGCTGACGCTGAACGGCGGCCGATTCTTCGGCTCGCCGTCCACGACGCGGGTCGTGTTCACGGTCAACGGAGTCTCGAAGGACGCGGTCGTCACCTCGGTGACTGCCACCCAGATCACGGTCGAGACTCCGGGCTTCCCCGAAGTCTCGTCGCCGTCGGCCCAGGCCCCGATCACGCTGATCCTCGGAACGAACCAACCCACGCCGGTGACGCTGTCGCTGCCGACGTGCTTCATCTACGGAACCGCGGAATCGGGAACGCCGAACGTGACGGCGGTGCTGCCGGCCTCCGGGACGAACGAGGGGAACACGCGCGTCACCATCATCGGCTCGGGCTTCTCGACGACCGGCGGGGTCCAGGTGTTCTTCGGCGCCGTCGAGGCGACGGTCGTGTCGGTCTCGTTCAACCAGGTGGTGGCCCTCTCGCCGCCCGCCTTCGGCGCCGGCGCCGGCAACCTCAACCAGACCGTTCCGGTGACCGTCAAGAACATCAGCTCGGGCGTGATCTCGAACGGGGTTCTCTTCGCCTACACGCCGGCGGTGAAGATCACGGCCTTCAGCAACAACATCCAGCCGCTGAGCGGCCCCTTCACCCCCGTGACGATCTTCGGCCAGGGCTTCCAGGCCCCGGTGGCCGTCAGCCTCGCCGGGATCGGCGCCTACGTCCAGAGCGTCTCCGCAACGGAGATCATCGTCGTCCCGGCGCCTCCGATCTCCACGGGTTGCGCCGACGTGACGGGCGACATCGTCGTCGTCAACATCGATACCGGCGACAGCGCCACCGCGACGGGCGCGTTCACGTACAAAGGCTTCGCGCCTTCGATCACGCAGATCTCCCCCGCCAGCGGGGCGCCAGGCGACTCGATCGGCATCAGCGGTTCAGGCCTTCCGTCGAATGCGGGAGCCGCCGACGTCAAGTTCGGAGGGATCTCGGCCGCGGTCGCCTCCTCGTCGCTGAACGCGATGTCCGTCACGGCCCCGATGACCAACCTGCCGGCGCCGACCTGCACGGGCACGAACCCGCCCGGCACGTCGCAGTCGGCGGGAAAGGTGGACGTCACGGTGACCGACCGCGACACGGGTTGCTCGGTCACGGCCACCCAGGCGTTCGAGTACTTCTTGCCCTGCGTAGCTCCGTAAGAATTAACGCCGCCCCCTCCGGGGGGCGGCGGCTTTTCGATCATGGCTGATCCGGCGGCGGAAGCCCGAATCCGCGACCTCGAGAGACGGCTCGACCTCGATCCCGGCTCTCGCCTGTTCGTTTCGCTGGCCGAGGAATACCGCAAGGTCGGCCGCGTCAAGGACGCGCTCTCGGCCCTCCAGAAGGGCTTGCTGGCGCATCCGGGGTACGTCGCCGCCCAGGTCGCGCTCGGCCGCGCCTACGTCGAGGCGAACATGGCCACCGACGCGATCGCGACTTTCACGAAGGTCCTGGTCGCCGATCCGGCCAACCTCGTCGCGGCGAAATCGCTGGCCGACATTCACCTGGCGCGCAACGACAACCTCGAGGCGCTCAAGAAATTCAAGCTCTATCGCGCGATCTCGGGCGACCGCAAGGTCGACGAGATGATCGCCAGGCTCGAGCCGCTCGTCGCGCCGAAACCCGTAACGCCGGCTCGCCGCGCGCCGGAGCCGCCTCCGCCGCCCCCGAAGTTTCAGGAGACGGACAAGGGGAAACGGCGGACGGTTCCGCGGGCCGCGACCTCCTCGCCGGAAACCGCTCCTCTCGGCGACGCCTTCGAGATCACGCCCCTTTCCTTCGAGCTGGGCGACGACTCGGGCGCCGGAAAGTCCGAGGACCCGTTCCCGTTCGTTCCGACGCGAGACGTGTCCCTCGCGGTGCCGGTGTTCGCGTCGCCGCCAGGCGCGGCGGCGACCGCGGTGCCGGACCTCTGGGTGTCTCCGAGCGCGGCCGCGCCGGAACCCCCGCCGCCGGCGGCGACCGGGACTCCGGCCCCGGCGCGGGCGGAAGCCGTTCCCGCTGCGGCGCCGCCTCCTCCTCGACCCGATCCCCTTCCCGATCCTTCGCCCGAGGCGGCTCCCGAGCCCGTGCGGCCCTCGGGGAGGGCGCTCGCCGATCTCTACTTCGCACAGGGCCACTACGCCGAGGCCCTTCAGATCTACGACGACCTGGTCGTTCGCCATCCCTTCGACGAGGACCTGAAACGGATGCGGCGGGACGCCGAGGCGCGCCTGCTGCCCGCGGCGACCTCGCCGGCCGCGTCCGCCCCCGACGTCGGCCTCGAGCGGCGCCTGTCCCGGATCCGGGCGCTCAAGCAGTGGCTCTCCCTCGTCCAGGCCGGATGATCCGGCGCCCCGGACCGTGACATCATCCGAGCTCGAATGAACGTCTTCCAGGACAACCTTCGCCGGATCGCCGAACGCGTGGAGGGAACCCGCGCCGTCTCGCTCCTCGGTGTCGACGGCATCGCCATCGATTCCTACGTCAGCGCGGAGGGCCTCCCGATGGAGTCTCTCGCGGCGGAGGCGGGCGCCGTGGTCAAGGCCGCGCACGCCGCGCGCGCTCTGGCCGATCACGCCGAAGTCACCGAGCTGACGGTCGCCTCGGTCCGATCGGCGGCTCTCCTCTGCCGGGTGACCGAGGAGTATTATCTGCTCCTCCTGCTGGCGCGCGACGGCAACTTCGGGCGCGGCCGGTTCGAGCTGCGCAAGGCCGCGACCATGCTGGAAAAGGAGCTGTTGTAGTGCTTTCGATCAAGGAAATCCGCGAGCTCATCGACCTGGTCGTCGAACGAGGTCTCTCGGGGCTCGAGATCGAGAAGTCCGGGTTCCGGCTGCGGATCGAAGGACGGCGTCCCGCACCGGAGGCCCTCGCGTTCCCGGCGGCGCAGTTCGCGCCCCCGGCCGCGTACCTCGCTGCGCCGGCGGCCGCGGCGCCCGCCGAAGATTCCAGCCTGCACGTCATCACCTCGCCCATCGTGGGCACCTTCTACCGCTCGCCGTCTCCGGAGTCCGAGGCATTCGCCGAAGTCGGCGCCCGCGTCGGCAAGGGCAAGATCCTCTGCATCATCGAATCCATGAAGCTGATGAACGAGATCGAGTCCGACGTCGAGGGCGAGGTCGTCGCCGTCTACCCGCGCAACGGCCAGCCGGTCGAGTACGGCGAGAAGCTCTTCGCGATCCGCCTCGCGGCCTAGCCGCGCGGCAATGTTCAAGAAAATACTCATCGCGAACCGCGGCGAGATCGCGCTGCGGATCATCTCCGCCTGCCGCGAGCTCGGCATCCGGACCGTCGCGATCTACAGCGAGGCCGACCGCGACGCCCTCCACGTGCGGTATGCCGACGAGGACGTGTGCGTCGGCCCTTACCCCTCGGCGTCGTCGTATCTGAACATCTCGGCGATCGTTTCGGCGGCGGAGATCACCGAGGCCGACGCCATCCACCCGGGCTACGGCTTCCTCTCCGAGAACGCATACTTCGCCGAGATCCTCCACGACTGCCACATCGCCTTCATCGGGCCGAATTCCGAGGCGATCCGGAAGATGGGCGACAAGTCGCTGGCCCGCCGGACGGTGGCGGCCGTGGGCGTCCCGACCATTCCGGGCTCGCCCGGTCCGCTCGACTCGGTGGACGAGGCCCTCGCGTTCGCGGGAAGGGCCGGCTATCCCGTGATCCTGAAGGCGTCGGCGGGCGGCGGCGGCCGCGGCATGCGCGTCGCCCGCGACGAGCGGGAGCTGGCCGCCGCCTACGAGACGGCTCGCAACGAGGCCGAGAAGGCGTTCGGCAACGCCGAGGTCTATCTCGAGAAGTACCTCGAAGAGCCGCGGCACATCGAGTTCCAGGTCTTCGGCGACTCGCGCGGCAACCTCCGCCACCTCGGGGAGCGGGAGTGCTCGATCCAGAGGCGCCACCAGAAGCTGATCGAGGAGGCGCCGTCATGCGTCCTCGACGCCGACCTGCGGGGCCGGATGGGGGAGGCGGCGATCGCCGCGGCGCGCGCGGTGAAATACGTGAATGCCGGGACGATCGAGTTTCTCCTCGATGCCGACGGCCGGTTCTACTTCATGGAGATGAACACGCGGCTGCAGGTCGAGCACGCGATCACCGAGGAGGTGACGGCGCTCGACCTCGTCAAGGAGCAGATCGCGGTGGCCGCGGGCGAGCCCCTGTCGTTTCTGGACCGCGACATGTCGCCGCGGGGCCACGCGATCGAGTTCCGCATCAACGCCGAAGACCCCGTCACCTTCGCCCCGTCGCCCGGGCGCATCGCCTCGTTCCATCCGCCCGGCGGCCTCGGCGTGCGCCTGGATACCGCGGCCTACCAGGGCTACCTGATTCCGCCGTACTACGACTCGCTGATCGCGAAGCTGATCGTCTGGGGACGCGACCGTGCCGAGGCGATCTCGCGCGGCCGGCGGGCGCTCGACTTCTTCGTGATCGAGGGCGTCAAGACGACGATCCCGCTCCACCGGCGGATCCTCGACGACCCCGATTTCGTCGCCGGGCGGCTCTCGACGCGCTTCATGGAGCGGCTCTCCGCCAAGGGTTAGAGTCTCCGTCTCGTGCTTCGGCTTCCGCCCGTCTATGCGCTGACCGACCGCTCCGCGAGCGGCGTGCCGGACCCCGCCGAGCTCGCCGCGCGCCTCCTTCGCGTCGGGATCCGCGCGGTGCAGCTGCGAGAGAAGACGCTGCCCGACCGGGATCTGCTCGAGGCCGCCGAACGGATCGCGTCGCTGGCCCGCGCGGCCGGGGCCGCCTTCTTCGTCAACGACCGCGTGGACGTGGCGCGGCTGGCCGGGACCGGCGTCCATCTCGGAGAAGACGACCTCTCTCCGAAGGAAGCTCGTGCCCTGCTCGGTCCCGAGGCCCTCATCGGCGTCTCGACCCACGATCCCGAGTCGGCCCGCCGGGCCTTCGGGGAAGGCACCGCCGACTATGTCGCCTTCGGGCCCGTTTTCGAGAGCACGACGAAGACGGCGCGCGCCGCGAGGGGCCTCGAGGATCTCGCCCGCGCGGCCGCGGGCCGGAATCGGCCGCTCGTCGCGATCGGGGGGATCTCGCTCGACCGGCTCGACGCCGTCTGGGACGCCGGAGCGGACTCTGCGGCCATGATCGGCGGCCTCTATGCGGGCGGGCGGATCGAGGAGAACGCGCGGGCGGCGCTGGATCGGTCCCGGCGGCGCCGTGTTCCCCGGCGGATCTACCTGGTCGGCTTCATGGCCGCCGGCAAGACGACGATCGGCCGGCGCGTGGCCGAGAGGCTCGGGATCGCGTTCGTGGACCTCGACGAGGAGATCGAGCGGCAGAGCGGCCGGACCATCCGGGCGATCTTCGAGGAATCGGGAGAGGCCGCCTTCCGGGAGAGGGAGGCGGCGCTGCTCGCGGCGACCGAGGCGCTGCCGGCGGCCGTCGTGGCCACCGGAGGAGGGTGCTTCGCGCAGGAGGAGAACCGCCGCGGGATCGGGCGGCGGGGGATGGCCGTCTTTCTCGACGTCGGCCTCGAGACCGTTCGGAGCCGCCTCCGGGGCAAGACCGACCGGCCGCTCTTCGTCAGCGAAGAGCAGCTCGGCGAGCTCTTCGCCCTTCGCCAGCCCTTCTATAGAATGGCGCCCGTGACCGTTCGTCTCGGCGGCGCCGAGACGGTCGAGCAGTCCGCGGACCAGGTCCTCACGGCTCTCGACGACATCGACCGAATTCCGATCTGAAAGAGAGCCTGCGTCCGGCATGCGTTACCTGGTCCTCTCGGACATCCACTCGAACGAAGAGGCGCTCGCGGCGGTCCTGGCGCGCGTCCGGCGCAAGCGGTTCGATCGGGTCGTCGTCCTCGGCGACTTCGTCGGCTATGGCGCCAGCCCCAACCAGGTCATCGACCGTATCCGGAACATCAAGAAGCCCAAGCGCATGATCCGGGGCAACCACGACAAGGTCGTCTGCGGCGTGGAGTCGGGCGACCTGTTCAACCCCGTGGCATTGAGAGCCGCCCGTTGGACGACCGAGAAGCTCTCGGCTCAGAACCGAAAGTTCCTCGAGGCGCTGCCCCTCGGCCCCGTGACCGTGGACGGTGCGTTCGCGATCTGCCACGGCTCGCCCCGGGACGAGGACGCCTACATCTTCACCGACTACGATGCCTACCTGAATTTTCGCGAGACCGAGGGCTCGGTCTGTTTCTTCGGCCACAGCCACATTCCGTGTGTCTTCACGCTCGAGCCCCACGGCATCCTCGTCGAGCTCATCGAGGAGGGCCGCCGCCGCTACGTCCTCGAGAAGGGCCTGCGCTACCTGATCAATCCGGGCTCGATCGGCCAGCCGCGCGACCGCAACGCCGCCGCGGCCTATGCGCTCTACGACGCCGACGAGGGCGTCGTGCACTTCGACCGGGTGCCGTACCCGACCGACAAGGCGCGCGACAAGATTTTCAAGGCGGGACTTCCGCACATCCTCGGGGACCGACTGCTCGTGGGCGCTTGAGGGCCCGGGGATCGGCCCGCCTCCTCGGGGCGACGTTCGCTCTGCTGGCATCGGCGGCCTGTGCGCATCGACGCGCGAGCAGGCCGGCGCCCGGCGCCACGCCCGGGTCGACGGCCGAGGCGGCGACGACGCCGACCCCGGCGCCGCTCCCGGCGCGAGCGCTGTCGGAGGTGGAGCCCGCGCTCGTCTCGGCCGAGGACCGGCGAGCGTACGACGAACCGACGCTGCGCGCCGCGGCCGCATCGGCGGATCCGGCCGTCCGGGCCCGCGCCGCGCTTTCTCTCGGGCGCATCGGCGACGAGCGCGCGGCGGAGCCGCTCGCGGCGCTGCTTCGAGACCGGGACGCCGCCGTCCGCACGGAGGCCGCGTTCGCGGCGGGGATCCTCGGCGACCCGACGCTCTCCGCCGCGCTCGTGCCGATGCTCGGAGACGCCGACGAGAGGGTCGCCGCACGGGCGGCCTGGGCGGTCGGAATGCTCGGCGGGCCGTCGGGGGAGGCGGCGCTCGTCGCCGCGGTGGCGAAGGCGAACGAGCCCGGCCGCCGCGCCGCGCTTCTGATGGGTCTCTGGCGCTTCGGCTCCTCCTCCGCCGCCACCGCCGCGGAGCCGTATGCCCGGGATTCCGATGCGCGGGTCCGCGAGGCCGCGCTCTACGTGCTCGCGCGGAGGCCGGGGGAGTCGTCGCTCGAGCTCCTGACGGCGGGACTTTCGGATTCGAACCCGCAGACCGCCGCGCTCTGCGCGCGGGCGCTCGGGCTTCTGGCCCGGACCGATTCCGTGGGCGCGCTCTCGGCGGCCGTGGAGTCCGGCGCGACGCCGGTTCGCATAGGCTCGCTGATGGCGCTCTCCGCGATCCTCGAGAAGAATCCGGCCGCGTCTCTGCCTCCCGAAGCGCGCCCGCGAGCGCTCGCGCTCTCCGGCGATGCGAACCCCAACCTGGCCGTGCCCGCGCTCGCCCTGCTCCGGTGGCAGGTCGACGACCGCGAGTCGTTCCGCCGCCTCTGGTCCACGGCGACCGGCGGAAAGGAGCGGCGCCAGCAGGCGGCCCTCCAGGCGCTCATGGGCGCGCTCGGCGGCAAGGCCCTCGACGTGACCGACGGCGCCATCGCGTCGCCCGATCCGTTCCTGCGGGCCGCCGCGGCCGAGGCCCTGTCGTTCCTGCCCGAGGCCGAGGCCGCGACGCGCAGGCAGCGCCTGGCGGGCGATCCGGAAGTCGTCGTGAGGCTGAAGGTTCTCGAGGGGCTGAAGACGGCGGCCGACGCGGCGGCGAGCCGCGCCGTCATCGACGAGCTGGCCGCCGATCCGGACGCCGGCGTGCGCGCGGCGGCGATCGACGCGCTCGCGCTCTCGGGCGATCCGGGCCTGCTGGCGCGTCTGCGCGAGGCCGTCGTCGCGTCCTACGGGGACGCGGCTCCCGACGTGCCGATTTCGGCGCTCGCGGCCGCGGAGAAGAGCCCCGAGAACCCGGAAGCGACTGCCGTGGCGGAGGCCGGCTATGCGCATCCCTCCGTGCTCGTGTCGCGTCTGGCACGCCGCGCGCTCGTCCGGACCTTCCACGCCGATCCGGCGCGATTTCCTTGGAAGGAGTACGCGACCGGCAAGACGGCCGCCGACTATGCCGCCCTCATCGGCGAGGCGCGGCGGCCCTGGCGGCTGCGGGTCGAGACGGCCCGTGGAGCGTTCACGCTGCGCCTCGATGGGACGACGGCGCCCCTGACGGTGATGAACATCCTCGCCCTCGCCGGCAAGGAGTATTTCGACGGCGCGCCGATCCATCGCGTCGTCCCGAACTTCGTGGTGCAGGACGGCGATCCGACGGGTACCGGAAACGGCGGCCCGGGTTACGAGATCCGCGACGAGCTCTCCGCGGCTCCCTACGCGGCCGGGACCCTCGGAATGGCGCTTTCCGGGCCCGACACCGGCGGAAGCCAGTGGTTCGTGACGCAGGCGCCGGAGCCGCACCTCGACGGCGGGTATACCGTGTTCGGGTCCCTGGCCGCCGGGATGGACGTCGTGCTGCGGCTCGAGCAGGGGGATCGGATCGTCCGCGTCTCGGCATATCCGGAAAAGAACTGAGATGTACGTTCTCGGCCGCACGCTCCAGTTTCTGGGCCTCGTCGTTTCGGGCTCCGCGCTGTTCGTCGGGGTCCTCGGGAAGGACGCGCGCCGGGAGCTCGCCGTGCTCGGCTTCGGGGCCGCGATATTTTTCGCGGGATGGATGCTGCAGAGGGGCCGCCGGTGACCGGCGTCGTGCTCGCGACCCGCGAGCTTCCCGAGCCTTTCGACAGCCTTCGGCCGGACTTCGAGGTCCGCGTTCTCGGCTACGCCCCGAACGAGAAGGAGCTCGCGGTCGAGATCCCGGGCGTGGACGCGCTCATCTGCCTCGTGGACGATCCGGTCACCGCGGACGTCATCCAGGCGGCGGACCGGCTCAAGATCGTGGCGAGCTACTCCGTGGGCGTCAATCAGATCGACCGCGCGGCCGCGGCGGCCCGCGGGATCTTCGTCACGCACACGCCCAACGCCCTGACCGACGCGACGGCCGACCTGACGATCGCGCTCATGCTCGCCCTGGCGCGCCGGATCGTCGAGGGAGACCGCATGGTCCGGACTGGCCGGTTCGCGGGCTGGGCTCCGGACCTCCTGCTCGGCCGCGACCTCAAGGGCAAGGTGTTCGGCGTCGTCGGCCCCGGCCGGATCGGCAAGGCCGCGGCCCGGCGCGCGAAGGCCTTCGGCATGACGGTGATCGCGGCGGGCCGGAGCCCTCGCGTCGAGGGCGACCCGGACGATCCGCCGCGCGTCTCGTTCGAGGAGCTCCTCCGCCGCGCGGACGTCGTGTCGCTCCACGTGCCTCTGACCTACGAGACCTGGCGTCTCTTCAAGACCGAGACTTTCGAGAAGATGAAGCCCGGCAGCTATCTGATCAACACCTCGCGCGGCCCGGTCGTGGACGAGGTCGCGCTCGTGCGGGCGCTCGAGACGGGGCCGCTCGCCGGAGCCGCTCTGGACGTGTACGAGAACGAGCCGGCGATCACGCCGGCGCTCCTCGACGACGACCGCGTGGTCCTCATGCCCCATGCCGGCAGCGCGACGGTGGAGACGCGCCGGGAGATGTCGCGCATGGTCGTCGAGGACGTGCGGCGCGTCCTGACGGGCGAGAAGCCGCTGCGCGCGGCGCCGCCCGAAGGAGGGCGACGGTGAAGACGAGCAAGAAGAGCTCGTTCACGACGCTCGATTCTGCCGCGGCCGGCCTCCTTCGCAAGATGGCTCGCGGCGACAACGCCCTCGCCTGGCTTCAGGCCCGGTGGACCCGCATCGTGGGCGAGCCGCTCTCGCGCAAGATCGAGCCGGTCTCGCTGGTGGGACGGCGGCTGACGGTCTCGCTCCTCGATCCGTCCTGGAAGAGGCCGGTCGAAGCCACGCTCGACGAGCTCGAGCGCAAGCTCGCGGCCGAGATGCCGGACGTGCGGCCGCGGGTGACGCTGCGCTGAGCCGCCGCTCGAGCTGATCGCGCATCGCGCCGCATGATCGTCCACCTGCTCGACGGCACGTACGAGCTCTTCCGGCACTTCTACGGGATCCGCCGCGGGCGCGGAGAGGATCCGCCCTTCGGCGCGGTCGCCGGAGTCCTGCACACGGTCGCGCAGATGCTGGAGGGCGGCGCGACGCATCTCGGGGTCGCCACCGATCACGTCATCGAATCGTTTCGCAACGACCTCTGGCCTGGTTACAAGACGGGCGAGGGGATGGATCCGTCGCTGTGGAAGCAGTTCCACCCGCTCGAGGAGGCTCTGGACGCGATGGGCGTCGCGGTGTGGGCGATGGTCGAGCTCGAGGCCGACGACGCGCTGGCGTCGGCCGCGGCGCTCGCGGATCGGGACCCGCGCGTCGAGAAGGTCTGCGTCTGGACGCCCGACAAGGACCTCGCGCAGTGCGTCCGCGGCGAGCGCGTGGTGCAGGTGGACCGCAAGAGCGGGCGCATCCGCGACGCGGAGGGCGTCAAGGCCCGGTTCGGCGTCGCGCCCGAGCGGATCCCGGACTACCTGGCTCTCGTCGGCGACTCGGCGGACGGGTATCCGGGCGTCCGGGGCATCGGGCCGAAGACGGCGGCGCAGCTCATCGAACGCTACGGACCGCTCGAGGACTTTCCGCCCGAGGCCCTGAGGGACCGCGAGCGGGCGCTGCTCTTCAAGACGCTGGCGACGCTGAAGACGGATGCTCCGCTCTTCTCCGACGTCGAGGAGATCCGGTGGAGGGGAGCGAAGGCGTCGTTTCCGGAGACGGTCGCGCGAATCGGAGACGAGCGGCTCCTGGGGAGGGTGAAGGCGATGGAGGAGAAGTTCTCGAGCCCCTAGACTGCCGATGTCATCCCGAGCGAAGCGAGGGATCCCTTTCGAACCGGAGAATCCGTATGTTGCGATCGAGCGCGGCGCGGCGCCCCAAGGGATCCCTCGGGCCCGCCGGCCCTCGGGATGACAATGTAAAGCCCTACGGTTTCGCCGTCTGCACGCGAATCGCCGTCTCCACCGGCCCCGCGAACTCGTCGATCTCCATGCCCGTCACCGCGCCCCCCGGGCCGGTCACGAAGCGGACCGCGCGCACGGCATCGCGGAAGAAGAACTCGGTTTCCGACGCGGGCCAGGCCGAGAGGGCCCGCGGACCCGCCGATACGACGAGATGGTCGCCCTCGCGCCGGACCACCCAGTCGTCGCCGTTCGCATCGCGGTACGCGGCCGCGTATCGGTCGAGGACCTCCGGAGCGACCCGGGCGGCCGGCCGGTCGTCGAGGGGTTGACCGGCGAGAACGGTCGCCGCCCGCAGCGCGAGCGCGCGCGGGTCGGCGCAGCCGCCGCAGTTCGAGAGCACGGCGACGTAGAGGCGATCGTCGGGGAAGCGCATGTTGGCGGTCAGGAAGCCGTTGATGCCGCCGCCGTGCTCGACGACCCGATGACCCCCGTAATTCCAGATGATCCAGCCGTAGCCGTATCGGGTGTCGCGCCCGTCGGGGAGGCGCACGGGCGTCCACATGCGGCGGAGACTCTCCGGGGCGAGGAGGCGCCCGCCGTCGAGCGCGGCCTGCCATCGAGCGAGATCGTCCACGGTCGAGACGACGGCGCCGGCGGCGTAGGGCTGCGTCATGGAGAGAAACGGGGCGTTGACGATCCCGGCCGGGCCCTTCACGTATCCGTCGACGCGCTTCGGGACGATCGGCGTGTCGCTGCCGTATCGCGTGTCCCTCATGGCGAGCGGCCGGAAGATGGTCTCCTCGAGCACGTCGGCGTACGGCTTGCCCGTGATCTTCTCGAGGATCGCGCCGAGCAGGACGTAACCCGAGTTGTCGTAGCTCCACTCCGTGCCGGGCTCGAAGTCGAAGGGCTCGTTCGAAAAGAAGCTCTCGAGCTGCGGGAGCGTCCAGTCCTCCCGAAGCCTGCGCGACCACGAGGGCATGTCGGTGTAGCTCCGGATTCCCGAGGTGTGGGTCAGGAGCTGCTCGATGGTGACGCGCCGGCCGCCCGTCGGAAAGTCCGGCAGGTACTTCGTCAGCGGATCGTCGAGGGCGAGGCGGCCCTCTTCGGCGAGCCTCAGGATGCAGGCGGAGGTGAACTCTTTCGTCACGGAGCCGACCCGGAAGACCATGTCGGGGGAGATCGGGACGCCGAGCTCGATCTCGGCCATCCCGTAGCCCTTCCGAAGAACGGGCCGGCCGTCCTGCACGACGAGCACCGCGGCTCCGGGACCGGCCGGGGGATACGCCTCGGCGAACATGCGGTCGATCCGCGCGACCGCTTCGGGCGACGAAGCCGGAACGAAGGGCGCCGTCGAGAGGGACGCGAGCAGCAGGAGGGCAGTCGGCCGCCCCCTCACCCCTACCCCCTCTCCCGCCGGGAGAGAGGTGGCGTTCCTCGTTCAGGCGTAGAGGCCCCTCACCATCGTGTCGTGCGCGACCCGCGAGATCCCGAGCATGTAGGCCGCGATGCGGAAGCTGACCTCGTACTTCTCGTGCATGGAGGCGACGTCGCGGAACGACTGCACCATGATGTCCTCGAGCCGCTCGTTGACCTCGCTCTCGCGCCAGAAGAACCCGGCGCGGTCCTGGACCCACTCGAAGTAGGACACGGTCACGCCGCCGGCGTTGGCGAGGATGTCCGGCACGACGAGGATGTTCTTCGCGTTCAGGATCTCGTCGGCGCGCTGGGTCGTCGGGCCGTTGGCGCCTTCGACGATGATCTTCGCCTTGATGTTCGGAGCGTTCTTCTGCCGGATCTGGTTTTCGTTGGCCGCGGGAATCAGGATGTCGCAGTCGAGCTCGAGGAGCGCCTCGTTGGTCACCGCCTCGACGGCGGCAAATCCCTTGAGCGTCCGGTTCTTCTCGTAGTGGGCGACGAGCGCCGGCATGTCGAGGCCCGCGGGGTTGTGGATGCCGCCCTGGATGTCGGACACCGCGACGACCTTCGCCCCCGCCTCGTGGCACATTCGGGCCGCGATCGAGCCGACGTTGCCGAAACCCTGCACGACGATCCGGCTTCCCTTCAGCGTCAGGCCGCGCAGCGGGGCGGCTTCGCGGCAGATGAGCATCAGTCCGCGCCCCGTCGCCTCGACGCGTCCCCGCGAGCCTCCGAGCGACAGCGGCTTGCCGGTGACGACGGAGGTCACCGTGTGGCGCGCATGCATGGAGTAGGTGTCCATCACCCAGGCCATGGTCTGCGGGTTGGTCCCCATGTCGGGCGCGGGGACGTCCTTCTCCGGGCCGAACTGGTCCATGAGCTCGGCCGTGTAGCGGCGCGTGATCTTCTCGAGCTCCGAGCGCGAGAGCGACTGCGGGTCGCAGATCACGCCGCCCTTGGCTCCGCCGAAGGGAATGTTGACGACGGCGCACTTCCAGGTCATCCAGGCCGCCAGGGCCCGGACCTCGTCGAGGCTGACGTTCTTGTCGAAACGGATGCCGCCCTTTCCGGGGCCGCGGGCGATGTTGTGGAGGACGCGGTAGCCGATGAAGACCTCGATCCGGCCGTCGTCCATCGCGATCGGGATCGAGACCTTGGTCTCGCGGACGGGCTCGCGCAGCACCTTGTAGAGGCCCGGGTCGAGGCCGAGCTTCTGGGCCGCCACGTCGAAGCGGGACATCATCTCTTCGAAGGGATTCGAGGAATCCGTCCCCTGGGGATGCGACCCGATCGTGGGGAACTGCGGTTCGGCGATTGTGCTCATGGGAGTGCTCCCGTACGGGCGCGAGGAGGCCCGGTCCTCTAAAATGCGGGGGGATTCTAACAGAGGGCCGCACGAGGCCCGGGCCGGCCGGACCGGCGGAAAGCGCGAATTGGAGCCCAAAAAAGGCGAGCTCGAGGACGTCGAGATCGTGCGCCGCGTCCTCGCCGGCGAAGAAGACCTCTTCGAGATCCTCGTGCGCCGCTATCAGGCCCGGGTGGTCTCCCACGTGGCCCGGATGGTCGGAAACCGGGACGACGCGCTCGATCTGTCCCAGGAGATCTTCCTGAAGGTCTTCCAGGCGCTCGAGCGCTTCAATCCCGACTTCAAGTTCTCGACGTGGCTCTTCCGGATCGCCGGCAACGCGTCGATCGACCACCTGCGCAAGCGCCGGCCCCGGACCGTGCCCCTCGAGACCCCGGATCCCGACGGAACCGGTACGTTCTCGCCGGAGCAGCGCTCGCCGGGGCTCGACCCCTACGGGGAGTTGCGCAACGTCGAGCGGGGCAAGGCGATCAGCCGGGCGATCCAGGACCTGCCGGCGGATTTTCGGGAATTGATCGCCCTGAGGCACTTTGCGGGGCTATCCTACGAGGAAATTGCCGGGGTCAAGAACATGCCCCTCGGGACCGTCAAGAACAAACTCTTTCGGGCCAGAGCCGTATTGAAGGACAGGTTGTCGGGAGAAGTGACGTGATGCCGTGCCCTCGCCCCCTGGATCCGATCGACGCCGAGGCCCTCGCCTCCGGCGCCGAGCCGGTCTTTGCGGCGGACGCCGGTCTGCACGCGGCCGGCTGCCGGCCCTGCGGAGAGCGAATCGTGGCCGCCAGGGCGCTCCTGGAGGCCCTGGACGGGCTCTCCGGACCGCCGGAATCGCTCTCCGTGCTCGCCGACCGGGTGACCCGCCTGCGGGCCTTCTCCCGGAGGGAACGCCGGACTTACGCCCTCTGGAACGCCCCCGTCCTCCTGACGGCCGGTCTGGCCGCTTCGGGAACGGCGCTTCTCGCCCTGCCGGCCCTGACCGCGGCCGAGCAGATCTCGCTCGGCGCGGCCGCCTCGGCGCCCCTCATCGGCCTGGCGCGCTCCGCGGCCCGCTGGGCTGGCGACCTGATCGCCCTGGCGCCGAGGGGCCTCGCGGCCCTCTCGCAGGGGATGCGCCAGGAGGGAAGCCTCGGCCTGATCGCGCTCGTCCTGCTGGTTCCCCTCGGGCTCGCGCTCACTCGCGTGCTCGCCCGCGTTCCCGGCCGGAGATGATTCGCCGGGGATCCGCCCTCCCGGCCCTGGTCCTCTCGCTTCTCGCGCTGCCCGCCGCCGCGTTCGCGGCTCCCGGCTCGATCACGACGGTTCGCCGGGACATCACCGTCAACCAGGCCGATTCCCGGCCGCGTCATCGCGATCCTCTCCGACGTGCGCGTCGCGGCGCGGGTGTCCGGCGACGTCGTCGTGTGGGGAGGCGATGTTTCGTTTTCTCCGGGCGGCTCGATCGCCGGTGACCTGCTCGTCTTCGGCGGAAAGATCGAATCGCCGCCGGGCGGCGCGCCTCCGGTCGCGGGGCGCGTCGCGACGCCGGGGTCGCTCCTGCGTGTCTATCTCGCGGAGATGCGTCGCGCTCCGTGGGAAGGCGCGAGCGCCGCTCCGTCCATCATCGGCGGGCTGCATCTCGTCGCGCTCTCGGTGTGGCTCGCGGTCGCGCTCGCGCTGCTGTACTTCTTCTCCTCGCCGCTTTCGCGCGCCGCGATGTCGGCCGAGGACGATTGGACGGGCTCGCTCGCCGCGGGCGCGCTCGGCGTGCTGACGCTCTTCCTGACGGCGGGCGCCGCGCTCTCGCTGCTGCCGTCGCCGCTCGCGATCCCGATCGCGCTCGCCTCCGCCGCGGTCGCCGTCGCGGCGAAGATCTTCGGCATGGCCGCGCTCTTTCTCCTGCTCGGACAGAAGCTGATGAAGAGCATGGCTCCGGCGAAGCGGCCCGCCGCGCTCGCCGCCGGATTCGTGGTGCTCGGAGCCCTGTCGCTCGTGCCGCTGCTCGGCGCCGTCGTCTGGAGCGCCGCCTCGATCGTCGCCGTCGGCGTCGCGCTGATGTCGCGATTCGGGACGCCGCGGTATCGCATCGCGGTCCCGTAGGCCGAGCCGCCCCCCGGCGGCTCGATATAGAGTCCGGGCATGGAGATCCGGGCGCTCGGCGTCGTCGGCGGCGGACAGATGGGCTCCGGGATCGCCCACGTCGCGGCGGCCTCGGGGCTCTCCGGTCACCCTGGTCGACGTCGAGCCGCGCCTGATCGACAAGGCGCGCGCCGCGATCGAGAAGAACCTCGAGCGCGAGGTCTCGAAGGGCAAGCGCACGACGGAGGACAAGGCGGGAGCGCTCTCGAGGCTTTCGACGACGGTCCGCCTCGAGGACCTCGCCGGGGCCGATGCCGTGGTCGAGGCGATCGTCGAGAACGAGGCGGTCAAGAAGGAGCTCTTCGGAAGACTCGACGCGATCTGCAGGCCCGGGGCGATCCTCGCCTCGAACACGTCCTCGATCTCGATCACGCGCCTGGCGGCGGCGACTCGCCGGCCGGCGGAGTTCATCGGCATGCACTTCATGAACCCCGTTCCGGTCATGCAGCTCGTCGAGGTCATCCGGGGCATGGCGACCTCCGACGCGACGGCCGCCGCGGTCGACGCCCTCGCCCGCCGGATGGGCAAGACGCCGATTCTCTGCCACGACTATCCGGGCTTCGTCTCCAACCGGGTGCTGATGCCGATGATCAACGAGGCCGTCGAGACGCTGCGCGACGGCGTCGCGACGCGGGAGGCGATCGACGGAATCATGAAGCTCGGCATGAACCATCCGATGGGCCCGCTGACGCTGGCGGACTTCATCGGGCTCGACACCTGCCTCGCGATCCTGCGGGTGCTCCACGAGGGATTCGGCGACCCCAAGTATCGCCCGAGCCCGCTGCTGGTCCGCATGGTGGACGCGGGGTGGCTCGGGAAGAAGTCGGGCCGCGGTTTCTACGAGTACCCCCCGGCATGACGCGACGGGCGGGCCCTCCGCGGTTCTCGGTCTGAGCATGTATTGCCAGGTCTGCGGGCTCAAGAACGCCGACGACGACGAGTTCTGCGCACGCTGCAGCTCGAAGCTCCTCGTCCTCTCGGGAGTCGGGGTCGTCGAGGAGGGCGGCGA
The DNA here is from genome assembly GCA_963738945.1 of uncultured Acidobacteriota bacterium. Classification (GTDB taxonomy): domain Bacteria; phylum Acidobacteriota; class Thermoanaerobaculia; order UBA5066; family Gp7-AA6; genus DAHUXD01. The sequence goes on from CAVTYD010000002.1 coordinate 248,342, forward strand.
GCCTCAGGAGGAGATCCCCTTCGACGAGCACCTGCTCGAGCGGATCTCGACCCTGGAGGACGTCGTCAAGCGGACCGCCGAGGCGGTGAAGTCGCTCTTCGAATCCATGGGTAACCTCGAGAAGAACCTCTTCGTCGCGCACACCGGGATCCTCGCCCTGCAGGAGACGCTCGAGCGCCGGGGCGCCGTCCGTCCGGAGGAGGTCGTCGACCTCTGGGAATCCAAGATGGACGAGAGGATGCAGGCGGTCGAGAAGAAGGATCGTTTCCTCGAACGCCGCGACCGGATCATCGCGCGCTCGACGGCGCCCGATCGCGAGGCGTTCCTGAAGAAGCTGCGCGAGGCGGAGTTCGCGATCCTCGCCCTCGACGCGGACCGGGGCATCCGCGTGCTCGAGGAGCTCTACCGGTCCGACCGCGACAACGTCGAGCTCGGCTTCTACCTCGCGGAAACGTTCTTTTCCGGAGGCGACCTCGAGCGGGCGTCGACGTACTTCCGGAAGATCCTCGCGTCGGATCCGAGCCACTTCGAGGCCCTGGTCTACAGCGGCATCGCCGCGTCGGAATCGGGCGACACGGCCGGGGCCGAGACGGCATTGAGGCAGGCCGCGGAGCGCAAGCCCGACGCCTTCCTGCCGCACTTCGCGCTCGGAACGCTCTACGCGCACCTCTCCCGCTGGGCCGAGGCCGAGGCCGCGCTCGGCCAGGCCCTCGAGTGCGCGCCCGTGCCGTCGGCCCACATCCTGCTCGGCAACGTCCTGCGCGAGAAGGGCGAGCTTTCGCGGGCGATCCACGAGTTCGAGGAGGCGATCCGCCTGGCGCCGGATTCGGAGGAGGCCGTCTTCCAGCTCGGCCTCTGCTATCTCGACAAGAACTGGCACAAGCGGGCGCTCGAGTGCTTCCAGCAGGCGCTCGAGAAGAACCCCCGGCGCCTGGAGTACCAGGAGGCCGTGCGCCTGCTCGAGCGCCGCAGCGGCTACGAGCTGCCGAGCGTGGACGGCCCGGGCGCCGCGGCCTTTCGGGACGCCGAGGAAAACGCCGCGCGCGGCTCGCTCGCCCGCGCCCAGGAGCTCTACCGCAAGGCGATGCGGGCCGAGCCGCGCAATCCGACGATCCGCGTCTCCTACGCGCTGCTCTCGGCCTCGATGGGCCGTTGGAAAGAGGCGATCGCCGCCTGCCGCGAGGTCCTGGCCGCGGATCCGGAGGACGTCGTGGCCGCCGCGGCCTGCTCGACCCTCGCCGAGGCGCTCCGCGCCGAGGGAAGCCCGCGCGAGGCCGCGGAGTTTCTGCGCGGCTTCCTCGAGAAGCACCCCTCGAAGACCGCGCAGGCCGTGGGCTACTACGAGCTCGCGACGAGCCTCGCCGAGTCCGGCGAGGACCTGGACCTCGCGCTCGACTACGCCGGCCGGGCGCTCGCGGCCGCGCCGGAGGAGCTCAAGCCCTATCCGCTGGCGGCCCTCGGCTGGGTGCACTACAAGCGCCAGGAGTACGACCGCGCGATCGAATGCCTGCGCCGCTCGAGCGAGCGCGCCGCGGCGCCGATGACGCTCCATCATCTCGGAATGGCCTACCTGGCCGCCGGCCGGGCGGAAGAGGCGAAGGCGGCGTTCGCGCGGGCCAAGACGGCGGCGCGCGGCGCGGGAATCGAGGATCGGATGATGCAGCAGGTCCGGTCGAACCTGCGGCTGGTGGAGAAGGTCGGGCCGAGGCGGAAGGAAGCGGTCGGCCGGAAGGCTTAGAGCGGCGGTTCGGCGCCGGACCGCCGGCGCCGGATCCCGGCCGGCGGCTCTGGTATCTTCGCGCGCGATGCGCTGGTCCCGCTACTTCCTCCAGACCGTCCGCGAAGCTCCCGGCGACGCGGAGGCGGTTTCGCACATCCTGCTGACCCGAGCCGGCATGATCCGGCGCGTGGCCGCGGGCATCTACTCCTTGACGCCGCTCGGCTTGCGCTCGCACCGGAAGGCGGAGCAGATCGTTCGGGAGGAGATGGACCGCTCCGGCGCCCTCGAGGTGGAGCTCCCGATCCTCCAGCCGCGCGAGCTGTGGGAGGAGAGCGGGCGCTGGAAGCGCTACGCGGAGGAGGAGATCCTCTTCCATCTCGAAGGACCGCAAGGAGGGCGAGTACTGCCTCGCGCCGACGGCCGAGGAGTGCGTCACGACGATGGTGCGCTCCGGGGTCACCTCGTACCGCCAGCTCCCGGTCACGCTCTACCAGATCCGCACCAAGTTCCGCGACGAGATCCGTCCGCGCTTCGGGCTGATGCGCGGCCGCGAGTTCCTGATGTACGACGGGTATTCCTTCGACGCGGACGCGGCCGGTCTCGACGTCTCGTACAAGGCCCAGGATGCGGCCTACCGGCGCGTCTTCGAGCGCTGCGGCCTCGACTTCACGGTCGTGCAGGCCGACTCGGGGGCGATCGGAGGCAGCGCGTCGGAGGAGTTCATGGTCCTCGCCGAGACCGGCGAAGACGCCGTCGTCCGCTGCGCGGCGTGCGGCTACGGAGCGAACCTGGAGAGGGCCGAGACGGGCGTTCGTCCCGCGCCCTGGAAGGACGAGACCGAGGCGCCGCTCGTCGAGGTTCCGACGCCGGGCAAGGGTGGCATCGACGACGTCGTGTCGTTTCTGGGGATCACCCCGGCGCGCATGATCAAGTGCCTCGTGTACGAGACCGACCAGGGCTTCGCCGTGGCGCTCCTGCGGGGAGACCTCGAAGTCAACGAGATCGCCCTGAAGAACGCCCTCGGCGTCGAGCATCTCGAGCTGGCCTCGGAGGAGAAGGTCGAGCGCGCGACGGGGGCGCCGGTCGGGTACGTCGGGCCGCACAAGCTGCCCGCCGGAAACGCGCGGATCATCGCCGACGAGTCGATCCGCGACGCCGTCAACGCCGTGACCGGGGCGGGCCGGCGGGACTGGCACGTCGCCGGCTTCGTCCTCCGGCGAGACGCGAACGTCGAGGAGTGGGGCGTCTTCGCGCAGGCCCGCGCGGGCGATCCGTGCCCCCGATGCGGAAAGCCCCTCTCGATCGCCCGGGGCATCGAGGTCGGCCACATTTTCAAGCTCGGCACGAAGTACTCGAAGGCCCTCTCGTGCACGTACACCGACGAGAAGGGCGAGACCCATCCGATCGTCATGGGGACCTACGGCATCGGCGTCGGGCGGACGATGGCCGCGGCGGTGGAGCAGCACCACGACGCGGACGGGATCGTCTGGCCGGCCGCGCTCGCCCCGTTCGAGATCGCTCTCGTGTCGCTGAACCCGGCGGACGACGCGGCTCGCCAGGCGGCCGATGCGCTCTACGAGCAGCTCGGGGCGGCGGGCCTCGAGGTCTTCTACGACGACCGCGACGAGCGGCCCGGCGTCAAGTTCAAGGACGCCGACCTGGTCGGGTTCCCGATCCGCGTCAACGTCGGCGGCCGCGCCCTCAAGGAGGGCAAGGTCGAGGTCGTCCTGCGCCGCGACAAGAGCGCCCGGGCGGTCGCGGTGGCGGACGCCGTCGAAACCGTGCGCGCGCTTCGCGCCGAGATCGCGGGCCGGTAGGAGACGGCGATGCGCCGGATGACGCCCGAAGAGGCGCTCGAGTACCACTCGAGGGGCCGGAAGGGCAAGATCGAGGTCGTCCCCACCAAGCCCTGCCGGACCCAGGAGGACCTCTCTCTCGCCTACAGCCCGGGGGTCGCCGAGCCCTGCCTCGAGATCGCGAAGGATCCGGAGAAGGTCTACGACTACACGATCAAGGGCAACCTCGTCGCGGTCATCTCGAACGGCACCGCCGTCCTCGGCCTCGGCGACATCGGACCGCTCGCCTCCAAGCCGGTCATGGAAGGCAAGGGAATCCTCTTCAAGCGTTTTGCGGACATCGACGTCTTCGACATCGAAGTGGACGCGCGGGACTCGGACGCCTTCATCGAGACGGTCGCCCGGATCGCGCCGACGTTCGGAGGCATCAACCTCGAGGACGTCAAGTCCCCCGAGTGCTTCGAGATCGAGACGGCCCTGAAGAAGCGCCTCCGGATTCCGGTCTTTCACGACGACCAGCACGGCACGGCGATCATCTCCGCGGCCGCGTTCTTGAACGCGCTCGAGGTCGTCGGCAAGAAGATCGAGAACGTCAAGGTCGTCTTCTGCGGCGCCGGGGCCTCGGCCATCGCCTGCGCCAAGCTCTACCTGTCGTACGGCGTGCGGCGCGAGAACCTTCGGATGGTGGACAAGTCCGGTGTGATCTACCTGGGCCGCACCAACGACATGAACCCCTACAAGGCCCAGTTCGCGGTCGAGACGTTCGAGCGGACGCTCGCCGACGCCCTGACGGGCGCCGACGTGTTCATCGGCCTCTCCACGGCGGGCGTCGTTTCGGGCGAGATGCTGAAGGCGATGGCGCGCGACCCGATCGTGTTCGCGCTCGCCAATCCGAATCCCGAGATCACTCCCGAGGAGGCCCGCGCCGCGCGGCCGGACGTCCTCATGGCGACCGGTCGCAGCGACTATCCGAACCAGGTCAACAACGTCCTCGGCTTCCCGTTCATTTTCCGCGGGGCCCTCGACGTCCGCGCGACCGAGATCAACGAGGCCATGAAGCGGGCGGCCTCGCAGGCGCTCGCGGCGCTCGCCAAGATGGACGTGCCGGATTCGGTCTCGAAGGCCTACGGCGGGCAGTCGTTCCGGTTCGGCCGCGAGTACCTGATCCCGAAGCCCTTCGACCCGCGAGTCCTTCTCTGGGTCGCTCCGGCCGTGGCCGAGGCGGCGATGACCTCCGGCGTCGCGCGCGAGCCGATCCGGGACATGGGCGCCTACCTGCGGCGCCTCGAGGCGCTCCTGTCGCGCTCGAGCGAGGTGATGGGCGTCGTCCTCGAGAAGGCGCGCCGGGATCCCAGGCGGATCGTCTTTCCGGAAGGGGAGCACCCGAAGGTCCTGCGCGCCGCGAAGATCCTGGCCGAGGAGGGGATCTGCCGGCCGATCCTGCTCGCCCGCGAGCCCGAGATCGAGAAGCTCGCTCGCGAGCTCCAGCTCCCGCTCGACCGGATCGACATCATCAACACCAGCCGCTGCGAGAAGCTGCCGGCATATGCGGCGCGCCTCGAGGAGCTGCGCCGCCGCCACGGCATGACGCTCGAGGAGGCTGGCCGGCAGGCCCGCGTGCGCAACGTGTTCGGTCCGCTCATGCTCGACGCGGGAGACGCCGACGGAGTCATCTCGGGGCTGACGCAGTCGTACGCGGACACGATCCGCCCGGCGCTCCAGATCTTCGGCACCGCGCCCGGCGTCCGAAGGGTGTCGGGTCTCTACATCCTGATGCTCAAGCAGCAGACGTACTTCTTCGCCGACACGACCGTCAACATCGACCCCACCGCCGAGGACCTGGCGGAGATCGCCACGCTCGCGGCCGACGCCGTGCGCCGCTTCGATCTCGAGCCGCGCATCGCGATGATCTCCTTCTCGAGCTTCGGCTCGAACTCGCACGCCTCGGCGCTGAAGGTCAAGCGCGCCGTCGAGCTCGTCCGCGCGGAGCGCCCGGACCTCGCGATCGACGGCGAAATGCAGGCCGACTACGCCGTCGTCCCCGAGATGCTCGAGGAGCAGTACCCCTGGGCGCGCGTGCGGCGGCCGAACGTGCTCGTCTTCGCGAACCTCGAAGCCGCCAACGCCGCCTACAAGCTCGTCTGGCGTCTCGCCGGCGCCGAGGCGATCGGCCCGATCCTGCTCGGGCTGAAGCGCCCGGTGCACGTGCTCCAGCGCGGCGTCGAGGTCGCCGACATCGTCAACATGGCCGCCATCGCGGTCGTGGACGCACAGGAACGGGCGGCCGCCGGCCAGTGAGCGAAGCTGCCGCGCCGAGGCCGATGGCAGCGGCCACGAAATCCGCCACGGACGGCTCCTGGCTGAGGGACCTGATCCTCGGGGGCCAGGACGGGCTCGTCAACGTGCTCGGGATCGTGCTCGGAGTCTCGGCCGCAAGTCAGGACGTGAAGGTCCTGCTCGCCGCGGGCCTCGCGGCGACGTTTGCCGAAGGGGTTTCGATGGGCGCCGTCGCCTGGACGTCCTCGCGCGCCCAGGCCGACCACTACGAGAGCGAGCGCGATCGCTGGCGCTCGGAGCTCGCCGCTTCGCCGAAGAAGGGACGGGACGCGCTGCGTCGCATCTACACGGCCAAGGGCTTCTCCGGGGACCTGCTCGACCGGATCGTCGAGACCATCTGCGCCGACCCGAGGACCGCGCTCTCGACGATCATGAACGAGGAGCTGGGCCTCGAGCCGCTCGACGACGCCTCGGTGCGCCGCAGCGCGCTCGTCGTCGGTGTCGCGACGATCGTCGGCTCCCTGATCCCGCTCGTTCCGTTCTTCTTCCTGCCTCGGGGCCCCGCGCTCGCCGGCGCCATCGCGCTCTCGGCCGTGGCGCTCTTCTTCGTGGGCGCCTACGAGGCGAGGACCTCCGTCGGCGACTGGCGCATGAAGGGTCTGCAGATGACCGCGATCGGCCTCGGCGCGGCGCTGGTGGGTTATCTCGCCGGAAAGTTGTTTGGGGCCGGCGGCTGAGTCTGCGAGTCAGCGGCCAATTCGAAGGCCGAGTCAAACCGCGCCACTCCCGCCGGCGAGGGCCCTTTACCAGCGCGGGAGCGCCAGCTTCAACTCGCCTGCCACGACCTACCTCAGGTACCCCCAGTTGTGGAGCTTGTCCGAGTCCTCGGCCCAGCGCTCGCCGATGTCGTCGCGGTAGTACATGTTCGGGATGAGGATGTTCCGTACGCGCGCGTAGGCCTGCTCGCGGGCCTGCTTCATCGTCTGGCCGAGGCCCACGACGGTCAGGACGACTCCGGAAGTCCCCGCGACGAGCCACTGGCCTTCCACGATCTTCGTGTCCTCGATGTGGACCTCTTCCGGCGTGCCCTTCTTGAAGACGATCACGGCGTTCTTCGTGAACGACTCGAAGGTGGCGTTGTCGTCGAAGGGGAAGGGCGGCATGACGATCCGCACGCCGACCTGGAAGCCGCTCTTGACCTTCAGCTTCGGGTCGCGGCCGTGCGCGAGGTCGTCGAGGAAGAGGCCGATCGGCGTGATCATCCCTTCCTGCTGGATGAAGATCGTCGGATAGCCGAAGCGCGACGTGAACTCGAGCGGGTAGATGCCGTTGTTGTTGACGATGCAGTTGACGTCGATGTAGCCGACGTACCCTTCCGCGGCCAGCTGCGACGCCATCTTGAGCAGTGTCTGCTCGAAGATCTTGTTGGGCTCCGACCAGAACATCGACGTGCCCATCTCGCCGGTCGGCGGCCCGCTGTTTCCGGGAAAGAGCTTCTTGTGCTCGAAGTTGGTGTTGATCGGGTAGACGAAGCTCTTGCCGTTGAAGAAGGCGCCCACCGCGACCTCGACGCCGACGACGCGCTTCTGGAGCTGGAAGACCTTGATTTCGTCGGCGAACGCCTTCTTGTAGGCCTCGAGCATCCGGACGACGTCGCGCCCGTCTTCCTCGTCGCCGACGAAGAGTCGGCGCTTGACGTTGCCCGCGGCGCCGGACGGCTTGATGACGTAGCGCGTCGGGTTCTCCTGGACGTAGGCGATCGCCGCGTCGAAGTTGTCGAAGTCAGCGTAGGGAATGATCGTGACCCCGGCCTTCTTCAGCTCCTCCTGGCCGAAGGAGCGGTCGTCCTCGAGGCGGTCGGTGTAGGGCGTTCCGCCGACGACGGCCTTGCCTTTCGCCCGCAGGGCGACGGCCTTCTCCCCCTGGCCGAGCGTGTCGTCGAAGACGATCAGGTCGGCCCAGTCGACGTCCTTCTCCCAGTCGTCCGTCTTCGGGACGAAGCCGTCGGCGATGTCCTTCTCCTCGGCGTCGCCGATGAAATAGCGGACCTCGTGGCCCTCCTTCAGGACCTGCCAGGCGATGTCGCCGACGAGGCCCGTCAGTGAAACGAAAAGGAACTTTCGCTTCTTCTCCATAAGGGGGTGGGCGGATTCTAACCTCGGCGTAGAACGCGTGCCGCCGGCGAACGGTCCGAGAGTTGAAATTGTCCCTAAGGAGAGTCATGTCATGCGCGCTACGGCACTGGTTCGCGCTCTTCTCTTTGTCGCGGCGGCCGCGATCGCCGCGTCGACTCGGGCTCAGACGGTCACGGTGACCAACGTCAACGATTCGGGGAGTGGGTCGCTCCGTCAGGCGATCCTCGACGCAAACGGCGGATTTCCACCCACAGTCGTCACCTTCGCGATTCCCGGCAGCGGCGTTCACACGATCTCTCTGCTCTCCTCACTTCCTTCGATCACGGCGCCGATGACCGTCGTCGACGGGTTCACCGAGCCGGGCGCCTCGCCCAACACGAATCCTCCCGGCGAGGGCTTCAACGCGATCCTGCAGATCGAGATTGACGGAACGGCGGTCAACGGCACGTGTCTGACCATCGAAGCATCGAATGTGACCGTGCGGGGACTGGTCATCAACCGCTGCCCGACCGGCGTTGGTGTGTTGACAGGGAGCGGAGCCTCGATCATCGGGAATTTTCTCGGAACCGATCCGACGGGAACCGTGTCGGCCGGGCCGCAGCTATTGGGACTGGGTATGAACTCACCATCGAACGTCCTGGTGGCCGGAAACCTCATTTCCGGAAACAGCCTGTACGGTGTCGACATCTTCGAGGCCTTCGGAGTGACCGTGACGGGCAACCTGATCGGAACCAATGCAGCGGGCACTGGACTGATCGGCGGCACGCAATTCGGCGTACGTGCGTCGTTCACGCCGGGAGTTACGATCGGAGGAACGACTCCCGTCTCCCGAAACGTGATCTCGCTGGGTGGATCGAATGCGGCGGCCATCCAGCTCTACAATGAGGCGCCGTCGAATAATGAGGCGGGGCCGATCATAGAGGGCAATTTCCTGGGAACGGACGTGACGGGCACGATTCCTCTCGGTAACGGGATCGGAGTCGAGCTCCAGGGCCCCACGGTTGCCGGCTGCACGATCGTGTCGAACGTCATCGGCGCGGGCACGGTCGGCGTGAAGGACGGGGGCCAGGGTACCGTCGTCCAGGGAAATTTTATCGGCACAGACGCCTCCGCGACGAAGGATCTCGGCAATTCCGAGGGAGCAATCCGGGTGATGGGCTTTACGACGACGATCGGAGGAGCCGCCGACGGCCAGAGCAACGTGATCGCTCACAACGGCAGGCGCGGCAGTGAAAGCCCCGTCGGAGGGGTCCAGGTCGACGAAGATGGCCGCGCGACGATCGGGAGGAACCAGTTCTTCGACAACTACCCGCTCGGAATCGATCTCCTGGACAGCTCGGGGAACCCGGGAATCTCGCCGGACGACGCCTGCGACGCCGATAGCGGCGGAAACCTTCTTCAGAACTTTCCGATCATCACGCAGGTCATTCCCGGCGCCTCGACGACCCACATCGAGGTCTACCTCAATAGCACGGCGTCCACCAGCTTTGAGGTGGACCTCTACGCCGCGCCATGCTCGCGGCGAGCTCAGGATTCGCTCCAGGGGGAGACCTACTTGGGAACCTATACCGTGTCGACCGACGCATCCTGCGTGGGAACGTTTTTCACCGATGTGCCGATGGTGCTGCAGCCGGGCCAGCGGGTGACCGCGACGGCGACGAATGAGTTTGGCGCAACATCCGAGTTCTCGCAGGGCATTGTCGTGTCGATGACTCCCCGCTCGGGCCCGGCTTCGGGATCGACGGCCGTCAACATCGGCGGTATGTTCTTCGCACCCGGATCGGTCGTCACGATCGGTGGCGTCGTCTCCTCGAGTGTCTATGTGTCGGATACGCAATACGTGGCGTCGACCCCGCTTCTCGCACCGGGGAGCGTCAACGATCTGACGGTAACCGGGCCGACCCTGTCGGGCACACTGAGGACCGCCTGGGTAGCGGATTTTCTCGACGTGCCCCCGGCTCAGCAGTTCCACGACTTCGTGGTCACCCTCGTCGCCAACGAAATTGCCGCGGGCGTGGGCGGCGGGAACTTCGGCGTCGCCAACGCGACCCTGCGTCAGCAGATGGCGGTTTTTCTGCTTAAGGGAGAGCACGGCATCTGCTACACGCCGCCGGCCTGCACCGGGATCTTCTCCGACGTACCGTGCCCGTCGGTCTTCGGCGATTGGATCGAGGCCCTGTCGGGTGAGGCGATCACGGGCGGCTGCGGAGGCGGGCAGTATTGTCCGCAGAGCCCGGTGCGGCGGGACCAGATGGCGGCGTTTCTGCTGAAGGCCGAGCACGGCTCCTCGTACCTGCCGCCAGCCTGCCACGGGGTTTTCGCCGATGTCGCGTGTCCGTCGCTCTTCGCCGACTGGATCGAGCAGCTCTACGCGGAGGGGGTGACGGGCGGCTGCGGTACAGGGCCGCTGATCTACTGCCCTTCCAACCCGGTCACCCGCGGGCAAATGTCGGTCTTCTTGACCAAAACCTTCCAACTGAACTGAGGCCCCGCGCGGGGGGCTTTCGTCGAACGCGGCGAGAGCCCTCGCGTCTCGGAGGATCGGGCGCCGGTCTCGCCTTCGACACGTCATGCCGCGGCGAGGCGTCGGGCTCGGCGCCGAGATCGGTTCAGGCTCGGCTCCGCAGCGCGCCGTGCGATCAACCGTTCACGATCGGACGTCGCCGGCGGACCAGGACTCAGAGTTTCCGCTAAGATCGAGCCGCTCTGCGTCTCATATGGACCGCCGTTTCCAAACGACCCACTGGAGCCTCGTTCTGGCCGCCCGCACCGGGGAGAGCCCGGAGTCGAGGAGTGCGCTCGAGCAGCTCTGCAACGCGTACTGGTTCCCGATCTACGCCTTCGTCCGGCGTCAGGGCTACGGAGTGGAGGAAGCGCGGGACCTGACGCAGGGCTACTTTGCTCGCCTGCTCGAGCGCAAAGACCTGCAGCAGGTTCGCCCGGAGCTCGGCCACTTCCGTTCGTTCCTGCTCGCGTCGGTCAAGCACTTTCTCTCGAACGAGCTCGATCGCGAGCGTGCCAAGAAGCGTGACCCCGGGCCGCCCCTGCTCTCCCTCGATGCCCGGGACGCCGAGGGCCGGTACCGCTTCGAACCGGCCGATGACCTGACTCCGGAGGCGCTCTTCGAACGCAAATGGGCGCTGACGGTGCTCGAACGGTCTTCGGCCCGTCTCCGTGACGAATGGAGCGAAGGGGAGAGCAAGCGACGCTTCGAGGCTCTGCAGGTGTACTTGACGGGAGATGATGAGAGCCCGTCGTACCGCGAAGTTGCGGAATCGCTCGGAATGTTGGAAGGGGCTGTCCGCGTCGCGGTGCACCGTCTCCGTCGCCGGTTCGGCGAGGTGATTCGGGAGGAAGTCGGCGACACCGTCCGAGAGCCGTCCGATGTCGACGACGAGATCCGCGAGCTGCTCTGTGTGCTGAGGAGCTGACGGTGGCGACGGGGTGGCGTTGCCGAAGCTGCGGTGCGAGCCTCCGATCGCATTCGCAGAAAGAGATTTGTGCCGCTTGTTTGCTCGAGCTGGGCCTGGCCAGGGGTCTTCGGGTCGGCGAACGACTGGGACCCTATGAGATTCTCGCGTTGATCGGTTGGGGCGGGATGGGACAGGTCTACCGGGCTCGAGACGAGCGGCTCAAGCGTGAGGTCGCCGTCAAAGTGCTTCCGACTTCGTTCCCGGCCGACTCCCGGCGCCTCCAGCGGTTCGAGCAGGAGGCGCAAATGGCCTCGGCGCTCAACCATCCCAACATCGTGGCCGTCTACGACGTCGGCACTCAGGACGGGACGTCGTACATCGTCACCGAGCTTCTCGATGGGCAGACCCTGCGAGAGCAGCTCACCGCGGGCCATATGCCTTTGCGCAGGTCCGTCGAGTATGCCGTACAAGTCGCCCGGGGTCTCTCCGCGGCCCATGCCAAGGGAATCGTCCATCGGGACCTGAAGCCCGAGAACGTGTTCGTGACGAAGGACGAGTTCGTAAAGATCCTCGACTTTGGGATCGCCAAGCTGGCCGAGGCCGAGGGCCCCGTCCCGGAAGACGCCACCGAGCCCGGGGCCCTCGTGGGGACCGTGGCGTACATGTCTCCGGAGCAGGTCAAGGGGCAGGCGACCGACATCCGATCGGACATCTTTTCCTTCGGGGTCATCCTTCTCGAGATGTTGTCGGGCCGGCGGGCCTTCCAGCGCGGCTCCGCGGCGGAGACGATGTCGGCGATTCTGAACGACGAGCCCTCCGCCCCGTCCGGGAACGGGACGAAAATCCCTCCGGCGGTCGATGAGATCGTTCGGCGCTGCCTGGAGAAGGAGCCGGGAAACCGGTTCCAGTCAGCGAGCGACATAGCGTTCCGACTCTCGAGAGCGTGGACGCCAGAGACGTCCATCGGTGCGGCCCCGGGGGCGGGCCGGCGGCCGTCGAGGCGATCACTGGTCCGCCTCGGCGTGATCGCCGCGCTGGCGCTGGCCGGCACACTCTTCTTCTATCGTCGCGCCCATCCGCCGGTCCCCGGCCCGAAGCGCGTGGCCGTACTGCCCTTCGACAACCTCGGCGCGGCGGAGGACGAATACTTCGCCGACGGGATCGCGGATGCCGTGCGCGGCAAGCTCACCTCTCTCCGCGGAGTGGCGGTCATCGCGCGAAGCAGCTCGACTCCCTACAAAAAGACGCCGAAGACGCCGAGGCAGATCGCGCAAGAGCTCGGCGTGAGCTATCTCCTCATGGCGACCGTGCGCTGGCAGAAGGGCGTCGGTGCGGCGAGGCGGGTGGAGGTCAGCCCGGAGCTCGTCGAGATTCCGGCGAACGGCCCGCCGACGTCGAAGTGGCAGCAGCGTTTCGAAGCCTCACTGACGGACGTGTTCCGGGTCCAGACGGACATCGCCGCGCGCGTGGCTAAGGCGCTGGATGTCGCGCTGGGTGCGGGCAGGGATCGACGGCTTTCTGAGAGGCCGACGCGAGATCTGGCCGCCTATGACGCCTTTCTCAGAGGCGAGGAGCTTTGGAACAAGGGGAGCTCGGAGGCCGCCAGCCTCCGCAAGACGCTTGCTCTCTACGAGCAGGCCGTCGAATGGGATCCGGGTTTCGCTCGCGCCTGGTCGAAGATCGCGCAGATCAACGCGCTGCTTTACGTCTACACGATCCCGACGCCCGAGCTCGCCGAGCGCGCTCGCCGGGCGGCCGCGAGGGCGAGCGCCGACGCGTCGGACGAGCCCGACGGATCGCTGGCGCTCGGCAGTTATGCGCTTCGCGTCGCCGATGATCCCGCACGCGCCGCCGAGGAGTTCGCGAAGGGTCGGCGATTCGCTCCCGGCGACGTCGATCTTCTCCGGGCGATGGCGCTGGCCGAGAAGACGCTCGGCCGCTGGGATTCGGCAGTCGATCACTTTCGACAGGCGGTGAAGCTCGATCCGCGATCGGCGTCTGCGTGGGAGGATCTCGGCGGTGCCCTGCTCTGGCTTCGGCGTTATCCGGAGGCGCGAGAGGCCCTCGACCGCGGCCTCGCCCTGGCGCCCGGCAAGCTCGACCTGATCGAGGACAAGGCGGTGTCCTACTTGATGGCCGGGGACCTTCACGGAGCGCGAGCCGTGCTCACGACCGCGGCCAGTGTCGTCGAGCCTGCGGCTCTGGTCGCCTTCATGGCGTATGCCGGCGACTTCGTCTGGGCTCTCGATGAGGCACAGCGACAGCTGCTCGTCCGCTTAACGCCCGCCGCGTTCGACGATGACCGAGGAGTCTGGGCCCTTTGTCTCGCGCAAGCCTTCGCCCTCCGGGGCGATACGTCGAACGTCGGCGAGTATGCGCGGGAGGCGACGACGGCCTTCGAAGAGCAGATTCGCGCCGCTCCCGCGGACGCGGAGCGCCACGTCTGTCTCGGCCTCGCTCTGGCGTACCTCGGGCGGACGGAAGACGCCATCCGTGAAGGCGAGCGAGGCGTCGCCCTGGTACCGGTGTCGAAGGACGCCGTGAGCGGTCCTTATTATCAGCATCAGCTCGCCCGGATCTACGCACTGGTCGGGAAACCGGAGAAGGCCCTCGACGAACTCGAACCGCTCCTCAGCATTCCCTATTCGGTTTCCGCGGCCTCGCTCCGAATCGATCCCAACTTCGACCCTCTGCGCGAGACGCCCCGCTTCCAGAGGGTCGTCGCGCAGGCTCAGTAACTTCCGCAGCGTGGCGGACCTCAACGCGTCCGTCGTCTCCCTTCCCGACGAAGCCTCCCTCGTTTTTATGAGACGCGGCCCGGCCGTCTTCCAGCGAGAAGAGGGAAGCGGTGCAGCCCGGCCGTATCCGTAGCGATGAAATTCGCGGCCTGCGGCCTGTAACGTTTTCATTCCCCCCCTTCTTTGTCTCACGAGCCGCCTGCCACGCAAAGAGGAGGCGTTATTGGAGGGGAAACCCGGAAGTAAGAACGCTGTGCGCAAGCCCTCGGAGGAGAAAGGAGTTCGTCATGGAGTCCAGGCTGCTGCGGTGGGGCGCGGGGTTAGGCGGCGTCGTCTTGTGGGCCGGGCTCACCGCCGCCCAGACGCTGCCGGCGCAGCTCCAGAAGCTGCGCCCGACCGTCCCTCTCCAGCCGGCGCGGTCGACGTTGCAGGCCCCGGACGAGTTCGGCACGACGGACTACGAGGTAACCGTGATTCCCGCCGCCTCGTTCACGGCGGACAGCTTCTTCGCCTACGTGACCGACTACGGCTCGCTGGCTCGATACTTTCCTTTCGACAGCGAACACCATCACTACTTGGCGGGCCTTTCCCAGATCCCGTCTGGCGCGGTGATCGACACGATCGGACTGGAATGTGCTTCATCCGCGCCCGGAGAGCTCACGGCCGAGCTCTGGTACGTGGACGACTACAGCGGCACGACGTCGGGAATCGTGGTACTCCAGAACACGCCCCACGGATTCGACACGGACTACACCGCAGACCCGGTCGGGTGGCAGCTCGCAGCGAACGTGCACAACGCGCTCGTGCTCGACGTGGATCAGGCCCCCAACAGCGAACCGCTCTTCGGCTGGGTAGAGATCTGGTGGAAGCGCACGGTGAGCCCGCCGCCGTCGACGGCGACGTTCCCCGACGTGCCGACCGACCATCCGTTCTTTCAGTTCGTGGAGGCTCTGCATGCCGCGGGCATCACGGGCGGCTACGGGAACGGAAACTTCGGCGTGAACGATCCGGTCACTCGCGGTCAGATGGCCGTGTTCCTTGCCAAGGCTCTCGGGCTTCACTGGCCGTATTGAGGTGCTGTGATGAAGAGCAAGCACCGTGCTTATGCGGGCGCGATTCTCGTGGCGCTCTCGTCCGCCACTTCCGTCGCTCAGGCGCCGCCCGAATCCGCTCTGCCGTCGACGACGAGGACTCGCCCGGCGGAATTCGGAACGGAGTCATACAACGTCACCGTGATTCACGCGGCTTCGTTCACGTCGGACGATCTCCTTCTCTGCCATACCGTTTACGCGTCCCTGGCGCGATACTTCCCCGACTTCAACGGACATCACTACTTTGCGGGCCTCTCGCTGCCCTCAGGAGCAGTGATCGATTACGTAGGCTTGCAGAGCGAATCAGGTAGCGATGGAGGTATGAGCGGCCTGATTGCGACGTTGTTCTACGTGGATCGGTATTCCGGAACGACGAGCGGAATCGTCAGCGTTCCCTCCAGTAATCATTCCGGCTTTTTTCTTACGGATTTCAATCCATCCGCTTTGGGATGGCAGCTCGCGAGCAATGCTCACAACGCTCTCGTGTTCGACGTCTATCAGGCTCAAGGGTGGCGTGCGTATTTCGGCTGGGTGGAGGTCTGGTGGCACCGCACGGTGAGCCCCCCGCCGGCGACGGCGACGTTTCCCGACGTGCCGACCGACCATCCGTTCTTTCAGTTCGTGGAGGCCCTGCACGCCGCGGGCATCACGGGCGGCTACGGGAACGGAAACTTCGGCGTGAACGATCCGGTCACTCGCGGTCAGATGGCCGTGTTCCTCGCCAAGGCTCTCGGCCTGCATTGGCCCGAGTAAGGGTTCGAGAGACGCGGGTCCGACGCAGCCTCGGGCGCTTCAACTTTGCTTACGCCGAGGAGGCGCACTCCTTCACTACGCTCGACCTGCCTGCGGATGGCGATCTTTCTCGCAAAGGCCCTCGGCCTTCACTGGCCGGACTGAGACACCGCCGCCAGCGCCTCGACGCACCGTCCCCGACATGAGAAAGCCTCCCAGGCTGTAACGTTTCTCTTCCGCCGCTTCTCTCTCCTTCGAAGACCACGCTTCCGGGGCCGACTCGAATCGACCCGGCTGTGCGATCCGGCCGCGAGTCGGTCCGGTGGAGAGAAGGAGCGTGCATGGGTAAGAAGCTCGGCGACACCGCGACGGTTTGGGCCGCTCTCGTCATGGCTTTGGCGCCTACGGTTCCGATAGCCCGTGCCCAAGCGTACGGAGATCACGACCAATTCCTCACGATCGGCGCGTCGGCGTTCAGGGGTGTGGGAGGAGCGCTCCGGTCCCTCGGGGACGACGGGTATCTCCGCGACCCGACGCCGGACGCCCTCTCGTACTACTACGCTGCGCTGGCGTTGCCCGACGGGGCGCTCATCGAGCAGGTGTGCATGTACGCCTACGACTCCGATCCGGGCACTTTCGAGGACGTCGAGACGACGCTCGTCGCCGCGAAGCTAGTACCCGAAGGCGGCGCGCCGGTCATCTCGACCGTCCCCAGTTCCCTCGTGCAGTCGGCCGGAGACCTCGGCTACGGCTACTTCTGCAGCGCTCCGATCAACTACACGCTTCAAACCACGGTCGACGTGGACGGCGACGGCACGCCGGAGGACGTCGTCCACTACGTCGCGGCCTACGTTCCCGGGCAGCATGGCACCCAGGTCGCGGCTGCCCTCGGCGGCGTGCGGGTCATGTGGAAGCGCCAGGTCAGCCCGCCGCCCGCGACGCCGTCGTTCGGCGACGTGCCGACGACTGACAGCGGATACCCGTACATCGAGGCTCTGGTCGCGTCGGGAATCACGTCGGGTTGCGGCGGCCTCAACTTCTGTCCCAACGCCTCGCTCACGCGCCGTCAAATGGCGGTCTTTCTCGCCAAGGCCCTCGGATTGCATTGGGCCGACTGAAGGGTCGAGCGCAGTATGGAGAAGCGATGAAGCGCTTTGCGAGATGGTTTCGGTTATCGGTCGCAGCGTCGGCTGCCCTGGCCTTGCTCGGGCCCGTCGCGCGCGCGCAGTCCTACGGTGAAGACGAGCAGGTCCTGACGATAAGCGCGGTCGAGTTCGGCTCCGAGGACGGTTCCGGAGGGATCATCGATACCGACTCCTACCTCATTAACGGGGCGGGCGGCGGCTATTTCCGTGCTCCGCTGAATCTGCCGGATGGTGCCCGGATCGAGCAGCTCTGCTTGTACGCCAAGGACTCCGATCCATCGGGCTTCGTCCAGGTCCTTCTCATCGCCTCAAAGCTCGTCCCCGGCGGAGAGAGTCCAGCGGAGATGGTTTTCCCGGCGTCGTTTGCGGACACCACCTCCGATGCCGGCTACGGCGACTACTGCTCGGACCCGATCGGCGTGACGGTCCGGTCGAAGCTGGATGTCGACAGCGACGGCGTACCGGACGAGGTCGCGTACTTCGTCGAGGCGAGCGTGCCGACCGCATCCGAGGGAGCGGCGCTCGGCCTGGGCGCCGTGCGCATCGCGTGGCGGCGGCAGGTCAGCCCACCGCCGCAGACGGCCACGTTCGAGGACGTTCCGACGACCGACGGCGCATTCGCATATGTCGAGGCTCTGGTCGCATCAGGGATCACCGCAGGCTGCGGCCCCGCCCACTTCTGCCCCGACGCGGTCCTGACGCGCCGACAGATGGCGGTGTTTCTCGCCAAGGCCCTCGGCCTGCACTGGCCTTACTGACAATCCCTCGGCTGCTTCATCGAGCGGGCGCGACCGAACGTCGTGCCCGCATCGATCGTACCTTGGGCGTCCTGCGCTAAGTAGCCTGACGCGGCTCCTTCACGACGAGGCGGCCCGCCCGCACGTCCCGCCGCTCCGTGACGCGGCCCGACGGCCAGCGAACGACCACGCGATCCGCCAGGCGATGTCTCCGACGAGGCCCGTCAGGGACACGAAGTGGAACTTGCGCTTCTTCCCCATCGAGGTGGCGGGATTCTACACGGCCGACAGGCCATCGTCTGCTCAAGGACTCGAGCCCGAAATCGCGGCCTCGTCCGGACTTAGTATCTCGACGGAGCAGCGGGTTGCGGCGGACATCGGGTCCGTCGATTCCCAGCTCTGGAGGAGAATCCGATGAGACCTGTCGTTCGCCTCGCCGTACGTTTGATTGCGGCGGCCTCGTTCTCGCTGGCTGCGTCGCGGCTCGTGGCCGCGGATCCGCCGACCTACCAAGAACGGCTCATCCAGGCTCATCAGAGCTGGATCGCGGCCGGAATGCCCCGACAGGCCGAGCCGATCCGCACCGACCCGGAGTTCGGCGTGACCTCCGGCGTGCTCAACATCCCTGCCTACGCCTTCACCTCGGCGTACTCCGCCGATCTGATTCTCGACGACGGGAACGGCTATCGATACCTGGCGTCGGGCGCGGTCAGCCGATTTCTCCTGGCGCGGGTCGATCTTCCGTCGGGTGTGCGTATACAGACCCTCGGGCTCTCCGGGTGCCTCCACTTCGCCGGCGATATCGAGGTACAGCTCATCGACGACCTGACCAACGGACAGGCGTCCTCGATCATCGCGGACTTCAACACCGCGGATTCGGGGTGCATCTTCGAAGGCACGAGCCCCGACTATCTCTATCAGGAGAACGGCGGTCATCCGCTCCTCGCCGTCGTCTATTGGGCGGGGAACTTCTTCGACGGATCGACGAAGTTCAACGACGTCTACATCACGTACGGCCGCGAAGTCTCGCCGGCTCCCGCGACGGGCCACTTCAACGACGTTCCGACCTCCGACCCCGGTTTCCAGTTCATCGAGGCCCTGGCCGCCTCGGGCATTACCGGTGGTTGCGGCGGCGGCAACTACTGTCCGGATTCTCCGGTCACCCGGCGGCAGATGGCGGTCTTCCTCGCGAAAGCTCTCGGGCTCAACTGGCCGTTCTGAGCGCCGCACGTCACCGAGGAAACCGGCCCGTGGACGGACGCTTCGAAACGACGCATTGGAGTCTCGTTCCGGCCGCGCGGAGCGGTGAGAGCGAGAAGTCCAGGATCGCGCTCGAGACGCTCTGCGGCGCCTACTGGTTTCCGCTCTACGCGTTCATCCGGCGGCAGGGATATTCGTCCGAGGACGCGCGGGATCTGACCCAGGGCTACTTCGCGCCGCTCCTCGAGCATCGCAACCTGCGTGACGTCCGGCCGGAGCTCGGACGCTTCCGGTCCTTTCTTCTCGCTTCGGTGAAGCCCTTCCTGTCGAACGAGCTCAACCGCGAGAGCGCGAAGAAGTGCTCTCCGGGCCAGCCGCTCATTTCTCTCGACGCCGGGGATGCGGAACAACGCCACGCGCTGGAGCCCATGGAGGCGTTCACGCCCGAGACGGTGTTCGAGCGCAAGTGGGCGGTGACGGTTCTCGATCGTGCGCTCACGCGCCTGGAAGGCGAGTGGGCGGGGGAGGAGCGGGGGCCGAGGTTCCGTGCGCTTCGAGGTCACCTGGTCGGGGACGAAGGCGCCGCGCCCTATCGCGACGTGGGCGCTTCCCTCGGTATGAGCGAAGACGCCATCACGGGAGGCTGCGGCGGCGGCAACTTCTGTCCCAATGCGAACCTGACCCGGCGCCAGATGGCCGTCTTCCTCGCCAAGGCGCTCGGCCTGCACTGGCCGAACTGAGCCGCGCGCTAGGGAGAGCGGGCCGGTTCGCGCAGGACGAGCCGGCCCGCCGGCACGTCGCGGCGCTTCGTGACGCGCCCCGATGGCCACCGGACGACCACGCGGTCGGCCTTCGTGGCTTCTCCGAGGCCGAAGTAGAGCTCCTTCGGTCCCGACGAGAGGAACGAGTAGCCGGCCGCGACGACCTGGGTGCGCGAGCGGCCGTCCGGCCTCGACCGTGACCGTGGCGCCGAGGGCGTCGCGCGTCGAGCGGTATCGGCCGGCGCGCGCTCGGATCGCCCTCGAGCAGGACGACGAGGGAGCGCGCATGCGAAGGATTACGGTTGATCCACAGCTGCGGCGGCTGGAGAAAGCCGGCCGCGAAGAGGTCGGGCGCGCCGTCGCCGTTGACGTCGACGACCACGACGCCGCGCTCGTTGGCCGCCGACTCGAGGCCGGT
Source organism: uncultured Acidobacteriota bacterium (assembly GCA_963738945.1). Classification (GTDB taxonomy): domain Bacteria; phylum Acidobacteriota; class Thermoanaerobaculia; order UBA5066; family Gp7-AA6; genus DAHUXD01. Next base: position 268,505 of record CAVTYD010000002.1, read on the forward strand.
GACGGCGGCGAGCTCGTCGAAGTGCCTGCCGTCGCGGTTTCGGTAGAAGCGCTTGGGCGGCCGGCCCCAGAGCGAGTCGTCGCCGAACTCGGCGACGGGAATCCCCTTCTGAAACTTCTCGAACTCGATCGACATCCGATTCCAGAACTCGACCTCGCGCTCGGTCTCGTTTTTTCCGGTGACCATCCCGTTGACGACGAAGAGGTCCGGCCGGCCGTCCATGTCGGCATCCACGAAGACGCAGCCCCACGACCAGGACGTGTCCCACACGCCCGCTTCGTCGGAGGTCCGCTCGAACCGGTTGCCGCCGAGGTTGCGAAACAGCGAGGAGCCGCGCGAAAGAGCCTCGAGGCGGCGCCAGACGAAGGGCCGTCCCATCGAGTAGGGAAAGGGCGGCATGGGATAGCGCGAGTCCTTCAGGAACCAGTTCAGCGGAAAGGAGTAGTTCGAGACGTAGAGGTCGAGCCGGCCGTCTCCGTCGTAGTCGTCCACGGCGACGCCCATTCCGAAGCCCGGGTCGAGCACGCCCGCCGCCTTCGAGACGTTGGCGAACGTGCCGTCGCCGTCGTTGTGCAGGTAGGCGTGGTTGCCGAAGTCGTTGGCGACGTAGATGTCCGGCCAGCCGTCGCCGTCGAGATCTGCGCACTCGACGGCGAGACCCCAGCCCGTGTCGCCGGTCTTCGACGCGGCGGTGACGTCCGTGAACGTTCCGTCGCCGTTGTTGTGGAAGAGGCGGTTCGGCGGCGCGTTGTCCGCCGCCATGTTCGGACCGTAGCTCGGATGGCCGTAGACGAGGACGTAGAGGTCCGGCCGGCCGTCGCGGTCGTAGTCGATGGCGGCGGCCGAGGTGCAGTAGTCGACGAGCGCGACGCCGGCTTTCGCGCCGACCTCCTCGAACGTGCCGTCGCCGCGGTTGCGGTACAGCAGGTTGGGCCGGTCGAGATACGTGACGTAGAGGTCCGGCCGGCCATCGTTGTCGTAGTCGAAGGACAGCGCTCCGACGGCCTCGCCCGGCTGCCCGGCGACCCCGGCCCTCTCGGCGACGTCCTCGAAGGTCCCGTCGCCCCGGTTGCGGTAGAGACGGTTGCCGTCGCCGCCGGGGACGAAGAGGTCCGGCCGCCCGTCTCCGTCGTAATCGAGGACGGCGGCGCCGGGGGGGAGGTGCTCGCCCGGGACCGGAATGTTTTTCGAGGCGTTCGGAAAGAAGGCGCGGTGGGGGCGGCCGAGCCCCGCCGCCTCGGCACGCTCTTCGAAGAGGGGCTCGGGTGCCGAGGCGGCGAGCCAGGTGTCGACGGACCCGGACTCCATGCGCCATCCGCCGCCGGCCGCGGGGCCGAGCGTCGCCCGAATCCTGCCGCCCTCCTGCCGCAGCTCTCCGGCGGGGCCGCGGCCGGACAGGAACAGGCCGAGGACGATCTCGCGGCGCCGGCCTCGCTTGTGGAATTCGAAGATCGTGGTCTCCGAGCGCCCGAGGGAGGCGAATTCCCCCCGCAGCGCGACGAGGCGCGCCGCGAGATCCGCCGCGGTCGCATTCGGGCCGGGCAGGTCGGGCGTGCGGTACACGGCGACGGATAGTGTGGAGCGCGAATCCGCTTTCTGAAGGCCGTCTCCCGGGAGCGGGCCGGTCCAGAGAAGCGGGGAGGCGAAGAGCGCCGGCGGGATCATTCCCGTCCTCCAACCCGCGAGGAGGGCCTCCGCGTACGTCGACGTGCCGTCCGAATAGTCCTCGAGGGTCGGCAGGGGTTCCTTCGAGTGCGAGGCGCACGCGGCCTCGAGGACGAACAGCAGCGCGGCGGGCAGGGTTCGCGCTGGGAGTCGGCGCCGCATCCTCGAAACTATAATCCGCGTCGCGTGTCACTGTCGGAGCGGCTGCGCGATCGCATCGTCCGCGAGGGCGCGATGTCCTTCTACGACTTCATGCGCGCCGCGCTCTACGATCTCGACGAGGGCTACTACGCCCGCGGCGCCGCGATCGGAGAGGGAGGCGACTTCGTGACGTCGCCGCACGTCTCGCGGGCATTCGCCCGTTCGCTCGCGAGGCTCTTCGCCGCGGAGATGAGCGCCTTCGGGCTCGAGGGCGCCGTCGATTTCGTCGAGGTTGGCTCGGGATCCGGCGGGTTGCTCGCCGATTTCGCCTCGGGAGTCGCGATGTTCGATCCGGACCTCTCGGCGAGGCTGCGCCTGACGGCGGTCGAGTCTTCGGCCGCCGGCCGTGCCGCGCTCGGGGCGCGGGCGATCGAGCCGCCGCCCCGGATCCTCGCCGACGCGGCCGCCCTCGAGCCGGGATCGGTCCGGGGGTGGATCTTCTCGAACGAGCTGTACGACGCGCTGCCCGTCGTTCGGGTGGAGGGGTCCGCGGACGGCCTCCGCGAGCTGCGCGTCGGCTGGAACGGCGAGCGCTTCCGCTGGGTGCGCGGCGCGGTTCCTTCGCCGATCGGCGCCGAATTCGCCCGACTGGGAGTCGTCCTCGCCCCCGGCCAGAAGGCGGAGTTCGCCCCCGACGCCGGCCCGCTGCACCGGCACCTGGCGCAGGCGCTCGCCCGGGGCTCGATCGTCGCCTTCGACTACGGCCACCCGGCGCGAGTCCTCTATCATCCCCTGGCGCGCCCGGAGGGCACACTCGCGGTGCACGAGGGCGGACGGCGGGGCGGCGACCCGCTCGAACGCCCCGGAGAGCGCGACCTCACGGCGCACGTGAACTGGGACGTGCTCCTCCGAGTCGGGGAAGAGGAGGGGCTTCGCGCCGAGCGTCTGGTGCGCCAGGGACTCTTTCTCTCGGAGATCGGCATTCTCGACTTCGCGGAGTCGAACGCGGAAAAGTGGCGCATCTTCCGGCTCGTGGATCCCGAGGGAATGGGCGAAGAGATCTCGGTTCTGATTCAGCGCAGGGGATTGCCGTCGGGCGCCCGGGCGGACTAGCAGCAGCCCGCTGGAGCTCGCGAACGAACTGCCGGCGCTGCCGGGGCCTTTTGTTTCCGCGGCGCGGTCCGATAGAATGCCCCGCCAGTGGGTCAATACTTTCCGATCCTGGTGTTCGCCGTGCTCGCCGCGGCTCTGCCGCTCGGCACGATCATCGTCGCGCGGGCGATCCAGACGCACAAGCCCAATCCCGCCAAGCTCGAGCCGTACGAGTGCGGGGTCGAGGCCACGACGTCGGCTTTCGACACGCGTTTCTCGGTCCGATACTTCCTGATCGCCGTCCTCTTCGTCGTCTTCGACGTCGAGACGATCTTTCTCTTTCCCTGGGCCATCATGTTCAACCGTCTGGGGTTGTTCGGGTTGATCGAGATGGTCGTCTTCCTGGTCATCCTGGTGGTCGGCTACTTCTACTGCTGGAAGCGGGACGCCCTGAACTGGGCCTAGCCCGCGAAAGGAACGCATGGGCCTCGTCGACAACCGGTTCGAGGACAACGTCGTGACGACGACCGTGGACTCGGTCATCAATTGGGCCCGGCGCTCCTCGATCTGGCCGATGCAGTTCGGTCTGGCGTGCTGCGCGATCGAGATGATGGCCGTCATGGACGCGCGGCACGACCTCGCGCGCTTCGGCGCGGAGGTCTTCCGCGGAACGCCGCGCCAGTCGGATCTGATGATCGTGGCCGGCACCGTCGTCGAGAAGATGGCGCCGATCGTCAAGCGCCTCTACGACCAGATGCCCGATCCCAAGTGGGTCATCGCGATGGGGTCGTGCGCGACCTGCGGCGGCCCCTACAAGACGTACGCCGTCACGCAGGGCGTCGATCGGATCGTCCCCGTGGACGTCTACGTCCCCGGCTGCCCGCCCCGGCCGGAGGCGCTCATCTACGGGATCATGGCGCTTCAGAAGAAGATCGACCGGATGAAAGTCATCCGCAAGGCGTCCTGATTGGCGGACGTCGAGAAGGCTCCCGCCGAGGAGAAGAGCACTCGGCCCGAGGCGAAGGACGCGTCGGGCCACCCCTGGGTCCAGTCGCTGCGGGCCGCGCTGCCCGACACCGTCGTCTCGGCCAAGGAGTTCGCCGGCCAGGTGACGATCGTGCGTCGAGACGGCCGCCGATCGCCCGTGTCGCCCGGCACCTCAAGGACGCGGAGGACTTCAAGTACTGCGTGGACGTCACGGCGGTGGACTGGAAGACCCGCGACCCCCGCTTCGACGTCGTCTATCACTTCTATTCGTTCTCGAAGAACGCGCGCCTCCGCGTGAAGTGCGGCGCGGCCGACGGCGCCGAAGTCCCCTCGATCGCCTCCGTGTTTCTCGCGGCGAACTGGTGCGAGCGCGAGACCTGGGACATGTTCGGCATCCGCTTCTCCGGCCACCCCGACCTGCGCCGGATCCTGACGTGGGAGGGCTTCCACGGACATCCCGCTGCGCAAGGACTTCCCTCTCGAGGGGATCGACACGGGCGCCGCGATCTATCCCGAGGAGTGGCCCGAGGGCGGCGGCCCGTCGCAGAAAGACTCGAATCGGAAGGTCGTCTCGTGAGCGACGAGAAGGTTTCGCAGGCCGAGAAGGACGAGGCCGCCTACTTCGCACAGCGGGCGAAGGCGGGCGCGGCGGCGGCGACGGCCGCGTCGTCGGCCCTCTCGCCCCCCGGCGACCACACGCTTTTCGACGTCCAGGAGATGGAGCTGAACTTCGGTCCGCAGCACCCGTCCACCCACGGCGTCCTGCGCATCGTCCTGAAGGTGGACGGCGAGCGGATCCTCGAGGCGAAGCCCGACGTCGGCTACCTGCACCGCGGCACCGAGAAGCTCTTCGAGACCGAGACCTACCCGATGGGCATCCCGCACACCGATCGGATGGACTACATCGCGGCGGCGACGAACAACCACGCGTTCTGCCTGGCGATCGAGAAGCTGCTCGGCGTCGAGATCCCGCGCCGCGCGCAGCTCGTGCGCGTGATCCTCGACGAGCTCCAGCGGCTCTCGTCCCACCTCGTGTGGCTCGGCACGTCCGGGATCGACCTCGGCGCCGTGACGCCGTTCTGGTACGCGTTCCGGGAGCGCGAGCAGATCCTCGACTTCTTCGAGGAGTACTGCGGCGCCCGGCTGACCCTGAACTGCATGCGCATCGGCGGCCTGCCGTTCGACCTGACTCCGGGCTGGACGGAGCGGGTCTCGGAGTTCATCTCCGACCTGCCGGCGCGCATCGACGACTACGAGCAGCTGCTGACCGACAACCGCATCTGGAAGAAGCGGACGGTCGGCGTCGGCGTCATCTCGGCCGACGAGTGCATCGAGTGGGGCCTGACCGGGCCGATCATCCGCGGCTCGGGTCTCGCGTGGGACCTCCGCCGCGCCCAGCCCTACGAGTGCTACGAGGAGCTCGACTTCGTCGTGCCGACGCGCCAGAACGGCGACACGTACGACCGCTACATCGTCCGGGTCCAGGAGATGCGCCAGAGCGCGCGGATCGTCCGGCAGTGCCTCGACCGGCTCGAGGCCGGGGGAGATCCGCGGAAAGGTCCCGCGCGTCATCAAGCCGCCGGCCGAAGAGATCTATGCGTCGATCGAATCGCCGAAGGGCGAGCTCGGCTTCTACTGCGTCTCGAACGGCTCGAACAAGCCGTACCGGATGCACGTCCGGCCGCCCTCGTTCATCAACCTGCAGGCGCTTCCGCGCCTCGCGAAGGGCCACCTGGTCTCGGACCTCGTCGCGCTCATCGGGACGATCGACATCGTGCTCGGGGAGGTGGATCGGTGAACCTGCCTCCCGAGTTCTGGACTTATCTCAAGGTCGTCCTGCTCGTCGCCTTCGTGCCGGCGATCGTGGGATTCGTGATCGTGCTCGCCGAGCGGCGAATCATGGGCTTCATGCAGGTCCGCCTGGGCCCGAATCGCGTCGGACCCCAGGGAACGCTCCAGGGCCTGGCGGATCTCGTCAAGCTCGTCACGAAAGAGGACATCACTCCGGCGAAGGCCGAGAAGGCCGTGCACTTCCTCGCCCCGGTCCTCTCGGTGATCCCCGCGTTGACGGCGCTCGCGGTGATCCCGTTCGGTCCGCCGGTCCGCGTGGGCCGGACGATCGTGCCGCTCTGGGTGGCCGACGTGAACATCGGACTCCTGTTCCTGCTCGCGATCACGTCGATCGGTGTCTACGGAATCATTCTCGGAGGCTGGTCGTCGAACAACAAGTACTCGCTGCTCGGCGGACTGCGCTCGGCGGCACAGCTGGTGTCCTACGAGGTGCCGATGGGACTCTCGCTCGTGTCCGTCCTCCTGATGACGCGTTCGCTCTCGCTCGTCGAGATCGTCAAGCGGCAGGAGGCGACCGAGCTGTGGTTCGTCTTCCCGGGGCTGGTCGCCTTCTTCATCTACTTCGTCTCGGGCGTGGCCGAGACGAACCGCAACCCCTTCGACCTGCCCGAGGCGGAATCGGAGCTCGTCTCCGGCTTCAACACCGAGTACTCGGGCGTCAAGTTCGCCTTCTTCTTCCTCGGCGAGTACACCGCGATGATCATCATCTCCTGCGTGGCGGTGACGGTCTTCTTCGGAGGATGGCTGCCGCCCTTTCCGAACGTCAAGGCCCTCGAGTTCCTGTGGCAGGTGCCGCCGGTGCTCTGGTTCCTGGCCAAGGTCGGAGTCTTTCTCTTCGTCTACATCTGGTTTCGCTCGACCTTTCCGCGGTACCGCTTCGACCAGCTCATGGCCCTCGGCTGGAAGTGGCTGATCCCCCTGGCCCTGACGAACATCGTCGTCGTCGCCCTGGCGATCCTTCTCTTTCCGGGCCGGACGACGGGCCTCGTGATGCTGTCGTGGATCTTCGGCGGCCTCTTCGCCCTCATGTATCTGCTCGCGAAGCTGCGTCAGAAACTCACGCGGCGCGAGCGGCTCGCCGCCGAGCCGCATCCGGTGGAGGGCTGAGCCCATGGCGCTGAAGAAGTGGCTCGACAAGATCGCCCTGCTCGATCTCTTCGACGGCCTGTCCGTCACCGGCCGGCACCTGCTGAAGAAGAAAGTGACGATCGAGTACCCCGAGCAGAAGAAGCTGCCGTCCGACCGCTTCCGCGGGATGTTTCGCCTCGACGAGGAGCGCTGCATCAAGTGCACGCTCTGCGCGATCGAGTGCCCGATCAACATCATCTACATCGACTGGCACAACGAGAAGGACGAGCAGGCGAAGTCGGTCAAGGTCCTCGATCGCTTCGACCTGGATCTGAAGCGGTGCATGTTCTGCCAGCTCTGCGAGGAGGCCTGCCCGACCGTCCCGAAGTCCATCTGGCTGACGACCAAGACCTACGAGATGGCGTCCTACGACCGCAACGACTCGCTCTACCTCGACATTCGGAAGCTCACGGACTGGAACGCGGCGCCCAACGTCAAGCCCTTCACGGTCGTGGAGAGGGGATAGCGCGTGACGGACGGCGTGCTGTTGACCGGCGCGGGGGGATGGCTCTTCGCGATTTTCGCGCTCCTCGCGCTGCTGTCCGCCGTGGCCGTCGTGGCCGCGCGCAACCCGGTGCACTCCGCGCTCTTCCTGCTGCTGTCGTTCGTGCTGGTCGCGGCGATCTTCATCCTGCAGCAGGCGGAGTTCGTCGGCGCCGTCCAGATGCTCGTGTACGCGGGCGGCATCATGGTCCTCTTCCTCTTCGTGGTCATGCTGGTCAACCCGGGCGTCGTCTCGCTCGACAAGTCGTTCCAGCACCAGTTCGACATCGCCCTCGTCCTGTTGCCGGTTTTCCTGCTGCCGTTCCTGTACATCCTCGGGACGGAGAAGCTGCCGGACGTCCCCGTCAAGCCGGACGCCTTCCGCATGGTCGGCCACAGGCTCGCCGGCAACACCGAGGCGGTCGCCTGGGTGCTGTTCCGGGACTACCTCGTGCCGTTCGAGGTCGCGTCCGTCTTCCTGCTCGTCGCGATGATCGGGGCGGTCGTGCTCGGCAAGCGGTCGCTCGAACGAATGGACTGACCGTGACGATCACCATCAACCACTATCTGGTCGTCAGCTTCCTGCTCTTCTCGATCGGGTTCATGGGCGTCCTCGTGCGGCGCAACTTCCTGACGATCCTGATGTCGATCGAGTTGATGCTGAACGCCGTGAACCTGAACCTGATCGCGTTCTCGCACCGGCTGTCGGACCTGACGGGCCAGGTCTTCTCGGTCTTCGTGATCACGATCGCGGCCGGCGAGGCCGCCATCGGACTGGCTCTGACGATTTCCTTCTTCCGCCAGCGCAAGACCCTGAACGTCGAAGAAGCCCGGACGATGCGGGGCTAGCCGATGAGAGGCCTGCTCTGGGCGATCCCGCTCTTTCCGCTGATCGGGTTCCTGATCAACGGCCTGGTGTACCTCGCGACTCACCGCACGAAAGGCGAGTCGCACGGACACGGTGGAGGTTACGGAACCGACGCCCACACGGCCGCGACCGCTCCCGACTCGTCCCCCGACACCGGGCACGACCCCGGCCACCACGACATACCCTTCAAGGGCCTTCACACCGCGGTCGGCATCGGCAGCGTCGCGATCGCGTGCATCCTCGCCTTCGGCGCCATCTTCGACGTCGGCCTGAAGGCCTTCTCGGAGGGCGCGTCGCACACGGTGACGCTCTGGCGCTGGATCCCGCTCGGCGTCAACCAGGCCGTGGGCCAGGTGCACGGCGGCGTGGGCGAGTGGTTCGTCGACGTGACGCTGCGCATCGATTCGCTGTCGGCCCTGATGCTCGCCTTCGTGACCTTCGTGGGATTCCTGATCCACGTGTACTCGTCGGGCTACATGGGCCACGAGGAAGGGTACGGCCGGTTCTTCGCCTACCTGAACCTCTTCATGTTCGCGATGCTCGTGCTGGTGCTCGGCGGCAACTTCCTGCTTCTCTTCGTCGGCTGGGAGGGCGTCGGGCTCTGCTCGTACCTGCTCATCGGGTACTACTACGAGAAGAACTTCGCGGCCGACGCCGGAAAGAAGGCGTTCGTCGTCAACCGCATCGGCGACTTCGGCTTCGTTCTCGGGATCTTCGGAGTCTTCGCGCTCTTCGGCTCCCTCGACTTCCAGAAGGTCTTCGCAATGGCCGCGGCGCACCCCGTGGCCTACACGCCCTATCTGACCCTGATCTGTCTGCTCCTCTTCGTCGGCGCCTGCGGCAAGTCCGCGCAGTTCCCGCTCTACGTCTGGCTTCCCGACGCGATGGCGGGGCCGACTCCGGTGTCGGCGCTCATCCACGCGGCCACGATGGTCACGGCCGGCGTGTACATGATCGCCCGCTGCAACGTCTTCTTCCGTCTCGCGCCGGAGGCGATGATCGTGGTGGCGGTGATCGGGGCGTTCACGGCCTTCTTCGCCGCCACGATCGGGGTCGTGCAGAACGACATCAAGAAGGTCCTCGCGTACTCGACGATTTCGCAGCTCGGCTACATGTTCCTCGCCTGCGGCGTCGGCGCCTTCACGGAGGGCATGTTCCACGTCACGACCCACGCCTTCTTCAAGGCCTGCCTCTTCCTCGGCGCCGGTTCCGTGATCCACGCGATGGGGGGCGAGCAGGACATCCGGAAGATGGGGGGGCTCGCGAAGAAGATCCCGAAGACGTACTGGACGTTCTTCGTGGCGACGCTGACGATCTCGGGCGTCCCGTTCCTGGCGGCGTTCTTCTCGAAGGACGCGATCAAGGCGGCCGTGTTCCACGCCGAGTTCGAGGGCGCGCCGTGGCTGCCGCGCCTCCTCTATGCCGTGGCGCTCTTCACGGCCGGCCTGACGGCCTTCTACATGTTCCGCCTGCTGACGCTGACGTTCTGGGGCCCGTTTCGCGGCACGAAGGAGCAGGAACACCACCTCCACGAGTCTCCCGCCTCGATGACCCTCCCGCTCGTCGTGCTCGCCGTTCTCTCGGCGGTGTCGGGCTACGTCGGCGTTCCGATCATCGAGCACGGCGATCGGATCGGCGAGTTCCTGCGCCCGATCCGCCTGCCCATCGCGGGGCTCCCCGAGAAAACCCACCACGCGCCGCTGTCGGTCGAGCTCGCCCTGATGGCGGCCGCCGTCGCCGTCGCGGCCATCGGCATCTACCTGGCGTGGTCCTGGTACCACCGCGGCGAAGGACGGGCCCCTGCGCGTCTGGCCGAGGCATGGCCGGGCGTGTACAAGACCGTCTCGAACAAGTACTACGTGGACGAGGCCTACGAGGCGGTGTTCGTGCGGGGCCTCGCGCTCGGCGGCGGACGGCTCCTCTGGGAGGTGGACGCCACGGTGGTGGACCTGATTCCCAACGGCGCGGCCGCGGTCGTCAAGGGTGCCTCCTGGGTCGCGTCGTTCTTCGACCAGTACGTGGTGGACGGCCTCGTCAACGGCGTGGCGAACGTCCTGCAGGCTCTCTATCGGCTCTTCCGGCGCGCGCAGACCGGAAGGGTCCAGAACTACGCGCTCGTCATGGGCGGGGGACTCTTCGGCCTGGTGGCCGTCTACCTGCTTTTCCGATGAGAAACGCACCGAACGCAGGCGCGGGGCCTGCCCCCGCCCGGCTCGTAGAAGGCGGCCGCGAGGGCCGCCCCTACCATCCGATGAGGAGACGATGCAACAGTTGACGCACCTGCCGATCCTCTCGATCATCAGCTACATCCCGCTCGTCGGGGCGCTCGCGATCGTCTTCCTGATACCGAAGGAGAAGACGGGAGTCATCAAGGCCTTCGCGACCTTCGTGGCGGCGCTCGACCTGCTGGTCTCGCTGCCGCTGTGGTGGGCCTTCGACCGGACGGCCGACGGGTACCAGTTCGTCGAGAAGGCCTCCTGGATCCCGTCGCTCGGCGTGAACTACCACTTCGGGATCGACGGCATCAGCCTCATCCTGATTCTCCTGACGACGATCGTGGGCCTGATCGCGGTCTACTGCTCGTACTCCGCGATCACCGAACGGCAGAAGGAGTACTACGTCCTCCTGCTTCTCCTCCAGACCTTCATGATCGGGACGTTCTGTTGTCTCGACCTCTTCCTCTTCTACGTCTTCTGGGAAGTGATGCTCGTGCCCATGTACTTCCTGATCGGGGTCTGGGGCGGGCAGCGCCGGCTCTACGCGGCGATCAAGTTCTTCCTGTACACGCTGGCGGGGTCGGTGTTCATGCTGCTCGGCATCATCGCCCTCTACTTCTACAACACGACGGGTTTCCTCGGGTACAAGGGGCTCGGACATGCTTCGAGCTTCTCGATCGAGGGCCTGACGGCCGTCGCCGCGGGGATGCCGGCGCAGCTTCAGATCTGGCTCTTCTTCGCGTTCTTCTTCGGCTTCGCCATCAAGGTGCCGATGTTCCCGTTCCATACGTGGCTGCCGGACGCGCATACCGAGGCCCCGACGGCCGGCTCGCTGATCCTCGCGGCGATCCTGCTGAAGATGGGAACGTACGGCTTCGTCCGGTTTTCCCTGCCGATGTTTCCCGAGGCCGTGCGCAATCCGCGGGTGGCCGGGATCATGGTGACGCTGGCGATCATCGGGATCGTCTACGGCGCGATGGTCACGCTCGTCCAGAAGGACATGAAGAAGCTGATCGCGTACTCGTCCGTCTCGCACCTCGGCTTCGTCATGCTGGGCATCTTCGCCCTGAACATGGCGGGCGTGCAGGGCGGCGTCCTGCAGATGGTCAACCACGGGATCTCGACGGGAGGGCTCTTCCTGCTGGTCGGCGTCGTGTACGAGCGCCGCCACACCCGCATGATCGCGGAATACGGCGGTCTCGCGAAGCAAATGCCCCTGTATGCGACGTATTTCCTGATCCTGGCGCTGTCCTCGATGGGCCTTCCGCTCCTGAACGGTTTCATCGGCGAGTTCACGATCCTGCAGGGCGCCTTCGCGAAGAACTTCTGGTGGGCCTTCTTCGCGGCCACGGGGATCGTGCTCGGCGCGGCATACCTGCTGTGGCTCTACCAGCGGATCTTCTTCGGCGAGCTGAGCAACCCCGCCAACGCGAAGCTTCCGGACCTGACGCGGCGCGAGCAGTTGACGCTGGCGCCCCTGGTCATTCTCGCGCTCTGGATCGGTCTCTATCCGAAACCCATCTTCGACGTCATCCGCCGGCCGTCGGAGAAGATCGTGCAGGCCGTCGGGGGGCCCGTGCTCGAGGCGCCCGCGCTGGCGCTTCGGACCTCGCCCCCGGTCTCGGGCTCCGCCGAGCCGGTGGCCGCCCGGCCATGACCTTCGCCTTCCACCCCCGGGACTGGCTCCTTCTCTCGCCCGAGCTGTTTCTCACCGCGGCGGGGCTCCTGATGCTCGGCCTCGCGGCGGCCTTCGGCAAGAAGAAGGAGGAGTTCCTGGCCTTTCTCGCGATGCTGTCGATCGGCGTCACGGGCGCGCTCCTCGTCTTCGTCTCGACGCAGCCCGGCCGCGCGACGTCGATTCTGGGCGGCACGTTCGTCGTCGACAACTTCGCGCTGTTCTTCAAGGCGCTCGTCCTGCTCTCGATCGCGCTGACCGTGCTCGCCTCGGTGCGCTACGTCGGCGAGGCGCCCTATCCGGGCGGGGAGTACTACTCGCTGCTTCTCTTCTCGGGCGTGGGGATGTTCTTCATGGCCTCGGGCAACAACCTGATCGCGATCTACGTCGCGCTCGAGCTCATGGCGCTCTCGTCCTACGTTCTCGCGGGCTACTTCAAGGCCGAGCCGAAATCGACGGAGGCCGCGCTCAAGTACTTCATTCTCGGCGCGTTCTCCTCGGGGGTTCTGCTCTACGGCCTCTCGCTCGTCTACGGCGTGTCCGGAGTGATGGGTTTGCCGGAGCTCGCGAAGCTCCTGGCGGGGACCGAGCGCTCGAACCTCATCATGCTCGGAATCCTTCTCATCCTGGCGGGCCTGCTCTTCAAGATCGCCGCCGTGCCGTTTCACGTCTGGACTCCGGACGTGTACGAGGGTTCGCCGACGCCGGTGACCGCGTTCTTCTCGGTCGGGCCGAAGGTCGCCGCGTACGCGATCCTGGCTCGGATCTTCTACGTCGCCTTCCCGAAGTTCCACGCGGACTGGGGGTTCGTCGTCGCCCTCGTGTCGGCCGCCACGATGATCCTCGGCAACGTCGCGGCGCTGCTTCAGACGAACGTCAAGCGGATGTTCGCCTATTCGTCGATCGCCAACGCCGGTTATGCCCTGCTCGGCGTCCTCGGCTTCCAGACGGAGTGGGGACTCTGGGGCATCCTCGTGTATCTGCTCGCCTACACGTTCATGAACTTCGGCGCCTTCACGCTCGTCATCCTGCTCGAGAGCAAGGGCTACGCCGGGGAGTCGGTCTCGGACTTCAACGGGCTCGCGAAGCGCAACATGCCGGCGGCCGTCGTCATGCTCGTCTTTCTGCTGTCGCTGGCCGGGATTCCGCCGACCGCCGGATTCATCGGAAAGTACTACCTCTTCACCGCGGCGATGAAGGCCGGGTACACATGGCTCGCGATTCTCGCGGTCGTCATGTCGGCCGTGTCGCTCTTCTACTACTTCCGGATCGCGGCCGCGATGTTCTTCACCGAGGGGGCGCCCTCGAAGCTGCGGTCGAGCTACGCCCTGACCGCGGTCATCGCGATCTGCGCGGCGGGCACGCTCGTCATCGGCGTCGCGCCGCAGCCGTTCCTGTCGGTTCTCAAGGCCTGCGTCCTCGGGCCGTAGACCGCTTCCCCCGGATAGACTGCGCGAGTGAGCCGCCGCGGAGGCTGGGCCGAAGCCGTGTCGCTCGGCGTGATGTTCCCGGCCCTGGTGGCGGCCGGTTACCTGCTCGGAAAGTGGGTCGGGCCGGCGCTCGGAATGGGTGAGGGAGCCGCGATCGGCGGGGCGGCCCTGGGAGCCGCCGGGGCCTTCGTCCAGCTCTTCCGATGGGCCGCGCGCGAGGATCCGCCATGACACCCGAGGAGATCGCGCTCGGGCGGATCGAGCGGCGGGCAGTCGTCTTCACAACTCTTTGCGCCGCAATCGCTTGCCCGTTCGACTGGCGAGCGGCCGTGTCCTTGACAATGGCCGCGGCCGTGGTAATTTTCAGCCTCCTGGTTCTCGAGAAGCTAACCGAGCGTCTCGTTCCCCCGCAGGCCAAACATGGGATCCGCACGCTGGTTCCCTTCCTGCTGGTGACCGGCGCGAGCGTCGTGCTGCTCGGGGTGGCGGCTTTTCGGTGGCGGGGTTTCAGTCCGGGCGGGGGCGCGGTCGGGGTCTCGGTGGCCGTGGCTGCGGTCGTCTGGGAAGGATTCGTGATGAGGAGGGGAGAGTAGGGCGGACCATGGAACACCATTCCATCCTTTACGGGCCGGTCAACCGCATGCTCCTTGCGCTCCTCGGACCCCCTCCGGTGGCGAGGTTTTCGCCGGGCTGGCGCGAGTTTCTCTTTCCCGACGGCGGCAACATCTGGATACCGGACACGGCGATCATGGCGCTGCTGCTGACGCTGCTCTTCGCGGTCTTCTTTCCGCTCGCGGCGCGGCGGTACGACCGCGAGCGGCCCGGGAGCATTCAGAACTTCCTCGAGATGATCGTCGGAGCCATCCGAGATCTGCTCGAGGACGTGATCGGCCATGGAGCGGGACGCAAGTACCTGGCGATCATCGGGGCCTTCTCGCTCTTCATCTTCTTCGGCAACCTCTTCGGCCTGATCTTCCCGCTCCAGCCGCCGACCGGGTCGCTCTCCACGACGGTGGCGCTGGCGGTCATCGCGTTCGTCTATTTCAACTGGCAGGGCTTCAAGGAGCACGGTTTCTTCGGATACCTCAAGCACTTCATGGGCCCGGTCTGGTGGCTCGCGCCGCTGTTCTTCGTCATCGAGATCATCGGCAACTTCGCGCGAATCCTCTCGTTGTCCCTGCGGCTCTTCATGAACATCTCGGGCGAGCACACGGTGACGGGGTTCTTTTCGAGCCTCCTGCCGATCTTCGTGCCCTGGCCCCTCATGGCCCTGGGACTCTTCACGTCCCTGCTCCAGGCCTTCATTTTCATCACGCTCACGGCGGTCTACATCAACCTGTCCACGGCTCACGAGGAACACTGAAATCGTTCGAGAGGAAGAAGGAGAACTGCGGATGTTCAAGAAAACGTTTTTGATCGGCCTGGTGGCCGTCGCCTGCCTGGCGCTGCCCGCGCTCGCCCAGGAACCGGCGGCCGCGGCCCAGACGGCGAGCGGTGTGCGGTGGGGAGCCCTGTCGGCCGCGTTCCTGCTGGGTCTCGCGGCGGCGGCCGGGGCGGTGGCCCAGGGTCGCGCCACGTCCTCGGCGGCCGAGGCGATGTCGCGCAACCCGGGAGCGGCCGGCCCGATCCGACTCATGACGATCATCGGCCTGGCCCTGATCGAGTCGCTCGTCCTCTACGCCCTTCTCATCGCCAGTCAGGTCGCCAAGCTCTAGAAAGGCCGGCAGGGCCTTCCGGGACGCCGGGAGGCCCTTTTGTCCCCTTCGGGCGACAATCTGGCCACCGCCGGGGAAACTTCGGGCCCCCGGCCGACGTATTTCAGATCGAAAGGGCGCAACGGACCGGGGAGGTACTCCGTAGAAAAGGCGGAGGTTAGCCCGGTCCGGCAGGCGGCGGAAGCCGCGTGCGCCGGTCGGGCAAGGTTCTTGCGAAAAAGCAGAGGCATGGAAAGGGCAAGCGTGCAGCAACTCCCAGAAACAGCCGTTCAGGCTCCGTCGGTCACGGCGTGGGACTTCAACTCCCAGGCGATGCCGTTCGTGGACTCGCTCTACAACACGGCCTACCGGATGACGCGGAGCGCCGAGGATGCCGAGGACCTCGTCCAGGAGACCTTCTTCAAGGCCTACAAGTACTACGACAAGTTCGAAGAGGGGACGAACCTGAAGGCGTGGCTCTTCAAGATCCTCAAGAACACTTTCATCAACAACTACCGCAAGAAGAAGCTCGAGCCGCGCAGCGTGGACTTCGCCGAGATCGAGGATTCCTTCGAGCGGATCGTTCGGCGCGACAGCGCTGAGCCGGCGGGGGATCCCGAGACCGAGTTCTTCAACGGCGTCCTCGACGACGACGTCCGCAAGGCGCTCGAGTCGCTTCCCTACGACTACCGGATGGTCGTGATCCTGGCGGACCTCGAGGATTTCTCCTACAAGGAGATCGCCGAGATCCTGGACTGCCCGGTGGGCACGGTGATGTCCCGCCTGTACCGCGGCCGCAAGCTCCTCGAAAAGGCCCTCTTGAAGTACGCCCGCAAGCATGGCTACATCCGGGGCGCCGAGCCCACCAAGATGCGGACCCGCCCGCGCCCGCAGTCGGCCTGACGCCGGGGTCCGATCCGGCGACCCCCGGGGAGCGGCTGATCGAGGCGGAATAAATCGGGTCCAACGGGCCGTTTTGTTCTCCGGCCCGATGAACTGCACCAGAGCCCGTTTTATCCTTTACACCTACCTGGACAAGGACCTGCCCGGCGTGGAGGGACAGGCCCTCGAGCGCCACATCGCCTTTTGCGGCCCCTGCGCGGCCCGGGCCCGATCGGCCCGCTCCCTGGCGAATCTGCTGCACTCCCGGCTCCGGTACGACCGGGCGCCGCTCCGCCTGCTCGACCGGCTCTCCGATGGCCGCTACGAGCCCCGGCTGAGGCCGCGGTATCTCTCGCTGGGGCTCGCCGCGTCCATCCTGCTGCTGATCCTTCCCCTGGTCGCCGACCAGGCGGTCCCGAAGGGCGCGATCCTCTCGATGGGCGCCCCCGTGGCGGTCGCCGCCGCGAGCGGTATCGCCCCGGTCAAGCGCCGGATGACGGGAACCTTCGTTTGCCTCCGTGGGGAAGGAACCCGCGATCCCGATACCTGCGCTTCCGACCAGCCCGTCGTCCACGAGCTCGGCTTCTGCGCCGACGACGGCGAGACGTTCCGGGTCATGACCTCCGACGAGACCTTCGCGAGCGCTTCGGTCGGGCAGGCCGTCACGGTCGAAGGGGTCGCCTTCCCCGAGTCGGGTTTCCTGCGCGCGTCCCGGGTCGGGTACTAGGACCGTCGCGGCTCGGACTCTGGGCGGGCCGCTTCGCGGCCCAACCGACGAGAGAGGGAAAGTCGCCTCGGCTTTTCCTTCCGGGTAACTCGCCTTTACTCTCCCTCTCCACCCGTGAGGGGGAGAGGGTTGGGGTGAGGGAGGCGGCCCCGGCGCGAACGCTACAATCCCTCTCCAATGTCCGAGTGGTTCGAGGCTTCGGCCCCCGCGCGCGTCGATCTCGCGGGGGGCACGCTCGATCTGTGGCCGCTCCACGTCCTCCATCCCGGCTCCGTCACGGTCAACGTGGCGATCGACCTGCGGGCGCGGTGCCGGGTGCGCCGCCGCGACGGCGGCTTCCGCGTCTCGGTCCCGGATCTCGGTTACGAGCGGACGGCGGCCCGGCCCGCCGACCTCCTCGCCGACCCGCGCGGCGCGCTCGCCGGCGCGGTGCTCGAGGGCCTGGAGATCGCCGAGCCGCGCGACATCGAGCTGTCCTCGGACGTGCCCTACGGCTCGGGCCTCGGAGGCTCGTCGGCCCTGACGGTGGCCATGGCGGCGGCGCTCGCGGCGAGCGCGGGCCGCGAATTCGGAGGGCCCGATTCCGTCCCGTTCGTCCGCGACGTCGAGACGCGCGTCCTCGGAAAGCCGGCCGGCGTCCAGGACTACTACCCGCCACTCTCCGGCGGCCTTCACGTCATCCGCTTCGAGCCCGGCCGCACGGAGTCGGACCGTCGCGAGGCGGACCCGGCGGCATGGCTGCGCCATCTCACCCTGTTCGATACCGGCGCCGCACACTCCTCGGGCATGAACAACTGGGAGATCTTCCGCGCCCGCCTCGAGGGGGACCCCGTGGTCGTCCGCCACCTCGACGAGATCGCGGGAGCGGCACGCGAGATGGCCGACGCGGCCGAGGCGCGCGACTTTCGCGGAATGGGCACGGCCCTGCGCCGGGAATGGCAGGCCCGCCGGCGGCTCGCGCCCGTCGTCTCCTCGCCGGCCATCGAGGAAGTGGTCGATGCGGCCCTGGGCGCGGGTGCCTGGGGCGGGAAGGCCTGCGGAGCCGGCGGCGGCGGGTGCGTCGTCATCCTGTCCTCGCCGGAGTGCACGCCGAGGGTGCGGGAAGCCCTGGCCCGATTGGCGAGCGGGCGGCTCCTGCTGGTCGCCGTCGAGAACCGCGGCCTCTCGATCTCGGGCTAGGTCCGCCGCCGCATCGCGGCGACGCAGCGCTCGACTTCGCGGCGCATCGCGTCAGCCGAAGCAGCCTGGTGCCAGGCGCCGTGGCCCGGAAGGACCCACTCGAAGCGGTAGTCGAGCAGGCGTTCCATCGAGCGGATCTGCTCGTCCCAGGAATACCAGCACGCGTCGCGGAAGGCGACGAGCCGCTGGCGCCGCCGCGACCACGCGAGGTGGTCGCCCGTGAAGAGGAACTTCTCGCGATAGAGCAGCACGGCATGGCCGCGCGTGTGCCCCGGTGTCGGGATGACGAGCAGGTCGTCGGCGAGGTGAACCGCCTCGCGGCCGGCGATCCGGCGTTCGACGCCGCGTGTCCCCGCCGTGACGTCGTCGGCGTGGATCACGCGCTCGCAGCCGAATCGCTCGTGCAGAGCCTCGTGGTCGGCGACGTCGTCGCGATGCGTGAGAAAGAGCGTGCGGACGCCGCCCCGCTCCGCGAGAGCCGAGAGCAGCGGGCCGGCCGCCCGCGGCGAGTCGATCAGAAGATTTCCCTCGGGCCGCTCGATGAGGTAGCTCCAGGCGCCGAAGGAGCTCTCCGCGGTGAAACCGCAGAAGGAGACGTTCTCGGCGACGGCCTCGGGAAACGCGGCCGCAGCCGGCCGAGCGTCGGCGCGCGCGATCGTGCCGATCGAGGCCGTCGGGCAGGCCACGAGCGCCATCAGGGCCCGGTGGCGCTCGGCCGGCGTCTGCGGCTGGGACTGGACGAAGGAGTGCCCTTTCCCCTGTTCGAAGACCGCCGGCGCGATCCGCCGGCAGGTGTCGCAGTCGATGCAGGTCCCGTCGACGTAGAAGTCGCCGGGGGCGTTCTCGGGCAACCGCGCCGCGACCGTGGCCATCCCGTCAGATCCGGTCGAGCTCGGCCACCGTTCGCTCGTTCTCGACGTCGCCCGTGTTGAGGGTCGTGTTCGGCTCGAGGAGCACGACCCAGCATTCCTCGTCGGCCGAGGGCCTGTGCTCGACTCCCTTCGGCACGATGAAGAGCTCTCCCTCGGAGAGCGCGACGTCGCCCGTGCGAAGCCCCATGCGCATCCGGCCCTTCACGACGAGAAAGAGCTCGTCCTCGTGCTCGTGCTTGTGCCACACGAAGTCGCCGCGGAACTTGACGACCTTGACGAGGTGGTCATTCAGGTCGCCCACGATCTTGGGCTTCCAGTGATCCTCGAAGAGCGAGAACTTCTGGAGGAGGTTGACCTTTTGCATCTCTCTTCTTTCCTCGGCCCGCGCGCCGACGCGGCATTCTCCCGCCGCGGGTACCTTCTCGTCGCCGGCCGCCTCACCTGTCATCCCGAGCGGAGCGAGGGATCCCTTTCCCGTCGTCCTGCGGCTCAGAAAGGGATCCCTCGGCGCTTTCGCGCCTCGGGATGACCCGCGGGCGCGTTCGCTCCCGCGGGGGACTCCCTTTTTCGGCCTCCGGCCCTCGCTTCGCTCGGCCCGGAAGCCGACGCGGCGTTCTCCCGCCGCGTTACATTCTCCCCGGCTCGGGGATCCCGAGCAGCTCGAGCAGCTCCGCCATCTCCCTCCGAAAAATACGCGCGATGGCGATCCGGCGATTCCGGACCGACGCGTCGGTTTCCTGGAGGATCGGTTGCCGGTGGTAGAAGTGGTTGAAGGCCTGCGCCAGACCGAAGGCGTGCCGCGCCACGGCCGCGAGCTCCAGCGTCTCGATCGCACGTCCGGCGACGTCGGGCGTGGATGCGGCGTCGAGCGCGATCGCCCAGAGATCGTCGTCGATCTCCCCGTGCGTCAGGCCCTCCGAGACCGGCTCGCTCGAGAGGCCGTTGTCCGCGAGCTTTCGAAAGATGTTGTCGGTTCGGACCAGGGAGTACAGCAGGTATGGACCGGTGTCCCCCTCGAAATTCAATGCCTCGTCGAAGTCGAAGGCGATCACCTTCGTGCGCCCGACCTTGAGAAGGAAATAGCGCAGCGCCCCGATCGCGATGGCGCGGGCATCCCGTTCGGCGGCGCCCGGGCCGCCGGCCCCTTCGTCGCCGCGACGCTTCGCGATCTCGGCTCGGGAGCGTTCGATCAGCACCTCGAAGAGGTCGTCGGCCTTGACACCGAGCCCCTTGCGTCCGGACATCTCGACGTAGGCCTTCTTCTCGTCCTCGGGCGACATCCGGTATTCCTCGCCGAAGCGCTCGGCGAGCTCGCGGGCGGCCCTGGGGGAGAGAGCGACGATCTCGTAGGCGAAGTGGATCGAGCGGTCGGCTTCGGCGGCATGTCCGAGGGCGCGAAGGCCTTCGCGCACCACCTTCTGCGGGTAGGACTGCCGGACGTCGATGACGTTGTAGACGGTGCGGCCTCTTCCGAAGGACGGCGCCGCCGGATCGCCCCCGGCGTGCTCCGTGCGCCAGAGCGGGTGTTCCCGAACGGCGTCGGGGATCTCGTCCTCCCGAACGGCGCCCGAGCTCCAGCGCGTCCGGAACGGCGAGTAGTCGAAGTCGGCGTCGAGCAATCCGAACTTCCAGAGCTGGTACGCGATGTCCTTGCCGGTGTAGACGACGGTCCCGTTCGAGCGGACCAGGATCTTGTCCGGCTCTTCCATTCCCGCGAAGTCGGCGGATTCCGAGAGGCGCAGCACCCAGCAGCCGGCGTGCTTGCCCTCCGTTTCGAGGTGCACGGCGCCGGACTCCTTCAGCAGCTCGAAGGCGCGGGCCCAGAAGTGCTTGTGGAGGATGTCGCTTTCCCGGGGAAGCAGGTCGTACGCGATTCCGAGGCGCCCCATCGTGGACAGGTGCGCCGAGGACACGGCCTCGACGACGGCCGCGGCGACGCGGGCGGTCTCGTTGTCTCCCGTCTCGATCGCGTGCAGGACCTCGTCGCGCCAGGCACGGGTCTCCGGACGCTCGGCATACGTGCGCCCGACCTCGGCATAGAGGTCCCAGCAGATGTACGCGAAGCCCTTCGGGTGGACCGGTTTTCCCGGAAGCCGGCTCTCGCGGATCGCCGCCCGGGCCGCCTCGGCCGTCGAGACGTTCTCGAGGTGCATGAGTCCGGCCACGACGTCCGCGACCTGGACTCCCGTGTCGTCGAGATAGTTCTGGACTTCGACGGGATAACCGAGGTGTCGGAGAGTCCGCACCAGCACGTCGCCGAGAACGGCGTTGCGCAGGTGGCCGATGTGCGCCGCCTTGTTGGGGTTGATGTTCGTGTGCTCGACGATGACCTTGTCCGCCCGCGCCCGCGCCGGAAGCACGCCGGTGAGCAGCGCGCGAACGAGCGCCCCGCGGTCGAAAAAGAAGTTGAGGTAGCCGGCGCCTTCGACCCGGACCTCGTGGACGCCGGCGGGCAGCTTCAGTGCCCCGGAGAGCTCCGCGGCGATCGCGCGCGGCGCTTTCTTCAGAGTCTTCGCCAGGTCGAACGCGACCGGGCACGCGAGGTCTCCGAGAGAGAGCTTCGGAGGGCGTTCGAGCACGATCCGGTCGATCTCGGCGCCGAGTCTCTCCTTCGCCGCGGCGCGCAGAGCGCCGGACAGCGCCGCACGGATGTCCTCGAGCATGGTCGGCGAGTATATTTCGCCCGCCGCCGCGGGGATTAGAATGATCCGGTGAGCACTCCGGTCGTCCGCTCGGTGGCCGTCGGCGCGTCGGCCGCGGACGCGTTCGACGCCTTCACGCGGGTCTCGGACCTGCTCTCGTGGCTCTGCGAAGGCGCGCTCGTCGGCCTGCGGCCGGGAGGCAACTGGGCCGTGGGGTTCACGAACCAGCGCGGCATCACGGAGGCGACCGTTCTCGGCAAGATCGTCGAGTTCGAGCGGGGCCGCCGCCTGATCGTCGACGACATCTCGTACGAGCCGCGCGAGGGAGAGCCGCTGTCCGGGATCCGCCTCGAGCTGACCTTCCGCGACGAGGGCGAGAAAAGCTGCGTCGTCACGGTGTCCCAGGACGTCCCCGACGCCGGGCCGGCCTACGAGCGGTACACCGGCGAGGCCGGAGCGGGTTGGGAGACGAGCCTGGCGGACCTGAAGAAGTATCTCGAGGGTCCCCGGCGTCGCCGGATCCTGATCGAAGCCGGGCTGCCGGAGAACTGAACGTGGACCTGGGCAGCCTCACGACGTCGGGAACCTGCGCCCTCTGCGGCGGGCTCGGGTGGGTCCTCGACTCCTCGGATGGGCGCAAGCAGGCGCACCCGTGCGTCTGCCGGGGCGCCGGGATCGCGCGGGCCCGCCTCGACGCCGCCGGCATTCCGCAGCGTTACCGCGACTGCACCCTCGAGAACTTCTCGGACAACAACGCGAGCCTGGCCAGGGCGAAGACGGCGGCGCGCGAGTTCGTGGATGCGTATCCCGCGGTCGAGGCGGGGCTGCTCCTGGTCGGGCCCGCGGGCCGGGGGAAGACGCATCTCGCCTGCGCGATCCTGCAGGAGCTCGTCGCGACCAAGGGCGTCACGGGGCTCTACGTGGACTTTTCGGATCTCCTGATGAAGATCACGACGTCGTTTCGCCCCGATGCCGACCTCTCGAAGGAATCGGTCCTGACGCCGTACGCGGAGGCGGAATTCCTGGTCCTCGACGAGCTCGGCGCATCCAAGCCGCATGCCTGGGTCCTGGACGTGCTCTACAGCCTGCTCAACACGCGCTACAACCGGAAGCGGATCACGGTCGCCACGTCCAACTTCGAAGACGAGATCGAGTCGGGCTCGGGCGAGCGCGAGCGGCTCGAGGATCGGATCGGCTACCGTCTCCGGAGCCGCCTCTACGAGATGTGCCTCCTGGTGCCGCTGCGGGGCACCGACTTCCGCAAGGACGTCCTCGGCACGCGCATTCGGTCCCGGTTTTGAGGCCACGGCTCCGCCGCGCTCTTCGGCGCTCCTGCCTCGCCGCCGCCGTGCTGGCCGTGGCCTGCGCGGCGCCCGCGCCGAAGCCTCCGCCTTCGCTCCCGACCAATCCGGAGACTCCGCTTCCGATTCCGACCGTGAGTGTCGCGCCGCCCCAGCCGGCGGCTCCCTCCGGGAGTCCTGTATCGCGTCGGCTTGAAGAGCGATCTGACCGAGTTCGTCGCCGGAACCGCCGGGACCGTCTGGGTCGTCGTCTCGGGGCAGCGCGCGGAACTCGTCCAGGGCCCGGTGACGCTGCGGCCGGCAAGCTCTGCCGCGGCGCCGGCGGGAAGCGGTGCGGCGACGGCGGCGCCGGCTGCGGCGCCGGCATCGTCCTTTCAGATCCAGGCCGGCGCGTTTTCTCAGGAGGAGCCGGCGAAAAAACTCGGCGATCGTCTCGCCGCGCAGTACGGGACGACGGCCTCGGTCGCCTTCTCGGCGGACCGGGGCCTGTACCGGACGCTGATCGGCGCTTTCGCCACGCGAGCGGATGCGGACGCGTTCCTCGCGACGATGAAGACGGGTGGACAGGACGGCTTCGTCGTCCCGGGCGCTTCCCAGCCCGCGGCGGCGGCGGCCTCGCCCTCCTCCGCTTCCATCACGGTCTCGGGCGGTGCGACCGGGCCTCTCGAGCTGCCGTCGCCCGTCGACCTGTTTGCGCCCGCCCCGGACGTGCGGGTCTCCGTCGACGGCGTGACGTATCGAGGAAGCCTCCGCATCGCCGTCAATCCGCGAGGCCTCCTGAACGTCGTGAACCGCGTCGACCTCGAGGAATATCTCTATGGGGTGGTGCCCTCGGAGATGGGGCCGAAGCGCTTCGACGCGATCGAGGGACTGAAGGCACAGGCGGTCGCGGCCCGGACCTACGCGATGGCGCATCGCGGACAGTTCGACGCCGAGGGCTACGACCTCTGTCCGGGGCCGAAGTGCCAGGCGTACGGCGGGGCCGCCGCCGAGGATCCGCTCTCGAACGCCGCCGTCGACGGCACGCGCGGCCTCGTGCTCGCCTACCAGGGCCAGTTCGCCGACGCCCTCTTCGTCTCCACCTGCGGCGGCGTGACGGAAAACGTCGAGAACGTCTTCTCCGGCGGCCCGGTTCCGTACCTCGTATCCGTTCCCTGCGGCGAGCTGCCCTCGGTCGAGGTCGCCGGCGCGCGCATGCCGCGGGAGGGCGGAGGGGAACCGCGGGGAGGACTCGCCTGGCGCGGCTACGCGCTTCGGCGGTACGCGCCGTCCCGATCCTCGCCGCGCGCGTCGAGCCTCGAGGCTGCGCAGCGCCTCGCGGGTGTCGCCGTCCGGGGGGCGCCCCCGGCGAAGCTATCGCCCTCCGCCGTCTACCCGGCGCTCCTCGCGGAGTTCGGCCTGACCGAGGCGAAGGCGGTCCACCTGACCCCGCTCGACGAGGCCTACTACGCCGAGCGTCCCTCGGCCGTCGCCGGCATGACCGGCGAGGCCCGGGACGCCTACGAGTTTCTGCTCCGCTTCCGTTTCGCGGGCGACCTGATCCCGCCGGCCGGGCGCGACTTGACCGAGGAGGAGTACGCCGGCCTTCTTCTCTCCGTGGCGATTCGCCTCCAGGGAGTCACCGAGGGCAACGGGCGGTTCCTGTCGCGCGAGGGGTCCAACCTCTGGATCAAGACGACCGAGGGCCGCCAGGGGCTGCCGGTGGATCCCGAAATCCCGCTCGCCCGACGCGCGGGCTCGGTCTACTACCCGACGAGCGGCCTGACGCTTCGACCCGGCGATCATCTGCGGTGGCTGCGCGCCGGCTCCCGCGTGCTGGCGCTCTGGGTGGAGCTCGAGGCCGACGGTCCGGACTACGAGCGCGACTCGGCCTGGACCGAGTGGGTGCGGCGCGTTCCCGCCCGTGAGCTCGCGCGGCGGATGGCCGGCCGCATCGCCGGCACCGAGGTCAGGGAAATCGCCGTCCTGAAGCGCAGCCCGTCCGGCCGCGTGATCGAGATGCGCGTCAAGACGGATCTCGCGGAGGCCGTGTTCAAGCGCTTCGACCTGCGCCAGGCCGTCGAGATGCCCGAGATGCTCTTCACGGTCTCGCGCGTCGAGGATCCCGACGGCCAGGTCGAGTTCGTGTTTCTCGGACGGGGCTGGGGCCACGGCGTCGGCCTGTGCCAGAACGGCGCCTTCGGCATGGCGCTCTCCGGTCAGACGTACGACCAGATCCTGAGGCATTACTACACCGGCATCGACATCGTGCCGGCGTCGGCCGTCAGGGCACCGGCCGCTCCCTCGACGCGCTGAGACGCTCCGGAAGCGGGCCGGGGTGGCGGGGGGCTTCCGGGCTGTAGAATTCCCCTCATGAGCACCGCCCTCTCCGCCGAGCGCCAGGCCATCCTGCGAACCCTCACCGACTTCTGCGAGGCCGAGATCCGTCCAAACGTCCTGGCATGGGACGAGGCCCAGGAGTTCCCGCGCGAGGTGTTCCGCAAGCTCGGCGAGCTCGGCTTTCTCGGGGTGCTCGTTCCGGAGGCCTACGGCGGCGCGGGCCTGTCCTACATGGACTACCAGGCGATCGTCGAGGAGATCGCCGCCTTCGACCCGTCCGTCGCGCTCTCTCTCGCCGCGCACAACAGCCTCGGCACGAACCACATCTATCAGTTCGGGACCGACGCACAGAGGCAGAAATACGTTCCGCGTCTGGCCAGCGGCGAGTGGCTCGCGGCCTGGGGGCTGACGGAGGCGGAGGCCGGATCCGACTCGAGCGGCACGAAGACGACCGCCGTGCGCGACGGAGACTCCTGGGTCCTGAACGGCTCGAAGAACTTCATCACGAACGCGTCGGTCGGGTCGATCGCCGTCCTGATGGCGGTGACGGACCGGTCGCGCGGCAACAAGGGGATCTCCGCCTTCATCGTGGAGCTCGACCATCCCGGCATCCGGGTCGGGAAGAAGGAGAACAAGCTCGGAATGCGGGCCTCCGACACGTGCACGCTCGTGATGGAAGACTGCCGCGTCCCGGCGGGCAACCTCCTCGGCGAGCCGGGATCGGGCTGGGTGGATTCCATGAAGGTCCTCGATGGCGGCCGCATCTCGATCGCCGCTCTGTCGGTCGGACTCGCCCGCGGCGCCTACGAGGCGTCACTCGCCTACTCGCGGGAGCGCCGCCAGTTCGGCAAGCCGATCTGCGAGTTCGAGGCGATCCAGTTCTACCTCGCCGAGATGGCGACGGACATCGACGCGGCACGCCTGCTGACCGAGCGGGCCGCCGCGGCCAAGGACGCCGGAGCGACCGTGACCCGGCTCTCCGCGCAAGCCAAGCTGTTCGCGTCGGAGATCGCCGTGCGCGCGACCGACCGGGCGATCCAGATCCACGGCGGCTACGGGTTCACCAAGGATTTCCCGGTCGAGAAGTTCTATCGCGACGTCAAGCTCTGCACGATCGGCGAGGGCACGAGCGAGATCCAGAAGCTCGTCATCGCGCGGCAGCTCATCGGCCGCGCATGACCGGCGCGGGCACGGGCCCGGAGGATCTCGTCCTCGGAGTCCTGGAGGGCCGCGCCCGCGCGATCGGTCGGGCGATCTCGGAGGTCGAGCGGGATTCGGGCGCCGTGCCCGGCATCCTGCGCCGCCTCTTCTCCCGGACGGGTCGCGCCCGGATCCTCGGCATCACCGGGCCGCCCGGCGCCGGCAAGTCCACGCTCGTGCAGCGGCTCGCGCAGGCCTATCGGAAGGCCGGCCATCGCGTCGGGATCGTCGCCGTGGATCCGTCCTCGCCGTTCACCGGCGGCGCGATCCTCGGCGACCGCATCCGCATGTCCGAGATCTACACCGATCCCGGCGTATTCATCCGCTCCATGGCCACGCGCGGCGCCCTCGGCGGACTCGCGCGCTCGACGAGCGACGCCGTGGACGTTCTCGACGCGGCGGGCTTCGACGTGATCCTGATCGAAACGGTCGGCGTGGGACAGGACGAGGTGGACATCGTGCGCGCCGCGGACACCACCGCGGTCGTCCTCGTGCCGGGCCTCGGCGACGACATCCAGGCGATCAAGGCCGGCATCCTGGAGATCGCCGACGTCTTCATCGTCAACAAGGCCGATCGCGACGGCGCGGACCGGGCCGTCTCCGAGCTCGCGACGATGCTCGACTTTGCCGGCCACCCGGACTGGCGTCCGCCGATCGTGAAGACGTCGGCCCCCGCCGGAACGGGCGTGGCGGAGGCGGTGGCGGCTCTCGAGGCGCACGGCGTCCACCTGGCGCGATCGGGGGAGGGGGCGGGGCGGCGGTCTCTCCGGGCGCGCTCGCGCCTGCTCGCCCTGCTCGAGGAGCGCTTCCGCCGCGCCGTCGAAGCGCGGGCACCCGAGCCGGATGGTCTCGAAGAGGCGGTCCGCGGCGTCGCCGAGCGCCGGGAGGATCCCTACTCGGCCGCGGGACGCCTGTTCGAGGGACTCGTGCGTGACCCGAGCGAGGCGGCTGCGCGGGGGCCGCGGTGAGGGCGTACCGGATCGACCATCTCGGCATCGCGGTCGCCTCGATCGACGAAGCCCTCGGCGTGTATCGCGCCCTCGGTCTCGAAGAGGTCAAACGCGAGGAAGTCCCGGGCCAGAAGGTGATCGCCGCGTTCCTGCCCGTCGGAGATTCCCGGGTCGAGCTGCTCGAGCCCACGTCGGCCGAATCGCCGATCGCGAAGTTCCTGTCGAAGCGCGGCAGCGGGATCCATCACGTCTGTTTCGCCGTGGACGATCTCGATGCGGCGCTCGGGGACCTCGCGGCCCGCGGGTTCCGGCTGATTCATCGCGAGGGCGTCGCAGGCGCGGACGGAAGGCGCATCGCCTTTCTGCATCCCGAGGCGGGAAACGGAGTGCTCATCGAGCTCTCGGAGCTCCCTTCAACCCCTCTCCGCCCGGGCGAGGGGAGAGGACCCAGGCCATGAAGATCGGCGAATTCGTCCTCGTCCACCTGGTCAACCCGAAGGAGAAGTTCTGGGGCATCCTCCGGGACCGCGATGGCTCCGGGGTCACGGTCCGGGGCCTCTCGCTCGAGGGCTTCGAAGGCTGGCTCCACGAGGTCGCCCGCCGCGAGACCGTCACCGTGCTGCCCTCGACGGTCTTCTTCCCGCTCCATCGCGTGGAGCGGATTTTCATGGACGAAACCTCGGGAGACTTCGTGTCCTTCGCCGACCGGTTCAAGCGAACCGTGGGAGAGAACGCGCGCTACTACCTCACGCCCATCCCGGACACCCTCGAGGGTTGACCTTTCCCGTCTCCCGCGGCGAAGAGAACTGCAGGGCTTCGGGCGGGGTGATGCGGCTCGACCAGCCACGGGGCGCAGATCCTTCGCGACGCGGAGGCGACGTTCAGATGCGCACCCGGTCCGCCTGCCAGTCGCGGACCCTGAGCTTGATTTCCTTGCGCGAGAGCTTCTTTTCCAGGGCCTCCCGCACGAGACCCGCGAGCTCGCCGTCGCCCGCAAAGCGAAGCCCGATGAGCTGATCCGGGGTGAGATCCCCGATTCGGGCCCGAAGGTCGGGGGACAGTTTCTCGCCGAGCCGCAGCCGCATCTCGAGCCGGATGATGCGGTCCTGGGCAACGAGGGCGAATGCGCGCGCGTAGTAGAGGATTCCGAGGAACGCGAGCGCCATCAGGACTCCGAGCGCCGTCGGCCACGAGAACGCCTTCACGAGCCTCCAGATCGACCAGACGAGGTTGGCGAGGAGGATGCTCGAGATGACGAAGTGGTAGAGCGGGACCCATCGGGCGTGGTTCGCGTAATTCTGGGGTGTCGCGTCGGCCACCGTCCCTCCCTGCCTAGAGCGCGACGTTCTTGACGAAGTAGTCGGCCGCCGACATCTGGCCGTTGACCAGCTGGCGCGCCTGCTCGTGGGACATCTCGAGCGTGCCCGCCGACTCCCCGGAGGAGCTCGTCAGGATGATGCGGATCGTGAGGTTGACGCCGCGGCTCGTCGGATCGGAGAGAGCGCGGGCCGCCGCGTTGAGGGCGTTGAAGACCGCCTCTTCGGTGTTCGTCGTGACGAGCAGCCCGGTCGTGCCGCGGAAGTTCGTCAGCTTGTACTGGGAGATACCGGCCCCGTCGAAGACCTTGGCGAAGGCCGCCTGGAGGTTCGGGTCCACCGCCTGAAAGGAGGCCCCGGTGCCGTCGGGCGACGCCTTGTCCGCCTGGGACGGCAGGCTCATCCGGGGCTTGTTCTTCTTGATGTAGTCCTCGACGCGTGCCGGCTGCGGCATGTCGGGCCGCGGCGTCGGCCTGCGGCTGTCCGGGGTGTCGATCGCGACGACGTTTCCGAAGTTGTCCTTGTTGTACTGCTCGGAGCCGTCCGCGTCGATCAGGTCGAGCTTCATCGCCGTGACGGTGCCGTTCTCCAGCGTGATGATCGCGCGGTCGCCTTTCACGGTGTATTTCGTCCTCGCGAAGATCAGCGAGCCGTCCTTGAGCTTGATGACGTAGGCCAGGCCGGGCGCGGCGGCGAGCAGGAGGGCCAACAGGCCCAGAACTGCGACCTTCTTCATGTTCGCCATGCCTCCTGCGTCCTCCCGGGACGCCGTTTGACACCGTGGAGTGCGCCCAAGATGATAGCACCCGCATGCTCATCGTCATGGACGCGGCGGCGACCGCCGAGGACGTCTCCCGTGTCGTCAGCGCCGTCCGCAGCCTGGGCCTTCAGGCTCACCCGATCCCGGGGGCTCAGCGCACGGCCATCGGCATCACCGGGAACCGGGGCACCGTCGATCCCGGCGCCTTCGAGAACCTGCCCGGCGTCACCGAGGTCATTCCGGTCTCGGCGCCGTACAAGCTCGTCTCGCGCGAAGCCAAGCGGGAGAACACGATCGTCTCGATCGGCGGCGTTCCGGTAGGAGGCCCTCGCCTCGCCATCGTGGCCGGACCCTGCGCGGTCGAGTCGGAGACCCAGGCGATCGAGATCGGGCGGCGGGTCAAGGAGGCGGGCGCCACGCACTACCGTGGCGGCGCCTACAAGCCTCGAACCTCGCCGTACTCCTTCCAGGGGCTCGGCCTCGAGGGCCTGAAGATCCTGTCGCGCGTTCGGGCGGAGACGGGCCTTCCGATCATCACCGAGGTGCTCGATACCGAGACGATCGACGAGGTCGCCGAGCACGCCGACTGCCTGCAGGTCGGCGCGCGCAACATGCAGAACTTCTCGCTCCTGAAGCGGCTCGGGCGGCTCCGCAAGCCGGTGCTCCTGAAGCGCGGCATGTCGGCGACGATCGAGGAGCTGCTGCTCTCCGCCGAGTACCTGCTCTCGGAGGGCAACTACGAGGTGATCCTCTGCGAGCGCGGCGTGCGGACGTTCGCCGACCACACGCGCAACACCCTGGACCTCTCGGTCGTTCCCTACGTCCAGCGGATCTCGCATCTGCCGATCGTGGTCGATCCGTCGCACGGAACCGGAAAGCGCGCCAAGGTGCTGCCGCTCTCGCGGGCCGCGATCGCGGTCGGGGCCGACGGGCTCCTGATCGAGGTGCATCACGAGCCCGAGCACGCGCTCTCGGATGGTCCGCAGGCGATCCTCCCGGAAATGTTTCGCGAGCTCGTCGAGGAAGCCCGCCGTCTGGCGCCCGTCGTCGGGCGGACCGTGTGAAGGGGCTCCTCGTCCTCGAGGACGGCACGCACTTCCGGGCCGACGCGATCGGCCACGCCGGCACGTCGTTCGGAGAGATCGTCTTCAACACCGCGATGAGCGGCTACCAGGAGGTCCTCACGGATCCCTCCTATGCCGGCCAGATCGTCGTCATGACGGCGGCGCACGTCGGCAACTACGGCGTGCGCGCCGAGGAGGCGGAGTCGGGCCGCGTCCACGTCGCCGGCTTCGTCGCCCGCGATTTCCCCGCGCGCTGGTCCGGCACCGGAGGCGAGCAGAGCCTCGCCGACTACCTCTCCGCCAGCGGCGTCACGGGACTGCACGGCCTCGACACGCGCGCCCTCGTGCGCCGCATCCGGAGCGAGGGCGCCATGCGGGCCGGCGTCTCGACCGAGATCGAGGATCCGGCCGAGCTGCATCGGCGCGTCCTCGATTCCCCGCCGATGATCGGGAGCGACATCGCCCTCGCGGTGTCGCCGAAAACGAAGAGCCTGGCTCCCGGGGGACGGGGGCGCAAGAAGTTCCGGGTCGCCGCCGTGGACTACGGGATGAAGCGCAACATCGTGCGCCTCCTGCAGGCGGGATCCTGCCGCGTCGAGATCTTCCCGGCGACGGCGAGCGACGCGGAGATCCTCGAGAGCCGGCCGGACGGAATCTTTCTCTCAAACGGCCCCGGAGACCCGGCCGCCCTCGAGGGGCCGATCCGCACGCTCGAGAGGCTCATTCCGGCGGGCAAGCCCATCTTCGGGATCTGCCTGGGGCATCAGCTGCTCGGCCTCGCGCTCGGCGCGAGCACGTTCAAGCTGAAGTTCGGTCATCGGGGCGCGAACCATCCCGTGAAGGACCTCCAGACCGGGCACGTCGCGATCACGTCCCAGAACCATGGCTTCGCCGTGGACGGCAGCGCGCTTCCCGAGGACCTCGAAGCGACGCACCGCAATCTGAACGACGGGACGCTCGAGGGCTTCCGGCATCGGCGGCTGCCGATTCTGGCGGCGCAGTTCCACCCCGAGGCGGCGCCGGGGCCGCACGATGCCAACGTCCTCTTCCACGGCTTCCTCGAGGCGATGGGGCGCGCGCGCAAGTGACGCTGCCGTTCGAGGTCGCCCTTCGCTACCTGAAGTCGCGACCCTCGAGGCTGGTCTCGTCGGTCTCGCTGCTGTCGATCGCGGGCATCGCTCTCGGCGTGGCGGCTCTCGTCGTCGCGATGGGGCTCCTCTCCGGATACCGGACCGAGATCCGGGACAAGCTCATCGGCGCCAATGCCGAGGTGGTCGTCTTTCCGATGATGCCCGGAGGCGACGCCGATCCGGCCGCGGTGGAGGCGAGGCTCCGACGGGTCGCGCGCGTGCGCGGCGTCGCCCCGGTCATCTACCAGCCGGGCGTGGCGGCGTCCGCCGCGTCGCCGGACGGACAGGACGCCGTCCTCAAGGGAATCGATCCGGCGGCGGAGGCGCGCGTTTCGGAGCTCGACTCGTACCTGCCCGATGCGTCGAAGGCGATCGCGCCGGCCTCCGCGGATTCACCCGCGTCGGTCGCCATCGGATTCGAGCTCGCCCGGCGGCTCGACGTGCGGGAGGGAGACCCGATCGTCCTGTCGGTCGCCGACAACTCGGGCGGCCGGTTCTCGCCGCGCTCGGAGCGCGTTCGAGTCGGGCGCGTCTTCCGCACGAACTTCGCCGAGTACGACGCGGAGTGGATCTTCCTCGACCGCGGAGAGCTCCGGCGTCTCGCTCGCCTGCCCGGGGAGGCCAACGTGTTCGAGATCCGCCTCGACACGACGCGCGACACCGAGGCGGCGTCGGCCGCGATCCGGACCGCGGCGGGCGAGAGCTACTCGGTCTCGGACTGGCGCTCGATGAACGGGGGACTCTTCTCGGCGCTCGCGATCCAGCAGACCACGCTCTTCATCGTCATCGGCCTGATCGTCGCGGTGTCCACTTTCAACATCATCGCCACGCTCGTCATGACGGTTCAGGAGAAGAAGCGCGACATCGGCGTCCTGACCACGCTCGGCGCCGAGCCCGGGTTCTTCGCGAAGGTGTTCCTGGCGCTCGGGGCTCTGCTCGGAGGCGTCGGGATCGCGGCGGGCATCGCGTTCGGAGTCCTCATCTGCTGGACGATGACGCGGTTCCGGCTGCTCTCGTTTCCGCCGGGAGTCGCCGAGATCTACTTCGTGTCCTACATTCCGTTTCTCGTGCGGCTGAAGGACCTCGCGGCGATCGTCGGCTTCTCCGCGCTCGCCATCCTTCTCGCCTCGTGGATTCCGGCGCGCCGCGCCTCCCGCCTCGACATCGCCGAGGCGCTCCGGTACGAGTAGCCGTCGCGAGCGCTTCGCTACGGGGTCTGCGCCCTGTGGGGTCGGCAACTCGGGTGCTGTGGGCGTAGATCCGGGCGCACCGGCGTCCGGCTCGCCCAAAGGGGCTCGACCGGACGCCTGACCCCTTCGCTGCGCGCTCGCTCCCGCGGCGCACGCCTCCTCCCTCCCTTCGGTCGGGAGACTTCGTGCGCCGCGAGCTAAAACGGCAGTGCCGCTAGACGAGCCGCACCACGCACCCTGTCATCCTGAGGGCCGGAGGCACGAGGGATCCCTTTATGCGCCGCAGCGCGACCTATTTTGCAGCTCGTCGCGTCACGAACTCGTTCTGCTTGCGGAGCGCCTCAGCGCGGATCGCGGCGAACTCGGGCCTCTTGCGGACGGAATCGAAGAAAGGATCGTTGTCCATGGCGGGAACGGCGAAGTAGTTTCCGTCGACGGCCTTCTTCAGCATCCGCAGGCCCGCCTCGGGATATCCGACGGCGGCGAGATAGCCGCCGCCCAGGTATCCGGATTCCGAGTCCGGAGAGGCCGCGATCCCCTGTTCCGCGTTCTCCGCGACCTTGTCCAATTCGGCCTTCGTGCCGGACTTTCGGAGGAGGCTCGACCGCCATCCGCCCGGGGGCATGAGGGCCGCCGCGGCCTCGACCTTCCCCTCGCGCAGGAGGATCTCGGCCTCGCGCGCCTTCGTCCAGTTCGATCCCGCGTCCGAGCGGAGGTACTCGCGGGCCCGATCGTATTTTCCGAGCTGCGCGAAGACGATCGCGCAGGAGCGGAATTGCAGGTTGCGCGGGTCCGCGGCGCGGGCGGCTTCGCATTCCCGCGCGGCCTCCTCCAGGAGGCCCGCATAGCGCAACACGTAGGAGAGCGAGAAGTGCGCCTGGGGATCCTGCGGGCGGCGGCGAAGCAGATCCCGGGCCTTCGCGTCGGCGTCCGAGAGATTGCCGGTCTCCGTAATGAGGACGACGAGGCCTTTCGTTGCCTCGGAGAGATTCGGGTCCAGGCTCAGGGCCTTCTCGAACGCGGCGGCCGCACGCGGATACGAGGCGAGGGTCCCGCTGGATCCATCCCAGTAGTAGCGCAAGCCGAGCTGCGCCCAGGCCGGCGCGTAGTCCGGGTCGAGGCCCACGGACCGTTCGAGCATGCCGATCGCTTCCAGGTTGGGCGCCCGGTCGCTCGTCGCGGGCTTGCTGCGGAGATAGAGGTCGTAGGCCTCGGGGCTCTTCGGTTTTGTCGCCGCCTCCAGCGCGCCCGTCGCGCCGCCCAGCAGCGGAAAGAGGCCCTGCCGCAAGCGGGAGGCGATCTGTTCGCGCAGGCCGATGAGGTCGCCCGCCGCCGCGCTGGAGGTGTCCCGCCACAGGAGGCGGTTGCTGGCGGTGTCGATGACCTCGAGCGTGACGCGCAGCTGGTCGCCTTCCTTCTGGAAGTGTCCGGTCAGAATGTCCGCGACCTGCAACTCGCGCCCGGCGGTCTGGGGATCCACGTCCCCTTTCGCGTACTTCTGGGTGCTCGCGAACGGGCGGATCGCGAGCGTGGGGATGTAGGAGAGGGTCGTCGAGATCTCGTCCGGCAGCGCCAGCCGCAGGTAGTCGGTCGAGGGATCGCCCCCGAGGTTCTGGAAGGGGAGGATCGCGATCGTCGTTTGTCCGGGCGCGGCCGCGGCGCCAGTGTGCCGGTGCATCGCCGACCGGGCGGCAGCCGCGGCGACCAGGACGGCGGCCGCGCCGAGGGCCACGCTCCTCCACGGGATCCGGTGCGGAGGCGGCGGCGCCGGAGCGGCGGCCGTCTTGCCGCTCCGGGCCGAGTCGGAGTCGCGCTTCAGGCGCTTGAGGTCCGTCTTGAGCTCCGCGGCGCTCTGGTAGCGCAGGTCCCGGTCT
Organism: uncultured Acidobacteriota bacterium; assembly: GCA_963738945.1. Taxonomy (GTDB): domain Bacteria; phylum Acidobacteriota; class Thermoanaerobaculia; order UBA5066; family Gp7-AA6; genus DAHUXD01. The sequence continues at coordinate 303,141 of CAVTYD010000002.1, forward strand.
TTTTCGAGGGCGGTGTTCACGACCCGCTCGAGCTCGGGAGGAAGGTCGGGGTTCAGGCGGACCGGGGAGACCGGCGCGCGGTTCAGGATCGCGTCGAAGATGATCGCCGAGGTGTTCCCCGGAAACGGCTGGCGTCCCGTCGCCATTTCGTAGAGTACCGCCCCGCAGGAGAACACGTCGGTCCGCGGGTCGAGCGGCTCACCCCGAGCCTGCTCGGGCGACATGTAGGCGACCGTGCCGATGGCCGTCCCGGGGCTCGTCAGGTTCTCGACGGCCATGGCGGTGGGCTGGGCCGTGTTGCCGCCGGATTTCTCGGCGCCTTCCCCCGCCTGCTTCGCCAGACCGAAGTCGAGCAGCTTGGCCTGCCCCCGCTGCGTGATAAAGATGTTCGCCGGCTTGATGTCCCGGTGCATGATTCCGCGCCCGTGCGCGGTCTCGAGGGCGTCGGCGATCTGGGTCCCGAGCTCGAGCATCGCGTCGAGCTTCAGGGCTCCGGGGGCGAGGCGGTCCTGAAGCGTTTCCCCCTCGAGCAGCTCCATGGCGATGAAGGGCCGGCCCTCGTGCTCATCCACGTCGTAGATCGTGCAGATGTTGGGGTGCTGGAGCGAGGAGGCGGCCCGGGCCTCCCGCTGCAGACGCTCGAGGGCCTGGGGGTCGCGGCCGAGCTCCTCGGGTAGAAACTTCAGCGCGACGTGGCGGCCGAGCTTCAGGTCCTCGGCCTCGTAGACCACGCCCATGCCGCCGCCGCCGAGCTTCGAGAGCACGCGGTAGTGGGAGACGGTTTGGCCGATCATCGTTCTCTGGGGGAGCGCCTTGCGGGCATTCTACCGTTCCGGTCGCCCCGCTATACTCCCGCCCCGGTGCCGAAGCGCGAAGACATCAGATCGATCCTCGTCATCGGATCGGGGCCCATCGTCATCGGCCAGGCATGCGAGTTCGACTACTCCGGCACGCAGGCGGTTCGGGCGCTCCGCCGCGAGGGCTACCGCGTCGTCCTCGTCAACTCGAACCCGGCCACGATCATGACCGACCCGGAGCTGGCCGACGCCACGTACGTGGAGCCGCTGACCCCCGACTTCCTCGAGCGCATCATCGACCGGGAGCGGCCGGACGCGATCCTGCCGACCGTGGGCGGCCAGACCGCCATCAATCTCGCCCTCGCCCTCGCCGAGCGGGGCGTCCTCGACAAGCGCAACGTCAAGCTCATCGGCGCGAGCGAGCACGCCATGCGCCTGGCCGAGGACCGGGACCTGTTCAAGAAGGCGATGCTGGAGATCGGCGCCGAGGTCCCGCGCTCCGGGCGCGCCCGCTCCCTCGCCGAGGCGGAGGAGATCGGCCGGGAGATCGGGCTTCCGCTGGTGATCCGCCCGTCGTTCACGCTCGGCGGGTCGGGCGGCGGCGTCGCGAAGGCGCAGGCCGACTTTCGCCGCATCGTCCAGAACGGGCTCCTGGAGTCGCCCTCGCACGAGGTCCTGATCGAGGAGTCGGTCGAGGGCTGGAAGGAGTTCGAGCTCGAGGTCATGCGGGACACCGCGGACAACGTCATCATCGTCTGCTCGATCGAGAACTTCGATGCGATGGGCGTTCATACGGGCGACTCGATCACGGTCGCTCCACAGATGACGCTTTCGGACCGGCAATACCAGGCCATGCGCGACGAGGCCAAGGCCGTCATCCGAAAGGTCGGCGTCGACACGGGCGGCTCCAACATCCAGTTCGCGGTGGACCCGGAGACCGGGCGCCGCGTCGTCATCGAGATGAATCCGCGCGTCTCGCGCTCGTCGGCGCTGGCCTCGAAGGCGACCGGCTTTCCGATCGCCAAGATTGCGGCCCTGCTCGCGGTCGGCTATCACCTCGACGAGATTCCGAACGACATCACGAAGAAGACGCCGGCCTCCTTCGAGCCCTCTCTCGACTACGTGGTCGTCAAGATCCCGCGGTGGACCTTCGAGAAGTTCCCCCGCGCCGATGCGCGGCTGACGATCCAGATGAAGTCGGTCGGCGAGGCGATGGCGATCGGGCGGACGTTCCCCGAGGCGCTCGGCAAGGCCGTTCGGTCTCTGGAGATCGGGCGGGACGGTCTCGACGACGGCCAGGGGCCGCTGCCGAAGGAGGAGCTTCTGGCCAGGCTCGAGGAGCCGACGGCCGAGCGCCTCTTCCATCTCCGGCGGGCCTTTATCGCCGGGATGACGGTCGAGGAGGTCGCCGCGCACACGAAGATCGACCCCTGGTTCCTGGACGGCGTGCGGCGGATGGTGGAGGCGGAGGAGCGCTTCGCGAGCCGGAGCCTCTCGGACGTCTCGCGCGATGAGCTGCGCGAGGCCAAGCGGCTCGGCCTGTCGGATCGGTCGCTCGCGCGCAAGCTGGGAACGGGGGAGCTCGAAGTGCGCGCACGCCGGCGCGAGCTCGGGATCGTGCCGGTTTACAAGACGATCGACACCTGCGCGGCGGAGTTCGAGGCGTCCACGCCGTACTTCTACTCGACGTACGAGGACGAAAACGAATCGGTGCGGACCGGCAAGCCCAAGGTCGTCATCCTGGGCGGCGGACCGAACCGGATCGGCCAGGGCATCGAGTTCGACTATTGCTGCGTCCACGCGTGCTACGCGCTGGCCGAGGCCGGGCTCGAGACCATCATGATCAACTGCAACCCGGAGACGGTCTCGACGGACTACGACACGTCCGACCGCCTCTACTTCGAGCCTCTGACCTTCGAGGACGTTTCGGCGGTGCTCGACAACGAGAAGCCCGACGGCATCCTCGTCCAGTTCGGCGGCCAGACGCCGCTCAAGCTGGCGCGTCCGCTGGAGGCCGCCGGATATCCGATCTGGGGCACGTCCCCCGAATCGATCGATCTCGCGGAGGACCGCGGCCGATTTGGACGCCTTCTCGACGAGCTGAAGCTGGCGGCCCCGCCGCACGCCGAGGCGCGCAACCTCGAGGAGGCGATCGAGGCGGGACGGCGCATCGGTTATCCCCTCGTCGTCCGGCCGTCCTACGTCCTCGGCGGGCGCGCGATGGCGATCGTCTTCGACGAGGCGCTTCTCTCCTCCTACGTCGCGGCGGCGGTCGCGAGCTCCGGCGAGCATCCCGTCCTGATCGACCGCTTCCTCGACGACGCCGTCGAGCTCGACGTGGACGCCCTCGGCGACGGCCGGGAGGTCTGGATCGGAGGAGTGCAGCAGCACATCGAGGAGGCGGGCATCCACTCGGGCGATTCCTTTTCCGTCCTTCCGCCGTGGAAGATCCCGGCGGACCTGCGGGCGGAAATCCGCGACGCGACGCGGCGGCTCGCCCTCGGGCTGTCGGTGCGAGGCCTCGTCAACATCCAGTTCGCGATTCAGCACGGCAAGCTCTACGTCCTCGAGGTGAACCCCCGGGCCTCCCGGACCGTGCCGTTCGTCTCGAAGGCGATCGGCGTTCCGATGGCCCGCGCCGCCGCTCTGCTCGCCGCGGGACGCTCCCTCGCGTCCCTGAATCTGCCCGCGGAGCGCGATCCCGTGGACTTCTTCATCAAGGCGCCGGTCTTTCCGTTCCGCAAGTTCCCGGGCGAGGACGTCCTGCTCGGTCCCGAGATGAAATCGACGGGCGAGGTCATGGGCGTCTCGCCCCGCTTCGGCGACGCCTTCGCCAAGGCCTGCGAGGCGGTCGGAACGCGTCTGCCGCTCTCGGGACGCGCGTTTCTGACCGTGAATCCGTACGACAAGGCGGCGATCGTCCCGATCGGAAGGGAGCTGGCGGACCTCGGATTCGTACTCTGCGCGACCGCGGGCACGCGCGACGCCCTGCGCGAAGCGGGTGTCGAGGCGGAGCCGGTCTTCAAGGTCAACGAGGGGAGTCCCAACGCGGTGGAGCGCATGGAGGCCGGTGAGATCCAGATCGTCATCAACACGCCTCTCGGCAGGGGCTCGCGCTTCGACGAGGCGGCGATCCGGGCGGCGGCGCTGCGCCTCTCGATCCCCTGTCTGACGACGCTCTCGGCGGCGACGGCGGCGGTCGAAGGAATCCGCTCGCGGCAGGAGGAAGCGACCGGCGTGGCTCCGCTGCAGGAATACCACCGCGGATGAAATGGCCGGGCCGTCGGCGGGCGTGAACGAGGCGCCGGCGCGGCGGCCGGGCGGGCTCGCCCGATTTGCGTGCCTGGTCGCGGCGGCCCTGGCGTTTCTGGAGATCTTCGCGACGGGCTTCCCGCCCGCCTCCCGCGACCGGCTGCCGGTCCTGGCGCTGGCCGGGGGGCTCGCGCTCGCGGCAGCCTGGGATCGCCGCCGGGGGCTTTCGCTCTTCGCGTTCCTCTTTCCTCTGGCCGGTCTCGGGGACCGGCTGGCGGGCGGCTCCGACGCGATCGCGTGGCCGATCCTGCTGTTTCTGGGACTGGCCGGGGGTTGGACCTTTCGCTTCCTCTACGACTTCGAGAGTCTGCCGGATCCTTCCCGGGCCGACCGGGTCCTGAAACTGCTGCTCGTTCTCTGGACGATGGCGGCCGTTCTCGCCGTCGTCCGGGCGCGGACGCTGTGGGCGATCCTCCGGGGCCTTCGTCTGCGCGCGGTCAACGTCAACGGGCTCTCGGACGTCTCCGCGATTCGAACGAGCCTTCTCTCCTTCGCCGTTCTCGCCGGAGGCGCGGCCTTCTTCTTCCTCTTGCGCCGCGCGGGGCGGCCCGATCGGGAGCGAGCCCTCGTCGCGGCGCTCGGCGGGGCCGCGGTCTCGGCCGCCGTCGCCGTGGCGGAGCGCCTCGGCCTCGTCGCGACCGAAACGAGCGGATTCTGGAAGGCCACGGGAAGGCTCTCGGGCGGCGCGGTGGACCCGAATGCGCTCGGGATTCTCTGCGGAGGCGCGGTGGTCGTGGCCGCGGCACTGGCGGCCTCTTCCGCGGGCCCGCGGCGGGCGATCGCCCTGCCCGCGCTCCCCCTGCTCGCGGCGGGGCTCGCGCTGTCCGGCTCCCGGAGCGGCTTCGGGCTCGCGGTCGTCGGCCTTCTCGCGCTGCTCCTCGCCCGGGGCATTCCGATGCGGCGCCGCCTCGCGGCGGTCGCGGCTGCGGCGCTCGTCGCCGCCGGCGCGGCGGTCTATCTCGCGGCGGCCGGAGGAAGCACCGGAGCGCGCGTCCTCCAGACGTTCGACTCGCGCGTGCCGTTCGAGTACCGGATGTCGACCCGGCCCGTCTTCTGGACGAATGCGGTCCGCCTGTTTCTTCTCCATCCGGTCGAAGGCGCCGGGCTCGGCGCGTTCACGTGGCAGCTCCCGAATCTGCTCGCCGAGGAAGGCCGTTCGCTTCCGATCGGCGACAATCCCGGAAATGCCTATCTGCAGGCTCTCGCCGAAACGGGTGTCTTCGGCTTCGCCCTGACCGTCGCCCTCGTCGTGATCGTCGGGCGCGAGGCATGGCGGGCGGTGCGGGCCAGGAATGGCGCGGGTCTCGACGCCGGAGCGGGAGCCGCGCTGCTCGGGTTCCTCGTCTCGCTCCTGACCGGGTCCCACTGGCTGTCGCCCGACGTCGCGTTCTTCTTTTTTCTTATGGCGGCCGGCGTGGCGCGGCCGCCGGCGGCGTTCGCGCCGGCCCGGGGAGCCCGCGCGCTGCAATTCGCCCTCGGCGTCTATGCGCTGGCGGCGCTGTGGGCGGCCGCCTCGACCGACGACCCCGCCGAGGCGTTTCGATACCGGAGCGACATCGGCTTTCACGAGACCGAGGCCGGCGGGAGAGGCCCGTTTCGCTGGACGCAGCGCCGCTTCGCGCTTCGCGTGCCGGCGGGCGAGCGCGTCTCCCTGACGCTGGCCCACTACACCCCGGAGAACCGCAGCGTCACCCTCGACGCGAACGCCGAGGGCCGCCGCGTCCTCGAGCGCGAGCTCGCGCCCGGCGACGGGATCCGGCTCGCCCTTACCGCGCCGGCGGGCGAGCCGCGGGTCTTCCGCTTCGTTCTCTCCCGCGCGTTCGTGCCGCGCCGGCTCGGGACGTCCACGGACGGCCGGGAGCTCGGCGTCGTGGCGTTCGGCGCGACCGGAAGATAGCGATGGAGATCCAGTTCCACCCGGCTTCCCGCCGCGGCCCGGTCCGCAGCCTCGTGCTGGGAGATCGAGGCGAGAAGGCTCTTCTCGCGCTCGCCGGCTTCGCGGCCGTTCTCGCCGTGTCGCTCTGGTTCACGGTGCCGTCGGTCTGCCGGCGGGTCGAGCGCGCCGAGCGCTCGACGTCGATCGCGGAGACGAGCGCCGCCGCGCGCCGGGAGGGGTCGGATCTCGAGGCCCGGTTGAACGGGATCCGCGACCGGGCCCTGGACGCGGGCGATCTGGTGAGCCGCGTCGCCTTTCTCTACGGGGTCCCGGCGTCGCGCTGGCCGCGGAGTCTCAATCCGGAAACCGGGGTTCTCTCCTCTCGGGACCCCGAGGCCGTGGCGGGCGGGCTGGTCCGGTACATCGTGGGCCTCGACCGGGCGCTTCGGCAGGTGGCCGAGCGCGAGGAGTCGAATCCGTCGCTCGCCGACAACACGCCGTCGCGGATACCGCTGTCGACCGATCTCGTCGAGCCGGCGTCCCGCTTCGGGCCTCGCGTGTCGCCCTGGACCGGGAGCGAGGAGTTCTTCGCCGGCGTGGATCTCGCGGCTCCCGCCGGATCTTCCGCCGTCGCCCCCGCCGACGGCGTCGTCGCCTTCGCGGGGCGCATTCCGCCGGCCCTGAACGCCCGGCTCTGGCGCTTCGGCAACCTCGTCGTGGTCTCGCACGGTCCGGCGGGAGCCACGCTCTACGGCCACCTCGGCCGGATCGATGTCCGCCGGGGCCAGACGGTCCGCCGCGGGGCTCGCCTCGGCACGGTCGGGACGACGGGATGGACGATGTTCCCGGCCCTGCACTACGAATACTGGCGCCGCGGCGACGCCGGGTTCGGTCCGACCGATCCGCGGTTTGCGATGCTCGACTTGCGGCTCCCGGATCACGACGTGTCGCTCGAGAAGATGCTCGCGACGTCGGCGCCGGCCTCGATCGAGGCCCCTCCCGGCATCGGACGGTAGTCCGGACGCCGCGAGATCCCGGCGCCGGCGTTTGCGCTCCGTGGATCGGGGAGTATTCTTGGACGTGCCGTGACCGAGACGTTCGACCTGGCCGCGGTCGCGTACGCGCGATGGAAGCGCGCCGTCGACCTCCTGTTGCGGGAAGTGGTGCGTCGCCGCGAGGCGCAGGCGTTCGAAGAGGAGCAGTCGCGCGCGGAGCGCCGCGTTCGGAACCTGCGGCGCATCGTCCGGAAGGCGCTCTCGGACTACAGCCGGATCCAGATCGCCCGTCAGTGAGGGCGCGGACCGGGCGCTACCGCGGGTAGCGGCGGACGCGCTCGCGGTGAGCGTCGAGCCGGGCGAGAACGTCCGGGAGGCGGTCTCCTCCGGTCAGCTCGAGCAGCGCATCGGCGAGCACGAACGCGAGCATCGCCTCCGCGATCACGCCGCAGGCCGGCACGGCGGTGACGTCGCTGCGCTCGTATGCGGATCGCGCCGGCTCGCCCGTTTCCAGGTCGACCGAATCGAGCCCGCGGGCGAGGGTCGAGATCGGCTTCATGTAGACGACCGCGATCACGTCCTCTCCGTTCGTGACGCCGGCCTCGAGGCCCCCGGCCCGGTTCGTCCGGCGGCGGAGCCCGCCGTCCGGGGCCGGCTCGATCTCGTCGTGCGCCGCCGACCCGGGCCCGCGCGAGGCCTCGATGGCGCCGCCGAACTCGACCGCCTTGACGGCCGGCACCGAGAGGAGGGCCTGGCCGATCCGCCCGTCGAGCTTTCGATCCCAGGAGACGTAGGTCCCCAGGCCGGTCGGCACGCCCCGCGCGCCGACCAGGATCGAGCCGCCGAGCGTCTCGCCTTTCGCCTTGGCCGCGTCCACGGCGGCGACCATTCTCGGCTCGAGGCTCGTGTCGCAGGCGCGCAGGGGCGAGTCGTCGCGGACCTTCTCGAGGGAGGCGAACGCGCGCGGCGAGAGCGTGTCCGAGACGTCCCCGAGCGAGAGCACGCCGCTGGCAACCCGGATCCCGCACTCGCGGAGGAGGAGCTTGCAGACGGCCCCGGCGGCCACCCGCGCGGCGGACTCGCGCGCCGATGCGCGTTCGAGGACGTCGCGGAGGTCCCGGGCGCCGTATTTTGCGCCACCGGCGAGGTCGGCGTGGCCGGGGCGGGGGCGGGTCAGCTTGCGCGCCGCCGCCGCCTCCGGGTCGACGGTGAGCGGACCCATGACGGACTCCCAGTTCGCGTAGTCGGCGTTGAGGACCCCGATCGCGATCGGGGAGCCGAGCGTCCGGCCTCCCCGGACGCCGCCCTCGAAGGCCGCGGCGTCGGTCTCGATCTTCATCCGACCGCCCCGCCCGTAACCGTGCTGGCGGCGGCGGAGCTCCGAGGAAACGAAGGCGGCGTCGATCGACAGGCCCGCGGGGATTCCCTCGAGGATCGCGGTCAGGCGGGGCCCGTGGGACTCGCCGGCGGTCGTCAGGCGCAGGGGCACGGTGGAGAGTCTAGCCGAGGGAGACTCGGCTTCCCGGTTCGGCGCTTCGCGCCCGCCCGTCAGTTGGGGATCAGCGCCTCGAGCGAGCTCGGAGCAGTCAGGGCGGCGTACGACTCGTCCGCGGTCGGCGAAGCCTGGGATGCCGCGTTCTCGTGCGCCATGCCGGCGAAGAACGAGAAGAGCGCCGCGGCGGCCGCGGCGGCGAGCCAGCGAAGCCGCCGGCGCGCGGTCCGGTCGCGCTCGACGCGCCCGAGGATCTTGCGGACGAATCGCTCGCCCGGCGCGGCGGGCGTCTCCTCGATGCAGAGGTCCCTCCAGGCACCGGCGATCCGCGCCTCGGCGCGGCAGGCCGGACAGACGAAGACGTGGCTCGAGTCGTCGCGGCGGCCGATACAGCGGGCTCGGTTCATAGCAATTCCTCCTCGAAACGGGCGCGGATCTTCCGGCGCGCCCGGTGCATGCGCACGCGGACGGCCGTTACGCTCAGATCGAAACGTTCGGCGATGACGCGATCCGGCACGCCTTCGACCTCGCGCGCGAGCATGATCTCGCGGTCGAGCGGCGGCATGGCGTCGAGCGCGGCGCGCAGCAGGTCGAGGTCTTCGTGGCGCGCCTCCTCGTTGCCGGGCGCGGCCGGAGTCTCCGGAAGGGGCGACTCGGGGCGGCGCCGCCGGACGATGTCGATGGCGCAACGGATCGCGATCGCGCGAACCCAGGCGCGGAAGCTCGACTGCGGGCGGTAACGGTCGAGCGCGCGGAACGCCTTGAAGAATGCCTCCTGGGCCGCGTCCTCGGCGAGGCCCGAGTCCCCGGTCACTCGCCGAGCCGCCGCCAGGGCGATCGGCGCGGCGCCGCGGATCAGCGCGCCGAGCGCTTCCTCGTCGCCGGCCTTCGCCCGGAGAACGAGGGCATCCTCCTCCGAGGGCTGGGCGACCGCCGGCGGGGGAGGCGGCGGAGCGACGACGAGACGAGGTCTCAGCTCTCGCCCCGCAGGAAGGCACCGAGCGTCTCGAGCTCCTCATCGCCCCTGTTCCCCATCCGCGCGTGCAGGGAGGCGAGCTTCTGCCTCTGGTCCGGCGTGAGAATCGGCAGGATCTCGGACCGGATCTTCACGATCAGGAGCGCCCCGTCCGCGTGGACCTGACCGATCTGCGCCGCGAGACTCCGGATCGCCGCGTCGTCGGGGGAGGGCTGGGTCGTGACGGCTTCCTGGAGGTTGCGGCGGGCGTCCATCGAGGCGCGGACGTGCGCGAGGATTTCGTCGGCATGGCTCTTGAGGATTCCCCGGACCTGGGTGCGTTGGGCGGCGGACAGGTCGAGCTCGCTCGCGAGATGCTCGAAAATCCGCTGGGCCTTCGGGCCGTGTCCGTGGTCGGGTCCGAGCTGACGGCCGAAGAGCCGGCCGGCGATCAGGCCGGACACGGCCAGCGCCAGGATCCCGGCGGCAATCAGGACGGAGCGGCGAACCTGCTGGATGCTCATTGGAAAAAACTCCCTTTCCACCCGTGGAGAACGCTTCCGAGGCCCGAAAGATTACCCGTTTCGGTGGGAATAGACTGGCCGTGTGGAGCGTAAATACGTCCTCCGGACACCCGCCCGGCTGCAGTCCTACCGGGTGGACTACGACCGGGAATTGAACGACGAGCAGCGCGAGGTCGTGCTCGCGGGTACCGGACCGATCCTCGTGATCGCCGGCGCCGGCTCCGGGAAGACCCGAACCCTGGTTTACCGGGTGGCGCGCCTGATCGAGGGGGGCCACGATCCGTCGCGCATCCTCCTGCTGACGTTCACCAACAAGGCCGCCCGGGAAATGCTCCGGCGGGTGGAGACGCTCCTCGCCGTGGACACCCGGCGCCTGATGGGCGGGACGTTCCACTCGGTCGGAAACCGGGTCCTGCGGCGCTTCGGGAGCCGGCTGGGTTTCGGGCCCAACTTCTCGATCCTCGACCCGGAAGACGCCCGGGAGATGCTCGAGGCGGCGACCTCCGACCGCCGGATCGCGACCCTGGAGCGCCGGTTTCCGAAGGGCGACGTGCTGCTCGATCTCTACTCCTACACGATCAACACCGGCCGGCCGTTTCCGGAGGTCCTCGCCGAGCACGCGCCGCACTTCTCCGAGCTCGAGCCCGAGATCGTGTCGGTTTTCCAGAGGTACCGCGAGCGCAAGCGCCAGGGCAACGCCTGCGACTACGACGATCTCCTGCTGCAGTGGCGGCGGCTGCTCGACGAATCTCCCGAGGCGGCCGCCGCGCTGTCGGCCTCGTACGACCACATCCTCGTGGACGAGTACCAGGACACGAACCGGCTGCAGGGCGACATCGTGGACGCGATGGCCCGGGTCAAGAGGAACGTGACCGTCGTCGGCGACGACGCCCAGGCGATCTACTCCTTCCGCGGCGCCTCCTTCGAGAACATCCTCGGCTTTCCGGAACGCTACCCCGAGGCGAAGACGTTCCGGCTGACGCGCAATTACCGCTCGACCCCCGAGATCCTGGCCCTCGCGAACGCCTCGATCGCCCACAACGTCCGCCAGTTCCCCAAGGAGCTCGCCGCCTCGCGCGAGCCGGGCCCGATCCCCGCGGTCGTCGCGCTGCCGGACATTCCGGATCAGGCGAGCTTCGTCGGGCAGCGCCTGCTCGAGTGGCACGACGAGGGCGAGAAGCTGCAGGACCTGGCCGTGCTCTATCGGGCCCACTACCAGGCGTTGGAGCTGCAGATCGAGCTCGTGCGGCGGGGCATTCCGTACGAGATCCGCTCCGGCACTCGTTTCTTCGAGCAGCGGCACGTCAAGGACGTGCTCGCCTTCCTGCGCCTGGTCGTGAATCCGAAGGACGAGCTGTCCTGGAAGCGCGCCCTCAAGATTTTTCCGAGGGTCGGCGAGCGATCGGCGGCGGCCGTCTGGGATGCGATCAAGGACCGGCCCGATCCGTTCGCCGCGTTCGGGGAGCTCGACGCCCGCGACCCCGCCTTCGGGCGGGGCGGGGACGCCGCGCTCAAGCCCTTCCGCTCGCTCCTGTCCCGCTTGAACGGGCCGTCGCTGCGATCGTCGCCCGCGGAGGCCATCCGTTCCGTCGTCGAGGACGTCTACCGGGACTACGCGCGGGCCAAGTTCCCCAACGGGGACGCCCGACTCGACGACCTGGAACAGTTCGCCCAGTTCGCTCAGACCTACGACTCCCTGCCCGCGTTCCTCGAGGAGGTGACGCTCTTCAACGAGCTCTCGGGCGAGGACGTCGTCGCGGGCGAGCCGGACGACGATCGCGTGGTCCTGTCCTCGATCCACCAGGCCAAGGGCCTCGAGTGGAGCCGGGTGATCGTGATGGGTCTCTCGGAGGGGAGATTTCCGAATTACCGGTCGGTCGCGACCGACGAGGGCCTCGAGGAGGAGCGCCGGCTCTTCTACGTCGCGGTCACGCGGGCGAAAAACGAGATCGCCCTCGTCTATCCCATGCTCGCGCGCGACCGGTACGGGGTCGACGTGATCCTCGATCCGTCGCGGTTCGTATCGGAGCTTCCGGACGAGGTCTTCGAGCGATGGACGATCGAACGCCGGCCGACGCCGGAAGAAGCGGAGGCCGCGGCCGACGAGACCGTGAATTAGCGGTCGACGGTGAGGCGGCGCACCGTATTGCGTTAAGGCCCGGCCCGGCAATACGGAAGCGCGGTAAAATGTTGGAAAAGGCGGAGGCCTTCGCCCCGAAATGAACGACGACATTTACTCCGCGATCTGCCGCGAGGCGCTCGAATCGCGCCACAGAGACCTGACCGCCTTCGTGGACAACGGGATGGCGGGCATGTCGCTGCGGCTCGAGAAGACGCTGCTGAAGCTGCCCTCCGGCCACTTCCTCCTCGGCCTCGGCCCCTACAATGCCGGGCTCGTCAAGCTCGACTTCGACGAGGTGTTGCTCGGGCGCGAGGTGCCCGAGTACATCGGGATCGGAATGCCGGTGACGGGCTTCCGGGTCTCTTCCCCGGACGCGTTCCTGAACACCGAGGTCTCGCGGCTCCATGCCAAGGTGATCCGCCACCGGTCCGGCGAGACCCCGAGCTACCTGCTCGTGGACATGCGCTCGACGTGCGGGACCTACCTGAACGGCGACGCCATTCCGGTTCCCGACGACCTCGAAGGAATCAGCGAGGACGACTGCGCCCGGCCCCTGCGCTCGGGCGACTTCTTCTCCCTCGGTCCTTCGGCCGTCAACCTTTTCCTCTTCTTCGAGAAGTAAACCTCTCCCGCCCACGGCTCCGCGACGCCGAATCTCGCAGGGGTAGACCGTTTCTCCCACCGCTTCTTTATTCGAAGCCGGGCCCTCGCTGTGCTCGGCCCCGACTTCGACGCGGCGTTTCCCCGCCGCGCCTTTATTTCGAAGCCGGGCCCTCGCTTTGCTCGGCCCCGACTTCGACGCGGCGTTTCCCCGCCGCGAGCCTACCGGCCGACGGGAACGCCTGCCGCCTGGGCCAGGACCTCCGGCGCCACGTCGAAGGCCGACGGCATGATGCTCTGCATTCCGTTGGCGTCCCAGATTCCCATCGTGCGCAGGGGAGGACGGTAGACGTGGAGCGAGACGGCGCGGCCGCTCCGGGTCGTCAGGCGGTGGAGAACGGTCGGGCCGATGTCCGACAGGTCGCCCTCGGGGCGCGCGCGGTCGTCGGCGAGCTCCGGCCGGCCGTTCGGGGTCGTGAAGCGCTCCTCGACGAGCGTGCCCGAGAGCATCACCATGCCGCCCATCACTCCCCGATGATCGTGAATCGGAGTGATCTGCCCGCTCGACCAGGCGATGAGCATGACCTCCCAGTCCTCCCAGAGGAGGATCGGATGACGCATGTAGCGCTCGGTCGAGAACCGGACGCGATCGAGAAATCGCTCGGTTTCGAGCGCGACCTTCCGGCAGAGAGCGGTGGCCGTGAGCCGCTCGGGCTCGACCGAGGCTTCGCGAATGACGTCCTTGACGATCCCGGCGAGGTTCACTCGGGGGAATTCTAAGGCGAATCTTGGCCCCGCGCGAGCGCTCGCCGCGTGTTATTTTCCGGCCCCATGAAAATCGCGGTCATTCCGGGCGACGGGATCGGCGTCGACGTCACCGCCGAGGCGGTCAAGGTTCTCGAGCGCGTCGCCTCCCGCCGGGGCCTGCGTTTCGAGCCCGTTTTCCTTCCGTGGAGCGCCGATCACTACCTGAAGACCGGGATCACGGTCCCCGACGGAGGCTTCGACGACCTGTCCCGCCACTACGACGCCATCTTCATGGGCGCCTTCGGCGACCCGCGCGTCCCCGACATGAAGCATGCCGCGGACATTCTTCTCGGGGCCCGCTTCGTCCTGGACCTCTACGTCAACTACCGGCCCGTGCGCTGCCTCGACGACCGGCTCTGCCCGCTCAAGGACTTCGGCGCGAAGGACGTGGATTTCGTGGTCTTCCGCGAGAACACCGAGGGTTCCTACGTCGGAGCGGGAGGGCACCTGAAGAAGGGAACCCCGGACGAGGTGGCGACCCAGGAGGACGTGTCGACGCGCAAGGGTGTCGAGCGCATCGTCCGGCATGCCTTCGAGTTCGCGAAGGCGCGCGGGCGAAAGCGCGTGGTGATGTCGGACAAGTCGAACGCCATGCGCTTCGTCGGCGACCTCTGGCAGCGGACGTTCTGGGAGACCGCGAAGGCGTATCCGGGGATCGAGGCCTCGCACCTCTACGTGGACGCGCTGTGCATGCAGATGGTCAAGGATCCGCGCCAGTTCGACGTCGTCGTGACCAACAACATGTTCGGAGACATCGCGACCGACCTCGGCGCCGCCCTTCAGGGTGGCCTCGGAATGGCGGCCTCGGGGAACCTTCACCCGGGCCGCGTCTCGATGTTCGAGCCGGTCCACGGGTCAGCCCCGAAGTACGCCGGCACCGGCAAGGCCAACCCGTTCGGCGCGATCCTCACCGCGGCGCTGATGCTCGACCACCTCGGCCACGCCGCGGAGGCCGCGGCGGTCGAATCCGCGGTGGCGGCCTGCGTCCGGGAAGGCGCGGCGACCGCGGACGTCGGAGGATCGCTCACGACGTCTTCCGCCGGAGACGCGGTCTGCGAGCGCCTCCGGCTGTAGTCTGCCGGTCTTTGCCGTCCTGCTACAATCTCCGGTCAAGGAGAGCATTTCTGATGTCTAACGCAGTGCGCCGCCTTCTTTCGGCAGGCCTCGCCGTCTTCGCCGCCCTCGTCTTCGCCTCGACGCTCTCGGCGGACACCAAGTTCGTCAACTCGGACGACGCCAAGGAGCGCGACGAGCCGCAGAAATTCCTTCCCGACTACGACAAGCTCGTCAAGGGCAAGGACGCCGACTGGGTCTATTTCCCCGACGGCAGCCTCAAGAACTACAAGACGGTCCTCGTCAAGGAGTTCGAGAACAACGGGAAGGGCCGGGAAGCCCGCGACGCCGCCTCCTACGGCAAGGAGTACATGGAGCAGTGGATGCAGAAGCAGGGCTTCGACGTCGTCGAGAAGGGCCCCGCCGACATCACGATCGAGGGGAACGTCTTCAACGCCTGGGAACCGAGCGGCGCGGCCCGGGTCTGGGGCGGCTGGGCGGCCAACCCCGGCGTCGGCCTGGAGCTGCTGATCAAGAACAAGAGTGGCCAGGTCGTCGGCGAGCTGCGGCAGAAGGCCAAGGGCTCGACCGTCCACGACGCGGTCGAAAACGGCCTCGAAGACTGCTCGAAATCAATCGCCAAGGGCAAGTAAGCGGCGGAGGTGAAAGAGTCTAAACCTTTGACTTTCAGAGGTTTGGAATATCGGCGGGGGTGCCGGCGGCCGGCGCCCGCCCCCGTCGTGGTAGCGTTTGGCTCCTCAAGGAGCTGCGCCGATTTCTGACCCCAGCCAAGCGGTCGCCCTGCCGGAAACCGGGCTGACCGCCCTCTTCGGAATCGCCGACGAAAACCTGAGGGCCATCGAGGGGGCCTTCGGCGTTCGCCTGCAGGCGCGCGGCAGCGAGATCTCCGTGCTCGGGGAGGGGCAGGCCGAAGACGCGGCCCGGCGCCTGCTCGGCGGCCTTTCGGGCCTCCTGACGTCCGGCTATCCCCTCCAGGGCAGCGACGTCGCCACCGCGATCCGCGTGGTCAAGGAGGATCCGTCGATCTCCCTGGTCGAGTTCTTCACGGACAGCCCCTTCGGTCCGACCCTCAAGTCGGCCGTGACGGTCCGGAACATCAAGCAGCGTCTGTATGCCCAGACGATCGATCGGCACGACCTCGTCTTCGCGATCGGGCCCGCGGGCACCGGAAAGACCTATCTCGCCGTCGCCATGGCGGCGGCGGCGCTCGTCGAAAAGAAGGTCAAGCGCATCGTCCTCGCGCGGCCCGCGGTCGAGGCGGGCGAGCGGCTGGGGTTCCTTCCGGGGGATCTCGTCGAGAAGGTCAACCCGTATCTGCGGCCCCTCTACGACGCGCTCTACGACATCCTCGGCTACGAGAAGACGGCCAAGCTCCTCGAGCGCGGGATCATCGAGGTCGCTCCGATCGCGTTCATGCGGGGACGCACGTTGAACGATGCGTTCATCATCCTCGACGAGGCCCAGAACACGACCTCCGAGCAGATGAAGATGTTCCTGACTCGCATCGGCTTCGGCTCGAAGGCGGTCGTCACCGGCGACATCACGCAGATCGACCTGCCGCAGGGAAAGACCTCGGGCCTGCGGGAGGCGCAGCAGGTCCTGTCGAAAATCGCGGCCATCCGCTTCGTGCTCTTCGACGAGCGCGACGTGGTGCGCCACAGCCTCGTCCAGTCGATCATCACGGCGTACGAGGCGCTCGATCGCGACCGCGAAGCGGCCGCGGCCGCGGCGGCGGCCGGCGGGGAGCGGGGAGCCTCCGGGCGCTCCGCGCCGCCGACTTCCGGGCGCTGAGGTTCGTCCATGTCGGTAGACGCGCCCCCCGGGCGCAATACGATCGATTTTCAGCGGCCTCCGGCTCCGCCGGGCGACGGCGAAAAGCCGCCGACGCGGCGGGTGCGGCCGATCCTGTGGGCGGCCGCGTACGTGGTCGTGACGACCCTCGCCTTTGCGCCGACGCTCTCGTTTCGCGACCGCCCGGTCGCGCCCGGAATGGTCGCCACGCGCGACGTCGTCGCGCCGAGAGATCTCATCGTCCCCGATCCGGACGCCACGGCGCGCCGCCGTGCCGAGGCCGCGGCCGAGGTCCTCCCCGTCTACGATTTCGACACTCAGGCGCCGGCCCGCTTCGAGTCGCAGCTGCGCGAGTCCTTCGAGAAGGCCCGGACGGCGAACTCGAAGATCCGGCCGAAGGGCCGAGTGACGCCCGAGCTCGCCGACGCGTTCTCCCTTCCGATCGGAGACGAAGCGCTGGCGGCCCTCGCGCGGCAGGGGTTCTCGCAGGACCTCGAGGACCGCTTTGCGATGATCGGGCTCGACCTCTATCGGGGCGGAATCGTGGATCATCGCGATCTGCCCCCGGAGGCTCGCAGCCGCGGGCTGACCGCACGCGATCTCGCGACGGGCAAGGAGGCCACGCGGCGCGAGAGCGGCGCCGTCGAGGCCGGTAACGAGTCCCGTGCCGCGGTCGCGTCGCGGCTGAGCGAGCTGAATCTGACCGCCCGCGAGCGAACCGAGGTTGCGGCGTTCCTGGCGGCCGCGCTCCGGCCGAGCCTCGTCTACGACGCCGCGCAGACCTCCGAGCGCCGCGACTCCGCCGCGCGAAGCGTCGAGAGCGTGTTCACCCGCATCCCGCGGGGAAAGGTCATCGTCCGCCGCGGCGACGAAATCACGGCCCGGACCGCCCAGTGGATCGCCGCCGTGCGCGCCTCGGCGTCGGACCCGTCCTCGTGGGTCAAGGTCACCGGAATCCTCATCCTGCAGATCCTGGGGGCGGCCGCCTTCTGGCTCGACGCGCGGCGGCAGCGCCGGCGCCGCCGCGAGCGCTCGACGGGGGTGGTGTACGGCTCCGTCCTGGCCACGGGCATCGTCTTCGCCGTCGTCGTGCGCGCCGCATTCGGCCTCGCGCAGGCGCTTTCGCCGAGCCTCGAAGTCGCTTCGGGCGCCGTGAATTATGCGATTCCGTTTGCGGCCGGCCCGATCGTGGTGAGTCTCGTCGCGGGCATGGGTCCCGCGCTGCTCGTGGCCCTCGTTTTCTCGATCGGCGCCGGCGTGCTGATGGGGTTGTCCTTTCCCTTCGCGCTCTTCGCGGTCGTCGGTTCGCTCGCCGGGATCTACGGGCTCGGCCGGGTCCGCGCCCGCAGCGTTCTGCTCGCGATGGGCGGGATCGTGGCGACCGGCAACCTGATCGCGATCGTGGCCATCCACTTCCTGAACGCCGGTCCGTGGGGCTGGGACTTCCTGTACGACGCGCTGGCGGGAATGGCGGGCGGCCTGACGGTCTCGATGGTCGTGGCCCTGCTGCTCCCGATCTTCGAGCACCTGTTCTCGGTCGTCACGGACATCCGGCTGCTCGAGCTCTCGAACCAGAACCTGCCGATTCTCCGGACGCTGGCCCTCGAGGCCCCCGGGTCGTATCAGCATTCGCTGATGCTGGGGCACCTGGCCGAGGCGGCCGCCGAGGCCATCGGCGCCGACTCGCTGCTGGCGCGGGTGTCGGGCTACTACCACGACATCGGCAAGACGAAGATGCCCGACTACTTCATCGAAAACCAGGCCAAGGGTTTCAACCGCCACGACCGCCTCGAGCCCTCGATGAGCGCGCTGATCATCGCCGCGCACGTCAAGGAGGGCGTCGAGATGGCGCGTCGGGCACGGCTCCCGGAGCCGATCGTGACGGCGATCCGCGAGCATCACGGCACCAAGCTGATCCGCTACTTCTACCAGAAGGCCGTCGCGAAGGCGGCGCCGGGCGAGGAGGTCGCGGAGGTCGAGTACCGCTATCCCGGCCCGAAGCCCTCGACGCGGATCCTCGGGATCCTGATGATCGCCGACGCGGTCGAGGCGGCCTCACGGACGCTGATCGAGCCGACGCCCGCGAAGATCCGCGCGATGATCCGCCAGATCGTGGACGACTGCCTGCGCGACGGCCAGTTCGACGAGTGCGACCTGACCATGCGAGACCTCTCGATCATCGTCGATGCGCTCGAGCGGACGGTCACCACGGTGTTTCATCACCGGATCGACTATCCCGGCTTCGACTTCAACCGCGAGCGCTCGCGCCGACGCACGAGCGACACCGGTACGGCGACGGGACCGAGGGCCGTGTGATGGAAGTGGACGTGCAGGCGCGAGTGTCGGGTGCGCCCAACCGGGCGCGGGTACGGAGCGTGCTCGGACGGGCGGCACGGGCCACGCGCGCGCGCGGTGCGGGAGTCTCGGTGCTCTTCTGCGCCGACCGCCGGATGCGCTCGCTCAACCGCCGCTATCGGGGCAAGGACCGCTCGACCGACGTGCTCGCGTTCCCGGCCGGCGACGCCGGGCGCGGGCTTCTCGGCGACATCGTGATTTCGGTGCCCTTCGCGGCGCGCGAGGCGAGACGGCGGGATGAGCCGGCGGCGCGGGAGCTCGACCGCCTCCTGCTCCACGGGTTCCTGCACCTGATGGGCTATGACCACGAGACGGACGACGGGGAGATGGACGCGCTCGAGGGCCGCCTGCGCCGGCGGCTTCGCATCGCGGCGGGAGAACGCCGCGCCGGAGGCCCGAGGCGGACGAAGTCCGAGTCGGGGTTCCGGGAAAAGAACCCCGCGGCGGGGAAACGCCGCGCCGGAAGCCCGGTTCGGACGAAGTCCGAGTCGGGGTTCCGGAGGAAGAGGCTCGCGGCGCGAGAACGCCGCGCCGGAGGCCCGAGGCGGACGAAGTCCGAATCGGGGTTGCGGGGGAAGCTCGTTCGATGATCGCGGTCATCTCGGCGATCTTCTGCTACGGCGCCTTCCTGCTCTTCGAGTCCTTTGCGCTCGCCCTGGACCGGCTTTCGCCGATCAAGATCCAGGGCCTGCTCGAGGAGCACCCGGAGCGTGCGCGCTTGCTCTCCGGAGCGGGCCAGGTCGAGATCGTCCGGACGACGACGAAGGTCCTCGTGCAGGCGCTGCTGCTGGCCGGCCTTCTGACGACCGTGTCGGCCCTCGAGGCGTACGAGGTCCCGCGGCCGTGGCTGTGGGGCGGCGCCTTCTTCGTCGTCGGCTGGATGCTGACGGAGATCGGCCTGCTCAAGCGCGACTCCCACCGGGACCCGGAGCGGATCGTGAAGAGTCTCCTGCCCCTCGTGACCGCCGCGTCCTGGCTTCTGCTTCCGATCGCGTTTCTGATCCGGAGGATCTTCGCGGGCCGCGCCGAGGCCGGGAAGCCGGCCGAAGCGACCGAGCAGGAGGTCCGCGCCTACATCGACGTCGGCCGGCAGGAGGGCATCCTCGAGAAGGAGGAGGAAAAGCTGCTGATGTCGATCGTCGACTTCGGCGACACGCGCGTCCGGGAGGTCATGACGCCGCGGACCGACATCCTGTGGGTGGACGTCGCCTCATCGCTGACGGTCCTCTTCGACCTCTTCGTCGAGACGAAGTACTCGCGGATTCCGGTCGTTCGCGGGTCGATCGACAAGGTCGTCGGCGTCGTCCACGTCAAGGACGCGCTCGAAGCGGTGCGCTCCGGGGCCGTCGGAACGGTGTCCGGGCTGATGCGCGAGGCGTACTTCGTGCCGGAAACGAAGAAGGTCTCGGAGCTGCTGCGGGAGTTCCAGAGACGGCATCTCTGGATGGCGATCGTGGTGGACGAGTACGGCGGCGTCTCGGGCCTCGTCACCGTCGAGGATCTGCTGGAGGAGATCGTCGGAGAGATCTCCGACGAGCACGAAGACGAGCGGGAGCCGGTGTCGCGGACGGGCGAGAGCACCTACTCGGTTTCGGGCAAGGCGAACATCGAGGTCGTCCGGGACCTCTTCGGAAGAGGTCCGGAGGGGGAGGAGTTCACCACGCTCGGCGGTTTCCTGACGAGCCGTCTCGGCCACATTCCGAAGCCCGGCGAGACGTTTCGCGAGTCCGACCTGAGGTTCACCGTCGAGGAGGCGGACCGGCGCCGGGTGCACCGCGTCAAGGTCGAGCCGACCCCGGCGCGGGCGGAGACCTCGTCCGACACAGCGTCCAAGCCCGCCCCGCGATGAGAGTCGGCGAAGTCGCGGTGGTCGGCCGGCCCAACGCCGGCAAGTCCACGCTCGTCAACGCGCTCGTCGGGGAGAAGGTCGCGATCGTCTCGGACAAGCCGCAAACGACGCGCCGGCGCATCCTCGGGGTCGTGCGGCGCCCCGGCGTCGAGCTCGCCCTGGTGGACACGCCGGGCATCCACCGCCCCCAGTACCGCATGAACGCCGCCATGGTCCGGGACGCGACCGACGCACTCGCCTCGGCGGACGCGCTGCTGTTCGTCCTCGACGCGACGGAATCGCGGGGCGGCGGCGACGCCTACGTCGCCGATCTCGCCAGGCGAGCCGCCGTGCCGGTCGTCCTGGCCGTGAACAAGATCGACCTGCTCCGGAAGGAGCGCCTCATGGAGCTGGTCGCCTCGATCTCCGCGGACGAGGCGTACCGGACCCTGGGGGACGTCGTCCCGGTGTCCGCGAGGACGGGCGACAACGTCGAGCGGCTTCTCGAGGTCCTCGCGGCGAAGCTGCCGGAGGGCGAGGCGGCGTATCCCGACGACTTTCTGACGGCCACGCCCGAGACCGAGTGGATCGGAGAAGTCATCCGGGAAAAGCTCCTCGAGCGCACGCGCGACGAGCTTCCGTTCGCGCACGCCGTCGTCGTCGAGTCCGTGGCGCCGGGAGAAGGAAAGGACATCAGCGTCGTCAAGGCCACGATCGTGGTCGAGCGCGAGGGCCAGAAGGGCATCGTCGTTGGCAAGGGCGGGACGATGATCCGCGAAATCGGAAAAGCGGCGCGCGAGGAGCTCGAGGAAGAGCTCGGCCGCCGGTTCTATCTCGAGCTCACCGTCCGCGTGCAGCCCGAGTGGAGAAACGACGAGCGGTTTCTTTCGAGGTTGAGGGGAAGCGAGACGGGTTGACGCCCGGCCCTGGTTGCAACGGTCCTGCGTCGTATTGTCTTTGTAGGGGCGGCCCTTACGGCCGCCCGCGGGCGGGGACAAGCCCCGCCCCTACGCGTCGGTGTGCGGCAAGTTTCAGCACCGAGGCCCTACCGGACCGCTTGTCTCAGCCGCTCGGCCAGGTCGTGCAGCGACTCGGCGAGCGATTCCCGGAGGCGGTCCATCTCGGAGAAGAGCAGGGCGTCCGATTCGTGGCGGCGGACGCGCTCCTCGAGCAGCGGCGCGATCTGCGAGCGGATGTCCTCGGCCTCCCGGCGCCCGAGCTGCGTCTTCTCGTCGAAGGTCGCCTCGAGCTCGCGGTGCTGACGGACCGCGGCTTCGAGGCGGCCGTCCACGTCCGAGAGCCTTTCCGACAGGGCGGGCAGAGCGGCGACGCGCGCCTCGAGCTGAGGGATGGTCTCCGCGAGGTACCGCACCGAGGTCATCTGATCCTCGTGCGATCCCGTCTGCGACAGGAGGACGGCGACCTGCTGGTCCATCGTCTGGATGCGGTCGTTCAGTGCGTGGAGCGCCATGCCCAGGTCGTCCGTATCCTTGCGCTGGCGGCTGGAGTCCGAGCCGAGCCGCTCTTCGAGACCGCGCAGGGCGCTCTCGATTCCGTGCAGGCTTCCCTCGAGGTCTCCCAGGCGCCGCCCGGCGCTCTCGACCGGCTCGATCCTCTGGTGAAACGCGCCGAGCGCCTCGTGGAGTCCGGCGATTCCCTTCTCGAGCGTCGCGAGACGCTCGCCGAGCGCGGCGAGGTGCTCGAGGGTCGCGGTCACGCGTTCCTGGATCCCCGCCACTTCCTGGGAGAGCCGCTCGGCCGTCTCGCGCTCCCGGCCGGCGCGGCCTTCGGATTCCTGCAGCCTCTGCTCGAGCAACTCGATGCGCTCGGCACTGGCCGTCGATTCGGTCAGGAAGGCCGGCTCCGACTGCGGCTCGACGGGTTCCGGGAGGTCCGCGTCGAGGTGCTCGACGGCGTCGGCCTCGGTGAGCTCTTCGGGGGGCTCGATCGAGCTGGTCAGCTCTTCCATCGCGATCGCATCCATCTCGATCGTGGCCGAGGGGGACGGGGCGAGCTCGACCGGCGGCCCGGGCTCCATGTTCGGCGGCTCGGGGACGGAGTACGGCGAAGCGTCTTCCTCCTCCTCCGCCTCGCGTCCGAGCTCCGTCGTGTCGAACGGGGCTTCGTCGGAGACGGGCGGCACGAGGGACAGCGGCCGCGACGGAGCGCGCGGAATCTGGACGGTCGCCTGCGAGTCCCGCTTCAGGATGGAGTCCTTCCAGGTCTGCAGATCGTCGGCGCGATGGTCTTCCACGACGGCCTCCGGCTCGCCGGCCGTTTCCTCCGCGCGCTTGCCCTGGAGACGGCGCAGGAGATCGACGAACGTGAGCTTCGAGATGAGCTTGAACGTCTCGGTGACCCCGCGGCCCGCGCTCGCGACCGCCTCGACGAACGGATACGAGGACAGCCCGAGAGCCTCCTGCATCGCGTCCACGGCCAGGATGTCGGCGAGGTCGCGCTTGTTGTACTGGATGACGACCGGGATCTTCTCGAAGGAGATCTCGTTGGATTTCAGGTTGTCCTTGAGGTTCTGCCAGCTCTCGAGGTTCTTCGGCAGCATCGTCCACTGTGAGTCCGCGACGAAGACGATGCCGTCCACCCCCTTGAGCACGACGCGCCGGGTCTCGTTGAACGCGGTCTGGCCGGGGACCGTCGCGAGCTGGAAGCGAATCTTGTAGCCCTTGATGTCGCCGAGCTCGACGGGGAGCAGGTCGAAGTAGATCGTCCGGTCGGTCTGAGTCTGGAGGTTCAGCAGCTTCCCGGCCGTCCCGGGCTCGAGCCGGTCGTGCAGGACTTTCAGGTTCGTGGTCTTGCCGCAGAGACCCGGCCCGTAGTACACGATCTTGGCCGTCAGCTCGCGTGTGGCTGCGTTGTAGATGACCATGTGCGCCTTCGGTGCGGTTCATTTTAAACCGTTTCTCACCCGCCGGTGGCCCTTTTCCGCCCGTTTCCTTGACCGGGGCGGATCGACCCCCATACACTCGCGCGGATTTGAGCGACGAGCTGACCCGTAAGGCCCGCATTCTCGACGGCGACCGCATTCGTCGGATGGTGGACCGCATGGCGCACGAGATCGCGGAGCGGCAGAAGGATCTCCCGGGGCTCGCGCTGATCGGGATTCGCACGAGGGGCGTGCCCCTGGCGAACCGCCTCGCGGCAAGGCTCTCGGACCTGCTCAAGCAGAGCTTCCCGGTCGGAACGCTCGACATCACCCTGTACCGCGACGACCTCTCGACCGTCGCGCCGCAGCCCCTGCTCAAGAAGACGGAGATCGACTTCGACCTGAACGGCCGGACCGTCCTTCTCTGCGACGACGTGCTCTACACGGGGCGCACGATCCGGGCGGCGCTCGACGGGGTCATCGATCTCGGGCGTCCGCGCGCCATCCGGCTCGCCGTCCTGATCGATCGGGGTCACCGCGAGTTTCCGATCGAGGCGAACTACGTCGGCAAGAGCGTGCCGACCGCCAACCGCGAGGTGATCCAGGTCCTGTTCCAGGAGACCGACGGCGCGGACGAAGTCTGGATCCTCGAGAGGGCTCAATAGCCGCGTGACGGTCGCGAGCCTGCGCTCCAAAGACCTCGTCGGGATCGAGCCGCTGACTCCCGAGGAGATCACGCTTCTGCTGGACACCGCCGAATCCATGAGCGCGATCGGCCAGCGGCCGATCAAGAAGGTCCCCGCCCTGCGGGGCCGCATGGTCGTCAACCTCTTCTTCGAGGCCTCGACGCGCACGCGGTTCTCCTTCGAGACGGCCGAGAAGTGGCTGTCGGCCGATTCGCTCAACTTCTCGGCGAAGGGAAGCTCCGTCGAGAAGGGCGAGTCGCTGCTCGATACCGCGAGGAACCTCCAGGCGATGTCGCCGGATCTCATCGTCATCCGGCACGGCTCGCCCGGCGTTCCGCACTTCCTCGCCCGGCACCTGAAGGCCGGGGTGGTCAACGCGGGCGACGGCGCGCACGAGCATCCGACCCAGGCGCTGCTCGATGCCCTCACGATCCGCCAGCGGTTCGGAAAGCTCGCGGGCCTCAAGGTCACGATCGCGGGGGACATCGCTCATTCCCGCGTCGTCCGGTCGAACATCTGGCTCCTCAAGAAGATGGGGGCCGAGGTCACCGTGTGCGGACCGCCCACGCTCCTTCCGCCCCGGATCGACGAGATGGGAGTCGCGGCGACCTCCGACTTCGACGCCGCCCTCGAGGGCGCGGACGTCGTGATGATGCTCCGGATGCAGCTCGAGCGGCAGGGAAAGTCCCTCTTTCCGTCGATCCGCGAATACTTCCGGCTCTACGGCCTCGACGCCCGCCGGCTCGAGCGGGCGCACCCCCAGGCGATCGTGATGCATCCCGGCCCGATGAATCGGGGCGTAGAAATATCGTCCGACATCGCCGACTCGGGGCGCTCCGTGATCCTCGACCAGGTCTCGAACGGCGTCGCGGTGCGCATGGCGGTCCTCTACCTCCTGCTCGGCGGTCATCCGTGGGAGGGCGAGGCGTGAGCCGCCCGCTCCTGATTCGGGGCGGAACGGTCGTGGACCCCGCCGCCGGCCGCAACGGCCGCGCCGACGTGCTCCTGAAGGACGGCCTCGTCGCCGACGTCGCGGACCGCATCGAGGCGGGTGACGCCGAGGTCTTCGACGCCTCGCGCCTGTACGTCTTTCCGGGCTTCATCGATCTCCACGCGCACCTGCGCGAGCCCGGCCGCGAGTACGCCGAGACGATCCGCACGGGGCTCGCGGCGGCGGCGGCCGGAGGATTCACCGCCGTGTGCGCGATGCCGAACACCAGCCCGGTCAACGACAGCCGAGAGGTCTGCGAGTTCGTCCGGGCGAGAGGAGAGAGCGTGGGAAGCGCGCGCCTCCATCCGATCGCCGCGATTTCGCGAGGGCAGAAGGGCCAGGAGATGACGGCCTTCGGCGAGCTTCACGAGGCCGGCGCCGTAGCGCTCTCGGACGACGGCCAGTGGCTCGCGGACGGCGCACTCCTGCGCGCCGCCTTCGAGCACGCCGGTCTCTTCGGGCTTCCCATCGTGCAGCACTCCGAGGACCGGACGCTCTCGCAGCGTGCTCCGATGCACGAGGGCGCCGTCTCGACGCGCCTCGGGCTCTCGGGCCAGCCGGCCGTCGCCGAGGCCGCCGCGGTGGCCCGAGACCTTCTCGTGGCGGAGCTGACGCGGGGGCGCCTCCACGTCGCGCATCTCTCGACGGCAAAGGGGCTCGACCTGGTCCGGCGGGCGAAGGCGGAGGGCCTCCGGGTGACCTGCGAGGTGACGCCTCACCACCTTCTCCTGACCGACGAGGAAGTGGCGTCCTCGGGGTTCTCGACGCGCATGAAGATGAACCCGCCCCTGCGCGAGGCGTCCGATCTCGCCGGGCTCGCCGCCGGTCTCGCGGACGGAACGATCGACGCCATCGCGACCGACCACGCGCCGCACCACGCCGACGAGAAGGCGGTGGAGTTCGACGCCGCGCCCTTCGGCGTCGTGGGCCTCGAAACGGCCGTGTCCGTCGTCTACGACCGTCTCGTCGCCCGAGGCCGGATCTCGATCGGCCGCTTCGTCGAGCTCTTCTCGGCCGGACCGGCGCGCGCCTTCCGGCTCCCGGGCGGGACGCTGGCGGCCGGATCGCCGGCGGACGTGACGCTCTTCGACCCGGAGGCGCGCGGCAAGGTGGATCCGGCCCGGTTCCTGTCGAAGGGTCGAAGCACGCCGTTTGCCGGATGGGAGCTCGGCGGCGCCCCGGCCGCCACGATCGTCGCCGGGAACGTGGTGTGGCAGCGGGTCGAGCTCTAGTCCGCCGCGGGTTCGGGCTCCTCGCGGCCGTCCTCGCGATTCTGAGCGCCGGCGCGAAGACACCCGAGCCCCGGCGCATCGCGCTGCGCCTGTCCGAGGGGATCGCCGCGGCCCCCGCGCTCGAGCGCCTGGCGGAGCGGGCGAAGGGCCGGGGCATCGAGCTCCAGGTTGCCGCCGAGGGCGCCGCGGCGGCGAAGGGCTTCGAGGTCGCGCATCTCTCGACCGTTCCTCCCCCCGAGGCCTTGAAGTCGCCGCTCGCCCGCTTTCCGATCTCGTTCGAGGGTGCCGGCTTCACGTTCGACGGCCGGACCTATGCCGCCAGGAGCGAGGCGGTCTTCCTGGCCGATCCCTCGCGCCCCGCCGAGGTCTTCATCCTCGGGGGATCCGCCGCCTCGGTCCTCGAGCTGACGGCCACGCTTCTGATCGACCGGACCGATCGGGCGTGGGACTACCAGGTGGTGTCGGGAGACCTGACGAAGGAGGGGCGATTCGCCGTCCAGGGCGGCAAGCTCGCGATCGACCGCCCGTCCGACCGCGACCGCATCGCGGAGCGCGAGGCCTTCTACAATGCGCTTCAGCGCGAGAAGCGGGAGAGCGTCGATTGGGAGTTCCGCGCCTCGGAGGCGGCGGCGGCCGCGCGCTGGGAGAAGGCGGCGGCGCACTGGGCCGGAAAGCGGTCCTTCCTCGTCCGGGTCTTCCCGAACGCGGTCGCCAAGGCCCTCTATACCGGCTCCTCTCGGCCCGCCGACCTCGGAAGCGAGGGAGGCCGGATCGTCGTCGAGATCGACGCCTCCGCGCCCGCGGAGCCGGATCTGGTCGAGCCGGTGCTCGCCGCGGCCGGGATCGCCGCCGCCAACCCGGCGCTGCTCGATCGCCGCACGCTGCTGCTCGCGGACGGCGCCCGCCGCGTCGGAACGTGGTGGGGGCGCGACGTTCGCGGTTTCGCCGCCTTCACCCACGCCGCCGGCGTGGACCCGTCCCTCGAGGACGTGGTGCGCGGTTCGGACGACGCCTCGCCGATCCTGACGGTCGGCGCCGCCGCCGCATGGCTCGACGCCGGAGTGCGCCTCGACGGCGAGGCGCCGGTCGAGAAGGCGCTCACGGAGCCCGAGGGAAACCTCGGAACCAGGCTCGTGCGATGGCGCGAGACGGCCTGGCGCCAGACGGTCCAGCCGCCGAAGCGTCGCCCGCTTCCGGAGGGGCTCGTGCGCGGCGTGTCCTATGCGATGACGAACACGGTCGAGGAGGGCTACGTCTCGGCGGCCTCGCTCGCGGCGCTCCGGCACCTGAAGGATCTTTCGGTCAACTCGGTCGCGGTGATGCCGTACGGTCTCGTCCACGAGCCCGGAGACCCCCGGGTGCTCTTCGTCCATCGCACGGCCCGCGGCGAGACCGACGAGGGCATCGCCCGGGCCGTCACCGACGCTCGCTCGCTCGGCCTGACGGCGATGGTCCAGCCGCAGCTCTGGGTCGGCACCGGCGCTCCCGTGAGCGGCATCGCGATGGCCGACGACCGCGCCTGGAAGTCCTGGTTCGACTCCTACCGGATCTACGTCGTCCACCAGGCGGTCGTCGCCGAGGCGTCCGGCGCCGCGCTCTTCTGTGTCGGCACGGAGCTCGTCAAGACCGAGGACCGCGAACGCGAGTGGCACGGCCTGATCGCCGCGGCGCGCCTGGCGACCGGCGCTCCGCTCGTGTACGCCGCCGACGGGGCGGCCGACGCGGCGCGCATCACGTTCTGGGACTCCCTCGACGCGATCGGCGTCGACTTCTTCGAGCCGCTTCTGCGAGCGGAGAAGGCCAAGGACCCCGCCCTCGAGGAGGGCGCGCGGCAGGCGGTCCGCCCGCTCGCCGAGCTCTCGGCCCGCTCCGGCAAGCCCGTCCTCATCACCGAGGCGGGCTACCCGTGGATGCGGGGCGCCTGGAGCTCTCCGCGCGTCGAGGACCCGAAGCGGCCGCCCGGCGGCGAGGACTCCGCGCGCGCCGTCTCCGCGCTGACCCGCGCGCTCGGCGGGGCGGCGTGGTGGAAGGGCGTGTACTGGTGGAAGACGTCTTCCGACGGAAAGGCGGCCCCGCCGGGCCAGCGCGGGTTCAACTTCCTCGGCACGCCCGCCGAGAAGGCGATCGCGGACGGATTCCGATCGAAGGCGGCGCCATGAGGCCGCGATGACGCCATCCGGCGCGCTGGTCGAGGCCGCCGCCGAGGCGGCGCGCGACGGCGGCGAGGTTCTGGTTTCCAACTGGCGCAACCTCCCGCGTGGCTCGGTGGAGGAGAAGACCAAGAACGACTTCGTCACGCACGCGGATCGCGAGAGCGAGGAGCGCATCATCGCGGCGATCCGGCGGCGCTATCCGGAGGACGCGTTTCTGGCCGAGGAGGGCGGTCGGCGCGAAGGCCGCGCCGGAGCCCGCGTCTGGATCATCGATCCGCTCGACGGCACCTCCAACTTCGTTTCGGGCTTTCCGTTCTGGTGCGTCTCGATCGCGGCCCGGGAGGGCGACCAGATCGTCGCGGCCGTCGTTTGGGATCCGCTGCGCGGCGAGATGTACGCGGCCGAGAGGGGCGCCGGCGCGTGGCGCGACGGAACGCGGCTGGCGGTGGCCGGACGGCCGGATCTCGAGGGCGCCTTCGTCGCGACCGGGTTTCCCTTCCGGAACCGCCAGAAGATCGACGCGTATCTCGCCCTGTTCAAGGCGATCTTTCTCGACGCCCGGGCGATCCGCCGCGCCGGCTCGGCGGCCCTCGACCTCGCGTACGTCGCCGCCGGCGTCTTCGACGGCTTCTTCGAGTTTCGGCTGTCCCCCTGGGACGTGGCCGCGGGCGCGCTGCTCATCGAGGAGGCCGGGGGACGGATCTGCGACTTCGACGGCGGCGCCGGCTATCTCGAGCGGGGCAACGTCCTCGCCGGCTCGCCCGGCGTCGTCGAGGGACTGCGGCGCGCCGCCCGGGGAATCGTCGCCGAGGGCGACATCTAGCGCCTCGCTGCGAAAGGCGGTACATGCCGACGGATGGTAGGGGCGGGGCTTGTCCCCGCCCGCGGGCGGCCGCAAGGGCCGCCCCTACGAAGACAAGCTGCGAAAGGCGGTACATGCCGACGGATGGCAGGGGCGGGGCTTGTGCCCGCCCGCGGGTGGCCGCAAGGGCCGCCTCTACGATGACAAGCCACACACGGCGGCCGCAAGGGCCGCCCCTACTGCGAAAGGCGGTACATCCCGACGGATGGTAGGGGCGGGGCTTGTCCCCGCCCGCGGGCGGCCGCAAGGGCCGCCCCTACGAAGACAAGCCACGCACGATGACCGTTACCGCACCCTAGATTTCCAGGCTGCGCCGGTACTCGCGGTCGAACGCGGCGAGCAGGCTCTCCTCGCGCGAGTAGAGGCCCGGGCGGTAGGCGCGCGAGGAGACGCCCTTCTGCGCGAGCTCGCACATGCGCCAGTCCTGGCGGTTGGTGACGTCCCAGATGCCCACGCCGTCGGTCGGATCGAAGCCGGGCCCGGCGAGGGACTCGGGCGCGAAGAGCCACTCGCTGACCACGTTCGTGCGATCCACGCCCGCGGGCTCGAGCCGCGTGATCATCACGAAATCCGGCTGGAGGGTCAGGAACACCGACGGGAAGATCGAGTAGTAGTAGACGCGTTGCCGGTCTTCGGTCGAGAGGTCTCCGACGGGAACGCCGCACATCCGTCCGCTCGTCGTGAGGCTGCCGTCCTTCTCGTTGATCCGCATGTAGCCGCCGAGCACGCCGCCGTCGCGCAGGTCGTTCGAGCCGCTGCGGTAGTGCGAGAGCTTCGCGAGCGCCGGATGCACGGGCGGACAGTGATAGCACTCCGAGAAGTTCTGGAAGAGGAGCTTCCAGTTGGCGCGAACGTCGTACTCGATCCGGCGGGCGGTCTTCAGGGTCGAGAGGCGCCACGGGGCGAAGCGGCCGGAGAGCGGCGCCAGGGCCTCTTCGAGCGGCTCGGGCTCGGGAGAGAGGTTGAGGAAGAGAAACCCCTCCCACTCCGCGAGGGGCGCGGTCAGGAGGGGATAGTCCTCCTTGTCGAACCAGGGGACGTCCGCCATGTGCGGCGCCCCGAGCAGCGCGCCGTCGAACCCGTAGGTCCAGGCGTGATACGGACACGGGATGGCGCCGGAGAAGCGGCCTCGCTCTTCCTCGCAGATGCGCGTGCCGCGGTGGCGGCAGACGTTGTAGAAGGCCCGCGGGCGCCGGTCGCGGCCGCGCACGAGGAGGAGACTCTCGCCGGCCGCGCGGGCGAGCTGGAAGTCGCCGGGCTCGGCGAGAGCTTCGGAGCGCCCCGCGCAGAGCCACCGGCGCGCGAAGATCCGATCCTGCTCGCGCGCGAAGATGTCTTCCGACGTGTAGAACTCCCCGGGAAGCGTCGTAGCCGGCTTCGCGAGTGAATGGCCCTGGAACTCCATCGCCGTCGAGCGTAAACCGCCCGCCGGCCGCGGGCAAGCCGTCGATGACCTCCTGCTAGACTCCGCTGTCAGACAGAAGGAGGTTTCATGGCTCGACGCATTTCACGGCGGGACTTCGTCCGCACCTCCGCCGCCGCCGGCCTCGCCGCCGCGGCGCCCGCCGCCCTGGCGCAGAAGGCCCCGGCGGTCTCGAGCGGCCGCGCGAAGCCGGTCGTCATCTCCTCCGCCAACGGAAACTGGTTCAAGAACGGCGGCAACGTCACGTGCGTCGAGAAGGCCTTCACGCTCATGACCCAGGGATCCGATGTCCTCGATGCGCTGATCGAGGGCGTGAACATCGTCGAGCTCGATCCCGAGGATTACTCCGTCGGCTATGGCGGCGTTCCGAATTCCGAGGGCGTGGTGCAGCTCGACTCCTCCTGCATGCACGGGCCGCTCAAGCGCGCCGGCGCCGTCGCCGCGCTCGAGGGGGTCAAGACTCCGTCGCGCGTGGCCCGGGAGGTCATGAACAAGACGGATCATCACCTCCTCGTCGGAAAGGGCGCGCAGTGGTTCGCGCGGAACATGGGGTTCACGATCGAAGACGACCTGAACACGCCGCTCTCGCGCAAGCTCTGGCTCGAGTGGAAGCAGCGCACCGACCCGTCGCACTACCTCACCCCCGCGGAGCGCGAGATCGTGCACACCTCGGCCCGCCGCGACATGGCCCGCGAGGGCTGGTTCGCGGGCTCCCAGATGTACGGCACGATCAACTGCGACGGCGTCAACGCGAAGGGCGAGGTCTGCGGCGTCACGACGACGTCGGGCCTCTTCTTCAAGATTCCGGGACGGGTCGGCGATTCGCCGATCCTCGGCGCCGGTCTCTACGTGGACGGCGCGGTCGGCGCCGCCGGTTCGACGGGCCGCGGCGAGGCGAACCTGTACAACCTTTCGAGCTTCCTCATCGTGGACGGCATGCGGCGGGGATTGCACCCGAAGGATGCGGGGATGGAGGCCTTGAAGCGGATCAAGGCGAACACGATCGAGAAGCGCCTCTGCAAGCCCAACGGGGACCCCAACTTCAACGTCAACTTCTACGTCCTGAACGCGAAGGGGGAGTTCGCCGGCGTGGCCATGTACGGCGAGGACCCCGACGACAGGGGCTGGGCCGGCGGCACGACCAACGCCGTCCGCTATGCCGTCTGCGACGACAAGGGGCCGCGCTCGATCCCGGTCGAGGGCCTCCTGCCGGGGAACGCGAGCGCGTAGGCAGACGGCCGTTCGGGCGCGGCCTGCGGGGCTCTGTTGACCGACTACT
This sequence comes from uncultured Acidobacteriota bacterium, assembly GCA_963738945.1. Classification (GTDB taxonomy): domain Bacteria; phylum Acidobacteriota; class Thermoanaerobaculia; order UBA5066; family Gp7-AA6; genus DAHUXD01. The sequence continues at coordinate 335,176 of CAVTYD010000002.1, forward strand.
GGTCCGACGTCCGCCGCTACGGCTGGGACGAGCTGTGGATGAACCACCCCGCGGTGCGGGAGCGGATCAATCGCCGCGTCACCGGCCAGGCCGGCGTCTGGCCGATTCAGTGGCTCCCGAGCGTGGTCCCCGACCGCGTGCCGTTCGGGCGCGCCGTGAACGTCGGCTGCGGCGTCGGACATCTCGAGCGGAGCCTCGTGACTCACGGCCTCGTCGCGCACGTCACCGGGGTCGACCGAAGCGAAGGGGCGGTCGCGGAAGCGCGGCGGCTGACGGCCGAAGCCGGGCTGGCGGATCGGGCGTCTTTCGTCGTGGGCGACGCGGCGGCGTTTCTGCGAACGCTCCCGCGATCTCGACGCGGTCTTCTTCCATGCCGCGCTCCATCACTTCGATCCCCCGTCGGAGATCCTCGCGCTCGTCCGGCGCGCTCTGAAGCCGCGGGGCATCCTGTACTTCGACGAGTACGTCGGCCCGTCGCGCGACGAGTGGACGTGGCGCGATCTCGCCCGATGGAACTTCCTCTACCGCCGCCTTCCGGCTTCGGTTCGGCGCACGCACGTCATCCGGCGCCCGATCAACCGCGAGGATCCGACCGAAGCGATCGCCTCCTCCCGGATCCTGCCGGCCGTCGCCGAGCATTTCCGGATCCTCGCCAGGCGGGACTACGGCGGCGATCTTCTCGCCGTCATCTACCCGAGCCTCCTGCGCCCCGACCAGCCGGGCGGGCCGCCCGCGGAGCAATTCGACGCCGTCGTCGCCTCGCTGCTCGACCGCGAAGACCGACACCTCGCGCGCGGGCGCGGGTCGTTTCAGTCCGTCGTCGTCGCCGAGCCGCTCTGAGCCGCGGGGCCGCCGGGCCGGGAGCGCGACCCGCGCGCGAAGACGATCGCGCCGAGAATCGCCGCGGCGAGGCTGGCCACCGCGCCGTATCGAACGGAATCCGGTTCGTAGTCGAGGGTCAGGCGATGCGACCCGGCCGGCACTCGATACGCGAGGAAAGCGTGGTTGAACGTCACCGATGCGGCCGGACGGCCGTCGAGGACGGCCTTCCAGCCGGGCCACGCCGGGATCGAGGTCCCGAGGAGCATGTCCGCTTCCGCGTCGACCGCCATGGACAGGCTCGATCCCTCGTATCGCTCGATCCGGACGCGCCCCTTTCCGTTCTCGACCCAGCGGTCCGGCATGTCGGCCTCGATGACTCCCCGCTCGGCGAAGTCGGAAATGTCGGCGATGAGGCCCAGGCCCGACTTCGGCCGCTCACCCCGGAACCATCGCGGCGCGAAGACGCGTGGAAGCGCCTTCGGATTCTCGGCGAGACGGAGCCCGTCGGACGCGGCGACCGGGCGCCAGCCGTCGGGCACCGCCGCGTCCTGCGGCAGAAGGGCCCAGCGCACGTTCAGGAAGGAAACGAAGGGCCGCGTCGGATCGTCGACGCGATTGAACCAGGCTCCGAGGCGGACGCACCACAGCGGATACGTCTCCTGGTACGCCGCGAGCGTCATCGCCTCGTAGCCTCGAACGTCCTCGAGGTCATAGACGGCCGAGACGTTCGGCAGGAAGTTGACGCCGGTCGCGACGATGCGCTCCGGCGATCCGCGCGGGATGGAGGAGAGCAGCGGTATCGGGGGAAAGAAGGACCGGGCGGGAAGCGTCGGATTGACGGCACCTTCCTCGGCTACCCGCGAGACGAGAAAGAGGACGAGCAACGCGGCCATGAGCCCGTCACGCCCGCCGCGGGGACGCCGCCCCGCGAGAGCGGCCAGAGCGGCGAGCGGCAGCAGCTGAAGTCCCAGCCGCCAACGCGCGTAGCCGGACGGCATTCCGAGCGCGAGCATCGCCGGCCGATGGGCGATCGCGAGCGCCGCGACGGCGATCGCCGCGGCGGCGCTCGCGAGGACCATGCCGCGGCGCCCCTCGCCGCGCGCGAGGCGTTCGGCTCCGAGGGCCGCGAGGACGCACAGGGACAGCATCGGAAGCACGATCAGGTACTCGTTGATGGCCACGTCGAAGAAGGGGAGCCGGGTGATCCAGTCGGCCGCCGGAGTCTTGAGACAGACGCCGAGACCGAGGACGGCGATGCCCGCGAAGAACCAGCGCTCGCGGCGGCGGGCGAGGAGGCCTCCGGCGGCCAGCGGCAGCAGGAGAGCGCCGCCGTACGCGGCCGGCAGGAGGAAACCCTCGCGGACGCGCCCTTGCCCGTCGACGCCCACGATGTACGGCGAGACTTGAGACTGGAGCCTCAGCCAGCATTCCCGCCAGGGCGCGGCGCGCGGAGAATGCGCGTACCAGGCCTTCCGGAACGCCTGCTCGGCCGTGAGCGGGAGCGCCTCCGCGAGGGGAAGGAGGATCACCGCGGTCAGTCCGGCGGCCAGGATTCCGGCGAGGAACGCATACGCGACGGCGCGTCCCCGCCGACCGGGCCCTGCCCCGGCGAGCTCGAAGAGGAAGAAGAGTCCCGCCGCGCAGCTCGTGTGGAGGGCCGTCTCGGGGTGCCCCCCCGCCAGTGCGGCGGCCAGAGAGAGCGCGAGGAGCGCGACGCTGCGGCCGTCGGGCGCGCGGGCGACGCGCCGCGCGGCGAGCAGGGCCAGCGGGAACGGCGCGGTCGGCGGCGCGATCGAGAAGCCGAGAAAGAAAATCAGGAAGTCGGAGAAGGCCCAGCCGGCCGCGCCGAGGAGCGACGCAATCTCGCCGCAGCCGAGCTCCCGCATCAGCAGGTATGCGCACAGAAGGGCGGTGAGGAGCCGGACCGACATGTCGTAGGTCCACGCCTGCGGTGGCGGCAGGAGAAACGAGATCCAGATCGTGGGCCGCAGGATGCCGGCCTGCTGGGCCGCGAGCAGTGGTTCGCCGGCGAGGACGTCGGGGTTCCACAGCGGGAGCCGGCCCTTCGCGGCGTCGCGCCGGACCGCCTCCCGCCACGGGATGTGCTGGTAGACCACGTCGCCGAGCGAGGGCGAGCGCGGCGGGCCGATCGCGAGAGCCTCGCGCTCCGCCGAGAAGGGCGGAGAGCCGTAGAGGACGTCGAGAGCGCCGTAGACCCCGCCCGTCACCGTCGCCCACCCGGTGAAGAGCATCGGCGCGAGCGCGAGCGTCCATACGGGACGAGAGCGGATCGGCGACACGAAGCGTCCGGCGGCCCAGATCAGGCCGGCCGCCGTGGCGGCGTAGAGCGCGAGGCCTGCGAGCCCGATGATCAACGACGGCCCGGACGAGCTGTCTCTCCGAGACCCGCAGGTCCTTGCTCTGCTCGCCGACTGTTCTTGCGCTCCAACACGGCCACGATCTCATCGTTCCCGCGCCACCAGCCGGCGATGGGGATCGTCGGCGTGGCGCCGGCGCGGAAGACAGGCTCATAGTCGGACTGCAGGATGGGCAACGCGGTCATGTCGGTTGGAGCGGCGTCGGGCATTGCCAGGACTCCGGCGATGACGAAACGGGGCGATCGAGCGCGGATGATCGCATCGGCGTCACTTAGCGAGGCGGGCCAGCGCTCACCCGGCAAACGAGCGAGCTCGCCATCGAGAATCACAAGATCCCGGAGGTAGACGACGCCGTCGCGAGGCTCGAATCGGGCGGCGAGCCAGTCAATCGCTTGCCGCCGCGGGTCGACGAGGCTCATGCGGTCCCGAACGTAGCGCGCCGTCGGTAGACCGAACAGGATGAGGAGTGCGGCAGCGGCGAAAGCGTCCAGCCATCGCGCACGCGAAACTCGCGCCCGGACCCAACGATAGCCGATGGCGGCCGCAACACATCCCACGGGAACGAGCGGCATGAGGTTTCGAAAGGGCCGGTAGCGCTGAGAGCCGTAGAGCGCGAAGCTCACGATGGCGAAGGCGCACCATCCCGCAACCGTGGGAGCGAGGTCACGGCGACGCAGCCCGACCACCAACCCGAGGGCCGCCAGCGCGACGGCGACGATCCCTACTTCTGGGCCGGAGAAATGCAAGTTCGACTCCATGCGGACGAGCGCCTGGTGCCAGAGGGAGGGATCCGCGGAGAGTTCTTGGTACCAGAGCCGTTGTTGCTTCAGCGCAGCGGCGATGTCGGATACATGTCGGAGTAGCGCAGGGATGCCTATCAGCGCTCCCAGGAGAGTGCCGCCAGCGGTCGCGGCGAGGCGCGTGGCCTTCTCGCCGATTCGGGCTGGCAGGAGGAGGGTCGTCGTGGCCACGGCGACGACGACGAGGACGCTTGGATACTTCGAGGCGAAAGCCAATCCTGCGAAAACGCCTGCGCCGAACGTTGCCATGAATGGGCGCGAGGAGGTCCTCGATCGGTCTGTGAGATACAGACATCCGAGCACGGCCACGGTTGCGAAGGAGTCTATGGTAGCGATCGACCCGCGGAGGACGAGCGCGGGCACGAACGCCGCGACAAGCGCGGCGACGCCGCCGGCACCCGGGACGAGACGCTCCGCCATCAGGCCGGTAAGAACGATCGTGAGAATGCCCGCGGCGACACTCAGAACTCTGGCTGCGAGCAGGAAGGCGAACGGTTCGAGCTCGTCGTAGAAAGTCGACTCTGCGCGGATTTGATCTCGCAGCGGATGTCCGCCCCCGAATCGCGAAACGCGGTCAATCAGGATCGAAGCCGCCGCGACCGCCGTCCTCGGGAGCGGTGGATAGAGATACTGGTCGGGGTCCCACGTCCCGTCGCGGACCATGCCGAACGCCGTGTGCAAGAAGCCCCCTTCGTCGACGTAGGCAATGTACGGCTCGGCACTCCGGAGTGGAAGCACGCGGAGCGAAGCTCCGAGCACGATCGCCAGGGCCCAGATGATGCGCGAAGAGGTTGAGGCGCCTACGGCAAATACTCCTTCGGAATCGGGTTGTCCTTCGTCTCGTCCGTCCAGATCGCGTTGGCGATCCACCAGCGTGTCCCGTCCCAGAAGAGCTCGATGGAGTTGATGCCCCGCATGATGACGGGGCCGGTCTCGGTGCGCCGCGATTCGTACGTGCTCCAGACGTGGGCGATCGGACCGAAGCGCTCGGTCACGCGATGGATCTCCTTCTCGAAGAAGCCCGACTTCGTGAGACCGTCGGCCGAGTCGACGTACTCCTGGTGGCTCGTGATGTGCGGGGCGAGCTTGCCCGTCCTGTCGACGTCCACCTGCACAAAACGCAGTTCCTTGATGTAGAGCGTCCGGTCGCGGGCCCAGTCGCGGGGCTGGCCCGCCGGGCCGGAGACGACCTCGTAGTAGGCCTTCACCATGCCGTCGATCGTCGCGATGTCCTCGGGCCGGGGCGCTATGGTCTGGACCGCGACGTGCGCCTGCCCGAGCGCTGCCGCCGCGCCGAGGAAGAGGATCCCCGCGTCAGCGAGCTTCATGACTTCCGCCTCCTTCTCAATGGATCACCACTCCCGCGTATCCCACCACGCTCGCCACGTCTCCCGTCCGGTCGCCGCTGTCGGCGCGTGCGACGACCCGGGCCCGGCGGGCGCCGCGGGCCCTCGCCGCGAAGAGCAGCGCCGTGGCCGGAAGGAACCCGCACATCGAGATCGACTCGGTGAGGACCGTTCGATACAGGCCCTCCGGATCGAGGGCCTCGATCCGGGCGAGCGCCCGGTCGTCCTTCGCGCGGCCGATCTCCCGGCTCTCGTAGTGATTCATGTCGGATGACGCGATCAGAAGCGGCGGCTCCGCTTCTTCCCCGACGAGGACGGCGAGCGCTTCTCCGATCTCGCGGCAGAGCCCGAGGCTCGGCTCGCCGATGCAGATCGGAACGAACTCGAAGTCGGGCCGGGCGGCCTGGAGAAACGGAAGCTGGACCTCGAGGGAATGCTCGCGGCGATGCGCTTCGCCATCCTCGCGGAGCGAGGGCGCCAGCGCGAGCATGCGCTCCGAGAGCCTTCGGCTCACGCGCGCGTCGCCGAGAGGGGTCCTCCAGGCCTCGGAGGGGTCGAGCGCCGCGGGAGCGCCCCGGCCCGTGTGATTCGGGCACAGAATCACGCCGGCGGCCGGAATCCGGATTCCCGCATAGACGGCTCCGGCGACGCTCCCCGAGTAGACGTATCCGGCGTGCGGAGCGATCGCGCCGAAGGCGGGCTGCGGCGGCGCGCCATCCGGGCGATCGAGCAACCCCCGGACCTCGCGGTCGAGACGCTCGGGCCGCGCCTCGTAGAACATTCCGGCCACGGCGGGGGGGCGGACCGACATGGCCGGAACGGGTCAGTTGACGAGCAGGGTCGCCTCGGCCCTCTGCCCCGCGAGCTCGACGCGGATCTTGGCGGCGCCCGTTTTTCGGCCCGACGCCACGCCCGCCGCGTCGACGGTCGCGACCGACGGGTCGGAGGACTGGAAGACCGCGGCAACCTCCGGAATCGCGATGCCGTCCGGGCCGAAGGCCGTGACTTCGAAGTGCTGCGTCTCGCCGACGCGCGCGAGCGCCGTGGCCGGGCGGATCTCGAGACGCGCGATCGGCTTGAGCGTCACGACCACGTCGCAGCCCCCCTGGATGTCGCCGATCTTGCCGATCATCGTCGTCGAGCCCGCCGCGACCGACGTCACGACGGCGTCCTCGGAGATCGTCGCGACCTTCGGGTTTCCGGAGCTCCACGACGGCTTCAACGCGAGGGGCTTCTGGTGCGAGTCCTTGACGACGAAGGAAACGGGGACCGAGGTGCCCGCCGGGCCCGTCAACGCGAGCGAGGGCGGCGTGACCTCGATCGTCGCGACGTCGATCACCTCCACCGGTACCTCCGCGGTGACGTTGCCGAACGTGGCTCGGACCATCGACTTGCCGGCCTTCTTCGCGACGACTCGTCCCCCTGCTTCGGCCGAGACGACGTCGTTCGAAGCGCTCCAGGTCGGCGTGGACAATTCCATCGGCCGGCCCTTCTTGTCGAGCACGCGCGCGCTCAGGCGCTGCGTGCGCTCGATTCCGAAGATCTTGAGCTTTTTCGGCGTGATGTCGATGGATGCGGGCTTGGGGGAGCACCCGGCGGCGGCGACGAGCGACGCGCCGAGCAGCCAGGCCACGCTGCGGCGGAAGCGCATTCTCATTTTCCTCCTGTGATGGTTCGTGTCTCCGAGAATAGCACCGATCCTCGCATTTCCCGGAGGATGCGCTCGGCGCGCCGCCGCGCGCGGTCCGGATGGCGGACCGGATCGTAGATGCGCGGCGACGGGATCACGGCGGCGAGGGTCGCGGCCTGCTCGGCCGTCAGGTCCGCGGCGGACTTGCCGAAGTACCGGTGCGCCGCCGCCTCGACGCCGAAGGTCCGGCGGCCGAACTCGATCACGTTCAGATACAGCTCGAGAATTCTCTTCTTCGAGAGGTCGTGCTCGAGGCGCCGGGCGATCACGAGCTCCCGGAGCTTGCGCCAGGGCGTGCGGGCGGGGGAGAGGTAGAGATTCTTGGCGAGCTGCTGCGTGATCGTCGAGCCCCCGACCTTGAGAGCGCCCTTCTCCCAGTTCTTCTGCAGGGCGCTTCGCGCCGCGTCCCAGTCCACGCCGTTGTGCTTCCAGAAGCGGGCGTCCTCGGCGACGACGACGGCGCGCTGCATCTCGGGCGAAATCCGCGAGAGCGGCACGGGCGTCCACTCGAGCCGCGTCTTCTCGCCCTGTCGCGCGAGCTCCGCTTTGCGCCGCTCCATGAAGGACGTCGTGGCGGGCCACGATCGGGCCAGGGGTCGGACGTCGGGCAGCGTAGCCCAGAACAGGACCGCGGCCCCGAGGGCCGCGGCCAGGACGACGAGAATCGCGCGGCGCAGGGTTACTTCTTGACGGCGGTCAGTGCGCGGCGAAGCTTGCGGACGCCCTCCTCGGCTTCGTCCTTCGAGAGGATCAGGTGCGGCCGGAAGCGGATCGCGTTGGCGCCCGACGCGAGGCCCATCAACCCGTTCTCGAGGCAGGCCGCGAGCGTCTGGTCGCGCATGGCCTTGTCGGGAAGGTCGAACGCGATGAAGAGACCGCGGCCCCGCACGTTCGACATCACGCCGCCCGAACTCGGCCGCCAGCTCGCGGAGGCGCGCCTGCAGGTGCTCACCCACGGAGCGCGCGTTCTCGACCAGGTTCTCCTCCGCGATGATCTCGAGATACTTCCCGCAGCGGATCATGTCCACGAGGTTGCCGCCCCAGGTCGAGTTGATGCGCGACGAGACCTTGAAGACGTTGTCCGGAATCTCGTCGATGCGGTGATTCGCGGCGAAGCCGCAGACCTGCGTCTTCTTGCCGAACGCGAACAGGTCGGGCTCGACGCCCATCTGCTGCCAGCACCACATGGAGCCCGTGAGCCCGACACCCGTCTGGACTTCGTCGAAGATCAGCAGGAAGTCGAGCTCGTCCGCGAGCGCCCGCAGCCGCCGGAAGAACTCGGGCCGGAAGTGGTTGTCGCCGCCCTCGCCCTGGATCGGCTCGAGGATGAGCGCCGCGATGTCGTCGGGCGTCGCGGCGCAGGCGGCCCGGATCTCGCGTTCGACCTGCTCCTCCGCCGCGGCGACGTCGCGCAGGACGGCCTCCGTGAGCGGGAAGGAAAGCCGCGGGACACGAAAGCCGCGGCCAGTCGAACTTGGGAAAGTACTGCGTCTTGCGCGGGTCGGCCGTGTTCGTCATGGACAGCGAGTAGCCCGAGCGGCCGTGAAACGCGTTCTTGAAGTGGAGGACCCGGGTGCCCTTCTCGCCCTTGCCCTTCGCCAGGTTCTTTCGGATCTTCCAGTCGAACGCGGTCTTCAGCGTGTTCTCGATCGCGAGGGTGCCGCCCTCGACGAAGAACATGTGGTCGCGGTGGGTCTTCGGAACCGCGAGCTCCGAGAACGTCTCCACGAAGCGGGCGAAGTGCTCCGTGTAGATGTCGCTCGTCGAGGGCTTGGTGAGCGCGGCCTCCATGAGGGCCTCCCGGAACTCCGGGTCGGCCATCTTCGGGTGGTTGTAGCCGATCGGCAGCGTCGCGAAGCACGAGAAGAAGTCGAGGATCGGCCGGTCGCTGCGGGCGTCGTAGAGGTAGGAGCCCTTGCTGCGGGCCATGTCCATGACGACGTGGTAGCCGTCCACGAGGATGTGCCGGGAGAGGACGTCGAGGACGTTCTTCGGTGAAAGCTGCTCGCGGGCGGTGATCGAGGTCGACATGGCTCCCCCTTCACGGAAGGCGAAAATCGGGCGAAAGACCCGGATGTGAAGAAAGAAAGCTAGCACTTCTGAAGGGAGGAAGGAACCCCCGGGGGACGAGCCGCCGGAGCGGCTACTGGGACAGGGCGGCGGGGACTCGCGCGTCCTCGAGGCTCGCGGCGGTGCAGCGGTCCTTGCCGTGCTCCTTCGCGCGATAGAGGGCGGTGTCCGCGGCGCGCAGCAGCTCGTTCTTCTGCTGCTCGACCGAGGCGCCGGGGGTCGCGTGCGAGCGGATCGAGGAGAGGCCGAGCGAGGCGGTGATGACGCCCTGCAGGTTCAGCGCGGGCTCGTTGAAGCCGTAGGGCCGGAAGAGAAACGTCGCGCTGCGGATCGCGGTGCGGATCGCCTCCGAGACTTCGAGCCCTTCTTCGAGATCGTGTCCCGGCAGGATGAGGACGAACTCGTCCCCGCCGTAGCGCGTCAGCGTCGCCCGTTCGTCGGTCACGGTGCGGCGCAGGAGATAGCCGACCTCGCGCAGGACCTGGCTGCCCGCGAGGTGTCCGTGCCGGTCGTTGACGGACTTCAGGTTGTCGAGATCGAGGAAGATGACGACGCAATCCCCGCCGTCGCGCGAGATCCGCGACAGCTCCTGCGTCAGGCGCAGGTGGAGATATCGCTCGTTGTACAGCCCCGTCAGTCCGTCGCGCTTGGCGACCTCGTAGGCCCGTCGCGCGTCGAGCAGGTTCTGGATCGAGATCGAGGCATAGTCGGCGAAGATCTCGAGCAGGCGGCGGTCCTTCTCCCGGAAGCCGCCCGGGCCCGAGCGGTTGACGAGCTCGAGGACGCCGCAGACCGAGGACTCGATCCGCACCGGCACGCAGAGGGCCGACTTCGTCTGGAAGCCGTCGGTCAGGTCGAGCGTCGGATAGAAGAAGGGATCGTCGACGACGTCGTCCGTCATGTACGCGACGCCGGTGGCGTACACGTGGCCGACGATTCCGACGCGCGCGTTCATGCGCTTGCCCAGGCGCCCCTCGCCGTGCGCCCCGTACGTGGCGATGAAGACGAGCTCGTTCTCGAGGCGGTCGTCCGAGTTCTTCGTCATCGGATCGTCGAGGAGGATCGAGCCGGCCTCCGACGGAACGAACTCGTTGGCTTTCTGGAGGATCTCGCGAAGGAACCGGTCCACCTCGATTTCGCCGCTGTAGGCGTAATACGCCTTGTGACGCTCGAGAAAGTTCTCGAGCCTCCGGTTCTCGAGTGTGAAGACCTGCAGCACTCCGGTGACGCCTCGAAAAAAGTTTACCATCTGATAGCCTCGCGGGCCGTGGTCTCTGTCACGCGACGCCATGCCGTCGCAGCATGAGCGGCGGAACGGCCCGCGGCGAAGCGTCCTCCCGGCCCGGCGACGCTGGGGGCAGAACTTCCTGGCGAGCGGCGAGACGGCGGAGCGGATCGTCTCGGCCGCGAGGCTCCAGCCGGACGACATCGTCCTCGAAATCGGCCCCGGCGACGGCGCGCTGACTCGCCCCCTGGCCGCCCGCGTGGCCGCGCTGGTGGCCGTCGAGATCGACCCGCTGAGGGCCCGCGCTCTCGCCGCGGAGCTCGCCTCGGATCCGCGGGTCCGCATCCTCGAGGGCGACGTGCTTTCCCGCCCGTTCCGCGCCTGGCTCGAGGCCGGCGGGACGGCGGGGCCGGCCATCCTCGTCGCGAACCTTCCCTACAACGTCGCCACCCCCATCCTGACCGCGGCCGTCGAGGACCCGGGCACGATCCGCCGCTCCGTCGCGACGGTCCAGCGGGAGGTGGCTCGCCGGTTCATCGCCCGTCCCGGCGACGAGCAGTACGGGTATCTCTCCGTCCGCATCGCGGCGCACGCGACCGGCCGGATTCTCTTCGACCTGCCGCCCGGAGCGTTTCGCCCTCGCCCGAAAGTCTTTTCGAGCGTGTTCGAGCTCGTGCCGCTTCCGAAACCGCTCGATCCGGACCTCGCGCGGCGGGCCTTGTGCCTCGCGTCGCTCGGCTTCAACGCGCGAAGGAAGACGCTCGGCAACGCGCTCGCCTCCGCCGGTCCGCGGTCCGCATGGGAGCGCGCCCTGGAGGCCATCGGCAAGAGCCCGCGCGCGCGCGCCGAGGAGCTCTCGCTCGACGACTTCGTCGCGCTCGCGCGGGACTGGCATCCGGCCGCGTGACGCTCGAGATCGTCCCGCTCGGCGGGGTCGGCGAATTCGGCAGGAACGTTCTCTGGCTTCGAGCCGGCGGCTCGAGCATTCTCGTGGACGTCGGCGTCTCGTTCCCCGACGAAAGCTTCCCGGGCATCGATCGCATCGCGCCGGACTTCAGCGCGCTGCGGAGCGAGAAGATCGACGGGATCTTCCTGACGCACGGCCACGAGGATCACGTCGGCGCTCTGCCCTTCGTGCGCGAGTGGTGCGCCGCGCCGGTCTACGGGCTGCCGTTCACGCTCGCGCTCGCGCGGCGGCGGCTCGAGGAATCCCGGGTCTCGCTCGATCGGGTGATCGAGGCGCGGGGTCGCGAGCCGATTCCGGCGGGGGATTTCCGCGTGACGTTCTTCAAGGTGTCGCACTCGGTTCCGGACTCGGCGGCCCTGCTCATCGAGGCGGCGGGCCGACGCGTCGTGCACTCGGGCGACTTCAAGCTCGACGAGAGTCCGCCCGACGGCGAGACGACCGACCGCGAGGGCATCGCCGCCGCCGTGGGCGAGGGCGTGGACCTGGCGCTCGTCGATTCGACCAACGCGGAGCGCCCGGGGCGATCCGAGTCCGAGCGCGTCGCGGGCGACGGCCTGCGTGCGGCGTTCTCGCAGGCTCGCGGCCGGATCGTCCTGACGACCTTCTCGAGCCACGTGTCGCGGATCGCGCAGGCCGCGGACGCCGGCCTCGCCCTCGGCCGCCGCGTGGCGATCCTCGGCCGAAGCATGCGCGCCGTCGCGGAGATCGCCGAGCGCTTCGGACGTCTCCGCCTGCCCGCCGGCGCTCGTCCCGCCCCCGCGCAGCTGCGGGAGATCGCGCCGGGCCGCCTTCTCTGCCTGACTTCCGGCAGCCAGGGGGAGCCATTTTCCGCGCTGTACCGTCTCGCTCTCGGCGAGCATGCCGACCTGGATCTCGGCGAAGGCGACCTCGTGCTCCTATCGGCCCGGACGATTCCGGGACACGAGCGGTCGGTCAACCGGATGAGCGACCACCTGGTGCGCCGCGGAGCGCGCGTCCTCCGCGAGAGCGATCCGCCCATTCACGTCTCGGGCCACGCGCACCGCGAGGAGATCGCGGAGTGGCTGCGCCTGGTCCGCCCGCGCGAGCTCATGCCGGTGCATGGCGACCGCCGCATGCTCGCCGCAGCGGCCGAGGTGGCCGGCGAGGTGGGGCGGCCGATCCGCGTCCACCTGCTCGACAACGGCGACCGGCTCACGCTCGGTCCCGAGGGCGGAGTCGTGGAGCCGCGAGCGGTCGCCTGCGGCACGGTCTTTCTCGACGAGCGCAACGAGACGGTCGCCCCCGAAATCGTGAGAGAGCGCCGCCAGCTGTCCGAGGAGGGCGTGGTGGTGATCCTGGTGCGCGGCGACGACGTGGACGTCGTCTCGCGGGGCGTCGCCGCCGACGAAGAGCAGCTCGCGGCGGAGGTCTCTCGAGCCGCGCGCGCGGTCCTCCACCGGGCCTCGGGCGAGCAGCGCCGGGACCCGGAGTGGCTCCGCTCCGAGATCGCGATCGCCGGAAAGCGCGCCTGCCGCCGCGCCCTGGGGCTGCGTCCGGTGATCGTGCCGGTCGTCGCGGGACTGCGGGGCCGATGAGGCGGCGCCTCGGCGCGCTCGCGCTGCTCGTCGTGGCTCGGATGGCGTTCCATGCGGTCTTTCTTCCCGCGTTCGAGGGTCCGGACGAGCCTCACCACCTCGCGCGTGTCCTGGCTTTCGCCGCCGGGCCTCCGACGGACGCGTTCGGCGGAGCCCGGGTTCCGGCGACCGTCGTCGGAACCGTCAAGGCCTTTCCCTGCTCGGCCAGCCTCGCGGCCGCCTACGGCTGTCCGCTCTTCGACGGCAGGGGGGCCGGCTTCAACCTTCTTCGCGCGGCTCCTCCTCCGTTGCCGGCGGCGGCGGTGGCGAATCCGGAGGCCAACCAGCCGCCGCTCGCCTATGCGGCGATGGGTCTCGCGCTGAGGGTGGCCCCGGAACCCGCGATCGCGTCCGCGCTTCTCTTCGCGCGCCTCTTCTCCGTCGCCCTCGTGGCGCTGGCCATCTTCGGGCCGCTCCGGATTCTCTCGCGCCGATGGTCGCCCGAGGCCGCGGCGGCGGGTCTCCTGGCGCTGCTTCTGCCCGGGGCGTCCGAGGCGCTCGCCCGGGCCTCCAACGACGCCGCCGTCTTTCTCTGGGCCGCGGTCGTCGTGGCGGCGCTCGGCTCGCGGGTCCGGAGCGCGGGCCTGATTCTCCTGCTGGCCGCGGGACCCCTGATCAAGCTGACCGCGATCCCGGTCGTCGTCTTCGCCGTCGCGGCCCTCTTTCTCGAGGGCCGTCGAGGAGTCGCGATGGCCGGAGGAGCGGCGTCGCTCGCGGTCTTTCCGCTGCAGGCGCTGCGAGGCTGGCTCTGGGGCGGCACGATCGAGCTGAACGGCCCGAGCCGCGCGATCGGGGAGCCCTTCGGCCGCGCCATCCTGGGATTTGCGCGATCGGCCTACGTCTTCGTCAAGACGACGTTCTGGGTCGGCGGATGGAGCTTCGTGCGGCCGCCCGGAATGCTGACGATCGGGTATTTCGCGCTGGTCCTCGCGGTCTTCTTCGCGTGCCGGTGGCGGCCGAGCCCTCCGCGGGTCGCGGCGCACGCCGCGGCCTTCGCGGCGGCCGCCGCCGGATTCACCGTCTTCGCCCTGGCGAACCGGAGGTTCTACGGAGGGTGGGGCGGCGTCGCCGGCTGGTACCTGTGGGACTGGAGTCCCTGGGTCTTCTCGGCCGCCTCGGATCTCCTCCGGTTTCGAACCGGCGCCGCGAGGGCGCTGCTCGGCAGCGCCGCCCTGTTCGTGGTCGTCGCCAACGCCGCGTGGCTCGCGGCAGCCTTCCGCCTCTACGGCGGATGATCCCGTTCGGGGAGACTCTCTTTTTCGGAAGCGCGGTCCGTGCTCTGCCCGACCCGTGCTTCCGACGCGGCGTTCTCCCGCCGCGTGGGGAGACTCTCTTTTTCCGAAGCGGGGTCCGTGCTCTGCCCGAACCGTGCTTCCGACGCGGCGCTCTCCCGCCGCGCGTGGGCGCGGCGGCTCCCGAGACGGATCGCCGCATAGACCAGGAGACAGCAGGCGAAGTCGATCGCGAGGCCCGGGTCGAACGCGAAGGGCTGATGTCGCAGCGGCGCGGGGAGGGTCCCGTGGAGGACGGCGAAGTAGATGCCGTTGCCGAGAAGGATCGCGATCAGGTACTCGATCCAGCGCCGCGGCGTCATCGCCGCGGGAATCTATCGCGAACGGGCCGCGAGCCGTTCCAGGGACAGCGCGAGGTGGCGCTCCGAGAGGGCGCGGCCCTCGGACAGGCCGTGGCGCTCGCGGATCGCGACCGCTTCGCGGAGCGCCGAGGCGCTCGACTCGAGGTGCTCGGGGGCGCGCCCGGGCTCGAGCTCCGCGAGGCGGCGCAGGGCGAGGCCGAGGTTGTGGAGCGTGACGCCTCGGGCGATCTCGCGTTCCGACGTGCGCCAGGCGAGCGCGTCGCGAAAGCGCGCCACCGCCTCGGAGAGCTCCTGCGGTGAATCGCCCAGGTTGGACAGGGCGGTCCCGAGATTGTGAAGCGCCCGGGCGTGCCAGCCGCTCTCGGTATCGCCGGCGAAGTAGTCGAGGGCGACGGCGAACGCGAGGCGGGCGCGAGCGAGGTCGGCGGCCGGGCCGGGACTGCCGTAGAAGACCGCGGCGTTGTGGTGGAAGCGGGCGCGCTCCTCGGCGGCGCCGAAGGGAAGCGCCGGCAGGAGCTCCCAGAGATCGTCCGCGAGCGCCCGGGCCGTGGCCGCGTCGCCGCCGCTTCGCAGCTCTTCCTGCGCGCGAAACCAGTCTCGATAGGCGCCGATCGGATCGTTCGCGAGCGCGGCGCGGAAGTGGCGGCGGACATCCTCGCTGGTCACGGGCGGCAACGATACGCCTGCCGCGTTCATCCTGCGCTCGGGCGAGGCGCGGGGATCGCCAGGTAGATCTTGCCGTGCCAGGGGCTGTTCTCGTGGCCGATCAGGAGCTCGTCGAGCTCCCCGGCCGGGTCGGCGACGAAGAGGCGCGGCGTTCGCCCTCCGAGCGGCGGCTCGAAGACGAACGTGGTCGTGTACGACTCGCCCGGGCGGAGCTCGCGGCCGAGAGGCGTCGAGGCGCCGTGGGCCTTCTCCCAGGCGGCCGTGGCCTCGAGCGAAGACGCGTGGCGGTGGCCCGCCGCGTCCACGAGAAACACGGCGCGCGGCCCGGGGGCGAGCGGACCGTCGCCCCGGAAGGGCGCGATCGTGCTCGGATCGAACCAGGTTCGCAGGGTGACGGCTCGTCCGCCGCCCGCGGTCGCCTCGGCGCCGACGACGTCGTAGGCGATGTGGCAGTCGACCTCGCAGAAGTACTTGCGGTCTCCGGGCGCGAGCGTCCGGTCGCGCGAGAAGAGCGCCGCGGCGGCGAGCAGGGTGGCGTAGACCACCGCGACCGCGAGCCCGGCGGCGCCGAGGGCCCGGGCGAGCCGAGTCCAGCGCGCGGCCAGCGCCACGGCCGCTCCGAGGAACGACCCGGCGAGGGCGAGCCCGGCGCCGAGCATCGCCACGACGGCGAGGGGAGCCAGGGACGGCATGAATGCGTCGGCGGCGGCAATTGGAAGCAGAGAACTTTGCATCATAAAGTACACCTCCAAAAAAAATCACTTCGCGCGGGCATGCTCGAGCACGGCTTCCAGATGGCCGAGGTAGCGCTCGAAGGCTCTCCGACCCTCCGGCGTCAGGCGGTAGACCGTCTTCGGAACGCGGCCCTCGAAGGACTTCACGCAGGCGACGTAGCCGGCCTCCTCGAGTCGCCTGGCGTGCACCGAGAGGTTGCCGTCGCTCGCGTCGAGAAGCCGGCGAAGCTCCGGGAAGCTCAGGCTTTCCGCGGCGGCGAGAGCGCTGACGATCCCGAGACGCATTCGCTCGTGGATGACGCGGTCGAGATCGGGCAGGCCGCGCCGACCGGCCTTCGCCGCCGAAGCGGCGACGCGGGTCCGATCGGCCGCCGCTCGCGGCGTGCGGATCGCCTTAGCCACCGTGTCTCCGGGCGATCGCCAGGCCGAAACCGATGTGGAGTCCGCCGAACCCGGCGGCGAGGTAGGCCGTCCCCCATGCCGCCGGCGACGAAAGCGCCGCGCATCCGAGGAGCATGAAGAGAACTCCCATGCCGAGGACGATCCGGATCGACATCGCTCCTCCCGTCACGACGGCGGTCCCGTACAGAAGGAGCCACAGGCCGGGCAGGAGGGAGACGAGTCCCTGGCGTTCGAAGGCGAGAGTGACCACGGCGCCGGCGGCGAGCGGAGGCGTGAGCGTGAGGAGAAATCTCCGGCCCGGGCCGGAGAAGAGGTCGGCCCCGCTGCGCCGCGCCTTTCGCTCCATGGCCCAGGCGCCGAGGACGACGGCGACGCAGGCCTCCGCGAGCCAGATGCCGAGCCACCGGTCCGGCGTCCTCGCCCGGAGGGAAACCGCCGCCGCGATCAGCGCGGTGACTCCCATGGCGGCGCCTCCGAGCCCCGGGACCGCGGTGAAGGAGGACGCGCGCTCCATCGCGCTCCGGATGAACCGGAGGTTGTCGGCGGCGTGCGTCTCGAGCGCTTTCATCGCCCGAAGTCTGGGCCGGTTCCGGCAGTCACGTCAAGTACTTTATGTCGCAAAGTTCAGGGTTCGTCGAAGAGACCCTTTTGCGCCGGGGCCGGATGACGGTACGTGCTCGTGTGGCGGGCCTTCCCGTCGGCCCGGTTCAACCCGAGGCGCCGGCACTCGACCTCGAAGAGCGTCTCGATCGCGGCCCACCGCGGCCCGACGCCCTCCATGCGCGCCCCGAAGCGGCTCTCGTTGCGCTTGCCGCCTCGCGTCTGCTCGAGGTTCGAGAAGATCCGCGCGGCCCGCTCGGGATACGCCTCGACGATGCGCTCCTCGAAGACGAGTTCCGTCTCGGCCGGGAGGCGAAGCAGGGTCAGGAACGCGCGCTCGGCGCCCGCCTCGCGCGCCCGCGCGAGGATCGCCGGAATGTCGCTGTCGTTGAGCCCCGGGATGATCGGAGCCACGGCGACCCCCGTCGGCACTCCCGCCGCGGAGAGCGCCGCCATCGTCTCGAAGCGCTGCTCGGGGGGCGCCACGTTCGGCTCGATCGCTCGCGCGGCCCGGGCGTCGGCGAAAGGGATGCTCAGGTAGACGACGGCCTCGGCGTCCCGCGCGAGGGCCGCCAGGATCTCCGCATCGCGCCGCACGAGCGCGCCCTTGGTGACGATTCCGACCGGGTTCCGGAAATCGAGGCAGACCTCGAGGCAGCGGCGCGTCAGGCCGTAGACGGCCTCGAGGGGCTGATAGCAGTCGGTGACGCCGGAGAAGACGATCGTGTCGCCCTTCCACGTCCTGCGCGCGAGCTCGCGGCGCAGCCGTTCCGGTGCGTTGATCTTCGCGACGATCTTGCGGTCGAAGTCGGTGCCGGCGCCCCAGCCGAGGTACTGATGCGTGGGGCGAGCGTAGCAATACGCGCACGCATGAAAACATCCGCGATAGGGATTCACGCTGAAACGAAAGCCGACGTCGGGGCTGTCGTTTTCCGCGATGATCGATCGCGCCTCTTCCTCGAAGACTTGCAGCGCGGCCTCGGGCGGCTCGCCGAGCCACTCGGCGTGGAGCGACTCCCAGGGGTTCGGGGGGTTGGAGACCGGGCGGGGCATCCGACGGGAGTATAAAGTGCGGCAGCAACACGGAGGCCGGATGCCGAAGGTCGCCCGCGGAGCCCTGGCCGGTTTCGCGGCGCTCCTCGCCGCTGCCGTCGTCTGCTGGTTCGGCCTCGGGATGCATCGTGGAATCCTTCTCTCCGAGGACGTCAAGTCGCGATGCTGGCCGTGGGCGCCGTTCTTCCCTCGCGCCGAGATCGCGGCGCCCGGGCTGTCGGACCCGGTCTGGCAATTCGTCCCCTGGCTCGAGCTCGCGCGGTCCGAGCTTTCGGCCGGACGCATCCCGCTCTGGAACCCGCACCAGAGCGGCGGTGTGCCGCTGCTCGGCAACGCCCAGTCCGCGCTCGGCAGCCCGATGGTCTGGCCGGTCCTCGCCGCCGGCGTCGCGGCCGGCTGGAACGTGTCTCTGTTGCTGCGGCTCCTCGTCGCGTTCGCGAGCGCGTGGCTCTGGCTGCGCGATCTCGGCCGATCGAAGCTCTCCGCGGCGCTCGGAGGCATCGCCTTCGGCCTCTCCGGTTCCTTCGTCGCATGGCTCGAACACCCCGAGACGCTCGTGGCGCCGGCCTTCCCGCTCGTGCTGCTCTTTGCGGGCCGCGTGGCGCGGCGGCCGAGCCGGCGCGATTTCGTCGGCCTCGCGCTCGCGACGGCGGTCGTCCTGGCGGGAGGCCAGCCCGAGATTCAGCTCATCGCCGCCCTGATCGCCGCGGCATGGCTCCTTCACGAGGCGCGGTCCGCGCGCGCGGCGCTGCCCGCCGCCGCCGCGGCGCTTCTCGGGGCCGGCCTCGCTCTGCCGGTGCTCCTTCCGTTTGCCGAGTACTTCCGGGAGAGCGCCGCGCGGCTCGGCGTGGACCGCCGCCCCTTCGTCCTTCCTCTTCGCGACCTCGCGCGTTTCGTGGAGCCGCGCCTCGCGGGGTCGAACGGGATCGAGGCCGCGGCGACGGTTTCGGTGACGGTGCTCGTGCTGGCGGCCGCCGGGCTCGCGCGGTTCCGGCGGGACCGCCGCGCGGCGTTCTGGGCGGCCGGGACGGCCGTCGCGTTGATCTCGGTCTACGACAACCCGTTCGCGCGGTGGCTCGCGACGCACACCCCGGTCTACTGGACCCGGCTCCTTCTGTTTCTCCCCCTGCCTCTCGCCTATCTCGCGTCGGGCTCCCTGGATGACTTCTGCCGGAGGATCGCGGCTCGCCGCTCCACGGCTCTCGCCGCGGGCGTCGCCGCGGCGGCGGCCGTTCTCGCGGCCGCGGAGCTCCTGCGAGCCGCGCAGGGAGTCCACGGCCTCTCGAGCGCCGCCGATCTCCGTCGCACGACGCCGCTGATCGAGACGCTGCGCCGCGATCCGGACGTCTTCCGCATCCTGCCGCTCCACACCTTCCTCTCGCCGGATAGCGCCACCGGCTACGGCCTCGACGACGTGCGCGGCTACGACGCGCTCGTCCCGCTCGGATGGCGCCGGCGCCTCGCGTCGATCGGAGAGGTCGTGCGGCAACCCACGCAGGTCGAGGTCATCGAGCCGTGGGGGCTCGTTCCGGGCGGAGCGGCGCTCGATGACTGGAACGTGAAGTACCTGCTGCTGCACCCGCAGTTCGGGTTCGGCGTGGAGGAGCTGAACGCCCGCAAGGGACTCGATCTCGAGGAGGTGTATTCGGGCCCCGACGGCCGGATCCTCCGTAACCGCCGGGCGCGCGCTCGCTTCCGGCTCGCCGGAGAGGGGCGCGTCTCGGTCGGGTCCCGCCGCGCCGGATTCTGGAGCCTCGACGTCGAGGCGAAGCGGCCGGATGTCCTGACCGCGGCCAATCCCATGTTTCCGGGCTGGACCGCCCGCCTGGATGGTCGGACCGTCGCGCTGACGGCGAAGCCAGGAGAGGCGATGACGGTGGCCGTTCCCGCCGGAACGCATCGCGTCGAGTTCCTCTATCGGCCGGCGTCGTTCCGTTGGGGCTGTGCCACGGCGGTCGTCGTCGCGATTCTGCTCGCGGCGGCGGCCTGGAAGCTGCCGCCCGCGGCGCCCGCGTCCGGCTAGGTCAGGCCGTCTTGGCCGGCCCGTTCTTTGCGCCGCGCGCGTCGGCGAGGCGCTCGAAATCCTTCAGGCTCTTGCCCGTCAGGAACGGCCCGGCATGGCGGACGAGGTCGGCGCGCAGCCGCCGGAAGGCGTCGAGCGGGTCCTTGGACAGGCCGGGGTAGCGCATCGAGCCGGACGCGCCGAGAGATTCCATGTAATCCGGGTGCCGCAGGCGGCGCTCCCGCGCCGCGTACTGCACGATCACGACGCCGGACCGCACTTCCAGCTCGAGGGCGCGGCCCCTCCGCGCGAACCGCCCCAGTGCCGCGGCGCGATGGCCGGACTTCTCGACCCGCACGCCGCCGAACTTGAAGCCGTGCGCCCGCATGAGGTCCTCGAGGATGGCGGCGCCGCGCTCGAGCAGCTCCGCCTCGGAGCGCTTCGGGACGGAGCGCCGCAAAGCCTCCATGAGGCCGTCGATCCGGCGGCGCAGCTCGTCGCGCGTGGTGCGGAACGCCGAGAGGCGGGCCGCCTCGTCGCCCGCGGCGAAGCTCGGGTCCTCCACCGACCAGTGGACGATGTGGCGCGCGGCGGGCCAGCTCGGACAATCGGCGGCCGCGGAGTCGCAGACCGTCACGACGAGGTCGACCGGGGCGCCCTGGAACTCCTCGGTTCCCTTCGAATACGCCGACTCCAGGCCGAAGCCGAGGTCCTCGATCGCGCGGACGGCGAGGGGATGGACGAAGCCGGCCGGGCGCGACCCCGCCGAGACGGGCTCCACGAGGTCGCCGTAGTCGATGCGCGCGAGGGCTTCGGCCATCTGGCTGCGCGCGGCGTTGCCCGTGCAGAGAAACAGGATCTTCTTCTTCGCGTCGGTCATGGGGTCCGCCCGTCCGGCCGCGATTCTGACACGACGGAGCGCCGCGGGCGACTCGCTCGACCTTTCCGCTTTTCCGTCCGATAATGACGGAGATTGAGTCAGACCTCCTTCTGGAAGAGCCGTCTCGCGAGCGAGGCGATCGGCATCCTGCTGCTCCTGGCCGGGCTGCTCGCCGCCCTCGCCCTGCTGTCCTACGACCCCCACGATCCCAACATCTTTTCGTGGACCGCGGGAGGCGAGGCGGCGGCGCCGAAAAACTGGATCGGCGGGTTTGGAGCCTCGCTCGCGACGGCGCTCTACGCGTTGTTCGGCCTGGCCGCCTGGGGCGTGGCCGCTCTCGTGTTCGTCCTCGGCTGGAGGCGATTCTGGGCCCGGCCGCTGCCGAACCCCGCATCCAAGGCGGCGGGCATCGGCATCGGGCTCTTTTCGGTCCCGATGCTGCTCACGCTGGTGCTCGGCCGCGGCCGCGTGCGGGGCGACGAGATGGAGATGGGCGGCCAGATCGGCCGGAGCCTCGCGGACGCGTTTCGCGGGAGGATCGGGACGACGGGCGCGGTGCTCGTCGCCCTCACGCTCGTGCTGCTGGCCGTGCCGCTCGCGACACAGGTCTCGCTCGGGGACGTGTTTCTCCGGCTGCGCGTCCGCTTCGCGCACGTGGCGGGGAGGCTGACGGTCGGCTGGGCACGGCATCGCGACCGGCGCACGAAGGAGCGCCTGCGCCGGACCGTCGTCTCCAAGCACCTCGAAAAGGTCAGGAAGGAGGGCGTCTCGCTCGAGGACATTCCCTTCGCGCCGGAGGACGCGCCGCCGATCGTCCGCGAGGTCCCGGGTCCGGGAAAGTTCTCGATCCGGAAGACGACCGCGCCGGCGCGCCCGAAGGCGGCGGCATCCTCCGCGCCGAAGAAGAAGCCGGAGCCGCAGCAGAGCCTTCCGCTGATGCTCGACGGCTATGCGCTCCCGCCGGTCTCGCTCCTCGAGAAGCGGGCGGAGGCCGGGGCGATCGACCGCAAGGCCCTCGCCGAAACCGGCCGCATGATCGCGGCCAAGTGCGCCGAGTTCGGGGTCGAGGGCGAGGTGACGGAGTACCACCCCGGGCCCGTCGTCACGACGTACGAGTTCCGGCCGGCCGCCGGCATCAAGGTGAACCAGGTCATGGGACTGTCCGAGGACCTCGCCCTCGCCCTCTCGGCGGAGTCGATCCGGGTCGAGCGCCTGCCGGGGCGCGCGAGCGTGGGCATCGAGGTCCCCAACCCCGGAGGCGGCGAGGTGATCGCCGTGCGCGACGTCGTCGAGTCGGAGCGCTTCCAGGGCTCCCGGTCGCTCCTGACGCTCGCGCTCGGCAAGGACATCCACGGCGAGCCGGTCGTGGACGATCTCCGGGCGATGCCGCACCTGTTGATCGCGGGGACGACCGGCTCGGGCAAGAGCGTCGGGATCAACGCGCTGATCACGTCGATTCTCTACAAGGCGCCGCCGGACAAGGTGAAGCTGATCCTCATCGACCCGAAGATGGTCGAGCTCGAGATGTACGAGAACCTCCCGCACCTCGCCACGCCGATCATCACCGACCCGAAGAAGGCGGCGAACGCCCTGAAGTGGGCCGTCGCGCAGATGGAGGAGCGATTCCAGACGCTCTCCGATTTCGGCCAGGTGCGCAACGCCGAGCAGTACAACGCGGCGATCAAGGACCCCGAGGCGGTCGCCCGCGTCAAGGCCCAGCATCCGGACGATCCGGAGCTGAAGCTCGAGCCGATGCCGCTGATCGTGATCGTCATCGACGAGCTCGCCGATCTCATGATGACGGCGCCGAAGGAGGTCGAGGAGTCGATCGTCCGCATCGCGCAGAAGGCGCGTGCGGTCGGCATCCATCTCGTCGTCGCCACGCAGCGCCCCTCCGTGGACGTCCTCACCGGCGTCATCAAGGCGAACCTGCCCTCCCGCGTGGCCTTCAAGGTCTCCTCGAAGACCGATTCCCGCGTGATCCTCGACGGCAACGGCGCCGAGCGGCTGCTCGGGCGCGGCGACATGCTGTACCTGCCGCCCGGGACCTCGCGCCTGAAGCGCGTGCACGGCGCGTACGTGTCGGTCCAGGAGACCGCGGCGCTCGTCAAGTTCCTCCGGAAGCAGGCCAAGCCCCAGTTCGACGAGGAGATCACCAAGGAGCGCTCCGACGCGGTCCAGCGCGACGACGCCGGCGACGAGACCGATCCGCTGTACGACGAAGCCGCGCGCCTCGTCGTGCGCGAGAAGATGGCATCGATCTCGTTTCTCCAGCGGCGCATGGGCGTCGGCTTCTCGCGCGCCGGCAAGCTCATCGACATGATGTCCCGCGACGGGCTGCTCGGTCCGCCGCGCGGCTCCAAGCCCCGGGAGGTCCTCGTCGCGGAGGACTACTTCGCGGAAGTGGACCGCCAGCCCCGATGACGAGACCCTGGAAGTATTTCCTGCTGGCGATCGTGCTGGCGCCGGCGCTCGCCTGGGGCGTCCATCGGCTCGCGAAGGAGCTCGGTTTTCTCGATCCGCCGTGGAATCCCGAGCACGAGGAGCGCCGCACGATCGTCGCGGCGGTCTACGCGCTGATGCTCGGCCTCTGCGTCTTTCTCTTCGGCTACGCCAACGCGTGGCCGCGCGTCTGGGCGGTGTTCGGCGTCGTCAATGCGCTCGCCCTGGTCTTCTTCGCCTTCATCGGACTGCGCGCGGTGCACCGCCTCTGGAAGCTGAGGCATCCGGCGACCGTGGCGCCCGTCCCCGAGGCCGGCTCGCCGGAGGAGCCGGACCCGCGAGACTCCGCTCCGCTCTGAGCGGGCCGGGGCGAGAGCCATGACGCCCGCCGTGGTGTTCTTCGGCACGCCCGAGTTTGCGGTGCCATCGCTCGCCGCCCTGCTCGACGCGGGGTTCCCCGTGCCCCTGGTCGTCACGCAGCCGGACCGTCCGGTCGGGCGCCGCGCGGAGCCGCGGCCCTCCGCGGTGGCACGGTTCGCGGTGGAGCGGGGTCTGGCGGTCGAGAAGCCCGAGCGGATCCGAGGCAACGGTCCCTTCGCGGAGCGGCTGCGCGCGACCCGGGCCGACGCCCTCGCGGTCGTCGCGTACGGGCGCCTGCTGCCGGCGGACCTGCTCGCCCTGCCGCGTCTCGGCGGCATCAACGTGCACGCTTCGCTGCTGCCGAAGCACCGCGGCGCCTCGCCGGTGCAGGCCGCGATCCTTGCCGGGGATCGCGAGACGGGCGTCGTGACGATGAGAATGGAAGAGGGCCTCGACACGGGGCCCGTCTACCTCGAGCGGCGCACGCCGATCGGGGAGCGCGAGACCGCCGGCGACCTGTCGGCGCGGCTCGCCCGGAGCGGGGGGGAGCTCCTCGTCGAGACGCTGCGCGCCCTCGCGTCGGGAACGCTCTCGCCGGCGCCACAGCGCGGAGAGGCGACCTCCTGCCGCACGATCCGCCGCGAGGACGGCGCCGTGGACTGGAGTCTCGATGCCGCCGAGCTCCTGCGCCGGCTCCGCGCCTACTCGCCCTGGCCCGGCCTGTACACGTTTCTCGGCGACGAGCGGGTCAAGATCCTCGAGGCGGACGCCGATTCGGCGCCGGGAGACGGGGACCCGGGAGCGTTTCGCCTGCGCGAGGGCCGGCTCGTCGCGGCCGCGGGCGGCGGGACCGCGCTCGTCCTCGAGAGGCTCCAGCGGGCCGGACGCAACCCCGTGACCGGCGCCGAGTTCGCACGGTCCGTGTCTCTTCCCGGCCGCTTTCGGGCTGTCTCGTGAAGGGGCGCTCCGGAGCGACCGCCCGCGGCCGAGCGGTCGAGGCGCTCCGGGCGGTGCTCGAACGCGGCCGCCGCGCCGCGCCGCTCGCCGGCGAGCTCGGCCGAGGTCTGGCCGCGCCGGATCAGGATCTCCTGCGGGAGCTGGTGCTCGGAGTCCTCCGGTGGAAGGCCGCGCTCGACGACGAGATCGCCGGCGTCAGCCGCATTCCCCTCGCCCGGCTCGCGCCGAATCTGAGGGAGATCCTCGAGGTCGCGCTGTATCAGCTCCGCCACCTCGACCGGATTCCGCCCTACGCGGCGGTCAGCGAGGCCGTCGACCTGGCCCGCGCGAGCGGGGGCGAGGGCGCGGCGCGCCTGGTCAACGGGGTCCTGCGGGGAATCCTGCTGCTGCCGGCGCCGGTAGAGCCGAAGGAGCCGGGCAGGCTCGCCCGACACTACTCCCACCCCGCGTTTCTCGTCGAGCGCTGGCTCGCCCGCTTCGGACCGGCGCGCACGCGAGCCATCCTGGAGGCGGACAACTCGGCCGCGAGCCTGGACCTGCTCGTCAATCCGCGCCGTGCCGGCCGCGACTCGCTCCGCGCGGCGCTCGCCGCCGAGGGAATCGCGACCGAGACGTCGCGCTTCGCACCCCTCTGCCTGACCGTCCTCTCCGGCAATCCTCTCCGGTCGCCGGCCTTCGCGCAGGGGCACTTCAGCGTTCAGGACGCCGGTTCCCAGGTGCTGCCGCTGCTGCTCCCGGAAGGCGACCTCCTCGTCGATCTCGCGGCCGCACCGGGCGGCAAGTCGCTCTCCGCGATCGCCCATGGCCGGGCGCGCCGGTCGGCGGCGATCGACGTCTCGCGGTCGCGCCTCGGGCGCGTCGCGGAGAACTCGATACGCCTCGGTGTTCCGGAAGTGCGCCCCGTCGCGGCCGACATCGGAGCCCTGCCGCTGCCGGCCGGCCGGTTCGAGCGCGTCCTCCTCGACGCGCCGTGCAGCGGCACGGGGACGCTGCGCAAGAGCCCCGAGATCCGCTATCGCGTGACGCCGGCGGCGATCGAGAGACTCGCCCGCAGCCAGGCCGAAGCGCTGACCTCCGCGGCCGCGCTGCTGGCGGCCGGAGGCTACCTGCTGTATTCGACCTGCAGCCTCGAGGAAGAGGAAAACGAAGCCGTGGTCGCCCGCGTCCTGGAGACCGATCCGGATCTCGAGCGGGCCTCGATCTCGCCGCCGCCCGGGCTCGAGACGCTCGTCGAGGGCGATCGCCTCCGGCTCTTTCCCGACGCCTCGACCGACGGCTTCACGGCGCACCTGCTGCGGCGACGCGCCGCGCCTGCGGTCCGTAGAACCTGAGCATGCCGGTTCTCGCCGCGGCGTCTCTCCTGCTCGGGATGCGGGCCGTGGTGCTCACGGTCGGCGAGACCGACCCGAGCGTGATGGCGGGCGTTCGGGCCCTGGGCGCCGACACGGTCGTCACGTTTGCGCGGCCGAGCGCCGGGGCCTCGGCTCTCGCCGCCGCGAACGGGCTGCGATACATCGCGTATCTTTCGGTCGGCGACGTCGACCGTCTCGTCTCCGATCCGGATGCCCTCCGCGCGCTGCGCGCGATTTCCGGCATCGCCGGATTTCACTTTCATGCCGAGAACGTCGTCGAGGGCTACACGACCGCGGACGACCAGCGGCGCACCTACCAGACGCTCAAGGCCCTCTTTCCCGCCGCGCTCGTGCTGTACGCAACGCGCCTCGACCCCGTCGCGACCGATCCCGCGTATCTCGACGGATTCTTCCGGCCCGAATACACGGACTTCGTCGCGCCGTACTTCTACCCGGTGGGAACGACGGCGCTCGGCGATTACGCCGAAGACGACGCGTGGGAAGCGCGGCTCGCGTCCCTGCTGGCTTCGCTCGCGGCGAGGATTCCGGCGGGAAAGGCCGTGCTGCCCGTCCTCCAGGGCTTCGCGCAGGAGGGCTTCCCGGTCGGCCCGGACTTTCCGGCGAGACAGCTCGCGGCGTACCGGGAGATCTGGCCCGACGCTCGCGACCTCGCCGCGTTCTGGTGGGGCGCTCCGGGCAGCCGGCCTCTCGCCGGACTCTCCGAGACACCCGTCCTCGCGCGTGCTTTCGCGCGGCTCTTCGACGGGCTCGCGCCCATGCCCGGCGTCCGGGCCCTCGCGCCGCGCGCGCGAGATCTCGGTTCCTCGCGCTAGACCGACTGATCCTCGCCGTCGTCCTGCGGCGGAGGCGGCGCGGGCGCCTGCTTCGGGGCCGCCTTCGGGGCGCCCGGCTTCATGGAGTCGTAGACGCGCCGGATCGTGAACGAGCCGCTCCGGCCCCCTTCGATCCTGGTCGTGACGGTCAACTGCGAGCCATCGGCCGTGACCGCATAGGTCTCCGTGATCTTCGCGCCGGTTTCGGGCTTGGACACGACCTCGAGGTGACCGTCCTTCCACGAGGCCGTCACGGCCGTCGTGCCGCCGTGCGAATGCTCTTCCTCGGTCTTTCGTCCGTCGGTGTAGATCGTGCGCTCTCGGCCGGCGGCATCGGTGATGGTGAGCGACGGCTCCTTGTGCTGGATCTGCAGCATGTCGAGCGCGGCGAAGCGATCCGAGTAAGAGTCGGACGAGCTGGACGTATCGCCGCCCGACCGGGAGCCTCCGCCCCCGCCGTGGTGGTGGCCCATGCCTGCGCCGCCTCCCGAAAAGCCGCCTCCCCGTCCGCCTCCGCCGCTGCCTCCGGAAGCCCGGGCGTCCTGCATGACCTTCGCGGGGTCGTCGCTCGCGTCCTTGTTGAGCTGCCAGTTTCCGGTCATGTTGGGCAGGTCGAGCGCGGCGAGCGCGGGGCTCGCGGCCAGCGCCGCGACCGCCAGCGCGATTCCGACGACGCTGCGGTGGGTCATAGGGCCTCCACTGCGATAACGCGCCGCCGGGGCTCGCCGTTTCACTCCGCGCGGATACAATCCCGTTCCCGTGAGTCCCGCCGCCGGCAGCTCCGTTCCGATCCTCGACCTGACCCGCTACGACGACGACCTGAAGCGCGACATCGCGCGCTCCGTCGAGGAGGTCTTCGCGTCGGGCCGCTTCGTCCTCGGACCGGCGAACGAGGCATTCGAAGAGGCGCTCGCCCGTCGTCTCGGAGTCCGCCACGTCCTCGGCGTCTCTTCGGGCACGGACGCGCTGCTCGTCGCCCTGATGGCTCTCGGCGTCGGCCCGAATGACGAGGTCGTGACGTCCCCCTTCAGCTTCTTCGCCTCGGCCGGGGCCGTGGCGCGCCTCGGCGCCCGGCCGGTCTTCGTCGACATCGATCCGGCGGACTTCAATCTGGACCCGACCGGGCTCGAGCGGGCGATCACGGGGCGCACGAAGGCGATCGAGCCCGTGCACCTGTACGGACAGTGCGCGGACATGGACCCGATCCACGAGATCTCCGGCCGCCGCGGCATTCCCGTCCTCGAGGACGCGTGCCAGGCGATCGGAGCGGCCTACCGGGGCCGGTCCGCGGGATCGCTCGGGACGCTCGCCGCGCTTTCGTTCTATCCCACGAAGAACCTCGGGGCGGCGGGCGACGCCGGCGCCGTCGCGACGAACGACGACGAGCTCGCCGAGAAGGTGCGGAGCCTGCGCGTCCATGGCGCGTCGAAGACGTACTTCCACGACCGCGTCGGCGGCAATTTCCGCCTCGACGCGGTTCAGGCGGCCGTGCTCGGCGCGAAGCTTCCCCGGCTCGAGGCCTGGAACGAGCGCCGCCGGACGATCGCCCGGCGCTACGGGGAGCGGCTCGGGGACGCCGCCCGGGCGAACCGGATCGTGCTTCCGGTCGAGGCCGCCGGGCGCCGCCACGTGTTTCACCAGTACGTCGTCCGCGTGCGCGACCGCGACGGCGTGAAGAGCCGCCTCGCCGAACGCGGAGTATCGAGCTCGGTCTTCTACCCGGTACCGCTGCACCTTCAGGCCTGCTTCCGCGATCTCGGCGGACGTCCCGGCGACTTTCCCCACGCGGAGCGGGCCGCGGCGGAGGTCCTCGCGCTGCCGGTCTTCCCGGAGCTGACGGACGCGGAAGTCGAGCGCGTGGCGGCCGCGTTGCTCGAGAGCCTCGCGTAGGCCGGGCGCCTACGCCCTCGACGCGCCGGAGCGCTCGCGCACGAGGTATCCCTTCCGCGCCCTCGCCGCATCGAGCGTCCGCCAGAGATACTCGCCGAGGACGCCGAGGGAGAGGAGCTGGACTCCCGAAAGGAATGCCAGGGCGACCATGAGCGAGGTCCACCCCTGGATCGGCTGTCCGTGCAGAATCTTGTAGGCGACCAGGAAGAGCGCGTAGCCGAACGCGAAGATCGCGAGGCTCGCTCCCATGACCGACATCCAGCGCAGCGGCGCATAGGAAAACGCGATCACGGCGTCGAGGAAGTACTTCAGCTTCTTCGTGAAGGTCCAGCGGGACGAGCCGTCCTCGCGGGCGACGCGGTCGTACGGAACGAGAGCGGTCGGGAACCCTCCCCAAAGGAGCAGTCCCGGAAGCGAGGTGTGGACCTCGCGCGCCTCGACGAGAAAGTCGATCGCGGGCCGGCCGATGAGGAAGCAGTCGAACCCGCCGTCCGGCATCTGCGCGAAGGCGAGGCGGCGGAGGGTCCGGTAGTAGAAGCCGGCCGCGGCGCGCGTCGCGAGTCCCTCCGGGCGGCTCCGGCGGACCGCCAGCACCGCGGTGGCTCCGCGTCTCCAGGCGGCGACCATCTCCGGGAGCAGCTCGGGCGGCTCCTGGAGGTCGGCCGACAGGACGGCCGCCGCCGCGCCGCGGGCCTCCGCGAGTCCCGCGACGATGGCCATCTGAGATCCGAAGTTCCGCGTCAGGCGCAGGCCGCGGGCATTCGGCCAACCGCGCGTGATCTCCTGGATCCGTTCCCACGACGCATCGCCCGAGCCGTCGTCCACGAAGATCGCCTCGACGTCGTAGTCCGCGGCGGCGGTCGCCGCGCGCAGCCGCTCGGCCAGGCGCGGAAGGCTCTCGGCGTTGAAGTAGACGGGAACGACGACGGAGATCGTGTCCCGCGTCATCGCGACCCCTCGAGATACGACCGGATTTCCGAGACGACCGCATCCACCTGCGCATCGGTCAACGCCGGGTGGATCGGCAGAGACAGAACGGTGTCGCACGCTTCCTCGGAAACCGGGAAATCGCCGCGGCGGTGGCCGAGGAACGCGTAGGCCGGATGGAGATGGAGCGGCACGGGATAGTGGACGCCGGTTTCGATGCCGCGGGCCGCCAGATGCTCGCGGAGGCGGTCGCGGCCGGAGAGGCGGATCGGATAGAGGTGCCTCGCCGGCACGGAGCCCGGGCGCGATCCGAGGAGCGTCAGCGGGAGCGCCGCCAGGCCGGCGTCGTAGCGATCCGCGATCTCGCGGCGCCGGGAGTTCTCTCGCGCGAGGAAGGGGAGCTTCGCCCGGAGGATGGCCGCCTGGACTTCGTCGAGGCGCGAGTTCCACCCCTCCCTCTCGGAGAAGTCGCGGCGCGTCCAGCCGTACTGCCTCAGCTCGCGAAGGCGCTCCGCCACGGCCGCGTCGCCCGTCGCCACCGCGCCGCCGTCGCCGTAGGCCCCGAGGTTCTTCGACGGGTAGAACGAAAAGGCGGCGGCGATTCCGAAGGTTCCGGTGGGCCGTCCCGTCCAGGACGCGCCGTGACTCTGCGCGCAGTCCTCGACGAGGAGCGCTCCGCTTCGCCGGGCGAGCTCCGCGAGGCCGTCGAGGTCCGCCACGCCGCCGTAGAGGTGGACGGGCAGCAGGAAGCGGGCGGCCCTCGCCGCCCCGCGCCCGGCGGCGGCCGCATCGAGCGTCAGCGTGCGCGAATCCGCGTCGGCGAGGACCGCCCGGGCGCCGGCCATGCGGACTCCGGCGAGCGTCGCGGTGCAGGTGTTGGCGGGAAGCACCACGGCGTCGTCGGGCTTCGCTCCGGCGGCCGCGAGCGCGAGAGCGACCGCCTCGGTTCCGTTGGCGCAGGCGACGACGTGGGCCGCCCCGAGGAAGGCGGCGAATTCTTCCTCGAAGCGGCGGACTTCCTCGCCGAGCACGAACCATCCGCTGGCGAGGACCCGGGCCACGGCCGCGTCGATCGCGGCGCGCTTGGCCCGGTAGTCGCCGGCGAGGTCGCCGAAGGCCACGCGCGTCGAGAGGCCGGCGGCCGGAGCGCTCACGCGGGCTCGCTCACCGAACCGTCTTCGTCCCGCGCGTAGCGCCGTCCGCAGGCGCACGCGGTCTCGGAGGGGCCGTTTTCGAAGCGCAGAGTCTGTCCGCAGCGGCAGACGTGGCCGTGGACCTGGGCCGGGCTGCCGTACGCCAGGGCAAAGTCGGGCACGTCCCGCGTCACGAGGGCTCCGGCCCCGATCATCGCGAAGCGGCCGACGGTGACTCCGGGCAGCAGGACGGCCCCCGCGCCGAGGCTCGCTCCCTCGCGAACGCGCGTCGTCGGGTACCGCTCGAGGTGCCGACCGCTGCGCGGACGCGGGTCGTTCGAGAACGAGACGTCCGGTCCGACGAAGACGCCGTCCTCGAGGACGAGGCCGTCGTACAGCGAGACCCCGCACTTGACCGTCACGCGGTCGCCGAGGACCACGTCGTTTTCGATGAAGCACCGGTCGCAGATGTTGCAGTCCCGGCCGATCCGCGCGCCGGGGAGGATGTTCACGAACGCCCAGATCCGCGTGCCCTCGCCGATATTCTTCGACGCGGCGAGGGCGGTCGGATGGATGGAGATCATCGACGGCGGGTAGCTTAACGGATCGCGCCGGAATCAGAAGTAGTCGGCCCGCCGGTCGCGGTAGAACGCCACCGTCCGGGCGAGCCCGTCGCGCAGAGACACCTTCGGCTCCCAGCCGAGCATGCCGCGGATCTTGGTGATGTCCGAGACGAAGTCGCCGGGCTCCTGGGCCTTGCGCTCCGGCGTGAAGTCGGTGAACTCGAGGCGCGTGCCGGGGACGAGCTCGCGCAGGATCTCCGCGACCTCGAGAAAGGTCGAG
The DNA here is from genome assembly GCA_963738945.1 of uncultured Acidobacteriota bacterium. Classification (GTDB taxonomy): domain Bacteria; phylum Acidobacteriota; class Thermoanaerobaculia; order UBA5066; family Gp7-AA6; genus DAHUXD01. Next base: position 366,737 of record CAVTYD010000002.1, read on the forward strand.
GGACGATCGTGCCCGACGTTCAGGATCTCGCCGACGGCCCTCGGCTCACGGGCCGCGCGCACGAGGGCGTCGACGCAGTCGTCCACGTAGAGGAAGTCGCGCAGGATCTTTCCGGACCCGAAGATCGGGATCGGCCGGCCTTCGAGCGCCAGGCGAACGAACCAGTTGACGACCCCGAACTGGGAGTGGCGCATCTGGCCGCGCGGGCCGTAGACGTTCGTCAGGCGAAGCGGGACGGTGCGGATGCCGTGGATGCGGGTGTAGGTGCGGCAGATCATCTCGGCCGACAGCTGCGAGATCTCGTAGATGCCGCGCGGATCCGACGGCGTCTCCTCGGAGACCGGCAGCCGGACCGCGGGCCCGTACTGGCCCCGCGTGCCGGAGCGGACGACGATCGCCTCCGGGTTCTTCTTGCGGCAGGCCTCGAGGACGACCGCGGTTCCCTTGATGTTGATGTCGATGTCCGGATAGGGATTCGACAGAGACATCACGTGCGATACCTGGGCGGCGAGGTGGTAGACCACGTCGCGTCCCTCGACCAGGCGCTCCATGGCGGCCGCGTCGCGCACGTCGGAGCGATCGACCTCGACGTCGTCGCGGATCCCGGCGATGTTCGCCGGGTTGCCGCCGTACCCCTCGATCAGGGCGTCGCAGAGCGTCACCCGCGCTCCATCCTCGAGCAGCCGCCGGGCGAGGCTCGAGCCGATGAAGCCGAGGCCTCCCGTGACGAGAACGCGGCCCGACCCGGCGGTCAAGGCGAGATCCCCGGCGCCGCGCGCGGCGGCCGGCGCAGCCAGAGAGCGGCTCCCGTCAACGTCAGCAGGCTCACGATCAGGCCGGCTCGAAAACTGCCGGGAAGATACCGCAGTTCGATGCGGTGGCGGCCTGGCGGGACACGGAAGCCCAGGAAGGCGTGGTTGTAGAGGAGGGGCTCGGTGTCCCGGCCGTCGAGCCGCGCCTTCCAGCCTCGCCATGCCGTCACGGAGGTTCCGACGACGGCGGTTTCGCGGGCATCCACCGCGAGCGAGAGCGACTGCGGGCCGTACCGCTCGACGGTCGCGCGAGCCTCGCCATTGCGAATCCAGCCCGCCGGCGAGCCCGGCTCGGCGAGGACGCCCCGCTCGGCGAAATCGGAAATCCCCTTCAGAGCCTCGAGCCGGGCCAGGCGATCGGGCACGGACGTCAGCATGACGGGAACGAACGCCCGCGCCAGCGCGCCCGGGTTCTCGAACAGATCCGCGCCGGCCGAGCGTGTGCGGACCCGCCATCCGGGCGGCGGCGCGGCACCGTGCGGAGCGAGGGCGTATCGGACGTTCAGGAACGACAGGAACGGCGCGCGAAGGTCCTCGACGATGTTGAACCAGGGGCCGAGCGGCCGACACCAGAACGAGTACGTCTCGTAGAGGGGACGAAACGTCATGGATTCGTAGCCGCGGACGTCCTCCAGCCCGTAGAGCGTCGCGGCGTTGGGAATGAGGATGGGGCCGACGGCGACGATGCGATCGGGCCCGCCGCGAGGGATCGCCTCGAGCGCCGGGACGCGAGGGTAGAAGTCGGAGGAGGGAAGCGTCGGGTAGACGGAGCCCGCCTCGGCCAGGCGCGACACGGTGAAGGCCGCGACGACGGCCCCCAGGGCGAGTCGGGGAGAGCGCCGAATGAGAAGGCCCACGGCCGCTCCGCCGGCGAGGAGCGGTCCGAGCTGCCATGCGAGGCGGTCGCGCAGGTAGGCGGGCGTCAGGCCCAGCCCCTCCATTCCCGATCGCCGGTAGAGAAACACTCCCGCGATGACGATGCCCGCGAGGGCCGCGCCGCAGAGAAACGCGACGGCGCCCTCGCCACGCCCGAGGCGGTCGGCACCGAACGCCGCCAGGACGGCCAGGGCGAAGACGGCGGCGAAGACCAGGTAGTCGAGGACCCCGACGTCGAAGAGGGGCAGCCGGCCGAGGAGGTCCGTCACGCCGATCAGACGCATCCACACCGCGGCGCCGAGCAGTCCGATCGCGACGAGCGCGCCGCGCGGCCGTCCTCGGGCGAAGAGCCCCGTCCAGGCCAGCGGGAAGAGCAGCGAGCCGGCGTACGCCGCCGGAACGCCGAATCCCTCGAAGAACCGGCTCTTTCCCGAGACGCCATAGGCAAAGGGCACCGCGAAGAGCGCCGCGCGGCGCAGACTGGTGCCGGGAGCCGAGGACTTGGGCGTGTGCGCCCAGACGGCCGACCGGTACACCTGCTCCCACGTCTGGGGCAGCGCCTCGGCCAGCGGAAGCAGCTGGACCGCCGTCAGTCCGATGGCGAGTCCGCCCGCGGCGAAGGACATCCCGACGGCGCGGAGGCGGCGCTCGCGCGGGGCCGCGCGCAGCCGGAAGAGAAACCACACTCCGCCCGCCGTCACGGCGAAGAGAAGCATCTCGGGATGACCGCCGAGCACGACGAGCACGAGCGCGCCGGCGGTCAGCAGGGCGGCGCGGCGGTCCGCATCCCGGGCCAGGCGCGAGAGCCCGAGGGCGAGCAGGGGAAGCGGTCCGATCGCGTTCGCGACGGAGAAGCCGAGCCAGAACACCATGAAGTCGGAGAAGGCCCAGGCCGCGGCGCCGACGAGGCTGGCGCCGTCGCCGCAGCCGAGGTCCCTCGCGAGGAGAAAAGCGGAGACGAGCGCGACGAGCAGACGGAGGCTCATCTGCAGCGTCCAGGCCTGGGGAAGCGGAAGCAGCAGGCCGATCCAGGTGGCCGGGTGCAGGGGCGCCGCCTGCTGGGTCGCGAGCAGGGGTTCGCCCGCGAGGAGGAAGGGATTCCACAGGGGCGGGCGGCCATGGAGGAGCGCGTCCCGCACGGCCCGATGCCACGGGATCATCGAGCAGACGACATCCGACAACTGGGGAGTGCGGACCGGCGGCGGGTTCGGGCCGCTCAGGGAGGCGAAAGGCTCGTTGACGTACAGGATGTCGAGAGGGGCGTAGACGCCGCCCGTGATCGTGGCGCGGCCCGTGAAGAGCAGCGGCGCCGCGGCGAGGATCAGCATCGTGCGGGGCCGCAGAGGAAGCACCCAGCGATGCGCCGCGGCCAGGACGAGGGCGGCGGAGCCGGCATAGACCGCGAGCGCCCAGAGGCCGATCAAGGGCATTTTGGGAGTCTATTTTGCCGTTGAGGGCAAATCCGCAAGTATTTGGTCCTTATGGGTTTATTTATGATCCTAAGGAGGGGCGAAGTTTGCTACTGGCACTCACTCGAGACGAGTGCTAGTATCGCGGTCCCCCGGAAACGGGGTCAAAAGAAGGTCATTCATTCAAGGAGGAGTTCATGAAGGTTCGTCCACTCTACGATCGGATCCTGGTCAAGCGTCTCGAGACTGGTGAAATGAAAAAGGGCGGGATCATCATCCCCGATACCGCCAAGGAAAAGCCGATGGAGGCGGAGGTCGTCGCCGTCGGCAAGGGCAAGGTGAACGAGGATGGCAAGCAGTTCCCCCTCGACGTCAAGAAGGGCGACCGCATCCTCATCGGCAAGTACGCCGGCACCGAAATCAAGATCGACGACGAAGAGCACCTGATCCTCCGCGAAGACGAAGTGCTCGCCGTCGTGGAAGGGAAGTAAGGAGCACACGTCATGGCAGCAAAAACGATCATTTACGGTGAAGAGGCGCGTCAGCGCGTTCTCCACGGCGTCAACAAGCTCGCGGACGCCGTCAAGGTGACGCTCGGTCCCAAGGGCCGCAACGTCGTCATCGAGAAGAAGTTCGGTTCCCCGACCGTCACCAAGGACGGCGTCACGGTCGCCAAGGAGATCGAGCTCCAGGATTCGCTCGAGAACATGGGCGCCCAGATGGTCCGCGAGGTCGCCTCGAAGACCTCCGACGTCGCCGGCGACGGGACGACGACCGCCACGGTCCTCGCCCAGGCGATCTACCGCGAAGGCATCAAGAACGTCACCGCCGGCGCGAACCCGATGGAGTTGAAGCGCGGCATCGACCAGGCCGTCCGGGCCGCCGTCGAGGCGCTCGACAAGCTTTCCAAGCCGGTCGAGGGCAAGGACATCGCCCACGTCGGCACGATCTCGGCCAACAACGACTCGGAGATCGGCAAGATCATCGCCGAGGCGATGGACAAGGTCGGCAAGGACGGCGTGATCACGGTCGAGGAGGCCAAGGGCCTCGAGACCACTCTCGAGGTCGTCGAGGGCATGCAGTTCGACCGCGGCTACCTCTCGCCGTACTTCATCACCGACGCGGAGCGGATGGAGTGCATCCTGGAGAACGCCAAGGTCCTGCTGTTCGAGAAGAAGATCTCCAACATGAAGGACCTGCTCCCGATCCTCGAGCAGATCGCCAAGCAGGGCAAGCCCTTCCTGATCATCGCCGAGGAGATCGAGGGCGAGGCCCTCGCGACCCTCGTCGTCAACAAGCTGCGCGGCACGCTGCAGGTCGCGGCCGTCAAGGCCCCGGGCTTCGGCGACCGCCGCAAGGCCATGCTCGAGGACATCGCGATCCTGACGGGCGGCAAGCTCATCTCCGAGGACCTCGGCATCAAGCTCGAGAACGTCAAGTGGGAGGACCTCGGCGACGCCAAGAAGGTCACCGTCGACAAGGACAACACGACCGTTCTCGTGGACGACCGCTCGAAGAAGAAGCAGGAGGCCATCCAGGGCCGCGTGAAGCAGATCCGGTCTCAGATCGAGGACACGACCTCGGACTACGACCGCGAGAAGCTGCAGGAGCGGCTGGCCAAGCTCGTCGGCGGCGTCGCCGTGATCAAGGTCGGCGCGGCCACCGAGACCGAGATGAAGGAGAAGAAGGCCCGCGTCGAGGACGCGATGCACGCGACCAAGGCGGCCGTCGAGGAGGGGATCGTCCCGGGCGGCGGCGTGGCTCTGCTCCGTTCCATCGACGCCGTCGACCAAGCGCGCCAACGAGCTCACGGGCGACGAGAAGATCGGGGCGAGGATCGTGATCCGCGCGCTCGAGGAGCCGACGCGCCAGATCGTGGCCAACGCCGGCGCCGAGGGCTCGGTGGTCATCAACGAGCTCAAGGCCAAGGGCGGCAACTACGGTTACAACGCCAACGCCGAGAAGGTCGAGGACATGCTCAAGGCGGGAATCATCGATCCGACCAAGGTCACCAAGAACGCGCTGCAGAACGCGGCGTCGGTGGCCGGCCTGATGCTGACGACCGAGGCGCTCGTCTCCGAGATCAAGGAGAAGGAGAAGGCCGCCGGCCGGCGGCGGCGGCATGCCGGGCGGCATGGGCGGAATGTACTGATCCGATTCGGAACCGTGGAATTTCCAGCCCCGGCGAAGGCCGGGGCTTTTTTTTGCCGGGCGGAGCCGCGAGCGGCCCTCAGTGGGCCGGCTCGAAGACTCCCTCGAAGGTGTTGCAGGCGCCCGGATCGCCCGATTGGAGGCCGCGTTTCAACCACTCGACGCGCTGCTGCGAGGAGCCGTGCGTGAACGACTCGGGCTGGATTCGTCCCGTCGCCATGCGCTGGAGCCGGTCGTCGCCGATGGCCGCGGCGGCGCGCAGGCCGGCTTCGGCATCGCCGGGCTGGACCAGCCCGGTGCGCGCGCCCCGGTTTCCCCAGACGCCGGCGAAGCAGTCGGCCTGAAGCTCGAGTCTCACCGAGAGCTCATTCGCGTCGGCGCGGGACGCGCGCTGCCGCAGGGCGTCCACCTTGTCGGCGATGCCGAGCTGCTGCTGGACGTGGTGGCCGATCTCGTGGGCGATGACGTAGGCGCGGGCGAAGTCGCCCGGAGCGCCGAAGCGGCGCGACAGCTCGTCGAAGAAGCCGAGGTCGAGGTACACCTTTCGGTCGAGGGGACAGTAGAAGGGCCCCTGGGCGGTCGACCCTTCGCCGCACGCGGTCTGCGTCGCATCGGTGAAGAGAACGAGGGTCGGCAGCTGATAGTGCCGGCCCGAGGAGGCGAAGATCGACGACCACGTGTCCTCGGTGCTCGCGAGGATGACCGACACGAACTTCTTCTCCGGGTCCTCGGTGCCGCCGCCCGGTGAGGACGGCGCGCCGGCGCGGGGGGCGCCGAGACCGTCGTCGAATCCGACGCGCCGTTGATCAGCTGCAGCACGCGCAGCGGATTGGCGCCCGTCAAGAGCGAGATGATGCCGACGACGATGAGGGTTCCGCACCCTCCGATCGCCAGGCGGCCGCCTCCGAAGCCGCGCCGGTCCTCGACCTGGTCGCTCTCCCGCCCGTCCTCCCAGCGCATCGGCGCCCTATATACACCGCGATCCGGGTGGAGCGGGCGATGCACACTTCCTTTGGCAACAATGCAAGGCGACGGCTTCGATTATCATGATATCCTGAACACGATGTTTCGGCGCCTGGTTCGCCTCCCGGAGCGCCCTCGCGAGTCTTTCTTTCTCCTGGGGCCCCGGCACACGGGCAAGAGCACGCTCCTGAGAGAGCTCTATCCCCAGGCGCGGCGGATCGACCTCGGCCGCACCGAGGAGTTCGTCCGGTACGGCGAGAAACCGACGCTTCTGCGCGAGGAGCTCGAGGGGGGGCCGCAGCAGGCGGTCGTCGTCATCGACGAGATCCAGAAGATCCCCCCTCTCTACGAGGAGGTTCAGAGGCTGGTCGAGAACCACGGCTGCGTCTTCGCCATGTCGGGCTCGAGCTCGCGCGCTCTGCAGTCCGCCGCTTCGGAACGCGGCAACGGGGCGCGGGTCGCCCGGTTCGACCTCTTCGGGCTGACCTCGGCCGAGATCGGAAGGCCGTTCGACCTGGTCCGGATGCTGAATCACGGCTACCTGCCGCGCCACTACATGGCCGACTCTCCGGCTCGGCTCCTGCGCGGCTACATCCAGAGCTACATCAAGGACGAGGTGCTGTCGCCGGGGCTGACGCGAAGTCTCCCGGCCTTTTCCTCGTTTCTCTCGCAGGCCGCGCTGAGCGACGCCGAGCTCGTCAACTACGCCACCATGGGCCGGGAGTGCGGCGTCTCGGCTCCCACGGCGCGCGACTACTACCGGATCCTCGTCGACACGCGCCTCGGCCGGTACTTGCCGGCCTTCACCCGGCGGCCCAAGCGCCGCGTCATCGGCGCTCCGAAGTTCTTCTTCGCCGACGTGGGGATCGTGAACGTCCTCGCGGGAAGGGGAGCGCTCGCGCCCGGGTCGGAGCTCTTCGGGAAGGCCTTCGAGAACTGGATCTTCCACGAGCTCACGGCGGCCTCGCACTACCGGGAGCGCTACCTCGACCTCGCCTACTGGCGCCTCGCGAGCGGAATCGAAGTGGACTTCATCCTCGGGGACCTGCGCTGCGCCGTCGAAGCCAAGGGATTCTCACGGATCACGTCCGATCATCTGAAGGGCCTCCGCCAGCTCGCCGTGGACCAGCCCTCGGTGAAGCGCCGGGTGGTGGCCTGTCTCGAGCCGAGCCCGCGCGTCACCGAGGACGGAATCGAGATCCTGCCGTGGCGCGTGTTCCTCGACCGGCTCTGGAGCGGAGAGCTCTGGGGAGAATGAACGCTCGCGCGGCAGCCGGAGAGCGGGTCTCGGCCGTGATCGTTCACTATCGGACGCCAGCCGAGACGCTCCGCTCGGCGCGCGCGGTAGCGGCCACGGCGCCGGCCGCCGAGATCGTGGTCGTCGACAACGCGTCGAACGACGACATCGCGAGGCTGCTCGCCGGACCGGTGCCTTCGGCCCGGGTCCTGGCCGAGCCTTCGAACCGCGGCTTCGGCGCGGCGTGCAACCGCGGCGCGCGCGAGACCACGCGCCCGTTCCTCCTGTTCCTGAACTCCGACGCGATGGTCAAGCCGGGCGCGGTCGCCGCGCTCGAGGCGGCGCTCGATGCTCACCGCGGCGCCGCGGCGGCCGGACCGAGGCTGTCGAACCCCGACGGATCGCTCCAGCCGTCGGTGCGGCGCCTGCCGACGCCGTGGCGGATCTTCTGCGAGAGCACGGGACTGGCGTTTCTCTCGGGCGGCCGGCCTCCGCTCGAGGGGCACACGGCGACGCGCCAGGACCACTCGCGGCCGCGGCTGGCCGAGGCCCTCATGGGGGCCGCGCTCCTGGTGCGGCGGGAGGCGTACGAGGACGCCGGAGGGTTCGACGAAGCCTTCTTTCTCTACGCCGAGGAGACCGACCTGATGGCGCGATGGGCCGGGCGGAAGTGGAAGCTCCTCTACGAGCCGTCGGCCGAGGTGATTCACGAGGGCGGAAGATCCGGCGGCGACGCGCTCTTCGGCCAGCTCCACGCTTCGCTCGTGCGTTACTGCGCCAAGCACCACGGCCGGTCCGCCGCGCGCCTCGCGGCCGCGGCGCTCGACGGCGGCGCCGTCCTGCGATGGGCGGCCGCGGTGGTCACGCCGGGCGAGGCCGGCCGCCGGAGGCGCGTGCGCTATCGGTCGGCCCTGCGCCGACGGTCCGCGGCGTCGCCGGCCGCGATTCGATGAAGCCCGTCGTCTACGGCATCCTGCCCCGTCCGCCGCATCCGACGCGGGACGGCCTCGCGATCCGCAACTACCATCTGCTCGCATCCCTCGCCGAGCGCTTCGAGGTCCAGGCCTTCTCCCTGCTCGACCCCGCCCGGTCCTACGGAGGAGGCGAGGCCCCGCCGGGCGTCCGGCTCGAAACGGTGACGCAGGAGCGGCGCGGGACGCGGAGGCTCGGGGCGGCGATCCGCAGCCTCGCTTCGACCGAGCCGTACCCGGAGCTGTTGTATCGCTCGAAGGCGCTGACGAAACGCGTGGTAGAGGCCTGCGCCGCTCGGCCTCCCGCATGGGTCGTGGCACACTCGTACCACGTCGCTCCGGCGGCGTTTGCCTCAGGCGCCCCGGTCTGGATCGACTTTCACAACCTCGACTCCGAGATCTGGGGGCGCATGGCGGAGGGCGGCCTCTCGGTCCCCCGGCGGCTCTTCGTGCGGACGCAGGTCTCGCGGATCCGCCGTTTCGAGCAGGCGCTCGCGCGGCGGGCCGCCGGGATCTCCTGCGTCTCGAACCGCGATCGGAGGCGGCTCGAATCGCTCGCTCCCGCCGGCGAGCCCGTGGTCGTGCCGAACGGCGTGGACCTGGCGCGATACGCGTTTCGCGGCGCGCCGCCGGCCGGGGAGCGGGTTCTCTTCGTCGGCGACCTGTCCTGGCCTCCGAATGCCGAAGCGGTGCGCTGGTTTGCCGAGCGGGTGTGGCCGGTCGTCCGCGCGCGGCGGCCCTCGGCGTCGGTCGAGATCGTCGGACGCGAGGCGCCCGAATCGCTCCGGCGTCTGGCCGGAGACGCGTTCCGGTTCGCGGGGGAGAGCGGCGACACGCGGCCGCACTGGAAAGCCGCGGCGGTGGCGGTCGTGCCGCTCCGGGCCGGAGGCGGCACGCGCCTGAAAATCCTCGAGGCGGCGGCGTGCGGCGTGCCGGTCGTCTCGACGCCGGTCGGAGCGGAGGGCCTCGCGTTCACGGAAGGAGCGGAGATCCGCGTCCTCGACGACCCCGCGCCCTTCGCCGAGGCCGTGGCGGAGCTTCTCGCCGACCCCGCGGCGGCCCGGCGACAGGCCGTTGCGGCGCGAGCGCGCGTCGAGGCGCTCTACGACTGGAAACGGATCGGGGAGACCTTCGTCGGAATCCCTGCGTGCGGCGGTCCGGCGCGCGGACATGAGGACGGCGGCCCTCGTTCTCGCGGCGGCTTCGGCGGTCCTCTTCGCCTGGTCCTATGGCGTCTACCCGTGGCTCGTCCGACGCCTGGCGGAGCGGCGCGCCGCCGCGCCGGCCCCGACGCACGCCGTCTCCGGTGGCGGCGGAGCGCTCTGACGGCCGACGTTCTCGTCTCGGCGGCGGACGAGGAGGCGGTCATCGGCGCGCGGATCGCGAACCTTCTCGCGCAGGAAACGGGAGAGGGACGGAGTCCCGGGATCCTGCTCGGCTGCGACGGCTGCCGGGACGGTACCGCGGCGGCGGCGCGCGCCGAGGGCGGGAGCCGTGTCCGGGTCGTCGAGTTTCCGGAGCGCCGCGGCAAGGCCTCGGTGCTGAACGATCTCGTGCCGATGTCCTCGGCCGCGATCCTCGTTTTCACCGACGCGAACACGCACTTCGAGCCGGGCGCGGTCGCAGCGCTGTCGCGGGCGTTCGCCGATCCGTCGGTCGCCGCCGTGTGCGGCCGCCTCGTCTTCGAGAAGGCCCCGGGGGCGCGGGAGACGCCCGAGTCGGTCTACTGGGATCGCGAGACGCGACTGAAGCGGGCCGAGGGCGCGCTCGGCGTCTGCCTCGGCGCGAACGGGGGGATCTACGCCGCCCGCCGGGAGCTCGTCGCGCGGCTGCCCGAAGATACGACGTCGATGGACGACTTCCTGATCGCGGCGCGCGTCGCGCGGCCGGGTCGGCGGGTGGCGTTTGCCGACGATGCGATCGCACGCGAGGACGCGGCCCGCGACGTCGCGGCCGAGGTCGCGCGCCGTTTCCGCATCGGCATCGGGGGAGGGCAGGTCCTGCGGCGCGAGCTCTGGCTCTACGCCGCACCGAGGCATCCGATGCTGACGCTCGCGTTTCTTTCCCGGAAGGCCGCGCGCTGGCTGGCTCCGGTGGCGGCGCTCGCGGCGGCCGTGGCGGCGCTCTTCGCGCCGGGTCTGCGCGCGGCCGGTGCCCTGGCGCTCGTCCTCGCGGCTGCTCGGCTCCTGGCGGCCGCACGGCGGAGGCCCCGGATCCGAGGAGCGCTCGGGACGCTCTATTATTTCGCCGTGTTGAACGTCGCGCTCGCCCTCGGCGTCTCGGCGGGACTCGCCGGCTACGCGCGTCCCGTCTGGAGACGGACGGCGCGATCCTGATGCCGGGCCGCCGCGTGTCGCTGTTCCGGCCCGTCGCTCTCGCGGGCGACCTGGCGATTGCGGCCGGCATGCTCGACGCCGCCTTCTTCCTCCGGACGCACGTGGCGATCCCGGGCACCGAACGGCTCCTTCCCGCCGGCTCCGTGCTCTTCACCCTCGGAAACATCGCGATCGTGGCCGTCGTCCAGGTCGCCTGTCTTTCGTTCTTCGGCCTGTACCGCGACCACGAGCGATTCCGCGAGCCGCTCGGGCGCCTCCTCCTGCCGGCCCTCCTCCTCGAGCTCGCGACCCTCGCCTCCGTCTACTTTCTGGCGCAGCCGTACTCCTTCGCCCGGTCGGTCCTCGTCGTCTACATCCTCCTGAACGGCGTCGACGCTCGCCGCCTGGCGGATCGCGCTCGATCGGGTGTTTCCGCAGCCCCGGCGGCGCGCCGTCATCGTGGGGGGCGGTCCGGCGGCGTCGCTCATCGCCGACACGATCCGGCGCCACGCGTGGACGGGTGTGGACGTGCTCGGGATCGTGGGAGCGGGCGACGGCGGCCCGGCGGACCTTCCCGTGCTCGGCGGCGTGGAAGAACTGATCGGGATCGTCGAGGCCCGCGCCATCGATGAGGTCATCCTGACGCCCGAGGCGTCGTGGTGGCGCGACGAGATCGCCGAGCGCGTGCCTCCCGGGTGGCGGGCGGACTTGCTCGTCTGGCCGTCGCCGTTCGAGACGATGATCGGCCGGCTGCGTTTCCGGATCGTCGGCGATCTGCCTCTGCTCGAGGCGCGCGTGCGCCCGCTCGACGGAGCGGGGGCCCTCTTCAAGCGTGTCTTCGACACCGTCGTGGCCGCGGCGGCGCTGGTGCTGCTCGCGCCGGGCCTGCTGCTCGCGGCGGCGCTCGTCGGCGTCACGTCGCCGGGCGGGATGTTCTATCGGCAGACGCGGGTCGGAAGGGACGGACGGCTCTTCGAGCTCTGGAAGCTGCGCACGATGCGAGAGGGCGCCGAGGTCGAGACGGGCGCCGTGCTCGCGACACCCGACGATCCGCGCGTGACGGCGATCGGCCGGGCCCTGCGGGGCGCGCGCATCGACGAGATCCCGCAGCTCTGGAACGTCCTCGCCGGCGACATGAGCCTGGTCGGACCGCGGCCCGAGCGGCCCGAGTTCGCCGAGCGGTTTCGCCCGGACGGTGTCCGGTTATCGGCTGAGGTACGCCGCGCGGCCCGGCCTGACCGGCCTCGCGCAGATCTCGGGAGAGTACTCGAGCGAGCCGGACATCAAGTTGCGCTACGATCTCGCCTACTTGAACAACTGGTCATTTTTTCTCGACCTGGCCATCCTTCTGCGCACCCTGCCGGTCGTCCTGACGCGCCGTGGAATCTGAGCGCGCCGGCGCGGCGCCGCGTGGCGGTCGTCATGCCCGCCTACAACGCGGAACTGACCCTCGAGCGGACCTATGCCGACGTTCCGAAATCGCACGTCGACGACATCATCCTCGTGGACGACGGCTCGAGGGACCGGACCGTCGAGATCGCGCGCCGCCTCGGCATCCACGTCGTCGTGCATCCGAAGAACCGCGGGTACGGAGGCAATCAGAAGACGTGCTATCGGACGGCGCTCGAACGCGGCGCGGACGTCGTGATCATGGTCCACCCCGACCACCAGTACGATCCGACCGTCATCCCGCACCTGCTGGAGGCCCTCGACGACGGCCGCTTCGACGCGGCCTTCGGCAGCCGCATGCTCGGCGGGCGTCCGATCCAGGGCGGCATGCCCAAGTGGAAGTACCTCGGCAACATCTTCCTGACGGCGATCGAGAACGCGACATTCCTGATCTACCTGACCGAGTACCACAGCGGCTTCCGCGCCTACACGCGCCGCTACCTCGAGGCGGTCAATCTGGAGGCGAATTCGGACGGGTTCGTCTTCGACACGGAGATCATCGCGCAGGGCATGGCGAAGGGCCTGCGCATCTGCGAGATTCCGATCGAGACGCGATATTTCGACGAGGCGTCGCAGATCGCCTTCGGCCCGTCGGTGCGCTACGGGCTGGCGATCCTGAAGACGATGCTGCTGTACAAGCTGCACGTCTGGGGAATCTGGTCGAGCCGCATCTTCCGGGGGGCGCGCCGGTTCCCGCCAGGACCTGACCTAGCGCCGCTCTTCCGAGGGGAGCGGCGGCGGGGCGTCGAGCCGGCCGGCGACGAGCTCCGCGGCGAGGCGGCGCGTCTCCGCGAGGGCCGGAGCCTTCTGATCGGGCGGCAGGGAGGCCAGGATCTCGGGGCTGATCCAGCCGGCGCGAACGTATGCGGCACGGGCGCTCGCGCTTCGCTTCAGGAGCGCGTAGGCGCGTCCGAGATTCAGGTCGATCTCCGCGCGCTCGCCGGTCGCGAAGCCCTCGCGATAGAACTCGAGAGCGCGCTCGGGTTGTCCCGTCACGAGGTAGGAGGACCCGGCCAGCATCCAGGGACGGGGATCGCCGGGCAGGTCGGGGGCGGTACTCAGCGCGAGCTCGCCCACGGTGATCACGTTGTGCGCGGTCTCGGGATCTCCCGTGCGGTCGAGCAGGGCCCGGAAGGCGTTCGTGGCCCGGCCGATGCGGCGTTCGGCGGCATAGCGCGAAAACTCGGGCGCGATCAGGAACGCCAGGGCCGCGACGGCGGCGATGCCGAGCGCGAGGCGTTTCATGCGGCGCTCCCGTCCGACTCCTCCGAGCGGGACGCCGAGACTCTCCAGGCGCGGCCGGCGGCGAGCAGCAGGGGCACTGCGGTCACGGGACGCTGGAGCGGGAACCATGTGAGCGCGGCGGTCGCGCCGGCCGCGAGGACGGCGAGAAGGATCGTGGCTTCGGGAGTCCTCCCGCGCGCCGCGGCCGCGCCGAGTGCCGCGAACAGGCACGCGACGGCGCCGATCACGATCAGCCCGGCCGGAATGCCGGCGTCGCTGAAGACCTGGAGGTAGTCGCAGTGCGCCTCGGCGTACGAGCTCGTCAGGAGTGGCACGACGAAGCGGCGATGCGCCCGGATCTCGGCCGCGAGCCGGTGCGGCACGTACTCGGCGCCATAGGTCCCGGGGCCGTAGCCGAGCCACGGACGCTCTCGCGCCATCTCCGCCGCCGCGGCCCAGGCTCCTCCGCGAAAGGAGACGATGGCGTCCCAGTTGCCCGACCGGGCGGCGTTCGAGAGCTCCTCCGCCCGGGAGCGCAGCGGCGGGTAGACCGCGGCGGCGAGCGCGGCCGCCAGCAGCGCGGCGCCCATCGGGAGCGCGGCGCGCCGCCCGTGCCGAACGACGAAGAAGACGGCAGCGCCGGCCAGGGCCGACGTCAGGGCCGTGAGGTTCTGGTTGACCAGCAGATCGGCGGCGAACAGGGCGAGCGCCACTCCGATGGCGACGCGGCGTGGCGTGCCGCGCGAGGTCGCCAGCAGTCCGAGCGCGAGCACCCCGGCGAGCGCGACGCTCAACGCGAGGTACCCGACGTTGCCCGCGAAGGCGCCGGTCTCCTGCCGGGCGCCGAAGGTCTCGAGCGAGAAGGGGTGGTAGAGGTCGCGGCTCTCGAGGATCGAGACGGCGGAGTTGAGAGCGGTCGCGGCGAGAAAGACGGCGACGAGCCAGCGCTCGCCGGTCTCCACGGCGCGGGAGGCGCCCAGGGGGAGCAGCAGCGAGAAGATCGCGACCGTCCGCATGGCGTCGAGCGAAACGGCCTGCCGCGTCGAGACGAGCGAAGAGAGGAAGGCGAGCGCCAGTGCGGCGGCCGTGAGCGCGAGCGCCGCCCGTCGCGCCGGCGGACCCGCGAACGGTCGAGGTCCGGAGGGCCGGCCGGAGCCCGGCCGCCACGCGAACGTCGCGGCCGCGGCGACCGCGATTCCCGCCATCGCGATCAGCCGCTTGGGCGCGTCGAACGCCGCGCCGGCCTCCGTGTCCACCGCCAGCGCCGTTCCGGCGAGCACGAGGCCGAGCGCCGCGGCTCCGACGATGGCGCCGGCGTCGCGCTTCGCGCCGCGCTCGGCGGTCTCGTTCGTGCCGGTCTGGCGCCGCTTCTTCGACAAGCGGACGGGATGTTATGACGTTATCCTCCGGCCGTGGACGAGGAATCGCCCGAGGTCCGCGACGTCTTTCTGCTCGACTGGATCGACCGGCACCGGCTGCCGATCCTCGCCGTCTTCGGCGGCTTGCTGCTCTCCGGCGTGCTGGGTCTGGCGTACTTTACGGCGCGCGTGGTCCGCCGCTTCGACGGGCGGCGCTGGAATCTGCCCTCTCGGATCTATTCCGATCTCTGGGTTCTGCGCCCCGGCGACGCGTCGTCGATCGGGAGCCTGGCGGCGAAGCTCTCGCGGCTCTACTACCGGGAAGTCGACGACCCGCCCGACCGGCCGGGCCACTATCGGCGCGAAAAGGACGGTCTCGAGGTCCGCACGCGGGGCTTCCGCTACCCGGGGCGGACGTTCCCGGGCCAGGACGTGCGCATCGTCCTGTCGGGCGGGCGCGTCAAGTCGCTGACCGACGGAGCCGGCAGCGCGGTCCCCGCCCTGATCCTCGAGCCCGAGAGGCTCGGCTCGGTCTTCGGCGCGGAGCTCGAGGATCGGACCGTCGTCCGCCTTCCGGACGTGCCGCCGGCCCTCGTGAACGCCGTCCTCGTGACGGAGGACCGCGACTTCTACCGTCACACCGGCGTCTCGGTGCGGCGCCTGCTCGGGGCGGTCTTCAAGACGATGACCGGCGGAATGAAGCAGGGCGGCTCGACGCTGACGCAGCAGCTCGTCAAGAATCTGTACCTCTCGCCGGAGCGGACGGTGCGGCGCAAGACCGTCGAGGCGGTCATGGCGGTGATCCTGGACGCCCGCTACTCGAAGGACGAGATCCTCGAGGCGTACCTGAACGAGATCTACCTCGGCCGCCGCGGGGGCGTGGCGATCACGGGCGTCGGGGAAGCGTCCCGCTACTATTTCGGGATCGAGCTCTCGGACCTCGACCTGGCCCAGGCGGCCACGCTCGCCGGAATGATTCGCGCTCCCAACGCCTACTCGCCCTTCCGCAGCCCCGAGCGCACGCGCCAGCGGCGCGACCTCATCCTGCACCTGATGCGGGAGGAGGGGAAGATCGACGACGCGGCCCTCGAGGCGGCGCTCGCGGAGCCCGTGACGCCGAAGGCGCGGGTCGAGGAGCGGACCCGCGCGCCGCACTTCGTGGACTTCGTGAAGGGCGAGCTGGCGGAGCGCTATGGCCACGAGCTCGAGACGGAGGGGCTCCAGATCTACACGACGCTCGACGTGGACGTCCAGCAGGCGGCGCAGCGCTCGGTGACCCAGGGGCTCGAGAATCTCGAGAAGGCGTACAAGCGCCTGGCCTCGGCCTCGAAGCAGGCGCCGCTCCAGGGAGCGCTCATCGTCCTCGAGCCCCAGACCGGGGGCGTGCGCGCGCTCGTCGGCGGGCGCGACTACAGGCTCTCGCAGTTCAACCGCGTGACGCAGGCGCACCGCCAGCCGGGAAGTCTCTTCAAGCCGTTCGTCTACCTGGCGGGATTCGCGCGCCGGGACCTCGATCCTCCCGTCACGCCGGCGACGATCCTGATGGACACCCCGATCACCGTCGAGTGGGGCCAGAAGACGGACGAGGAGATGTGGACGCCGCGCAACTACGACAACGACTACCGCGGGCCGATGTCCGCGCGCCAGGCGCTCGAGCGCTCCATCAACATTCCGACCGTGCGCGTCTCCTTGATGGCCGGCCTCGACTACGTCCTCGGCGCGGCCCGCGACGCGGGGATCGGGTCGCGCCTGCGCGGCTATCCGTCGGTCGCCCTCGGCGCCTTCGAGATCTCGCCCATGGAGATCGCCGGGGCCTACTCGGTCTTCGCCAACAGCGGCGTCAGCGTGCCGCCGAATGCGATCGTGGGCGTGATGACCGGCGACGGCCGGGTTCTCGACCGCAAGGCCGCGACTCTGCGCCTCGCCCTGCCCGCGGATGCGGTGTACCTCGTCAATTCGATCCTTCAGGGCGCGGTGAATCACGGAACGGGGGCGGGTGCGCGCAGCAAGGGCCTGGCGGGCACGCTGGCCGGCAAGACCGGGACCACCAACGACGGCCGCGACGCCTGGTTCGTGGGTTATTCGCCGCGTTTCCTCGCCGCGGTCTGGGTCGGGTACGACGACAACCGCGGATTGAATCTCTCGGGGACCCAGGCCGCGGTGCCGATTTTCGCGGAGTTCTCGAAGTCGATTCCGTCGCAGTATTTCGCGGAAGGATTTCCGGTGCCGTCCGACATCGTGACCGCGGAGATCGATCCGACGACCGGATTTCTCGCCGGGCCGCGCTGCCCTCAGACGACGTCGGAAGTCTTTCTCGAGGGAACGGCGCCGACGACGATCTGCCCGGTCCACGGGGGCTGAGGATCGGACGTCCGATTCCTGATACATTCGCCGTTTCGGTGAAGAAGCCCAACTCCCTCCGTCCGTCTCCCATTCGCATCCGAGGAGCGCGGACCCACAACCTGAAGAACGTCTCCGCCGACATTCCGCTCGGGCGGCTGACGGTCGTGACGGGCGTGTCCGGCTCGGGCAAGTCGTCGCTCGCCTTCGATACGCTCTACGCGGAGGGGCAGCGCCGTTACGCGGAGTCGCTGTCGACCTACGCGCGGCAGTTTCTGGAACGGCTCGATCGTCCCGACGTCGATTCGCTCGAGCCCGTTCCGCCGGCCATCGCCCTCGAGCAGAAGAACGGCGTCCGCAACGCCCGTTCGACCGTCGGGACGCAGACCGAGATCCACGATTCCCTCCGGCTGCTCTTCGCCCATGGCGGCACGACCTCCTGCCCGGATTGCGGCGAGGCGGCCGTGCCGGGCGGAGTGGACCGCGCCGTCGAGGAGCTCTGCGCCTCGGAGGACGGCTCCCGAGCCGTGCTGGTCGCCCCGATCCCCTGGAAAGACGCCGGATCGCCGCCGCCGCGCCGCAAGCGCGGCCCGACCGAGGCCGCCCGGATCGCGGAGTACAAGCGGGGCGGCTTCTTCCGCGCCCTGACTCCCGACGGAGAGATCGTGGAGATCGGGGAAGACACGGCGGGTCTCGTGGACCCGGAGGGGCGCCTTCGCCTGGTGGTCGGGCGCTTCGTCGTCGGCGCGGCGTCGCGGCCCGAGCTCGCCTCCGCGGCGGAGACGGCATTCACGCTGGCCGGCGCGCTCGAGGCGCGTCTCGGCGACCGCGTCCGGACGTTTCGTCGCGGCCTGCACTGTCCGAAGTGCGGCCGGGAGTTCCGGGACCCGACGCCGCCGCTCTTTGCCTTCAACTCGCCGCTCGGCGCGTGTCCGTCCTGCCAGGGCTTCGGGCGGGTGATCGGAGTGGATCTCGAGAAGGCGATCCCGGACCGCAGCCTCACCCTCGCGGAGCGGCCGGTCGCCCCCTGGAACACACCGGCGTACGAATCCGCCTACGACGATCTGTTTCGAGCCTGTCGCCGCTATTCCGTTCGCACGGACGTGCCCGTCTCGCGGCTGTCCGCCCACGAGCGCGAGGTGCTCCTCCGGGGCCGCGGCGATTTCTACGGCGTCCTCGGATTCTTCGACTGGCTCGAGACCAAGCGCTACAAGATCCACGTCCGCGTGCTGCTCGCGCGCTATCGCGCCTACACGCTGTGCGACGCGTGTCGGGGCGCCCGCCTCGCGCCGCCGGCGCTGTGGGTGCGGTTTCGCGGACGCACGATCGCCGAGCTCGCGGATCTGCCGCTGGCGGAGCTGAAGACGTTCTTCGACGACCTCTCGCTCTCCGCCCCGGAGGAGGAGCGCCTGTCCTCGGTCGTCGCGGAGCTGCGGGCACGCGTCCGGTACATGAACGACGTGGGTCTCGACTACCTGACGCTCTCGCGCGCGGCGCGGACGCTCTCCGGGGGCGAGTCGCAGCGGATCGGCCTCGCGTCGGCGCTCGGCGGGGCGCTGACCGGAACGCTCTACGTGCTCGACGAGCCGACGATCGGTCTCCACGCGGTGGACACGCGGCGCCTTCTCGGAATCCTCCGGCGCCTCGCCGACCGCGGCAACACGGTGGTCGTCGTCGAGCACGACCCGGAGGCGATCGAAGCGGCCGACCACGTCATCGACCTCGGCCCCGACGCGGGCAGCCACGGCGGCCACGTTCTGTTCGCCGGGACGCCTCGCGCGCTCGCGCGCGTGAAGGCTTCGGCGACGGGCGAGCTTCTGCGGCGCCGGGCGTCGCCTTCCAGCGCGGGCTCGCGACGGGCGACGCGCGGCCCGACGCGCATCGTTCCCTTCCGCCGCGCCGAGGGCGCTCTCACCGTCGTCGGCGCGCGCGAGCACAACCTGAAGAACCTCACCATCCGCCTGCCGCTCGGGCGCCTCGTCGCTCTGGCCGGCGTGTCGGGCTCGGGCAAGTCCACGCTCGTCCGGGACATCCTGCACAACTCCTACGCCCGGCGGGTCAAGGGGGCGGCTCAGTTCGACGTCGGGGAGCACGACCGCATCGAGGGCTTCGAGGCGATCTCGGACCTGCTGCTGGTCGACCAGAGTCCCCTCGGCCGCTCCGCGCGCTCGAACCCGGTGACCTATACCAAGGCGTGGGACGAGATCCGGCAGCTGTTCGCCCGCTCGGCCCGTGCCGTATCGCGCGGAATCACGGCGCGGGATTTCTCCTTCAACTCCGTGGGCGGACGCTGCGAGGCGTGCCGGGGGACGGGGTGGCAGACGATCGACATGCAGTTTCTGGCCGACGTGACGGTGCGCTGCGACGTCTGCGACGGGAGGAGGTTCCAGGCCCGCGTGCTCGGCGTTCGCCTCCGGGGCAAGAACATCGACGACGTGCTCGACATGACGGTCGAGGACGCTTCCGCGTTCTTCGCGTCGGAGGAAAAGATCGTGAAGCGGCTCGAGCCGCTGCTCGAGGCGGGGCTCGGTTACGTGCGGCTCGGCCAGCCGACGGCCACTCTCTCGGGGGGCGAGGCCCAGCGGCTGAAGCTCGCGGCCTTCCTCGGCATCCGGCCGGCATCCTCGCGCGGAGCGCTGTTTCTCTTCGACGAGCCGACGACCGGCCTCCACGCCCGCGACGTGGATCGCCTCCTCGCCACGCTGCGCCGCTTGATCGCGCGCGGTCACTCGATCCTCGCCGTCGAGCACAACCTGGGGTTTCTCGAGGCCTGCGACTGGATCGTCGAGCTCGGTCCCGGAGGCGGTGAAGCCGGCGGCCGCATTGTGGCCGAAGGCTCACCCGAAGACCTGCGAACGAATCCGCGCAGCGTCACCGGCCCGTTTCTCGGTTCCGCCGCGAGCGCCGAGGGCTCGTCCGCGATTCCGGCGCGCCGCGACTCCGGCGATCCGCGGCGGTAGCTCTCCCGGCCGGGCGCTCGGCCCTTCTCGCGACCCTATAATGGGAAGGCATTCCCGTTCCCAGCAAACAGACCGCCGTGCGCACCTCAAGCGACCCCGGAGCCTCGAGACGGCGTCTCTTCGGCGCCGTGCTGCGTCTGGCGGCCGCCTGGATCGCCGCCGGCGGATTCGCGGCGGCCGAGCCGCCTCCGGCGGCCGCGCGCCCCGTGTCGTTCCTCGGACGCTTCACGTTCCGGACGTATGCGCAGGAGGAGGGACTCTCCGATACGTCCGTGGAATGCGTCATCCAGGATCGCGTCGGCTACCTCTGGGCCGGGACCGACGACGGCCTCTTTCGGTTCGACGGACGGCAGTTCACGAGATTCGGACGGGAACAGGGGCTTCCGCAGACTCGCATCTATCAGCTCCTCGAGACGGCGGAGGGCCGTTTCTATGCCGCGACCGGCGCCGGCCTGGCGCGCCTGGTCGGCAACCGCTTCGTCGTCCTCGGGGAGAAGTCGGGCCTGGGACCGTTTGCGATCGGTCACGAGGGGCTGGCCTCCGACCCGGCCGGCACCATCTACGTCGGAACGGACCGCGGCCTCTATTCGGGGAAGAACGACCGGTACGAGTTCGACAGGGAGGCCAACGCGCTCGGCGAGGGGCCGGTCGTCGGAGTTCACGTGGACGCGTCGGGGGCGCTGTACTACGCCCGCGCGGGGCGCCTCTACCGCAAGGAGTCGGGCCGGGCGATCGAGTTCGGCCGTCCGCGGGGACTTCCCTCCGACGAAACGATCGACGACGTGGAGTCGGATCCGGCGGGACGGCTGTGGGTTCGTACGGTCAAGCACCTCTACCGTCTGCCGCGCGGCGGCCAGAAGTTCGAGCGCGACGACGAGGGCTTGCCCGAATCGAGCGAGGTGGGCCGCCTCGCCTTCGACGACCACGGCGAGCTGCTCGTCCCGACCGTGCAGGGTCTCGCCTACGAGGACCAGGGCTCGTGGCGTCTGATCGGGAGGCGCGAGGGGCTCGCCTCCGATGCGGCCCTCTCGACGCTCGTGGATCGCGAGGGGTCTCTCTGGATCGGGTTGCTCGGCGGCGGCCTCGACCGTCGTCTCGGACGCGGACAGTTCACCAACTGGACGCGCGACGACGGCTTGTCGCAGGAGGTCGTCTGGTCCATCGCCCGGCCGAAGTCGAAGAGCGGGCCGGGCCCGATCTGGGTCGGAACCGAGCAGGGGCTGGACCGCATCGATCTTCGGACCGGAGAGGTCAAGAGCTACGACGTCCGCGACGGCCTCGGCGGCAACACGATCAATGCGCTCGCCGGCGGCGAGGACGGCAGCCTCTGGATCGGGTCCTGGCCGGGCGGCGTGACGCGGTTCCTGCCCGACGGGGGGGTCCGCCGGTACGTGCCGCCCGGGACTTCGCCCGAGCAGTTCCGGGTCGCGGCGATCCGCGTGCGGCCCGACGGGGACGTCTGGGTCGGGGCGGTCGAAGGACTCTACCGGCTGCCGGCCGGCGCGCCTTCGGCGACCCTGGAGCGTGTCTCGGTCGGGGGCGACGCGCCGGACAACGTCCGGGCCTTCGCCGAGGATCCGGCGGGAACCCTCTACGCCGCGAGCCGGCAGGGGATCCTGCGCCTGACGGGGACGTCGCCCCGGCGTTTCACGACACGCGACGGCCTGCGCGACGACTTCCTGTCGTCGATCGCCTTTGCCGCGGACGGCAGCGCCGTGGTCGCATACCGCGAGTCGATCGGGGCCGCCAAGGTCGTCATCGAGGGCGACCGGATGACGGTCCAGCCGCTCTCGACGGTCAACGGGCTGGTGTCGAACAAGGTCGTGCTGGTCGGACGCGACGCCGCGGGTTCGATCTGGATCGGCACCGGGACGGGCGCCGACGTGTTCGGCCCCGACTGGAAGCACGTCGCCCGATACGGCAAGCCCGACGGCATGATCAGCGACGACCTCGATCAGAACGCATTCTTCGCCGAGGACGACGGCACCGTGTGGCTCGGCTCCAGCCGCGGTCTGATTCGATTCCAGGCGGGCACGACACCCGCCCCCGAGCCGCCGCCGCCCATCGTGATCACCGCGGCGCAGGCCGGAAGCCGCGGGCTCAACCCGCTGCAGCCGGCCGTCCTCGAGTCGGGCGAGCGCAACTTCAGCGTGTCCTGGGCGGGCCTCACTTTCCTCGAGCCGAGCCGCGTGCGCTACCGGCATCGCATGGTCGGCCTCGTCGACCAGTACACCGAAACCGAGCTGACCGAGGCCCGCTTCCCCGCGCTGCCCACCGGAAGCTACCGGTTCGAGGTCCTGTGCGTCGCGGCCGACGGCAAGGTGTCCCGGGCTCCGGCCGTCTTCCAGCTCCAGGTGCGGGCCGCCTGGTGGCAGACGATCTGGGCGAAGATTCTGTGGCTGGTCGTCGCGGCGGCCGCGCTCGTCGCGTTCGTCCGCTGGCGGACGCGCCACCTCGAAGCCGAGCGTCGGCGCCTGGAGGAGGCGGTCGCGGCCCGCAGCGCGGAACTCGCCGCGGCCAACCGCGAGCTGCGCGAGGCGTCCTTCACGGACGCTCTCACCGGCGCGCGAAACCGCCGGTTCTTCTCGACGGTGATCGAGGACGACGTCAACCGGACGTTGCGCGTTCATTCGACGCCGGCTCAGAACCGGCCGCGCAACTGCGACCTGATCTTCTACATCGTGGACATCGATCACTTCAAGGAGATCAACGACGACTACGGCCACGACCGGGGCGACGGCGTGCTGGCGGAGATGGCGCGCCGCCTCACGCACGTCGTGCGCGACTCGGATCGCCTGATCCGATGGGGAGGCGAGGAGTTTCTGCTGATCTCGCGCGACGCCGACCGCTCCCGCGGCGACGTTCTCGCCGGCCGCGTGATGCAGTCGGTCGGCTCCGAGCCCTTCGACCTCGGCGGCGGCCACAAGATCCGCCGCACGTGCTCGGTCGGATGGGCCCCGTTCCCCTGGTACCCGGACTCGACGCGGACCTTTGCTTTCACCGAGGTCCTGAAGCTCGCGGACCGGGCGATGTACCTGGCCAAGCAGTCGGGCCGCAATCGCTCGGTCGGCGTTCTTCCCGCCGGGAGCTACACGGAGGTCGGCGGCCGCAACGGCGAATGGTGGGAGAAGCCCCTGACCGAGGCCGAGGGGTCGGCCGTCGCCCTGGTCCGGACGGGGGGGCCGGTCGTGGTCTCCGAGGACTGAGCCCGCCCGAGCGAAACCTCCGTCCCGGGCCGGCGTCTCCGGAACGGAGGACGACATGACGACATCGCGAGCTCTCTCGGCGGCGGCCCTTTCGGCCGCCCTGTTCCTCGGACCGGCGACGGCCCGGGCCGGCCATCATCGCCACGACCGGAGCATTTCGACGCAGCACGGCGACGACTTCGCCTCGTGCAGCGACCTGTCGATCGACTTCGACGACCGGCCGGCGCTTCGCGACGAAACGACCCAGACGATCCCGGTCGCGGCGGGCCAGCCCCTGAAGGTCGACGCCGCCGAGAATTCGGGCATCTCGGTGCGGGGCGCCGATCGCGCCGACTTCAAGGTGACGTTGTGCAAGGGCGCCGAGACCCGGGCGAACCTCGACGCGATCCGGATCTCCAACTCGGGAGGAACGCTCTCGGCCTCGGGTCCCGACTCGGAGAACTGGGTCGGCTACCTGCTCATCGAGGCGCCGCGGGGGGCGGCCATCGAGCTCTCCGCGGACAACGGCCCGGTCGGGATCTCGGGACTGTCGGGCCGCGTCGTGCTCCGGTCGGAAAACGGGCCGATCTCGATCCGCGGCTCCTCGGGCGACATCGACGCGCGCGCGCAGAACGGCCCGATCGCCGTCGCCGGTCAGTCGGGGAAGCTCAGAGTCGAGACGAGAAACGGCCCGATCGCGGTCTCCCTGTCGGGCGTGTCCTGGACGGGCGCCGGACTCGATGCGCGGGCGATTAACGGGCCGCTTTCCCTCGCCGTACCCGCCGGCTACAAGTCCGGAACCCTGGTCGAGTCGCTCGGACGCTCTCCCTTCCAGTGCCACGGCGACGCCTGCAACGGCGTGCGCCGCAGCTGGGACGACGATCACAAGCGGCTCGAGCTCGGCGACGGTCCCGTGATCGTGCGCCTCTCGACGGAAAACGGACCCGTGTCGATCCGGACGGGCTCGGGAAACCTCGACGACGAGGAGGACTGAGGGACGGCGCGGTCAGGGCGCGGCCGGATTCTCCAGGAACTTTTCGAGCCGCGCCCGGCCCCCGTACCCTTCGAGCTTTCCGAGCAGGCGCCCGTCCGGGGCCGCGGCCACGATTGCGGGGAAGCCCGCGATCTCGTAGCGCCGCTGGAGGTCGGCCACCTCCGGGGTGTTGCTGCCGTCCTCGCGCTGCCGGTCGATGACCCGGGCCGGCACGTACGACCGGTTCACCATCGCCGCGATCGCCGGATCCTCCCACTCGCGGTCGAGCAGCTTGCACGGGCCGCACCACGCCGCCGAGAATTCGTAGAGGACGGGCTTGCCCGAGGTCCGCGAGAGAGCCGCCGCGCTCTCGTGGGGCTGCCAGCGCACGAGGCCGCTTCCCTCCACTCCGGACCGGTCCATCACGGCCGTGACGATCCGGAAGAGCGCGGCGGCAAGGAGAATCCAGAGCAGCACCGGCGATAGCCGGGACTGCGACCGCGGGCCGGACGAAGCGTCAATCCTGTCCATAAGCAAACTCCCGGCGGCTGAAGAGAGCGAGCGCGCCGATGACGTAGACCACGACGGCGAGGATCCAGCGGCCCGTCGCCGCATCCAGCGGGTGCCGGCCCTGGAGCACGGCGGCCCAATCGAGCGAGGGAAGCAGGTTCTCGCGGAGGACGGCGCCCAGCCGATCCAGTGCCGGGGCCTGGAGCACGCGGGCGGCGATCGCGGGAAGGGCGAAGAGCGGCGTGAGCAGGAGAAAGCCGAGCACGTCGCCGTAGCCGGGCAGAAACGTCGAGAGCAGGAGGATCGCCCCGGCGGTCGCGAGCGCTCCCAGAAACGCGGCCAGCAGCTGGAGGGCGAACGTTCCCCAGGCGAAGCTCACGGCCGGCGAGCCGAGCATCGGCAGGAAGACGCGGCCGAACGCGACGCCGAGCCCCGCGGCGGCAAGGAGGAAGGAGGCGAAGGCGGCCAGGATCCCGACGTAGCGGCCGAGCAGGTACTCGCTGCGCCGTATGGGACGGCAGAGGATCATCTGCAGCGCGCCGCCCGAGGCGTCCCGGGCCACGCAACCGGCGGCGAGAATCAGGAGCCCGAGCGTCCCGATTTCGAAACCCGCCCGCCCGCCGCTCGCCACGATCTGGGAGGCCGACGCGAGGGCGAGCGCCGACAGCGCCACGAGGATCCCGACGTTCGAAAATCTCTGCCGCAGGAAGCGGCGCGCCATTTCCATCATGACGGATCCTTCAGGGAGTCCAGGCCCGAATGGTCTTCGGGCCGCGCCTCCCGCCGCGGCTCTGCCTCCCGGAACAGCTCCTCGAGGTCGGCCGAGGACCGGACCTCGAGGACGGGAACATCGGCGAGGGCCAGGGACTTGACGGCACGCGAGACGTCTTCTTCGGTGGCGGCCGCCAGGCGGAGCGTGGCGTCGGGGCCCGGCTCGGCGGCGATCCCGGCCTGCGCGAGCACGGCCAGCGCGGGTTCGAGTCGATCCGCCGGAACCCGCACGACCGTCCGGCGCCGGGACGCCGTCCCGCCTCGCAGCGTCTCGGTCCGGGAGAGGCGGCCCTTCTCGATGAAGACGACGCGGTCGCACACGCGCTCGACCTCGGCGAGCTGGTGGGAGTTCAGGACGACCGTCGCGCCGCGCGCCTTCGCGGCGAGGATCTGATCGCGGACGATCGCGACGCCGAGCGGATCCGTTCCGGAGGCCGGTTCGTCGAGGAAGAGGAGATCGGGGCTTCCGAGCGTCGCCTGCGCCACGCCGATGCGCTGGAGCATCCCGCGCGAGTAGGTCTGGAGCTTCTTGTGGAGCGCGGCGGGGTCGAGGCCCACCCGTTCGGCGGCCGCCGCGGTCTCGGCGCCGCTCCGCGACGGATCGCCCCCGGAGAGGCGCCAGTGGAACGCGAGGAAGCTCGCGCCCGTCAGGTCGCGATCGAACCCGAGCCGCTCGGGCATGTATCCGGTCCGCGCGCGCACGTCGAGGTCGTCGACCTCCCGGCCGTCGATCGTGATGCGGCCGGCGTCCGGGCGCAGGAAGCCGAGGAGGCAGGAGAGCAGTGTCGTCTTCCCGGCCCCGTTCGGGCCGATCAGGCCGACCGTTTCGCCCCGCTGGATCTCGAGCGAGACGCCGTCGAGGGCCCGGGTCCGCCCGGCCAGCCTTCCATAGGTCTTGGACACGTGGTCGACGGCAATCACGGTTTCCATCATACGGGACGGCTTTTTCGGGAATATGGTTTATTCTTCCGCGATTTGTAACCGCGGTTTCGGATGATCGAAGTACAAGGACTCACGAAACGATACCCGACCCGTCTCGCCGTCGATGACGTGACGTTCTCCGTCAAGCGCGGAGAAATCGTCGGGTTCCTCGGACCGAACGGGGCCGGCAAGACGACGACGATGCGCGTCCTGACCGGCTTCCTGCCGCCGAGCTCCGGCTCGGCGCGCGTGGCGGGCCACGACGTCGTCCGTCAGTCGGCGGCCGCGCGGGGGGCGCTCGGGTACCTGCCCGAATCGGCGGCCACGTACCCCGAGATGCGCGTCTCCGAGTACGTCGCGTTCCGCGCCCGCCTCGAGGGCGTTCCGGGAAGCGCGATCCGGAGCCGCGTGGCCCAGGCCATCGACCGCTGTCTCCTCGGCGAGGTCGCGCACCGCCGGATCGAGAATCTCTCGAAGGGGTTCCGCCAGCGCACGGCGCTCGCCGGAGCGCTCGTGCACGAGCCCCCCGTTCTGATCCTCGACGAGCCCACGATCGGGCTCGACCCCGTCCAGATCATCAAGATTCGGGAGACGATTCGGGAGCTCGGGCGTGACCGTGCCGTTCTTCTCTCGACGCACATCCTTCCCGAGGTCGAGGCCGTCTGCGACCGCGTTCTCATCATCGACCGCGGCCGCATCGTCGCCGAAGGCACGCCGTCGGAGCTGCGGGGCCGGCTCGCGGGCAGCCCCGCCGTGCGTGTCGTCGTGCGGGGCACCGTCGCCGCGCGGGAGGCCGTGGCAGGGCTGCCCGGCGTCACGGCGGTCGAGGCGTCGGAGGTTCCGGGCGAGACGCACCTGCGGCTGATCTGCGCCCACGGGACGGACCCGCGGGAGGACGTCTTCCGGCTCGCCGTCGAGCGCGGCTGGGTGCTCCGCGAGCTCGCCCGCGAGATGCTGTCGCTCGAGGACGTCTTCGTCCGTCTGACCCGCCACGACGAAGCGGCCGCCGCGGCCGAACCCCTCCCGGCCGCCGGTCCGGAGGAGCCCGCATCGTGAAGAAGCTCTTCGCGATCGTGGGACGGGAGTGGCGCGCGTACTTCTTCTCGCCCCTCGCCTACGTGATCCTGACGGCCTACATGTTCCTGAACGGCTGGATTTTCTCTCGCATCGTGGCGTTCCTCGCGCGACCCGGCGCTCCCCACGAGCGATTCCTGTCCCTGATGTTCACGAATACGTTCTTCTGGATCTTCACGCTCTTCATCGTTCCGATCCTCACGATGCGCCTGCTCGCGGAGGAGCGGCGCTCCGGCACGCTCGAGGTTCTCCTGACTTCGCCCGTCTCCGAGGGGACGGTCGTCGTCGGCAAGTTTCTCGGCGCGCTCGGGTTCTTTCTCGTGCTGTGGCTCCCGAGCCTGTTCTTCATCCTCTACATCCGCTCGAAGACCGAGGTGGACCTCGGCTCGGTGGCGGGCGGCTATGTCGGCATCGCGCTGCTCGGAGCCTATTTTCTGGCGATCGGCACGTTCGCATCGGCCGTGACGAAGAACCAGATCCTTGCGGCGATCCTCGCCTTCGCGATGCTGATCCCGGTCTTCTCGGTCGGCCTCTTCGAGTCCGGCGCCGATCCGGCCCGGCAGAGCCTGATCGGCTACCTGAACATCTGGGACCACATGGACGAATTCGCGCGCGGCGTCGTGGACACGCGCCGGCTCGTGTACTACCTGTCGGGGACGGTTCTTTTCCTGCTCCTGGCCAGCACCGTCCTCGCCTCGAAGAAGGAGACGCCGTGAGCGCGCGCTCGACGCGCCTCGGGACGTCCGCTGCCGGCATTCTTCTCGCGGCGGCCGTTTTCCTCGGCGTCAATTACCTCGCGATGCGCCACTGGAAGCGCTTCGACTGGACCCATACGCAGATCTACTCGCTGTCCGAAACCACGAAGAAGATCCTCGACGGCCTGAAACAGCCCGTGAGGGTCACCGTCTTCATGACGCCGAGCTCCTCGCCGGCCCTCTTTCCCGACGTGAAGGAGCTGCTGACCCGATACCAGGCGCGCAGCTCCAGGATCGAGGTCGAGTACCTCGACCCCCAGCGCAATCCGGCCCGCGCCCAGGCCCTCGTCAACGAGGCCGGCATCAAGGAGAACACGGTCGTCTTTCGCAGCGGCGACCGCAAGAACTACGTCGAGGAGAGCAAGCTCGCGGACTTCGATTTCGCGGGCATGGGCATGGGCGGAGGCCAGCCGACCGTCAAGGCGTTCAAGGGCGAGCAGGCGTTCACGTCGGCGATTCTGTCCGTCACGGAGGCGCGCCAGCCGAAGGTCTATTTTTCCAAGGGCCACGGCGAGGCGGCCATCGACTCGAGTGAGCGGATGCGCGGCTTCGCGGATGCCAAGGAGATCCTCGACCGCAGCAACATGACGGTCGGCGTCTGGGACGGCCTCGGCAAGGACAACCTCCCCGCGGACGCGGATCTCGTGATCGTGGCCGGCCCGCGCACGGCCTTCCTCGACCCGGAGGCGGGAGCGCTGGAGAAGTACCTGGCCGGCGGCGGCCACGCGCTCCTTCTGCTCGACCCGATCCTTCCCGGGCCGGGAGCGCCGCCGGCCGACCTCGGCTTCGGCGCTTTGCTCGGCAAGTACGGGATCAAGCTCGGCGACGACCTCGTCGTCGATCCCGCCAACGCCCTGCCGATGGTGGGGGCGGAGACGCTGCTCGCCAACCACTACGGCTCGAGCCCGATCGTCAGCAGCCTGTCGGCCGAGGGCCTGCCCGTCGTCCTTCCTCTGGCGCGTTCCGTGACGAAGGCGGAGAAGCCGCCGGAGGGCCTCGCCGAGACGATGCTCATCGAGACGTCTCCGGACGGCTGGGGCGAGACGAACCTCAAGAATCTCGACGCGGGGATCAAGAAGGACAAGGACGACACGCCCGGCCCGGTTTCGATCGCCGTCGCGCTGTCGGCCGCCGACGAGAAGAAGGCGGATGCGAGGGCGCCGCGCCTCGTCGTGATCGGAAACTCCCGCTTCGCCACGAACGGAGCGATCGAGAACGGCGCCAACGGAATGCTCTTCGCCAACGCGGCACACTGGCTCGCCGGAAGCGAGAAGCAGATCGGCATCGCGCCGAAGACCCCGGCCCAGACGGCGCTCTCGCTGACCGAGGCCCAGGTCGAGCGGATCGGCTGGGCCGCGATGGCCGGCCTTCCGGGCCTCGCGGTCCTGCTCGGCCTCTGGGTCTGGTACCGGCGCCGCGACTGAGCCTGCGCCGCCACATCGATGTCTCCGAAGAAGCTCCTCGTCCTCTCCGCGGTCGTCGTCGCCCTGTTCGCCTTCATCCTCCTCTTCGAGCGGAAGATGCCCTCGACCGAGGAGCGGGCGCGCAAGGGCGATCTCTACTGGGACATCCCGCAGGATCACATCGCGAAGATCTCGCTCACGCGCGGCGCCGAGACGCTCGAGTTCGAACGGGCGGGAGACGCGGGGTGGCGGATGCTGAAGCCGGTGAAATACCCGGCCGACACGTTTGCGGTCGGAAGCATGGCTTCGGATCTCGCGGAGATGAAGCGCGCGAGCGCCGAGGATGTAACCGGCGCGAAGCCCTCGGACTACGGCCTCGACAAGCCGGAGGCGAAGGCGACGATCGTCTGGAGCGACGCGTCGGATCCGAAGACGTCCAACACGCGATCGATCGAGTTCGGCTCCGCCATCCCCGGCACGGACACCGTCGCCGCGCGCGTGGCCGGGACGGAGAAGGTCCTGTTCGTGCCCGCCTCCGTGCTGGCCTCGGTCAGGAAGAGCGCCGACGATTTCGAGAGCCGCGACGTCTTCGGCTCGTCCGCGGCGGACGCCGCGCGGCTCGAGATCCTGCGCGGCCGCGGCAAGCTGGCGTTCACGAAGAAGGACGGGTCCTGGTGGCTCGCCGAGCCCCTGGCCGATCTCGCCGAATCCTCCGAAGTCGATCACCTGACGAGCCAGCTCGCGGGGCTGCGCGCCAAGGAGTTTCTGAGAGGCCCGCAGGAGCTCTCTTCGCTCGGCCTCGAGCCGCCGCTCTTTCACGTCGTGCTCACGGACGCGAAGGGCGGCGCCACGGCGGTCGATTTCGGGGCGACGCGCTCGGACGGCAACTCGCTCTACGCACGGCGCGACGGCCAGGTTCTGACGGTCGATCGGGACATCGCGGACGAGCTCTCGAAGGAGGTCGAAGCGTTCCGCGGCCACACCGTTCTCGGATTCCGCCGGGGGGACGTCGTCGGGGTCGAGGCCGCCTTCCCGAAGTCGGCCTACGCGCTGGTCCAGAAGGACGGCGGCTGGACGGCCGACGGCAAGCCGATGCTGGCGGCCGCGGCCGATGACGTCCTGACGGCGCTCCTGGACGTCAAGACCGGGGACTTCGTCGACGAGAGCCAGGTCAAGGCTCTGGGAAAGCCCTCGGCCACGGTCACGGTGCGACCCAAGGCCGGGGCTCCCTGGGCTCTCTCCCTGTACCCCCGGGACTCCGGGCTGGTCGCCCGGGCGGCGCCGCGCCCGGGAGGCTTCGTCGTGGATGCCGACGCGATGGAAAAGCTCGAAGCGGCCTTCCGCCGGGCCACGACCGCGCCGACTCCGGCCGCGCGGCCGAAGTCCTAGCTCCTAGCGCTTTCCGGTCCGATGGGGCGGCTTCTTCGCCGCCTCGGCCTCGAGCTCCGCGATCCGCTTCTGGCGCTTGGCTTCCTTCTCGTCGGCGGCCTTGGTCTTTTTCTCCTTCGCCTTCGAGAACGTCGTGGACAGCGCGAACATGAGGCCCTTGCCCCGGGGAGGCTTGGCCCGGCGAGCGGTCGCGCCCCAGAACTTCGTCTTCTTGAAGATCGCTTCGCTGAAGTCCGAGTTGGCGAGATCGGCGCCCTTCAGCTCCGCGCCGCTGAAATTCGCCCCGATCGCGCGCGCGAAGCGCAGGTCCGCGTCCTGCAGGCTCGCGCCCTCGAAGTTCGCGCCGATCAGGAGCGAGCCGGACAGGTCCGCGTCGAACCCGCGGCAGTTCGAAAAGTCGGCGCGCTTCAGGTTGGCCAGACGGAAGCTGCCGAGGGAAAGGTCGGACCTCGAGAAGTTGACGCCCTCCGCCTGGACCTCGGCCAGGTCCGCGCCGGAAAACGAGGCGCCGGCGAAGCTGTAGGCCTTCAGGTTCGACCGCCGCAGGACGACCTTGGAGAGGTCGGCGCCCTGGAACGTGGCCTTCTCGAAACGCGCCGAGCGCAGGTCCACTTCGGTCAGCTTCGCATCGGCGAAGCTCACGTCGTTTCCGCCGGCGTCGAGGAAGACGGCGCGCCGCAGGTCGGCCTTGCGCAGCTTCGCGCGGTCGAAGCCGGCGCCGGTGAAGTTCGTCTCGACCGCGGTGACGAGCTCCATGTCCGCGTCGGTGAAGTCCGCCCGCTCGCAATCGGCCGCCGAGAGCGCGGCCTGCCGGAGGATCGTGGAGGTGAACTTCGCCCGGCGAAGGTCGGCGCCGGTCAGGTCGCAGGTCTTCAGGTTGGCGTTGGCGAAGTTGGCATTCGGAAACGAGCCGCGGACCGCCGAGATCCCTTCCATGATCGATCGCGTCAGGTCCGCGCCGTCGAAGCTCGTGTTCGCGAGCTTGACGCCGCGGAAGTTGACGTCCCTCAAAGTGGCGCCCGCGAGGTTCGCGTTCGACAGGTCCGCGCCCTCCAGGCGCGTGAACGAGAGATCGGCGCCGGCCAGGTCGGTGCCCGTGAGGGCGCAGCTCTGGAGCGACGCCGAGCGCAGACGCGCGCCCGCGAGAAACACCTTGCCCAGATCGAGGAAATCGAGGTCGCAGTGCTCGAAAATCGCGCCGGCGGCCGTCGCGGCTTCCCACTTCGAGTGCCGCAGCGTCGCGCGCGTGAAATCCGCGCCGGCGGCATTGGCCCGGGAGAGGTCGGCGCGCGTCAGGTCGGCGCGCTTGAGGTCCTTTCCGGTCAGGTCCATCCCGGCCAGGTCGGCTCCCGTCAGGTCCGGCGTGACGTTCGCGTTCTTGATCCGCCAGTCGTTCCAGCCGGGCGTCCCCAGGAGCTTCCAGTGTTCGGGATTCGCCATCGTGCGGGCATTGTAACCGCCCCCGCCGGCGAAGGCTTGTTACAATCCCCACAATGAGCGCCGCGGTCACGACGCCGGTTTCCGCCCCGAATCGCGCGATGGAGCGCATTCGCAAAGCCCTTCTCGGCGGCCATCCGATCCTCTACGTCCTCTCGTGGGAGGAAACCCGCGTCGAGCGGCTGGCCCAGCATCTCGCCAAGACTTTCTACGGCGCGCCCTGCGCCTTCGGCACGTGGTCGGTCGTGGATGGCCTCGTCGTGGATGGAAGTCCCGTGGCCGATACGCGGGATCCGCTGAAGGCGCTCGAGGCGATCCTCGCGGCGACGGGCAAGGGGTTCTATCTGCTGAAGGACTTTCCGACGGCGGGACGTCCCGAGATCGTGCGGCGGTTGCGCGATCTCTACCGGGCGCTGAAGGATCGAGGGCGCCACGTCCTGATCGTCTCGCCGCGCCTGGCGATCCCGGAGGAGGCGAAGAAGGAGATCTACGTCGTCGAGTACGAGCTGCCCGACGACAACGAGATCTCGAAGCTCCTCGACGGGCACATGCGCCGGCGCCTGGGGCTCTCGATCGCCGAGCCGGACATGCGGCGGCTCGCGCTCGCGATGCGGGGCCTGACGGCCGACGAGATCGGCCACGTCGTCTCGAAGGTGTTCGGCGCCCGCAAGACGTTCGACGAGGCCGCGTTTCTCGAGATCCTGGCCGAGAAAGAGCAGATGTCCCGCAAGGAGGGCGTCCTGGAGTTCGTGCCTCCGCGCTTCTCGCTCGATGACATCGGCGGGTACGCGGTGCTGAAGACGTGGCTGATGAAGCGGATGTCGCTGTTCTCGAAGGATGCCCTCGACGCCGGGATCCCGATTCCCAAGGGAATCCTCCTCATGGGCATCTCGGGCTGCGGCAAGAGCCTCTGCGTCAAGACCATCTCGACCCTCTGGAACCTGCCGCTCTTCCGGCTCGACATGAACGCCGTCTTCGGTACCGACAATCCGGAGATGACGTTCCTGCGCGCGCTGCGCTCGGTCGAGTCCGTGTCGCCGGCGGTGCTGTGGATCGACGAAATCGAGATGGGGGTCGGCGGCTACCGGGAAGGCGGCGACGCCTCGATGTCGCGGATCTTCTCGGGATTCCTGACCTGGATGCAGGAGAAGAGCGCGCTCGTCTTCGTCGCCGCGACCGCCAACCGCATTCACCTCCTGCCGGCCGAGATCATCCGGAAGGGGCGGTTCGACCAGGTCTTCTTCGTGGATCTGCCCAACGAGGAGGAGCGCAAGCAGATCTTCGCGATCCACCTGAAGAAGAACCGATGCGACGTCGCGCGATTCGACCTGGTCTTCCTGGCCAAGGCGACCAACGGCTGGAACGGCGCCGAGATCGAGCAGGCCGTCGTCTCGGCGGTCGTGGATGCGTATTCCGAGAGCCGGGCGATCACCGAGGACGACCTCTACCGGATGATCGCGGCCACCGTTCCGCTGGCGGTGACGATGGAGGAGCAGATCAAGGCGATCCGGAGCTGGGCCCACGAGCGTGCCCTGAACGCGTCGACGAACTGACGCGCGTTTCGAGTGAAGCGGGTCCTCGGACTCCTCCTTCTCGCCGGTGCCTCGATCGCGGCATACCGCTATTTCGTCGTCGATGCTCCGCTGCGCGTGTTCCACGCCTTCGCCGAGGCCTGGGCGCGGGAAGACACACCGGCAGCCGCCGCCCTGACGGAGGGTGAGCCGGCGCGCGCGGCGGCCGAGTCGCAGATCCTCCGCGGCGTCGTGCGCGCCCCGATGGAGGCCTATCGCGGCTCGAGCCAGGAGATCGAATCGCGCGAGGAGGGTCCGGGCGGGATCGTCGTGGTGACCGCGAAACAATTCGTCTACTACGACCCTCCGGGCCAGACGAGCGGAATCGGGGGAGCCGGCGTCGCGACCGTCCGGCACGTGGCACGTCTGAAGAAGACGCCCCACGGCTGGCGAATCGTCGAGTGGACGCCGGCGTTCCTGGAGGCGGGACCGAGGCGAAGCGGGGCGCTCGCGAGGTAGGAGTCCGGCGAGGGCCGGCGTCCTGTCAATTCCGCCGGGGATCGAGGTCCTTCGGCCGGAAGGGGGCGAGGAAGAGGAGGCGGCTCTTCCACTCGAGCATCCGGCCTCGCAGGGCTTCGAAGCGCGAGGGGAGGGAGTCGGTCTCGAGGAGGCTCTGAAGCTCCGAAGGGGCATAGCGCAGGCGCAGCGCCAGCTCGGAGGCGAGGCGTTCGGGCGACAGCGACTCGCGGGGCAGCGGGGGAAGCTCCATGGCGCGCGAGACGTCGGCGAAGAGGTCGACGGCGGAGGTGACGTGACGCTCTTCTTCGGCGGGCTCCCGGAAGGAGGCCGCCGGAAGCTGCTCCACGCGGGCGATCCGATACGGATCCGGCGGCTCCTCGTCGAGCACGCGGAAACGGAACCGAGCCTCGAGCAGGATATGGAAGCGTCCGTCGGGAAGTTTCTCGTTCTCGACGATCTCGCCGGCCGTCCCGATCGCGTGAATCGGCGGTGCCGGGGCCGACGGGTCCGAGCCCGGCCGGAGCAGCGTCATCCCGATCGTCCGATCGCCCGAAAGCGCATCGGTCACCATCGCCCGATAGCGCGGCTCGAAGACGTGGAGGGGCAGGAGCGTCCCCGGCAGCAGGACGACCTCCGGCAGAGGAAAGAGCGGGAGCCTCCGGGTCATCGCACCGCCGTCCCGGTCTCGGTCCTGCCGCGGCGCCTCTCCGCGGCGCGGGCGAGGGCCTCGACGTAGGTCGACACCTGACGGATCTCCTCGTCCGTGAGCTTGCCCTCGAATCGCGGCATGGGATCGTGGCCGGCGCGGACCTGCCGCTCGATCGCGGCGAGGGTGCCGTCGGAGCGCCAGACGCCGTCGATCAGGTTCGCGTAGGGGAAATGGCTCGCGGTGATCGTGTTCCCGTCCCCGTTGCCGTTGTGACAGGACGCGCACTTGCGCTCGAAGATGCGCCGGCCCGCGGCGGAGTCCCGGTCGGCGCGCTCGACCTCGGGGAGGGGAGAGCGGCGGCAGGCCGCGAGCAGGGCCGCGCCGACGGCCAGCCCGAGGAATCCGCGTCGCCGGAGCACGCCGAGCAGTGTAAGACAGCCTCCGACCCGGCCGGAGTCCTTGATGCGGCCCTCATTTTGTCGGCCCGGGAGGGCCGTGCTAAGGTTCGCGCCCTCATGGCGGACCGCAAGGATCGGGTTACGGAGAGCGTGCCCGGCAAGTTCTACGTCGACGCGCAGTGCATTGATTGCGACGTCTGCCGGGTGACCGCCCCCGAGAACTTCCAGCGCAACGAAGACCGGGGGTATTCCTACGTCTTCCGGCAGCCCGAGTCCGCGGAAGAGAGCGCCCGGTGCCAGGAGGCGATGGACTCCTGCCCGGTCGAAGCCATCGGGAGCGACGGGGAAGGCAGCACCTAGCCGGCTGCTGAAAAATGGATGCGGGCGTCGTGTCCGGCACTTTGCATGCGGCGTCCGACGATCGGCGCACCGAGAACGGGCGCTTCCCCGCTTCGGCGGCCGCCGGCCACTCGACCACCGGAGGCAGACCTCCCGGCAGTAGAGAACGCCGGCTCAGCCGGCGTTTACGTGCCGGCCACCCTTCGGGTTACGGCGGCGCAGGGCCGTCTGCGGGAGCGTCATCGCTCGACTCTTTTCGCACGCCTTTGACGGCGCGACGATGCTCCCGCATCGCCGTCGTCGCGCTTCCTCGCATCCAACCCCGCGGCGCTCGTAACGCCATCCCACACCCTTTTTCAGCAGCCAGCTAGCCGGCGAGCTCGCGGAAGTAGGCGATCGTTCGCCGGAGCCCGTCTTCGAGCCCCACCTTCGGCTCCCACCCGAGTTTCGCTTTCGCCTTCGAGATGTCGGGCTGCCGGACTTTCGGATCGTCCTCGGGAAGCGGACGAAACACGATCTCGCTCTTCGTGCCGGTCAGGGACTGGATCGTGCGGGCGAAGTCGAGAACCGAGAGCTCGGCGGGGTTTCCGATGTTCACCGGCTCGCCCACGTCCGAGAGCAGCAGACGATAGATGCCGTCGATCAGGTCGGAGACGTAGCAGAACGACCGGGTCTGCGAGCCGTCGCCGAAGACCGTCATCGGCTCGTCCGGCCAGCGCCTGCCCGATCAGGGCCGGCACGACGCGGCCGTCGCGCGGACGCATGCGCTCTCCGTACGTGTTGAAGATGCGCACGATGCGCGTGTCGACGCCGTGGGATCGCCGGTACGCCATCGTGATGGCCTCCGCGAAACGCTTGGCTTCGTCGTAGACGCCGCGCGGGCCGATCGGGTTGACGTTGCCCCAGTAGGTCTCGGGCTGCGGGTGGACCAGCGGGATCGCCGTAGACCTCCGAGGTCGAGGCGAGGAGAAACCGGGCCTTCTTCGCCTTCGCGATGCCGAGCGCGTTGTGCGTTCCGAGGGCTCCGACCTTCAGCGTCTGGATCGGCAGCTCCAGGTAGTCGATCGGCGAGGCGGGCGAAGCGAAGTGCAGAACGGCGTCGAGCGGACCGTCGACGAAGACGAAATGCGTCACGTCGTGGCGGACGAAGCGGAACCGCGGGTCGGCATCGAGATGGGCGATGTTGCGGGGGTTTCCCGTCAACAGGTTGTCCATCGCGATCACGTCGTGACCCTCGCCGGAGGAGGCGTTCGCAGAGATGGCTGCCCAGAAAACCGGCGCCGCCGGTGACGAGGACTCGCATCGGTCTTCGGGCTCCTTCCTTATCCTCTACGGGCGGCCGACGCAGGCATATCGCCAGCCCGCGGCGCGCATCTCGGGCGGGTCATACACGTTGCGCAGATCGATCATCGTCTTCGAGCGCAGGAGCGTCCCCAACCGCGGCAGGTCGAGCGCGCGGAACTCGTTCCATTCCGTCGCGAGCACCAGGAAGTCGGCGCCCGCGGCGCAGTCGTAGGCGTCGCGCGCATAGTGGACCCGGGGATGCAGTTCTCTGGCGTTGTCCATCGCGGCCGGATCGAAGGCGCGCACCGAGGCGCCCGCGCGCTCCAGGTCGGCCACGACGGCGAGGGCCGGTGATTCCCGGATGTCGTCCGTCTCGGGCTTGAAGGAGAGGCCGAGCACGGCGGCGATCTTGCCCGGCAGCGGCCCGGCGGCCTCGTCGATCTTCGTCGATCATCCGCGCCTTGGTCGCGTTATTGACCCGCATCGTCGCTTCGATGATCTGGAACTCGTACCCCTGCTGGCGGGCGAGGTCGGCGACGGCGGACGTGTCCTTCGGAAAGCAGGAGCCTCCGAAGCCCGGCCCGGGGTGGAGGAACTTGCCGCCGATGCGCTTGTCGAGGCCCATGCCCCGGGCCACGTCGTGGACGTCCGCACCCATCAGCTCGCAGAGCCGGGCGACCTCGTTGATGAACGAGATCTTGACCGCGAGAAAGCCGTTCGACGCGTACTTGATGAGCTCGGCCGAAACGACGTCGGTGATGAGAAACGGCGTCTCGATCAGGTAGAGGGGGCCGTAGATCTCCTTCAGGACCTCGACGGCACGGGCGTCGCTCGCGCCGATGATGACGCGGTCGGGCCTCAGGAAGTCGGAGACCGCCGAGCCCTCGCGCAGGAACTCGGGATTCGAGACGACCGAGAAGTCGTGGCGGCCGTTCTTCTCCCGGAGAATCTGCTCGATCATCCGGCCCGTTCCCGTCGGAACGGTGGACTTCGTCACGACGACCTTGTACCCGTTCATGTGGAGCGCGATCGACTCGGCCACCTGTCGGACGAACGTGAGGTCCGGCGAGCCGTCGGGTCTCGGCGGCGTGCCGACCGCGATGAAGACGGCCAGCGCCTCCTCGATCGCGCCCTTCAGGTCCGTCGTGAACCGCAGCCGGCCGGCGCGCTCGTTGCGCGAGACGATCGCCTCCAGACCCGGCTCGTAGATCGGGATCTCCCCGCGCTGGAGCGCCGCGATCTTCGCGGCGTCCTTGTCCACGCACACGACGTTCATGCCGAAGTCGGCCAGGCATGCTCCGGTCACGAGGCCGACGTATCCGGTCCCGACCATGCAGATGTTCAAGGGTTCTCGCTCCCCGCGTTGCTGCCGCTCATCGCCGGCTCCCCACGGCCGCCGCCTCGCGCGACCATTCGACCGCGCGGCGCAGGCCCTCTTCGAGCGGCACGCGCGCCCGGAATCCGAGGAGCCTCTCGGCCTTCTCGACGGCGGCGAACGTCACCGGCACGTCGCCCGGAGGCATCGGCTGGCGGTCGAGCCGCGCGGTCCTTCCCGTGGCGCGCTCGAGGGCCGCGACGAGCTCGGCGAGCGTCACGGGCCGCGCGCCGCCGAGGTTGACGATGTCGAAAGGGATGCCGCTCTCGAGGG
This sequence comes from uncultured Acidobacteriota bacterium, assembly GCA_963738945.1. Classification (GTDB taxonomy): domain Bacteria; phylum Acidobacteriota; class Thermoanaerobaculia; order UBA5066; family Gp7-AA6; genus DAHUXD01. The sequence continues at coordinate 405,568 of CAVTYD010000002.1, forward strand.
CGGCCTCGACCCCGTCGGCGATGTCGTCGATGTAGGTGTAATCGCGCCGCGAGGAGCCGTCGCCGTAGTAGGGAAACGGCGAGTCCGAATCGAGGCATCCGATCAGCCGCGCGATCGCCATCTCGGGGCGCTGGCGCGGGCCGTAGACCGTGAAGAAGCGCAGGCAGATGGCCGGGAGGCCGTGCAGGTGATGGGCGTTGTACACCTGGAGCTCGCCGGCCCGCTTGGTCGTCGCATACGGCGAGATCGGCCGCTCGATCGGGTCGTCCTCGGAGAAGGGAAGCTTCGAGTTGATCCCGTAGACGGAGGAAGACGAGGCGAAGACGAAACGCGGTTTTCCGTGGGCGGCGGCCGCCTCGAGCAGGTGCCACGTCGCCACGCAGTTGACCTCTTCGTACAGCACGGGTTGCGAGAGCGACGGCCGGACTCCCGCCCGCGCGGCGAGGTGAAGCACGGCGTCGAACCCCTCCTCGGCGAAGAGGCGGAAGACGAGGGCGCGATCCCGGATGTCGCCCTCCACCAGGCGATAGCTCGGATCGCCCTCGTGCGGCGCGACGTTCGCCCGCTTCCGCGCCGGGTCGTAATAGTCGTTGAAGTCGTCGAGAACGACGACCCGGTCGCCCTTGGCGAGGCGGCGGTCCGCGAGGTGCGAGCCGATGAAGCCCGCCCCGCCCGTCACGAGGAGCTTCACTGCGGCGTCGAGGGGGTCGGCGTCAGCGCCGACTTGGCGCGGACGTAGTCGTCGTATTCCTTCTTGATGCCCGACTTCTGCCGGTCCTTGATGAGCCACCGCAGGATCGCCGACTCGTTGACGCCGACCGCGAGCCGGTTGGCGGCGTCGAAGAGGGACGGATCGTTGATGAGCTTGCCCGCGGTGCCGTCGCCCTCGTCGAGCTTGCGCGAGATCGAGTCGAGGTGCTCCGAAAGGCTCTTCAGGTTCCCCGTGAAGGCCTTTCCGAACTGCGGATCGTGCAGCAGGATCGGGATCGCGCCGCTGCCCTTCTCCAGGTTTTCGGTGACACGGACCAGGCCGGCGGCCGCCGTCCCGAGGTTGTCCACGAGCGCGTAGATCTTCTTCTTGCCCTCCGGATCCGAGAGCAGCGCCGGGATGGCGCCGTTGCCGCTCCGGATGCCGTCGTCGATCTGCTTCAGGAGCGAATGCACGGAATGCAGCGCGCCGGCCAGGGCGTCCCCGGTCTCCTGCCCGTACTTCTCGTCGATCAGCAGGCGTCCGGCGAGGCCCTTCCCGTGCTGGATCTTGTCGAGGATGGCGTTGAGCGAGTGGAGCGTCGCGTTGAAGTTGTTGCCGAGCTCGACGCTCTCCTCGCTGTTGGAGGTGATTGCACCGAGAAAGCCTTCGCCCTTCTCGGTCCGGCCGAGGATGTTCTTGAGCGACTTGGCGATCGCCGAGAGGTCGGTCAGGAGATCGCCGCTGCCTTCGAGCAGCTTCTCGAGGCCCGCGTTCTGGGCCGGCGGGATCTCGCCGCCGATGGGGACGTCGGGCTCGTTGGCCTTGCCGCCCTCGAGCTCGATGTACTTGTCGCCGAGGAGGCCACGCGTCTTGATCGAGGCCCGCGTCCCCTTGCGGATCATCGGGGCCCAGCGCTTGACGACGTCGTAGACGACCCGCACGGTGCGGTCGGCCGGGTCGCCCGAGAGCTTGACGTCGATGACGCTGCCGACGACCACGCCGTTCAGCGACACGTTGTTGCCCGGAATGAGGCCGGCCGCCGAGATGAAGTGCGTCTCGTAGGGAAACTTGCTGCGAAAGAGGTTGGCCCTCTGGCCGATCATGAAGATCCCGATCATCGTCACGGCCAGCGCGACGAGGACCACGATCCCCACCCGGAAACGACGCCCGACCTGCTGCTCACCGGCCACGGCTCACTCTCCCTTCGAACTCGCTGGAATCGCCTGAAAGGTTCCCGTCCCGCAGGGGAACCCCATGGCGCGGAAATACTCCCGCAGGACCGGGTGACCGTTCATCACCGCTTCCTCGAACGTGCCGATGAACTGAAAGCGCCCCTGGTGGAGGAAGACGACCCGATCGGAGACGGTCCGCGCCGTGACGATGTCGTGCGTCACGACGACCGAAGTGGTCTGAAGCCTCACGTTGACGTCCACGATGAGCTGCGCGATTTTCTCCGAGGAGATCGGGTCGAGCCCCGTCGTCGGCTCGTCGTAGAGGATGATCTCGGGCTCGAGCGCGATGGACCGCGCCAGCGCGACCCGCTTGCGCATCCCGCCCGACAGTTCGGAGGGCATCTTGCGCTGGATTCCGGGCAACCCCACCATCGTCAGCTTCTCGGCGACGGCCGCGGCGACCTCGTCGGCGGGCCTCTCCGGATCGTGCTCGCGGATGGGAAAGGCGATGTTGTCCTCGACGTTCATCGAGTCGAAGAGCGCGCCGCCCTGGAAGAGCATGGCGAGGCGGCGACGCACGGGCGAGAGCTGCTCCTCGGAGAGCCCGGTAATCGACGCGCCGAAGACCTTCACGTCGCCGCTGTCCGGCCGCGTGAGCCCGTTGATGTGGCGCAGCGTCACGCTCTTTCCGGTGCCGGAGGGGCCGAGCACGCAGAGGACCTCGCCGCGCCGGATCTGGAGGTTGACGCCGGCGAGGATGTCGCGGCCCGCGTAGCTCTTCCAGACCTCCTTGAACTCGACGATCGGCTCCCCCTTGATGGAGCGCGCGTGAGGCGTGCCGGCGGACGGGAGGGGGGCGGCTGCGCTCATCAGAGGGCCAGGAAGAGCTTCGTCAGGAAGAAGTCCGAAACCAGGACGCTGATCGAGGCGAGGACGACGGTGCGCGTCGTGGCCCGGCCGACCGCGGCCGCTCCGCCCTCGACCTGGAGGCCGTTGAAGCAGCCGATGACCGCGATCTCGAACCCGAAGAAGAGGGTCTTGGCGAGTCCGCTGGCGATGTCGGAGATGGCGAGCTGCTGGAGGATGCTGGTGAAGTAGTCCTGGAAGGTCATCCGGAGCTCGAGCACGGCGATGGCCAGCCCGCCCAGGATGCCGAGCCCGTCGGCGATCGCGGTCAGGACGGGCATCATCGCCACGATCGCGACGATCCGCGGCACGACGAGCCGGCGGACCGGCGAGATCGCCATCGCGCGCAGCGCATCCACCTGCTCGGTGACCGTCATCGAGCCGAGCTCGGCGGTGATGCCCGATCCGACGCGGCCCCCGACCATGAGGGCGGTGAGGACCGGGCCGAGCTCGCGCACGAGCGAGAGCGAGACGACCCGTCCGACGAACATCTTGCCGCCGAAGGCCTCGAGCGAGTACGCGGTCTGGAGCGCGAGGACCATTCCGGTGAAGAGGGCGGTGATCCCCGTGATCGCCACCGACTTGACGCCGAGCTCGTCCATCTGATTCAGGATCTCGATCGGGTAGAAGGGCCGCGTGAAGCACGCGACGATCGCCTGTCCGACCAGCTGCGACAGGCCGCCGAGGTAATCCACGATCTGGGAGCCCTTGCGGCCGAAGCGGTCCACGAACCGCAGCCAGCCGAGGTTGCGATAGAAGATCGCCGTGGCGGAGGGTTCGGGTTGAGCCATGAGGGACGGCGCATTCTACGCCGTCCCTCCGCGGCGTGTAAACGCCGGAAGCGTCGGCACTTGCGGCTCTGCTAGGCTCTGGCCCCGAGTGCGCTTCCTCCGATCGCTCGGGGTCTGGATCGTCATCAGCGGCGCGACCATCGCGTACGGGCTGCCGGCGATCCCGCTGGCGCTCGTCCCGCCGCGGGGCGAGTGGTTTCTCCGGCTGGCGCGCGCCTGGGCGCGGCTGATCCTCGCGGTGTCGGGCGTGCGCGTGGACGTGCGGCACCCCGAACGCCTGGCCGCGGATCGGAGCTTCGTGATCGCCGCCAACCACGAGAGCTTCTACGACATCCTGGTTCTGCTCGCGGTCCTTCCGATGTCGGTGCGGTTTCTCGCCAAGCGCAACCTCTTCCGGCTGCCGTTTCTCGGGTGGTCGATGGCGGCCGCCGGGTTCATTCCCGTGGACCGCGAAACGCGCATGCGCAGCTTCGCCCTCGTGGACGCGGCGCTCGCGCGGATGGAGGGAGGCCGTTCCCTGGTGGTCTTTCCCGAAGAGACGCGCACGCGCACGGGAGAGATGCTCCCGTTCAAGGGCGGCGCGGCGCTCCTGGCCTTGAAGTCGGGCCTGCCGCTGCTTCCCCTGGGCCTGGCCGGAACGTTCCGGATCCAGAGGCGGGGCGGTTTCACGATCACGCCCTCGCGGGTCTGTCTCGCGGTGGGCGAGCCGATCGACGCCGCGGGCCGCCCGAGCCGCGACCGCGGGGCGCTGACCGAGGAGCTGCAGGCGCGGATCGCCGCTCTGCGCGCCGAGGCGAAGGCCGGCATAGAATCGTCTCCGGGGGAGCCATGAGCGCGACGGCGGAGCTGACAGAGGAGAAGGTCCTGGAGGTCCTGCGGACCGTGAAGTTCCCCGGCCTCTCGCGCGACATCGTCTCGTTCGGCTTCGTCAAGGATCTCTCGGTGGGGGGCGGCAACGTTTCGATGCGGCTGGAGATCATGACCGAGTCGGGGGCCGCGGCCGAGGAGATCCGGCGGGACGCCACCGAGAAGCTGCGCAGCCTCCCCGGGGTCCACGCGGTCACGATCCGCCTCGACGTCAAGGCCCCGGCCCCGGCGGCAGCCCGGCCCGCGGCCGCCGCGCCCTCGTCGCACGATTCTTCCGAACGTCCGCTTCACGGTCGCGGTCGCCTCGGGCAAGGGCGGCGTCGGGCAAGTCCACAGTCGCGGCGAACCTCGCGCTCGCCCTCGAGCGGATCGGCCACCGCGTCGGGTTGATGGATTCCGACATCTACGGACCGTCGCAGCAGATGATGATGGGAATCGACGAGAAGCCCTACGTCAACGAGGCGAACCAGATCGTCCCGGTCGAGCGCTACGGCGTGAAAGTCATGTCGCTCGGGTTTCTCATGGACGTGGATCAGCCCGTGATCTGGCGGGGACCGATGGTCATGAAGGCCGTCGAGCAGTTCCTCCAGGACGTGGCCTGGGGAGCCCTCGACTTCCTGGTGATCGATCTTCCGCCCGGGACGGGCGATGCGCAGCTGACTCTGACGCAGAAGGTCCGTCTCTCCGGAGCCGTCATCGTCACGACGCCGCAGGACGTTTCGCTGATCGACGCGCGCAAGGGCCTCGCCATGTTCCAGAAGGTCAACGTGCCCGTCCTCGGAATCGTCGAGAACATGTCGTACTACGTCTGCTCGCACTGCGGCCATCGCGAGGAGATCTTCAAGCACGGCGGCGGCAAGCGCACGGCCGAGGAGCTGCACGTTCCGTTTCTCGGTGAAATCCCGCTCGATCCGAAGGTGGTGGTCGGCGGCGACTCGGGCCGCCCGATCGTCGCCGGGGATCCGAAGTCGGCGGTGTCGGAGGCCTACCTGCGGATCGCCGACGCGATCTCGCAGCGCCTCCGGTCGGAAGCCTGAGCGGCGGCCGGAACGTGCCCGCCTCGATCGAGCTCGCCAAGACGGACATCACGCGGATGCACGTGGACGCGATCGTCAACGCCGCCAACGAGGCGCTCCAGCTCGGATCGGGCGTCGCCGGCGCGATCCGGCAGCACGGCGGCCCGACGATCCAGGACGAGTGCGACCAGATCGGCACGTGCGCGGTGGGACAGGCCGTCGTGACCAAGGCGGGCAAGCTCCCGGCGAGGTGGATCATTCACGCCGTCGGCCCCGTCTGGAAGGGCGGCACGTTCGGCGAGGAAATGCTGCTCGCGTCGGCCGTGCTCCAGGCGCTGCGCCGCGGGGAGGACATGGGTGCGGCGTCGGTCGCCGTTCCGGCGATCTCGACGGGCGTCTTCGGCTTTCCGCTCGATCTCGCGGCCGAGATCACCGTGGCGGCGGCGCGCTCGTTCGCGCCGACGTCGGAGTACGTGCAGAAGATCGTGTTCTGCCTGCTCGACGACGACGTGTTCGAGGCCTTCGAGAAGATCCTCCACCCGGCCCGGGCGTAGGCCGGTTCCCGCCGAGGTGCTCGCGCTCTTCGCCCTCCTTGCGTCGCGGGCGGTCGCCGCTTCCCCCTCCGTCTCGGCATCGGACACGGCGGCCCTCCAGATCGCGCGCAACGCGGGGCTGGCCGCCCTCGAAGAGGGGAGCCTCGAGGAGGCCTCGAAGCGCTTCGAGACGCTCCGCCGCCTCGCGCCGGCCGAGACGCTCGGCTGGGCGGACGGCGCGGTGGCGTCCCTGCGGGCGAAGGATCTCGCCGCGGCGGAGAGGCTCCTGGCGGAGGCGATGCGCTTGTCCCCGGGCGATGCGCGCGTCGTCGCCATCGAGGGCGCCCGGCGCGAGGCGGCCGGGGACCCCGCCGGCGCGATCGAGATGTACGAGAGGGCCTCGTCGTCGTCGCCCCGGGATCTCGCGTCGCGCTGGAGCGCGGCGCGTCTGCACGCGGAGGCGGGCAATTCCGCGGGCCGCGCGGCGGCGATCCGCGATCTCGAGGCGGCGCTCGGACAGGCGCCGGCCAACACGTTTCTCCTCGTTCGTCTCGTCGAAATCTCGAGGGCCCAGGGAGAGCTCGATCGCGCGGCGGCCGCCTCGGACCGCCTGGCGGCGCTCGTTTCGGGAGACGCCAAGCTCGACGCGGCGATCGCCGAGGGCCGGAAGGCCATGGGAGGCGGCGACGAGCGTACGGCTTCCCTCAAGTATCGCGTCGCCGAGAACATTCTGAAGACCACCCCGAGATACCAGCAGGCGCGTCACGACGTCGAGCCCGGAGTCGTGGGCATGCCCCTGGAGGACTGGAGCCCGTCGCTCGCCGCCTCGCTCCGAGCGCGCGCCGGCGCGGCCGTTCCCGTGACGTTCACGACGAAGCCGGATGCGGGTCTCAGCGGGATCTCGGGCGCGGCGGTCGTGCGGGTGGGCGGAAAGGATGCCCGGGATCTCGTCGTGGCGGGACCGTCCGGGCTGCGGGTCCTGTCCGCGCCGGCCGCTTCCCGGGGCTATCGCGCGGAGGCCCCGGTCTCCTCCGCTCCGGTCTCGGACGTCGCGGTGGCCGACGTCGCCAACGACGGCTCGCTCGATCTCGTCACGCCGGGGGCGCTGTGGATTCGGGAGGGCGCTTCGTACGGGCGGGTCGAGATCGCCGCCGGGGAGCGCGTCGTTCCGTTCGACGTGGACGCGGACGGCGACCTCGACCTCTACGTTTCTTCGAAGAACGGCGACCGCCTGCTCCGAAACAATCTCGACGGGACCTGGACCGATGTCACGAAGGCGTCCGGCATCGCGGCCGGTACGCGGTCTCTCTTCGCGGTGGCCGCGGATCTCGACCGGGATGGCGACGTCGACCTGCTGCTCGCGCGTCCCGAAGGCGGCTTCGCGCTCTACGACAACCTGCGCGGCGGAAAGCTCGCACCGCGCGAGTCGGGGCTTCCGAAGACGGGCGCGATCACCGATGCGACGGCCGGCGACGTCAACGGCGACGGCCGGCTCGACCTCGTCTGGGCCGCCGACGGCCGGGCGTTCGTGAGTCTCAATCGCGGGGATGGAACCTTCCTGCCGGCCGAGCCGATCGGTCCGGCCGCTTCCGTCCTCCTCTTCGACTACGACAACGACGGGTTTCTCGACCTCTTTCTCGCGAACCCGTCGGGCCCATCGGCGCTCTTTCGCAACGACGGCTCGGGAAAGTTCGCCCCCGCTCCCGTCGGCGCGCTTCCTCCCGCGCGCGGAGCCGAGGCCGTGGATTTCGACGGCGACGGCGATCTCGACCTCGCGATCGTCACGCCGGCCGGCTCGGTGGCGTTGCTCGAGAATCGCGGAGGCAACGCCAACGGCTGGCTCGACGTCACCCTCGAGGGGCTGCCGACCGGATCGGCGAAGGTCAATCGCTTCGGTTTCGGCTCCGAGATCGAAGGGAAGGCGCAGGATCTCTACGTCTATCGCGTCGCGTCGCGGCCGGTCACGCGTCTCGGGCTCGGCAACCGCCGCCGTGCCGACGTGCTGCGCATCGTCTGGACGAACGGCGTGCCGCAGAACGCCCTCGATCCTCCGGTGCGCACGGTCGTCCGGGAGGTGCAGCAGCTCAAGGGCTCGTGTCCCTTCCTCTATGCCTTCGACGGCGTCCGCTGGCGGTTCGTCACGGACGTGCTGGGCCGGGCCCCGGCGGGCCTTCTCTACGACGGCGTCCACCAGGCGGCCGCGGACACGCGCGAATGGCTGATCGTGCCGGGGACGTGGCTCGCGCCGTCCGAGGGCCGTCTGACGCTCGACGTCACCGAGGAGCTGTGGGAGGCCGCGTACTTCGATCTCGCGGAGCTCGACGCCGTGGACCATCCCGCCGGAGCCGCTCTCGTCCCGAACGAGAAGATGGTCCCGCCGCCCTTCCCGGACAAGAAGATCTTCACCGTGTCGCAGCCGCGCACCCCGCGCGCGACCGACGAGACCGGCCGTGACCGGACGGCGGAGGTCGCCGCGGAGGACGGCGTCTATCTCGCCGGCTTCGCGCCGACCCGCTACCAGGGGCTCGTCGCGCCGCACGAGCTCGTCCTCGAGCTTCCCGAGGCGCGGACCGCTTCGCGGGTGATGCTCTACCTGACCGGCTGGATCTTCTATGCCGACACGTCCATCAACGTGTCGCTGTCGCAGCGCCGCGACCTCCGGGCCGAGCCTCCAGCCCTCGACGTCCCGGACGGGAAGGGGGGCTGGCGGACCGCCATTCCGTCGCTCGGGTTTCCCGCGGGCAAGACGAAGACGGTGCCCGTCGATCTTTCCGGCGTCCTCGATCGCTCGGATCCGCGGGTCCGGATCCGCACCAACCTCGCCATTTACTGGGATCGCATCGCCTACACGGCGGATGACCCGGTCGTGCCGCTGGTCCGGACGCGCGTGCCGCTTTCCTCCGCCGAGCTCTTCTTTCGCGGGTTCTCGCGGATGGAGCGCGAGTCGCCGGAGGGCCCCCAGGTCTTCGTCCACGACGACGTCTCGAAGCGGCCGCGCTGGGCCGACATGGCCGGGCTCTACACGCGTCTCGGCGACGTCGCAGCCCTGCTCGGCGCGGCCGACGACCGGTACGTCGTCATGAAGGGCGGCGACGCCGTGCGGCTGCGGTTCGATCCGTCGATGCTGCCGCCCGTACCCGCGGGCTGGGTGCGCGACTATCTCGTCGTTCTCGACGGCTGGGACAAGGACGCCGACAAGAACACCGTGGCCGGCCAGACGGTCGAGCCGCTTCCGTTCCACGGAATGGACGATGCCCGTTATGGAGCGCTCGCCTTTCCGGCGAGCCCGTCGCACGACGAGTTCGTGCGCGAGTACCTGACCCGGCGCGGAGGCCCGGACGAATTCCGCGACGCCCTGCGCGAAGCGGCGGCCTCCCGCGTGCCCGGACCGGCGCGGCCATGAAGCGCGCTCTCGGCTTCTTCGCGGCCCTCGCCCTCGTCGGCGCCACCGGCGATGCGCCCCCGGGCGTCTTTCGCGACGTCACGAAGTCCTCGGGCGTCGACATGCGCGTCCAGGGCGATCTGATGCACCTGAAGCTCATCCCGACGATGATCGGAGGCTGCGCCGTCGGCGACTACGACGGGGACGGCCGGCCCGACCTGTACGTGACCAATTCGATCCCGAAATGGGGAAAGCCGAACACCGAGTCGTGCGGCCGCCTCTACCGCAACGTCGGAGGAGGCCGTTTCGAGGACGTCACGGCGAAGGCCGGAATCCACGCCTGCGGGCTCGGCATGGGGGCGTTCTGGGCGGATCTCGATGGAGACGGCCGCCTCGATCTCTACCTGACGAACGTCGGCCCGAACGCGGTCTGGTGGAACAAGGGCGACGGGACGTTCGAGGAGGGCCGGGACACAGGGCTCGAGGATCCGCTCTTCTCGGTCGGCGCCGGGTTTCTCGACTACGACGGGGACGGGCGTCTCGACGTCGTCGTCGCCAACTACCTCGACTCGACTCCCGAGTGGGAGGCCGCGCAGCCTCAATTCCAGCTGAGGGTTCCGGAAGACTACGTGGGCCAGCCGTCGCACCTCTTTCGCAACCTCGGCGGCCGCAAGTTCGAGGACGTGACGAAGAAGGCCGGCCTCGCCGTGCCCCCGGCCGATACGAAGACTCTCGGCGCGGCGGTGCTCGATTACGACGGCGACGGGCTCGACGATCTCTATTTCGTCAACGACCGCGTCGGCAATCGTCTCTTTCGCAACCGCGGCGACGGGACCTTCGAGGAGACGACGGCCGAGACGGGGGCCGGCGTCCTCGGCGACCATCCGCGGGCCGGGATGGGTGCCGCCGTCGGCGACCCCTTCGGGGACGGACGCGACAGCCTCGTCGTCACCAACTTCGGCGCCGAGCCGATCAGCCTCTACCGCAACGTGGACGGCGTCCTCTTCGAAGACGCCGGGGCCTCCTCGGGCATCGCGACCGTCGGCCTGTCGTTCGTGAAGTGGGGGACCCACTTCGCCGATTTCGACAACGACGGCTGGCTCGACGTGTACGCCGCCGCCGGCCATCTCGCGCCGAAGCTTCCGCGGACGCTCGGCCACTACAAGAGCGGCGGCGCGAAATACGTCGAGGCGGGCGATTCCGCCTTCGACCAGAAGACCGTGCTGCTCCACAACCTCGGCGGCGGAAAGTTCGTCGAGTGGACGGACTCGGGCGATCTCGGCCGGACGCGAATGGCCGCGCGGGGCACCGCCGTGGCGGATTTCGAGGGCAACGGCGCGCTCGACCTCGTCGTCGTGGACATCGACGGGCCGGTTCGGATCTTCCGCAACGAGATCGGGGCCCGGCAGGGCTGGCTCGCCCTCGACCTCGAGCCCGGCTCCGACGGCCGCACGGTCCTCGGCGCCCGCGTCAAGGTCACGGCCGGCGGCCGCACGCAGAGCCAGGCCTATCGCGTTTCGTCGTCCTATGCTTCCGGCTCGCTCGTTCCATTGCATTTCGGACTCGGAGCGGCGGCGGAGGCGTCGATCGAGGTTCGATGGCCGGACGGACGAACCGAGACCTTCCGGAACGTCGCTCCCCGCAAGACCTATCGCCTCCGTCCGGGCGGCGAACTCGAGGCGACTCCGGGTCCCTGAGTCCGTGCGGACGCATTCCAGGCCCGGGACTATGATGCCGGAGCCTCAATGATCCCCATCGGCGACGACAACTCGGACCGGCGCTCGACTCCGGGCGTGACGTGGCTCCTCGTCGCCGTCAACGTCTTCGTCTTCGTCGCACTCCAGGGAATGGGATCGAACGATCGCTTCACGATGGCCTACGCGACCGTCCCGGCGGAAATCCTTTCCGGCCACGACATCGCTCAGGCCGTTCCGCTGCGCGACCCGTACGGCCGCGAGATCGGCAACCTCGTACTCGAGCCGACGCCGATCCCGGTCTTCCTGACGCTCGTGACCGCCATGTTCATGCACGGCGGTTTCGCGCATCTGTTCGGAAACATGCTGTACCTCTGGATCTTCGGCGACAACGTCGAGGACGCGCTCGGCCACGCCCGATACTTCGTCTTCTACATGCTGGCGGGCATACTCGCCGGACTCTCGCACGTGCTCGTCACGGCCGCGGTCGGAGCCAACCCGCTGGTCCCCTCGCTCGGTGCATCGGGGGCGATCTCCGGCGTGCTCGGCGGCTACATCCTTCTCTTCCCGCGGCGGCGCGTGCGCGTTCTCTTTTTCTACAGCATCATGGAGGTCCCGGCGGTTCTCGCGATCGGCCTCTGGTTCCTCTTCCAGCTCGTCAGCGGGGCCGGGATGCTCGGTGGACAGATGGGCGGCGTCGCGTACGGGGCGCACATCGGCGGCTTCATCGCCGGCGTCGTGCTGGTCCGGCTCTTCGGCGGCGACCGCCGGACCGCCCTCCGAACGGTCTGACCCCCGAAGATCAGGAGGGCGCGCGGAGCGTCTTCTCGAGAACCTTCTGCGTCTTGAGCTCGCGGAATCCTTCGCGGACATAGAAGGCATGAGCCCGCTCGCGGATCACGTTCGAGCGCACGCGCACCGAGCGGCAGCCCTCCGAGCGGGCCCACTCGACCGCCGCCGCGACGAGCGCGCGGCCGATCCCGCGGCCTCGCCGCCCTTCGTCCACGATGAGGCCCGCGATCTCGGCGCTCGATGGGGTCTCGAAGATGCGGGGGAGGCTGACCTGGATCCAGCCCGCGACGGTTCCGGCGTCCTCCGCCACGAGGATCGCGTGATCGGGGTGGGTCGAGAGTCGGCCGAGCCGTTCCGAGGCTTCGGCGGCCGACATCGGGTATCCGAGCTGCGTCGAGAGATCGGCGAGGCGTCCGCTGTCCTCCCGGCGCGCGCGACGGACGACCGTGACGCTCATGGTCTGCGCCGCGGCGCCGCGGCCTCGGACGAGGCGCGCGGATGCTCCCGGAAGAACTCCCAGATCGCGAGGGTCGCATCCGGCTCCGGACACACCCGCCCGATGAGGATCCTCGGCGCGTACTGCGCGCCTCCCGGCCACGTGTGGCCGCCTCCTTCGAGCGCGTCGAGCACGACCTCGGTGCGATCGCGTCCGCCGGTCCAGCGCTCGCGCGTCCGCCGGCAGCCGCCTTCGTGCGCCGCCGGCGCGCTCTTCTCGGGATCGGGCGGGCATCCGTCCACCGATGCCCAGAGCCGTGCCGTCTCCTCCGCGCCGAGAACCTCGCCGTGCCCCGAGGTGACCGCGCCGCCCGCGAACGGGACGAGCGGGTCGGCCGTTCCGTGGAAGAGGAGGACCGACACCGGCTGCTTCGGCTGGAAGCCGCGGCGCAGAGGCTCGGGCACCCCGCCGGCCACGGAGGCGATCGCCGCGATCCTCGGAGAGAGGCGCCGCGCGAGGTCCTGGACGAAGATCGCGCCGTTCGAGAAGCCCGTCGCGTAGACGCGGGCCGGGTCGATCGGGTGCTCCCCGGCGATCGCGCCGATCACGGCTTCGACGAACGCGACGTCGTCGACCTTCTCGCGGTGGCTCTCGAAGGACTCGACCTCCCTCCCGTCGTTCCAGTGCCGTCCCACGGCCTCCGGGTAAGCCACGAAAAACGTCTCGCGCTCGGCGAGCGCGTCGAAACGCGTCAGCTTCTCCATGCCTTCGGCCGTGCCGCCTCCGCCGTGGAAGACGAGAACGAGCGGGTAGGTCCTCCCGGCTCGAAGGTCCGACGGTGCGTAGAGAAGGAAGCGGCGGGCGCGTCCGCCGGAGGAGAGGACGCGCTCCGCGGCGCGGAACGTCGGCGCCGCGTGTGCCCAGGCCGCGGCGGCGAGGGCGAGAAGCAGGGCGAAGAGCCGCGGCGTCGCGCGCATCGATCAGGTCTTCGGCGGCTCCTGCACCGTGAGGTGCGAGCCGCCCGGAACGTCCGTCATCGTCTGCGTGGCGCCGTCGGGCCACCGGATCTCGAGCGTGTCGATCTTCGAGGCCGGGCCGAGACCGAACGTGAGTGTCTTCTCGGAAGCCGAGAGATACGACTGTCCGCCCGAAACCTGCTGCGTCAGCGAGCGATCGCCGATCCGGGCCGTCACGCGGGCGCCCACGGCGTCGCGGTTCGACTTGCCGGCGCCCACGAGACGCAGGCGGACGCTGCGTTTCGGAGAATTCACGGGGTTCAGGTAGATCCGAGCCGGGCCGCCGTTTTCGACGATCACGAGATCGAGGTCTCCGTCGCCGTCGAGGTCGGCATAGGCGGCTCCCCGCGCGACCAGCGGCTTGGCGAGGTCCCCGGCGCCCGCGCCGAGGGCCGTGAAGCGGCCTCCGCCGGCGTTGAGATAGAGGACCGGCGCCTGACGGTACGCCACCTCCTTCTGGACCTCCTGCACGGTGGGCTCGACGTGGCCGTTGGCGAGCAGCAGGTCCATCCGTCCGTCGAGGTCCGCGTCGAGGAAGAGCACGCCGAAGGTCAGATCGAGAAAGGAGCTGGCGCCCACGCCGCTCTTCGGCGACTCGTCCAGGAAGACCTCGCCCGTGTCGGTCCAGTAGAGCGACTTGAGCTCGTTCGAGAAGTTGCCGATGGCGAGCGCGGTCCCGGTCCCGTTCTTCGTATCGGCCCAGGCCGCGCCCATCGCGCCCCGAGCGCGGCCCGCCTCGTCGACCGCGATTCCCGTGGGAATCGCGACGTCTTCGAAGGTGCCGTCGCCCTTGTTGCGGAAGAGGTTGTTCGGAGCGGTGTCGTTGGAGACGAAGAGGTCCACGCGGCCGTCGCCGTCGAAGTCCCAGGGCGCGACGCCGAGCGCCTTCTGGTTCTCGGTGTAGAGACCCGCCTTCTTCGTGACGTCCTCGAATCGTCCGCCGCCGAGGTTGCGGTAGAGGTGCGAGGACGTTCCGGGATAGCGCTCGGGCGTGCAGTAGGACTTGGTCCGGCCGTCGAGCGTGCAGAAGAGATCCTTCGGGGGGCTCCACGCGACGTAGCGGCCGACGTACAGGTCGAGGAGGCCGTCTCCGTCGTAGTCGAACCAGGCAGAGGAAGTGCCCCAGCCCGAATCGCCGACTCCCGCCTTTTGGGTGACCTCCTCGAATCGTCCTCCGAGGTTGTGAAAGAGGTGATTTCCGCCGAGCGCCGTGACGTAGAGGTCGTCCCGGCCGTCGTTGTCGTAATCGCCGACCGAGGCCCCCATCCCGTAGAACACCTTCTCGAGCCCGGCCTCGCGCGTGACGTTCCGGAATCGGGGCCGCCCCGAGGCGTCGTTGCCCTCGTTGCGGTAGAGCGCGAGCGAGGACTTCTGCGAGGCGGCCCGGGGATCGCCGGGCCAGTATGCGCCGGAGACGAAGAGCAGGTCCGGCTTGCCATCGCCGTCGTAGTCGAGGACGGCGACGCCGCCGCCCATGGTCTCGGGCATCCACTTCTTCCCGGCGGCTCCGGTGACGTGCGTGAAATCCACGCCGAGCTCGGCCGCCTTTTCCTGGAACAGGATCGCGGGTGGCGGCGTGGGCGCCGGGGTCGGAGCCGGCGCAGTCGCCGTTTTCTCGGCGCGGCGGCAGGCGGCGGCCAGGCCGAGGACGGCCACGATCCGGAGAAGGCGACGCACGCGCGGCAAAGTTTAACCGACGCTACGGCGACGACGGCGCCCGCGGCGAGCCCGCGGCGGGATTTGCGGACGCCGTCGCATAGGACCACTGCGCGGCTTCGGAGGGCACGGGCGGGTGCGCCTTCGTCAGGTAGCCCCGGTCCGTCTCGTAGCCCTTCGGGCCCATCTGCGCGACCCACGCCGCCGGCGCCGCGGGCGGAGGTTCGTCCTCCGCGTGGACGTGGATCGGGAGCGACTCGCGGTTGGCCCACGGGTTCCGGATCCGGAAGTCCCCCGGGACGGCCCGGATCGCCTCGTCGGCCTTGTATTTGCGATACGCGGCGTCCTCGATGTCGGCGTTGCGGCGGTCTCCCATCGCCCGATAGACACGCATGCGGTTGTAGTGCGCGTTCAGGTCCTCGGGATCGATCGCGAGCGTCCGGCCATACGCGGCGAGAGCCTCGGGGAACCGGCCGTCGAGCCAGTACACGAGGCCGAGGTCGTTCCACGCGACGCGATCCAGCGGGAATTGCTCGAGGACCGCCTTGAGGTCCTTCTCGGCGTCGTCGAGACGCCCCTCGTCCCTGGCGACGGTGGCGCGGAAATAGGCCGCCTTGCCGGATCCGGGCCGGCGCTTCTCGGCTTCGGCGAGCGAGGCCTTCGCGTCGGCCAGGCGGCCCTCGGCGATCTCCGCACGGGCGCGATTCAGAGGCCCGTCCGGCTTGTCGGGCGCGAGCTCCGCCACCTTCGACCATGCGCGCGTGGCTCCCTTCAGGTCGCCCTGAAGGAAGAGCCCGATGCCGTAGTCGTTCCAGCGGAGCCACAGCGGATCGGTGTTGCCTCTCGCATCGGTCTCCTTACCCGCCGGAGGGGAGCCGTGGCGCGAGGGCCCGAGGGCGAGGCGCACTTCGTCCTTCGCCAGCGTCGTCACCGGGAGCGACGGATGCGCCGCGCCGAGCGCGAAGGTGGTGTAGTCCCGGGAGAACTTCCGGTAGTGCGTGCCGGCCGAGAGGGTCACCGGACCGCGCGCCCCGTCGGGGATGCGGATCCGGTAGTGCACGACGCGAGCCGCGCCCGGTCCGATGCCGTTGTTGTAGAGCGGCACCCGGATGTCCTGAGGCTGGCGGCGATCCATGTACTCCCCGTTCTGGTCGATGACCAGGGTCGAGAGGCGGTCGGCCGCTTCGTCGAGCCGTCCGTCCGCGCCGATCGCTCCGCTTCGGAAGAACGGTCCGGCCTCCGAGGAGGCGTCGAGCGAGACCCAGATCTCGTTCGAGTCCGACGTGCCGTTGGTGTACGGATGTCCGATGCCGCGGGTCCGCACGACGACCTCGACGTCGACCGTCTCGCCCGGGTGGACCACGGCCGGCTCGCCGCCGAGGACCTCGAGGGAGTCGCCCCGGCGGATCGCGAAGACGTCCACGGTGAGCACCTTGTTCTGCAGGAACCCCGCGATCTTCGCCTGGCTCTCTCGGTCTCCGCGGACGAAGGGAAGGGCCGTGTTCGCCGCCGGAAACATGTGGTCGTGGACGAAGCCGTTCCTGTTGCCGAACTCGTCGGAGCGGTAGTCCGGCAGGTGGCAATCCCGGCAGGCCTTCGGCTTCGGCGGGTCGTAGAACGAGCGGACGGCCCGGCCCGAGACGCCCGAGTCGTACCAGGTGTCGTAGTGATCCTGTCCCCGCATCCACCGATACCCGTTGAGCGCGGGGATCAGGCTGACCTTGTGGCACGTCGAGCAGAACTCGGGAGTTCGCATGAACGGCTTCAGGAACGTCTTCCGGTGAAGCGACGGCTCCATGCGGATGAGGAGCCGGTTGACGGCGCGCAGGGCCGGGACCCTCGAGAACGCGAACGGATATTGCTTCGACTCCTCGATGACGTAGGCCCCGTTGCCGGTCACGTCCTTGACCTCGGCGATCGAGTGGCAGGACATGCACGTCAGCCCCTGCTGCGCCTCGAAGGAGTCGTACGAGAACGAGGCCTGGGTCGCCTTTCCCATCTGGCCCGTGAAGAGCACGACCGGGTCGTGGCAGCCCGAGCACCACTTCGTCCGCTCGCGGCCGACCTCGTCGGCCATCAGCTCGACGCTCTTCCGGTAGAAGGGGTTGTTGAAGGACGAGAAGCGGTGCGCCGAGCGCTCCCACTGATGGAACGAATCCGGGTGGCACTGCTGGCAGTACGCGTTGGCCGAGAGGCGGCGGCCGTCGAGGAGACCCTGATCGAACGTCTCGCTCGCCGACGGGTAGAAGACGGTGTCCCCGTTCCGGTTGACGACTCGCCGGGGGGGCTTCTCGAGCCGGGCGACGACGGCCATCGCCCCGAGGAACACCGCCACGGCCCCGCCCCACGCGGCGAGCCGGCGGAACTGCAGCTTGTGAACGTGCGCGCGCCGGTGAAGGATGAAGGCGACCAGCGCCAGCGGCACCGACGAAACGTGGGCGAGCCAGACCGCCCGGTGGTTGAGGGTCGCCCCCTGGAAGGTCATGAAGAGACCGCTCGCGACGCACACGACCGACAGCGTCACGATCGCGAGCCCGGCGGCCTTGGCGCGCTTGTTCCACATCCGGATCATGCGCTTCGCGTGCGTGAGGGCGAAGACGAAGAACGGGATCGCGATGAGCAGGCCGAGCGCGAGGTGCAGGAGGAGCATCGCGTAGAAGAACGACGTGTCGCGCGTGAAGGCCGCGAGGTAAATGGAGTTCGCGGCGATCAGTCCGAGCGGGATCAGCAGGATGCGGTAGAGGTGCCGCTGCCAGGGCTGGAGGACGCCCGGAGGTCTCGCCGTCGCGGGGCGGCTCAAGCTCATCGGCTCCGATTCTAGTGCGGCGGAGGGTCCGCGGCGACCCTCTTCGATCTCGGCTATCTTTGGCCGGATGCGCGCCGTCATCGCCGACAGCCACGTGGGACGCCGGCCCGGGGACGAGGGGCCGTTCCTCGAGGCCCTCGAGGCGGCTCGGCGGCGCGGCGCGACGGCGATCACGCTGCTCGGCGACGTCTTCCACTTCTTCATTGCGCACCGGAAGTTCGAGACCCCGGCGGTCGCGACCTTCCTGGAGACCGCGCGGTCGTTTCGCGAGTCCGGAACGCCCATCACGTACGTCGAAGGGAATCGCGATTTCTTCCTGCGTGGCTCCTATGCCGAGAGCGCCTTTCGGTCGGTGTGCGACGAGGAGATCTTCGAGGCCGGAGGCCGCCGCTTTCTCGCGACCCACGGCGACCTTCTGAACGACCGGGACCATGCGTACCGCTTCTGGCGCTTCCTATCCAAGAATCGCGCTTCCCGTGCGGCCGTGAGCCTCGTGCCGCGGAACGTGGCGACGCGCCTGGTCTGGAAGACCGAGGCGCGTCTCCATCGCTCGAATTTCAAGCACAAGAAGACGCTGCCGGTCGAGATGATCCGCGCCTTCGCGTCGGCTCGCTTCCGCAAGGGCATCGACGTCGTCCTGCTCGGCCACTTCCACCGGCCGTGGGCCGAGGACCTGGAGGGTGGTCACGTGGAGGTCCTGCCGGCGTTCGTCGAGGAGAAGCGCTGGATGGAAGTCGGCGACGACGGCTCGATCCGTCTCGTCACCCTCTAGGCCGACGCGTGGCCGTCGGACTCGCGTTCCCACCCGTGCGGTCGCTCCGGGGGACGATCTCGGTGCCGCCGTCGAAGAGCGCGAGCAACCGTGCCATCCTGCTCGCGGCCCTGACGGCGACTCCGGTCGAGATCGTGCGGCCGCTGGAGAGCGACGATACGCGGGCGCTGATCGGGTGTCTCGGGGCGATGGGCGCGTCGATGGCGCGGACGCCGGACGGGCTTCGCGTCTCCGGTCCGCTGCGCGGGCGGGGCGCCGAGGAGGTCCTTCTCGACGCCGCCGATTCGGGAACGGCGGCGCGTTTCCTCGCGGCCGCCGCCGCGGCGACGCCGGGGCGATTTCTTCTCGGGGGTTCGAAGCGCCTGAGCGAGCGCCCGATGGGCGAGCTCGTCGACGCGCTGCGAAAGGCCGGAGGGCGGATCGCGTATCTCGGGCGCGAGGGCGGCCTCCCGCTCTCGATCGAGGGCGGCTTCCTGGTCTCCGGTGAAGTGCCCGTGGACGCGTCGCGCTCGAGTCAGTTCGTGTCGGCCCTGCTTCTCGCGGCGGTCGCCGTGGACGGCGGTCTCCGCGTGCGGCCGATCGGAAAGACGACGTCCGGGCCGTACGTCGCCGCGACCGTCGAAGTCCTCCGCGAGTTCGGCCACGACGCCGCGGACGGTCCGCCCTTCGCGGTTCGCCGCGGCGCGGGTGTCTCGCCGCGATACGAGACGCCGGGCGACTACTCGTCGGCCCTCCCGCTGGCCGCGGCCGTCGGGGCGGCGGGAGGCGAGGCCGCGCTCCTCGGTCTGCGGTGGCCGTCGTCCGACGCCGATGCCGGCGCGCTGGCGGTCCTCGAAGCGATGGGGCTTTCGTTGTCGAGGACATCGGGTCGGCTCGCCGTCGCGTCTTCCGGGGCGCCGCCCCGGCCCGTCTCGGTCGCGGCCACGGAGTTTCCGGATGCCGTGCCCGCTCTCGCCGCCCTCGCGATGCTCGCTCCGGGCGAGAGCGTCTTCTCGGGGATCGCGCACCTCCGCTGGAAGGAGAGCGACCGGCTGGCGGCGCTCGAGACGCTCGGGGCCGCCGTCGAGGCGCGGGTGCGATCCTCGGAGGACTCGCTGACGGTGTCCGGCCCCGCTCGTCCGCCGGCGGGCGTGGTCCGGATCGAGACCTTCCGCGATCACCGCATCGCCATGGCCGCGGGGATCCTGTCCGTGCGGCTGTCCGGATTGCTCATCGAGGACGCCGCGTGCGTGGCGAAGTCGTACCCGGCCTTCTTTCGCGACCTCGAGAGCCTCGCCGCCCGCTGATCCGTCTCGCGACAATACAAGGTCGAGAGTTCCCGCAGCACGACCATGCGATCCCGACGCGAGGAGTCCGCTCGCGCCCCGGAGAGATTCGCCATTGCGGCGGTCCGGGAGCGCTGGCTCGAGTTCCTGGAGCTCGAGCACGCGACGCTCGCTCCGGCGGTCTTCGAGCGCGAGGGAGGCGAGCTGCTCGTCCGGCGCGAGGCCGTCGGCGGGCGCCCGCTCGCGGAGGGTCGAATCCCGCGCTTCCACGCTCCCGCGCTGATGCTCCAGGCGGCAGCCGCGGCGGCGTTCTTCGCGGCGCACGGATTCCCGCTGTCGAGCGAGGATCTCGACGAGGCCGCGTGGGACGGGGCGACGGGCGAAACGCGCCTCTGGCTGACCGCGACGCCGAGGAGCGTGGCGGCCCCCGAGGCCGCGTCGGGCTCGACCGCGACGCCGCTGAGGCGTTTCCTCGATCGCCTCTTCGCGAGGGGCGGGAGGCTCGAGACTCCCGGCGCGCGCGAGCTCTCGCGTTCGTTGTCCCTCGAGAGCGCGCCGTCGCGGCGGCCCGAGTTCTGGGTCGCCGCGGTCATCCGCGCGTTCCCCGATCTGGCTCTCCCGGCGTTTGCCTCGACGCGCCAGCGCTGCCTCGGGCTTCCGGGTCCGGCTCTCCGCAGCGTCGAGGCGCGGTCGGCCGCGGCGAGGGCCGCGGCGATTCTCGGGGGCGGTGAGCCGAGGCTCTTCCAGGTCGCCGGCTCTCCGATCACGCCGGGCTCGGCGCTCGGTTTCGAGGGAGGCGTTCCCCGAGACGCGCGCGACGCGGTCCGTCGTCTCCGGGCCGAGGCCGTCCGGCTCGATCCCGGGAGGCGCCTCGTCTGGGTCGCGGTCGATCGCGCGCGATGGGACTCCCTCTCGCGCCGCGCGTTCGATGCGGCGGCGGCCCGCCTGCGCGGCCGCGTCGAGGTCGTTGCCGTCGAGGGGGAGGCCCCGCTGCCCGCCGGGCCCGACGGCTGGCGCCGCTCGCTCTGGGTCCCGTGTGGAGCGCTGTCGGCGTCCGTGCGGTTCTTCGAGTGGCTCGCCACGCTCGGGATCGCCTCTCGGACGCACGCGCTCGAGGTGCTGCGCGAATTCCTGGGATCTCCCGGCTATGCGCGGTATCTCGCCGACCCGACGGGCGACGCTCCGCTGCCCGCGGCGATCGCGGCGCGGCCCTCGGCGGCGCCGGCCCGCCCGATCGAGCCGGCCGGCCCGGGGGGCCGGATCGAGCGCGCGCTCGCGCAGGGGCGCATCGAGGCGGCGCTCGACGATGCGCGAGACTGGATCCGGAGCGAGCCTCTGGCGCATCCGGAATCCTGGTTTTCCCTGTCGAGCCTCCTGGCCGCGCACGTCGGCGATCGCGTCGTGCCGTGGCTCGAGGCCATCGAGGCGGAGCGGGAGATCGCCGGGGGGCGGCAGCGGGAGGCCCGACGGCGCCTGGAGCGTCTCTCGCGCCAGCGCGTCGACGAAGACGAGAGGCGGCACGCCGCGCTGCGTTCGGCCGAGGTCGCCGTGGCCCTCGGAGAAGCTTCGCTCGCGGCTCGTCGGGCCGCGTCCTGGAGGCGGCAGCATCCGGAAGCGCCGGCGGCCGAGAGCGTTCGCGCCCTCCGCCTCGGAGCCGTCGGGCTGGCGCGCGAGGGGCGCACCGACTGCGCGCTGGCGCTGCTCGAGGAGGCGGACTCGCTCGGCGCTTCCCTCGACCGGCGCGAGCGCATCGAGACGGGCCTGACCCGCGCCCGCGTCTTCGCGCTGGCCGGCCGGTTCGCCGACGAGGACCGCGAGTACGAGGTCTTGCGGCGGGTCGCCGCGGAGTCGGGCGACGAGAGGCTGACCGCACGCTTTCTCGCCCAGGAAGCGCGCGGGCTTCTCGACCGCCGCGAGAACCGGCGGGCCCTGCTGCGCGTGGACGAGGCACTCGCCGTCGAGGACGATCCGGCCGAACGGGCCGCCCTCTGGATCGATCGCGCCGCGATCCTCTACCACTCGGGAGACCCCGCGGCGAGCGAGGCGGCGCTCGCCGACGCGGTGGAAAACGCCGCGGCGTGCGGACGCGAGGATCTGGCCTGTCTCGCCCGGGGCAATCGCATCGAGCTGCTCCTCGACCGCGGCGCGTTCGGGCTCGCCGAGCTCGAAATCGCCGAGACCGAGAAGCGCGCCCGCGAGTGGAAGGACGATCGAGCACTCCTCGTCGCGCTCCATCAGCGTTCGAGGCTCGGTCTGCGGCGCGGCGATCTCGAGGCTTCCGCTCGCGACAATGACGCGGCCCGGCGACTGGCGGAGTCCCTCGGCGATCTCGTCGAGATCGGAGAGCTCTGGCTCGAGGAAGGCGACCGCCGGGCCTTCGAGGGGGACCGCGAAGGCGCCCGCCGCGCGTGGACTCGAGCGGCGGAGGACCCGTCCGATCGGTGCGACACGGCGGGTACGGCTTCGAGGCGCCTCGCGGAGCTCGCGGAGGGCGACGGCTCCGTCGGATCTCCGCCGCCGCCGGTGCTCGATGCCCTCTTCGCCGCGGATCCGCTCCGCGCGGCCGAGGCGGTGGTGCGGCGGTGTGGCCTGCTCGGCAGCGAAAACGTCTCCCTCGCGGATCGTCGCCGGGCGGTCGAAACGCTGCGATCCGCGGGCGCCGGAGCCCTCGCCGAACGGGTGTCCGGCCATGCGGCGGAGCTCGCGCGTCCCGCGGAGACGGCCCTGCGCGCGCTGCGCGGAGCGGTCGCCGGCGTTCTCGCGGGCGACGGCGCGGGAGCCGGCGATGCGCTTCGGGCGCTCGGGCTCGAAGCCCTGGTCCTCCGCGACGCGGCGTCTCGGGAGGTCGTCCGACTCGGGGCCGCCGCCGCGGCGGCCGGCGGAGGTCCCTGGCGGCCGCTCGAAGCCGGCGCCTCCCGCTTCGAGCTCGCGCTCCACCCCGAGGTCGCGGAGGAGTCGGCGCGGGCGATCGCGCTGGTCCTCGAGACGCTGCTCTACCGGCCCTCGGCGGTGGCGGCGGACACCGAGGACTTTGTGGAGGGCTGGCAGAGACTCGGCCTCGTCACCGCCGACACGGCGATGCGGGAGCCCTATCGCCGCCTCGTGCGCTTTGCGCCGCAGCCGGTGACCGTGCTCGTCCTCGGCGAGTCGGGCTCGGGCAAGGAAGCCGTAGCCCGCGCCGTTCACCGCCTCTCCCGGCGGCCGGCCGGTCCCTTCGTCTCGGTGAATCTGCCGGCCATTCCCGCGGCGCTCGCCGAGAGCGAGCTGTTCGGGCACGCACGCGGCGCGTTCACCGGCGCCGATCGCGAGCGCCGCGGTCTCATCGAGGAGGCCCACGGCGGAACGATCTTCTTCGACGAGATCGGCGACCTGGCCGCGCCGCTCCAGTCGAAGCTCCTGCGCGCGCTGCAGGAGCGTGAGGTGAGGCGGGTCGGCGAGAATCGCCCGCGCCCGGTGGACGTGAGGGTCGTCTCGGCGACGTCCCGCGACCTCGTCCGGGAAGTCGAGGCCGGGCGCTTTCGCGAGGATCTCTTCTACCGCCTCCACGTCGCGGTCATCCGGCTTCCTCCGCTCCGCGAGCGGGGCCGCGACGCGCTGGTGCTCGCGCGGCACTTTCTCGACCGCTGTGCGCGCGACTATGGCCGCGGAACGCTGCGTGTCACGGCCGAAGCGGCGGCAGCGCTCGGGGCCTACGGCTGGCCGGGCAACGTGCGCGAGCTGCAGAACGCGATGGCGCAGGCCGCCGCGCTCGGCGACGCGGACGGCTGGATCGGCCCGGAACTGCTGCCGGAGCCGATCCGCGCGGCCTCCGGCCGGCGAACGAGGCCCTCCGGCGACTACCGCAGCCGCGTCGACGCGCACCGGCGCGGGCTCATCGCCGAAGCGCTCGATCGGTCGGGCGGCAATCGCAGCCGGGCGGCCCGGGAGCTCGGCCTCTCCCGCCAGGCGCTTCTCTACCTGATCAAGGAGCTGGGGGTCGCCGGCCGGACCTGAGGGCGGAGACGCTCGACCTATACTCTCTGCCCGTGATTTCGCTCCTCGACATCGTCGGTCCCGTGATGGTGGGACCGTCGTCGTCGCACACGGCGGGCGCGTGCCGTCTCTCCCGCGTCGCCCGGGCGCTTCTCGAGGAGGAGCCCGTGGAGGCCCGCTTCGAGCTGCATTCCGCGTTCGCCAAGACGATGCGCGGCCACGGAACGGACCGGGCCCTCGTCGCCGGGGCGCTCGGAATGGAAGTGGACGACGCGAACCTGAAACACGCGCTCGAGATCGCGAAGTCGCGGGGCCTCGCCTATGCGCTGAAGCCCCTCAACATGGGCCCGGAGGCTCATCCGAACAGCGTCGCCATTCACCTGAAGGGACGTTCGCGCGCGATCTCGATTCTCGGCGCATCGATCGGCGGCGGAATGATCGAGATTCGCGAGGTCGACGGTTTCCCCGTGTCGCTCTCCGCCAAGGACCCGTGCCTGCTCCTCTTCTACGAGGACCGTCCCGGCATGGTCATGCGCGCCACCGAGATCATCGGGCGCCGCGGCATCAACATCGCTTCGATGGAAGTCCTGCGGCGGGGCAAGGGCGACGAGGCGTTCATGCGCATCGACCTCGACGCGCCGATCCCCGTCGAGGACGTGGCGGCGCTCAAGGAGTTGCCCGGCGTCCGGCGCGTGCACGTCCTCGACCGGGTCGCGGGCGGCGCGCCCATTACCTGAGGAGGATTTCATGTCGACGTTCTCGAACTTCGCCGAGCTCCTCGCCGCGGCCGGCCGGACGGGCCGCCCGCTCGACGAGCTCTTCCTCGCCGAGGAGGCGGCCGAGCGCGGCCTGCCGGCCGAGCGGATCTTCGGAACGTTCCTCGAGCGCTGGGCGGTCATGAAGGACTCGGTGCGGCGCGGCCTCGAGGGCGGCAAGTCGTTCTCGGGTCTCGTCGGCGGGGACGCGAAGAGGGTGATGGACTTCACCCGAGGCGGCGACATCGCGGGAGGACGCCTCGTCGCGAAGTGCATCGCGTACTCGATCGCGGTGCTCGAAGAAAACTCGCGGATGGGAATCATCGTCGCGGCTCCGACGGCGGGGGCCGCCGGAATGGTGCCCGGCACGCTGCTCGCGCTGTCGGAGGAGCGCGGCTTCGACGACGCCTTCACGACGCGCGGCCTCGTCGTGGCCGGCGGGTTCGGCGCCCTCGTGGCCGGCAAGGCCGAGCTCTCCGGCGCCGCCGGCGGCTGCCAGGCCGAGCAGGGCGTCGGCGCGGCGATGGCCGCGGGAGCGCTCGCCTTCCTCCTGGGAGGAACGCCGGCCATGTCCGTGCACGCATCGGCCCTGACGCTCCAGAACACGCTCGGCCTCGCGTGCGATCCGGTCGCCGGCCTCGTCGAGGTCCCGTGCGTCGTGCGCAACGGCTTCACCGCGATGCTGGCGCTGACGGGCGCCCAGACGGCGCTCGCCGGAGTCGAGAGCGTCATTCCGATGGACGAGGTCGTCGACGCGATGGTCAAGATCGGGGAGGCGATGCCGCGATCGCTCAAGGAGACCGCCGACGGCGGCCTGGCGATGACTCCGACCGGCTGCCGGATCCGCAACGAGCTCTACCAGATCCGGTGAAGCCGGCGAGAATCGGGCTCCCCGCCGCGCTCGTTCTGTCGGGCGCGTGCCTTCTGACGTACGCCAACGGCCTCACGGGCGCCTTCGCCTACGACGACAAGGCGATCGTCCGCGACGATCTCCGGATCCGGCGGCCCGAGCGCGTCGTGGACCTCTTCACGACCGAGTACTTCGGAGGCCGGCCGGGCACGGGCACCGCCTACCGGCCCGTCCTGCTGCTCTCCTTCGCCGTCCAGTGGTGGATCCACGGCGCCGCGGTCGTGCCGTACCACGCCGTCAACCTGCTGCTGCACGTCGCGGTCACGCTGCTCCTCGCGCGGCTCTTCCTGCGCGTCGGCATTCCTCCGCCGGCGGCCCTCGGGGCGGCTCTTCTCTTCGCCGTCCTGCCGATCCACGTCGAGGCCGTGACGGGGATCGTCGGGCGGGGCGAGACGCTGGCGGCGCTCTTCGTCGTGGCCAGCCTGCTGGCGGCGATCCCGTCGGCCGAGCCGGGGCGCCGGCGCTTCGCCTGGTGCCTGCTGGCGATCCTGCTCTACGCGCTGGCGCTCCTGACGAAGGAGAGCGCCGCCGTCGCGCCGGCGCTTCTCTTTCTCCTGCTCGCCTTCCGCGCCGAGGGCTCGGTCGCGGCCCGCTTTCGCGAAGCGCTCCGGCGCGGCGGATGGTTCTACCTCGGCGCCGGGGCCGTCCTGTGGGGAGTCTTCCGGATCCGGGCGGAGGTGCTCGGAGGCCCCATCCACGCCGCGGCGACCGGGATCTTCGAAGTCGAGAACCCGCTCGCGTCGAAACCGGCGCTCGTCCGCGCCGCCAACGCGATCCTGGTGTTCTTCCGGTACCTCGGACGGATGGCCGTGCCGGTTCGCCTCTCGGCGGACGAGTCGGCGTGGTCGCTACGGCCCGTGGGACCGCACGACGCCGTCTTCTGGGCCGGCCCCGCGCTTCTCGCCGTGCTCGTCACGGTGTCGCTCTCTCGGCTGAGAGACCGCTCTCCGGCCGCGCTCGGCTTTCTCTTCCTCTGCCTGTCGTTCCTGCCGGCGTCGAACCTGCTCTTTCCGACCGGAACGATCTTCGCGGAGCGCCTGGCATATCTGCCCTCGGCCGGCTACTGCCTGATCGCGGCTTCCTGGATCGCGGGCCGCGCGCCGGAGGTCGCCGCAATTCCGCGCTCCCGCGCGATCATTCTCGCCGTCCTGGCGGCGGCGTACGCCGCGCGAGCGATCGCCCGCAACCCGGTCTGGGACGGCGACGAGGCGCTCTTCACCAACATGGTGCGGGTGTCTCCGAAGAGCGCGAAGGCGCACTACGACTACGCCTACATGTCGGCGGAGAAGGGGCGATCGCTCCGCGCCCTCGAGCATTACGACCGGGCCATCCAGATCTATCCGCGATACTGGGACGCCTGGGCGGGGAAGGGCCGCGTCGAGCGCATGCTCGGACGCCTGGAGGCCTCCGAGAAGTCCTACGCCGAGGCGCTTCGGATCGTGCCGACGTACGAGAACGGCTTTTACGGCCTCGGCTTCGCCCGCGAGGACCGCGGCGATCGCCGCGGCGCCGAGTCGGCGTATCGCGACGGCCTGCGCGCGAACCCGCAGTCGCTCCCTCTGGCGTATCGCCTGGCGCTGCTGCTGACGGCCGAGGGGCGTCCGGCGGCGATCCATGCCTGGCGGCGCACGCTCGCGATCGAGCCCGGCTCGCTGACGTCGCGCCTCGGCTACGCCGACTGGCTCGCCGGCGCCGGCCGGCGCGAGGAGGCGCTGGAGCAGGTTCGCGAGACGCTGCGCCGCTCCCCGCGTTACAAGCCCGCCCTCGACAAGCTCGCGACGCTCGAACGCTGACCGCCGTCAGTGGACGCGCTGGTCGGGGGGAGGCGCTCGGGAGGACGGGACGCGTCGCCGGGGGGCGCCAGCCCGGCGCGCTCGCGCCGGCGCGCGGCGCGGGCCGCGATGCGGGGATGACGCCGGTGGTAGAGCTTCAGGAGAGCGCGTCCGATCAGGTAGGTGGCCAGCCCGGCGGCCGCGGCGAGGAGCGTCGTGCCGATGAGAAACGACCCGAGTCTCGGACCGAAGCCGGGACCGCGGAACGCGACCCAGAAGTCGTTGTGGAGGATTCGCTGCCACTTCAGCGGCGGCACACGGGCCGGAGCGTACCCGAGGACCCATCGGCCGAGCCGATATCCGAGGGCATAGAAGGCCGGCAGCGTCCACGGGTTGCCCGCGAAGGAGCCCAGGACCGCGTCGAATTTGTTCAACCGGAAGCAGAACGCGAGGACGATCGCCAGGATGAAGTGGAACCCGATGAAGGGCGAGAGCCCGACGCCGACTCCGAGCGCGATGGCGGCGGCCACGCGCTCGGGCGTCTGGGCGCGGCCCATCAGGTCGAGGATGAACCGGATCCAACGGCGCTTCAACGAGCGGCGCCGCCGCTGCGTCGTGCTCTCGGTCGGGCGGTCGGGTGGAAGCGTCACGAGGCCCGCCGGAAGTGGTCGTGGCCGAGGCCGGCGACGTCGCGCTCGGTCTTGCCGTCGCGAAGGGCCGCTCCGTGCCCCGGCTCCGCACGGCCCACACGCGCCACGCGGACGCCGAGGGCCGAGGCCTCGGCCTCGATCGCGGCCGCCCGTTCCTCGGGAGCCGTGAAGAGCAGCTCGTAATCGTCGCCTCCCGAGAGCAGCCGCTCGACGGGGTCTTCCCCCTCGCGCTCGGCGAAGGCGCGAAGCGCGTCGGAGACCGGCAACGCTCCGCGCTCGAGCACGAGGCGGACTCCGGATGCCCGCGCGAGGCGGCCCGCGTCCACGCCCACGCCGTCGGAGACGTCGATCGCCGCGGTGGCGAGGCCGCGTCTCGCGAGCGCGGCGCCGAACGCGATGCGAGGCGTCGGGTTCCGGTACGCGGCGAGCAAACCGCCGTGCCAGTCGGGGAGCGGCGTCCGAGGCGGTGCGGCCGCGCCGGCCTCGGCCAGGCTCAGGCCCGCCGACGCCTCACCCGGCGCCCCGGTCAGGAAGACGAGGTCCCCGGATCGGGCGCCGGAGCGCTTCAGCACGGCGCCGGCGGGCCGGCCCCAGAGCGCGACGGTCAGCACGGTCACGGGTGCGTCGGACAGGTCGCCTCCGACGAGGCGGGCGCCGAACTCGGCGGCGCGCTCGCTCGCTCCCTTCGTGATGGCGAGGGCGTAGTCCGTGCCGCGGCGCCGATCGAATCCGATGGCGAGGAGCAGCGCCTCGGGCTCGGCTCCCATCGCGGCGAGGTCCGAGAGGTTGACGGAAACCGCGCGGCGTCCGAGCGATGCCGGGTCTTCCCCGGGAAGAAAGTCCACGCCCTCGACCAGCATGTCGGTCGTCGCGGCCAGGAGACCGGCTTCGCGCTCGAGCACCGCCGCGTCGTCACCGGGCCCGATTCGGACCGGTCCCTGCGCCGGAAGCAGGGCGCGGAGCGCTTCGACGAACCGGTCCTCGGCGTTCACGCGCGCGGCGCGGGCGGAACTTTGCGGCGCGACGGCGCGGTGACCGGAATCTCGCGGGCCGGCGTTTCGGCCGGGCGCGCCGCGGCCGGCGTCGGCTCGGCGGCGGGTGCCGGCTCGGCCGGCAGCAGTGCGATCGCGAGCACCTCGTCCATGCGGTCCACGTAGCGAAAGGTCAGGCCGTGCAGGATGCGCGGCGAGATCTGCCCGACGTCGCGCTTGTTCATCTTGGGAAGGACGATCGTCGTGATCTTCGCGGCGCGGGCGGCGAGGACCTTTTCCTTCACGCCGCCGATGGGCAGCACCTCGCCGCGCAGCGTGATCTCGCCGGTCATCGCGACGTCGCGGCGGGTCCGGCGCTGCGTGAACGCCGAGATCATCGCGCACGCGATCGTGATGCCGGCCGACGGGCCGTCCTTCGGGATCGCGCCCTCCGGAACGTGGACATGGACGTCGTGCGTCTCGAAGAAGTCCTGCGGGATGTCGAGCTCGGCGGCATGCGCCCGCGCGTAGGACATGGCGGCCTGCGCCGATTCCTTCATGACGTCGCCGAGCTGTCCGGTCAGGCGCAGGCCGCCCTTGCCGCGGACCGCGAGCGCCTCGACGAAAAGAATGTCGCCGCCGACCGAGGTCCAGGCGAGGCCCGTGGCGACGCCGACCTCGTCCTTCTTGAGCTGCTCGTCCGCGGAAATGCTTCACGGGCCCGAGCATCTTCTCGACGGACGTCGCGCTCACGCGGTACCGCCGCTGCTTCCCCTTGGCCACCGAGACCGCGACCTTGCGGCAGAGCGCGCCGATCTCGCGCTCGAGGTTGCGCAGTCCGGCCTCGCGCGTGTAGGCCTCGATGACCTTCTCGATTCCGCTGTCGGTGAACTCGATGTTCGCCTCGCTGATCCCGTTCTCTTCCATCTGCTTGGGAATGAGGTGCCGGCGCGCGATCGCTTTCTTCTCTTCGGCCGTGTAGCCCGAGAGCCGGATGACCTCCATGCGGTCGAGAAACGCCGGCTGGATCGGATCGAGCACGTTCGCCGTCGCGATGAACAGGACCCGGGACAGGTCGTACGGAACCGACAGGTAATGGTCGCGGAACGAGAAGTTCTGCTCCGGGTCGAGGACCTCGAGCAGCGCCGCGGACGGGATCGCCCCGGTAGTCGGCGCCGATCTTGTCGATCTCGTCGAGCATGAAGACGGGGTTCGAGGTCCCGGCCTGGTGGATGCCCTGGATGATCCGGCCGGGCATCGCGCCGACGTACGTGCGCCGGTGGCCGCGGATCTCGGCCTCGTCGCGGACGCCGCCGAGCGAGAGGCGCACGAACTTGCGGTCGAGAGCGCGGGCGATGGACCGGCCGAGGGAGGTCTTTCCGACGCCCGGAGGGCCCGACGAAGCAGAGGATCGGCCCCTTGAGGCTCTGCTTGAGCGCGTGCACGGCGAGGAACTCGAGGATGCGCTCCTTGACCTTCTCGATGTCGTAGTGGTCTTCGTCGAGGATGCGCCGGGCGCGGTCGATGTCCTTGGAGTCCTCCGAGGACACGCTCCACGGCAGACCCGTCATCCAGTCGAGGTACGTGCGGATGATCGCGGTCTCGGCCGAATCCGGATGGCTGCGCTCGAGCCGCTTGATCTGCTTCTCGATCTCGGCCGCGGCCTCCTGCGGGATCTTCTTGTCGGCGATGATCTTGCGATAGCCGTCGAGCTCCTCGGAGATCTCCTCGCCCTCGCCGAGCTCCTGCTGGATCGCCCGCAGCTGCTGGCGCAGGTAGTACTCCCGCTGCGACTTGTCCATTTCGCCGCGGGCCTGCGTCGAGATCTCCTGCTGCATCGTCAGGACGGTGATCTCCTTGGCGAGGCTGTCGTTGACGAGCCGCAGGCGCTCGATCGCGTCGGTGGATTCGAGGATCTTCTGGGCGTCCTCGAGCTTCAGGTCGAGGTTGGAGGCCGCGAGATCCGCCAGCCGCGCCGGATCGTCGAGGTTTCCGGCGATGACCATGACCTCGGGAGAGATGTTCTTGCCGAGCGAGACGGATTTCTCGAGGTTCTGCTTGACGCTGCGCAGCAGCGCCTCGTGCTCGGGCGGCAGCTCCTCGGGAGTCTCCGACTCTTCGAGGCGGGTGATCTTGGCCTTGAGGTACGGCTCCTCGGCGAGGAACGAATCGATGCGCGCCCGGGAGAGGCCCTGCACGAGCAGGCGGATCCGCCCGTCGGGGAGCTTGAGCATCCGCATGATCGCGGCGACCGTGCCGACCGAATAGAGCTCGTCGGGCCGCGGCGTGTCGTTCTGGCCGTCCTTCTGGGCGACGAGCATGATGATGCGCTGCTCGGCCAGCGCGGCGTCGACGGCGTTGATGGATTTCTCGCGCGACACGGACAGGGGCAGGATGATGTAGGGGAAGACGACGACGTCCTTGAGCGGCAGGACCGCGAGGATGTCCGGGATCGGAAGATCCGTCTCGCGCTCGGGCGCGACGTCCTTTTCGTCGAGCTCGGCCACGGCTTAGTCCTCGCCCCCGGGCTGGACCGGGATCTCGATCTCCTTCTCGCGCAGGTCCGGCACCCGCGGCAGGACGATCTCGAGGATGCCGTCCTTCATGCACGTCCGGGCATGGTGGGAGTTCACGGGCCGTGGCAGGGGAATCGACTTCACGAAGGCGCCGAAGTAGCGCTCCATGCAGAAGAAGCGCATCCCTTCCTTGGCGCGGATGCGGCCCTTCTTCGTTCCCCGCACCATCACCATGCGGCCGCGGATCGAGACCTTCACGTCTTCGGCCTCCACCCCCGGCAGCTCGACGAGCAGGCGGATGGCTTCGCCGTCGTCGAGAACGTCGACATTCGGGTCCCACGAGGAGGCGGGCGCCGCGCCCTTGTCGTTGGTCTCGACGAAGGCGGCGAACAGGCGGTTCAACTCTCCCTGGAGCCGGGAGAGCTCGACGATCGGCCCGTAGAACTTCGCGGTGCGCTTCACCACGGGTTCGTCTCATCGAAAGGGATCCCTCGGCGCTGCGCGCCTCGGGATGACGGAGGGATCTCTCGGCGCTGCGCGCCTCGGGATGACGTCGCGGGGCTTCGCCTCACGACGTCACCTTGGCGTCGGACCGGCCGATCAGGTTCTTCAGCTCGTGGAGAAACTCGTCCACGTCCTCGAACTTCCGATAGACCGAAGCGAAGCGGACGTAGGCGACCTTGTCCAGCTCGCGCAGACGCTCCATCACGATCGCTCCGATCCGGGAAGTCGCGATCTCGCGCTCCTCGGAGTCATGGAGGAGCGCCTCGATCTCGTCCACGATCCGGTCGAGCTCGACCGGCGGCACGGGCCGCTTCTCGCAGGCCTTGGCGAGCCCCATGCGGAGCTTGTTGCGGTCGAAGCGCTCGCGACGGCCGTCGTTCTTGACGACCATGTACGGGATTTCCTCGATCGTCTCGTAGGAGGTGAAGCGGCGGGCACAGGCCGTGCACTCCCGGCGGCGGCGGATGACTTCCCCCTCGCGGCTCTCGCGCGAATCCACGACCCGGTCGTCCACGGCCGCGCAGAAGGGGCATTTCATCCCGGGAAAGCTTATCCGAGTTCGGCCGGGTTCCGGGTCGCGTTCGGCGCCGTGGACAGGTCCTTCAAGCCCTTGCGACGCCAGGGGCTCGTCGCAAAGAGCGCGAAGCCGACGAGAGAGATCGGGGCGAACGACACGGCGTGGGCGATCAGCGCCACACCCGTCGCCTCGGCGAGCGGGACGCGGTAGACATTGGTCAGCGCGAATTGAACGGCGGCATGGTAGCCGCCGACGCCTCCCGGAGTGGGGACGACCAGGCCGAGAACGGCGGCGCTCGTGACCACGTAGGCGGCCGACAGCGGCAGCGGGAGATCGAACGCGCGCAGCACGCAGTAGACCTGGAGGTTGATGACGAACCAGAGGCCGAGCGATCCGCCCGCCACGAGCGCGGCGAGCCGCGGCGTCTTGAGCGACGCGAAGCCGTCGAGGAAGGTATGGGTGATCCGCCGGGCCGCGGGACGAAACCGCTCCGGCAGGATGCGCCAGAGGGTGTCGAAGAAGCGTTCGGTCGCGCCGCGCCAGAGGACCGCGAAGAGCGCCACGGTGACCGCCGCCGCGGCGAGCGCGGCGACGCCCCAACGGAGCCGGCTGGAGGAGACGAGGCCCCCCGAGGCGGCGGAGCTCGACGCGAGCGCGATCCCCAGAAAGCAGAGCTGCGCCATGGCGTCCAGGATGCGCTCGAACACGATCGACGCGAGGAGAGCCGCGAAGGGCAGCTCGCGCTCCCGGGCCAGCACCGCGGGCCGGATGATCTCGCCCGCCCGCGCCGGGAGAACGGTGTTGGCGGCGAACCCGATCGAGGTGGCCCGGAACGCGGGCCAGAAGGGGACCCGGCCGAGAGGCCGAAGGATCCAGACCCAGCGCAGCGCCCTCAGGGCGAAGGTCGAGAGCGAGATGGCGACGGTCAGGGCGAGCCAGCCCGGGGAGACCGACGCGAGGCGGGCTCCGATCTCGGACAGCGGAACCCGCGAGAGGAAGTAGGCAAAGAGACCGAGGGCCAGGACGATCGAGGCGGCCGCCTGGAATCGGCGGGATCCGAGCAAACCCTTCATGGCGTGACGGCAGTCACGGCGAAGCCCGGCGAGGGGAGGAGCCGGGCGGGGCCGAAGCGACGCGCTTTCCGGTCAGGAAGTGCACTGTCTCGTATTTAACATGTCACGACGGCGTTTTGCCTAAAAAGATGAGGCGAAGACTCGATACCGCTTGACTTTTCAGCCCATTTTTCACATTCTCATCTTAAATTTTCGGGGAGGAAAGCGCATGGACAGGAAGGCGCTGCGGACTCTGGCGCTCGTCGCGGTGGTATCGACTCTTCTGGCGAGTCGCGCAGCCGCTCAGCCGTTCGGGGCAATCGACAGCCCGACGGACGGACAAACGGTTTCGGGCGTGGTCCGGGTTTCCGGCTTCGTCCTCGACCAGAGCGCGATCGACAAGGTCGAGGTTCTCGTCGACGGCGTCTCCGTCAATACCGCGGAGCTGAACTTTCCGCGGCTCGACGTCCTTCTTCTCTTTCCCACCTATGCCAACAGTCCGACGGCGCAGCCCGGCTTCCTGACGTCGTTCCTCGCTTCCAACTATTCGAACGGCGCGCACACGGTCGCGGTCCGCGTCACCGAGTCGGACAGCCAGGCCCAGACGATCATCGGTTCGGTCGACGTCGTCGTGGACAACTCGGTCAACCAGCCGCCCTTCGGCTACATCGACATCCCCGGCGCCGCGGACCTGACGGGCGCCGACGGGTCGATGGTGGTCATGGGATGGGCGCTCGACGACACGTCCGTTGATCACGTGAACATCCTCGTCGACGGCCAGATCGTCGCCGGCTCGGTCGGCGTGGGCCAGCCTTCGACCGCCATCTACGGGCTGACGCGCCCCGACGTGCAGGCCGCGTTCCCGACCGTTCCGAACTCGCTCAACTCGGGGTTCACGGCGAACATCGACACGACGTCGTTCGTCAACGGCATCCACATCCTCTCGGTGACGGCCACCGACAACCTCGGGGCGTCGCGGGAGCTCGGGACCCGTAACATCCAGGTCGTCAACAACGGCCAGAACCTGGCCCCGTTCGGCGACATCGATTTCCCGCTCGACAAGGCCTCGCTTCTCTGCGAGACCATCACCGACCTCTCGGGCGGCTTCCCCTCGCCCTGCACGCCCGACGAGTGCGGCCCGCACCTCGTGCCGAATTACGTCAACGGCTGGACGCTCGACGTCGGCGCGCGGCTCGACCAGGGGCAGGTCTCGTACGTGGAGCTGCTTCTCGACGGGCAGATCGTGGCGAACTCGAAGTCCGACTGCATCCAGCTCGGCCAGACGCTGACCAACTGCTACGGAATCAACCGCCCCGACGTGGCGCGGTACTACCCGGGCTACGTCAACGCGGACAACTCCGGCTTCAACTTCACGTTCTACCTGCTGCGCAGCTCGGGAAACCCGAGCGGCATGATCGGAATCTACCTGCCGACGGCCGATCCCAACTTCCAGGCCCTCGTCGGGTTCACGAACGCGGGCAAGCACACGATCGCGATCCGCGCCGGAGACGAGGAGGAGACGGTCTCGCAGTTCGGCGCCATGTCCGTCGACGTCCTGTGCGATCAGGTGGACAACGATCAGCCGGCCTTCGGCAACATCGACTCGCCCACGAACTACCAGTCCATCAACGGAGACGACTTCCAGCTCTTCGGGTGGGCCTACGACCTGCAGGGCGTCGCGTCGGTCATCGTCAACGTCGACGGCCAGGACATCGGCGTCGCGACCTACGGGCTCTTCCGCCCCGACGTGCCGCCCGAGGACGCCCGCGTGCCGACCGCGTTCGTCGGATGGTCCTTCGTCCTCGACACGACGAAGCTTTCGAACACCGCCCACGACATCGTGATCTACGTCAACGACCGCGTCGGGAACCGGACCGAGATCGGCCGGCGCAAGGCGGTCGTGAACAACAACGTCTCGGTCAACGAGCGCGGGACGTTCAAGCATCCGGCCGGCAACGGAGCCGACTACTAGGGAACAGACGGGGTAACCCCCGAGAAACCATAGCCCCGCCGAAAGGCGGGGCTTTTTTTTGGGGCTCCGAGTGCGCGGGTCGGGGTCTCCGGAGATTAGGAAAGCATGCGGGTCTCGGGCGGGAGGCATCGAGGATGGTCTAATTCCAGCGAATGCTCGACCGGCTGGACCACCTCGTTTACGCGGTTCCGAGCCTGGACGCGGCGGTCGAGGACCTGGAAGATCGGCTCGGAGTGCGGGCGGTTCCGGCCGGAAGCCATCCGGGCGAGGGCAGCCGCAACGCGCTGATCGCGCTGGGCTCGGGCTCATACCTCGAGGTCCTGGCGCCGGACCCCGGGCAGCCGAGGCCGAGCCGGCCGCTCTGGCTGGGGCTCGCGGGACTGGAGCGGCCCCGCCTGACGGCATGGGCGGTCAAGGCGCGGGACGTCGACGGTGTCTTTCACCGGGCCCGGGTCTCCTCGATCGACCTCGGTCCCGTGACGGCGGGCAGCCGCCGGCAGCCGGATGGATCCCTGCTGACCTGGAGGTTCACGGATCCTCACGTCGTCCTCGCGCAAGGGCTCGTGCCCTTCTTCGTGGCATGGGGGAGGTCGGCTCATCCGGCGGATACGGCGCCCCGCGGCGTCTCGCTCTTCGCCTTCCGCGCCGAGCATCCCAATCCGGCGGACGTCGTGGGTCCACTCGCGGCTCTCGGCCTGAAGCTTCCGGTCACGAACGGCCCGCGGCCCGCCCTGATCGCCGGGCTCGAGACACCGAAGGGCTTCGTCGAGCTGCGGTAGCGGGCGAGACGGTTGACGCCGTCTATCGAGTCTCGGGAGAGGGAGCCATGGCGACTTCCTCTCCTTCGTCGGTCGCGCCGCGGTAAGCGGCGCGCTCAGTTCAGAGGCTCGCCTTGACGGCCATCTCGCGCTTCTTCTTCGGCAGGGAGGCGATGCGCGATGCCTCGTCGAAGAGCGTCATGGCCTTCTGGATCTGGGGATCGCCGCCGACGAACACCTTGCGGCCGGCTTCGGGACCGAGCTTCGCGTTGGCGATTTCGATCCGGATCGCGAGATCCACGAGCCCGTGGTTGGGGTCGTCGGCGTACGCCTTCTTGAGCTCGGCGACGGTCGAGTACTTGGCCGACTTCTCGACGAACTGGAAGAAGTCGTCGCGCATCTCCGGCGTGACCTCCGCGTCGGCGGAGGCGTTCGGATGCCGGGCGATGTAGTCCACCGCGTAGTTGAAGAAGGCGTAACGCACCAGAAGCTGCTGGAGCAGCTTCGAATCCCGATCGTTCCTGACGATGACGTCCGGCGTGATGCCGCCCTGCGCGTAGACCACTCGTCCGGCGTCGGTATAGAAGACGGGGCTTGCCGCGCTCTCGTGCGACGGCTCGTCGGTCGTCCCGCCAGAGACCGAGTCGGGATCTCCCGGGTTCACGTACGCGAGCAGGTCGCTGTAGTCCCTCTGGATCCAGCGGCCCGAGGGCGTGTAATACCGCGCCGTCGTCAGGGCCAGGCCCGCGCCGTAGGACAGCGTATAGACGCTCTGGACGAGACCCTTGCCCCACGTGCGCTGTCCGACGATCAGTCCGCGGTCATGGTCCTGAATGGCTCCCGCCACGATCTCCGAGGCCGAGGCCGAGCCCCGGTTGACCAGGACGACGAGGGGCTGGTCGAAGTGCGGCCCGTCGCCGGGGGCGTAGTACTCCTGCGCCGACGAGGCCGTCCGTCCCTTCGTGTACACCACCATGTCGCCCTTGGGCACGAAGACGTCGGTGACGTCCACCGCCTGCTCGAGCACCCCTCCCGGGTTGCCGCGCAGGTCGAACAGGAGCTTCTTCATGCCCTCCTTGCGGAGCTTCTCGATCGCCTCGTAGAGCTCCTTCGACGAGGTGTGCGTGAAGTCCGAAAGCATGATGTAGCCGACGCCCGGCTCCAGCATGAAGGCATAGCGCACGGATCGCGTCGGGATCTCGGCGCGAGTGATCGTCATGACGATGGGCTCGGGGAAGCCGACGCGCCGGATCCGGATCGTGACGGAGGTTCCCTTCGGGCCCCGCAGCTTGCGCACGACGTCCTCGGTCGAAACGTCGTCCTTGAGCTCCTCGTCGCCGATGTGGGTGATGACGTCGCCCGCGCGGACTCCCATCTTGTAGGCCGGGGTTCCCTCCATCGGCGCGATGACCGTGATCTTGCCCATGCGCTTCTGGATCTGGATGCCGAGGCCGTAGAACGAGCCGTGCTGCTTCTCCTTCATCGCCGAGAACTCGTCGGGCTCGAGGAAGGACGTGTGGGGGTCCAGCCGGTTCAGCATGCCGTGGATCGAGGCATAGACGATCTTGTCGGGCGGTATCGGCTCGGGCGCCCAATCCGAGAGAGTCGTCAGGATGTCGGCATACTCGTCGAGGGAGGGGGCCTCCCGCTCCGGGGTGGCGTGAAGCTTGCCGGCGAAGGCGCCTCCGGCGAGCGTCGCCGCCGCGATCAGTCCCAGCGCGGCGAGAAAACGGGGTTTCGGTCGGCTCAAGGGCTCCCTCCCAGGTCGTTCATTCTGGCATGCCGGTCGTCGAAAGTCTCCCCGGAGCTGCCGGGGCCGGCGTAAAATCGCTCTTCCGGGGGGAGAACATGTTTGGTTCGATTGGAATGCCCGAATTGATCCTGATTTTCATCGTGGCACTCCTCGTTTTCGGCCCCAAGAAGCTTCCCGAGATCGGAAAATCCCTCGGCAAGGGACTGGCCGAGTTCAAGAGGGCGTCCGACGACTTGAAGAAGACGATCGAGGACGAGATCGAGCAGGGTAAGCAGGAAGCGGCGGCCGTGCGCAAACAGGTCACCGAGGTCCGCCAGTCCGTCGAGACCGCCGCCGATCCTCCGGCCGCCGTGCCCGCTGCCGCGCCGGAAGCCGCCGTGCCCCGGTCCGATCCGCCGTCTCCGATTCGCCCGGCTTGAGCGCCTTCAACCCCCGGAATCTTCTCGAGGGCAAGGTCGGGAAACCGGCCCACGCCGAAGAAGAGGATCTGCCCCGGATGGGGTTCTTCGAGCACCTCGAAGAGCTCCGCAAACGCCTCATCGTCTCGATCATCACGGTGCTCGTGACCTTCCTGGCCTGCTGGAACTGGGCGCCGGAGATCTTCGAGTTTCTGGCGCGGCCGATTCGCCGCGTCCTGCCGCCCGGCCAGGATCTCTCCTACACGACCCTGACCGAGCCCTTCCTCATGTACTTCCGCGTGGCGCTGCTCGCCGGGACCCTGCTCGCGTCGCCGATCCTCATCTGGCAGCTCTGGCTCTTCATCTCGCCGGCACTGTATCGGCGGGAGAAGAAGTGGGTTCTGCCGTTCGTGGGCTTCGGCGTGGGGTTCTTTCTGGCCGGATGCGCTTTCGCGTACTACGAGGCATTCCCCCTGGTGGTGGGTTTTCTCATCGGCATCGGCAAGCCGTTTCACGCCGTGATCACGATCAACGAGTACGTCTCGATGTGCACCAAGCTGATTCTCGGCCTGGGCCTGTGCTTCGAGATGCCGATCCTGATCTTCTTCCTCGCTCGCCTCGGCATCGTTTCGGAGCGCTGGCTGCTGGCGAAGTTCAAGTACGCGATCCTGATCATCTTCATCATCGCCGCGGTCATCACCCCGACGCCGGACATCGCGACCCAGTGCGTGTTCGCGTTTCCGATGATCGCGCTCTACCTGCTCGGCGTCGGCGTGGCCTGGATCTTCCGCCGGAAGCAGACCCCGGCGGGCTAACGGCCGCGCGGGCGATGCGTCAGGACGCCGCTCTTGCCGTCGCGCCGAAGGATCCACTCCACGAACTCGCGCACGGCGCCGGCGCCGCCTCCGGCCGCGAGAACGCGGGTCGCGGCCCGCCGCGCGGCGGGAGCGGCGTCGGAAGGACACGCGGAGAGAATCGACGCCTCGAACATCGGGATGTCGGGTTCGTCGTCGCCCATGGAAGCCGTCTCGGCGCGGGAGACTCCGAGCCGTCGCTGCACCGCTTCGAGCCGTGCCCGCTTGTCCCGGACGCCCTGGAAGCAATACGGCACGCCGAGCTCGCGGGCCCTTCGGGCCGTGGCCGGCGAGCGGCGGCCGGAAATCCAGCAGAGCGTGATCCCGGCCGCCTCGGCCTTGCGCATGCCGTGGCCGTCTTTCGTGTCGAAGACCTTGAGCTCGTGGCCGCGCCCGTCGAGGTAGATGCGCCCGTCGGTCAGGACGCCGTCGACGTCCAGAAAGAGGGCCCGGATCGGCCGTTTCCCGCGAGGTCTCCGCATCGGTTCAGGTCAGCCCGGCTGACAGCAGATCGTGCATGTGGAGCGCTCCCTCCAGGCCTCCGTCTTCTCCGAGAACGAAGAGCGACGTGATCCGCTGCGACCGCATCGCGTCGAGAGCTCCGGGCGCGAATTCCTCGGCGGAGATCGTGCGCGGGTTCGGCCGGCAGCAGTCGCCGGCGGTCCGGCGCAGCTGCTCCGGGTCCTTCTCGAGCAGCCGCCGGAGATCCCCGTCGGAGATCACTCCCTGGAGGCGTCCGGCGGCATCCACGACGGCCGTGACGCCCATCATCTTGCGCGACATTTCGTGGAGCGCCTCGGTCATGGGGGCCTCGGCGCGAACCCGCGGGATCCGGTCTCCGTTCCGCATGAGATCGCGCACCTTCAGGAACTTCCGGCCGAGGCTGCCGGCCGGGTGCAGCAGCGCGAAGTCCTCCGGCTGGAACCCGCGCCGCGCCGAGATCGACATCGCCAGAGCGTCGCCCATCGCCATCATCGCGGTCGTGGACGCGGTCGGAGCGAGGTTCAGAGGGCAAGCCTCCCGCGGGATCGCAACCGAGACGAGCACGTCCGCCGTCCGCGCGACCGACGACTCGGGGGAGCCGGTGATGGCGATCGTGCGGATCTCGCGCCGGCGCGCGAACTCGAGCAGCCGCACGACCTCGGGGGTCTCGCCGGAATACGAGAGCGCCAGCACCACGTCGCCCGGCATCAGCATGCCGAGGTCGCCGTGGCTCGCGTCGCCCGCGTGCAGGAAGTAAGCCGGGGTTCCGGTCGAGGCGAGGGTCGCGGCGAGCTTCTGGGCGACCAGGCCCGACTTGCCGATGCCCGTCAGCCCGAGCCGTCCGCGCGTGCTTTCGATCGCCTCGATCGCCGCGAGAAATCCGGGGCCGAGGTTGTCGATCTGCCGGCGGACGGAATCGGCCTCGATCTCGAGGACCTGCCGCGCGGTGTCGAGGGTCATGCGTTCCGTATCTTAAGGCCTCGGCGAAGCCGCTTCGTCGCGGAGGCGGACGGCGGGCCGGCTCGCTTATGATCGCCGTCCCATGAGCGCTCTCACCGGATACGTCGTCGCGTATGGCCTGCCGCTCATCTTCGCCGTCGTGCTGCTCGAGCAACTCGGCGCTCCGATCCCGGCGATCCCGGTCCTCGCCGTGGCGGGCGCCCTCTCGGTCGACCGCGACCTCTCGGCCTGGCAAATCCTCGTCGTCGCCGTCGGAGCGTCGATCGTGGCCGACACGGTCTGGTTCCTGCTCGGGCGCTCGCAGGGACAGCGGATCCTGAAGACTCTCTGCCGGATCTCTCTTTCCCCGGACTCCTGCGTCCGGCAGACCGAGTCGGTCTTCGAGCGCTGGGGCATGCCGTCGCTGCTCGTCGCGAAGTTCATCCCGGGCTTCTCGACGGTCGCGCCGCCCATGGCCGGGGCGACGCATGCGTCCATCGGAGAATTTCTCCTCTACGACGGAGGCGGCGCGCTGCTCTGGGCGGGGGCCGGGGTGGTCGGGGGCGTGATCTTCCATGGGGCGATCGACCGCGTCCTCGCGTTTCTCGCCTCGATCGGAAGCGCGGCGTTCGCCCTGCTCGGGGGGGCGCTCGTGGCGTTCGTCGCCTTCAAGTGGTGGCAGCGGCGGAGGTTCTACAAGGTGCTCCGGATGGCCCGGATCTCGGTGGACGACCTGCACCGTCTGATGGACGAAGGGAAGAGCCCGATCGTGCTCGACGTGAGGACGGTCCGGGGCCGCTCCCTCGACCCGCGCCGCATCCAGGGCGCGGCGGTTCTCGACGTGACGAACCTCGACCCGCAGCTGCGCGACCTGCCGCGCGACCGGGAGATCATTCTCTACTGCACCTGACCGAACGAGGCCTCAGCCGCCCGTGTGGCGCGCATGCTGATCGACCGAGGCTTCAAACTGGTGCGCCCGCTCGCGGGCGGGCTCGACGCCTGGGT
This sequence comes from uncultured Acidobacteriota bacterium, assembly GCA_963738945.1. Lineage (GTDB taxonomy): Bacteria > Acidobacteriota > Thermoanaerobaculia > UBA5066 > Gp7-AA6 > DAHUXD01. Next base: position 447,144 of record CAVTYD010000002.1, read on the forward strand.
CGCCCGGGGCTATGCCATCGACGCCGAGCCTCTCATCGCGATCCGGCCGCCCGGGTCCCTCGACAAGACGTCGGCCGAGCCCGGCCGGCAGTAAGATCCGCACCTAAGGAGGAGACCGAATGCGCTATGCACGGATCGCCATCGCGGGGTTGGTTCTGGCGGCGCTGCTCGCGGCCGCTCCGGCCGTCGCGGCGACGAAAACCTACCAGGTCACGGGTCCGGTCCTCGAGGTCAACGACACGATGATCGCCGTTCAGAAGGGGAAGGATCGCTGGGAGATCGCCCGAGACGGCTCGACCAAGATCACCGGGGACCTGAAGGTCGGGGCCAAGGTGACGATCGAGTATCGGATGATCGCGACGGCGGTGGACGTCAAGCCGGAGAAGGCATCCTCGACGAAGAAGTCCAAGTAGCGATCTCGTCCCCGGGGGGCAACGGAGGGCCGCGTCGGGCGGCCCTTTCCTTTTGCGGGTCAGCCCGCGGAGCGGCGGGCGGCGGCCGACAGCTCGAGCAGGGACCGCAGGAGCATCGGCACCGTCTTGACGTCGAGCTGCGTCGACCGATCCGACAACGCGTGATCCGGATCGTCGTGGACCTCGAGGAAGAACCCGTCGACGCACCCGGTTGCCGCGGCAGCGCGGGCGAGGTGCGGCGCGTACTGCTTCAGTCCCCCCGTCTCCTTGCCGGCGCCGGGCAGCTGCAGGGAGTGCGTCACGTCGTAGATGACCGGATATCCGAACGCCGCCAGGATCGGAAACGACCGCATGTCGACGACGAGGTTGTGGTAGCCGAAGCTCGCGCCCCGCTCGCACAGCAGGATCTTCTCGTTGCCTTCCGCCCGGATCTTCTCCACGATCGGGCCCATGTCGTCCGGCGCCATGAACTGGCCCTTCTTCACGTTGATCGGCTTTCCGGTGCGCGCGGCCGACGCCACCAGATCCGTCTGCCGCGAAAGGAAGGCCGGTATCTGGAGGACGTCGAGCACCTCCGCGGCCACCGCCGCTTGCGCGGGCTCGTGAATGTCCGAGACGACCGGGAGGCCGGTCTTCGCCTTGACCTCGGCGAGGATCGCGAGACCCTGCTCGAGGCCCGGGCCGCGGAAGGAGTCCCTGGAGGAGCGGTTGGCCTTGTCGTAGGAGGACTTGAAGACGATGCGGGCGCCCGTCTCCTCTCCGATTTTCCTGAGGCGCTCGGCCATCGCGAGGGCGTGGTCGCGGGACTCGATGACGCAGGGCCCGGCGAAGAAGACGGGCGGCGCTCCGCCGCCCGCGATGGTCCCCGCGGCGATCGGAACGGCGCGCGAAGCGCTCAGGCCAGGTCTCCGGGCGCCGGCTCCGGGACCGCGACGGAAACGTCCGCTTCGCTCGAGGCGGCGGCGCGGTGCGCGCGCGCCGCGCGGATGAAGTCCTTGAAAAGCGGGTGACAGGCGAAGGGCTTCGACTTCAGCTCGGGGTGGAACTGGCATCCGAGGAACCAGGGATGATCCTCGTGCAGCTCGATGATCTCGACGAACTTCTTGTCGGGCGACATCCCGGTGAACGAGAGCCCCGCGTCCTTCAGCCGCGGCAGGAACTCCTGGTTGACCTCGTACCGATGGCGGTGGCGCTCCCAGATGGGGCTCTCACCGTAGGCGCGAGCGGCGAAGGACCCGGCGGCGAGGTCGCAGGGATACTTGCCGAGCCGCATCGTGCCCCCGAGCGCCTCGACGCCGATCAGGTCCCGCAGCTTGTAGATGACCTTGTGGGCGGGCTCCTCGTCGAACTCGGTCGAGTTGGCGCCCTCGAGGCCGGCGACGTTGCGGGCATACTCGATGACGGCCGTCTGGAGCCCGAGGCAGATGCCGAAGAACGGCACCCTCTTCTCCCGCGCGTAGCGGATCGCCCGCATCATCCCTTCGACGCCGCGCCGGCCGAAGCCGCCCGGCACGAGGATCGCATCCGCGCGAAAGAGGACCTCGGGATACTGCTCGCCCTCGAGCGTTTCGGCGTCGACGTAGTGAAGCTTGACGCGCACGTTGTTGGCGATTCCGCCGTGGGCGAGCGCCTCGTTCAGGGACTTGTACGAGTCGCCGTAGTCGACGTACTTGCCGACGACCGCGATGTCCACTTCTCCCGCCGGGTTCTTGATGCGGTTGACCAGGGATTCCCACTTCGAGAGATCGCGGTCGTAGTGGGGCAGCGAGAGCAGGTCGAGCAGGATCTCGTCGAGGCCCTCGGCCGCGAAATGGAGCGGCACCTCGTAGATCGAGGGCACGTCCTTGGCGTTGATGACGGCCTCGACGGGCACGTTGCAGAAGAGGGCGATCTTGCGCTTGACCTCGTTGGTGAGGACCCGGTCGGTGCGGCAGAGCAGAAGGTCGGGCTGGATCCCGATCGAGAGCAGTTCCTTGACCGAGTGCTGCGTGGGCTTGGTCTTCAGCTCGTCGGACGCCTTGATGTACGGCACCAGCGTCAGGTGCACGTTGATCGCGTTGCCGCGTCCCGCCTCCTGGCGGAACTGCCGGATCGCTTCGAGGAACGGCAGCGACTCGATGTCGCCGACCGTGCCGCCGATCTCGACGAGGACCACGTCGGCCTCCGTGCCGACCTTGCGGATCGACTCCTTGATCTCGTCGGTGATGTGGGGGATGACCTGGACGGTCTTTCCGAGGTAATCGCCGCGCCGCTCGCGCTCGATCACGGAGGCGTAGATGCGCCCGGCCGTGGTGTTGTTGATCCGGGAGGCCGTCATGGAGGTGAACCGCTCGTAATGCCCGAGGTCGAGGTCGGTCTCGGCGCCGTCGTCGGTCACGTAGACCTCGCCGTGCTGGAAGGGCGACATCGTTCCCGGGTCGACGTTGATGTAGGGGTCGAACTTGGCCATGGCCACGGTGAAGCCCCGGGCCTCGAGCAGCGCCCCGATCGAGGAGGCCGCGATCCCCTTGCCGAGCGACGAGACGACGCCGCCGGTGATGAAAACGTACTTCGTGCTCACAATACCGCCTCCTTCGATAGCCGCCCTTCGGCTTCCTTGTGTCGCTCTTCCGCGCGTGCCAGGTCCGCCGGGGTGTCCACGCCGACGGAATCGCCCGCCGCCTCGCCGACCCAGATCGAGTATCCCGCCTCGAGCCACCGCAGCTGCTCGAGGGATTCGGCCCGCTCGAGCGGTGAAGGCGGCAGCGCCGCCAAGGCCGCGAGCGCGTCCGCCCGGTATGCATAGATTCCGAGATGCTTGCGGTATGCCGCCGGGCCCTGCCGGTAATAGGGGATCGGCGAACGCGAAAAATACAGGGCCCGCCCGTCGGCCGCGACCGCGACCTTGACCGTGTTCGGGTCGAGGGAATCCTCCGCGCCGATCGGGTAGGCCAGGGTAGCCAGCGACCGGCTCGAACCGCGGGCGAGCGCCTCGACCGCCCGGTCCACGTTCTCCGCGGGCATCAGGGGCTCGTCGCCCTGCACGTTCACGTAAGCGTCGGCGGGGAACCTCCGGGCGACTTCAGCGACTCGATCCGTGCCGCTCGCGGCCGTCGGCGAAGTCAGGACCGCTTCGCCGCCGGCGGTCCGCACGCACTCGGCGATGCGGGCGTCGTCGGTCGCCACCAGAACCCGGTCCACGAGCTTCGCCCCGGAAACGGCCTCCCACACGTGCACGATCATGGGCCGGCCGGCCAGGGGAGCGAGGGGTTTTCCGGGGAATCTGACGGAGGCGTAGCGCGCGGGAATTACGGCGATGACCGTCATGCAATCATCAGCGGCGATAGTATCCTCGGCTCCGTCTTGCGTCAAGAAACGCGGCCGAAGAGCCCGCCCGGGCGGCCGCGCCCGGCGGCGGTCACGCTGCTCGCGATCGCCGCTGCCGTCGTGCTCGCCGCGGGCCTCCGGCTTCTTCATCGCCGAGGCGAGGATCGCCGCAACGGCTGGACCTCGGGCGCCTCGTGGATCTGGTACGCCCGGGCGGGACGGCTTCCGCGTCCCCTGCGCTTCTACGCGGAGCGAGACGTCGTGCTCGCGGCGGTTCCGCCGCACGCCGAGGCGAGGTTCCTCGTGGACCCGGCCTATGCGCTCTACGTCAACGGAGAGAAGGTGGCGCAGGGAACGAGCCGGCCCGGCGATGCGCTCGCCGCGGCCGATCTCGGGCCGCGACTGCATGCCGGCACCAACCGGATCGTCATCGAAGCTTCGAGCCCGGATGGAGTCGGCGGAATCCTCTTCACGGCCGCGGGCGAGGGTCTGGATGCCGGGGCCTTCGCATCGAGCTCGCGGTGGAGGGTCGCCCTCGACCGGTCGGCGCTGGAAAGAGGAGAGGGCCAGCCCGCGATCGAATGGGGCGAGCCGCCGCAGTATCCGTGGGGTTATCCGCGGCCCTCGCCGCGCTGAGGCGGGCCTAAGGCGTCTGGGGAAGCAGCTCCGCTCGAGAGACGAGGGCGTCCAGGGCCTCGCGGGCCGCCAGGCAGTGCGGGTCCGTGCCGTCGTACCCCGCCAGCGCGATGACCTTCCTGTAGGCAAGGACCGCTCCCTCGAGGTCTCGCAGGCCCTTGTCGTGGATCCGGGCGATCAGGAGCCGGGCAGGCAGGTGCCGGGGGGCGACCTCGACGGCCTTGGAGCAGAAGACGAGGGCGACGTCGAAGCGCTCTTCGGCTGCCGCAAGACGGGCCCGGCGGTAGTAGAGGTCGGCTTCGCCTGTCGGATCTGATTGACCAGGAAGGAGTTGTGAGAGATTTCGAAGCGTGGCGGCCAGAGTCGTCCAGGTATTCGGAATCGCGGGCATCTGGGGAGAGTGTACGACATCCCGCGGAGATCTCAATAAAAATTTAGATAGATATGGCTAGTTTCCTTCTTTTGTACGGGCGAACTGAGCGGCCATTTGCATCGCCGAATAGAATTCGAATAACTGGCTGAAAAGCCTAATTAAATTCGGGCGCTCTCGCGATTCAGCGAATTCGGTCGATGACCGACTCGGTCGCGAGCAGAAGGCCGTCCCGGGCCGGCGAGTCGGGGAAAGCGCCGAGGGCAACGCGCGCGGCGGCCGCATAGTCGCGCGCCAGGGCACGCGTTTCCGGAATCCCGTCGTAGCGGTCCACGATCGAAAGGATCTCGGAAGCCGCGACGCTCTGGAAGTCTCGTTCCCGCAGCACCGTCGCCACGCGGTCGCGCTCCGAAGCGCTCGCGCGGGGCAGCGTCAGCAACAGGGGCATCGTCAGCTTGCCCTCGCGGAGGTCGTTCAAGACCGGCTTGCCGACGTCCGCCTCGTTGCCCGCGTAGTCGAGAAGGTCGTCGATCAGCTGGAAGGCCATGCCGAGGCATCGTCCGTACTCGGCGAGGCGCTCGGCGGCGACGAGGTCGCCCTGAGGGGCGAAGTGGGCCGGGAGCCGGCAGGCGGCGGCGAAGAGATCGGCCGTCTTGCGGCGTGTGATCTCGAGCGCCTCCTCCTTGGTCACGTGAAGCACGCCCTCCTTCTCGATGCCGAGGATCTCGCCCTCGATCATCGAGAGCGTCGTGTCCGAGAGCACCTTCAGGATCGTCAGGTCGCCTTCGTCGAGAGCAATGCCCATCGACATCGTGTACAGGTAGTCGCCGAAGAGGACCGTCAGGTTGTTGCCCCATCGGGCGTTTGCCGACGTCCGGCCGCGCCGCAGGCGAGCCTCGTCGATGATGTCGTCGTGGACGAGCGTGGCCGTGTGGATGAACTCGACGACCGCGGCGTAGCGCACGTCCTTCTCGCCCTCCCGATAATCGAGCAGGCGCGCGGACAGCAGGAGCAGGGCCGGCCGGATGCGTTTGCCGCCCCCCTGCGCGAGGTAGGCGCCGATGCGGTCGATCGTCGGGATCGGGGAGCGGAAATGCAGCAGTAGCTCTTCCTCGACGCGGGCGAGCTTGTCGGAGATCAGGTCGTACGCCCGCTTGAGGCGCACGTCGTCGAGGCGCGGCGGCGTCATCGGTAGTTCGTGAACTGAAGCGGCACGCCGAAGTCGCGTCCGCGCAGGAGCGTCATGACGCCCTGAAGGTCGTCCTTGGATCTCCCCGTGACGCGGACCTGATCGGCCTGGATGGAGGCCTGCACCTTCAGCTTCTGGTCCTTGATCGTCTTGACGATCTCCTTGGCCTTTTCGGAGGAGATTCCCTGCTGGATCTTCGCGGCCTGGCGCACGGTCGTGTTGGCGGCGGGCTCGACCTTCTGGTAGTCGAGGGACTTGACGGCGATTCCCCGCTTGACGAGGCGCGTCTCGAGGATGTCCACGACGGACTTCAGCTTGTGTTCGTCGTCGGAGGTCAACGTGAGCTCGAGCTCCTTCTCGTTCCATTCGACCCTGGACTTCGAGCCGCGAAAGTCGAAACGCGTGGCGATCTCCTTGGAGGCCTGCTGGACGGCGTTCTGGACCTCCTGCAGGTCGACCTTGCTCACGACGTCGAAGGAAAACTCCTGGGCCATCGAAGGGAGATTCTATTTCAGGACGAGGCGACGGCCGGTGCGGCCGTCAATCAGTTCTCGACGACTCGAGTTCCTTTGGGACCGGAAACGCGATAGTCGGTGCCCGGGCGGGGCTTCTCGGTCTTCCAGCCCCCGAAGCGGAACTCCGTGAGGTTGCCGGAGGTGTCCTTGTACGAAAGGGTCTGGACCATGCCCGTGGCGGCGATGTCGAGCTTGAGCCATGCGAGCTCGGAATCGGCGGCCCGCGGCTTCAGGACGACGGCGCCGGATGCGTCCCGCGACACGTCGTAGCGGAGAGCGAGCTCCTCCGGCTTCTCGAGAAACACGATCGGCAGCTTGCCGCGCTCGTCGGCCGAGAGCGAGTGCACCGTGAGTTGTTTGTCCTCGGGCGAGAAGAATCGGCCCTCTCCCGCGTCGTAGGTGAAGACCTTGACGTCGGGCGCCGAGTAGTCGAAGCGCAGCCGCTCGGGCGCCTGGACCCATACGGTTCCGGACTCGCGCCGAGCGGTGGTGAAGCCCGCCGGCGTGTAAATTTGCGTGAAGGCGGAAACGTTGGCGGCGCCGGTACCGAAGGCCGCGGCGGCCTTCGAGAGAAGCGCCATCGCCTCGGCCGACCCGGGCGCCTGGGCGGCCGCGGGGATCGCGATGGCGAAGAGAACCGCGGCGGCGGCCCGTACCGGCCGCCCGCGATCGCTCCTCGGCGGTCGGTCGTTCAATGGCGGAAATGTCGGCGCGGAGCGACGAGGAACGCCAGGCCCCGCTGGTCGGCGGCCGCGACGATCTCCTGGTCCCGGATCGAGCCTCCGGGCGCCACGATGGCGGTGACGCCGGCGTCGGCGAGGATGTCGAGGCCGTCGCGGAACGGGAAATAGGCGTCCGACGCCGCGCCGCAGTTGACGATCGGGAGGACGGGCTTCGTCGAGGCGAGGCGGCAGGCGTCGACCCGGCTCATCTGGCCGGCGCCGATCCCGATCGTCTGCCGGGCGTTCGCAATGACGATCGCGTTCGACTTGACGCGGCGGGAAACTTTCCAGGCGAGCTCGCAGGCCGCGCGTTCCACGGCGGTCGGCTTGCGCTGCGACGCGAGCCGCCACGCCGAGCTCTGGTCGGGCTCGCTGTCGGCGTCCTGGAGGAGCAGTCCTCCCTCGATCCGTTTCCAGTCGAGGCCGGGCGTGGGGCGCCGGGAAACCGCCACGCGCAGGAGGCGGATGTTCGGCTTCTTGCCGAAGAAGGCGAGGGCCTCGTCCGTGAACTCGTCGGCGGCGACGACCTCGACGAAATGCTGGAGCACGAGTGTCGCCAGCGCGCCGTCCACCTTGCCGCGGATGGCGATGATGCCGCCGAAAGCGGCCAGCGGATCGCAGGCGAACGCCCGGCCGAAGGCCTCGGAGATCGTGTCGCCGATCCCGACGCCGCAGGGGTTGTTGTGCTTGACGATGACCGCCGCCACCCCGTCGAGGTCGCGGGCGAGGGTGATGGCCGAGTCGAGATCGAGCAGGTTGTTGAAGGAGAGCTCCTTGCCCTGGAGCATCTCGAAGTGAACCAGGGCGTCCGGCGGAGCCGAGCGGAACGTGTAGAGGGCGGCCCGCTGGTGCGGGTTCTCGCCGTAGCGCAGGGCCCCCACGCGGTCGAACGAGAAGACCAGGTTTTCGGGGAAGTCGTAGCGCTCGCGGACCGACGCGGCGAAGTACCCCGCGATCGAGGCATCGTAGGCGGCGGTCCGCGAAAACGCCCGGGCCGCGAGCCGTTCCCGCGTGTCGAGCACGGTGCCGCCCGCGGCTCGGATCTCGTCGAGCACCGGACCGTAATCGCTCGGATCCACGACGACCGCGACCCGCTTGTGGTTCTTGGCCGCGGCCCGGATCATCGCGGGCCCTCCGATGTCGATCATCTCGACGACCTCGGCGCGGCCCTTGCCGGCCGCGACGGTTTTCTCGAAGGGGTAGAGATTGACGACGACGAGGTCGAACGCCTCGATCGCCTCCTGCGCCATGTCGCGGACGTGATCGTCGCGGGAGTCGTCCGCGAGGACCCCGCCGAAGACTTTCGGGTGGAGCGTCTTGACGCGGCCGCCGAGAATCTCTGGAAATCCGGTGACCTCCTCGACCAGCGTCACCGGGATCCCCGCCTCCTTCAGATGCGCGGCCGTTCCCCCGGTCGAGACGAGCTGCACGCCCGCCTCCGCGAGCGCACGCGCGAAATCCGCGACCCCGGTCTTGTCGTGGACCGAGACGAGCGCGCGGCGGACGGGCCTCGCGGCGGACGAGGGAGCGGCGGCGGCCTCGGGCATGGAGAACGGAATATAGCCGAGTCGGGAGCCGGCTAGAAGACTTTCAGGATCTGCGAATTGACCGTGAATCCCTTCACGCCGTGATTCACCACCGGATAGCCGGCGTCGAACCGGATGCGCGTTCCGTCCCACGGTCCATTGAAGGACGTCGTGACGCCGATGCCGGAGAAGTACGTGTCGTGGTATCCGGCGAAACGGTTGGTCACGAGCGCCTGGTCGTACTCGATCTCGAATCGGATGACTTCCTGGATGTTCAATCCGTACGACAGATTGTTCAGCACGGCCTTGTCGGCCAGCACGCTGCCGCTCGGGAACCCGGTCAGCGAAGTCGTGGTGAAGGGGCCGAAGTCCCACTGGGACCAGCGGTCGAGGTCGGAGCCGCCGAGGTACGCGACCTTGACGAGCAGCTTGCGGAAGTCGGCAAAGTAGAAGCCCTTGGACGCCTCGAGCTCGTATTTCCAGTAGTCCTTCTGGTTGGGCTGGAAGGTGAAAAAATCCGGGGCGCCCCAGGGAGCCCACTTCTGGCGGTCCGAGTACGTGCCGGTGCCCGTCAGGTTGTAGCCGTCCGCGCTGAAGTTCAGCCGGAGACCGGCGCTGTAGGTCCACGTGTCGACGGGTATGACGAAATTGGGCGCCGTGTCGCTGGTGGTCTTGTAGTTGTCGTAGCCCGCCGAGAGCACGAGCGAGGCCTTCAGGTACGTCCCGAGGGGGTGGCCGAGGTTGAGCGATACGGCTTCCGGCAGGTGCTTGACGGATCCGGCCTTGAACTCCTGGCCGAAGCGGTACTCGGTCTCCGTGAACGGAATCGCGACCCCGAACGCGTCCGCTCCGAGATCGAAGTGCGTTCCCAGAAAGGCCGGATCGGTGTAGTTCGCGAAGAGCAGCGAGCCGAAGAAGAGCACCGAGAGCTGCTTGTTCTTGCCCCACAGGTCGAAGTTGAAGTACTGGATTCCGAGCAGCGGGAACGGGTAGTCGAGGCCTCGCTCGTAGAAGATGCCGGCCACGCCGATCAGGCTCTTGCGCGTCAGCTTGTTCGAGACCTGCCGCTCGTCCGGGTGCGCGGGGTCGGGCTCCAGATAGCGCAGGCCGTCGTCCGTGTCGCGCACCATCTGCGACGGCGAGGCATACGCCTCCTTGAGCTTCGTTTCGAGGTCCGGGGGATTGATCGCGATCTCGCTCATGGTGACCTTGCGTTCGACCGCGGTCGTCCGGCCCGCCGTCGAGAAGACCTGCTGGCCGTAGATCTCGGTCGGCAGCACGACGCCCGGAGCTCCCGGCACCGCGCGGTAATACTCGGTCTGCACGTTGGAGAGCGTGTCGCCCTTGAGGTTCAGCTGGATGGACTCGCGGCGCAGCAGCGCGAAGTTCTCGACGTCGATCCATGCGGTACCGCGGTAGATCGGCTTGTCGCCGACGGTCGCCTTCGGCCTGAAGTCCACGCGGTAGGCGGGCCGGTCGTCGATCCGCGTCTGGCCGGCGAGCTCGTAGTCGTATTCCTCGGACAGCCGGATGTCGAGCGGCAGCGTCGTCACCTTGTCGGGCTGGAGGATCGGCAGCCTGGGGATGGTGCGTCCCTTCCACTTGACGCCGTTCAGGTAGAACTCCTGCCACGCCCAGTCGGGCGGCTTGCCCTCCTGGTAGAAGTAGGGGCCGCGGATCGTGAGGTCGAGGCTGCCCGGCAGCGATGCGACCCGAAACCGCAGGGACGCGTCCATCTGGGCCGTGTAGCTCCTGGTCTTCTCGCGCTGGCCCGCATCCCAGGCGCGCTCGCGGGCGACGATCTCCTCGGCGGTCAGGCCGCGCGTCGCGCCGACCTCGACGGCGGCCTTGGTCTCGCCCCCGGGGCGGGCCATCGGCTGCAGCACCACGGCGAGCGGACCGCGCGAGAGGTCGAGCGTGAGGGTCGGCGAGCCCTTCAGGTCGAAGTCGCGCCGGGCGCCGGAGGCGAGATTCTCGACGGAGGCGGTCGCGAAGGGTCCCCCGGAGAGCTCGATCGAAGCGGCGCCGCCGGCGTCCTCGGGCAGCAGCAGGATCGGCGTGAACTTCTTCGCGTCGAAGAGCCGCAGGACGGAGAGGATCGAGCCGTCTTTCCGGGCGACGCGCGTCGGTGTCGGGTCGCGGGAGGCGTCGGCGGTCAGATAGGTCTGGAGGCGCGCGAGGGTTTCGATCTCGGCCTCGGAGAGGGGCTGCGGCCCGGCGACGTCGGCGACCAGAACGGATTGTGGAACCTGGAGGAACGCCGACAGCGTCGCCACGGTCGGGCTGGCGGAGGCGGAGGGCTGCGCGAGCACCCAGCTCCGCAGCGCCGAGTCGGCGGGCGCGGGGTCGCCCGGCCGCATCACGAGCGCGTCCACGTAGGCGGCCAGGTCCTCCTCGAGGGCCGCATCGGGCGGACGAGCGACGTCGAGGGCGACCAGGCCCTCGGGAGAGCCCGAGCGGAAGATCGAGGACAGGCGCTTGACGGCAAAGGAGAAGCGCTCCGGGTCGTCGGCCGGGGGAAGCTGCAGGACGGCGCCCGTGGCCGCGTGGACCGACGCCAGGTTCTGCACCGCGGCGTCGATGTCCGCGTCGGAGAGCGCGTCGAGGTGCACGATGAAAAGGCAGGCGGTCGAGGCGCCCTCCGGCCACGGCGCCTGGAGCCGGACCACGCCCGGCAGCTTCGCCTCGGCGGGGCAGGATCCGTCGGGTCTCTGCGCCGCGATCCGCAGCCGCTCGCCGCGCATCCCGGCGGCCGATATGAGCAACAAAAACGCGCCCGCCACGGAGCGGGCGCGTCGTAGGCATGGCATCTTCATCGGGAACCGGATCATTGCAAGAGTTCTTCCAGAATCGGAGCGTTCGTCCGAAACCGGGAGCGCCTCGACGGTTCTATCGCCGGGCCTTTTCTTTTTCCCGAACGGCCTCCGCGACGTCGGCCGGCACGGCCGCGGCGGGGCCCGGTTCGACGGCCGAGAGCCCGAGGCTCTGCCGGAGCTTCCTCTCGAGCTCGGAGGCCAGCTCGGGGTTGTCCTTCAGGAACTGCTTGGCGTTTTCCCGGCCCTGGCCGATGCGCAGGTCTCCGTAGGAGAGCCAGGCCCCCGACTTCTCGACGAGCTTCGCCTCCAGGCCCATGTCGATCAGCTCTCCGGCGCGGGAGATGCCTTCCCCGTAGTTGATGTCGAACTCGGCCTGCCGGAAGGGCGCGGCCACCTTGTTCTTGACGACCTTGACCTTGGTCCGCGATCCGACGACCGTGTCGCCGTCCTTGATGGACGCGATGCGGCGGATGTCGATGCGGATCGAGGAGTAGAACTTGAGCGCCCGCCCACCGGTCGTCGTCTCCGGGTTTCCGAACATGACTCCGATCTTCTCGCGGATCTGGTTGATGAAGATCAGGCTCGTTCCGGACTTCGAGACGATGGCGGTCAGCTTCCGCAGGGCCTGAGACATCAGGCGGGCCTGGAGGCCCATCTGCGCCTCGCCCATCTCGCCCTCGATCTCGGCCTTCGGCACCAGCGCCGCGACCGAGTCGATGACGATGACGTCGATCGCCCCGGAGCGGATGAGCATTTCCGCGATCTCGAGGGCCTGCTCGCCGTTGTCCGGCTGCGAGACGAGCAGGTTGTCGGTATCGACGCCGAGCTTCTTCGCGTATTCCGAGTCGAGGGCGTGCTCGGCGTCGATGAAGGCGGCGAGTCCTCCGGTCTTCTGGGCCTGGGCGATGACCTGGAGCGAGAGGGTCGTCTTGCCCGAGGACTCGGGCCCGAAGATCTCGACGACGCGGCCGCGCGGAATGCCGCCGATGCCCAGGGCGGCGTCGACGGCGAGGGACCCGGTCGGGATGACGGCGATGGCGACCTCGGGCCGCTCGCCGAGGCGCATGATCGAGCCCTTACCGAACTGGCGCTCGATCTGCGTCAGCGCCGTTTCGACGGCGCGCCACTTTTCATTGGGTTTCACGCTGGACATGTCCTCACCTTTCTCGATGGGATGAAAAAGTTCCGCGCGTTCCGCGCGATTATAGACTTGGAGCGAAGGCGCCGCAGGACGCGATGAGGACCGACGAATCTTCTCTCCGGCACGATCCGGTGTCAATGTCGGAGGCCCGCCGCGCCTTCGCGGCGAACCCTCTCGCGTCGTTCATCGCGACCGGCTTCGGCTCCGGCTTGTCGCCGGTCATGCCCGGCACGGCCGGCTCCGTCGTCGGCGTGGCGCTCGCCGCGATCCTCGTCCGCGCTCTCGCATCGCACACGGGGAGTCTGGGGCTCACGGTCGGACTTTTGACGTCCGGGCTTCTCGTGGGTCTCCTCGGCGTGGCCGCCTCGGGGCCCGTGTGCCGCGCCCTCGATGCAAAAGACCCGGGCTGCATCGTCATCGACGAGATTTGCGGGCAGCTGCTTTCCTGTGCCGCGATCCCGTGGATTCCGGCGCGGCTCTCCTCGGGGATTCCGGTCGCGGCCTGGATCGCCGCCTTCGTGCTCTTTCGCTTCTTCGACATCGTCAAGCCCGGGCCGATTCGCGCGCTGCAGGAGCTGCCGGGAGGCTGGGGCGTCGTTCTCGACGACGTGGCGGCCGGAATCGCGGCGGCTCTGGTGCTGGCCGGCGCCGGGCTCCTCGCGGTCCGCCTCGGATGGATCTGACCCTTTCGGCCGAGGAGGGCAGCGTCGAGCGCGAGGCACCCCTCGCGCGGTGGACGACCTGGCGCATCGGCGGGCCGGCACGCTTTCTCTGCCGCGTTCGAACCGAGGCGGCGCTCGCGGGCGTCCTCGCGGCCGCCGCCGAGTCGTCCCTCCCGGTCGCGATCCTCGGGATGGGATCGAACGTCCTGATCGCGGACGAAGGCTTCCCGGGGTGCGTCCTGCGGCTCGAGGGCGAGTTTCTCGAGATCCGCACCGAGGGTCCGCGCGTGCACGCGGGAGGAGGCGCGGCCCTCGGAGGCGTTTGCGCGGCCGCCGCCCGGGCGGGACTGTCGGGAGTCGAGGCCATCACCGGGATTCCGTCCTCGATCGGCGGCGCCGTGCGCATCAACGCCGGGGCCTACGGCGGCGAGATCTTCGACGTGCTGGAGAGCGTGCGACTCGTCGCGAGGTCCGGCGAGAGGCGCGAGGCCGGCGCGGCGGAGATTCCTCACGGTTACCGGTGGTCCGGGCTGATCCCTTCGGGCGAGATCGTCAGCCGGGCGACGCTTCTCCTGTCGCCGGCCGCGAAGGAGACGATCGAGGCGAGGACCCGGACGGTCTCGGAGAAGCGGCGCGGCGCGCTGCCCACCGAGCCCAATGCCGGCAGCGTCTTCAAGAACCCGGAGGGCGATTACGCCGGGCGGCTCGTCGAGGCCTGCGGCCTGAAGGGGGAGCGAAGCGGCGACGCCCTGATCTCCCCGCGCCACGCCAACGTGATCGTGAACACAGGCGGCGCCCGGGCCTCGGACGTTCTCGTCCTGATGAGAAAGATGAGGGACGCCGTCCGCGAGAGATTCGGAGTTACCCTGATGCCCGAAGTGGAACTGCTGGGATTGAAATGGGAGTGACCGGCTGTCCCTCACCCCCTTCCGCGGGGCGCCGCCCATGAGGATCCTTCTCCTCGCCGGCGGCGGCGGGACGCGCATGTGGCCGCTCTCGACGGAAGAGAGGCCGAAGCAGTTCCTCCCGCTCCTCTCCTCCCGGAGCCTCCTGCGGGAGACGTACGAGCGCGTGCTTCCGCTCTCCGATGACGTCTACGTCGCCACGACCTCGCGGCTCGCGGGCCGGGTGCGCCAGGAGCTCCCGGAGCTGTCGCCCGGCCGCATCTTCGAAGAGCCGGCGCGGCGAAACTCGGGCCCCGCCCTGCTCTGCGCCGCGGTGCGCTTCGCGAAGGATGGCGACCCGATCACCGCCGCCGTCCCGTCCGACCAGACGGCGCAAGACGGCGAGGCGTTCCGAGAGGCGCTCGGCGAAGCCGCGGCTCGGGCGGACGAGGCGAGCGTCGTCATCCTGCTCGTGCCGCCGACCCGCGCGGAGACCGACTATGGCTACGTCGAGCAGCAGGACGGCCGCGTGACCCGATTCACGGAGAAGCCCGACCTGGAGAGGGCGCGCGAGTTCGCGGCCTCGGGGCGGCACTTCTGGAACGCGGGGATCTTCGTCTTTCGGCCGTCCCGCCTGCTCGCGGAAGCGCGAAGGGTCTCCGCCGGCCTCCTCGAGGGGGTCGAGCGCTTCGTCGCGAGCGGCCGGGCGGCGGACTACGAGGCGCTGGCGGACATCTCGATCGATTTCGCGGTCATGGAAAAGGCGGCCGCCGTCCGCGCGGTTCCCCTGACGGCCGGATGGAGCGACGTGGGGACGTGGCGCTCGGTCCGCGAGCTGCGCGGCCCGAGCGATGCATCGGGGAACCTGGTCCTCTCCTCGCGGCCCGTTCTGGCTCCCGGCATTCGCGACTCGGCCATCGTCGTCGGCGAGGCCGGCGTGCTGGTCCTGCCGTTCGAGCGCGAGCGGGAGCTCCGGGCAGCCGTGGAAGAGCTGAGGCGACGGCCGGAGGCCGCGAGCCGTAAGGAAGGGTGAGCGATCCGATGTCCGATTCCAACGCCACGCTTTCCAGGCTGCGCGCCAACATCGCGCTCGCCTACCGGGGCGAGCTGCGGGCCATCGACCTGGTCCTGACCGCGCTCCTGTCGCGCGGCCACGTGCTGATCGAAGACGTCCCGGGCGTGGGGAAGACGACGCTCGCCCGCGCCCTGGGCCGCAGCCTCTCGCTCGACTTCCGCCGGATTCAGTTCACCAGCGACACGCTCCCGGCCGACGTGCTCGGAATCTCGGTCTTCCACGCCCCGTCCGACCGATTCGAATTCCATCCCGGCCCGATCTTCGCGAACGTCGTCCTGGCGGACGAGATCAACCGGGCGACGCCGAAGACGCAGTCCGCCCTGCTCGAGGCGATGAACGAAGGCGCGGTGACCGTGGAATCCGAGCGCCGGGGCCTGCCCCAGCCGTTCATGGTGGTCGCCACGCAGAATCCCGTGGAGTATCTCGGAACGTATCCGCTGCCCGAGTCGCAGATGGACCGCTTCCTGCTCCGCCTGACGCTCGGGTACCCGGCCGCGGACGAGGAAAAGATGCTGCTGCGCCGCGGCGGGACCGAGCGCGTGCTCGCGGCGATCCCGGCGATCCTCGGGCCTTCCCAGGTCGTGGCGCTCCAGCAGGAGACCGAGAACGTCGTCGTCTCCGACCGCCTCCTCGAGTACCTCCACGCACTCGTCCGCGCCACGCGAGACACCGCGGAGCTGCGGCTGCCCGTCTCGACGCGGGGCGCGCAGGCTCTCTTCCGCGCCGTCCAGGCATTCGCGCTCCTGCAGGGACGGACCTTCGCGACGCCCGACGACGCGCAGGCGCTCGCCGAGCCCGTGCTCGCGCACCGGATCCTGTCCATCTCCTCCGACGGCTTCGGCGCCGGCGGACGCGAGAGGGAGATCGTCCGGAAGATCCTCGAACAGGTGCCGGTACCGGTCTGATGACCCGCCTCATTCCGGACTGGGAGATCCGGATCACGAACTTCGGTCTCGGCTACATCCTGATGTGCCTCGTCGTCGCCATCGCCGCGCTGAACACGGGCAACAACGGGCTCTACCTGGTCCTGGCCGGAATGCTCTCCGCGATGGTCGTCTCGGGGGTCCTCTCGCGGCGCAACGTGCGCGCGGTCCGATGCGAGATCGAGACCTCGGGCGAGGTCGTGGCGACCCGCCCGGCCTGGCTTCGCGTCCGCGTCGAGAATCGTCTGCGGACGACGACGGCGCAGGCGCTCTTCTTTCTCCACGAATCCCTGCCCGGCCCACTCTGGATCGACCCTCTGGCGCCCGGCGAGAAGCGCGAAATCGTGGTCGAGGGCGTGTTCCCGAGACGCGGCGTCTTCCGGGACGCCGACGCGGGGATCCTGTCGCGGTTTCCGCTCGGCCTCTTTCGCAAGTACCGCCATGCGAGGCTCCTGCACGAGGTCGTCGTTTATCCGAAGCCGGAGGCCTCGCCCGTCGCGGCGATTCCGGCGGAGGACGCCCGGGGAGGGCGGCCGCATTCGCGCGCCCGCGGCGGAGGCTCGGACATTCGGACGCTGCGCGAATTCTCGCCCGGCGACGACCCGCGGGACATGCATTGGAAGCAGTCGGCGCGGATGGGACGGTGGATCGTGAGGGAGCGCGAAGCCGAGCGGGATCGCGTCCTCTTTCTCGCCGTCGACAACGCGCTGCCCTCCCCGAGCGACCCCGAGGCGCTCGAGCGATTCGAGCGGGCCATTGCGAGGTGCGCGGGAGCGGCGCTGCTGCTGCTCTCGCGGGGCGGCGAGGTGGGTTTTCACGCGCGAGGCGTCAAGGTGGCGGCCCGCGGCGGGCGGCCGCAACGCATCCGCATCCTCGAGGCGCTCGCGCGTCTGACGCCGGTCCCGCTCGAGGACGCGCCGGAGTTTCCCCCGATGCGCCGGGGCGACCTGCGCTGGATGGTCTCGTGAGCGCGCGCCGCGCCATGCCTCCGGGCCTTGCCCGGGCGTACCTGCTGGCGCTCGCGCCGGCGGCGTTCCTGGCTCCGCTCCCGCTCCTCTGGACGGGCGGTGCGAGCCGGAGGGTCATCGTCGTCTACGAGGCGATCCTCGCGTTCCTCTGGTGGCGGGCCCGCGGCGGGCGGCCCGTTCGCGTCTCGGACGGCTTCATGAACGCCACCGGCCTGGTGTACCTCGTGTGGCTCGGGCTCTCGACCGCGCGATTCCGAACCGGGCTGTTACCCTCGGTGGCGCACCTGCTTCTCTTCACGGGCCTCGTCAAGCTCGCCTCGCTCAAGCGCCCGAGCGAGGCGCGCCTGGCCCTGCTCGTCGTCTTCCTGCTGGCGCTCGCGTCGGCATCGTCCGCGACGCACGTGTCTTCGATCCTGTATTTCGCCGCCGCGGCGTGGGTCGGATTCCGCGCGCTCGGCCGGCTCGCCGTGCTCGCCGACTTCGACGAGGCGCCGCCGGACCGCGTCCTCGCGGCGGTTCCGACGCGCGGGCTGACGGCCGCGGCGCTCGCCGGGGGAGCGCTCTGCGCCGTTCCGCTTTTCTTTCTCCTGCCGCGCCTCCGCAGCCCCTTCGCCCTCGCGCCGTTCCGCGTGGACGATGCGTTCGGCCGCGTTCTCACGTCGGACCGCGTCGATCTCCAGTCGTTCGGCGCCGCCAAGCAGAGCGACCGGGTGATCCTGCAGATCTCGTCGAAGCCCGAGCTCGCGCCATCCCGGGCCCTGCGCCTGCGCGAGGCGGTCTTCACCGATTACCTCGACGGGGTCTGGACGCGCGATCCCCGGATCGGCCCGCGGCGGGGAGACGCTCCGGCTCATCGCCGGGTGTCGGGCGCCTCCGAGCCGGAGCCCGCGGCCGTCGTGTCGGTGGATCTGAACGTTCTCGGCCAGGGGTTTCTCTTCCTGCCCTACGGCGCCACCGAGGTTCGACTCGACCGCGGCCGCGCGACGGAGCTGGCCGACGGCGTCATGCAGATCGGATCGAGCCGCGGGCCGATCCGCTACGAGGCGGACGTGGCGCGAGTGCCGCCGCTCGGGGCCGGCCGGGGTGCGATCGTCACCGGCGACGTCCCCGGGGAGATTCAGAAGTACGCCCTGGAGCTGACCGGGGATCTGACCGATCCGAAGGCCATCGCCGCCCGGATCGCGCAGCACTTCGCGAAAAATTTCGTCTACACGCTCGATCCTCCGCGAGGCACCGGAGACCCGGTCGTATTCTTCCTCCTCCACTCGAAGGCCGGCCACTGCGAGTTCTTCGCCTCCGCGGCCGCGATGATGCTCGCCGCGCGCGGGATCCCGGCCCGCCTCGTCACGGGCTCCTATGGCGGGGAGGAAGGGCTGCTGTCGCGGACGGTCGTCGTGCGCGCCCAGAACCTCCACGCGTGGGTCGAGGCGGATTTCGAGGGCCGGGGCTTCGAGCTCTTCGACCCCACGCCGGCCTCGGGCGTTCCGCCCCTGCTCACGCCCTACTCCTTCACGTCCCGCCTGCTCGCGCTCGGCCGCGAGATCGAGTTCTTCTACGACCGGCGGGTCCTCGGCTTCGATTCGGGCGACCAGGCCGGCGCGCTGGAGGCGGCGAGGGATTCGGCCTCCGCGGCGTCGCACGGTCTCGCCTCGCTCGAGTCGACGCTGCGCCAGGCGTTCTCGCCCGACGTCGCGGCCGGGCTCGTGGCCGCGGGCCTGCTCGGGATCCTGGTGATCCATCGGCTCGGCGCACGAAGACGGTACGGTCCCGCGACCCGCGCCTATCTCTCCCTCCGGCACGAGGCGACCCGGCGGGGCGAGAAGCTCGGTCCGGGGACGCCGCCGGCGGAAGTGGCGCGGCGTTTCGCGCTCCGGGCGCCCGCGGCGGCCGAAGACGCGCAGGCCCTCGTCGAGACCTACTGCGCGAGCGCCTTCGGAGGCATCGAACCCGATGAGGAGGGCCTGCGCGAGCTCGAGGAGAGGGTGAGGAGAGTCAGGGCCGCC
This sequence comes from uncultured Acidobacteriota bacterium, assembly GCA_963738945.1. Taxonomy (GTDB): domain Bacteria; phylum Acidobacteriota; class Thermoanaerobaculia; order UBA5066; family Gp7-AA6; genus DAHUXD01. The sequence goes on from CAVTYD010000002.1 coordinate 466,293, forward strand.
GGGTCCAGGAGGTAGGGCCCCGGGCGGACGGCGGGGCTACCGGACGCGGACGGCCACGACGGTCATGTCGTCTTCCTGGGGCACGCCTTCCTGGAACTCCGCCACGGCCGCGAGGATCGCGTCACAGGTCGCGGCGGCCGACGAAGGAGCCCGGTCGCGCAGGACCGTTTCGAGCCGCGCCTCGCCGAACTCCTCGCCGCCGGGACCCGGGGCTTCGGTAATCCCGTCCGAGAAGATCAGCAGCGTGTCGCCCGCCGCGAGCGCGGAGGCGCCTTGCACGTACTTCGTGTCGGGGAAGACTCCGAGCGGAGGGCCGCCCGACCGGAGGCGCTCGATCGGTCCGCCCGCCCGCCGCAGCAGCATGGGCGCGTTGTGTCCGGCATTGACGTAGGTCAGGCGCCGGGACGCTTCGTCGAACACCGCCCAGAAGAACGTGGCGAAACGGTGGACCTCGGTGCGCGCGTGGAGCTGCGCATTGATGTCGTGAGCGGCCTGCGCAGGGCCCTCCTCGGAGAGGGACGCGTGGCCGCGGAGCGCGCCCTGGAGGCTCGCCATCAGCAGCGCCGCGGAGATGCCCTTGCCGGCGACGTCGCCAACCGCGATGCCGAGGTGGCCTCGGCCGAGCTCGAGAAAGTCGTAATAGTCGCCGGCCACGCCTCGGGCGGGCCGGCAGATGCCATGGCAGTCGAGCGCGTTCGAGCGAGGGTCCTTCTGCGGAAAGAGACGGGCCTGCACCTCCTGCGCGATCCGCAAGTCCCGCTCGAGCCGCTCCTGCGAGGCGAGCCGTTCGCGCTCGAGCGCGCGCTTCAGCTCCGCGAGCACGAACACGAACGCCACCATGAAGACGAGGCGAACCGCGACGTTCCAGTCCGCGGTCGAGGCCGACGCGTACGCGTGAACCGAGAGGATGTCCTCCCACGACCAGAAGGCTCCGCTCAGGAAAGTGCCGAGCAGACCGGCCCCGCGTCCCACGAACCAGACGAGGAAGAAGACGGGCGCCACGTAGAAAATCAGGAAGGAGAGATCGGGAGGCGCGAAGTAGTCGACGACCTCGAGCAGGCCGATCGCGACGAGGCCGGCCGCCGTCAGGAGCCATCGAGGCTGGCGGTGCAGGAAGGCCGAGAGCCGGACGATCATGCCGGGAGGCGGGCCTCAGTAGGCGTTGCGGTGCCGAAGCCCGTGGCGCAGCGTCATCCACAGGATTCGGAAATCGAGGGCGAGCGACCAGTTCTCGATGTAATACAGGTCGTACTCGATCCGCTTCGAGAGGCTGGTGTTGCCCCTCCAGCCGTGCACCTGAGCCCATCCGGTGATTCCGGCGCGCACGCGGTGGCGGAGCATGTATTGCGGAAACTTCTCCTTGAACTCCCGCACGAACTCGGGACGCTCGGGCCGCGGCCCGACCAGCGACATCTCGCCGCGGAGCACGTTGACGAGCTGGGGCAGCTCATCGAGGCTCCAGCGGCGGAGAAAGACGCCGACGCGCGTGCGGCGCTCGTCGTCCGGGCTCGTCCACGTCGGTCCCGACTGCCCCTCGGCGTCGACGACCATGGAGCGGAACTTGAGGATGTCGAACGACCGTCCGTCCAGGCCCATGCGCCGCTGGCGATAGAGGATCGGTCCGCGGTCGGAGATGCGGATCGCGATCGCGATGGCGGCATAGACGGGGGAGAGAATGACGAGCGCGGCCCCCGACAGACCGACGTCGAGCGCGCGCTTGACGAGGCTCATCCAGCCGGTGAGCGGCACCTGGGTCAGGTGCACGACGGGCAGGCCGTCCATGTCCTCGACGCCCGCCCGGAACGTGATGTATTGCAGCAGATCCGGCACGACGCGCACGTCGGCGATCGTGCGGCCGACCTCCTGCAGGACGGCGAGCATCGTCCGGTGGGCGTCGAGCGGCAGGGCCAGAAAGACGGTGTCGGCGCCGCGCTCCTCCACGATGCGCGCGGCCTCGGCGGTCGTCCCGAGGACGGGCGCACCCAGGTATTCCGTCCCGGCCTTCTCGGGCGCGTCGTCCACGAATCCGATCGCGCGGAGTCCCGCTTCGGGGTGCTCGTGCAGCTTCTCGACGACCGCGCGTCCCAGCCGGCCGGCGCCGACGACGAGGACGTGCCGCACGCCCACGCCGTGGCGCCAGGCCTCCTCGAGATAGCGGCGGATGGCGGTGCGGCCCGCGAACACGAAGACGACGTCGAGGGCGAAGAACATCACGAGCACGGCGCGGGAGTACGAGAACCCCCGGTAGAAGGTCGCGAGGCCGGCTAGGAGCAGGGTCGCGAGTCCCGTCGCCACGAGGACCGCCAGCCCCTCCTCCACGCGGGAGCGGTGGCGGCGGACCTGGTAGAGGCCGTAGAAGTAGTAGACCGCCGGCCAGAGCACGGCCATCAGGGGAAAGAGGCGGTTGTACAGCGAGACGTCGGGAATCCCGCGGGTCACCGGGATGATCTCGGCCCGGAAGCGCAGGAAGTACGCCGAGGCCAGGGCGGCGAGCGTCGCCGCCACGTCGGAGACGAGCATCAGGGCCGCGATGCGCCGGGTCGATTTCCGAATCAACTCGAAAGCTCTCCGATGGCGCCGCGAAACTCCGCGGCGAACCGCTCCGGCCGGAAGGGCATCGCCGAGGCTCTCAGCCGAGTGTAGTCGAACCGGGCCGCCTCCGCGCGCCGCACCGCCTCGGCGAGAGCGTCCGGCCCGTCCGACTCGCTCAGGGCCCCGTTCTCGCCGTCCCGGACCACGTCGCGGATGCCCCCGCGCCCGAGGGCGGCGACCGGCGCCCCGGAGGCGAGGGCCTCGACGGCCGAGATCCCGAAGTCTTCCTCGCCCGGCTGCAGGTACGCGGAGCAGGTGCGATACAGCTCACGCAGCTCCTCGGCGGCGAGGCCGGCGCGGATCTCCACGGCCGATCGGGATTCCGCCGCGAGTGCGGCGAGCCGGGCCCGTTCGGGGCCCGACCCGACGAGCACCAGCCGGCGCCCGAGACGCCTCGCGGTTTCGATGGCGAGGTCGTGCCGCTTGTAGGGCACGAGCGCTCCCACCGACAGCAGGAAATCGCCGCGCGAAGAGGGCGCCCCGGCCGGCCGGAAGAAGTCGACGTCCACGGGCGGATGGCAGACGGCGGCCGTCCGTCCGTAGTGCCGGGCGATCCGTTCGGCCACCGCCGAGGAGTTCGCGAGATAGCGGGTCGGGCGCGAGGCGGTCGCCTGGTCCCACGCGCGCAGCCGCCCGATCGCGGCGGCCTTGAGGCCGCGCAGCCGCGTGCGTCCGGGCGGGAAATACGCGTCGAACTGTTCGTAGGCATAGCGAACGGGCGTGTGGCAGTAGCAGAGGTGGGGCACCCCGGCCGGGGCCCGGGCGCCCTTGGCCACGCAATGCGACGACGAGACGACGAGGTCGAAACCCGAAAGGTCGAACCGCTCGACGGCGCCGGCAAAGAACGGAAGGTAGTGGCGGTAGTGGCGGCGCGCGCCGGGCAGGTGATTCAGGAAGGAGACCCGGATCGGGTGGCGCTCGATCGCCGCCGACACGGAACCGGGCACGTGGAAGAGCGTGAAGATCGTCGGGTCCGGCACGAGCGGGAGAATGGCTTCGAGCACCTTCTCGCCGCCGCGCATGCCGTTCAACCAGTCGTGGACGACGGCGGTCCTCATCCGCCGCTCGCCTCCGCCCTCCTTCCGGCCAGCGCTTCCGCGTACACGCGCAGCGTCTGCTCGGCGGCGTGATCCCAGGAAAAATCCGCGGCGCGCCGGCGGCCGAGCTCGGCGAACTCGGCCCGGCGGGACGGATCGGTCGCGAGGTCCGTGATGCCGCGGGCGATCGCGTCCACGTCCATGGGGTCCACGAGGTAGGCGTAGCCTCCCGCGATCTCCTGGAGAGCGGACGTGGACGACGTCAGCACCGGGACGCCACAGGCCATCGCCTCCGCGACCGGGAGGCCGAATCCCTCGTAGAGGGTCGGATAGAGAAAGGCGTCCGCTCCGGCGAAGAGCCCCGGGAGATCTTCCTCCGGGACGACGCCGGGCCGCCGGACCAGCGGCTCGAGATCGAGGGCGGCGATGAGCGCCTCGACGCGGCTCCGGTTGGTCGGCATCGGGCCGGCGAGCACCAGGGAATGCGGGAGAGCCGTGGCGCGCCGCGCCTCGGCGTAGGCGCGGAGGACGTTGCGGACGTTCTTGTGAGGCTTCTCGCCGCCGAGAAACAGCAGGTACGGCCTCGGCAACGCATACTTTTCGGCCACGCGGTCCCGTTCGGCCCTCGGCACGTCCGCGCGGAAGATCCCGGCGACGCCGTTGTAGATGACCTCGACGCGGGATGGCGCGATGCCGAAGTAGTCCACGAGGTCGCGTTTGCTGTTGTACGAGACGGTGATGATGCGGTCGGCGCGGCGCAGGGCGCGCCGGATCATCACCCGGGCGTAGAGCAGCGCGGCGCGGCTCGGCAGGAACTGCGGATAGAGCACGTGAATGATGTCGTGGATCGTGACGACGGCGCGCGCGCGGGCGAGCGGCGGGATCACGTAGTGCGTGGCGTGGAAGAGGTCGAGCCGGTCGCGCCGGAGGCGCCAGGCGAAGCGCGTCAGCTCGGCGATGGAGTATCCGGGCGAATCCTCCTCGACGATCTCGAATCGGGGAGGCAGCGCCGGCAGGGCACCGCGCTCGGCGGCGGGGACGTAGACGCGGAAGAGGTAGCGCTCGGCCTCGGGCCGGCGCGAGATCGCCGCGATGAGGTTGCGGATGTAGGAGCCGATGCCGAAATCGGCGGCCTTGCGCGCGTCGATGCCGATCCGGGGCATCCGCCCCGTGGCGCTCACGGGCGCGTCTCCGCCGCCTCGGCGAGGACCTGGGCGGTGGCGCGTGCGGCGTCCTCCCACCGAAACGCCGAGGCCCGCGCCGGTCCGGCGGCGCGGAGGCGCCGGCGGACGGAGTCGTCATCGAGGGCGCGCTCGATCTCGCGCGCGAGAGCCTCGTCGTCGCGCGCGGGCGCCCGGAGCGCCGCGTCGCCTCCCACCTCGACCAGCGCGGCGGCGTCTGAGGACACCGACGGCGTCCCGCAGGCCATCGCCTCGAGCAGCGGCAGGCCGAACCCTTCCTCGAGGGACGGATAGACGAAGACTTCCGCGGCCCGGTAGAGGTCGCGAGCGGCCTCCCGCGGCGCGTAACCGGCGAAGTGGACCCGCCCGCGGAATCGCGAGCCTTCGATGCGCTCGCGCAGGCCCTCGCTCTTCCACCCGCGGCCTCCGGCCAGGACGAGGTCGGGCCGCCCGGGATTCCGGGCCCAGAGCCGCTCGCAGGCGTCGACGAGCGCCTCGACGTTCTTGCGCGGCTCGAGCGTGCCGAGATACAGGAGGAAGCGGCGCCCCTCCGCGTACCGCCGGCGCGTCTCTTCCCGCGCCGCCGGATCGTCGGCCGGCGCGAAGAACCCGGAGTCCACCCCGTTGGGAGCGACGCGGACGCGCGAGACCGTGTCCGGATACCGCGCGACGAGGTCCCGGGCCGTCGTCTCCGAGACGCAGAGGAATCGCGAAGCCCTCTCGACCGTGCGGTCCCAGAGCGGCGCGAATCCGACGAGGGTGCGCCAGGCGTGCCACTCCGGGTGCGTCACGGGGGTCAGGTCGTGCACGACCGAGACGAACGGCGTCTTCCCCCGGCCCGGGCCGATCGTCAGGGCCGCCAGCAGGACGTCGGCACCCCAGGCTTCGAGGCGCGAGGGGAGGGTCGTCTGCACCCAGAGGATCCCAAGGGAATGCCGGTCGGCGTGGAGGCTGAAGGAGCCGCCGAGGGCAGGGGAGGCCGGAAACGCGCGGGGCGCAAAGAGGCCGATTTCGGCGCCGTTGCGCGCGGCCAGCCCCCGTGCGATCGCCCAGGTATACGTGCCGATACCGGTCCGCTCCCCGAGGAGGGCCCGGCTGTCGACGGCGATCTTCACGGCGGCAGTCTAGCCCGCATTATTGACTGGCGAGGCCCGGGCGGTAGAATGCGCGGTTCGATCATGAAGCCGGACACGATTTCCCTCGATGCGGTCCAGGACGAGCCCCTGGTCTTCGCCGCTCCCGTCGCGGTCGGGGCCGCGGCCTTCGACCGGGAGCCGCTGCAGGCGATCTCGCCGCTCGAGATCTCGGGCGAGGTGCTGCGCATCGACGGGGGATACGTGCTGTCGGCCCGGCTCGTCTATTCGGGCGAGCTCGAATGCAGCCGCTGCCTCGCCGCCTATCCGTTTCACGAAGACGAGACCTTCTCGCTCGTCCTGTACCCGCGGCGCCCCGCGGCCGGGGACGAGGTCGAGCTCGACCGGGACGACCTCGACGCGCTCTTCTACGAGGAGCCGGTGATCGAGCTCGCGCCGATCGCGCAGGAGAGGGTGCAGGTGGCCCTCCCCATGAAGCCGCTCTGCCGTCCGGACTGCAAGGGGCTGTGCGCGGAGTGCGGCAAGGACCTGAACCAGGGGCCGTGCGCCTGCGCGCACGAGTCCGTCGATCCTCGATGGGAGGCCCTGCGCGGCCTCAAGGAGAAAGTGTAGGAGCACGATGCCGAATCCCAAACGCCGCCACAGCAAGGCCCGCCGCGACAAGCGCCGCGCCCACGACGCACTCACGCCGCCGGCGCTCTCGGAGTGTCCGAACTGCCACGAGCCCAAGCAGCCCCACCGGGTCTGCTCGCGCTGCGGGTATTACAAGGGCAAGCAGGCGATCAATACCTAGACTCGGACTCTGAGCGGCCCGCTTTGCGGGCCAACGAACGAGAAACGAGAGAGGGGAAGTCGCATCCGGACCCTCTCCCTCGATTCGCGTTCGGGGCTGTCCGATTCGGCGGGCCGTTATAATCCCGGGACTCGTGACGCTCTCGGTGAGGAAAGGCTGACGTGCGGATCGCGGTCGACGCCATGGGGGGCGACCACGCGCCGCACGTGAACGTGGACGGTGCCGTCGCCGCGGCCCGCGAATTCGGAATCTCGAGCCTGCTCGTCGGACGCACGGCGGAGCTCGAGCCGCTCCTGAAGGAAACGGGCTACACCGGCTCCGACATCGAGATCGTGGAGGCGCCGGAGGTCGTCGCGATGGACGAGCCGGCGACCGCGGCCATCCGGAAGAAGCGCAACTCCTCGATCCGGATCGCCGCCAACTGCGTGCGGGACGGACGGGCCGAAGGCCTGGTGTCCGCCGGGCACACGGGCGCCGCGATGGTCTCGGCCAAGATGGTCGTGGGGATGATCGAAGGCGTCGACCGGCCGGCGCTCGCGACGGTGCTTCCGAACCTGACGGGGCACTGCCTCCTTCTGGACGTCGGCGCCAACCCCGACACCAAGACGCCGCACTTCCGCGAGTTCGCGGTCATGGGCTCGATCTATGCGGAGCTCGCGTTCGGCAAAAAGAAACCGTCGATCGGCCTGATGTCGATCGGGGAGGAAGACTCGAAGGGCAACGACCGGTCCAAGGAGGCCTTCAAGGCCCTGAAGGAGACGGGTCTCAACTTCGTCGGCAACGTCGAGGGCCGCGACGTTTTCAACGGCACCGTGGACGTCATCGTCACGGACGGCTTCACGGGCAACGTGATTCTGAAGGTCTCGGAGGCGCTCGCCGAAATGGTCGAAAACCTGCTGCGCGAGGAAATCAAGCGGACGCTGCAGGCCTCGGTCGGCTTCCTGCTTTCCCGCTCGGCGTTCCGCCGGTTCAAGCAGCGCCTGGACTACTCGGAGTACGGGGGGGCGCCGCTGCTCGGCGTCAAGGGGTGCGTCATCATCTGCCATGGCCGCTCGTCGGCCAAGGCGGTGAAGAACGCCATCCGCTTCGCGTCGGAGTTCTCGCGCCGCAAGCTCGCCGAAAAGATCCAGGCGCAGATCGCCGAGCTCCATAGTCGCGAAGAACGGCTGGCGAAGGCCTAGCGGCGGCCAGGATGATCCGCGCCAAGATCCTCGGCACGGGCGCCGCGGTGCCGAAGAAGATCCTCTCGAACGCGGACCTCGAGAAGCTCGTCGAGACGTCCGACGAGTGGATCACGACGCGGACGGGGATCCGCGAGCGCCACATCGTCGCCGACGGCGAGCACTTCTCGGACCTCTGCACGCGCGCGGGAGAGCAGGCCCTGAAACGGGCGCACGTCCGGCCCGAAGACGTGGACATGATCCTCGTCGGGACGATCTCCGGCGACATGCCGTTTCCGGCGACGTCCTGCCTCGTCCAGCGCAATCTCGGCGCGGTCCGGGCCGCGGCGTCCGACGTGTCCGCGGCCTGCGTCGGGTTCCTGTACGCCCTCCACCTGGCCGACGGCCTGATCCAGTCGGGCAAGGCGCAGAACGTGCTCGTCATCGGCGGCGAGATCCTCTCGCGCTACGTGGACTGGACCGACCGCAACACCTGCGTGCTCTTCGGAGACGGGGCGGGCGCCGTGCTGCTCCAGGCGACCCGCGGCGACCACGGGATCCTCGGCTCCGTCATGAAGGCCAACGGCAATTACCACGACTTCATCTGCATGCCCGGGGGCGGCTCGGACCGGCCCGCCAACGATCCGACGTCGATCGAGGAGCGCCTGCCGTTCATCAAGATGAAGGGCAACGAGACCTTCAAGGTCGCCGTCAAGGCGATGGCGGACGTGACCCAGGAGCTGCTGTCCGAGCAGGGATTCACCCACGAGCAGGTGGATCTCTTCATCCCGCACCAGGCGAACCTCCGGATCATCGACGCGGTCAGCGACAAGCTGAAGATCGACCCCGAAAAGGTCTACAAGAACATCGACCGATTCGGAAACACGTCGGCGGCCTCGATCCCGATCGCCCTCGACGAGTGCGTGCGCGAGGGCCGCCTCGAGACGGGCGACATGGTGCTGATGACGGCGTTCGGAGCGGGGCTCGTCTGGGGATCCGTCCTTCTGCGCTGGTGATGTCGCTCGCCCTTCTTTTTCCCGGGCAGGGGTCGCAATCCGTCGGAATGGGCCGAAGCCTCTGCGAGGCGTCGCCGGCAGCCCGCGCGGTCTTCGACGCCGCCGATGCCGCCCTCGGGTTCCCGCTCTCGAGGGTCTGCTTCGAGGGGCCCGAGGAGGAGTTGAAGCTCACCGCCAACACGCAGCCCGCGATCCTGACGCATTCGATCGCCGCGTTCGAAGACCTTCGCGCGAGGTTTCCCGAGAGGCTCGAGGGGGCCGCCATGGCGGCGGGCCACTCGCTCGGAGAGTACTCGGCCAACGTCGCGGCCGGCGCGCTCCCTTTCACCGACGCGGTGCGCCTGGTGCGCGAGCGCGGCCGCTTCATGCAGGAAGCCGTCCCGCCGGGAGTCGGAGCGATGGCGGCGATCGTCGGCCTGGCGGCCGCCGACGTGGACGCCGCGTGCCGGGAGTCGGCGCGGGGCGAGGTCGTCTCGCCCGCCAACTACAACTCGCCCGAGCAGACGGTCATCGCGGGCCACGCGGCGGCGGTCGAGCGGGCATCCGCGGCGTGCCTCGCGCGGGGAGCCAAGCGCGCGATCCCCCTTCCCGTCTCGGCGCCGTTTCACTGCGCGCTGATGTCGCCTGCCCGGGATCGCCTCGGGGCGCTGCTCGGGGCCGCGGCGTTTTCCGAGGCCCGCTGGCCGGTCGTGACGAACGTGGACGCGGAGCCCGTGCGGGACGGCGACGCCCTGCGCGGAGCGCTCGAGCGCCAGGTGGATTCGCCGGTGCGATGGGTCGAGTGCGTCCAGCGGCTCGCCCGTGAAGGCATGGATCGCGCGCTCGAGATCGGTCCGGGCAACGTGCTCGCAGGCCTGGTGCGCCGCATCGACCGGAGCATCCGGGTCGAGGGCTACGCCGGGTGAAGGCCCTCGCGGGGATCCTCCTGGTCGGTCTCGTCGGCTGCGCGACGACGACGGCGCCGACGACGGCGAAGTTCGACGCGGCGGTCGCGGCGGGAGAGGCGCGCTGCAAGTGCCGGATGGGGGTCGCCGCCCGGCACCTCGAATCCGGCCGGACGTACGAGCACAACGGGCAGGCCGAGTTCGAGTCCGCCTCGGTCATCAAGATCGCCGTGCTGACCGAGGCGATGGCGGGAGTCCGCGACGGACGCATCGATCTCGGGGAGCGCTGGCAGCTGACCGCCGACAACAAGGCCGACGGCTCCGGAACGCTCCTGATGCTCGATCCCGGCCTGAACCCGACCTGGAACGACCTGGCGACGCTCATGATCGGTCCCTCGGACAACACCGCGACGAATGCGTGGATTCGCCGCCTCGGCGTCGATGCGATCAACGCGCGGATGGCCTCCCTCGGCTTCGCGCACGTCCGGCTGCTCGGGACGATCCCGATGCTCGATCAGAAGGACGACGACCCGTCGCCGTGGAAGGGCTTCCACCTCGGTCTCCTGACGCCTCACGACGTCGAGGAGTGGATGACCCGGGTGGCGCAGGGCCAGCTCCTCGACGCCGAGTCCTCGAAGAGGATCTTCGAGTACCTCGACAAGGATCCGACGCGCCTGCGCATCGCGCGAAGGTTCCCCTCGAGCTTCCTCTGGGCGGGAAAGTCGGGAACGATGTCCGGCGTGCGCAACGACTCCGGGATCCTCCGCACGAAGAAGGGCCGATTCGTCCTGGTCGTCTTCACCGACGGCGGCAAGGCGGAAGGCTTCGGCGCCGACCACCCGGCGGTGATCGCGATCGCCGACGTCGCCCGGATGATCGTGGACGGCTGGAGCGCGGAACTGCCGGACATCGTGGAGAAGCCGGAGTGACCTGCGGGTGCGCGGAGCGCTCCCGCAGGTCATCCCGAGCGAAGCGAGGGATCCCTCTCTTCGCCACGGCACGGCGTTCCGAGCAATCCCTCGTCGCCGCGCTTCCCGGGAAGACGACGCGGTAGCGGATAGACTCCGCCTGCATGAAGCGCTTCGAAGGCAGGGTCGCTCTCGTCACGGGGGCGTCGCGCGGGATCGGCGAGGCGATCGCCAAGCGCCTGGCCGCCGAGGGCGCCACGGTGCTGGCGGCCGCGCGGTCGGCGGATGCCCTGGCGCGCGTCGTCGGAGAGATCGAGGCCGCGGGCGGCCGGGCGTCGGCGGTGGCGCTCGATCTCGCCGATTCGGCCTCGATCGACTCGGCCGTCAAGGGGGCGCTCGCCGCCCACGGCGAGATCGGCGTCCTCGTGAACAATGCCGGAGTCACCGAGGACAACCTCGTCCTGCGGATGAATCGCGAATCCTGGGATCGGGTCCTCGCGACGAATCTGACGGGCGTCTTCCTCCTGACGCAGGCGGTCGTCAAGAGCATGGTCCGGAAGCGCTACGGCCGGATCGTCAACGTCACCTCGGTCGTCGGCCTGATGGGTAACGCGGGTCAGGCCAACTACGCCGCCTCCAAGGCCGGGCTCGTCGGCTTGACGAAGTCGGTGGCGCGGGAGCTCGCCTCGCGCAACATCACCTGCAACGCCGTCGCTCCCGGCTTCATCGCGACGGCCATGACGGAGAAAATGACCGACGCGGCGCGGCAGGCCCTGTCGGCGCAGATTCCTCTGGAGCGCCTCGGCGCGCCGGACGACGTCGCGGCCGCCGTCGCGTTTCTTGCCTCCGACGAGGCGTCCTACGTCACCGGAACCGTCGTCAACGTCTCCGGAGGCCTTTACATGTAGGACGATATCTTCGGCCTTCGGCCCGGCTGAGCCGGCCCGGACACCGACGCGGCGTTCTCCCGCCGCGGTTTCGGCCTTCGGCCCGGCTGCGCCGGCCCGGATACCGACGCGGCGTTCTCCCGCCGCAGGACTTTTTTCGGTATCCCGCCCGGCTGCGCCGGCCCGGCTACCGACGCGGCGTTCTCCCGCCGCGGGTTTTTTTCGGTATCCCGCCCGGCTGCGCCGGCCTGGATACCGACGCGGCGTTCTCCCGCCGCGGGTTTGGCGGGCTTGCCCCGGGGGGCAATCTCGGAAAGAATACGGCGTCTTTCTTGAGCTCAGCGAAGAAGGGGGAGTGGAATGGCTGTCGAAGAAAAGGTGAAGAGCATCATCGTCGAGCAGCTCGGCGTGGACGCGAACGAGGTCACACCGGAGGCGTCTTTCGTCGATGATCTCGGCGCCGACTCGCTCGACACCGTCGAACTCGTCATGGCGTTCGAGGAAGCCTTCAACATCGAGATCCCGGACGAGGCGGCAGAGAAGATTCAGAAGGTCAAGGACGCCGTCGAGTACATCGAGAAAAACTCCTCGAAAAACTGAAAACTCATGCCCCGTCTTTCCTCACCGCGCCGAGTCGCCGTGACGGGGCTGGGCCTCGTCTCCCCGCTCGGCATCGGGAACCGCGAGAACTGGGACGCGCTCACGGCCGGCCGATGCGGCCTCGGTCCGATCACGCGGTTCGACGCCTCGAAGTTCAACTCGCGGATCGCGGGTGAGGTGAAGGGTTTCGATCCCGCCGTCTACATCGACAAGAAAGAGATCAAGAAGATGGACACCTTCATCCATTACGCGATGGGGGCCGCCCATCTCGCGATGGAGGACTCGGGGATCCAGGTCACCGACGAGAATCGCGAACGATTCGCCGTCGTCGTGGGGTCGGGAATCGGCGGCCTGCCGATCATCGAGGAAACGTCGAGGCGGTTCGTCGAGAGCGGAGGAAATCCGCGCGTCATCTCGCCTTTCTTCATCACGGGCCTCATCGTCAACGAGGCGGGCGGCAACATCTCGATCAAGTACGGGATGAAGGGGCCGAACCTCGCGACCGTCACCGCCTGCACGACGGGCGCGCATGCGATCGGCGAGGCGTATCGGATGGTTCAGTTCGGCGATGCGGACAATGCGGTGGCGGGGGGCACCGAGTCGGTGATCACGCCCCTCGCGGTCGGCGGCTTCGGCGTCATGAAGGCGCTCTCGACCCGCAACGACGACCCGCTCCACGCTTCGCGTCCCTGGGACCGCGACCGCGACGGCTTCGTCATCGCGGAAGGCGCGGGACTCGTGATCCTCGAGGAAATGGAGTCGGCGAAAAAGCGCGGAGCCCGGATCTATTGCGAGCTCGTCGGCTACGGCATGTCGGGCGACGCGTATCACATTGCGGCCCCCTCGGAGGACGGCGACGGCCCCTCGCGCGTCATGAAGAACTGTCTCGAGGACGCCGGGATCGGACCCGAGAAGATCGAGTACATCAACGCCCACGGCACCTCGACGCCGCTCGGCGACAAGGCCGAGACGATCGCGATCAAGAGAGTCTTCGGCGAGCACGCGAAGAAACTCGCGGTCTCCTCGACGAAGTCCATGACGGGCCACCTGCTCGGCGCCGCCGGCGGTCTCGAGACCGGGATCTGCGCCCTCGCCATGCATCACGGCGTGCTGCCGCCCACGATCAACTACGAGAACCCGGACCCCGAGTGCGATCTCGACTACGTGCCCAACCGTGCGCGCGAAAAGAAGGTCGAGTACATGCTCTCGAACTCCTTCGGATTCGGGGGAACGAACGGGTGCCTCATCCTGAAGAGGATGGACTAGCCCCGCATGAATTCGCTCGTCTGCATCGCCTACGTCCCCGACACCGAAACCCGGATCAGGGTCGCGCCCGACGGCAAGTCGATCGACGAGTCCGACGTGAAGTGGATCGTCTCCCCTTACGACGAGTTCGGCCTCGAGGAGGCCCTGAAGATCCGGGAAGCCCGGGGCGCCGGAACCGTGACCGTGCTCGCCGTCGGTCCCGAGCGGGCGAAGACGGGTCTGCGCGAGTGCCTCGCCCGCGGCGCCGACGAGGCGATCTGGGTCGATGCGACGGGGATCTCCCATCTCGATGCGCTCGGCACGGCGAAGGCGCTGGCCGCGGCGGCGAAGGGCGGCTCCTACGACTTCTACTGGTTCGGCCAGAAGGGCGTCGGGTACGACGAGTCGCTCGTCGGGCCGATGTTCGCGGAGATCATGGGAGTGCCCCACGTCGGCAGCGTCATCAAGCTCGAGCTCGGCGACGGCAAGGTCACGGTCCACCGCGAGATCGAGGGCGCTCACGAGGTCGTGGAGTGCACGATTCCGGCCGTGCTCACGGCCCAGAAGGGTTTGAACGAGCCGCGCTACGCCTCGCTCAAGGGAATCATGGCCGCCAAGAAGAAGCCCATCGCCGAGAAGAAGCTGGCGGAGCTCGGCGTGCCCGAGGCGGACCCGGCGCAGGCGAAGACGCGGTGGCGCAGGCTGGAGCTTCCGCCCGCGCGGCAGGCCGTGAGGCTCGTCGCGCCGGATGACCCGGCCGCGGCGGGCCGGGAGCTCGCCCGGCTGCTGCGCGAAGAAGCGAAGGTGATTTGACCGTGCGTCGCGACGGTCAAATCATCCCGAGAGCAGCGAGGGATCCCTTTGAAGTCCATCGCACGGCTCCGAAAGGGATCCCTCGGGCCTGACGGCCCTCGGGATGACAGGTAGAACCATGAAGTTCCTCGTCTTCGTCGAACAGCGCGACGGAAAGATCCGGAAGGCCTCGCTCGAAGCGCTGTCGCTCGCGCGCCGGCTCGGCGGCGGACCCGCGGCGGCGGTCCTGCCCGGCAAGGGCGTGACGGCGCTGGCGCAGGACCTCGGCGCGTACGGAGCGGGCACCGTCTACGTCGCGGATCGCGACGACCTCGCGCTCTATTCGAACAAGGGATACGTCGGTGCGCTCGACGCCGCGGCGACGAAGTGCTCGCCGGACGCCGTTCTCATCGCCGCCACCTCGATGGGCAAGGACGTGGCCCCCCGTTTCGCGGCGCGGCGCGACGTCTCGGTCCTCGCGGACGTCATGGACCTGCGCGTCGAAGGGGATCGCCTCGTGGCGTGGCGTCCGGTCTATTCGGGGAAGGCCCGCGCCGAGGTCGACTGCGGCGCCGCGAAGCTGCAGATCGCCACGGCGCGGCCGAACGTGTTCGCGGCGGAGGCCCTCGCGGCGGCGGCCCCGGCCGTGGAGAGCCTCGAACTGGGCGACGTGGCGCCCCGCGCGAAGGTGATCCGCGTCGAGACGTCGGAATCGAAGGAGCTCGACGTCTCGGAGGCCGACGTCATCGTATCGGGCGGCCGCGGGATCAAGGGACCGGAGAACTGGCCCGTGATCCGCGACCTTCAGCAGGCGCTCGGCGCGGCGCTCGGCGCCTCGCGCGCCGTCGTGGACGCGGGCTGGATCGATCATCAGCACCAGGTGGGCCAGACCGGAAAGGTCGTTTCGCCCACCCTCTACGTCGCGTGCGGGATCTCCGGAGCGATCCAGCATCTGGCCGGCATGGGGACGTCGAAGGTCATCGTCGCGATCAACAAGGACCCCGAGGCGCCGATCTTCAAGGTCGCGACCTACGGCGTCGTCGGCGACATTTTCCAGATCGTTCCGGAGTTCGCGAAGGCGGTCCGGGCTCTCAAGCACGAGTGACGTCGGAGCGAGCGGAGTCCCCCGGGATCTCTTTCTTCTTCTTCACGACTTTCACCCGTCGCGCTCCGGCCGCGGCACGCCGGTGGTGCTCGTGGGAGTGCCGGGACTGGACGCGCGTGAACGCGGCGCCGAAGAGCACGAGCGGCGGCGCGTAGAAGACCCGGAACAAGAGCACGCTCATCGAGCCCGCGCCCCCGTACCGGGCGGCCGCGGCGCCGGCCCGCGCGTACGAAGCTGGGCCGCGGGAGATGCTCGGGTTAAGATCCCGGCCGATGCCGCCCCTTCCCACGGAAAGCCTCGTCCTCGGTCTGCCCGGCCGCGTGGTGTTCGGGCTGCTCGTCCTTGCGGCGACCGTGATCTTCGTCTATTCGGCGTCGCGCCGGATCCGGGTGCTCATGGCGGGGCGGCCGGACGACCGCTTCACCCGCATCGGGGAGCGGATCCGCCGCACGCTCGAGTACGCGTTCGCCCAGAAGCGCATGTTCCGCGACTTCTACGCGGGGACGTTCCACATCCTGATCTTCGGCGGGTTCGTCGTCCTGACCGTCCGGACGCTCGAGCTCGTGGTCGAGGGCCTCGTGCCGGGCTTCACGCTCCTGCCGGGCGCCGCCGGCAATCTCTACACGCTGGTCAAGGACGTCTTCGAGGTCCTCGTTCTCGTCGGCGTCGGCATGGCGGTGTTCCGGCGCCTCTTCGACCGTCCCGCCCGCCTGGATCTCTCGATGGATGCGTGGCTGATCCTCTTCCTCATCGCCTACCTGATGGTCACGGACCTCGCCGCCGAGGGCGCCCGCGCGGCGCTGGCTCCGTCCCTCGCGACGCCGTGGGCGCCGGCCGTCGCGGCGATCGCCCGGGGGTTCGCCGGAACCGCGCCCGCGCGCCTCCAGTCGATCTACGGATTCTGCTGGTGGACGCACCTGCTGGACATCCTCTTCTTCGGCAACTACCTGCCTTACTCGAAGCACTTCCACATCATCACGGCCATTCCGAACATCTTCTTCATGAACCTCGAGCCGATGGGCAGGCTCCGGACGGTCGATCTCGAGAACACGGAGCGGTTCGGCGCCTCGAGAGTCGAAGACCTCACCTGGAAGCAGATGCTCGACGGGTACACGTGCACGGAGTGCGGGCGCTGCCGCGTCGTGTGTCCGACGGCTCTCACCGACAAGCCTCTCGACCCGAAGATCTTCATCGGCAACGTGCGCGACGCCGTCTACGAGGCGACGCCGGGGATTCTCGCGGCGGCCGACGGGCGCGGCACCGGTGCTTCCGCGGGCGGTGCGCGGCGAGACCTCGTCGGAGGCTGGATCTCCGAGGACACGATCTGGGCCTGCACCACCTGCGGCTTCTGCACGACGGCCTGCCCGGTCTTCATCGTCCCGGCCGTCGACAAGATCATCGAGATGCGCCGCTACCTCGTCCTCGACAAGGCCGAGTTTCCCAAGGAGGTTCAGAACGCGTTCCGCGGCATGGAGACCAACGGGAATCCGTGGAACATTTCGGCCGCCACGCGCGGCGACTGGGCCGACAGCCTTCCCGTCACGACGATGGCCGAGGCCGGGGAGAAGGAGATCGAGGTCCTCTTCTGGGTTGGCTGCGCAGGCTCCTACGAAGACCGGGCGAAGCGCGTCTCGAAGGCCCTCGTCGAGATCCTGAACGAGGCGGGCGTTTCCTTTGCCATCCTGGGCACCGAGGAGACGTGCACCGGCGATTCCGCGCGGCGGATGGGAAACGAGTATCTCTTCCAGATGCTCGCCCAGCAGAACGTCGAGACGCTGAACGGCTACAAGGTTCGAAAGATCGTCACGAACTGCCCGCACTGCCTCAACTGTCTCGGCAACGAGTACGGGGACTTCGGGGGGAAATACGAGGTCGTCCACGGAACGGCGCTCGTCGCCGAGCTGATCGCGGCGGGCCGCGTCAAGCTGACGACGCCGATTCCCGAGTCGATCACGTTTCACGACCCCTGCTATCTCGGGCGGTACAACGGCGGGTACGAGGCGCCGAGGAGCATCCTGCGCTCGATTCCGGGACTCGAGCTGAAGGAGCTCGAGCGGTCGCGAGAGAAGGGCCTCTGTTGCGGGGCGGGCGGCGGGCGGATGTGGATGGAGGAGAAGCTCGGCACGCGCATCAACCAGGCGCGCATGCGCGAGATCGCGGACTCGGGCGCCTCGTCGGTCGGCGTGTCCTGTCCCTTCTGCATGGTCATGATCGGAAACGCGAAGGACGAGATCGGCGTCGCGACCCAGCCCTTCGACGTCCTCGAGCTCGCGCGGCGGTCGATGGGGCCGGCCGGCGCGTGACGCCGAGGATCCTCGTCGCGCGCATCCTCGAATCTCTGGGATTTCCGCGGCCTGCCGACTACCGCGGCCTGCGCGGAAAGGGCCAGAGGTGGGAGCGGCTCGCGGCCCGGCACCTCGAGGCGCAGGGCTATTCGATCCGTGAGCGCAACTTCCGCGGGCGGGCCGGAGAGATCGACTTCGTCGCCGAGGAGAACGGCGTCCTCTGCTTCGTCGAGGTCAAGGGCCGCGCCGGTCCGGGCTTCGGCTCTCCGGCGGAGGCCGTCACGCTCGAGAAGCAACGTCGGATTTTCCGGGCCGCGCAGGAATTTCTGAGAGCCCGGCGTCTCGGTTCGCCTCGCTGCCGCTTCGACGTCGTCACGATTCTCGAGGAGGGCGGCCGCGAGCAGATCGTCGTCCTGCGCAACGCCTTCGAAGAGCCGGAGGGGCGCGCAACCTTCCGGTGAATCGCGCCTCGCGTGCTAAGATCCACTTTCTTTCGAGGGACCTTCGTTGAACGACTCGGAACCACGCTACACGTTCTCCTGTCCCAGCTGCGCCGGTAGCTTCTCCATCGCCCTCGCGAAGATCCCGCCCGTCCAGGCCCGTTTCAGCTGCCCGAAGTGCGGAAAGGCGATGGACTTTCCCTCCCGCGACGAGGCTCGGATCTACATCTCGCTGCAGGCGGGCGGCGCCCCGGTCACGGAGCCGCCACAGGTCACGCGCCCGTACCCCGAAAGGCCGGCCCCGGTGTCCCGAAGCGCGGGCCCTGCCGTTCCCGCCCCGGCTCCGCCGACCGAACCGGCGGTGGGGGATTCGACCGCGACGTCGCACAAGTCGTACCGCCTCGAGAAGAAGGGCTTCGAGACCGACGTCTACGATCGCCGCGCCATGCGCAGCCTCATCCGCAGCGCCCTGCTCCTGGATTCCGACATGGTGGCCGTGGATTCGGATCCCGCGCGCCGCGCGAGCGAGATCCCGGAGCTTAAGTCGCTCTTCGACCTGAGGAAGGGCTCGCGCGTCCACCCGCCGGCCGTTTGCGGCGCGCACACGGAGCAGGTGGCCCACTACGTCTGCGCGAATACGCGGCGGCCGCTCTGCGAAGCCTGCGCGGAAGAGAAGAAATTCGGCGGGACGTCGGTGCGGGTCTGCGGCCACTGCGGCGGGACGGTCGAGGAGCTCTCGGTGGGCGAAGACGTCTGATTTCGCCGGCCGGGCCGGTGCATCGGCCGTTCTTGATTCCCGCGGCCCTCCTCGGCTATTCTTCGCGTCCCCGAGCGGGAATAGCTCAGCGGTAGAGCGCCACCTTGCCAAGGTGGAAGTCGCGGGTTCGATCCCCGTTTCCCGCTCCAGCAAACCTCCACGGCCCGAGCCCGCGCCTCCGGGCGATGCCCGCGGCAGCGGGGTCCGGTCGCCGCGTGATACGCTGACGGTCCCCGATCTCCTCCGACGGACCGCTCCGTCGCCGGCCTTCGGCGAGAAGCGGAGATGCCGTGGAGTACGTCCTGAGGCTCTGGATCTGTGAGAAGTGCAGCTGGTCGAACAAGACCGCCGTGGCCATGGACGGAACCGTGATTTGCGAACGGTGCGCCGATCTCACGAGCGTCCGGAGCTTGAGTCGACGCAAGCCCTTGCGGCCGGATGAGCGAGTCGGGGGTCTGCGGACGCGCGTCTGACTCGAGCCGGAGGATTCGAGGCTCCGAGCCCTCGTTCCCACGCCTCGCCGGTCCCCTCCCGCGGATGAGATCCCGGGCCCTGCCCTTCCGACTCCGGAGTGCCGCCGCAATGTCGCTCGCGATGGCGGCGGTCGGCTGCGGCTACCGTCATACCGCTCCGGTCATCCTCTCGGGCAAGAACTTCCCGTGCCGCTCGGCCATCAGCCTCGAGGGGGAGCCCACGCCCGCCGAGGTCATCGGGCTCATCGGCGGTCCGCTCGAGCGGAGAACGGTGGCTCAGGGAGAGGTGCTTCGTTATTCGGTCCGAGGCCGGTACGGCGATCGGGTCAAGTTGCTGGGGCTCGTCACGATTTCCGAGCCCCACTATTCCTGGAGCTGCGACGTGCAGCTCGAGTTTCGCGGCGGACGTCTGTACTCGATCACGCACACCAGGGACGACGACGGCCCCGACGGCGAGGGCAAGGATGGTCCCACGACGCGGATCGTTCGGGAAGCCAGCCCCGGGAGTTGAACGCCACCGTTCCACGGTTCGTCGTATAGGCTCGCTCCCGGGGGAAGAACGCGAATGGAGCTCAGGGAGTGCGGGTCGCAGCCATCGGCCAGCGGGCCGTCCGGGAACTTCACCGGCTCCGTGTGGATCGATCCGTTGTTCCAGGCCCCCGATCCGGCGCACCTCCTCATGGCGAGCGTCCGCTTCGAGCCGGGCGCGCGGACGGCATGGCACACCCATCCGCTCGGCCAGACGCTGCTCGTGACCGCCGGCAGGGGCCTGGTGCAGAGCTGGGGAGGTCCGATCGAGACGATCCGGCCGGGCGACGTCGTCTGGTGCCCGCCCGGGGAGAAGCACTGGCATGGCGCGACGCCGACGACGTCGATGACCCACGTCGCGATCGTCGAACGGCTCGACGGCAGAGGCGTCGACTGGATGGAGAAGGTCAGCGACGAGCAATATCGCGGAGGCCGGGAATGAGATTGCGGCGAATGGCGGCGGCCGCGGGCCTGATCCTGACCGTCGCTCATCTCGAGGCTCGGCCGGGAAAGGACGGAAACGTGACGCATCCCACCCTGTACCGCACGGCACGCGTGGACGGGATCTCCATCTTCTACCGCGAGGCGGGTCCGAAGGATGGGCCGGTGATTCTCCTGCTGCACGGGCTCCCGTCGTCGTCCCGGATGTTCGAGCCGCTCTTTGCGCGCCTCTCGGATCGGTATCACCTCGTGGCTCCGGACTATCCCGGCTACGGACACAGCGACTGGCCGGACCCGAAGAAGTTCGCGTACACGTTCGACCACATCGCCGAGGTCATGAATCACTTCACGGAAGCCCTCGGCCTCACGCGTTACAACCTCTACATGCAGGACTACGGCGGCCCGGTCGGATTCCGCATGGCGCTGGCGCATCCGGACCGCGTTCAGGCGCTCATCGTCCAGGACGCGGTGGCGCACGACACCGGCCTGGGCGCGAACTGGAAGGCGCGGCGCGCGTTCTGGGCCGACCGCGCCGCGAACGAGAGCGCGCTGCGCGCCAACCTCCTCTCCTTCGACGTGACGCGGACGCGCCACGTCGGCAACGACCCCCGCGTCGAGCTCTACGATCCGGATCTCTGGACCGACGAGTTCGCCTTTCTCAGCCAGCCCGGCCAGGCCGACATCCAGAGCGACCTCTTCTACGACTACCGGACGAACGTCGCCGCCTACCCGGCGTGGCAGGCCTGGATGCGGGAGAAGCAGCCTCGACTGCTGGTGATCTGGGGAAAGTACGATCTCTCGTTCGATCCCTCGGAGCCGGAGGCCTACCGGCGCGACGTGCCGAAGGCCGAGGTCCACGTGCTCGAGGCCGGCCACTTCGCCCTGGACACGGCGGCCGACGAGATCGCAAGGCTCGTCGAAGCGTTTCTCCGTCCTCCGCCGTAACCGATTGGCGGGAGAGCCGCGCCGAATCGCCGTCATCGGTCGGTGGCATCATGTCCTCCGAGGATGCCGCTCCGAGCGTCGATCCGCATGCGGGCGTTCGAGACCAAACCCTCGCGGCGGCCCTGCCGCGCGCGGCGATCACGAATTCGTGCGGGGCGGCGTGGCGCGGGCAAGGCGTTTGCGTAGACCGACGACCGTCGATCCGAGATGATTCGAGGGAGCGGTCGCCTCGCGCTGATTCTGAGTCTGGCCGCCGGGTCGTGGCCGGCGGCGAGCGGGGCGCAGACCGTTCGCGAAAAGGCCGAGATCCAGGTCGTGACCGTTCGGGTGACCGCCCGAGACCATTCCGGAAAGCCGGTCGAGGATCTCGCGGCCGAGGATCTGACGCTCTCGATCGACGGGCGGAAGGTGGCGATCGACACGCTGAGCCGTGAGACGCGCGCGTCCAACGCCGGATCGTCGACCCCTGCGGTCGCCAGCGCGGCGGCCGCACCGGTCGCGACGGTCTCGGCGAAACCCGCCCCTGCGCCTCCGTCCGCCGCGCGGCAGATGGCCCTGTTTCTCGACGAGAGTGAGGCGAAGAGCTTCGATCGTCGGGACGTGGACGACCAGCTCACGAAGTTTCTCGAACAGCCCGGCGCCGCTCCCCGGCGCCTTCTCCTGGCGCGATTCGACGGATCGCGGCTCGTCGTGGAGAGTCCCTGGTCCGACTCGGCGGCCGGGGCGCTCGACGCGATCGCGCGGATCCGGAGACATCCGACCGCCGAGCGGCTGTCGGGGGCGTCCGATCTGATGGGCACGAGCACGAGCCTCGAGGAGCTCGAGGCCAATGGGTCCCGGCTGTGCCGGGCGCTCCTCGAAACGCTGGCGCTCTTTCCGCCGGAAGGCGGGGAACGGCAGCTCGTCTTCTCGACCGGCGGCACGGCGCTGATGCACCCGAAAGACGTGGCGGATTACCTCGACCAGGAGCGACACGCGGCGGAACAGACGGCGCTGCCGCGGAGCCCGCAATTCGAACAGTTCGACGCGAAGCGACAACCGGAGCGGGACACGAGCGCTTTCACGCTGTGGAGCCGCTCCGTGAACCCGGGCCACGTCGGCCTGACGATGAGGGACGTGACCGCCAAGGCGGTCGAGCTCGACGTCGCGCTCGTCCCGATCGCCGCCGAGCCGCCCGATCGCGACCGGAGAAACGTGCCCGGCGCGTTCGCCGACAGCCGGACGCACGATTCGGGCGTGAGCGGATCCCCGACCGGGACGACGCCGGTCGGCACTCTCACTCCTTCGTACCGGCTCGGCGTCGCCCAGGAGATGTCCACCGTCGCGTCGGATACCGGGGGAGAGCCGATCCTGTTGCCCGGCAAGGCGGCATCGCGTCTGGCCGAGATCGGCGACCGCGCCGCCTACGAGCTGACCTTTCGCGATCCCATCTCGGACCAGCAGCTCCATCGGATCGAGCTCGCATGCCGGAGGGCGGGCGTCACGCTGGAGTACCGGCGCGGCTATCGAATCGCGACGGAGGAGGACCGGGCGCTCGACGCGGTCGTGGCGCGCCTGGTCGATCGAAACCGCCCGGGCGATCCGGCGGTCACGGCATCGCTTTCGGATCCGCACGCCGAAGGCCGGAAGCTGACGCGCGTCACGGTTCGCGTCACGCCTCCTCGGGAGTCGCAGGCGGTCGAGGAGCGCTCCCTGAAGCTCGTCGCGGTCGGCGAGAATGCCGGGGGTGATCGGACCGAGCCCGTCCACTGGAACGCGACCGCCCGCGCCACCGACGCTCCGGGCGTCTACGAGGCGGTCACGGATCTCGGCGTTCCGTACGGAGCCTACTTCTGGAGCATCGCGGTGACCGACGTGGCGACCGGACTGACCGTCTACGCGTTCGCGGCCCCGCCCTGATCCGGGAGGGACCGCGGCCGCCGCATCGCCCGCGGCAGGGCGTCCACGTCCAGCTTGAGGCCGGTGGCGAGCCCCCGCGTCCGGTCCGGGCGAGGGTCTGCAGATCCCTGTCGGGATCCTAGAAATCTCCTGGCCCGGCCTGATGACCCGGGGCCGTCCGTCCGTCATTCTCCGATGAAACCGGAGAGGAGGAGCCATGATGAGGTTTCGATTCGGCGGTCGGCTGATCGGTCGCGCAGCCGTCCTTCTCGCGATGGTCGGCGGCGGACGGGCGGAGGCTCAGGTTCAGCCGCCCTGCGCGGTGAGCGCTCTGTGTTTCGGCGGGAATCGTTTTCAGGTCACCGCCTCCTGGACGGATCCGTCGTCGGCCGACCAGCACGCTGCAACCCCGGTCGCCCTGACCGGCGACAGCGGATACTTCTGGTTCTTCGAGCCGGCCAACATCGAGCTCACGGTCAAGGCCCTGGACGCCTGCTCGGTGAACGGTCACGAGTGGTTCTTCGCCGCGGGCATGACGAACCTGGCCGTCGAGATCCAGGTGACGGATCAGCTGACCGGCGCCGTCGTGACCTACTCCAACTCCGCGGGGACGGCGTTCGAGCCGGTCCAGGACACGAGGACGTTCTCGAATTGCGGGGGTTCGGGGGGCGGGCCGCTCGCCGGAATCTGGACCGGCCTGTTCAACTCGGCCGATCCTATCGACTGCGATTCGAATACTCCGGCCGAGGCCGTTTTCGTGCAGGACGGTTCGAACGTGACGGGAGCGCTTACCGCCCCGGGGAATTTCTGCGGTCCCGACCACGTCGCGTTCAGCGGCACCCTCGTCGGCGACACGCTCTCCGGGACCGTGATGGGAAGCTCGGTCGGCGGGGCCCCTTACACGAACGCGCGCGGCTCCGGGACTCTTGTCGGCTCGACCCTTTTCTTGACGATCGTGAACGGTGCCGGGCTGATTCCGGGAGGCGACCTGCAGCTCCACCGCTAGCGCGGCGGGGCTCGCGGCGGTGACGTCGAGTCGGATTACTTCAGGCCCTCGGCGAGATAGAGATCGGATTGGTCATGAATGTACGTGTAGGCGTAGGAGCGGCCGTCGCGCGAAAGGCGGACGGCGGTGGCTGAGCCGGAGGGATCGTACGGCTCCAGGGCCTTCCAGGGCTCCCGCTTTCCGGTCGCCACCTCGAACCGGTCCACCTTCCTCGGCCGGCCTCCGGCGCCGACGATGTAGAGATATCGGCCGTCTCCGCTCCAGCCGCCCGGAGCGTCGTCCTCGGTGAGCGCATCGAGCGTGCGGGGCTCTCCGCCCGCGAGCGGGTAGAGGACCGGCTTGTCCTCGGGGCCGGCGGCGGCGACCCATCGGCCGTCGGGCGACACCGTGCCGGCATAGCCGCGGTATCCGTCCGGGGAGATCGGCCGGGGCGCCGACCCGGCGAGATCCTGAAGATAGAGACGGACGCGATGGCGTTCCTCACTGGCCCAGAGGAGGATCCGCTTGCCGTCCGGAAGGAACTCGCCGCCGATGACCCTCAGCGGTCCATTTGGAAGAAATCGAGGCTGGCCGGCTCCGATCGGATAGATGACGAGCTGCGGTCCGGCCGCCTTCTGGACGATCGCGAGCGCCGCCTTGCCGTCCGGGGAAATCGCCAGAGGGTCGCCCTCGCCGAGGCGCACGGCCGGTGATCCGTCGGTCCTGCGGAGAAACGCGGAGTAGCCGGGGCCGCCGCCCTCTCCACCTTCGACGAACAGAACCTCCGTTCCATCCGCGGAGATGGCCCGGGACAGCGAGTAGTCGAGCCAGGAGAGGTCCCGCTCGCGGGAGTCGCCCGGTGCGAGAGCCATCAGGTGCTGACTGACGTGCTCGTGCGTCAGAAGGAGCCGTGACGAAGGCGACACGTCGTCGAGGCGGATCGATCCGGTGACGCGGGCGAGGAGGCGCCGGCGCCCGGAGAGCGTCACCGCATAGAGAGCCCGGCTGATGCCCGTCTGCGCACCGGTGAACCAGACCTCCGTCCCGTCGGGGGACCACGCCAGGCCCCAGACGGCGGAAAAGCCGGTGACCAGCGCCGTTCTCTTTCCCGCTCGGTCGACGACCGAAACGCCGCCGGCGTCGTCGGCGATCGCCGGGTGATCGAGGAACGCGACGAGATCGCCGGATCGAGAAACACGTGGATGACTGACGTATCCCGCCGGCTCCCGGTAGAGGACCCGGCCGATCGGATACTCGAGGCGGTTCTGCCCCTCGTCCTGCCGGACGACCGCGAGCTCGCGGCCGTCGGGCGACCAGTCGGCCCAGAACACGTTCTCGAGGACCTCGCGCGGTGCGCCGGCGCTGGCGATCCCCATCCGAGCCAGGGTGCCGATCAGCTTGAACGGCTCGAACCAGTGACGGTTTAGGGCGATCGCCATCTCCCCGGTTTTGGAGACGGCCAGGACGTCCCCGCCCGACATGCCGAAGGAGCGGAACTCGGGGCTCTCGGTCCGCGTGAGGAAGCTCTCGATCGGTTTGCCGTCCCAGTCGGCGGAGAAGACGACGGTATGGTCGTCCGTGGCGAAGCGCGCCCCGACGATCGCACCGTTGCGGAACGTCAGCTGCCGGAAGCTCGGAGGCTCGCCGCCCGCGCCGCGCCGGCTGAGGAATACGCCGGCGGCGATTCCCAGGACGAGCAGGGCCGCTCCGGCCACGGGTGCCGGGATCCGGCGCCGCCGGGCGGCGAGGACCGCGGGCTCTGCCCCCGTGGTCGAGAGCCGCTCGCGCACGCCGGCCAGATCGCGGGCGAGGTCGTCGGTGGAGGCGTAGCGCTCGCCCGGGTCCTTCGCCAGACACCGCCCGATGATCCATCGAAGGGACGCCGGCGCGTCCGGGTTCAGTCGCGACAGCGGTTCGGGCTCGGAGTGAAGGATCGAGGAGAGCGTGTCCACGCTGGTGTCCTGCGAAAACGCCGGCTTTCCGCCCGTCATCTCATAGAGGACGCTGCCGAAGGAGAATTGATCGGAGCGGAAGTCGACGGCCCGCCCCGACGCCTGCTCGGGGGACATGTACCGGACCGTCCCGAGCACGGTGCCCGGCTCCGTGGCGAGCGTGATCGTCGCCTCGTCGGCCGATGCTCCGGAGACGATCGTCCGTTTGGCCAGGCCGAAGTCGAGAATCTTGACGACGCCGTCGCGCGAGATCATGACGTTTTCCGGCTTGACGTCGCGGTGGACGATGCCGGCGTCGTGGGCGCGGGCCAGGCCGTTCGCCACGCCCGTCGCGATTTCCAGGAGGCGCTTCGTCGGCACCGGACCGGCACGCAGGACGTCTCGCAGGGTCCGCCCTTCGACGAGTTCCATCGCGATGTACGGTTCGCCCTCGGCCGAACCCACCTCGTACACGGTCACGATGTTCGGGTGGCTGAGCGCGGACGCCGCCCGCGCCTCGTGCTCGAATCGCCGGAGCCGGTCCCGGCTCGCCCCGAAATCGGCCGGGAGGATTTTCAGAGCGACGAAACGCCCGAGGTGCGTGTCCCGGGCGCGATAGATCCTTCCCATTCCTCCGGAGCCGAGCGAAGCGCCGAGCTCGTAGCGGCCGACCCGGCGCGGGGCGCCCGGGGAGCTCATTTCGTCGAGGCGGTGAGCGTCGAGCCGTTCGGCATATAACGCCGGAAAACGAGCTCGACGGTACCGATCCGAATCCGGTCGCCGTCGCCGAGCGGCGCCGGCTCACGGATGCGCCGGCCCTCCACGAACGTGCCGTTCTTGCTCCCGAGGTCCTCGATGGTGGCGCGGTCTCCGAAGACGACGAGGCGCGCGTGCCTCCGTGAGACGCTGGAGGCGTCGATGCGAGCCACCGAGGCCTCGTCGCGGCCGAGCACGTGTTCGCCTTCGACGAGCTCGATCTCCCGGTCTCCGCGAATCAGGCCGAAAGTGGAAGGTCCGTTCCTGGAGGCGGCGGCCGAAGCGGAACGGGCGTCGGCCGTGAAGGCATACCCGAAGCGCGGCACCGTCCGGATGACCCGGGAATTCCGGGGACGGTCGCCCAGGGCGCCCCTCAGCTCGCTGACCAGGTTGGCGAGGTTGCCGTCGACGACGAAAGCCCCGGGCCAGAGGACGTCGTGAATGCGCTGCTTCGAGACCGCGTTCGGACGGTTCTCGATGAGAAGCGCGAGCAAACCGAAGGCCTTCGGAGAAATCGGCCTCACTCGACCGTTTCGGGACAACTCGCGTGTCCCGAAGTCGAGAACGCATTCACCGAAGCGTAGCCGCATGTGGCCTGATCAGAGAGTCGGACGCATGGGAGTCGTCGGCGGCCATTCTAACGAAAAAGGCGAGCTCCTCGCTTTCGCGAGGGGGCGGCCCGGCCGGGCCTGCCTCGAGGCCCGCGGCCGCTAGCGGGACGCGGTCGGAGTCGGTCGCGGTGCGGGACTGGGACGGGGCGTCGGCGTCGGAACGCTCGGGGCCGAGTGCTCGATGTCCATGGCGTTGCCGGGTGCCGCCGTGATCGACATGACGCGCGTCTTGCCGTTGTTGTCGGTCAGCCACATCAGGGAGGCGAGCTGTCCCTCGCGGACAGAGCCGTCCACGCGGACGTTCGGCTCGAGCGCCATGTCGTACATCTTGCCGTCGCCGGTCTTGAGCGTGATGGCCTGGCCCGGACGGTAAGTCCAGACGGTGCCGGTCAGGAGTTGCGTCCCGGCGGCGGTGGTGCTGTGGACGGCCGAGTTGGTGTCCGTCGCGGCCGGCGTGGCCGTCGGGGGCGGCGTCTGCGCGCGCGAGACGCCGGCGGGGGCGAGCGCGGCCAGGGCGAGGAACGGAGCGAGCTTTGCGATTCTGTTCACGGATCCCTCCATGACTCTCAACGGCTTCAGCGGACCTTCGATTTCAGCAAATACAAGAACCGTGCCCGGGAACCGGCGGCGGAACGAAGGCTAGGAATTCCGTGTGAAGCCGTCCGGGCTCCAGTCCTCGCTTCCGACGCCGTTGTGGACGAAAAAGAGACCCTCCGGATCGTACTTCTTCTTGGCGGCGAGAAGGCGCGGATAGTTGGAGCCCCAGTAGGACCTCTGGAAGCGGCGGTCGAAGTAGTTGCTCTCGTTCGCATAGGAGCCCGCCTCCGGCACGATCGCGCGGAGGGCGTCTCCCGCCGCCGCGATCGCGGCCGCGTCGGCTTTGCCCTTGACGAGGTCGGGCTCGTGGCCCGACACGCCGGGATTGCTCTGGGGAGCGCCCGTCGCGATGATGACGAGGGCGAAGGCGTCGAGAACCGCGGGATTCGTCGCCGTCTCCCGCGCGGCCGCGATCCGCTCGGGAGGCGCGCCCGCGAGACCCTTGTTGAAGTGGAACTGGACCTCGAAGTGCCGCGACGCCTGATAGATCGCGGCGGCGAGCCGTTGCGGATCGCGGAGAAGCGGCGACGGAAGCCAGAGCGACTCGTAGCCGTACAGGAAGGCGTTGACCTCCCCGGAGTTGTCGGACCACCAGACGTTCGAGGCGGGAGCGCCCGGCCGCGGATCCGAAGTCATGGCATCCGGCGTGTGCTTCCGTCGCCACTCGTAGTCCCACCAGTTGCGCGCGGCGGTCGTGCCGATTCGGATCGGTTCGACGATCTGGAAATCGGAGGGCGATGCCGCCAGGAATTCACGGAAGGGCTTCCAGGTCGCCTCCGCGGCGTCGTCGCTCAATCCGGCCGCCAGCATGTGAATCCCGAGCGTGTCGTTCGGGCCGAACGCCGCCTGTTCGCCCCAATGCGGGTTGAAGAGCGATTTCTCGTAGAAGCGCATGAATTCGAGAATGAGCCGGCGATACGCTTCGTCCGACGTGGCTCGGACCTTTCCGCTGACGGCGCCGAAGGTCTCGGTCAGCTCGTGGGTCGCGATCGTCACCCTCGTGACGACGCCGAACGTTCCGCCTCCGCCGCCCTTCAGGGCCCAGAAGAGATCGGGATTCGAGCCGGCGTTGGCGATCAGGGCGCGCCCGTCGGCGGTGACGACCTCGGCCTCGAGCAGATATGCGGCCGCCATTCCGTAGAACTTCGAGAAACTGCCAAAGCCTCCCCCCGAGAGCAGGCCGACGACGCCGACGGTGCAGCAGCCGCCTCCCTGGACGTAGCGGCCGCCCTTCGTCGTCACGGCGTCGTACGCCTCGATCCAGCGGGCGCCGGGCTCGATCGTGACCGCCGGAACGGGCGGCGTCCGGCAGCCTTCCGGCACGAACGCGTCGTGGAGCCGGATCGCGCGCATCTCGTGCGTCCAGACGAGGAGCGAGTCCGGCGCATTGGACGTGCCGAGGTAGCTGTGGCCGCCGCCCTTCACGACGAGGCGCAGATGGTTCTCGCGGGCGAAGTTGACCGCCGCGACGACGTCTGCCGTCGCTCGCGCCGTGACCACGTAAGCGCTCGGCGAGGAAGTCCATGCTCCGAGCCAGCCCGCGAGCTGCGTGCCTCCGGCCTGATCGCCGATGAAGTAAGGGTTCTTCATTTCCTCGAGCCGCGCGGTGCAGGCCGCGCTCGCCGGTGCGCTCGTGCACGGAGCCAGCGGGGAGGTCACGCGGGAGAGGCGGCCGCCGACCTGCTCCTCGAGGCGCGCCCACTTCTCGGCAGAAGGCCAGCCCGGGTCGGAGGGCCGCACCCGGCGGAAGCGCGCCGCGCCCGCGGCGGCCCGTTCCGGAACCCCGGCGAGCCACGACAGCGGCGACAGGAAGGGCAGTGCTCCGAGGCGTTTGACGAACGTGCGCCGATCCATGGAGTCCCTCGCGTCAGAGCATATCGGGGAACCCGGTCCGGAGTTCGGGTGTCTTCGAGTGCGAGAGGCTCGCCCCGTACCCTCGGCGAGCGGGAGGAAAACGCCATGTTCACGCTGTGGGCGCCGGTCTTCCTGGGAGCCCTGGCGGCTTCGGCGACCGGCCCGCCGCCCGACGCCCGAGCCGACACGGTCGAGATCGTGAATCTCCTCGTGGCGGAAAGGCTCAGATCGCGGGGAGAGGCGCCCGACGGGTCCTACCTGGTTCTGGTGGCCGAGACGCTGGTGCTGTGTCCACCCGAGGTTCGCGACGGCGATTCGGATGCGGGCGACTACTCGATCGGCGCGATGGTGGAACGGGCGGCCGCGCTGCCCGGCGTCTCGCGAGAGATGGTTCGGTCCCTCCGTTGCGCGGAGGCCGGAATGCTCCCGTCCGCCCGTTACGAAGATGCGACGGTCATACTGGACTCGCGAGTCGCGGAGATCTTCGGTTCCGGCATCGGCGAAGGTTGGGAGAGTTTCTATGGGAGCTTTCCCGACTCGCGCGGACTGATCGAATTCACGTCGCCGGTCTTCTCCGAAGACGGCCAGAGCGCCCTCGTCTACGAGTCGCACTCCTGTGGCGGGCTTTGCGGGACCGGCTGGCTGATCCTGCTGCACCGGGAGGAGGGCCGCTGGCGGGTCGGTTCCCGGCACATGCTCTGGATCAGCTGAGGCCCGCGTCTCTCTCGTTGCGTGCCGTGCGCGGCTCTCCACGGGATAATGGAGGCGCGCAATGACCGCCGAACGCCGGCCCGGGGCGAGCCAGAGGCTGGCGCGGCTGGCGGCGTTCGCGTCGCTCGTCCTCGCGTCGACTCCCGCAGCCGCGCAGAACCTGCGCAAGCTCGCCAACGAGACGGAGCTGACGGGCGACTGGGGAGGCGCGCGGGCTCGGCTCGAGGAGAGCGGCGTCAGGATCGCCTTCGAGTACTGGACCAACCTGGCGGGCAATCCCGTCGGCGGCCAGCGGCAGGGCTTCACCTATACCGACAGCCTCAATCTCTCCATCGACCTCGATTTCCAGAGGCTCGTTTCGTGGAAGGGGGGCAGCCTCCATTTCATCTTCACCAACCGCGACGGCACGAGCCTGACGCAGTCGTACATCGGCAACATCTTCACGGTGCAGCAGATCTACGGACCGACCGAGACCTATCGCCTGACCGAGCTCACGCTCGAGCAGTCGTTCGCCGGAGGGGCATGGGACGTGGTCGCGGGACGGTACCCGGCGAGCGATTTCGCCACCTCGCCTCTCTACTGCGTGTTCATGAACAACGGGTTCTGCGGCTATCCGGGGGGCATCGCCCAGAATCTCAACATGCCGTACTTTCCGGTGCCCTCCTGGGCGGGACGCCTGCGCTGGAAGCCGAGCCCCGGGTTTCTCGCCCAGGTCGGCGCCTTCGAGGTCAACCCGACTCTCTCCGACACGCACGGGTTCGACTGGTCCACGACCGGCTCGACCGGCACCGCGATCGTCGGCGAGATCTGGTACGTGCGCGGCGGCGACGCGCCGGGCCTGCCCGCTCACTACAAGCTCGGCGGCTGGTATCAGACGCAGGACGGCGCCGCTCCCGCGGCGCTCACTTCTCCACCCCTGCCTCGGCCTCCGCCGCTTCTCACGGGCGCGCCGATGGCTTTCGCGCGCTCGGTCCCCGCCAGCGGCGACGCGAAGGCCGGCGCGTACGCCCTGGTGGACCAGGCGCTGACCGAGGGCATGCCGAGGGGCCGCGGCGTCGCCGAGGTTCCGGCCGGCGTCACCGTTCTCGGGGGAGTGAGCTGGGCGCAGGGATCGGGGACTGTCAACGACGTCGCCGCGTTCGGCGGCGTCGTGGCCAACGGCCTGCTCGCGTGCCGTCCCTACGACACGCAGGGCTTCGCCGCGACGTGGGTCGACCGCACCGTGCCCGGCCAGACGTACGAGCTCGTGCTCGAGTGGAACTACGGTGTCGAGGTCACGCGCTGGTTCCGCTTCCAGCCCGATGTCCAGTGGGTCATCCGGCCCGGCGCGACCGGCCAGATCCCGAATGCCCTCGTGCTCGGTGCGCAGGCGTCGATCGACTTCTAAAACGTCGCCTCCGCTTCGTTCGGGATCTGCGCGCACACCCGGGCGCGCATCGGCCGGCGGCTCGCGCAAAGGCGCTCGACCGCCGGCCTGATCCCTCACTGCGCTGCGGCTCCCGCGGCGTGAGCCTCCACCCTCGCTTCGCTCGGGTGACTTCTCACGCCGCGAGCTTCACCGACAGTGCCGCAGGTCGAGTCACATCTCGCGCCCCCGTGAGGGCAGAGGGCCTAACCCCGGATCAAGCGCGCGATCTCTTCGGCGATTGCCGGGGCGGCGGTCAGACCGGGCGATTCGATGCCGACGAGATCGTAGAAGCCGGGGAGTCCCCGCGCCGACTCCTCGGCGACGACGAAGTCGCGGAACGGGCCGCCCCGGACCTGGAGCTTCGGCCGGATCCCGCTGATGTCGGGCTCGAGGTCCTCGTCGCGGATCTCCGGCAGGAGACGCCGGGCCGCTTCGGCGAACACCCCGCGCCGGGAGGGATCTACCCGATAGTCGTAGCGGCGATCCGCCAGGAATTCCGCGTCCGGCCCGAAGCGCATCCGGCCTCCCGTATCGAGGACCACGTGGACGCCCAGGCTCTCGCGCGCGGGAACGGGATAGACCAGGCGCGAGACCAGCCTCGCGCGGCGCGGCGCGGCCGAGAAGTAGCTGCCCTTGCAGGGATGCTGGCGGTAGCCGGCCGCGTCGACGTCGATTCCGGCCAGGGCGGCGATCGTGTCGGCCTCGAGCCCCGCCGCGTTGACGACGCGCTCGGCGGTGAATGATTCCGTTCCCGAGGCGCCCTCGACGGAGATCCGGTATCCCTCGGGAACGCGCTCGATGCCCGCGACCGATGCGCGCGGCTGCAGGACGGCGCCGCCCGCGATCGCCCGGGCGAGGAGGACGTCCATGAGGGCGTGCGCATCCACGATGCCGGACTCGGGCGACAGCAGCGCGCCGGCCGTCCGGATGTTCGGCTCGAGGGCGCGCGCCTCCTCCGCCGAGAGCCGCTGCAGCACGACGCCGTTGTCTCGCGCGGTCGCCTCGATCGCATCCAGCGCCGCAACCTCCTCGGGGACCGCCGCCGTGATGATCTTGCCGAGCTTCGCGTGCGGAATGTCGTGCCGGCGGCACAGGTCGTAGACGCGTTCGCGGCCTTCGATGCAGAGGCGGGCCTTGAGCGACCCGGCCGGATAGTAGATTCCGGCGTGGATGACCTGGCTGTTGCGGCTCGAGGTCTCCATCCCATGCCGGGGGTTGCGCTCGAGCAGGATCAGCCCGGGATGCGCGGGAGCGAGGCGGGCCGCCACCGCGAGGCCGACGACGCCCGCCCCGATGACCGCGATCCCGGTGTCGGGCATCGGGAAATCTTACGGCAGTGCGCGAATCGGCCCGCGCGTTGACCCTCCGGGGCCCCCGGTGTACGTTGGTCCGCGACGACGCGTCGGGGAGCGCAAGAGCAGGGAGCGGATCCATGTTGCCTGAGGCCGGGAAGAATGGCGTCGCCGCGGTCGTCCTCGCAGCCGGCTCCTCGACGCGCATGGGCGCGAACAAGCTGCTCCTGCGTCTCGATGGAGAAACACTCGTGGCGCGGGCGGCGCGCGCGGCGGCCGACGCCCGCCTCGACCCCGTGATCGTCGTCCTCGGGCACGAAGCGGAGAGCGTCCGCCGGGCGCTCGACGGCGTCGCATGCCGGCCGATTTTTCATGCGTCACACGCGAGCGGTCAGGCCTCGTCCCTTCGTGCCGGGATCGCGGCCGTGCCGGAGGAAGCCGGCGCCGCGGTGGTGATCCTCGCGGACATGCCCCATGTGACGGCCGAGATGATCGCCGCCGCCGCCGCCCTCTACCGGGAGACCGGCGCCGCGCTCGTCCTCACCGACTACGGCGGCGTGGTGGCGCCGCCGACCCTCTACGCGCGCTCGCTGTTTGCGGAGATCGCCGGCGGCGACGAGCCGGGCCGCGAGATCATCCGGCGGCACCGCGGCGAGGCCCGGAGCGTTTCGTGGCCCCCCGACCGGCTGGCGGATCTCGACGAGCCGAAGGATCTCGAACGCCTGCGCGAAGCGGGAGGGTCGGAGCCCTCCGCTTCGATCCGCTGGCCCTCGCCCTAATCCTTCTCGGTCTGGCGGTCCCGCGCCCGCGCGATCTCGACCGCCTTGCGGTAGCGGCTGTCGCCGCGCAGGTTGTCGAGATCATCGTCGTGCCGGAGCGTCCACTGCTCGTCGAAGCCGGCGTCCAGCGCTTTGAAGAGCCAGTCGAACGCCGCGTCCTTCTGATCGAGCCGCGAGTACGTGCAGGCGAGGTTGTACATCGTCGTGGGCTTGCGGTACCCGAGCTCGAGGGCCTTCCGGAACGGCGCCGCGGCTTCGTCGGCGCGATCGCCGGCGAGCAGAGAGAATCCGGCGTTGTACCAGGCGCGACCGGACTGCGGATGCTTGTCGGCGTACGCGAGGAAGCGCTTCGCCGCGTCGCGCCACTTCGCGCGGTTCGAACGGGAGTTCCAGTTCCAGGGTCCGACGCCGTAGCCGGGCAGAGAGAGCTCCTCGGCTTCGGCGGCGAGCGCCGCGAAGCGCGGGTCGCTGCGCACGTTGTCGAGGTCGTCGTCCTTGTCGAAGAGGTCGGGCTGATCGAACCCGGCGTCGAGCGCCTTCTGGAGCAGATCGAGCGCCTCGGCCTTCTGCCCGGCGAGCGACCGCGCGCACGCCTCGTTGTAGAGGGACGTCGAGACGCGATAGCCGTGCGCGGCCGAGGCCTCATACGCCCTGGCCGCGAGGTCGTAGACGTCGGAGCGGAGAAGCTCGCGCCCCAGGTCGAAGTAGGGCTCGCCGCTCTCGGGATTGCGCGCGACGAGGTGCTCGTACCGCGTCGAGGCGCGGCGCGCCTCGGCCTGCGCTTCGCTCGACTTCTGATCGCGCGCCACGGCCTTGATCTCGGCCCAGCGCGGATCGCCGTGGAGGTTCTCGAGATCGTCATCGCTCTTCAGATACGACGACAGCTCGAAGCCCTCGTCCATGGCCTTGTGCAGCCACTCGAAGGCCTTGTCCTTGTTGCCGAGAAGGGCATAGCCGCACGCGATGTTGTAGCTCGCCGCGTCCTCGCGATAGCCGTCCTCGATCGCCTTTTCGAAGGCTTCGATCGCCTTCTCGTAGTGGCCGCCGTTGTGGAGGTCCATTCCCCGCCCGTACCAGTCGCTCCCGTCGCGGGGACTCTTGCGCGAGTTGGAAGCCTTCACGAATCCCATGTCGGACCGGGGCGCCGAGGCCGCGTCCACGCGCCAGATCGCGGGGAAGCTCTCGCCCGGCTCCGGAAGAGCCGGCGCCTGGGATTCGTCGGTGACGGTCTTCTCCTCGGTCTGCGTGCGCTCCCGGGTGGCCGTCCGGCGGATCTCGGTCCGCTGCTCTCGGGTCCGGACCGCCACGCTTTCGATCCGCGCGTCGTGCTTCTTGCTGCACGGGGTCTTCGCGGAGCCCGCGGCCGTTTCCGCTCCGGACGCGACCATGAGGCGGCTCGGGCGCCAGAGACTCGGGGAGGGCGCTCGCGGCGGCTCGAAAGCCACGACGGCGGCGCTCGCCGCCACCAGTCCGGCGACGGCGAATTTTCCCATCGCGCTCGCGCCCCTGCCGACCGGCGTCCGCGGGTCGAGGATGGCGCGGAGGCGGGCCTCGAAATGATGAGGGCGGGCGATGGCGAGCGCGGGCACCGCCGGGTGCGGGGCGCCGACGGAGCGGAAGATCCCGAGCAGGTGCCCGGCGTAGACCGACGGTTTCGTTCCCGCCGCGATCACCAGCTCGTCGCAGGCCTGTTCCGCCTCCCTCCGCACGCGCCGGCCGAGCCAGAGCGCGAGGGGATGGAACCAGTAGAGCGCCACCGCGGTCTCGGCGAGTAGGAGCGCCGGCCAGTCGGAGCGCTTGACGTGGGCGAGCTCGTGCAGGAGGACGACGCGGCGGCGCTCGACGGCCCAGTCGCGCGCGGCCCGGCCGACGAGGAGCAGGGGACGGCGCCAGCCGGACGTGATCGCGACGGGGACGTCCTCGCTCTCCTTCAGCGCGACCGGACGGGCGACCGCGAGACGGCGCGCGGCTTCATCGCGCTCGGCGATCCACTCCGCGTCCCTCACGGTCGAGGCATCTCGGGCGAGGCGCCGAACGCGCGACCATCCCACCGCGAGGCGCGCGCCGACGGCCAGGGTGCCGAGCGCCCACACGACGACGAGCCAGCGTCCGCCGCCGGGCCGGGCGGCGCTCGAGGCGAAGCGCGAAAGCAGCGCCACCGGGATGCGCGGCAGCGCGAGCGAGAGGACGGGCAACAGAAGTCCGGCGGCGAGCCCGAGGGTGGCGACGCGGTGGCGGGTCGCCGCGCCCCCTCGCCTCAGGACAAGGAGGGCGGCGGCCGTCGCCGCGAAGAGGAAGGTCGCCCGGACCACGATGCCGGCCGCGATCGAAGTCAGCGAGGTGAGGTCCATGTCAGCGTCCCTCCAGTCGAGCCTGCTCGATCAGTTCGGACAGGCGGTCGAAGTCGGCCTCCGAGAGCTCGGAGCGGGAAAGATCGAGCAGCGCGGCCACGGCCTTTTCGGTCGAGCCGTCGAAGAACGTTTCGATCACGCCCGCGAGGGCGGGCCGGCCCGCGCGCTCGCGAGTCAGGCGCGGCTCGTAGACGTAGCGGTTTCCGTCGGCCTGGTGGCGGATGTGCCCCTTGTTTTCGAGGATGCGGAGCATGGCGCGGACGGCCGAGTAACCCGGAGGATCCGGGAGGCGTTCGAGAACCTCGCCCGCGGTCGCCTGACGGTCGCGGTAAAGGACTTCCATGATCTGCCGTTCCCGGCGCGAGAGGTTGGAAAGGGGCTTTTTCGGGGCCATTCCGGGGACCCTCCCTTCGAAGCTTACTGCTAAAAAATTAGCATGTGCGAATTTTTTAGCGTTCGGTCTCAGGTACGCACGGCCGTCCGAAAGGTTTCCGGGCCGGCCCGGATCGCGAGAAACCCGGGAACCTTTCTCTCGACGGGGCGTAACCGGAATTACGGCGCCGCCACTCCGGCGCCGGGGAGGATTCATGCGCCCATCCGTTCTGCCGCCGGTCGTCGCCCTGGGTGCCCTCCTCGCCTTCACCCCTCCGGCCCGGGCGGCGGAAACGGTCCGGACCGTCCGGGCCGAGCTGACCGGGGCCGACGCCTCCCGATTCGCGGTGGAGAACCTCCTCGGAACGATGCGGGTCACGGCAGGCACGGGTTCCGCAATCGAGGTCGTGGCCACGGTCCATGCCGAGACCCCCGAGCTCGCCGACGCCGTCCGGCTCGAGCGCCTGAGCGGGGGAAACGGCGCGGCCACCCTCCGGGTGCGGTATCCCTACGACAAGATCTCGACCTTCCGATACCGCGAGCGCGGGAACGACGACGGCTTCTTCGGCTGGTCGAGCTCGGAGTCCTACGAGTATGACGGTCACCGCGTGCGGGTCAATCGCGGCCGCGGCACCTCGGTCTACGCGGACGTGGACGTGCGCGTTCCGGCGGCGAGCATCGCGGGCGCCTTTTCGAATCTCGTCGGCCGCCTGGACGCCGACGGGCTCCGGGGAGAGATCGCGTTCCGGGTCTCGAGCGCGGACCTGCGTTTGCGCCGTCTCGACGGGAAGCTCACCCTCGAGGGCGCCTCCGGCGACATTCGAGCCCGCGACATCAAGGGGAGCTGGTCGTCCGATTTTTCGAGCGGCGACTGCGATCTCGAGGGTTTCGAGGGCGACGCCCTCTCCTTTCACACGACCTCGGGCGACGTCGTGCTGCGCTCGGTCAAGGCCCGCCGGGCGGAGTTCGAGTCCACCTCGGGCGACGTCCGTCTGACGGAAGCCGACCTCCAGGAGTTTTCGGCGCAAGCGAGCTCCGGCGACGTGACCTATGAAGCGGCCGGCACCGGACTGCGCGACGCGCGGATTCGGACCTCGAGCGGCGACGTCTCGCTGCGGCTTCCGGAGGGGCTGAGCTTCGACGTGGACGCGGACCAGTCCAGCGGAGACATGGACGTGCGTTTCTCCGACGGAACGGAGGTCAGCCATTCCGATCGCATCGTCGGGTACCGGCGCGGCTCGGGCGGCGCGCACATTCGGGTTCGTACCTCGAGCGGAGATCTGACCATCTCTCCGGTCTAGATTCCGCGCGGCCAGACTGGTTCCGTCTCCGATTTTCGGTTCGACGTCTATCTTCTTCGCTCTCTTTGAGTTACCCTATGGAGAGACACGGAGAGAGCTTGTCGGCCCAGCCGCCCAATCCGGAGCTGCAGGAGGCTCTGATCGAGCTGCAGCAGTACCTGTCCGACGCGGTCGCACCCTTGATCGTGGCGGACTCCGTGCAGCTGCTCATGAAGTATCCGCCCGACGTCGTGGCCAACGCGATCCGGGCCTGGACGGGCGCGCAGTATCGCCGGGGAAGCGCCGCGGCGGTCCCGGTGTCCGACTACCTGTTCCACACGCTCAAGAAGATTCACATGATGGCGGAGTTCCGGCTCGTGCCCCGCGAGCCCCTGGAGGTTTATCTCTCGGGCTTGCGTCCGCTGATCCTTCAGCTGTGCCCGGCGGAGGACCGGGCGATGCTGATCGAGAATCTCGGGCGGCTCGGAGAAGCTCCGGCGTCGATCTCCCAGGCCCAGAACATCTTTCGGCAGGCGCCGACCGAAGGGAGCGGTCCTCGCACGAGCGCCTCCGCCGCGGCCGCAGGCTCCGCCTCCCCGTCCGCCTCGGCGCAGACGCAGGCCGACACGATGCATCGCTTTTCTCTCGTGCTGGAGCGCCTGGAGGCGCAGGGGGGCCTCGCGAGGCCTTCCGCGGGGATGGGGGCACCGGGGGCCGCGCCCGGCTCGGGACTGCCCGTCGGCGCAACCGTCCCTCTCGCTCCCGGCGCGACCGAGGCCCTGGCCTTCGCGGCGCGCAGCGCGCATTCGGCCGGGGAGCTCGAGGCTCACCTCGCGCGGCTCAAGGAAATGGGTCTCGAGGCGGGAACGGACAGCATTTTCCGGGCGCTGTCGCAGACCCTCCCGGGATGGGTGATGCCGGCCATGCCCGCCGCCGCGGGCGCGCCATCCGTCCCCGAGTCGGGAGCCCTCGGCGCGATGCGGCGCATCATCACCGACACGGAAGATCCCATCGAGGCCGGGAAGCGCTTCCAGGAGATGGTCCGGGCGGGCATCGATCGCTTCAACGAAGGCTCGCTCCCGCAGGCCGTCTCGATGCTCGAGCTCGCCGACCGCCTGACCTCGGAGAAGAAGGTGGACGCGGGAACGGTCGAGCTCGTTCGCCGCCGCCTCGGCGACACCCTCGACGGCGAGCAGCTGCGCAAGTTCACCGAGAAGCCGGAACAGCACTCGCTGCTGCGCAAGATCCTGCAGTTCTTCACGGCCTTTCGCCCGGACGCCCTGCTGGAGGAGCTGCGCCGCGAGCAGAAGCGCGACCGCCGCCGGCTGATTCTCGCCCTCCTCGAAGTCCATGGAGCGACGGCCCGCGCGACCGCCTTCGAAGAACTGAGCCGGGTTCCTTCCCGGGCCGTGGACGACGAGGAGTGGTTCTACCGCCGCAACCTGGTCTACCTCCTGCGCCGCATCCCGAAGAGTCCCGAGGCGTCCTTCGAGGAGGAGAGCGACGTGGTGCTGCGCCACGCGCAGCTCGGCCTGCCTCTCGTCCTGGTCAAGGAGTCCGTCGCGACCCTCGCCCAGTACAAGGACGAGCGCGCCGAGCAGGGTTTGACCCAGATGCTCTTCGAGCTCGAGGGCATGCTCGCCGAGCCCGAGGGCGCGCCTTACGAGGCCAAGGACCTGCGAGCCCTGCTCGACCGGGTCGCCGCGACGCTCGGAAAGCTACCCGCCCCCCGGGCTCGCCGCGCGCTCATCGACCACGCCGGGCGCAAGCAGCCCCAGCTCGGGGACACGGTCGCCCGGCTCTCCGAGCTCGGCGGGCAGGACATGTCGGAGGACACGGAGACCGTCGATCAGCTGCTCGCGCTCCTGAAGGCGAATCTCCCGTTCAAGCTCCTCGGCATGACCCTGCGGCAGAACGACCAGAACCTGGTGCGCATCGTCGAAGCGCTGGCGAGCACACCGACGGCGTCCGTCCGCCGTGCCCTCGAGGAAATGGTCACGCGGTTCGGCGCGCAGGATGCGGGACGCGCGGCCAAGAAGGCGCTCTCGGGGTTCGATCGGCCGAAACCCGCGGAGCCGGCCGCCGCCGAGGCCGCCGCCGCCGCGCCCGGAGCGCCCGAGGCCTCCGCCGCGAGCCTCCAGGGCGATCTCGAGGTGTTCGGCCTGCCGGCGCTGCTGCAGAGCCTGGCCGAGTCATCCGCCTCGGGTTCCCTGACCCTGCGGGGACCGAAGGGCGGCGACGCCTTCGCCAGCATCAGCCTGCGCGGCGGGAAGCTGACCGAGATCCGCCGGGGACATCTTCAAGGCGAGGACGCCTTCTACCAGCTCTTCGAGAAGCCCGTTCCGGGCCAGTTCAGCTTCGTCAAGGGCGAACCTCCCGCGTCGTCGGCGGCGGCTCGCGAGGTCCTTCCGCTCACGCTCGAGGCGATGCGCCGGTACGACGAGTTCCAGGAGGCCGCCGTCCTGGTGCCCGATGCGGTCCGGCTGGAGCGGGGGAGCGCTGCCGCCACGCCGTTCGCCGGCGAAAAGGACGGCAGCTTCCTGCAGGCACTCTGGGAGCGCGCGAGCCAGGGCGCGACCCCGGTCGATTGCGAGGCGGTCGTGGCGAGCGACTCGTATCGTATCCGCCGCGTGCTCGCGCACTGGGTCGAGCAAGGGGCGTTACGGATCCGGGGCGAGGGCTCCGCGGTCTAGCTTCGTCCCGTCCCGTCAGCGCCGGATCCAGAGGTCTTCATAAGGGATGGTGGCGTTCGACTGGCCGATCGTGGTCAGGCCCTGGACCTCGGGCCGAGCGAAGCAATAGACCTGATCGTGGAAGAGCGGCAGGATGAGAGCGTCCCGCGCGATCAGCTCTTCGATCTGCCGGTACACGGACTGTCGCACGCGCGGGTCCGTCTCGACGCGCCCCTGTTCGGCCAGGCGGTCGAGCTCCGGGGAGCCGACGTAATTTCGGTACGCTCCCGAAGAGGTGTGAAGGCAGCCGTACGTGAACGTGTCCGTGTCCGGGTAATCCGCCGTCCAGCGGCCCACGTCGACGTCCGCGTCGCCGGCATCGGAGAGCTTGAGGTATTCGGCCATGGTCTGATTGACCGGCCGGAGTCGATACCCGATCTCCCGGAACGCCCCATTGAGCTCCTTGAAGTAATTCGCGAACTCCCCGAAGAAGATCGGATGCACCGCGGCCGCGAGGTCGACCGTCTCGCGCGACACGGTGGCCTCGACCGAGCTGTCGGAGGGGGACGAGTCA
Source organism: uncultured Acidobacteriota bacterium (assembly GCA_963738945.1). Taxonomy (GTDB): domain Bacteria; phylum Acidobacteriota; class Thermoanaerobaculia; order UBA5066; family Gp7-AA6; genus DAHUXD01. The sequence goes on from CAVTYD010000002.1 coordinate 507,507, forward strand.
CCGGACGCGCGCCGGCCGGAATCCGAGGAGGTGGCCGAATAACCGAGGAGGCCCGGCGGAATCAGGCCGTGCGCCGGGATCGCGAGGCGGCCGAGGGTCCGGCGCACGAGCCCGGCGGTGTTGAGGGCACGGAGGACCGCGCGGCGCGTCTCCACGTCGCGCAGCGGGCCGCGGCGGGTGCTGAACGTCACGATGTACGTGGTCAGGCGAGGGCTTTCGCGATAGCCGGAGGCGAACCGCGGATCGTGACGAAAGGCCTCGGCATCGGCCGGAAGCAGGTCGCGCGCGATCGAGAGCCGTCCGGCCAGGAACTCGTTGCGAACCTCGTCGGGCGGCATGCCGAGGTGGAAGACCATGCCGTCCGCACGCGGCCGGTCGGCGCGCCAGTAGTGGGGGTTGCGCTCGAGCTCGAGGCGCCGGCCCGGCTCGAAGCTGACGACGCGGAAGGCGCCGGTGCCGATGGCGCCCTCGCGAGGGCTCGAGCCGATCGTCGCGGTTCCTTCCGGAACGATGGCCGTGGCGGCGTACGAGATCATGGCGGGGAAGAAGGGGACCGGGTTGTCCAGATCCACGACGAATTCCGTGGGCGACAGGATGTGGAATCCGGCGAGGTCCGAAGCCGTGCCGTCGAGCAGGCGGCCGGCACCCCGGATGACGGAGAGGACGTACCGGCTTTCGCATGCCGGACTCAGGAGCAGCCGCTCCCAGGAGTGGCGGACGTCGCGAGCCGTGAGCCGGCGCCCGTCATGGAATCGCACGCCCGACTGGAGGCGGATCCGGAAGCGCGAGCCGCCGTTCTCCATGAGGACCTCGGAGGCGAGCCAGGGCACGATGCGGGTTCCCTCGATGGCCCACGTCAGGGTCTCGTAGACGCTCGGCAGAACGTCGGCCTGCTCGACGGTGCTCGTCAGCGAAATGTCGAGGCTGCGCACGACGCCCTGGATCGGGACGTGCAGGATGCCGCCTCCGATCCCGTGATCGGTCGCTTCCACCGGGGAGGTCGCCGAGGCCTTGCCGAGCTCGGCGTAGTTGACGTAGGGCGCCGTCGTGTGGAGCTGAATTCCGCGGACGGCGGGGCTCGCGATGCGGTAGGCGACGTCGTGGAAGAGCGGCACGAGAATCCCCGGATCGAGGAGGCTGTGCTCGATTCTCCGGTACAGCGCCTCGCGCGCGGCGGCGCGAGGCTCGGCGCGGGCTTCGTCGAGCAGCTGGTCCATCTCCGGCGAGGAGAAGTAGGTCCGCAGCCGGCCGTTCACGGAGTGGAAGAGGTTGTGCGTGAAGTTGTCCGGGTCGTCGTAGTCGGCGATCCATCGACCGATGAGCAGGTCGACGCCCGAAGCGGCGTTCCAGGCGTCGAGGTAGGCGGGCATGGCGGTCGCCGCGACCTCGACTTCGACGCCGACGTCCGACCACAGGCGCAGGAGCGCCTGCGTCAGCGCGGCGTACTGGTTCTGCAGGATCGGATGGACCACGGCGCGCAGGCGCACGGGTCCCGTGAAGCCCGCCGAACGGATCATCTCGAGCGCCTTTTCGCGCGGGAGGTGAGGCTGGCGGCGGCCGGGGTCGTGGCCGAGGATCCCCGGCGGAATGACGCCCGTGGCGGGCAGCGCGAAGCGTCCGAGGGCGCCCCAGACGAAGTTCTGCGTCCGCGCGAGTCCCGCCAGCGCCCCCCGCAGCGCCGGGTTCGATCCCGCCGGGCTCGCCTGGTGAAAGACGGCGAAGTACGCGTTCTTCTTGATCGTCTCCACCAGCCCGCCGCGCAGGCGGGGCTCCCGCAGGAGGGTTTCGAGATCCTGGGGCAGCAGGTCGCGGGCGACGTCGAGCCGCCCCGTCCGGATTCCCTCGGCGATCTCGGCGGGCGCCAGGGAGGCTCGAAACTCGATTCGGTCGAGCGGCGGTCCGGGAGTCCTCCAGTAACGCGGGTTGCGCTCGAGGACGGTCGCCTCGGAAGTGTGCGAGGCGAGCTGGAAAGGCCCGGTTCCGAGAGGCGGCCCCGCACCCGCGCCGGCCGCCGCGATCGCGGTTCGGCCGTCCGTCAGCAGGGACGGCAGAATCGGTACCGGGTGGACGAGCCGAATTCGGAGCACGTCGTCCGAGGCGGCCTCGATCCCGGAGACCGCCGAAGCCTTCCCGTCCAGAAAGTCGCTCACACCCTCGACGGCGGTGAAGGCGGCCGGCAGCACGTCGCGCGACAGCCGGATCGAGCGCTCGAGGGCGGATTTTGCGGCCGCCGCGTTCAGCGCCGAGCCATCCGAGAAGAGGACGCCTCGCCTCAGGTGAAGCTCCATCGCGCCGCCGCCGTCCTGCATGGTCCAGCGCTCGCAGAGCTTGGGGGCCAGGTTTCCCTGCGAATCGACGGTGACCAGAGTCTCGAAGATGTTGGCGAGGACCTCGTGCTCCTCGGTCGTGTCGTAAATCGCCGGCTCGGTCGCGGCCATGGGGTTCGGCATGGCCACGATGAGCGTGCCTCCGCGAGGAATCTCCTGTCCGAGCGACTTCTCTCGAGGCGCCAGGGCTGCCATCTCGGCCTGGTAGGCCGTGGCCCTCGCCTGCTCGCCGCGAAGGTTCGCGACCGTCGCCCCGAGGGACAGCAGCTTCGACGAGGGCGCCGGTTTCGTTCGCCGAGCGAGCGGCGTCGATCCCGCGCTCCACCCAGCGCCGGGCGTCGTCGATCCGGCGCGCCTGCCAGGCGGCCTCGGCGGCGAACAGGATCGCCTCGACCGAACGGGCCGGCTGCTTGGCCGCGTCGAACACCTTCGCGGCGGCCTCCGCCTCGCGCAGGGCGCCGTCGACGCCTCCCGATCATGCGCTGGCCCTGGGCGAGCATCAGGCGCGCCTCGCCCTCGATGGACGGGTCCCCGGACCAGTCCTCGTCCTCGAGGAATTCGAGCGCGATCTTCGCGACCCGGATCGCATCTTCGGGGTTGAACGTGTCGAGTGACTTCCGGGCGAGCTTCAACGCGTAGTCGACCGTCTTCTCCGGCACGTCGCCCTGCCAGTAGTGATGGACGAGCTCGGGGTAGACGCGTTCGAGCCGGCCGGCCGAGCGCTGCTCGATGAGCTCGGCGTACTTGCGATGGAAGGACCTCCGCCGCCGGCGCGAGAGCGCTCCGTAGAGGACGTCGCGGACGATGCCGCTCGCGAACGTCAGCCGGTCGCCGCGGGACTCGCGGTCCTCCTCGAGGATGCCCTCGAGAATCAGCCGGTCGATCGAGTCCTCGACTCCCTTTGCTCCTTCGGCGAGGGTCTTCGAGGTCTCGGGAGTCGAACGACTTTCCCAGCACGGAGGCGATCGAGAGAAGATCGCGTAGCTCGTCGGGCAGGCGCTCGATCCGTTTCTCGACGGCCTGCTGGATGGTCGCCGGGCAGGGCGTCGGCCGAGATCTCGGCCTCCTTCGAGAAGCTCCAGGCGCCCGTGTCGTCGCGCGCGATGCCTCCCGACTCGACGAGGGAGCGGAGGAGCTCCTTGGTGAAGAACGGATTTCCCTCGGTCGCGTCCCGCAGCCTCAGGGCGAGCTCGTCCGAGACCTTCGGGGCGCCGACGAGCGACTCGACGAGGGCCCGATGCTCCGAGGGCGAGAAGGGAGGAAGCGTCAGGGAGACGAAGCGCGGATCGTCCGCGAAGGAGTCGAGCATGCTTCGTCAGCGGGTGCCGGCGATCCGTCTCGGTCTGACGGTAGCTGCCGACGATCAGGGTCGGCGTCGGCCCGAGGCGGCGGACGATGTACTGCAGGGCCTCGATCGAGATCTCGGCCCCGTGGAGGTTCTCGAGGATCAGGACGAGGGGCTTGCCGCCGGCAATGCGCGTCAGCGTCCGGGCGAGCAGCTCGAAGATCTGGATCCGGTCCTCGACCTTGCGCTCGGCGGCGGGCACCGCGATTCGCGAGTCGCCGCCGACGGCGGCGCGCAGCTCGGCGATCTCGGACAGCTGCGGGAAGAGAGCCGATCAGATCGGCGGCGAGGTCCGAGAAGTCGGGCCGCTCTCCCGACGAGCTCGCGTCGCGGGAGCGGAAGTAGTCCTGGATGACCTCGCAGAATCCCTGGTACGAGAAGGACCGGTCCTGCTCGACGAACCGCCCGTACAGGACCCGGATCTTCCGCGCCTGCGCGAGGTTCTTGAGCTCCTCGAGGAGGCGCGTCTTCCCGATTCCCGGCTCTCCCGCCACCACGGCGAACTGGCAGTCGCCCGACAGGGCCGCGTTCAGGCGGCGTTGCAGCTCGGCGAACTCCTTCTCGCGCCCGATGAAGAGCGAGAGGGCGGGCCGCTGAATCGTCCGGCTCGCGGAGAGCGCGACCGACATCCGGAACTCGTCCGTCGCGAGGGTCGACTTGTGGCGCCGCAGGGCGTCGGCGACCTGGCCCGCTTTCTGGGGCCGCCGGGCGGCGTCCTTTTCGAGGCAGCGCAGGATGATGTCCTGCAGCTCCTCCCGGATCTCGGCGCCGAGCGCCCGCGGCGGCTGCGGGATCTCGTGAACGATGCGATACAGGATGGACTGCACCTCGCCGGTGAAAGGCGGCTCGCCGAGGAGGCACTCGTAGAGCACGACCCCGAGCGAATAGATGTCGGAGCGGCCGTCGAACGCCCTCGAGGCGACCTGCTCCGGCGACAGGTAGGCGACCGTTCCGACGAGCGTGCCCGTCTTCGTCAGCCGCGACTCGGTCGACGAGTGCGCGAGGCCGAAGTCCATGACCCGGACCCGGACGCTCGCGCCTTCGTCGCGGGTGATCATGATGTTGGCGGGCTTGATGTCGCGGTGCACCACGCCTCGCGAGTGGCTGTAGTCGAGAGCTTCGGCGGCCTGGATGCCGAGGTCGACGACCTCCCCGAGGTGCAGGGACTGGTCTCGGATCAATCGCAGCAGGTTGGTGCCGCTCGCCACCGGCATCACGAAAAAGAGGGAGCCCTCGTGGTGTCCGAGATCGTAGATCGGGACGATCGAGGGATGGTCCATCTGCGCGACCAGCTGCGCCTCGCGCTGAAACCGTTCCTCGAGCTCGGGGGTCAGGTCGGCGGAGGGAATCAGCTTGACCGCGACCTCTCGATTCAGAAGCGGATCGCGGGCGCGATAGACCACGCCCATTCCTCCGCGCCCGAGCTCCCCGAGGATCTCGTAGCGATTCGCGAGCCTGGTGTTGATCAGTCCGTAGTCTCCGACAAGACCGACGGAGTGTATTCGAAAGGGCGAGGCCTCGGCCAGGATGCCCCGAGGGTCAGGATCCGAGCTCCCGGATCCCCAGCCCCGGCGCGGCGGTCGTGCGCATCACGCCGTCCTCGAGCGTGAAGCCTCCGTCCACCGCGTCGCGGGCGAGGTCGAGCGATCCGTCGAGGTCGAGGAACCGGGTGGCGGGCGAGGCGAAGGCGGCGTGGAGCGCCGCCGCGATCGAGACGCGGCTCTCGTCCATGCAGCCCCACATCAGGGAGACGCCTGCGGTCTCGGCGATCGCGGCGATGCGCATCGCCGGCCGGACGCCGCCGCACTTCATGAGCTTGATGTTGTAGATCCCGCAGGCCGGCTCGCCGGGCGGCGAGGCGAGCGCGAGCGCGTCCCGCTCGTCGTGCAGGCTCTCGTCGGCGGCGATCCGGGCGCGCCGTCTCGGGGTCAGCGTGCGGATCTGCTCGAAGGCCTCGCGCGGCACGGGCTGCTCCACGAACTCGATCGAGAGCGACGAGGTCCGTTCGAAGAAGCGGGCGGTCTCCTCGATCGTGTAGCCGACGTTGGCGTCCACGCGGATCGCGGGGGACGCACCGGCCCGCTCGCGCAGCTTCGTCAGCCGCTCGATGTCGGTCTCCAGCGCGTCGCCGATCTTCACCTTGAGGACGCGGAATCCCCGCCCGAGGTACTCGTCGGCTTCGGCGAGGGTCTCGGCGACCGGCTTGATGCCGATCGTGATGGAGGTCGGCATCGCCTCGTGGGCCCTCCCGAGCATGTCGGCGAGCGGCACGTCGAGGTGGCGCGCGGCGAGGTCGTGGAGCGCGATGTCCACCGCGGCGCGGGCCGCCGGCGTGCCGGCCGTCCGCCCGGCCGCCTCGCGGCACAGCGCGCGAAACCCGCGGGCATCGCGGCCGAGGAGCCAGTCGAGGCGGCCGCCGGAGAGCGCGGCGTGGCAGGCCTCGAGGGTCTCGCCCGTGACGTGCTCCCCGGGCGAGCCGGCGCCGAGGCCGACGAGGCCCGAGTCCGTCTCGATCCGGACGAAGACGTTGCCGACCGAGGCGAGAGGCGGCTGTCCGGCGATGGCGTAGGGGCGCGTCAGCGGAAACTCCTCGAGCCGGCTCGTCGCGGAGACGATCTTCACGAGGCCTTCGCCTCGCCCGCGAGAAACTCGCGCACCGCCGGAAGCAGCTCGCCGACCCCGTCCTCGAGCGGCCGGACGACCGGGATGCCGAGCCGCCAGCGCAGCCGCTGCTGCTCGGTCCTCAGATCTTCGGGCGTCATGCCCTCGCCGTTCAGCGTCACGGCGAGTGTCCGGGCGCCGAACCGGCGGATCAGGTCGATCTCGTCGGAAACGGGCGGGATGGGGAGGCCGAACTCTTCGAGCCCTTCGTAGTGCGTCCGGCCGGGGGCGTGCTGGAGGATGACTCCGGCGGCGCCGCCGGAGAGCAGGAGCTCGGAGCCGCACGGTCCGGACGGGTTGCGCAGGGCCGACTGTCCTTCGAGGAGGATGAGCTCGGGCCGGCGCTCCTTCCAGCAAGACACGATCGCGTGCTCGAGCTCTCCCGAGACGAAGTCGTTCGGGACCGAATCGAGGATGAAGCCGAACGGCGCCCCCTGCATCCAGCCGGTCTGGCCCGTGTAGATCAGCTCGGTCGACAGGCCGACGGCGCGGCAGGCCTCGAGGAGAAAGCGGGCGGTCGTGCGCTTGCCGAGGGCGCAGTCGGTGCCGAGCACGGCGATGCGGGGCGCCTCCACCGTGAGGATCTCGCCGCTCCAGAAGTGGAGCGCCGTGCGCGGCGGCGTCTTGCGAACGTCGCGGATCGTGACTCCCCGGCGCACGGCCTCGGCGGCGAGGGCCGGATCGTCGGAGAGGAACTCGTGAAGACCGTTGACGGCCGACATCCCCGATGCGATCGCCTCGGCCATCAGGCCGCGCAGGCCCGGCGTCACGCGGCCGCCCGAGGTCGCGACGCCGACGACGCAGAAGTCGGGCCTCTCGGGCAGCGCGCGCAACGCTTCGGCGATCGAGGCGAAGGTCGGGATGCCCCGTTTCAAGCCGTCGAGCACCTCGCCCGCATCGCGCCCCGCCGACGGCGCGTCGACGACGCCGACGATGCGGTAACGCTCCGTGCCGCGCACCAGCCCGTGCGCCGTCTTCGCGTTGGCGGTCGCAAAGAGGCCATCGCACACGACGAGCGCCGTTCCGTCCATCGCGGCGCATTATCCCCGATGGCGGCCGCGGTACACTGCCGGACGACACGGAGGGCGATCTGGCCGAGAGACGACGACAGGGTTCGGTCGCGCGCGCCGGCGCTCCCCGCTACGACGCGTCCCTGCTCGCTCCCGAAGATCTCCATCTCTTCAACGAAGGCACGCATCTCCGGCTCTGGGAACGGCTGGGATCGCACGTCCGCGCCGTCGGCGGCGTGGCCGGGACCTCCTTCGCCGTCTTCGCGCCCAATGCCGCGAGCGTCTCGGTCGTCGGCGATTTCAACGGATGGGACGCGACGCGCCATCCGCTCGAGGCGATCGGGAGCTCCGGGATCTGGGAGGCCTTCGTTCCGGAAGTCGGGCGCGGCGCCGTCTACAAGTACCGGATCACGTCGCGCGAGAACGCGTACCGCGTCGACAAGGCGGACCCCTACGCCGTGCGCCAGGAAGCGCCTCCGCGGACGGGCTCCATCGTCTGGGACCTCGACTACCGGTGGCGCGACGACAAGTGGGTCGCGGCGCGGGCGTCGAAGCAGTCGGCCTCGGCGCCGATCTCGATCTACGAGGTGCACCTCGGATCGTGGCGCCGCGTTCCCGAGGAGGCCAACCGCCCGCTGACCTATCGCGAGGCGGCGCGCTCGCTGGCGCAGCACGCGCTCGACCTCGGCTTCACGCACGTCGAGCTTCTCCCGGTCATGGAGCATCCCTTCACGGGATCCTGGGGCTACCAGGTCACCGGCTTCTTCGCGCCCACCGGACGCTTCGGGACGCCCCAGGACTTCATGTACCTCGTGGACACGCTCCACCAGGCCGGGCTCGGAGTGATCCTCGACTGGGTGCCGTCGCACTTTCCCTCGGACGAGCACGGTCTCGTGTATTTCGACGGAACGCACCTCTACGAGCACGCCGACTGGCGCCAGGGCTACCACCCCGACTGGTCGAGCTGCATCTTCAACTACGGGCGCAACGAGGTGCGCAGCTTCCTGCTCTCGTCGGCGCTCTACTGGCTCGAGGTCTACCACGCCGACGGGCTGCGGGTGGACGCCGTGGCGTCGATGCTGCACCTCGACTATTCGCGGAAGGCGGGGGAGTGGATTCCCAATCGGTACGGAGGCTGGGAGAACCTCGAGGCGATCTCACTCCTGCGGCGCTTGAACGACGAGGTGCGCGAGCGCCACCCCGACACCCTGATGATCGCCGAGGAGTCGACGGCCTGGCCGATGGTGTCCCGTCCGACGTACGTCGGCGGCCTCGGTTTCGACATGAAGTGGGATCTCGGCTGGATGAACGACACGCTCGACTACATGGAGCTCGACCCCGTCCATCGAAAGTTCCACCACAACGAGCTGACCTTCCGCCGGATGTACCAGTACTCGGAGAACTTCGTGCTGCCCCTTTCGCACGACGAGGTCGTGCATCTGAAGCGCTCGCTCCTCTCGAAGATGCCCGGCGACGACTGGCAGAAGTTCGCCAACCTGCGGCTCCTGTACGCGTACATGTGGGCGGAAGCCGGCAAGAAGCTGCTCTTCATGGGAGGCGAGTTCGGGCAGCGCCACGAATGGAACCACGACGCGAGCCTCGACTGGAGCCTGCTCGGAGAGCCCCGGCACGCGGGCCTCGAGCTCTGGGTGCGCGACCTGAACCGCCTGTACGCGGCCGAACCGGCGCTCCACGCTCTCGACTTCGACCCGCGCGGGTTCGAGTGGATCGACTGCCACGACGCCGATCACAGCGTGGTGTCGCTCGAGCGCCGGGGCCTCGGCGCGCGGGAACGGATTGCCGCGGTGTTCAACTTCACGCCCGTTCCGCGCTCGACTTACCTCGTCGGCGTGGACTTTCCGGGCGATTGGCTCGAGATCCTGAACAGCGACGCGGAGGTCTACGGCGGCGGCGGCATGGGCAATCGGGGCCGCGCGGTCGCGCTGGCGATCCCGTCGCACGGCCGTTCGTACAGCCTCTCGCTGACGCTGCCGCCGCTCGGCGCCGTCTTCCTGAAGCCCGGCGAGGAGAGCCCGGTCTTGGAGATTGCCGAGACCGCCGCGACCGCCGAGGCCTCCGAGGCGGCCGGGGCCGAGCCGGAAGAGCTTTCCCGGGAAGAATGACCGAGGCGCGCGATTCCCCCGCTCCCGCCGGCGCATCGGGCGCCGCTCCAGGCGTCCGCTACGTCTGCATCCACGGCCACTTCTATCAGCCCCCGCGCGAGAACCCGTGGCTCGAGGCCATCGAGGGTCAGCCGAGCGCGTACCCGTACCACGACTGGAACGCTCGCATCGCGGCCGAGTGCTATGCGCCGAACGCCAATGCCCGCATTCTCGACGGCGAGAACCGGATCGTCGAGATCGTCAATAACTACTCCTCGTTGAGCTTCAACTTCGGCCCGACCCTCCTGTCGTGGCTCGAGGAGAAGGAGCCCGACGTCTACCGGGCACTCCTCGCCGCCGACGCCGAGAGCGTGCGTCGCTTCGGGGGCCACGGGTCGGCGCTGGCTCAGGCCTACAACCACATGATCCTGCCGCTCGCGAATGCGCGCGACCGGCGCACGCAGGTCGCTTGGGGAGCGCGGGAGTTCGCCCATCGGTTCGGACGGCGGCCCGAGGGCATGTGGCTGCCCGAGACGGCGGTGGACCTGCCCACCCTCGAGGCCCTCGCGGCGGAGGGGATCGCCTTCACGATCCTGGCTCCGCACCAGGCGGCTCGCGTGCGGGTCCTCGGAGAGACCGAGTGGAGCGACGTCGCGCCGGATCGCGTGGACCCGACGATGCCGTACCGCGTGTCGCTGCCCTCGGGGGCTTCCCTGGCCGTCTTCTTCTACGACGGGCCCATCTCCCGCGCCGTCGCGTTCGACCGGCTGCTTTCGGCGGGCGAGCAGTTTGCCGAGCGGCTCGCCGGCGCGTCCGGGGAGACCTCGACCCGGCCCCGGCTCGTGCACATCGCGACCGACGGCGAGACGTACGGCCATCATCACCGGCACGGCGACATGGCGCTCGCCTACGCCCTGCACACGCTCGAGGCCCGGAAGCTGGCGACGCTGACGAACTACGGCGAATTTCTCGAAAAGCATCCGCCGACGCACGAGGCCGCGATCGTGGAAAACACCTCGTGGAGCTGCGCCCACGGGGTCGAGCGCTGGCAGAGCGACTGCGGCTGCCAGACGGGCGCTCACCCCGGCTGGTCCCAGGCCTGGCGCGCTCCCTTGCGCGCGGCCCTCGACGCCCTGCGCGACACGCTGGCGCCGCTGTGGGAGGCGAAGGCGGGCGCCCTGCTCGCCGAGCCATGGCGGGCGCGCGACGAATACGTCGACGTGATGCTGGACCGCAGCTCCGTTTCCGTGCAGCGCTTCCTCGCCGGCCAGGCCGACCGCCCGTTGAGCGACGCCGAGCGGACCGAGGCGCTGAAGCTCCTCGAGCTCCAGCGGCACGCGCAGCTCATGTACACGAGCTGCGGCTGGTTCTTCGACGACGTCGGCGGAATCGAGGCGCGCCAGGTCATCCAGTACGCCGGGCGCGTGCTTCAGCTTTCGGGAGAGCTCTTCGGACCCGGCCTGGAGGAGCCTTTTCTCGCGCTCCTCGAGAAGGCGAAGAGCAACGACGCCGCGGCCGGCGACGGGCGCCGCATCTACGAGGAGGCCGTGCGGCCCGCCGCCGTCTCGCTCGTGAAGGTGGGAGCGCACTATGGCGTGAGCTCGCTTTTTTCCGACTACGGCGAGACGGCGCGGATCTACTGCTACGACGTGGACCGGCTGGATGCACGCCTGCTTTCGAGCGGCCGGGCCCGGCTCGCCCGCGGCCGCGCCCGCGTGAGGTCGGCGATCACGGGAGAATCGGAGGACGTGGCCTATGGCGTGCTGCACCTCGGCGACCACAACCTCTCCGGCGGCGCGATCCGCTTTCCCGGCGCCGGAGAGTACGAGCGGCTCACGGCGGCGATCGAGGAGCCGTTCCGCCAGGCCGATCTGACGGAGACGCTCCGCACGGTCGATCGCGTCTTCGGGTCGGGAACGTACACGTTGCGGCTCCTCTTTCGCGACGAACAGAAGCAGGTCGTGGCCTTCATCCTTCGCACGGTCCTCGCGGAGGCCGACGCGGCGTATCGTGAGATCTACGAGGAGCACGCTCCGCTCATGCGCTTCCTGTCGAGCCATGGCATCGCTTCGCCGCGCGGATTCCGGATGGCCGCCGAGCTCGCGCTCAACACGAGCCTGCGGCGAACGCTCGAGGCCGAGATGCCGGATCCCTCGCGGTGGTCGGCGGTGCTCGAGGAGGCGCGAGAAGTCGGCGTCACCCTCCACGAGGACGGACTCGGCCGCGCGGTCGAGCTCGCCCTCGAAAGGCTGGCCGAGGGACTGCGGTCGAGCCCCTCGGAGCTCGGACGACTCGAAGAGCTCGAGGCGGTCGTGGATCTGGCCCGGCAGCTTCCCTTCGAGGTGGACTTCTGGCAGGTCCAGAACGCCTACTACCAGCTCTCGCGAGGCCTGCTGTCCGCGCGGAGAAGGGAGGCGGCTTCGGGTTTCGAGGACGCCGCCCGATGGGTTGCGCGATTCCTCTCGCTCGGCCGGAAGCTCGACGTCAAAGTGACCGAAGGTCCGGAGCCGCAACCGCGTCCAGATCATTGACCCCACAAGGCTTAGTGTTCGATTCGCCTCTGCTACACTAGCCGGCGAGTTGACACCCGTTCTCGAAAAGGCGTTTCGGGTTTCCGGCGTCCCCGAAAAGCTCCTTCCTCTCTTCGCCCTCTCTCACGACCTCCGGTGGACGTGGCGGCCGGACCTGAGAGCTCTCTTCGAGATGCTCGACCCCGAGGCCTGGAAGCGCTCCGGCGGAAACCCGGTTCGCCTCTTCCGGGAGGTACCGGCCGAACGCCTGCGGCGGGCCGCCGAGGACCCGCGCTACCAGGAAGACCTCCTGGCGCTGACCCGCCGGCTGACCGAGGAGGACCTGTCCGAGCCGAAGCATCCGGCGGCGCGGGAGCTCGTCGCGCGGGGGGAGCGGATCGCCTACTTCTCCGCCGAGTTCGGTCTGACGGAGATTCTGCCGATCTACGCCGGGGGACTGGGCGTTCTCGCCGGGGACCATCTGAAGTCCTCGAGCGACCTTGGCGTCCCGCTCTGCGGCGTCGGCATCTTCTACCGGGAGGGGTACTTCCGGCAGGTCGTGGACGCCGACGGGATGCAGAACGAGGCGTACCCGATCCTGGAGCCAGACGAGCTGCCGCTCTCGATCGCCGAGACGTCGGACGGAAGCCCCCCCGTGGTCTCCGTGGATCTGGCGGGCCGCAACGTCCAGCTGCTCGTCCGGATGGCCCGGGTCGGGCGCGTCCCGCTGCTCCTGCTCGACTCGAATCTTCCCGAGAACGAGCCGCCCGACCGGGAGATCACGGCGCGCCTCTATGGAGGCGGCCACGAGACGCGCCTGCAACAGGAGATCGTCCTCGGCATCGGCGGCTCGCGCGCCCTCGAGAAAGTCGGCGTCTGGCCGACCATCCGCCACATCAACGAGGGGCACGCCGCGTTCGTTTCGCTCGAGAAAATTCGTCATCTCGTCCAGGAGGAGCACCTCTCGTTCGCCGAGGCGCGGGAGGTCGCGACCACCGGCAACATCTTCACGACGCACACGCCGGTCCCGGCCGGCATCGACGTGTTCACGCCCGAGCTGCTCTGGAAGTACTTCGGCGGCTACGTGAACGAGCTCGCCATTTCGTTCGACGAGTTTTTCGACCTCGGCCGGGAGGTCGGCGATCAGTCGCGCGATCTCTTTTCGATGGCGGTGCTCGCGATGCGGCTTTCGACGCATCAGAACGCCGTCTCCCGCCTGCACGCCGGCGTCTCGCGCCGGCTCTGGCGCGGCGTCATGCCCGACCTGCCGCTTTCGGAGGTGCCGATCCGTCCGATCACCAACGGCGTCCACGGAGCGACGTGGACCGCGCCGGAAATCGCCGCGACGGGCGTTCTCGACAAGCCCGAGGACGTCGACCGGGGAGAGTTCTGGCATGCCCACGAGGAGCTGCGCGGCCGTCTGGTCGCCGCGTGCCGGCAGAGGCTGGCGGACGAGAAGCGGCGGCTCGGCGCGCGCGAGGAGGAGATCGGCGACGCCTCGCGGGCCCTCGATCCGCGGGCGCTGACGATCGGATTCGCACGCCGCTTCGCCACGTACAAGCGCGCCACGCTGCTCTTCCGCGAGCCGAAGCGTCTGGAGTACCTGCTCCACCAGATCGGACGGCCCGTCCAGATCCTCTTCGCCGGCAAGGCCCACCCGCGCGACGAAGCGGGAAAGGAGTTCCTGCGCACGGTGTCGCGGGCGGCCGAGCGAGCGGAGCTGAAGAGTCGGGTCGTGTTTCTGCCCGACTACGACATGGCGCTCGCGCGCCTGCTCGTCGCGGGATGCGACGTCTGGCTCAACACGCCCGAGCGGCCCCGCGAGGCCTCGGGCACCTCCGGCATGAAGGCGGCGATGAACGGAGCCCTGAATCTGTCGGTGCTGGACGGCTGGTGGGACGAGGCGCCGCACGACGAAGCCGGCTTCGTCGTCGGCGAAGCGAAAGATCAGACGAGCGACGAGGAGATCGCGCAGGCGCTCTACGACGTGCTCGAGAAGCGGGTCCTCCCCATGTTCTTCGATCGCGACGCCTCGGGACTGCCGCAGCGGTGGATCGACCGCATGATCGTCGCGGCCTCGAAGGTGGCCCGCGGCTTCTCGTCGGACCGGATGCTTTCGGAGTATCTCGAGCAGTGCTACGTGCCGGGCGCCTTCCACCGTCGTGCGATGAAAGAGGTCGGCCGGGAGCCGTTGAAGCGACTGGTCGCCTGGAAGGAGCGCGTCCGGGCCGCCTGGCCCGGCGTCCGCTTCGAGGGCGTCTCGATCGAGCCCGACCCGGCGACGCTTCCGCCCGCGGCGGCGTTCGAGATCGAGGCGCGGCTCGCCCTCGGGCCGCTCGATGCCGGCGACGTCTCGGTCGAGCTCTTCGAAGGGCCGGTCGAGCCCGACGGGACTCTCGAATCGGGCGGTCCCGTCCGGCTCGATCCGGCCCGGCGCGAGGGCGAGATCGGCGTCTTCCGCCTGACGCACCGCAAGCCCTCGGGCGAAGGCCTCGGCTACACTCTCCGCGTGCGCCCGTTCCACGCGGCCCTGGCGCACCCGAACGAGACGGGGATGATGCTGTGGTGGGGCAACGGGAGCAGGGAAGCGAAGCGATACTCGTCTTCGGGCTAGCCGGGCTGCCGCCGCAATCCGGCACTCGCCGATCATGACTCGCTCCGCGGGGATCCTTCTCCATCCGACCTCGCTGCCCGGCTCGTTGCCGGTCGGGGATCTTGGTCCCTCCGCGGAACGCTTCCTCGCCTGGGCCGAATCCGCCGGCCAGACGCTGTGGCAGGTGCTTCCGCTCGGTCCGACGGGTGCCGGAAACTCTCCCTACACGAGCGCCTCGGCGTTTGCGGGCAGCCCGCTGCTGATCTCGCCCGAGCGCCTGGTCGAGGAAGGCCTGCTCGCCCCCGACGCCCTCGCGGACGCGCCATGGCCGGGAGAGCGCGTGGATTTTTCCGCGGCCCGCGACTGGAAGGAGCGCCTGCTGCGCGGCTCCTGGAGGCGTTTCTCCGAGACTCCCGGTGCATCTCCGCTGCGCGAGGAGATGCTCGCGTTCGTGCGCGCCGCGTCGCAGAAGGCCTGGCTCGAGGACTGGGCGCGCTTCGCGGCGCTCAAGGCGCGCTTCGGCGGGCGACCCTGGACCGACTGGGGGCCGGACCTCGCGTTCCGCGATCGGGACGCGCTCGCGGCGGCCGACGCCGAGCTCGCCGACGAGATGGCCTTTCACCGCTTCGTCCAGTTTCAATTCCACCGACAGTGGGGGAGCCTCCGCCGCGAGGCGCAAAGACGGGGCATCGCGCTCGTCGGGGACATCCCGATCTACGTGGCGCACGACAGCGCCGACGTCTGGGGCAACCAGGAGCTCTTCCAGCTCGACGGGACCGGGCGTCCCACCGACGTCGCCGGCGTGCCGCCGGACTACTTCAGCGCGACCGGCCAGCTCTGGGGCAATCCCCTCTATCGCTGGGACCGGCTGGAGGAAGAAGGCTACGCCTGGTGGATCGCGCGCATCCGCGCGTGCCTCGCGGCCGGCGACCTGCTGCGCATCGACCACTTCCGCGCCTTCGAGTCGTACTGGTCGATCCCCGCCGTCGAGAAGACGGCGCTCGGGGGCCGCTGGGCTCCGGGGCCGGGGCGGCGGCTCTTCGATGCGGCACGCGCCGCGCTCGGTCACTTGCCCATCCTCGCCGAGGACCTCGGCGACATCACGCCGGCGGTGCGGGCGCTGCTCGACGAGCTCGGCTTTCCGGGGATGAAGGTCCTGCAGTTTGCCTTCTACGGATCCGACAGCGAGTATCTGCCGCACCGGCACGTCGCGAACGGCGTCGTCTACACCGGAACGCACGACAACGACACGGCGCGCGGCTGGTATTCCGCGCTCCAGCCCGAGGAGCGGCAACGCGTCTTCGACTATCTCGGAGGCGACGGGCGCGAGATCGAGTGGACGCTCATCCGCGCCGCCTACGGCTCGGTCGCCGAGCGCGCGATCGTGCCCCTCCAGGACGTGCTCGGTCTCGGCAGCGAGGCGCGGATGAACACGCCCTCCGAGCCCTCCGGAAACTGGCGCTGGCGCGCTCCCGCGGATGCCTGGCGCCCGGAGCTCGCGGAGCGGTTGAAGAGGATGGCGATTCTGAGCGGGAGGCTTCCGGTGCGGCGAGAGGAGAACGCCCGGTAGTTCGCTGGAGCCGGAGCGAGAGGAAGGTCCGAAGGACCCGCATTGCTTCCGGGAGGTGGACCCATCGCGACGTCCCCTCTCTCTTCGGTCGGGCCGCGCAGCGGCCCGACTCGGAGTCCGAGTCAGTCGGGCTCCGCCAGGAACATCGACAGCAGCGCGCTGATGATCGACACGACGAGGGCGCCGAGGATCGCGGTCCAGCATCCGACGACGTGGAAGTGCAGGCCGAGGGCCTCCGAGAGCCTGCTCGTCAACAGCAGCATCAGTCCGTTGACGACGAGGGCGAAGAGCCCGAGCGTCAGGATGATCAGCGGAAGGGACAGAAGCTTGACCACCGGGCGGATGAAGGCGTTGACGAGCCCGAAGACGAGGGCGACGGCGAAAAAGGGAATCCAGTCGGCCGAGGAGTAGGTGATCCCGGGGATGATCCGGACGGCGACCCAGAGCGCCGCGGCATTGATGACGAGCCGGACGAGGAAACGCATTCCTGCCTCCTTCGCGTCGGTATGGGCGTCGAGACTATCCGTTCGCCGGCCGGTAGACGAGGCCGATCGCGATGCCGACCGCCGTCCACTCGACGAAGTAGGCCGCCGCCTGCCCCAGCGTGAGCCGCCATCCGATGTTGAGGTTGACGTGGTTGTGCACGACGAAGGCGCAAACCGAGAAGACGCCCACGAGGGCGCCGAAGCGCGCTCCGTTCGCGAATCCGGACCCCCCGCGATGAATCATCGCGAAGAGGATCGCGAGGACGAGCATCGCGAGAGCCATTGCCGCCATTCCCGCCGGCATCACGCCCTTCATGGACTCCTCCGATCGATAGACGGCGGGATACCGGCCGAACTCCTGGCGCAGGGGTCCCGCGGCGAAAAGAGCGAAGCCGAGTGCGAAGTAGACGACGAAGGCGGCGGCCGCGGCGAGCAACAGACGCGAAACGTTCATCGGCGCTTCTCCCGACGGACCTGGCGGTCCGGGACCTCTCCGCGGAAGCTTAGTGCGTTCGGCGGCGCGGCGATAGGATGGAATCATGGCGCGCGAACCCGTCGTCGTTCGACGCCTGGTCCCCGAGCGGCCCTATTCGCTCCCGCTGACGGCCGGGCGCTATCAGAGGTTTCCCGAGGTCGTGGATCGCTTCGACGGGGCGACCTACCGGCGCTTTCTGCCCGTCGGACGAAGCGGCGCCCTGCTCGAGGTGTCTCAAAGCGGCTCGCCGGACCGCGCGGTGCTGGCGATCCGGCTGTCGGGCCGCGAGGCGGCCTCTCCCGAGGCGCGCGCGGCGGCGGATCGCATCGTCGGGCGAGCCCTGGGCGCGGCGCAGCCGGTCCGTCCCTTCTATCGCGCCTTCGCAGGCGACGGCGTCATCGGCGCCGCCATCCGCGACTTCCGAGGCCTGAGGGCCGCGGGGGTGCCGTCTCTGTGGGAGGCCCTCGTCACCGCGATCCTCGCCCAGCAGGTCAATCTCCTCTTCGCCTACGACATCCGGCGCGAGCTCGCCGAGACGTTCGGCCGGCGGGCGCGATTCGGCGGCGTGACGTACTTCGCTTTCCCGCGTCCGAACGCCTTTTCCGCGGAGACGGTGCGGCGGATGAGGCGATTCCGGCTCTCCGACAACAAGGCGAAGGCGATCCTGGGGCTCGCGGAGGCGTTCGACCGCGGTGCGCTCGACGAGAGCGACCTGGAGACCCACGACGACGAAGGCGCGATCGGGAAGCTGACGGAGTTTCACGGCGTCGGGCGGTGGACGGCGGAGATCGGGCTGCTGCGGGGCCTCGGCCGGCCCGACATCTTTCCCGCGGGCGACCTCGGCGTCGTCAAGTATCTCGCCCAGGGCCTGCTCGGCCGGAGAGAGAAGGCGAAGGAGGAGGCGATGCGGCGGTTCGCCGCGCGCTGGCGCCCGTTCCGGAGCCTGGCCCTCGTCTACGGCTACGCCGAGCTCAATCGAAGGAAAGGGGAACGTCCCGCCGGGCCACCACCCCGCCCGCGGCGACCTCGCGCTCCGGAAACCGGCTCGCCGCGAGAAAATTGACGATCGCCAGGGCCGCGAGGATCGCGAACACCGGGATGAGCGATCCCTCGATCGCCGTCCGAAACATCGCCGGCGCGACCGCGCCCGCGCCGCCGTTCTCGCCCGTCGCGAGAAACCGTCCCGCCGTCTCCGCCGCGGGTCCGAGCCGCCGGTCGAGGCCCACGGCGAGCAGGCCGCCGAGCGCGCCGACGCCGATCGATCCGCCGACCGATCGGAAGAACGGGACGAGGCTCGTCGCCACGCCCCGCTCCCGCTCGTCCACGACGGCCTGGATGCCGAGGACCTGCGACATGGACGAAGGGCCGAGGCCCATGCCGACGAGCGCGCATGCCGCCGAGATCCAGGGGACGGAGGCATTGAGGTAGGCCGCCGCGACCAGCCAGACGAGTCCGGCGAAGATCAGGATCGCGCCGAGGCGGGCCGTTTTCCGAAAACCGTAGCGCACGATCAGGCGGGCGGCGAGCGTCGCCGACGTCGCCCAGAAGAAGACGAGGGGCGTGACCACCGCGCCGGCGGCTCCGGCCGTTCCTCCCCTCGCGCCCTGGACGAACAGGGGGACGAACGTGTCCACGCCGAAGATCGTGGTTCCGAGCAGGACGCCGCCGAGATACGGCGCCGCCGTCTCCATCCGCGCGAAGAGGCGCGGAGGAATCAGGGGATGGTGCCGCCGGCGCTGGAGCCGGGCGAACAGGGCGAGGGAGGCCGCCGCCAGAACCAGCAGCCCGAGGCGCAGGGCCAGGCTCGCCCGGGCGCCGGCCGGCCGGTGCAGCACCGCGAAGAGCAGCGCCGTCACGCCGACCGCGAGGCTCGCCGCCCCGGCCAGGTCGAGCGGATCGCCGCGCTGATCCCGCGACTCGATCATCTGCGTCGCGACCAGGATGAACGCGACGATGCCGAGCGGGATGTTGATCCGAAAAATCGAGCGCCAGCCGAAGGACATCGTCATCCACGCGCCCAGAAGCGGCCCGATCAGGCTCGCGGTGCCCCAGACGCTCGAGAACAGGCCCTGCACTCTCGCGCGCTGCTCGAGCGAGAACAGGTCGCCCGAGACCGTCAGCGCGATCGGAACGAGGCCCGCGGCTCCGAGACCCTGCAGGCCCCGCGCCGCGATGAGCTGCGGCATCGATCGCGCCACGCTGCACGTGACCGCTCCGACGAGAAACACCGAGATCGCGATCAGCAGGATCCGGCGCCGGCCGTAGATGTCGGCGAGCCGCCCGTAGATCGGCATCATGACGGTCGCCGCGAGCAGGTAAATCGAGAAGACCCACGAGTAGAGCGGAAGGCCGCCGAGGTCCCCGATGATCGTCGGCATCGCCGTCGAGACGACCGTGGACTCGAACGATGCCAGCGCGGTGACGAGCATGAGCGCGAGCGTCACGACGCGGCGACGCCGCGGATCGAAACGAGGCGTGGGCATCGAGCGGGAGAGTATAGAGTGTCGCCATGCGCGTCCTCGCCGGGACGAGCGGCTTCAGCTACAAGGAGTGGAAGGGATCCTTCTATCCGGAGGATCTGGCCGCGGACCGGATGCTTTCCTGGTACGCCGATCGGTTGCCCGCCGTCGAGATCAACAACACCTTTTATCGAATGCCGAAGCCCGCGCTGCTCGAGAGCTGGGCCGCGGAAGTCTCTCCGGACTTTCGCTTCGTGCTGAAGGCATCGCAGCGGATCACGCACTTCAAGCGGCTGAAGGACGCGGGCTCGGAGGTCGAGTACTTCTTCGGCGTCGCCTCGACGCTCGGCGACCGGCTCGGCCCGGCGCTCTTCCAGCTGCCGCCGAATCTCAAGAAGGACCTGCCGCGCCTCGAGGCGTTCCTCGAGACGATCCCGGAGGGCCGGCGCGCGGCGTTCGAGTTCCGCCACGCCTCCTGGTTCGGGGACGACGTCTTCGAGGCCCTGCGGTCGCGCGGCGCGGCGCTGTGCGTGGCGGAAGACGAGGAGCTCGCGACGCCGCTCGTGACGACGGCGCCCTGGGGTTATCTCCGCCTTCGCCGGCAGGACTACGACGGCGCGGCGGTGGCGGACTGGGCCGCGAAGGTGCGCGCCCAGCCCTGGTCCGACGCGTACGTCTTCTTCAAGCACGAGGACGCCGGTTCGGGGCCGCGCCTGGCGGGGGAGTTCCTGAAGTACTTCGGCCCGGCCGTCACTTCCTGAGCCGTTCCGTCAGCCTCGCGAGGGCGGAGTGGATGTCCGGTTTGAGCGCGAGGACCGGGGCCAGGGGGTCGTCCTTCGCGCGCCTCATGCGCGCCGGAAGGGTCTTGATCGTGTAGTTCTTCGGATCGAGCCGGGCGTTGACCTCGGTCCATCGGAGCGGCGCCGAGCAGGTCGCGCCCGGAACGGGCCGCGCCGATAACGGACCGGCGATGGTCTTGCCGTGGCCGTTCTGAAGATAGTCGACGTAGACCTTCCCGCCCCGCGAGCCGAGCATGCGCGCGGTCGTCGCGATCTTCCCGTGATCCTGCTCGATCGCGCGGGCGAGGATCTCGCCGAGCGTCCGCGATTCGGCGTGCGTGCACTGGCCGCCGAGCGGCAGGAGGACGTGCAGGCCCGTGGCGCCGCTCGTCTTGATGAAGTTCGGAAGGCCGATCTCGTCGCAGAGGGTGTGAATCGCGTTCGCGATCTCGACGACGTGCGAGAACGGCGCGCCCTTCGGATCGAGGTCGAGGATGCACCAGTCGGGGCGCTCGGGAGACGCGACGCGGCTCGCCCAGACGTGCAGGGGGATCGAACCGAGGTTCGCCACGTAGAGGAGGGTCTCGACGTCGTCGCAGACGAAGTAGTCGATCTCGCGCTCGGCGTGCTCGCTCCAGATGCGCTCGAGGCGGATCCAGTCGGGCGCGAAGTGCGGGGCGTCCTTCTGGAAGAACGATTTTCCAGCGATCCCGTCGGGGTACCGGGTCATCACGAGCGGCCGGTCCTTCAGGTAGGGAAGGAGCCACGGCGAGATCGCGCGGTAGTAGTCGATGAGGTCGCCCTTGGTGTAGCCCTCGTCGGGCCAGAAGACCTTTGCCAGGTTGGAAAACGGAACGGTCTTCTCCTCGGGCTCGATCGGGGCGGCCGCGGCGGCGTCCGGGACCGGGGGAGCGGCTCCCGGCTCGCCGGCGCCCGGATCGTCCTCGCGCACGCACTCCTCGATCGGCTTGTCGTCGCGGACCCGCAGGAACGCGGGGTGGCGCAGGAGGCCGTCGGTCGTCCGCTCCTTGAACCTCACCTCGACGACGAGCTCGGGCTCGACCCAGACGTGCCCGCGCCCCGTCGGAACCGCGCCCCCGAAGGCGGGAGACGAACGCGGTTTCTTCGAGAGGCGCCCGTAGAGGCCGGCGAGCTGCTTCTCGGAAAAGCCCGTTCCGACGCGGCCGGCATAGACGAGGCCTCCGTCCTGCCACGAGGCGAGGTGGAGCGCTCCGAAACCGGACCGCGCCCCTTCCGGCTTCGTGTAACCCGCCACGGCGAAATCGCCCGTCCGGTCGAGCCTCACCTTGACCCAGTCGCCGGAGCGCGCCCCGCGATACGGCGAGTCGGCCTTCTTGCCGACGACGCCTTCGAGGTGGAGCTCGGCGGCAGCCGCGAGCAGATCGTCGCCACGCTCGGCGACGTCGTCCGCGAAGCGCACCGGGCCGGCGCGAGGCAGGAGCTTCCGAAGCAGCGCCTTGCGCTGAACGAGCGGAAGGGCGCGCAGGTCGAAGCCCTCGAAGGCGACCAGGTCGAAGGCGAAGAGCGTGGCCGGCAGCTCGACCGCGGCCCGGTCGATGTCCGGCCGGCGCTGGAGCAGCGCGCGCTTCTGGAGCAGGCCGAAGCGGGGCTGAGACTTCGCATCGAGGACCACGACCTCGCCGTCGAGGATGAAGCTCTCGGAGGGAAGCGCCGCGACCGCACGGGCGATTTCGGGAAACGTCCCGGTCGAGTCCATGCCGTGGCGGTAGCGCAGCGCCGGTTTCCCGTCCTCGCGCCCGGCGAGGAGGCGATAGCCGTCGTACTTGAGCTCCCAGA
Source organism: uncultured Acidobacteriota bacterium (assembly GCA_963738945.1). Taxonomy (GTDB): domain Bacteria; phylum Acidobacteriota; class Thermoanaerobaculia; order UBA5066; family Gp7-AA6; genus DAHUXD01. The sequence goes on from CAVTYD010000002.1 coordinate 529,641, forward strand.
TCCAGCCCGGCCGCGTGAACGCCGACTCGCGGGTCTCGGCGAGCATCAGCCGGACGTCCCGAATTCTCACTTCGCGCCGAGGCGCCCCCAGCCGGGCGAGCTCCTCGCGAATCTCCGCCGCGCGGCTCGAGCCCGAAGCCAGGTCCTCGACCGTGCGTCCCGAGAAGATGGACTCCTCCGGATACTCCGCCTCCGATCCCTTTCGCACGAACCCGTCGCGCTCCTTGATCAGCAGCCACTCCTTGCCCGTGGTCTTGCCCTTCGTCTTCATGCGGACGAGCGTCCAGCGGCCGCGGAGCTTGTATCCGGACAGCTCGAAGAGGAGCTTTCCCTTCTTCATCCCTTCGTCGAGATCGGCGAGCGGCGTCCAGCGTCCCTGGTCCCAGACGATGACCTCGCCGGCGCCGTAGTTGCCCTCGGGGATGACGCCTTCGAAATCGGCGTACTCGACCGGATGGTCCTCGACCTCGACCGCGAGCCTCTTCTCGGCGGGGTCGGGCGAGGGACCCTGCGGGACGGCCCAGGACTTCAGGACCCCGTCCCATTCCAGCCGGAAGTCGTAGTGCAGCCGCGTGGCCGCATGTTTCTGAACCACGAAGAGATGCGGCCGCCCCGGGCCGGCGCGGCCGAACGGCTCGGGCGTCGAATCGGCGGAGCGTTTCTGGCGGTATTTGTCGAGCGACACGTCGGCAGACCCCGGTCCATGTTAACCTTGTCGGTCCTAAACCTATGAGCGCAAGGCCTATAGCGGCGGGAACGATCTCCTTCGGGCTGGTCTCGATCCCGATCAAGCTCTACGCCGCCGCGGACGCGTCGGCGGCCGTTTCCTTCAACATGCTGCACGCCAAGGATGGAGCGCGCCTGAAGCAGCAGTACCTCTGCACGAAGGACGGCGAAGTCGTTCCCCGCGACCAGATGGTCAAGGGCTACGAGTTCTCGAAGGACCGCTACGTGACGTTCACTCCCGAGGAGCTCAAGGCGCTCGAGGAGCAATCGACGCAGTCGATCGAGGTCGTCGAGTTCGTTCCGATCGCGAAGGTCGACCCCGTGTACTTCGACCGCACCTATTACGTCGGACCCGACAAGGGCGGCGCCAAGGCGTACGCGCTCCTCTCGAAGGTGATGCAGGAGACGGGGCGGGTCGCGCTCGCGCGGTACGCCGCGCGCGGAAAGCAGTACCTGGTCCTTCTGCGCCCGCTCGACGGCGGGATCGTGATGCAGCAGCTCTACTATGCCGACGAGGTCCGCTCTTTCGCCGACGTTCCCGTCGAGTCGGCCGAGGTCAGCGCGAAGGAGCTCGACCTCGCCAAGCTCCTGGTGGATCAGCGCGCGACCGACGCCTTCAAGCCGGAGACGTACGAGGACGACGTCAAGAAGCGGATCCTCGGGCTCATCCAGAAGAAGGTCGAGGGCCAGGACATTTCGATCGCCCCTCCCGAGGCGGGCGGCGGTCAGATCATCGACCTGATGGAGGCCCTCAAGGCGAGCCTCGCGAAGAAGCCCGAGGCCGCGGCCGCGCCGGCGGCGAAGGCGGCCTCCGCCGGAGAGTCTTCCCGCAAGCCCGCCAAGCGCGCGCCCGCCCGGGTCGCGCAGATGAGAAGCGAGTCGGCGCGCAAGGCTTGACCGCCGCCCGCCGGGCCAATCTCGGGTATTCTGAGAGTGGCTTGAAGGGCTACTCCACCCGGGAAGTCGCGAAGCTCCTCGCCGTTCCGGACTCGAGGGTGCGCGGCTACGTCCGCGCGGGCTTCCTCTCTCCCGAGCGCGGCGCCGGGCGCCGGTTGCGCTTCTCCTTCCAGGATCTCGTCTTCATGCGGACGGCCGGGGGTCTCGCCGACGCGGGCGTGCCCCACCGGCGAATCCGGAAGGCTCTGCGGCGCCTGCGCGAGAAGATGCCGGAAGACCGGCCGCTGACGGAGGTGCGGATCGCCGCCGAGGGAGGCCGGATCGTCGTCGAGGAGGGCTCACGGCGCTGGCAGCCGGAGTCGGGTCAGATCCTCTTCGACTTCGGGGTCGCGGATCTCGCCCGCAAGGCCGCTCCCACGGTTCGCCGGGCATTTCGCGAAGCGCGGGAAGGCTCGGGGGAGCTCTCCGCCGACGACTGGTATGAATGGGGGTGCGAGCTCGAGCCGGCCTCTCCGGCCGAGGCGCGCGATGCCTACGCGCGAGCGCTCGAGCTCGATCCCGATCACACCGATGCCCTCGTGAACCTCGGCCGGCTGCTGCACGAATCGGGCGAACCCGCGGCGGCCGAGCCGCTCTATCGCCGCGCGCTGGTGCTGCGCCCCGAGGACGCGACGGCGGCGTTCAACCTCGGCGTCGCGCTCGAAGACCTGCGTCTCCTGCCCGAGGCGCTGCTCGAATACCAGCATGCCGTGCGGCTCGATCCCGGGAATGCCGACGCGCACTTCAACGCCGCCGCGCTGGCCGAGCGTCTGGGCCGGCCCGCGGAGGCGCTGCGGCACCTGCGGACCTATCGCCGGCTCACGCGGGCGGATTGATGCGTGCGCGGGAATGGGCGCTCGAGAGCCGGAGTTCTCGGGGAAAGCCGATGAGCCCTCTGCGCCCGCGTCGCCTCGCCCTCGTCGTCCTCTTCGGCGTCGGCCTTGCCGCCGCCCCGCTGGCCGCGCTCGGTCCGACTTGCTGCGCCACTTCGCCCGATGCGGCCGCGGCCCCGGTGCTCGCGGCGACGTCATGCTGCGGCTGCGACGGCGCGCTCGCCCGGCCGGCCCCGGCCGCGACCGCGGTCACCGAGACGATTCGCGCGCCGATCGCGGCCGCCCTCGCGGGCAGTTCGGGTGCGGCCCTCCTCCTCGCCGTTTTCCCCGAGTCTCCGACGGCCCGAACGGAGGCGCGAAACCTCGCGGGCCCTCCCGTTCTCTCCGCCCGGCGCCTCTGACCCGCGCGAGCGTTCGTCTCGCGACGGCCGGGCCCCGCCCGGCAACGGGGAGAGGGAATGTCGGTTCGAATCCCTTTGGCTTTCGTTTTCTGTTTCGGCCTCGGCATCTGCGCCCTCGCGCAGGAAGGCGAGAGCCCTTCGCCCGCCGATCCGATGCAGGCGATGAAGGACATGCCGGCCATGGACCACTGGATGACGATGGTCCACGGATGGATGTTCGTGAACTACGACGACCAGGGAGGGTCCTCCGGCGGCCACGCCCTCGAGTCGCAGAACCACTTCATGGGCATGGCGATGCGCTCGTTTCTGGGCGGAAAGCTCACCCTGCTCGGTACGCTGTCGCTCGAGCCGGCGACGATCCCGCCGCCCGGCAGCCCGGAGCTCTTCCAGACGGGGGAGACCAACCAGGGCGTCCTTCTCGTGGACGTGCAGCATCCCCACGACTTCTTCGCGCAGATCGCCGGCTCGTGGGAGAAGCAGCTCTCGCGCGACACGAGCCTTTCGTTCTATGGCGCGGTCGTCGGCGAGCCGGCGCTCGGTCCGCCGGCCTACGTCCACCGCGCGTCGGCACTCGAAAATCCCACGGCCCCCCTCTCGCATCACAACCAGGACTCGACGCACATCTCCTATGACGTGCTGACCCTCGGCCTGACCTCGGGGAGCGTGGTGCTCGAGGGCTCGGCCTTCCACGGCGCCGAGCCCGACGAGAACCGCTGGAACATCCAGGCGGGAGCGATCGATTCGTTCTCGGGACGGCTGACGGTGACGCCGATGGAAGGCTGGACGGTGCAGGTTTCGGGGGGACATCTGACCGACCCGGAGGCGGCGGAGCCCGGCGATCTCACGCGGCTGACGGGAATGATCGCGTACCAGACGGCCCTGCCGGACGGGTCGCTCGCCGTATCGCTCATCACGGGCCGCAACGAAGAGAACGGGCTCGTCGCCTGGGGCACGCTGCTCGAGTGGAACTGGGTGTTCGGCCGCGTGCATACGATCTACGGAAGGCTGGAGGCGGTCGATCGGGATCTCTACGTGCTCGTGCACAAGAGTCAGCCGCCGCCGGGCGTTCCGCCGGACCGCACTCGCGTCGATGCCGCCACGCTCGGCTACGCACGGGATTTTCCGCTGGTGGCGTTTCTCTCGACGGGGCTCGGCGCGGACGTGACGCTCTACCGGTTCACGGACCGGCTCGATCCGGTCTACTCGCGAGACCCGGTCTCCTTCCACGTCTTCATGAGGATCGCGTTCGAGTTCTCGAGCATGGGTTCACACTCCACGCACTGAGGGCGCGGCGGCCAGGGATTCCAGGACGGCGTCGATCTCCTCCCGGCTGGCCCCGAGCTTCGCCCGCGAGGCGATCAGGTCTTCCGCGAGGACGGGGTACCAGTTCCGCCGGCTCGTGTCGGAGAGCCCGATCACGTCCAGCGGTTCGATCGCCCGCCGGATCATCGCGAGGAGCTCGTCCCGGCGGCGGCCATCGCGCTCGAGGGCGGTGGAGCAGCAGGCCTTCAACGCCGGCCCGAAGACGGGGTGGTCTCCCGAGAGAAACGAGCCCGAAAGGTGCGGCCGCTTCAGGCGGCGCGCCGCTTCGGCGTAGCTCGCGGCCGCGAAGTACAGCGTCGTGAGCGCGGCGAAGACGGGGAAATCGCCGAACGTCGCGTAGAGGGCCCCGACGAGGAGGGCGGCCGTGTCCGCCTCGAAGAGGGTGAGGCGCTCGTGCGCGCGCAATCTCTCCTCGAAACCGGGCCGGCCCCATGAGTCTTCCAGCGCCGCGGCGAGGCGCTCGATGCCGAGAAGCGTCAGCGGGAATCCGGTCGAGAGGAGCGGGTCGACGAAGGCGGCCGCCGAGGGCATCAGGGCCCAGGCCGCTCCGGCGGCCGCAGCGCTGCGGAAGGGAAGCCCGGGGCGGTGAACGAAGGAAGTGGCCGGATGCGCGTCCGAAAACTGGGCGCGGACGGTCGGGTACCGTTCGAGGAGGCGGTCCCACGCGGGCGCGCCGTCGGACAGCCGCAGCTCGTTTCCGAGCGCCGGCTCGGCCGCGACCCCGGCGCTCGTCACGCCGCTGGCAAACCGGAGGACCCAGATCCAGCCGCCGGCGAACACGTGATGAACGGCGGCGTCGTCGACCGGATAGGGTGGCGCGTCGGGGCCGCCCGGGGGAGCCGTCTCGTCGAGCCGCCTCACTCCCGTGAAGTGCGCCCACAGGCCCTCGGTCGCCGGCATGGCCGCGAACGGGGAGGCGGGGATCTGCAATGCGCGCTGGAGGAATCCGTTCGGGCCCGTGGCGTCCACGACGAAGCGGGCGCGGTATTCGCGACGCCTTCCCTGCCTCGTCGCGGCCAGGACGAAGCCGTCCGGTCCATGCGAAACGACGGCGGTCTCCGTCTCGTCGGCGTATTCCGCGCCGGCGCTCTCGGCCTCCCGGACGAGAAAGCGGTCGAGCTCTGGGCGATACCAGTGCGTGTCGGCGACCTCGTCGTGCGGGCTCGCGGCCACGAGGAGCTGGTCGCGGCGGTCGGGATCGGCCGCAAAGGGCCGCCCCGCTTCGTGCGCGTAGAAGGTGAAGCCGCGCTTCAGGCCGCAGCCGATCCCGGGGTACGCGCGGCGCCACGGTCCCCAGGCGGAGAGCGGCCGCACCCGCGGCAGGTCGTATCGCAGCGCGAGCTCCTCGAGGAGCAGGTTCGCCAGCGGTGACGACGACTCGCCGATCGCAAAGCGCGGATGCCGGCCGCGCTCGAGGAGCACGACGGATCGCCCGAGACGCCGCGCGATCAGGGCCAGGAGCGAGCCGGAGAAGCCGGAGCCGATGACCGCGAGGTCGACCGGATGCGTCACGCTCGCCCTCCGCACTCCGAACAGGCGACGCGCGCCGAGACGCGCTGGCGGAGGTTCGACTCGGCCAGCCGCGCCGCGCGGCCCGCGAAGCACGCATCGCAGCGGCGAAATCGCTCCAGGTCCCACAGGTCCGCGAAGACGCGTCCCCGGCCGAGGCCGACGCCGAAATCCACGGCGTCCTCGAGCACCGAAAGCCGGGGCTCGGCGAACTCGCCTCCGGCGGCGAGCGCCTCGAGCGCGCCGTTGCCGGACCGGGTCGGAATGACGGCGACCGTCGATGCGCCGTGCTCGAAGGCCCAGGCGATCGACCGCTTCGTCGCGTCGAGGCCCTCGGCCTCGCCGACGAACGGAAGCCCCGCGAGGACGAAGACGCGCAGCGCGATTCCGGCGTCGCGGAGAAACGCCCCGGCCTTGACGAAGCGCTCGAGCGGCATCCGCTTGTTCAGCCTCGGCAGGACGTCCGGGTGGATCGTCTCGAGCCCCATGGCGACCTCGAGGCGCCGGTCGACGAGATCGCGGAAGCGCCGGCACGCCTCGCCGACGAGGGCCGGGTGCGCCTCGACGACGATTCGTTCGAAGGGGCTCACGAGCGAGGCGATCTCCTCGAAGTCGCCGGGAGGGATCGCCCTCGGGTCGAAGAAGCTCCCCGCGTTGTAGAGCTTGACGCGTCGGGCCGCGGGAAGACCGGCCAGGGCCGTCCGGATCTGCTCCGCGATCGCGCCGGACGGCACGGACTCGATCAGGGTGTTCTTCCAGAGATCGCACATCAGGCAGCGCCACGGGCACTCGCGGTTGGTGAGGAAGATCGTGGCGACCGGCACGGCCTCGCCGGATTCGGCGGCTTCGAGCTCGACGTGCGCGGCATGGGCGCGCCGCGGATCGCGAACGCTTCGCCGCGGCCGCCGCTCCAGGATCCAGCGGTCTCGCGCGGCCTCCCCGGCCGGGTAGGCGGAGCTCAATTCCGCGTCACGCGTACCGGGAGAACAGGTGCGTCCGGTAGGCGGCCTCGCCGAAGCCCGAAAACCGCGAGGCCCCGGTTCGCCCGACGGCGCCGTGCTGGAAGCGGCGCTTCGGAAACGCCGGCATCTCGAAGCCCGTGATCTCCGCGACGCCTCGCGCGACGACGTCGCCCTTGATCGCGTAGAGCCGGCCCGTATCGCCGGCCGCCATCTCGGCGAACGGGATCGCCTCGGCGATCTCGATGACCGACGGCCGCGTGAAGGGACTGAAGCCCTCGAAGCCGTACCGTCGGAGCGGCGCGTAGGTGCGGCTGTACGAGCGGCTCTGGCCCCCCGAGTACGTCAGGGAGTGCTTCAGGCGGCCGACGCCCCAGCCTTCCTGGTAGAGCAGCGGATTGTTGACGACGCTCCGGATCGTGAGCTCGGGGTTCTCCTCGATCGGATAGTCCTTCAGGTTCTCGTCGCCGCCGTCGCCGTCGAGCAGGAAGCGCCAGTCGCGGGTAGCGCTCGCGAATGCCGCGGCAGAGCGCGAGCGCCATCGTCGCCGACTCGACGTCGAGCGGCTTGTAGTCCTCGATGACGTCGCACCGCTTCGAGCGGGATCGAGAGCGCCGGCCGCGACCTCGATCGGCTCGAGAAGCAGTCCGAGCCCGAGCGCTCTCGAGAAAGGTCCGCGCCTGCGCGAGGTCCTCGCCGCCGCCGACCGAGAGGGTGAACGCCTTCAGGCGCCCGAGGTCCAAGCCCGCGCCGGCGCATGACGTGGTAGGCGACCAGGAGCACGGCGCCGCTGTCGATCCCGCCGGAAAAGGCGACGCCGATCGGCTCGCGCGCGGGAACCGCCTCGAGCCAGCGCGCGATCTCTCCGCACAGCGCTCCGACGTACTCCGATCCGATCGCCGCGGGCTCCGCGGAGAACGCGGCGCGCGCCGGCGTGAAGTAGCGCGCGTACGTCGGGGAGGGGTCCGGGCATCCGATCAGCTCGAGGTCCACCACGTAGTGGGCGGGCACCATGCGCGTGTAGCTCGGATGGAACTGTCCGGCCAGGCCCTCCTTCTCGAGGAAGGCGTGGATGGCGTCGATCCGGTCCGAGACGATGAGCGCCGGGCCGGCGGCTTCCTTGGCGAGGAAATAGCGCAAAGGACGATCGAGCGACCGGGCCAGGCGGACGCGCCGTCCGACGCGGGCGACGATGGAAAACGAGCCGTCGATCTCGCGCACGCGCCCCGGATCGCCGCTCGCCACGCGCTCGCGCGCCTCTTCGATCGACATGTTCGGGATGCGCTGGGCGGCGGGATCGGTCAGGTCGACGACGCGGGCGACGTACTGGTCCGGCATGGAGGACTCCTTATCGGCGCGGCCGCCGAGAATCCTACAGCGGTGAGGAGACAACCGCAGGTTAATCGTTTAAAATGAGAGAAATGGCAGCGACATCGTCCGGGCGAGTCGTGCCGGCCGAAGGGTCGCACGCCGATCGATCTCTGCTCGCGCTCGCGGCAGCCGCGAGGCCGAAGCAGTGGATCAAGAATCTCGTGCTGCCCCTGCCGTTTCTCTTCGGCGGAGTGCTCAAGACGGCCGACGGCTGGGTTCTCGCGGCGGCGGGCTTCGTGGCCTTCAGCGCGATCGCGAGCGGCATCTACCTCGTCAACGACATCATGGACCGCGAGCGCGACCGCTCGCATCCCGAGAAGCGCCACCGGCCGCTCGCCTCCGGCCGCTTGACCGTCCCGGCCGCGGCGGCGGGCGCGGTTCTCCTCGAGGTCGGCGGTCTGGGAGCGGCGTTCCTGCTCGGGCCGACCTTCGGCCGATGGTGCGCCGCGTACGCCGCCCTGATGCTCGCGTACTCCTTCGTGCTCAAGGGCATTCCCTTCCTCGAGGCGCTGATCGTCGCCGCGGGAATGCCACTGCGGGCGCTCGCCGGAGCGGCGCTGGCGGGAGTCTTCCCGTCGCTCTTCCTGATCGTCTGCGCCTACCTGCTTGCGCTCTTCCTCGTCGCCGGAAAGCGGCAGTGGGAGTTTCATCACGCCGGCCTCAGGAGCTCCTCCGAGCACCGGCCGGCGCTCGCCTCCTACGGCGCCGAAGGGCTCGACTACCTCTTCATCGTCACGGGCCTGGCGACGGCGTCGGCCTACAGCGCCTACAGCGTCATCCCGGAGACGGCCGCGCGCTACCGGGGCCAAACGCTGGCGGCGACGATCCCCTTCGTCGTCCTCGGCCTGGCGCGTTACGTTCACCTCGTCTACCGCCGCGGCGGAGGGGGCAGCCCCACCCAGGCCCTCCTCGTGGACGATCCGTGGCTTCTGGTCATCGTGATGGGCTGGGTGGCAACTGCAGGATGGATCATCTATGGCCGCTGATCGCGAAGTCGGTGGCGTCCAGGCGCCCCCTCGGCCGGAGCCGAAGGTGCGTTTCGGCGTCGGGTTCCTGGCGTACAACGAAGAAGAGCTGATCGCGAAGACGGTCGCGGAGGCCGTCGACGTCGCTGTCGGCGATCCCCAACCTCACCTGGCACGTCGTCGTCGTCAACGACGGCAGCCGGGACCGGACGGGGGAGATCGCCGAAGAGCTCGCGAAGAAGGATCCGCGTATCTCCGTCGTGCACCACGACGGAAACAAGGGCTACGCGGTCGCGACCGAGACGGCGCTGCGCAACGTGCCGGGCGAGGTCGTCATGGTCGTGGACGGCGACGGCCAGCACACGATGGCCGACGCGCCCCTCTTTCTCGACGCGATCGATCAGGGGGCCGACGTCGTCTTCTGCTGGAAGAAGGTCCGGCACGACCCGCTCGGCCGGCTCATCCTCTCGCGCGGCCTTCGTGTGCTGTCGCACTGGATCCTGGGCTCGCCGCTCCACGACATCAACGCGGGCTGCCGGGCCTTCCGGCGCGACGTCGCGCGCCGCATCGAGATCAAACACCGGATCAACTTCGTCGGCGACGAGATCTTCGTGCGCTGCCGGATCGCCGGCTGGAAGGTGACCGAGGTCGTCGTGCGGCACTTCCCGCGCGAGGCGGGCCAGTCCATCCACCGGCCGTTCAAGATGCTGGGGACGATCGGACGCGTGATCCGCTACCTCTTCGAGCTCCGGGCCGAGATGAAGCAGGCCGAGCAGCTCCGGCGGCTCGTCGCCAAGAGCGGACGGGCCGCGCAATGAGCGGGGGCATCGTCATTCTCGGCGCGGGCCCGACGGGCCTCGGCGCCGCCTACCGGCTCCGCGAGCGCGGCGAGGACGCCTTCGAGATCTTCGAGAGGTCGGGACAGGTCGGCGGGCTCGCCACGAGCTTCAAGGATCCGAAGGGATGGACGTGGGACGTGTCGGGCCACATCATCTTTTCGGGCTACAAGTACTTCAACGATTTCCTCGCCAAGGTCCTCGGCGATCAGATCCGCTGGATCGACCGCGAGAGCTGGATCAAGTTCGAGGACAAGTACGTCCGGTATCCCTTCCAGAACCACCTCTCGTCGCTGCCCGAGAAGGCGATGCTCGAGTGCCTGATCGGTCTCGTCGAGTCGCAGACGATCGACAAGGACCGGGCCTTCCACAACTTCGAGGAGTGGGTCCTCGCGAAGTTCGGCTCGGGCGTCGCCAAGCACTTCATGAACCCCTACAACTTCAAGGTCTGGGCGACGCCGTTGAAGGAGATGGGCTACTACTGGATCGCCGAGCGCGTCTCGGTCGTGGACTGGCGCAAGGCGATCGAGACGACGGTCGTGCCGAAGACGACCGACTGGGGTCCCAACGCGAAGTTCGGCTATCCGCTCCACGGCGGCACGCTCGGGCTCTGGAAAGGGGTCGTGCCGCTTCTCGGCGACGACCGCATCCGCTTCCACAAGCGCGCCGTCGCCGTGGACGAGGAGAAGCGCGAGATCGCGTTCACGGACGGCACCACGCGCTCCTACGACCGCCTGCTCACGACGATTCCTCTGGACGCCTTCGTCGCGCGGCTGACGCACGCTCCGCAGAAGGTCCGCGCGGCGGCGCAGTCGCTCCTCTTCAACCGCCTGTTCTCGGTCGGCGTCGGCCTGCGGCGCCCCTCCCCGTCGGACAAGAACTGGATCTACTTCCCGAACCCGAAGACGCCGTTCTACCGGATGACCTACCTGTCCAACTACTCTCCCGAGATCGTGCCGGGGGGCGATACGTCGAAGTACTTCTCGGTCCTGACCGAGACCTCCTACTCGAAGTTCAAGCCGCTGCCGGAAGGCGATTTCGGGAAGGCCGTCGTGGACGGCCTGGTCGCCGAGGGGATTCTCCAGCCGCCCGATCTGCCGCTGATCGAAACGATCTTCCTGATCCACGCCGGTCACTCGTACCCGATCCCGTCGGTGGATCGGAACCCGGCGCTCGAGACGATCCACGCTTATCTCGAGCCTCGCGGGATCTTCTCGCGCGGCCGCTTCGGCTCGTGGAAGTACGAGATCGGCAACCAGGATCACTCGCTCATGCAGGGAGTGGAGCTCGTCGATCGGTGGATGGATGGGACCGAAGAGAAGGTGTTCCGGGCGTGACGGCGCGCGGGCTGGCGCGCGGGAGAGACAAACCCATGAAGACCCTTCGAGTGGCGGCTGCGATCGCGATTCTCGCCGGAGCCCCGGTGGTAACGGTTCGGGCGCAGGAATCTCGACTGGCGGGCGTCCCCGTCGCCTCGTACGGCGGGACGCTTCCGAAAGTGCCGGACTGGGGCACGGGCGCGACGTCCTATTACACGATGGGCGCCGCCGAGTTCCTTCCGAAGGACTCGATCTCGACCTATGCCACGGAGGCGTCCCCGTCGGGGCGCTACGCGACTTCCTCGGGGGCCGTGTTTCAGACGACGCCCCACATTCCCGGAGGAGCGCTGCTGACCTACCTGGAGCTCGACTACTGCGATGACGACTCCTCGGACTCGCTCACCCTGAGCCTCTCCGATTGCGACTACCTGGGGATCTGCACATACCCTCCGATGGGATTCATTCAGACTTCGGTGGCGACGAACGTCTGCAGCGGATACCTCTGGATCGACCTGTCGCCTCTGAGCTACACCGTCAGCAACAACAGTCGGCGGCTTCTGCTCGAAGTCGGCACCGACGCCGGCGGCGCCGACAAGGTCTTCTATGGCGCGATCATCGGCTACAAGCTCCAGGTCAGCCAGCCTCAAGGCGCTCCGATCTTCAACGACGTCCCCGCGACTGATTCCGCTTACCAGTTCATCGAGGCGCTCGCGGCTTCGGGCATCACCGGCGGCTGCGGCGGCGGCAACTACTGTCCGGACAACCCGGTGACCCGCCGCCAGATGGCGGTCTTCCTCGCCAAGGCGCTGGGGCTGAGCTGGAGCGGATTCTGAGCTGCAAGAGGCCTGATGCAGCTCCGAAGAGAGCTGCCTTCGCGTCGGCCTTTCTGTCGCTTCTCGCGGCCTCGGGCCTCCAGGGTCAGAGTCTCGCGGCGGGTGCGTCGACCATTCTCGGTCGACCGACCGCTCCCTCGATCGCCGCCTCTGCGAGATCTCCGCAGACTTATGGGACCACGTACACGAGCTTTTATCGGGTCTCCTCCACCGAATTCTCTCCGGCCAATTCGAGCACGAGCTACAGCGATTTGTCCCAAAGTGGCAGTACTTACGCCCGGTTTCCCACGGCGAATTCAGGAAGCGCCTTCGTCGCCTCGCCGCACCTGCCCTCCGGCGAATCGATCACGGATGTGGAGCTCGACGCATGCGACACCAATGCCACCGACGACGTCACGATGGAGGTCGTTTCGACGAGCTGGGATGGAACGGGTGCCACGCCGATCGCCTCCGTGTCCAGCTCCGGGAGCGGCGGTTGCGGCGACTATGAGGCTGTGCCCGTCACTCCCTTCACGGTCGACAACAACAACAATCAAGTCGTTCTGGTGGTCTTCATTCCCGACACCGACGGCTCGACGGCGATTGCAGGGGCCATCGTTCACTACACGCTGCAGGTCAGTCCGGCGCCCGCGATGCCGAGCTTTGGCGACGTTCCGACGACCGATCCGGGCTTCCAGTACATCGAGGCGCTGGTCTCCTCGGGCGTCACGGCGGGATGCGGCGGCGGCAACTACTGCCCCGACGCGACTCTGACCCGGCGTCAGATGGCGGTGTTTCTGGCGAAGGCCCTCGGCCTGCAGTGGTACTAGGAGAAATCCGCTCACCGGTTCGTTCGCGGCCGGCCTTCGGGCCGGCCGTTTCGTTCTCGGTATTCCGCGCCGGAGAACGGGGGAGTCTTCGGGCATAGAATCCGCGGCACCAAGGAGGTAAATGTGTCCAAGAAGATTCTTGCGGTCGCGGTTTCCCTCTTGCTCTCGGGCGTCGCTCTCGGCGCCTCGCATCGGACCCGGACCCATGTCAACGCGAGGGCAGGGGTCCCTCAAAAACCGAACCCGAGGGCGGCGGGGCCGGCGGGGTTCGGCGGAACGACCAACGTGTCGACCGTCTCGTCCGTCGGTTTCGTTCCGATCGACTCGGGGGTCGGCTACTCCTCGGACGTGGATACGTTCTTTCGATATGACCTGGCGATCCCGGCCGACAACACGGCGCCGCTGATTCTTCCGGCGGGCGCCGTCATCGATCAGATCGGCCTGGGTTCCTGCGATCAGGCGGGGGCGAACCTCGGCGTGGCGGTCTACCTCCAGCCGGCCGACGGCTCGGCATACGCGACGATCGATGACTTCGTCAGTTCCGCCCATGGCGCGACGACTCCCTGCGCGATGGATTACAGTCCGAGCGCCCTGGGATACCAGCTGACGACGAACGCCGCCGTGAGCCTCCAGCTCGACATCTATGAGCAGGACGGCGCGCCGGTGGACGGCTCTGTCACGTTCGGCTCGGTCGAGGTCTGGTGGCACACCGTCGTCAGCCCGGCGCCGGCCTCGCCGACGTTCGGCGACGTGCCGACGAGCGACTTCGGGTACCAGTACATCGAGGCGCTCGCCGCCTCCGGGATCACTGGTGGCTGCGGCGGCGGCAATTACTGCCCGGACAACCCGGTCAACCGCCGGCAGATGGCGATCTTCCTCGCGAAGGCGCTCGGGCTCTACTGGCCGGACTGACCGGGCTTCGCCTCTCATCCTGCGGCCGGCCTTCGGGCCGGCCGTTTTCATTGAAGGGGCGAGTGAGCTGCCGGCCGGACACGATGACGGGCCGCCCATGTTCCCCGGGGTCTAGTCGTTCGCCGTCAGCTCTTCGTAAAGGGCCGACTTGATCGTGGCGAGCCGGCGATTCGCCTCCGCTTCGTCATCGACACGGTGTCCGTTGGCTTGCGTGATCCAGACGTCGGTCAGGCTGCCCATGCCGCCGAACATGGAGCGGACCTTTGCGCGGAGGCCATCGGAGACCAGCGGCCCGAGCTCGTCGGCGACCTCGAGACGGAGTGTGTGCACCGTCACGTCGTAGCGCACCTCGTAGCGAGCCAGGAAGTCGTCCAGCTGGACGAGCAGGCTCAGCAACCGGTTTCTTCGGACGGGGCTCATCGGAGTGATTCCATTGTGCCCCGCGCGGGCGAGCCTGAACCAGCCCGGGGCAGCACCGGCCGCCGGACGTCGGGTCGGCTAGAATAAGCTCCAAGATGGACGATACGAAGGAGTTGAGGATGAGCACCCGCACAGGTGCGCTCGCGTGCAGCGCGCTAACGGTTATTCTGTCGTTGAGCCTTCCCGGATGCCGCAAGGGCGAGTCCGCCGCTCCGGCCTCCTCCGCGGGGCCGGCCGCTGCCCCGACCGAAGCCGCCGAGGCGAGTCCGGGCATGGTCCACGACGTCCTGGACATCGACGGTCAGAGCGTGACCGTCGACCACTCCGCGCTCGACATCGGGCGCGTCCAGGACCTGTTCGACGACAAGCTGGACACCCTCGCGCGTACGACCAAGGCGAATCCGGCCGTGTACGTCTTCACGTTTTCGAAGCCGCGGCCGCTCAAGGGCGTCGAGGTGACGACGGCCACGATGGACATCTCGCTGAAGTGCGTGGTGACGCTGGCGGCCGGAGGGGAGAAGACCTTTTCCGAGGTTTACCACGCGCTGCCGGCTGATCCGACCGTGAAGCTCGAGTTCCCGGGACTGTCCGGTCCGGTGCAGAAGATCCGCGTCGAGATCGGGAATCCGGCCGGCGGCGACGGGCACATTCACGTTCGTACGCTAAAGTTTCTCTAGCGCTGCCGGGCGAGGCGGCGCCGGTCGCCGCGGCCGGCCCATCAGTCTCCGCAGAGCGAGGGCGTGCCCGGAAACGACCAGAGCCGGAAGCGCTCCTGGCCCGTGGTCGTGCGCACCGAACAGGGGATCCGACCGGCCGCACCCAGAGCGCGCTCGAGCCGCTCCCGGGCGGCCTCCTGGACCTGTGGAGCGACGAAGATCGCCGCGTCCCGTTCCGAAAGGAGCGCCGGCTCGGGGGACCCCGAGGCGTCGTCGCCGACCGCGATGGTCGAAAACCGGCTGGCCGACTCCTGCAGGTCGTAGACGCCGAGCATCACGACGATGCCGACGCCGTCGGTGGCGGACGGCGACAGCATGACGAGCCGCGGCCGCTGCCCGGGCGGCAGGCTTTCGGCGCGCTTCGCGAGATGGACCACGAGGGGGTCGAGGACCTGGTAGCCGTCGCTGCGCCGGACCGACACGACGTGGGCCTGAACGACGTTGAGGGACACGATGGCGAGGACGATCACGGCGAGGGCGACGCGGCCTGACCGGCTCGATGGGCGGGCATCGCCCGCGAGGCCGAAGAGACGCCACAGCCCGGCGGTCGCGATCAGGCAAAAGAGGGGCAGCAGCAGGAAGAACCGCGTCGTGGGCGGATATTCGCGGTCGTGCGTCGTTCCGCCGAGCAGGAGCAGGAAGCCGAGGCTGACGACGAGGAAGGCGACGAAGCGATCTCGCCGGACGAGCCAGAGGGCCGAGGCGATCCCGACGAGAAACAGGGTTCCCGTCAGCGGATCGAGGTAGGAGCTGGTGACGAAGTGGTCCTCGGATCCGAGGAGGACCGGCGAGTAGGCGGCGTAGACGCCGTTCGACCAGAAATGGCGGACGAGCCGGCTCGTCGAGCTCATGAGCTCGGGGTTGTAGTAGACGGTGCCGGGCCTCTTCCCGGGAAAATAGGTCGGCTGGAAGGGGAGAGGGAAGATCGTCAGCAGGCAGATCGCGCCCGCCATGCCCCATCGGGCCAGCACCGCGCGGCTCTTCGGCGGGACGTAGGGAAGCAGGAGGAAGACGGGCAGCGGAAGGACGTAGAGCGCGGCGGGATAGACGTAGAAGCAGAGCGCCGCGGAAAATCCCAGTCCGACGAAGGCGATCATGCGGCGCGTCCGCACCGCGCATGCCGTCGCGGCGAGGAGCATCCCCATGGCGAGGTACGCCTGGAACTTGTCGTAGCCGATCTTGCCGAAGGCGATGATGTAGTGCGAGGCGGCCATCACGACGATCGTCGCGAGCGCCGCGCGTCTGGACAGAAAGGTCTTCAGGAAGCGGAAGAAGAACGGGAGGGCCAGGGCCGCGCAGTAGAGGCTGCTGAACCTCCAGCCGAAGCTGTTGACGCCGAGCAGGCGCATCGAGGCCGCCTGCACGAGCGAGCAGGCGTACGGGTCGAGGCCCTCGAGGCCGCCCTCGAGCTGGAAGAGGTGCGAAAGCACGTAGGCGCGGTCGTGCTGCTTCAGGATGAGCTCGGCGATGTCGAAGTTGCGGTACTCGTCGCCCACGAGCGCGAACCACCAGGAGTCGATCCGCCACAGATAGAGGACGACGGCGGCCAGGACGAGCAACGGCACGGGCCCCGTCTTTTTCCAGCGCGCCGCGAGGTTCGCCGCGGCCAGGACGGCCAGCGCGATCAGCGGCAGCTCGAAGCGGTGGTAGGTGTGGACGCTCGCGAAGGCGAGGATCGTGGTGACGTGGGCGGCGACGATCGAGACGACGACGGTGTTCTTGCGTTTCCACAGGCGTCGGAGGGCGCCGAGCGAAACCTCGCGCAGCAGCATCCCGAATCCGAGGGCCGCGAGCGCGGCGAGAAGCCCCGGGCCGGGGATCTTTCGCGCGACCACGACGCGGACGAGCAGGAGCGCGGCGGCCGCCCCTCCACACAGGGCAAGCCCCGTCGCCAGGGACCGCTGGCGGCCCCGGGCACTCGGGCGGCGCGGCCGCCGGGCGAAGGCGATCCGATTCCTCCAGGCGGAAAGGCCCGCCGAGGAGCGAAGCCCGGCCAGCGCGACGAGAATCGCGAGAGCCGCCGCGAAGACGGCCGCGTAGGCCGGGAGGTTGATGTCGGCGAGGAAAGGGAAGCGACCCGAAAAGGAGGTCAGGAACACGACCGTGTTGCGCCGGGAGAGCCAGCGGTCCGCGACGACGATGGCCGGACCGATAGATGCGAGGAGCGCCGTCGCGGTGAGGAGCGCCCAGTGGCGCGAGTGGTCGGCGACCGGGTCGGGAGGGCTGACGCGCGACATGGCGAGCTCTAGCGAAACGCGTCGATCGGCCAGACGAAGACGCGGTTCATGTCGCGGTCGGTGACGATCACGTGCCCGAAGGCGTCCAGGGTGATCCCGGTCGGACGCTTCAGGCCCTCCGCCTTGTAGGAACGGACGAGCGCTCCGGATGCGCCGTACTGAACGATCCGTCCCTTCCAGGAATCGGTCGCGAACACGGCGTCGGACGGCCCGATCGCGAGGTACGGCTCGGTGTAGAAATCCTTCCAGCCGAAGACCGGGAACTGGCGGAGGGGTTTGCCGTCGGCGTCGAACACCTGGATCCGGTGATTTCCCGTGTCGGCGACGTAGATGCGGCCGGACGGGTCCGCCGCGACCCCGACCGGCTCGACGAACTGGCCGGGCCCGGAGCCGGCGCCGCCCCAGCGGCCGGTCACCGATCCCGTCGCCGCGTCGAAGCGGACGATGCGCTTGTTTCCCGTGTCCGAGACGTAGAGCGAGCCGCCGGACACGGCGATGCCGCGCGGGCCGAAGAAGCCGTGCTCGGGATCGACCCAGGCGCCGTGCCACTGTCCGTCCGGTCCGAAGCGCGCGACGCGGTGGTTCCACGTATCCGCCACGAACACCTCGCCGTTCGAGCCGACGGCGACGCCGCAGGGCTCGTTCAGCTGGCCGTCTCCGGGACCCTTGGCGCCGAACGCGCGCAGGAAGTTGCCCGCGGCGTCCAGGACCTCGATGCGGCTGTTCTTCGTGTCGGCGACGTAGATGTTGCCGCTCGGATCCGCCGCCACGCCGCGCGGCTCGGCGAACTGGGCGGGCCCATTGCCCGCGGCCCCGATCGAGCGCGGCGCCGGCAACTCCATCGCATCGCCCGGATAGTCGCGCGAGGACGTGTCCTGAACCGTCAACTGCAGCGGCTCGAGGGGGCCCGAGCCCGCGAGGTCCTTGCGGACGAAGAACGTCGCGTCCTGGGAGCCGATCGTGCCCCAGATCTGGTGGTTCCACCAGAGCCGGAGCCAGTCGCCGAGAGTCGGGCGCTGGAGGTTCCCCTCCTTGACCGGGTCCGGGAACCACCAGGCGCGGATGGGCACCCGCTTCGCGTCGTACTTCGGGGCGAGCTGCTTCTCGAGCGCGCCTTCCGGATCCCAGTCGGCGATGATGACCGGAGTCGAGGCCTGCTCGATGCGCGAGGCCCACGTGACGTTGTCGTCCCTCAGGTACCAGGTCAGCGGCCACACGGCCTCGCCGGCGACGGTCACGACCGGCTGACCGGCGGGGATGCGCGCCTTCGCGATCTCGACCGACTGGAGCGCGCGGACGAGGTCCTTCGTCGTCTGAACGTAGGCCAGCATCTCGGCGTGCCCGGGCTCCTTCTCGACGTCGTGCGCGCCATATCGGAAGCAGGCCAGGTACGCCCCGCGCGTGTTGACCACGGCGAGCGCCAGCGTCACGACCAGGGCGATCACGGCCCAGGCGCGCCGCCGCTGCGACCAGAGCCGGACGACGCCGAGCGCGGCGAGCATGGTCAGCGGAAGCAGCGGATGGACCGTGAGCCAGGGCACCTTCTCGCGGGCCCAGCCGTAGATCGCGAGCGATCCCACGGTCCAGAAGGCGATGAACTGCACGAACGGCGTCAGGCCGCCGGGCTCGGCGCTCGGGCGCCGCAGCGTCAGGATCAGGGTCGCGACGAGGATGACGAGGATCCAGACCATCGCGCGGGGCGCGAACACCGGGACGAACCGGCGCAGGACCAGATAGGCGACGATCGGTCCGGCCGACCGCGCGATCACGCGCAGGAACGGATCCGTCTTCCATTGGCGCCGCGAGAACGCGAAGAGCGAGGCGAAGACGATCGCCGTGTCGTAGAAGAAGAGCTGGGGGAAGTAGTAGTACCAGGGTCCGGGGATCCGGGCGATCGAGTGCTGGCCCATCCAGTACCTGATCGCCTTCGGAATCGCGAGCCAGTCGCCGGGGTACTTGCCGAAGGCCGAGTACATCCCGGCCCAGATGACGAGAAAGAGAAGACCCGCCGAGAGAATCGGGACGAAGCGGGCCAGCACCCACGAGACGGCGCGGCCAACGGCTTCACCCGGTCTCGGGCCGTCCACCGACGCGGCGCCACGGAGGACGCACCAGATTCCATAGACGACGAAGAGAACGCCCGTCATGTAGGCGTTCTCCTTGGTCACGCCGGCGAACGCGAACGAGGCTGCCGAGAGCATCAGCCACTTCGAGCGGTCGGTCTCGAGGAAAAGCTGGAAGGCGACGATCGTGCCGAGCGTGAACACCAGCGAATAGAGGTCTTCCCGGATGAAGCGGGAGAAGTAGGCGAAGTGGGGCGAGAGCAGGACGAAGACGGCGTAGACCGCCGCCGCGCCGTTCCCGATCCACCGCTTCAGCGGCCACGCGAACGCGATCAGGATCAGGCCGAAGATGGCCGGCATCGTCCGCGCGGTGACGTTCGAGGCGCCGGCGATCTTGTAGACGAGAGCGTTGAGGTAGTAGAGGAACGGCCCGTGGTAGGCCGGGTCGTAGCGCCAGTCGCCGCCCTTCGAGAGCGTGTACGACTGGTACGCGTGGATCGACTCGTCGTGGTGAAGAGGGCGATCGCCGAGGGCCCGGAAGCGCGAGATCACGGCGAGCAGAGCCATCGCGGCGAAAAAGACGAGAAGCCGGGCGGTGCGCCCCGTGGGTTCGTGGGCCGCCGGGGCGGTAGAGCTCACGGAGTCCTCCTCTCGGCCAGGGAGATCCTGGAGACCGACGCGTTTCCGGAGTTGACGACGTAGAGGATACGGTTTTTCCGGTCGACCGCGATACCGGTCGGGTTGGCGAACTTCTGTCCGGTGTCGTCGGAGCCGATCCGGCGAAGCAGCTTGCCGGCGCCGTCCATCGCGACCACGGAGTTCGTGCCGGGGTCCGTCGCCCACAGCGTTCCGTCGCCGTCGACGGCGAGGTGGGGTTCGACGCTCTCGCCCCAGCCGGGAAACGGGAATCCGCCTCGCGGCGTGCCGTCGGGACCCACGACCTGGACGCGCCTGTTGCCGGTGTCCGCGACGTACACCGCTCCCGACGGCGCCGCGGCGATGCCCGTCGGACTCAGGAATTCGCCCGTGCCCGACCCCTTGCGCCCGTAGATCTGCCGGTCCTGGAGGAGGGCATCGTAGGAAACCACCCGGTGGTTGCCGGTGTCGGCGACCCAGACGCGGCCGTCCGGTGCGACCGCGATCCCCCGGGGCCCATAGAGCTCACCGGTCGTGGCGCGCAGGACCCCCTCGAGGGTGAAGGCCTGGATGCGTCCGTTCCAGGTATCGGCGACATACAGCGCGTCTCCACGGATCGCGACGCCGCAGAGCTCCTTGAAGCCGTACTCGCCGCCGCCCCGCCCGCCCCAGCCGCCGAGGAGACCGCCCTCGGGATCGAAGACGCGCAGGTGCGAGTGGCCGAAGTCGGCAATCCAGAGGCGGCCCCGATCGTCCACCGCCACGCCGCGGGGCTCGCGCAGGTTCGACCACGGCGAGGTTCCGGGCTCCGCGGCGGCCTTGATCGTGGGGCGCTCCTCGGGCTCGTCCTCTGGAGGCGCCGGGGCCCCGGCCGCGGTTTCCGGAAGCGCCTCCTTCGCCGGAAGGAGCACGTCCTGGGCCGGGCCGCCGACGACGCGGTAGACCTGGGTCTCGGGATTCTCGTACACGCTCTGGAATCGTTCCTTGTCCGTCCGGAACTTCTGCAGGCCGGCCGGCGGGTAGGTCTTCTTCTCGAGCCAGCCGACGTACACGTAGCCGACGCGGTACCGGGCGAGGAGGCTCGCGATCCGCGCGGCGTCCGGGTCGGTGTACATGGCGCGGACGGCCTGGCGTCGGGCCTCGATCTCGGATTCGGGATTGCCGCGCTGCTTGACGTGGTAGTCCCATCCGAGGACCGTCGGCAGGCCCGTCAGCATCGAGATGCGGGCGAAGTCCTGGTACGACGGGCCCTGCGCCTCGAGGAGGACGGGCGTGCCGGAGACGCTGCGCCGAAGCCACGCGACGGCGCGCGCCTCGCCGGGATGAAGCGTCTCGAGGTACCGCAGGCCGTCGAGCGTCGGTCCGCGATACGGAGCGAAGTGGCGGCTGACCGCGGCGCGCCCCGCCGTCGCGCTCGTGAAGAGCGCTCCCGCAGCGAGCAGGACCGCCGCCGCTCGCGCCGGCCAGATCCACCGGTCGAGGATGCCGCGGCGGCTGCGCCGGAACACGAGGACGGCGGTGGCGATCGCGAAGAGAAGCCAGGCCTCGAGGTAGAGCTTGAAGAACGTGTTCATCCGGTCGTAGATGTAGAAGCGCTGGCAGAAGAGCACGAGGAAAAAGGCCGTCGCGAGAAACCCGAGGGCGAGACGATCGTCGCGGTCCTCGGCGAGCAGGAAAAACGAGGCGAGAAAGACGACGACGCCGCACCCGAGGAAGACGTTCGGGCGCAGGAAGAGCAGGGCGGCGAGAGCCGCCGAGAGGACGCCGGCGAACGCCCAGCGGATTCCGCGGCCGGCTCCGCGCGCCGCGAGCTTCTCGGAGGAGGCGGCCAGCCACCACGACACCGCGAGAAAGAAGAAGAGGCCGAACACGGTGGCCTGGTCCATCCCGGAAGCCGGCGCCTCGAGGTTGCGGCCGATGCCGGGGGCCCCGCCGGCGCGCACCCACAACGGCCGGGCGAGCAGGTAGCCGGAGGCCGCGGCGACCGCGAGCGCTCCGAGCGCCCGGCCGAAGCCGGCGAGCTTGAGACGCTCCGAGGCGAGCGCGGCGGCGAGAGCCGTCACGGCGAGCAGGCCCGCGAGCAGAGGCACGTCCCAGGCGTTGGTCAGAGCCTGCGCGGCGCCGAGAAAGCCGAGCAACGCCGCCGCCACGAGCCGCGGGCGCGTTCCGGTCGAGGGCGCCATGTGGAGGCGGACCAGGTGGAGCGCCGCCGTGGCGAAGGCGAGGAAGATCGGAATCGCCAGCACGTGGGCATGGAGGTCGGCGAAGGTCAGGCTCCAGAACGGATACTCGTTGATCGTGTCCTTGACGACGCGCGAGGTCGCCCAGAAGTAGTCCCAGTCGAGCGCCCGCTTGTGGATGAGCCACTCGCGCAGGCCCGAGAGGTTTCCGAGGAGCAGCGTGAGTCCGGCGCCCGCGATCCCGGCGCGGAGGCGCCCGCCCCAGTTGCGAGCCAGCGAGTACGCGCCCTGCAGGATCGTGCCGCCGAGGAAGCCGAACGCGAGATTGAACGTGAATCGCGTGGACAGGTTCGTCAGGAACGTCAGGAAGACGACCATCTCCTGGCCGAACGTGTAGTAGCCGAGGGGCGCGCCGGCGAGCCACGGGTCCGAGGCGGGGAGCGACCGCGTCCGCACCAGGATGTTCAGGATCGAGAAGTCCATGGGCTTTTCGCCCCAGTAGATCTCGGGGTTCAGCGCGCGGAGTCCGAGGAAGAGCAGGAAGCCTGCGGCGAAAACGATCTCGCTCTGAACGAGCGCGCGCCGGTTCTCGCGGAAGAAGCGGACGAGGTCATAGCGTTCGCGGAGCGCGATCCACGCCGAGACGACCGCGAGCGCGGCGAGGCACGCGAGCGCCGCACGGCGCCCGTTGCCGAGCGCGTGGAACGTGACGGCGACGGTCATCGCGTACGTCGCGAAGACGAGCCCGAGGATGCGCGAGAGCCCGAAGCCCCGGTCCCCGAGCCGGGGAAAGAGCGTCCAGACGATCGGCCATGCGAGCAAGCCGACCAGCGCGAGGGTGAGGTACCAGACGGCCGCCGCGTAGAGGGAGCTGCCGACGGCATCGCCCGGCTCGACCGAGGGCGCCGCGGATTCGGCCTCGGAGCGGCGATCGGGGCGCACGGGCGCGCTGACGCGCCGCAGCGACCGCGGCCACTTCTCCCAGTCGTTCATCGTCGGGGGCGTCTGCGGGATCGCCGAGAGCAGAATCCGCCGTGCGGCTTCCCTCGAGAAGCGCGGCGTCTTCCGGAAGAGCAGGACGCGCGGGTGGTCGTAGACGGTGAACTGCTCCTCGGCCCGATCGTCCGGGAAGCGGAGCGGCCCGAGCGACGGGTACGACGTGAAGTCGGCGGCGCGCTCGAAGCCGAGGGTGCCGTCGAAGAGGCTGCGGTAGTAGGCGATCGACATCGGGAAGACGTCGGGCACGCGGGTCACGTTGGCGTAGACCCGGTTCGACGTGACGGCGACCCAGTCGGTCTCGGCGAGGGCACGGACGAGGACCTCCGCCTTCTCCCGCGAGTCGGGGTCGAACAGGGGAAGCTGGGGAGGTCCCGAATAGACGGCGGGGTCGTAGCCCGGGACGGGCAGGGGAAGGCCGTCATCCCACGACTCGTTGACGATCTTCTCGTGCGGAGGAACGTGGGCGTAGATCCAGAGCGTGGCGGCGACGCGCGACTGAGGACGGCGGTAGATATGGGTGAAGGCGAAGGCCCAGAGGGCGGTCCCGGCGACGACGGCGAGGGCCGTCGCGCGCGCCAGCCGCGGCAGACGCGCGCTCTCGATCCACCGCGACAGGAAGACGCCGGTGAGGACGGCGAGGGCGGGATAGGCCGGATAGAGATAGCGGATCGACTTGACGAGGGTGAGCCCGTGGTACGCGAACAGGAAGAGGACGTAGGCGCAGAGCGGCGCGAGATCGTAGGCGCGGCGCCGCCAGACGGCCGCGGAGGCCCACACGAGGGCAACGAGCGCGCTGACGCCGAAGAAAACGCCGGCGCCCCAGAGCACGAGGTTTTCGAGCGGGAAGAGGACGGTCCGGCCCGCCCACTGGAGGGCCGGAGGGAAGCCCGCGACCGAGCTCGTCAGGACCGTCAGCCGCCTCAGGTCTTCGATCCAGCGAGGATCGAGCCGGAACGAAAACGGACTGGGGCCGAGAAAGATGTGCGGCAGGAAGACGCGGACGGTCGCGGCGGCGGCGCAAAGCGCCAGGAGGACGCGGGGAACGGCACGGAGAAAGGCCGCGCCGAAGCCGCCCTTCTCGCGGAGAACGCCGGCGAGCGCCGCGACGCCGAGCGGCAGCAGGAGAGCGAGCGCGGTGATCTTGCAGGCCGCAGCCATGCCGATCGCGATGCCGGTCGCCGCCCAACCGCCCCATCCCGCCTTTCCCTGGGCGATCCGCACCGAGCCGAGCAGGGCCGCCGCGGTGAAGGTCGTGAGGAACGTGTCCACGGCCCAGAAGTGGGACAGTTGAATTCCGAGCACGCAGAAGGCCGACAACGCGGCCGCGACGAGCGAGGCGCGGCGATGCACGAAACGGCGCGTGATGCGGTAGACGAGCCAGACGGTGAGGAGGTCGAACAGGGCGGACAGCCCCCGGCCGATCAGGTAGGTGCCGTCGTATCCGCGGCGGCCGAAGAGCGGGGCGACGGCCTTGGCGGCCACCATCGGCAGCGTGCCGTAGACGAAGGATCCTTCACCGCGGTTGTACGGGTCGAGCGTCGAGCGCTTCGCGTCGAAGTAGTCGGCGGCGGACTTCGGAAACGCGAGCTTCTCCTCGACCATCGAGATGAAACGCTCGTCCGGATGAAGATGGTGGCCGTCATCCCAGTTCAAACCCTGGAACCGCAGGACGGCTCCCGCCGCCAGCAGGAGGAAGAGGATCGCGCGGGCGCGATCGCGGGACATGCGGCTCGGCACGGGAGGCTAGCCCGCCGAGATCTTCAGGCCTTTGCGGGCGAGGAAGCGGCCGATCTCCTCCCGGCCCTCTCCGATCCACGTGAGCAGGCGATCCACGCCCTCCGCGGGCGGGACTCGGGGGCGCCAGCCGAGATCCTGGGCCGCGCGATCCACGTTGCAGTAGAAGACGGGCTGATCGCCGAGGCGGACCGGCGCGGAGGCCACCGGTATCCGCCTGCCGAGCTTCTGCTCGAGAAGGACCATCAGCTCCTTGAGCGAAAGGCGAAACGACGGGCCGCCGCCGACGTTGTAGGCTCGCCCGGCGACCGTGGCCGGCGCGGCGGCCGCGGCCAGATACAGCGACACGAGATCGTCGACCCACAGGAGGTCGCGGACCTGGAGGCCGTCGCCGTAGAAGGTGATCGGCAGGCCGAAGACCGCCGCGAGGGCGAACCAGGCGACCCAGCCCTGGTCCTCCTCGCCGAACTGGCGCGGGCCGTAGATGCAGGATTGCCGGAATGCGACCGTGGGAAGACCGAAGCTTCGGTGATAGTCGACGACGTACTGGTCGGCGGCGCCCTTCGAGCAGCCGTACGGGGACTCGAAGGAGAGCGGTTCGGTCTCGGAGACCCCCTGCGGCAGGGAGCGGAAGTCCCAGCGGCCGTCGCGGACGACCTCGCCCATCGTCAGGTGGCCGTAGACCTTGTTGGTGGAGGCGTAGAGAAGCAGGGGCGCCTTCTCCGGAGCGCTCGAGTATCGGCGGCGCAGCTCCTCCAGCAGGCGGAACGTCCCGAGAGCGTTGATCTCCCAGTCCGTGACCGGGTCGAGGATGGACGTCGTGACGGCGACCTGCCCGGCCAGGTGGAGCACCGCGTCGAACGGCTCGGCGAGAACCTTCGCGAGCGCCGCGGAGTCGCGGACGTCGCCCTCGATGAACCGGACCTTCGGGTCGAGGGCCTCCAGCCACGCCCGGTTGAAGACCGAGGCGGGGCGCATGAAGCTGTCGAACACGACGACGTCGTGCCTCTCGGCGCGCAGCCGCCGGGCGGCGTTGGAGCCGATGAAACCGGCTCCACCGGTGATCAGGAATCGCATGATTTCGTCAACGAAAAACTAACCTAAGCCGATCATTTTACAGGAGATTGGGGCATTCTCCTACACACGAACGCGATGCAGGCTCCGGCGTCCGGTTCGGGTTCCTCGACCCAGCGCCGCAGGCGTTTCACCCAGAACGCGTTGTCCATCAGCCCGGGCAAAGGCACCCACCGGCCCGTCAGCTTGCGGGCGACGAGATGGGGGAGGCTCGTGTAGTGGTATCGGTGGAACGCGTGCATGGCCTCGGGCGACATGTAGTACCGCCAGCCCACGACCTCCAGGCCCGCGGCTTCGAACCGTGAGCGCCAGACTTCGGGAGGATCGAAGTGGAAGTGGACCGACTTGTGGTTGAACCAGTCGACGTAGGCGCGATGCGCGGCCGCCAGCCCGAGACGGCGCCAGGCCCGCGCGTCGGTGAGGAAGTCCCGGAAGTGCTGCCCGATGAGGGTCGTCGCGAACGTGCCCCCCGGCCTCAGCACGCGGCCGATCTCGGCGATCGTCTTCTCGATCTCGGGGATGTGCTCGAAGACGCAGTTCGAGACGACCGATCCGAAGGAGCCGTCGGCGAAGGGCATCGCGCCGGAGTCGGCCGCGGTCGTGAAGCGATAGACGCGCCGGTCCCGCGCCTCCGCGAGGTCGGCGAGTCCCGGATCGAGGCCCACGTCGGCCCCCTCGGGAAACAGAACGGAACCGAAGTGCCCGTCGCCGCAGCCCACGTCGAGGATGGGCCTCGCGAAATCGGTCTCCGACAGGATCTGCGCTTCGATGGTGCGCATGAGGACCCGATGGAGGGGCATCTCCCTCAGGTGGGCGCGAAGGATCGGCTCGACGGGAACGGAGGCCTTCACCTGCCCCCCCGCACGGCCGACTCGTACTCGGCCTCGTATGCCCGCAGCGTGCGTTCCGGATCGAAGAGAGCCCGGATCTGCTCGCGCGGGCGGTCGTAGCGCGCCGGCGCCTCGAGCACGCGGAGAATCTCGCGGGCGAGTCCCGCGGCGTCGCCGATCGGCGCGATCCCGCCCATTCCGGTCAACCGGACCGGCTGGCGCACTCCCGGGAGGTCCGAGGCGACGCTCGGGACTCCCCGCAGCATCGCCTCGACCTGAACGAGTCCGAACGACTCGGTTGCGTTGATCGAGGGCAGCACCAGGAGGTTCGAGATCGTGAAGAGGTCGGCGATCTCGTCGGGGGGCACGACACCCGGCGCGACGACGCCCGAGGCCGGGTCCGCAAGCATCGGCGCGATCCGCTCGAGCACGGTTTCGCCCGGCACGTCCCGGGCCCCGGCGAGGAGGAGGACCGCGTCGGGAAAGCGGCGGCGCACCGCCGCGAAGGCGTCGACGAGCACCGGAAGCCCCTTCTCCTCGGCGAAGCGGCCGAGAAAGAGCAGCACCGGGGATCCGCGCACGCCGAAACGCTCGCGGGCCTCCTCGGCGCTCCGGCCCGTCACGCGCGGGTCCGCGACCGGGGGAAGGATCCAGCCGACCTTCTCGAGGCGGTCGCTGAGCGGCCGGGTATGCCGGGCATAGTCCTCCGTGTACGTGATGACGCGCGCGGCGCGGTCGAGGGCGAAGTTCTGAGAAGTTCGCGCCACGATCTCGATGAAGCGCTGGCCGATCCCGAGCGGCGACTGCAGGTCGCAGTGGAACGTCACGAGGATCGGCACCCGGAGCGTCGCGCCGAGAAACGCCAGCGGCACGGCATTGACGAGCGGCGCATGGAGGTGAAGGACGTCGGTTCGCGGGATTTCCCGCAGCGCGCGCGCGAGGATCGCGGGAGAGACCAGCGCCTTGCCGACCCGCGCGGCCACGGGGGCCCGGACGACGTGGACGCCGTTCTCGTCGGATTCGAGCGGCAGGCTCGGCTGGTGGCGGTGGGCGAGGACGCGCACCGCGTGGCCCCGGCGGGCGAGTCCCTCGGCCAGTTGTTCGACGTAGATCGTGAGGCCCGAGACGTGCGGTCGGTAGTAGTCGACCGCCATCAGGATCTTCATTGGGCCGGCGCGGCCGGCTTGGGCTGCGAGACGGAGAAGATCACCGCGCCGTTGGATGCGAAGACCGGGTAGAGGTAGGGGAACGAGGCGGTCGCCGGATTCGAGCCGTAGGTCTTGCGCTCCATGTCGCCGAGGACCACGTAGGTCACGCCGTACTTCTGGAGCGTCTCCCACGCAGCCCGCGCGTCCGGCGTCGTGTAGAAGAGCTTGACTCGGGCGGCGCGCTCGGCGACCTCCGGGTCCTCGGCCTTCGCCGTCGACCGCCAGAGACCCTCGTGGTTGGCCCAGCCGAGAACCGTCGGGATTCCGGTGTGCGACGAGATTCGCGCGTATTCGGAATACGGGTCGCCCGACGCCTCGAGCACCACCGATCCGACGCGTGCGTTGGCCAGCAGCCAGTCGATCACGGCGGCGTCTCCCTTGTTCCGGCGCACGAGGGGCCCGTGCGCGTCGAGGGAAAACGGGGCATCCCTCTGACGCAGGCGCGAGACCGTGACGTTGATGGGCCAGAGCGCGGCGAGCAGGACGCAGAGTCCGAGGGCCGCCCGAAAGACGCGGCTCTTTCGCCCGACCGTGTCCCGGGCTCGCGCCGCGAAGACCGCGCCCCCGATGGCGAGCAACGGCCACGCCTGGAGATAGAACTTGAACACCGTGTTCATCCGCTGCAGGTTCTCGCCGTACGTGTCCTTGAAGTAGACGAGCTCGCAGCCTCCGATCATCGCGAGGCCGAGGAGCACCAGAAAAGCGGCGTAGACCGCGGGGCCGTCTTCGTCGGCGGCGCGCAGGCCGCGCCAGGCCGCGCCGGCCGCGAGCAACGCGAGGAAGACCACGATCGCCAGCGCGGGCTTGCCGAGGGCGAGGGCGCCGAAGACCGCGACCGCCGAGGCGGCCGCCAGGGCGAGGCCTCGCCGCCGGCGCGCCGGCTCGGAGTCCTCCGGGAGCCACGGCCAGAGGCCGAGCGCGCAGACCGCGAAGAGGATGCCCCACACGCCGAGGAGCTCGAGGATGTCGGAAGACATCGTCGCGCGGCCGAGCCCCCGCTGGGCGAGGGCGAAGGACGACGTGTAGGGATAGAAGAGCAGCAGCGAGGCGACGAAGACCCCGAGGCCGACGAGGCCGCCGAGGATTGCCTGGCGCGCCGACGGGAGGCGGGCGCCCCGCGTCGCGGTAAACGCTCCGCCGACCGCGAGAAGGATCGCCATCGCCGGCAGGTTCCAGAAGTTCGCCGCGCGGGCCGTTCCGGCCACGAGCGCGACGAGCAGAAGGCCGGGCCACGCCCGGAGCCCGCGCTCGTTTCCGCCCTCGACCCACCGGTGCGCCACCGCGAAGGCCGCGATGAAGAAGGGAAACGCCAGCAGATGAGGATGCAGGTCCGCATGAAAGAACGTGAAGAAGGGGAACTCGTTGATCGTCTTGAAATTCTCGGGCCCGATGACGCGGGAGGCGTGCCAGTAGTCGAAATCGGTCGCGAACGGCGCCGACCAGGCGTCGTAGGCTCCCACCACGTTGCCCGCGAACACCGCGCCGCCGCCCGCCGCGAGGCCGACCGCGAGGCGCCCGCGCGAGAGGCGCATGCCGAGGCACGTCGCGGCCGCGAACGAGGAGCCGGCGAAGGTCGCGATCGCGAGGTTGTAGGCGACGAGCGGGGCCACGCCGGCGAGCTTCGCCTGCGCGGCGGCCAGGAGGTAGCCCCAGTAGTAGTAGTTGATGGTCTTTCCCGCCATCCAGGGGTCGGCCGGCGGCATGCCGGAGTAGCGGGAAAGGGAGTTGAGAAACGCGAGGTCCATGAACTTCTCGGCGCCGAGGATCGCGGGGCCGGCCGCGCGGATGAGGAGAAAGACGCCCGCGGCCGACCAGAAGACGATCGCGCCGAGCTTCTCCTCGTCGCCCCACCACGGCGCCCGGGCGACCGAATCCGGGACCGATCGCCGGCGGACCGCGAGGGCCACGGCCGCGACGGCCCCGAGGGCCGCGATCATCGTGAACCGGCGGAAGCCGAACGTGGTCAGAATCGAGAGGAGCCAGCCGGCGTAGGCGACGACGGCGAGACCCAACGGCCTCGACAGGAGCGCGGCGTCGCGGCGGTTGCCGAAGAAGGAGCGCAGCAGCGGCAGGACGGCGAGGCCCATCAGCTCGGTCGCGAGGGCCCATGCCAGAATGTCCCGCATGAATTCGTTCCATTGTAGACGACCCTCGCGGCGAGAAAACTCCGCGTCCGCGGCCGGGCCGAGCGTCGCGAGGGCCGGGCGTCGAAAACGAGGCCGCGGCGAGACCGCTCCGTGAGCGACCGGATCCCGTTTCGCGCGCGGCCGATGCTCGCGACGCTCGTCGGCGAGCCGTTCGACCGGCCGGGCTGGGTCTTCGAGGAGAAATACGACGGCTACCGGATCCTCGCGTACAAGGAGGGTCCGCGGGTGCGGCTCCTCTCTCGCAACGCCAGGGATCGGACGGATTCCTTTCCCGCCATCGCCGAGGCGCTCGGGAGCCTGCGGGATCGCACGCTGCTGCTCGACGGCGAGGCCGTGGCGTTCGATCGCCGGCAGGTCTCGCGCTTCCAGCTCCTCCAGCGCGGCGGGGAGGCGTCGCTCGCCGTCTTCGATTGCCTGTACCGCGGCGGCCGGGACCTGCGGCGCGAGCCGCTCCCGGTCCGCCGCCGCGAGGCGAAGGCCGCGCTCGCGAAGGCGCCGGCCGCGCTCTTTCTTTCCCGCCGTTTCGCGGGGGGCGGCATGGCGGCCTATCGCGAAGCCGGGCGGCGCGGGTTCGAGGGGATCGTCGCCAAGAACGACTCGTCGATCTACGAGGAGCGCCGGAGTCTCGAATGGCTCAAGGTCAAGGTCCACCAGGAGGAAGAGCTCGTGATCGGAGGCTTCACGCCGCCGCGCGGCTCGAGGGCGCACCTCGGCGCGCTGCTGCTCGGCGCGTACCGGAGGCGCGAGCTCGTCTACGTCGGGAAGGTCGGCACCGGGTTCACCGGGGCGACGCTCGCCGGCCTCGCCAGGACTCTCCGTCCCCTCGTGCGCGCCCGCTCTCCGTTCGCCGCGCCGCCCCGGGAAAAGGGCGCCGTCTGGGTCTCGCCGCGCCTCGTGGCGCAGATCGCCTTCCAGGAGTGGACCGCGGACGCAAAGCTGCGCCAGCCCGTCTACCTCGGCCTGCGGGACGACAAGCGTCCGGAGGACTGCCGCCTGCCCTCCGGGCTCGGCTGATCCGGCCGTCCTACGCCCTTTTTCGGCAGCCTGCTAAGCTTTCGCGCCATGTCCGAGCCGGGATACCTGCGGCTGCTCGAGACCGGCGAGCTCGAAGAGCGCGTCGAGAGGCTCTACGCACTGCTCAAGGCCTGCACCGTCTGTCCGCGCGACTGCGGCAACGACCGTCTCGCCGGCGTGCTCGCCTCCTGTGCCTCGGGGGAGCGGCCGATCGTTTCGGCATACACCGCCCACTTCGGCGAGGAGCCGTCTCTCTCCGGAACGCGCGGCGCCGGCAACATCTTTTTCGGGAACTGCAACCTCCGCTGCGTGTACTGCCAGAACTACCAGATCAGCCAGGACTATCCGACGCAGAGAACCAACGAGGTGCCGGTCGAGCGCGTGGCGGAGATGGCGCTGGAGCTCCAGGAGCGCGGCTGCCACAACGTCGGATTCGTCTCGCCGACGCACTTCGCGCCTCAGATGGCCCGCGCCGTGCTCCTCGCGGCGAGGAAGGGTTTGCGGCTGCCGATCGTCTACAACACGAACGCCTACGACTCGGTGGAGGTGCTGCGGCTGCTCGAGGGAGTCGTGGACATCTACCTGCCGGACCTGAAGTACGCGGACGCGGCGGCGGGATCGCTCTACTCGAAGGTGCCGGAGTATCCCGAAAGGTCGCGCGCGGCGCTCGTCGAGATGTTCCGCCAGAAGGGCTCGCGGCTCGATCTGGACGACGACGGGATTCTGAAAGGCGGCCTGCTCGTGCGGGTCCTCGTGCTGCCGAACGGTGTGGCGGGCGTCACCGAGACGCTCTCCTGGATCGCCGAGACGCTGTCCCCCAGAGTGGCCATCTCGCTGATGGCCCAGTACTACGCGATCCACCGCGCGGCGTCGAACGAGAAGTACGCGGCCCTCAATCGCTCGATTACCGCGGCGGAGTGGGAGGAGGCCCTGGCCGCTCTCGAGGCAAACGGCCTCTCGAACGGTTACCAGCAGGAGATGGAGACGTCCCAGAAGTACTACCGGCCCGACTTCCGGGACGCCAAAACGCCCTTTCGCGACATTCGGGACTTCCGGGACGACCCGGCCGCGCTACACTAGCGGGATCGCCGGGAAGGCGAAGGTCATCGCGTCGCGGCCGGGGTCAGTGCCCCGGCCCTGTTTTTTCCGGCCCGGGAAAGGGCTCGCACGCGTTGACGATCGCCGTCTCGAATCCCGCTCCGATCGTCACGGTCGTCGAAGCGAGGACCTTGCCGCCGGCGCGCAGCTCGACGCGATAGTCGCCCGCGCCTTCGAGGAAGCGGCCCGTCTTGACGGTCTCGCGCGCGTCGACGGCCGCCGAGGACGCCGGGATCGCGAGCAGCGTTTTCTCGGCGCCGCCGGGAGAGACCGCGACGACGGCGGTCTCGTGGGCGAAGGCCGTCCCCACGTGCGCCGCGACGATCACGCGATCGACGCTCCCCGCGAGCTGCCAGAGCGCCTCGCGCGACGAGCCGCCGGGGACGAAAACGCTGAGCGTGTCGTATGCCCAGTTCTTCGGCGGAGCGTGGAGCATGCCGATCGGAACCATGATCGTTCCGCGGACGGCGACGGGGTGGCCGTCGATCTCGGCCGGGAAATACTTCGACTTCTCCAGGGACACCTGCGCGAACGGGGCCAGCGGCGGGACCGTCGCCGAGAGAAATCGCGTCTGGCGCACGGTTCCGTCGCGTTCGATGACGATCTCCTCGAGCACGTCCGTGCCGACGCGCGCCGAGACGTAGGTCGGCGGGAGCGGGACCGGACCGGCCGAGATCAGGCGAGGAGGCGAGAGGCCCACGCAGCCGGCCGGCGCCGTCGAGGCGGTGGGCGCGCTCGCGCATCCGGCGGCCGCCGCGAGGATCGACGCGGCGGCGGTCCACCGCCGGACACCGCGCGCGCCGATCACTGTTTCGGAACCGCGAAGTGGAAGTGAGCGGGGTCCTTCGCGAGCCAGAACTGTCCGCCTCCCGCGTTGTTGCCGTCCACGGTGAACCGGAGCACCCAGACGCCGTCTTCCCAGGCGTCTCCGATGGGGACGACGGCCGGAAACCGGACCTCCGTGGCGTTGGCCGGAGCCAGGACGGGAGGCTGATACAGCGGGTAGGACTTTCCCCTGGGCGAGAGCGCCTCCAGGCGCACGGTCAGCGTCCGGTTCTCCGGGCTCTTCGGAACGTCGAGGAGCACCTCGGCGCGCAGGGCCGGATCCTTGCCCTTCTGGATGGGGAACCCCTCGGGCGCCGTCGCCTTGCCCGAGGCGTCGGCCGGGGAGACCGCGAGGTCTCCGAGAATCGGGCCCGGAATCTCCCCGCGCTTCTCGTTGTCGAGGCGGAAACGGACGGCGATGTTCGCGAAGACCTCCACGGGCTTGCCCTCGCGCATCGCGGGCTTGAACTGCCACTGCCGCACGGCGTCGAGCGCCGCCTGGCGGAAGCCGGCTTGGGTTGCCGACACGACGAGCGGATCCCGCACCCGTCCCTGCGTGTCGATCCGTCCGATGATCAGGACGTTGCCCTGCTGCTGGGTCTTCAGGAGGTTGTCGGGGTAGACCGGGTTGACCTGCTTGGTCTGAACGGCCCCGCGCGTCTGCGCCGGGACCGCGGCCGCGGCGAGAAACAGCAGGCAGACTCCGGCCGCCGGGCATCCGAAACGGCGCATGCGGGACCTCAAGCCGCCGGCCCTTCGAGGGCGCGGCGAGCGTGATAGGAGGAGCGCACGAGAGGACCCGATTCGACGCGGAAGAACCCCAGTCCTTCGCCGCGCCGCCGGATTCGCTCGAACTCCTCGGGTGTGTAGTAGCGCTCGATCGGCAGGCGCCGCTCGTGCGGTTGGAGGTACTGGCCGATGGTCGCGATGTCGCAGCCGGTGGCCCGAAGGTCGCCGAGCAGGCCGACGACCTCCTCTTCGGTCTCTCCGAGTCCGACCATCAGGCCCGACTTCGTTCGCAGGTCGAGACCGTCGCGGTCGCGGCGCCGCGCCGCCCGGCGGATCAGCTCGAGCGACTGGGCGTAGCCGGCGTCCGGCCGGACCCGCCGGTAGAGGCGCGCGACGGTCTCCATGTTGTGGTTGAGGATCTCGGGCGCTTCGTCGAGCACCGCGTCGAGGGCCGCCGCGTCGCCGCGGAAGTCGGGGATGAGGACCTCGACGGTGGAGCCCGGGTTGCGGCGGCGGATCGCCCGGATCGTCGAGGCGAAGTGAGCGGCTCCGCCGTCGGGCAGGTCGTCCCGGTTGACGGACGTGACCACCGTGTGGGCCAGCCGCAGCTCGGCCGCCGCCTCCGCCACGCGCTCGGGCTCGTCGGGATCGAGGGCGCCGGGCCGGCCCTTGCCGACCGCGCAGAAGCCGCAGTGCCGGGTGCAGATGTCGCCCATCAGCATGAACGTCGCGGTCTTCTCCCGAGCCCAGCACTCGTGGATGTTCGGGCAGCGCGCCTCCTCGCACACGGTGACGAGCGAAAGGCGCCGCATCATCCGGCGGACTTCCTCGTAGTCTCCGGTCGAGTCGAGGCGCACCTTCAGCCACTCGGGCCGGTCGAGACGCGTGGGGCGGGGCGCCGCGTCGAGGACGGGAAGCTCGGTCTTCACGGACGGATTATCTCCCGGCCGAAGACCTCCTCGAAGCGTCCGAGAAGCGGCGCGACGAGGTCCCGGAGGGCGAGGCGCCGCCCGGTCAGCCGCTCGATCGACGTCACGCCTCCGTCCCGGATGCCGCAGGGCACGATGCCCTCGAAGAAGGGCAGCGGCTCGTCGGTCACGTTCAGGGCGAAGCCGTGCGTGGTGATCCACCGCGAAAGGTGGACGCCGATCGCCGCGATCTTGTCGTTGCCGACCCAGACGGACGTCACGCGTTCCCTGCGGTCCGAGCGGGAGGCCGCGATGCCCAGGTCGCCGAGCGCGCGGATCAGGACCTCCTCCAGGTCCGTCACGTAGCGTTTCACGTCCCGCCGGTCGGGAGAGAGGTTCAGGATCGGATAACCCACGAGCTGACCCGGCCCGTGATACGTGACCTGTCCGCCGCGGTCGGACTCGCGCACCGCGACACCGAGCGCGCGGCAGCGCTCGGGGGAGAAGAGGACATCCGCGGCGCGGGCGTTGCGCCCGAGCGTGTAGACGGGCTCGTGCTCGAGGAGGAGGAGGCGTTCCTCTCCGCCGCCGGCAGCGAGCCCGGCGGCCGCGCGGCGCTGGAGCTCGGAGGCCTCGTCGTAGCCGATCCGGCCGAGCCACTCGGCGGCGACCGGCGCCGCGGAGCGGCGTTGCATGGAGGGCATCATGCGAGCACGGGAGTTTACTCCGGGCGCCGACGCGAGAGCTCGACGACGAGAAACGGGTTCGCCGCCGACTCGAGAAGGGCGGGAAAGGCGGCGAGGAGGCGGAGGTAAGCCGCGGCCGCCGGGGAGAGGAGGCGGCCCCACCAGTGGGCGCCGACCTGCCGGAACTGGAGCCGGCGCACGGGGGATCGGGCGCGCACGGTCCACCCGCCGCCGAGCGCGTCCGCGTAAGCGCGGACCTCGGCCATCGTGGGAAGAAAGCCTTCGTCGCGGCGGTGCCGCCGCGCTCCACCGGGATGCGGGCCGTGCCAGAAATCGATCGGGAACGCTCCGTTGGGAAAATCCAGCCAGAGCGTGCCCCCGGGCGCGAGGACGCGAGCGTGCTCGGCCAGAAAGCGGACGCGGTCGCGGTCGCGGTCGGGCAGCGGGAAGGCCGCGTAGTCTTCTCCGCCGCGCTCCTCGACCCCGACGTGCTCGAGGACCCCGGAGCAGAGAATCGCGTCGAAGGAGGCATCCGGAAACGGAAGGTGGAGGCTGTCGGCGCAGGCGAGCCGATCCCGGTGCCGGCGCTCCCGCCACTGCCACTGGCGCAGCGCCGAGAGGTCGACGCCCCGGGCGTCGCACCCGGCCGCGCGCAGCAGATCCACCGAGAGGCCGTTGCCGCATCCGCTGTCGAGGACGCGCAGGCCGGCCGCCGGTCTCCGCCGCTCGAGAAGCGGCAGGTAGAAGTCGCGGATGCGGGCCTCGGCGCCGGGCGTCTCGAAGTCGAGGCCCTGAAGCTGCGCCGCCGTCAGGTGCTGACCGGGTACGAACGCGTCGTAGTAGCGACCCTCGGAGAAGTCCGCGACCCCGTCGGCCGTGGGAAACCGGCGCGCGCACGCTTCGCACGTCAGGTCCCCGGCGCTCTCCCGGAGAGAGCCGCGGCAGCGGGGGCAGACGTACGCCGCCGGCACGTCAGTGTCCGAGCAGCAGCGAGTCCTGGCCGTCGAGGCGATCGCCGCCCGGATACCAGCCGGGAGACATCCACTGAAGACGCAGTCCGGCCGAGACGATGAGCGACTCGAAGAAGCGCTTCTCGTAGGCCACGGCCGCGGCCGGCCGCGAACGGACGCGCCAGCGAACGCCGCCGCCGGGGTTCTCCCCGGGGAAGGATGATCGGACCCTCCCGAAAGAGGCGCCGGAGGGGTC
Organism: uncultured Acidobacteriota bacterium; assembly: GCA_963738945.1. Taxonomy (GTDB): domain Bacteria; phylum Acidobacteriota; class Thermoanaerobaculia; order UBA5066; family Gp7-AA6; genus DAHUXD01. The sequence continues at coordinate 566,083 of CAVTYD010000002.1, forward strand.
GAAGAGAAACGCGGTCACGACCGCGGCGCGCCCGGGTCTCAGCACCCGGCGGATCTCGGCGAGATAGTGCCCCGCGTCCTCCGGCAGCAGGTGCGTGAAGATCGATTTCGCCAGGACGAGGTCCACGGAGCCGTCGTCCGCCGGGAATCGGTACGTCGTCGCGGCAGGGCCGGAGCGCTCTCCGTATGCCGAGGCGACGGCGGCCGTTTCGAAGGCGAGCCGCGGGTCGCCTTCGTATCGCCGCCGGCACCAGCGGATGGAGGCCGCATGAACGTCGAACCCGACGTAACGGCCTTCCACGCCGATCCGGCGAGCGAGCTCCGGAACCATCGCGCCGGCGCCGCAGCCGACGTCGAGAACGCGGTGGCCGGGCTGTACGAGACCGAGCGAATCGAGAAAGGCCGCCGTGTCCCGCGCGGCGCTTTCGAACCGGCCGACCGCGCCCGTATGGCGGCGCAGCCAGAGGGGAGGCAGCGCGCCCCGGTTTCTCCAGCGCCGCCAGAGCGCCTCGGCGGGGCTCGCGATCCGATACGCCGCGTTGCGGCCGCGCCGCAGCCCCTCGCCGATCATGCGGCGACGGGCTCGGCCGCCGGGCGCTGCACCAGCGTGGCCGCTCCGAAAACCCCGTAGAGAAGCAGGATCGGGTCCCAGTGGGCGGACCGATATCGCCAGCTCGCTCCGAGAGCCACGTGAATCAGCATCGTCGCGGCCAGGAAGACCGCGCAGAATCCGGCGGCTCCGCGCCGCGGCGCCCGGGCGAGCCCCACGGCCGCGAAGACGAAGAGCGCAACATAGGCGAGGCCGAGGCAGAGGACGTCGATGGGCGGCCAGAACCGGGGATCCGGGTACGGGCGCAGCCAGGTCCACGTCTCCCAGGCGATCAGGCGGAGCGTGCCCTCGGGATCCGCGAGCCGTTCGGCGAGCGCCGCGCGGGTGAGCGCGCGCGAGAGCCGGCCGGGCGAGCTCCGGACGTCCGGCGGCAGCCGCGCGATGACCCGGTCGCGCGCCCGATCGACCATCGCGGCCGCATGTTCGAGCTGGATGCGGTCCCTCGCCTTTACGAGACCGAGCGCCGCCTCCGACTTGCGGCCGTAGAAGACGTAACCGGCGCCGTCGTTGACCGGGATCAGCTCGTGAAAGACGAGAGCGTTTCGCGCGGTCCAGGGAGCCAGAACCATCCCGAAGCCGAGCAGGCCCGACAGCGCGAGATGCATCGCCACACGCCGCGGATACCGCGAATCCACGAGGGGCGCCGCCAGGAGCGGGACGAGGCCGAGGGCCGAGGAGCGCGTCAGCGCCGCCAGGGCGAGAGCCGCGCCGGCGAGGACCGCGAGGTTCGAGGAGGGGCGGTCGGTGGCGGCGAGGAGCAGGTATCCCGACGCGAGCAGGAACACGAGAAAGAGCGGCTCCGTCTGGATCTCGGAGGACGTGAGGACGAAGGTGGGGTGGATCGCCGCGACGAAGCCGGTCGCGATCGCCAGGCCGCGCCGGCGGAAGAGCCTCGCCGACAGCACGGCGAGCAGGACGGGAACGAGGGAGCCGGCGGCGGCCGTGACGAGCCGGGCGGCCGCGACGCTTCCGGGGTGGCCGAGCGTCGCCACGGCGAGAAAGAGCGAGTAGCCGGGCGGGCGGAAGAGATACGGATCGGTCCGCAGCGGATAACTCCCGGTCGCGACGAGGGCCCGGGCGCCGAGCAGGTATGCCGGCGCGTCGGCGAAGTGCGAGGAGGACGCCCCGCTCGCCAGCACGACCGCGGCGCGGACGGCCAGCGCCGTCAGGAAGATCGCGGCGCCGGCAGATTTTCCGAGGCGAGGGACGGCCGGGGCGCTAGCCGAGGTCGAACTCTCCGGTTTCGAGCGTCGCCTTCATGCTCGCCATGAACTTGTCCGCGTCGGCGCCGTCGATGAGCCGGTGGTCGAACGAGAGCGCCAGATAGCCGACCGTACGGATGCCGAGCGCGTCGTTGCCCTCCTCGTCGGCGACGACGACGGGCCGCTTCTCGATCGTTCCGACGCCGAGGATCGCGACCTGCGGCTGGGGAATGATCGGCGTTCCGAACAGAGAGCCGAAGACGCCGGGGTTCGTGACGGTGAAGGTGCCGCCCTGGATCTCCTCGGGCTTGAGGCGCTTCGTCCGGGCCCGCTCGGCCAGGTCCTGGGACGCGCGCGCGAGGCCGAGAATGGACTTCTCGTCGGCGTTCTTGATGACGGGGACGATCAGCCCCCAGTCGAGCGCCACCGCCATTCCGAGGTGGATGTCCTTGTGGTAGACGACGTTCTCGCCGTCGATCGAGGCGTTGACCTGCGGGAACTGCCGCAGGCTCTGGATCGCCGCCCGGAAGATGAACGGGAGGTAGGTCAACTTGACGCCGTTTTTCTCCACGAACGCGTCCTTGTGCTTCTGGCGGATGCGGCTGATGTTCGTGTAGTCGACCTGGAAGACGGTCGTCACGTGCGCCGAGGTCCGCTTGGAGAGGATCATGTTCTCGGCCGTGATCTTGCGGATCTTCGACATCGCCACGACCTCGTCGCGCTCGCTGACCGCGATGGCCGGACGGGGCGCCGGCGCGGCCTCGGCCGGCTCGGCGCGGCCGACCTCGGGTGCCGCGGCCGGAGCGGTCGCGGCGCGGGAAGGAGCGGCCGCGACCTTGCGGTTCTCGAGGTACGAGAGGATGTCGTTCTTCGTGACGCGGTTGTGGATTCCCGTTCCCTCGACGCTGCCGACGTCGATGGCGTGCTCCTGGGCGATTTTCCGGACGAGCGGCGAGGAGCGGCGGCGAATCCGCTCTTCGATCGACTCCACCTGGCCGGGCGCGGCGGCGGGAACGGCGGCGGGCGCCGGAGCGGGAGACGGCCGCGCGGCGGGCGGCTCGGCGGGTCGGGCCGGGGGAGGCGGAGCCGGCGTGGCGGCGGCGGCCGGGGCGGGAGCCGAAGCGGCCGGCGGCGGAGGAGTCGGGGCGGCGGCGGGAGCCGGTGCGGGCGGCGCGGGAGCCGGGGGCGCCGTTTGGACCGGAGCCGTCGCCCCGGCGGGCTTCTCGCCGGCCTCGCCGATGACGCCGACGACCGTGTTGATCGCGACCGTCGCGCCCTCTGCGACCTTGATCTCGACGAGCGTGCCCGCGACCGGAGAAGGGATCTCGGCGTCGACCTTGTCGGTCGAGATCTCGAAAATGGGCTCGTCGCGCTTGACCGGATCGCCCACCTTCTTCAACCACTTGGTGATGGTGCCCTCGGCGATCGATTCGCCCATCTGGGGCATGATGATTTCGGTGGCCATGCGTCGTCTCCTCTCGACCGGCGGCCTCGGGGCGCGAGCACGTTTTCGTGACTCGCTCGACCCGTGCCGACCCCCGAAGAATACCATCCGTTCGCCGGCACGGAGCGTCGGTTCGCCGAAAACGCGGGGACACCGAAGGACCGCCTCCGTAGTCTGATCGTGGAGGACGACATGGACGAAGCGCCGCGGTTCCCGCTGACCGAGAAGATCGTCGCCGGAGTGTTCCTGATCCTGCTCGGCGCGCTCTTCATCCTCGACAACCTGCGGATCGTCGACGCCGGCTCGCTGTGGGACTACTGGCCGCTGCTCCTGATCGTTCCCGGCGTGACGCGGCTGCTCGGGCCGTCCCGTCCCGGCCAGAGGATGTGGGGAGCGATCCTCCTCCTGGTCGGCGGCCTGCTTCTCCTGCGCAACCTGGACATCGTGTGGATCCCGTTCCACCGGGTCTGGCCCTTCCTCCTGGTGCTTTTCGGCGGGTACCTCATCCTGCAGACGATGACGCGGCGCGCCGGCCTCGCCGCGCCGTCGAGCCCGGAGCCGGGAGGCCGCGCCTTCGAGGGCGCGCGCGCGGGACTCGCCGTGCCGGCCGGATTCTCCGCGCCGAGGTCGGTCTCGCAGCTGAACGAGTTCGCCCTCTGCGGAGGCGGCCACCGAGTCGTCCAGTCCGCCGACTTTCGAGGCGGATCGATCACGGTGATCGCCGGCGGCTTCGACATCGACCTGCGCGAGGCGGCGATCGCGGGAGACAGCGTCTCGATCGAGCTCTTCGTGATGATGGGGGGCGTCGTGCTTCGCATCCCCGAAGCCTGGAAGGTCGTGGTCAACGTCTCGCCGCTCCTCGGGGGCTCCGACCTGAAGGCGCGCACCATCGCGCCGCCCGACGGCGTCGTCCGCACGCTCGTCGTCAACGGTTTCATCCTCATGGGCGGCCTCGAAGTGAAAAACTGAACATGCGAAGCATGGTTCAGTTTTTCATCCCGAGGAGCGCCGCGACGAGGGATCCCTTTCGTCCGGTTATCCCTGTCTTCGTCGTCGCAGAGCGGAGGATCTAGATGCATCCCATCCTCGCGCACCGCGGACGCCTCCTGCCGTACCTCGCGGCGTGCACGCCCCTCGTCGCCATCCTCACGGCGCTCTTCGCCCGTCCGGGCGGCCTGTTCCTCGGAGAAGCCATCGCCCTCGCGGTGCCCCTCACGTTCGCCTACGCCTTCATGGGCCTGTCGGCCTGGTACCCCTGCCGCCAGTTTCCGCTCAACCGCTCGCGCGCCCTCCCGCTCGTCATCACCCACGCGGCCGCCGCGGGCCTGCTGTCGGCCACGTGGGTGGGCTTCGCGGCGCTGCTGGCGGGGACTCTGGGCCTGCTTCCCGTGTTCGAGGGCCTCCAGGGCCGGTTCGGAACGCAGGCGATCGCGCTCTTCGCCGCCGGACTGCTCCTTTATCTTCTCGCCGCCGCCCTCAATTACGTGCTCCTCGCGCTCGAGGCCGCATCCGATGCCGAGCGGCGCGAGGCCGAGCTCGCCATGCTCGCCCGGGAAGCGGAGCTGGCCGCGCTGAAGGCCCAGATCCGTCCCCACTTTCTCTTCAACAGCCTGAACTCGATCTCCGCGCTCGCCTCGAGCGATCCGCCGCGCGCCCAGCAGATGTGCGTGCGTCTGGGCGACTTCCTGCGCCGGAGTCTCTCGCTCGGCGAGAAAAAGAGCATCTCGGTCGGAGAGGAGCTGGAGCTCTCGCGCGCCTATCTCGCGGTCGAGGAGCTGCGCTTCGGCGCGCGACTCGAGGTCGAGGAGGAGCTCGACGAGCGCGGCCAGGCCTGCCTCGTGCCGCCGCTGCTGCTCCAGCCCCTGGTCGAGAACGCCGTGCGTCACGGGATCGCGACGCGCGTCGAGGGCGGCACGCTGCGCGTCGGCGTCGCCTGCGGGGCGGGCCGGCTCCGGATCCTGATCGAGAACCCGTTCGACCCGGAGAGCCCGTCGCGCCCGGGGGGAGGGCGCGGCCTCGCCAACGTCCGGCAGCGGCTGACCGCGCGCTACGGCGAAGAGGCGCTCTTCGCCGCCAAGCGCCTCGCCGACCGGTACCTCGTCGTCATCTCGGTTCCGGCGGAGATGCCGGCGTGAGCCGGCCGGAGACCCCGGCCGGCGCGGAGATCGGGGTCCTCATCGTGGACGACGAGGAACCGGCGCGCCGCATCCTGCGCGAGCACCTGTCGGCGATCCCCGGCGCTCGCATCCTCGGCGAATGCGCCAACGGCCTGGAGGCGCTGCGCGCGGCGGCGGAGCTTTCTCCCCGGCTCGTCTTTCTCGACGTGTCGATGCCCAAGCTCGACGGCTTCGAGGTGCTCGAGCTGCTCGATCCATCGATCGCCGCCGTGTTCGTGACCGCCTTTGACGAGTACGCGGTCAAGGCCTTCGAGGTCCACGCCGTGGACTACGTGCTCAAGCCCTTCGACGCCTCGCGCATCGCCCTCGCGGTGGAGCGGGCGAAGGCGCGCCTCTCGAGCGGCGAGCCGGTCCGCGCCGGCGAGCTCCATGCCGCCGCGCGGCCCGCGGGCACGTTCCTCGCGCGGATCGTGGTGCGGGACGGAAGCCGCGTGCACATCATTCCGGTCGAGCGGCTCGACGCGGTCGAGGCGCAGGACGACTACGTCGCCCTGAAGAGCGGCGGGCGCACGTTCCTGAAGGCCCAGACACTCTCGAGCCTCGCCGAAGCCCTCGACCCCGGCCGCTTCGTGCGCGTGCACCGCTCGCACCTGGTGCGGCTCGAGGCGATCTCCCGGATCGAGGCGCTCGCTCGCGGCAGCCACGTCGCGATTCTCGCCGACGGAGCCCGGGTTCCCGTCAGCCGCGAGGGGCATGCGCGCCTCAGGCAGCTGCTGGGCTGAGGAGCCCTGCTAGACTCGCGCGCCGTGGGCCGATCGCTTCGGGCGCTGCCGCTTCTCTTCGTCCTCGTTCTCGGCGTCCGCTGCGGCTCCCCGCCTCCCAAGCTCGACGGGTTCTACGTCGCTCCGACCAGGCGTCCGTCCTCGCGGACGGAGACGGTCGCCGATCGGCGGCCCGGGCACCTGATCCGCTCCGAGCCTTTCAAGACGAGCATCCCGGGCACGGACGCCTGGCGGATCCTGTACGTCTCGACCGGTCTCGACGGACGTTCGATCGAAGTCTCGGGCCTCGTCGTCGCGCCGAAACTTCCGCCGCCCGCGACAGGGCGCCCCGTCGTGGCGTGGGCGCACCCGACGACCGGAGTCAGCGAGAACTGCGCCCCCTCGCTCCGAAAGGACGCGCTCGACACGATCCCGCACCTCCCGGCGCTGATGACGCTCGATTACGTCGTGGTCGCGACGGACTATCCGGGGCTCGGGACACCGGGTCCGCATCCCTATCTCGTCGGCGACAGCGAGGGCCGGGCGGTGCTCGACTCCGTCCGTGCGGCGAGGCAGATCCCGAAGATCGGAGCCAGCGATCGTTTCGTTGCGTGGGGGCATTCTCAGGGCGGGCAGGCGGTGCTGTTCGCGGGCGAGCTCGCTCGCGCCTACGCGCCCGAGCTGACCCTGATGGGCGTGGCGGCCATTTCTCCGGCCACGGACCTGCTCCAGCTCCTGAAGGACGATCTCGACGAGCATGCCGGAAAGATCGTCGCGTCCTACTGTCTGTGGTCATGGTCGCGCGTCTACGCCGCTCCGCTCGATCGCTTCGTCGATCCGGCGGTGCTCCACGACATCGACCGCGTGGCCGGCGACTGCGTCGAGACCGAGGGCGAGGCGTACCGGCTGGTGCTCGCGACGCTGACGATGCCGGCCGACTTTCTTTCGACGACGATCTACACGAGCACGCCGTGGGCTCGACTCCTCGAGCAGAACCGGCCCGGCCGCTCGCCCGCCGGAGCGCCTCTCTACGTCGCGCAGGGAACCGACGATCCGGTCGTCCGCCCGTCCGTGACGGCCGACTTCGTCGCGGGATTGTGCCGGGCCGGGGCGACCGTCCGCTACGAGCCGTTTCCGGGCGTCGGGCACATGCGCGCCGGGCGGACCTCGGCGACGAGCGCGATCCAGTGGATGCAGAGCCGCTTCGAGGGAACGGCGGCGCCGAACACGTGTCCGCCGCTATGATTCTGAGCGGCCCGCTGCGCGGGCCAACCGACGAGAGAGGGAACGTCTCGAAGCGACGCTCTCCCGGTCGAAATCCTTCAATCTCTCCATCGTGAGGGGTCAGGGGACCGAGCGACCGATCCCTTACGGCTTCTTCGGAAGCGCCGTTGGCGCGGCGGCCGGGGGAGTTGCGCTCGTCGGCTGCGGAGTCGGGAAGACGGGCTTTTCGAAGACCTTCGCGTCCACCCCCGGATTGATCTTGCACTCTTCCATCGCGAGCGTCTGGTCCTTCTGGCCGTTGGTCGCGACCTCGAGGTGGAAGGCCACGGAGAACCCGTCGATCGTCTTGTAGTCGGAGTAATCGGACACCACCCTCGCTGGTCCCTGAGGGCCCGATGACTCGTGCGTCGATCTCAGGATGTGAAACGTGGCGGGGTCGAGGTACCACCGCACCGAGGCGCCGTCATAGGTCACGTCGAGAATCCGGGCTTCGACGTCGCCGATCTTTTCCGTCCCGCCGGCCGCGACGACGAGAAGGGGGTCGCCCGCCTTTTGCGCGATGAGCAGGGGAACCCGCCGAACCTGACGCAGCAGCTCCTCCTTCATCTCCGGCGGCAGGTCCTGCACGGAGCCCGGGCCGATGAGATAGGCGCCCGCCGGGGTCGCGACCATGGACATGCGCCCGAAGGGTGCGTCCACCTGCTGCGCCATCTTGTCGGGGAAGAGCATCGTCGTCTGGACCTCCATGGTCAGGTCCCCCTGGGGGGTTTTCGCCGTCACGAGCCCCCGCGTCCAGACGTCGTGGACCCCGCGAACTTTCTCGGAGCCTCCGAGCCCGTCCACGAATTTTGCAAAGAGGGCTTTCCCGTCCTGGATCTGCTGCGGCGAGGGCTCGGCCTTCTTCTCCGCGGGCGGCGCGGCCGCCGGCGCCGGCGTGCGACCCGGGAGCGGCGCCGGGGGCGGAGGCGTCTGCGCCGACGAGGCGCCGGCGAGCCAGGCGAAGGCCGCCGCACCGAACAGGACAGCCCGGAATCGAACGACCATGTCTTTCCTCCGAGCGGCGAAGCTTACATCGAGTAGCATGCGCGCCGTGCCGGTCCGCATCGACACGGTGCTCGATCGCCTCGAGGAGGCGCGCCGCCGGCGGCCGGGCGCACGCCTCGCGATCCGCCGGCTCCGCGAAGCCGCGAGGGCCTCGTTTCCGGACGCGGGGCGGTTGCTCCGGTTCCACGAGGCCGTGCTGTTCCTCCGGGCCTACCCCCACGATCGTGCCGTGCTCGATCGATGCGAGCGGATCCTTTCCCGCTTCGAATTGCGAGTCGCCCGGCTCGAGGCGCAGGAGGCTGACCTCTCGGCGTTCGATGCGCCGGAGGCGGCGGGCGTGGCCGGCACCACGCTCGGCACGGACTATTCCTTCGACGTCGCCCGCTGGCTCTCGGCTCGTCATCGGAAGGCCGTCCGCGTGGACTGGGACGCCGCCGAGGAGGGCGACCGGATGCGCGCGGCATGGCCGGAATTTCTCCCACTCCTCGAAGAGGAGGCGCTCGCCGACGCGAACGTTCCCTACCGCCAGTGGCTCCGCGCGGCGGCGGGCTCCCGGTACCACGATCTCGGCTGGCTCCTCGAGCGATACGGCCGGCTGCCGGGTTCTCTCGCCGACCGCGCCGAGAAGTTCGACTCGCTCGGCCTGCCGATCGCGTGGAACCTCGGCGGAGGACGCGCCTCGCGCACGAAGATGCGCCGCGCCGGCCCCCGGCCGTTCTTTCACGACGGGCCGCTGCTCGCGCGCCGCGACGTTTCGCTCGACGAAACCCTGGCCTCGCCGCCGCTCCACCTGCGGCGCCTGTCCCGGCGGGAAGGGGAGCGGATCTGCGAGCTGGTGCGGGAGGCCACGGCAACGCGCTACCGGGAGTTCTACACGTTCACGCACGCGGATCCGTCGTCGGTCGTCTCCACGCGGCCGGGCCGGGGCGTCGAGCTCTTCCTCGTCGGCGTTCGCCCCGAGCGGCGTCTGCCGCTGCGCGCGGCCTATGGCGGGTTCGTCGTCAAGAACGCCGTCCCGATCGGCTACGTCGAAGGCCTCGCGTTCTTCGAACGGCTGGAGATCGGCTTCAACATGTACTACACGTTCCGGGAGGGCGAGTCGGCGTGGATCTATGCACAGGTCATGAAGTTTCACCGCGACGCCCTCGGGGTGAGCTCCTTCTCGATCGACCCGTATCAGCTCGGCTTCGAAAACGAGGAAGCGCTCTCCTCGGGAGCCTTCTGGTTCTACCGCAAGCTCGGCTTCCGTCCGACGCACCCGGACGTGGCGGCCCGGCTCGCGCGCGAGGAGCGCCGCATCGCGGCCGATCCGTCGCATCGGTCCTCCGAGCGCACGCTTCGGGGCCTCGTCACGCACAACCTGATCTACGACGCTCCCGGTTCGGCCTCCGGCGCCTGGGATCGTTTTCACGTGCGTCACATCGGTCTCGCCGTGAATCGCCGCATGCGGAGCGAGTTCGGCGGGAACGCCTCCCGCCACCGCGAACGAGCCCGAAGGCGGGTCGCGGCGGCGCTCGGAGCCTCCGCCGGGCGGTTCGAGGGTCTCGAGGCCAGGGCCTTCGAGGACCTCGCCCTCGTGCTCGACCTCGTCCCCGATCTCTCCCGATGGAGTCGGGCCGAAAAAGCGGCCGTCGTCGAGTGCGTGCGGGCGAAGGCGGGGCGATCGGAGAGGACCTATCTCGCCCGGCTCGCGGCGCCGCGGCGGCTCCGTCCCGCGCTCATCGCGCTCGGGTCTCGCGCCGCCGTCTGACGCCCGGGTCACTTCTCCTTCGCGACGAACGCCGCGCTATGCCGGGCTGCCCACGCCGTTCCGGGCGGCCACGATCTCGGCCATGATGGCGAGCGCGATCTCCTCCGGCGCCCGTCCCCCGAGGTCGAGGCCGATGGGAGCGTGAAGGCGGTCGAGCGACTCCTCGGAAACGCCGGCGCCGAGCAGACGGGCGCGCCGCTTCTCGCGGGTGCGGGAGCTGCCGAGCGCGCCGACGTAGAACGCGCGGCTCGCGAGGGCCGCCGCGATCGCCGGATCGTCGAGCTTCGGATCGTGCGTCAGGACGGCGACGGCCGTACCCGCGTTCAGCCCGACGCGACCGAGGGCGCGGTCCGGCCATTCGCACAGGATCTCGTCGGCGTGCGGAAAGCGCTTCGGGCTCCCGAAGGACTCGCGCGGGTCGATCAGGATCGTCCGAAACCCGAGAGTCCGTGCGAGCGTCACGAGGGCGATCGCGATGTGCACTCCGCCCACCACCACCAGGCGCGGGGATGGAAGCATGACGTCCACGAAGATCTCGCGGCCCCCCTCCGCGAAGCGCCGGCTGCGTCCCTCGGCGAGCGCGGCGCGCGCGGCATCGAGGGCCGACGGATCGGAGACGCCGACCGAGCGGCCGTCCCCGAGGACCGCGACCTTCCGGCCGACGTCCTCCTCCGATCCGCGGACGATCGTGGCGACGGCCACCGTGCGTTCGCCGAGAACCGCCTCGCGCACGACGCCATGGACCTCGTCGTCGAGAGGCTCGACGAAGACCTCGATCGATCCGCCGCAGGCGAGCCCGACGCTCCATGCCGTGTCGTCCGCGACGCCGAAGCGCAGCAGCCGGGGCTTTCCGCTCGCGAGAACCTCGCTCGCCCCTTCGACGACCGCGTTTTCGACGCACCCGCCGCTGACGGACCCCGCGATCCGCCGGTCCGACGCGATCGCCATCTTTCCCCCGATCCCGCGCGGAGCAGAGCCCCACGTCTCGACGACCGTCGCGAGCGCGACCCGCCGTCCCTCGGAGCGCCAGCGTTCGATCTCGGGAAGGACGTCTCTCATGGGGCCGCCGGGGATTCGGAACACCGCCGGGCGACGAGGCGGGCCCGGGCGGCCGGAGCGGCTCGCCCGATCAGTACGCGGCGAGCGCTCGGGCCGCGCGGCAAAGCTTTTCCGAGTTGGGCAGGAACGCCTCCTCGAGCGGGGGCGAGTAGGGGACGGGCGTGTCGGGGGCGGTCACCCGGACGAGCGGCCCGTCGAGGTATTCGAAACAGCGCTCGGAGAGAACCGCGGCGATCTCCGCTCCGATGCCGCCCGTGCGCGTGGCCTCGTGCAGGAGGATCGCCTTGTTCGTCTTGGACACCGACTCGAGGACCGTTTCCTCGTCCATCGGGAAGAGCGTGCGCAGGTCCACGACCTCGACGTCGATGCCTTCGGTCTCGAGCGTCTTGGCCGCCTCGAGCGCGGTCCAGACCATCGCGCCGTACGTCACGACCGTGAGGTCGCGGCCGGTCCGGCGAACGGCGGCCTTGCCGATCGGCACGACGTAGTCCTCCGTCGGCAGCTCCTCCTTGATGCGGCGGTAGAGGAACTTGTGCTCGAAGAAGAGGACCGGGTCGTCGTCGCGGATCGCGGCCTTGATGAGCCCCTTGGCGTCGTACGCGGTCGCCGGCTGCACGACCTTCAGGCCGGGCGTGTGCGCGAAGTATGCCTCGGGGTTCTGGGAGTGAAACGGGCCGCCGTGGACGCCGCCGCCTGAGGGTCCTCGAATCACGAGCGGAACCCCGACCCCGGTGCGATAGCGCGACTTCGCCGCGAAGTTCGTGATCATGTCGAACGCGCACGAGATGAAGTCGATGAACTGCATCTCGGCGACCGGCCGCATCCCCATCATCGCCGCACCGACCGCCGCGCCCACGATCGCGGTCTCGGCGATCGGCGTGTCGATGACGCGCTCCTCGCCGAACTCGGCGATCAGGCCGTCGGTGACCTTGAACGCGCCGCCGTAGACGCCGATGTCCTCGCCGATGAGAAAGACGCGCTCGTCGCGGGCCATCTCCTCGCGCAGTCCCTCGCGGATGGCATCCACGTAGGTCGTCTGGCCCTTTCCGGCGGGGGTCCCGCCGTCGCCGCCGAGGTGCGGTGCGTTGGAGCTCACGAGCGCCTCCGGACGACCGCCGGCTCGCCCTCGGGGATCGGGGCATAGACGTTTCTCAAGGCGTCTTCGGGCGACGGCAGCGGGCTCTTCTCGGCCGCCTCGACCTCGCGGTCGATCTCGTCCGAGACGGCCTGGTCGATCGCGGCGAGATCGTCCGCCGTCGCCACCGAAGACTCGACGAGCGTTCGCGCGCAGCGCTCGAGCGGGTCGCGACGGCGCCACTCCTCGAGCTCTTCCTTCGGGACGTAGGCCTGGGCGTCGTGCTCCGCGTGGCCCTTCATCCGGTACGTGAGCGACTCGATGAGGGTCGGCCCTCCGCCGGCGCGAGCGCGATCCACGGCCACGCGGGCCGAGGCGTACACGGCGAACACGTCGTTGCCGTCCACCTGATCGCCGGGAATCCCGTAGGCCTTCGCCTTGTCGACGAGGCTCTCCGCCGCGGTCTGCTTGCGGAAGGGAGTCGAGTACGCCCAGCCGTTGTTCTCGGCGACGACGACGAGCGGCAGCTTCTGCACGGCGGCGAAGTTGATGCCCTCGTGGAAGGCCCCGGTCGACGTGCCGCCGTCGCCGATCCAGGTCATTGCGACGAGATCCTTCTTCAGCATCCGCCCGGCGAGCGCGATGCCGGCCATGACCGGGATCAGGGCCCCGAGCATCGAGATCGGGGAGATGACCCCGCGCTCGGGCCGGCCGAAGTGGAGATTGCAGTCCTTCCCCCCCGAGGGCGAGGTGGCGCGCGCCATGTACTGCGTCATGACGTCGCGTGCCGAGTAGCCCATGACGAGGACGACGCCGAGGTTGCGGATCAGCGGGCCGACGATGTCGCCCTTCTTCAGGGCGAAGGCCGTGCCGACCGAGGTCGCCTCCTGGCCGAGCGAGCGGTAGAGGCCGCCGACGACCTTGCCCTGCCGGTAGAGGTTGACGAGACGCTCCTCGACCACGCGGTTCAGCCGCATGTACCGGTAAAGCTCGAGTTTTTGGTCGCGGGTCAGCTCGGACACGGTTGCTCCCGGGGCGGGATTTTATACGAGGCGGATCCCGCGGGCGCGGCCGCCGCGTGTGTTCTAGTCGCCATTCGAGGAGGTGGAGGATGTGCTCCGTTTTCGCCCTGGTGGGTTTTCTCGCCCTGGCCGGACCCGCGACGGCGCCCGCGCTGCAGCCGCAGCTGCGGGGAACCTGGCGGCTGGTGTCCTACGAGCGTCAGGCACCGGAGGGCTCGGGCTGGACGCGCCCGTACGGCGACCATCCGAAGGGCTACATCATGTACGACGGCACGGGGCACATGATGGTCGAGTTCGAGAGGCTTCCGCCGCCCCGGTTCGCCTCGGGCGACGACTGGAAGCCGACCCCCGACGAGGCGCTCACGGCGTACCGGGGGTTCGTCGCATACTTCGGCCGGTACACCGTCGACGAGGCGGCGCGCGCCGTGACGCACCACGTCGAGGGAAGCCTGAATCCGGGCTTCTTCGGCACCGACCAGGTCCGTCCCGCGAAGCTCGAGGGCGACCGTCTGACGCTCTCCGACGGAAAGACCTACCGGGTCGTCTGGGAGCGCGTCCGCTAGCCTCAGCCCTCGATCTGCTGCGCCAGGTAGTTCTCGGGGCCGATGTCCTTGATCTGCTGGAGCTGGGCCTCGATCCAGTCGATGTGCTCCTCCTCGGAGACGAGAATCCGCTCGAAGAGCGCGCGGGTGCCGTTGTCGCCCTTCTCGGTCGCGAGGGCGATGCCCTTGTTCAGCCGCTGGACCGCGTCGAGCTCGAGGGCGTGGTCGAGCTTCATCATCTCGGGCACCGTCTTGCCGACGTTGATCTTCATGTATTTCTGCATGTTCGGGATGCCGTCGAAGTAGAGGATCCGGTCCATCGCCTCCTGGGCGTGCTTCATCTCTCCGATCGATTCCTTTTCGGTGAAGCCGGCCAGCTTCATGTACCGCCAGTTGCGGAGCATCCGCGCGTGGATGAAGTACTGGTTGATGGCCGTCAGCTCGGCCGAGAGGACCTCCTGGAGGAGCGCCAGAATTTCGGGGTTGCCGTGCATCGTCGCCTCCGGGAGAGTCCTCAAGTGGCTCCGCCGCGGGATCTTATCTCGGGCTCGCGCTCGACGTATCATTCCTCCATGAGCGAAAAGGATCCGCTGGTTCCTCCCGACGTGGTCGCGGGCCGCCGACGCTGGAAGGAGGCCGCGGAGCGTTCCTTCGCGAAGGCGGAGTCCTGGAGGAAGGACTGGACGACCGTTTCGGGCGCGCCGGTCGTACCGCTGGCCGCGCCGGACACGCAGCCCGGGTTCGACTTCGAGCGCGACCTTTCCTGGCCGGGCGAGTTCCCGTTCACGCGGGGCGTCCACCCGACCGGGTATCGCGGGAAGCTCTGGACGATGCGCCAGTTCGCCGGCTTCGGCACGGCGAAGCAGACCAACGCGCGGTTCCACTACCTTCTCGACCACGGCCAGACGGGGCTCTCGACCGCCTTTCACCTGCCGACGCTCTACGGCTACGACTCGGATCACGAAATGGCGCGCGGCGAGGTCGGCAAGTGCGGCGTCGCGATCGACTCGCTTAAGGACATGGAGGTCCTGTTCGACGGGATCGACCTCGGCCGCGTGACCACCTCGATGACGATCAACTCGACGGCGCCGATCGCTCTCGCCATGTACCTCGCCGTCGCCGAGAAGCACGGAACGCCGTGGGACCGGGTCGGCGGGACGCTCCAGAACGACATCCTCAAGGAATACATCGCCCAGAAGGAGTACATCTTTCCGCCGCGGCCCTCGATGCGGCTGATCACGGACCAGTTCTCCTTCTGCGCGAAGCACGTCCCGCGCTGGAACACGATTTCGATCTCCGGGTACCACATCCGCGAGGCGGGCTCGACGGCGCTGCAGGAGCTCGCGTTCACCCTGCGCGACGGCGTCGAGTACGTGAAGTACGGCATCGAGGCGGGCCTGCCGGTGGACGAGTTCGCGCCGCGCCTGTCGTTCTTCTTCAACTCGCACAACGACTTCTTCGAGGAGATCGCCAAGTTCCGCGCCGCGCGCCGGATCTGGGCGAAGACGATGCGCGAGCGCTTCGGCGCGAAGGACCCCCGGTCGTGGATGTGCCGCTTCCACACGCAGACGGCCGGCTGCTCGCTGACGGCGCAGCAGCCCTACAACAACGTCGTCCGGACGGCGATCCAGGCCCTGGCGGGCGTCCTCGGAGGCACGAACTCGCTCCACACGAATTCTCTCGACGAGACGCTGGCCCTTCCCACGGATTTTGCCGTGAAGCTCGCCCTGCGCACCCAGCAGGTGATCGCGCACGAGTCGGGCGTCGCCAACACCGTGGACCCGCTCGGCGGCTCCTACTTCATCGAGGACCTGACGGCGAAGATGGAGCGCGGCTGTTTCGACTACTTCCGGCGGATCGACGAGCTCGGGGGCATGGTCGAGGCCATCGAGGCGGGCTTCCCGCAGCGGGAGATCATGGACGCCGCGTACGCCTACCAGCGCTCCCTCGACAAGGGCGAGAAGATCGTCGTCGGCGTCAACGACTTCGTGGACGACACCGAGCAGCCGATCGAAACGCTTTACATCGACGATTCGGTCGAGGACGAGCAGAAGCGGGCCGTGGCACAGCTGCGGCGCTCGCGCGACGGAAAGGCCGTCGCGTCTTCCCTCGGCGCGCTGCGCCAGGCCTGCGCGGATGGCCGGAACGTCATGCGGACCGCTCGTCGACGCCGTCAAGACCTATGCGACGGTCGGCGAGATCTCGGACGTCATGCGCGAGGTCTTCGCGACGTACGAGGAGCCGGCGGTCTTCTAGGCTCAGACTGCTGGCGGTCGCTTCGCGACCGTCGGACGAGGGAGGGAACGTTCCTCAAGGTCGCTCTCCCGCGAAACCCCTATCGTGAGAAAATGGGCGGCTATGGTTGACACACCCTTCTCCACGATCGAGCGGGCCCTCGGGGACCTCCGCAACGGCAAGTTCGTCGTCGTCGTCGACGACGAGGACCGGGAAAACGAGGGAGACCTCGTCCTGGCCGCCGAGAAGGCGACGCCGCAGGCGATCAACTTCATGGCGCGCGAGGGTCGCGGCCTGATCTGTCTCGCCTTGACCGAAGCGCGGTGCCGCGAGCTCGAGCTGCCGCCCATGGTCGAGCAGAACACCTCGAACTTCGGCACGGCGTTCACCGTCTCGATCGAGGCGCGGGGCCGGACGACGACCGGAATTTCCGCATCGGATCGCGCGGCCACGGTCCTGACCGCCATCGACCCCGCGACGCATCCCGCCGACCTGAACCGGCCCGGCCACATGTTTCCGCTCCAGGCGCAGGCCGGCGGAGTCCTGAAGCGCGCCGGACAGACGGAGGCCTCGGTCGATCTCGCACGCATCGCGGGCCTGAACCCCTCGGCGGTTCTCTGCGAAATCATGAACGAGGACGGGACGATGGCGCGCGTTCCGGATCTGGCGCGTTTCTGCGCGAGCCACGACCTCGCCCTGGTCACGGTGGCGGACCTGATCCGCTACCGGATGAAGACCGAGCGGCTCGTCCACCGCATCGCCTCGCCGCACCTGCCGACGCGGATGGGGGAATTTCAGCTCTACGCCTACCGCAGCGACGTCACGCACGAGGAGCATCTCGCGCTCGTGCACGGCGAGATCCGCGAGGGCGACCCGGTCCTCGTCCGCGTCCACTCGCAGTGTCTGACCGGCGACGTGTTCGGGTCCGCGCGATGCGACTGCGGCGAGCAGCTCGAGCTCGCGATGGCGAAGATCGTCGAGGCCGGCCAGGGCGTCTTCCTCTACCTGTTGCAGGAGGGACGCGGCATCGGCCTGATCAACAAGCTGAAGGCCTACGAGCTCCAGGATCAGGGACACGACACCGTTTCGGCCAACGAGAAGCTCGGCTTCCCGCCCGACATTCGCAACTACGGCGTCGGCTGCCAGATCCTCCGCGACCTCGGCGTGCGGCGGATGCGCCTGATGACCAACAACCCTTCGAAGTACGTCGCGATCGACGGCTACGGCCTGGAGATCGTCGAGCGCGTGCCCCTCGAGGTCCATCCCACCGAGCGCTCGAGGAAGTACCTCGAGGCCAAGAAGAACAAGATGGGGCACCTCCTCAAGCTCGTCTAGGGCCGCGGGGCGGCGCCCCCGGGCCCGGGTGCTAGCATCCCGAAGATGACGCTGCCGATGCCGGCCGCCGTCCTCGCCGGCGGCGGCTCGAAGCGAATGGGCCGGCCCAAGGCCGCCCTTCCCTATGGCGCCGGAACGCTGCTCGAATTCCAGGCGGACCGGCTCGCCGGGATCTTCGAAGACGTCGTGGTCGTCGTCAAGGAGCCGCCGGCATCCGACGTCGGCCGGGCCCGCGTCGTTCTCGATCGAGTTTCCGAGGCGGCCGCCATCCACGGCCTCGCGAGGGCGCTCGAGGAGGCGACCGACCGGATGTTCGTTCTGGCGGTCGATCTCCCCGGCCTGCCGCCGGCCGTCATCCGCCTGATCGCCGGGCGTTCGCTGACGTCGAATGCGGCCGCCGTCGTGCCCCGCGCCGATGGCCGCCTTCAGCCGCTGGCGGCCGTGTGGCGCCGCTCTGCTCTTCCGGCGATCCAGCGCCGCATCGCGGAGGGCCATCCGTCGCTCCAGGAGCTCGTCCGGGAAGTGGGTGCCGAGATTCTGGAGGAGGCGGACTGGAGAGCCGTGGATCCGTCCGGCTTCGCCTTCGAGAACCTGAACACGCTCGAGCAATACGCGGCACACCGGGAGAGGGCGTGAGCGAAGGAGAGAAGCCCCGGCGCGACAAACCGCGGCGGCCGCGCGGGACGGCTCCGCTGCGCCGCAGCGTGCTTCACGTGGACGCGCGCGGACGGGCGCGCATGGTGGACGTGGGCGACAAGGGAGCGACCCGGCGCGCGGCCGTGGCGCGGGGAGCGGTCTCGATGAGCGCCGCGGCATTCGAGGCGCTGGCCGGAGGGCGGCTCGCCAAGGGCGACGCACTCGCCGTGGCGCGCCTGGCCGGGATCCAGGCCGCCAAGCGGACATCCGAGATCGTGCCGCTCTGCCATCCCCTCGCGGTCGAGTCGGTCGAAGTCGACGTCGAGCTCGCGAAAGCGCGCCGGGAGGCCGTCGTGACGGCGACGGTGCGAATCACCGGAAAGACCGGCGTCGAGATGGAGGCGCTGACCGCCGTCGCCGCCGCCTGCCTCGCGCTCTACGACATGATCAAGGCGCTCGATCGCGCCGCCGCGATCCGAGAGGTCGTCCTGCTCGAAAAATCGGGGGGGAGGTCGGGAACGTACCGCCGGCCATAGCCAACGCCGACCCATGAAGTACCGGTACTTTCACTGCGACGTCTTCACCGACGCTCCGTTCGGGGGCAACCCGCTCGCGGTGCTTCCCGACGCGCGGGGGCTCTCGGATCTCCGGATGCAGCAGGTGGCCCGCGAGTTCAACTTCTCCGAGACCTCGTTCGTTTTTCCCGCCGAAGCGGGGCACACGCGGCGGGTCCGCATCTTCACGCCGGCCCGGGAGGTGCCCTTCGCGGGCCATCCCAACGTCGGGACGGCCTTCGTCCTGGCGGCGTCGGGCGAGCTCGGCTCGCTCGAAGCTCCGATGAGGATCGCGTTCGAGGAGAAGGGCGGCCTGGTCCCGCTCACCGTCGAGCGCCGCGGCGGGGGCGCAATCTTCTGCGAGCTCTCCGCTCCGCAGGGGTTCTCGGCGGGATCGGCCGCGCCGGTCCCGGAGCTCGCGGCCGCCGTTTCGCTCTCCCCTCGGGACATCGTGACGCGCCACCACGAGCCCCGCGTCTTCTCGGTCGGACTTCCGTTTCTCTTCGCCGAGCTCGCCGATGCCAAGGCGCTCGCCCGCGCGCGAAGCGACTCCGGAGCGCTCGCGGCGATCGCGGCGCGCGGTCTGCCCCCCGACATTCACCTCTACGTCCGCTCGGTCGACGCCTTCGACCTGCGCGCTCGAATGTTCGCGCCGCTCGACGGCGTGCCCGAGGATCCGGCGACGGGCAGCGCCAACGTGGCGCTCGCCGCGGCGCTCGCGAGCCTCGACGCGAAACGAGACGGGTCCTTCCACTGGCGCATCGCGCAGGGAGTCGAGATGGGCCGGCCGAGCGTCCTCGAGGCGAGGGTCGAGAAGAGGGACGGCGCGGTCGTCGAGGCAAGGATCGGGGGAGTCTCGGTTCTCGTCGCGGAAGGCGAGATCGAGATTCCCTGATCCCGACGCTAGTGTTCCGTAACGAAAGTCGCTACATGGCGAAGGGTCGTAGGGGCGGGGCTTGTCCCCGCCCGCGGGCGGCCGCAAGGGCCGCCCCTACAAAGACAAAACAACACAGGACTTCTGTTCCAGCACGCTAGCCGCCTCGCGTGTGCATCTCGAGGTGCGGGTCCTTCTGAAGGTCGGAGACGCCCACCAGGGGCGAGCGTTCGCGGAGGCCGAGCCGTTCTTCGGCTCCGCGATCCGCCCGGAACGTCCAGGCGCCGCCGATCAGGGTCCGCAGTTCCTCGTTCGAGGCGCCCTGGCGCAGGGGCCCGCGCAGGTCGATTCCCTGTGCCGCGTACAGGCACAGGTACCAGAGGCCGTCGGCGGTCAGCCGGCTACGGTCGCACGAGCGGCAGAAGGGCGCGGTCGTCGAGGCGATGACGCCGAACACGGTTCCGTCGGGGAGGCGGAACCGCTCGGCGGGCGCCGGCCCTTCGGCCGGGAGCGTCTCGACGTGGCCATACGTATCGGAGATCGCGCGCAGGATTCCCTGCCTCGAGACGACCCGTTCGCGGGACCAGAGCGTCGCCCCGCCGACGTCCATGTACTCGATGAACCGGATCTCCGCGCCCCAGGCCTTCGCCTGCTCGATCAGGGGCACGATCTCGTCGTCGTTGACCCCGCGAATCACGACGGTATCGAGCTTCAGCGCGTCGAAGCCCGCGCCGGCGGCGGCCTCGATGCCGCGCCGCACCCGGTCGAGCTCGTCGAAACGGGTGAGCGAACGGAAGCGCTCCGGCCGGAGCGTGTCGAGGCTGACCGTGATCCGGTGGAGGCCCGCGTCGCGCAGGCTCTTCGCGTGCGCTTCGAGGAGCACGCCGTTGGTCGTCATGGCGAGATCGCGCAGCCACGGCTTGCCCGCGAGGAGGCGCACCAGCCGAGGCAGGTCCTGCCGGACGAGCGGCTCGCCGCCGGTCAGTCGGATCCGCTCCGCGCCCATTTCTCCGAAGACGTCGGCCAGCCGGCCGATCTCCTCGAAATCCAGAATGTCCTTGCGGGGAAGCCAGGCGTAGTCCTTCTCCGGCATGCAGTAGGAGCAGCGCAGGTTGCACCGGTCCGTCACCGAGAGGCGGAGGTTGCCGAGCGGGCGGCCGAGCCGGTCGAGTGGCGCCATGAGCGGTCTATATTAGCCGGGTGACACTCCGCGTCGCGATCCTGACCGTTTCCGACGGGGTCTCGGCCGGAGCCCGGCCCGACCGGGGCGGCCCCGCCTGCGAGGAGGCCCTCGCGCGCTCGGGGATCGCGCATCGGATCGTGGACCGGGCGACGATCCCGGATGGAGCGGACGAGGTCGCCCGCGCGATACGGGCCCGCACCGACGACGATCGCGCGGACCTGGTCGTGCTGACCGGCGGCACCGGCGTCGCGCCCCGCGACCGCACTCCCGAAGGGGTGCGCTCGGTCCTCGACTTCGAGGTTCCGGGCCTCGCCGAGAAGATGCGCGCCGACACCTCGCACGGCTTCCCGGCGGCCTATCTCTCGCGGCAGGTCGTCGGCGTGCGGCGGCGGGCGCTCGTGGTCGCTCTGCCCGGCTCGCCGAAGGGCGCCGCGGATTGCCTGGCGGCCATCCTGCCGGTCCTCGGCCACGCCGCCGCTCTCGTCCGAGGCGAACGCCCCGACCATCCCTCCGCCTCAGGCTAAGATCCCGCGCCGATGAGCTCCGTCCGCTTCGGGATCGACGTCCTACTGGAAAAGCCGTGGCCGGTGGCCGGCAAGCGGGTCGGCCTGATCACCAACGCCTCGGGCATGACGTCCGGCGGCGTGCCGACGTGGAAGGCGCTGCGCGCCGCGTCGAACGTGCGCCTCGTCCGCCTCTTCGGGCCCGAGCACGGCCTGGAGGGCGGAGCGGTCTACATGGAGGCGGTCCAGGGCTCGATCCACGCGCCTTCGGGACTTCCCATCGTGTCGCTCTACGGCCCCGGCGCGGAGAGCCTGAAGCCCCGGCGCGAGCATCTCGCCGATCTCGAAGCGATCGTCTTCGACGTCGCCGACGTCGGCAGCCGCTACTACACCTACATCTGGACGATGCTGCTGGCCATGGAGGCGTGCGCCGCCTCGCGGCTGCGCTTCGTCGTCTGCGACCGGCCCAATCCGATCGGCGGCGAGGTCGAGGGCGCGCCCGCCTCCGCGGGCTACCTGACCTTCGTGGGACTCCATCCCATTCCGGTCCGCCACGGCATGACGGCCGGGGAGCTCGCGCGCCTCTTCGCGGCCGAGCGCCGGCTCGATCTCGACCTCGTCGTCAGTCCGGCGGCCGGTTGGGCCCGGGATCGTGGATACGCGGACGCGGGGCTGCCCTGGATTCCTCCCTCGCCGAACATGCCCACGACCGACACCGCGCTCGTCTATCCGGGCCTGTGCCTGCTCGAGGGCACCAATCTCTCGGAGGGTCGCGGCACGACGCGGCCCTTCGAGGTCTTCGGCGCCCCGTGGCTCGACCCGGCGGCCTTCGCCGACACGCTGAACGCGCTCGCCCTGCCCGGCGTCGCGTTTCTGCCGGTGCAGTTCCGGCCGATGTTCGACAAGCACGCGGGGCAGACCTGCGGCGGCGCGCGGATCCATGTCACCGAACGCGCCGCGTTCCGGCCCTTTCAGACCGGCCTGCGCATCGTCGAAGCCGCGCGAAAGGCGGCCCCGCTCGACTTCCGGTGGCGGACCGAGCCCTACGAGTTCGACGATCGCCCCGCGATCGACCTGCTGACGGGCTCGCGCGCGTTCCGCGAGACCATCGAGGCGGGGGAGGGGCTGCGCGGCGAGATCGCGCGGCACTACGAGGGGGCGCGCCAGTTCCAGGCGCGGCGGGAAGCGCATCTGCTCTATCCCGACCGCCGCCCGGCGGTCGTCGCCCTCGTCGGCGGACACGACTCGGGCAAGACCTCGATCCTGGTGGAGCTCGTGCCGCGCCTCAAGGCCCGGGGACTCGTCGTGGGAACGATCAAGCACACCACGCGGGACGTCGACGACGACGTCGCGGGCAAGGACTCGCAGCGCCACGCCGCGGCCGGAGCCGCCGTCGCCGCGCTCGTGACGCCGGGACGCACGAGCGCGCGCCGTTTCGGCGAGGAGGAGGAGTTCGAGCGGGTGCTGCGGCGGGAGTTCCGCGAGTGCGACCTCGTCCTGGTGGAAGGCTACAAGTCGCTGCCGATGCCGAAGATCGAGGTGATCCGGACCGGCGTCTCGCGCCCCGAGGTGGTCGAGCCCGTCGCCCGCATCTCGGATGGTCCGTTCCAGGGCTCGGTTCCCACGCTCTCCTTCGGCGACTGGGACGCGATCGTCGCGACCGTCGTGCGCGCGGCCGGCCTCGACCGGGAAGGCCGGGAGTCGGGCAACGGCAGCCGAAAGACGGCGTGAGCCGTCCCGCCTTCGTCGTCTTCGATCTCGACGGCACGCTCATCGACGGATACGCCGCCATCGCGGATGCCCTCGCCTACGCGATGCGAAGGCTGGGCGCCCCGGAGCTGCCGGCCTCCGAAGTCCGAGGCATGGTCGGCCACGGTCTCGAGCGCCTTCTCGAGAAGGCCGTCGGCGCGGATCGCGCCGCCGACGGGGTTCGCCTGTTTCGCGAGCGGTATCCCGAAGTCGCCGTCCCCAAGTCGCACCTGCTCCCGGGGGTCGCCGGGGTCCTGGAGGCCCTCGAGGTCCGCGGGCATCCGATGGCCGTCGCCTCGAACAAGCCGTCGGCGTTCTCGCGGATGATCCTCGAGGCTCGGGGCGTCGCGGGGCGATTCCGCGACGTCGCCGGCCCGGACGCCGCGACGCCGGCCAAGCCCGACCCGGCCATGCTCGTGCGGCTGATGGAGCAGGCCGGCGCGTCGCCGCTCGAAACCGCGGTCGTCGGCGACATGGAAGTGGATTTCGAGTTCGCGCGCGCCGCGGGCTGCCGCGTGGCGCTGATTCCCGGAGGGTCGCGCACGCGCGAGGAGCTGTCCCGCGTGCGGCCGGACGCCTTTCTCGATTCGATCGCCGACGTGCCGTCCTGGCTGGCCCCCGGCGATCGCAAGTAATATCGGGCTCCTCATGACGGCACCCTTCGACTCGACGGGCGGAAAGCCCGGACAGGTCCGCTTCTTTCTGCCGGGCCCCGTGTGGGTTCGCGACGCCGTGCGGCAGGCGATGGCCCACGAGGCGATCGGCCACCGCGGCAAGACGTTCGCCGATCTCTACGCCGACATCCCGACCAGGCTCGCGCGCGTCTTCCGCACGAACGGCTTCGTCTTCACGGCGACCTCGGCCGCGACGGGGCTCTGGGAGGCGGCGCTTCTGAACCTGATGCCGGAGCGCGTGCTCGCGATCACCTGCGGCGCCTTCTCGGAGCGCTGGGCCGCGTGCGCGCGCGACCTCGGCCTCGCCGTCGACGCGCTCGAGACGCCGTGGGGCTCGCCGGTGGATCCGGACGAGGTGCGGCGCGCCCTGAAGAAGGGCCGCTACGAGGCCGTCACCGTCGTCCACTCCGAGACGTCCACCGGCGTTCTGAACGATCTGGGGGCGATCGCGCGCGCGGTCCGGGAAAGCTCCGACGCCTTCGTCCTCGCCGACGTCGTGACGTCGATGGCCGGCTCGCCCGTCGAGTGCGACGCGTGGAGGCTCGACTTCGCGCTGACGGGGTCCCAGAAGGCCTTCGCGCTGCCGCCCGGTCTCGGCCTGGCGTTCGCGTCGGATCGGTTTCGCGCGCGGGCGAAGGAACGCTCGAGGGCGCATTACCTCCGTCTTTCGGAGGCCGAGGCCTTCGCCGCGAAGAGCCAGACGCCCTACACGCCCTCGACCCCCCACCTGTTCGCGCTCGACGTACAGCTCGACCACATCCTCGCCGAGACGATCGAGGCCCGATGGGCGCGCCACGACGCGCTGCGCGAACGGACGGAGGCCTGGGCCTCCGAGCGCGGCCACTCCTTCGCCGCGCCCGAGGGGTCGCGCTCGTGGACCGTCTCGTGCCTCCGGCCGCGGCCCGGGATTTCCCCGGAGGCCCTCGTCGAGCGCGTCAAGAAGCGCGGGTTCACGATCGGCGGGGGATACGGTCCCTGGAAGGCCTCGGCCTTCCGGATCGGTCACATGGGCGACGTGGATCTCGCCTCGCTCGAGCAGCTGCTCGCCGCTCTCGACGAGAGCGCGGCGGAGTCCGCGGCGTGAGCCGCGTGGTCGTCGCCGAGAAGGTGTCGGCGGCCGGCCTCGATCTCCTGCGCCAGGCCGGCCACGAAGTCGTGGACCTCGCGGGGGCGAGCCGCGAGGCGCTCCTCGGCGCCCTCGCCGAGGCGGACGCGCTGCTGGTGCGAAGCGCGACGAGCGTGGACGCGGCGCTTCTCGCCGCCGCGCCGAGGCTCACGGTGGTCGGCCGGGCGGGCGTCGGGGTCGACAACGTGGACGTGCCGGCGGCCTCGGCGCGCGGCGTCCTCGTGCTCAACTCTCCGACGGGCAACGTCGTCTCGGCGGTCGAGCACACCTTCGCGGTGCTCCTCGCCCTGCTGCGCCGGATTCCCGCCGCCGCCGCCTCGATGGCTCAGGGCAAGTGGGAGAAGTCGAAGTTCGTCGGCACCGAGCTCGCGGGGAAGACCGTGGGCATCGTCGGACTCGGACAGGTCGGCTCGCGGGTCGCGGCGCGCGCCCGGGCGTTCGAGGCGCGCGTGCTCGCGCACGACCCGTACCTCCCCGCGGAGAAGGCGCGCGAGATGGGGGTTCCGCTTCTGACGCTCGACGAGCTGCTCGCGCAGTCCGACGTCATCACGCTGCACTCGACCGCCGTCGGAAAGGGCAAACCGCTGCTCGGCGCCGCGGAGCTCGCCCGGATCAAGCGCGGCGCCGTCCTCGTCAACGTCGCCCGCGGCAGCCTCGTGGATCGGGGCGCGCTCCTGGCGGCGCTCGAGGACGGCCGCCTCGCCGGAGCGGCGCTCGACGTGTTCGAGCCCGAGCCGCCCGATCCGGCCGACCCGATCCTGAAGCTTTCGAACGTCGTCGCGACACCGCACCTCGGCGCCTCGACGGTGGAGGCGCAGGAGCGCGTGTCGGTCCAGACGGTCGAGGCGCTTCTCGCCGCGCTGGCCGGTGCGGCCTACGTTCCGGCCGTCAATCTGCCGTTTCGCGGGCCCAAGGATGCCGACGGCGCGGCCGGGTGGATGCGCCTGGCGGAGCGGACTTCGCACTTCCTCTCGATGCTGCTCGGAGGACAGTTCTCGCGCCTGGCGGTCGAGACCTGGGGGCTTCCCGAGGACATGCTGCGTCCGGTGGCCGTCGCGGCCGTCAAGGGCGCGCTCGAGAAGCACACCCCGGAGACCGTCAACTTCGTCAATGCCCTCTTCCTCGCCCAGGACCGCGGCGTCTCGGTCTCCGAGACGCGGCACGAGAACCCGGGCCCCTACGCCCGCTCGATGCGCGTCTCGCTTTCGGGAGGCACCTCGCGATCGACCGCGGACGCGACGCTCTTCTCGGGGACCGATGCCCGGGTCGTGCACGTCGACGATCTGCCGCTCGAGTTCCGTCCGGAGGGAACCATCGTCTTCCTGCGCAATCGCGACGTGCCCGGGGTGGTCGGCAGCGTCGGAACGATCCTCGGCGAGGCCGGCGTGAACATCGCCAACTTCTCGCTCGCGCGCGGCGGCGGCGAGCGCGCGGCGGCGGTGATCGCCGTCGACTCGGCGCCCGCGGAAGCCGTTCTCGACCGCCTGCGCGCGATTCCGGCGGTCGAGGACGTCCGCGTGGTGAGCTGGTGAGCGGGTGAGCCGGGTCCGCGTCGCGGTCCTCTTCGGAGGAAAGTCGGTCGAACGCGAGGTCTCGCGGGTGTCGGCGCGGACGATCGCCGCGTCGCTCGACCCCGAGAAGTACGAAGTCGTCGCGATCGCGGTGAACGAGGGGGGACGGTTCCTGCCGCCGGCCGAATCGTCGGGGCTGTTGTCCGCGGGCGAGGTGCCGCCGCGGTTCCGCACGGCCGAGACGGCGGGCACGGCGCTGGTGCCGGCCGAGATCGCTCCCGGGCGGATCGACGTCGTCTTTCCGATCATCCACGGCACGACCGGGGAGGACGGGGCGCTTCAGGGCTTCCTCGAGACCCTGGGCGTTCCGTACGTCGGGGCGGGCGTGACGGCCTCGGCCGTCGGCATGGACAAGGGCGTCTTCAAGGCGCTTCTCCGGGACGCCGGGATTCCGACTCCGAGGGCCGTCGTCGTGCTCGGGCCGGAGGAGTCCTCCCGCGCGGACTCGCTCCCGCTCCCGATCTTCGTGAAGCCCGCCAACGGCGGATCTTCGGTCGGCGTGACCAAGGTCAAGCGGCGCGAGGATCTCCCCGCCGCGATCGCCGCGGCTCTCCGCTACGACGAACGCGCGCTCGCCGAGGAGGGCATCGAAGGCCGCGAGCTCGAGTGCGCCGTCCTCGGCGACCTCGATCCCAGGGCGACGATTCCCGGCGAGATCGTCCCCGGCCACGAGTTCTACGACTACGACGACAAGTACCGCGAGGACAAGGCGAGGCTGATCATTCCGGCGGACGTGCCCGCCGAGGTGGCGGAGACGGCGCGGCGGCTCGCGGTCGAGGTGTTCCGCCTGTGCGGCGTCTCGGGAATGGCCCGCGTGGATTTCTTCCTGGAGCGCGGAAGCGGCCGCGTCCTCGTCAACGAGATCAACACGCTGCCGGGGTTCACCGCGATTTCGATGTACCCGAAGCTGTGGGAGGCGAGCGGCCTGCCGCTCCCTCGCCTGCTCGACGAGCTCGTTCGTCTCGCCCTGGAGCGCCACGCGCGCCGCGCGCGCCTCCTGACGAAGCCCCCGGCGCAACTCTCCTGACGCCGGGCTTCCCGCCGGCCCGAATCAGCCGCCGAAGGTCTGCACGTTCTCCCGGATGAAGCTCTCGAAGGAGCGCGGCGGCCGGCCGAGGATTTCTTCGACGTCGCCGGTGACCGCCGACCCGTTGGTCGTCCCTTCTCCGCGCTGGTACCAGGCGAAGAGGTCGAGCAGGGAGTCCGCCAGCCACTCCGTCATTCCCGTGGCGACCATCGCCTTGCGGGCGTCTTCGGGCGGGACGTCGACGAAGCGGACGTCGCGGCCGGAGATCGTCGAAATCTTGCGGGCCGCCTCGCCGAGAGACTGGGCCTCCGGACCGGTCAACGCATAGGCGCGCCCGTCGTGGCCGTCCTCGGTCAGGACGCGCGCCGCCACGGCGGCGATGTCGCGCACGTCGATGTCGGCGTGCCGCCCCGATCCCGCCGACGCGAAGATCGCGCCGTGCGACCGGATGCTCTCGGCATACGTGAAGTAGTTCTGCATGAAGAAGCTCGGGCGCAGGAACGTCCACGCGGTTCCGAGGTCCTCGATCCGGCGCTCGACGTCGCGATGAAGACGGGCGAAGATCGGCGGCGCGGCCGAGTCGGCGCCGTCGGCCGAGATCTTGACGATCCGAGAGACGCCGGATCGGGCGGCCGTCTCGGCGAGGGCGGTTTCGGCGGCGACCTTGTCGCGGGATGCCGGCGTCAGGAGGAACAGGGTGTCGACGCCCTCGAGGGCCGCCTGCCGCACGGTCGGCTCGGCGTAATCCCCGACGACGGCTTCACCCCCGGCGATCCGGATCGTCTCGGCCTTGCCGGAGCTCCGCACGAGGGCGCGAAATTTCGCGCGCCCGGCGGCGAGCTCGCCGACGAGCTCTCGGCCGATCCGCCCGGTGGCGCCCGTGACGAGAATCATGGAAGGGGAAGTGTACTTCGCCGAATCCTCAATCCTTCTCGCCCCCCGCGTCCTCGTCCTCCTCCGAGTCGAGCGGGTCGGCCGGCTCGAAGACCGTCAACTCTTCCTTCGCCGTCACGACCATCTCGGACGGCCGGTGGGGAAGGAGCTGACTGTAGACGATGGTGCCGTGTCCGGGTGCCACCGGCCCGATCTCGGTCAGGTCGGCGAGACCGAGGTACGCCAGCGTCACCGACGTTCCGTCTTCGTCGTCGTAGTCGTCGCTCTCGGCCCGGCCGAGCTCGACGGCGCGCTCGTACGCCGCGTCGGCGTCGGCCGCCTCGATCAGGCGATAGAGCAGATCGCCGAGCCGCTCGTCTTCGAGCCTTCCGCCGACGTGCGCTCCACGGACGATGACCGCCATGAACCAGCTCATGCCAAACTCCTTTTCGTCGGGATGCGATGCGTTGGGCGACGCATTCTAACGGGCTAAGCTTGCGCCGCCGTGCCCGAGCTGCCGGACATTTCCGCCTACCTCGCCGCCCTCTCCTCGCGGGTCCTCGGGCGCCGGCTCGAATCGATCCGCCTCGGCAGTCCCTTCCTCCTCCGCTCGACGGCGCCGCCGATCTCAGAGGCGTTCGGAAGGGAGGTCACCGGTCTCGAACGGATCGGCAAGCGGATCGTCTTCGCGCTCGAGGGAGATCTCTTCGTCGTCCTGCACCTGATGATCGCGGGCCGGCTGCACTGGAAGAAGCGCGGCGCGCGGGTCGGGGGACGCGGCGCCCTCGCGGCGTTCGATTTCGAGCACGGCTCCGTCGTCCTGTCGGAGGCGAGCACCCGGAAGCGCGCGTCGCTCCACCTCGCGCGCGGACGCGACGCCCTGGGCGCCTTCGACCGCGGAGGGCTCGAGGTCCTCGACGCGGACCTCCCGGCCTTTCGGGAGGCGTTGACGCGCGAGAGCCACACGCTGAAGCGGGCCCTGACCGATCCGCGGCTCTTCTCCGGGATCGGCAACGCCTACTCCGACGAGATCCTCCACCGGGCGAGGCTCTCGCCCGCGAAGCTCACGCGGCGGCTGTCGGAGGAGGAGATCGCGCGTCTGCACGCGGCCGTGCGAGGCGTTCTCGCCGAGTGGACCGCCGCGCTCCTGAAGGAGGCGGCGGGTCGGTTCCCCGAGAAGGTCACCGCGTTTCGGGAGGGCATGGCCGTCCACGGCCGCTACGGCCGGCCCTGCCCGGTCTGCGGCACGCCGGTGCAGCGCATCGTCTACGCCGAGAACGAGTCGAACTACTGCCCGTCCTGCCAGACCGGAGGCAGGCTCCTTGCAGACAGAGCGTTGTCGCAATTGCTGCGAGGCGATTGGCCGAAGACGCTCGAAGAGCTCGAGGAGAGAAAGCGGGGATGACGTGTCGACCCGTCCTGGCGGCGGCCCTTCTGGCTTGCGCCGCCGCGGTCTCTGCACAGGACGCCGCGCCGATCCCGGAGGGCCGGCCGCCCGAGTGGAGTCTCTCGGCCGGATACGGTTTCTCGTTCAAGGTCAATCGGGGCCGGTCCGAGGAGCACCTGTTTCTCTTCGAGCCCGGCGTGTCGTTTCGCCTGGGCTCGCGCTTCGAATGGGTCGCCGAGGGGCACCTCGCGCGGTACTTCTCCCCGGAGGGATACATGGTCGGGGTCGTCCCCGCCGGAGTGCGCTTCTATGTCGGGTCGGGGAGAGTTCTTCCCTATGCCATGGTGGGCGTGGGATTCGGCTGGACGGACCTGACGGAGCTCGACGAGATCGACCGGCGGTTCAACTTCCTCGTCGAGGGAGCCGCCGGCGTGCGCGGCGCGCTGCCGAACGGGCAGGCCTGGACGCTCGAGTGGCGCTGGTCGCACGTCTCGAACGCCAATACGGCCCTGCCGAACCTCGGCCTGAACTGCTCCGTCTTCCTGGCCGGCTGGCGGTTCTAGCGGGCGGCCGCTCCGCGGGAGAGGATCGCGCCGAGCTTCTCGGGGTCGATGTTTCCTCCCGACACCACGCAGACGATCCGTCCCTCGCCGGCCCGGCCCGAGACCGCGGCCGCGACGGGAACGGCCCCGGCACCTTCGGCGACGACGCGGGCCCGGGACGCGAGGAGTCGCAGGGCGGATTCGGTCTCGGCGAGCGAGACGACGAGAGCGCCGGCGAGGACCGCTCGAGCGAGGGGCCACATCTCCGGAAGAAGGCTCTTCGCGCCGATCCCGTCCACGAAGCTCGCCCGGTAGTCGACGTCGGTCGGACGTCCTGCGGCGAGGGAGGCCGACAGGGGGGCGGCCGTTTCGATCTCGCAGCCGAAGACTCTCGCCGCCGGCGACCGGGCTCGGATCGCGCAGGCGATGCCGCACGAGAGCCCGCCGCCGCCCCAGGGGACGAGCACGGTCTCGACGTCGGGAAGGTCCTCGAGAATCTCGAGGCCGATCGTGCCGTTGCCCGCGATGACGGCGCGATCGGAGACCGGGTGGATGAAGAGGCCGTCGATTCCGGGATAACGATGCTCGGCCAGCACCTGCCACCACCGATCGACCGTCACCTTGACGATGCGAGCTCCCATCCGCTCGACGGCGTCGAGCTTGGCGCGCGGGGCATGGTCCGGGACGACCACGGTGCACGGGATCCCGAGCCGGCGCGCGTTCCAGGCCACGCCCTGCGCCATGTTGCCTGCCGACGCGGTATAGACGCCGCGGGAGAGAGACTCCGGGGAAGCGAGAGCCATGGCGTTGCCGGCGCCGCGAAGCTTGAAGGAGCCGATCGGCTGGAGGCACTCGAGCTTGAGGTGGATCTCCGCGGGGCCGTCGACGGCGAGCCGTATCAGGGGAGTCCGGATGGCCGAGCCCGCGATCCGCGTCCGGGCGGCCCGGATCTCTTCGAGGCCGACCGCTTCGAGAGGCTCAGCCGGCCTCGTGGCGCCCTCCGCCGAACTCGAGGAACTTGCCGATGCCGGCGCCCCTCGCCTTGTTGTAGATGTGCTGGGCCGCGGCGAGATCCTCGATCGCGAGGCCGACCGACTTGAAGAGCGTGATCTCGGAGGCGGAGCGGCGTCCCGGGACGGCGCCGACGACGAGCTCGCCGAGGTCCGCCGCGATGTGATCGTCCCCCACGGCGCCTTCTTTCTTCGCGAGGAGAAAGTCGCCGGCCTCGGCGAGCGCCGCCTCCCGGCGGTCCACGAAGAGACGCGACTTCGAGACCGCCGCGGCGTCGAGCTCGCGGGCCGACGGAACGCTCGATCCCACCGCGTTGACGTGCGCCCCGGGAGACAGCCATTCTCCGAGGACGACCGGCTCACGCGAGGACGTCGCCGCGCAGACGAGGTCCGCGCCCTCGACCGCCTTGCGGACGGAGTCGCACGGCTCGATCGCGATGCCGTGCCGCTTCGTTTCGCGATCCGCGAAGGCTCGGGCGCGCTCCATCGTCTTGCTCGCCACGCGGACCCGGCGAATGCGCCGTACCAGGAGCAGAGCCTCGAGGTGCGTGCGCGCCTGCACGCCGGAGCCGACGAGGGCGAGGTCTCCCGCGTCCTCCCGGGAGAGCAGGCGCGTGGCGAGCGCCGTGACGGCGGCGGTGCGGATCGCGGTCACCGAGGTCGCGTCGATCACGGCGAGCAGGCGACCCCGGCCCGACTCGAAGAGGAGGACCGCGCCCTGGTGCGAATCGAGCTCCGTGCCCTCGTTGCGCGGGAAGAACGTGACGGCCTTGACCCCGATCGCGCCGAGTTCGCTCGACTGGGCGGGCATCAGTCCCAGCGCCGCCGACCGGTCGGGCAGCCAGACGATCTGGCGCTGGGGCATCGTCGCCCCGCCCCGCGCGAGCGCCGCGAAAGCCCGCGCCATCACCTCGATGCATTCCTTCATGGGCAGGAGGCGCGCCACCTCGCCCTGGTTGACGACGAGCGTGTCCATCTCGAATCCTCCGAAACCACCGCGGGGACGGCGGCGGAAGGATATCCCGGCTACTGCCAGCGGAAGATCTTGAGGGCCACGGAGAAGGAAACGACGGCCCAGACGGCCAGGATCCCGAGCCAGGCACCGACGGCCGCGACCCCTCGCCCCTCGAGCATCACCGCGCGCAGCGCGTTGTTCAGCGCGGTCAGCGGCAGCGCCTGGATGAGCGGCTGGACCGCCTTCGGGAATCGTTCCGAGGAGAAGAAGACGCCCGAGAGGAGCCACATCGGGACCATCACCAGGTTCATCAGCCCGTTGGCCGCCTCGAGCGTCTTGGCGCGGGCGGCGACGAGCAGGCCCATGCCTCCGAAGCAGAGGGTCCCGAACACGGTGATGCACGCGAGCAGGGCGATCGAGCCGCGAATCGGAACGTGGAAGGCCACGACGCCGAAGACGAGAATCACGACGACCTCGACGACGAGGAAGATGAACCTCGAGAACATCTGCGCGAGCAGGTAATCCGACTTCCGCATCGGCGTGGCGACCATCAGCTTCAGCGTCTTCTTCAGACGGGAGTTCACGATCGAGTAGCCGATGCCCCAGATGCCCGTGCCCATCAGGTTCAGGCCCAGGATGCCGGGCAGCAGGAAGTCGATGTAGCGCGAGCCGGGCTCGTGGATGAGCGACTCGCGCGCCGGCGCCGGGTCCCTTCGCCCGCGGGCGCGCTGGAGGGCGTCGTCCACCTCGAGGCGCGCGATGCGCGCGTCGGGACGCGTCCGATCGAGGTGGTAGACGAGCCCGCTCGACTCCTCGACGAGCAGGGCGATCTTTCCCGTGCGGAGGGCCTCGATTCCGTCGGCGCGGCTCGGGTAGACCGCCGGCTTCACCGTGCCCGGCACCGCGAGGGCCCGGGAGATCTCGTCCGCGGTCGGTCCGGCGACGATGCCCACCGGAACGGGGTCGGGCGGCCGGTCCCGGAAGGCGAAGCCGAGCACGAGGGCCATGAGGATGGGAAAGGCGAACACCCAGAACAGAGCCTCGGGCTCGCGCACGAACTCGAGCACCCGCGTCTTCGTCAGCGCCGCCAGGGGATGTTGACGGTCACTCATCGCGCAGCTCGCGGCCGGTCAGCGACAGGAAGACGTCCTCGAGAGTCGCGCGGTGCGTCGAGAGCGAGACCAGCCTGGCGCCGACGCGGTCGAGGGCCGACAGCAGCGCCGGCACGGCCTCGGCGAGCGACGGGGCGGCCAGAAGCCACCGGTCGTCGCGCTGGCGGCGGTCGCCGATGCCGGGGATGCGCGACAGCAACGCGTCGTCGACGGCGGGTTCGGTCGAGAACTCGATGATGTGGGGCGCGTGCAGACGCGCGATGAGCTCGGCCGGCGAGCCGAGCGCGATGATCCGGCCGTGATCCACGACCGCCACGCGGTCGCACAGGCGTTCGGCCTCCTCCATGTAGTGCGTCGTGAGCAGGACCGTTCGTCCCGCCGCTTTGTAGGCGGCGACCCGCTCCCACAGCTGGAGGCGGCTCTGCGGATCGAGCCCCGTGGTCGGCTCGTCCAGAAAGAGCAGCTCCGGATCGCCGGCGAGCGCACAGGCCACCGCGAGACGCTGACGCTGTCCACCCGAGAGCTTGCCGACCCGGGCGTCCCGCTTCTCCTCGAGCGAGAGGTCGGCCATGAGGCGCTCCGGGTCGCGCCCGCGCGCATAGAAGGAGCGAAAGAGCGAGAGCGTCTCGAAGACGGTCAGCTTCTCGGTGAGGCGGCTCTCCTGGAGCGAGATGCCGAGGCGCTCGCGCAGGTCCCGTTCCTGGCTTCCCCAGCGGCGGCCGAGGATCACGACGTCGCCCTCGTCCGGCGCGGTGAGCCCTTCGAGGATCTCGATGGTCGTCGTCTTGCCGGCGCCGTTCGGGCCGAGGAGCCCGAAGCACTCACCCGCGCGCACCTCGAGGTCGAGGCCGTCGACCGCCTTCACGTCGGCGTAGTGTTTCTTCAGGCCGCGGCAGACGATCGCCGACGTCACGGAGCTCATGGGAGGCGGGGATTCTATACGTCGCCTCCGCTGCGTTCGGGGCCTGCGCCGTTGCGGCGCGAGGCGCCGCGCGGCGCACCGCCGGGCGGCTCGCCCAAAGGGGCTCGACCGCCCGGCTGGCCCCTCACTGCGCTCCGGCTCCCGCGGCGTGAGCCTCCACCCTCGCTTCGCTCGGGTGACTTCTCACGCCGCGAGCTTTCGCCGCAGTGTGGCGGGAGCGACTCTTACCCCCTCTCCCCCCGGGAGAGGGTTGGGGTGAGGGGTCCCTCTGGAATGTGATCCGGTCTGACTCGGCCCGCCGTGCCTTCGGGGCTACGGGCTCGCGGCGACGACGATTCCTTCGAACCCCGCCTGCTCGAGGCGCGCGAGCGTGTCCTCGGCGTCGGCGCGCGAGTCGACGGGGCCGACCTTGACGCGGGTGAGGCCCTGATACGGCTCGAAGTACACGCGGAATCCCGCGGCGCGCACCCGATCGGCGTGGCGGTCGGCGCGAGGCCTCTCGCCGAACGAGCCGACCTGGACCGCCCACAGGCCGCTCGGGGAGACCGGCGCCACCTCGACGCCTTCGGTGACCACGACGATCCGGACTTTCGCGACGCCCGGGCCGATCATCGCGATCTGCTCCGCCGCGGCGCGGGAAAGGTCGATGATGCGCCCCTGGACGAAGGGTCCGCGGTCGTTGATGCGCACGCGAACGACGCGGCCGTTGTCGAGGCTGCGGACGTCCACGACGGTTCCGAGCGGAAGGTCGCGGTGCGCGGCGGTCAGCCTCCCGGAGTCGTAGATCTCGCCGGAGGCGGTGGGTTTTCCCTCGAAGCCGTCGTTGCCTCCGTACCAGGACGCGAGACCTTCCTCGTTCCATCCGCGGGTGGCTTCCTCCGCCGGAATCGGGTGCGAAACCGGGACGGGTCCCGACGCCTTCCGCGAGGCGCAGGCCGCAGCGCAGAGGAGCGCGACCGCGGCGAGCGCACGGGCGGCGGCCCGGCGCGAAGGACTCAAACGCGGACCGGGGCGCTCGAAGCGGTTTCGGCACCGGAGAGCGCCGGATCGAGCTCCTCCCGGACGAAGATCTCCACCTGTTCGGCAGAACGGCCGACGAGCCGGGCCGGCGCCGCCGCGGCCGAGAGCTCTTCGCGGGTCAGGCCGAAGGCGGCGTCCCCGGCGAGGCGATCGAGGAGGTCGGCCGGTGCTCCACTCTTCGCGCGGTCATCCGCGGACGCGCGCGCATGGACGCGCAGGCGCTCGTGGAGCTCCTGCCGGTCGCCCCCGCGCCGCACGGCCTCCATCATGAGGTTCTCCGTGGCGAGAAATGGCGCCTCGGCCTCGAGGCGTCGGAGCGAAACCTCGGGGTGAACGACGAGGCCGCCGAGAACGTTGTCGAGGAGGATCAGGATCGCGTCGCTCGCGAGGAAGGCCTCGGGAACGGCGATGCGCTTGTTGGCCGAGTCGTCGAGCGTGCGCTCGAGCCACTGCGTCGCGGCCGTCATCGCGGTGTCGAGCGAGAGCGCGATGACGTGGCGGGCGAGCGAGCAGACTCTCTCGGCCCTCATGGGGTTTCGCTTGTAGGGCATGGCGGAAGAGCCGATCTGCGACGTTTCGAACGGCTCCTCGAGCTCGCCCTCGTGCTGCAGCAGGCGCAGATCGGTGGCGATCTTGTGCGCCGACTGCGCGAGCCCGGAGAGCACGTGGACGACGCGGTCGTCCTGCTTGCGGGAGTAGGTCTGGCCCGAGACCAACTGGCGCCTGGGCGAATCCCGCGCGGGCGGAGAGCGCCCGATCGAGCTCCTCGACCCGGGCGGAATCGCCCTCGAAGAGCCGCAGAAAGGAGGCCTGCGTTCCGGTCGCGCCCTTGGCGCCGAGGAAGCGCAGGCCTCCGCGGACCTCTCGCGCCTGCTCGAGATCGAGGAGCAGATCCGACGCCCAGAGGGTGGCGCGCTTGCCGACGGTCGTCGGTTGAGCGGGCTGGAAGTGCGTGTAAGCGAGGGCGGGCAGGTCGCGATGGGCGAGCGCAAAGTCGCGGAGCTTCTTCAGGACCGAGACGAGGCGCCTCTCCACCAGCGCGAGGCCGTCGCGCATCTGGATCAGGTCGGTGTTGTCGGTCACGTAGGCGGACGTCGCGCCCCAGTGAATGATCCCGCGGGCGGCGGGAGCCGCCGCTCCGAAGACGCGGACGTGCGCCATCACGTCGTGCCGGGTCTTCGCCTCCTCGGCGGCGGCGGCGGCGAAGTCGATGTCCGACAGATGCGCCGCGCATCGCGGCGATCGCCTCTTCCGAGACCGGAAGGCCGAGCCGCCGCTCTTCCTCCGCGAGCCACAGCCACAGCCGGCGCCAGGTCTCGAACTTGAAGCGAGGGGAGAAGAGGGCCGACATCTCCGCCGACGCGTAGCGCTCGGTCAGCGGATTGACGTACGACTCACTCATCGTCCGTGCCGGCTTCCTCCCCGATGTTGAAGAAGCGGACCTCGTCGTTGCCGCAGACCAGGCATGTCGCCTCGGCGATCCGGCTGCCCTCCATCTCGAAGACGTAGCAGGGCGAGCCGCACTGG
Source organism: uncultured Acidobacteriota bacterium (assembly GCA_963738945.1). Classification (GTDB taxonomy): domain Bacteria; phylum Acidobacteriota; class Thermoanaerobaculia; order UBA5066; family Gp7-AA6; genus DAHUXD01. The sequence continues at coordinate 602,747 of CAVTYD010000002.1, forward strand.
CTGCACATGAGGTACTCGATCTCGCGGTCTTCCGCGGACTCCTTTTTCGGGCGATTCTCGGGTCCGTCGAGCGCCATCGTCCGGCCATTGTCGCACCGTCGGGGGCGGCTTGCCAGAGGGCCGGCCCGCCGAAATCGGAGATCCGAAACCGCCCGGACGTCATTTGTCCGTTCCGGCGCTATCCTGAAGAGGATGTCTTCGTCGGCGATCCTGATCGTCCTGGCGCTCGCGATCCTCGCGCTCGGAGCGGCGGCCGCGGCGCTCATGCTGGCGCGAAGCCGGGAATCCTCGGCGCGCATCGACGTGCTGTTGTCCGAGACCGCCCGCGCTCGCGAGGCTTCGCAGTCCCTCGATCACCGGTTCCAGGAGCTGCGCGGCTCGCTCGAGACCCGGGTCGTCGGCGTGGAGAACCGGCTGGACTCCGGCCAGCAGTCGATCGCCGACCACCTCGGCAAGTCCGGGAACCTGCTCCGCGAAGTCGGGGAGAAGCTCGGCCGATTGCACGAGGCCTCGCAGCGCATCGAGAAGCTCGCCGGCGAAGTGACGCGCCTCGAGGACCTGCTGAAGCCTCCCAAGCTGCGCGGCACGCTCGGGGAGATGTTCCTCGAGCAGGCCCTCGCGCAGGCCCTTCCGCCGGGATCGTTCGCGACGCAGCATCCGCTCGGCGACGGCGTCGTCGTGGATGCGGTCGTCTACGTGCAGGATCGCGTCGTTCCGATCGACAGCAAGTTTCCGCTCGAGAACTACCGCCGGGCGCGGGAGCTCGAGGACGAGGGCGACAGGCGGCGCGCGCGGCAGCAGTTCGCGCGGGACGTCAAGCGGCACGTGGATTCGATCGCGGAAAAGTACATCCGCCCCGCGAGTGGAACCTGCGACTTCGCCCTCATGTACGTGCCCGCCGAGGCGGTCTATTCCGAAATCGCCGCCGACGGCGAGGAGGCCGCGCTGGCGGACTACGCGGCGTCCCGCCGCGTCATCCCCGTCTCGCCGAGGCTCCTCTACGCATACCTGTCGACGGTCGCCCTCGGCCTGCGCGGGATCGCGCTCCAGGAGAACGCGAAGGAGGTGCACCAGAACCTCGCCGAGCTGTCCCGACTCTGGGACCGCGTCGGCGGACCGCTCGAGAAACTCGGCGGACACCTCTCGAACGCGTCCCGTCAGTTCGACGAGACGACCCGCGCTTTCGAGAGATTCACGGCGAGGCTCGAGACGATTTCCGAAAAAGCCAACGCCGAATCCGAGGCCCCGAGCTCTTCGGCCGTCCCCCTCCTGCCGCCGTCCTGACGTTCGGAGTGCCGGCCGCGGCGCGCGAATGCGCATCGCGGAGGCCTCGTCTCCTCAATGACTTGAAGCGCGAACGTGGCGATCGGGACTTCTCACGGTCCCGCGATCCGGTAGTATCCGCGTTTTCTTTGGCGGGCCGTCATGAGTCTCCGGGTCACTTCCGAAATCGGCAAACTGAAGTCGGTGCTGGTCCACCTGCCGGGACCGGAGATCGATCGCATGGTGCCTTCCATGATGGAAGAGCTGCTGTTCGACGACATCCTGTACGGCAACCGCGCCCGGGAGGAGCACCGCCGCTTTCAGCAGGTGCTCGGCTACGTCTGCGACGAGGTGCTCGAGATCGCAGGACCTTCTCGAGGAAGTCCTGCAGGTGCCCGAGCAGCGCGGCGCGATCCTGGACGACCTCTCGAAGACGCTCGGCTGGGCGCCGGAGATGGACGTCCGCCTCCGGGACCTGACGGCCGAGCAGCTTGCGGCGACGCTCGTCACGGGAATCGAGAAGCCGAGCCCCGACATCGCCAGCGCGGCCTCCGACTTCTACGAGCTGCCGCCCATCCCCAACTACTTCTTCCAGCGCGACCCGCTCGTCGTGGTCGGCGAGCGGGCGATCCGCGGCTCGATGGCGACCTCGGCGCGTCTGCGGGAGCCTCTGCTGTCGGGCTACGTGCTCTCGCTGCATCCGCGGTTTGCGACCCCGGAGGGGGGAAAGTTCTGGTTTCAGGAGTTCTCCGCGGACTACGGCAAGCCCGCCTCGTACGCCCGCATGCGCCCCACGCTCGAGGGGGGCGACGTCCTCGTCCTGCGGGAGGACCTGCTCGCGATCGGCTACAGCGAGCGCACGGAGAAGACCACGATCGAGCGCCTGGCGGAGTCGTTCAAGAAGCTCAAGTCGCCGATCAAGCGGATCCTCGTCGTGGCGATCCCGCCGGCGCGGTCGTTCATGCACCTCGACACGGTGTTCACGATGATCTCGCAGGACGAGTGCCTGGTGTACGGCCCGATGATCCTGCCCGACGGCGCCGAGGAGGCCGACGTCTACGAGTGCGACCTCACGAAGCGCGAGATCACCTGGACGACCGAGAAGGACCTGCTCTCGGCGCTCAAGACGCAGAAGCTCGACCTGAAGCCGATCCGCTGCGGAGGACAGGATCCGATCGCCGAGCGGCGCGAGCAGTGGACGGACGGAGCGAACGCGTTCGCCCTCGCCCCGGGCGTCGTCCTGATCTACGACCGCAACGAGGCCACCGCCGCCGAGCTCGAGCGCTCCGGCTACTCCGTGGTCGACGAGGCGGATCTGCTGCTCGGCAAAGAGGAGCTCGAGCTCTGGAAGCCCGCCAAGAAGTACCTGATCCGCCTCGCGGCCCACGAGCTCTCGCGCGCCCGCGGCGGTCCGCGCTGCATGACGATGCCGCTGGTTCGCGAGGAGCTCAAGCCGTAGCGGCCTCCGGTCCCCTCATGAATCCCACCCCCTTCTTCTCCTTCGTCCGTCCGCTGGCCGTCGTCGCGTTCGGCGGGAACGCCCTGCTCCGGCCCGAGGACGACGGCTCGATCGGCATGCAGCTCGAGCGGGCGCGCGACGCGGTGCGCACGCTGCTGCCGATCATCGGAAAGGGATACGAGCTGATCGTGGTCCATGGAAACGGCCCGCAGGTCGGCAACATCCTCCTGCAGGCCGAAGCGGCGGCCGGACCGGATTCCTCCGCAGCCCCTCGACTTCTGCGTCGCCCAGACGGAAGGTTCGATGGGATTCCTGCTCGAGCTCGCCTTCGACAACGAGCTGCCGCGCGCGGGTTTCCGGAAGCAGGTCGTCACGATCATGACGCAGGTCGAAGTGGACGCCGCCGATCCGGCGTTCCTGAAGCCCTCCAAGCCGATCGGGCCGTTCTTCTCGAAGGAGAAGGCCGAGCTGATGCAGAAGACCGCGGGCTGGACGATCGTCGAGGATGCGGGGCGCGGCTGGCGCAAGGTCGTCGCCTCGCCGAAGCCGCGGCAGGTCCGGGGTGTCGAGATCGCGGCCGCGCTCGTCAACCGCGGCCACATCGTCATCGCGGCGGGGGGCGGCGGAATCCCGGTCGTCGTTTCCGACGACGGCCAGGTGCGCGGGGTCGAAGCCGTCATCGACAAGGACTACGCGGCCTCGATGCTCGCGGCCTCGCTCTCCGCGAATCTCTTCATCGTCCTGACCGGCGTGGACCGCGTCTCGAAGGACTTCGGCAAGCCCACGGAGGCGGCCCTGGCATCCCTCGACGTCGCCGAGGCGAAGCGGCTCCTCGCCGAGGGGCAGTTTCCGCCGGGCAGCATGGGACCGAAGATCGACGCCGCGATCCGATTCGTGGAAGCCGGAGGCAATGAGGTCCTCGTCACGCGCGCGGAGTCTCTCGCCGAAGCGCTCGAGGGGCGCACGGGCACGTACATCCGCCCATCGCGATGAGCGAGCCCGATCCGCCCGCGGAGCCTCCTTCCGAAGAGGCGGTGTCGTCCGAGCCCGTTCCGTCCGACCCCGAGTTTCCGCAGCCCGACTTCCTGGCGCCCGAACCGGCGACGGAAGACCCGCCCCCTCGGCGAGCCCGGTGGCTCGCCCGGCGCTGGCCGTTTGCCGCCGCGGGCATCCTCGTCGCCGGCTCGCTGGCGGTCGTGTACGGGCTGCTTCACGCGCGGCATCCGGGCCTGACGGGCGAGGGGCAGGGGACGCCGGCCACCGTGACGGTGGACGAGGTGTCGCTCCAGCGCGAGCCCTCGCCGAAGGCCGACGCGGTTGCGACGCTCTCGTTCGGAACGCGCGTGCACGTCAAGGCCGAGGCCGCCCGGTGGGTCGAAGTCGCGGCTGACGGCCGGAGCGGATTCCTGCCGGCCGACGCGATCGAGCGCGACGCGGACCGGGACGCCCGCGAGCGGCGTTCGAAGGTCCTGCTCGGGCTCTCGCCCGTCTATGGCGTGGTCGCCGAGGACGCGGACGTGCTCCTCGCCCCCTATCCTCTCGCCGCGCGTGGAGGACGGCTGGCGCAGGGGTCCGTCATCGCGATTCACTCCGTGGATCATTCGTACTTCGCGTTCGCCGATTCGAAGTGGGGCGTGGCCTTCGTCGAGTCGGCCCGGGTCGACCTCGTGCCGCCCGATCCCCGACAGCCCGGAGTCACTCCGGAAAAGATCCGTCCGCTCAAGGACCTCACCGTGGTCGACCTGACGGCCGAGCCTCCGCCGGACGAGGACGCGCCCGACGCGGACGACGGCGGCGGAGCTTCGGCGCCGCCGGCGCCGCTTCCCGGCCCGGGTCCCGGCCCGGCTCCCGCGGTTCCCCCGGAGGCAGCGCCCGGGCTTCTCGAAGCGCCCGTCGTGATCACGCGCGTCGAGCCGTCCTATCCGGATCTCGCGCGGCGCGCCGGCATCGAGGGCACGGTGGAGCTCGAGGTCTCGATCGACGCCGGCGGGAAGGTCACGGACGTCGAGGTCGCGCGCGGGCTCCCGCTCGGTCTCTCGGAGGCCGCGGTGGACGCGGTGCGGCGGTGGACCTGGCGTCCGGCGCGCACGGCATCGGGGCCCGTCGCCTCGCGCAAGACGGTCCGCGTGCGCTTCGTTCTCAAGCCGGAGGACTGATCGGTCCGACCGCGCGGTCTATAATTCGTCCCACTCCATGTTTCAGGTCCTGTGGGAGGTGGACGGGCGCCAGCAGGTCTTCACCGTCCTGAAGGACGTTCTGTCGATCGGCCGCGCCAACGACAACGACATCGTCCTGAACGACTTCTCCGTCTCCCGCCGCCACGCGTATCTGAAGAAGGAAGACGGCGCCTGGGTCATCCACGACAACCAGTCCACCAACGGCGTGCGGGTCAACGATCTCCCCGTGCCGTCGGCCCCCGTCAAGGACGGCGATGCCGCGGCGATCGGGACGTTCGTCCTCCGCTTCCGTGACGATCCGACGGTGTCGCGGCCCGGGCGCGCGCGGCTCATGGACCCGACCTCCACGTGCATCCGGCCGATCGCCGAGTTCAACGAGGACTTCGGGCTCGAGAAGAGCGAGAACCCGCCCTCGGACTCCACCGCCGAGCGCAAGCGCGTCGTCCTGGATCTCGCCTACAAGAACAAGGTCTTCGAGATCCTCGTCCAGGTGGCCAAGGCGCTCATCTCGGCCGACGACCTGGCCACGGTGCTCGACAAGGTCATGGATCTGATCTTCGAGTTCCTCCCGGCCGATCGCGGATTCCTTCTGCTCGAAGAAGGCGGCGCCCTGCAGCTGAAGATGTCGCGGTTCGGGTCGGGCAAGCGCTCGACGGCCGACGGGGCGACGCCCTACTCGCGCACGATCGTGGACATGGTCGTGCGTCAGAGGGTCGCGGTCCTGACGTCGGATGCCCAGGCCGACCAGCGTTTCGAGGCCGGCGAGTCCATCCGCATGCAGCAGATCCGCTCGGCGATGTGCGCGCCGCTGTGGAGCCGCGACAAGGTGATCGGCGTCATCTACATCGACTCCCCGCTCCACGCGGGGACCTTCTCCGGGCAGGACCTCGACCTGCTGACGGCCTTGGCGAACTTCGCCGCCGTGGCGATCGAGCGCGCGCGGCTCCACGAGCACGTCCTCGAGCAGAAGCGGATCCGGGGGCGTCTGGAGCGCTACCATTCGCCCCAGGTCGTCGAAGAGATCATCGCGGACGTGACGGCGAGCGGCGACATGAAGCCGGCGCGGACGAAGGTCGTGACCATCCTCTTCGCGGACCTCGTCGGCTTCACGACGTGGTCCGAGAAGATGCCGGTCGAGAGCCTCGCCGGGATGTTGACGGAGTTCTTCACCCTCGCCTCCGACGCCGTCTTCGCCTGCGGCGGGACGATCGACAAGTTCATCGGCGACGCGGTCATGGCCTTCTTCGGCGCGCCGCTCGACCAGCCGGATCACGCGGACCGGGCCGTCGCCGCGGCGATGAAGATCCAGTCCGAGATCGGCGATTGGAATCGGGACCGGACGGCGCGAGGCGAGCCTCCCCTCCAGGTGCGCATCGCCGTCAACACGGGGGAGGCGATCGTCGGGGACATCGGATCGGAGCGCCGCGTGGACTACACGGTGCTCGGCAACGCGGTCAACGTCGCCGCGCGCCTCGAGGAGTTCGTGGCGCAGCCGGGCGACGTCGTGATCGGGCCCGAGACGTACGGTGCGGTGCAGGGCCGCTTCGAATGCGCTCAGCTCGGCTTCTTCGCCCTCAAGGGCCTCTCGACCCAGGTCCCTCTCTACAAGGTCCTCGCGAGCAAGTAGCCCGGAAGACTACCGGCCGTCGGGTCCGGGCGCGGTGGGCCTGCGGCGCGGCCCCGGCGTGGCGTCGGCCGGGCGGAAGATCTCGAAGCGGCGCTCGAGCTCCGGATCGGCCGGGGCGAACCGCAGGTGCCGGTACGCTCGAAAGTAGAGGTGGGCCAGGACCGGCTGAGCGTGATCGAGGCACGACGTCGCCTGCATTTTGAGGTAGACCGGCAGGGTGTCCTCGATCTCGCGCGCCAACGGCGCCGCCGGATGGCCCGCGACGAAACGGTTGGCGGTCCGGGCGATCTCCGGTGCCCGGCGGGCGCGGCCCTCGTTGGGCGACGCTTTCCAGACCGCCATGGTCTGGCGCATCGCGGGCGGATCGAGCAGGGGAGCGGCGGTATCGTCCGGGGTCGGTTCCGGCTTCGACGGCGCCGTGGTTGCGGCCGGCAGCGCGGGCGGTTCCCTTTCCGAATCGGTCGCCCCGGGAGAGGGAGCCGCCGAGATCCGGGCCGCGGGAGCCGCCGTCGGTGGAACGGGCGTCGCCGAATCGGCGGCCCGCCCGGCGGCGGTCGGGCTCGGTTTCCTCGTCGCGGCCATTCGCGCGGACGGAGGCCTGGACCCGCGTACGAAGAGCCAGAAGCTTCCGACCGCGAGCGCCGACCCGGCGACCAGCAGCGAGGCCACGAGCTTGCCCGAGCGCCCGGAGCGCGGCGGCGGGGGCACGGCCACGAGCGCCGGCGCCGGATCCGCCGCACCGGGAGTCAGCGACGCCAGGGCGTCGGAGAGCTCACGGGCGCTCGCGTATCGGCGATCCCGCGATTTCTCGAGGGTGCGCCGGACGATCGCGGCGAGGGGCGCGGCGATTCGCGGAGGCAGCGCCGAAACGTCGAGCGGCGGCGCAGGCGTATGGAGGTGCTTGCCGAGATATCCCTCGGGCGTCGCCGACTCGAACGGCGCCTTTCCCGAAAGCATCTCGTAGAGGACGACCCCGAACGAATACACGTCGGTCCGCGCATCGAGCGTCTGTCCCGCGGGCAGCGCGCCCGCCTGCTCGGGCGAGCAGTACTTGAGCTTTCCGAGAAAGAGGCCCGTGCCCGTCATCGCGAGAGACTCGGAGGCGACGCGCTTGGCGATTCCGAGATCGATGATCTTGGCGCGCAGGCGAGACCCATCCGCCCGCAGCATGACGTTGTCGGGCGAGAGGTCGCGGTGCACGATGCCCTGGGCGTGGATCTCCGAGAGCCCCGCGAGGATCTGCCGCGCCACGTCGATCGCGAGATCCGGATCCATCGGCCCGTTCCGGCGCAGCCAGTCCTGGAGCGTGACGCCGTCGATGAACTCCCAGACCATGTAGTACGACCCGTCGGGCTGGCGCGAGAAGTCGTAGAGCGCCGCGACTTGGGGGTGGCGAACGAGGGTCGCGAGGCGCGCTTCTTCCTGGAATCGCCGCGCCGCTCCCGCATCGCCCGCGGCTTCGGGCTTGGTGACCTTGATGATCCGGATCTCGTCGAGATGGAGGTGGCGGGCGCGGTAGACCTCGCCCATTCCTCCTTCCCCGATCTTGTCGAGAATCTCGTACTTGCCGTCGAGAACCTGGCCCGGGGAGAGGCGCGCGATCGCATGGCCGCAGGCGGCGCAGAATCGAGCCGACGCCTCGAGCGGCGCCGAACAGCGCGGACAGAGGCGATCGGTTGAAGCCATTCGGGCAGCATTCTAAAGGTCGGCCGGCGCCCCCCTGCCGGCGCATCGCGTGGCAGAATCGGCCCGTGTCCGACCTGCCGCTCGTCTTCGTCACCAGCCGCGCCGAGAAGGCGGCCGAGGCGGCGCGGCTGGGATTCCGAATCGAGCGGCTCGACATGGATCTCCCCGAGCCGCAGGCGCTCGACCCCTCCGACATCGTGGCCGCCAAGGCGCGGGCGGCCTACGAGCGGCTCGAGCGGCCGGTCCTCGTCGAGGACAGCGGACTCGCGATCCGGGCCTGGGGAGGCTTCCCCGGGGCGCTCGTGAAGTGGGTCGAGAAGAGCGCCGGCGTCGCGACGCTCGCGACGATGCTGGACCCGTTTCCGGACCGCTCCGCCACCGCCGTCTGTGCGATCGGCTATTGCGGCGGCGGCGAGATCGTCACGGCCCGCGGCGAGGTCGAGGGCGCGATCGCCCCTTCGCCCCGCGGATCCGGCGGCTTCGGTTGGGACGTGATCTTCATTCCCGAGGGCGGCGATCGGACCTTCGCCGAGATGGCGCCCGCGGAGAAGGACCGCGTTTCTCACCGCCGGAGAGCCTGGGACGCGATGGCCTCGCGCCTGCCGGTGACGCGGCGGTGACCCCGACCCGCGCCGCTCTCCTTTCCGTGGCGGTCCTCGCGGCGTCCTGCGCGCGCGCGGCCTCTCCGGCGCCTGCGACGGCGCGCTATCCGACCCGCTCCGGCGTTCTTCTCGAGGTCTCGACCTTCGTGCCGGGTCTGGAGGTTCCGTGGTCGCTCGCCTTCACGTCCCCGGAGCGTTTGCTCGTGACCGAGCGGCCGGGAAGGGTCCGCGTCGTCCGGAAGGGCGCGCTCCAGGAGCGGCCGCTCGCCGTGCTCGCCGACGTCGAGGCGAAGGGGGAAAGCGGCCTGATGGGGATCGCGCTCTCTCCGGACTACGAGAGCTCGCGCGAGATCTTCCTCTGCTACGCGTACGACGCGCCCGGCGGTCCGCAGGTGCGGGTCGCGCGGTTTCGCGACGACGGCGACGGGCTCTCGGGGCGAAAGGTCCTGATCGAGGGAATCCCGGCCGCTCCGTACCACGCGGGCTGCCGGCTCCGATTCGGTCCCGACCGGAAGCTCTATGTCACGACCGGAGACGCCACCAATGGAAAAATCGCCCAGGATCTCGCCTCGCTCGGGGGCAAGACGCTGCGCCTGAATGCCGACGGGAGCATCCCCGCGGACAACCCGTTTCCGCGGTTCGCCGGTCTTCTCCTACGGCCACCGCAACTCGCAGGGCCTCGACTGGGATCCCCGGTCGGGTCTTCTGATCGAGACGGAGCACGGGCCCTCGGGATTCGACGGACCGGGCGGCGGCGACGAGGTGAACGTCGTCGAGGCCGGCAGGAACTACGGCTGGCCGGTCGTCCATCACCGGCAGTCTCACGAAGGAATGGTTTCGCCGATCCTCGAATACACGCCGGCCGTGGCCCCGTCGGGCGCCTCGTTCTCCCGCGGCGATCTGCTGCCCACGTTCCGCGGCGATTATTTCTTCGCGACGCTGCGAGGCGAGCGGCTCATCCGCGTCCGTTTCGACCCGAAGGACCCGCGCCGGGTCGCGGAAACCGAGGAGCTTTTCCGGGACGTGTACGGCCGGCTGCGCGACGTCGTTTCGGGGCCGGACGGCGCGCTGTACGTGGCCACGAGCAACCGCGACGGGCGCGGGCACCCGCGCCCGGGCGACGACCGGATCCTTCGCATCGTGGAGGTTCCGGTCGCGCGTTGAGCCGGCGCCGGTACCGGCGTTCCACACCCTGCTAGACTTCGCTTCCTTCAAAAAGATATGGAACTCGCGGAGGTCGTCGGACAGCTCGCCGGGCTGCGGCGCTTTCCGGTCCGCGGGCTCGGCGGCGAGGCTCCCGACGAGGCTCGCGTCCAGGGCTCGGGGCTCGCGGGCGACCGTGTCTTCGATCTGTATGACGAGGGCGAAGGCTCGCTGATGAACGCCCGGGCGGCCCCGTTTCTCCTGCGATACCGGGCGCGGTACCTCGATGCCCTGGTGAGCGGCGAAGACTTCGGTCCTTGGATCCGGGTCCGCAAGCCAGACGGTGACGAGGTCCCGCTGTCGGACCCCTCGTGGGTGGACGAGGTCTCCCGCCGCCGCGGCCGGCCGGTCCGGCTCCGGCCCCGCCTCGAGGCCTCGAGCGATCCGGCGCCGCTCCACGTCATCTCGGTGCCGACGCTGCGCTTCCTCGAGCAGCAGTATCGAGGACCTCTCGAGCCGATCCGCCTGCGCGCCAACGCGGTCCTCGACCTTCCCGAGTGCCGCGCGTTCGAGGAGGACCGCTGGATCGGACGGCAGCTCTGGATCGGCGACGTCCTCATCGAGATCGTGAGGCCGTGCGAGAGCTGCGTCGTCACGGCTCTCGACGCCGAGACGGCGGAGCGCTCGCCCGGGATCCTGGCGGCGATCGCGCGCGGGCGCAGCGGCCACCTCGGCGTGCACGCCCGGTCGTTGACGGGCAACCGCCTGCGGGTCGGCGACCCGGTCGCGATCATCGACTGATACACTGCGGCCGCGCATGTCCCGTCCGATCCGCGTCCTGATCGCCAAACCGGGCCTCGATGGCCACGACCGCGGCGCCAAGGTCATCGCCCGCGCGCTCCGGGATGCGGGCATGGAGGTCATCTACTCGGGCCTGCGCCAGACTCCCGAGCAGATCGTCGCGGCGGCGATCCAGGAAGACGTCGACGTGATCGGCCTTTCGATCCTCTCCGGCGCGCACAACGTGCTCTTTCCGGAAATCCTGAAGCTGCTCCACGATCGCGGGGGCGAGGACATTCTCGTCGTGGCCGGCGGCATCATTCCGGACAAGGACATCGCGCCTCTGAAAGCCCTGGGCGTCCGCGAGATCTTCCTGCCCGGGACCCCGACCCACACCCTGGTGGACTACATCCGGGAAGCGGCTTCGGCGAAGCTCGCGCGGACGTAGTTTCGATGGAGCCTCTCTCGACCCGCGTCGATCTCCGTGGCGCCGAGTTCCTCGAGCGCTCCCGGTTCATGGAGGGCCTCGTCGCGTCGCTGCGCGAGGAGCTCGCGAAGGTGCGGCAGGGAGGCAGCGGTCGAGCGCGCCACGCCGAGCAGAAGAAGATGTTCGTTCGCGACCGGGTGGACGCGCTGCTCGACCCGGGCTCGCCCTTTCTCGAGCTCTCGCCGCTGGCCGCGCACGGCATGTACGAAGGCGGGGCGCCGGCAGCCGGCCTCGTCACCGGCGTCGGCCGCGTCGCGGGCCGCGAGGTGATGGTCGTGGCCAACGATGCGACGGTCAAGGGTGGAACCTACTTTCCGATGACGGTCAAGAAGCACCTGCGCGCCCAGGAAGTCGCCGAGGAGAACCGGCTGCCCTGCGTGTACCTGGTGGATTCGGGCGGCGCGTTTCTTCCTCTCCAGGCGGAGGTCTTCCCGGACCGCGAGCACTTCGGACGGATCTTCTACAACCAGGCGCGCATGTCCGCGAAGCGGATTCCCCAGGTGGCCGTGGTGATGGGATCGTGCACGGCCGGCGGCGCGTACGTCCCGGCGATGTCCGACGAGGCCGTGATCGTCAAGGGCACCGGGACGATCTTCCTCGCCGGACCTCCTCTCGTGAAGGCGGCCACGGGCGAGGAGGTCACGGCGGAGGAGCTCGGCGGGGCGGACGTGCACACGCGGATCTCGGGCGTCGCCGACCATTTCGCCGAGGACGACGCCCACGCCCTCGAGATCGCGAGGAACATCGTCTCGACGCTCGGCGGCTCGAAGCGGCTCCCGCTCGATCGCGAGGCGCCCGAGGAGCCGGCCTACGATCCCCGGGAGATCTACGGCATCCTGCCGCGAGACCTGCGCGAGCCGTACGACGTGCGGGAGGTCATCGCGCGCCTGGTGGACGGCTCCCGGTTCCAGGAGTTCAAGGCGCGCTACGGCACGACGCTCGTGTGCGGGTTCGCGCGCCTGTCCGGATTTCTCGTGGGCATCGTGGCGAACAACGGCATTCTCTTTTCCGAGTCGGCGCTGAAGGCCACGCACTTCATCGAGATGTGCGCGAGCCGCAAGGTCCCGCTGCTCTTCCTGCAGAACATCAGCGGGTTCATGGTCGGCCGGGAGTACGAGCGCGGCGGCATCGCGAAAGATGGCGCGAAAATGGTGCACGCCGTGGCCAACGCCGCCGTCCCCAAGCTCACCGTGATCATCGGCGGATCCTTCGGCGCCGGAAACTACGGCATGTGCGGCCGGGCGTACGGGCCTCGCTTTCTCTTCCTGTGGCCGAACGCGCGGATCTCCGTCATGGGAGGGCCGCAGGCCGCTTCCGTGCTCTCCACGGTGAAACAGGAGCAGCTCGCCCGCGGGGGCAAGCCGCGGATGTCGCCCGAGGAGACCGACGAATTCGAGCGGCCGACCCGGGAAAAGTACGAGAGCGAGGGCAATCCTTACTACGCCACGGCGCGTCTCTGGGACGACGGCGTGCTCGATCCGGCCGAGACCCGGACGGCGCTCTCGCTCGCTCTGTCCACGACCTACAACGCCCCGATCCCGGAAACGGAGTTCGGGGTGTTTCGGATGTGACCGTGGCGGCCCTGGCCTTCGCCCTGCTCACGCTGAGGCTCGCCGAGCCCGCGGCGGCTCCGCCGCTTCACTTCCTGCTGGCCCTCGAGGGCACGTCGAGCATTCGGGTGACGATCTCGGGCCCCGCCGCCGACCTCGCGCCCGGACCGTTTCGCGGAACGATTTCGGTCAACGGCTCGACCTCCGAGCAGCCGATCTCCGGGACCGTGGCCCATGCCGCGGGGCGGTGGGTGCTCCCGGTCTCCGTCCGCTTTTCGGACGTGCCCGCGGATTGGGCCGACCGATTTCGACCCGACGGGTTCTCCTACCGCCTCCGCTCGAGCGGGCCGTCGCCGCGCGACTGGACCGGCTCGGAGGCGTGGAAGGACGTCGAGCTCGAGGGGAACCACGACGCCACGGCCGAGTACGCGTCCCTCGACGACGTCGCGCTCACCGACGTCTCGCTGCTCTCGAGCGAGGCGCGCGCCCGGGTATCGGTCCGCAATCCGTTCGCGTTCCCGCTGAAGATCGCTTCGACCGATTACGTCCTCTTCGCCAACGGCCGCGAGGTGGGGAGCGGGGAGACCCAGGGGATGCTCCTCCATCCGGGACAGAAGAACGTCCTCACGCTGCCGGTCGACGTCGACCATGCGGCGCTGCTCTCGGCGGCCGGCGGCGCCGTGCTCTCGGGCGGCGACGTCGCCGTGCAGCTGAAGGGAAAGCTCGTCCTGCGCCTGAAGGGCGGCGACGTCGCCGTTCCGCTCGCGCTTTCGGGAAACCTGTCGGGCGGATCGTGAGCGGGACTTCGTTCTCGAGCCTGCGCGTCGAGCGCGAGGGTCCGGTCGCCCGGGTCACTCTCTCGCGCCCCGAGGTGCGCAATGCGTTCGACGATCGGCTGATCGAGGAGCTGACGCGGGCCTTCGCCGAGTCCGGGGCGGATCCTGCGATCCGTGTCGTCGTCCTCGCGGGCGACGGCCCGAGCTTCTGCGCCGGGGCCGACATCCAGTGGATGCGAAAGGCCGGCGGATATTCGAGGGAGGAGAACGAGGCGGACGCGGAAAGGATGGCCCGCATGCTCCGCGGGATCGACGCGTGCCCCAAACCGGTCGTCGCGCTGGCGCACGGGGCGGCGATCGGCGGCGGCGTGGGCCTGGTCGCGGCGGCGGACATCGCGATCGCGGCCGAGGGGACGGTCTTCTCTCTGGCCGAGGTCAAGCTGGGCATCCTGCCGTCCGTCATCTCGCCGTACGTGCTGCGCTCGATCGGTCCTCGCGCGGCCCGCGATCTCTTCCTGACGGGCGACCGCTTCGACGCGGCGGAAGCGCACCGCATCGGCCTGGTGCACCGGGTGGTCCCGGCCGGCGAGCTCGAGGCGGCGGGCCGGCGAAAGGTCGCCTCCCTCCTGACCTCCGGGCCGGAGGCCGTGGGCGTGGCCAAGGAGCTCATCGAGAAGGTGACCGGCCGGTCGCCCGAGGACGCGATGGCCCTGACCGTGCGAACCATCGCGGAGCGCCGCGCTTCCTCGGAGGCGAAAGAAGGTCTGACGGCGTTTCTCGAGAAGCGCAAGCCGTCGTGGGCAAAGGAGCTGGACTAAGTGAAGGGAACTCAGCGGCGTCTCGAATGTCCGAAGTGCGGCAAGGCGTTCTTCGCGTGGCGGCCCGACGACCTTCCGGGCGTTGCCGTGAAGTGCTACTTCTGCGGCAACTCCTTCGAGGACGAGGCCGCAAAGCGCAAGCCCGCCGCGCCGCCTCCCGCGCCGGCGCCTCCGGCTGCCGCCGAGCCGAAGGCCAACTGAAGGGAGATCGAATGCGCCGCATCCTCGCCGGTGCTCTGGTCCTCTGCGCCTCGTCGGCCCTCGGACAGGACGCGAGCGTCCTCATCGAGCGCACGACGGGGCCGTCGTCCCGGCTCGAGCAGGACCTGCGCGTCCTCACCGATCAGATCGGCGGCCGCGTCACGGGCAGCCCCGCCTACGAGAAGGCGCTGCAGTGGGGCGTGGACGCGTTCCACCGCGCCGGCGTGGACGACGTCCATCTCGAGCCGTACCCGGTCCCGGCGACCTGGGAGGCCGTCTCGATCTCGGCGGCCCTCGTGTCGCCGTCGGAGGTTGCGCTGCGGGCGGTGTCTCTCGGCCTCGCGCCGTCGACTCCGGGAGCGGTGACCGCTGCGGTCGTGGACGTCGGCGACGGCAGGCGCGCCGACTTCGACCGCCTGGGCGAGTCGGCGCGCGGGGCGATCGCGCTCGTCCGCAGCCGGCCCATGAACACGTTCGAGGACCTCTTCGCGGAGTACGCGAACGGGCCCGAGACGATGCAGGCGGCGGTGGATCACGGTCTGGCCGCGATCCTGTTCACGTCGACGAGAGCCCGAGACCTCATGTACCGCCACACGAACACCTGGGGACCGATCGCGCCCATCCCGATGGCGCAGCTCGCTCGGGAGGACGGACTCCGGCTGTCCCGGCTCTTCGAGAGCGGGGCCGCGCCTCGCGTCACGCTGGACATCCGCAACAAGGTCGGCGGCCCCGGCCAGGCGCGCAACGTCGTCGCGGAGATCCGCGGGTCGGAGAAGGCGGACGAGATCGTGCTCCTCGGCGCTCACCTCGACGCCTGGGATCTCGGCACCGGTGCGCTCGACAACGGCGTCAACTGCGCCCTCGTCGTGGACGTGGCGCGGGCCATCGCGGCCGGGCCCCGGCCGAAGCGAACGATCCGGTTCGTCCTCTTCACGGGCGAGGAGAACGGGCTGCTCGGTTCCCGCGGCTACGTGCATTCGCACCGCGACGAGCTCGACCGGCACGTCGCGGTCGTCATCCACGACATCGGCGACGGCCGGATCACGGGCTACTACACCAACGGCCGCCCCGATCTCGACGCTCCCGTCAAGGCGGCGCTCGCCCCCGTCGCCTCCCGCGGCGCGGACTCCGTGGTCGAGGAAGCGATTCTCGGCACCGACAACTTCGACTTTCTCCTCGAGGGCGTGCCGAACCTCGTCGCGAACCAGGACACCTCCCGGTACCTCGCCGACTACCACGCTGAGTCGGACACGTTCGACAAGGTGGACCCGGACCTCGCGCGCGGAAACGCGGCCATCGCCGCCGTGCTCGTGTCGCGAATCGCGAATGCGCCCGCCCGGATCGGGCCGCGCCAAACCCGCGCCGAAGTGGCTCGCATCCTCGCCAACCCGGACTGGAAGCTCGACCAGCAGATGAAGACCTTCGGGATCTGGGCCGACTGGGAGAAGGGGACGCGGGGCCGCGCGCCTTAGGCCATGTTTCGCCGCCTCCTGATCGCCAACCGCGGAGAGATCGCGGTCCGGGTCGCCCGCACCGCCCGCGAGATGGGCGTCGAGACGGTCGCGGTGTACGCCGCATCGGATGCCGGTTCCCTCCACGTGCGTGTCGCGGACCGCGCGGTGCCGCTCGGCGCGGGTCCGGCGGCCGAGACGTACCTCTCGATCCCGCGGCTCCTCGAAGCCGCGCGAGCGACCGGCGCGGACGCCGTGCATCCCGGCTACGGTTTCCTGTCCGAGCGCGCGGCGTTCGCCCGGGCCGTGGCGTCGGCGGGCCTCGTCTGGGTGGGCCCTCCGCCCTCCGCCATCGAGGAGATGGGAGGGAAGCTCCGGGCGCGCGCCCGCATGGAGCAGGCGGGCGTTCCCGTCGTGCCCGGCTCGCGAGCGGGCGCGCTCGACGATGCGGCGCTTCGCGCCGAAGCGGAGCGGATCGGCTATCCGCTGCTCATCAAGGCCTCGGCCGGCGGCGGTGGAAAGGGAATGTCGCGCGTGGATCGCGCCGCGGATCTTCCGGCCGCACTGGCGGAGGGCCGGCGCGTGGCCGACGCCGCCTTCGGGGACGGCACCGTCTATCTCGAGCGCCTCCTGGAAGGATGCCGGCACGTCGAGTTCCAGATCTTCGGCGATTCCGCCGGCCGCGTCGTCCACCTCTTCGAGCGCGAGTGCAGCGTGCAGCGGCGGCACCAGAAGATCGTCGAGGAGACCCCGAGCCCGGCGCTCTCGCCGGACCGGCGCGCGGCCATGGGAGAAGCCGCCGTGGCCGCCGGGCTCGCCGTCGGCTACGTCGGCGCGGGCACGGTCGAGTTTCTCGTGGCTCCGGACGGGAGCTTCTATTTCCTCGAGATGAACACGCGTCTCCAGGTCGAGCACGCCATCACGGAGGAGACCCTCGGCTGCGACCTCGTCCGCGCCCAGCTCGAGGTGGCGTGCGGTTCGCCGCTGCCCGACTCCTGGCGGGGAGGGGCTCTCGCGCCGCGCGGACACGCGATCGAGCTGCGCCTCTACGCCGAGGATCCCGTGGAGTTCCTGCCACGCTCGGGGACCCTGCTCGTCTACCGGGAGCCGGCGGGGCCCGGTATCCGCATCGATTCCGGCGTCGACGAGGGGAGCGTGGTCGGCGTCGAGTACGACCCGCTGCTCGCCAAGCTCATCGTCTACGGCGAAACGCGGGAAGCCGCGATCGCGCGGGCCCGGCGCGCCGTCAACGAGTGGGTCGTCCTGGGCGTCGAGACGAATCGGGCGGCGCTCGACGCCGTGCTCGGCTCGCCCGAGTTTCGCTCCGGCGCCTACGCGACGGATCTCGTCTCGAGGCTTCCGCCGCGCGCCGACCCGGCCGATGCCCCCGACGCCGCGTGGATCGCCGCGGCTCTCGCCGCCTCGCTTCCCTCGGCCGCCGCGCCGTCAGAAGACGCGGCGCCCGCGAACGACCCGTGGGGCGCGGGAGGCGGCTGGAGGACGAGCTCGTGACCGCCGTGCGGCTGCGACTCGGCGGGCGAGTCGAGGAAGTGCGTCTCGCGGGCCAGGGCGTCGCGTCGGTCGGCGGCCGCGACGTTTCCTATCGCCGGACGGCGGACGGACCGGGCGCCGCTCGCATCGAAGCCGGCGGCCGCGTGCATCGCGTGGTCGTGGCGCGCGCCGGCGCGAAGACCTTCGTCTGGTGCGACGGCGCCGTCTACGCGTTCGAACGGGCTCGAGTCGATCGGCCGGGCGCGGCGTTCGACGCCGACCCCGGCCTCCTCGCGCCGATGCCCGGACGCGTTCGCCGCGTGTTCGTCGAGGCCGGGCAGGCCGTCGAGCGGGGAGCGGTCCTGCTCTCGCTCGAGGCGATGAAGATGGAGCACGCGATCCGCGCGCCGCGAGACGGGGTGGTGCGGAGCATCCGCGTCGCGGAAGGGGACCTGGTCGAGGCCGGGGCGGAGCTGGTGGAGCTCGGATAGCCGCCGTCCGGCTGGCGGATAATGGCCGGCGTGGAACCCTGGGAAGAGCACGCCATCCGACGGCCCCATCTGCCCGACCGGGTGACGGTCTACGAGGTCGGGCCGCGCGACGGCCTGCAGAACGAGAAAGAGACGCTCTCGCTCGAGGTCCGCGCCGAGCTCATCGACGGCCTGTCCGAGGCGGGGCTCCCGGCGATCGAGGTCGGCTCCTTCGTCTCTCCCAGGGCCGTGCCGCAGCTCGCCGACACGGAGGAGCTCTACCGGCGCATCCGCCCGGTCAGCGGCATCCGTTATCCCGCGCTCGTCCCGAACGAAAAGGGGCTCGACCGGGCGCTCGCGGCCGGAGTGCGCGAGATCGCCGTGTTCACCGCGGCCTCGGAGACGTTCAATCGCAAGAACATCAACGCCGGCGTGGACGAGTCGATCGAGCGGTTCCGCCCGGTCGTCGCCCGCGCGAAGCAGGAGAGGGTTCGCGTCCGCGGCTACGTTTCGACCGTCTTCGGCTGTCCGTACGAAGGCGACATCGCGCCGGAAGCCGTGCGCGAGGTGGTGCACAAGCTGCTCGATCTCTCGGTGGACGAGATCTCTCTCGGCGACACGATCGGCGTCGCGACGCCGGCCGACGTCTACGACGTCATCGAGGTGCTCTACGAGTCGGGCGTGACGCGCGGAGTTCTCGCGCTGCACTTCCACGACACCCGGGGCACCGCGCTCGCCAACGTTCTCGCGGGACTCCAATGCGGCGTCACGACCTTCGACGCGTCGGCCGGCGGACTCGGAGGCTGTCCCTATGCGCCCGGCGCTTCCGGCAACCTCGCGACCGAGGACCTTCTTTATCTTCTGGAAGGGCTCGGGATCCAAACGGGCGTGACGCTCGCGCGGGTGGTCGAAGCCTCGCGGAAGCTGTCGGCGAGCCTCGGCCACCGGCCTCCGGGGAGATATCTCTCGGCGGTCTGGGGCGCCGCGAGTTGACAGGACGGCTCGAAGTGTGTAACCTCCTGACCTACTGAAGGTTAACATTGACGAGAAAGATCCTGCTGGCTGACGACAGCCTCACGATTCAGAAGGTCGTCGAGTTGACGTTCTCCGACAGCGAATACGACCTGGTCTGCGTTTCCAACGGACAACGCGCGCTCGACCGGATCGCCGGCGGTGAAGTCCCCGACCTGATCCTCGCCGACGTCGTCATGCCCGAGAAGAACGGCTACGAGGTCTGCGAGGCGATCAAGGCCAACCCCGCGACGGCTCGCGTGCCGGTCATCCTCCTCTCGGGAACCTTCGAGCCCTTCGACCGCGACCGCGCGGAGCGGCTCGGCTGCGACGCCATCGTCTCGAAACCGTTCGATTCGCAGCAGCTCCTGCGGCAGGTCGAGGCGCTGCTCGCCCGGCCGGCGTCCGAGGTCGCGGTCGCCGCCACGATGGCGATACCGACCATGCCGCCGCCGGTCGCGCCGCCTCCTCCCGCTCCGGAGCCCCACGCCGCGCCGTCCGCGGAGGCGGGCTTCCGTGCCGACGACTTCACGGGCTCGATCCGCGTGCCGGCCCAGGTGCCCGGCGGCGCCGACATGTTCGAGGAGGAGTACGGTCAGGCGGACGTCGAGTCGGCCATCGCCGCCTTCGAGCAGGCCCACCCGGAGTACACGTATTCCGACGACGGCGGACACGCGACCGCGCGGGTGCCCGGCGGCGTCGATGCGCCTTCCGCGTCGGCCCGCGAGGAGGAGTCGCCCGCGGCGGCGGGGTGGCTCGGCGAAGAGTCGGAGTCCGAGGCCGTATCCGGGCCCGAGCCCCCACCCAAGGCCGCGCCGGCGCCGTTCTGGGTTCCGCGTCAACCCGAGCCCGACATCGCGCCGATTCCGTTCGGCGCGGACGACACGCAGTCGCGGCGCCCGACCGGTCCCGTGCCGGTCGAGCTCGAAACCGTTTCGATGCCGCCGCTGGCCATGCGGGCCGACGAGGCGCCGACTCAGCAGATTCCCCTCGCCGCCGAGTACGCGGCTCTCTCGCGGACGACGGAGTCCGGTCCCGAGCGGGACACGGATCCCACGCACCCGCGTTCCGCCGAATCCGAGCGCTCGCCGGAGGACCGAACCGCCGAGATTCCCGTGGCGCGCGAGGAAGCCTTGGCCGCTCCCGCCGCCGCTCCCGTTTCCGAGCCCGCGGCCGAGCCGCCGGCCGGGCCGGCCGCCCCTGACGACGCCGCGGTGCCGTCGGAGATCGAAGTGCTCGCGCAGACGACGTCGATCGGCCAGTTGAACGCGATGCTCTCGTCGGTTTCGCGGCCGGAGGGCGGACTCTCCGACGACGAGCTCGACCGGCTGGCGTCGCGCGTCGTCGAGCGCCTGTCCGAGCGCATCGTCCGCGAGATCGCCTGGGAAGTGATTCCCGACGTCGCGGAGATCGTCATCAAGCAGCGCATCAAGGAGCTCGAGTCGGGCGTCGAATAGCGCGGCGAGGAAACGCCGCGTCGAAGCCGGGCCGAGCGAAGCGAGGGCCGGGCGTCGAGTGGAAAGATGCGCGGCGAGGAAACGCCGCGTCGAAGCCGGGCCGAGCGAAGCGAGGGCCGGGCGTCGAGTGGAAAGATGCGCGGCGAGGAAACGCCGCGTCGAAGCCGGGCCGAGCGAAGCGAGGGCCGAGCGTCGAATGGAAAGATGCGCGGCGAGGGCCACGCTCGATTAGAAAGCCCGGGCCTTCTGATATATGAAAGGGCTCCGAGAGCCCTTTTTTCATGTCCAAAATGATCGAATCGGTGGCGCCGGCCGAGGGCCTTCCGAAGACCTTCGACCCGGCGAGCTTCGAGGAGCGCTGGTACGCGCGGTGGGAAAAGGACGGCCGATTCCAGCCGGCCGGGCCGGCGGGCTCCCCGCGCTACGTCATGGTCATTCCGCCGCCGAACGTGACCGGACGGCTGCACATCGGGCACGCCTACGGACGAACGGTCGAAGACATCCTCGCGCGCTGGATGCGGATGCGCGGCCGCCGCGTGCTCTGGGTGCCGGGGACGGACCATGCCGGGATCGCCACGCAGATGGTCGTCGAGCGGCAGCTCGCGAAGGAGGGCGTCGACCGGCGGTCGCTGGGCCGCGAGAAGTTCATCGAGCGGGTCTGGGCCTGGCGGCGCGAGTCGGGCGACATGATTCTCGCGCAGCTTCGCCGGCTGGGCTGCTCGCTCGACTGGAGCCGGCTGCGATTCACGATGGATCCGGACCTTTCCCGCGCGGTCCGCCACGCGTTCGTCCTCCTGTACCGCGACGGTCTGATCTACAAGGGCCGCTACGTCGTCAACTGGTGCCCGGGATGCGGCACCGCCGTGTCGGACCTCGAGGTCGTCGAGAAGCCGACCCGGGGAACCCTCTACAAGATCCGCTACGACGTGCCGGGAGTTCCGGAGGGCGCGGTCGTCGCGACGACCCGGCCCGAGACGATGCTCGGCGACACGGCGATCGCCATTCATCCCGACGACGCGCGGACGGCGGGGCTGCGGGGCCGCCGCGGAATCCTCCCGATCGTCGGGCGCGAGCTCCCGGTGGTCGAAGACGCCATCCTGGTGGATCGGGAGTTCGGCACGGGAATCGTGAAGGTGACTCCCGCCCACGACGCCAACGACTTCGCCGTCGGCCAGCGTCACGAGCTGCCTTCCGTCGTCGTCATCGGCCCCGACGGGAAGATGACGGCGGAGGCGGGGGAGTTCGCGGGGCTCGACCGGTTCGAGGCGCGCAAGCGGATCGTCGAGCGGCTCGAGCGGGAGGGCCGCCTCGTCGCCGCCGAGCCTCACGAGATCAACCTCGGCACCTGCCAGCGCTCGGGCGACGTCATCGAGCCCTACCTCTCGGAGCAGTGGTTCGTGCGGATCGCGCCCCTCGCCGGGCCCGCGGTGCGAGCCGTCGAGGAGGGACGGATTCGCTTCGCGCCGGAGTCCTGGTCGAAGACCTACTTCGAATGGATGCGCAACATCCGCGACTGGTGCATCTCGCGGCAGCTCTGGTGGGGGCATCGGATTCCCGCCTTCACGTGCGAGAACGGCCACGTGACCGTCTCCGAGGAAGACCCGACGGCCTGCGACACCTGCGGCTCGACGCGCTTCGAGCAGGATCCCGACGTGCTGGACACGTGGTTCTC
Source organism: uncultured Acidobacteriota bacterium (assembly GCA_963738945.1). Lineage (GTDB taxonomy): Bacteria > Acidobacteriota > Thermoanaerobaculia > UBA5066 > Gp7-AA6 > DAHUXD01. Next base: position 624,868 of record CAVTYD010000002.1, read on the forward strand.
CTCCCAGCTCTGGCCCTTTTCCGTCTTCGGCTGGCCGGACGCGACGGAGGACCTGAAGGACTTCTATCCGACCGACGTCCTCGTCACGGGCTACGACATCCTCTTCTTCTGGGTGGCGAGGATGATCATGGCCGGGTTGAAGTTCACGGGCCGGGAGCCGTTCCACACGGTCCACCTGCACGGCCTCGTGCGCGTGGGCGGCGAGAAGATGTCGAAGACGAAGGGCAACGTGATCGATCCGCTCGAGGCGATCGAGGAGTTCGGCGCGGACGCCGTGCGCTTCACGCTCGCCTCGGCGGCGTCGTCCGGTCCGACGGTCTCGGTCGAGCGGGGACGGATGGCGGGCTCGCGCAACTTCGCGACGAAGCTCTGGAACGCGACCCGGTTTACGCTCGCGCAGCTGAACGGCGGCGACACGGTGAGCCTCGAGAACCGGGACCTCGCGCTGCCCGACCGGTGGATCCTGTCGCGCCTCGACGCGGTGGCCGGCGACGTCAACCGGCATCTCGAGGCCTTCCGCTTCGACCAGGCCGCCGACGCGATCTACGGGTTCCTCTGGCACGAGCTCTGCGACGGCTACCTCGAGATGGCCAAGCCCGCGCTTTCGGGCGGCAACCCCGCGGCCGCGGATTCGACCCGCGCGGTCCTGCGGCGCTGCCTCGAGGACTCCCTCGCCCTGCTTCATCCATTCATGCCGTTTCTGACCGAGGAGATCTGGGCCAGGCTCACGGGCCGGCCCGGCACGCTGATCGTGGCGCCCTACCCGACCTCGACCGGAACCCGGTCGGACGCGGCGGCGGTGGAGACGGTCGAAGCCCTCCGAGCGGTCGTCACGCGTGTGCGCAACTTCCGGTCCGAGCGCGGGGCCTCGCCGACCGAGCCGGTCTCGCTGTCGATCGACCCGGGCTCGCCGGGGAAGTCCGTGATTCCCGCGCTGACGACGCTCGCTCCGCTGCTGCAGCACCTCGGCCGCCTGAAGGATCTCCGGTTCGCGTCCGCCGCGCCGGGCGCGTTTCAGGACGTGGTCGCCGGGCTCTCGCTCGGCCTGGCGCTGCCCGAGGGAGCCGCTCCGGAGGCGGGCGCGAGGGTCGAAAAGGACCTCGCGGCGGCGGACGACGGAGATCGCGGGCCTGCGCGCCAAGCTCGAGAACGCGGCCTACCTCGAGAAGGCTCCGGCGCCCGTCGTCGAGAAGACGCGGCGCAGGCTGCGGGAGCTCGAAGAGAAGCGCGCCGCCCTCGCGGTGTCCCGGCCGTGATCCAGTTCGCCGGAGGGACTCTCGAGCCGGGTCGGTGGAAAACGCTCGACAACTGCATCTGCCTCGCCTCGATCCCGTCGTCCAACGCCCTGGCGCGCGAGATCATCGAGGTCTACTTCGACGAGGGCCTGGACCTGAGGACGACGGTCCTGGCCGCCGAGGCGCAGCCGGCGGCGTATGGCCGCAACGCGCGGCGCTGGGAGGCGCCGGCCGGGCGCGGCCTGTACTTCACCGTGATGCGTCCGGCCGCCGAGGGGGAGCCTCTCTCGCTCGTCCCGATCGCCGTCGCGCGCTGGGCGCGCGCCGTCCTTCACGAGCAGACCGGAGCCGCCATTTCGCTGAAGTGGCCGAACGATCTCTACATCGGCCGGCGCAAGGTCGGCGGGATCATCGCGGAGTCCCGGACCCAGGGCGAGGAGACCTGCGTCGCCGTCGGCGTCGGCGTCAACGTCCTCGGTCCGGCGGACTCGCTCGGCGTGGCCGCCGCGACGACCATCGAAGCGGAGACGGGGCATGCGCCGCGTCTCGCGCCGCTGCTGCAGGCGCTCCTCGACCGTTTCGACCGGGAGCTCGCCGCGCCGCGCTGGTCGGAGGAAGTTCGAGAGTGGGAGCTCGTCGCGGCCCACCGTCCCGGGGACCGCCTGACCGTGCAGCGAAACGGCGGATCGATCTCGGGCGCGTACCTGGGACTCGATCCATCGGGCTTCCTCAAGCTCGAGACCGAATCCGGCGTCACGACCGTGGCCGCCGGCGAGGTCGCCGCGTGGTGAGCCGGGCCGGCTCCGGCGAGACGCTTCTCGCCGTGGACGTCGGCAACTCGAACACGGTCCTGGGTCTCTGGCGCGGCGACGCGCTCGAGCGCCACTGGAGGCTCACGACGCGCCGCGACTCGACGTCGGACGAGATCGCGCTCTCCGTGCGGGGCCTTCTCGGCGCAGACTCCGCGAGCGCCGGGGAGACCGCCGCGGCCCGCGTGATCGTGGCGAGCGTCGTGCCGTCGCTGAAGTACTCGCTGCGCCAGGCCCTGCGCCAGATCTTCGGGCGCGAGCCGCTCTTCGTCGAGCCCGGCGTGCGGACCGGCATGCCGATCCTGTACGAGGTGCCGCAGGAAGTCGGCGCGGATCGGATCGTCAACGCGGTGGCGGCGTTCGAGGCCGTCGGCGGTCCATGCATCGTCGTGGACTTCGGGACGGCCACGACCTTCGACGTGGTGACGGCCAGGGGCGAGTATGCCGGGGGAGTCATCGTGCCCGGCATCGCCATCTCGGCGGAGGCTCTCTTCGAGAAGGCCGCGCGGCTGTGGCGCGTGGAGATCCGCCGCCCGGACCGCGTCGTGGGGAAGACCACCGCCGGATCGGTCCAGTCGGGCCTTTACTTCGGCTACCTCTCGCTCGTCGAAGGCATGATCGACCGCATCGCCGGCGAGATCGGCGGCAAGCCCCGGGTCATCGCCACGGGCGGCCTGGCCGAGCTCTTCGGCGGCGGCTCCGAGAAAATCGAGCAGACCGATCCGCTGCTGACGCTGAAGGGATTACGCCTCATCGATGAGCGCAACCGAGGAGGATAGGGCTTACTACGCGGCCGCCGAGGCGGCCTTCATCCGCCGGCGCGGGACTCCCTTTCTGCTCTCTCCGAGGGATTTCGCCTTCCTGCGGGAGTGGCGTGCGCTCGGCGTTCCGATCGAGGCGATCGAGGCCGGAATCGACGACGCGTTCACGCGGCGGGAGGAGCGTCAGGCGGTCGGCCGCGTCAACTCGCTCTCGTACTGCCGCGACGCGATCCTGGAGGCCTGGGAACGGCGGGCGGACGCCGCACGGGGAAAGGCCGCCTCGGGCGCGGGGGCGGACGCCGACGTCCCGGCGGCCCTTCGCGACCTCGAGGAGCGGCTCGCCGCCTGCCGGGAGCGGCGGCCGGATCTGGCCGCGCCGCTCGACTCCGCGTCGGCCTCGCTGCGCCGCCTGGAGGGATCGGGCAGGACCGCGGAGGACGTCGAGGCCTCGCTTTCCCGACTCGATCGCCGGCTGGCGAAGGAGCTTCATGCGGCGCTGCCCGACGAGGAGCGCGCCGCCCTCGACGCCGAGGTCTCCCGGCAGCTCGCCGGGGCGCTCGCGCGCATGGACGGGGCGACCGCCGAGAAGACGACGAAGACCCTGGTCCGCCGGGCCGTGCGGGAACGGCTCGATCTGCCGCGCCTGAGCCTGCTGTGAGCGCCGCGCGGACGGTCCGGATCGAGAAGCTCGCGCCGACCGGCGAGGGCATCGTCCGCGGCGCCGACGGCGTCGGATTCGTGGACGGCGCCCTGCCGGGAGAGCTCGTCGCGACAACAGTGTATGAGATGAGGAAGCGCTTCTGGCGCGGGAGCCTGCGCGAGATCCTCGCGCCCTCGCCCGACCGGGTGGGCGGGCCCCATGCCGGCTGCGCCGGCTGCGACTGGGCCCACTTCGCGGCGGCGCCCGCGCGGCAGGCCAAGAGGGATCTCTTTCTCGAGACGATGCGGCGGATCGGAAAGCTCGATCCGGCGCTCTTCGGAGACCTGACCGTCGACTCGTCCGGGCCGGAGTACCGGATGCGCGTCCGTCTCCATGCGGACGGCGAGCGCGTCGGCTACTTCGCGCCGGGCACCCACCGCGTCGCGAGCGCCGAGGCGTGCGAGGCGGTCGCGTCGGGGACCCGAGCGCTCTTTCCCGTGATCGAGGAGGCGATCCGCTCCTCCGGCGCCGAGGTTTCGGAAGCGGCGGTCCTCGAGGACCGGGACGGAAGCCGCCGGCTGCTCCGAGCCACGGTCTCGAGCGCGCCGAAGACGGCCGCGCGCCTCGGCGAAGCGCTCGCGTCCCGATTCACCGGGGTCGTGGTGGCGTCGCCCGACGGGAAGGCCCTGCTCGATCTCGGGGATCGCGCGCTGGATATTCTCGCGGGGCCGCGAACCTTCTCGGTTTCGGCGGCCAGCTTCTTTCAGACCAACCGCTTTCTCGTGGACGCGCTCTTCGAAGGCGCCTCGGCCGAGGCGAAGGGGCTTCCGCCCGGAAGCGCGCTCGACGCCTTCGGCGGCGTGGGGCTCTTCGCGGGATCGATGCTCGAGGCCGGGCACCGCGTCCAGTCGGTCGAGGCGGACGTCGGCGCGGTGTCCGACGCGCGCCGAACACGCGATTCGTGGCGGGACGGGTCACGGTGGGAGATCGCGGGAGTTCCGGTGACGCGCTTTCTCGCGGAGGACGACGGGCGCTTCGACGTCGTCGTGGCCGACCCGCCCCGCGCCGGACTGGGGATCGACCTCGCCCGAGAGCTCGCCCGGCGCGCCCTCTCCCGGTTCGTGTACGTGTCCTGCGATCCGGCGACGCTGGCGAGGGATCTGCCCGCGATCCTCGCCGAGGGCTTCGCGGTGCGCAGCGCCCGGCTCTACGACCTCTTCGCCTTCACGCATCGCGTGGAGGCTCTCGTCTCCCTCGAGCGCGCCGCGTGATCCGGCCGGTCCTCGCCCGGGGCGAGGCGCCGGCAGCCCGAGCGGCGATTCTCCTGGTCTCGGGGATCTACTTCGGAGCCTGGTCCGTTCGGGGCGCGGGCGAGAGTGTGGCGCTCCTCGTCGCGTCCGCGTCGAGCCTCGCCGCTCTCGTCGCAATCCGCCGGCGAGGCCCCGCATTCCACCTCGCCTTTGCCGCCTTCTGGCTCGCGGCGGGGTTCGTTTCGGGACGCCTTCGCATCGCCGGGCCGGCGGAGTCGGCGCGCGCGGTCTATCGCGACCTCGGCCCGGCGCCGCCGGCCGCGGTTCGGCTGGACGGGGTGCTGACGGACTTCTGGAGCGGAAATCCTCCGGGAGCACGCACGACGCTTCGGGCGGATCGGCTCGAGGTCGCGGGCACGGCGCGGCCCTTTCGAGCGGACGTCACCGTGTTTCTCTCGGGAAACGGGCCGGCGGCGGCGCGCGCGGATCGGGGCGATCGCGTCCGCCTGACGGGAAACCTCGAGCCCGAGGACCTTCCCGCGTCGGAGCGCGACCTGCCTCTGCCGTGGCCCCGCTACCGGATCTCCGTCAAGAGCTCACGGCTCGTCGAGCGGCGGGGCTCGACGCTCGCCTCGTTCCTGACGGCCCCGAACCGGTTCCTGTTCGCCGCGCTGCCTCGAGACCGCGGGGCCGCGTTCGATCACGACGTTCGCGGCCCGCTCGCGGCGCTGATGCTCGGCCGCACGGCGGAGCTCGATCGAGGGATGGTCGCGCGCTATCGCCGGGGCGGCCTCTATCACCTGCTCGTGGTCTCCGGCCTGCACGTCGTCCTCGCGGCGGGCCTGGCGGGGTTCGCGCTGTCGCTCGCGCGAGTCGAAGGAAAGAGGCGCGATGCCGCTCTCCTCGCCGCGATCGTCCTGTTCGTGCTCGTCGGCGGCGCGAACCCTCCCGCCGTCCGCGCCGGCCTCGTGGTCGCCATCCTGCTCGTGTCGCGCGTCCTGGAGAGACCGATCACCTCCGCCCAGGCGATCGGTCTCTCAGCGATCGTTCTCTTTCTCGCCGCGCCTGAGGAGATCTTTTCCGTCGGGACGATCCTGACCTTCTCGGCGGTCAGCGGGATCGCGATCTTTTCGAAGCCGATCCGGCTGCGGCTGCCGCCGAGGCCGGACTGGCTCTTCGGCGGACTCTCCGTGGCCCTCGCGGCGCAGTGCGCGACGGCGCCGATCCTCTTCTGGCGTTTCAACGTCGTGGCGGCCGGCGCCTGGCTCACCTCGCCCGCGACCATTCCCCTGGCGGCGGCCCTGATCGCCGGAGGAGGCGTTCTGCTCCTCGTGTACGCGATGGGGTTGCCGGCCGGGCCGCTCCCGGCTCTCTTCGGTTTCGGCACCCACGCCCTGGAGCTATTGGCCGAGCGGGCGGCCGGATGCGCGTTCCTGCGGCCGACGCCGGCCCTGGAGGGGATGCTCCTCGTCGGCGCGCTGCTTCTCGTGGCCGGGCTCGGCCCCCTCCGGGTCCGGCGCGGGGCGGCCGTCGCCGCCGGAGCGGCCTTCCTGGCGCTCGCGATCGCGCCCGGCCGCGCCGGACCCGCGCGAGGCTTTTCGATCGAGGCCCTCGACGTCGGGCAGGGAGACGCGATACTCCTGCGCTGGAATCGTCGGGCGATACTCGTGGATGGGGGAGGTCCCTTCGATCCGATGGCCGTCGACTTCGGAAGAACGCGGCTGGTGCCGAAGCTTCTCGACCGCGGCGTCACTCGCCTGGATGCCGTGCTCGCGACGCATCCGCATCCGGACCACGCGCTCGGGCTCTTCGCCGTTCTCGAAGAGGTCGAGGTCGGCGAGCTCTGGCGCTCGACCGGAGAGGACGAGTCCGCCCTCTATGCGCGACTCGACGCCGTCGCGGTCTCGCGCCGGGTCCCGGTGCGGCCCCTCGGCGACCTCGACGTCTGGGAGCGGGAGGGCGCCCGCCTCTCGGTTCTGCATTCGGGGGGCGTGAAACACAAGACCGACGGCATCAACAATCAATCCGTCGTCGGGCTGTTCGAGCGCGACGGACGAAGCGCCCTGCTCACGGGCGACGCGGGAGCGCCGTCCGAGGCCGAGCTCGTCTCGTCGGGCGCGGTGGGGCCGGTCGACGCCCTCAAGGTCGGCCATCACGGCAGCCGGACGGCGACGTCTGCGGGCCTGATCGACGCCGTCCGTCCGCGCGTGGCGCTGCTGTCGTGCGGCCGGAGAAACCGCTTCGGACATCCGGCTCCCGAGACCCTCCGGACGCTCGAGCGCTTCTGCGTTCGGGTTCTGCGGACCGACCAGCGCTCGGACACGCGAATCGAGCTCGTTCCCGGCGCGACGCGTCTTGCGTGGCGCGGCGTCGCCGCGCCATGACGGGGACGGCCCGGCCGGCGCTGCTCCTGATCGCCGGTCCGACGGGCGCCGGCAAGACCGATCTCGCGCACGAGGCCGCCCGGCGGCTCGGCGGCGAAGTCGTCTCGGCCGACGCGTTCGCGGTGTACCGCGGCTTCGACATCGGCACGGCGAAACCGTCGCCCGAGCGCCGCCGCGAAGTCCCGTACCACCTGATCGACGTCGCCGAGCCCGAGGAGTCCTACTCGGCGGGAAGGTGGGCGCTCGAGGCGCGCGCGGCCGTGGACGACATCGCGCGGCGCGGACGGCTGCCGATCGTCTGCGGCGGCAGCGGCTTCTACGTCTCCGCGCTCCTCGACGGCCTACCGCCGGGCGACGCGCGCGACGAGGGCCTGCGCGAAAGGCTGTTTTCCTGGGCGGGGGAGAGGGGCCCCGCCGCGGCGCATCGGTTCCTCGCCCGCAACGATCCCGTCTCGGCCGCGCGCATTCCGGAGGGAAACCTGCGCTACACGCTGCGCGCTCTCGAGATCCTCCTCGTCACGGGCGCGCCGGCCTCGGCCCGAGTGAAGCGTCTCGATGCCTGGCCGGAACGCTACCGCGTCGTCCGCGTGATCCTTCTTCCGGATCGCGCCGCGCTTGGTGGTAGGATCGAAGCCCGGGTCCGGCGCATGCTGGAGGCAGGGTGGGATCGGGAGGTCCAAAAGCTTCTCGAGCGCGGTCTTTCCGTCGAGTCGAATTCCTTCCAGGCGATCGGGTATCGTGAGGTGGCCGAGTGGGTGCTCGGGCGCACTTCGATGGAGGAGGCGCAGCAGCGGATCGTGAATGCGACACGCGGGCTCGCGAAGCGCCAGGCCACCTGGCTCCGGCGTGAACGGGACGCGCGTCGAGTCGTGCCGGAGGAGGCCCTCGATGTCATTCTCGCCCTCGTGGGCGAGACGGGGGAGGGGGAGACGTGATGAACAAGGCCCCGATCAACGTCCAGGATTCGTTCTTCTACAACCTGCGCAAGGACAACGTCCCGGTCACGGTCCGGCTGACTTCCGGCGAGGAGCGGATGGGGAGGCTGCGCCGCTTCGACAAGTTCGCCCTCGTTCTCGAGGTCGAAGGCCGGGAGGAGATGATCTACAAGCACGCGATCGCGTCGATCCGCCCGGAGAGCCTGCCGCCCGGCGCATGACGGGCGCGGGCCGGAAAGGCCCCCGCCTCGAGTGCCTCCGACCGGCGGGCCGGAGAGCGGCCGTCGCGTTCTGCGTTCTCGCTCCTCTCGCTCGCTGCGCGAGTACCCCGCCGTCCGCGCCCCGCGACCACTTTCCGCTCGATCCGCGCGAGGGGCTCCCCGGCCCGTTCGACGAGGCCGTCGGCGAGGGCTGGAGACAGTTGCTCGCGGGCAACGCGGGCGGCGCGCTGCAGGACTTCGAGCGGAGCCGCTCGGCGAGCTCCCGGGCCGCCGCCGGGATCGGCGAGATCGAGGCGCTCGTCGCGTCGGGCCGTTCCGAGGACGCGCTCGCGGCCTGCGGCGATGTCTCGGACGACGCCTCCGCCACGGTGCCGCGCCTGGTGGCCTGCGGCGAGGCCGAGGCGCGAGCCGGCTCGCCGGCGGCCGGATACGAGCTCTATGCGCGGGCCGCCGCGGAGGCCCGGCCTCCCCGGCCGGGTCTGTCCGAGCGCGCCCGGAAGCTGCTCGCCAACGCGACCGACGACGTGCTGGCGCGGGCCGCGCACGCGGCGTCGCAGGGCCGGTACGACGAGGCCCGGGCGCTGACCTCGCGGGCGCTCGCCTGGAACCCGAAATCGGCGCCCGCGCTCGCCGTGGCGGCGCAGGTCGAGTGCGACGCGGGCGAGAAGGAGCGGGCTCTTCAGTACGACCGCGAGGCCCTCGCGATCGGAGGACTCTCGGAGGACGACCGGGAGAAGGCCGGGCTGCTCGCGCTCGAGCTCGGCGACGACGCCCTCGCCGTCTCCGTTTTCGATGCCCTGGCGTCGGAGGACCCCCGCTTCGGCGACGAGGCGGCCGAGGCCCGACTGGCTTTTCGGATCGCGAACTGGCCCGAGGCCGAGCGACAGGCCGCCCGGGCGCGGCGCCTGACTCGCTCGGGGGCGGCCGGCCTCGTGTGGTGGATGTTCCCGGAGGTCCGCGAGGCGCGACTCACCGCCGGGGTCGTCGCGATCGACGTCCTCGAGCGGCGCGACAGCCGGCCCATGATCCGCGCCGTCGGTCTCGGGCTGATCGACGTGGATCCGGACACGCACCGGGCCCGTCCCGATGCGGGCTTGACGCGGGCCGGCGCGGCGGAGCTCCTGCTTCGCCTCGCGGGCCTCCTGTCCGCGTCGGGCTCCGGAGGGCCTCCCTGTCTGAAGGGGTCGCCGGGACCCTGGCGTGGCGCCTCCGACGCGATCCGACTGGCGGTGCGATGCGGCCTGCTGTCAGAATCAGGCGGATCTCCGGTGAGCGGACCCGAGTTCACACGGGGTCTCGACAAATTGCGCTCGCTGTTGCCGGCGGGGGAGGGGCACGAATCGTGATCGATCCAGCCGTGTTTCGCCGCGTGGCCCTGTTCACGGGCCTCGACCAGGGCCATCTTCAGACCCTTTCGCGGTCGGCCGTCTCGCGCCACTACAAGGCGGGCGAGACGATCCTGCGCGAATCCGAGCCCGGCGATCAGTTCTTCGTCATCGTCAGGGGCGAGGTGAAGGTCTACGTGGATTCGCCCGACGGCCGCGAGGTCGTCCTGACGCACCTGCAGGCGGGCGACTTCTTCGGCGAGATGGCCCTCTTCGACGGCGCGGCGCGAAGCGCGTCGGTCGCGTCGCTCGGCGAGTCGGACCTGGTCTCGCTCGCGCGGGAGGACTTCTTCGCCGCCATGGCCGCCGATTTCGAGCTCACGAAGCGGATCTTTCACGCCCTCTCGGCGCGCCTGCGCCGCTCGAACGAGATCATCGAGTCGCTCGCGCTGCAGGACGTCGGGGGCCGCCTCGCGCGCTATCTCGTGCGTCTGGCCGACGCCTCGGGACAGCAGCCCGTGGACGGCTACTATGCCGTTCACCGCCCGACCCACCAGGAGATCGCCAACTCGATCGGCGCGACGCGCGAAACCGTCACGCGCATGCTCAAGCAGTTCGAAGATCGCAAGCTCATCCGCATCAAGGGCTCGACGGTCTGGGTCCCGGCCGACGTGCCGCCCGGCGCCCGCGAAAACGAGTGGCGACGCCGTTGAAGGGCCCCTGGACTCTTCCCAACTTCATCACCCTCGTTCGCCTCGCCGCCCTTCCTTTCTTCCTCGTGTGCATCTCCGACGGCCGCTTCGGCATCGCGCTCGCGATTTTCGTCGCGGCGGGGCTCTCGGACGGCGTGGACGGGTTCATCGCGCGGCGGCTCGACATGAAGTCGGCCCTGGGCGCGTATCTCGATCCGATCGCGGACAAGCTCTTGCTGATGTCCTCGTACCTGTTCCTGGCGATTCCGTCGTATCCCGCGCGCGTGAAGGTGCCGGTCTGGCTCGCGGTGATGGTCGTGTCGCGCGACGTTCTGCTCGTGATCGTCGGACTGCTCCTCATCCTGACCTCGGGCAAGAAGCGCTTCCCGCCCAGCTGGGCCGGAAAGGTGACGACCGTGACGCAGATCCTGACCGTGCTCTTCGTGCTCTGCGCGAACATCTGGGACTGGCCGCGGGCGCTCGTCTACGTCGGCTTCGGCGCTACGGCCAGCGTCACGGTCGTCTCGGGCTTCGACTACGTTCATCGCGTCGCGCGCAATCCGGAGGAGCCGGTACTCGCGATTCGATGATCGCCCTCCGGTTGCTGTCGCGTTCGGGCTGCCATCTCTGCGAAGAGATGCGCGCCGAGGTGGACCGGCTCCTCGTCGGAGAGCCGCACGACTGGGAGGTCGTGGACGTGGACTCCGACGATGAGATCGCGCGGCGGTGGTCGGATTCGATTCCCGTGCTCTTCGTCAACGGCCGGTTCTTCGCGAAGCTTCGCATTCCGAAGCTCGCGGCGCGCCTGCGCCTGCTGCGGGCGGCCGCGGGAGAGGAGGGGCGCCCGTGATCGGAACGGCGTCGATGCTGCTCGCTGCCGTGCTCTCCCCGGGCGCCGCGCCGGCTCCCCCCGGCGTCGTTCTCGGGGATCTGACGTGGGTCGAGGCCGAGAAGGTGCTGACGCCCGAGACCGTGGTGGTCATTCCGCTCGGCGCCGAGTCCAAGGAGCACGGTCCGCACTTGAAGCTCAGGAACGACTTCGTCATGGCCGAGTACCTGAAGGGACGCGTGCGCGATCGGGCGAAGGTGGTCATCGCGCCGACGGTGAACTACAGCTATTACCCGGCGTTCGTCGAGTACCCGGGCTCGACGAGCCTCGGGCTCGGAACCTCGCGCGACATGGTCGTCGAGATCTGCCGCGGGCTCGCGCGTTTCGGGCCGAAACGGTTCTACGTGCTCAACACCGGCGTCTCGACGCAGGCGGCCCTCGAGCCGGCGGCGGCGGCTCTCGCCGCCGAGGGGATCCTCATGCGATACACGAACGTGCTCACCATCACCGAGGGGGTCGAGAAGCAGGTCTCGAAGCAGGAAGGCGGCACGCATGCCGACGAGATCGAGACTTCCATGATGCTCTACATGAGCCCGGGCGACGTGGACATGAGCAAGGCCGTCAAGGACTATCACCCCGGCAAGGGCCTGACCCGGGACCCGGCGAAGACGGGCATGGCCTACTCGGCCTCCGGCGTCTACGGAGACGCGACCCTCGCGACGAGAGAGAAAGGGCGGATCGTCACGGAGACGCTGGTCGACGCCACGATCAGGGAGATCGAGGAGCTCCGGACGGCGCCGCTGCCGTCCGTCGGGCCGTCCCTTGTTGCGACGCCGCCGGTTCGCTAAGATCCGCCGCGATGCGGGCATAGTTCAGCGGTAGAACGCCAGCTTCCCAAGCTGGATGTCGCCGGTTCGATCCCGGTTGCCCGCTCCATTTATTCTCAAGAACTTGGCTCCGATGGAGCCTTCCGGTCTTTAGGGGTCAAGGAGCATTTCCGGGAGCGTTGGATGCTGGTCCGGAGCGGTTGACGATCGAGTCGCTCCTCGTCACTGCACCATGCTAGTGTCCTGGCAACGACCCGCCCTACGTTCCGATGCAGCGGGACGCAGATCGAGCCGATCCGACCGGAGGCGAACGATGTCGATTTCTCGACGCTGGCCGTTCACCGCATACACACCTGCCGCCCTTTCTTGCGACGACGCCTTCCATGGCCTCGACCGAGAAGCGTCGAACGCCGATCGGGCTTCCACCACGAAGAATTCCGGGCGGTTCCTGTCCTTTGCGTTTCTCCTTGCGGCGCTCATCGCACCACCCCTTCTTGGACAACCGGTCAGCCCTAACTTCGGGACAGTGACCACGAATACCTATTCGATCGGCGCTTGTGATGTTAAGGACATGTTGGGGAACGCGTCATTCCCCAACAATCAGTGCGCCTACGTGACGACCACCGATACCGGTGGCCCGACTGTCGCGGAGCTTGGTTTTCCGTTCCACCTTCCAACCGGTGCCTTGATCACGTCGATCACAACGTACTACTTCAACAATAACTCCAGTGCGCACCCGACGATACGGCTATCCGCAGCTGCGACAACCGGGGTTGCCACGCTTGTCGATCTGTCGCCGTCGAGCAACGGCGGCGGGACCACCAGCTTCACAGCCAATCTTGTCCCCCCACATCAAGTCGACAACTTGAGTTTCTCCTATGCGGTCCTTGCCGAGATCAGTTCGAACTCCGGAGCGGGGCTTCGTCAAACGATCATCAAGTTCGATGTCAATTACATGCTTCAGGTCAGCCCAGCGCCTGTCACGGCGACGTTCGGGGACGTTCCGACATCGAGTCCTCAGTTCCAGTTCGTCGAGGCCCTGGTGTCAGCGGGCATAACCGCTGGATGCGGCGGGGGAAACTACTGCCCGAACAGCCCCCTCACTCGCGGGCAGATGGCGGTGTTCCTGGCCAAGGCGCTCGGTCTGAATTTTCCAAACTGACGAAAGCAAGGGCCGAACACGCGCAGCGGACTCGCGCATCGCCTTCGGCTCTTCCGGATGATCCCGTTGGACGGTGCTGGGCTTCAAGGCGAGCTAGAGACTGTTGGCCGTTAAGAACTCGTCGCACGCGGCCACACAACTGGTCGCAAGCTCGAAGGCAAGGTCGCGTCTCTGCTGATCCCCGAGTTTCGATGCTGGCCTTCTCGTCGCCCACCGTTCGACGGTCAGGTGCTTGGAGCCGACGGCGATGTAGCGACAGAGCGCAAGCGCCCGGTTCGTCTTGACGTGCTCACGCGCCGCCAGGAGAACCGATCAAGCGAGGGACTTGTCGTACCGAGTACGGGGGAGTCCTGCTCGGGTGCATTTGGAGGGCATTTCTCCCACCCGAAGTCATTCGAGGGTGATCGTAGAAGGCCACCGACGTTGAAACTGCCACGAATCCACGGCTGTCCGAGGGCTTGTCAAGCGGATTCGTGATCTTCCCAAGCTGGATGTCGCCGGTTCGATCCCGGTTGCCCGCTCCAAACCCCGAGTCCGTGTTCGTGCCAAGCGGGTCAGGTTCGTGGTCTCGGTCATGGAGTTGCAGTTCTTGAGGCACGCAGCGTCTCGATAGGGTGAAGTACCCCCGCTCGCATCACGAAGCGGATCTTGCGCAGGTTGGCGATGTCTTTCGTCGGGTCGGCGGTCAGCACGAGGAGATCGGCCGACTTGCTCTTCTCGATCGTGCCGGTGACGCTGTCCAAACCGATTGCGACGCTTCCGCCTTGGGTCGAAGCCGTCAGGACCTGCATCGGCGAGAGTCCCGCCGCCTGCATCGCCTCCATCTCGGCATAAACCGAGGGGCCGTGCAGCGTCAGCGGGTTGCCGGCGTCGGTTCCCATTGCGATCGGAATTCCCGCATCCGCGACGCGCTTGAGGTTGGCCGAGGTCAGGGCCCTGGATTCGGCGACCCCCTTTTCCGCTCGCGCCAATCTTTCCGGGGTGGGAGGCGCCAGCGTCACCGACGCCGCGACGTTGGCCAGAGTCACGGAGTCGACGCATCCGTTGGGATCGTCGACGCGAGGTGCAATCTTCGAGGCGGCGGCTCGCAGTGCCCGCAGGTAGCCGTCGGGAACCGTAAGGGTCGGACAGTAGATCGTCCCGTTCCTTTTCGCGAGCGCCAGGAACTCGTCGTCGACGTCGTCATCACCGACACTGTGGACGAGGAGCTTTGCTCCCGCCTTCAGGGCGGCCTTGGCCTCGTCGAGGCCGGTCGCGTGGACGATCAGCGGAAGATTGCTCTGGCACGCCTCCTCGCCCGCAGCCGTCACGAGGGGCGCGGAGGCCTCGACGGTGTGCTGATTGTCGACGATGTACCAGACCTTGACCGCCGCGGCGCCCCGGGCGGCCAGGTACCTCACGTCCTCGCGCGCTGCGGCCTCGTCCTTGAGGTAGAGGAACTGGCGCTCGGCGGGAAGATTCAGCCAGAAGTCGATGGTCGACAGGAGCGGGCCGGCCGCAACCACGCGCGGCGCCGCCGGATCGTCCTTCTCGCGCCGGGCCATATCGATCGTCCAGGGGTAGCCGCCGACGTCGAAGACGGACGTGACCCCGGAGCAGAGGTCCGCGCGCAAGAATCGCTCCGGGTGCGCCGCGAGCTCAGCCTCAGTCTTCTCGTAGGGAAAGCGGTCTCGTACGTCGCTGAAGTCGGGGCGCCCGTCGGCCCAGCCGGTCTGGGAGAAGTGGACGTGAGAGTCGATGATCCCCGGGGTGATCCACAGGCCGGAGACGTCGGTCACGGCGGCTCCGACCGGGACCCTGCAGCTGGCGCCTGCGCACTCGATGCGGCCCCTGCGGACCACGACGACGGCGTGCGGAACCGGCGGCCCTCCGCGACCGTCGACGAGGGTGGCTCCCACGAGGGCCTGCGAACCACCCGTCGGGCCGACCACCTGCGCGAGCAGTAGGACCGCCCGGAGAATCATCACACGAGACTCTACCGCAGTGTGCGCGCGCCGCGCGGTTCGGGAGCCGGGACTGTTCGCGGACTGTTCGTGCCGGGATTGGGGACGCCTGGGGATGACTGGGGATTGCTGGGGGATGCCCGTTCTGAGCCCCGTCCCCAAAGATCCCCAGCGATCCCCGGCTTCGAATTCGATCGTCCTAGGCTGGATGTCGCCGGTTCGATCCCGGTCGCCCGCTCCACGCCTCTTCCCGGATCCCGGCCTGGCCGCTCCGTTTCCCCTCGCGGTACGGTCCGGGCGCTACGAAGATCGCAGAGCGAGGAGCGGATCTCCGGACATCGCTCGCCGCGCGGGGAGATAGCACGCGAGAAGGGCGACGAGAGCGAGCGAGAGGATCGCGCCCGCGAGCGTCAGGGGATCGGAAGGGCTCACGCCGAAGAGGATGCTGGTGAGGACGCGCGGCACCGCGAGCGCCGCTGCCAGCCCGACGAGCGTCCCAGGGAGAACCAGCCTGAAACCGTCGCCGAGGACGAGCCGGAAGAGATCGCCCGGCTTCGCACCGATGGCGATCCGGATCGCGATCTCTCGCGCGCGCTGGACCACGTCGTAGGCGAGCACTCCATAGAGGCCGATGGATGCCAGCAGGAGCGCCAAGATCGCGAACGCGCCGGCGAGCTTCGACATCAATCGTTCGGTTCCGAGCGATTCGGCAGCGAACTCCGACTGCGTTTCCACGCTGACGATCGGCAGGTCTCTATCGACCGCCTGCAGCTGACGTCGGATCGCGACCGCGGCGGCGGCGGCATCCCCAGCGGTACGGAGCGCGATCGTAATCTGGCCGAGTCGATCGGCGGGAGTCTGCGCAATCGGGATGTACACAGCGCGACTGGAGCCCTCGTCCCGGAGGCTGAGCGATTTCACGTCCCGAACCATACCGACGATCTCCAGTTCCTTGCCCGTGTCAGTTTCATCTCCGAAACGGAATCGCCTGCCCAGAACGCCGCCATGGGGAAAGTACGCTCGCGCGAACGCCTCGCTGACCACTGCGACTCGAGGTGCCGCGGGCCCGTCCGCGGGCGCGACGTCGCGCCCCTGGAGCAGCGGCACGCCCATGGTCTCGAAGAATCGCCACGAGACGGGATAGCAGAAGGCCGTCGCCCCGTCCGGCGCATCGGCGGCTGCGCCTCCCGGAAGCGAGATCCGCCTGAGCCACCGGCCGGCCAAAAACCCGAAACGGGAGAGGCTCGCGGAACGCACACCCGGAATCGCCTGAAGCTGCTCCTGCAGGCGTGAATACAGTTGCAATTCCCTCGTTCCCTCGTATCCGACGATCGTGGGGTAAGCGCGGACGAGAAGGACCCGATCTCGCTCGAATCCCGGGTCCACCCGGAACAGTTCGTGGAGGCTTCTCGCGAGAAGTCCCGCCGCGACCAGCAGGACCACGGAGAGCGACACCTGGAGTATCACCAGCGCCCCGCCCAGGCCGGTCCTCCGCCCGCCGCCACCCTGGACGGAGGAGTCCTTGAGCGCGGAGTTGAGGTCCGTCGTCGTCGCGCGCAACGCCGGCGTCAGCCCGAAGAGAATTCCGATCGCAAGGGAGAGCGCGGCGGTGAATCCGAGGACGCGCGCATCGTGGTGAAGCTCGAGCGACATCGGGGCCGGTCCGTTGTCTGCGAGTTTCAACAGCGCATCGCTGCCCCAGGAGGCGAGCAAGAACCCCAGTAGTCCGCCTGCCAGCGCGAGCAATACACTCTCCGTGAGGAGCTGTCGGATCAGCCGGGCCCGGCCCGCCCCGATCGCCAACCGGAGCGAAATCTCCTTCCGGCGTGCCGTCGCCCTCGCGAGCATGAGGTTAGCGACATTGGCGCAGGCGATCAGGAGGACTGCCAGCGCGACGGCCATCAGGATGCCGAGCGGAAGGGAGAAATCGTCCCGAAGATTCGACAGGCCGCGTGCCCCCGATGTGAGCACCAATCGGAACAGCGGAAACCTCTGTCCATCCGAGGAACGGGCAGAGCCGGGCGGCTGCACCCCGGACGCCTGGTAGATCGAGTCCAGCTCGGCTTGCGCCTGATCCCGTCGGATGCCTGGTTTGAGTCTGCCCAGGATCCCGACAGACACGTGGTCGTTGAGGCGGACGCGCGTCCAATGGGCCATAGGCAACCAGAGGTCCGGGGACCGTCCGGGTTCGATTCCCAGAAATCGTTCGGGCGCTACTCCGACGACCGTGAACGGGGCGCCTTTGAGGGTGATCGTTTTTCCCATGACGGCGGGATCGAGGTCGAAGCGGCGCTTCCAGTACCGGTGGCTGATCACCGCCACAGGCGGGCTCGCGGGCAGGTCGTCTTCGCCAGTGAGGGTGCGGCCACGCTGGGGCCTCACGCCGAGGAGATCGAAGAAGTTACCGGAGACACACTCCCCCCAGAGAACATCCGGCTGACCGTCGACGCGAGCGCTCAATCGGGTCCCATCGAAAGCGACGACGCCGGCCAGGGACTCGTTGCGGTTGCGGATCTGTTCGTAGAGGACGAGAGGAAAGCCGCCGTCCGTTCCTCCTCTCGACACGGCCTCGAGAAAGACAAGCCGCTCTGGATTCTTGACCGGTAGTGTCCTCAGGATCACGGCGTCGATCAGGCTGAAGATGGCGGTGTTCGCTCCGACGCCGAGAGCGAGCGTGAGAATCACGGCTGCCGAGAAGCCGGGGCTCCTTCGGAGGGTGCGTAGCGCAAACCGAATGTCTTGAGCGAGGATCTCCATCGGCCGAAAATTTAGCGAGGAGCGTGCCAGCGGTCGTATCGTCCAAGTCCCTGACGAAGCGAGGACGAAGAGCTTCGAGGCGGCCCGCGAATGTCCGCTTGCGGGACGACCATGTCCGATTCTGAACGTTGCCCGCTCCGTGTGGCTGAGGAGAAAGTTGGAGCCCTCGCTCCGACATGGAAGCGGCAGAACTGTTCGCGGACTGTTCGCGCCGGGTCCTGGGGACGCCTGGCGATGGCCGGGTACGGCTGGGGATCCCCTTTCTGAGCCCCGTCCCCAAACATCCCCAACCATCCCTGGTTCCGATGCCGATCTTCCCAAGCTGGATGTCGCCGGTTCGATCCCGGTTGCCCGCTCCACTCGCCGTTCGCCGGCTGACCATCACCGTCGTGACGGGAGCCGCGCTCCCCGCCGGAACCTGGCTTCGCGGTATGCTGACTCTTCCCATGAGAACCTGGGGGCTGCTTGCGGCCTCACTGTTCCTTCTGGCGGCGGCATCCGGAGCCTCGACCGCTCCTCTCGTCGTCCTGGCGCGCATCGACACGCCGATCCACCCGGCCTCCGCGAGTTACCTCGAGGGCGTGCTGGCCGCGGCGGAGAAGGAAGGGGCGGCGCTCGTGGTGGTGACCCTCTCCACCCCCGGGGGTCTCCTGAGCTCGACGAGGCAAATGAGCTCCGCGATCCTTCTCTCACGGGTGCCGGTGGCGACCTACGTGTCGCCCTCGGGCGCCCAGGCCGCGTCGGCCGGGTTTCTCCTGCTGCTGTCGGGCGACGTCGCCGCCATGGCGCCGGGCACGAATGCGGGCGCGGCGCATCCCGTGGGCGGAGAAGGCCAGGACCTGCCGAAGACGCTGAGCGAAAAGGCCGAGCAGGACGCCCGCGCCTTCGCCCGGACGCTCGCGAAGCAACACGGCCGCAACGTCGAGAAGGCCGAGCTCGCGGTTTCCAAGAGCCTCTCGTACACGGAGACGGAGGCGAAGGCGGACGGCCTCGTCGAGATCATCGCCCGCGACGTTCCGGACCTCCTCGCTCAGCTCGATGGCCGCCGCGTCGCGCGGGTCGGCGGCACGGAGACGGTGCTCGCGGTCAAGGGATACCGCCTCGAGACCCGCGAGATGGGGCAGATGGACAGGATCCTGGGCGTCGTCTCCGATCCCAACGTCGCCTACCTGCTCTTTCTGCTCGGCCTGGTCGGCCTCTACTTCGAGCTCTCGACGCCCGGCGCGATTCTGCCGGGAATCGTCGGCGCGATTTCGCTGGTCCTCGCTCTCTATGCTTTCTCGGTGCTTCCGGTGAACCTGGCCGGCGTCGCGCTCATTCTGCTCGCGATCCTGCTGTTCGTTGCCGAGATCAAGATCGTCAGCCACGGACTGCTTTCGGTGGGCGGAGCGATCGCCCTCGTCGCGGGCTCGCTGCTGCTCTTTTCCGGCAAGGGAGATCGCGGCGGCTACCGGGTGGACCTCGGGATCATCCTGCCGGGCCTGGGGCTGACGCTCGCGATCGTCGCCTTTCTCACCTGGAATACGGTTCAACGGCGGAGGGCGCCGGTCCGCACGGGCCTGCACGCGATGGTCGGTCAGGAGGCTCGGGTCGCCGACGGGTTCGGGCCCGCCGCGAGAGGCCGTGTGCAGATCTTCGGGGAATACTGGGATGCGGAGGGGCCGGCCGGAATCGCGCCGGGCGACATCGTCCGCATCCGAACCGTCGCGGGACGGACGCTGCACGTCGAACGGAGGAACGGATGAGGGATGTCTTCTCGATGCCCGGCCTGCTCGTCGCGGTCTTCGTGGGTCTTCTCTTTCTCTTCAAGTGGATCAACGTCCTCAACGAATACGAACGGGCGGTGACCTTCTGGCTCGGCCGCCTCGGCAAGGCGCCGAAGGGCCCCGGCCTGGTCCTGATCTTCTGGCCCTTCGAGCGCATGGTCCGGATGTCCCTGCGGACCGTCGTCCACGACGTCCCGCCCCAGGACATCATCACCAAGGACAACGTCTCGGTGAAGGTCAACGCGGTGGTCTATTTCCGCGTGGTCGAACCGGAGAAGTCGGTCGTGCAGGTCGAGAATTTTCTCTACGCGACCTCGCAGCTCGCGCAGACCACGCTTCGGAGCGTCCTCGGGCAGGCGCTGCTGGACGAGCTTCTCTCCGAGCGCGAGAAGCTCAACCTCGACCTCCAGAAGATCATCGACGAGCACACGACGCCGTGGGGGATCAAGGTTTCTCTCGTCGAGGTCAAGCAGGTCGACCTGCCGCCCGAGATGCAGCGCGCGATGGCGAGGCAGGCGGAGGCGGAGCGCGAGAAGCGGGCGAAGATCATCCACGCCCGGGGCGAGCTGGAGGCCGCGAGCGCGCTCTCCGAGGCCGCCCAGATCATCGATCGCCAGCCCGCGACGCTCCAGCTCAGGTATCTCCAGACGCTGACCGAGATCGCGAGCGAAAAGAATTCGACGATCATCTTTCCGCTCCCGATCGACCTCATCAAGATGTTCCTGCCGAAGGCCTAGATCCTGGCCAGGCCGCCTCGCCGCGCGACCACGGGACCGTCGTCCATGACCGGCTGCCCGAAGACCGGTGGAGTCTCTCCGTCGAGGGTCGGGATGGCGCTCTTGCTCGGCGCCGCACTCGTCGCGGCGCCCGCCCGTGCGGGCAGCCCCGCGCCGGCCGCGGCCCCGACACCCTCGCGGGGTACCGAGCCGAAGGCCGCCGCGGGTCCCCGTGCTCTGATGCGCACCTTCGCGCTCAACGGCTACAAGCGCGAGCTCGACGGTCAGTGGCAGGGAATCCGTCTCGCCTCCGACGGGAACGTGTACTTCGCGAGCTCGTCGCACTCGGCGCATCACGGCGCCTCGTTCTTCAAGTACGACACCGCCACCGGGAAGATCACCGAGCTGGTCCACGAGATCACGGACCTTTGCGGCGAGGATGCCCGGACCAATCCCCAGGGAAAGATTCACAGCGACATCGTCGAGGCGAACGGCTGGCTCTACATGTCGACGCACTTCGCGGCCCAAAGACCCGGCGTATACGAGAAGTGGACCGGGTCGCACGCCCTGGGCTACGAGCTGGCGACCGGCCGCTGGCGTGACTACGGCGTCGTGCGTCCGGGCTTCACCAGCTACTCGGCCGTCGGCGTCGATCCCGCGCGGCACTACCTCTATGTCTTCGTCACCGGGAACACCGCCGGCCAGGCGGCCTACATGTATCGGATCGACACCGTGACGGGAGAGAAGGCCGAGCTCGGACAGGTCGGCGCCCCGAGCCGCGGCGACTGGGATTTCCCGTCCCACTGGACCTTCGTCGACCGGCGCGGCGACGTCTGGTTCTCCATCAAGAATCAGGGCGGGGACCTGCAGCAGATTCACGGCGAGACGGGTCGCATCGAGGTCCACGCGGGGGCCTTGCCCGCTCTGGTCCGGTGGGACTCGAAACAGCTCGAGGCGAGCCCGGCTCTCCAGGCCAAGCGCTCCATCGAGTGGATGCAGCCGCTCGACGGCGACCGCGCCCTGCTCACGATGTCGGAGCACGGCGGCATGCTCTACGAGTTCGACTCGACGAAGCCCATGGCGTCCGCGTTCACTCCGATCCAGCACATCGGCTTCAACTACCTCGGCGGCCTGGCCATCGGCGGGAATCGCGTGTTCTATTACCAGCGGGCGAATCGGGCATTCGGGAATCAGGAATTCCAGGATTTCCACCTGCTGAGCGTCTCCCTCGATGCGGCGACCGGCCACGCGATCACCGACTACGGCCTGATCGTCGATCAGGACGGGCGCAAGCCGTGGCGGCTCCCTGGAATGACGGCCGATGCGCAGGGTCACGTGTACGCGATCGGCGATTGGTGGACCATTCCCGGCGACCTGGGCACGCTGCGGTACGACTGGAATCATGGCAACGAGGTTTACAAACCGCTGCCGCGGGGCGAGTTCTTTGCCGTGGCCGGACTCGACGCGAGTATCCTCGCCCCATGAAGCGACTGCTGGCCCTGATCGCGTTCCTCGGCGTCCTGACCGCCTGCGGCTCGAGTCGCGCCGGCTATCCGTGCAATGCCGGCGAATCCCCGGCGGTCACCGGTTGCACGGGTCGCGGTTCCCAGAGCTCCGCTCCCACGGGCGCGTCTGCGGCGGCCCCGGCCGAGTCCCGCTGAGCTCGCCCGGGAACATCGTCCGGCCGTCTGCGTCTTCAGATCGTGGAGGCGAAATGCTGCACATCCTTCCGCTCCTCGTCCTCACGTCTGGACTCGCGTCCCCTTCGCAGGGCGTCGAAATTTCGTCGCCCGAGGTCAGCGCCACGGTCAAGAGCGAGGCCGACCTGAAAGAGATCGGCCTGCCGGTCTATCCCGGCTCGCGGCTGCGAACGGACTCGAAGGAAAGCGCCGAGGCCACGCTCGGCCTCTGGATTTCCGACAAGGGATTCCGGATCGTCGTCGTGAAGTACGAGTCGAAAGACGAGCCCGCGAAGATCCTCGCTTTTTACCGGAAGGCCCTTCCGAAATTCGGGCCGGTCCTGCAGTGCCCGGGTGGCGGCTCGACGACCACCGGATTGACCTGCGAGGGCCACGAGTCGAAGGACGGAGACGTCGACCTGGTGGCGGGCACGAAGGAGACGCGGAGGATCGTGAGCGTCGACGCGGGCTCGCACGGCGCGACGCGCTACGAGCTCGTCTACCTGCGGACGCGGGGAGTCGAGGCTCACTGATCCGGCCCGCCGCGCGGCGCGTCGGTGGCACCCCGATTGCACTTGCTCTCCCATGAGGCACAGCCTCATGAAGGGGGGCGGAATGCGAATTCGAAAATGGTTGTTCGCCGCGCTGTTTGCGGGACTCGGGCTCGCTCTGGGGACTCCGGACTCGGCGAGCGCGCAGCCCGGCGCCGTGAACATCGCGGTCTTCCATGAGCAGCTCGCTCCGTATGGGCGCTGGGTGGTCGCGGGCTCGTACGGCAACGTGTGGGTTCCCCAGGCACGCGCGGGCTGGGCGCCTTACGTCGATGGCCAGTGGGTCTACACCTCGTACGGCTGGACGTGGGAGTCCGACGACCCGTGGGGCGGCGTGCCGTGTCACTACGGCAGCTGGGCGTGGGTGGATCCCTACGGCTGGGTGTGGACGCCCGGCACGGTCTGGGCGCCGGCCTGGGTGACGTGGGCGTACACCGACGACTACATCGGCTGGGCTCCGATCCCGCCCTCGTTCGGGTTCGGCGTCACGGGATACGTGGGCGCGCCCGTGGTCCTCGCGACCGCGCGCTATTGCTTCGTCCCGACGCGCCAGTTCGTCGGCGTCCGCGTGGCGTCGGTGCGGGTTCCAGTCGCGCGCAACGAGGTCATCTTCACGAAGGCGGTCAAGACCACCGAGTACCGCGTGACCGGCGGAGTCGTTCGCACGGCGGGCCCGCCGCCGGCCCGGATTGAAAAAGTCACGCAGCACAAGGTGGCGGAGGTCTCGATCGATCGGGTCAGGACGCGGCCCACCACGCTGGCCGAGGGCGGCGTGGCGAAGGCTTCGAGGATCGCTCCGGTGGCCCCGGCCGCGGAGCGGGAGAAGATCGCGGCCAAGCCGGGCTCGGAGACCAACAAGCAGACCCACAAGCAGGTGAACGAGCCGACGCGGCAGCAGGCGAAGGCGAGCGAGCCCGTCAGGGAAAAGGCGAAGGCGCCCGAGGCCGAATCGACTCATCCCGTGCAGTCGGCAGAGCGGGCGCCGGCGAAACCTCACAAGGCGCCGAAGCACGAGCCTGCGACGCCGGCGGAGAAGCCGAGCACCTCGACGGCCGAGAGAGCGCATCCGCCCGCGCAGCCGAAGACGAAGGCGAGCTCCGAGGGACAAGCGAAGGCTCGCCCGCAGGAAGAGCATCCGCCGACTCGATCGAATCAGCCGACCGAGGAGACGCACGTCGCGTCCCACGAGGTGAAGGCTCCTCCGGCGCACGGGCACTCTCAGGCCGCACCCGCCCCGAAGGCGAAGCCGAAGCCTCCGGAGAAGAAACCGGAGCCCCCCAGGGACGAAAAACCCGAGTAAGAGCAGCCGGGGGACGGCTGGCGCGAGATAGGCTTTCCTGCAGGAGGAGCGATCTTGCGCCAGCCGATCGATTCGATTCTCGGAATGTCCGTCCTCGGAGTGGTGGCGGCGCTCGCCGCGGGTGCCGCCTCCGCTCCGCCGTATCGCGTCGACGTCGCCGGCATGGACCGCTCGGTCGCGCCCGGAAACAACTTCTACGAGTTCGCCAACGGCGGCTGGATGAAGTCGACGGAGATCCCGCCCGATCGCTCCGCCTACGGCTCGTTCACGATCATCGACGAAGAAGTGAACCGCCGGCTGCGGGAACTGCTGGAAGGGGGCGAGCCGGCAAAGGCCTCCATGGCCGGGCGGTTTTACGCGGGGTACATGGACGAGGCTGCGATCGAGAAGCGCGGTCTCGAGCCGGTCAAGCGGGAGCTCGACGAGATCGCGAAGGTCGGGGATCGGACCGCGCTCGCGCGGGTGCTCGGATCGCAGCTGCGGGCCGACGTCGACGCGCTCAACCGCACGAACTTTCACACGAGCCGGATCTTCGGCCTGTGGGCCGCGCCGGACTTCGCGCATCCCGAGCGCTACGTGGGCTACCTCCTGCAGGGCGGACTCGGCATGCCCGACCGCGACAACTACCGGAAGACCGACGACAAGTCCAGGGAGCTGCAGTCGAAGTACCGCGCTCACATCGGCGCCGTCCTCGCGACCGCGAAGGTCC
The DNA here is from genome assembly GCA_963738945.1 of uncultured Acidobacteriota bacterium. Lineage (GTDB taxonomy): Bacteria > Acidobacteriota > Thermoanaerobaculia > UBA5066 > Gp7-AA6 > DAHUXD01. The sequence goes on from CAVTYD010000002.1 coordinate 649,359, forward strand.
CGGATGCCGAAGCCCGCGCCGGCCGGATCTACGACCTCGAGAAGAAGATCGCCGACGTTCACGTCAGCCGGACCGACTCGGTGGACGTCCACAAGGCGGACAATCCCTGGCCGACGGCGGAGTTCCCGAAGCGCGCGCCCGGGCTCGACTGGAAGGCGTACCTCGACGCGGCCGGCCTCTCGTCCCAGCCGATGCTCATGGTCTGGCACCCCTCGGCGACGGTCGGGATCGCGGCGCTCGCGGGCAGCGAGCCGCTCGAGACCTGGAAGGACTATTTGACGTTCCACGTCCTGGATCGCGCCTCCGGCCTGCTGCCGCGCGCCTACGCCGACGAGCAGTTCCGCTTCTACGGAACCGCGCTGACGGGCCAGCCCAAGCCGCGGGACCGCTGGAAGCGCGCCGTCAGCGCCACCAGCGCCGCTCTCGGCGACGCGGTCGGGCAGATGTACGTGGCGAAATACTTTCCGCCGGAGGCCAAGGCCCAGGCTCAGGAGATGGTGCGCAACATCGTGGCGGCCTTCGACCGCCGCATCGACGCGCTTTCCTGGATGGCTCCCGTGACGCGCGAGAAGGCGAAGGCGAAGCTGAAGACCCTTTACGTCGGCATCGGATATCCCGAGCACTGGACCGACTATTCGGGCCTGAAGATCGATTCGAACGATGCGCTCGGCAACCTGGAGCGGTCGGAGCTCTTCGAATACCGGGTGAGCGTCGCCAGGCTCGGCAAGCCCGTGGACAAGTCCGAGTGGGCGATGACTCCTCAAACCGTCAACGCCGTGAACCTTCCGCTCCAGAACGCCCTGAACTTTCCGGCCGCGATCCTGAATCCGCCCTTCTACGACGCCACGGGTGATCCCGTTCAGAACTACGGGGGCATCGGCACGGTCATCGGGCACGAGATCAGTCACAGTTTCGACGACCAGGGCAGCCAGTTCGACGCGGACGGCCGGCTGGCCAACTGGTGGACGCCGGAGGACATGGCGCACTTCCAGGCCGCGGCCAAAAAGCTCGTGGCGCAGTACGACGCCTACGAGCCGTTGCCCGGCCTGCACGTCAACGGACAGCTCACGCTCTCGGAGAACATCGCCGACGTCGCGGGCATCTCGGCCGCCTACGACGGGTACCGCGCGGCCTATGCGTCGGCGCCGCCGCCGGCGATCGAGGGTTACAGTCCGGATCAGCGTTTCTATCTCGCCTTCGGACAGGTATGGAGAAGGAAGGTCCGGCCCGAGACGATGCGCAATCAGCTCATCACCGACGGCCATGCTCCCGGCGAATACCGCGCCGACACGGTCCGTAACGTCGATCCCTGGTATGCGGCGTTCGGCGTGAAACCGGGGCAGTCGCTGTATCTCGATCCGGAGGCGCGCGTCCGCGTGTGGTGAAGGAGGTCGGAAAGCCGGCCGTCACCGCTTCGCCCCCGGCCGAAGAGCCGCCGTTTTCCGACAGCCTCTGCCACCGATGTGCGGCGCCGCCCCGTTACGTTCGGACGCCGCGGTCGGTCTTCATCTACTGTCCGGTCCTGAAGCGCTATCCGCCCCAGCCCGTGCGGGCTTGCCCGGAGTTCGTCCCGATGGCCGGGAGCGCGTCGGAGCCGGAATAGGAGGCGGTGCCGAGAGAGTTGCGCGGAGGGAGGTGATCCCATGCGACTGGCCCGCGCTGGCATCGTCGTCCTGCTGGCGTTCTCGGGATTCGGGCTCCTTGCTTCGGCCACGGCAGAGACCCGGAAACCGGAGGTCCGCGTCAGGCTGGCCGCTCCGCCGCAGGTCGCCGCCGGGGCGCGAGCCGCCGTCGTCGTCGAGATGACGCTCGGCGAGGGCTGGCACGTCAACAGCCACTCGCCGGGCGAGAAATTTCTCATCCCGACCGACGTGAGCCTGACGACGACGCTCGGGACTCTCTCCGAGATCCGCTACCCGACGCACGTCGAGAGACGGTTTGCGTTCGCCGACAAGCCGATGCTCGTTTACGAGGGAACCGTCCGGTTCGAAGCAGACCTCACAGTGCCGGCGGGCGCGCGCGGCGAGGTCGTGGTCGGGGGGACGGTGTCTTTCCAATCCTGCAACGAGCGGCAGTGCTTCGCACCGGCGAAACTGCCCGTCGAGGCGACGATCGCCGTCGTTGCCCGATAGTGAAGCGGCGGCCTCGCCGGAAGAGTCTCCTTCAGCGGACGCTCTGACATCGGAGGAGGGCGAACGCCGCGATTTAGCGGGCGTTCATCTTGCGGCAATCTCATCGCGGCAAACTCTTTAGACGCGCTGCTCGCCTTCGCACGATTGGCTCTTGACTTGCTTTGTGGTTCGAGCGAAAGAGAGATGAGGATGTTCGCCGTGGAGAGCGCCGGGGTCGTGGGGTCGCGCCTTGCACGGCGCGGGCGGTGGGCGGTCTTTCTTCTCGCGACTCTCGTCGCGGCGGCGTCCGCGGCCCAGGGGCCTGGAGATCTCGACCTCCGGTCGATCGATGGCAAAGCGTTCTCGCTCGCGTCCCTGAAAGGCCGGGTCGTCGTCCTCGACTTCTGGGCCTCGTGGTGCGCGCCGTGCCGCGCCAGCGTTCCGTTCTTCGACAGGCTCCAGGCGACCTACGGACCGGCAGGCTTGAGCGTCGTCGGACTGACGCTCGAGTCCGACGACGACGCCGTGGCCGCCTTCCTGGAAGACGTCCCCTCGACGTTCGCCATCGTCCGCGACCCGAGTGGCCATGCCGGCGAACAGTTCGAAGTCCTGGCCATGCCCACGACGTTCCTCCTGGATCGGGAGGGCCGCGTCGTGGCCCGCTTCGAAGGCAGCGACGATCGCGTTCATGCCGCCGTCGAGGCAGCGGTCAAGACGCTGCTCGCGGGTGGAGCGCTGCCCGCGGGGACAGGAGTGCGGGTCCCGAAGAGCCTGGCCGCGACCGGGGATCTCAAGGCCTGGCAGCGGGGATACCTGGCCGAACCGATCATGAGCCTCAATGGAACGGCCGCGACGCAGATTTTCCGCGAGCACATCCATGCCAGCAAGGAGGGCGCGGCCGGAGACGGCGGTCCCGCGGGTGGCGGCTGTGGCTGCAACTAGAGGCGAGGGCGCGCCCGACCGAGTTTCGGGGCGCCGCGGCCTCCGGGACCTGACCTGGATCGCGGCGGGCCTCGGCGCTTTCGCCGCCCGCGATGCGTCCGGGCAGTCGTCGGTCGACGCCCAGTTCCTGTTCTACAAGGAGTCGGGCGGCCGCACGCAGGTCCTGAACCCGCTCATTCTCTGGAACCAGGATTTCGGCCCGACCGGGGGCCAGCTGAGCCTCAACCTCGGTTATGACTCGATCTCCGGAGCGTCGCCGACCGGCGCCTATCCGACGTCCGACGTGACGACCTCGGCCTCCGGCACGGTCACCGCCAGCGGCAACATCCCGCAGGCGAGCTACCAGGACGCCCGAAAGTCCGTGGGCCTGTCGTACGGGCGCCGATTCGGCGCGAACCTGCCGACCGTCAACCTGGAGTACGCGAAGGAAAACGACTACACCGCTCGCGGCATCGGCATCTCCGACGCCTGGACGCTGATGGGAGGGCGCGCGACGCTGCACTTCGGAGTGGCGATTTCTCGCGACATCGTCTCGCCCGTCAAGAACCCGGAGACCAATCCGACCGGCGCCGCTCTGAACTATCCGAAGAACACCAATGGCTTCTCGCTCGGCTGGACATGGATCTTCGGCGAGCGGGACCTGGCCGACGTCTCCGTGTCGCTGATGAACCTGTCGGGCTACCTCAACGATCCCTACAAGGTCGTTCCCATCGGACCCCCCGACGCGACGGAGGACGTCCCGGAAGCGCGCCCGGACTCCCGATCCCGGCGCGCCGTGGTGGCCAAGTACAGCCATGCCTTCCTCTGGGGCGCGTCGGTGAACGTGATCTACCGCTTCTACGACGACGACTGGTCGATCGTGGCGAACACCCTCGACGTCACCTACAACCACAAGTTCGGCGCCGACTGGATCGTCTCGCCCGAAATTCGCTTCTACACCCAGACGGGCGCGTACTTCTTCGCCAATCGATTCGCGGCGCCGCAGACGTACATGTCGGCGGACTACCGCCTGTCGCCCTTCTCGAGCTTCATGGGCGGCCTGACCCTCTCGCGCCGGCTCTACGATTCGATTACGGCCAACCTGGGGGCGACCCTGCTCTCCCAGCACAGCAACGACCCCATCCCGCTCATCGTCACGACACCGGGCGCACGGGGCGCCAAGACCGTGTCGGCAGCCGACCTGACCGTCACGACGGTCACCTTCGGGATGACTTGGGTGTATTGAACGTCCATAGCGGGCGCGTTCTCTACAGGCGCCGCTTTCCGTTGATGGGCGGCGATGCCCTCGTCGAGTTCATCGACGGCGGCGGACGGGAGCGCGCCGAGCGGATCGCGCGAGCCGTGGAAGACGAGGCCACGCGCATCGAGCGGAAGTACTCGCGTTACCGGGAGTCGAGCGTCGTGTCGGAGATCAACCGGATGGCGGGCCGCACGCCCGTGGCCGTCGATGCCGAGACGGAGATGCTCGTGCAGGCGGCGCTCGACCTCTCCCGGATGACCGACGGCCGGTTCGACCCGACCGTGGGGGTTCTTCGGCGCGCGTGGGACTTCAAGAACGGCCGCGTCCCGTCCCAGTCGGAGATCGACGCGCTGCTTCCGCTCGTCGACGCCGACGCCGTGTCGATCCGCAATGGCACGGTCTTTCTCCGCAAGGCGGGGATGGAGATCGACCTCGGCGGCGTCGGAAAGGAATATGCCGTCGACCGCGCCGCGCGGATCCTGAGAGAAGAGGGGATCGGATCCGCCATCGTCAATTTCGCCGGCGACGTGTGCACCGTCGGGAGTCGCGGAGACGGCCACCCCTGGCGGATCGGCGTTGCGGATCCCCGCCGACGCCAGCGCTGCCGGTTCGCCGTGCGCACACTGAGCGACGCGGGGATCGCCACGTCCGGAGACTATGCGCGAGGATTCTTCCGGAGAGGAGTTCGGTATCACCACATCCTCGATGCCCGCACGGGCTGGCCTGCCCGGGGGCTATCCTCCGTGACCGTGGTTGCGGGGTCGGCTTTTCGTGCGGGACGGTTCGCCACGGCGGCGTTCCTGCTCGGGGCGGAGGCCGGACTGGCGCTCCTCGAAGCCGCCGCGGGAGTCGAGGGCGCGCTGATCACGGACGCCGGCGGGATCGTCTCGACCGTGGGGATGGCGCTCCTGTCGGATCTCCCGGGCAGCGCCTGGGCGGCCTTGCAGGCCTTTTGACCGGCCGTCCGGTTCCCCGGGTTTGGCCGGTCCGCGGGCTAGAATCCCCGCGACCCATGACGGCGCGCGAGCAGGTCGGGAACGCGAACCGGGGCTTCGCGCTCGGCGTGGCGGTCTGGCTGCTGCCCCTCCTCGTCGTCGGAGCGATGGTCGCCCGGGATCCGGCGAGGCGGTCCGTGACGCCGGTGTTTCACCTCGCCGCCGAGCGCTGGTGGGCGGGCGGAAACCTCTACGCGGATCCGCGGGGCTACCACTACCTGCCGCAGTTCGCCCTGCTCTTCGCGCCGTTCCACGCGCTGCCGGTGCCGCTCGGCGACATCCTCTGGCGGGCCCTCTCGGTCGCGCTGGTTCTCGGAGGCATGACGGTGTTTCTCCGCCGGGCCGGGACGAGCGAGCCGGGCCGGCTGTTTTTCGCCGCGGCGCTGCTCGCCCTCGCGCCGTGCCTCGGCGCGGTGCGCAACGGCCAGACCAACCTCGCCTTCGGAGGGCTGTGTCTGCTCCTCGCGGCGAGCCTCGCCGCACAGCGGTGGCGATCGGCGGCGGCATGCCTGGTCGCCCTCGTCGCGGTCAAGCCGCTCGGCCTGGTCCTGGTCCTCCTCGCGCCCTGGTTCTATCGAAAGCTCATCCTCCCGCTGGCCATCGGCCTCGTCCTTCTCGCGGCGCTTCCGTTTGCCTTCGCGCCTGCCGCCTACGCCGCCGCGCAGTACCGGGCGGCCTGGGAGCACCTCGCGGGCTGGTCGCAGACGACGGAGAGCCGGTTCGCGGACCTCACGGCTCTGCTCCGCGCCGCGGGTCTCGGCCTCTCCCGCACCGCGGCCCTGGCGTTGCGCGGAGCGGCCGCCGCCGGCACGCTCGCGCTCTGGCTCCGCGCGGCCCCGCGAACCCGCGAACCGTGGCGGGCGCTCACCCTCGTGCTGCTCGGGACGATCTACCTCATGCTCTTCAATCCGATGACCGAGAAGAACAGCTATGCGATCGTCGCCCCCGCCTTCGCCGTCAGCGCCGCGGTCCTGCTCGAGCGGCCGGCCACGCGGCGGGCCGGCTGGTTTCTCGCTTTCGCGCTGCTTTCGGTCGGAATCCTGCCGGAGGTCTTCTGGAGGGTCACCCACGACTTCGGGCTGTGGTGGGATCCACTGACGATCCTGGCCGTCGGGTCCGGGCTCGCGGCCGCGATCCTCCGGCGGCGAGATCCATTCTCGCTGCCGGCGGGGCCCGCGTGAGAGTCCTCCAGGCCGCCGTCGACGGCGAGGGATATCGATGCTCGCTCGCCGAGGTCGAGCGCCCGACCCCGGGCCCGGACGAGGTCCTCGTTCGCGTCGCGGCGTCGGGCCTGAATCGTGCGGACCTGTCGCAGATCGCCGGACGTTATCCGCCGCCTCCGGGCGAGCCCGAGACGCTGGGACTCGAGCTGTCGGGAACGGTCGTCGGATCGGGAGAGAAGATCTGCGCGCTGGTCGCCGGCGGCGCGCATGCCGAGTATGCCGCCGTGCCGCGAGGCCAGATCCTCCCGGCGCCGTCGGGCGGCCTGGTCGAAGCCTCGGCGATTCCCGAAGCCTTCCTGACGGCCTACCTGAATCTCGTGATCGAGGGTGGCCTCGAGCGCGGCGGCCGCGCGCTGATCCACGCCGGGGCCTCGGGCGTCGGCCTCGCCGGAATCCAGATCGCGCGCTACGTCGGCGCCTCGGCGGCCGCCACCACGCGCAGCGCGGAGAAGCTGCCGGCGCTCCGGCAGGCCGGCGCCGAGCTCGCGATCGACACCGCGGCCGGCGGTCTGTCCGCGGCGATCGAGAGCGCGTGGGGCCCCGACGCGATCGACGTCGTCCTCGATCCCGTCGGGGCGGACACGCTCGCCGCCGATCTCTCCGTGCTCCGGACCGGCGGACGGATCGTCTTTCTCGCGACGATGTCGGGCGCGAAGGCCGAGCTCGACATCGCCCGTCTGATGGGCAAACGCGGACGAATCATCGGATCGACGCTGCGCTCGCGTTCCCGCTTGGAGAAGGCCGCGCTGGTGACGCGCTTCCGATCGGAGATCCTCCCCGGCTTCGAGACGGGCGCGCTCTCCGCTGCGATCGACTCGATCTTCGCTCCCGCGCGAGCCGGCGAGGCGTTCTCGCGCATGCGCGAGAACCGGAACGCCGGAAAGATCCTCCTCGACTGGACCGCCCCGACGCAGCCCTGAGGCCCGGTCGGACCCTGCTAGACTTACGCGCTTTCGGGGAGGGGAATGGCCATTTTTGGGAAGGCGGACGGCTCGGCCGCGCCGCCGCCGGCGCCGGAGACGCCGCCGTCCGCCGCACCGGCGACCGTGATCGGTGCCCGGGCGCGATTCGTCGGGGAGATCACGGGAGACGAGGACATCGCGATCCACGGCCGCTTCGAGGGCAACATCGACGTTCCCCGCAAGGTCGTCGTGGCGCGCGGGGCCGAGACGAAGGGCGACATTCATGCGCGGTCGGTCGTCGTCGGAGGCCGGATTCACGGACAGGTGCGCGCCGACGAGCGGGCCGAGCTGCTCGCCTCGGCCTTCGTCGAAGGCAACGTCAGCGCCCCCAAGGTCGTCATCGCCGAGGGGGCTCAACTTCAGGGCAACGTGGCCATGACCACGGCGGCCTCGGCCGACGCCCCGACGCAGAAAACATCGGAGGAGAGGTAATGGCCACGGAAATCGCCGTCGAAACCCAGTCGAACTTCATCGGAGGAAAGTGGGTGCCCGCCGCATCGGGCCAGACCTTCGAGAACCGCAATCCCGCCGATCGCGACGATCTCGTCGGGCTGTTTCCGAAGAGCGGCAAGGCCGACGTGGACGCGGCCGTCGCCGCGGCGAAAAAGGCGTTTCCCGGCTGGAGAAACACGCCGGCGCCGCGGCGCGCCGAGGTGCTCTATGCGGCCGGAGAGATCCTGAGGCGGGACAAGGAGAAGCTCGCGCGCCTGATGACGCGGGAGATGGGCAAGGTCCTCGCCGAGACCCGCGGCGACGTGCAGGAAGCCATCGACATGGCGTTTCTCGCCGCGGGCGAGGGGCGGCGCCTCTTCGGCTTCACGACGCCCTCGGAGCTGCCGAACAAGTGGGCGATGTGCGTGCGCCAGCCGGTCGGCGTCTGCGCGTTCGTGACGCCCTGGAACTTCCCGATGGCCATCCCGGCGTGGAAGTCCATGGCGGCGCTGATCGCCGGAAACACGATCGTGATCAAGCCGGCCACCGACACGCCGGCTTCCGTCGTCGCCCTCGCGAGGGTGTTCGAGGAGGCGGGCCTTCCCGCCGGTGCCTTCAACGTCGTCATGGGTTCGGGCGGGGAGGTCGGGAATCCGCTCGTCGAGCATCCCGACGTCAAGGTGGTCTCGTATACGGGCTCGACCGAGGTCGGGCGCCAGATCTCGAAGGCCTGCGCTCCCACCTTCAAGCGCCTCCATCTCGAGATGGGAGGCAAGAACGCGATCCTCGTCATGGACGACGCCGACGTCGACCTCGCGGTGGACGGCTCGGTCTGGGGGGCCTTCGGGACGACCGGGCAGCGCTGCACGGCATCCTCGCGCCTGCTGGTCCACCGGAAGGTCTACGACGCGTTTCTCGAAAAGCTGGTGGGCCGCGTGAAAGCGCTCCGCGTCGGCAACGGCCTCGACGAGAAGATCGACATGGGTCCCTGCATCTCCGAGAAGCAGCGCGAGACCGTCGCGAAGTACGTCGAGATCGGCAAGGCGGAGGGCGCGAAACTCCTGACCGGGGGCAACAAGCTGACGGCCGGCGCGCTCGGCAAGGGTTGGTTTCACGAGCCGACCGTCTTCGCCGACGCGAACGCGAAGATGAGGGTCGCCTGCGAGGAGATCTTCGGCCCGGTGACGACGGTCGTGCCGGTCGGCTCGCTCGAGGAAGGAATCCAGGTCGCGAACTCGGTGTCCTACGGGCTGTCGGGATCCATCTACACGCAGGACGTCAACAAGGCCTTCCGCGCGATGAACGAGTTCGAGACGGGCATCTTCTACGTCAACTCGTCCACGATCGGCGCCGAGGTCCATCTGCCGTTCGGCGGCATCAAGGACACGGGCAACGGACACCGCGAGGCGGGAATCGCCGGCCTCGACGTCTTCACGGAGTGGAAGTCGATCTACGTGGACTTCTCCGGGAAGCTGCAGAAGGCGCAGATCGACACGCACTGAACGGACGACGAAGGGCGGGGGCAAGCCCCGCCCCTACCGCCGGGAGCCGGTGCGTTTGCGCTGGCGGCGTAGGGGCGGCCCTTGCGGCCGCCCGAATCGGAGGAGCGATGATCATCGGGCTGCCGAAGGAGATCAAGGACAACGAGAATCGCGTCGGCCTCGTGCCCGCGGGCGTGCGCGCGCTGGTATCGGCCGGCCACCAGGTCTTCGTCGAGCACGACGCGGGCGCCGGCTCGGGAATCCCGGACGAGCAGTACACGGCCGCGGGGGCGAAGATCCTCGGCACCGCGGACGAGGTGTTCGGCAAGGCCGACATGATCGTGAAGGTGAAGGAGCCGGTCGGCCCCGAGTATCAGCGCCTGCGCGAGGGCCAGATCCTCTATACGTACCTCCATCTCGCGCCGGCGAAAGCGCTCACGGACATGCTGCTCGAGCGCAAGGTCTCCGGCGTGGCCTACGAGACGATCACGGCGGCGAACGGGTCGCTGCCGCTGCTGACGCCGATGTCGGAGGTCGCCGGCCGGATGAGCGTCCACGTCGGAGCCTATTTCCTTCAGAAATCGAACGGCGGCCGCGGGGTCCTCCTCTCCGGAGTCCCGGGAGTCCCGCCGGCGGACGTCGTCATCATCGGCGGCGGCGTCGTCGGAACCAACGCGGCCAAGGTCGCGGCCGGGATGGGGGCCGACGTCACGATTCTCGACGTGTCGCCGGACCGCATGCGGGAGCTCGACGACATCTTCCTCGGCCGGGTCAAGACCATCGCTTCCAATGCGCACACGCTCGAGGAGGGCTGCCGCCGGGCGGACCTGCTGATCGGCGCAGTGTTGATTCCCGGAGCGGCCGCGCCGAAGCTCGTCTCGCGTCAGCTCATCTCGCAGATGAAGAAGGGGGCGGTCGCCGTGGACGTGGCGGTCGACCAGGGCGGCTGCTTCGAGACGACGAAGGCGACGACCCATTCCGACCCCGTCTACACCGTGGACGGCGTGATCCATTACTGCGTCGCGAACATGCCGGGAGCCGTCTCGCGGACCTCGACGTTCGCCCTGACGAACTCGACGCTGCGCTACGCGCTCCAGCTCGCGAACAAGGGCCTGAAGAAGGCGGTGTCGGAGGATTCGCACCTGGCCGAGGGCGTCAACACCTTCGGCGGGAAGCTCACCTACAAGGCCGTCGCGGACGCCCAGGGCCGTCCCTTCACCCCGCTGTCCCAGGCGATTTCTTAGGACGGACGCTTCTTTTCGCGGCGTTCTCCCGCCGCGGGAAGCCGGGAACCTCCGCGCCTGGGGTGCGTATCTGGGGGAAGGGGAGGAACCATGAACCGTTTCGCCATTCCTGCCGCCCTGGCGCTGGCCGGGCTGACCCTCGCGGGTCCGGCCCTCGCCGACAACCGCATCGAGAAGGACCTCAAGCTCGCTCCCGGAGGCGAGTTCCGGCTGGAGACGGACCTCGGCTCGGTCACCGTCACGGGAAGCCCCGACTCGGGCGCCCACGTGGTCGTCACGTCGAAGCGCAAGGACCTCGACGAGCTGCTGAGCTTCCGCTGGGAGGAGGGGTCCGACTCGGCCACCGTGATCGCGAAGAAGAAGCATCCCTTCTCCTGGTTCACCGACAACGGCGGCCAGGTTCACTACGAGATCCGGGTTCCCGCGCAGACCCGCCTGTCGATCGACACCTCGGGAGGCGCCATCAAGATCACGGGCCTCCGGTCCCCGGCGCGGCTGAACACCTCGGGCGGCGGCATCCACGTGGACGACCTCGTGGGCGACCTCGACGCCGATACGTCCGGCGGCTCGATCGAGCTGAAGGACCTCAAGGGCAAGGTCCGCGTCGAGACCTCGGGCGGCGGGATCGACGGCGTGAATCTCGACGGTCCCGTGCACGCCGAATCGTCCGGAGGCTCGATCGACCTGCAGAAGGTCACCGGCGACATCGACGCCCAGACCTCGGGGGGAGGCATTCGGATCGCCGAGGCCGGCGGACGCGTCCACGCGGACACGTCGGGCGGCGGCATCGAGGCGTCGTTCACGAAGGGCAACTCGAAGGGCGGCACGCTCGAGACGTCCGGAGGCGGCATCGAGGTCTCCGTGGATCCCGAAGCCGATCTCTCCATCCAGGCCTCGGGCAACTCGGTCAGGACGGAGCTCCCGATCCGCGTCCAGGGCGAGATTTCGCGCGGCAGCCTGACGGGCAGCCTCGGCAAGGGCGGCAACACGCTGAAGCTCCACACGAGCGGCGGCTCGGTCCGCATCCAGGCGATCTAGCGCCAGGCCTCAGAAGCCCCGGCTTCCGATCCGGCCCGGCGCCGCGTCCTCCCGACACGAGCGGTAGCATGAGAGGTCATGCGCATTCCGTTTGCGCTCGAGCGGTTCCTGCCCAACTGGCTGTTTTCGCGCTTTCGAATGCGGAGCGACTGGGACCTCCGCGCTCGCGAGAATCCGCTTTATTTCATCGATTGTGGCCATGCGGACACCCCGGCGGTCTTCTGGGAATCGGGCGAGACCGACGTGGCGAAGCTGATTCTCCGCGGCGTCGACCTCAGGGCGGATGCTGCGATTCTCGAGATTGGCTGCGGGATCGGCAGGCTGCTCCGACCTTTCCTGGACAGGGCGACGCGCATCGTCGGCGTGGACATCTCCGGAGAGATGGTCGCCCGGGCCCGCGAGGTGTTCCGCGCGGATCCCCGTGTGGAGATCTACCGAAGTCGCGGCACTCTTTCGCGCACGGAGAGTCGGAGCATCGATTTCGTCTTTTCGTTCATCGTGTTTCAACACATCCCCTCCAAAGCCGCCGTATATCGATACTTTGCCGAAGCCGCGCGAGTCCTGCGGGCCGGAGGGATTTTCCGATTTCAGGTGGACGGCCGAACGCGTACCGCTCGTGCGCGACCGGATTCGTGGAACGGGGCGCGAATAGGTGGACCCGAAGCGACTCGCGAGCTTCAACGGTTGGGGTTCTCCGTCCTCGACCTGACTGCGGCGGATACGCAATACATGTGGGTGACGGCACGATACGACCGAGGACAGGATCAGCGGCCAACCCAAGAGGTCGCCTTCCAGCCGAGGAACTGGCGCCTCAGCGCGTTGAGCGCGCTGGTGTCGAGGCTTGGTTACGATCCCGAGAGTGAAGTCCCTCGAATCGTCTCGGGCGAGCTCGCGATCAGGGACCTGGCAGAACCGTACGTCGTGGCGAGCCAATCTGTTCAGCCGGCGCTCTACGTCGCCGGAGCATACGAGACGATCCTGGGCCGCGCCGCCGATCCGGAGGGCCTGCAGTTCTATACCCGCGAGATACAAAACGGGATCGAACGAACAAACGTCGTCGACTGCCTCATCGCATCGCCTGAGTTTGACGATCGGTATCGGCGGCAGTCGGACTAAACGGCTAATGAAGGCCTAATAGGCTCTCCATGATGCCTTCGGTGAAGTTGCTTTGGAATGCACCTTGTGCGTGAGCCGACGTCTTCTGGAATCCTGCCGGCGCTGGAGGGCTGGAGTTGCAGCTTTGAGCCCCAGGCGTGCCCGTGTGGGTTGACTGATCGACGTTGCCGGTGACAGTCCAGCTGCTAACGCCATCGACGGCAAAGCCATAACCCATATGCGCACCCGTTAGCGTATTCATGGTCACCATTCCGCCGAAGATTGTCGCGGTCTGCCCGCATCCCCAAACGCGAGGGCCCATGGGAACGGCGACCTTTATCAGTGCGCCTTGTGCGCTGATCGTATTGTTCGACACGAGTGTCCCGGTGTAGTCGCCCCCATAGGTGGCTCCGACCATATGGATGCCACCCAGAAGAGTCCGAGTCGCCGCGATAACGGTATTGTCGTGTACATGGGAACCGGGCGCACTGAAGATGACGATCGCGCCGTCCGTGGCGTCTGTAATCGTGTTGTAAGCCACCTCGGTATTTCTGCATTCGATGGACAAGCCATCCGCCCACGTGCCATCGGGCTGTCCCGCAGGCCCGATCGTGTTGTGTGTGACGGTGGCGCCGGTGCACGAGACCGTACTTCCGCCGATCAGATGAAGGCATGACCAGCCCTGGGGCTCCTTGACGTCGAGGTAGGACAAGACCTGGCTTGCGCCGTCCCCTCCGAGTTCGATGAGCGCTTCACCGGCTGAGCCGCTAAGGTGACCGAAGGTCGGCCGATTGCCGTTGATTCGCACGTTGCGCAGTTGGACGCCGGAGTGATTCTTTCCCTTGACGGCGGCGCCAAAGTGCCCGTTGACGTTCAGCAGGGCGCGGCTGGCGTCGGTCGGAGAGTTCTGTGTGTAGACCTGTTGCTGGTCCGCCGTGAAATTGATCGGTCCATTGAGCGAGAAGACCGCGTTTTGACACAAGACTGCCGTCGAGCCGACCGAGCTAAGCGCCCGATTGATGCAGTATTCCGTGCCTGATGGAATGCAGGACCCGGAGCATGAGGGCGGCGGCGTCGGCGTCCTGGTCGCGGCCGGCGTCGGAGTTTCGCAGTCGCCCCCGCACCCGCAACCCTGAGGGGTGCATTTAGGCAGATCCGGCTGGATCTGTGCTGAGGCGGAGCGCGCCGCCCCGGTGAGCAGAAGCGCCGAGGCGAGGAGCGGACCGGCGATATTTCTGAGGTCCATGGACAATTCTCCTGTTCCACACCCTCGACTGACATCTGATCTTCGCGCCGTGGCCTGGGTGTTCTACTCACTGATTGTCGCGAAGCGGTGGTCACCCGAGATTTGTCTCTTGCAGGCAGGTTTCCTTGCTTTCCGTCCTGGCCAAAAGATGTCGATAGACAAGGCGCTGAAACGGTCTATGAGATCGCCGCATCCCAGGCGACGGTCAATCTTTCGGCGGGATACATCAACACGACGTGTGTTGGAGGCGGATTGCCGAGATCAGATCGCCGCCTTTCGGAGAAGTCGGGGCGCCCGACCCCGTCGACTCAGCCGAGGCGTCCGTTCCCGCAGGACGAGAGCCGGTGTCCTCAGTGTAGAGTCAACGGACGATGACTCTGATGATCACGCTTCTCGGCCTGTTCGCGGCCGGCGCCGCTCCGCCGACCCGTGCCCTGGTCGGCGCCACGCTCGTGGACGGCACGGGCGCCGCTCCGATCCCCGGCGCGGTCGTGGTCGTGCGTGAGGGCAAGATCGAGTGCGCCGGCAGGGACTGCCGGACTCCGGCCGGAGCGACGGTCACCGACGTCTCGGGCTTGTGGATCGTTCCGGGGCTGATCGACTCGCACGTTCATTTTGCGCAGACCGGCTGGGCGGACGGACGGCCCGATGCGTTCGATGCAAGGGATCGGTATCCGTACGAGAAGGTCGAGGCGGAGCTCGCGGATCATCCCGAGCGGTTTCTGAAGACGGATCTCTGCTCGGGATTGACGTCCGTCTTCGACGTCGGCGGCTACCCGTGGTCGATCGAGATGGCTCATCGCGAGCGCGACGACCCGGCGGCCCCGAGGGTCGCCGCGGCCGGCCCCCTTCTCTCGACGATCGACTTCTGGGTGAATCTCCCTGCCGAGCGGCAATTCATCCACCTGAAAGACGCCGAGACGGCGCGGGCCGGCGTGCGGTACCTGGCCGCCCGCGGCGCGGACGCGGTGAAGGTCTGGTTCATCGTCACCCCGGTCCAGACGGTCGAGGCGTCGACGCCCGCGGTGATGGCGGCGGGAGAGGAGGCGAAGAAGCTCGGCCTGCCTCTGATCGTCCATGCGACGGAGCTCGCCCAGGCGAAGGTCGCGCTGAAGGCCGGAGCGCATCTGCTCGTCCACAGCGTGGACGACGTTCCGGTCGACGACGAGTTCCTCGCCCTGGCCCGGGCGAACGGCACGGTCTACTGTCCGACGCTGACGGTTCTCGACGGCTACGCGCGGCTGGCTCGGGCCGTGGCGACGCGAACGGCCCCGAAGGTGGACGACCCGAACGGCTGCGTCGATGCCCAGACCCTCGCGAACGTCGCGCAAAGCGGGACGCTCAAGGGGGACGGAGCGGACGCCTACGCGACGCGCATGGAGGCTCTGACCGCCAGGATGGGCCCCGTCATGGCGGCCAACCTGAAGCGCGTCTCGGACGCCGGCATTCCGATCGCGATGGGAACCGACGCCGGGAACCCGCTGACGCTCCACGGCGCGTCGATCTACGCCGAGATGGAGGCGATGCAGGCCGCGGGACTGATGCCGATGCAGGTGCTCGTCGCCGCGACGCGCGGCGCGAGCCTGGCGATGGGAGTGGAGAACGTCACGGGCACGCTCGAGAAGGGCAAGTCCGCCGACCTCATCGTCGTCGAGGCGGATCCGACGAAGGACATCGCCAACCTCCGGAAGCTGCGCTCCGTGATGCGCGCCGGGACGCTCTACCCGCAGAAGGAGCTCCGGGCCTCCGCTCCGGCACGATGAGCGCGGGCTCCGTCGCGATCGCCGGGGCGGGGCCGACCGGCATCGCCTGCGCGATCGAGCTCGGACGCCGCGGCATCGAGGCGGCCTGCTACGACCGGGGAGCGATCCTCGACTCGATCCAGCACTTTCCGGAGGAGATGCGCTGGTTCTCGACGCGAGACCTGCTCGACATCGCGGGCGTTCCCTTCCCGGCCCCGGAGGCCCACCCGACCCGGCTCGAGACCCTCGCGTACTACCGGGGCGTGGCGGAGCGCTTCGGCGTCCGTGTCGTCGCCGGGACGGCGATCGAGCGCGTCACGGCTCGGCCGGGCGGGGGAGTCGGCGTGGAGATCCTCGGCCGCTCGGGGGCGCGACGGCTCGAGGCGTCGGCCGCGATCCTGGCGACGGGATTCTTCGGGAACCCGCGGCGTCTCGAGGTCCCGGGCGCCGGCCTCCCGCACGTCCACACGCGATACGTCTCGGGCTTTCCGTTTCACGGCCGCGACGTCCTGGTGGTCGGAGGGAAGAATTCCGCGGCCGAAGCCGCGCTCGACCTCTACCGTCATGGGGCCCGCGTGACGCTCGTTCACCGGGGCGCGGGGCTTCATGAGCGCGTGAAATACTGGATCCGGCCGGATCTCGAAAACCGCATCGCGGCCGGCGCGATCCGCGCGCTGTGGGATTCCCGCGTCGTCGCGATCGAGGAGGACGGGTGCCGGGTCGCGACTCCCGCCGGCGAGATCTTCGTCCCGGCGGACGCGGTGTTTCCCCTCATCGGCTACCAGCCCGACTTCGCCCTCTTCGAGCGCTGCGGGATTCGGCTCGAGGGCGACCGCCGGATCCCCGCGCACGATCCCGAGACCCTCGAATCGAACGTCCCGAATCTCTACCTGGCGGGAGCGATTCTGGGCGGCACGGAGGTGGGCCGCATCTTCATCGAGAACAGCCGGCACCACGCCGCGAGGATCGCCGACTCGATCCAGGGCCGGCGGAGACCGGTCCCCGGCTGATCTGCAACCAAGACCCTCCCATCGGTGTTTCAGCCGATGGAGGGCACGATGACCAGTGAATGCGCCCCGTCCGCGGGGCACGCACCGAGATGGCCGGGCGAGAGGGCCGGCTTCCGGCTGGTTTTGGGCCAGCCGGCAGAGCGGAGGCAACGAGCGGGCTCGATCATGACGGCAGACGAAGATCTCCGACATCGGCTGGCCGAGGGCCTCGACGGCGCCTTCGAGGACCTGGTCTGCGCCTACCAGGACCGCCTCTTCTCCTTCGCGCTGCGCCTGACGGGGCGGCGCGAGGACGCGGAGGAGATCGCGCAGGACGCCTTCGTGAAGGCCTACCGCGCCATGGCGAGCTATCCGGCCGAGCGGGTTCGTGGCATGGCGCTGCGGGCCTGGCTCTACCAGGTCACGCTGAACGTCGCGCGCAACCGCTATCGGGGAAA
Source organism: uncultured Acidobacteriota bacterium (assembly GCA_963738945.1). Taxonomy (GTDB): domain Bacteria; phylum Acidobacteriota; class Thermoanaerobaculia; order UBA5066; family Gp7-AA6; genus DAHUXD01. The sequence goes on from CAVTYD010000002.1 coordinate 666,557, forward strand.
GAAACCGAAGCTCGTCTCCCTCGACCACCCTATCTCGCCGCGGGGCGAGACCGCGTGGGAGGTCCCGGACTCGGAGGACCAGAGGCCGGACGCCCGTTTCGAGCGATCGCGACGCCGGACCGACATGGCCTCGCTCGTGGCGGGCCTGCCGGCTCGGTATCGGGCGCCGATCCTGCTGCGCTACGTCGAGGGACTGAAGCTCGAGGAGGTCGCCCGAGTTCTCGGGCAGCCGGTCGGGACCGCCAAGTCCAACGTGCATCGAGGAGTCAACGCCCTGCGCGAGGCGCTCATCGCGTCCCGCCGGGAAGGGGTGAAGCGATGAAAGCGACGAGAGACGAACTGATCGTGACCCGGGCCCTGCGAGGGCTCGAGACGGAGAAGGCGCCGGCGACGCTCAGGCCCGCCGTGCTGCGGCGCGTCGGTCTGGCCGACACCTACTGGCGGCTCGAATCGCCCGTGGGACCGGTGTTCATTTCCCACAGCAAGGCCGGCATCTCCATGGTGACGCGGGCGAAGTCGCCGGCCGAGTTCGAGAGGGCGTTCGGGCGGCGATTTCACCGGAGCGCGGTGGCCGAGAAGACCGTGCCTCCGGCCGGGATTCGCTCGCTCGTTCGGAACGTGAAGGGTCAGGGGCGCCGGGAGCTGCGCTACGACCTGCGCGGGCTGTCCGAGTTCGAGCGAGCGGTCCTGCTGAAGGCCCTGGAGATCCCCTCCGGCGAGGTCCGCCCGTACAGCTGGATCGCCCGGGAGATCGGACACCCCGGGGCCGTCCGGGCGGCGGGCTCGGCTCTCGCGAAGAACCCGGTTCCGCTGTTGATCCCGTGTCATCGGGTCGTGCGCAGCGACGGCCGCATCGGCAACTACTCGCTCGGAGGCGCGCGCAACAAGCGGCGGCTCCTCGAGGTCGAGGGTGCGCAGCCGGATCTGCTCGAGGAGCTCGCTTCGTCGGGCGTCCGGTTTCTCGGCAACGCCGAGGCGAAGCACTTCTGCTACCCGACGTGCGGAGGGATCGATACGCTCGTCCGGACGAACCGGGTTCGGTTCCATTCCGGGCGGGAGGCGGTGGCGGCGGGCTACCACCCCTGCGGCGACTGCCGGCCCCCGGTCGCGGCGGCCTCCTGAATCGCGACGTTCCGGCCCTCCCCTCCGTAGAAAGGGGGGAGGGTTTCTCTGTCCTGCACTAAGCTAGCGCCCCGGAGCATGTACAACGAGTTCTACGGCTTCCGCGAGGCGCCCTTCAACATCACTCCGGATCCCCGCTTCCTCTTCTTCTCCGACAAGCATCGCGAGGCGTTCAACCACGTCCTCTTCGGCATCCGCGAGCGCAAGGGGTTCATCCAGATCACGGGCGAGGTCGGCGCCGGAAAGACGACCGTCTGCCGCGCGATCCTGACCGAGCTCGGCCCGGCGTACAAGACGGCGCTCATCCTCAATCCCATGGTGACCGCGACGCAGCTGATGCGGACGGTGCTCTCCGAGCTCGGCCTCGAGCCGCGCAAGCTCGACCGCACGGCGTACCTCGAGATCCTGAACCGCTTCCTCATCGAGCAGGCCGGCTCCGGCAACGACGTCGTGCTCCTGATCGACGAGGCCCAGGACCTCGATCCGGAGCTGCTCGAGCAGGTCCGACTTCTCTCGAACATCGAGACCGACCAGCGCAAGCTGCTGCAGATCGTCCTGATCGGCCAGCCGGAGCTGCGTGAGAAGCTGAACCAGAAGGGCCTTCGCCAGCTGCGGCAGCGGATCACGGTCCGCTATCACCTCGCATCGCTCGATCGATCCGAGACGGCGCGCTACATCACCCATCGCCTTCGCGTGGCCGGCGCCGACGGACGCCCGAGCTTCACGCCCTGGGCGATCCGCCGCGTGCATCGCTACGCGCACGGCGTCCCCCGACTCATCAACGCCGTGTGCGACAAGGCGCTTCTCTACGGCTACGTCAACGGCACGTACGACTTGAAGGCCCGGGCGGTCAGCCAGGCGATCCGGGAGCTCGAAGGAGAAGTCGCATGAGCCTGATCGACGACGCCCTGAAGCGCGCGCAGGCGGCCGACGAGGCCGCGGCGGGCCGGCCCGCGCAGCGGCCCTGGATTCCGACGCCCATGCCGGACGCGGGCCTCGCTCGCCGGCGCGCCGCGATCCGCTGGCTCGGCATCGCGGCGGCCGCGTTCGCGGTCCTCGCCGCGGGAATCGCCGTGGTTCGCGTGGCGTGGACGTCCGGTCCCCGCCTCCCCGCAGGGACGGGTCCCGGCGAGGAACGTCCCGCGGCTCTCGTCTCCACGCCGACGCTCGCTCCGGAGGCCGTCGTTATCGTCCCGACGCCGTTTCCGACGGCGCCGCTCCGGCCGACGCGAGCTCCCCGACCCGTCGCGGCCGAGGCCGGGGCCGTGTCCGAGTCTCCGGACGCGCGGCCGACGGCCCCCGCCCGGCCGGCGGGCGCGATCGCGAACGGCAGGAGCTACGCGGGCGCGGTCACGCTGCCCGGCGGGGAACGAATCGAACTCGGCGGGATCGTGTGGTCGGAGACGGAGCCGCGCGCGCTCTTGAACGACCGGGTTCTCGGAGTGGGCGCCTACGTGGAAGGCTTTCACGTCACCCGGATCGAAGAGGATCGCGTCGAGCTCGAGAAGGACGGCGTGACGATCTCCATCACGGTCAAGTAGCGCCACGCGAGCGGGCGGCCCGGCGCGCGGGGACCCTCAGCGCAGTCCGGCGAGGTAGAGGCCGGCCCAGATCTTCGGATCGATGACCTTGCCCTGCGCCTCCTGCTGCGATGCCCAGGCGGGCAATCCGGCGATCGGCACGACGTGAACCGAGATCCGGCCGCGGTCGTGCGGCGCCTGTTCGCGAGTCCGGGCGGCTCCGCGGGCGAGAAAGAACGTCACCATCTCCGAGCTCTGTCCGGCGGACCCGGGCCCCCGCGCGAGCGGCTCGAGGGCGAGAGCTTCGTAGCCCGTTTCTTCGGCGAGCTCTCGCCGTGCGGCTTCCGCAGCGAGCTCCGGCCGCTCGTCGCCGATGAGGCCGGCCGGCAGCGAGACGACCGGCGCGTTCATGGGCGGCCGGAACTCCTCGGCGAGGACGATCTCGTCGCGATCCGTGAGGGCGACGATCATGGCCGCCTCCGGGGCCGTGCGGTGCTCGACGTATTCCCATCCGTCGCGGTCGAGCAGCCGCAGGTGCCGTCCCTCGAAGAGGGTCTTCGGCGGGTTCGTCATCGGTCCAAGGTTACCGGACGGCGGCGTCGATCCGCTCGAACAGGCCGACGAGGTCCGCCGGAAGGGGAGCCACGATCTCGACGATCTCCTGCGTCGCCGGGTGACGGAACGCGACCCGCTCGGCATGGAGCGCCTGGCGGGGAAACTCGAGAAGCCGCCGCTTCAAGGCGGCGTCCCGGACGCGCGCGTAGGACGGCCGGCCGTAGACGGGGTCGCCGACGATCGGCAGGCCCGACGCGGAGAGGTGCACGCGGATCTGGTGCGTGCGGCCCGTGACGAGCCGGCAGCGCAGCAGAGTCAGCCCGATCGCGAACCACTCGCGCTCGATCTCGTAGAGGGTCTTCGCGGTGCGCACGCCGGCGGGAAGGCCGTCGTCGGTCGCCCGGAAGGCCTTCATCTTCTTGCGGTCGCGCGGATCGCGTCCGACCGAGAGCGTGACGTCGCCCTTGCGGACTCGCGGGACGCCGGCGACGAGCGCGACGTACTCCTTGCGCAGGGTCCTCTGGCGCATCTGCCGGGAGAGCAGCTGGTGGGCGCGGTCGGTCTTCGCGACGAGCAGGACGCCGGACGTATCGCGGTCGAGGCGATGGACGATGCCGGGCCGCAGCTCGCCGCCGATTCCGGCGAGGTCCCGGACGTGATGCAGCAGCGCGTTGACGAGGGTTCCGGAGGCATGCCCCGGCGCGGGGTGGACGACGAGCCCGGCCGGCTTGTCGATCGCGAGCAGGTGCTCGTCCTCGTAGAGAATCGAGAGAGGGATGTCCTCGGCCTCGAGCTCGACCCGCCGGGGCTCGGGCACGTCGATCGACACCTCCTCGCCGGCGCGGACGACGTGCGCGCGCCGGGCGGGCGAGCTGCCGACGAGCACCGCGCCCTCCGCGATGAGCTTCTGGATCCGGGAGCGCGACAGGTCCGAGCAGGCGGCCGCGAGAAACAGGTCGAGCCTCGTCCCGGCGGACGGGGCTCCGACGTGGAACCGCCGCCGCACGTTCGGCTATGCCTCGGTGCGATGCCGGCGGGAGAAAACGAAGAGCATGACCGCGGCGAGCGCGGCGGTCAGAAGACCGATGAACTGGGACGTCGAGAGCACGCCCGGAATCACGAAGCCCCGGACGATGTCTCCGCGCCAGATCTCGAGGACGCCGCGGGTGATCGCGTACAGGAGCACGTAGAGCCAGAAGATCTCGCCGTCGAAGCTCTTGCGGCGATAGGCCCATTGCAGGACGAGGAAGATCAGCAGCGCGTTGGCCGAAAGATAGAGCTGCGTCGGGTGGAGCGGGCACGTTCAGCGGAGTTCCGACGGCCTCGTGGGCGAACGGGTCGGTGAACGTCACGGCGAACGGGCCGTGGCTCTCCTTGCCGTAGCAGCAGCCCGCGGCGAAGCATCCCCAGCGGCCGATCGCCTCGCCGAGCGCGATCGACGGGGCACCCATGTCGGCGATCGCCCAGGCCGGCAGCTCGTGCTTCTTCATGTACCAGATCGCGACGGCCGTCGCCGCGATGAGGCCGCCGTAAAAGACTCCGCCCGATCGCAGGACCTCGACGAGGTCGCGGGGATTCGCGGCGTAGCGCCGCCACTCGACGCGACGAGCAGGAGCTTCGCGCCGAGGATCGCGGAGGCGAGGATGTAGAGCGAGAGGTCGAGGATCTTCTGGTCCGGAAGGCCGGCGGCGAGCGCCTTGCGCCGCAGGAGCCAGATCGCCGTCAGGTAGGCGATCGCGAGGACGACGCCGTAGGTCGGAAGATAGAAGCTGCCGACGTGGACGAGCCGGGGAAGGATGGCCTAGCTCCCGGGGGCGGCGTCGGGCCGCGGAACCGGAGCGTCGTCGCTGCCGAGCATGTCGAGAAAGAGAAGGCCCACGCCGATGCAGATCGCCGAGTCGGCGACGTTGAAGGCGGGCCAGTGGTGGCCGGAGATCGCGAAGTCCAGGAAGTCCACGACGTAGCCGAACCGCACGCGATCGAGCAGGTTCCCGACGGCGCCCCCGAGGATCAGGGCGAGGCCGACCTGGAGGCGAATGCTCTTGTGCGAGGACCGCACCGCGTACGCCGAGACGATCAGGAAGACGATGACCGCGATGCTGTTGAGCAGGATCGCCTTGACCGAGGAATCGACCGACGCGAAGAGGCCGAACGCGGCCCCCGTGTTGCGCACGTACGTCAGGTCGAAGACGTCGGGAATGACCGTCCGGGACTGGTGGACCTCCATCGTCCGCGTCACGAGGCCCTTGGACCACTGATCGAGGAAGAGCACGGCGAGCGACACCGCGAGGTAGGCGCCGCGGTAGAGGGTCGATTCCTTGACCGAAACGCTCATGCGGCGATTCCCTCGATGACGGCGCGGCAGCGGTCGCACAGGCCCCGGGCCTCGGCCTCGGGCGTCACCTTCCAGCACCGGTCGCACCGCCGGCCCCGCGCCTTGCGGAAGGCGAGGCGCAGTCCCGGATAGGCCTGGGAGTCGCGCCATTCCGTCCCCGACGGCGGCCGGCTCCTCGAGCGATCTCGGAGACGATGAAGAGGTCGGCGAGGGCGCTCCCGGCCGTTCCCGTGGCGGCCCGGTCGGCCGCGAGGGCGGCGTTGTCCGTCAGGGCGATCGCGCCCTCGAGGGAGGAGCCGATCGTCTTCTCTCGCCGGGCCTCCTCGAGGATCGCGGCGGCTTCTTCCCGCAATTGCATCAGGCGCATCCAGGCTTCCGTGGGAACATTCAAGGCGAACTCTTCCAGGCTCTCGAAACCGGCCAGGTGGACCGATTCTTCCTTCTTTCCCGGCAGCGCCTTCCAGATTTCGTCCGCCGTGAAAACGAGGACGGGGGCCGCCGTCGTCGAGATCGCCCGGCCGATCCGGTACATCGCGGTCTGGGCGGACCGGCGCTGCGAGGAGCGGGCACCGGAGGCATACAGACGGTCCTTGATGACGTCGAGGTAGACGGCCGACAGCGTCGTGGCGCAAAGGTTGACGAGCGTGTGGTAGACGACGTGGAAGTCGTACCGGTCGTAGGCCTCTCGGGCCCGGGCGAGCGCGATCTGCGTCTCGCGGAGCACCCAGGCGTCGAGCGGGAGCAGGTCCGGCCCGGAGACGGCGTCGCGCGCGGGGTCGAAGTCGTAGAGATTCGAGATCAGGTAGCGGGCCGTATTGCGGATCTTGCGGTACGCCTCCGCGCAGCGCGCGAGGATCTCCTCGGAGATGGGCGTGTCGTCCCGATAGTCGAGCGAGAAGACCCAGAGCCGGAGGATGTCGGCCCCGTAACGGCGGATGAGCTCCTGGGGCTCGACCACGTTGCCGAGCGACTTCGACATCTTCCGGCCGGACACGTCCTGGAAGAACCCGTGCGTGATGACCGCGCGGTAGGGCGCGTCGCCGTACAGCGCGACGGACGTCAGGAGCGACGACTGGAACCAGCCGCGGTGCTGGTCGTGGCCCTCGAGGTACAAGTCGGCCGGCGGCCCATCCCCGCCCCGCGTCAGCTCGGGCCACTGCCCCGAGCGCAGCACCGCGATGTGCGAAACGCCGGAGTCGAACCAGACGTCGAGGATGTCGGTCTCCTTCTGGAATTCCGAGTAGCCACGCCGGTCCGCCCCCTCGGGGAGGAAGTCCTCGGCCGGTCGCGCGTACCAGGCATCGCCGCCCTCCTTCGCGAAGACGGACGCGACACGGTCGAAGAAGCGCTTCTGTTCCTCGGGCGAGTCCTTCCAGGGATAGACCTCGGCGCGCTCGCCGTCGCGCATCGCGAAGAGCACCGTGATGGGCGAGCCCCAGCGCCGCTGGCGGGAAACGACCCACTCGCGGCGGTTCTCGACCATGCCGGCGATCCGCGCCTCGCCCCACGGCGGAATCCACTCGACCCGGCGGATCGCGGCGAGAGCGGCCGCGCGGACGTCGGTCTTCGGATCGTCGAGGCGCACGAACCACTGGATCGTGGCGCGGAAGATGACGGGTTTCTTGCAGCGCCAGCAGTGCGGGTATTCGTGGCGGAAGTTCCGGTCGACGTTGAGGAGCGCCCCCGCGGCGCGGAGGTCCTCGATGATCTCGTCGTTGGCGTCGAGGACCTTCTTCCCGCGGTACTTCTCGACGGCCGTGAAGCGGCCGGCGGCGTCGACGGGCGAGAGGATCGGCAGTCCCTCCCGCTTGCCCGTGACGAAGTCGTCCTCGCCGTGGCCGGGGGCGGTGTGCACGAGCCCGGTGCCGGCGTCCATCGTGACGTGGGGACCGAGGACGACGCGGAAGGCGCTCGCCTCCTCCTCGGGAGTCAGCTCGCCGCGGGACCCCGGGGGAAGCGGATGGGCGTAGCGCGCTCCGGCGAGGTCCGCACCGGGAACGGTCGCCTCGACCGTCCAGCCGGCCCAGCCGAGGTCCGAGGCGACGGTCTCGAGCCGCTTCTGAGCCACGACGTAGCGGCGGCCCGAGGCCTCGACGACGGCGTAGATCTCCTCGGGGTGGACCGCGATGGCGACGTTCGAAGGAATGGTCCACGGCGTCGTCGTCCAGATCAGGAACGACACGTCGGGAATCGTCCGATCGGCGATCCGAAGCGAGCCCGGAAACGCGACGTAGATCGCCGGATCCGTCTTCTCCTCGTACTCGAGCTCGGCCTCGGCGAGCGCCGTGCGGTCGGTGAAGCACCAGCGCACCGATTTCAGGTCCCGAAAGAGGAGGTCGCGCTCGTAGAACGCGCCGAACGCCCGCGCGATGTCCGCCTCGTAGGCAAAACCCATCGTGACGTACGGATGCTTCCAGTTCCCGCCGACGCCGAGGCGCCGGAACTCCTCGCGCTGGATGTCGATGAACTTCTGGGCGTACTCCCGGCAGGCCTGGCGGATCGCGACGGTGCCGAGCTCGCGCATCTTCGGGCCCAGCTGCTTGTCCACCTTCTGCTCGATCGGAAGGCCGTGGCAGTCCCAGCCGGGGACGTAGGGAGCGTCGAAGCCCATCATGGAGCGGCTCCGCACGACCCCATCCTTCAGGATCTTGTTCATCGCCGTGCCGAGATGGATGTGTCCGTTCGCGTAGGGAGGCCCATCATGAAAGATGAACTTCGGGCGGCCCGCCCGCGCCTTGCGGATCGCTCCCTCGAGGTCCATGGCGTCCCACGCGGCGAGCATCGCGGGCTCGCGGTTGGCCAGGTCCGCCTTCATGGGAAAGTCGGTCCGGGGAAGGTTGAGGGTGCTCTTGTAGTCCGCCGCGTCGGTCATGAACGGCGCAGTTTAGCGCACGGGCGCGGTTCCCGAGCCCCCCGTCATCAGCGCGACCACGGCGGCGGCGATGTCGCGTCCGTGGGTGATCGTCACCTCCGCCTGGCGGACGTCGAGCGCCCGCGCCCGCTCGAGCGCCCGGCCATGGAAGGCGAGCAGCGGCTTTCCCCGCGCGTCGCGGCCGACCTCGATGTCCCGGAACGCGAGACCGCGCCAACCGAGCCCGAGGGCCTTCATCGCCGCCTCCTTGGCCGCGAAGCGTCCGGCCACGTGCTCGGCGAACGCGCGCGGATGGCGCCGCTCCCGACGCAGCTCGCCGGGAAGGAACACGCGGCCGAGGAAGCGCTCGCCGTGGCGCTCGATCACGCCGGCGACGCGATCCACCTCGGTCAGGTCGAGGCCGAGGAGAAGGCCGCCGTCCATCAGGCTTCCTTCAGTCCGAAGAATCGGGCGATCCGTTCTCCGAGCGACCGGGCCTCGTCGTCGGTTTCCTGCACGCCCGCAGGCTCGGCGCGCCGGTCGGCCATGTGTCGGCGGCGCTCGACGATGATCTTGTCGAGCTCCACGACGAGGGAGGGATTGGCCTCGAGGATCGGCGCGAGCGTCGCCTTGTCGATCTCGACGAGCGTCGCTTCGGTCAGCGCCCGGACCGTCGCCGTCCGGGGCTCGCCGGTCAGGAGGCTGATCTCGCCGAAGGCGGCGCCCGGGTCGAGAACCGCGACCTTGCGGCTCTCGGCCGCCTGACCACCGTGCACCGACACGGCCGCTCGTCCCGCGGCGATGAGAAACATCGTCGACGTCGCATCGCCTTCGCGGACGATGGTCTCGCCCTCGCCGAAACGCCGCAGCCGGGCTCCCGCCGCGAGCCGCCGGCGCTCCTCGGGGGACAGGGGGCCGAAGAGCGCATGGGCGTCGATCTCGCGGAGAACGGCGTCGGCATGGCGGTCGGGCGGCGGAGGCCCGTAGGCGTACTGGCGCTGGCGGATCACGGGATACGCGAATTCGAAGCCCTCGCGCGCCATGCGATACCAGGCGCGCTCGCGCACCCGCGAGTCGATCTCGAGATAGCGGGCGTAGTCCTCCAGCCAGTAGCGGAGCTCGTAGATGACCGAGTAGTCGTGGAAGGAGTGCAGGTAGGCCACCGGAGACGGGCGGGCCACGACGCCCGGAACCTCGCGGGCGGCATCCTCGAGGGCGGAGCGCGCGAGGGCCGGCGACGCGTCGTACTCGAGGCCCACGCGGAGCGTGCGCGCCATCGGGGCGCCTCCTCGGCGGTAGACCTCGAGGCGGTCGCGGCTGGCGACGGTGTTCGGGATGAGCAGCGCGTTGCCCTCCATCGTGCGGACCTTGATCGCGCGCCACGAAAGCTGCTCGACGAGTCCGATCGATTCGCCCGCTCGCACCATGTCGCCGACCTGGATCGTGCGCTCGATGGCGAGGGCGACGCCCGAGAAGAGGTTGCCGAGCGACTCCTGGAGGGCGAGCCCGAGGACCGCCGTGATGATGGCCGACGTCGTCAGGATCGCGGGAAGGCTCACCGACAGGACGACCTTGAAGAGGGATCCGAGCAGGATCCCGAAGACGAGCAGGCTGACGAGCTGCCGCAGCAGCGCCGGCGCGGGAGCGGCCCCCCGCAGGCGATACCCGAGGTCGAAGAGCCCGGCGTCTACGAGCCGCGTCAGCAGCAGCGCTCCGGCGAGGCCCACCGCGAACTCGCCGTAGTCCTTGCGGGCGTCGGTCAGGGCCACGCCCGCCCGTCCGAGCAGCGCGACGACCCCCGCGACCACGACGAAGAGCAGCAGCGCCGAGAGGATCCGGCGCGAGACCTCGGCCGAGATCGACGAGGGATTCATCGGGCGGCGATCCGCTCGGCCACGCCGCGCGGGTCCTCCGACTCCTGGAAGAGGCGGATGGCGGCGATCCCGCTGATCCGGTCGCCGTACGGGTCGAGCTCGGGCAGGCGAGCCTCGTCGACTCCGCCGATGGCGAAGACGTCGCAGGCATGAGTTTCCCGAGGCGGAAGCCCGGACAGCGCGGCCGGGCCGAGCGGCGGCCCGTACGCGCGCTTGGAGGGTGTGTCGAAGACCGGGCCGATGACGACGAAGTCGGCCCCCGCGGCGATGGCATCCTCCGCTTCGCGCGCCGAGTGCGTCGAGACGCCGACGCGAAATCCCCGGGGGACGCTCGTCCGCACGTCGGCCAGGGGAAGGCCCCGCGAGGGAAGGTGCACGCCCGCAGCGGCCGCCGCCAGCCCCACGTCGAAGCGGCGGTGGACGTAGAGGGGAACGAGGTCTCCGAGTCGCTCCCGGGCCGCCTCCGCCCGCGCGAGGACCTCGCGGTCGGTGCCGCCGTTCTCCCGCAGGGTCACCGCGAGCCCCGGAGCCCCGGCGAGCCGGTCGAGGAGGTCCGCGAGCCGCTCATCCCCGATCGACGGCCGATCCGTCACGTAGAGGGATTTCACTCGCGGTTCGGGTCGCGCGTGGCCTCGATGCCTCGCGTGAGATTGCGCAGGTCCGCGATCCCTGCCGCGAGGTGAACCAGCCCGAGCCCGGAGACGAATCCGCGAAAGAAGCCCGATCCGAGCAGTCCCGGAAGCGGCACGCGCCCGGTCCAGGGACGGAGCAGAAGGTACACGCCGACCGTCGTGCAGTAGAAAACGAAGAGCGCATTGCCGGCCAGAGAAGCGATCCTCCGGCTCATGGATCCCGGTCGCGCGAGGCCGCAGGCGGGGCATTCACTGAACTGGGGATTGTCTCAAAAAAAAGACCGCGCCGGATGGCGCGGTGTGAAGAGGAGGAAACCTCGGAAGAGCTGTGTGTCGGTGTCAGCGCCCGCGTTCGTGGCCGTGCGGCGCGCGCCCGGACGAGCCCGACGGCGGCGCGGAGGATCCGCGGGGTGACGACGGCGGGGGTGCGGCGTGCGAGGGCGGAGCCGGCGCTTCCCGGGGCGGCGCGGCGGATCCGCGAGGCGCGGACGGAGCGGGAACCTCGCGGGACGGCGCCGAAAAAACCTGGTCTCGATCGCGAGGCGACTGGGCCGGCGGGCGGCCGGCGGATCCGCGCTCGCGATTCTGTGGAGAGCCGTCGGTGAGAGTCCGCCGGCCGGGCACCGATCCCTCGATGACCCGACGCGCCGGTGGAACGCCGGATCCTCGCGAACGCCATTCCTCGTGGTTGACGTCCTGGGTCTGATACCGGCGCGTGTCGGTCGGCCGGCCGGCGCCGCTCGAGCCCGCGGTCGACCTCGTGCGCCACTGTTCGCGGTTGTCCCCGACCGCGGAGTTGCCTTCGGAGCCCTGTCGCATCGCGTCCGTCGAGCGCTCGGACGGCAGGGCCGTCGAGCCGCCGCGGCTGCGCCACGCCTGGGTCGCGTCGCCGCGAGAATCGTTTCCGGCCCGGGGGGCGGTCTCCGCCGCCTGCGGGGAACGGCCCTCGCCCCGGATCACGGTCCTGCCGGTCGTGCGATCGGTCTCGATGCGCGTCGTGCTCGCTCCGGCGTTCAGCGACCCGGAGCCGCCGCCGCGCTCGACGATCGTGGCCCCGCGCGGCGCGACGTCGGCCGCTCCGGGTCCGCGCAGCACGCCGCGATCCGCGACGACGGCGCGGTCGCGCAGCGCGTCCACGCTCGACTGCGGAAGCTGGCGGTCGCGGGCCACGACGGGCTCGAGGCTCTGCTGGGTTTGGCGGTCCGAAGAACGATCGATCGCGCGCGGCGCGTCGCGGACGAAGTCCCGCATCGAGTCGCGGACGCCGACGCCGTTGCGAGTCGGCAGGACGATCGGCCGGGACGAGATGGCGACCTGGCTGCCGAGGCGATCCGCCACGCGCGTGCCGGGGATGACGTCGAGGCGGCCCCGCGTCGTTCCGAAGCCGTTCGACCCGGTGAAGTTCCATCCGCGCAAATCCACCCGGTGCGTCGAGAAGGTTCCGTTGATCGCGAAGGCGCACCCGCGCGGATACGACCATTGGCGGTAGTAGCTGTTCCACCAGGGCGAGTAGAAGCCGTACCAGCCGAGCGGGCACCAGCCGACGTAGCCGGACGTGTAGCCCCAGTACACCCACGCGGGCGAGTAGACGTATCCGGGCGACCAGCACCAGCTGTTCCAGCCCGTGTCGAAGAACCAGTTGCCGTAGTGGAACGGATACCAGCCCCAGGGATCGTAGGACCACCAGGTCAGGCCCGCGGGCGTGTAGTACCAGGAGCCGTTCGAGTAGGGCGTCCAGCCCGCCCCGACGTTCGGCCGCCAGACGTAGTTCGAGTAGGTGGAGTTGTAGTCCCAGTTGCCGTTGTCGTCGAGCGAGGAGACGTCGCCGGCGTAGTCCTCGCCGACATACTGGCTCGACGCGCTCTGCGGCGCCTCGTACGTCGAGGAGAATCGGTCGGCCACCCAGAGGTCGAACCGGTCGCGAGAGAAGCTGCCGCGCGAGATCTCCGGTTCCTCCTCGCCCTGCGTGAGCAGGTAGTTGCCGGCCCGCACCGTGTAGGAGCCGGACGGGCTGCGCACCTCGACCGATCCCGCGCGGACCACGACGGCCGAGCCGCGCCGGGAGTCCGCGTTGACGCGCACGCGCGCTCCCGGATTGGCGTAGACGGTCAGGTCGTCGGTGTCGATGCGCGGAACGGCCTTGTCGTCGGAGCCGAGGACCGAGAGGACGACCGACCCCTCCTTCAGCGAGAGCGCCGAGACGCTGTCGTCGGATCCTTGCTGCGCGTTGAGCGACACGAACTGAACCGAGGTTCCGCCGCCGACGTCGAGCACGTTGCCGTCGGCGAGCGCCACCTCGGCGCGGCCGGGGTCATCGGTCCGAAGCTCGTCGCCGGCGGAGACCGGCAGATTGCGCCGCGCGTCGACCGTTCCGTTCAGGCCCGAGACGACCGTCACCTGTCCCTCGGTATCGCGGATGTAGGTGTAGGCGCTCCGGTGCTCCGTCTGCGCCCAAACCGCGGTCGCCCCGAAAAGGATCGAGGCGGCCAGTACCGCGATGCGCCGGGTGATCACTGCCATGACTCCGTACCGGGGAAGTAGCGAGTGCCGTGCCACACCGGCCGCTTGCCCGTTGGCCAAGAATGTGCTCTAAATCAAGGACTTATGGCCGCTACCGCGACGGAGCTCCGGATCGGGCTGTCACGCAAGGGAGACAGCTTACGGGACACCGAGGACAAGGAGCCGGATCCGGCGGCGGTCCCGTTTTCCGGCTTTCCGGGAGCCGCCCGCTCTTGATCCGGGACATCCTGAGGTACGGGGACCCGCGGCTCACCGCAGCGAACGCGGAGGTGGATCCGCCCGGCGAGAGCCTGGACGGCCTGATCGCCGACATGGTCGCGACGTGTCATGCCGCGCCCGGGATCGGGCTCGCCGCGCCGCAGATCGGCGAGAACCGCCGCGTCGCGATCATCGACCTGTCGGTCGGCGAGGATCCGGACGCGGTGATCGTGCTGGTCAATCCGGTGATGATCGAGACCTCCGGCGAGCAGAAGGAGGAGGAGGGCTGCCTCTCCGTTCCGGACATCGCCGAAAAGGTCGTGAGGCCGGCGCGCGTGCGCGTCCGGGCCGCCGACGCTTCCGGGGTCGTGCGGGAGATCGAGGGGACGGGGCTTCTCGCGCGAGCGCTCTGCCACGAGACCGATCACCTCAATGGAACGCTCTTCGTCGACCGCCTGAGGGGCTTGAAGCGCGAGCTGACGTGGCGCAAGATCCGGCGCGCCCGGGAGAAGGGAACCTGGTGAGCCTGCGCCTCTTCAACACGCTCGGCCGGCAACTCGTGGGCTTCGAGCCGCGCGAGCCCGGGCACGTCCGTCTCTACACGTGCGGACCGACCGTCTACAACGTCGTCCACATCGGGAACCTGCGGACCTTCCTGTGGGAGGACGTGCTCCGCCGGCACCTGAAGGCGAAGGGCTGGCGCGTCACGCAGATCATGAATCTGACCGACGTCGACGACAAGACGATCCGCGGTGCGAACGAGGCGAAGCAGTCGCTGCGCGATTTCACGACGAAGTATGCCGAGCTGTTCTTCCGGGACATCGACCGCCTCGGCTTCGAGCGCGCCGAGACGTATCCGCGAGCGACCGACCACGTTCCCGAGATGCTGGAGATCACGACCCGGCTCCTCGAGCGCGGCAATGCCTACGAATCGGAAGGGTCGATCTATTTCCGGATCGCGACCTTCCCTGCGTACGGCCGCCTCTCGGGGATCGATCTGGCCGAGGCGAGGCGCGGCGAGCGGGTGGCCGACGACGAGTACGAGAAGGAAGACGTCAAGGACTTCGTGCTCTGGAAGGCGGCCAAGCCCGGCGAGCCTTCCTGGCCGTCGCCGTGGGGCCCGGGGCGGCCCGGCTGGCACATCGAGTGCTCGGCGATGAGCATGAAGTACCTCGGCGAGCACTTCGACATGCACACCGGCGCGGTCGACAACATCTTTCCGCACCACGAGAACGAGATCGCCCAGAGCGAGGCCGCGACGGGGCAGCCCTTCGTGGACGTCTGGCTGCACGCCGAGCACCTCATCGTGGACGGCGAGAAGATGGCGAAGTCCAAGGGAAATTTCTTCACGCTCGAGGACGTGCTCGCCCGCCGCGACGATCCGACCGCCGTCCGCTACCTGCTCCTGTCGGTCCCGTACCGCAAGAAGCTCAACTTCACGTGGGAGGCGCTGACGGGGGCCGCTTCTGCCGTCGAGCGGATCAAGTCCGCCGTCGCCCGGCTCGACGATGCCGCGCGAACGGGCGCTCCGAAATCCGGCGCCTACGGCGCGGCGGAGCGCGCGGCGGAGTTCTCGGCCGAGTTCTCCGCCGCGCTCGACGACGACCTGAACACCGCCGCGGCGCTCGGAGCCCTCTTCACCTTCCTGCGCGACGTGAACGCGGCGCAGGTCGACGGCTCGCTCGACGGTCCCGGCGCCGCCGCCGCGGCCGCCGCGATTCGGAGGGCGGATGCCGTCCTCGGCATCCTTCCCGCCGAAGGACGACGTCCTGCCCGCCGAGATCGAGGCCCGGATCGCCGACCGCCTCGCGGCCCGCAAGCGCCGCGACTTCGCCGAGGCCGACCGGATCCGCGACGAGCTGGCCGCGAAGGGGATCCTGCTCGAGGACGGGCCCGCCGGGAACGAGGTGGAAGCGGGCGTAACATTCGACTCTGCCGGTCGGCGCGGGAATCCTCCTCCTTCTGGTGATGCCGCTCGTCCGGAATGTCCGCTTCCCGACAGAACGCCGCCGCCGACGCAGTCGTGAGGGTAGCCTCGCGCTCGGGCTGGATTTCCGCGAGAAGGACCGGAAGGCTCATCATCCGGCCGCCGCCGACGCCGAGGCGCTGACCGCGGCCGGGTTCGGCGCGTGGCTCGACGCCCAGATCTCGACGCCGGACGACGCCATCGGGGAGCCGCCCCCGGCGCTGCGCGACTATCTGCGTGCGCGCGATGCCGCCGTCTGGTCGATCGTCGCGGCGCTCGAGAAGGACCCTCCGATCTGGGAGCCGGAGAGCCCGGAGATCGAGGAAGGCACGGAGGTGGTCTCTCGACTCCTGCCGACCATCCGGCTCGAAAAGCTTCTGATCGCCACGGCATTGTTCGAGGAGCGCGAGGGCGAGGGAGTCCTCGCGTCCCGCGCCCTCGAGGCATCGTGGTCGCTCGGACGCGCGCTCGCTGATGGCCCGGCGGTGATCGATCAGATCCTCGCCCTCGCCGTCGAAAAGTGGGAAGCGGGCGCGCTGCGAAAGTTTCGAGATCCGGAGCTGTCGTGGAACGGGCGCCTCTCGAGCGACGAGATCTGGGACCGGATGCTCGACGCGATCCTCGCGGACTACTCGCATGGCAGCGACGCACTCGATCCCTGGGCCGAAATGGCT
The DNA here is from genome assembly GCA_963738945.1 of uncultured Acidobacteriota bacterium. Classification (GTDB taxonomy): domain Bacteria; phylum Acidobacteriota; class Thermoanaerobaculia; order UBA5066; family Gp7-AA6; genus DAHUXD01. Next base: position 682,804 of record CAVTYD010000002.1, read on the forward strand.
CGGAAAGCGCTCGGCGCCGTCGTGGACGCGGCTCGAAGGTCGTCGCGGTGCGACGTGCTGGCGCTGACCGACGAGGAGATCTGGCGGCCGGCCGATGACGCGCTCGCCGCCGAATCGTCGGAGGAGCGCCGCCAGATTCGAGATCTCATGAAGGAGATGTCGTCTCCGGGCGTCTCCAACGAGATCCGACGGGCTGCCCGAGTGTCCCTCGATCGCGAGATGACGCTGCGCATTCTGGAGCTTCGCTTGGCCAGGGCGAGTTCTCCCGACCGCGCCTGGCCTGATGCGCTCGTGAACTCGTACTCCGCGGTCTGCCCGGGACTCTCATACGAGTACCACGCCGACAAGGGTGGCATGAGCCTGCGGTTCCTCGGGCCGGCTCCGGCGCCCGAGATGGGAGTCGTCCTGCCGCTCGAATTCCACAGCCGGGACAAGCCGTCGTCGCCGACTCGAGCGCCCGCTCCGACGCCGATCCCTTGACAGCGTCCCCGCCCGGCGGGATGATCCCGAGGCGATGAAGATCGTCCGTCGTTCCGGCTGGTGGTGGCGGGAGGATTCCCGGTAGGGCGGCGCACGCCCTGCCGACACACCCGGCCGGGGCGAACGAGAAGCGAACCAGATGGAACCCCCGGCCCGGATGGGCTCGGGGGTTTTTAGTTTGATGGAGAAGACTCTTCCGATTCCGGCGCGGATCGCGTCGCTGGCGCCGAAAGACGCCGCGGAGGCGGAGCGTCTGGTCGAGCGCGTCCCGACCGGCGCGAATGCGATCGAGTTCCGGATGGATCTCGCCGAGAGGCCCATCCCCGCCTCGGCGCTCGTCGCGCTCGATCCGCGCCCGGCGATCCTGACGTGGCGCTCGCTTTCCGAGGGCGGCCGCTTTTCGGGCTCGGCCGAGGAGTACCGGCGCCTCGTCACGGAAGCGCATGGCGCCGGAGCGACCGTGGACGTCGAGCTCGATCGCGGGCTGCTCGCCGACCGCGCCGTGCTTCCCGATCGCGCGCGGATCCTCGTCTCGCACCACTCGCCGTTTTCGCTGCCGGCCGACTGGGAGGCGAAGCTCCAGGCGATGCGGGAAACCGGCGCCCGCGCCTGCAAGCTCGTGGCCGGAACCGGCGATCTCGCGGCCGCGCTCGGCGTGGGCGACCTCCAGCGCCGCCACGCCGATGGCCGCACGGCGATCTTCCCGATGGGGCCGGCGAGCGCGCCCGGGCGCGTTCTTTCGGCGCTCTTCGGCGCCTCGCTCGTCTACGGCCCGGTCGAGCGGGACACGGCGCCGGGTCAGATTCCCATCGGCGATCTCCTCGAGGTCTACGAGGTGGACCGGCCGCGGCCGATCGAGGCGCTCTTCGGCGTCGTGGCGGGCAGTACGGCGCGCTCGCTCTCCCCGCGGCTGCACAACGCGCTCTTTCGCGCCCGCGGCCTCCCGTACCTCTACCTGCCGCTCCAGGTCGCCGACTTCGACCGGGAGAAGCCGCACGAGATCGACCACGATCCGCCGTTTCGTGGCTTCGCGGTGACGCAGCCCTGGAAGCTCGCCGCGGCCCGCGCCGGCCGGCCGTCCGAGGACGTGCGCGCGATCGGCGCGGCCAACACGCTGGTGCGGGGCCGAGGAGGCTGGCGGGCCGAGAACACCGACGTGGACGGCGTCTTCGACCCCCTGGCCGACCACGACACCGGAGAGGGACGCAGCGCCGTCGTCGTGGGAGCCGGGGGAGCCGCGCGGGCGGCGGCCGTCGCGGCGCGCCGCCTGGGCTACGAGGTGACGATCGCGGCGCGGCGGAATGCCGAGGCGGATCGCGTCGCCTCGGCGCTGGGGGTGGACTCGCTCGCCTGGGACGATCTCGCGTCGAGCGAGGCCGACCTGTACGTCAACGCGACGCCGGTGGGCTGGAAGGACGACGACCCTCCCGCCCTGCCGCCGTCTCTGTTCGAGGCGAAGCCGCTCGTCTTCGACTGCGTCTATCGCCGCGACGGACGCGAGACCTCGACGATCCGGCTCGCGCGTGCGGCGAAGTGCCCGACCGTCGACGGGATGCGCATGTTCGTCGTCCAGGCGGTGCGCCAGGCGCAGCTCTTCGGGGTCGAGCGCGTCTCGAGCGAGGAGGTGACGGCGATCCTCCGGAGCGGCTTCTCCCGATGACGAACCGCGCGGCGGAACGGGAACGGTTCCTCGCGAAATCGGTGGCGGGCGCCTGCGTGCCGGTGGCGCGCGTGTTCCCGTCGGACCGGCTGACCCCCGTGATGCTCTTCGCGAAGATGCGCGCGCCAGGCCGGGAGTCTTTTCTCCTCGAGAGCGTCGAAGGAGGAGAGACGCTCGCGCGATACACGTTCCTGGGCTCCGGGCCGGCCGCCCGCTGGACGCTGTGCGACGGCGTCAGCCGGATCGAACGGGACGGGAAGACCGAGAGGATCGAGGGGCCGCCGCTGCCTGCCCTGGAGAGGCTCGTGCGCCGCGAGCCGTTCCATGCCGATCCGGAGCTCCCGCCCCTGGCGAGAGGCGCGGTGGGATTCCTCGCATACGACGCGGTCCGCGTCTTCGAGGAGATCCCGGACGCCCATCGCCGAGAGGGGACGATCCCCGACGGCCTCTTCCTCCTGTTCGACGCGGTCGCGGCGTTCGATCACCCGCGGCAGCGGCTCTGCCTCCTGACGACCGTCGATCGGACGGACTCCTCGGACGCGGCGGCGGGAGCCGAGCGCGCGATCGAGCGGCTCGACCGGCTCGAGGCGCTCGCGTTCGCGGACGGCAGGGCCGGGCGCCGGGACGCCGGTGTCGAGCCGGGCTCCGACGAGGCGCGCTTTGCCCCGGTGATGCCTCGCGAGCGCTTTCTCGAAGCCGTCGGAGCCGTCCAGGAGGCGATCGCCTCGGGCGAGGTCTACCAGTGCGTCCTGTCGCAGCGCTGGACGGCGCGCCTGGCCATCGATCCCTTCGACGTGTATCGGGCCCTGCGGGCCCTGAACCCCTCTCCGTATCTCTACTACCTCGAAACGCGGGAGGCGAGCATCCTCGGATCGTCGCCGGAGATGCTCGTCCGGTGCCGCGCCGGCTCCGTCGAGACGCGTCCGATCGCCGGCACGATTCCGCGCGGCGCCGGTCCCGCGGAGGACGGGAGGCTCGCCGAGGCGCTCCTCGCGGACCCGAAGGAGCGCGCCGAGCACGTCATGCTGGTGGATCTCGCGCGCAACGACCTGGGTCGCGTGGCCGAGATCGGCAGCGTCGAGGTTCCGCGATACGCCGCCGTCGAGAAGTTCTCGCACGTCCAGCACCTCGTCTCGGAGGTTCGCGGGCGCCTGGCGCGCGGGCGAACCGCATCGGACGCGATCGGCGCGTGCTTCCCGGCCGGAACGCTCACCGGGGCCCCGAAGATCCGCGCGATGGAGTGGATCGACCGGCTCGAGGCGTGCCGGCGCGGAGTCTACGGCGGCGCGGTCGGATATCTCGACGCCGCCGGAGACTGCGACCTCGCCATCGCGATCCGGACGGCCGTCGTCGAGGACGGCCTGTGGCGCATCCAGGCCGGAGCGGGCATCGTCGCCGACTCGATCCCGGAGAAGGAGTACGCCGAGGCCGAGTCCAAGGCCGCGGCCCTCTTCCGCGCGATCGACCTCGCGCGCGAATGGTTCGGGACGGAGGTCGCATGATCTTCGTCGTCGACAACTACGACTCGTTCACCTACAACCTCGTGCAGGCGCTCGGGAAGCTCGGCGGCTCGGTCGAGGTCGCGCGCAACGACCGCTTCGATCCCACCGGCGTCGCCGCGGCGCGGCCGCAGGCGATCGTGATCTCTCCGGGACCGGGGCGGCCCGAGCAGGCCGGCCGGTCTCTCGCGATGATCGGCGAGGCCGAGAGGGCGGGGATCCCGCTCCTCGGAGTCTGCCTCGGCCACCAGGCCATCGCGGCCTTTCACGGCGGCTCGGTCGTCCGCGCCCCGGCGCCGCGGCACGGCAAGAGCTCGGCGGTCGAGCATGACGGCTCCCCGCTCTTTCGCGGCATGGCGAGTCCGTTTTCCGCCGGGCGATACCATTCGCTCGCCGTGCGCGAAGAGGGCCTGCCGGACGAGCTCCAGGTGACGGCGCGAAGCGAGGACGGCGTCGTCATGGCGCTCGCGCACCGCTCGCGGCCGGTGTTCGGCGTCCAGTTCCACCCGGAGTCGGTGCTGACGCCGGAAGGGGAGCGGCTGCTGGCGAACTTCCTGGACGGTGCGCGATGACGCCGGCGATCGCCGAGGCGCTCCGGGTCGTGGCCGGGCGGAGCTCCCTGCCGCGGCCTCTGGCCGAGGCGGCGTTCGGCGATCTGATGGACGGAGGCGCGACCGAGGCGCAGAAGGGCGCGATCCTGCTCGGGATCGCCGCGCGCGGCGAGACCGCCGAGGAGATCGCCGGCGCCGCGGCGGCGCTGCGGGGGCGAATGCGGCGCGTCGCGAGCCGGCGCACGCCGCTGCTCGACACGTGCGGCCCGGGCGGGCTCGGCCGCGATCTCTTCAACGTCTCGACCGCCGCCGCCGTCGTCGCCGCCGGGGCCGGCGCCGCCGTCGCCAAGCACGGCAACCGGTCGATCTCTTCCCGCGTGGGCTCGGCCGACGTGCTCGAGGCGAGCGGCGTGCGGGTGGACATCGAGCCGGAGTCGGCCGGCCGGATCCTCGACGAGGTCGGGCTCGCCTTCCTCTTCGCCCCGAGCTTCCATCCCGCGATGCGCGAGCTCGGAACCGTGCGGCGCGAGCTCGGCATCCGGACGATCTTCAACGCGCTCGGTCCGCTGGCGAATCCCGCCGGGGCGACGCGCCAGTTGATCGGCGTGGGCCGGGCCGACCTCGTGCCGCTGCTCGCCGACGCGCTCGCGTCGCTCGGCACCGAGCGCGCCATCGTGTTTCATACCGAGGCCGGGATCGACGAGCTGGTCCCGGGATCGGCGGCGTCCGGAGTCGAGGTGCGCGACGGCTGGACGCGCCCCTGGACCTTCGATCCGGGCGACCTGCGCCAGCCGCCGGTCACCCTGGATCAGCTGCGGGGCGGCGACGCCCCGGGCAACGCGGACCTTCTCGCGCGGCTGCTCGACGGCGAGCCCGGTCCTCGCCGGGAAACGGTGCTGACGAACGTCGCCGTCGCCCTCGTCGTCGAGGGACGGGCGGCGGACGTCCGCGACGGATACGACCAGGGTCGCCGGTCGATCGACGGCGGCCACGCCGGGCGCGTGTTCGAGCGCCTCCGGGAGGCTTCGCACGCGGCATGAGCAACGTCCTGACGGAGATCCTCGCCTCGAAGCAGACGCGCCTTTCGCGCGGAGAGTACGCTCCGGGCGGCGCCGCGCCGCGGGCCGTCGACGGAGCTGCGTTCGCCGGCTCGCTCCGGCGCCCCGGGGCGCGCATCGTCGCGGAGTTCAAGGCGAGGTCGCCGTCGGCGGGCGAGATCCTGACGAGCCCCGAGACCAAGGTCGAGAGCTTCGCGCTCATCTATCGCCGCGGCCACGCTGCCGCGATCTCCGTCGTGACGGAGGAGGACCACTTCGGGGGCAAGCCCGAGTGGCTCCCGCGCATCAAGTCGATGTCGGGGCTGCCCGTCCTGATGAAGGACTTCTTCTTCGACGAGCGCCAGCTGGACTTCGCCGTCTCGCTCGGCGCCGACGCCATCCTGTTGATCGTTCGAGCCCTCGGCGACGACGAGCTCCCGCGCCTGCACGCCGCCGCGAGGGAGCGCGGCCTTGCGACCGTCGTCGAGGCGCACGGGGCGGTCGAGATCCGGAAGGCGGCCGACCTCGGACCGGACGTCGTCGGCGTCAATGCGCGGGATCTCGCCACCTTTCAGACGGACCTCGGCTCGATCGACGCGATGGCCCGCGAGATTCCGGCCGGGCCGGTGCGGCTGGCCGAAAGCGGGATCCGGACCCGGCAGGACATCGAGCGCCTTGCCGCCGCCGGCTACGGCGCCTTCCTCGTGGGCGAGACCCTGTTGCGTGCCGAGGATCCGGAAGAGGAGCTGAGGAACCTGCAGCGATGACCGCGATCAAGATCTGCGGGCTGACGCGAGCCGAGGACGTCCTGGCGATCTGCCGGCTCGGGGCGGCCTACGCCGGATTCAACTTCGTTCTGTCCTCCCCGCGTCGCGTGACGCCGGCGGCCGCCCGCGAGCTCTCGGCCGCCTGCTCGCCCGGGATGCTCAAGGTCGGCGTCTTCGCCGACGAGGACCCGTCGGTGGTCGCGAACACCGTCGTCGTCGCGGGCCTCGACCTCGTCCAGCTTCACGGGCGGCTGACCGAGGAGGCGATCGAGGCGGCTCCCGTCCCGGTCATCGCGGTCGCGCGCCCGTCGGCCGAAGGCTTCGCGATTCCCCGGCACGAGATCCTCGTTCGCTGCCACGCGCTCCTGCTCGACGCGAGCGAAGGATCGGGCGCGCGGATCGACCCCGGGCTCGTCGAGGAGGCGAGCTGGCCCGTGCCGGTGCTCGTCGCGGGCGGCCTGACTCCGGAGACGGTGGGCGAGGTGATCCGCCGGCTGCGCCCGGCCGGCGTGGACGTCGCGTCGGGAGTCGAAAGCGCCGCCGGGGCCAAGGACCGCGGCAAGCTCGAGCGTTTCTTTTCCGCGGTGAAGGAAGCCGATGCCCGCGCGTCGTGAGCGCCGTCGAGGCTACTTCGGCGAGTACGGCGGCCGGTTCGCGCCGGAGACGCTCATGGCGCCGCTCACCGAGCTCGATGAGGCGTTCCGCCGCTGGATCGCGAATCGCGGATTCCGCCGCGAGCTCGGCGAGCTGCTGCGGAGCTACGCCGGGCGTCCGACGCCGCTGACCTTCGCGGATCGGCTGACGAAGCGGTGCGGGGGCGCGCGGATCGCGCTGAAGCGCGAGGACCTGCTTCACACCGGGGCGCACAAGCTGAACAACGCCCTCGGTCAGGTCCTCCTCGCGCGCCGGATGGGCAAGTCGCGCGTCGTGGCGGAGACCGGCGCGGGCCAGCACGGCGTCGCGACGGCGGCGGCCGCGGCCAAGCTCGGCATTCCGTGCCGCGTCTACATGGGCGTGACCGACATGGCGCGCCAGTCGCCGAACGTGGCGCGCATGCGCCTCCTCGGGGCCGAGGTCGTCGGCGTCGACTCGGGGTCGAAGACCCTGAAGGACGCCATCAACGAGGCCATGCGCGACTGGACCGAGAACGTCGCGACGACCCACTACGTCCTCGGCTCCGCGCTCGGGCCGCATCCCTATCCTTCGATCGTCCGCGAGTTCCAGTCGGTCATCGGCCGCGAGGCGCGCGGGCAGTTCCGCCGGCTCGCGGGACGCGACCCGCGCGCCGCCGTCGCGTGCGTGGGCGGAGGCTCCAACGCGATCGGCCTGTTCTCGGCGTACCTCGACTCGCGCGTCGCGCTCTATGGCATCGAGGCCGGAGGACGCGGCCCCGCGCCGGGCGATCACGCCGCGCGCTTTTCCGGAGGAGCCGTCGGCGTGCTGCATGGAACGCGCACGATGTTGCTCCAGGACGAGGCCGGTCAGACGCTGCCGACGCACTCGGTCTCGGCCGGCCTCGACTATCCGGCGGTGGGACCCGAGCACGCGGCGCTCCACGACTCGGGGCGCGTGGTCTACGCAAGGGTCTCGGACGAAGAGGCCCTGGAGGCGTTCGCGCTGCTGTCCGAGACGGAAGGGATTCTTCCGGCGCTCGAGTCCGCTCACGCGATCGCCTTCGCCCGGAAGCTCGCGCGGCGCCTTCCGCGCTCGGCCTGGATCCTCGTGAATCTCTCCGGGCGTGGCGACAAGGACCTCGACGAGGTCCTGCGCGTGCGGGGCCGCGGCGAGGGAGGGCGGCGGAGGAAGGGCGAATCGGCGTGACGCGGATCGGCGAGGCGTTCGCCCGCGCGCGCCGGGAGGGCCGCGCGGCTTTCGTGGCGTACCTGACCGCCGGAGATCCGTCCTGCGACGAGACGGTCGCGATGGCCGGAGCGCTCGCCCGCGCGGGCACCGACGTCCTCGAGCTCGGTGTGCCGTTTTCTGACCCGATCGCCGATGGCCCGGTTCTGCAGCGGGCGGCCTCGCGGGCGATCGAGGCGGGCACGACGCTCGCGAGGGTCTTCGAATCGGCCCGGCGGATCCGGGCGACCACGGATCTCGCGCTGGTCCTCTTTTCGTACCTCAACCCGGTCCTGCGCCGGGGCCTGCCGCGGGCGGCGCGGGAGGCGGCGAAGGCCGGCTTCGACGGCGTGCTCCTGACCGACCTGCCGCCCGAGGAGGCGCCCGGGGTCCAGCCCGTCCTGCGCGGCGCCGGCCTCGACACGGTCTTTCTCGTCTCGCCCACGTCGCCCGACGCCCGCATGGCCGCCGCGGCTCGGCTCTCGAGCGGGTTTCTCTACGTCGTTTCGCGCGCCGGGACGACCGGCGCCCGCGGCGCTCTGCCGCGCGACCTGCCGCGCACCGTCCGGCGCGCGAAGGCGCACGCCGGCGATCTGCCGGTCGCGATCGGATTCGGGATCGGAACGCCGGAGGCGGCCTCTCGCGCGGCCGCGCTCGCCGATGGGATCGTCGTCGGGTCCGCTCTCGTGCGGGCGTCCGAGCGGGCCGGGTCGAAGCGCGCCGACGCCGTCGCGGAGCTCGCGCGCTCGCTCATCGCCGCCTGCCGCCGGCCGCGCCGATAGTCGGACAATAGGGAGGATGCGGACCGAAGGAGACTGCCTCCGGCTGCTGCGGCGGCGCGACCTGCCCCTCGACCGCGTCCAGGAAATCCTCGCGGACCGGGAGGCGCGCAAGTATCACGCGGTCCGCCGGGCGCTGGCGGCGCATCCTCGGACGCCCCGCGGCGACGCGCTCGCCCTCGTCGCGACCCTCTTCTGGAGAGACCTCGCGGGCCTCTCGGCCGACGCGACGGTGCATCCCGCGATCCGCCGGGCGGCCGATCTCGACATCGCCCGGCGCCTGCCCGAGATGGCCGCCGCCGAGCGGGTCGACCTCGCCCGCCACGTCGGCCGCGGAGCGCTCCTCTATCTGCGCCTGGATCCGGACGTGCGCGTCCTCGCCTCGGTGCTGGAGAATCGCTTCACGATCGAGGCCGACGTCGTCCAGGCCGCCGCCTCGGAGCTGGGCGACCGCCGGGAATGCCTGGCCCTCATCGCGGGGCATCCCCGCTGGGCGCTGCGGCCGACCGTCCGGAGCGCCGTCCTGCGAAACCCTGCCCTTCCCGCGGCTATGGCCCTGTCCCTGTTGACCCGGGCGCGCCTCGACGACTTGCGCGGCTTGCTCGAGTCGCCCCGGACGCCGCTCCTGATCCGGGCCTGCGCGGAAAGAGTCCTTGCGGAGCGGGGCTTCGGGGTCTAGCATCGTTCTGTCCTCAATCGCGGGAGACGAGCATGGGTGAGACACCGATCCTCACGTTCGGAGAAGAACTCCGCCGGGAGAGGCTCATCCGGGACGTCTCGCTCGAGGAAATCTCGGCCTCCACGAAAATCTCGATCCGTCTTCTGACCGCTCTGGAGAAGAGCGACGTCTCGAAGCTGCCCGCGCCGGTCTTCACGCGCGGGTTCATTCGGTCCTACGCGCGCCATCTCGGGCTCGATCCGGACGAGATGGTCAACGCCTACCTGGCCGATCTCGCGCCCGACAAGTCCGGCGGCGCTTCCGCGAAGAAGGGAAGCCTGCGCTCTCGCTTCCTCCGCGGGCGCCGGGCGGCGGCGAGCACGATCGTCATCAGCGTCACGGCGATCCTCCTCGTCCTCGGCCTGATCGCGCGGCCCGAGCGGCACAATGCCGGCCCCGTGCCGATCGAGCAGCGCCACATGGCGCCGGTCAATTTCAAGAACGTCGCGGTCTCGCCCGGTCCCGCGATCGCGATGCAGGACGAGCATCCGGCGCAGGCGGCGCCGGAAAAGAGGGAAGGGGGCGTCGCGATGGTCCTCGAGTTCGACCAGGACTCCTGGACCGAAGTCACTTCCGCCGACGGGACGCCGATCTTCTCGGGCTTGAGCCGCCGCGGGACGTCGCAGCGCTTCGAGTCGGCGGACGGCTTCCGCCTCACGCTCGGCAATGCGGGAGGCGTGCGCGTGACGATCGACGGACGCCCGCTCGAGCCGCTCGGCGGCGCCGGTCAGGTCGTGCGCAATCTCGCGCTGCCGGCGCACCTGACGCAGAGCTAGCCGCCTCCGCCTCCTTCCCTTGGCCGAACCCCAGCGCCCGGCGACCGCGGACCCCCGGGACCTCCTTCAGCTCGTCAGCTCGGCCGACGCGCCGAGGGACCTTCGCGCGTTCGCGGCCCGCGGGCTCCTGCCCCTGGAAAGCGCGGACCGGCTGAAGGCGCTGCTGGCGGTCGCGGACGACCCGGACGAGGACATCCGCAAGGCGGCCGCGGACACCCTCGGCCAAACGAGCCCCGACGAGATCGTCCGCTTTCTCGACGACGGAGACCCGACCGAATTCGAGCTCGATCTCGTCAGCCGCTACAGCGAGGATCACGCCGTCCTCGAGCGCGTGATCCGGAGCCGCGCCGCCAGCGAGCCGACGCTCCTGCGGCTCGCCCGGATCGTCACGGGCGCTCCCCAGGAAGCCCTCATCGTGAACCAGGTGCGGCTGCTCAGGCAGCCCGCGCTGATCGACGCGCTGCTCGAGAACCCGGAGATGACCGCCGACGGGCGCCGGCGCCTCCTCGAGATGCGGGAGGAGTTCTTCGAGAAGGAAGAGCGGCGGCGCGAGCAGGAGAGGCTGCGCCTGCAGGAAGAGGAGCGACGCGCGAAGCAGGAGGCGGCCGGGATCGTCTTCGAAGACGCGGCGGAGGGCGAGCCCGCCGAAGGGGCCGGCGGCGAGGCGTCCGGCGATGCCGAGGGAGAGGAGTTCAGCGCCGCCAATCTCGCGCAGGTATTCCGCCGCATCGCCAGCATGAACGTCAAGGAAAAATTGAGCCTCGCGCAGAGAGGCACCAAGGAGGAGCGACGGATCCTCATCGCCGACGCGAACAAGATCGTCAGCCTGGCCGTGTTGCGGTGCGAGGCGCTCATTCCCGCCGAGGTGGAATCGTTCTGCGCGATGCGCCACCTGCCGGTCGAGATCTTCCACGAGATCGCCTCGACGCGGGAATGGGTGAAGCGGCCCAGAATCCAGCTCGCCCTCGTCAACAACCCGGCTGTACCGCTCGCGATCACGCTGCCGTTGATCAAGTTCCTGAACATGCGCGAGCTGCGCAACGTGACCCGCGATCGCAATCTCCCCGAAGGTGTCCGCAGCTCGGCGCGAAAGATCCTTCTCGAGAAGCGCGGCTAGGGGAGGGCGCGGGGCCGAAAATGTCGCGTCCGGCGGGGGGGACGCTTGCCGAAGCCCTTCCTTTCGCCTATGTTAACCTCTGTCGAAATCGTCCGCAGCGCGGTCGAGGTTCCAGCAAGATGCCGCGAGAAATTGACTACTACGGGCTGCTCGGCGTTGCCCGGGATGCCAGTGAGGCCGAGATCCGAGAGCGCTTTCGCGCCCTGGCGCGCGAAGCCCATCCGGATCGCGCCCCCGCGACCAAGAAGGCGGAGGCGGAGACGAAGTTCCAGGAGCTGACCGAAGCGGTCAACGTGCTGACGAGCCCCGAACGGCGCAAGTCCTACGATTTCGACCTCGCCGCCTCCAAGGCGACGCCGGGCGATGCCGATGCCGTCGCGTCGAACTACCTCGGCCAGGGAATCGCCGCGTACAAGGACCGCAAGTTCGCCGAGGCGGCCGGCAACTTCCAGCTCGTGGTCGGGAGGAACCCGCGCGACGTCAAGGCCCAGCACTATCTGGGTCTCGCGTCCGCACGCGCCGGCGACGTGCGCACGGCGGTCAAGGCCATCGAGGCGGCCCTCTCGATCGAGCCCCACAACGGGGCGCTGCTGAAGGACGCCGGAGCGATTTTCCGGCAGGCGGGACTCCTCCTGAAGGCGGAGAAGGCTTATCAGGAAGCGATCCGCTGGGATCCCGCGGCGGGCGAGGCGCGCAAGGCGCTCGAAGAAATTCGCGTCCAGCGCGCGGGCCGGGGGTAACGGCGGGATGGCCCGGATCGACGCCTTCGGTCTGACCGACGTGGGGAGGAAGCGCAAGCACAACGAGGATGCGCTCGCGCTGGACCCGGCCGAGGGCTTCTTCGTCGTGGCCGACGGCATGGGCGGACATGCGGCCGGAGAGGTCGCCGCGAAGATCACGGTCGAGACGATCGGCGAATTCATCGCCGCCACGCGCCAGAAGGAAGAGGCCACCTGGCCCTTCAAGTACAACCACGAGCTTCACTTCAACAGCAACCGTCTCGCCATCGCGATCGAGAAGGCGAACGAGCGGGTGATGGCGGCCGTCGCCGCTCAGCCCTGGCTCAAGGGCATGGGCACGACGGTCGTCGCGGGACTGCTCAACGAGAAGATCCTGTCGCTCGCCCACGTCGGCGACAGCCGCGCCTATCTCTTCCGCGACGGCGAGCTGACGCGCCTGACCGACGACCACTCGTGGGTGCACGAGCAGGTGACGGCGGGCATCCTGACCGAGGAAGAGGCGAAGACGCACCCGCTGAAGAACGTCGTCACGCGCGCTCTCGGCGGAGGACCCTCGGTGTCGCCGGACCTGAGGGAGATGGAATTCCAGGTCGGCGACGCGTTTCTCTTCTGCTCCGACGGGCTGACGACGATGCTCTCCGACGAGGAGATCCGCGATTCGATCGCGGCCAACCCCGGCAAGCCGGCGGAGGATCTCTGCCAGAGCCTGGTGGACCTCGCCAACGACAAGGGCGGCGTCGACAACATCACCGTCGTGTTCGTCCGCATCGAGCAGCGGACGACCGGCGCCACCGAAGCGGTGTGACCGCTCGCGCTCTCTCTTCCCAACGCCTCCGGGCCCCGTTCCGTACACTCGATTGACGCATAACGGCCCGAGGTCTACCCTCAGGACATGAGCAGTCGGCGAGCCCTACGGATCGGTTTTGCCCGGATGACTCTCGGGCTCGCGGCCGGTTGGCTCGCCGCGCCTCTCGGCGCCGCCGGACCCGCTTCGACGCCGCCGGGCGCCCTCGACTGGGTCCGGAGCCCTTACCGCCACTTCCGGGCCGCGCAGCCCCTGGCTTCGGGCCAGGCCGTTCTCTTCGACGAGGTCGACGATCCCGGGCTTCGGCGGGCGCTCGGCGCCGAAATCGTGCGCCTCCAGGGCGAGCTCGAGCGCCAGGGCTGGATGTCGCCCTTTCCCGCCGCCGACCCCCTCCGTGTCTACGTCGCCCGGGCCGAGGCGGGAGCCGTCAAGGCCGTGAGCTCGGCCGGAGTCGAAGACGGAAAGCTGGCGGCTCCCGCGATCCTGCTCGATGCGACCGGGCTCGGCTCCGCCGAAATCGTCCGCGAGGTCGCCCGCCAGATCGCCCGCGCGACGCTTTCCGGATATGGAATCGATGATCCCTTTCTTCTGCCCGCTCTGGCGGAGCACCTCGCCGCCGCACCGGGGGAGCCGCCGGGCGAGGAGGTCTGGATGGCCGCGGCCGCCGGGCAGCTGGACTTCCGAGCGAAACCGGAAGCGCTCGGCCGTCTCTGGGTGGACGAGGTCGCCCGCGCGATCGGAAGGCCCGCGGCTCTGCGAGACGCCTGGCAGCGCGCGGCGGACTCCGGCGAGGAGCCGACCGCGGTCCTTCTGCGGGCGCTCTCGGAGGAGTCCACGGTCTCGCCCGAAGAGGTCCTGACCCGCGCGTCCGCTCGAATCTATGCGACGCTCGAGCCCGATCCGTCGGCCTCGAAGTTGAAGCTCGCCGACGTCGAGGCCGGCGCGATCGACGCGTCGGCGCCGGCGGCCCTCGTGGTCCGGCACCGGGCCCTCCTGACCGAATCCGAAGGGTCGCTCCGCATCGCGTGGCCGCCGGACGGCTCCGCGGGCGCCGCCGTCGTCCGCTATCGCGACCCGGCCCTTCCGCCCGACGTCGTGTTCTTCGCGGCCGGAGATCGGCGCGCGATTCCGCTCTCCGGAGTCGAGCGCGTCGACTGGCTCGTCGCCGGCAGCGAGACCGGCGGCCGCGGCCTGGTCGCGCCGGCTTCCGCCGAGCTCTCGGACGCGATCCCCTACAGCGGGCTCGAGGCGCGCGCGGACGGCGGCCCGGCGCGCCCGCGCCTGTCGTGGACCACCGAGAGCCACGAGGGCCTGTGGGGATGGGCGGTCTTTCGGGAAGAGGTCCTTCCCGACGGACGCATCGTCCGCACCGGACCGGAGATCGTGCCGTCGGCGGAGAGCTCGGCCGAGTCCTACCGGTACGAGTTCGTGGACGCCTCGTCGCGGCCCGCCACGTACTACCGCTACACGGTCTGGGCGGTCACCGCGGACGGACTGCTCGGCCGCGCGTTCTCGGCGACCGTCAAGTCCGCCGACTGACGCGTCGCCTCGCCGGCCTCCGCCGCCGGGCCCGGGCCCGAGCTGTGGCGTTGTCGCGGGCGAGCTGCTCGAGCACGATCGAGCGGTGATCGAAGGCGAAGCGCAGCTTCGAGATCTCCCGCGGCGTGAACCAGCGCGCATCCGCTGCGTCGTCGCCGCCGGTCGGACGGCCCTTCACGGGATGACAGGCGTAGAGAACCGTGACGTTGTGGCCTCGCGGATCGCGGCCCGGCTTCGAGTACACGCCGCGCAGCTCGGTGACCCGCACCGTCAGGCCGGTCTCCTCCTTCGTCTCGCGAATGCCGCAGCGCTCGGTCGTCTCCTTCCACTCGCAGAACCCTCCGGGCAGGCCCCACCGTCCCTGGAAGGGCGGACGGCCGCGCTGCACGAGGAGGACCCGCCCCTGGCGGTCGCGGACCCAGGAGTCCACGGTGAGTCGGGGCATGCGGAGAGTGCGGTAGGGGTTTTTCATTCGTAGCTCCCGAAGAATTCGCGGATCTCGTCGGCCGGGTGCCGCGTGGCGAGCTCGCGCGGACTCTCGTCGTACCAGTCCCGCGGAAGGCGGCTGGCGTAGGGCTCCTCGAGGAAACGCGCGCAGACGAGCGCGATGACGCCGCGGTCCTTCTCGCTGCGGATCAGGCGTCCCGCGGCCTGGACCACGCGCGTCATGCCGGGTTGAAGGTACGCGTAGTCGAACCCGGACTCCTCGCGCTCGTCGAAGTAGCGGCGCAGGAGCTCCCGCTCGAAGGAGACCTGCGGCAGCGCGGGCGAGACGACGAAGACGGCCGACAGCAGCTCACCCGGGTAGTCGACGCCCTCGGCGTACATGCCCCCCGAAACGGCGAAGAGCAGCGTGCCGCCCGGAGGCGGATCCGAGAGCGCCTCGAGCAGGCGCTGGCGCTCGAAATCCGAGAGCTCGGGGCGCTGGACGAGCAGCCGCGAGCGGGTCGGCGCCATGCGCTCGGCGACCGCGGTGAGGAAGCGGTACGAGGGGAAGAGGACGAGGTCGTTGCCGCGGTGCGCGTCGGACATCTCTCCGAGCAGGCGGGCGATCCGGTCGTAGTTCTTCTCCCGCGCCTTGAACGTCGTCCGCACCGTCGGCACGATCATGACCTTGCGATTCTCGGGCGGGAACGGCGGCGGGAGCGAGATGGCCGAGGTGCGGTCCCGTTCGAGGCCGAGCACGCGCTCGATCGCCTCGGGCGGCGTCAGCGTCGCCGACATGAGGATCGTCGAGTGCGCCGAGCGGAACACGGGTGCGAGCGAACGAGCCGGGTCGAGACAGACCAGGCGCAGCCGGACGCCCGACGCCTCCCGCTCGGCGATGCAGGTGAAGTCCGGACCGAGCATCGAGAGCACCGCGGAGAAGCGCTGGAGCGTAAAGTGGAAGTCCATCACCGGGTCGTCCACCAGGGCGAGGCGCATCTCGCGCTTCCAGGCGAGGTAGCGCATGAGCTTCGGCTCCCAGTCGAGGCGAAGATCCAGGATCGGCTCTGCCGGCGCCTGCACCTCGGCGATCGCTTCGCCCTCCGGCAGGTCGTCGGCGGCGCCGCGGACGATGTCGAGCAGCTCCTCGACCGTGATCACGAGGTCGGCGAAGAGGTCGCCCGGCTGCAGCCGGAGCCGCTCGCGCAGGACGAAAAGGGTCTCCTCGGAGAGCTCCGGGGAGAAGATCTGCCGGGCGCGGTCCGGCAGGTTGTGCGCCTCGTCGATGACCAGGATGGCGTCCTTCAGCTCTTCGCCCGTCAGGTGGCGCAGCGCGGCCGCGGGCTCGAAGACGTAGTTGTAGTCGGCCACGATGGCATCGGCTCGAGCGGCGAGCTCGAGCTGAACCTCGAACGGGCAGACTTCTTCGCGGCGCGCCTCCTCGAAGACCGTTTCCGGGTCGAGGTGGGAATGGCCCTCGCGAAGGCGGCCGAGGAGGTCCGATCTCTCCATCTTGGCCGGGTAGTCCTTGGCGAACCGGCAGAATTCCTCGTGGCAGAGGATCCGGTCGTTGGCGCACATCCGCTCCTTGGCCCGGACCTGGACCGTCTGGAACGCGCGCTCGTTCATCGCGATGAGCGACGAGACGGCCATCTTCTGCTGCAGCGTCTTCGAGGTGAGGAAGACGACCTGCCGGCCGGAGGCGAGGCCCTCGGCCAGTGCCGGGTGAAGCGCCGCCGCCGTCTTGCCGGAGCCGGTCGGGGCCTCGGCGATCAGGTTCTCGCCGCCGGCGATCGCGCTTCGGATCGCGGCGATCAGCTTCTCCTGGATCGGCCGCGGAGCGGCATGGGGGAAGGGGAGCCGCTCGGCGGCCGCGGCCTTGCGGCGGCGCGCCGCCTGTCCGCCCCGCCAGATCGCCAGGGAGCGGGCGAGCCGCCGCTCGATGTCCCGCTCGGCGTCCTCGTCGAAGGCCGTCTCGAGGGAGAGCTCTTCGCCCGTGTCGATGTCGACGTAGACGAGCGCGCCTCCGACCGCGTCGTGGCCGAGCCGGCGCCAGAGGTAGCAGTAGCCGTGGAGCTGGCGGCGGTCCCGTTCGAAGGCATAACCCGACGGCCGCACGCCGTCCACCGACAGGTTCGTGGATTTCAGCTCCTCGATGAGCCACCGCCCGGGCGAGCGCTCGATGCAGCCGTCGAGCCTGCCCGAAAGGACGGCCGTCCAGTCCTCGACGGGGATGCGCGCCTCCAGGTGGACCTCCGCGCGGTAGGAGGGATGCGCGAGCCGTCTCTCGGCGAGGACACGGGAGTGGATCTGCACCCCGAGGCCGAGCCGTCGCCAGCCGTCGCCCCGGTCGAAGCCGACGCGGCGGAACCCTTCGTCCTCGGCGAGCTCCCTGACAGTGATCTCGAAGACGCGAGAGGTTTCGTCGAATCGCACGAAGCCTCGATTATAATTTGCCGGTGACGCGAACGCTCTTCACATCGACCCGAGTGGCGGTGTGCCTTCTCGCCGCCTCCCTCCTGCTCGCCCCGTCCGCGTCCGCGACACCCCGCAAGGCCGCCAAGCCGCAGACGCTCGCTCAGGAGCTCGACCAGATCGCGCGGCGCGCCCCGGCCCGCTCCCCGGGCGTGTCGGTCGCAATCGCCGATCTCGCCAGCGGTGAGACCGTCTACACCCGCAATCCGGATCAGGCCGAGACGATCGCCTCGGTCACGAAGATGCTCTCGTCCGCGGCAGCGCTCCACTACCTGGGCCAGAACTACAAGTTCAAGACGACGTTCTGGCGAAAAGGGGAGATCCAGAACGGAATGCTCGTCGGCTCACTCCTCGTCGTGGGCGGGGGCGATCCCAACATCTCGGGCCGTTTCTACGACAACGACGAGTTCGCCGTGTTCGACCAGTGGGCGGACGGGCTTCGTCGCGCCGGCGTCGTGCGGGTCAGCGGCGACCTGATCCTGAACGCCGCCGGCTTCGACCACGTGTACCGGAACCCGGAATGGCCGCCCGATCGCGATACCCGCTGGTACCAGGCCCCGATCTCGGCCCTGTCGTACAACGACAACGTCGTCATCGTGTCGGTCGGACGCGGCGCGCTTCCGGGCGCGCCCGCGATCGTCTCGATCGATCCCGATACGGACGTCGTGCAGACGGTTCCGCGCGCCCGCAACGTCGGAAAGACCGGCAAGCTCCGCGTGGCCGTGGCGCGGCCGGGCGGCTCCGACCAGGTGTTCGTCGACGGCACTCTTCCGGCGCGCTACTTCCGCTATGCGGTTCCGCTCGCCATCGACGACCCTCCGAAGTTCTTCGGCGCCGCGCTGAAGAGCCGCCTGCGCGCCGCGGGCATCGAGCTGACGGGATCGGTCGTCGAGCGCGACGTGAAGCCGGACAACGCCTGGGCCCTCGTCGCCTCGACCGAGTCGGACCTCCTGCCGACGATGGCCGTCTCGAACAAGCACAGCCAGAGCTTCTACGCCGAACAGATCTTCAAGACGCTCGCGCTCGAGAAGGCGGGGAGGGGAACCTGGGAGAACGCGCTCGCGCTCGAACGGCAGTTCCTCGCGGCGATCGGCCTCGATCCGGGGCGGTACGACATTCACGACGGATCCGGGCTCTCCGCGTCCAACCGCGTCGCGGCCGCGGACCTCGTCCGCTTCCTCCGCGCGATGAACCTGCAGCCGGACGGCGCCGCCTGGCGCGCCACCCTGGCCGTGTCCGGAGACTCCGAAGGCTCGCTGCGCAGCCGCATGGTCGATTCCGCCACCCGCGGCCGCGTCCAGGCCAAGACGGGGACTCTGAACGCGGTTTCGACCCTCGCCGGGTATGCCCAGGCGGCGTCGGGCAAGACCTATGCATTCGCTATCCTATTGAATGGATGGGGAGTTAGCGACGCCCGCGCCCACTCCTACCAGGATCGCCTTGTTCGCGCCCTGATCCAGAAGGGGTAGCTTCCCGCGGGTCCTGGCGGCTCCCTTGCGGCTCCCAGCCGCAAAAAAACTTGACACCCCTCGATCTGAGTTTGTGATCAAATTCACTTGATTCTTTTTTGGGCCGAACTTTTTGGCCCGCTCACTTGGTGGGATTCCTTGAGGCCACGGTCGGTGTACTGGGCGAAGCCTGCCCGTTTGGGCCGGTTTTTCGCGGGTCTTCGTGGCCATTGGACTTGGTTTCGTGCCCCCGGCATTAGGCCAGGGGGATTTGGTGAAAGGTGGTTCCCTTGAACTCGCTTACTGGCGGCGTACCTTCCTAGCCCTTCGCTAAATACCTGATCCTAGGTCATTTACCCTATTTCGCTAAATTGCGATATAGGGACTTGTGTTTTCTGCACGATGGGATAACCTATCCGTACCTTTCTAGACAAGTTGGAGAAGAGAGCGATGGAGATCTCAGACGACCTCGACGCGACGCCATCCGCCGAAGACGCTTTTGAGCGCGAGGTCGAGAACGTTTTTCAGGAGACTCTGGGTCTCATCCATATCGCGCTCGTCACTCACTACCAGCTGAGTGAGCAGGAAGCGACTGAGCTCGAGAAGGATCTCTTCGTGTGGTTTCGTCGCTTCTGCTACCGGCCAGGCGCGTCTGTGCGCGAGAACCGGCCCTTTCTGCTTGTAGCGTGTTGTCAGTTCGCACGCGAGTATCAAAAGTACATTGTCGGATCCGGAATCCGACAGACTGACGACAAGCTGCAATCACTGCTAGACCGCGAACCGGCCGACGTCGCTCATGACTTCTCGCGCAGCCTTCAGCTCTACGACTTCCGGCGGTCCGATGCCTGAAACAGCCAGGATTCTTCAATTCCGCGCCAGGCACGGGTCAGCCCCGATTTCGCGCGAGGAGGCGAATTCGCGCGCTCACGCGTTCCTAGCGACTGGGCAGCGCACGCAAGACTATGTGGATGCCACCCTTGCCGATGGCGACGTTCTCTCGGCGATTCACGCTCTTCTATGGGACCTCATCAACAGTAGACCGTCGGACGTCGCGAGTGACGGTGCCGCTATCTACTCGTGGCTCTCAAGCCGCGCAGAGCGTGACTTTTTCTTTGATGAGCGAAGCTATTTCCTGGGTGAAGCGGCACTTCTGGCGGCTGGCGCCCTCCGCCTCCTTGGCCGCCGGGACGAAACAGAGCGGTGGCTCGACCGCGCGGATGCGAGTTTTCGTCACACGGTTGCGCCAGCGGCGCATCTCGCGCGCGTCTCCTACATCCGGCTCACACTTCGATATGACATGAGGCGTCATGAGGAAGTTCTTGAGTTGATTCCGTCTGTTGCATTGACGTTTCGAAAGCTCGGCATGGGACGTGATCTCCTGAAGTGCAAGTTTCTCGAAGCAATGAGCATGAAGGAACTTGGCCGAATCGATGAAGCGGCTGTTGGGCTCGATCGGCTCGCTGGTTGTGAAGGCATCGACGGCGGCCTGGCTGGCACTGCCCTGGTTAACCTCGGTAACTTGCGCTCAGAACAGGGATCTCTCGACCTGGCTATCTCGGCCTACACGCAGGCCCTTCCTCTGCTCCGAGCCGCCAACCGGTTTGCGGCACTCGCCGACCTAAAACTCATGCTTGGGGGCACGCTCCAGCGGGCCGGAGATATTTCTGGTGCGATTCTGTCCTTCAGGGAGTCGGCTAGCGAACATCAGGCCCTCGGGATGGAGACGCGAGCCGCGTATCTTCGAGTCGTACTCGCGACGGCGTTGATTGAGGCTGGTCAACCCCGCGAAGCCGAATGGGAAATCCTTGCCGCGCTCCCGACCATCGACAGGGAAGAGATGGTTCCCGAGGGCTTTGCGGCGGTTGCTCTCCTCAGGGAGTCGGTTCGTCAACGTAAGACCGACCCGAGGGCCCTGTTGGAGGTTCGCGAATACCTGCAGGCAAAGAACTAAGGACCTCCCGCAGAAGTCGGCCCGTTCAGGTCCGACGCACATCCGCCTCGTGACAATATGTAAGTAACGGATCCCGGTTGTTCCGCCACCGGAGGTGGGATGGCGTCACGGGCGAAGCTTGGGTGTCCACCGGAGGCGGGGCGTCCTGTGCCCCGGACGGCGATGCCGGACGCCGAACTCGCTGCTTTTTACGAAGAGGTATTCATGCCTCTGGTTCGCCGAGCCACCTGGCGGCACGGGCTGTCCAAAGAGGATGCCCGCGACGTGGTCCAGGACTCATTCTTGATCGCCCTTGAAAAGATAGATTCGGCGAAGAACCCCAAAGCGTGGCTAATTCAGGTAGTTGATCACCTCGCGCTGAACCATCAACGGAAACAAGCACGCCGGTCCCACCTTGCGACCAAATGGAGCCTTGGCGCGACGAACAGTCAACTACGGGGTACAGACCCTGAAGGCGGTAGCGATTACTGACCTAACGACTTCGGTCGCGATTCGCCGTTGGCTTGATTCATTTCCGAGCTGTGAGGCGGACATAGGACCCTCCGTAGAGGAGGTCACCGCGGTAGCTCGGGTTGTCCTGGGTCGTCTCCGGAAGGGTGAGACGCCGCAAGAAGTGCTTCCTTCTGGCGACGCCTCCTGCGATGTGCTTTGGGCACTGTGCGAGGCCATTGCGGATGAGTCGGATGGCCGATACGGCGACTGCGTGGGCCTCATACAGTGCGTCTATGAGTTCCTGAACACGACCAGTAGTTTCGGTGACGCCACCGAGTTCCATGCGCTTTGTGCACGGCTTGCATTTCTGGCGTCGGACGCTAGCAGGCGGGCGGGCCTCCTGGACGAGATGGGGACGTGGGCGATGCGCTGTGAAGGGCACGCCTTAGCACAGGAGGCGTTGGGCGATTTCTTGCGGCTGCCGCAGGATCGATGGACTCCAAGTCTCATTCGACGATTCGTTGCGGCACCCGAAGCGCTATTGGTGATCATGCAGGGATTGCGAGCGCGAGCCAATCACGATCCGATGGTGACCTATCGGTCTACAGCGAGTGTTTACGAATTCGTAGTTTGGGGCGGTGTGCAAATACACTCCGAGGCGCGAGCGCATTGTGCCGGTGAACTCGCCATATTCATAGGTCATTGCTTGAGGCAACTTGGCAGATTCATGGAAGCCGGCGAATGGCTGGAAACCTCCAAACATTGGGCTCGACGTACGGCGTGTCCGTGGCCGTTGCTGCTTAAGGGGGAGCTTCTACACGCGTCGTGCCTGTTCGACCGACATCTGACACGCGATGCGTTGCGACTCATTCCAAACATGAAGAAGGGTCTTCAGCGATTCGGCCTGACGCAGCAGCTCCTAATTTGCCGTTTCCTGGAGGGGATTGGCCTGCATTCCGCAGGTAGATCCGATGAAGCACTACCCGAATTGGAATCGTTGCTGACCGAGAGCGAACTTGTCAAAGACAGGCTTGTATATGGTCTAGTCCTTGTCAATATTGGGCAGATTCGTGCGAAGAAGGGTGATACGAGCGAGGCCTTCGCGGTTCTCGCCCAAGCTCGCGTTGTTATTGAGGGTTCGGGTAACCGCTGGGCGCTCGCCAACTACTACAACGTTTACGCTGAGGTCCTACGCGATTTGGAGCAGTACGAATCGGCGATTGAGAGCTACGGCATCGGGGTGGACTTGCTCTCGTCGATGCAGATGGAATCGCAGGCGGCCTATGTTCGCGTAGTGTTGGCCGAGACGATGCTGCTGGCCGGGCGCGAGGATGAGGCTCAAGTGCAGATTGTGAGAGCACTTCCAGTCATCAGCCGTGAAGCCCTGCTTCCGGACGCCACTGCCGCTATCGCCCTTCTCCGCGAATCGATTCGCCGCCAAAAAGCCGACCCGGAGGCGCTCCGAACTCTCAAACTCGAGCTCCAGAAGATGAGGGAGGGAAATCAATCATGAAACTCCCGGCCTGGCTGACCAGGATCTTCAAGCGGCGCCCGGCGCATCCCAGGGCTCATGTTCCGCCGCCCGTTCCGCCCTCTCGACGAGACCGGATCCTTCCGCCGCTGATCTGATCGCTCCTTCCCGGACATCGGGTATCGTGCCCGGGTGAAAACGGTCCTGTATCTGCACGGTTTTGCGTCTTCGCCAGCGGGCCGAAAGATTTCGCTGCTTCGCGAGACGCTTCCAGCCGATGCATTCCGCGTCGTTGCTCCGGACCTGAACCGTCCCTCTTTCGAAAAGCTCGACTTCACGGCGATCGTGGCCGAGGCGAGGAGAGCCGTTGGCGCCGATCCGCCGGACGTGGTCGTGGGCAGCTCGCTCGGGGCGCTGGCCGCCCTCCAGGCGGCGCGAGAGGGCGTCGAAGCGCCTCTCCTCCTGATCGCGCCCGCGCTCGGCTTCGGCTCGCGCTGGATCGAGAAGCTCGCGCCGGGCGATCCGATCCCGTTTTTCCACCACGGCGAGGGTCGCGAGATTCCGATTCACCGGCGGTTCTTCGAGCAGATGGCGTCGCTCACGGCCGATCGCGACGCGCCGGCGCAGGTGGTCGCGGTGGTGATGGGCACGAAGGACGAGAGCGTTCCCTTCGACGCGGTCTACGCCACCTGGCGCCGCTGGGAAGCGAGCGGGGAGCTCCGCAAGGGCTCCCGCTTCACCGCGATCCCGGGCGGCGATCACGGGCTCGTGGATCACGTCGCCGGCATCGCGGCGGAGATCCGGGCGTCGGCGGCCTCCGGGTAGAATCGCGGCCTCATGGCATTGTCGGGTCTCGGACTCTTCCTGCTCGAAGCCTGCGCGGGCACGGCGGCACTCCTGCTCCTCTTTCCGCCAGAGGTCCTCGGCCGCGGCTTTTTCAGCCTTCACGGAGGCCTTGCCACGCTCTTCGCCGTCCTGGCGCTCCTGGCGAAGCCGTCGGGCCTGCCGTTCGGCTGGACGGCCGCCACGGCGGGGCTGCTCGGGGCGTACACGCTGGCGGCCAACGCCGGCTGGGCGGGACCGGGCCGATTCCTCCTCGCGGCCGGCGCGGCCACGGCGCTCTGGAGCGTCTCGCGCGTCGCGCTCGTCGCGCCGGTCGAGGCCGGAAACGCCTGGACGGTCGTGGGCGCGATCGCGGGTGGGCTCTTCTTCGGCGCCGTCGTTCTCATCATGAATCTCGGACACTGGTACCTCGTGTCGCGGTCGTTGCCGTTCCGGCTGCTCGCCCGCGGCGCGGCGCTCTTCGCCGGCCTCGCGATCTTTCGGACGGTTTACCTCGCCGTGGCGGTCGCGAGCCACCCGGCCTCCGAGGGTCTGCACGCACTGTTCTCGCTCGACAGGGACGCGCTCTTCTTCCTCTTCCGCGTCCTGTGGGGCATCGTGGGACCCCTCGCGCTGTCGTACTTCATCTGGCGCACCGCGGAGATGAAGTCGAACCAGGCGGCGACGGGCCTCCTCTACGTGGCCCTGGTCTTCGTGCTGATCGGCGAGCTGCTCTCCTCGTACCTGACGGTCGCGACGGGATTCCCGGCGTAGGCGCGATGCGCGCCCGACACTACTGCGCCGACTGCCTCACCCGGCGCGAGCACGGACCGGCCGAGTCGGGCGATTACACCTGCGCGAAGTGCGGCAAAGCCTACTCGGCGGCCTTCGAGGGCGCGTCCGGGAGCGAGGGCATCGAGCGCTGCGTCTTCTGCGGCAACACGGCCTTCTTTCTCCAGAAGGACTTCGACCAGCGCCTCGGCTGCCTCATCATGGCGGTCTCGCTGGGACTCGCGCTTTTCGTGGGCTGGAAGGTCGGGTGGATCTGGTTCACGCCCGTGCTGCTCGCCTCCGTCGTGGTGGACTGGATCGTCGCGGCGCGCATCAAAGCCGTGACGGTCTGCTATCGCTGCGACGCGGAGTACCGCGAGCTCCCGCTCAACCCGCGCCACAAGGGCTACGATCCGCACGTCGCCGAGCGCTTCGCCGAGAAGAAGACGGTCCGGCGGATGCGATGAAGATCTACGACATCTCGCGCCGCATTTCCGAGGAGACGCCGGTCTGGCCGGGCGACGTCGCCTTCAGCTGGCGCGAGCTCCAGGGCCCGGGAGGCGCGGCGCCGTGGGGAACGACCTGTTTCTCGATGAGCGCGCACTGCGGCTCGCACGCCGACGCGCCCAGCCACGTCTTCGCGGACGGAAAGACGATCGCGGACGCGGTGCTCTCGACCTACATCGGGCCGGCCCGGGTGATCGCGCTGCCCGGCCACGGCGAGGTCGGCGCCGACGCGCTTCCGCGCATGGCGCTCGGCGTGGCGCGCGTCCTGTTTCGGAGCGGCGGGCTCGCGTCGCTCTCGCCGCTGGCCGCCCTGAGGCTCGCCGAGCACGGGACGATCCTCGTGGGAACGGATGCCGCCTCGATCGACCCCGAGGATTCCGAGGACCTGCCGGCGCACCGGGCGCTTCTCGGCAGCGGGGTCGCCCTGCTCGAAGACCTCGATCTCGAGGCCGTGGCGGAGGGGACCTACCAGCTCGTCGCGCTGCCACTGCGCTTCGAGGAGCTCGACGCTTCGCCGGTCCGGGCGATCCTGATCGGCGATGAGCCGGTCTGAGGCCTCGCCGGTCCGGCTCGCGTCCCTACGACGGATCCGGGTGAGCCTCGATGACCATGAATTCGCTCCAGGCCTTTCGGTCATCCGACTTTCCGCCGATCCAGGTGAAGCGCGACCGGGAAATGTTCGTGTAGGTGGCTCGCGTATAGGCGTGCTCGGCCATCGGCTCCCGCATGACGTAGGAGATGGATTGCCCGTCGAACCGGACGCCGCCCTCTTCGGGCGATCCCAGGTCCGTCCAGGCTCCGGTCAGCGCGTTGAGCCACTTGATGCTCCACTGGCGCCGCGCGGCGTCGTAGACCCGGAAGTTCAGGCCGAGGACGACCAGCTTTCCCGAGGCGTCCGTCATCCGGTACTCGTCCTCGATCGCCCGGCCGTCGAGAATGTAGCGGCCGCGCCACGTCGCGTCGAAGGCCTGCCATCCTCCGCCGTCGAGCCTGACTCTCGCCTCGCATCGCCACCGGCCGGCGAGAAAAGCGAACTGCGACAGCTCCGGCGGCGCCTCGGGGTGAGGCTCGCCGAATCCGGGATCCGCCCGGTCCATCGCTACGGGAAGAGTCCCCGCAGCCGCGTGGCCTCCTCGACGCGCCCGACGGCGAGGATGAGCGCGCCCGTGCGCAGGTCGGTATCGTGCCGGCGCGCGGTCTCGGCCACGTCCTCGTAGGCGCGGCGGATGGTCCGCTCGAGCTGGGTGCGGACCATGTCCGGGTCCCAGAAGAACGAGTAGAGGTCCTGGACCCACTCGAAGTAGGACACCGTCACGCCTCCGGCGTTGGCGAGGATGTCGGGGATCACGATCGCGCCCCGCGAGCGCAGGATGTCGTCGGCGTCGGGAGTGGTCGGGCCGTTGGCCGCCTCCGCCACGATCTTCGCCTTGACCCGAGCGGCGTTCTCGCGCGTGATGACGCCCTCGAGCGCGGCGGGCACGAGGATGTCGACGGGAAGCTCGAGCAGCTCGGCGTTCGTGATCTTCTGGCCGGCCGCCTTCCCGACGGAGCCCTTCTTCTCCTTCGCGGCGTTGACGAGCTCGATGCGCAGCCCCTTCTTGTCGTAGATGCCTCCGCGCGAGTCGGAGACGGCGACGACCTTCACGCCCGCATCCTCGAGGAACCGCGCGACGTGCGCCCCGGCGTTTCCGTAACCCTGGACGGCGGCGGTAGCGCCCTTGAGCTTCAGGCGCATGCGCTTGGCCGCCTCGTCGATGGACACGAAGCAACCTTCGGCCGTCGCCTCGTTGCGGCCGGCCGAGCCCCCCAGCGGGATCGGCTTGCCGGTGACGACGCCGAGCGTCGAGAAGCCCTGGGTCATCGAGTACGTGTCCATGATCCAGGCCATGTGCTGCGGCGTCGTGTAGACGTCGGGCGCCGGGATGTCGCGGTCGTGGCCGAGGACGATGGCGATCTCGGAGGTGTAACGGCGGGTGAGGCGCTCGTTCTCGTCCAGGGAGAGCGCCTTGGGGTCGACGGTGACGCCGCCCTTGGCGCCGCCGAAGGGGATGTTCACGACGGCGCATTTCCAGGTCATCCACATCGCGAGCGCCTTGACCTCGTCGAGCGTCACGCCCGGATGGAAGCGAATCCCTCCCTTGGACGGTCCGCGCGCGATCGAGTGCTGCACGCGGTAGCCGGTGAAGACCTTGATCTTCTTGTTGTCCATTTTGATCGGGATCGACACGATGAGCTGCCGCTTGGGCTGGCTCAGGAGCGCACGCGTTCCCGCGTCGAGCGCGAGGAATTCGGCCGCGCGCTCGAACTGGAGGAGGGCGAACTGGTAGGGGTTGAGATTCTCCGGAAGGGGAGGCGCCGCGGGCTTCCTGGCGGGAGCGGACCGGGGAGCGGGCTTGCGTTTCGATGCCATGCTTCTCTCTCCTTCGCCTTCCGGCGCGTTGAGTTCCTCGAAGTGTCCGCCGCGATCAGGGGCCCGCGAACGGCAGCGTGGCCGCCGCCCGGCGGGCGATGTCCCAGAGGGACGACGGGAAGATGCCGAGGATGAGGATGCCCGCGCCGCAGAGCGCCAGGGCCAGCCGGTCCGCGGGCGCGAGCGGCGGGGGCCCGTCGTCGTCGACCGGGTCGCGCATGTACAGCACGTAGACCACCTTCAGGTAGTACCCGATCGACACGAGGCTGTTGGCCACGCCGATCAGGGCGAGCGTGTAGAGCCCCTTCTCGAGCGCGGCCTTGAACAGGAAGAACTTGCCGATGAAGCCGGCGGTGGCGGGTATGCCGGCGAGCGAGAAGAGGCAGAGCGCGAACATCGCGGCCGCAAAGGGAGATCGCCGGCCCGCCCCGGCGAGGAGGGCCACCGGGTGGGGCTTGCGTCTCGTCGCGGTAGAGCGCCGAGACGGCCGCGAAGGCGCCGGCGTTGGAGACGAGGTAGGCGAAGAAGTAGACGACCGCGGCGGCGAGCGCGTCCGTGCCGAAGACGGCCAGGGCGATCGTCACGTACCCCATCTGCGCGATGCCGGAGTAGGCGAGCAGCCGCTTGACGTCCCTCTGCGCGAGCGCAACGACGTTGCCGAGCGTCATCGAGAGGATCGCGAGGGCGGCGAGGCCGGCGCGGAAACGGTCGGGCATGCCGCCCTCGAACGCCGCGCTGAAGACGCGGAAGAGGACGAGCACGGCGGCGCCCTTGGGGGCGACCGAGAGATAGGCGACGGCGGGCGTTGGCATACCCTGGTAGACGTCCGGCGCCCACGCGTGGAAGGGCGCGAGCGACATCTTGAACCCGAAGCCGACGAGCAGGAAGAGCAGGCCGAAGGTCATCGCCGGGCTCGCCGCCACGCCCGGGCGGGCCAGGTCCGCGATCCGAGTCCCGCCGGACGTTCCGAAGAGAAGCGCGATGCCGTAGAGGGTGAAAGCCGACCCGAAGGCGCCCGTCAGGAAGTACTTCAGGCCCGCCTCGGAGGACGCCGCGATCCGGCGGAAGAAGCCCGCGAGGACGTAAAACGCGAGCGACAGCGTCTCGAGGCCGATGAAGACGATGAGCAGATCGAGGCCGCGGGTCATCATCGAGACGCCCACGTGGCCCCAGAGGAGGAGCGCGTAGAACTCCCCCCGTTCCTCGCCGGTCCGCTCGAGGTAGGGCCTCGCGACGAGGATCGCGAGGACCGCGGCCGCGCCGAGGAAGAGGCCGATGAGAACCGAGAGGAGCGACGTGTCGTAGCGTCCGCCGAAGGTCGTGCCGAGCGGAATCTGGACGAGGAAGTAGAGCGAGAAGGCCACCCCCGCGAGGGCCACCGTCGCGAACCAGCGGCGCAGGGTCGGCGCGAAGGCTTCGATGAGCAGGATCAGGCAGCCGGCCGCGATCAGCGTGATCTCCGGCGCAATCGCGACGAGGTCGGCGCGGGTGAAGGAAACGATCGTCGGCGTCACGGCCGGGCCTCCGCGACCGTGCGGGCCCGGCTCTCGCGGGTCGCGATCTGCTTGGCCGCCACCGTCTTCTGGAGGCTCTCGACGGCGGGACGGATCCGGTCGAGGACGTCGTTGGGCCGGACGCCGATCCAGACCATCAGAACGACGAGGACCGATGCCGCGATGAACTCGCTCGGCCGCGCATCGGTGAGCTTGCGGTTCTCCTCGTTCGCGAACGGGTTCCAGAAGACCCGCTGCACCAGCGTCAGCATGTAGATCGCGGAGAGGATGACTCCGGTCGCGGCGGCGAACGCCCACCAGCGGTGGGGCGAGAGCCACGTGCCGAGGAGGATCGTGAACTCGCCGACGAAGCCGTTCAGTCCCGGCAGCCCGATCGAGGACAGCGTCGCGATCAGGAAGAGCGTCGTCGTGACCGGCACGACGGCGGCGATTCCGCCGTAGGCCGAGAGCTCGCGCGTGTGCCGCCGCTCGTAGAGCACGCCGACCAGGAGGAACAGGGCGCCCGTCGAGAGGCCATGGTTGATCATCTGGAGGATCGAGCCCGACAGCGACAGGGTCGTGAACGCCCCCACGCCGACGACGACGAGGCCGAGGTGCGAGACCGACGAATAGGCGACCAGCCGCTTCATGTCGTGCTGGGCGTACGCCACCAGGGCGCCGTAGACGACGCCGATGACGCCGAGGAGCCCCAGCAGCCACGCGTAACGCTGAGCGGCGTCGGGAAAGAGCGGCAGCGCGAAGCGCAGGTAGCCGTACACGCCGAGCTTCAGCAGGACGCCCGCGAGGATGATCGAGCCCGCCGTCGGTGCCTCGGTGTGGGCGTCCGGCAGCCAGGTGTGGAGCGGGAAGACCGGAACCTTGATCGCAAATGCCAGCGCGAAGGCGAAGAAGAGGAGCGTCTCGGTGCGGCCGGTGAAGGTCAGCCGGTAGACGTCCTCGAGCGCGAACGACCATGCGCCGGTGGCCTCGTGGTGGCGGATCGCCAGGAAGAGGATCGCCAGGAACATCAGCAGGCTGCCCGCCATCGTGAAGAGGAAGAACTTCATCGAGGCGTAGATGCGCCGCGGGCCGCCCCAGATCCCGATGATGAAGTACATCGGGACGAGCATGACCTCCCAGAAGACGTAGAAGAGGGCGAGGTCGAGCGCGACGAGGCTGCCGAGCATGCCGGTCTCGAGCACCAGGAAGGCGATCGAGTAGCCGCGGATCTCCTTCTCGACGTGCGACAGCGAGAAGAGAAGGGCGACCGGCGTCAGGACCGTCGTCAGCAGGACGAGGAGGAGCGAGATCCCGTCGAGGCCGACGTCGTAGGAGATGCCGAGCTGCGGGATCCACGCGACTTTCTCGCGGAACTGGAAGCCCTCCACGAGGAGGAATCGAGTCCAGAGCGGCAGGGAGAGGGCCAGATCGAGCGACGGAGACGCCGAAGGCGAAGTTGCGCGCCGCCTTCGCGGCCGAAGGAGGGAAGAGGAGCACGAGCGCGGCGCCCGCCGCCGGCAGGAAAAGGACGACGGTCAGCAGGTGATCGCGCAGGAGAGCTTCCATCTAGAAGGCCCCCACGACGAAGACAAGCAGCGCGATCAGGCCGAGGAAGAACGTCAGCGCGTAGTTGCGGACGTTCCCGGTCTGGAGGAAACGCAGGAAGTCGCCGGTGAGCTCGACGAGGAAGGCCGCGGCGTTCAGGATGCCGTCGATGATCAGCACGTCGACGACCTTCCACAGCGCGCGGGCGAGCGCGTTGAACGGACGGACGAACAACACGTCGTACAGCTCGTCGATGCGGTACTTGTCGGCGACGAGCGCATACGCGCCCGGCCACGACGCGGCGATGCGGGCCGGAACGCGGCCCCCCTCCCTGGCGTACCAGCGATAGGCGAGGTAGAGCCCCGAGGCGGCCACGGCGACGGACACGGCCATGAGGAGCCACTCGGCCGCGTGGGGGAGCGCCTCGCCGGCCGCCGCATGGCCCGCGATGGGCGCGATCACGGGCGCGAGAAATGGCTCGATCACGTTGGCGTGCTCTCCGAAGACGGCCGGCAGGCCGAGCCAGCCGGCGACGACCGAGAGAAGGCCCAGGACGACGAGGGGCAGCGTCATCGACGTGGGAGCCTCGTGGAGGTGATGCTCCTGCTCCTTCGTCCCGCGGAAGGTCCCGTAGAACGTCAGGGACACGATGCGGAACATGTAGAACGCCGTCAGCCCGGCCGTGAAGAGCCCGACGAACCAGAGCAGCTTGCCGAGCTCGGGCGAGGCGAAGGCGCTCGAGAGAATGGCGTCCTTCGAGAAGAACCCGGCGAAGGGCGGTATGCCGGAGATCGCCAGCGTCGCCGCGAGAAACGTCCAGAAGGTGATCGGCATCTTCGCCCGCAGGCCGCCCATGTGCCGGATGTCGAGGTCGTCGGACATGGCGTGCATGACGGAGCCCGCGCCGAGGAAGAGGCAGGCCTTGAAGCAGGCGTGGGTCATGACGTGGAACATGCCCACCGAGAACGCGCCGACGCCGCAGGCGAGGAACATGTAGCCGAGCTGCGAGATCGTCGAATAGGCGAGGACCTTCTTCAGGTCGTTCTGCGCGATGGCGATCGTCCCCGCGAAGAGCGCGGTGAAGCAGCCGATGCACGCGACGAAGAGCATCACCTCCGGGGCGAGACGGAAGAGGACGTTGCAGCGCGTGACCATGTACACGCCCGCCGTCACCATGGTCGCCGCGTGGATCAGGGCCGAGACCGGCGTCGGTCCGGCCATGGCGTCCGGCAGCCACACGTAGAGGGGAACCTGCGCGCTCTTGCCCATGGCGCCGATGAAGAGGCAGAGGCAGATCGCCGACAGGGCGGGGGAGAACTGCGCGGGCTGCTCGGCGGCCTTCCGGAAGACCTCGGAGTAGTTCAGCGAGCCGAAGACCGTGAAGATGCCGAACATCCCGAGCAGAAAGCCGTAGTCGCCGATCCGGTTGACCACGAAGGCCTTGCGTCCGGCGGCCGCGGCGTACTCGCGGTCGAAGTAGTAGCCGACGAGCAGGTAGGAGCAGAGCCCCACGCCCTCCCAGCCGACGAACATGAGGAGGAAGCTCTCGGCGAGGACGAGCGTGAGCATCGCGAAGAGGAAGAGGTTCAGGTACGCGAAGAAGCGGGCGTAGCCGGCGTCGGTCGCGTGGTCGCCGCGCATGTAGCCGATCGCATAGATGTGGATGAGAAACGCGACGAACGTGACGAACGAGAGCATCAGCGCCGAGAGCGGGTCGAGCCGGAAGGAGACGTCGACCGACAGGTTGGCGACCGTGATCCAGCTCGTCACCGGCTCGACGACGACGCCATGGCTGCCGGCGAAAAACGGGATCAGGCGCGAGTACGCCGCCAGGGTCGCCAGACCCGCGGCGCCGCAGCCCACGGCCGACACGAACGACTTGCCGAGCCGCGTGCCGAGCAGTCCGTTGACGGCGAAGCCGAGCAGCGGAATCGCGGGGATCACCCAGAGCGGCAGCGTCGTCATGGGCGAGTCCGCATCACCACTTGAGGAGGTTGATCTTGTTCACGTCGATCGTTTCCGTGTGGCGGAAGAGGGCGACGAAGATCGCCAGCCCCACGGCCGCCTCGGCGGCCGCAATCGCGATGACGAAGAAGACGACGATCTGGCCTTCCAGCGTGCCCATGGCCGCGCCGTAGCCGAGAAGGGCCAGGTTCGCGGCGTTCATCATCAGCTCGATCGACAGGAAGATCTGGATCGCGTTGCGCCGCAGGAGGGCGCCGGCGATCCCGATCGAGAAGAGCGCGGCGGAGACGAGCAGGACGTCGGAGAGCGGAATTCCGCCGATCATGCATCCCCCCGGCGGGCGAGCACGAAGGCGCCCACGAGCGCGGCGAGCAGGAGGACCGAGATGGCCTCGAAGTGGAGCAGGTAGTCCGAGAAGAGGATCCGAGCGACCGAGGCCGGATCGGCCATGTCTCCGCGCGAGACCGGGTTCGCCACGAACGCGATCCGGGAGCTCGCTCGACCGGAACATCCCGAGGAGCAGCGTCGCGAAGACGATCACGGAGATGCCGCCGAGCCACATCTGGATGGGTCGCGAAACGCCGTCGGGCTTCTCGGGGCCGACGTTCAGGAGCATGAGGACGAACAGGAACAGCACCAGGATCGCGCCGGCATACACGATGACCTGGAGCGCCGCGATGAAGGGCGCGAGCAGCATGACGTAGCAGACCGCCAGGGCGAAGAAGGAGACCACCAGCGCCAGCACGCTCTTGAGGGGGTGCCGCCCGACGACCATCAGGCCGGCGAAGACGATCGTGCACAGGGCGGCGAGGTCGAAGACGATGCGGTCCACGGCGTCAGTGCCTCATCCGAATCAACTCGAGCCCCGCGACCCAGAAGAGATTCGCGAGCGCGACGGGCAGGAGGGCCTTCCAGCCGATCCGCATGAGCTGGTCGTAGCGAAAGCGCGGCAGGGTCCAGCGGACCCAGATGAAGACGCAGACGAAGAAGAAGGTCTTGGTCATGAAGACGAGGAGCGCCGCAACCGCGCCGAGGACGCCCTGCGGGTGAAAGCCCGGAAGCGACCATCCGCCGAAGTAGAGGGTCGTCGTGATCGCGCTCGCCACCATGACGTTGACGTACTCGGCCATCTGGAACGCGCCGAAGCGCATCGCGGAATACTCCGTGTGATACCCGGCCACCAGCTCGGCCTCGGCCTCGGGAAGGTCGAACGGCAGGCGGTTCGTTTCCGCGAAGGCGGAGATGAAGAAGACGAGAAACCCGAAGAACTGCGGAAAGACGTTCCATCGCGGGATGAACCCGAGCCAGGTGCCCTGCTGCATCGTGATGACGTCGGTCAGGCGGAACGAGCTCGCGGCGAGGACGACGCCGGCCGCGGCCGTCGTCATGGCGAGCTCGTACGAGATGATCTGGGCGCTCGAGCGGATGCCGCCCATCAGGGCGAACTTGTTGTCCGACGCCCAGCCGGCCAGCACGATCGCGTAGACCGACAGGGACGTGATCGCGAAGAGGTAGAGGACTCCGATCGAGACGTCGGCGCCGATCAATGAAACGGAGCGGCCCGCGATCCGGATCGTGGACGAGTACGGAACGATCGCAAACGTCGAGAGGGCCGCGAAGACGGCGATCGCGGGCGCGAGCAGGAAGAGGAAGCGGTCGGCGCTCGCCGGCATGACGGCTTCCTTGTTGAACATCTTGAGCATGTCGGCGACCGGCTGGACCAGGCCGAAGGGGCCGACGCGGTTCGGGCCGGGTCGGTCCTGGATGAAGGCCGCGCCGCGGCGCTCGAGCCACGTCAGAGGAATCACGAACACCGGCATGATCAGCGCCGGCAGGGCCACCCGGAGGACCAGGATGACCCAGTCGACCCAGGTCACGGCTGACCCGCCCAGGCAAAGTCGCCCTTCTTGAGGAGGCCTCCGCCCTCGAGCTCCGCCTCGCGGTTCTCGCCGCCGTAGCCCGGGACTTCCCCCCCGATCTGTGCGAAGAGGTCCGCGGGCGTCCAGCTCCGGTCGCCCCATCCGAGCGCGAGGCCGAGGAGGAGCAGCAGGTCTCCGTGGGTGCGGACGGGCGGCTTCGGCAGAAAGGCGCGCTCGAACCGCTGGACGCGGCCCTGGACGTTCGTGAACGTCCCTTCCTTCTCCGCCAGGGATGCGGCGGGAAGGACGACGTCGGCCGCGCGGGTCAGGGCGTTGGCGTGGCGCGCGGCGACGGCCAGGAAACGGGCGCGGCGCAGCACGGCGACCTTCTCGGCGTCGTCGGCGAGCCCCGCGAAATCGGCGTCGGCGACCACGATGACTTCCGGCGAGGCCTTCCCGGAGAGGACGGCCTCGAGGCCGTAGCCTCCCCTGGCGGGAGCCATGCCCATGTCGCGCGCGCCGCGCAGGTTCGCGGCCGCGTCGTCGCCTTCGACCCAGACGGTGCGCGACTTGATCCTGCGGGGGCGTGACTTGTCGGCGACGACGTCCCGGTTCGGACAGCCGAGATGATCGGCGATCTTGCGCGCGAGGAAGTTCTCTTCGTTGGAGAGGTGCCCCGAGCCGAGGAAGAGCACGCCGCCGGGCCCGGTCTTCTCGACCGTCGCGCGAATCTCCTCCGCGATCCGGCCGACGGCGCCCGGCACGTGCGTCTCCTGGACGTCGTTGCCGCGGCGGATCGTGGCCTTGAGGACGTCGCGGTCGTTCAGGCTCTCCGAGAGGAAGCGGCCGTGGTCGCAGAGCCAGTAGTCGTTGACCTCCGGGTTCAGGCGGGGCAGGAATCGGTAGACGACGTCGTCCTTGGATTCGATCGAGATGTTGCAGCCGACGTTGCAGCCCGGGCAGACCGACTTCGTCTTGTGCAGGTACCACACGCGGCTGCGGAACCGGAACTCCTTGACGGTCAGGGCGCCGACGGGACAGACGTCGGCCGCGCAGCCCGACCAGTCGTTGGCGAGGGGCTTTCCGTCGTGCGTCCAGACGAGCGTCCGGCCGCCCCGGTCGAGGAACGTGAGCTCCGCGGTGCCGGCGATCTCCTGCGTGAACCGAATGCAGCGCGTGCACTGGATGCAGCGCGTCATGTCGGCGACGACGTGCGGGCCGATCATCGTCCGGTCGAATGTCGGGTACTGCCGCTTGGTCTCGTCGAAGTTCGAGAGCTGCTGCCCGTAGCCGAACGAGTTGTCCTGGAGCGTGCACTCGCCGGCCTGATCGCAGATCGGACAGTCGAGGGGATGATTGATGAGCAGAAACTCCATGTTCGCGGCGCGCGAGGCTTTGACCTTGTCGGTGGTCGTCTTGACGGAGAGGCCGTCCTTCAACGGGACCGTGCAGGCCGCCTGGATCTTCGGGATGCCCTCGATCTCGACGAGGCACATGCGGCACTGGCCGACCACGGACAGGCGCGGGTGGTAGCAGAAGTGGGGGATGTCGATCCCGGCGAGCTTCGCGGCGTCGATCAGGTTGAGGTTCTTCGGGACCTCGATCGGCCTGCCGTCGAAGACGACGGTGAACGTGTCCTTCGCCGGCGGCGGAGGAGCGGGCGGAGCCGGTGCGGCCGGCGGGGGGTTTGCGCTCACGCCGTCACCAACCGGGATCCCGCTCCGGCGAGGCACTTCTTGTGCTCGACGTGGTACAGGTACTCGTCCCGGAATTTCGCGACCGAGGAGAGGAGTGGCGCGGCCGCGCCGTCCGCGAGCACGCAGATGGTCATGCCGTTGGCCATCTGGCCCCCGACGCGGGTGAGAAGATCGACGTCTTCCGCCCGGCCTTCTCCGTTCTCGATCCGGGTGAGGACCTTGAAGAGCCAGGTCGTCCCTTCCCGGCAGGGCGTGCACTGCCCGCAGGACTCGTGGGAGAAGAACTTGAGGATGTTCATGATCGCGGCCACGATGCACGTGTCCTCGTCCATGACGATGATCGCGGCGGAGCCGAGCATCGATCCCTTGGCGGCGACGCCGTCGAAATCGAGCGGCACGCCCTCGATCTCGTCGGCCTTCAGGATCGCCGCGGAGGCGCCGCCCGGGATGACGGCCTTCAGCTTCTTGCCGCCGCGGATGCCCTGGGCGTAGCTCTGCCCGTAGAGTATTTCCTTGAAATCGAGGCCCATCGCGGCCTCGTACACGCCCGGCCGGTTCACGTGGCCGGAAACGCAGTAGAGCTTCGGTCCCGCGTTCTTCTCGTTGCGGCCGATCTTCAGGAACCAGTCGGCGCCGCGGTCGATGACGTGCTTCACGCAGCAGAGCGTCTCGACGTTGTTGACGATCGTGGGCGCCGCGAAGGCTCCCGACACGGCGGGGAAGGGCGGCTTGATGCGGGGCTGGCCGCGCTTGCCCTCGATCGACTCGATCAGGCCCGTCTCCTCGCCGCAGATGTACGCGCCCGCGCCGCGGTGAACCGTGAGGTCGAGCGAGAACCCGGATCCCAGGATCTTCTCGCCCAGGAAACCCTTCTCGTACGCCTCCTCGACCGCGCGGTTCAGGATGCGCGCGCCGTCGTAGAACTCGCCCCGGATGTAGATGTAGGCGTTGCGGCACTTGATGGCGTACGAGGCGAGAATCATGCCCTCGATCAGCTGGTGCGGATCGTTCTCCATCAGGAGCCGGTCCTTGAAGGTGCCGGGCTCCGATTCGTCGGCGTTGCAGAGCAGGTAGACCGGCTTTCCCTTCGTGTCCTTCGGCAGGAAGCTCCACTTGACGCCCGCCGAGAAGCCGGCGCCGCCCCGGCCGCGGACGTTGGCCTTCTTGACCTCCTCGAGGACCTGCTCGGGCGTCATGCCTCCCGTAAGCACGCGGCGCACGCTCGCGTAGCCGCCGTCGGCGACGTAGCCGTCGATCGAGCGCGAGTCCGGTTTCCCGATGCGGGCGGACAGGATCTTCTCCACGTCAGGCCTCCCGCCCCAGCCGTTCGAGCAGCGCATCGAGCTTCGGCGCGTCCATGGGCTCGTAGTACTTGTCGTTGACCATCATCGATGGGGCCCGGTCGCATCCGGCGATGCACTCGACCTCGACGAGCGTGAACTTGCCGTCCTTCGTCGTCTCCTCGAGGTCGATGCCGAGCCGCTTCTTGCAATGCGCGACGAGCGCCTCGGCTCCGAGAAGATGGCAGGAGATGGACGTGCACACCTGCAGCAGGTTCCGGCCGATGGGCCGGAGGTTGAACATCGTGTAGAAGGTCAGCACGCCGTCCACGTGAGAAGGAGGAAGCTCGAGGATCCGGGCCACCTCCTCCGACGACTCCTTCGAGATCCAGCCCCACGTCTCCTGCGCCACCCAGAGGACGGGCAGCAGGGCGGCCTGCTTCGTCGGGTAGCGCTTCAGGATCTTCTCGATCCGCGCCATGGCCTCCGCGGGAAACTTCCGGGGCTCGCCGGCCGACTCGATCCGGTAGCGCGTGTGGCTCACCAGTCGAACGCCCCTTTCTTCCAGATGTAGGCATATCCGACGATCAGGATCGCCAGAAACGCCAGCATCTCGACGAAAAGCGGCCACCCGGCCGACCGGAACACCAGCGCCCACGGGTAGACGAACGCGATCTCCACGTCGAACAGGATGAAGACCATCGCGATGACGAAGAACTTGATCGAGATGCGCTTGTGCGAGGCGTCGACCATCGGGACGCCGCTCTCGTAGGTCGACGCCTTCTGCCGGGTTCGGAGCCTCGGCGCCAGCAGCACGTTGAGAAGGAGGACGACGGCCGCCATTCCTGCGGCCACGACGAGCAGGACGAGGATCGGGATGAAACTCTCAGGCATGGGGCGTCGAGACTTTTTCACAAGGCCTATCGCGAGTCAACGCATGTCAAAGAGCGCAAAGGAGCTAGTCGTTTGGCATGCTCCCGCTGCGGCGCCGCGGGGTTGCTAGGATTCCGGCGTGGAATCGCGATTCCGTCCGGCGGTCATCGTGCCGGCATACCAGGCCGCCGCCACCGTGGCCGACGTCGTGCGCGGGCTTCGGCGGCACGTGGATCGGA
The DNA here is from genome assembly GCA_963738945.1 of uncultured Acidobacteriota bacterium. Classification (GTDB taxonomy): domain Bacteria; phylum Acidobacteriota; class Thermoanaerobaculia; order UBA5066; family Gp7-AA6; genus DAHUXD01. The sequence continues at coordinate 720,775 of CAVTYD010000002.1, forward strand.
TCGTCGTCGTCGACGACGGCTCGACCGACGCGACCGGCCGGGAGGCGCAGCGCGCGGGCGCCGAGGTCATCGAACGCGGCGTGAACGGCGGCAAGGGTGAGGCGCTTCGGGCCGGGCTCGCCCGCGTTCTCGACACCGACGCGACCCATGTCGTCTTCGTGGACGCCGACGGGCAGCACGACCCCGCGGATCTGCCGCGGCTGCTCGACGCCGCCCGTTCCGGCGACGACTTCGTGATCGGATCGAGGATGGCGGATCCCGACGCGATCCCGGCCTATCGCTACCGCACCAACGAGATCGGCAGCCGGATCCTGTCGCGCATGACCGGCCTCGACGTCGAGGACGCGCAGTCCGGGTACCGCGTGGTCGCCGCCGGAATCCTGCGGCGCCTCCGGTTGAAGGCCCGCGGTTACATCATCGAGACCGAGATCCTGCTGAAGGCCTCGCCGCACGTGAAGCGGTTTCGCCACGTGCCCGTCCGCGCGATCTACGGCGGACCGTCGCACTACCGGCCGTTTCGGGATACGTGGACGATCTCGTGGGGCGCGGTCTACTACAAGGTGTTCGAGCTCGATTGACGGCGACGCCGTCAATCGGAGCTCGAACATCCCGAGGCGCGAAGCGCCGAGGGATCCCTTGATGCGCAGGCCCGCTTAAGAAAGGGATCCCTCGCTGCGCTCGGGATGACACAGCCACGCAGGATCCGGCAGGCCCTAGGCCGGCGCTCGGGATGACAGTGCGGGAGATGTCAGTACGAAGCCCTTACAATCCTTCGCTATGCCTGCGCCCACCATCACGCCTCTGCGCACCCCCGGCCGCGCGCCGCGCGTCCTGACGATCGACGCGGAGGACTGGTTTCACGTGTGCGGCGACGGCTACTACTCGGACCCGAGGCGCTGGAGCTCCTTCGCGCCCCGGATCGAGACGACGCTCGGCGCGCTCTTCGATCTGCTGGGGCGGCGCGGTCATCGGGCCACGGTCTTCTTCCTCGGCTGGATCGCGCGCCGGCACCCGCGCCTGGTGCAGGCGGCGGCGGATGCGGGCCACGAGATCGGAGTTCACGGCGATCTGCATGTCCGCGCCGACGAGCTGACGCGGTCGGAGTTCCGGGACGACCTGCGCCGCGCCTCGCGGTCCATCGCCGCGGCCGGCGGCGGCGACCTCGCCACCCATCGGGCCGCCGAGTGGTCGATCCGGAGCGCGGACGCGGAAGCGCTGCCGGAGCTCGCCGCCGCCGGAATCCGCTGCGACGCTTCGATGATGCCCCTGGCGCCCCTCGGAAGCTCCGCCAACCCCCCCGGGCCGCACCGGATCGACCGCGACGGGTGGTCCCTCGTCGAGATGCCGCCCCTGACCGGCCGGATCCTCGGCCGTCGGCTGCCGCTCGGGGGCGCGTGGCCGTTTCGGGTTCTGTCCGAGTCGCTCCTCGCGGAGGCCGAGGAGCGCTCGCGCGGCCGCGGATGGCCCGCGGTCTTCACCCTGCATCCCTGGGAGCTCGATCCCGCGCACCCGCGCATGGACGGTCTGCCGGCGATTCTTCGGGCGGTGCACTTTCTCGGGCTGCGCCGGTTCCCGCGGCGGCTCGAGCGCTGGCTCGAGCGCGATCGCTGTGTCGCGTTGCGCGAGGTCCTTCCGGAGCTCGCGCCGGCATGAGCCCGAGGCCGGCGTTTCTCTTTCCGGGTCAGCTCGCCGAATGGGTCGGCATGGGCCGCGACTTCTTCGAAGCCGATGCCGAGGCCCGGGCCCTGTTCGCGCGGACCTCGGAGCGGTGCGGCCGCGACCTCGAGAAGATCCTGTTCGACGGCCCGCCGGAGGCCCTCCACGAGAACCTCGCCGCCCAGGCGGGCGTCTACCTCGTCTCGACGCTCTCGGCTCGGGCCCTCGTCCGCGCCGGCGTGAGGCCCTCGGCCACGGCCGGCTACAGCCTCGGCAACTATGCGGCGATGGTGGCCGCGGGCGCGATCTCGTACGACGAGGCGCTCGACGTCCTCGTCGCCGTCTGGGAGACGACCGAGCGCCTCGGCGTGCGCGGCGCCATGGCCGCGGTGATCGGCGCCCGCCGGGAGCTCGTCGAGGGAGCGCTCGGGGGCCTGCGGTCGCGCGGCCTCCCCGTGTGGATCGGAAACGTCAACGCGTCGACGCAGTTCGTCCTGACCGGCCGGACCGACGCGGTCGCCGCCGCGCTCGACGAGCTGCGCCCCCGCGCGCTCTCGGTGCTCCCCCTCACGATGAGCTGGCCGATCCACAGCGAGCTCATGCGTCCGGTCGCCGAGGCGATCGCGCCGCGCATCGCCGCGCTTGCCACCATTCGCGACCCGGACGTGCCGTACTACGGTCCGGAAGGGCATCCGGTGGCCGGAGGGGAAGAGGTGCGCCGCCTCCTCGGAACCGCGTTCTGCCATCCGACGCTCTGGAAGGACACGTTCGAGCGCCTCGTGGCCGACGGAACGAAGACCTTCGTCGAGGCCGGTCCCGGCGAGATGCTCTCGAGGATGACGCGCTGGATCGATCGGACGACGCGCTGCCATCCGGCGGGCTCGATCGAGGCGGTCCGCGCCGTCGTGGATATAGTCGGCCCCTCATGAGAACCGCCGTCGTCACCGGAGGTTCGCGCGGGATCGGGCGGGCCATCTCGCTCGAGCTCGCCGGCTCGGGAGCGCGCGTCGTCCTGACGTGCCAGAAGGACCTCGAGCGGGCGGAGGCGACGGTGGACGAGATCCGCCGCGCGGGGGGACAGGCGACGGCGCTCCGGATGGACGTCCTGAAGCCCGAAGAGGTGAAGGCGATGGCCGACCGCGTCGGCTCCGACTTCGGCGGGGCGGACATCCTCGTCAACAACGCGGGCGTCATCAAGGACGCGCTCTTTCCCTTCATGAAGGAAGAGGACTGGGACTTCGTGCTCGACGTGGACCTGAAGGGCGCGTTTCGCGTCACCAAGGCGCTCATCCGGGGCATGCTCCACAAGAGCTGGGGCCGGGTCGTCAACGTCGTCTCGGTCAGCGGCATCTCGGGCCATGCCGGGCAGACCAACTACTCGGCGGCGAAGGGCGGATTGATCGCCTTCACCAAGGCCCTGGCGCTCGAGCTCGCGCCGAGGGGCATCACGGTCAACGCCGTGGCCCCCGGTCTCGTGGACACCGAGATCATCGCGCACCTCAAGGACGAGGCGCGCCGGGAGTTCCTCGGGCGGATCCCGATGGCGAGGTTCGGGGGCCCGGAGGAGATCGCCGCGGTGATCGGGTTTCTGGCGTCCGACAGGGCGTCCTACGTCACGGGGCAGGTCTGGCGCGCCGACGGAGGCATGGCCTAGCTCGCTCTCGCTATAATCCGTGTGAAGGAGACTCCATGTCCCGGCAAGACCTGGCGCCGCGCGTCAAGGAACTGATCGTCCGGCGCCTGAAACTCGAGATCGACCCGAAGACGATCGACGACTCCGCGCCTCTCTTCGGAGAGGGCCTGGGGCTCGACTCGATCGACGCTCTCGAGCTGGTGCTCGGCCTCGAGCAGGAGTTCCACATCAAGGTCGAAGACGAGGAGGTCGGCGTCAAAGCCTTCGCTTCGGTCGACGCCCTCTGCGACTTCATCGACCAGAAGAAGACCGCCTGATGCCGACGGCGGATCTCCCGCACGCGTACCCCTTCCGATTCGTGGACGTCGTGACCGAGCCTCGCGATGCCGCCTTCTCGAGCGGACGCGTGAACGCGCGGATCTCCGCCGACTCGCGAGCCGCCATGGGGGAGGAGTGGGGAAGCCCGATCCTCTATGCCGAGGCGATCGCGCAGGCGGCGCTGCTGCTCCGGGGAGACGATCCCGGGCGGGCCCGGTCCGGATTTCTCGCGGGCATCGAAGGCTTCACGGCACAGCGCCCTCCGCGCGCCGGAGAGACGCTCGAGATCGCGGTTCGCCTCGCCGCGCGGTTCGGTTCGGTCGTCCGCTTCGACGGAGAGGTCCGCTCCGAAAGCGAGGTCCTCGCCCGCGGCAGCATCCTGGTGCGCGAGGGCGGCCCGGCGGACGAAGGCGCGGCGGGCGCATGAAGCTGCACGAGGAAGAGCGCGGCGCCCACACGATCCTGAGGATCGAGGGAACGCTGGCGCTCGGGGATGCCACGCGCGCCCTCCAGGAGCGTCTCGAGAAGGTCTCGGGCGAGCGGACCGGCTCGGTCGTGCTCGATCTTTCCGGGCTCGAGCATCTCGACTCGACGGCGATCGGCGTCTTCGTGGGCGGATTGAAGAAATTCGAGGCGCAGGGCCGCCGCTTCTATCTGGTCAATCCCCGGGAGCGGGTGGCGGCGGTCTTCCGGATCACCCACCTCGACTCGGTCTTTCGCACCTTCCCGACCGTGGCCGCGGCGCTCGCCGTCGCAAACCTCGCCTCCGAGGAGGAGACGAGTGAGCACTGAGACCGCCGTCGCCTGCGAGTGCACGCACGAGCCTCCGCACCGGTTCGTGATCGCGTCGCGCTCCCGGGTGGGCTCGGGAGTGCTCGTCGGCCTGCAGCGCGTGGACGAGCCGTACCCGCGCCGCGACGTGTTCGTCACGGGCCGCGAGCTGAAGATGAGCCAGGACAGCGTCTACAAGGCCTGCTTCGTCTGCGTCGACCGCGGGTTTCGGGAGACGGCGATCGCTCTCCCTCTCGCCGACGTCGAGCTGGGGCTGCCGCCCGCGTGACCCCCGCCGCTCCGGACCGGTTTGCGGCGCTCAAACGGCAGGCCGGCGAGAAGGCGGCCGCTCTCGTTTCCGCGGGGATGGTGGTCGGGCTCGGCACCGGAAGCACGGCCGTGTTCGCCACGCGGAGACTCGGCGAGCTGCTCTCCGGCGGATCCCTGCGCGACATCGCCGGCGTTCCGACGTCCCGGGCGACGGCCGACGAGGCCCGCCGCGTCGGCATTCCACTGCTCTCGGACGACATCCCCCGCGAGATCGACCTCACGATCGACGGCGCCGACGAAGTCAGCCCGGCCCTCGACCTCATCAAGGGCGGGGGAGGAGCGCTCTTCCGGGAGAAGATCGTCGCGCAGGCGAGCCGCCGCGTCGTCATCGTGGTGGACGAGTCGAAGCTGTCCCCGGCGCTCGGCACGAAACACTCCCTGCCCGTCGAGGTTGCGCAGTTCGGATGGCGGTCGCAGGAGCGCTTCCTCGCCGGCCTCGGGGGCAAGCCGCGACTGCGCCTCGCGCCCGACGGGAAGGCCTACGAGACCGATCAGGGCAACTGGATTCTCGACTGCGACTTCGGGCCGATCGCCGATCCGGCCTCCCTGGAGGCCAGGCTCGCCGGACGGGCCGGTCTCGTCGAGCAGGGCCTCTTCTGCGGGATCGCCACCGAGGTGATCGTGGCCGGAGAAACCGGCATTCGGGAGCTGCGCCGGAGCGTCTGACGCCCCGGCCTGGCGCCCCGGCGACCACCCTGAAATTATATCGTGCCGCGATACGTTGACCAGGATGAGGGAACACGAATGAAAACCTCGACTTCGTTCAACGGGGGGCGTCCGTGACCGAGGACGGCCGCAATTTCGACGGCTCTCATTGGGATCCCCGAAAGATCCGACGCGTCCGGGAATACGGCTGGTTCAAGGAGCACGAGGCCGAGATGATCGACGCGGCCAGGAGGCGCGCGGCGGCGTCCGCGGCCGATGCGGCCGAGCGCAACCGCCGGAACGTCGTCGCGCGTGCCCTGGCACTCGTGGGGCCGGAGGCGGAGAAGGACGCCGAACCCTCGCTCGCCGCGGTTCGGCGCAAGTGCCCGCGTTGCGGCGCCGAGATGAAACCGTCCCTGATCGGAAGTCTCGAGACGGACGAATGCTCGGCCTGTCAGGGAGTGTTTCTCGATCGCGGGGCCCTGACGCACCTGCTCGGATACGACGCCCGGCGACGTAGCTTTCTGCGGAGGATGCTCGGTCTCCGGAGTCCCTGACCCGGCGCTCGCCGAAGCTCCCGCCGGCCCGCCCGCCACGCCGCTTGATTCTCGGTGGCGATGTCGCTAGGCTTTCCGCCCCTGCGAAAGTGGCGGAACTGGTAGACGCGCAGGTTTCAGGAACCTGTGGGTAACACCGTGAGGGTTCGAGTCCCTCCTTTCGCACCAACCCACCAGACACTCCCAACGGAGAAGAAGGGAACGATCAAGATCGCCGGTGCGATGTACGATCTCGCGACCGGAGTGGTGGAATCTGTCGGCTAAAAAGCTTCACGCAGAGCTCGTGCAGCTAGTCTGGCGGCTGGGAGAGGGACTCGGATAATCTGAACGCCATCGTGCGTCCGACATGCGCGCACAGCGGACTCGCTCATCGCCTTCGGCTCATCGCTTGCCGCTGACCCGCCACCCGTCGATCCGCGAGGGTTGACTCTACCCCCGTCGCAGACGCAAACTTCTCACCTGCGCGAAGGAGGAATCCGATGTGCAGCGGTCAAGGTCACCGGAGGCACACGTGCGAGGGTCTCTTCGTCGTTCTTTTGCTCCTCGCCTCGACAGTCCGGAGCGCCGAAGAAGCGCCTCCCCTCCACTGGGAAACGAGCTGGCGTGCGGCCTTCGAGCGCGCCCGATCGGAGAAGCGCCTGGTCTTCGTCGACTACTGGGCCCCATGGTGCCCCCCCTGTATGGAGATGGAGCAGCGCACGTTTCCCGACCCGCGCGTCGCGGAGCTTCTGCAGAACTTCGTCCTCCTGAAGATCAACGTCGACACCCGGGGACAAATCCCGCGTGCTCCCGGAGTTTCGAGTCCCGGCATGGCGCTTCCGATGTACCGATTCTTTGACCCAGGAGAGGTCGAACGGCTGCACATCCTGGGGTTCCGGACGCCGGACGTCTTTGCTCGGCAGCTCTCCCTCGTGGCGGAAAAGGCCTCGCAGATCGTGTCGCTGACCGCCTCGCTGAAGGAGCGGGAGTCCGCGCAGGCGCATTTCGAGCTGGGCCAGGTCTATCTGGAGACGCACGCTGCCACCTATGCCCGCGACGAACTGGAAGCGGCAGCCAAACTCGCACGCAAGAACGGCGACGCGGCGCTCGAGCAGACGGCGGACATCCAGGCGACTCTCACGTGGCTCCTCGACGGCAAGCCGTCGAAGGGCCTCAAGCGTCTGGAGGCGATCGCAAAGTCCCCCGCCAATCCCGACTGCGCCGTCCGAGCATGGATGGCCATCGGACAGCTGCGCGCGGCGGACGAGGATGCCGTGGGGGCGGCCGACGCCTACCGGCGGGCTCTGTCGGCGTGCCCGGACCCGTCGCCGCTGCGACACGAGGCCGAGGTCGCCCTGGCCGGACTCGAGAAGCACTGAGAGCTCGCAGGATCCGGCGCCCAATGCGCGTCAGGCCGATGCGTCTTTTCTGGGGGGCGGTCGCGACGCAGCTGTTTGCAAGTTATGCGATCGCGCAGTCGGCAACGAGCCTTCGCGTCCTACTGGTTCCGGAGCGCTGCTTCGACACGTGTCCGATCTATGTCACGGTACTCGCCAACGACAGCACTGGCGGGCTTGCGATCGACTACACTGGCACCGTCACGTTTTCGTGTTCGGATCCCCTCGCGACCCTCCCCAGCCCATATGCCTTCACGAGCGCTGACGCCGGAATTCATTTCTTCGGCAAGGTCGTCGTTCTTAGACGTCTGGGGCGGCAGAAGATCACCGTTACGGATGGCAACGGTCTAACCGCTTCTCAGACGGTCCTGCTGTCTGCCGAACCAGCCTCCTCCGATTCCCGCTTACCAACAAAGGAGGAGAGAGAGTTCTGGTTGAAGGCCCTACTGCGGATGGTTGCTGAGGCGTTCGCAGCGAAGGGCCGGCATAGCCCCTAGCATGCGTGTGCAGCGGACTCGCTCATGGCCATGGGCTACGCGCCTGCAGCGGACGGGGTGTCGGACGAGCGCAAAAAAGAACGGCCGAATGGCAAAAACACTGAGCTAACTCCAGCCCAGTCAATAGCGCTGGCTGGGTTCGAGCCCCTCCTTTCGCACCACCTGCCCCAGTCTTCTCGAAGACTTGCGGTTAGAAATTTTCGGCAATTGGCCGCAATCTAGGGCGGCGAGCGCGAGGGCAGCGCAAAAGCGTAGCGCGGCCCTCGCGCGACTGAAGCAGGACAAAGCGGACAATTGAGCGCCGAGGCGAGGATCAGCGGAACTCGTCCATCGCCTTCGGCCCTTTGCTTTCCACTGGCGCGGCGATTTCAGGAGATCCGCGTTTCGATCAGCAGGTCCGTATACTCTGAAAGAATGCGAGTCCACGCCGCCTCGCTCTTTGCCGCTATCGCCCTTTCGTCAAGCGCGGTAGCCACAGCAGGCGTCGGCGTCTGGACGACCAACGGACCGCCGGGCGGCGTCGCATCGGGCGTGGTCACCGACCCGCATGTTCCCGGCATCGTCTATGCGGGCAACACCAACGGCCTCTTTAGAAGCGCCGACAATGGCGCGACTTGGACATCGACAGGACTGGCGGGAGCAGGGGGGTACGTTCCATTGGCCGCCGGCCCGACGGTCTACGCCACCGGTGCGGCTGGACTCCTCGCGAGTCAGGATCAGGGTGCGCAATGGAATCTCTTGCTTCCGGGTATTTTCGGCGGATCGTACACGCTCGCCGTTGATCCCGTTACGCCAATGACGCTGTATCTAGTGACCTACCGACACCACTCGATTGGCATCGATAGCGGTAGCCTAAGCCGAAGCGTTGACGGCGGACTCACTTGGACCGTACTCGGCGGAGAGAGCGAGAGAATCGCCGCGATCACGGTCGCGGCCAGCTCGCCGAATGCGTTATACGCGGCGACGAGCCCCTTTGCACAAGGGGGTGGAGTGGTCGGCGTTAGCAAGTCGCTCGACTACGGAACGACGTGGGTTTTGCTCACCGCCTCCGTTCAGAACGTATCAGTCCTCGCCGTCGATTCGACGAATTCGGCAATCGTCTATGCGGCTACGTACTTCTCGGGCGTACTGAAGAGTGTTGACGGCGGCAGCACCTTCACCGCCGCGAATAGTGGTTTGTCAAGCATGCTCGTCGCTAGCCTATGCATTGATCCGCTCGACCCCACTCGCCTTTACGCGGCCACAGGACGTGGCGTGTTCGCGAGCGCCGACGCTGGCGGGACCTGGCAACCGATGAATAATGGACTGCCCTCTTCCGCGTTGACCAGCGTGAACGGCCTTGCGATTGACGCCACCGGAACGTACCTTCACGCCTCGACGCCGTCCGGTGCGTTCGACTACCAGCTGGCATCGACATCTTGTGTCGCCGACGCGCACACACTGTGCCTCAACGAGGGGAGGTTTTCGGTGGCGGCGAGCTTCCAGACGACACCGTCGGGTCCATCCGCTCCGGCCACCGCTGTCCCGTTGACCAGCGACACCGGCTATTTCTGGTTCTTCGACCCGTCGAACATCGAGTTGGTCTTGAAGGTGTTGAACGGCTGTTCCGTTAACAACAAGTACTGGGTCTTCGCCGGGGGTTTGACGGATGTGGGCGTGCAGTTGAAGGTTGCCGACACCGTGACCGGGACAGTCAAGATGTACTCCAACTCAGTGGCAACCTCCTTCCAGCCCATTCAGGACTCGTCTGCCTTCCCGTGCCCATAAAGGCGCGCCGCGCGGAAAAGTCGCCCGAATAAGGCAAGAGCTGGAGTAACCGTTCGCCAGTCAATGCGCGCTGGTTTGGCACCAGTCCTCCTTTCGCACAACCCACTGAGCAGCCCGGCGCTACCTCTATCGGAGGGTATCTGCGGGCCGCCGCGCCTGCGCGAGTAGCACATCGTCGGGCGTCGCGCCACGCCGGTCAAGGAAAGTGTGGAGCTGGGCGACGACCGCTGCGCCCTCTCCGATGGCCGCCCCGACGCGCTTCACCGAGCCGCAACGGACGTCGCCGACGGCGAAGATTCCCTCGACCCCGGTCTCGAGAGGCAGCGGAGCGCGCCCGGCCGAGCCCGCGTCGGCGCCGGTCCGGATGAAGCCTTTCTCGTCGAGCGGGATGCCGCAGCCGCTGAGCCAGCCGGCGGCCGGATCGGCGCCGGTGAAGAGGAACAGGTGGGCGATGGCGTGCTGTTCCTCGGCACCCGTGCGGCGGTTGCGCCACCGCACCGCTTGCAGGCCCTGGTCGGGCGTGCCGAGGAGCTCCACGACCTCCGTGTCGCAGAGCACGGTGATGTTCGGTGAGGCGGTGATGCGGTCGATGAGGTAGCGCGACATGGTGCTCGAGAGGGCGGCCCGGCGCACCAGCACGCGCACGTGCCGCGCGTGGCTCGCCAGGAAAACCGCCGCCTGGCCGGCCGAGTTTCCTCCGCCCACGAGGGCCACGTCTTCGTCGCGGCACAGCCGGGCCTCGACGGGCGAGGCCCAGTACGAGACGCCGCGGCCCTCGAACTGCGCGAGGTTCGGGATCTCCGGCCGGCGGTAACGCGCGCCGGTGGCCACCACGACCGCGCGCGCCCGCAGGCTCCGGCCGTCGGCGAGCTCGAGGGTGTGCGCAGGATCGGGGCCCGGGCTCTCCGAGGAGCAGTCCAGCCGCGCGACCTCGGTCGAGAGGCTGAACTCGGCGCCGAATTTCTGGGCCTGCGTGAACGCGCGGCCCATCAGCGACTGTCCCGAGACCCCGGTGGGAAAACCCAGATAGTTCTCGATGCGCGCGCTGGCGCCGGCCTGGCCTCCAAACGCGAATCTCTCGAGCACCACGATCGAGAGACCCTCGGACGCGCCGTAGACCGCGGTCGCCAGCCCCGCCGGACCCGCGCCGACGATCGCCACGTCGTAGGGCTCGGAGCGGAAGCTCGTGGCCACCAGGCCGAGGGCTCGCGCCAGCTCCTGCTTCGTCGGGTTCCTGAGCACCGCGCCGGCGGGGAGGACCACGATCGGGAACTCTTCGGGCTTCGGAGCGAGGCTTGCCAGCAGCAGCGACGCGTCCTCGTTCACGGGATCGACGACCCGGAAGGGGATCCCGTTGCGCTCGAGAAGGCTCGAGAGCCGCGTCACGTCCGGAGACTTGACCGCCCCGATCAGGACCGGCCCTCCGAAACCCATCTCGATCAGCGCCACCCGGCGGAGGATGAGCGCGCGGAGGATGCGCTCGCCGAGCTCGGCTTCCTCGACGAGCAAGGCTCGCAGCGCCTCGGGCGGGACCGCGATCGCCTCCACGTCGCCGACGGCCCGGGCGTCGATCGCGGCGACGTCCGGCCTTCCCGAGAGATGTCCGAGCTCGGCCATCACCTCGCCCGGCACCACCTCGCTCATCTCCTCGAGGGGCGCCCCGATCTGTTCGGCGACCGTCGCCATGGGGAGCGCCTGTCCGAGCGCGTCCCGAAGAACGATCGCGACGCGTCCGGAGAGGATCACGTACATCGGAAGAATCGTCTCCCCCGTCCGGCTGAGGAACTCGCCGGCCGAGAACCGCCGGATCTCCCCGAACCGGCGAACGCGGTCGATCTCCGCAGGGGAGAGGACCGGGAACATCTGGTGGAAGCGCGATGCCAGCGGGCCGCCCGGGGTGGCCGGCACTTCCGGAGCCGCGTCGCGAGGTGCCTCGGGGTCGGGGTGATCGTTCTGGTCTGTCATGCGCGCCGACCTCGACGACGCTACGTCGCTCGGCGGAGGCAGTCAAGAACGCGGCGGCGCGCTTCGAGGAGGCATTCTGCGGCTGGCCCGAATCGTGCACTCAACGAGCCGGGGTTAGTCCGCCTCGGCGTCGATGAACCGTCGCCGGCAACGGACCCCCTGACGGGGAGGAGTTGAACATGACCACTCCGGGCGGTCGGGAATGGCGAACTCTCATCTGGAGCCTTCTCCTCGGAATCTTGTGCGTGGGAAGCGGCTTCGCCCGGTCGCCGGGCCTGCCGCCGCTCGTGCAGCCGCCGACCAGCGACCGCCACGTGGGAAAGGTGGTCTGGGCGGATCTGGTCACTCCCGATCTCGAGAGCGCGAAGCGTTTCTACGGCGGCCTGTTCGGCTGGACGTTCCAGGACGCCACCGTCGGCGACAAGAAGTTCGTGGTGGCCCTCCTGCAGGATCGACCGGTCGCGGGAATCCTCCAACGGTCCCTGCCGACCGCCGAGCCGAAGCGGCCGGCCTGGCTGACGTTCATCGCGGTTCGCGACACGGGTGAAGCCGACCGAATCGCCGTCGCCCACGGCGGCAAGGTCCTCTCGCCACCCCGCGATTACCCGGAACGTGGACGGCAGGCGATCCTCGCCGACCCGCAGGGAGCGGTGTTCGCCGTGCTGCAATCGGGAAGCGGCGACCCGCCCGATCTGCTCACTCCCGTCGGCGGCTGGATCTGGAGCTCGCTGATCACGACCGAGCCGGATACCGGAGCCGCTTTCTACCAGGCGATCTTCGGCTACGAGGTGTTCGAGTTGCCGAGCGACGATGGGCGCCAGCATCTCCTGCTGGCGTCGGACGGCTATGCGCGTGCCACGGCGAATTCGCCTCCGCTGACCGCTCCCAACCTCCATTCCCACTGGGTGAACTTCGTCCGCGTCGTGAGCGCGTCAGAGGCGTCGAAGAAGGCCGTCGCCCTGGGAGGCCGGATCCTCGTGCAGCCGCATCCGGATCGGCACGGCGAAATGGTGGCCGTCGTCGCCGACCCGTCGGGCGCGCCCTTCGGGCTGCTCGAATGGTCCGACACGGAGACCAAGGAGGTGGCGCCGTGAAGACCATCGTACGGCGCTGGCCGCTCCTCCTGCTCGGCGCTCTCGCGGCCGCCTCGCTCGCCTTGACGCCGCTCACCGGATGCGTGGCCAGCGCCGGCGTCTATGCCGGCGACTACGACGGGGAGTACTACTACGACGCCCCGGGCTACGTCGTGTACGACGGCTGGGGCCCGACGTACCACGTCGGGCCGCCTCGCGGAGACCGTGATCATCACGACCACGACGATCATCACGACGACCATGGCGGCGGGAATCACCCGGGGCATCCCGCGTATCGCCCGGCCCCGTCCTCCCGCGCCGTCCCGTCAATTCCGACGCAGTCTCACCCGCCGTCGAGAGCCCCTGGAAAGAGCCGGGACTAGAGATCTCCGCTGCTCGCGGCCGCCCGCGACGAGCCAATCCGTGCCGGGGGCGCGGGGGCCCGCCTCAGTGCGAGGAGCTCGGCCGTCCGCGCCAGGACAGCGTCTTCCACTCGGCCGGCGGCAGGCGCATCCACCTTCCGTCCTCGTATCGGGAGACCTGGACGATCGCACCGAGGGCGGGCCGGACGGCGTCGCAGCGCGAGCACCGGAACCGGTGCTTCGCGACAGTCGAACCCGGGACGGGCTCGAACTGCACGCGGAGGCGCGCGCCACAGACGCATTTCACGTCCGCCAGCCGAGTCATTTGTTTCAGAGGCCTCGAGCTTACCTGTCCTCGCGTACAGGTTCAAGGGAGCCCGAGGGGGACCTCCGGAAGGGCGGCGGGGCTGGGTCACACTGTCTCCTTTCGCACCAACGACTTAGGCCACGTCGGACGGCACAGATCGTCAAAGCGGCGGCCCGTCGGTGCGCGGTGTAGCGTTCTTCGATCAATGGGGAGCCGCACATGAGTTTCCGCCGATCCACGTTTTGCAAGGACAGGACATGAACAAGCCGCCTTCCGCAATCAAAAAGAATCTCGGCGACTTTTCGCCCAAGCTGGTCCAGCTCACCGACGACGTCCTGTTCGGCGACGTCTGGGAGCGCTCGGAATTGTCGAAGCGCGATCGCAGCCTCGTCACCGTCGCCGCTCTCATCGCGGGCGGCAACACGGAACAGCTCACCTTCCACCTGAACCGAGCCCGGGAGAACGGCCTGACCGAGGCCGAGCTGATCGAGACCATCACCCATCTCGCCTTCTACGCGGGGTGGCCGAAGGCGATGTCGGCCATCACGGTCGCCAGGGCCGTCTTTCGCAACCAGCCTCGTGTTTAGCCTCCGTTCACGGGTCGTTCGCTAGTATGCGGGGCTCTGAAGAAGGAGTCCGATCGATGCGTCGAGCATTCAAGACCTCCGTACGATTCGTGCTCGTCTCGGTCGCCGCGCTGGTCGCGGTTCGCGCGGCCGCGGCCGACAAGCCCGCCTACGAGGTGCGCTCGCTGCCGCTGCCGGGAGGGACGCCGGCCGGAATCTCGATGGACTACATCGCCTTCGATCCTTCGACTCACGCGGTGTGGGTCCCGGCGGGGAACACGGGTCTCGTCGTCGTCATCGACTCCACGAAGGGATCGATGAGACAGATCGCCGGATTCCCGACGGCCGAGATGGGCACGGGCGACCGCAAACGGATCGTCGGTCCGTCCTCGGTCGCGATCGGCGACGGCGTGGTCTACGTCGGCAACCGCGGCGATTCGACGGTCTGCGCCTTCGACGCCGAGCTCGCTCGCGAAGGGCGCATGCCGGAAGCTCGACTCGATGCCCGACGGTCTCGCCTACGTGGGGCCGACGAAGGAGGTCTGGGTCACCACGCCGCGCGACAAGTCCATTCGCATCCTCGATGCGGGGACGCTCGCGGAGAAGGCGAAGCTCTCCTTCGACGGCAATCCCGAAGGCTTCGCGGTGGATGCCCCGCACGGCCGCTTCTACACCAACCTGGAGGACAAGGACCGCACGCTGTCGATCGACCTCGCCTCCCGGAAGACGGTCGAAACCTGGAAGCCCGAGTGCGGGGAGGACGGCCCGCACGGGCTGAGGGTCGATCCGGCCGCCCATCAACTCTTCGTCGCGTGCAGCGCCCGCGCCGAGGTGATGGACACCGAGCACGGCGGGAAAGTGCTGTCGTCGATCGACACGGGCGACGGCGTCGACGACATCGACTATTCGCCGGCGACCCATCGGCTCTACGTCGGCGCGGCCAGAGCCGGCCAGCTCACCGTCGCGAGCGTCGATGCCCAGGGGAAGCTCTCCGTCGAGGCGAGGGTCCCGACGCCTCCGGGCGCGCGGAACCCGGCCGTCACGGACAGGGGAGTCGTCTACCTCGCCCACTCGGGCTCGAGCCGCCTCTCCGACCTCACCGTCGTGACGCCGTCGAAGTGAAGTGAGGCCGCGGGGATCTCGCCCCTTCAGCCCCTCCCGTGGATCTTCATGTCGACGATCTCGTCGATCGAGACGTCCTTGTCGCGCGAGCGGGCGCGCTTGACGTAGTCGACCGAGACGCCGTGGATGCGGAGACTCACGAGGTCGTCCGCCGAGACGTTCCTGTAGCCGAGCTGCTGGAGCTGGCGGACGAAGTCGGCGGTGACGCCGTGAATGCGCATGCTGACGACGTCGTCGGCCGACAGGTCCCTGTAGCCGAGGCTCTCCATCTCGTGGATGAACTCCGGCGTCGCTCCGTGAATGCGGAGTGAGACCAGGTCGTCCGCGTCGACGTGGCCGAGGCCCTTCATGGCCTGGATGAAGTCCGGGGTGACGCCGTGGATCCGGAACGCGACGAGGTCGTCGGCGCCGAGGTCGTAGCCGAGGGCCTTCATCTGGCGCGCGAACTCGGGAGTGGCGCCGTGGATGCGCATGGAGACGAGGTCGTCGGCGCTCAGGCGGTCGTAGCCGGCGGCCTTCATGTCGCGGATGTACTGCGGCGTGGCGCCGTGGATCCGCATCGCGACGAGCTCGTCGAGGTCCTCGTGGACGTAGCCGAGCGTCGCGAGCTCGCGCATGAAGCTGCGGCTGACGTCGTGAACGGCGAGCGCGAAGGCCTCGTTCTCGTCGGGCGCGGCATAGCCCATCTTCTCGAGCTCCGCGAGGTACTCGGCGTTCGCCTGGAAGGCGAACCGGCCCGATCCCCCCGAGTCGCTCAGCTGGCCGTCGAACGAGACGGTGCCGGCGTCGCGGACCATCTGGAAGTGGACCGGGACCTCGGTCGAGGACTTCGGGCGCTCGAGGCCCTGGAAGTCGGCGACCGTGTAGTCGTTCGACGAGGTCCAGTTGTCGTTGCCGGACTCCGAGCGGCGCTTCAGGGTCAGCTGCAGCGAGCCGTCGCGGTCGAAGTCGATCAGCCAGCGGCCGTTGGTCGGCGCGAGGCTGTGGGAACCGCGCAGGGCCGCCGCGGGCAGGGCGAAGCCGGCGAGGACGAAGACCGCGAGGCCGGCGCGCAGGCGGGCCGAAGAGTTCGGACGGATCATTTCAAGCACCTCTGGTCCTTTGACGCCGCGGGAAGCCGAAGGTTTCGAGCGCACGGGGAAAGAGGATGTACCGGGGAGGATCTCCACCCCCTCTCCCGGTGACGGGAGAGGGTTGGGGTGAGGGGCCCTCTTAGGCGGCGCCCTTTCTCGTCAGTCGGGCTCGCTCGCTCGCGAGCTGCCAGGAGCCGGGACAGAGGCGCATTCCCCAGTTGTGCGGCTTGAACGCCCCGCTCCTGAGCTCGACCCTGTTGCCGCAGTCCGCGCAGAGGGCATGAAAGGGAATCGGCACCCGGTCCGGGGATGCCACCGGGATCTTCCAGTTCGGCATCGTCCACCTCGTTTTCGAAAAGCGTTGACCGCCGATCGCGAAACGGACCGTTTCCGACCTGGTTCAGTGCAAGTCCGAAGCCATTCTTCGTCCTCTCGCCCGCCCGGGCGGAGGGACGGTGGATCCCTGGTGCCTTCAGATCTCGCGCACGGCGGCCGGGCGGCCCTCGTTCGGGGGCCGGCGCCTCAGGAGCACGAGCGAAACGACCAGCGCGAGGATCAGCGCGGAGAGCAGGCCGAGCTCGATCATCCCGTTGCGAAAGGCCGCTTCGCCCTTGTCCAGGAGGTCCTTGAACTCGGCCGTCAGGACGAGGACGCGGCGCGTGCCGGCGATCAGGCCGACGATCAGGAATGGCTCGGGAACCAGCGTGTGCTCGCGGAAGGAAACCTGAACCGTGTACAGGATCTCGACGACCAGGAGGATCAGCAGGATCCGGTCGAGGATCGAGATGATCTCCTCGGCGAGCCGCCCCGCGGCGAGGCTCCCCACGAACTGGGTGACGCCGGCCACGAGAAGCGCCAGCGAGCAGCCGGAGAGCAGGATGCCGAGGCCCACGTAGACCACGTCCTCGACGCGGGTGAACTGCCTCGCGACGACATCGCGCACGCCGGCGCCCCAGAGACTCGGACTCTTTTTTTCGCTCAAACGTCCTCGAATGATGCGGGGATCGTGCCAAGCGGGGGGTCCCGACGGGGGAGACGGGATTGAACCGGGAAAAGCCTCGCCCGCGCCCTCCTGCCCCCTCTCCCCATGGGGGAGAAGGTTGGGGTTGATGGGCCGGGCTCCTACCCCCTCTCCCCGTGAGGGGAGAGGGGAAACAGAGGAGGCTTAGCCTGAAGTGAGCAACGGGCTGACAAACAGATCTATCGGCGAGCCCTCAGCCCGGGTTGGGTCGGCGTCGGACTGAGAGTCGGCGTCGGTGTCGTCGCCGGAAGAACGTTGATCGATGCCCTGCATGTTCACACGTGTGAACCGTAGCAGAAGTAGCGTGAGGGTTCCGACGTTGTTGAAGGTCTGCGTAAAGGTGAAGCCCGAGCTGTGCTGGCCCGAATCCCAAACCTCGCCGGTCGGGCCACCCACGCCGGGAGTGCAGTTCGTGCCGGTACACGTGCCCGATGTCGTCGAGTGCGTGCTGCTGACCCAGTCCCACTCGACCGTCGTCCCGACCGGAATCGTGGTGAAGATGTTGCCGCTGGTCGAATCGACGAAACCCACACCGCCCGGGCCCTGGCCGACGGCAACTTTGTGATTCGTGTTCTGCGTCGGCGTGAACGTCGGCGTGCGGGTGAAGGTCGGCGTTCGCGTATTTGTGACGTCCGGGTGAACGTGAAGCGTGAAGGTGAACGGTCGCCGTGTTGGTCGACGGTCGCGGTCCGCGTGGCTGTCGGAGTGAGGGTCGCGGTGCGAGTGGGACTCGAAGTGAACGTCGGCTCGGCGTCAGCGTGTTGCTCGGGGTAGCGTGATCGTGGGCGTAGGGGTGGGCGTCGGAGTCGGCGTCGGCCGTCATCGTCGCCGTGTCGGTCGGGGGAATGGGCGTCGGCGTCGGGAAGGGCGCCGCGGGAGCTCCGAAGAGCTTCACGAGGAACACCGCCATCTGGCCGCGCAGGACCGAGGCGTCGGGGCAGTAGTCGTTGTTGCCGCAGCCCCCGGTGATTCCCTCGTTGAAGAGCTGCTCGATCCAGTTGGCGAACTGGCTCGGGCACGGAACGTCGTTGAAGATTCCCGTGCAGGCGGGCGGCAGGTACGAGGAGCCGTGCTCCGTCTTCAGGAGGAAGACCGCCATCTGCGCGCGCGTGACCGGGCTGTCGGGGCAGTAGTTGCCATTGCCGCAGCCGCCGGTGATGCCCTCGTTGTGAAGCTGCTCGATCCAGTCGGCGTACTGGCTCGGGCAGGGAACGTCGCCGAACTCTCCGGTGCAGGGCGGCGGCGTGTAGCCGGGGCCGTGCTGGGTCTTCAGGAGAAAGACCGCCATCTGCGCGCGCGTGACGGGGGTCGCGGGGCAGTAGAGGCCGGGGCCGCAGCCGGACGTGACCTGCATGTGGAAGAGCGTCTCGACGTAGAGGTAGAAGGGGTGGGTCGTCGGCACGTCCGTGAAGCTGTTGCCGACGTGGACGGTCCAGGTCGTGGCGACGCCGCCCGTGCTGAGGCTCTCGGTGAAGGTGACGTCCCAGTGCGCGACTGGCCGCGTCCCGGAAACCGTCATCAGGTAGCAGTCCCCGGTCGCGCCGTTGCAGTCGGTCGTCGCTCCGCCGGCGAGTGTCCCGTAGTCGGCGGTCGCGTCGTCGATGGTGTAGGTCGGTCCGGCCGGGCCGGTCAGGTTCGAAGCCGTTCCCGTGAAGGTCTGGTCGCTTCCCGTCACGTTGGTCCAGAAGGGAGAGATCTGGACCGTCTCGCCCGGCTCGAGCATGCCGTTCACGTTCGAGTTCGACCCGGCCGCCTGGTGCGAATCGACGGCCGCGTACAGGGGCGTCACGGGCGCGCCCGACGGAACGGAGGAGGCCCTAGCGGCGAAGGCGGGAACGAGCGGCCGGACCGGGGCGCGTCCCTGCCGGAGGGTCAGGAGGCCGGCGGCGAGAAGCAACGCGAGAATGCTCGATTTCATGGCGGCCTCCTGATGCAAACGATACGCCCGGGAGCTCGAGTTCGAGGCGTAAAATGAAGCCTTAAGGAACTCATGCCTGCCCCGGACCTCCCCTGGAACTGCCCCAGCCCCTACTGCACGGACCCTCACAATCCGTCGTCGCGGCCGGTCGATGGAGTGATCCGGTGCCGCTCGTGCGGCTGGGAGCTCAAGGTCTCGGCCCCGGAGCCCCAGAACCTCGATGACTGGCCCGGGCTCTTCACCCCGAGAGAGCCCGAAAAAGGGAAGGCCTCGTAGCCCCCGGCGCCCGAGCGGTTAGACTCCCGCGCGTGCTGCCCTCCGAAGCGGAAATCCTCGAGCGCCTCCGGCGCAAGGGGTCCCGCATCCTGTCGTTTGCCGAGATTCGCCGCGCCTTCGACGTCGCCGAGGGCGAGGAAGCGGGCCTGCGCGAGAAGCTCGAGGCGCTGGAGCGGCGGGGCGACATCGCCCGCGTGCGGGGAGAGAAGTACTCGGCCATCGAGTTCTCGGAACTCGTCGCCGGGCGGATCACGGTTCGTCCGGAGGGGTTCGGCTTCGTCCTGGTGCCGGGCGGGGAGGATCTCTTCGTGCCGCGGACCGGGATGCACGGGGCGATGGACGGGGACACCGTCCTCGCGCGGGAGGAGCGGGCGCGCGCGGCGAGCCGGCGCGGCCGCGACGCCGGTCGGACCTCGGGGACGGTGGTCCGGATCCTCGATCGCGCGCGCGAGCGCGTCGTCGGGCGCTTCGAGACCCGGGACGGGAACAGGGTCGTCCTGCCCTACGACCCGAAGATCGACGCGGTCATCCGCGTCGCGGACGGCAAGACGAGGAAGGCGCGCGAGGGCGAGATCGTCGAGGTCCGGCTGACGGCTTTCCCCGACGCGCGGCGGATCGCGTACGGCGAGGTCGAGGAGCGCCTGGGCTTCCTCGGCGAGCCGGGCGTGGACATCGAGATCGTCCTGCGGTCGCACAACCTGCCGCCGCGGTTTCCGGAGCCGGTCGTCGCCGAGGCGGAGGCGTTCCCCGAGGACGTGCGGCCGGAGGATCTCCGGGGACGGCGCGACTTCCGCGACCGCCGCATCGTGACGATCGACGGGGAGACCGCCAAGGACTTCGACGACGCGATCGAGGCCGAGCGAACGGCGGGCGGCTACCGCATCGGCATCCACATCGCGGACGTGTCGCACTACGTCCGCGAGGGAACGTCGCTCGACGACGAGGCCCGGTCGCGCGGCACCTCGGTCTATTTCCCGGGGCGGGTGCTGCCGATGCTCCCGGAGCGCCTCTCGAACGGGCTCTGCTCCCTCAACCCCCGGGTCGATCGACTCGTCCTCTCGGCGCTCCTCGAGCTCGACGCGAAGGGCCGCGTCACCTCCGCCGAATTCTCCAAGGGGGTCATTCGCAGCGCCCACCGGATGACCTACACCGAGGTCGCGCGCCTGGTCGAGACGCCGGCGACGTCCGAGGACGAGCGCCGCTACGGCCCGTCCCTCTCCGACTTCCGGCTCATGGGCGAGGTCGCGGCGCTGCTGCGCGCCCGCCGCGAGGCCCGCGGCTCGATCGACTTCGATCTGCCCGACGCCGACGTCGTCCTCGACGATGCCGGCCTCGTCGTCGGGATCGTCCCCGAGTCGCGCAACGTCGCGCACCGCCTGATCGAGGAGTTCATGCTCGCGGCGAACGAGGCCGTCGCGAAGAAGCTGCTCTTCGCGAAGCAGCCGGCGATCTATCGCGTGCACGACCGCCCCGACCCGGATCGCCTCGTCGACCTGCGCGAAGTGCTCGAGAGCTTCGGCTACGAGCTGAAGGGGAGCCTCGAGGAGCTCGAGCCGAAAGAGTTCCAGCGGCTGCTGGTGGCGATCGAGGGCAAGCCCGAGGAACGGCTGCTGCACGACCTCCTCCTGCGGGCCCAGCGCAAGGCCGTCTACAGCGAGGAATGCCGGGGCCACTACGCGCTCGCCGCGCCGTACTACTGCCACTTCACCTCTCCCATCCGCCGCTACCCGGACCTGATCGTCCATCGCCAGCTCTCCCGGCTGCTCGCGGACGGGCGCCCCGTTGCCGCGAAGGACTTCGCGCCGGTCAACGAGCGCCTTCGCGAGATTTCGGCGTTTTCGTCGGAACGCGAGCGCCGCGCCGAACAGGCGGAGCGCGAGAGCCTCCTCTGGAAGAAGATCGTGTTCATGAAGGACAAGGTCGGGCGCGAGTTCGATGCGTATGCGACCGGTGTGGCATCCTTCGGCGTGTTCGTGACGCTCGCGGAATTCTTCGTCGAGGGCCTCGTTCCGATCTCGGCGCTCGGCAGCGACTTTTTCGTGTACGAGGAGAAGAAGCACCGCCTCCGCGGGCGAAGCTCGGGGAAGACGTATCGGCTCGGCGATTCCCTGCGCGTCAAGCTCGTGGCGATCGACGAGATCCGGCGGCGCCTCGACTTCCGGCTCGCCGACGCGGCCGACCGGCGTCCGGCGCCGAGGGCCCCCGAGCCGAAGCCCGTGCCGCCGAAGCCCGCCGAGGCGAAGGCCATGACCTACGGCCGGACGGCCCGGAAACGCAAGTCGTGAGACGCCTCTTCGCCGGCGCCGCCGCGGCGTGCACGGCCGCCGCGCTCCTGACCTCCTGCCGCGAGCACGGCCGTCCGGACCCGAGCATCCGCATGGCGATCTCGCACCAGCGCGCGGCCGAGGAAGGCGCCGAACCGGCACGGACCCCCGGCGCGGCCGCGGAAGGAGCGCCCGACGTTCCGACGCGCCTCGAGGTGCCGCCCGAGGTCGAGCGCGCCTGGGGAGGGATCCGGCTGTCCTGGACGGACAAGTCGAACGGGAAAACGGGCACCCTCGACGTGCCGCTCGGCGGGTCGGCCGCCCTGCCGGATTCCGCGCTCACCGTGCGCGCGGACGTGTTCCTGCCGGCGTTCTCGATGAAGGGAGGCACGATCACCTCGGAGGGCGTCGAAGCGCAGAACCCCGCGGCGCGCATCGCGGTCTCGGAGAAGGGGCAGGAGATCTTCGCCGGCTGGATCTTCACGCGGTTTCCCGACGTGCATCCGTTCACGCACGCGCGCTTCCAGCTGCACCTCGAGGGGGGAGTTCCGAAGGCCGCGCCGTGACCGAAACGGCGAAAGCCCCGTTCCGGGTCGTGATCGCGGGGCGCCCGAACGTCGGCAAGTCGGCGCTCTTCAACCGGTTCGTGCGAAGGCGCCGCTCGATCGTGCACGACCTCCCGGGCATGACGCGGGACGTCCTCGAAGCGGAGGCGAAGCTCCCGGACGGCCGCTCGTTTCTGCTGGCCGACACCGGCGGGTACGACCCTTCCGGCAGGGAAAAGATCCCGGCGGCCGTGCGCGACCGGGCCGTCGCCGCGATCCGCCGCGCCGACCTCGTTCTGCTGGTGACGGACGCGTCGGCCGGGGTCCTTCCGGGAGACCGCGCCGCCGCTCGAGTCATCCGCGAGGCCGGCTCGCCCTGCGCGGTGGTGGCGAACAAGATCGACCGCCGCGAGGGCAGCGAGGGAGAGGTCGAGGCGTGGGCGCTCGGCTTCTCCGAGGTGTTCGGCGTGTCGGCCGAGCACGACATCGGCGTCGACGACCTCCAGACCCTCATCGGCGAGCACATGGCGGCCTCCGGCCACGAGGGCGAGGCCGGCGGAACCTCGGACGCCGAGGGGAAGGGACACGAAATCGCGCTCGCCGTCGTGGGGCGGCCCAACGTCGGAAAGTCGTCGCTCTTGAACGCCCTGCTCGGCGAGGACCGCGCGATCGTGTCCGACGTGGCGGGAACGACCCGCGACTCCGTCGACGTCAGCCTGGACGCCGCCGGACGCCGGTTCCGTCTCGTGGACACGGCGGGCATCCGGCGCCAGGGCAAGACCAAGCAGGGTCCCGAGGTCCTCTCCGTCGTGCAGGCACGCAAGCGCATCGAGGAGTGCGACGTGGCCCTCCTCGTCGTGGACGCGAGCCTCGGACCGACCGGGCAGGACGCGACGATCGCGGCCTACGCGGCCGAAGCGGGGCGGGGGCTCGTCCTCGTGGCCAACAAATGGGACGTCGCGGGAAAGCGCGAGGAAGGCACGGCCGAGGATTTCCAGGCGGCCCTGGCCTCGCAGATTCCCTTCGCCCGGCACGCCCCGATCCTGCTGACGTCGGCGACGACGGGCCGGGGGATCTCCCGGATCCTCAAGACGGCGGCCGCCGTGGCCGAGAACCGGTATCGCCGCATCTCGACGGGCGAGCTCAACCGCGTCCTCGGCCGCGCGCTGAGGGACAAGGCTCCCCGTTCGGCGTCCGGCCGGGCGCTCAAGGTGTTCTTCGTCGCCCAGACCGCGGTGGCTCCGCCGACCTTCGCTCTGGTGGCCAATCGCGCCGAGCCCCTGCACTTCTCGGAGGAGCGGCGCATCGAGAACCTCCTGCGCGAGGCGGCGGACTTCACGGGCACGCCGATCCGGGTTCTCGTGCGGGAGCGTTCGGGGCGGCGCGAGCCGTCCGGACGAGGGCGCTCAAAGTCCTCCCGCCGGCGAGCCGGTTCAGGGTAAATTAACGCCGTGGCGAAGGGAGAGGCCGAGATCTACAGGCCCGCCGAGGCGTGCCGCATCGCGGAGGTCGCGCCGTACGTCCTCCGCTACTGGGAGACTGAGTTCCCGGCGCTCTCGGAGGGCAAGGACAAGGGCGCGACCAAGCTCTACACCGCGCGCGACGTCAAGGTGATCGCGCGCATCCGCGAGCTGCTCTACGACGAGGGCTTCACGGTCGCCGGAGCGAAGAAGCGGCTCGAGGCGGAGATCGCCGAGGGCCGGTTCGACGACGGGCTCGCGCCCGCTCCGCCGGTCGCCGAGCAGCGAAAGGCCGAGCGTCCCGCGCCGGGCGTCCCGCGCAAGGCCGATCCGGCACCGCCCGCTCGCGCTTCCGCCCCGGTGCGCGCGGAGCCTCCGGCGAAAGCCGCGGCGGCGCCGGCGCCGGCATCGGATTTCGATCGCCGGACCGTCCTGCGCGAGCTCAAGGAGATCGTCCGAATCCTCGATCGCGGCCGCAAGTAGCCTCCGCACTCGCGTTTCGAGACTCCCGGTCAGCTTGACAGCGCCCTCGCGCCGACACTAGCGTTAGTCCAGCGTTCGTCCCAAAACAACTTACGGAGAGGAGCCCTGTCATGAAAAAGGCTCTCCTGCGGCTGTCCGGCGCGGCTCTGGTGGCGTGGCTGACCGGCGCGGCGCTCCTCGCGCAGACGACCGGCAGCATCCGAGGGACCGTTCAGACGGGCGGCACGCCGCTCCCGGGCGTGACGGTCGAAGCGAAGAGCTCCCACCTTCAGGGCGCGCGGACGGTCGTGACGGACGCCGACGGCCACTTCAACCTGACGCTCCTGCCTCCGGGCGATTATGCGATCACGGTGACGCTGACCGGGTTCGGCGAGAGGAAGCAGACGCTCGCGCTCGGCCTCGGCGCGAACATGACGGCCAACTTCGAGCTCGTCGCGACCAAGACGGAAGAAGTGACGGTCACGGCCCAGGCGAACCAGGTCGAGGTCGACTCGAGCTCGATCGGCCAGAACACGACGTCCAAGGTCTTCGAGGCCCTCCCGACCGGCCGCAACTACGCCTCCGTCGTCCAGCTCGACGCCGGCGTCGGCACCGACGGGTCGGACACGCGCAACACGTCGATCACGGTGTACGGCTCGACGGGGCTCGAGAACTCCTACTTCGTCGACGGCTCCAACACGACCGGCGTCGAGTACGGAAGCCAGGGCAAGACGCTCAACTTCGAGTTCATCCAGGAAGTCGAGTTCAAGTCCGGAGGCTACGAGGCCGAATTCGGGCACTCGACCGGCGGCATCGTCAACGTCGTGACGAAGTCGGGCGGCAACGAGTTCCACGGCGACGGCTTCGGCTACTTCAACGACCAGTCGCTGCAGGCCGAGAACAAGCACACCGAGCAATCGACGCCGAACGGCATCGATCTCGGATTCTCCAAGGACGACTACGGCGCGGACATCGGAGGCTTCGTCCTGAAGGATCGCCTCTGGTTCTTCGGCGCGTACGACCGCGTCAGCAACAGCCTCGACCGCCAGGTGACGATCGGTCCGACCTCGGGCGACACGGCCAACCTGCAGACCACCGGCAACCTCTACTCGGGCAAGCTGACCTGGCACCTCAACGACTCCAACACCGTGATCGGGTCGGTGTTCGGCGATCCGACCAACGACAGCGGCGCGGTCGGCCAGCTGATCGGCCCCCCCACGACCTACAACGGGACGGTGGACGTGGGCGGCACGGACTGGGGACTGCGCTACGAGGGCATCTTCGGAGCCAACTGGCTCATCACGGCGCAGGGCGGCGTCCACACGGAGAACACGAACCAGCTTCCGGGCATCGGCGGCAACACGATCGCGTACCAGGACACGACGGGCCCGCTGGTCACCGCCTTCGGAGGGTTCGGCGGCACGGACGGCAACGGGCAGTGGGCGGAGAAGAAGTTCACCCGCGACTCGGCGGTGGTGACCGGCAGCTACCTGTTCGCGAATCACGACATCAAGGCGGGAGTGGACTGGGAGAAGGTGAGCGCGGACGTCCTGCGGAATTTCTCCGGCGCGACCGCCGGCGCGGGGGGACAGCTCGTCCAGATCCTGGCGCCGCTCGAGGGGGACAACCGGAACATCTACTCGCACATCTTCTTCGCGTCCCTCAACTCTACGGTCGACAACCCCTTCTCCGCGCCCCTCGACGCCCACCCCGAGCAGGACGTCTTCTCGCTCTTCGCCCAGGACTCCTGGAAGATCCTGCCGAACCTGACCGTGAACGCGGGCCTTCGCTGGGAGAAGCAGCTCATCAAGGGCGCCTCGTACACGACGGAGCCCGACGGCTCGATCGTGGCGGGGCCGTTGACGACCTACATCAACATCCAGCACTTCTCGCCGCGCGTCGGCATCTCCTGGGACTTCCTGAAGGACGGCAAGACGAAGTTCTTCGCGTCCTACGGCGACTTCGTCGAGTCGATCCCGATGGACATGAACATCCGCTCGCTGAACGGCGAACGCGACGCGACGACCTTCAACTTCGATCCGGTCTCGGCGGTGCCCGACCAGTCCCTGATCGACGCGGACTACCCGACCGCGTTGAAGGGCGCCGCCGCCAACCAGATCGACCCGAACATCAGCACCGAGTACCTCCAGGAGATCGTCGTCGGGGTCGAGCATCAGTTCGGGCAGTGGAACCTGGGCGTCCAGGGGATGTACCGCAGCATCCGCAGCGTGGTCGAGGACACGTGCGTGCCGGTGGACGTCTGCGACAACTACGCGTTCTTCAACCCGGGAAACAGCACCGTCGTGCCGTGCCCGCCGGACTTCACGCTTCCTTGCTACAACGGGCAGGCGCTTCCGGGCGCGTCCCGGTTCTTCCGCGGCATCCAGTTCACGGCGCAGAAGCAGCTCTCCGACCACTGGATGCTGTATGCGAGCTACCTCTACTCGACCCTGCGCGGAAACTTCGACGGCAGCTACCGGGCGATCGGGGGCTTCAACTCGAAGGATCCGAACATCACCGACGACTTCGACTACCCGGAATTCGAGGTCAACGCCTACGGTCCGCTGACGCTCGACCGCCCGCATCAGGCGAAGCTGCAGGCGGCGTACGTCTTCCCGTTCAACCTGACGTTTTCGGCGTCGGCCTACTACCTGAGCGGCACGCCGCTCTCGAAGATCGGCTGGTGGGACGGCTACGGCGGCCCCGAGCTCTTCCTCGCGCCGCGCGGCTCGGAGGGGCGCTCGCCCGACATCTACGAGATCGACCTGCACCTCGACTACGGCCTCCTGCTCGGGCCTGTCACGGTGCACATCCTGGCCGACGCCTTCAACATGCTGAACAAGCAGCAGGCGCTGACGATCGACCAGGTCTGGGCGAACCAGCAGGCGGACAACGAATCGCCGACGCCGACCAACGCCCACTACGGCCAGCCCAACACGTACCAGCAGGCGCGGACGCTGCGGCTCGGCTTCCGAGTGAGTTTCTAGCGGTGCGAAAGGAGCGTCGCAGTCGTGTGGCTTTGTCTTCGTAGGGGCGGCCCTTGCGGCCGCCCGCGGGCGGGGACAAGCCCCGCCCCTACGAGCCTTCGGTGTGTCGCGGGTCTCGTTACGGAATACTAGCCCGCAGATCCGCGAGCGCCCGGCGAGCGGATATGCTCCCGGCCGATCCATGTCGACCGAGAACAGCGTCGAGATCCGGAGGCTGACCAAGCGCTTCGGCGACGTCGCCGCCGTGGACGCGGTGTCGCTCGACATCCGGCGCGGAGAGTTCTTCTCGCTGCTCGGTCCGTCGGGGTGCGGAAAGACCACGCTGTTGCGGATGATCGGCGGGTTCGAGCTCCCGACCGAGGGGTCGATCTCGATCGACGGCGAAGACGTGACGTGGACGCCGCCCTACCGGCGCCCGGTCAACATGGTCTTCCAGCACTACGCGCTCTTCCCGCACCTGACCGTCGCGGAAAACGTCGCCTTCGGCATGCGGTACAGGGGCGTCGCGCGGGGCGACGAAGCGCGCCGGGTCGCCGAGGCGCTCGGCCTCGTGCAGCTTTCGGGGTTCGAGAAGCGCCACCCCCACCAGCTGTCGGGCGGCCAGCGGCAGCGGGTCGCGCTGGCGCGGGCGCTCGCGCTCGAGCCCGAGGTCCTGCTCCTCGACGAGCCTCTCGGCGCGCTCGATCAGAAGCTCCGCAAGGAGGTGCAGGTTCAGCTGAAGCATCTCCAGCGCTCTCTCGGAATCACGTTCATCTTCGTCACGCACGACCAGGAGGAGGCGCTGACGATGAGCGACCGCATCGCGGTGATGAACCGCGGGCACGTCGAGCAGATGGACGACGCCGAGCGCGTGTTCGAGCGGCCCGCGACCGAGTTCGTCGCGAACTTCATGGGGGCGTCGAACTTCTTCGCCGGCCGCGTGCGCGAGGTCCGGGCCGGCGCCGTGACCGTCGCGCTGAAAGCCGGGGGCGACGTGACCGTGCCCGCGACGGGCGCGGGCGGCCTGCGGCCGGGCGACGAGGCGCGGTTCGTCGTGAGGCCGGAGAAGCTGGACCTGCGCGCGCGCGATCTGTCGGCCCACGGCGTGCCGTCGCTTCCGGTCGCGATCGTGGATCGGGTCTATCAGGGGGTCAGCACCCTCTGGATCGTCCAGGACGCCGCCGACGAGCGCTTCGTCGTCTACGAGCAGAACGAGAAGCCCTTCGAGGAGGGATCGCGGTTCGCGGTCGGCGGAAAGGCGTTTCTGTGCTGGAACGCGAGTCATGCCGTGATGATCGAGACGGCTCCGGGGGCGCCATGACGCCGGGGCGCCCGAAGGCGAGCCGGGCCGGCGAGTGGCTGGCCCTTCCCACCTGGCTGACGCTCGGCCTCTTCTTCCTCCTGCCCCTGACGATCCTCTTCGTCATCAGCTTCGCCCAGCGCGACACGTACGGAGGGCTCAAGCCGATCGAAGACCTCGGCGCCTATCTGGCATCGGGGAGGTTCCTCGCCAACTACGCGAGGTCGTTTCATCCGATCTACCTGCAGATCTCGTGGCGCTCGGTCTGGATGGCCGTCGTGACGACCGCCGTCTGCCTCGTCGTGAGCTTTCCGATCGCCTACTACATCGCGGTGACCGCGCCGGCCCGGCGGCGCAACCTTCTGCTCGGGCTCGTCGTCGTTCCGTTCTGGACGAGCTTCCTGATCCGGACGTATGCGTGGATGTTCATCCTCCGCACCGAGGGCCTGGCGAACCGGCTGCTCCTCGCGACCGGCGTCACGCATCGGCCCCTCGAGCTCCTGTACAACAACTTCGCCGTCCTCATCGGCCTGATCTACGGCGAGCTGCCCGTTCATGATCCTCCCGCTCTACGCCTCGCTCGAGAAGCTCGACCGCTCGCTGCTCGAGGCCTCCGCGGATCTCGGCGCCCCGCGGCGCTCGGGCTTCTGGCGCGTGACCGTGCCCCTGACGATGCCCGGCGTCGTGGCGGGAATCATCCTCGTCTTCGTGCCGAGCCTCGGCCAGTTCATCGTGTCCGACCTGCTCGGCGGGGCGAAGACGATCCTCGCCGGCAACCTGATCCAGAACCAGTTCGCCGTGGCCCGGAACAAGCCGTTCGGTTCGGCGGTGGCCTTCGAGCTCACGGCGGCGGTCCTCGCGCTTCTCTTTGCGTACACGCTGTACACGAAGCGCAAGGGACAGGACGTGCTGCTGTGAAGCGCTTCGCGGCGGGGGAACGCCGATGAAGAGGAACGGCCGGTGGCTCGCGCTCTACTCCGGGCTCGTGTACGTCTTCCTGTACGCCCCGATCGGCATTCTCGTCGTGTTCTCGTTCAACCGCGCGCGCCAGACGGCGGTCTGGGAGGGCGGAACGCTCGACTGGTACCGCAGCCTCGCGAAGAACGACCTGATCCTCTCCGCGGTGAGAAACAGCCTGATCGTCGGCGTGGTGAGCACGGCGATCGCGACGGTCATCGGCACGCTCGTGGCCCTGGCCCTCGGCCGCCACCGTTTCCGGGGCGCGGGCTTCACGCGCGGCCTCCTGTATCTGCCCGTGATCATCCCCGAGATCGTCCTCGGCGCAGCGCTCGTGACGTTCTTCGGCGCGGCCTCGCTGCGCCTGTCGCTCGCGACGGTCATCGTCGCGCACGTGGTGTTCTGCGTGTCGTACGTCGCGATCGTCGTGCGGGCGCGGCTCGCGGGTTTCGACCGATCGCTCGAAGAGGCGGCGCTCGACCTCGGAGCGACGCCCCGGGCGACCTTCGCGCGGGTGACGCTGCCGCTGATCACGCCGGGGATCGTGGCGGGCGCGCTCCTGTCGTTCACGATCTCGATCGACGACTACCTGATCACGTCGTTCGTGGCCGGGGTCGGAGCGACGACGCTGCCGCTGCAGATCTATTCGATGCTGAAGGTCGGCGTGACGCCCGAGGTCAACGCCATCTCGACGCTCCTGCTCGCCGTCACGATCGTCCTGATCGTGATCGCCCAGAGACTGCAGCAGGCGCCGGTCGAGAGGGGGAGACTTCGTGAGGCGGCGGGTCCTCGCGCTCGCGGCGGCGCTGGCCCTTCTCGGAGCGGCCGCGTGCCGCCCGAAGAGACGGCGAGGCGCCGTACCCCGGGCCCGGCGAGAAGAAGCTCAACATCTACATCTGGTCGGAGTACCTGCCGAAGGAGGTCATCGACGAGTTCACGCGGCGGACGGGGATCCGTGTCCGCTACGACCTCTACGACTCGAACGAGGCGGTCCTGGCGAAGCTCGAGTCGGGCGTGGCGGACTACGACCTCGTCGTGCCCTCGGACTACATGGTCCGCATCCTCGCCCATCTGAAGCTGCTGCGGCCGCTCGACAAGGCGCGCCTGAAGAACCTCGGCAACCTCGATCCGCGCTTTCTCGACCGGAAGTTCGACCCCCACAACGCGTACTCGCTTCCGTACCTGTGGGGGACGACCGGGTACGGGTACGACCGGGAAAAGGCCGGCCGCGACGAGGACAGCTGGGCCCCGCTCTTCGATCCGCGCAACAAGGGCCAGATCCTCATGCTCGACGACATGCGGGAGTGCTTCGCCGTGGCGCTGAAGTTCCAGGGCCATTCGCTCAACAGCACGGACCCCGCGATCCTCGAGCAGGCGGCCGATCTCCTGAAGAAGCAGAAGGCGCTGGTCAAGACCTACAACAGCGGCGACTACGAGAACATCCTGGCGGCCGGCGACGTGTGGTTCGCCCACGGATACAACGGACAGCTCGCGAAGGTCGTGGCCGAGAACCCGAAGCGCTTCGCCTACGTTCTCCCCAGGGAGGGTGCGACGCTCTGGATCGACAGCATCTGCCTGCCCGCGGGAGCGCGCAACGTCGAGTCCATCTATGCCTTCCTCGACTACATTCTCGAGCCCGAGGTCGACGCGCGCATCGTGGATGGAATCCGATACGCGAGCCCGAATTCCGCGGCCCGGAAATTCATCGACCCCGCGATCCTCGCCGATCCCGCGGTGTATCCGTCCGATGAGGCGCTCGCACGGTGCGAGCTGGTCGAGGACATCGGCGATGCCACGACGATCCTCGACGAGTACTGGACCGAGATCAAGGCGCAGTAAGCCCCGCGGCGGGGAAAGAGACGTTGCGGCGGGGAAGCGGCGCGAAAGACCTGCCGCGCGGAGCGGTAGGATAGCCGCTCGCGAAAGGAGCCGGACACCGATGAAGAGCTACAAGAACTACGTCAACGGGAAGATGGTGGACGCCGTCGAGGGCCAGTCCGAGAACATCATCAGTCCCGCGGACGAGTCGGTCCTCGCCCAGGTGCCCAAGTGCACCGAAAAGGACGTGGACCGGGCGGTGGACGCGGCGGCCGCGGCGTTCGAGACCTGGCAGGACACGACGCCGGGGGAGCGGAGCCTGATGCTCCTGAAGCTCGCCGATCGGATCGAGCAGAACGCCGAGGAGCTCGCGGTGCTCGAGGCGGATAACGTCGGGAAGCCGATCGGCCTGGCGCGCTCCGAGGTCCCCTTCATGGTGGACAACCTGCGCTTCTTCGCCGGCGCGTGCCGCTGCATGGAAGGCAAGGCCGCCGGCGAGTACCTGGCGGGATACACGAGCATGATCCGGCGGGAGCCGGTGGGCGTGGTCGGCTCGATCGCCCCCTGGAACTACCCGCTGATGATGGCCGTCTGGAAGATCGGACCGGCGCTCGCGGCCGGGAACACGGTGATCCTGAAGCCGTCGGAGCAGACGCCCCTGACGTCGCTGCGCCTGATGGAGCTCGCCGGCGACCTCTTTCCTCCGGGCGTCCTCAACGTGATCACGGGCCACGGCGAGCCGGTCGGCGCCGGGATCGTGCGCCATCCGAAGGTCAACATGGTGTCGCTGACGGGCGACGTCGCCACCGGCAAGGAGATCGCGAGGACCGCCGCGGCGTCCCTCAAGAAGGTCCACCTCGAGCTCGGCGGCAAGGCCCCGGTCGTCATCTTCGACGATGCGGACATGGACCTCGTCGTTCCGGGCATCAAGATGGCGGGCTTCGCCAACAGCGGCCAGGACTGCACGGCCGCCTGCCGCCTGTATGCGAGCGATCGCGTCTACGACCGGCTC
The DNA here is from genome assembly GCA_963738945.1 of uncultured Acidobacteriota bacterium. GTDB lineage: Bacteria > Acidobacteriota > Thermoanaerobaculia > UBA5066 > Gp7-AA6 > DAHUXD01. Next base: position 752,792 of record CAVTYD010000002.1, read on the forward strand.
CTCACCGAGCTCGTGCCGGCCGTCGAGTCGCTCAAGGTCGGTGCGATCAGGGACGAGGACTCGAACATGGGTCCGGTCATCTCGGCCGAGCACCGCAGGCGCGTCACGGGATTCCTCGACCGCGCGAAGGCGACCGGCCACGTCCGCGTGCTGACGGGCGGGGGAGCGGGAGATGGGAAGGGTTTCTGGCTCAAGCCCACGATCGTCGCCGACGCGAAACAGTCCGACGAGATCGTCCGGAAGGAAGTCTTCGGCCCGGTCATCACCGTCACGCGCTTCTCGAGCGACGACGAAGCGCTGCGCTGGGCCAACGACGTGGACTACGGCCTGTCGGCGTCGGTGTGGACGACCAACGTGAATCGAGCGCTGAACGCGGCCCGGAAGCTTCGCTTCGGCACGGTCTGGATCAACGACCACCTGCCCCTCGTCTCCGAGATGCCGCACGGCGGCTACAAGCAGTCGGGCTACGGCAAGGACATGTCGCTGTACGCGATCGAGGACTACACGCAGATCAAGCACGTCATGGCGCGGATCAGCCAGACGGTGGGAGCGAGCTTCCTGCCGAGTTAGCGAGTCGGGTCCCCAGACCCCCTCACCCCTTGCCGGCCGCCTCGCTGCGCGAGGCGCGGCCTTCGGCCGCGGCCGGCCCTCTATGTGGCGAGGGGAGACCCCTCGCGCACCCCCTCTCCCCCCGCCGGGGGGAGGAGGGGGTAGGAGCGCCTTGTGGGGGAAGTTGCTCGTGCGCCGAGCTCGTCAATCCGCTCGCGGCGTGAGAAGTCACCCGAGCGAAGCGAGGGTGGAGGCTCACGCCGCGGGAGCCGGAGCGAGCGCAGGCGACCCGGCCGGCGGTCGAGCGCCTTTGCGCGAGCCGCCGGCCGGTGCGCGCCCGACCGGGCGAGCAGATCCCAAGCGAGTGAAGGCGACGGTTACCCGACCCAGACCGTCTTCACGTTGACGAACTCCCGGATGCCGTGCTCCGAGAGCTCGCGGCCGAAGCCCGACTTCTTGATTCCGCCGAAGGGGAGCCTCGGGTCGCTCTTGACCATCCCGTTGATGAAGACGGCGCCCGCCTCGAGGTCCCGGATGAGACGCTCGCGCTCGGCTTCGTCCCGCGTCCAGGCCGAGGCGCCGAGTCCGAAGCGCGTCTGGTTGGAGACGGCGATCGCTTCGTCGAGGCTCTTCACGCGGAAGAGGCTCGCGATCGGACCGAAGATCTCCTCCTGCGCCGCGGGGCTGTCCGCGGGAACGTCGGCGAGGACGGTCGGAGCGTAGAAGCTGCCGGGCCGGTCGAGCCGCTTCCCGCCGAGCACGAGGCGGGCGCCCGCGGCGACCGAGCGGCGCACCTGATCGTCCACCTCCGCCAGGATGGCGGGCGTCGCCAGCGGGCCGATCTCGACGGAGGCGTCCATCGGGTCGCCGATCTTCAGCGCCGCCATCTTCTCGGCGAAGAGGCGCTCGAAGTCCGCCGCGATCTCCTGGTGCACGATGAACCGCTTGGCCGCGATGCAGGACTGGCCGTTGTTGAGCGTGCGCGCCTTCACGGCGGTCGACGCGGCGGCCGCCAGGTCCGCGCTCGGCATGACGACGAACGCGTCGCTGCCTCCGAGCTCCAGCACGGCCTTCTTGATCTGAGCCCCGGCCTCGCGGCCGACGTTCGCGCCGGCACCCTCGCTGCCGGTCAGGGTCACCGCGGCGACGCGCGGATCGCCGATGAGAGACGCCACGCGGTCCGATCCGACGAGCAGCGTCTGGAAGGCGCCGTCGGGACAGCCGGCATCGCGGAAGATCTCCTCGATCGCGAGGGCGCACTGGGGCACGTTCGACGCGTGCTTGAGCAGCCCGACGTTTCCGGCCATGAGGGCCGGCGCCGCGAACCGGAAGACCTGCCAGAAGGGAAAGTTCCAGGGCATGACCGCGAGGACCGCGCCGAGCGGCTCGTACCGGACGTAGCTCCGGCGGGCGTCGGTCGCGACGCTCTCGTCGGCCAGGAAGCGCTCGGCGTTCTCGGCGTAGAAGCGGCAAACCCAGGCGCACTTCTCGGCTTCGGAGATCGCCGAACCGATGGGCTTGCCCATCTCGAGCGTCATGATGCGGCCGCACTCGGACTTGCGGGCCTCGAGGAGATCGGCGGCTCGCGAGAGGCGCCGGGCGCGCTCGGCGAAGGACGTCGCCCTCCAGCCGGGGAAGAGGCGGGCGGCGAGCGCCATGCGCCGCTCGACCTCGGCGGCGGAATGAGGCTCGAAGGTCCGAAGGGTTTCGCCGGTTGCGGGATTGACGGAGGCGATGGGCACGTCGACGTCCTTTCGAAAGCGTCAGCTCCAGCGGACGCGCATCTCGCGCCGCTCGAGCATCTCGAAGAAGAGCTCGCCCGGGACCGCCGTCTCCGGGCACAGCACGCCGGGCGTGCGGATCGTGCGGCTGGCGAGCAGCTGTCCGGCGATCGAGAGCGGGACCCCGGTGTCGAGGCTTCCGGCGGCGATCCTCCACGAGGAGTGGGGGCGCACGATCATCTCCGCCCGGCGCTCGACCGGCCGGCCGTCCTTTCGGCCGCGCAGGTCCACGCGCAGGGCGTCGCAGTCGTCGGGCTCCCCGGGCGGGGACTCCTGGCGCGCGGCGAGCTCGAGGAGAACGGAGCGGGGCGACGCGCCCCCGGCGGTCTTCTCGCGCGAGGCGAAGCCGAGCTCGACGAGGAGGCGCACTTTTTCGGTGAACGCCGGCTCGAAGGCGACCTTGAAGCTCGCCTCCTGGAGCGTGGGAAAGGAACGGGGGAACATCGCGACCTCGGAGTGGAGCGTGTAGAGCGCCTCGACGCGGCCGACGGGCGGCGGGAACTCGATCGTCTCGCGTCCGCTCATCGGGGGGACCGCCGCGGGGCATCCCTCGCGGAAGACCATCGGCTCGAGCGAGAACTCGTCGAGGACGGTGTCGAGGGCATACGGGATGGGCAGCGGGCCGGATGCGCCGCGGTCGATGCAGCCGACGCGGACGTGGACCGCGTCGACCCCGTCGAGCCCGCGGGACAGCGTTCCGGCCATGACGTTGGTGATCCCCGGGGTCGAGCCCATGCCGAGAAGCGCCGTGACGCCGGCCCGGACGAAATCCTCGTGGAGGGCAAACTGCTTCAGGGTGCCGTGATACAGGCCGCCGAGGTCCGCGTAGGGGACCTTCGCCGCGAGAGCCGCCTTCATGATCGGAACGTTGAAGTAATAGGTGACGCAGTTCAAGACGGCGTCATGGCCCTCGAGCAGGCGCGCGGTCGCAGACTCGTCGCGCGCATCGAACGCGGCGGCGCGAACGCGCGGGTCGGCCGCGGCGACGGGCCGGGCGTCCGCGGCCGTGATCTCCACGTCCGGCACGAACTCGAGGAGATCGCGCAGGACGACCTGCGCCATCGCGCCGGCGGCGCCGAGGACCGCGATTCTCAAGATCGATACCCCTCTCCCTTCGGGAGAGGGGGTAGGGGTGAGGGGGGAGCTTCCGTCACCGCCTACTCCTCGTCCTTCTTGATGTCGGGCGTGGCGTCGTCGACTTCCTTGAGCGTCTCCTCGAGCGCCCCGAGGATGTCCTTTAGCAGCTTCTCGGGGATGTTGAGGGCGGGCTCGATGCGCACGACCTTGGAGTTGGTCAGGGTCCCGGCCACGAGGACGCCCCGGCGGAAGAGTCCCGCGACGACCTTGTATCCGATCTCCGTATTGACGAACTCGATGCCGAGCAGGAGGCCCTTGCCGCCGGTGCGGTGGATGAGGCGGTCGTAGCGCATCTTGAGCCGGATCAGCTGCGCGAGCATGAATTTGCCCTTGCGCGCGGCCTGGCCCGGCAGATCCTCCTCGAGCGTCACGTTGATCGCCGCGATGCCCGCGGCGCAGGCGAGCGGATTGCCCCCGAACGTCGAAGAGTGGATGAACGGATTCGTTTCGAGCACGCTCCAGATCTTGGGCGTCGAGATGAAAGCGGAGAGCGGCATGACGCCGCCGCCGATCGCCTTCCCGAGGCACATGATGTCGGGCACGACGTTCCAGTGGTCCACGCCGAAGAGCGCGCCGGTGCGGCCGAGGCCCGTCTGGACCTCGTCGGCGATGAGCAGCGCCCCGTACTCGTCGCAGGCCTTGCGGATCCTCGGCCAGAAGTCGTCCGGCGGAACGATCGCGCCGGCTTCGCCCTGGACCGGTTCCATGATGACTCCCGCGATGCCCTTGCCGGTCTGGTCCGCCTTGTACAGCTCCTCGATGACGGCGTCGGCATCGCCGAACTCGACGAAGTGGATGCCGGGCAGGAGCGGCAGGAACGGCTCCCGGTACTCCCACTTGCCGAGGAGCGAGAGCGAGCCGCAGCTCTTGCCGTGAAAGCCGCGGAGCGAGCTGATGAAGTTGGTCCGGCCGGTGAAGATGCGGGCGAGCTTGATCGCGCCTTCGACCGCGTCGGTGCCGTTGTTGATGAAGAACGAGTACTGCAGGTCGCCGGGCGTGATCTCTCCGAGCAGGCGCGCGAGAGCGCCGCGCAGCGGATCGAGCAGCTCCTGGCTCGAGAGCGGCATCCGCTGGAGCTGGTCCGCGACCGCCTGCACGATCTTCGGGTGGCGGATCCCCGCGCTGTAGATGCCGTAGCCGCCGAGGCAGTCGATGTAGGTGCGGCCCGAGAGGTCCTGGAACGTCGAGCCCTGTCCGACCCACTCGAGGGCCGGGTTCTCGCGCATCTCGATCACCGACTTGCGGTACTCGAGATAGCCGCGGTTGTAATAGAAGGAGAAGTTGTCGACGGTGTCGGCCTCGATCTTCGCCCGTTGCTCCACGGAGAGATCCGGGGTCGAGATGATGTCGAGCCACTTCTGGGATTCCTGGATGAGCTCCTGCTTGCTCATCCGCGTCTGATTGGTCGTGATTTCCTGCGTTGCCATGTGATCCCCTCTTTCGTCGTCCGGCAAGATCGGTGCCGTTCTCGAACGCCGGAGGAGCGGCTAAGAGTCTCCGACGCAGAAGAGGTGCTTGCGCCGCGCGCCCGTGGTCGGGGCCACGCGGCCCTCCCCACGAAGTCCGCCGCGGCGCATCTCAGGCTTCCTGGAGCGCATGTTCCAGGACGTCCAGTCCCTCGGCGAGCTCGTCGTCCGTGATGACGAGCGGCATGAGCGTGCGAATCACGTTTCCGAAGGTTCCCGCTCCGACGAGGACGAGGCCCTTCTCCCAGGCGAGGCGGATGACGCGGTCGGTGCGGTCCTTGTCGGGCTCCCGGCCCGCTTTGTCGCGGACGATCTCGAGGGCCCGCATCGCGCCGAGCCCGCGGGCGTCGCCGACGAAGGGGAACCGGTCGAGAAAGGCGCGGAAGCGGGCCTCGACGGCGCGGCCGATCGCGGCGCCGCGCTCGGGAAGGCGGTGCGTCTCGAGGAAGTCGATTGCGGCGAGCGCGGCGGCGCACGCCACCGGATTGCCGGCATAGGTTCCTCCGAGGCCGCCGACCTGCGCGCTGTCCATGACGTCGGCCCGGCCCGTGACGGCGGACAGCGGAAGGCCTCCGGCGAGGGACTTCGCCATCGTGACGAGGTCGGGCTCGACCCCGTAGTGCTCGCACGCGAACATCCGGCCGGTGCGTCCGAATCCGGTCTGCACCTCGTCGACGACGAGCAGGATGCCGTGATCGCGGCAGATCTTCGACAGGGCCGCGACGTAGTCCCGCGGCGCCACGATGAATCCGCCCTCGCCGAGGACGAGCTCGATGACGACGCACGCAACGTCCTCGGCCGCGACCCCGGTCTTGAAGAACTCCTCGAGTGACGCCGTGGCTGCCGCCGCGCCGGCATAGCGGCCGCGGTACTCGTAAGGGTAGGGGAGGCGATAGACCTCGGGGGCGAACGGCCCGAATCCGAACTTGTACGGCCGGACCTTGCTCGTCATGCTCATCGTCAGGAGCGTGCGGCCGTGGAAGGCGTGGTCGAAGACGACGACGGCCTCCCGCCCGGTCGCGTGGCGGGCGATCTTGACGGCGTTCTCGACCGCCTCGGCGCCGCTGTTGGCGAGGAGCGTCTTCTTCGGACCCTTCCCGGGAGCGAGCGCGTTCAGGCGCTCGGCGAGCGCGACGTATCCCTCGTAGGGGGCGACGCTGAAGCATGTGTGGGTGAAGCGCTCGAGCTGGGCCGAGGCGGCGCGAACGACCTCGGGGTTGGAGTGCCCGACGTTCAGGGTCCCGATCCCGCCCGCGAAGTCGATCAGGACGTTTCCGTCCACGTCGGTCAGGAGCGCCCCCCGGGCGCTCGCGGCGTAGATCGGGGTCGAGTGGCCGACCCCCCGCGGGACGGCGGCGCCCCGGCGGGCGGCCAGGTCGAGGGAGCGCGGCCCGGGGAGGGCGGTCTTCAGACGGATCGAGCCAGTGTGAGTTGCGGCCATGATCAAGCAGCCCGGGTCGGTTGGACCGAAGGGCGGCAGCCTATCACGCGGCCCGGTCCGCCGGCCAGCCTTCGCCCGGAAGTCGCTGTGGGACTGATGTTTGCGGTAGGATTCCCCGCCAGTGAACCCCGTTTCGGAATCGCCCGTTCCGGCCCCTCGCCGGGACGCCCCGGCGCTCGAGCGCGTGCTCGGCCGGTCCGACCTCGTCCTCTTCACGGTCTGCGCCATCCTGACGATCGACACGCTGGCCTCGTCGGCCGCCATGGGGTACGCCTGGTTCTCCTGGTGGGCGATCACCATGATCGTCTTCTTCATCCCTTACGGGCTGATCACGGCCGAGCTCGGGGCGGCATGGCCAGGTGAGGGCGGGGTTTATGTCTGGGTTCGCGAGGCCTTCGGCCCGAAATGGGGCTCGACCGTGGCCTGGATGTACTGGATCAACAACGCCTACTGGATCCCGTCGGTCTACCTGATCTTCGCGGGGACCTTCTCGCAGATGTTCCTGAAGACCCACTCGCCCTGGCAGGAGGCCGGAATCGCCATCGTCCTGACCTGGGTGACGGTGGCCATCGGGGTCGTCCGCCTCGAGGTCTCCAAGTGGGTTCCCAATCTCGGCGCGGTGGTCAAGGCGCTCATTTTCCTGGTGCTCGGGTTGCTCGGACTGACGGCGCTCCTTCGGGGCCGGACGTCGGCCAGCCCCTTCTCGCTCGGAGGCCTGGCGCCGAAATGGAACGACACGCTGGCGTACCTTCCGGCCCTGCTGTACTCGACCTTCGGTTTCGAGCTGATGAGCTCGGCGGGCGGCGAGATGCGCGACCCCAAACGCGACGTCCCGCGCGTGATCCTCTGGTCGGGGGCGCTGATCGCGGTCCTCTACTCGTTCGCCATCGGCGGGATCCTCTTCGCCGTTCCGGCCGAGAAGCTCTCGATCGTGACCGGGACCTGGGATGCGCTGGCCGTTCTCGGCAAGCAGTGGGGGCGCGCCGGGGACACGGCGGTCTTCCTGCTCGGGCTCGGGTTTCTCTATGCGTGCGTCGCCAACGTCGTCACGTGGAGCCTCGGAGCGAATCGCGTCGCCGCGGTTGCGGCCGAGGAGGGGGTCCTCCCCGAGGCGCTGGGGCGGCTGCACCCGAGGTTCAAGACGCCGGCCGTCGCGTTCGTCGCGATGGGTTGCGTCTCGACGCTGCTGCTGGTCGGAGGAGCCCTGCTCTCGAACAACCAGTCGAACATCTTCTGGATGACGTTCCGGCTGACGGCCTTGTGCCTGCTCCTGTGCTACCTGCTCGTCTTTCCGGCCTTCGTCGTGCTCCGCCGCCGGCGACCCGAGCAGCCGCGGCCGTACCTCATGCCCGGCGGCCGGGCCGGTGCCGTCGTCGCGTCGTGGCTCTGCACGCTGTACATCTTCGGCGCCTGTGTCCTCTTCTTCGTGCCCTCGCCGACGAGCCAGGCGCCGTTGAAGGAGGGCCTGATCCTGGGCGGCGAGACGCTCGCGACGGTCATCGTCGGCTATCTCCTGATTCCCCGCCGCCGTCCGTCATGACGCTCAGCCGGCGCGACGCGCTGAAGATTCTCGGCGCGGGGGCCGCGGCGACGCTGCTTCCGGCGCCTCTCCGGGCCCGGCGGTCCGAGCCCGGCGAGGGCACTCGCGCGGCCGACGTGGTCGTCGTCGGGGCCGGCTTCGCCGGAATGTGCGCCGCGCGGGAGCTTCGCCGCAAGGGTCGGAAAGTCGCGCTGCTCGACGCCCGAGACCGCATCGGCGGGCGCGTCAAGGCGGGAACGATCGCCGGCCAGACCGTCGACCTCGGAGGACAGTGGGTGGGAGCCGGGCACGAGCGGCTGCGGGCCCTTCTCTCCGAGCACCGCATCGCGACGGTGGATCAGTACCTGGAAGGAAGGAGCCTCGTCGAGTTGAACGGGAGGCGGTACTGGGGCGACGGCGACGACGTCTCACTCGGGAAGCCGTCCGACGCGGCGATGGCGCGAGCGTACGAGCGCATCCGGACGCTCGCCGCCGGGGTCCCGCTCGAGGACCCGTGGAACGCGCCGCGGGCCCGGGACTGGGACCGCATCACGATGGAGGAGTGGATCCGGGGCCAGACGCGAGATCCGGGGGCCCGCGCGATGCTGCGGCTGATCGTCGAGGGCCTCTACACCGCCGAGCCCGACCAGGTGTCGCTGCTGTTCTTTCTGTCGTACGTCCGCTCCTGCGGCAGCCTCGAGGCGATGTGGAACACGAGGGACGCCGCGCAGGCCTACTGGGTGCCGGGCAGCCTGCATCAGCTCGCCGGGCGGCTCGGCGCGGAGCTGCTCGACGCTCTCGTCCTCGGCGCTCCGGTGACCGCGATCTCTCAGGACGACTCCGGCGTGACGGTCGTCTCGGCAACGGGCTCGTTCCGCGCTCGACGGGCGATCGTCACCGTCCCGCTCCCGCTCTCCGCTCGCATCGCGTACGAGCCGTCCCTTCCGCCGCAACGGGACGCGCTCGCCCAGCGTTCGCCGATGGGATCCGTCATCAAGTACTGGGTCGCCTACGAGAAGCCGTTCTGGCGCCGCCACCGGTGGAGCGGCGAGGCGACGAGCGATCGCCCGCCGACGAGCGGCTTCTACGACGCGTCGCCGCCGGATGCGGGAGTCGGTCTTCTCGTAGGTTTCATCGAGGCGGATTCGGCGCTCGCGTTGACGGGCAAGCCGACGGAGGAGCGCCGGCGGCTCGTCGTGGAGCGCATCGCGGACCTCTTCGGTCCCGAGGGGGCGGGCGCGACCGGCTACGTGGATGCCGACTGGCCCGCGGAGGCGTGGACGCGCGGGTGCTACGGGGCGTTCATGGGCCCCGGAACCCTGACGGCGCTCGGGCCCTTTCTGCGCGCGCCGTTTCGCCGCGTGCATTGGGCCGGCACGGAGACCTCGCCGGTCTGGAGCGGCTACGTCGAGGGGGCGATCCGCTCCGGCGAGCGCGCCGCCGCCGAGGTGAACGCGCTGCTGGGTTAGGATGGCGGCCGGCTTCGGACGCCGGCCGTCCACCCGACCCAAACCCGAGTCGCAGGAGATTTCGATGTCGCAGAACCTCAAGGGCGCGCGCGAAGAGTCCGCGTACGTGCTCGATCTGATTTCCAAGAAGAGCCTGCCGCCGCCCGAGCAGAAGCGGGTCATCGAGGAATCGGTCCGCTACTGGACCGAGAACGTCAACCCGGCTTTCCTCGAATACCGCAAGTCCGTCTCGACCGACTACACGGCGGTCGAGTGGCAGGACGAGGGCTCGGTCTTCCGGGACATCCAGGGCAAGGAGTTCCTGGACATGCTCGGGGGCTTCGGGATCTACGTGACGGGGCACCGCCACCCGAAGGTCCTGAAGGCCGTTCGGGAGCAGCTCGACAAGCAGGCGATTCACTCCCAGGAGCTGATCGATCCGCTCCGCACGTATCTCGCCCATCTCGTCGCCCTGATCACACCGGGAGATCTGCAGTACGTGTTCCTGACCAACTCCGGCACGGAGTCGGTCGAGGCGTGCCTCAAGATGTCGATCCTCACGACCGGCCGGCACCACTTCGTCGGCACGATCGGCGCCTTCCACGGAAAGTCCCTCGGCTCGCTCGGGGGAACGTCCAAGGCGGTCTTCCGCGAGCCGTTCCTGCCGCTGAAGCGCTGGACGCACGTTCCCTTCGGCGATGCCGACGCGCTCCGCATGATCGTGGCGAGCGGCGACTTCTCGGGCGACAAGGTGGCGGCCGTCGTGATCGAGCCGATCCAGGGAGAGGGAGGCATCAACGTCGCCCCGCCCGGGTACCTGGCCGCGGCGCGCGAGATCTGCGACAAGTACGGGGCGATGCTGGTCTTCGACGAGGTCCAGAGCGGCATGGGCCGCAGCGGCAGGATGTTCTGCTGCGAGCACGACGGCGTCGTGCCGGATCTGATGGCCCTCGGCAAGGGTTTCGGAGGCGGCGTCATGCCGATCGGAGCGTGCGTGGGAACTCCGAGGACCTGGGAGCGGTACATCGAGAACCCCTTCCTTCACACGACGACCTTCGGCGGCAACCCGGTCTGCTGCGCCGCCGCGATCGCGACGATCAACGTCCTGCTCGAGGAAGACCTCCCGAAGCAGGCCGGCGAGAAGGGCGAGTACATGCTGCCGCGGTTGAACGAGCTCGCGAACCGCTATCCGAAGGTGATGAAGGGAGCGCGAGGCCGGGGATTGATGCTCGGCATGGAGTTCCAGAGCCACGACCTCGGCTACGAAGTCGCCAAGTCGCTGTTCGGCCGCGGCATCCTCATCTCGGGCACCTACATCAACGCCCAGGTCCTCCGCGTCGAGCCGCCGCTCGTGATCTCGTATCCGGAGATCGACCGTTTTCTCGCGGCGCTCGAGGGCTCTCTCCAGGACGCGTACAAGGAGCACGGTCTGTAGGGGCGCGCGCAGGGCGGCCGCAAGGGCCGCCCCGACGAGACCCGATGGAGCTTGTGTGACGGAGTCGCCTGCGCCTTTTCCCCCGATCGAAGAGGCCTGCTACTGGATGGCGCGGCGGCGCCGTGCGCCGGCCGAGCCGCTCGCGGGCGATCTCGAGGCCGACGTGGCGATCGTCGGCGGGGGATTCACGGGACTCTGGACGGCGCACTTCCTCAAGGAGATCGAGCCCTCGCTCTCCGTCTGTGTCGTCGAGCGGCGCGCCGCCGGCTTCGGAGGCAGCGGCCGCAACGCGGGGATCGTCGGCGAGGCGCTCGACCATTCTCACGAGCTCGCGATCGCCCACTTCGGCCTGGACGAGGCCAGGGAGCTCGCGCGCGTCGGCCGCGAGAACCTCGACGGGCTCGAGCGGTTCGTCGCGGAGCGGCGGATCGACGCGGACTTCCGGCGGCCCGGGCAGCTCACGGTCGCCCTGACCGACGCGCACCGTGCCTCGCTCGAGACCTCGGCCCGCGCGGCCGAGCGCGTCGGAGCGGGGGACGGGAGGCTTCTCTCGCGCGAGGAGACCCGCGCCGAGATCGCGAGCCCGCTTTACGAGGGCTCGCTCCTGTCCCCGCGCAACGGCCTGGTGGATCCGGCCGGCCTCGTCGCCGGGCTGCGCGGCGAGGCGATCCGGGCGGGCGTCCGCGTCTTCGAGGGCACGCCGGTCGAGTCGATCTCGCACGCCGGCGGCCGCGTCCTCGTCCGCGCGGCCTCCGGGAGCGTCCGCGCGCGGCGGGCCGTGCTCGCGACCAACGCCTACTCGCATCAGCTCTTTCCTTCGCTCCAGCGCCGTTTCCTGCCGCTCTACGACTACATCCTCGTCAGCCGGCCGCTGTCCGCATCCGAGCGCGAGGCCATCGGCTGGAAGCGCGAGCAGGGAGTGGTGGACGCCCGGACCTTCTTCAACTATTACCGGCTGACGGCCGACGGCCGGATTCTCTGGGGGACGAGCGAGGCCGCGTACTACCCGGGCAATCGCGTGGACGCTTCCTGCGACCACTCGCCCTCGCATTACGCGTCGCTCCGCGAGAGCTTCCGGCGGCACTTTCCGCCGCTGGCGTCGCTCGAATTCCCGTTCGCCTGGGGCGGGCCGATCGCATCGACGACCCGCCTGACGCCCTTCTTCGGAACGCTGGACGGCCGCATCGCGTACGGCCTCGGCTATACCGGCCACGGCATCGGATCGACGCGGGTGGCGGGAAAGATTCTCGCGCACCTCGCGCTCGAGAGGCGCAGTCCGCTCCTCGAGCTCTCGATGGTCCGGCGCAAGCCCATTCCGTTTCCGCCGGAGCCCCTGCGGCGCCTCGCCGTGGCGGCCGTGACGCGGGCCCTGCGCCGCGTGGACGCCGGGGGAGCGGCCGGTCCGATCCTGAGGATCCTCGAGGCCCTCGGGATCGGCTTCTCGTCGTAGGCGCTACTTCACCGGCACCACGACGATCTCCACCGAATCCCGGACCGCATTCGCGATGACCGGAACGGGACTGTCCGTGACGAACTGGAGCTGTCCGCGATCGGTGATGCGCGCCGAGACGGCGTACGCGTGGCCGGGCGCGATGGCGGCGAGCGCGTAGGGCACCTCGAACGATACCGGGACCTGGCCGGGCCGGTCGATGATCTGGCGCGAGACGACCGGCGCTTCTTCGAAGGGGGCGCCGCCGGTGACGTCGCGCAGCTCGACCTGGACCCGGGCCTCCGGCGTGAGGGCGATCCGCTCCCGATACGTCACCGTTCCCGCCACGCTCGACGTCTCCGCGCCGGTCGGCGGGGGAGCGGCGGGGTAGGGTACGAAAGCGGGCGCCCCGGGCGGCGGAGGCGGAGTCGGCGAAACGGGAGACGGCGGGGGCGCGGAGGGTGGACTCGCCGGAGTCTTCTTTCCGCCAGCGCACGCCGCGAGGGTCAGGACGAAGAGGACCGCGAGGCTCCGACGCACGGGCTTCTACCGTCTACCGCTTGACGAGGGCGTCGCGGATCTCCTTGAGGTAGAGCTCGGAAGGCGACGGCGCCGGGGCGGGCGGGGCGAGCTTCTTCGCGAAACGGTTGAAGGGCAGGATGATCAGGAAGTAGAGGCCGGCCGCCTTGATCAGGAAGGCGAGGACCGCGTTCATGAAGTTGCCGATCGTGACCGGTCCGATCTTCAGCGCGGAGAAGTCGGGCGCGCCTCCGAGAATCCCGATGATCGGCGTGATCAGGTCCTTGACGAGCGAATCGACGATCGCGCCGAACGCCACGCCGATGATGACGCCGACCGCCAGGTCGAGCACGTTGCCCCGGGCAATGAAGTCGCGAAAGCCTTTGAGCATCGTTCCTCCTTCAGTTGGGAAGCGTTGTCTATTCGCGGTGCTCGTCCACGTCGACCTGGCCGGTCATGCGCCGGCGCCAGATCGACCAGACCGATCCCGTCGAGAGCACCGCCGCCAGGCCGAGCAGGATGAGATACGTCAGTCCCTTCGAGGTCCTCGGTTCGATGTGCGCCCACGAGACGATCAGCCAGATGAGCGTTCCGAAGAACGCGGCCGCCAGAAGAGTTCCCAGCGCGCCGAGCGAGCGGATGGTGGCCCGCAGCAGAAGGACCCAGCCGACGATCAGGCAGACGCCGACGAAAGCCTTGAGCGGAGTGAAGCGAAACCCGTCTTCGGCGAGCCAGTGAAAGTACGAGCGGCCCTCGGGGTTGTACGTCGCGAAGAGCAGGACGCAGGCCGCGACGAGACGGAGCAGAAAGGTTCTCCCCATCCTCTAGCCGGGACTCTTCGGGGCGGAGCGCGAGGGCGGCTGCGAACGCGGCGCCGATTGGGGCGCCGGACGGGACTGGGGCGCCGGACGGGACTGCGGCGGGTTCATCCGCGCGTCGGCCGCCTTGCGTCCCTGATAGTCGCGCGAGAGCTGATTCATGGTGCCGGGGTCCACGGTCGGGCGCGATGGCGCCGGCCGCGTCGACGGCTGCTGCGGCTGCGCCGGCCGCGTCGAGGGCTGCTGGGGCTGCGGGGCGGGCCGCGTGGAGGGGTTCGTCCCCGGCCGGGTTTCGGGGCGGGAGGGCTCGACGGTGTTCCACTTGCCGCCCTCGTTTCGCTCCCAGCCCCCGTTGTTGGGTCGGGGGCGATAGACGTTGCCGTCCTTGCCCGCATAGACGTTGTCCGGCCGCGTCACCGTGCCGGGAGCCGGCCGGGTCGAGGGAGCGGTGCCGGGAGCCGGCCGCGTTCCGGGCTGTGTCGTCCCGGGCGCGGGCCGGACGCTCGGGTTGTTCGTTCCCGGCGCGGGGCGTGCCCCGGGGGCCGGTCTCGTTCCCGGCGCGGGCCTCGCCGGCTGGACGGCGGGGCGCACGACCGCGGGCCGCACTCCGGGACGCGGCTGCCCCGGCCGGTTGTAGACGTTCATGTTGTTCCAGTTGTGCCCGGGCGGCCGGTATCCGGCGCGCGCATACGGAGTCGGCCGTCCCGGATAGGGCGGCCGGTAGGCCGGCGGCCTCGGACGATAGCCGTAGTACGGACCCCACCAGGGGTTGTAATACGGCCGGTAGCCGCCCCAGCCGAAGCCCCAGCCCCAACCCGTGCGCGCGCTCCAGTAGAAGCCGGCGCCGAAGCCCCACGTCCATGGCGATCCGTACCAGTAGGAGCCGATCCACGGGCGGTAGTACCAGCCCGTTCCGTACACGACCGTTCCCCACGGCGAGTAGCACGTCCCGAGGTAACCGGGCGTGTAGCCGACCCAGACGACCGTCGGACTGTAGCGATAGATGCGCACGTAGGTGACGTAGTGGATCGGGCAGGCGGCGGGGATCGTGTAGATGACGGGAGGAACGGCGGTCGCGACGATCCACGGCCCGACGGGAGCCGCCGCGGTGAACCAGACGCCGCCCTGGACCGCGTAGTAGGTCGTCGGGTTGACGCGGATGACCGGGTTCGGCGAGTTGACCGCGTACTGCATCGACGTGTCGGGCACGTCCTGGAATTGAGGATCGCCGTCGTACCGCGACTCGAAGGTGGCCTCGTCGCGATTGACCTCCGCCGTCTGCGGGATGCTGTTGGCGATGGCGGCCTCCTGCGAGGCCGGAGTGCCCGGAACGGTCGCGAGCACGTTCGACACGGGCTCGCTCTCGGGGATCTTCGCGAAGTCCGCCGGGAGCTGATCGCCCGCGACGAAGGCCCACGGGCCGTCCAGAGACTTGGCGCGGAACCAGCGGCCGGTCAGCGGCACGTAGTAGTCCTGTGCGCTGAGGTCGAAGAGGATGTCGCCGGACGTGTTCGTCACGTAGAGGAGTTGCGTTCCGGCGACGGGCTTCATCTGGGGCTTTCCCTGCGTCTCGACGAGCTCCGCCGGAACGGTCGACACGATGATCTCCGGAGAGCGGCCCTCGGCGAGGACTCCCTTGACGTCGTCGCTCGTCTCCTGCATCAGGTCCACCTGCGTCTGCTTCTCGTCGTTCGCGATCGCGTCGCGCATCGCCTGGACCGGGGCCGGCGCGGCGGAGGTCAGCTGCCAGGGGCCCACGGCGGCCCTGGCCGTGACCCAACGGTCTCCGATCGGCATGTAGAAGGCGCCGTCCGTCTTCACGATCATCGTGCGGGTGTTGATGACGCGCTCGATTCCGGGAGTCCCCTCCACGGGGCGCACGACGGGTTCGCCGTCGATCAGGACGAGCACGGCGGGATTCATGCGGTAGTAGATCTTCGGGGGATCGTTCTTGATCGGGACCGCGGCGTTTCCCTTCTGGTCCGCCTGCGTGATCGCGAGGTTCGCCTCGATGCGGTCGAGCGAGATCGTGCGC
This sequence comes from uncultured Acidobacteriota bacterium, assembly GCA_963738945.1. GTDB lineage: Bacteria > Acidobacteriota > Thermoanaerobaculia > UBA5066 > Gp7-AA6 > DAHUXD01. The sequence goes on from CAVTYD010000002.1 coordinate 768,369, forward strand.
GTGCCCTCGGTGTGCCGGCGGAAGACGTCGAGATACTCGTCGGCCTTTTCGCCGGCCGTGGGGAAGTTCGCCTTCACGACCTGGATGTCGTCGAGCGCGACGAGGCCCGCGTCCTTGTCGACGGCGGTGTTCGCCTTGATCCAGATGACGCCGTAGGTCGTCCGCGTCTTGCCGTCGTCTCCCTTCGTCTCGACCTGAACGGCGGAGCGGGCCTCGAGGACGGCATCGTCGAACTTGTCGATCTGGGGCTGGTAGACCGTGAAGGTGGTGTCGCCCTCCTCGATGACGCGCGGCCAGTGCAGCTCGGCGGACACCGGGGCGGCATCGGCCGGCGGCGCTTCGTCCTGCGCGCGGACCGCAGGAGCGATCAGCGCGAGCGCCAGGACGACGGCGAGGGCGATTCGCGGACGCGGGCGATGGAACATCGGAGCCTCCGGAGACGATTTCGTATCACAGAGGCCGCCCGGGGCCTAACGCCGGCGAGTCGAGGCTAGCGCCGCCCGACACCGAGCGCGTCGGCGACGCGATTGATGTAGTTGAACCAGGCGGCGATCAGGGTGATCTGGAGGATTCCGCGGTCGTCGAACCCGGCCCGCCGGAGGAGGTCGTGGTGCGCGGGTGTGACGCGGGTCGCGTCGCGGGTCAGCTCGGCCACGAAATCGAGCATGACGCGGTCGCTCTCGCCGATCGGCGCCGTTCGGTAATCCTTCCGGATCGCCGCGACCAGGTCCTCGTCCAGGGTCACCCGACGCAGAAACTCTGCGTGGGACTCGATTCAATAGTGGCAGCGGTTGATCGACGAGACGACGGTCGTGATCATCTCGTGCTGCCGCCGGGAGAGCGGAAGGTCCGGGGCCATGAGCGCGCCGAAGGTCGCGAAGGCGTGGTGCAGCGCCTCCGGGATCAGCGAGTGGGACGCCACGATCCCTCCGGCCTCGTCCGTGATTCCGGTCGGCACCGCGTATTCCTGCGGGTACAGCGCGCGCTCCTTCGCCAGCGCGTCGCGCAGCTTCTCGTCGCCTTCCGAAGGCGCGATCGTCTTGATCCAGGTCATGAAGCCCCCCGGTCGTTTCGGGCGCCGAGGGCGCCGCGCGAACGAAGGATCTCATAGACCGGAAGGCCGGCCAGCGTCAGCCCGAAGCCGGCGACGGCGCGGCCCGGCCGCGCCAGGAAAACGAGCGCCAGAACGGCGAAGAGAAAGAGGAGAAAGAGAATCGGCGTCGCCGGATAGCCCGGCACGACGAAGGCCCCGGGCGCGCCGCGCCGGCGAACGACGAAGATCGCCGCCGCGGCCAGGCCCACGAAGAAGAGGGCCGGGCAGAGGAAGAACGCGACGACCTGGCTGAACCCGCCCGAGAGGACGAGGGCGCTCGCGATCGTCGCCAGGATCAGCGTGGCGCGCACGGGCGCCCCGGTGCGGGAGCCGAGGCGGGCGAGCGCGGGGGAGAAGAGCCCATCCTCGGCCATGGCGACGTACAGCCGGGGCGCCATCATAAGAAACGCGAGCGCGCTGACGACGACCGACAGCACGACCACCGACGAGAGGACCGCGGGGCCCGCGGGACCGAGCATCGCTCGTCCCGCCCGCCGTGCCAGCTCCGCCGCGCTGACGGCCGTCCCGATCGGCACGAGATAGAGAAACGCGGCCGTGGTGGCGGCATACGCCAGCGTCACGACTCCGGTGCCGAGGGCGAGGGCTCGAGGCACTGTGCGGGCGGGGTTTCGTATCTCGCCGGCCACCCGGCTCGCCTCCCAGAAGCCCCCGAAGGAGAAGAGCACGGCCACGAGCCCGAGCCCGAGGGCCTGGCCCGGAGGCGGCGCGCCCGCGCGTCGGGCGAAGAAGGGTACGAAGTGGCGGACGCTTCCCTCGCCGGCGAGAAACGCCGTCCCGATCAGCCCGGCGATCGCGGCAACCTTCAGCGCCGTCAGCGCGTTCAGGACGCGCGAGCCGACCCGCAGACCCGTCAGGCTGGCTCCGGTCAGGATCCAGATCGTCGAGAGCGCGACCGCCTTCTCGTGCCCGGCGCTCGCCGGCCAGAGGACGGCCACGTACGGGGCCGCGCCGACGGCGATCGCGGCGGTGATTCCCGGGTCCATGACGAGAAGGGCCTGCCAGCCGTAGAGGAACGCGGCGCGGTCGCCGAAGGCCGTCCGCAGGTAGACGGCGAGGCCTCCGGACCGGGGATCTCGGGCGGCGAGCTCTCCGAAAGTGAGCGCCCCCGCAAGGACCAGCGCTCCGGCCGCCAGCCAGAGCCCCAGCGTCCACCCGGGCGACGCCAGCGACCCGATCAGCTCCGACGGCGTCAGGAAGACGCCGACCCCGATCGTATGGCCGACGACGAGCGCGGCGGCGGACCAGACGCCGAGTGAGCGGCGGTGCCGCTCCGGCGGCCCGACCGAGGTGGCGCTCAAGCGCCCGAAGTCTCGGACGCTCCCCCTCCGGACGCGCCGTCCAGCCACCGCTCGGCGGCTTCGACGTCCCGAAAGACCTCCAGGCGCAGGCGCGATCCGATGAGGACGGAAAACATGCGGACCATCCCGAACGCCGCCGAGCTCGACACGACGACGGCGCGCGGCGCAAACCTCTCGGCTCCCCTCGCGGCGACGACGAGGTCGGCGGCCCGGCGAACGTCGGCCGAGAACCAGCCCGGTCCGCGGGCCTTGCTCGCGTCGATCAGCTCCGGAAACCCTTCGAGGTTGCGGTTCACGAGGGATTCGAGGTGCGTCGCGGCTTCCGCCACGGTCACGGGCCCCTCGATCGTGGTGCGAAGACGCCGGCGCGCGGCGTCGACCTCGAGTGTGATCGGCATGGCGGGAGTACGGACGAAGGTAGCACAAGCCATCGTGCGCGCCGCTGCGCGGCGGCCCGAATCCGGCCCGGAAATTGCTATCCCGTGAAAGCGAGGAGGCAAGATGAGCTTGCGAAAGACTCTGATCGGAATATGCGGAGCCGCCGCTCTTCTCGTCACGCTGACGGCCTGTCCGCCGGTGCCGCCCGACGGCGTCGTCTACGCGTCGGAGGGTCCGCCGCCGATGCGGACCGAGGTCGCGATCGCGGCGCCCGGGCCCGATTTCGTCTGGGTTCCCGGATACTGGAACTGGGGCGGCTCGGCGTACGTGTGGACCGCGGGAGCCTGGAGCCATCCGCCGCATGTCCACGCCAGGTGGGTGGCGCCGAGCTGGCACCACAATGGCCACGGCTGGTATTCGACCAGGGGAGAGTGGCGCTGAGAATCGCCGCGGGAATCCGCGGCGACTTCCCGCGCGCCCGGTTACTTCGCCGCGGTCGCGTCCGCCCCGACCTCGGCCGAATCGCCCGTGCGGTGGTCGGAGATCTGGAACTCCAGGAAGTCGTGGATGGCGGCGAGGGCTCTGGCGTCCTCGGTCATGATGACCACGCGGCCGCCCGACGCCGTCTTTTCGTAGGTCCACCGGATCTTCGCCTTCTGCTCCTTCATCACGGGAACCCCGGGCGGCACCTGGCCGTGGATCAGCATGGGTGCGTCGAAATCGCCGGCCGCGAACATCTGCGAGATGTGCGAGAGGTGGTTCCGGATCGCGTCCATGCTCGCCGCGTCGCTGGGATCGTTGGCGGACACCTCGATGACGCCGCCATGGACGGTGAGTCGGAAGTGGTGCGTGGTCCTGTCGTGGTCGAAGCCCATGACCATGTCGCCGTGGGCATCCACCGAACCCTGATGGCCCGAGCAGGCCGACTCCTGAGCGAAAGCGACACGCCCGAGAGCGATGACCGTGAAAGCCGCGGCGGCGATGCGCTTCATGACTTCTCCTTCTTTCGTTTCCGTGTGAACTTCATTCCGCGCAGCGCCCCGCTCTCACCGGCGAAAGGGAGCGCCGAAAGCGTTTCGAGCAGCCGGGCCGGCGACCCCTCCGGCGTTCCGGCGAGGCGTCCCGCCCAGTCTTCGAGAATTCCTCGAAACTCGTCGCGAAAGAGCGAGAGCCGCTCGATCTGCCGCTCGAGCTCGGCGAGCCGCTGCGAGGCGAGAGCGTGGACTCGCTTGCAGGGCGGCGCTCCGGTTTGCCGCGCACGGAGGAAAACGCCGAGCTCCGACAGGCCGAAACCGATGGCGAGCCCGCGCTGGATCAGGAGCACGACGCGCAGCGCGTCCGGAGGATAGACGCGGTAGCCGTTCGGAAGACGCCGGGGAGGCTCGAGCAGTCCTTCGTTCTCGTAGTGCCTCAGCGTGTCGGCGCTGACTCCGGCGGCGGCCGCGAGCTGCCCGGACCGCATGCCGGAAGGCGTCTTCGTCATCGCGGAGGAAGTCTAGACCCTCGAATCGGTTCGGGGGTCAAGCCCGAATCCGACCGCGCGTCTGCAGGCGCCGTGAAGCGGCGACGCGTCCGGACGCGGCGAATTTCACCTCGACTTCCCTCGCTCCGGGTTCGTTCCGCACTAACGTGCTCGCCACCAGCGCCTTCTGATCGGGAAGGATGGGGGAGCTCGAGCGGCCGGTCCGATCCCGGCCGCCGTGTCGACGGTCGAGTGTCCGCGCTGAACGAGCTATTCGGCGACCGAGAGGTTCGGCGAAGCGCCGATTCGCCGGCGCAGGCCGAGGATCGTCAGACCGGGAACCGCCCAGACGAGCTCCTTCGCCCTGCGCACCAGCCCGAGGGCGAGTCCGAGACTCGGCGGGAGTCCGAGGAGGATGAAGATGAGGACGCGTCCTCCCTCCTGGGTCCCCATTTTCGCGGGCACGAAGAACAGGACGCCCTCGATCACGACGGCCATCGTCTCGATGGCGATCGCCAGAGCCGGAGCGGCCGGGTGGCCGAGCAGGCTCAGGACGAGAAGCGTCTCGACGACACCGATCGACCAGGCCGCGAAGGACGCCGCGATCGAGAGGGCGAAGGCTCCCGGGCGGGAGCGCACCGACGCGAGCGCCCGCGCTCCGGCTTCGCGGACCCGCGGCGGGATCCGTCCCTCCACCCGGGCGAGCCCGGGAAGACGAAGGAGCCAGCCGCGAGCCCGGGCGAGACGCGCCGGCGACGAGGCGAGGAGGAGGACGCCAGTGAGAAGGCCGCCGATCGCGGCGGCGGCGATGCCGATCCCGGTCCGAACGGGGCCCGGCGAGAGAAGGAGGAGCGCCGCCGGGAGTCCCGCGAGCACGAAGAGCGCCTGCCCGGCAAATTGAGTCATGGCCGCGAGACCCACGGCTCCCGCGGCGGCATCCGTGCCGATTCGCCGGCGGAGCAGGCCGACGCGGACGAGCTCGCCGCCGATGAAGCCGACCGGGCTGACCGTGTTCAGCGCCTCGCCGGCGAGCAGCATCGGCGCGAGCGACCGAAGGGGAACGCCGGATCCCGGCGGCAGCAGCAGGCGCCAGGAGAGCGAGTTCAGCAGCACCGGGACCGTCTGGAGCGCCAGAACGAGCAGGAATCCCGGGCCCACGGCGGAGAGGTCCCGGGCCAGGAGACCCGGACCGAGGCGCACGAGGAGGCCGACGAGCAGCGCGGCGCCGGCCGCGAAGAAGGCCGCCTCGAGATGTCTCCAGTCGAAGTGTCGGAGATCCTTCGCCACCTCAGGATGCCACGCCGCTTCGCACGCGGCCCGCAACCGACGGCTCGAGCTCCGGCTCCGAGACGAGGCGTCCTCCCGAGGCGAGGTGGAACCTTCGGCCTCGCCAGGTGACGGAGTTGCCGAAAAACGCCGTGAGCCATAGAACGAAGCCCATCAGGTCTCGCACCGGAACGAGCCAGAACGCTTTTCGGACGACGTCGTCGCGAAGGCACTGCGACCCGACGAGCCACGCCGCCGTGAGACGAAGCGCGAGCGTCACGCCGGCGAGCGCCCGGGCCTCGGGAAGGGAAACCGGAGCGAGAAGGGCGAGTGCGAGACTCGCGGCGGTTCCCTGGGTGAGGAGAAGGCCGGCGTATCCAAAGGGCCGCATCGCGCGGATGCCGCGGTTCCAGCGAATCTGGTGGTCGAAGACCCTCCGCAGGGTCGAAACGCCGAACTCGTGGTCCACGACGCCGGAGGCGAGCTCCGCCCGGTAGCCCGCGCGAACGGGCAGATTGCCGAGCAGGTAGTCGTCCGACAGATAGTCCGCCATGGCCGCGAAGCCGCCGACCTGCGCGAGGACCGTCCGGCGGATCAGGGTCCCCGAGCCCATCCCGAACGAGATTCCTTCGAGCTTGCGGGCGGCGAGGACGGAGGCCTGAAAGTCCGTGGCGAGGCCGACGGCGTCGAGCCGGCCGGCGAGCCCGCGCGCGCGGGAACGATAGAGACAGGTCACGACTCCGACTCTCGGATCGGACATGGGGGCGACCATGTCCTTCAGATGCTGGGGTCCCACGCGGATGTCGCTGTCGGAGACGAGCAGGAGCGAGTAGCGGGCCTCGGAGGCCATCGCGGCCAGGACGCCGACCTTCGGGTTCGGCGTGGGAGGTCCGTGACGGACGACGATGCGCACGTCGACGTCCGGAAAGTCCCGGGCGATCCGGCGAGCGACCGACAGGCCGGGGTCGCTTTCGTCGTCCGAACCGAAGAGGATCTGAAAGCGCGGATACGCCAGGCGGCAGAACGAGGCGAAATTCTCGTATGCCTCCTGGTCCAGGCCGCAGATCGGCTTCAGGATGCTGACCGGCATCCACGCGCCGTGCGGTCGGCGCGCCCTCGAACGCAGAAAAGCGAGCGCGCTGTAGATCGTCAGCGCGTAGTACCCGGCGGCCGTCACGCAGACCAGGGCCGCGGCGATGGTCGCGGCATCGCGCACGAGGGCGAGCGCGCTCGTCATGGCCGCAGCACCGGTTTCGCGATGCCCGAGCGCCCGGCCGCCTGAGGCCCGCCTCGGGCCGTGGCCCCGCGCTCGCCGGCGCGGCCGGAGGCCTCGCGGGAAGTCGTGAGTCGAATCTCGGCCTGTTCGAGCGCGTGGCGGACGCGCGGGCTGAGAAGCGCCGCGAGCTCCCGGCGGCCCGATCCCGCGGGCCCGTTTTCCGCCTCGCCCGGAAACGGCCTGGCCGGATGACAGTAGATCTCGCTCCAGCCGTCCGAGAGCTCCGGCAGGAGGCCCAGCCAGTGCTTCTCCCGGAATCGGCCGGTGAAGTGAAGCCCGTAGACCCGATCCGCGACTCCGACGCCGGCCCGTCGAAGCCGGCCCAGGCTGCGCCGCCGGAGAAGCTCGAAGATCGCGGACTGGATCGCGGTCGCGGCGATCGGACCCCCGCCGACGCGACTCGACACGCGGAGGTCTTCCCGGGGGAAACGAACCGCGGGAATCGCGAATTCGGAGGCCAGCTCGCAGAGCGTGCCCATCACGATCGGATGGACGTGCAGATGCAGGTGGCCGTCGACGTGGGACAGGGGAAGGCCCGTCTCGCGGAACCGCTCGAGCTGGGCGCGGATCTCCCGGCGGAGCTCCTTTCGGGCCGCGGCGCGGGCCTGGTAGACGACGCCGGCCCTGGTGGGGCTGTTCCGAAAGCGGCCGTCTCCGTCCACGAGGTGGGGAATCTCTCCGGGCGGCAGGACCGAGCGCCCCGAGACGATCACCAGGTGGAGTCCCACCGCGAGTCGAGGGTGCGCGCGGGCGGCCGCGACCGCCTCCTCCCAGGCGTCGCCCGTCACCATGAGGCTCGCGCTCGTGAGCACGCCGCGTTCGTGCGCCTCGACGATGGCGCGGTTGACCCCGCGCGAGAAGCCGAAGTCGTCGCCGGTGATGACGAGCTGTTTCAGACTCGATCCTCCCGGCCACGCAGGAATCGGGCGAACTCCACGCCCTCGCGGAGGCGACGCTTCAGCATCTGCGCGCTCGTGGCCATCTCGACCGCCATCTCGAGCATCTTTCGTGGCCGGAAATAGAAGCGCTTGTAGAACTCCCCGAGCGCGTCGAAGATCTCCGAGCGGTCGAGGTGAGGGTAGGAGAGCGAGGCGATCTGGACCCCGCTCTCGGAAACCAGGGCGTTCTCGCCGGCGAGCCATCCGTTGTCGACGGCCTGCTTGTGGAGCTCCGTGCCCGGGTAGGGCGCGGCGAGCGAGACCTGGAGGGTGTGCGGATTGATCTCCCGGGCGAAGCGGATCGTGTCGCGGATCGTCTCCCGGGTCTCGCCGGGAAGGCCGACGATGAAGGTCCCGTGGATCGTGATCCCGAGCTTGTGGCAGTCCTCGGTGAAGCGCCGCGCGACGTCCACGCGCGTGCCCTTGCGGATGTTGTTGAGGATCTGCTGGCTGCCCGTCTCGTACCCGACGAGCAGCAGGCGCAGCCCGTTCTCCCGCATGACCTTCAGCGACCCGTACGGAACGTTGGCCTTGGCGTTGCACGACCAGGTCACGCCGATTCGGGCGAGCTCGCGCGCGATGGCCTCGGCCCGCGGCAGATCGTCGGTGAACGTGTCGTCGTCGAAGAAGTACTCCCGCACCTGCGGGAAGGCCTCCTTCGCGTAGCGGATCTCGGCCGCGACGTGGCCCACGCTCCGGGTGCGATAGCGGTGGCCCCCGACGGTCTGGGGCCAGAGGCAGAAGGTGCAGCGTGAGCGGCAGCCGCGGCCCGTGTAGAGCGAGACGTACGGGTGCAGCAGATAGCCGATGAAGTAGTCCTCGATCACGAGGTCGCGCTTGTAGACCTCGGAGACGAAGGGCAGCTCGTCCATGTTCTCGAGCGTGGATCGTTCCCGGTTGTGGACGATGCGCTCGCCGGACCGGAAGCTCAGCCCGTCGATTTGCTCGAGCGGCCGGCCCTCCGCCACTTCCCGAATCGTGAGATCGAACTCGTTGCGGGCGACGAAGTCGATCGACGAGGAGGCGCGCAGCGAGGCCTCCGGCGCCACGGCGACGTGGGCGCCGACGAAACCGATGCGGAGACCCGGGTTGGCCTGCCGCAGGGCCTCGGCGACCCGAACGTCGGAGGGAAACGAGGGCGTGCTCGTGTGAAGGACGGCGAGCTCGTACTCGAATGCGAGGGGCAGCACGTCGGCGAGCCCCAGGCCTCTCGCCGGCGCGTCGACCAGCCGGCTTCCGGGGACGAGCGCCGCGGGCTGCGCCAGCCACGTGGGGTACCAGAAAGATCGGACCTCGCGCCGCGCCTGATAGCGCGAGCCGGCGCCGCCGTCGAACCCCTCGTAGGAGGGAGGACTGAGGAAGAGAGTCTTCAGAAACCGCAACGTCGGCGCCTTCGGACCGGACGCGCTCAAGCGGCGCGCGGGGGCTCGGCCGGACGGACCGACCTTCGCGCGCCGCGTTCGGGGAGGACTTTCAGGGCGAGGCGCGCCAGCGGCGCCACGAGCGCGGGCCGCAGCAGCCGGGCGTCGTAGGGCGCGAGCCGGCGATCGTTTTCCGCGAGGCAGATCGAGAGAAAGGACCGGGCCGAGAGCTCCTCCATGGAGGAGTGACTGGCCATCGTGAAGCCTTCCTGGGAGGGCCCGCCGAATCGCAGCGCCTGGCGGGCGTGTCCGAAGATCTGGCGCGCGACGGTTCCGGCGCGGCGCAGGTCGAACACGGGCCGGAGGACCGCGGGCGTTCGAGCTCGGAGGTATGCGGCCCAGTTGACGATGAAGAGGATGTGACGGGCTTCCTCCTGGACGATCCGGTCGAAGATGTCGATGAAGGCGTCGGGCAGGTAGTGCGCGCGTTTCCCGACGGCGAACATTCCGAACGCGAAGAAGGAGTCGAGACACTCGCCGTAGCCGGTCGACAGAAACGTCCACAGCGGGTTCGCGGGCGGCCGCGGAGGGTCGAAGGGCGCGACCGGGATTCCGTAATGACGCGTGAGGAGCCGGAGGATGGCCGCGTGACGTCCCTCCTCGTAGCCCTGAAGCGCAATTGCGGCGGCGAGGACCGGATCCTTCTCAACGCGTCCGAGGGTCTGGACCTCCAGGGCGGTCGCCGCTTCCGTGCGGACCGCCTCGTCCCAGATGGGCAAGGCTTTCAGACGCGCCAGGTTCTCGTCGTCGAGCTCGGGCCAGCGGATCGCCTCCGGCTCGAACGGCTGGTGGGTCTCGATGAAGACTCGGCAGAAGGTGTTCCTGTGGTCGTCCGACCCGATCCAGGCTGGCGCCATCGTTTCACCCACCTCGCGTCCCGCCCGCGCGCGCTCGTTGTCGGCGCGTCGCGTCGCAACCGCGGCAAGGATGGCATTTTGAAAGTGAACCCACGATAAACCGCGGCGCGCGAACCTCAACGACGGATAAACGGCCGGAGGACGCGCGTGCTCGCGCTCCGTATACTTCGAGCGCTCATGCGCGTTCTGGTGGTCGAGGATGACCCGCGCATGGCCGAGTTGCTCGGCCGGGTCATCCGAGACTTCGGATATTCGGTCGACGCGGTCGGCGACGGGAACAAGGCGCTCCGGCGCGCGTCGTCCGTGAGCTATGACCTCATCCTGCTCGACATCGTGCTGCCCGGGATCGACGGCTTCACGATCTGCCGCACGCTGCGCGCTCGCAACTCGTCGACGCCGATTCTGATGCTGTCGGCGCGCTCGGAGATCTCGGACCGTGTGCGAGGCCTCGGCGAAGGCGCCGACGACTACATGGCGAAGCCCTTTGCCGTCGAGGAGCTGCGCGCCCGGGTCGAGGCGCTGTTGCGCCGGCGTTCTCTCCCGACGGTGATCACGCTGACCGTGGGAGACATCCGGCTCGACCGGGGCCGGCGCGTGGTCGAGGTACGCGGGCGCACGATCGAGCTGACGGCCACGGAGTATTCGCTCCTCGAGTACCTCCTTCTGAATCGCAATCGTCTTCTGACGCGCAGCGAGATCGCCGAGCACGTCTGGGACGACCGCTTCGACCCGTTCTCGAACCTGATCGAGGTGTACGTCGGCCGCCTCCGGCAGAAGATCGACGGAGCGTCGGAGGGAGTGTCGTCGTTTCTGACGACGCGCCGGGGCGAGGGGTACTACGTCGAAGACGCGCCGGGTCCGGACGCCGGTCAGTAGTAGGAGTAGGGCGCGCCGGGCCCGTACCACTTCTTGTTCTTGAAGTTGTAGTAGGCGCCGACCTGGGTGTACGGGATTCGGAGGAACTGAAAGATCCGCAGGAGCGTGTCGCCCCACCAGGTCGAGCGGCTGACGCCGACCGCGCGGAGAATCTCGGGCATGTTCAAGCCGAGCTCGACGCCGATCTCCTGGTACCGCGTCTCGAGGGCGGGGACGTAGCCGAATCCCTTCGTGAAGTAGACGAAGGAGGTCTGGAAGAAGCGCGCGGGCCCGGGGGAGACGTCGAGGTGATGGCCGATTCCCGCGAACTGGAAGTTGACGCCGTAGATCTCGTGCGAGTAGTCGATGCCGAAGAAGGGCCGGTCGCCGATGATCTCGGGGGGGATCGTCGTGGGAATCTTGCCGAATTGAAAGCCGACGACGTCGTCGAAGTGCCCCCGCTTCACGAGCGCGCCGGCCAGGGCTCCGGCCGAGTCCGCGATCAGATCCTGCGCGGAGAACCCATAGGGGGTCAGGCCGTCGCCGACCTCGACGAGCGCGCCGGCGAGAATGGTCGTCCCGAGGCTGAGCGAGAAGGCCTGGTCGTCCGAAAGGCCGTTCAGTCGATAGGCGTCCGTCAGCAGCTCCGCGACGTTGGCGGAGATGACGCAGTGGGACGCCTTGTCGGAGCCGCCGCCGTACGTCGTGTACTGGAAGAAGCGCTCGTTGGTGAAGCGGAAGCCGTGGACGCCGTAGTTGATCGGCCCCTCCATCCCGTCGATGACGCCGACCAGCAGGCCGGCGGCCGACCAGAGGGTCACCCCGGTCGTGAACAGTTTCGGCGCGGGCGGGATCGGCAGCCGAACACACTGCAGGAGGACGCATCGTTTCGACGGCGGATCGCTCGGGTCGCTCGCGAGCGCGAAATCGCCCGAACCCTCGTCGAGGCCGGCCTGCGCCTCGTCGGGAGAAGCGGACGCCTCGAGGGCGGGGGCGCCCTGCGGAAAGAGCGTCATGGATTGCGCGGCCAGCCGGGACGTCGCGGCGAGAATTCCGGCGGCGGCCGCGGCGCACGTCAGCGCCCGCGAGAGATTTGGTCCGATCCGCATCGCCGGGTCTCTCAAGAGGCGCGGTTCGCGTAAGCGACCTTCCCGCCGATCGAGGCGAGAACCGAAAGGCGCTTCGCCGAGAGCAGGCGGCGGATCTCGTCGCTCCTGGCGGCGGGCGCCACCAGCACGACGCGGCCGGGCCCGTTCCACAGGGCGGCGAATTCGTCGGGGGAGTAGAGAGTCTTCGGCGCGTCGGCGAAGCGTGAGCCGAAAACCAGCTCGCTCCCAACGGCTCCGACGAGCAGCACGCGGCGGTGTCCGTAGAAGGCGATGCCGGGAGCGAAGCGAATGTCGCCGTAGAGGGCCACACGATCGCCGGCATGAAGCTCGGGGGCGAGCGCCGCGGCCAGAGATCGGGAAGACATCGACGGCTCGAGGGCGCGGTACGCCATGTTCGCGGCGGCGAAGACCCCGGCCATTCCGAGAGCCATGGCCACGGCCGCCGTTCGAAAGCGCTCCCGCTCGCGCAGCCGCCACGCCGAGAGAAAGCCGGCGAGCAGAAACGCCACCGAGGCGACGATGGGCCAGCGCAGATCGGCGAGGGCCTGCGGCGTCAGGTCGTGGATCCGGGACATCGCGTTGAGATAGTCGGCGCTGTCGCGAGTCTGAAGATCGCCCGCGATGGCGGCCGGTGCGCCCCCGCCGAAGGCGAAGAGAAACGCGGCGGCGGCGGCCGCGTAGAGAACGGCGAACGCGGCCAGGGCACGGGCGATCCAGTTCGCGCGAGGGTCGTGCTTCTCTTCCGCCCGGGCGAGGCCGAGGCCCAGCAGAAGGGCGAGCGCCGGCCACGCTCCGAGGCTGTAGTACTCCATGCGCGAGCCGCTCTCGATGCAGAAAAATCCGACGATCACGCCGACCCAGGTGATCAGGAGCAGCCGCGCCTGCCCGGCCGCGCTGTCGTCGGCGCGCCAGGCGCGAACCGGGGGAAACGCCCGGGTCAGGAGCGGGGCGAAGACGCTCCACGGGAAGAGCCACAGGAGGTGTTCCGGCAGCCAGAGCCAGAGCGGAACGGCGCTGTAGTCGCGAGGCTCCCTCGTTCCGAGAGCCCGAAGGACGTGCTCGTTGACGAAATAGACCCAGAGAAAGCCCGGCGCCCGGAGGGCCGCGAGGACGTGCCACGGGACGGCGATGGCGAGAAAGACCGCGGCCGAGGGGAGGAGCTGGAGCTGCCGCCACCGCCGCCAGCTTCCCGACAGGGTGAGAAATCCGACGACCGTCGCCGCAGGAAACAGAAAGCCGATCGGGCCGCGCGTCAGAACCGCCAGCGCGCAGGCCGCGGCAGCGGCCGGATAGCCCAGCCGGGGATCGAGGCTTCCGGTCCACGATCGAAGGAACAGATAGAACACCGCCAGAAGCTCCAGCGCGTAGATCGCATCGGGCATGACCGTGCGGGTGAAGACGTACATCCCCGCGCTCGTCGCGATGGCGAGCGCACCGTAGAACCCCGCCCGCTCTCCGAAGAACCGGCGGCCGAAGGAGAAGGTCAGCAGCACCATTCCGACGCAGGCCAGGGCCAGCGGGAGGCGGGTCGACCATTCGCTTTCGCCGAGCATCCGGTAGCTTCCCGCGATGAGCCAGAAGTGAAGCGGAGGTCGAATCAGGTAGCGGAGACCATCCTGATACATCACGACGAAGTCGTTGCGCTGGAGCATCTCGCGCGCCACGAGAGCGTGAGCGGCGTCGAAGTCGTCGTCGACCAGCGCGGGGCTTCCCGCGAGGCCGAGATAGAGGATGGCGGACCCGACGAAGAGCCCGAGCTTCACCCGGCGAGTGCGTGGGCGGGGGCGGACAGTCCGGTCGGCCGGCGTGGACAGGGCTTGCGCTTTCGGGTGAGCGGCGCCTATTCCGTGTAACCCATCATGTAGATCCCCATCCCGATCGCGAAGAGCGTCCAGAGCGTGGCGCCGAGGCGCCCCTTGATCCGCCCGCCGTCGGCCAGGAGCTTGGCGCTCGCCAGTCCGAAGGCGAAGATCGAGAACCACATGTGCTCGTGTTTGACGATTTCCATCGAGGCCATCATCGGGGCCATGGAAGGGCTCGAGGCCATGGCGGGGTCGGCCATCATCTGCTCCATTCCCGCTCCGCCGTGCTTGTGAAAGAAGAGATAGACGCCGCCGAAGACGGCGAGGCCCGGAAGCGCGAACTTCTGCAGGAACGGCGGCAGCCGGTCCGCGGCGCGCAGCAGCTCGACGACGGCGATGGCGAGCAGAAGCAGCAGGAAGACGCGGTGCTGGAACACTTCGGGATCCCTGAGGCTCGCCCAGAGTCCGATCGGGCCCGTCGGCCAGGCCTCGGGGTCGTTCCGAAGGAGCAGGAACTCGACCATTCCGAGGAGGACGATGGCGGGCACGAAGCGCACCCACGTTTTCTTCGGCCACTGCAGCCCCGCGACGAGGGCCGTCAGACCCCAGAAGAAGATGAAGCCTCCGGCGCCGCGGTGATTGAAAACCGACCAGGCGACGCCCGGATCAGGCGAGGCCGGAGCGCCTGCCGATGCGGCTGGAACCAGGGGCGCCTGCGCCAATGCCAGCAGCCCGCAGACCGTGAGGATGCCGGCAATGGCGACGGTCCTCGCGGCATGGAACGCGTCGGGTTTCATCGGCGACCGGCTCATTCGCGCGGCATCTTGCTCTCGAAGTCGGCGCGAAACGTTTACCGGACGTTTAGCTTCGGATTTCGCCGTGACCCGCGGGGTCGATGCTTCGATCTTCGATCTGCTCCTGTGGCCGCCGGCGTCGAGGCCCTCGGCCCGGCAGTGAGCGGTTGTGCCGGGGGACCCGTGATGAGCAGAATGGATCCCGATGAGCCCGGCAAATCATCATGACGGCGTGACCCTGCGCCAGGCGGCGTTGATCGCCGGCCTGGCCTACCTCCTGAACCCCGTCACCCTTGCCGAATTCTCTTTGTACCCGAGGCTCGTCATTCCGGGCCACATCGACCAGACCGTTCAGAACATCGTCGCTCACGGGGGGATGTTCGTTGCGGCGATATTCTGTTACCTGATCAGCTTCATCGGCGACGTGGTCATTGCCTGGACGCTGTACCTGCTGCTGGCGCCCGTGAACCGGCCGGTGTCGCTGCTGACCGCGTGGTTCCGGTTGATCTACACGGCGATCGCTCTCGTCGGCTTGCTCGACCTGGTGGCGGTTTATCGCCTGCTGCACGAACCGGGCTACTCGGCCGCCTTTGGACCCGGGCCGCTGAATGCCCACGTGGAGCTCCTGCTCAATTCCTTTCGATACGACTGGTCCATCGGCCTCGTGTTTTTCGGGATTCACCTCGGCCTGCTGGGCTGCCTGATTTATCGGTCGGGTTACATCCCGAAGATCCTGGGAATTGTCCTGGTCATCGACGGGGCGGGCTGGGTGACCGACAGCGTGAAGCCTTACCTCTTTCCAGACGCCCCTCTCGGATTTCTCTTCGTCACGTTCCTGGGAGAGCTCTTCCTGATGCTTTGGCTCTTGATCCGAGGCTGGAGGGTCCGGGAGCCGATTGCGGATTCCTGAGGCGTCCGTCGGAGTCGAGCATCAGCTCCGCGTGTTGTGAGCGGGCGAGGCGGGCGTTCGTTTTGCGTCGAAGAGCCCGATCCCCCTCGCCTCGTGGACGGCCCAGAACACGAGACACAGCCACAGCAGCTGCCCTCCGAACTGGTTGACGCCGGCCAGATCGGACCAGGGTCCGCCGACGTTGGTCCAGAGCAGCCCCGCCGCAGTCGTGAGCCAGAACCCCGCGCCCCCGAAGAGCGCTCCGAGAGCGAGCGGCCAGGCGAGATATTGCAAGCCGAAGCCGGGCGCGAACACGAGAAGTACGAGGAACAGGAGGAGGCTCGACCGGCACTTCTCTTTTGCGCGAAGGGCCCAGGCGGTCCAGGCTGTCGCCCCCATGCCCAAAGCCGCGAGGGGAATCAGCCACCGTTCGTCGAACAGCACGAGCTCCGAGAAGCCGAACGATCGGGGAACGCTGCGGTAGAGGAGCACGTGGTCGCGGATTGCCCGAGCGCTGGCCGCGTAGGGGATGAACGCCGCGGCCACGAGCGCCCAGGGCAGGAGGGCGCGACGCCAGCGGGGTCCGCGGAGCCAGAGGATCGGGTGAAACGCCGTGATCTGCTTGAGCCCGATCGAGACCGCGAGGCTCCCCATCGACGTCCAGCGCGGGGCCTCTTCGCCTGGCCGGGAGCGGTCCGCGAGCAGAGCAATCAGCAGAAAGAGGACGACGAGGTTGTCGAACTGCGCCTGCGCGACCGAAACCCAGATGACGACCGGGTTGGCGAGATAGAGAGCGGCTGCGACGCCGGGCGTGACCGCGCGCAGGCGTCCGGCCAGGCGGGCGAGGGCGGCGGCGACGGCCAGGTCGGTCATGATCAGGAAGGAGCGCAGCACGGTTTCGAAGGAGGCACCGAGCCCCGAGGCCGCACGGTTGAGGGCCATCAGGACCCAGATCCAGACGGGGGGATAGTTGTAGTGCGTCGTCCCTGCGTAGACGGAGCGACCCTGCCGCACGAGCTCGAGGACTTCGCGATAGGAGTCGATGTCCGTGCTGTGAGGCGCCCTCCGGGCGAGCCAGCACCGCGCGCCGAGCCCGGCGAGGCAGCACGCCGTCAGGGCGGCTCGCCGCAGGCCGACGCCAGTCTTGATTGTGCCCGGGAGATCTCCGATGCGGCCATTCTAGAGGGTCGTCCCACCGCCCGCCGGGCTTCCGGCATGAACCGGAACATAGAATGGCCGCCTGCCCGGGAGGAGCAGCCATGCGAACTCTCTTCGATCCGGCCGCGAGGGAGACGATCACCGAACGGCTCGCGGCATTGCCGCCGACCGCGGTCCGCCGGTGGGGAAAGATGGACGTCGCGCAGATGCTGGCCCACTGCGCCAATGCGCTCGAAGTGGCCACCGGCGACCGTCCGCGCAAGCAGGCGTTCATCGGAAAGGTCCTTGCGCCTTTCGTGCGGGCCTCCGTGCTGGGAGAGAAGCCGTTCACCCGGAATTCGCCGACGGATCCGACGTTCGTCATCACCGACTCGCGGGACTTCGCGCGCGAGAGGGAGCGCCTGCTCGGTCTCGTGGCCCGGTTCTGCGCGGGCGGACCGTCGGCGGCGGGCCGGCAGGTGCACTCGTTCTTCGGGAAGATGTCGGGCGACGAGTGGGGGACACTGATGTACAAGCACCTCGACCATCACCTCGGACAGTTCGGCGCGTAGCTCGCTTCGAGCATCGCGCGGGCGTCGGGCCCGAAACCTGCGGGCGGCGAATGCTAGAGTGCCGGCATCTTGGAGGCCGCTGGCCGGCAATCGGTGACGAGAGGGTTCGCTCGAGGTGCCGCGATCGGCGCCCTCGTCCTCACGGGCTTTGGCGGCTTCTGGGCTTTCGAGTCGGTCGTCAACCAGCCGGAAGCGCGGACCTGGGAGTACGTCGCCGCGGGTGTGACCGGCGCGCTGCTCGCGGGCCTCTGCGTCCTCCGCCTGGTCGGCGCCTCGAACCTCGCGGAGGCCGACGATCCCGCTCTCGCCGCTCGAGCGGGACGAAGGATGGGGATGAGCTTCGGGATCATTTTCGGAATCGAAGGGCTTCTCATCGGCGCCGCCGCCGGAGCCCTGGCCCGGGCCGGTCGGCCCCTGCTCATTCCGGTGGCGATCGCTCTGATCGTCGGCCTTCACTTCTTTCCGCTCGCCCGGGTGTTCCAGGTACGGGTCTACGACCTCACGGGACTCCTCTGCGTCGTTGCGGGGCTGGGATCGCTGCTCGTCCCGGACGGCCCCGCGAGGCTGGTGGCCCTGGGTTTTGCCATGACCGCCGTCCTGTGGATCAGCGCGACCGTCGTTCTCGTGCGATACACCGGCCTCGCTTCGGGAAGCGACCGGAGCTGACGTCCCGCGGCAGCGGGAACCGCACGGAACCGACCGGCGGGAGGCTAGGCGCGGTCCGCGACGGGCGCTGCGGCGCCCGCATCGGGGATCTGGGTCAGGTCCGCGGCAGCGCTCATGGCCGCCTCCCGCTCGACGACGCGCGAGAGGACCTCCGCGTTCGTCTGGCCGCTCTTCTTTCCCAGGAACGGCTTGACGAATACGAGAACGACGTTCCGCCAGGGCATGTTGCGCACGAGCCGCGCGGTCAGGCGCAGGGCCTGCACGGGGAAGTGAAGAAACTTGTAGACGATCAGGCGCTTGAGCTCCCGGGAGCGAATCTCGTGGATCTTTTCACCGGAAAGCACGGTCGGGTCGATCGAGGAGCACTTGAAGTACTTGTACCAGTCGTCGGTATCGCTGACCAGGCCGCGCTCGACGTACTCCTTCCAAAGGGGAGTGCCGCGGTAGACGCACAGGCGGTTGAAGGCGAAGGTGTCGAGCGGCAGGCGCTCGGCGAAGCGGAACGTGTCGCACATGTCCTCTTCGGTCTCGTCGGGGTTTCCGACGACGAAGAACCCGTGCACGATCTCGATGCCCGCCTTCTTGGCGGCGCGGACGGCGATGGCGGTCTGCTCGAGCGTCTGCTCCTTCTTCAGGCGGTCGAGGATCTTCTGGCTGCCGCTCTCGATCCCGAACATGAGCGTGCGGCAGTGCGCCTTCGCCATGGCCGGGAAGAGATCCATGCAGACGGAGTCGACGCGCCCCTCGCAGCCCCACTGGATCTCGAGGCCCCGCTCGTTGATGCCCTTGCAGATCGCCTCGATGCGCTTCGGCTGGAGGAGAAAGTGGTCGTCCACGAAGTAGACCGCGCCATAGCCGTCCTTCTTGAGCTGCTCGAACTCCGCCAGCACGTGCTCGGGACTGCGCGAGCGCCACTTGCCCTCGTTGAAGATCGGGATGTCGCAGAAGATGCAGGGCCACGGGCACCCCCGCGACGTCTGCATCGTCGTGAAGCGCTCCCTGGACAGGACGACCGGCACGTCGAGGGGCATGGACTCGACGAAGTCGATCGGGAGGCTCTCGCGGTCCGGGAAGGGCCACTGATCGAGATTCCGGTCGAGCGGCCGGGGCGGGTTCTCGCGGACGACGCCCCCCGCATCCTGCCAGGTGACGCCGAGCACTCCCGACGGATCGTCGAGGCGGTCCACGAGGTCGAGGATGAGCTGCTCGCCGTCGCCCCGGCAGAC
This sequence comes from uncultured Acidobacteriota bacterium, assembly GCA_963738945.1. GTDB lineage: Bacteria > Acidobacteriota > Thermoanaerobaculia > UBA5066 > Gp7-AA6 > DAHUXD01. The sequence goes on from CAVTYD010000002.1 coordinate 787,429, forward strand.
GAAGTCCACCTCGGGGACCTGTCGCTTGACGTGATCCGCGTTGAGCGTCGCGAAGACCCCCCCGAAGGCGAGCTTCACGTCGGGAGCCGCACAGCGCAGCTCACGGGCGAGGATCTTGGCGTGCGGGTAGCTCGTGGTGGAGAGAAAGCTCATGCCGACGAGGTCCGGCTGCCACCGAAGCACTTCCGCCACGATGACGTCGTTCGGCGTGTCGGGATTGGCCTGGTCGAAGAGGAGGACTTCGTGGCCCGCGCGCTTCAGGACGGAGGAGAGCGACATGATGCCGATGGGAGGGAACCCCATGATCTGCAGGCGGCCGTTCTTTCCCCGGACGTTTCCGGGGATCGCGTAGAACTGGGGATCGCGAATGTGGACGAGCACGACCCTTCTGGGCCGGGTGCTCACGGGCTCGGTGTGTTTGGCGGCGACCTGGGGGAGTGTTGGCACTCTGTTCCTCCGGCGACGATAGCATCGCGAGTCGCGGGCCGCCAGCTGCGCATCATCGATCCGAATCGGGAATCGACCAGAATTGCTGTGAGCGCACCACTTCGTCGGCGTGACGCTCGCCGTCGCGCCAAAGAAAAAAGCCGGCCCGAAGGCCGGCTTTTCCACGACCATGACGCGGGTTAACCGGGGAAGTGCAATCCGAGCGCCTTCGACAGGAAGACGGCCATCTGGCGGCGCGTGAGCGTGTTGTCCGGGCAGTAGTTGCCGCCGCCGCATCCGGCCGTGATTCCCGAAGACACGAGGGCTTCGATGTATTGGAACCCGGGATCCGACGTCGGAACGTCGCCGAAAGTGGGCGTGGCCGGCGCGGGGCTGACTTGCAGGTTGTACCAGAGGTTGACGCCGTTGAACTCCAGGCCGCTCGAATACGCGTGGTCGAGGTACACCATGTACCGCTTCGTGTTGTCGATCTGGATCGGCGGATCGATCATGAAGAAATTGTAGCCAAAGCCGGTGTCGGTGATGGAATCGACCTCGCCGAGAAACGTGAGCGTGTTGCCGGAGTCGATCGAGAAGAACCTCGCGAAAAGGTAGTCTGACGCGTTGGTGTCCGTGTAGTAGAGGTCGAGATAGTTGACGAGGCTGCCGTTGGGGAGGTTGACCGGCGCGAAGAATCGGTGGCTGGCGTCTCCCGAGGCGTCATAGACCCCGCCTTGGCCATCTTCCGTGGGCAGCATTCCGGGATCGGCCTGAGAGAAAGCGGCCGGCGGCATTTCATAGATGACGCTGTCGGCGATGCCGTAGGTGTTTACGAGGTGGCTTCGCTGGCTATCGAGCGCCTTCTGCGCCTCGAGCGTTCGCGGGCCGAAGTATCCGTCCGAGGGCGGGGGCGGGGCGCCCGTCAATCCGGGTTCGACTTTCGTGCTGACCGGCTTCGAGGCGACGGCCTGAGCCTGCAGACCAACGGCTGCCAGCACGATGCCGGCGACGGCCAGCGACCCCCGACGCAGAGACACCTTCATTGTCCGCTCCTTTCGAAAGCGAGGCCGGGAGGCCTCGTTGCGGTTCCTTTTCCGGGTTTTGGAAGGCGATTCTAGCGGGAGGACCGGGCATCGCCTTGTGACCGCCGGCACGGCGGAAGCCCTGTATGCGCAATTTCCGTGAAGTCTCCGGCACGGAATCTGCAACGTCACCGAGGCAATGACGGGTGGACCGACGACTGGCGCACGGCACGGCCTCGTCGACGCGGCCGACCTCCCCGCGACGCCATGACTCCGTCGCTGACCGGCGGCACGATCGGCAAGTACCAGATCGTCGACCGGATCGGGGCCGGGGGTTTCGGCACGGTCTTTCGGGGCTGGGATCCCGTCATCAAGCGATCGGTGGCCATCAAGGTTTGTGAGGCGGGCCCGGAGGTCCATGGCCGGTTTCTTCGAGAGGCCGAGCTCGCGGGAGGTCTTCACCACCCCAACATCACGATGATCTACGAGTACGGTATGGAGGGAAACACGCCGTACCTCGTCCAGGAGTTTCTCGAGGGGGAGGACCTGTCCGAGCTCATCGCGCGGCGGGAGCCGCTGGAGCTCGGCGAGAAGATCAAGATCCTCGTCGGAATCGCCGTCGGCCTCGACTATGCGCATCGCGCCGGCGTCGTCCACCGCGACGTCAAGCCGGCGAACATCCGGGTTCTGGAGAACCGGGTCGTCAAGATCATGGACTTCGGGATCGCCAAGGCCCTGGACACGCCGAGCTCGCTGACCGGCGCCGGGGTGACCGTCGGATCCTCCACGCACATGGCTCCCGAGCAGATTCGCGGCGATGCCGTCGACGCCCGGACCGACATCTTTTCCTTCGGGATCCTGGCCTTCGAGCTGTTCTGCGGCGAGCGTCCGTTCGCCAACGACAATCTCTTCCGTCTTCTCGAGATGATCGTGAAGGATCGGCCGGATCCTTCCCTGGCGCGTCGCGCGCCGTCGCTTCCGCTGGCGCTGGTCGAGGTCGTCGAGAAGGCGATGAGCAAGGACCCGCAGGAACGCTTCTCATCGATGCGAGAGGTTCGCGCCGCGCTCGTGGAAGCGCAGCCGGAGGCGGCCCCGGTAATCAGCGACTCGGAGGCGTTCCCGACCGAAGCGGAGAACGAGCGCCTCGACGCCCTGCGAAACTACGAGATTCTCGACACGCCTCCGGAGGCCGACTTCGACGGCCTGGCATGGCTCGCGGCGCGAGCCTGCGGCACGCCCTCCGCGCAGATCTCCCTGGTCGCGGCGGACCGCGTGTGGGTCAAGTCGAACGTCGGCCCGATCGCCCTGCGGGACACCCTCGGCTCGGGATTTTCTTCCCTGGCGCTCCGACAGCGGGGCGTCACGGTCGTATCCGACGCCGCCGCCGATGCCCGGCTTCGCGCCCTTCCGTCGGTGACGGAGGGTCTGCGCTTTTACGCCGGGGTTCCCCTCGTGACGCCCGGTGGGCAGGCGGTCGGCATTCTCTCGGTCCACGACCGTGAGAGCCGCGAGCTCTTGCCGGAACAGAGGCAGTCCCTGACCATTCTCGCGTCTCAGGTCGTCGCCCAGCTCGAGCTGCGCCGCCGCAAGAGGCAGGAAGTGGAGCGCTCCGCCGAGAGGCTGCTTCTCGAGGTGGCGGGCCTTTCGGACGAGCGCAGCGGGTCGAAAGACGAGGCGAATCATGGATGAGCGCCCCACGGTCCTCCTGGTCGATGACGACGACGCGGTCCGCGGCGCGGTCGGCGCGCTCCTCGAAGAGGAGGGATTCGCGGTCCTCCATGCCGGGAACGGCCGAGAGGCCCTCGACCTCCTGGAGAAGAGCGAGCCGCCGAGCCTGATCCTCCTCGATCTCGTGATGCCGGTGGTCGACGGCTGGCAGTTCCTGGCCGAGCGCGAGCGCACGGCGAACCTCGGCGCGCGATCCGCGCCGGTGGTCCTGCTCTCCGGACTCGGGTTCATCCGCGATGCCGTCGGAGTCGCCGATTTCCTTCGGAAACCGATCGACGCGGAGGCGCTTCTCGCCTGCGTCCGGCGGTTCTGCCGATCCTCGGCTCCCCGGTCCGCGTAGTTTGCGGAGGGCGCCGCGAAGTGGATGCTCGCTCAGCCGCCGCTTCGGAGATCTTTCAGGATCATCCACAGGAAGAAGGCGATCACGACCTCGCTGACGATCCACGAATTCCCCGTCATCCAGCGGCGCGCCTCGGGCAGAAGTCCCCGGGCGCGCTTGCCGAGCGACAGCAGCAGCAGCAGCGGAAGGCCGGCCAGGACCAGCGTCGAGGCCACGAAGAGAAGACCGCCCCACCACGGAGCGCCGTGGTGAGCGAGGTATGCGCCGACCGTGAACATGCTGATGAGATCGCCCGGCAGGACGAGGAAGAGGAGCACGCCGATCTTCAGGGCGAAGAAGGGTGTGGCCGTCTCCAGCTTCGACATCCACCGCGGCGGCTCGGACCGGGTTCGATCCAGAAACACCTTGAGCGCCAGCAGGACTAAGAGGCCGACGATCGCGAGGTCGATGGCCCGCGCCATGCCGGCGTCTCCCCGAAGCGGCGCGCCGCGGCCGCGCAGGAGCCCGACGAGCCCGTAGGCGGCGGTCACTCCGAGGGATGTGGCGGCGCCGGCGCCGAGAAGGAAGAACGCGGAGTCCCGCCGGGGGCGCTGGCCCGTGGCCAGAAGGATCGCCGTCACGATCTGCGGTCCCGCAACCATGACGAAGGCCATCGGAAGGACGACCGGCAGCGCGTGCATGTCGGCAGAGAGCTTGTCCGAAGTTCGCGTCGGCGGCAAGTTGTGCACCAGCGGTTCCCGAATCCGTCGGCGCACACCCCCAGCCGGTGCATGGGAGGAGACGAGGTCACGCCGCGCCCCTCGCGCCGTTGAGGCATGATTCCTGCCTCGGAGGTCGCATGAGCATTCCGCTCGAGGCGGTACACCCCGTCCTGATGTCCAGCGATCCCGCGCAGTCCATCCTCTTCTTCACGCGGCTCGGATTCACGGTCACCTTTCGGGACCACCCCTCGACGCCGAGGTATGTCGCGATCACGAGGGAGGGGGTCACGCTCCACCTGCAGTGGCACGCGAGGTCGCAGTGGGCCTGCAGCCACGATCGCCCCACCTACCGATTCCTCGTCCGGGACGTCGACGGTCTCTTCGAGGCATTCCGACGCGCCGGCGCGATCGCTCGCTCGAACAGCCCCTGGGCGGCGCCGGCCGACACTCCCTGGGGCACGCGTGAGTTTCACGTCCTCGACCCGGACGGGAATGGCCTTCAGTTCTACCGCCCCTCGTGAGCCCTCGCTCGATGACCGCGTTCGACGCCCTCCAATGCGAAGGGTTCTGAAGCGTTCACGGGTCAGGCCGAACCTCCGGCCGGCGTATACTCCTCGCGGACGAGCCGATGGAAGTTCAAGATCCTCCGCCCTCTGTCGAGGTCCGCGCCGGCTGTCCGAAGTGCGGCCACGTCTACGACGAGGCCGAGCGAATCGGCCGCGCCCGCCTCGCAGTGAATACCGAGTGCCCAAAGTGCGGGACTCCGACCGATCCGGACCCGAACGATCGCGGCTGCGATCCGCCCGGCACGACGTAACCCCGCACGGGCCGATGGCCCCTCCCTTGCCGCGCGGTCGACGCGCCCTGTGGATGAAGGATGAAGGACGTGCGGCCTCCGATGGCGCACCCGGGAAATGGGTGGACTGCCGCGTCAGGCGCCGAGATGCCTGGAAGCGTGTCGCTCCCTCTCTGCGTCGTAAACGCTGGAGTGCTCCTGAGCATCGCCGCCCTGGCGCTCTCGAGATTCGCGGGGCCGAGGCTCGTTCCCGAGTCCCGTCAGGCCGCGGCCGGCCTGGCCACCTTTGCGGCGGGAACCGTGCTGGCGCTGACCATGCTGATCGCCTGCCGGCGCGACCAATCGCCGTCCGCAGCCGAGCGGCGGCGCTGGGAACTGTGGCTCCTCGTCGGCGGAGCGCTCACGAGCTTCGCGTACTTTGTCCGGCGGGCGAGGAAGGGCGCGTAGAAAGCTGACGGCGCCATAAGGAGCTCAGATGACATTCGGACAGGTCGCTCTCGCCGCCCTCGGTGGTTTCGTGGCGTATCTCGCTCTCGGTTTCCTGATGTTCGCCGCCTTGCCGACCATGAAAACCGAGTTCGCAAAGTATCCGGCCGTGTATCGGCCACCGGAGGCCATGAAGAGCTTCATGCCCCTGGCAATGGCAGCCATTTTCCTGGAGATGGCGGTTCTCGCGGTGCTCTACGCACTGACCTACCGGGGAGGCCCGGGGCTCTCCTCGGGTGCCGCGTTCGGTGCCCTGATCGGGGCCTTCGCGGTGTGTTCGTTCGTCGTGCACAACTACGTCAACCTCAATATCGGGTTGACCCTGACGATCCAGCAGGGCATTGCCTACTTCATCCAGTGGCTGGGCACCGGAATCGTCATGGGTCTGATCTACAAGCCGCTCATGCTTCGATGACGCCTGGTCCGCGGACCCGGACCCCGGCCGTCGCGCAAACTCTCGCTGCGTAACCGGTACCCGGTCTCCCGTGGCGCGGGAGGCCGCCGCGGAGCCTCGAGGTGCGCGGGATAAGATCCGCGCGTCACTTCGCGGCCGCGAATCCAAATCCGAGAGGAGAGATCCATGTTCCAGCCTCGGGCATCGCGCCTCGTCGCTCTGATATCCGGCTGCGCCATGGCGATGGTGTCCCTCGCCTCCGCGCAAGCCGACGCGGAAGAAATCTCTTCGCGGGCGAAGGACGTCGGCGGCGTGAAGCTCCATTACTTGACCGCGGGCCAGGGTCCCGCGCTGATCCTCCTTCACGGGTATGCCGAGACCTCGCGAATGTGGCGGCCGCTGATTCCCGTGCTCGCGAAGCGATTCACCGTCATTGCGCCGGACCTGCCCGGCATCGGCGATTCGGCCATCCCATCCAGCGGACTGGACATGAAGAACGCGGCGATCCGCATTCACGACCTGGCCCGGGCGCTCGGCGTCCAGAGTGCCGAGGTGGTCGGTCACGACATCGGGCTGATGGTCGCGTACGCGTACGCCGCGCAGTATCCGTCGGAGGTGACGAAGCTCGTTTTGATGGACGCCTTTCTTCCAGGCGTTCCGGGCTGGGAGGCCATCTACGACAACCCGGGCATCTGGCATTTCCGCTTCAACGGCCCGACGCCGGAGAAGCTGGTCGCCGGCCGAGAGCGGACGTATTTCTCCTACTTCTGGAACGATCTCGCCGCCGACAAGGATCACTCGCTCCCCGAGGCGGACCGGGAGGCATACATCGCGGCCTACTCGCGTCCCGGGCGGATGAAGGCCGGATGGGCCTACTTCGTTTCGTTCCCGCAGGCGGCGAAGGACTTCGCCGAGCTGTCCAGGACGAAGCTCACGATGCCCGTGCTCTCGATTGGAGGCGACAAATCACTCGGCAAGGAGCTCGGCGAGCAAGTGAGACTCGTCGGCACGGACGTCACCGTCATCGTGCTGAAGGACGCCGGCCATTGGATCCTCGAGGAGCGGCCCGCGGAGACGACGGCGGCGCTGGTGAAGTTCCTGTGAGAATCGCGTCCGGCAACGCTGGCGTTCGGTACCGCCGGGAAGCGTGTACTCGGAGCCGGGCGGTGCGCGGCACGTCGCGCGGACCGACGCTGATCCCGCCGTCGCCGACGTAGAGGACCGAGACGAGCGCCGCGAGACCGGCGATGTCGTGGACGACGATGCCGCCGCCAGAAACGCGACGTATCATCCGATCCGGCGTCCGTCCGATGACACTCCCAGCACGCAGAGTTTCGGTCTCTGAGCGGCGCGAGGCCGGCGTCCAACGCCCGACGTGGCAATCAAGCTGGTACCGACCGTGATCTTGTCGTGCGGCGGGCGGTCGTCAGCATGACCTCGCACTTTCTGCCGCCTGCCCTCGTCGCCGTCGCGCACGCACTCGTCGTGCTTCTGGTGGGTTGGCGTGTGATCATGCGACGACCGGTGCGCGGGGTCGCCCTTGCGTGGCTGTTCCTCGCGGCCATGCTGCCCTTCGCCGGTGGGCTCGCTTACATGCTCATCGGGGAGCGCCGGATTGGTCGCCGCCGAATTCGCGGCCTCGACACCCTGCACACCGACTTTCGGAAGATTGCCGCAGCCGCGATCCCGACCGGCCTTACCGAGGTTGCCTGGCCGCGTCACGCGCCTGCCGCACGCAGCCTCGACCGGCTGGGTCGGACACTGGTGGGCAGCCCGACGGTGAGAGGCAGCCGCTTCGGGCTCGTTGGCGACACGCAGGCGGTGCTGAGAGCGATCGCTCAAGACGTGGACAACGCGAAGACCAGTGTCCTGATGGAGTTCTACATCTGGAATGAGGGCGGCACGGCGGACATGGTGCTCGATGCTCTGATCCGGGCGGCTAAACGGGGCGTCCGTTGTCGTGTGCTCATCGACGCAGTCGGAGCCCGGCCGTGGTGGAAGGGTCGACAGCCCCAGCGGCTGAGGGATGCGGGCGTCGAAGTGCGGGAGGCTTTGCCGGTGGGACTGCTGCGCAGCCTCGTGGGCCGCACCGACCTCCGGTTGCATCGCAAGATCGTCGTCGTGGACGGCGAGGTGGCATGGACCGGTAGCATGAATCTGGTGGACCCGGCTCACTTCAAGGCTGATGCCGGTGTCGGCGAATGGGTGGATGCGATGGCCCGACTCGAGGGCGCCATCGTGGTCCCGCTCGGCGCAATCCTGATTGGAGACTGGCTGCTCGAGACCGGCGAGCCGATGCACGATCTCATCCGCAGCGCCGGGCTCCATCTGGTTCGACCACAGGGGTCGTCCGATATCCAGGCCATTCCATCGGGGCCCGGAGAAGGCGCCGACGGCCTGTTGCAAATGCTGCTGGCTTTGATCGGCGCCGCTCAGAACTCGCTGGTGCTCACCACCCCGTATATGGTCCCGGACGACGCTCTGATCCTGGCGCTGCGGGGGGCCGCCGGCCGCGGAGTCAAGATCACGGTGATCGTCCCGGAAAAGGTGGACTCCCTGTTGACCCGGTACGCGAGCCGGTCGTACTACGACGACCTGCTGGACGTCGGCGTGGAGATCCAGCTCTATCGCGGCGGCCTTCTGCACACGAAGTCCATTTTGGTGGACGACGCGATGTCAATGTTCGGAACGGTCAACTTCGACATGCGCAGCCTGTGGCTCAACTACGAGGTGGCGTTGTTCGTCTACGGACCCGAATTCGCGCTGGCCCTCCGCGCGCTACAGGAGGCCTACCTCGCGCAGTCCGTACCACTCGACCGCGCCGCCTGGAGTCGTCGGCCATTGAAGGAGCGAATTCTCGAGAATGTGCTTCGCCTCTTCAGCCCGCTGCTCTGAGAAGTTGTTTGCCGACGCGCACGACGACGACCTCGGGTTCTTGAATCGGCTTCAGAGACGTCAAGAATCGGATTGCCGCCCCGCGGCATTCGGATTTGACCATGGACGCGATGCTGTCGAGCGCCCTCGGCGTTCCCGATTTCCGAAGCGGCGAGACGTTGGCCGAGAGGCAGGGGGGAGAAGTAGGCGGCTACCTAGGGCCGTGGCGCGAGGTGGCGCGGCTGTTCTTGAATCTTGAGCGGAGTCACAGGCTGCCGAGGCTGGACGCAGGCCTCCGCCGCGGCGGCGCAATCAAAGTAGGCAAACACGCCGTCGCCGAAAGTTCCCGCATAGATCATTCCGGGCAGCGACGGATCGACGGCGAGGACCTGGACGAGGAGGTTAGTCAATCCTGTATTCATCGGCGACCAAGTCCCGCCGCGGTCGCTGCTCTTGAAAACGCCCCCTGCGGCAACGGCATAAAGTGTGGTTGGATCCGAGGGAGCGATGACCAGTGACTCGATGGAGCTGCTCGGTAGACCGTTGCTCGAGGCGCTCCAATTGGCTCCGCCGTCGGTACTCTTGAAAACACCTCCGTTGGTCCCGGCATAAACGATGGCCGGGGCTGATGGCTCGAGAACCAACGAAAAAATGAACGAATTGGTGGGAAGGCCGTTGAGGAGTGCGCTCCAGGTACCGCCGCCATCCACACTCTTGAAGACGCCTGAATTGGTTCCTGCGTACAGCGTGGCCGGGGTTGACGGATCGATGGCCAGCGCAAAGATTGTCGGGTAACTCGGCAGGCCATTGCTCGACTCGTTCCAGCTGTTCCCACCGTCCGTGCTCTTGAAGAGAGCGGTCGCCGTACCAGCATAGATGGTGGCCGGTCCCGCGGGATCGACGGCCAGCGAAAGGCCAATCGTCGGGGGCAGAGTCGTCGGGCTCCACGTTTCGCCGGCATCGGTGCTCCTGAAGACCGGGCCGATTGTGGAGCGTTCGTCATCGAGCAAGGTGCTCACGTAAAGCGTTTCCAAGGCCCTGGGATCGACGGCCAGGGCCTTGACACTCATATGAGTCAGGCCTGTGTTGACGGCTCTCCAATTCAGACCGAGGTCGGTGCTCTTCATGACGCCACCGGCGGTCCCGGCGTAAATCGTGGTCGATTGCTTGGAGTCAACGGCAAGAGCGAAGACATATCCATTGGCCAATCCGGCGGTGACGCTGTTCCAGTTACTCGCGCCATCGGTGCTCTTGAAGACCGCGCCCTCGGTGCCGGCGTAAACGGTGCCTGAGGTCGAGAGATCGACCGCCAGGGCCAGGACCTCGATCTTGTCGAGCCCGGTTTCGACTTCGATCCAATGCTCACCGCCATCGGTGCTCTTGACGACGCAGGGATAACCGATTTCGCCATGTGTGGACGCGTAAACCGTCGCCGGCGTCTTGGGATCAATGGCAAACGCACTTATGTCGGGAGAAGAGTCCGACGTCGGGGCCACCGGACTCGTGGCGGTCCAGGTTGTTGCGCCATTGACGCTCTTGAAGACCCCGTCGGCGGTTCCCGCATAGATCGCCGGCCCTGAAGGGTCGATGGCAATGGCGTTTACATCGGTGACGGTGAGGCCTGTGTTGGCGCTGCTCCAGTCGCCTCCGGCGTCGCCGCTCTTGAATACACCACCACCAGTTGCCGCGTATATTGTGCTCGGTGACGAGGGATCGATGGCAATCGAATAGACAGGGGTGCTCGACAGGCCGGTGTTGGCACCGCTCCAAGTCTGTCCGCCGTCCCTGCTCTCGAACACGCCGCCGTCGGTCGCAGCGTAGAGTGTGGACGGTACGCCAGAGGCGATCGCCAGCGCACGGACATCGATGTCGGTCAGTCCGGCGTTGACAGCGGTCCAGCCGCCTCCGCCATCAGTGGTCTTGAAGACCCCGGCCGAAGTCCCCGCATAGACGATAGAGGGAGTCGCGGGATCAATAGCGAGCGCCCCGACGGAGACGCCCATCAGCCCGGCGTTGATCGAATGCCAATCGCTTCCTCCATTGGTGGTCTTGATCGCGCCGTGGCTGGTTCCGGCGTAGACGGTTGAAACCGTCGTGGGGTCGATCGCTAGCGCCCGGATCTGTCCCCCTTCAGGCCCATTGCTCGTCCAGATGTTCGCGCCCGCAAATGCCACTTGGGCAAGGCTCAGGGAAAGGAGGGTCAGGATAGGCAAGGCAGGAAGAAGCGAGGACTTCCTGAGGAACCGCTCGGCTGCTGAAGGACGAATGTCAGTCCTCGAGGACCTTCGGCTGCAGATCGGGCTCTCGATGAGGGTCACCGGGCTGGCGCCTCCTTCGGCGCGCCGAATGCTATCGCGTTAGCGATCGGGGCGGCGGAGCCTCCGCCCATTCGTGAGGAAGGGCGACGAGTAACCTCGCGAGTTTGGGAGTCGCGGACAGTGCGCCGGTCGTCGCGGGCAGTTTGCTGGATTAGCTCAGCAAATTTTTTCGGGATGCCGGGATTCGAACCCGGCGGAAACCCGCACTCTTCCTAAGGAAATCGGGCATGGGTGCGACGATGTGTCCGATGTTTCGGATCCTGCCGTAGGCCACCGGCACCGAGACCGTTCCGCCCTTCGGCCCCTGACCACGGGGGACCGGCAGCCCGATTGAGAATCCCGGCCTGAATCTCAGTCCGGCAAATAAAGCCCGAGCGCCTTCGCCAGGAAGACCGCCATCTGGCGTCGAGTCAGCGTTGCGTCGGGGCAGTAGTTGCCGCCGCCGCAACCGGAGGTGATCCCGGAATCGCCGAGAGCTCCAATGAACGTGTATGCGGGATCCGTCGGCGGCACGTCGTTGAAGCTCACCGTCCCAGGATTGTTCACGGAACGCTTCCACCAGACTTCGACCCACCCGAAGAACTGGAGGTTCGGGCTCGACGCGATCTCCACATCGAGGATCTTCGCGAAGCCGTGGCCCAAGATATATTCCATCCCGAATGGCGTCGGGTTCTTGTCCGTCTCCCAGTCGGCGTGAGGTTGGCTTGGAACGGTCTGTTCGGTGAACACGCTGCCGTTGGCGTCCCGGTCCAGAAGCGTGACGGTGATCGCGGAGGGAGTGCCGTCATTCAGGTTGTTGAGTCCGATGTAGTCGATGATCGCGCCGGTCGGGACCTGCAGCGGGGCGTAGAAGTGCTGGTCTACGTTCACATCGCCGTACCGACCAACGCTCCCCGAGATGTGGAAGGACGCACCCGTGAACGTCACTGCGGGGATCGTCGTCACGTTGTAGTCCTGGATTCCGAAAACCTGAGCATTTCCGAGACCCGCGTAGAGCATCGCTAGCATCACCAACCCGAGAAACCGATTGCTTCTTCTCGCTCTGGTCATCGTCACCTCCAATCCGCCCACATTCTCCCACCGCCGGACGGTCGTTGGAGCGCGCAGTGCGCTATGACAGGCTCGTCGTTCTGCGGCGCGCGCATCATTTTGGAACCGGGCGGGGCGGCGCGAGTCTCGCGGCGATCAACTCGAAGACGCGAGGATGACTACGACGATGACAACGACGAGGACGAGAAGCCCCCGACCAAGCCCCCGGCCACGTGTTTTCTCAGGGAATGTGGTCGGGATGCCGGGATTCGAACCCGGGGGAAACCCGCACTTTTCCTAAGGAATTTGGGCATGGGTGCGACGATGGGTTCGATGTTTCGCCTTCGGCAATCTGTCTGCCAACGGCGTCCGCGTGCGCCACTATTCGCCGTAACGGAGGAGCGAAGTTCCCACTGCCGATAGCGCGAGCGCCAGCAGCACCAGGCCCGGCACTCCGAGAGCTGGGATGGTGGCCGCAAGCACGACCGGGGTGAGGGCAGGGGAGGCGTTGGCGGCGAAGGTGCCAGTGCCCTGGTAGGTTGCGCTGATGCGGTGGCTTCCGGGGGACAGAGTCAAGGTGAGAGCCGCGACGCCGCTGACAACCGAGACGGGGCCATGCGGAACGCCGTCGATGTAGAAGATGACGGCCCCGTCCGGCGTTTGTCCGTTGGGGCTCGTCACGGTCGCGGTGATCGTCACAGGCTGACCACCGAATGGAGCGGTTGGGGAGACCGAGAGGGCGACGCTCGTCGGCACGCGGACCGCGAGAGTGTAGTGAGTCGCGGTCGAACATCCGGCGATGTCCATGGCGATCACCTGGAATTGAAAGTCGCCGGCTGCCGAAGGCGTTCCAGCCAGCGTCGCGTTATTACCGAAGTAGGTCAGGCCCGGGGGCGGAGTTCCGTTGAGCGTGATCGTCGCCAGCGGCGCCCCGCCTTCTACCGTGAACGCTACGGAATACGGCGCGCCGACGCTTGCGCGGCCGAGGGAAGGAGGAAGAACTACGAATGCCTCGTTCAGGAATACCGAGACTCCGCCGGGCGTCGAAGCGGCGATCCCGAGGTCCGGTCGGCCGTCGCCGTTCAGGTCGGCGGTCTTGAGTGAAAGGGGAACGCCGCCCGAACCGAAATCGAAATTCGGCATGAAGTGGCCGATACCATCACCGAGGAGAACTTCCACTCCCGGGAAGTCGGAGTCCGTAGCGACGATGTCCGGAAAGCCGTCACCGTTGAAGTCCGCCACGCCGACGGCTCCCAGGAATTGCCCAATGAGAAAGGTGCCGTAAGGAGCGAAGTTCCCCGTCCCGTTGCCCATGAACACCGCCACGGTCCCTTGACTCGTTCCAACCACGAGATCGACGTTATCGTCCCCGTTCAGGTCGGCGGCCATCAGATCCACACCGCCGTCGGAGGTCGTGGTCGGGATGGAGGTGCCGAATGTCCCGTCTCCAACGCCGAGAAGAACAGAAGCATCCGGGCCGTGCTCACTCGCGACGGCGATGTCCGGGACGCCGTCGCCGTTGAAGTCGGCGACGACGACGGCTCGAGGATTGCCCTCGACCGAATAGCTGATGGCGGGTGAGAAGCCGCCGTCGCCGTTGCCCAGCAGAACCGAGACGCTTTGAGAGCCCCAGTTTGCTACGGCCAGATCCATGTTTCCGTCGCGATTGAAATCCCCGATCGCGACGCCGTCCGGGCTCGCGCCAACGGCATGGGGAGTCGGCGCGCCAAAATGCCCGTTGCCGTCGCCCAGGAGAATGGAGACCGTGGACGCCGAATAGTTCGTGACCGCGAGGTCCTGGCGTCCATCGCCGTTGAAATCGGCGGCGGCCAGAGCCCATGCCTCGGTGCCCGCCGCGTACCGCGTGGGAAGGCCGAAGCGGCCGGTCCCATCGCCCGCGAGGATCGACACGTCATTCGTGTCCGGGTTTGCCGTCGCGAAGTCGAGCAGGCCGTCCCCGTTGAAGTCCGCCACGGCGACGGCGTTGTTCGCAGCTCCGGACGTGTAAATCGCGGGAGCCTGGAACAGGTCGGCGCCCGAACCGAGAAACACCGAGACGTCCACGTCATCGGGTAGCACGAGATCGGGTAGCCCGTCGTGGTTGAGGTCGGCCTGTGCGATTCCGCTCGGGAGGCCGACGGAAAATCGAACGGGAGACATCGAGAAGTGGCCGGTTCCATCCCCGTGGAGAATCGCCACGTCCGAGGAGCGCACTCCCACGACCGCGATGTCGGCGTGCCCGTCACCATCGTAATCGCCGGCGCTGACGAACGAGGGCTGCGATGGGACGGTATAGATCGTCGGCGCTCCGAAGGTTCCTGAACCGCTTCCCTTCAGAATGGCGACCGCGTCGGACGGGGATCCCCCCGTGACCACGAGATCCAGTACGCCGTCGCCATCGAAGTCGGCCGCCGCGAGCGAGGTCGCGGGGCTTCCGATGGGGTAGGGGACGCTCGACAAAAAGCCGCCTGAGCCGTCGCCGAGAAGAATCAGCGCACCGCCGAGGACCGGGATCGCGACGTCGACGTGCCCGTCCCCGTTGAAGTCGGCTGTCAGGATGCCCTTCGCCTGGAAGCCGGCTGCGACCCCGGAGGCGGGGGTGAAGTTGCCGAGTCCGTCATTGAGAAATGTAAAAAGTGATTCCTCGGACCCCTGGTCAGTCACGACGATCACGTCCGGCGTGCCGTTGCCGTCGAGATCGGCGGCAGCCAGGAGTATGGGTGAGTTGAATACCGGGCCGATCGCGGCGCCGGCCGTGAACGAGCCCGTGCCGTCCCCGAGATAAACCGTGACCGCGCCGATCGCGGCGACGACCAGATCCATGTTGCCGTCACCGTTGAAGTCCGCCGCGGCCAGGGCCGCCACCTGAGATCCCGCCGTAAACATGGGGCCGAGCCGGAAATGTCCGAGTCCATCGCCCGGGTAGACGGTGACGACACCAGTGTCGACGCTCCCGACCGCGAGATCGAGGTACCCGTCGTTGTCGAAATCCGCGATGGCGAGCGCGAGGGGCTCCGGGTCAGTCGGCAAGACAAAGCCCGTGTCGAAGGGGGCGCGATTGCAAGTGTCCGTACGGGCGGTTGCCGACCTCGGCGTCTGAGTGGAAGCCGGACCGCTCGCAGATGCCCAAGACGCGAACAGGAGGAGGACGATTGAGTTGGTGAAACAGGGCGCGAGGCGCGAGGGGCTTCCTGTCATCTTCACGATGAATGCCCTCCCGAAATTCGGTTCATCTTATCCCGGGACAGTGCATCCAGGCGGTTTGAAGCCCAGGATCGCTAGACCTGGCTTTGCGCATGGCTGTGCGTGAAATTCGCGCGGCGGCAACACGTCGGGCTTGCAGAGCGGCGTGCTCCTCGGCAAGGAAACACTATCCACGCGCGGCCAGATAGCGGTCTTCCTGGCACAGGCACCGGGGGATGCGCCGGACGGATCGGCGACGGCGTCGGTTGGCACGGAGCCTCAGTCAGGGTGCGCGTCGAATATCTCTCGAAGCCTCGCGCGCACTATTGGGGCCTCTGGCGCACATTCCGCAAGAAGAGCGCGTAGTGCCGCGGGTGTTGTTGGTCGAGATGCCGGGATTCGAAAACGAGCACTGCGCAAGGCCTCTCAGGAGGTTACGCGTCGGAGTGCGAGTCGGGGTGCGAGTTCTTGGTTCGGCTACGGCTGGACGTCTGCCCCGAGGATAGACCGCATTTGAATCTCGGGCCTCCTTCAGGGTCGATACAGTAGGCGCCCGAACGTCTTCCCCTACGGCCCGTACAGCAGCAGCCCGAACGTTTTGACGAGGAACACAGCCATCTGGCCGCGCGTGTTCGGGCTGTTCGGACAATAGTCGCCGCCGCCGCAACCGGCTGTGATTCCCTCAGCGTGGAGCTGCTCGATCCAGTCGGCGAACTGGGACGGGCAGGTCACGTCGGGGAAGACGCCGGTGCAGGCGGGAGGGACGTACGCCGACCCGTGCTGGGCCTTCATCAGGAACGCCGCCATCTGGGCCCGGGTGACGGGGTTATTGGGGCAGTAGTTGCCGCCGCCGCATCCGCCTGTGATTCCAAAGTGTGCGAGCTGCTCGATGAACGCTGCGAAGGGATTGCTTGCGGGGACGTCGGCGAACACGATGCCGGTCGCCGGCGGAGGGATTTCCGCCGCTCCCAGCTTGGACTTCATCAGGAAGACCGCCATCTGGGCGCGGGTCACGGAGTTCCCGGGGCAGTAGTCGCTGCCCCCGCAGCCACCGGTGACGCCGTTGTGAAAGAGGTTCTCGACGAACGCGTAGAACGAGTTCGACGTCGGCACGTCCGGAAAGCTTTCGCCAACGTGCAGCGTCCAGGTCTTGACGGGCAACCCGATGATCGCGGGCTGAGCGGGAGTCGTGGATGCACTGAGCGTCTCGGTGAACGTCGCGTCCCAGTGCTGGACGGGCCGCGAGCCTGAGACCGTCATCAGATAACAGCCGCCCGGGGAGTCAATGCAGTCAGCGCTCGCGCCCGCGGCAACCGTGCCGTAGCCCGCGGCGCTGTCATCGATCGTGTACGCGGGCCCCGCAGGGCCCGTCAGGTTCGACGCCGTTCCTCCGAACGATTGCGGCGAGGTGAGCGTGTTCATCCACACCGGCGCAACCTGGACGGTCTCGCCCGGCTCGAGAACTCCGTTGACATTGGAGCCGCTGCCGGCGACCTCGTTGGCGTCGACGTCCATGGGCTGCGGCGTGAGCGGTCCCCTCGTGATCTTGCCGATCTGATTGCCGCTGGATTCGGTGAACCAGAGGTCGCCGTGGGGAAGGAACACGATGCCCTCGGGACCGCTATCCGCCGTGGGAACGGGAAACTCGGTGACGACACCGGCCGGCGTGATTCGGCCAATCTGGTTGCCCAGGAGCTCGGTGAACCAGAGGTCGCCGGGGCCGGACGCGATCGCAGCGGGGCCGCTGCCTGCCGTGGGAATCGGGAACTCGGTGACCACCCCCGCGGTCGTGATCCGTCCGATCTGGTTGACGAAGCGCTCGGTAAACCAGAGATTTCCATCCGGGCCTGAAACGATTCCGATGGGGCCGCTGGCGGCCGTGGGAGTGGGGAACTCCATGACCACGCCCGCAGTCGTGATCCGCCCGATCTGACTGGCACCAGGAGCAAACTCGGTGAACCAGAGATTGCCATCCGGCCCGGCGACGATGTTCTCGGGCGTGCTGCCGGCCGTGAGGATGGGGAACTCGACAATCGCGCCGGCCGTGGTGATTCGCCCGATTTGATTGGCGCCCGCTTCCGCAAACCAAAGGCTGCCGTCGGGGCCGGACGCTATGCCGCGAAGGACGCTGCCGGCGGTGGAAACGGGGAACTCCGTGATCACGCCGGCGGTGGTGATTCGCCCGACTTTGTTGCCAGCGCCCTCGGTGAACCAGAGATTCCCGTCGGGGCCGGCTGCAATGCCGATCGGCTGGCTGGCGGCGGTTGGCACCGGAAACTCGGTGACCATGCCGGACGTGGTGATCCGGCCGATCCGGTTGCCGGTGATTTCAGTGAACCAGAGATTGCCGTCCGGACCGGCCGCTATGGGGGCGGGTTCACTGCTGGCGGTGGGGACGGGGAACTCGGTGATGACTTGACCACGGGCCACGCCGGCCAGGCATGCCCCGAGGAGAGCCAGGGTCAACGCCGCAATGCGGACTCCGCGGCGCGCCAGATCGCGGCGGTTCGAGCCCCGGAGCATCGTCAGATCGTTGCACCATTCGCATTTCACAGTTCCGTCGAGAGCGACGACGGTCTTGTTCGACCGGCCACACTTCTCGCATTTCCAAAACCGCAGCACGTATTCCATCACGCACACCGCTTTCTCGCCGAAGGCCGGCGACGGGCTTTCTCGAGGGTGCGTGGTCAGCGTCGTCCGTCGGAGGGGATCGGGAGGCGGGAGCGTATCAGACCGCCGAAGTCCGCCGCAGGCGCATGTTGAGCGGTGGTGGTCCGGCGACTCGATTCAGCGTGGCTGGAGCGATGGCGCCACGATCGTCAGACTGTCTCGCGCGTGCTCCACGGTTCGGCGTGCGAGGTCCGGCCATTGATTCTCTGCGGCGCTCTCTTGGGGGATGGCGCGCCCGGCAAAATCCTCCGCGGTGAGTACCTCCGCGTAGATGATCATCAGCTCGGAGCGGTGTGTCACCTCGGGAAGGTGAAACATCCTCGTTCGGACTGCGGCCGCCGGCAGCGTGAACCCCTTTCCTCGCAAGAGCGAGCCTGCCCGCGCCTGGTCCGAGTCGTCCCTGGCGTTCGCGCCGAACACCGTGCTGGCGTAATCCGCGAAGACTTTGGTGTCGATCGTGAAGCTCAGATCCCCCATCTCGACTTGAAGGCGGTCGGAATAGTCGTAGCGGCCCTCGTTCCCGGGCAGGTAGTGCTCGAACTGCACCCAGTAAAGACGTCGGATGCGGCCCTGGCTATCGGCGTCCACGTAGAAGTGCTGCTCCGCGTCGGCCACACCGTAGAGCACGAAGCGCTGCCCTCCGACATATCGAAAGCGATCGGCGAAGCGCAGGGTGGCCTTCGGATCTCGCTCGGAGGTGAGCGTCTGGCCATCGACGACGCGCTCGGGTTGCAGTGCCCCGGGGACCGGCGCTGCGGCATGGTGGGTCATGCTCGAGGAGACGGCCGCGACGCCTCCGACAAGTCCGACGAGGCTCGCGAACCAGGCCTCGCGCATTCTCATGACATCCGGGGGATACGCGCGCTGTGGATCATGGTTTCGCGTTTCGCGAGAATCCGGACCTGGCGCCGGTGCCGCCGTCCTCCTGTGGCCGAAGCGGTTCTCGCAGCGCGAGGCGGCGAGTCGGCTGCGTGTTCCGCGCCGCCGCTGGGGTAGACGCACGCCCCGTTCGATGTTCGCGGCGCCGACGGGACGCCGATGTGGGGTCTCCTCACTACAGATATCGCTTCCATCGAAGCGCACGACCGCCGGTCCTCGCGTCCAGATCCGCCGCGACGCAAGCCCGGAAGGGCCCTTGAGGCCACGCCAGACCGGGCCTAGAATGTTCTCAACCTTCCGAAAGGAGCAGTCGATGAGGCGATATCTGCTCGCATTCAGCATTCTGGCCCTGGCCCTGGCGGCCCCCCTCATGGCCCAACGCGTCGTTGACGAGGATGGTCGCGTGATCCAGCTCTTCCTGTACAAGGACCACCCGGCGCTCCTTTCGCAACCGGAGGCACGCCGGAGCGTCAACATCACCTACCACGGTGGCCCGACGATCACGAGCGCCAAAGTCGTGGAGATTTTTTGGGGGCCATCGTGGGGTACGAACGCCTCGCCGGGCGCCCTCGCTTCTTCGATGATGGGCTTCTTC
Source organism: uncultured Acidobacteriota bacterium (assembly GCA_963738945.1). Lineage (GTDB taxonomy): Bacteria > Acidobacteriota > Thermoanaerobaculia > UBA5066 > Gp7-AA6 > DAHUXD01. Next base: position 806,870 of record CAVTYD010000002.1, read on the forward strand.
GCGCAATACGGCACCAACGGCGAGTACAACGTCATCACCCAATACTCGGGAATCCATCAGAACAACCTGACCAACCAGTACTGGATCGACCCGGCCAACCCTTCGAGTGCCGCGGTCACGGACGCAATGATCCAGGCTGAGGTGGTCCATTGCTTCAATGCCGGAGGCTGCGTATTCGACCCGAGCACGATCTACGAGGTGTTCCTGCCGGCCGGCTACTACTCGACGCTCGGAAACGCCACTTCCTGCGGTGGGCCGCACCTTCAGTACTGCGCCTACCACAGCAATTTCAGCTGGAGCGGCAATGACGTGAAGTACTCCTCGATGCCTCAGCCGAGTTGCAGCGGCTGCCAGTCGAGCGGATGGACCACGGCGCAGAATTTCCAGCATTTCGCCACCCATGAGACCAGGGAGGCCGTCACCGACCCGGATGGGAATGCCTGGTACGACCGGAGTGGCAACGAGGCCGACGACAAATGCGCGTGGTCACCGACGCCCTTCATCGACGCCGGGTTCGGCTACCAGTACGAATGGTCCAACGCAAATAGCGGCTGCGTCAAGACGAGATAAGCGTTACGAGCGCCGCGAAGAGCCCCGGGAAACCGGGGCTCTTCTTTTTTCGGCTGGGGAGGGCCTTCGGAAATGTCGGGCGGAGAGAACGGGATCCGATCCGCACCGCGACGTATCATCCGTCCGCCCTCCATCCGATGACGCTCCCAACCGTCACGCGCCTCGCCCGGACACAGGGAGACGGACGCCTGGACCCGTTATCCCGCGTCCTGGCGCTGGCGGCGATCGCCCTCGGGCTCTACCTCTATCTCGGCCGTCTCGACGGCACGCCGCTCCAGAGGGGCAACGAGGCGATGTACGCGTCGCCGCCGGCGCTGATGCTCGTGAACGGCGACTATCTCGTTCCGCGCTACCAGGGGGACTACTTCCTCGATAAGCCCATCCTGCCGTTCTGGATCATCGCGGCGAGCTACCGGGTGTTGGGGGTCTCGATATTCGCCGAGAGACTGCCGTCGGCAATCGCCGGCCTGGCCTCGGCCGTTCTTCTGGGCCTGTGGGTTCGGAGCCGGGCCGGCCATCGAGCGGGACTGCTCGCAGGCATCATGCTGACCTTCTCGCCTCTCTTCGTCTTCATCGGAATGACGTTTGCCGCCGACGCCTTTCTCACTCTCGCGCTTCTGTTGGCGGCGATCATCCTGGACAGGGCTGCGCGCTGCGAGGCTGGGTCGGACGCGAAGTGGGGGGCGCTTTCGGGCGCGGCCCTCGCTCTGGCTTTCGGCTGCAAGGGCCTGATCGGCGTCGTACTTCCGATCGGGGCCGTGGCCACCACCCTGATCGTCGACCGCCGTCTGCCCGTGCGAGTGTGGCGAAGAGGTGCGTGGACCCTGGTCGTGCTCGCGGCCGCGCTGACTCCCTGGCATTGGGCCATGTACCGCCGACTCGGGAAGGAGTTCTGGGTCGTGTTTTATTGGCGCAATCAGTTCCTGCGCGGCACGAGCCACCTCTACATGCTGCCGGATCGGAGCCCCTTGTACTATTTTTCCGTCCTTGCCTGGGGTCTGTACCCGTGGTCGCTGCTTCTTCCATCCTCGCTCTTCCGGCGCCGGCCATCGAGCCTTCCTCTCGGCTGGCTGGCTTTCGGGCTGGTGTTCTGGTCGATGCTCGTCATGAAGCGCGAGGTCTATGCGGTCACGCTGCTGCCGCCGGCGGCGGCGCTCGTGGCCGAGCGCGCCTTCGAGAACGGCTCCCGAAAGTCTCGGTGGCAATCTCTCGCCTGGGCGCTCGCCGCACTGATCGCGCTCGCGTTCGTCGGCATATGGAGCCATGCCCATGGACTCCTGGCGGCTGCCGCCGGGCAGGGCGTGACCGCCTTTCTCGGTGTCGCGCTCGCCGTCCTGGTGACCGCGCTGGCGGCGTGCGGTTTCAAGCCGAAGAGCTCGGCGGCGATGTTCGGCGCCGCGCTCGCGTGCGGGGTCCTGTGCCTGGCCGTCCGTCTCGCCGACGAGAAACTGGGCAGGTTCGATCCGCTGCCGGCCTGGGGCGCGAGAGTGCGAGCGGAGTGCTCCGAAGGCTGCGATGGTTTCCTGATGGGCGATGAGACGACGAGCCTCGAATTCTACTCGGGCTTCGCGTGGCAGATCGTGGCCGACCCTGGGCTGCAGATTCCTACGCAGATGCAACATCCGAAGGCTTTCCTCGTCGTGAGGACGAGCCTCGAGCCCCTGCTCGCGGATCTGCCGGTGAAGTGGGAGGTTCTGGACCGGTGCTCGACGTTTGGCAGCTACTCGCTGGATCAGCTTTGGGGCTCGAAGAGGGGAGCGCAACGCGCACTTTCGCTGGTCCGGCTCGAGGCGAGATGATCGACAAATCGACCCAGCCCGGGCGACGACGCTGTGAGGAGGTCCCGATGTCTGCGGAAAGGGTTTCGCAAACGGAGTTCACCGGCGTCCGGGTGCGGGTCGACTCGGCACTGACCGTCGACCAGCTCGCGCAGCGTTTGCGCGCTCGGATGGGGCGCGCCGACCTGGTTCAACTGGGAGCGTTGGCCCGGGAAGCGGCGACTGCAGACGAATTCGCGCATGAGGTGGAGGCTCGCTTCGTCGGCGAAAGCGGCTTCATGTTCTTTGCCGAGTTCGACCACGGCGGATGGCTTTCGCGGTTCGGTATTCGGCGCCAGGTTCTTCGCTGGATACTCGGGAACCCGCTCATCGCGATCACCATGCTGAGGCATGACGTCATGGCGGGTCTCTTCGCGCCGGTGGAGATTCTGTTGACGGATCGAAAGCCGGAAGAAGGCAGCTCAGTGACCTACCTGAAGCCGTCGACCTTGATGGGAACCAATCCGGCAGTGCTCGAAGCGGCCCGAGAGCTCGACGCCAAGCTGGCTTCCTTCATCGCGAGCGCGGCAGGTGCCGAGGAGTGACGTCCCCGACGCGCTACAGCGTGGAATGGGCTCATATACTGTTCTCGGGGTTGCCGACGCGCCCTGCATGAACGCGGACGAAAGAGCAGCACCAGGTCGAGGCCGCGAGTGGTCAAGAACCCGTTGACGTGATGGCCAGAGCCCCCGGAGAGGATCGGCCCGCCAGGATCGGGCTCGCGCTGCGGGGTCTGCGGGAGCTCCTGTTGCCCAGGCCCGGGGACAAGGAGTCGGTGGACGCCGCAGGGTCGGCGTCGCTCGCGGTATTCGGGCCGGTGCCGCAGACGGCCGCGGGCAAGAGGGGTCGTGACCTCGTGACGTTCCTCAAGCAGGTCCCTCTGTTCGAGGAGCTCGGAGACGCGGATTTCAAGCGGCTCGCTCAGATCGCCCACGAGCGGAGTTACCGCGACGGGGAATACATCTACGAGCAGGGGAAGCCCGGAGTGGCGCTCTTCGTCGTGCGCAGCGGGTTGGTGGAGATCATTCGGCGCAAGGCGAATGGGGAAGAGCTCCCTCTCGCCGTGCTCGAGCCCCCGGCCTCCTTCGAGGAGCTCGCGGCCATGGGATGTGACGTGGTTCGATGGAGCTCGGCTCGCGCTCGCGGTCCGGTGTCGGTCGTGGCTCTGGGCCGGCCCGATCTCGAAGTCCTGTCCCGCACCTTGCCGTTGCTGGCGAACAAGCTCCTGAGGAAACTCGCCGAGATCACCGCGAGTCGACTCCAGCTGCTCGTGGAAGCCCAATTCCTGGCGCAACACGATCAGGAGCCGAACGATGGCGCCGAGAAACAGCCCCCCCAGCGCGGTTGAGATCGTCCTCAAGCTTCTCGGAGCGATCGCGGGCGCGATTCTCCTGGGGTTCCTGCTTTGGGGCATCCGGAGCCTGATCCTGCCGGTAGTGGTCGGGGGCCTGCTCGCCTACATCTGCGACCCGGTCGTCGTCGGCCTCGAGCGCTACCGAGTGACGCGCGGCCTGGCGATCAGCCTGTTGCTTCTGGCGTTCGTTTCGGCGGCCTTCCTGATCGTCAGGGTGGTTCGAGCCGGTGTTCCGACGGAAATCGGGACCCTCGATCTCAAGACCCGAGCTCTTCACAAGATCAACGACCGCTACAGGAGCCTGATGGGCCTCGACGTCTCGCCCCGAGGGAACCGAATGTACCGGTTCGCTCAGGACGACGTGGAATCGGCGATGGATCGGATCAACCGGCTCCTCGCCATGACGCCCGAAGAGCGCGCACGGTTTCTCGAGGCGCACGCGCGCATGTCCAGCGTGCCGGCGGATTCCGACGTGCTGCTCGGCTTCGACCGGGCGAATCTCCAGACGCTCGTGCAGCGCGGGCTGGTGCCGAACGTCGACGGGAGCCCGGAGAGTGATCTCCGTGCCGGAGCCCTGGGGGTGTCGACGCGGCCGGCCAAGACGCCGCTCGGGGCGCTGGCGGCAATCCTGTCGACGTGGGTCGTCGCGCCCACGGTCTTTCTCTTTCTCCTGCGCGACACCGGAGAGATCAAGCGCGGTTTCCTCTCCCTCGTTCCCAACCGACTCTTCGAGCCGACACTGGCTGTTCTGGCGGATCTCGACGGCGCTCTCGGGGGCTATCTTCGTGGCGTCTTTCTCGAGTGCTCCCTTCTGGGCCTCGCCGTGGCGCTCCTCTTCACGGTCGTCGGCATTCCCGTCCTGTGGGCAGCCGTGCTCGGGTTCCTGGCGGGCGCGACGAACGTGATCCCCTACGTCGGTTCCGCGGTCGCGATGGTCACCGGGCTCTGCTACACGCTCCTGGCGGACCGGATCCATCCGCTGCTTCCGATGATCAACGGGGACAACGTGGCGATCTGGCTGGTCGCGGGCGTTCTCCTCATCGAGCTCTTCAAGAACGTGTTATTCGAGCCGCTCGTCCTCGGCGGCGCGTCGCGACTTCACCCGCTCGTGGTGGTGATCGGAGTGCTCGGAGGCGGAATCCTGTTCGGCCTCCCGGGGCTGCTGTTGGCGATCCCGACGATTACGATCGTCAAGGCCTTCGTCTCGAGCGCGGCAACCCAGCTGAAGGCGTACGGGCTGGTTTGAACAGGTGTCGCTGATCGTCTGAGCGCGCGGGATGAGAAACGCTTCTCCAGCGTCGGTGATGAGCGGCGGTGAAACGCCGCCTAACCCGCGGGCGCAGCGGGCGTTCATATTGCCGGATCGTCGCATTCGATCGAATGCGTCACACGCCACAGCAACTTACGGGCAGGGAGTACGTACTTGTCTCAGCGGGCGTTCGCGTCCGAACCCTGAGGTGACGCCAACTGCAGCCCGGACGGAGTGAGACGATGACGATTAGCCGCCGATCCTTTCTCAAAGCTGCAGCAGCAATCGGTGCTTCGCTCGCATGGGTCGGACCGGCTCGAGGTTCGCGTGTCCACTGGCATGAGCGGCGTGATCTCTATCCCCAGGGGGTCGCCTCGGGCGATCCCGATCCGCACAGCGTCATCCTGTGGACGAGGCGTCCGTTTGCCCAGGGCACACGCCAGCTCCTGACCGTCGAGGTCGCCGAGGACGAGGCATTCCGCCGCGTCATTGCGCACGCGCAGGCGCCGGTCTCGAGCGCCGCGGACTGGACCGCGCGCGTTCTGATCGGCGGACTCAAGCCGGCGCGCACTTACTGGTATCGGTTCACCGACGCCGACGGAAACGGCAGCCGGGTCGGCCGCACGATCACCGCGCCGTTGCCAAACGATCCGCGCACGGTGAACTTCGCCTTCGTGAGCTGTCAGGACGTCAACGAGGGCAAGCTCAACGCCTATCGCCGGATGATTTACGAAGATGAACGCGCTCCCGCCGCCCAACAGCTCGGCTTCGTTCTGCACCTGGGCGATTTCATCTACGAGGTGGTCGAGTATCCCGACGAGGTGAAGACACGCTACGACCGCACGATCTACGAGGTTGCGCGCATCCCGGACGGCGACAAGGTCGGCAACTTCCACTTCCCGCTGACGGTCGATGGCTACCGGGCCATCTACAAAGGCTATCTCGCCGATCCCGACCTGCAGGACGCGCGCGCGCGCTGGCCGTTCGTCGCCATGTGGGACAACCACGAATTCTCGTGGCAAGGTTGGCAGAGCATCCAGAAGGCCGGCAAGGACGCGCGCCCGGCCAGAGCATCAAGGTCGCCGCCAACCAGGCATGGTGGGAATATCTGCCATCGCGTTGCAAGAAGGTCAGCGGACCCTCGCTCGACAGCTTCGATCCGCCCGCGGTGACGAATGTCGCAATCGAGAAGTGGGACGAGAACGGCCTCGGCGACGAGCCAAACAACCTCGCCGCGATCAACAGCCTGATCGGCTACCGCTCTTATCGCTACGGCAGACACCTCGACCTCATCATCACCGATCAGCACAGCTATCGCAGCGCCGACCCGTTCAGCGACCCGGCGGCCGGAGCTTTCGGGCCGGAGTTCACCGGCATGTTTCCGGAGGACGCGGCGCAGGTTCTCGACGGCGGCCGTGCGTTCAACGGCGGGAATCCGCCGGCGGAAGTCAGCTTCAATGGCGCGCACGTTCCCAACTCGCAGCGCAACGCGCCGCCGCAGACGATCCTCGGCGCCGAGCAGAAGGCCTGGTTCAAAGATCAGCTCCGCAATTCGACCGCGACGTGGAAAATCTGGGGCAATTCAGAAGGCGCACTCGGACACGCGCGCCGACCCGCAAAATCTGCCGCCGGGCCTGACCAAGGAAACGTGGCCGAAGACCACCTATGCCACGCTCTCCACCGGCGATTACGGCATCGGCCTACAGAGAGCGCGCCGAGATCTACGACCTCGTGCGCGACGCAAAGATCACCGGCTTCGCGATCGTCTCCGGCGACCGCCACAGCTTCTGGGCGGGCTACGCGACGTCGGAACTGCCGCCAGGCAAGTTCGATCCCGTAGGCTTGAGCTTCGTCGGCGCCTCGCTATCAAGCGCAGGGACCATGGAAGCCCTCGAGCACAACTTGTCCAAGACCGATCCGCTGCGCGCGCTGTTCCTCGCCGATCGGCCGGACGGCGCGAAGCCCGACTGGACGCACAACATGCTGCTGAAGCACGGCGTCCGCTCGTGCCTTGAATATGCCAAGAGCTTCGACCTCAAGCGCGCCCGGTCGCTGTCCAACCCGGATCTCGCTCCGCACCTCGAGTTCGTCGATCTCGGAGGACACGGTTATGCGAAGGTCCAATTGTCGGCCGATGAGATGCGCACCGAGTTTGTCTGCATCCCGCGCCCCATTGCGCGCAGCGAAAGACCGGACGGGGGGCCCCTCAGGTATCGGGTATTACACACTGCTGCACTGTGGAAGAGCGGAGAGCGCCCGCGTCTGAAGACATCGGTGCTCGAAGGCGACGTTGGACTGGCGATTTGACGGACTCACGGCGCTCGTTTCCATAGCGGCCGGAAAGGCTGCGGATCTGGTGGTCCTTGCCGGTAACCGGGCGAAGAACATCGACGACGTCGAGAGAGTGCAGACCGTCCTCAAAGGCGGCGTCGGCTTCGACCCCGCTAAGATGATGCGTTCGGTCGAAGGTGCGCGCGATCGATCCCGACCTCTTTTAGAGGCGGGGGGTCGATGACGCGCCGCGATGAGAGGCAACGCCGATTCGAAGCGTCAGCGCGGAGCCGTCAGCCTCAGCCCGCAGACGCCGATGAGGATGACCACGGCCCAGCCGATCCGCGCGGCGCTCCACGGCTCATGAAAAAGAAGGCTATCCACCAGTAAGGCGCCGACCAGAGCCAGGCCCATCCACGCGGCATATGACGTCGACATCGGCAGCGACCGCATCGCGAGCGCCAGGAACACGGACGCGCCCAGACCCGACAAGAGGTATCCACCGATGGGAAGGATCCTCACGCGGCTGCTCATGAACCGTAGGCTCACGATCCACGCGACTTGAAAAGCCGACGCGGCGGCGATGAACATCCAGGCACGACCGGCTTCGTATCGCATTACGCGGTGATCATGCCCTTTTGAGACGGCGTTTGCCCGGGGCAGCGAATCGTCCGGCCTCTGGTCCATCATGGGAGGGAGGCGTCGGCGGGAACCGCGCGCGGAATTTTGGTCGGGATGCCGGGATTCGACGCCGGCGGAAACCCGCACTTGTCCTATGGAATTCGGGCCTGGGTGCGACGATGGTCCGATGTTCGCCTGTGGCCTCGGGCCGTAGCGACCCGGTCCGACGCTGTCGATTGGAGTCCTCTCGGTGCAGCTTTACCTCGTTACTGCAGACCGAACGTCTTGGCGATGAAGACGGCCATCTGACCTCGAGTGCTGTCGCCCGAGGGGCAGTAGTTGCCACCGCCGCAACCGCCGGTGATGCTCTCCGCGGCGAGCTGCTCGATCCAGTCGGTGAACGTGCCCGGGCAAGGCACGTCGAGAAAGACCCCCGGCGGCGTGCAGGCCGGAGGCACGTAGGCGGAGCCGTGCTGGGCTTTGAGCAGAAAGACGGCCATCTGGTCGCGGAGCACTGGGTTCTGGGGGCAGAAGGCGCCCGTGCCGCACCCTCCCGGAGCCAGGGCCGGCCGCGGCGCAGGCGCTGAAGGCTGGATAGCATGGTGCTGCCTAACACGCGCGTGCAGCGGACTCGTTCGTCGGCTTCGCCTCCTCACTCGCCGCTGACGCGCTACCCGTTAGGCGTCCTAGAGTAGCTAGTGGCAAGCCAACCGCGCGACCTGTTCGGCCTCTTCACCTCGCCGGCGGACATCGCCTGGCTGTGGCTCGTTGCGGCACTCGGGTGTCTGTCATTCGTGGCGGCTCGGCGCATGTGGCGCCGCGGACGTGTCGGTCTTGGCCGCAAGGTGGCCATCGGTCTGTTGCTAAGCCTCTCTGGCCTGTCTGCCGTCTTCCTCTTGGGCTGGGTAACTAGCAAGTGAGGCCGCCTAACACGCGGGTGCAGCGGACTCGCTCTTCGCCTTCGGCTCATCGCTCGCCGCTGACCCGCCACCCGTTAGGCGACCCCGGGGCCGATGGTGGCTAGAGGGAACGGAGGGCCAGACGCGTGGCGCAACGCTGTGTTTATCGGCATGGGCGTTTTCGTGGGATTCACGCTCGGCGTGCCAGTTTCACTAGCTTACGAGTTCCCTCTCTCAGCCTCACTGCTAGTCGGGGCGGGAGTCGCGGTTGTTTTTTGCGTCGTTAGCGTGGCGGCACTCGGTCGGGAATGGAAGGGCGAGTTGATGTTCGCTGAGGTTAGCCTTCTCGGCGGTCTCTCCATAACGTTCTTCGGGTACCTCAGCACCTTCGCATCTCATGACGCGCCCGAATTGCCGGCTTGGGTGAGGGTGCTGGTTCCCTTCGGGGCGCCCTGGCTCAACATTCCCGTGTGGGGGCTCGTTCTGTTTCTACCCGGTTGGATGTGGCGTCACCTGCGCGCCCGGTCTCGTCGGCCTGGTGAGGTCGCCTAACACGCGCGTCCAGCGGACTCGCTCATCGCCTTCGGCTCTTCGCTCGCCGCTGACGCGCCACCCGTTAGGCCGCCCAGGCATCGCTGTGCGGGCATCAGGTCCTGCTGGTGATGGACTTTAACGTTTAGCGCTGTATCGTGAGCTGATTACGTGATCGAGCCACTTAGTAACGCGAGCCGGTTCGAATCCGAAAGGACACTCGAAGTGAACGGAACAGCCAACACTCCACACGGTCTCGAGGACCTCAAGATCAACGTCAAGGTCAAGCTGTCAGCCCTCTGGGCCAGCGTAATGTTCTGCTACATTTATGCCGACTACTTCGGCTTATACGAACCGGGAAAAGTGCAGGCCATTCTCAACGGCGACTTTTTTGGAGTCGGACCGACGACTCAAGGCGTCTTGTTGGGCGCCTCAGTCATGTTGGCAATCCCGAGCTTAATGATCTTTCTGTCAGTGGCGTTGCCACCGGTCTCAAATCGATGGCTAAATATCGTCGCCGGAGCCGTCTACACGGCAATCATCTTGAAAACAATGTGGGGCTGGCTGTTTTATGTCTTCTACGGAGTCATTGAAATCTCGCTCACATCACTCGTCGTCTGGTACGCGTGGAGATGGCCGAAAACTCCAGCGAGCGCGTAGTAACCGGAGATCTCTCGACGGTCTCCCGGCCGCCCGGTCGGCCTAACACGCGCGTGCAGCGGACTCGCTCATCGCGTCTTTGTCTGGCAATCTAAAGGCGGTTGGCTCATTGGGCGTGGGCCCAGCGGCGAGCCTGAAGGTCGCCGAAGGCTGGTAGGCTTTCCATCGCGAGGTGACGGTCGATGTCGGAGGACGAGGAAACCCACCCGGATCGGCGTGCGCTTCGGAGCCCCTGCCCAACGCACGGAATGCAGCACGGGTTCTACACAGCGGAGGACGATCGCAAGCGCGTCGAACTTCGCTGCTCGGCGGAGGACTGTCAGTTCCGCGAGCTCTACGAGGTGCGCTGGCCAGCGGCGTACAGGATCAGGCCCGAGGCGCAAGCGGACGGGCAACCGTAATCCGGCGAAGCACGGGTTGTCGGGCGTCGCCTCGCGGACCCACGGGTCGAGGTTGTGTCCGAATGCGGACCCGGAAGTATCCTCAAAAACCCCAACCTGACGAAAAGTGCGAGAGGCGGTGGCCTTCGCAAACTCGCGGGTATCCCGCGCGATCACGCGAGTTGGATTGGTTTTTGCAGGTTTTGATTTGGTCGGGATGCCGGGATTCGAACCCGGCGGAAACCCCCACTTTTCCTAAGGAATTCGGGCATGGGTGCGACGACGGATCCGATGTTCGCGATCCACCCCTAAGCGACCGGCACCGCGACGTATCATCCGTTCCGGCATCCGTTCGATGACACTCCCAGTCGGGACTCGCCTTGGCCCTTACGAGATCCTCGCGCCTTTGGGCGCGGGCGGGATGGGGGAGGTCTACCGGGCGCGCGACACGCGGTTGGGGCGCGAGGTGGCCGTCAAGGTGCTGCCGGCCGGCGTGTCATCGGACCCGGAGCGGCTGAAGCGCTTCGAGAAGGAAGCCTGCTCGGCCTCGGCACTGAATCATCCGAACATCGTCACGATCCATGACATCGGCGAATCAGGCGGCACTTCGTTCATTGCCATGGAACTCCTGGACGGCCGGACGCTGCGAGAGATTCTGGCCGAGGGAGCGCTGCAGACCAGACGGCTCCTGGCGATCGCCACCCAGGTGGCCGACGGTCTGGCCAAGGCACATGGCGCGGGGATCGTGCATCGGGACCTGAAGCCCGAAAACATCATGGTCACGAAGGACGGCTTCGCGAAGATCTTGGACTTCGGGCTGGCGAAGCTCACGCAACCGGAGGATCCGACGCAAGCCACGTGCGCGCCGACCGTGTCAGGAGCAACGGAGCCCGGGATCGTCATGGGAACCGTCGGTTACATGTCGCCCGAGCAGGCGGTTGGCGAGCCGCTGGACTCTCGCTCCGACCAGTTCTCGTTTGGTTCGATCGTTTACGAGATGGCGACCGGCAGGCGGGCGTTTGCGAAAACGACCGTTCCCGAGACGTTGTCGGCGATCATCCGCGAAGAGCCAGAACCGATCGAAACGCTCAGCCCCGCCACGCCCGCGCCGTTGCGCTGGGTCGTCGAGCGGTGCCTGGCCAAGAGCCCGGAGGACCGCTACGCCTCGACGCGAGATCTCTCGCGCGATCTCGCGACGCTGAGGGCGCGCGTTTCGGAAGCAAGCGGTGGCAACGCGGTGGCTCCGATTCGCCCTGACTCGTGGCGCCGCGTTCTGCCTTGGATCCTGACGGTGATCTTAGGCGTGGCTCTGATGGCGCGCCTGATCCGGCCGACCGCCAGACCGATCGGTTCCGCTGCTGTGAGATTCTCAGTCGTGCTCCCCGAGAGCGTCGGCTTGGGATCGGCCGAGATCTACACGCAATCGGCTCTCTCGCCCGATGGGGGCCGTCTGGTCTTCGTGGGTGCTCGTGGCGGCCGGCAGCGGCTTTATGTCCGGCCCCTCGACGCGGTCGAAGCCAAGCCTCTGGATGGAACGGAAGGGGCGATCTCCCCGTTCTGGTCGCCGGACGGCCACTCGATCGGCTTCTTCGCGGACGGCAAGTTACAGTCGGTGTCGGCCTCCGGAGGCCCTTCCCGGATCATTTGCGAAACAGCCTTGTGGTGCGTTCCCACCTGGAGTGCGAACGGAACGATCCTGTTCACCGGAAACCTCGGTTCGAGCGCCGCGATCTACAGCGTTCCCGATTCCGGAGCGAAGCCCCGGATCTTGATCCGGCCGGATTCATCGGGCCACCCGGCACTGTGGCCGCAGTTTCTTCCCGACGGACGGCACTTCCTGTTCCTGACATTGAGCGGCGCGGGAGAGAGGCACGAGATCCGTGCGGGCTCGATCGACTCGACGCAAACCTCCCCCGTCACGAACACGATCGATACCCGCGTTGAGTACACTCCTCCAGGCTTCCTGCTCTTCGGACAGCAGGGATCCCTGATGGCTCAGCCCTTCGATCTGGTCAATATGCGTCTACGAGGGGAACCGGTCGTGCTCGCCGAAAGCGTTTACACCTTCTCGCATGCGGGCAACGTCGGCTTCACGGCTTCCCGAAACGTGTCGGTGGCATACGAGCAGGGAACCAGACCTACGACGCTCGCCTGGTTCAACCGCGCGGGTAGCGAGCTCGGACGGCTCGGGCCGACAGCCAGCGTCGGTGCGTTCCGCCTATCCCCGGACGGGCAGACGGTCGCGATGCAAGTCGAGGACTCCAAGCTCGGCAGTTCTCACATCTGGCTGTGGGAGCTGTCGCGCAATGTTGGCGTTCGCCTGTCGCACAGTCCGTCGGACGACCAGGGGCCCGTATGGTCCGCGGACGGGAAGTCGCTCTTCTTCCGAAGCGATCGGAAGGTGCCGCCCCACATCTACAAGGTTCCCGTAACCTCGCCGGGAGCTGAAACCGAATTCTTGGCGAGCCCCGGAGTCCCGCAGCCGGAGGACTCTTCCCCGGATGGGCGATTCCTCCTTTTTACCGATTATTCCGACGGAGACCTTCGGATGGTGCCTGTGACCGGCAAGAAGGAAACGATACCGATTGGGGCCGCGCGGTTCAGCGCCGAGGGCGGCCGGTTCTCGCCGGACGGGCGCTGGATCGCCTATGCCTCCAAAGAATCGGGTGCCTGGGATGTGTATGTGACGCCTCGAGACGGAGGGGGCCAGACAAGGCAGATCTCGGTTGGGGGTGGTCGCATTCCGCGATGGCGGCGGGACGGGACAGAGCTCTACTACGTCGGTCGTCCCGGCGACCAGGTGCTGTCGGTTTCCGTGCGCGGAAGCACCACGCTCGATCTTTCGGCGCCCGTGCCGCTCTTCCATGTGCAGGGAACGATATGGGATTTCGACGTCGCGTCCGACGGACGTTTCTTGGTCGATCTCGACAAGCCCGATCCCGCGCCGATCTCGGTTCTGCTCAACTGGCCTGCGCTTCTAGGGCGGTAGCAGAGCGACGACCGCGGAGGCGCGGGAGTCACACGGACAGCCGAGGCCTCGGCCTCTGAGCCGTTTGGAGTTAGACAGGAAGCCTTCGAGTTGGAGTCCCGTCGGCCCCGCCTGTGGTTCGCCAAAATCCCATTCGCGGCGGAGATCAGGCTGTGGCCGAGGTTGAGATGACGGCGGAGCGCGCGCGGGCCGATTTTCATGTCGCGGCTCTTGCTGGATTTCTCTGGGGCCGCACACAGGATAGGGCGTTCGGCAGGCGGTTTTGGAGGCGGCTTGGCCAGGCGCACGGGAGCCAGCAACTGGGGAGCGGGCCTAAGCCGCGCGGCGGGGTAGCGATGGAGCAGGCCGCCGAGGCGGGGAAGGGCGACGACGCTCCCGAGATCAGGCGGCTCCGTGGGGCGGTGGTCGGGCGCGTCCTTTCCCAAGGCGAGGTGGACTCTGTCGTGGTTGTAGAAGTCGCGGAATTCAGCGAGTAGGTGCCGGGCGTGTTCTAGGTTCAGTACGATCAAGTGGTCGAAGCATTCGCGGCGCAGGGTGCCGATGACCCGTTCGGCGAAAGCGTTCATCCGCGGGGCTCGCACCGCACGTTGGCGAAGAGCAGGCGTCGGCGTTCTAGGCCCAGGATGATGAAGATGTAGAGGACCTGGAACCGGATGGTGGGAACAACGAATATGTCGGCGGCGACGATGTCGCGAGCGTGGTTCTTGAGGAAGGTTGCCCAGGATTGAGACCTTGGCTTGGAGGGCTGGGGGCGGAGGCGGGCCAGATAGCGGGAGACAGTGCGCTCGCCGACGAGGTATTCGAGCTTTAAGAGCTCTCCGTGGATTCTGGGCGCGCCCCAGGTTGGGTTCTCGTAGGCCATCTGGCGGATGAGGCGGCGAATCTCGGCACGTGTGGTCGGGCGGCCGGCAAGAGACTTCCGGCGCCAGAAGAGGCGGAAGGCCGAGCGGTGCCAGGCGATCACGGTCTCCGGCTTGACCAGAACCATGCTGTCCTTCCAGCCGTTCCAATGACGGAGGAGGAAGGCCCAGAGAGCCCGGTCCCAGCAGGTGAACGACAGCCGAGCAGAACGCGACCTTTCCAAGACTGAGAGTTGGTGACGGAGAGCGAGGATCTCGGGCTGCAGCCTTCCAATCGTGCCACTGGAAAGTCCTCGTATCTTCACGTCGGTTCGGAGTCGAGGCGAGCAGCGGAGCGGCCGATCTGCCGCCCCTGTCGCAATTTGCGCCGATCTGACGGCGTTTGAGTCGAGGCTCCCGCCCTCTCTAGGTGGCACGAATGACCGTGCTATGGCACGAAACTAACGAGACGCAAGAGTCGCCCGGTATCGACGCCGTTGGGCTTCCGGCACGAAGACCTCTGTCCTCAATAGCTCCTCGGACGCAAAGGTCCCGATTCGTGCCACGGCACGGTCATTCGTGCCAGCCGGGGCTAGTTCTCCCTCAGATCTGTTGAGCCGTGGAATTTGCGCAAACCCCGGTATACACGGTCGATGGGAAGTTCTCAGCAGGCACGTCGACGCCCGGCGGCAGGGCGCTCACCGGATCTTTTCAGTGGCACGGTTGGGAGGCAGTATCGGCTGGGACGGCGCTCTCAGGGCGCCGGTGTCAAGTTCCGAAACCCCCGGTGAGGCTATCGGGTGACCGTCCACTCGGCTACGGTCCGTAGAGGAGAAGGGAGAACGTCTTCACCAGGAAAGGGGCCATCTGCCCTCGGGTTGTGGCATTGGCCGGGCAAAATTTTCCGCCGCCGCATCCCGCCGCGATCCCGCGATGGAAGAGATCCTCGATCCAGGAAGCGAACGGGTTCGAACACGGCACGTCCGCGAAGAGACCGGTGCAGGCCGGAGGAGTATAGGCCGAGCCGAGGAGTGTTTTGAGAAGGAAGACCGACATCTGCTGACGTAGCACCGGATTGCCCGGACAATAGGCGGGTCCCGCACCGCAGCCCGCAACGACGCCGCGGCGGAAGAGTTCCTCGATCCAGGGAGCGAATGGGTCGGAGCTCGGCACGTCCACGAAGATCCCGATCGCGGGAGGCGGCACGTATGTGGCGCCTTCCTTCGCCTTCAGTACGAAGACTGCCATTTGTTTGCGCAGCGTGGCGACCGCGGGGCAGTAATCCGTCCCCCCGCATCCGCCGGTCACGCCATTGTGGAAGATGTTCTCGGCGAATGGATAGAAGAGGCTCGACGTCGGAACGTCGGCGAAGCTCTCGCCGATGTGCAGCCGCCAATCCAGCATCCGGCCGTTCGAGAGACTCTCCTGGACCGAGGCGTCCCAATGTGCCGCGGGGCGCGCCGCCGGATTACTGACCGACACGGAGTAGCAATCGCCGGTGTCGAGGCAGCTTCCGAGAGTACCGGGCGAAATGGTGCCGTAATTCGCAGCGCCATCGAGGATCGTGTAGGTCGCGCCCGGGGGGCCGGTGAGGTTCGAGATCGAGCCCGTGAGAAGGAGCGACGCGTCGCAGAAGTTGAAGAACGACGGGCTGAGCACGACCGCCTCGCCCGGTTCCCATATCTGATTGCCTGCGGTGTCGAGGGCGAGAGCCACAGGTTCCGGCACGGACGCACAGAGAGCGGCCAGCGCGTCGACACGTCCCCAGCCGAAGGAGTTGTTCGGGATCGAGCCGCTCGGAGTGCCTCCACAGGTCTGAGCCGGGCTGACCGTGACCGGCACGGACGAAGCGATGATGAAGGACTCGATCGCGTCCGGGTTACCCCTGAGCTCCGGGTTCGCGGACAGAAACAGGGCGACGAGCCCGCCGACGTGCGGCGCGGCCATGCTGGTCCCGCTGAGGACCACGTAGCTGTTGGTTGTGTAACTCGAGCGGATGCTGACGCCGGGGGCACTGACGTCGGGTTTCAGGCGGCTGCTCCCGTCGACCGTCACGGGGCCTCGACTCGAGAAATTCGCGATCGCGTCGGTGTTCGTGGTCGCGCCCACGGAGAAAGCCGCATCGTAGATGGCCGGGGGTTCCCCGACGGTGCTGCATCCCGGACCGGAGTTGCCGGTCGCGGCCACGAGCTCGATCCCCGCCGCGCGGACGCTTTCGACCGCCGTCTGAAGCGCGGTCGGATCGGTGCATCCTTCAGCCGCCGAGCAGGTCCACGACGTGTTGACGACGTCGGGCGCTTCAAAAGGCTCGGGGTTCTGGTTCGCGAGATCCGTCGGGGCGATGAACCACTGAAGGCATTCGGTGTCCGTCGCCGGCGTCCCGATGCCCTGATCCAGGTTGCGGCAGCCGATCCACTTCGCTCCCGGCGCCACTCCGACCTGATTTCCGCCTCCGTCGTCGCCGACCATGGTCCCCATGGTGTGTGTGCCGTGTCCGTTGTCGTCGCAGGGCGCCGGGGCGTCCGCCCCGCAGATGCCGCTGCTCGAGTGGATCGCGTCGTGCCAGCTGTAGTTGTGGTCCGCCGAGGATCCCAGCCAGCCGCGGTAGTGGGACTTGAGAGCCGGATGGTCCCATTCATATCCGGTGTCGCTTCCGGCGACGACCACGCCCTGGCCCGTAAATCCTAGAGCCCAGACGTCGGGCGCGTGGATCTGAGACACGTTCCACTCGATCGTCGCCGGCGAGGAAGGCTCGGCGACCGGAGGGGCGACCGGGCCTTCGAAACGGACCGCCGGGTTCGCATAGATGTGGAATACGTCGTCGCGCGCCGCGAGCTCCTCGGCAAGGGTCCGATTTCCCCGAACCCAGATGACGTTCGCAACCCAGTAGGCGTGATGCGGCGCGCCGCGCGATTCGAGCAAGGCCAACACGGGCGCCTGAGTGAGCTCGGCGGTGGATCGCAGAGCGTCGAGCACGAAAGCGCCCTTCTCCACCTTCGTCGAAAGGTTGCGGGCCCCGCGCAGGTCGGCTTGCTGGCGAAGCATGACGAGGAACTCCACTTCGCCGGTCGTTGCGGTCTGGATGACCCAGGGGTCGATCTTGGGGAGCAGATCATCGCCGACCAAGACACCGCAGAACATCCCCAGGCAGAGGGCGCCGGCTATCCGTGAACCACGACGAGGTGTTTTCCGCTCCACGAGCGCAAGTATAGTCAAGCTGTAGGGGAGCAATGGGGAATTGACGGATGGGTGGCGAGGTAGAAATCAGGGTCGGGCCTCGGCTCGGCGCGACGCCGATTCGTCGGTGCCATAGTCACGTCGACCATCCATGTACTCTTCGTCACACCAGTCATCTTCTTCTTGATTAAGGAGGAGCGGGCAAGGCGCAAAGGCAAGCTGCGCCTCTCGGGCGTGGGGATAGTTATCATCCCGTTCGGCCCTCTGCCGATAACACTCTCAGCCGGCGCTTGTCTCGGCCCATACGAGATCCCGTCTCCCTCTCGGCGCTGGCGGGAGTCAGCATGGTTTCCCCGAAAACAGCAACCTGTCGGGTAGGCAGAGATCTCGAATGAATCGTCGGGCAATGCGACTGCTTGCCGCTGCTGAGGTTGTCACGTGATATCTCCTTCCACCGTACCTGTCTGCTCGATGAATTCGAACAGCGCCTGTGCGCGCCCCTGAGTTCAGCAAGCGAATTGACATCGGGTTCGCCTCGTCCGTCTCGACTGCCTATGCGCCCACTGACGAACGGCTTAGCTACCTTAAGCTGTGGGTGAGGAGGTCGCCCTCGAGCCGGCTCCCTGAATGGGCCATGAACCGTCGACCAGGGGCGCGTGCGCGGTTTGCACCCACCGGCGGTACATTCGGGAATCGCGGAAGAGGCGGCGGATCCGAGAGCGCGCGATCGCGTCGTGGCGCACGATGAAACAGGGAGGAATCATGCGATACCGCACTCAGCATCTTTCTCTGCTGATCCTCATGGGTCTCGGCGCGGTCTGCGCGGGTGTCGCTCGTGGTCAAGTCACTACGGAGTTTATGGTCCCCACCACTGTCAGCGGCCCTTTCGGGATCGCTTCCGGCCCGGACGAGGCCCTCTGGTTCACGGAGCATGCTGCCGGCCAGATAGGGAGGATCACCACCGCAGGTATCTTCACTGAGTTCACGATCCCCACTGTGGGCAGCAACCCGGTTGGTATCGCGGTCGGGCCGGATGGCAACCTCTGGTTCACCGAAGAGAGCAGCAACAAGATCGGACGGATCACCACCACGGGCGTCTTCACCGAGTTCCCAACCCCTACGCTGGGCAGCAACCCTATCGGCATCGTGGCCGGCTCTGATGGCAATCTCTGGTTCACCGAAGGGACCGGCAACAAGATCGGACGCATCACTCCCGCCGGCGTCTTCACTGAGTTCGCAATCCCCACCGTCGGCAGCAACCTTGTCGAGATCGCTGCCGGCCCGGACGGCAACCTCTGGTTCACCGAGAACTTTACGAACAAAATAGGGCGGATCACGACGGTTGGTGTGATCACCGAGTTTACGATCCCGACCACCGACAGCTTTTCTCAGGGGATTGCGGCTGGGCCGGATGGCAAGCTCTGGTTCACGGAGCTTGGCGCCAACAAGATCGGGCGGATCACCACGGCAGGCGTCTTCACAGAGTTCACGATCCCCACCGCCAGCAGTTTCGCTGTCAGGATCGCTTCCGGGCCGGATGGCAATGTCTGGTTTACCGAAGAGCTTGGCAACAAGATCGGGCGGATCACGCCGGCAGGCGTCTTCACAGAGTTCACGATCCCCGCCGCCGACAGCTCACCTGAAGGGATCGTCGCCGGCTCGGACGGTGCCCTGTGGTTCAGCGAATATAGCGGCAACCAGATCGGCCGAATCACGGTAGGTCCGGCGACGGCCCAGGCCATGGCCGTTGACGCTCGTGACATTACGGGGAGTAGCTCAAATGCCAACGGTGTGCTCGAGCCGGGTGAGACTGTGCAAGTCGCGCCCGCGTGGCGGAATACCCTGACCAGCCCGGAGACCTTCACCGGAACTGCCACGACCCTTACTGGCCCCGCAGGCCCAAGCTACACCATCAACGACAGCTCCGCGGACTATGGAACCGTGGGTCCCGATGCCACCCGAGACTGCAATACCGCCACGGCCGACTGCTACCTCATGACGGTCTCAGGTACACGTCCGACCCAACACTGGGATGCGAATTTCACCGAGGGCTTGAACGTCGGCTCCATCACGAAGATCTGGAAGCTGCACGTCGGCAACAGTTTCCCGGACGTGCCGACGTCTGACCCGTTCTACGCGTTTATCGAGAACCTGTTTCACAACGGCATCACCGGCGGCTGCACCGGCGGTGGTTATTGCCCGAGCAACTCCGTGACGCGGGCCCAGATGGCGGTCTTCTTGATGAAATCCAAGTTGGGCGCGGCCGAAATACCGCCGCCGGCCACGGGAACGGTTTTCAGCGACGTTCCGGCGAGCAACCCGTTCGCGCCGTTCATCGAGCAGCTCGCCGGCTTCGCCATCAGTGGAGGCTGCGGCGGAGGCAACTATTGCCCGACCAATCCCGTCACACGGGCCCAGATGGCCGTCTTTCTGCTGAAGGCCGAACACGGTTCAGCGTATGCGCCACCCGCATGCACCGGGATCTTCACCGACGTCGAGTGCAGTCCGACGCCGGCCTTCGCGGTCGACTGGATCGAGCAGCTTTTCCACGAGGGCGTCACAGGAGGGTGCGGGGGCGGCATGTACTGCCCGGGCAATCCAGTCAGTCGAGGTCAGATGGCCGTCTTCCTCGTCAAGACATTCGCATTGCAGCTCTACGGACCTTAGGCGTTCGACGAAGCCGTCAGCGATTTCAAGGCGAGTTGGAGTCCCGGGTGACCCCGAAACTCCCGCCTTTGACCCCGCCTTCGCCTCAGCCACTGCCTCTGGGGCTGGGCAGACCCAAGGCGAGCGGCTCCGAGGCGAGACGCCGAGGCATTTGAGGTGTGCGCGAATGTGTGCGTGAATCTGCGTCGGAGTACGCCAGACAATCCCCGATTCGCCAAAAATCGAGCCTCCTCGTTTTCGCGAGAAGGCTCGATGATTCGGTGAGTTACGCAGCTGAGTGCTGCGGTGCGGTGCGGGAGAATTTGGTCGGGATGCCGGGATTCGAACCCGGGACCCCCTGAACCCCATTCAGGTACGCTACCAGACTGCGCCACATCCCGACCGGGAAGCGCATTTGAACAGGGTCCGCCGGACCTGTCAAACGGGCGCTAGAATCGCGGGCGTGCGCGTGCGGCTGGTGTCGGGATCTCATTTCGCGGCGGCCCACAGGCTGCATCGCGAGGATTGGGACGAGGCGCAGAACCGCCGCGTTTTCGACAAGTGCAACAACCCGAACGGCCACGGGCACACGTACGGCCTCGAGGTGACGGTCGAAGGGGACATCGACTCGGAGACCGGCTACGTCATGGATTTTGGCCATCTCAAGCAGGCCGTGCAGGAGTCGGTCGTCCGACGCCTCGACCGGCGGCACCTGAACTACGACGTGGACTTTCTCGCGGGAATCAATCCGACGGCCGAGAACATCGCGGTGGCGATCTGGCGGCAGCTCGCGCCTCGGGTCGCGCCGGCGAGGCTCGTGCGCGTCGCGCTGCACGAGACCGAGAAGAACAGCGTCGTCTACGAGGGGGGAGCGGCGTGAGCTCGACGCCTCCGGTCCGCCGCCTGACGCGCTCGAGCCGCCACAAGATGATCGCCGGGGTCTGCGGAGGTCTGGCCGAATACTTCGATCTCGATCCAACGGTCGTGCGCGTCGCCTACGTCCTGATCTCGATCGTGTCGGTCGCGTTCCCCGGCATCCTCGCCTACCTCATCCTCATGTTCGTGATGCCGCCTCCCGCTCCGAGCGCCCCGGGCGCATGACCCGGCCGCGGATCCTCGTCACCAACGACGACGGCGTCTTCTCGGAGGGGATCGAGCGCCTCTCCGCCGCGCTCTCGGAGGTCGGCGACGTCTTCACCGTGGCGCCCGATCAGGAGCGCAGCGCCGCGGGTCATTCACTGACGCTGCAACATCCTCTGCGGGCCAAGCAGATCGGGCCTCAGCGATGGTCGGTCGACGGAACGCCGACCGATTGCGTGAACTGGGGTGTGCTGCACCTCCTGAAGGACGACCGCCCGAAGCTTCTCTTCTCCGGAATCAACCTGGGCCTGAATCTCGGCGACGACGTGACGTACTCGGGCACGGTCTCCGCCGCCTTCGAGGGAACGCTCATCGGCATTTCGTCGGTCGCCATCTCGCAGGAGATCGAGTCGGGCTTCACGTTCGACGCCGCGGCCGCTTTCGCCGCGCAGCTCGGCCGCGATCTGCTCGAGAAACCGCTGCCTCCGGGCACGCTCGATCAACGTCAACGTTCCCGCGGGCCCGCCGCGGGGCGTGCGCGTCGTCCGTCAGGGGAGGCGCCGGTACGGCGAGGCCGTCATCGAGAAGAAGGATCCGCGGGGGCGGCCGTACTACTGGATCGGCGCGACGCCGCCCCAGGGCGACATCGAGCACGGCACCGACCTCTCGGCCGTGGCCGAGAAGTTCATTTCGCTGACGCCGCTTCATCTCGACCTGACGGACTACCGCTCGCTCGATCTGCTCGCCGACGTCGCGACCCGCCTCGGATCCGCCTGAGCGCGCCTTCGCGAAAAGGGAAATTTGGGGAGGAATGCCCTCGTTTGGCGGCTAAGATGAGTTTCCGATGAGACGCGGGAGTTTCTGGCGCGAGACGGTCGCCATCGTCGTCCTGGCCGTCGCCGCCGCAGTCGTCTCCAACGCGCTGGCCGGCTCCGAGCGAAAGCTCCGCTGGGTCGGCTCGTACTCGGAGGACGCTTCGCGTCCGGCTCCCGGGGCCGGGCAGCCGGCGTCCGCTCCTTCGCCCGCCGTGACGTCCTCGGCGGCGGCGGCGCCCGCCGGGAAAGAATTCCCGCCGCATCCCGACAAGGCGTGGCTCGAGATTTCGTTCGACGACGTCGCGGCGCTTCACGCGCGCGGCGACGTCCTGTTCCTCGACGCGCGGCGCTCGAGCGTGTATCGCGACGGCCACATTCCCGGCGCCCGCTCGATCTCCGTCTGGGAGTCCGACGTGGACGACAAAGTGCGGGCTCTCTTCGCCGAAGGCCGGGACCAGAGCGCGCCGGTCGTCGTCTACTGCAGCGGCGGCGACTGCGAAGACTCGCACACCCTCGGCGAGAAGCTCTACAAGGTGGGCTTCGACAACATCCTGGTCTACAAGGACGGCTATCCCGACTGGCAGAAGCGAGGACAGCCGGTGACGAAAGGGTCCGCGCCGTGAGCGGACGCGTGTCCTCCTCGTCCTGGCTGACGATCCGCGTTCAGTTCGTTCTGGCTGCCGTGTTCGTCGTCGCCGGCGTCGGAAAAGTCATCGATCCGCCCGGATTCGCGCACGAGATCCACAACTACGCGCTCGTGCCGGGAGTCGCCATCAACGCCATGGCGCTGGTGCTGCCGTGGATCGAGATCGTCAGTGGGCTGGCGCTCTTCGTCGGCATCGCGCGGAGGACGTCGGCGAGGATCCTCGGCGTGCTGCTCGTCGTGTTCGTGATCGCGCTCTCGATCAACCTCGCGCGGGGCAAGCCCGTGGACTGCGGCTGCTTCGGGACCTCGACGGTCGAGAAGACTCAGGCCGAGCGCCTGCGCGACATGAAGTGGGCGATCGCGCGCGACATCGGCCTGCTCCTTCTCGTCTGGCAGGTCCTCGCCGCGACCCGGCGCGAAGAGCGCGTGTGACGGAGCGGTTCGATCGTCGTTGAGCCGTTCGGGGGCGGCTGCGCCGACGGGCTACGCGTTCCACCACCATCGGGTTCGAAGTCGGATCCGTCGTCGGCGACGACGAGGCCGACGGCAAAGGACCGACTGGCATCGGAACCGGCGGCTTCGTCGTCACGGGCGGCTTGGGGCTCGCGGGCGGGAGAGTTCTTTAACCGGCGTGGGTGGGATCGTACGGGTCGGTGGCGTGTACGGCTTTACAGTCGTGGTGGGGGTCGTGCACGGGACGCCTTCTGGGCATCCGAAGTTGCGGGACCGCGTGACCTTCTTGCGCGTACGGGCGGCCGTAGACACCGGGCGGTTACCGTCGGTACTGGTGTAACCGGCGCTACGCTGGTGCATCCCTGCGCTACCGCAATCGAGCGCTGTACCGAGGCGGGCTGGATCTGCGAGAGCGTAATGAAGTTGTACGTCTGCATGCCGGTAGGGAGGCGGAAGCTCTCGTTGTAGTAGCCGAAGGCATGACGCACTTCCTCGGGGGACGCACTCCCCTTGCCGGTGACGTAGTAGATGTCCCACACTTTCGCGGCCGCGGGGTCGGACGGCCGCTTGTAGAGGCCCACAGAACCGGTGCAGCCTTGACCCGGATGGCACTGGTTCAGGATCGCGTACATGGCGCCGTCGTGACCCCATGCGTAGAGCGTGTGCGCCGAGCAGCCCTGGAAGGTAGTCCCGGCCTTCGCGGCGTTCGGTGTCGCGAAGTTCCAGTTCGCGTCGCACGACCGCCGATACCAGCCGTACTGGGCGCAATGAGGCTTCGGCGCGTCGGCCGTCGCCGTGTCCGCGAAAAGGAGACCCGCGAGGATCAGCTGACAGAATCTCTTCACAGACTCATTCCTTTCGGTTGGTCCGTCGCGGCCTGCGGTTCAGACCCGGAGGAAGTTGCCGGGCCCGGAGAATTGCGCCGCAAAGCGTCGAATCGGCCGAACTGAGTCATCTGCATCATACGGGCCGGCCGGCGAGGGGCTAGGCTCGACGTGGTGATGCTGCCGGTCGAACTGGAAATCGAGCTCTTCTGCCGCGGGGCGCGCATCGACCCCGAGGCCGGGGGCATCGATGGCGTCGCGCTCCATCGCACGCGCGCGGGCCTCGGCTCGGGGCTCGAGCTCGTTCTGCCGGGAGGACGAAGGCCCATCCGGGTCAACGTTCCGGTCACCGAGGCGTTCGCGGCGGTGTCCCCCCTTCGCCTGTCCGGCGATGGCGTCCGATACCGCATCATCGACGACCGTTCGGGCGAGATCTACCCGGTCAGCGTCCCGCCCGAGCCGGAGTGGTACTCGCGGACGACCCGCTCGGGCATCCCGATGAGCCGCATCGGGGTCCTGCAGGGGACCTATCTCGGCGTCTACGTCTCGACCGCGTGCCTGTACTGGTCCTCGTCGCCGTCGCGAGCCTGCAAGTTCTGCACGACCGGCAGGAACGTCGGGTTCTCCGAGCAGCGGCGCAAGAAGGTCGAGGACGTCGTCGAAGTCGCGCAGGCGGCTCGCGAAGAATCGGGCGCGATCTTCACCCACCTGAACACCGGCTATCACTTCGAGGACGTCGACCGCATGGAGCCCATCCATGGGCTGCGCCAGTGCGAGCCCTTCGTGCGGGCGCTCCGGCGCGAGGTCGGCGGCTTCATCGGCGTGCAGGCGATGCCGGTGCCGAAGCGGATGTTCGCCGAATACGACGCGCTGATCGACGCGGGCGTCGATCACTTTTCCTTCTGCTACGAATTCGAGGACCTCGAGTGGTTCGCCCGGATCTGTCCCGGCAAGGCCGCAACGCATGGACAGAGTGCCTTCTTCGACGCGATGGAATACACGGCCGGAAAGCTCGGCCGCGGGCGGGTCTCGGGGGAGATCATCGCGGGGCTCGAACCGATCGAGGCCACCATGCGGGGGATCGATCGCATCGTCGAGGCCGGGGCGTTTCCGACGGTCTGCATCTTCCGGCCCACCGAGGGAAGCGCCCTCGAGGGGCACCCTCCGCCCTCTCCCTCGGACATGAAGCGGGTCTTCGCGCATCTCTACGAGGCCTGTCGCGACGCGGCGCTGCCGATCGGGATCCTGCCGATCGATGTCTCGCTCGTCGTGCAGCCGGAGGAAGCCGCCGATCTGGTGACGCGGGACCGGGCATCGCGCGCCTACGAAGCCCGGCTCGCCATCGAGCGCGCGCTCGCGAAGCCCTATGTCGCCTGGAAGAAGCGGCCTCTCGCCCCGCGCGAGCAGCTCATCGCGGCGGCTCGAACTCCCGAAGCGCTTCGATTCTTCTGAGCCGGAAACCCGGGCGCGGGCCGTCAACGGCGCACCCCGCGCGGGTTCGGAATCCGTTCAGTACGACAGCACCTTCCGCGCCGCGGCGAGCACCTTCTCCGAGCTCGGCAGGATCGCGCGCTCGAGGATCCGGCTGAATCCCACCGGCGTGAACTCCGAGCCGACGCGGCCGACGGGCGCGTCGAGCGAGGCGAACGCCTCGGCCTGGATCCGGGCGGCCAGCTCTCCGCCGAAGCCCCCATGGACCTTGTCCTCGTGGGCGACGAGGACGCGGCTGGTCTTGCGGACGGACTTCAGGATCGCCTCGAAGTCGAGGGGAACCAGCGAGCGCAGATCGATGACCTCGACGGAAACGCCCTCGGCCTCGAGCGCCTTCGCCGCGTCGAGGGCGAAGTGGACGGGCGTGCCGTAAGCGAGGATCGAGAGGTCCGTTCCCTCCCGGCGGACGCGCGCCTTGCCGAAGGGAACGGCGAACTCCTCCGGCACGCGGGTCCGCGCCATCGGGTTGTTGTAGAGAAACTTCGGCTCCAGGTACATCGTGATGCCGCGGGAGCGGATCGCGGTGCGCAGCAGGCCGGCCGCGTCGTCGGCGAATGCCGGGACGACGATCCGCAGACCGGGCAGCGTGGTCAGCCAGCCCTCGATGTTCTGGGAGTGATAGAGGCCCCCGCCGATGTATCCGCCCGAGGCGAGGCGCACGGTCACGTTCGGCACGAACTGCCCGTTGGTCCGCCAGTACTCGTGAGACATCTCGACGGTCTGTTCGGCGGCCGGCCAGAAGTAGTCGGCGAACTCGGCGCCCTCGACGACGACGCGAATGCGATCCGACAGGCGGCAGAAGCCGTCGGCCGTGCCCATGATGAAGTCTTCGGCGATCGGAGCGTTGAAGACGCGCGCCGCGCCGAACTCCTGCTGCATGCCCTTCGTCACGTTGAAGACGCCGCCCTTGTCGCGGTAGGCGACGTCCTGGCCCCAGATGAACGTGTCGGGATTGGCGCGGAACTCCTGCTTCAGCGTGGCGTTGATCGCCTGAACGAGCGTCTGCTCCTCGCCGGTGCCGTCGGGCAGTCCGTCGGGCCAGCGCTCCGGCGTCCAGGGCGTCGGCTTCACGTGCTCGAAAATCGTCGCCGGGTCGGGCTCCGGCGCCTCGCGGGCCCGGTCGCTCGCCTCCTCGTACGTCTTCTCGTTCTGCGCCTCGATCGAACGGAGCTCCTCCTCGTTGATCAGGCCCGTGTCGAGCAGCAGCTTGCGGAAGCGGGGCAGCGGATCGGCGTCGCGCGCGGCAGCGAGCTCCTCGGGGGTCCGATAGAGCTCCTGCCGGTCGGAGTTCGAGTGCGAGTGGATCCGCACGACGCGGGCGTGCACCATCGCAGGTCCCGCGCCCGTTCGGACGTAGGCGACCGCCTCGCGCATCGCGCGGAACGAGTCGAAGACGTCGAGCCCGTCGCAGTGGATGATCCGGACGTTCTTGTACCCGGCGAAGTTGTCCGAGGCGTAGAGATTCGCGGTCTGGTCGCTCTTCGGAACCGAGATGCCGTAGCCGTTGTCCTGGACGACGAAGACGACGGCGAGCTTCTCGCGCGACGCGCCGTTGATCGCCTCCGAGAAGTAGCCTTCCGAGAGCGACGACTCGCCCACCGAGCAGAAGACCAGCGCGTCCTGGCGGTACGTCTTGACCGCTCGGGCGAGGCCGACGGCGTGCTGCGAATGGTTCGAGACGCAGGAGGAGACGTTCTGGATGCCGATCGACGGCTTCGCGAAGTGGTTCGACATGTGCCGGCCGCCGGACGCGACGTCGGTCGCTTTCGACATGCCGTTCAAGAGGATCTCCTCGGCCGTCAACCCGGCGGCGAGACAGGTCATCAGGTCGCGGTAGTAGGGAAAGAGGTAGTCACGTCCGGGGCGGAAGGTCAGGCCGAGCGCGAGCTGGATCGCGTCGTGGCCGGCGCAGGGCGCGTGGTAGCTCCAGCCGAGGCCCTGCTTGAGGTAGTTGGGGGCCTTGTCGTCGAGCACGCGCCCGAGCTGCATGAGCGCGTACCATTTCTTGACCTCTTCGCGCGAGACGCCGGCGAACCGAGGTTCGCGGGCCGTGTCGGCGAGGTCCTGGGTTTCGGGCAAACGAGTCCTCCTTGGCGTCCGAGGGTGCTTCCGGGCGACCCGCATTTTACGGGCAGGGACAAAACGCGAGCAAGGCGGCCCGAATTCCGCGCGTCCTGTTATCATCTTTGCGATGTCGTCGCGCCAACGCCGGGACCCGGCCGCGGGCCGGGAGGAGTCCCTGCGGCGCGAGATGGTCGCCCGCTTCGTGGCGCCCCGCGGCGTCGACGATCCGAGGGTCCTGGAGGCGATGTCCGACGTTCCGCGCCATCTCTTCGTGCCCGAGCCGCTTCGCGCCCGCGCCTACGGCGACCACTCGCTGCCGATCGGCTACGGTCAGACGATCTCGCAGCCCTACGTGGTCGGCGTGATGTCGCAGCGCCTCGGGATCTCGAAGGAGCACAAGGTGCTCGAAATCGGGTCCGGTTCCGGATACCAGACGGCGGTTCTCGGCCGGCTCGCCCGCAGTGTCTATTCGCTGGAGCGGATTGACGAGCTCGCGCGGTCGGCGGCCGCGCTCCTCGCGTCGCTCGGGTTCCACAATGTGTCGGTCAAGTGCTTCGACGGAACGTACGGGTATCCGGCCGCGGCGCCCTACGACCGGATCCTGGTCACGGCGGGCGCCGAGACGGTGCCCGAGCCGCTCCTGGCGCAGCTCGCCGTGGGCGGGCGCCTGGTGGTGCCGGTCGGCAAGGGCGGCAAGCAGCGCCTCCGCGTCATCCGGCGCCGCAAGACCGACTACGCCCAGGAGGAGGGCGAGGACGTGACGTTCGTGCCGCTGCTCGGCCGCTTCGCGGGAAGCCCCGCGTGATGGCGCGGCGCGCCGTCGTCCGGGGGACGGTCCAGGGCGTGGGCTTCCGCTTCTTCGCCGAGCGCAGCGCCCGCGCGCTCGGAGTTCACGGCTGGGTCCGCAACCGTCCGGACGGATCGGTCGAATCCGTCGCGGAGGGCGACCAGGCCGCGGTCGAGGAGTACCTGAAGCGCCTCGCGCGCGGACCCGTCGGGGCGCGCGTGGACGGCGTGGACGTCGAGCCGGTCTCGCCCGAGGGCAGCCTCGCCTTCGAGGTGCGCCGATGACGGACTTTCGCGCATTCATCCGGGACGTGCCCGACTTTCCGAGCCCGGGAATTCTCTTTCGCGACGTGACGCCGCTGCTCGCCTCGCCGGACGCGTTCGCCGCCGCGGCGCGCGCGATGGCCGAGCCGTTCCGGGGTTCGCCGCCGGACAAGATTCTCGGGATCGAGGCGC
The DNA here is from genome assembly GCA_963738945.1 of uncultured Acidobacteriota bacterium. GTDB lineage: Bacteria > Acidobacteriota > Thermoanaerobaculia > UBA5066 > Gp7-AA6 > DAHUXD01. The sequence continues at coordinate 835,488 of CAVTYD010000002.1, forward strand.
GCGGCTTTCTCTTCGGCACCGCGCTCGCCCGCGAGCTGCACGTCGGAATCGTGCCGGCGCGCAAGCCCGGCAAGCTTCCGTGCGCGACCGAGAGCGTCTCGTACGGCCTCGAATACGGGAAGGACTGCCTCGAGATCCATTCCGACGCCTTCCGGCCCGGCGAACGGGTCCTCGTCGTGGACGACGTGCTCGCCACGGGTGGCACGGCGAAGGCCGCCGCCGAGCTCGTCGAGAAGCTGGGCGCGAGCGTCGTGGGCGTGAGCGTTTTCATCGAGCTCGGGGCGCTCGGCGGCCGGGCGCGACTCGGGCAGCGGGCCGCGCACGCGGTGCTGATGCTATAATTCGCGCACTCCCGCAAATTCATCCGGAACGATGGCGGCCGAAAAGATCCTGATCGTCGACGACGATGAAGACGTTCTCCTCATCGTTCAGACGATCCTCGACAACGTCGGGTACTCCGTGCTCCTCGCCCGCAACGGGCGGGAGGGCGTCGAGAAGGCGATCGGCTCCGCGCCCGACCTGATCCTGCTCGACGTGATGATGCCGGAGCTCTCCGGATGGGAAGTCTGCACGACGCTGAAGAGCGCGCCCGAGACCCGGCAGATCCCGATCGCGATGCTCACCGTCAAGAGCGAGATCCGCGACCTCATCACGGGCATGCAGGTCGGCGCCGACGACTACATCACCAAGCCGTTCACGCGAAAGAAGCTGCTCTCGACGGTGCGCCGCCTCCTCGACGAGAAGCGCGACAGCCCCCCGTCGTTTCTGACCTCGGAGAACGAAGAGGTCCGGTTCAAGAACCTGCTCTTCGACGCGGTGACGGAGCTGCCGACGGTGCCGGTCGTCGTGGACGCGCTGCGGGATCGTCTCCTCGACAACCGCGACATGGGCGTTCTCTACATCGACGTCGAGCAGTACAGCCACATCGAGGAGACCTACGGCTGGGAGGTGTTCGACTCGCTCCTGCGCCACACCGCGCGAACGCTGCGGCGCATGTTCGGAACGATCTTCGCGACCGAGGACTTCGTCGCCGTCAACCGGGCCGGCGGCTCGGACTTCTACGTCTTCGCCACGCTCGAGGGCGGCGAGGACGCGGCGGTGCGGCTCCAGCGCAAGGCGCGGCAGGTCGAGGAGACGCTGCGCGGCTCTCTCGACGAGGCGTTCGGCGCCCGCATCCACAAGCGCATCGGCGTCTTCGTCGGGCACGCGCTGCTGCGGCCGAACCCGCAGATGCGGATCGAGCGGCTCGTCTATCGCGCTCTGAGCCAGGCGGTCGGAGTCGCCACGACGAAGGAGGAAGAACGCCAGACCCTCCTGCGCGACACGTTCAAGGACATCCTGAGGCGCCGCCGGGTCCGGACCGTCTACCAGGCGATCTTCCAGCTCGAGACGATGGATCTCTTCGGCCACGAGGCCCTGACGCGCGGTCCCGTCGACACGGCGTTCGAGAGCCCGGAGCTGCTCTTCCAGTTCGCCGGGGAGCACGAGGCGACGTGGGAGCTCGAGCAGCTCTGCCTCGGTTCCTCCGCTTCGCACTATGCGCCGTCGAAGGGCGGCCTCCTCTTCATCAACGTCGAAGCATCCTCCGTGGCGCGCCTGCCGCGCGAAGGCCCGCAGGCGATCGCGCCGCTGTTCGACCTGGCGCACCCGGTCGTTCTCGAGGTGACCGAGCGCTCGGCGATTCGCGACCTCCCGGTGTTCCGGGGCGCTCTCGCGGACCTGCGCGCCCGCGGCTTCCGGGTCGCGATCGACGACGCCGGCTCGGGCTACGCGTCGCTCCAGGCGATCGCCGAGTTGAAGCCCGACTTCATCAAGGTCGCCAACACGCTGATCACGGGACTGCGCAGCGACACCATCAAGCGCGACGTGGTCGAGATGCTCGTCAACCTCGCCCGGCGCATCGACGCCGTCTGCGTGGCCGAGGGCATCGAGACGCCCGAGGATCTCGAGGAGTGCCGGAAGCTCGGCATCCCGTACGGCCAGGGCTTCTACCTGGGTGTTCCGAGCGAGCGCCCGGCCGAGGCTCCTGCCCGCGAGTTCTCGGGCCGCATCCGCACGATTCGGTAGGACGGCGACGACGAGAATCGCGCGGAGGACCGGCCTTTTCGCGGCGGTCGTCCTCGGGTCGGCGACGTCGAGCCTCTTCGCGGCCGATCCGGCCGGCGAGGTCGTCGCGGCGATCAACGCCGAGCGCGCGCGTCTGGATCGTCCGCCGATGAGCGCGTCGCCGGAGCTCGATCGCCTCGCCCGGCAGCTCGCCACGGAGATGGGCGCCGGAACGTCGCTCGAGTTCGAGCCGGCCGGCGGGCCCGAGCTCCTCCGTCGCGCCCAGGCGCTCGGCTACACGGGCTTCGTCGTCGGACAGCTCACGGCCGTCGATGACCGCTCCGGCTGCGAGATCGTCGAGGGCTGGAACGACCGGCTCGGCGGCTCGGACGTCTACCGCCGTCCCGAGGCGACGGAGATCGGCGTCGCCCTCGGGTACCTCCAGGACCTGCCCCTGACCGTCGTCGTCGTCGGCGTTCCGCGGTCCGTCGATCCGCTGCGGAAGCGATGGCCGGGAGTCGCGCCCCGGGAATGGCTCCTGGCGGACTTCGTCCGACTCGTCAACGCGGGCCGCTTCCGGCTCGGCCTGCCCCTGTTCGCGCATTCCGAGGAGCTCGACGCCGATGCCCAGGCGATCGCGGACGAGCTCCTGGGCGACGCGCGGAAGACCGGCGGCGGGAGCCTCGCGCACGCCGATGGGACCGCGCTGTACTACAAGGGCGCCGGGTATTACGTCGCGGACTCGCGGTATCCGATCGCGATCTGGCTCGAGTCCCATCGGCCCGTCTTCGCGATGAACGGCGAGGCTTCGGCCGGGGTCGGACTCGCGAGCCGCGGCCAGGGCGACCGGCTCGAAGCCGTCTGGGTGCTGCTCCTCCGGCCCGGGGTCCTAACGAAGGAGTGAGACTCCGTCGGATCCCGAAACGAGCTCGATCTGACCGGGTTGCCATTCGCCGGCCACCCAGACGATCCGCTGCGAGTCGAGGTCCCGCTTGAGCGTCGCGGCCGCGCGCTGGAAGTCCACGAACGAGTGGAGTATCTCGGGCTTGCCCCACTCCTCCTTCATGGCGGTGAACGACCAGACGTAGAGGGGGACCCCGAGACTCCGGAGGTACGACCGCGCCTGGGCGGGGGCGAGATCGCTCGCGTCGCCGCTGTCGACGCCGGCGAGGACCACCGCCCGACGCGTTCCCGTCTGATAGGCGTAAAGACCCGCGACCGCGACAGCGTCCGCATAGAGGTAAGGACCGAGGCTCGGCGTCGAGCGGGAAACCCGGGACAGAACCCAGAGCAGACCGCCCTCGCGTCCCGTGAAGTAGCGCGTCGACTCGAGAAGGCGGACCCGCTGATCGCCGATCTGCCGGTCGTCCGAAATCGGCCAGACGAGACGCACGCGATCGGAGTCCTCCAGCCGAACGCCCGTTCCCGCGATGTTTCCGAGAAGCACGTGTGTCGCGACACTGCTGTTCGGGTTGCGGACGAGCAGGACCGAGGCGTCGCCTTTCTCGACGGCGACGACGCGAAGAGGCTGTGCGCCGCTGCGCAGCCGGCCGCGCAGGCTCTCGAGCGTCGGGTTGTCGTCGGAGGAAACCCGGATCGCCACCGCCGTGAGGCGGGAGCCGGACTCGTCCTGGATTCCTCCGCCGATCGCGAGATCCGCGCGGGCGACGGAGTCCTGCGTGAACGCCGCGGCCGCCGAGAAGACGTGCGTCTGCGTCAGATCGAGAGGCGGCAGAACGGCGCGGGCCTCGGCGTCGAGCGCGAGCGGCCGGCCGTCGAGGGTCAGGGACTGGCGAAGGGGCTTCTCGCGGGTCACGCTCGTGGCGACCAGCCGGATCGACGAGGGTGGGCGGGAACCCTTTCGCTCGATCAGGAGATCGAGGCGGGACTCGGGCGCGGGGAGATTGACGATCCGGGACACCGACGCGATGCGATCCCCGGCGGCGTTCATGGCGGCGGCGACGAGCTCGTGGGGTTTGAGGTCGTGCCCGAAGTTGACGCGCGCCTCCCACGGAGGAGTGGTCGCCCCGCCGGCGGGGTTTCCGTCGAGGTAGTACACGATCGCCGCGGGGGCGAGGTCCGGCGAGAGCTCGACGCGGACCGGCTGGACGCCCACGAGCAGGCCCATGAGGAGGGTCGAGAACGCGATGCGATCCAAGCAACCTCCATCATAGCGGTCCCTTTGGCGGGCGGCATCGGCCTCGCGAGCCGCGGTCAGAACGGCCGCGTCGAAATCGTCCGGGTGCTCGTCTGATCCGGCGGCCTAGCGAAGGAGTGACACGCCGTCGGATCCCGGAACGAGCTCGATCTGCCCCGGTTGCCATTCTCCGGCCACCCAGACGATCCGCTGCGAGTCGAGGTCGCGCTTGAGGATTGCCGCCGCGCGCTGGAAGTCCACGAACCACCGGAGGGGCTTGGGCTTGCCCCACGCTTCCTCCGTGGCGCCGGACGACCACACGTGGAAGGGGACGCCGAGGCTCTCGAGGTAGGAGCGGGCCTGGGCGGGGGCAAGATCGCTCGCGTCGCCGCCGTCGACGCCGGCGAGGACCACCGCCCGGCGTGTCCCCGCCTGGTAGGCGTAGAGACCCGCGACCGCGACGGCGTCCGCATAGAGGTAGGGGCCCACGCTCGGCGTCGCGCGGGATATTCGCGCCAGAACCCAGAGCAGACCGCCGTCGCGTCCCGTGAAGTACCGCGTCGACTCCAGAAGTCGGACTCGCTGATCGGCGATCTGCTGGTCGTCCGAGATCGGCCAGACGAGGCGCACGCGGTCCGAGTCCTCCAGTCGAACGCCCCCTCCGATGTTTCCGAGCAGGACGTGGGCCATGGCTTTGGTGTCCGGGTTGCGGACGAGAAACACCGAGGCGTCGCCCTTCTCGACGGCGACGACGCGAAGAGCCTGTGCGCCGCTGCGCAGCCGGCCTCGCAGGCTCTCGACCGTCGGGTTGTCGTCGGAAGAAACCCGGATCGCCACCGCCGTGAGACGGGAGCCGGACTCGTCCTGGATTCCTCCGCCGATCGCGAGATCCGCGCGGGCGACGGACTCTTGCGTGAACTCGGCGGTCGCCGAGAGAACGTGCGTCAGCGCCAGGTCGAGAGGCGGCAGGGCGGCGCGGGCCTCGGCGTCGAGCGCGAGCGGCCGGCCGTCGAGGGTCAGGGACTGGCGAAGGGGCTTCTCGCGGGTCAAGCTCGTGGCGACCAGCCGGATCGAGGAGGGAGGGCGGGAACCCTTCCGCTCGATCAGGAGATCGAGGCGCGACTCGGGAGCCGGCAGGTTGACGATGCGCGACACGGACGCGATCCGGTCTCCCGCGGCGTTCATGGCGGCGGCGACGAGCTCGTGGGGCCTGAGGTCGTGCCCGAAATCGATGCGGACCTCCCACGGGGGAGCCGTCGCCCCGCCGGCGGCGGTTCCGTCGAGGTAGTACACGATCGTCGCGGGGGCGAGGTCCGGCGAGAGCTCGACGCGGACCGGCTGGACGCCCACGAGCAGGCCCATGAGGAGGGTCGAGAACGCGATGCGATCCAAGCGCATCCATCATAACGATCCGCGAGGCGCGTGGCGGCGTATGCTGGGCACCGTGCGGCTCCCGGGATTTCTCTCCGCGCTTTTCCCGGTCGTCCTCGCTTCAGCCGCACCCGCGCAGCCGGTTCAGATCGTTCCGATCCCGGGCGGACGGGAAGGCATCGGTTTCGACGACCTCCGTTACTCCTCCGCGCTGCGAAGGATCATCGTGCCCGCCGGCGGGACCGGAGCCCTCGTCCTCCTCGACCCGGGCGACTGGGCGCTGACGCGCATCGGCAACCTCGCGGAGCCGAAGCCCTACGCCGGAGGTCACGACGACGGAATCACGTCGGCCGACGAGGGCCGCGGCCTGCTGTTCACGGCCGACCGGGGTGCGCAGCGGCTTCTCGTCATCGACCCGGCCAACGGAAGGGTCGGCGCGTCGGCGCCGCTTTCGGGAAGCGCCGACTACGTTCGTTTCGTCGAGCCGACCGGCGAGGTCTGGGTCACGGAGCCCGACAAGGATCGCATCGAGATCTTCCGCCTCGAGGGAAACCCGCCGAAGCCGATCCACGAGGACTTCATCGACGTGGACGGCGGCCCCGAGTCTCTCGTCGTGGACGCGGCGCGGGAACGGGCGTACACGAACCTGTGGAAGGGCGAGACGGTGGCGCTGAGCGTCAAGAACCGCGGGCGAATCGGCAAGTGGTCGAACGGCTGCACCGGCTCGCGGGGACTCGCCCTCGACGCCGAGCGCGGGTTTCTCTTCGTCGGCTGCGCCGAGGGAGCGGGAGTCTCGCTCGACGCGCGCAGCGGCAAGGTGCTGGGCAAGGTCCAGACGGGAAACGGACTCGACATCATCGACTTCAGCCCGTCGCTCGATCATCTCTATCTGCCGGGCGGCAAGAGCGCGACGATGGGCATCGCCGAGGTTTCGTCGAACGGCGCGCTGACGCTGCACGCCGAGGTGCCCACCGCGCAAGGAAGCCACTGCGTCGCCGCGGACGCGTCCGGCCACGCGTACGTCTGCGATCCGAAGGGCGGACGCCTCCTCGTCTACGCGGACGGCCCGGAGGCCCGCTAGTGTCGCTCTTCACAAAAAGGGGCGGCTGCGTGGCCCCCAGCGACTTTCGTTGCGGATCGCTACGGCGGCTTCGGCGCGGATCCCTGGCGGGCGAGACGCCCCCGCGGGTCGAGCGCGGCGTAGAGCGCCGGCAGGACCGCGAGGACGAGGAGTCCGGAGAGGAAGAAGCCGCCGACGACCGCGATCGCAAGCGGCTGCTCGAGCTGTGAGCCCTCGCCGAGGGCGAGCGCCAGCGGGGCGAGGGCGAAGGCGCTGGCGAGGACGGTCATCGCGACCGGACGGCGGCGCCGGTGTGAGGCGTGCGTCCAGGCCTCCCGGGACGAGAGTCCCCGGCGCAGCCCCTCGCGCGCCTCGTGGATCATGAAGATGGCGTTTTCGCCGACGATGCCGACCATCATGATCGCCCCCACGAAGCTCGAGATGTTGAGCGTCATGCCGGTCACGAGCAGCGCGACGAAGACGCCGGCGAGGACCGCGATCGCGACGAACACGGTGAGCAGGGGAGCCCGCCAGTCTCCGAACTCGAAGAGGACCACGATCGAGACGAGCACGAGCCCGCCGAGCAGCACGACGACGAGCTCCCGGAACGAGCTCTCCTGCTGCTCGAAGAGGCCCCCGAACTCGTACCGCATGCCGGGCGGCAGGAGCAGGCGCCGATCCAGGCGCGAGCGGATCTCGGCGATCGCGCCTCCGAGGTCCCGTCCCTCCAGGCGCGCCGTCACCCCGAGATACGTCTTCAGGTTCTCGCGATCGATCTCGGCTTCGGGCGCTCCCGTCGAGACCGACGCGACGTCGGCGAGCGGCACGAGGGCCCCGGCCGGCGTGCGCAGGCGCAGGGTCTCGAGCCCCCGGGGGGCGCGGGCGAAGACCCGCAGGGGATAGAGCCGCTCGCCGATGCGGATCGAGCCCGCCTCGGTGCCGGCGATGGCGGGCTCGACCGCCGCCTGGACGTCCTCCGTCGTGAGCCCGAATCGCGCGGCGGAGCGCGGGCCTCCGGACGCGGTCCCGCCGTCCTCCGCGGGCACGCGAATCGTCAGGGCCGGCCCGGCGATCACGATGCCATCGAAGACGTCCTCGACGCCCCGGACGCCGTCGAGCAACGCGGCGGCCTCGCGGGCCCGGTCCTGGAGAAGCGCCTGGTTGTCGCCGTAGATCCGGATGTCGATCGGCTGCGGAACGCCGCCCGTGAGGTCGCCGATGTTGTCCTCGAGGAGCTGGCCGAAATCGGTGTGCACGGCCGGGGCGACCGCGGCCGTTCGCGCGCGAATGTCGGCGATGACCTCCTCGATGTCGCGTCGCTGGCGGCGGGGCTTCAGCCGGATGACGTAGTCGCCGCGATTCGGCTCGGTGATGAAGAAGCCGAGCTGGGTTCCGGTGCGGCGGGAGTACGCCCGAACGTCGGGAAGCGCTGACGATCTGCTTCTCCAGGTTGGCGAGCATGGCGTCGGTGTCGGTGAGCGAGGTCCCCGGCGGCGTCCAGTAGTCGAGGATGATGGAGCCCTCGTCCATGGCCGGGAGAAAGTCGGTGCCGAGCCGGCGATAGAGGAGGACCGCCGCGCCGAGCAGCCCGACGCCGACGAGGGCCGCGATCCACGGCTGGCGAACGAGAAGCGATGGACGGTCGTCCAAACGCTCGTGGCGGCGGACGGGCTCCGGCCGCGCGCTGCCGCCCCCGAGGGCGCGCAGGCCGGCGGGGAGGCCGAGCGCGGCGAGGAAGAACGAGACCGTCAGCGCGATCGCCATCGTGAGGGCGAGCGGCTGAAAGAAGGCGCCCGTCACGCCCGTCAGCAGGGCGAAGGGAAGAAAGATCACGATCGTCGAGACGCTCGAGCCGATCAGCGGCGGGAGAATCGCCTTCAGGCCCGTCATGACGGGCTCCTGCGCTCCCGCGTCGCGGTGGTGCGCGATGCTCTCGACGACGACGATGGCGTCGTCGGCGATCAAGCCGAGCGCCGCGGCGATTCCGCCGAGGGTCATCAGGTTGATCGTCTGGCCGGCGATCCCGAGCAGCAGCAGCACGACGGCGACGGTCAGCGGGATGGCGGAGACCGCGAGCAGCGTCAGGCGCCAGTGGCGGAGGAAGATCAGGAGAACCAGCGCGGCGAGCGCCACCCCGATGAGAATCGCGTCGCGGACGCCGAGGATCGACCGGGACACGAACTCCGCCTGGTCGTAGAAGCTCGTCCAGCGGACGTCCTTCGGCAACAGGTCGGCGCGCGCCGAGAGGAGCTGCCGGACTCCTCGGGCGATCGCGACGGTGTTCGCCGACGGCTGTCGCGTCAGGTTGACCAGCACCGCCGGATGCCCGTCCGCGGTGGTGCGGATGTACGAGACGGCCTCCGCCGACTTTCACCCGGGCGAGATCGCCGACGAGCGCGGGGACGCCGCCGCCCGGGACGGGGACGGCGATGTTCGAGATCGCGGCCGCGTCGGAGACGACGCCGTCCACGAGCGAGAGGTAGAGCTCGTGGTTCGACTCGACGCGTCCGGCGGAGAGGACCTGGTTGTTCCTGCGGATTGCGGCGATCACGTCGGAGACCGCGAGGTGGCGCGCGGTCAGGGCATCCAGATCGAGATGGACCTGAAACTCGCGCTGGCGGCCGCCCTGGATCTGCACCTGCGCCACGCCGGGGATCCGCACGAGCTCGGGCTTCAACCCGTACTCGGCGAGCTCCCACAGATCGGCCTGGCTCTTCGTCTCGGAGGTCAGGGCATAGCCGAGAATGGGGAAGACGGCGGTGTTCATCAGGGCCACGTCGATGTGCGCGTCGGCCGGAAGGTCCGGCCGGACGCGGCCGACCGCGTCCTGCAGGCGCTGAAGCGCGATCCACATGTCCGTGCCCCATTCGAAGTTCGCCGAGATCTCCGTCGAGCCCCGCGAGGTCGTCGACCGCACGGTCCGTATTCCGGGCACGGCGAGGATCTCCTGCTCGAGAGGCCGGGTGACGCTCGGCATCATGCGCGCCGCCGGCTCGTCGCCGACGTCGGCGATGACCTTGATCACGGGGAAGGTCACCGACGGAAAGATGGCGAGCGGCATGTGCTCGACGATGAGCACGCCGCCCGCCGCGAGCAGACCGACGGTGAGCAGCAGAGCCACCGCCCGGTCGTGAACCCAGTGGAGCAGTCTCACGGCGCGGCGGCGACGGGCGTTCCCTCGGCGAGGCCGACCTGCCCCGAGACGACCACGGTCTGTCCGGCCTCGAGCCGCGGCGCCGAGATCTCGACGACGCCGTCCGTCCGCAGCCCGGGCGTGACGTCGAGCCAGTGCGCGTGCCCCCGGTCCACGACCGCGATCCGGGCGGCGCCGGTGACGTCGTCGCGCAGGAGGGCGGCCTCGGGCACGACCGGAACGTCCCGGCGCTCGGCGACGGTGATCCGGGCCGTCCCGAACAGTCCGAGCGGCGGCGGCGCCGTCAGGCCGTGGAGGTCGATGCGAACGGGCACGGTGAAATCGGCCGCGTTGGCGCCCGGAAGGACGTCGTGCACGGTGCCGGAAATCCGGCCCGAACGCCCGGCGAGATCGATCGAGGCCGGCTGGCCGGGCCGGACGCGGACGAGATCGCTCTGCGCGACGTCCGCGAGGAATGCCCAGGACGCCGTATCGGCGAGCGTCAGGATCTCCTGATCCTCCGACACGCGGTCGCCGCGGACCGCCCCGTGCGCGACCACGGTTCCGTCCGCCGGCGCGACGATGGCCGCCCGGACGAGGCCCTTCTCCGCGAGCGCGACCGCGCGGGCGGCGTCGGACTTCTCGGCGTCCGTGCGCGCCTGGCGCTCCATGTCGCGCGCCCCGGAGAGGGCGGCCTCGCTGTCGCGCGAGAGGATCGCGCCCACGGCCTGGCCCTCGCGCACCCGGTCGCCGTCGGTGACGGAAAGCTCGACGAGCGTACCGGCGAAGGGCGCGCGGATCTTCTGCTGGGCGAGCGCGGCCGTGCGGCCCGGAGCGCTGACGGTGTCGGCGAGGGTCTTCCGGCTCACCTCCGCGATGCGGACCGGCACGCCGACCGCCGGGGGAGCGGGCGCCTTCGCCGGCGGCGTCTCGGGGTCGCGATCCCGGCACGCCGGCGCGATCAGGAGGACCCCGGGCAGGACGACGCGAGCCCAGCGGGGGATCTTCACGGCGTGCTCCAGCGCCGCAGCACGGCTCCGGCGACGCGGTATCGCGCGATGGCATCGCCGAGCCTCACCCCGGCATCCAGCGCGGCGGAGTGCGCCTCGAGGACGTCCAGGTTCGACGCCGTGCCGCCGCGGTAGCGGCTTTCCACCTCGAGATACGAATCGCGCGAGTCCGGGACGGCGCGTGCGAGCACCTCGATCTGAGCGTAAATGCGGACGAGCGCCGAGCGAGCCTTCTCCCAGGCGAGCCTCGCGTTGCGGCGCTCGAGCTCGAGCTGGAGGTTGGCCTGCTCGGCGGCCAGGTTGGCCTCGGCCTCGCGGGCCTTCGCGGCTCCGGTGTCCCAGACGGGCCACGCGAAGACGAACGCGAAGGAGTAACCGGAGTCGTGCCCGAAGCGCGTCCAGAACTGGGAGTTCAGGTGCGTCGTATCGTCGGCGAGAAGGCCCGCGTCGGCCGAGAAGAGCAGGCGAGGCTTGCGCTCGGCGGCGGCAATCGTGAGGTCCGCCGCGGCGGACTGAGCCGCCGCGCTCGCCGCCGCGATTTCGGGGGCGCCGCTCCACGCGCCCTCGCCGGGTTCGGTGGGCGCCTCCGGCGGGGGAAGAGGAGCCGGCGTCAGCGCCGCGGCGGGGTCGCGGCCCATGAGCTCGTTCAGGGAGAGGCGCTCCTCGTCCGCGCGCTGCTCGGCCTCGGCGAGTGTGGCTTGCTCGAGCTCGAGGCGAACGTCCGTCTTCAGGACGTCCGAAGACACCCCCTGTCCGGAGGCCTGCCGGCTGCGCAGCGAGCTGCGATACGTCTCGAGCCGCTCGATGCCGCCGCGGCGCACCTCGATCTCGTCGCGGACGGCCACGAGCTCGCTGAAGCGGGTGCGCACTTCGAGCTCGACGTCCTTCTGCGCCAGGCGGTAACGCGCCCGGGCCGCGTCCCTGCCGGCGCCCGCTCGGGCGACGCCGGCCTTCAGCGCGCCGCCCGCGTAGATCGGCTGGCGCACGACGGCCTGGAGCCGCGCCTCGCCCAGGTTGGTGATCGCCTCGCTGTAGCCGGGAGGCGCATAGACGAAGTCGCTCTCGAGCGCCACCTTCAGCCAGCGCTCGGCGCGCGCTTCCTGTTCGCGCTCCTCGGCGAGGCTCAGATCCAGGGCGGGCAGAGGAAGCCGGGCGTTGGCGGCGAGAGCCTCCGCGACGGCCCGCTCGACGGTCACGGGCTCGTCGGCGCGTGCGAGCGGCACGGCACCGAGTGCGAGGAGGAGAGCGGCCGCGACCCGCCGCACGGAAGCGCTGAGATACTCTCGGCCCTTCGACTCGTCACTGGAGGGTGGCCCATGCATGCCCGCCGCCTCGCTCTCGTCGCCTCGATCCTCGCCGCTCTCGCCGGGCCATCCGCCGCTCAGCCGAACCCCGCGTATTCGCTGTGGAAGAAAGTTCGCGTCGGAGGAGATGGGGGTTGGGACTACCTGACGGTCGACCCGGGCGCGCGCCGATTGTACGTGACCCGCGGAACCCGCGTCATGGTCTTCGATACCGACACGCTCGCTCCCGTCGGAGAAGTCGAGAACGCGGCCGGAGTCCACGGCGTGGCGCTCGCGCCGGAGCTCGGGCGCGGGTTCACGAGCAACGGACGGGCCTCGACCGTGACGGCGTTCGATCTGAAGACGCTCGAGCCGATCGGCGAATGGAAGGTGACGGGGGAGAACCCCGACGCGATTCTCTACGACGGCTTCACGCGCCGAGTGTTCGCCTTCAACGGGCGCTCGTCCAGCGCCACGGTGCTCGATGCGCAGACCGGGTCCGTCGTGGCCACGGTGCCGCTCGGGGGAAAACCGGAGTTCGCCGCGACCGACCTGGCCGGGAGAGTGTTCGTCAACCTCGAGGATCGGAGCGAGGTCGCCGTTCTCGACGCCCGAAAGGCGGAGCTTCTGACGCGCTGGCCGTTGAAGCCCTGTGAAGAGCCCTCGGGAATGGCGATCGACCGCAAGGCGGGCATGCTCTTCATCGGCTGCGGAAACCGGCTCGCGGCGGTCCTCGACACCTCGACCGGAAGGGTGACGGCGACCCTTCCGATCGGGCGCGGAGTGGACGCCAACGCCTTCGACCCCGGCACGGGGCTCGCGTTCAGCTCCAATGGGGAGGGGACGCTGACCGTCATCGGCAAGGGGCCGACAGGCGCCTATGCGGCCCTCCAGACCGTCTCGACGCAGCGGGGCGCGCGGACGATGGCTCTCGACGAGAAGACCCACCGGGTCTATCTCGTGACCGCCGATTTCGGGCCGACGCCCTCGCCCACGGCCGAGGAGCCGCGGCCGCGCCCTCCCGTGGTCCCGGGATCGTTCACGATCCTGGTCTTCGCCCCCTGACGGGGTCGGTCCTCCTCACCGCGAACCGCCCAGACGTTCGTCTCCCGCTCGACGTAGGTCTCGGAGAAGAGGGCCGTGTCGCCGACCGGCTCGAGTCGATCGTCCGCGTCGAACGCGTATCCGGAGTAGCCGGCCTCGGTCAGCAGGCTCCAGAACGTCTCCGGCGTCGCCCCGGCTTCCCGAAGCTGCCGGGGCGAGAACTCGAGGAGCATCCAGGACGGAGGGGCCGTCTTCAGGAGGTGTTCCATGCCGTTCAAGGCTCGGACCTCGACGCCTTCGACGTCGATCTTGATTCCGTCGATCCGGCCGATTTCGTGTTCCCGGCAGAACGAGTCGAGCGAGACCGCCCGAACGGGCACCGGCCGCGCCGCCACGCCCCGCTCGAACGGGAACGTGCGGCTCTCGGCCCGGTCGCGCCGGCTGCAGTAGAGGTCCACGGTTCCATCCACCTCCATCACGGCGGCGCGCTCCACGTGGACGTTGGACAGGGGCAGGGAATCGACGCGATCCTGAAGGATCGATGCGCAGAAGGGATCCGGCTCGAAGGCGTACACGCTGCCGCAGGGCCCCACCAGGCGCGAGAGGAGCTCCGTGTAGAAGCCGAGGTTGGCGCCGACGTCGAAGACGGTCATCCCGGGCCGGACGCGCTCGCGAAAGAGAGCCTGTTCGGCTTCCTCGGCCAGCCGCTTGCCGAACAGGTAGAGGGCCGTGAAGCTCTTACGGGCGATGGCGGTCTCGCAGGCGGGGTGGCTGGTCAGCGCCCGGGTCACGCCCGCGCCGATGGACCGGAGGATCGGGCTCTCCTTGATGATCTGGCGCGCCGAGAGCCAGTGAGGTCCCACGATGCCGACTCTAGGTCGTCTTCGGCTGCCGCGGAACGAAAATAAGCGCCTGTCTGAAGAAGGCATGTACCGAACCTGAACGGAAGATAAATCGAAACGGGCCGGCAGGCGCCCGAACCGCGGCCCGCGAGGCGGGCCATATACTCGGGCGATGCGGATCCTCGTTGCGGAAGACGATCTGCATATGGCGAGCCTGGTGGCGCGCGTCCTGCGCGAATCGGGGCATGCGGTGGACGTCGTCGGAGACGGGGCGGAGGCCGTCGAGCGGGCGCTCGAGCGGTCCTACGACCTGATCGTTCTCGACATTCTGTTGCCCGGGCTCGATGGGTTCGCGGTCTGCCGCCGGCTGCGTGCCGACGGGTCGGGTACGCCGATCCTCATGCTCTCGGCGCGCTCGGAGATCACCGACCGCGTGCGCGGGCTGGATCTCGGCGCGGATGATTACCTCCCGAAACCCTTCGCCGTCGGCGAGCTGCGCGCCCGCGTCGGTGCTTTGCTGCGGCGACGGGCGCTGCCCCAGCAGATGACCCTGACCGTCGGAAACATTCGCCTCGACCGGGGGCGCCGGTCGGTGAACGTCGAGGAACGCCACGTCGAGCTGACCGCGAAGGAGTACGCGCTGCTCGAGTACCTCCTTCTCAACCGCGGGCGGACCGTCCCGCGGCACGAGATCGCCGAGCACGTCTGGGACGAAACCTTCGACCCCCTCTCCAATCTGATCGACGTCTACGTCAGCCGCCTGCGGCAGAAGCTCGACCCGCGCGGCTCGAGACACTCACCGTCTTTTCTGACGACGCGGCGGGGGGAGGGTTATTTCGTTCCCGACGCGGCCCGGGTGTCGCACTGAGCCGGCTGTCGATTCGCTGGAAACTCACGGCCTGGTACGGCGCGGCGCTCTGCGCGGTCCTGGTCCTTCAGTCCGCGGCGTCGTACGTCCGGCATCGGTCCTTCGCCTATCGCGCGTTTGACGCCGACCTCGCGAGCAACCTCGAGACGCTGCACCGGGCGCTCATCGAGGAGGCCGGGGAGGCCCGGTCGGATGCCGCGCCGCACGCGACGTCGGTCCTGCACCGGGCGGCGGAGGAGACCCTGGACGAGTTCCGGCTCAGCGGAATGTACGCGGAGATCCGGAGCGGAACCGCCGGCGAAACTTTTCTGGCCGGGCTCGCCGAAGGCGAACCGGTCCGCGACCGCGGACGCCTCGGCGAGGCGGCGTGGAAGACGATCGCCGCATCCGACGACTTTCGGTTTCTGCCGGTCGATGGTTCGCTCCGGGCGGTGGCGCGGAGCTTCTGGCTTCCGGAGGAGCACGAGCGGGTCAGCATCGTGGTGGGCGGACCGACGGCGCTGCTCGAAGAATCGCTCGCATCCTTTCGGCTCTTCCTCATCGAGCTCGCGGCCGGAGGTTTGCTCCTCGCGCTCGCCGGCGGATACGTGCTCGCCGCGAGGACGCTGCACCCGATCGCGGCGCTGACGGCTCAGGTCGGACGCATGGCCGCTCTGCCGCCCTCCGCCGGGCCGCACCGGGTCGCCGTCGTCAACGCCGACGACGAGCTCGGCGGACTGGCGCGGATATTCAACGTGCTGCTCGGAAAGATCGACGCCGCCGCCGAGCAGACGCGGACGTTCCTGGCCGACGCGGCGCACGAGATGAAGACGCCGGTCGCGATCGTGCGCATGGAAGCCGAGCTCTCGCTCGCCCAGGGACGGAGCCGCGAGGAATTGCGGCAGGCTCTCTCCGCGATCGCCGGCGAAAGCGAGCGGCTCTCTCAGCTGGTCCGCGATCTGACGCTGCTCGCCGAGGGGCAGGTGCTCGAGCATCCTCTGCGCCGCAGCCTCCTCGACCTGACCGAGCTCGCTCGCGACGTGATCCATGCGTTTCGCCTTCGGGCGGCGGAAAAGCGGCTGCAGGTCTCGCTCGAGCCCTCCGAGAGCGCGGAATACCGAGGCGACGACCGGCTCCTGCGGCAGGTCCTGACGAACCTGGTCGAGAATGCCATCAAGTTTTCGCCGGCCGGCTCCGCGGTGAACGTGCGCGTCGGGCGAATCCCGGGCGGCCTCGAGCTCGAGGTCCGGGACGAGGCCGACACGCTTTCGGCAGACGAGCGTCAGCGCGTGTTCGAGCGCTTCTATCGCGCCCCTTCCGCACGCAGCGCCGGAGCAGCGGGCAGCGGCCTCGGCCTCGCCATCGTCGAGTGGGCGGTTCGCCTTCACGGCGGCTCGGTCCACGTCGAGCCGCGGTCGCCGGCGGGGAATCGATTCGTGGTCCGCCTGCCGGTCCGGAGCGACGCGGACGAAGGCCTCCCGGGCGCCGGGGATCGGGTACCCTACGCGTCGCGGGGCCGTAGCTCAGTTGGATAGAGCAAGAGTTTCCTAAACTCTAGGTCGCCGGTTCGACTCCGGCCGGTCCCACCACACGGCTCGGAGGCGGATCGGAGGCTCCACAGCGTGACGCGACCGATGGACCTTCCGAACCAGCCCGCCGAGCGGCTCTACGGCCGGCTGCTCCTGGTGATTCTCGCCGCCTCGCTCGCGCTTCGGGTCGTGCTCGTGATGAAAGGGGGCCAGGGCTACTGGCCGGACGAGTCGCGTTACGAGCGGTCCCGCGCGGCCGTGGACGCTCTGGCTCGCGCCGACTGGCCCGCGGCGGGTCGCCCGCTCGGCCGGTCCGACCACCTGATGTTCGTCGTGCTCGGGATGGTGCCGGCCGCGGTCGAGCACGTCACCCGGCGATCCGACAAGATCCCGGCTTTGTTCTTCGCCGTCTTCTCCGTCGCGAGCCTTCTCCTCGTCGCCGCGCTGATGCGCAGGCTGGGGGAGGGCCGGCGCGCCGCGCTCCTGGCCGCGGTCCTCCTCGCCCTGAGCGCGACCCAGTTCTACTATGCGCGCCACCTTCTGCCCTACGACGCCGCCCTGGCGCTCGGTCTCGCGGCGATCGTCGCGGGGAGCGGGGCGCCGGAGAGCCTCTTTCGCTCCGTCCTCTGCGGGTTGCTCTCCGCCGCGACGGTGCTCACGTACAACGGCTTCTGGCTCCTCGCGGGCTTCGCTCTCGCCGCGCATGGGCTCCAATCGCCGCGCCGCCTTCCCGGCGTCGTCCGGCGCTCTGCCGCCGCGGGCGGCTCGTTCGTTCTTGCGCTCGGTCTTCTCATCGGCGGCAACGCGGCGGCGGGCGGCGATCTCGGACGCCAGTTCGTGTCCTTCTCGAGGGCCGTGTCGCAGGGGGACTTTCGAGAGGGATGGAGGCTCCCGTTCGCGTACCTCTGGCACGCGGAGCATCTGGTCGCCCTCCTCTGGGGAGCGGGATTCGTCTGGGGTGCGGCGCAGCTCGTCCGGGGTCGGGCCAAGGAGTCGATCCGCTTCGGGATCGCGGGCCTGTTCTCGATCTACGGCGGGCTGGTCCTGACCTCGACGGTGCTCCACGCGATGGTCGTCTACGGAAGGCTCGCCCGTCAGCTCGTCCCGTTCGCGTGCATCGTGACGGCCGCGATGCTGGATCGTCTCTGGAGCCGATCCGGAACGCCGCGCCGCCTCGCGATCGGAGTTCTCGCCGCGGCCGTCGTCCAGGCGGCCTTCAATTTCGAGCCGCCACTCGCGCAGACGTTTCCGGCCGAGTTCCGAAAAATGGCTGCCGCCGTGCCGGTCCCTCCGGGCCGCGAGACCCGGCTGCTCTTCGTCGAGCACCTCTACGGCTTTCTTCCGGCCGTTGCTCCGGGCTTCGACACGGTTCTTCTCGCGAGGCCGCATCCGCTGCAGTTTCTGCCGTACCAGTACGAGGGCTACACGCCGGACGAGCGGACGGCGCTGCGCAGCTCGGACATTCGGATGCGATTGCTGCTCGGGCCGCCCAGCACCGCTAAGCCGTCGTCGCCAGCTCCTGGAGCCAGCGAGGCTCGATCCCCTCCCGGCGCAGCGTCGCGATGACACGCTCGGGCGTTCCCCAATCGCTCCAACCCATCGCCGGCAGACGCGAGACCGCCAGTCGGGCGGGGTCCGTCGAGAGGATCGTCTGCGAAAAGTTCGCCGTGGGCGCGAGAAGGTAGGCGCGTTCGACGGCCGGACCCTCGGATCGGGTTCCCGCGAACGGGCGGATTTGCCGGAGCCGTTCGTGAAGCTCGGGCAGCTCGCGCCGCCCGGCGTCGACGAGCGTCGAAACGCGCGCCGCCATCACGAACGTGTTCCACAGGCCTCCGCGCCGGAAGCAGGCCCTCGCCTCGGGCGAGGTCGGCTTCTCGACGAAGCGGTGAACGGTGCGGACCTCGCCGGATGCCGCTTTCTCGAGCTCCATGCCGGGCTCGATCCAGCCGTAGCCGGTCTCGGGCGAATCCGGCGCGGCGCCGACGAGGACGATTCGTGCGGGATGGCGCTCGACCACGGGAGCGAGCCCGGCGACGTGGCGAACGAATGCGGCGTCGTCGCTGACGAAGTGGTCCGAAGGAAAAACCGCGACGGCCGCGCCAGGGTCCCGCCACGCGATCCAGTGGACGGGCAGGAGCATTCCCGCGGCCGTGCCGCGATCCCGGGGCTGCACGAGGACGTGGATGCCTCGACGCTCCGCGAGATCGGGAGCGAAGTAGGGGGCGTGAGCGCGGGTCGTCACGACGACGGTGCGCTCGGGCGGAATCATCCGCGCGACGCGATCGAGGGTGACCTGGAGAAGCGACCGCTCGCCCATGAGCACGGCGAACTGCTTCGGGCGGCCGTCGCGATGGATCCGCTCGACGAGCGGGCGAAGCCGCGTGCCCTCGCCGCCCGCGAGCACGATCGCCCACGAGCGATCTCCGGAGCGGGAGAGCGGGCTCGCCGCGTCGTCCTGGGGCACCGCGCCGATTGGCATCGTGAGCAACCTCGAGACCGGGACCATGCAAATTGAAGTCCATCACGGCATCGCGAAGCAAGCGTGAAAGGGACGAAAAAGGGGCGCGAGGTCAGCGGCCCGGCAAACGCAGCACGCGCCGCATGAGGCCGTCGAGCCACCGGTCCGGGATGGCCGACCGGATCGGGACGAGAGCGCGGGCCATCATTCCGACGCGATAACGAGGACGGGGGCGTGTCGACTCGATCGCGTCGACGTTGACGCGCGCCACGGCCTCGGCGGGCAGGGCGCCTCGCTGGAATTCGCTGTCCATCGCTCTCTCGGCGAGCGCGTAAATCGCGCGGTAGGGCCCCGGCCGCGAAAGCAGGGGGCCGACGATCGCGCGGGCGTGCTCTCCGAAGCGCGTCGTGATGGGGCCCGGCTCGACGAGCACGACGCGGATGCCGAAGGAATGCAGCTCCACGCGGAGGGCGTCGGAGACCGCCTCGAGGGCGTGCTTGCTGGCGCTGTACGGCGCGGCGAACGGCACGGCGACGCGGCCGGCGACCGACGAGACGTTGACGATCGTGCCGCCTTGGGCCGTTCGCATCGCCGGGAGAACCGCCTGGATCATGGCGATGGCGCCGAACAGGTTGACCTCGAACTGGGCGCGCCATTCGTCGGGCGCGACGTCCTCGACCGCTCCGTACTGGCCGTACCCGGCGTTGTTCACGAGGGCGTCGATGCGCCCCGCCCTCGAAAGCGCCTCGCCGACGGCGGCGCGAATGGAGCCGGCGTCGGTCACGTCGAGCGGAAGCACCTCGATGTGGGCGGTCTTCTCGAGCTCGGCGAGATCGCTGCGATTGCGAGCGGTGGCAAAGGTCCGATGCCCGTGCGCGGCCGCCTCGAGCGCGGTCGCGCGGCCGATGCCGGAGGAGCATCCCGTGACGAGAATCACGCGCTCGGCAGGCACGCCGGGATGTTACCCTCTTCGGGTGACGCGACAGTCCGCGCGAGGAAGCGAGGCGGCGGCTCGCCGCCGGACGCGCCTCCCGAGCGCAAGCGCCGTGTTCCCAGCGGCTTGCGCGCGTAAACCGGCCCCCTTCGCCCTCGTCTAATTCGTGTGCCCGCGCTGGCGATGATTGCACGCGAAACGACAACCGATCTCGACGAAAGCCTCCTGATTCGCGAGATTCGCGCCGGGCGGACCGAGCTTTTCGAGCATTTCGTGCGCCGCTATCAGCGAAAGATCACCCGCATCGCCTACCGGTTCCTGAGGGACGCCGGGGAGGCCGACTGCGCCGCCCAGGAGAGCTTCCTGAGGGCGTACCAGAATCTCGACGATTTCCGGGAGGGCTCGACCTTCGAGACCTGGCTGACCCGGATCTGCATCAACTGGTGCAAGGATCGCCTGAAGCGCCGCCGCCTCGTCGTGTTCTTCCACCAGGCTCCCGTTCGCGAGGACGAGGACGGCGAAGAGCCAGCGGAGCTCGCGGTCGCGGGCGACCCGTCTCCGGAGCGGCGGGCGGCCGGACGCGAGATCCGCGAGCGGCTCGAGGGTGCCATGGAGAGTCTCTCGCCGCGCCAGCGCGAGGTCTTCACGATGAAGCACTTCGAGGAAATGTCCATCCCCGACATCGCGGACGTCACCGGCCTCGATGCCGGGACGATCAAGTCGCATCTCTTCCGCGCCGCCCAGAAGATCCGCGAGCGGCTGGCGGAATTCAAGACGTAGAGGCCGCTCATGCAACAGGACACACCGGATCTCGACAGGCACCTGACGGAAGCCGAGCTCTTCGCCCTCGCCATCCCCGCGGCGGGAGAGCCCGAGGCGCTCCCGCGCCACCTCACGGCCTGCCGCGCCTGCAGCCGCGCGCTGCAGGACTGGAAGGCGGCGGTGCAGGAGCTCGCCGACGAGGACGCCGGGGAGGTCGGGCGCCGCACGGACGAGGAGTGGCGCGCGGCCGAGGACGCCACGCTCGCGCGGCTCCGGCTCGCCGGCTCCGCTCGTCGGCCGTCGCATCGCCTGCGGTGGGCGGTCGCGATCGCCGCGTCGCTCCTCGTCGCCGCGCTCCTGCTTCCGCTGCGCCGGCATGCGGCGACGGTGGCGGTGTCGGCACCGACTCCGGCCGCGGCCGAGGCGCATTCTCCCGCCGCGGCGGGCAACGAGCTCGACGCTGCCGACCAGGCCGACGACGAGCTTCTGCGTCAGGCCTCGTATCTGGCGGCGGGCGGCGATCTCGAGAGCGAAGTTTCGGCGGAGGGACGGCTGTGAGGCGATTCGTCCTGGCCGTGGCGGCGCTGTGTCTTGCGGCCGCGACGGCCCTCGGCCAGCAGGCGGCGGAGGGAAAGTGGTGGAAGCGGCCTCGCATCGTTCAGGCGCTGGCTCTGACGCCGCAGCAGACTTCTGAGCTCGAGAAGATCTTCGCGAGGAGCCGGCCGAAGCTGATCGACCTGAAGGCCGACCTCGAGAAGAAGCAGTTCGCCTACCAGCAGGCGATGGACGCCGACAAGGTCGACCGCAAGGAGGTCGAGGCCCGGATCGAGGCGCGCGAGCTCGCCCGCGCGAAGCTCCAGACCGAGCTGTCCCTGATGGAGCTCGACATGAAGCAGGTCCTGACGCCCGAGCAGCGCGACAAGGCCGAAGCGCTGCGGGCGGAGATCCGCCAGCGCGTGCAGGATCGCCGGCGTGCCCTCCGCGACGCCGAGGCCGGCGATGAGCCCTCTCCGACGCCGCCGCGCGCCGGCACGCGGAAGAACCCGCCGCCGCCTTCGAACTAGTCAGGAGCGTCACTTCTTGGCGCTCCGGCGCACGTGAGAGAATTGATTCGGTCCGGGAAGGGCCGAGGAAACGGTATGCGACGCGCCTTGACCGTCGGTCTGATCAGCCTCACGAGCGCCTGCGCTTCGTCTCGTGCCCCGATCGCGACGGATGTCTCCGAGCTGAACCTTGGTGGAGGGAGCTACAGCCTTTCCTGTAGCAGCGACTGCACGCAGGAGACACTGCTCGCACGGGCGGTGGACCTGACGCTCCAGTCCGGTCGTCGTTACTTCGTCGTCGTGAATTCTGGAATGGGTTTCGACGTTTTCGCTTCACCGGGGCTTGCGTACTCGAGTCACGACGTCAACCCGATCATTCGCATCCTTGGATTTGCGTCTTCGAGTGGCAACGTCAACGTCACGATTCGCATCCTCGACAGCAAGGGTGACGACGAGAACGCGCTCGACGCGGTTCAGACGTTCGATTCTCTGCACTCCAAGTATCCGAAGGGGTTCGATGTCAGCGATCTCTCTCCCGCCGCCCAGGTCGAGCTGGCGCAACTCCGGAGGGAGAGCTAGTCGACTCGCACGCCGCGCTATCGGAAGCGCTCTTCCTTCCACGGGTCGCCGCGCATGTGGTACCCGTTCTCCTCCCAGAAGCCGGCGCGGTCCTCTTGCGTGAGCTCGAGGCCGCTCGCCCACTTGGCGCCCTTCCAGAAGTAGAGGTGCGGGATCACGATCCGCATCGGGCCGCCGTGCTCGGCCGAGAGCGGCTTGCCCGAGTGGTGTGTCGCGAGGAGGTTCTCGTCGCGGTCGAGGTCCTCGAGTGGCACGTTCGTCGTCCAGCCGCCGACCGCGTGCTCGACGACGAAGCGGGCCTCGGGCTTCGGCCGCGCGATGCGCAGCACGTCGCGCACCGGAACGCCTTCCCACTCGTTGTCGAGTTTCGTCCAGTGCGTGACGCAGTGCACGTCGTTGCGGCGCGCCGCGCGGGGCAGCTTCTGGAATTCCTCCCAGGTCCACGACACGGGGTTCTCGACCTCGCCCCAGATCGAGAACTTCCACGTTTCGAGGTCGACCTTGGGGATCGCGCCGAAGTGGAGCACCGGCCACTGCTGGGTGACGAACTGGCCGGGTGGAACCCGCGACGGATCGGGGTTGGGGAACCGGATCTTCGGGTCCTTCCGGATGATCATGACGCTAGTATCCCTTCATGGATGCCGAAAGCCGCCGAAAGGTGCGGGAATACGTGCGCCCGCTGGCGGTCGGTCTCGACGGCATGGCCAATTACGGCGACATCGAGCGGATGGTTTCGGCGGCGGATGCGGTCGCGGAGGGAACCGCCGGAATCGACCCGGATCTCCTTTTTCTTCTGGCCGTCTTCTCCGGACAGGAGAAGTGGGTCTCCCGGATGGGGCATCGAAGCCGCACCGAGATCTTCCTCGCCTCGCTCGGCGTCCCCCGGACGAAGATCCGGGCCCTCTTCCGGGGACTGGAGCGCTTCGAGGCGGCTCCGGTCACCGCCGAGGAGGAGGCCGCTCACGACGCGCTCCGCCTCGAGGCGATGGGCGCCTACGGCGTCGCCCGCGGGCTCGGCGACGCGTACCGCGAGCGGCTCGACATTCTCGAGATGGCCGACGCGATCGAAAGGGAAGCCGCCATACCCCTGCGCACGGAGAGCGGCCGCCGCCTGGCCGGTGAGCGGCGCGCGCTGATGCTCGAGTTCGCGCGGGCCTTGCGCGCCGAGCACGCCGAGTTCTCGGGCGCCGCGAAGTGACGGGAGCGCGCGGCCGCGGGACTACAGGAGCGACTTGCCGCCGTCGACGCGCAGGATCTGGCCGGTGATGAACGCCGGCCCGCTGCAGAGAAAGAGGACGGCCGCGGCGACGTCGGAGGGGTCCCCGTTTCGTTCGAGCGGGGCCTCGCGGGCCCACCGATCGGCGACCTCCGGGGGCGTGCCTTCCGGGACGAGCACCGTCCCCGGGGCGACGCCGTTGACGGAGACCTCGGGAGCGAGCTCGATCGCGAGCGCCCGCACGAGGCCTTCGACGGCCGCCTTGGACGCCGTATGCGCGGCGTAGCGGCGAACCGGCGCCGACGCGAGCAGATCCGACATCAGGACGACGCGCCCGCGGCGCCGGCGCAGAAGCGGGGCGGCTTCCCGCGCGAGCAGGAATCCGGCGCGCGCGTTGACGTTCATCGCATCGTCCCAGAGCGCCGCGTCGGTGTCCTCGAGCGTCGCGCGATGGAAGTTCGCCGCGGAGTGGACGAGCAGATCGAGGCCGCCGAGGGCGGCGGCGGCGTCGCGGACGAGACCGGCGCAGGCCGCCGGCTCGGCGAGGTCCGCGGCCAGGGTCACGGCGCGGCGTCCCGCGGCGCGAACCAACCGGGCGACGTCCTCGGCCTCGGACGCGGAGCGGCGGTGGTGAACGGCGACGTCCGCGCCGGCCTCGGCCAGGGCGAGCGCGATCGCGCGGCCGAGGCGGACCGCGGCTCCGGTCACGAGCGCCGCGCGGCCGGCGAGCGGAAGCTCGGTCACGGACGCGCGCGCACGTAGGCCGCCGGGTCGGCCATGAGGCGGCCGTTCTCGATGAAGGCCGTCCATTCCGCGCCGAGGGCCCAGAGGTGCGTGGCCACGGCCGTCAGCGCCGCGGTCAGGTGAACCCAGGACGGGAGGACCCGGACGTGGACCGCCGCGCCGAGGACGAAGACCGCGATCGCGGACAGCAGCGCGAACGTCGCGGGAGGGGAGGTTCGTCGCTTGAAGCCGCGGAGCACGTCGAGGATCGCGCGCCGGTCGGTCTCGGAGAAGGCCGAGATCTCGTCCTTGACGAGGCGGCCGGTGCCGATGAAGAAGAAGATGACCATCGACTGCGAAAAGAGCGACAGGAGCATCGTCGGGATCGCATAGGCGACGTGCTTCGTCACGAGAAATCGGACCGCCGGATCGGTCTGGGCGAGGTGCGTCGCGACGACGAAGCCCTGGACCGAAGTCAGGAGAAAGCCGGCGATCGCGAGCAGCGTTCCGGCCAAGAGCGCGATCGCCATCCGGCGAAGCCTAGCAGGCCGCCGGCGAAGCGGCGCCGGCAATCCTTGACCGGCCCGGGGGGGCGCGACACAATCGCCGTGAGGGAGGTGCGACGGTGACCGAGCCCCGGACCCTTTGCGACATCTTCCTCGCCGCGGCCGGGAGCGGGAAGCCGGACCTCCTCCTCTCCAAGGTTGCCGGCTCCTGGAGGCCGATCTCGGCGTCGGATTTCGGCTTCGCCGTCCGGGCGCTCTCGCTCGGTTTGAACGGCCTCGGCATTCAGCCGGGTGACCGGGTCGCGATCCTCGCCGAGAACCGTCCCGAATGGGCGATGGCCGATTACGCGTGTCTCTGCGCCGGGATCTGGTCGGTGCCCATCTATCCGACGCTTCCGGCGGCGCAGATCGCGCCGATACTCGGCGACAGCGGAGCCCGCGCGATCTTCGTGTCCTCGCTCGAGCAGCTCGGAAAGATCCTCACGATCCGCGGGCGCTGTCCGGAGCTGCACCACGTCATCCTCATCGACGGCAACCCTCCGCGCGAGCCGGGCTTCGCGACCTTTCACGAGATCGTGGATCGGGGGCGGCCGACGCTCGCGACGAGCCCTGGCGTCTTCGAGCAGCGGATGGCGCGGGTCAAGGCCGAGGACGTCGCCACGATCATCTACACGTCCGGAACGACGGGCGAGCCCAAGGGCGCGATGCTGACCCACGGCAATTTCGTTTCGAACGTCGTCGCCGGATGCGAGGTCATTCCGTTCGCCTCCGACGCGGTCATGATGTCCTTCCTGCCCCTCTCCCACGTTTTCGAGCGAATGCTCGACTTCTCGTACATGTACAAGATCGCCACGATCGCCTATGCGGAGTCGATCGAGCGGCTGAGCGCGAACTTCCTCGAGATCAATCCGACGTGCTTCGGCGCGGTGCCGCGGGTCTACGAGAAGGTCTACGATCGAATCCGGGGAAAGGCCGAGGCGGGCGGGTTTCTGAAGAAGAAGATCTTCGCCTGGGCCTCGGACGTCGCGCGCCGCAAGGCCACATGCGAGGACCGCGGCGAGGCTCTTCCGGGCGGTCTCGCCCGCCAGGCGCGTCTCGCGGACGCCCTCGTCTTCAAGAAGATCCGCGCGGCGCTCGGCACCCGGTTCGAGTTCGCCATCTCGGGCGGCGCGCCACTATCGCGCGATCTCGCCCTCTTCTTCGTCGGGGCGGGGGTGAAGATCCTCGAGGGATACGGCCTGACGGAGACCTCGCCCGTCATTTGCGTCAACGGGCCGGGCCGCTGGCGGCTCGGCACGGTGGGCAAGGCCCTGCGCAACGTCGAGGTGAAGATCGCCTCCGATGGCGAGATCCTGACGCGCGGGCCCCACGTCATGAAGGGGTACTTCCACAAGCCCGAGGCGACCGCCGAGGCGATCGACCGCGAGGGCTGGTTTCACACCGGCGACATCGGCGAGCTGCGCGACGCCTTCCTGACGATCACCGACCGAAAGAAGGACCTGATCGTCCTGGCGGGCGGAAAGAAGGCGGCTCCGCAGCCGATCGAGAATGCGTTGAAGCGCTCGCCGTTCGTCTCCATGCCGATCGTGATCGGGGACCGGCAGAAGTTCCTGGCCGCCCTGATCGTCCCGAACTTCGACCGGCTCAAGCAGTGGGCGGAGTCGAATCACCTCCGGCTGGAGGGCGGGGCCCTCGATGCGAGCCCCGAGGTCCGGCGGCTCTTCCAGGCGGAGATCGACGCGTACAATGCCGACCGTCCCCATCACGAGCAGATCCGGGCCTTCGCGCTGCTTCCGACCGACCTCACGGTCGAGGACGGCTCGATCACTCCCACGCTGAAGGTCAAGCGGCGCGTGCTCGAGACTCGCTATCACGCGCTGATCGAGGGGATGTACGCGGCGGCGGACAGGCTCCATGGCGCGTGAGGTCGTCGTCGTCGACGGGCTGCGCACGCCCTACGCGAGGGCGGGAACGGAGCTGAAGGACGTTCCGGCGGGGGACCTCGGCCGGATCGTCGTGACGGAGCTGCTCGCGCGGACCGATTTCGATCCGGCCGGCCTCGACCAGGTGATCTTCGGCAACATCGCCCAGCCTCCGGATGCGGTCAACGTCGCGCGGGTCGCCGCGCTCAAGGCCGGCGTTCCGGAGCGGGTCCCGGCCTTCACCGTCAACCGCCTCTGCGGGTCGGGCCTCGAATCGATCGTGGACGCGCACTACCGGATCGCCGCCGGCGACGCCGACGCCATCGTGGCGGGCGGCGTCGAGTCCATGTCGCGCATCCCGCTCCTCTACTCCTACGACAGCCAGGAAGTGTTCACCGAGGTCTTCACGGCGAAGGATCTGGGAGGCCGCATCGCCGCGGCTTCCAAGTTCCGGCCGCGGCATTTCAAGCCCGAGATCGGCCTGCAGCTCGGCCTGACCGACGCCGTCTGCGGTTTGAACATGGGAGAGACCGCGGAGGTCGTCGCCCGCGAGCATCGGATCTCCCGCGAGGAGCAGGACGCCTTCTCGCTGCGCTCGCACCAGCGCGTCACCCTCGCGCGGGCGAAGCTGGCGGAAGAGATCGTGCCGGTCCCGATCCCGCCTCGCTTCGAGGCCATGGCGACGCGCGACAACGGCGTGCGCGAGAACCAGACCCTCGAGGCGCTCGCGAAGCTGAAGCCCTACTTCGACCGGAAGTACGGAACGGTCACGGCCGGCAACTCGTCCCAGATCACCGACGGCGGCGCCGCCGTCCTCGTGATGAGCGCCGGCGCCGCGAAGGCCCGGGGCTATCGGCCGCTCGGCCGGATTCGCGGCTTCGCGTTCTGCGCGCTCGAGCCCGAGCGCATGGGCCTCGGTCCGGCCGTCGCGACGCCGCTCGCGCTGAAGAACGCGGGCGTTTCGTGGGCGGACATCGGCCTGGTCGAGATCAACGAGGCCTTCGCGGCCCAGGTCCTCGCGTGCGCGAAGGTGTTTCCCTCCGCGGCCTGGCACGCGCGGTACGGCACGGGCGGGCCCATCGGCGAGATCGACTGGGAGCGCACCAACGTCAACGGCGGAGCGGTCGCGCTCGGCCATCCGGTCGGCTCGTCGGCGAACCGGCTGGTGCTGACGCTTCTGAAGGAGATGCGGCGCCGCGGGACCCAGTTCGGCCTCGCCACGATGTGCATCGGAGGCGGACAGGGCGGCGCCGTGGTGGTGGAGCAGCTTCCGGCATGAGCGCCTTCGACCTCCAGATCGAAGAGGACGGCCTCGCGGTCCTGACCTTCGATCTGCCGGGGGAAAAGGTCAACAAGCTGTCTTCGCCCGTCGTCGCGGAGCTCGGCGATCTGCTCGTGCGTCTGACCCGCGAGGCGCGCATCCGGGGACTGCTCCTCCGGAGCGGAAAGCCCGACATCTTCGTCGCCGGAGCCGACGTCCGGGAGCTCGCGGCGGTGCGTCCGGACGGAGGTCGGCACCGTGGTCGAGCGGGTCCAGTCCCTCTTCGAGCAGCTCGCGAACCTTCCGTACCCGACCGTCGCGGCGATCAACGGGGCGTGCCTGGGCGGAGGCACCGAGATGGCCCTCGCCTGCGACTACCGCCTGATGTCGGACGCGAAGAAGGCCCAGATCGGCCTGCCGGAGGTCCGCCTCGGGATCTTTCCGGCCTGGGGCGGGTGCACCCGCCTGCCGAAGACGGTGGGGCTCGCGGCCGCGCTCGACCTGATCCTGACCGGACGGACGCTCGACGCCCGGCGAGCCCGGCGCATCGGACTGGTGGACGAGGCCGTGCCGGCCGCCATCCTCGACGACTACGCCCGCCGCTTCACGCGCTCGAAGCTCGGCGGGGGAAAGCCTCGCGTCCGGCGCGGGCCGGCCTCGATCGGCGAGCGGTCCCTCGAGGCGACGCCGGTGGGACGGCGCGTGATCTTCTCGAAGGCCCGCGATGGCGTCATGAAGCAGACGGGCGGGCACTATCCCGCTCCGCTCGAGGCGCTCGAGGTCATCGAGGAGGGGTACGGGAAGCCGGTCGCCGAGGGGCTCGCGATCGAGGCGCGCCACATCGGCCTCGTCTTCGGCGGCGACGTGCAGAAGAACCTGCTGAACATCTTCTTCCTGACCGAGGACGTCAAGAAGGAGTCCGGCGTCGCCGATCCCGCCGTCCGCCCGCGCGAGGTGGCGCGGGTCGGCGTGCTCGGCGCGGGCGTGATGGGCGGAGGGATCGCGCAGCTCGCCGCCGACAAGGGATTGCCGGCGCGGATGAAGGACATCCAGCCCGAGGCTCTCGCCCACGGCTACGCGGCGGCCGCGGCGGTCTGGAGAGACGCGCTGAAGAAGCGGCGCCTGACCCCGCGAGAGCTCGCGAGGAAGATGGACCTGCTCTCGGGCTCTCTCGACTACTCGGGCTTCGCCCGCTGCGACGTGACCATCGAAGCGGTCGTCGAGAAGCTCGCCGTCAAGCGGGCGGTTCTGAAGGCCTGGGAGGAGGCCGTGCCGCGCACGGCGATCTTCGCCTCGAACACTTCGACCCTGCCGATCACCGAGATCGCGGTCGGGGCGGTCGAGCCCGGCCGCGTCGCCGGCATGCACTTCTTCAACCCCGTGCACCGCATGCCGCTCGTCGAGGTGATCCGCGGCGAGCGCACGAACGACGAGACCGTCGCCACGGTCTTCGCGCTGGCCAAGGCCCTCGGCAAGACGCCGGTCGTCGTCCGCGACGCGCCGGGGTTTCTCGTCAATCGCATCCTGGCGCCGTATCTCTCGGAAGCGGTCCGCCTGGTCCAGGAGGGCTGCCGGATCGAGGACGTGGACGCCGCGATGACCGCGTTCGGCATGCCGGTCGGGCCGCTCGCGCTCCTCGACGACGTGGGCCTCGACGTCGCGTCGAAGGGCGGCGAGGTGCTGCAGGCGGCCTTCCCGGAACGCCTCCAGATGGGAGGCGAGGAGGCCCTGACGGCGGCCGGCCGGCTCGGACGAAAGAACGGCAAGGGGTTCTACGACTACGAAGGGACCAGCCGGAAGCGCCCGGCGCGCGAGGCGTACGAGGCCCTGCGCGTCGAGCCGCGCAAGGAGTCCCCGCTTCCCGGAGGCGTGATGGAGGCTCGACTCGTTCTGCCGATGATCAACGAGGCCGCGTTCTGCCTGGAGGACCGGATCGTCGAGGACCCGGCGCGGCTCGACCTGGCGATGATCTTCGGGACCGGGTTTCCGCCCTTTCGAGGAGGTCTTCTGCGCTACGCCGATTCGATCGGGCTCGGCCGCGTCTTCTCGCGGCTCGACGATCTCGCCGAGAGGCTCGGCCCGCGCTTCGCGCCCGCCGACCTGATTCAGCAGCTGGCCAACTCGCGCCGCGGGTTCTTCCCGGACTCGCCGGCGTCCTCCCGGGAGATCGAGCCATGAGCGACGATCGCTCGGCTGGCGAGAGCCGCCTCGTTCCCGTCGTCAAGTCGCTGTTCGCGGGAGCGATTCCCGAGGACACCGTGTTTCCGTTTCCCGAGATGGACGCCGCGGAGCACGAGACGGTCTCCGCGTTTCTCGACTCGTTCCGCGGCTTCGCGCGCGACCACGTGGACTCGGCCCGCATCGAGCGGGAGGAACGCGTGGCCCCGGAGGTCATCCGCGGGCTGGCGGAGCTCGGCGCGTTCGGTATGACGATTCCGGAGGCGTACGGCGGCTACGGATTCTCGGCCACGGCGTACTGCCGCGTGACGGAAGAGATCGGCGGCACCGACGCCGCCCTCGGGATCCTGATCGGCGGCCACCAGTCGATCGGCCTGAAGGGCCTGCTGCTCTACGGCACGGAGGAACAGAAGCGGAAGTGGCTCCCGAAGCTCGCGTCGGGCGAGATGATCGCCGCCTTCGCCCTGACCGAGCCCGAGGCCGGGTCGGATGCGGCCTCGATCCGCACGACCGCCGTCTACGACGAGAAGACCGACACCTTCGTCTTGAACGGCACCAAGCACTGGATATCGAACGGCGGCTTCGCGGAGTTCTTCACGGTTTTCGCAAAGGACGTGAAGCTCGAGGCCGTCGGACGAGCACCGCCGGATCACGGCCTTCGCCGTCACGAAGGACCTGGGAGGCGTCCACCCGGGAAAGGAAGAGAAGAAGCTCGGCCTGAAGGGCTCCTCGACGGTTCCGATCGAGCTCGAGAACGTCCGGGTCCCGGCCTCCCACGTCCTCGGGGAGCGCGGCCACGGCTTCAAGATCGCGGTCGAGATCCTCAACACCGGCCGCACGTCGCTCGGCGCCGGCTGCATCGGCGGCTCGAAGCGCATGCTTCGCGAGGCCGCGCGCCACGCCACGCAACGCAAGCAGTTCCAGACGAGGATCGCCGACTTCGAGATGATCCGCGCGAAGTTCGCCCGGATGGTGGTCTCCACGTATGCCCTCGAATCGATGGTCTATCTGACCGCGGGCCTGATCGATCGCGGTCTCGAGGACTACTCGCTGGAGGGAGCGTGCTGCAAGGTCTTCGGAACGGAGGCCGTGTGGCGGAACATCAACGATGCGCTCCAGATCGCGGGCGGAAACGGGTTCATGGAGGAATACCCCTACGAGAAGGCCCTGCGCGACTCGCGGATCAACATGATCTTCGAGGGAACCAACGAGATCCTGCGGGCCCTCGTGTCTCTCTCGGGCATGCGCGACGTGGGGGAGGAGCTGAAGGAAGTCGGCCGCGCGCTGAGGGCGCCGCTGTCGTCGCTCGGGATCCTCTCGGAATACGCGGCGAGGAAGTTCAAGGGCGCGGTCGCTCCCGGAGGGCTCACCCGGATCGCGGCGGAGCTCGCGCCGCAGGGGGAGATCGTCGCCCGCTACGTCCGCTCGGCCAACGCGGCCGTCGAGACCCTGCTGCGCAAGTACGGAAAGGGAGTCATCGCGAAGCAGTATCACCAGGAGCGGCTGGCCGACGTGGCGATCGACCTGTATGGATCGCTCGCCGTGCTCTCGCGCGCAACGTCCGCCATCCGCCGGCTCGGCTCGGACAAGGCGGCCGACGAGGTGAGGGTCGCGAAGGCGTTCGTCGAAGGAGCCAAGTACCGCGTGGTCGGTCATCTCAAGGAGATGGACCGGAATCGCGACGCGGAGCAGACGGCGATCTCCGAAACCGCGTACTCGGCGCTCGGGTACGCCTTTCCCCTGTGGGAGTGAAGATGACCAGACGCCTCGGGGTCGCGATCGGGATCCTCCTCCTGGCGGCCGCCGCCGGCCCGCTCCGCGCGGCCGACCCGGCGGCGAATCCGTCGGAGAAGGCGGCGGAAACGGCGGCCCTGTCCTGGCTCGGGGTCGTGGACGCGGGGAAGTACGGCGAGAGCTGGGATCAGGCGGCCGAGAGCTTCCGAGCAAAGCTGACGAAGCCGCAGTGGGAATCCGCGCTCGACAAGGCGCGAAAGCCTCTGGGCAAGGTCGTCAAGCGGGAGCTCCAGGGGGCCCGGCTCCTGAACAACCCTCCGAGCGCTCCTCCCGGCGACTACGTCGTGATCCAGTTCGCGACGAGCTTCGAAAACAGCGGCGCCATGATCGAGACGATCGCGCCGATGAAGGAAAAGGACGGAAGCTGGCGGGTCTCGGGCTACTTCATCAAGTGACGCGCGGCCGTTTGCGGGCCGGGAAGTGGTCCGGAACGCCGAGTCCGGCGCCGGGAAAGAGTCCCCGCTCGAGCCCGCCGCGGAGATAGGCGATCGCCCGGGGGATGGCTTCCTCGATCGATCGCCCGAGAGCGAGGTTCGCGGCGATCGCCGACGAGAGCGTGCATCCCGTGCCGTGCGTGGCGCGCGTCCGGAGGCGAGGCGCGACGTACTCCGTGAAGAAGCGTCCGTCGAAGTAGAGATCGCGGACCTCGGCGCCCCGCCCATGGCCGTCCTTGAGCAGGATCGCCCGGGCGCCGAGATCCAGGATCACGCCCGCGGCCACGCGGCGGTCGCTCGCCGAGCGGATCCGCATCCGCGACAGCGCCTCGGCCTCCGGAAGGTTCGGCGTCACGAGGTCGCAGCGAGGCAGCAGCTCGCGGCGGAGGGTCACGAGGGAGCCCCGCGAGAGCAGCCGCGCCCCGCTCTTCGAGATCATGACCGGGTCGAGCACGACGTTTTTCGCACGATGCCGCTCGAGCGCCCGCGCGACGGCGCGGATTCTCGGAGCGTCCACGAGCATCCCGATCTTCACGGCGCGAGGGCGAAGGTCCTCGAAGACCGCCTCGAGCTGGGCGGCCAGGAATCGAGTCGAAAAGGCCTCGATCGCCCGGACGCCCCGGGTGTTCTGGGCGGTGCCGGCGGCGAGGACCGTCGCCCCGTAGACGCCGTGGGCGGCGAAGGTCAGCAGGTCGGCCTGGATCCCCGCGCCGCCTCCCGAATCCGAGGAGGCGATCGCGACGGCCGTCGCCGGGCGAATCCGCGGCGGCCGACGGCGCATATCCATACAATGGAGATCTTATGACTGCGCCGGTCGGCCCTCTGTCGATCACGCCCGAGGCCGCGAAACGGCTTCGCGCCGAGGCGGACTTCTCGCGTTCGGTGCTCTCCGTGCGGCACCTGCTCGGCTGCGGAGGCACCGGATTCCGCATCTCCGTCGAGGAGAACGCGCCGGACGAGGGACACCGTTTCGACGCGTCGGGCATTCCGGTCGTGATGGACGATCTGGCGTTCCGGACGCTCCGGGGCGCCGTGCTCGAGGTGGATCCGGATCCCGCCGGCGAGGGGTATCGCCTCAACCATCCCGACGCCGTCATGACGACGTTCTGCTGAAGGCCGCATCCTGAGCGAGCGCGAGAAGGGGCGCCGGCGGAGAGAGCCCGTCGAGATGTCCCCGGAGGAGTTCCGCGCCGCGGGACGCCGCCTCGTGGACCGCATCGCCGACTTTCTCGCGAGGGTTCCGGATCTCCCGGTCGCCCGTCCGCTCCCGCCGCCCGAGATCCGGCGCTTGCTCGGCGAGGGCGGCCTGCCGAGCGAGGGCGAAAGCGTCGAGCGCCTCCTCGACGAGGCGTCGAGCCTGCTTTTCGAGCACAGCGTTCTCGTCGGCCACCCGCGCTTCTGCGCCTACGTCGTCGGAGCGCCCGCGCCGCTCGGCGCCCTGGCCGACCTGCTCGCCGCCACGGTGAACCAGAACGTGGGCGCCTGGCATCTCGCCCCGATGGCGAGCGAGGTCGAGGCCCAGGCGGTGCGCTGGATCGCGGAGCTCGTCGGATTCCCCGCGGGCGGCAGCGGCCTGCTGACGAGCGGCGGCAACATGGCCAACTTCGTCGGGTTCCTGGCGGCGCGCCGCGCGAAGGCGCCGTGGCCGATCCGCTCGCAGGGCGCGTCGCCGCCGGGCGCCCCGCCGTTGCGCGTCTATGCGTCCACGGAGACACACACCTGGATCCAGAAGGCGGCGGACCTCTTCGGTCTCGGGACGGAAGCGATCCGCTGGGTCGCGACGGATTCGACTCAGAGAATGGACGTCGCGGGCCTCGAGCGCCTCCTCGCCGAGGACCGGGCGGCGGGCCGCCTTCCGTTTCTCGTCGTCGGCTCGGGCGGGACCGTCTCCACGGGAGCGGTGGACGATCTGCCCCGGCTCGCCGAGATCTGCCGGCGGGAGAACCTGTGGTTTCACGTCGATGGGGCCTATGGCGGTTTCGCGGCCGGCGTCGAGGGTGCGCCCCGAGAGCTCTCGGGTCTCGCTCTCGCCGATTCCGTCGCGGTCGATCCGCACAAGTGGCTGTACGTTCCGCTCGAGGCGGGCTGCACGCTGCTTCGCGATCCCGCGGCCCTGCGCGCGGCGTTCGAGTATCGGCCGCCCTACTACCCGGAACCGGAAGCCGAGGACCTCATCGACTACCACGCCTCCGGCCCGCAGAACTCGCGGGGATTCCGGGCGCTGAAGGTCTGGCTCGCGCTGCGCCAGTCCGGAGCGAACGGCTGCCGGCGCATGATCGCCCGCGACATCGCGCTGGCGCGGCGGCTCTACGATGCGGCCGCGCGCCACCCGGAGCTCGAGGCGGTGACGACCGGTCTGTCCGTCACGACGTTTCGCTTCGTCCCCCGGGACATGGCCTCCGGCTCGGCGCCGCGCGACGAGGAATACCTCGATCGCCTGAACATGGAGCTGTCCGAACGGCTGCAGGCGGGCGGAGAGGTCTATCCCTCCCACGCCGTCGTGGGCGGGAGGACGGTCGTGCGGACCTGCATCGTGAATTTCCGAACCTCGGAAGAGGACGCCGACGCGATCCCGGAGATCGCGGCGCGAGCCGGGCGAGAGCTCGATTCGGAGCGGCGCCCGAAGCGCTGATCGACGCTACGCGGAGGGGTTCGCCGAAGGCCCCGCGAGCGGGCGCGCCTTCACGAGCTTGTTGACGAGGAAGGCCGGGCCGACGAGCAGGTGCACCAGGTTTCGCCGGAACGCGGGCGAGTTCTTCTCGAAGACCGCGTGTCCGATTCCCTGGAAGATCCATCCGACGGCGAAGGCGGCGGCGCCGACGCGCCAGTCGCCGACGGCGCGGGCGAGCGCGTCGAGGATGGCCTCGGCCGCGAGCATCGCGAGCCCCAGACCGGCGTCCCACCGAACGTACCAGGCGGCCGCCGCCGCCGCGACGACCTCGCTTCCCGTCAGCCATCCGGCGATGGGCACGGCGTGGAGCATCGAGAGCACGCCGAAGACGATCAGCGTGATCCCGATCGAGTGGCAGAGCAGGTTGCCGGGCGCCCGATGCGCGTCGCCATAGTCCGCGAGCAACGCGTCCACGCGCTTCATCGCCGCCGAGTATAGTTTCGGCGTGCGAGCCATGCGTCTCGTTCGCACGGGGCCCGCCGAGGGGGGGCCTCTCGAGGCGATCGACCTGCCCGCTCGAGAGCCCGGTCCCGGCGAAGTCGCGATTGCCGTCGAGGCCTGCGGGGTCTGCCGGACCGACCTCCACATCGTCGAGGGCGAAGTTCCGGCCCGGCTGCCGGTCGTTCCCGGGCACCAGGCGGCCGGCCGCATCGCGGCGCTCGGTCCCGGAGTGAGCGGCTTCGCCGTCGGCGACTCCGTCGGGGTCGGATGGATGGCCTCGACCGACCGACACTGCGCGTTCTGCCGCTCGGGCCGCGAGAACCTCTGCGAGGCCGCGACGTTCACCGGCAAGGACCGGGACGGCGGCTATGCGGAGCGGATGGTCGCCTCGGCGGCCTGGGTCTATCGCCTGCCGGCGGGCTTCGGAGCCCTCGAGGCGGCGCCGCTTCTCTGTGCCGGCGTGATCGGGTATCGATCGCTGCGCCTCTCGGGCATCGAGCCGGGCGGGCGGCTCGGGCTCTTCGGATTCGGAGCGTCGGCGCATCTGGCCCTGCAGGTCGCCCTGGCCTGGAAATGCGAGGTGTTCGCGTTTACACGCGAAGAGTCGCATCGCCGGCTCGCCCGGGAGATGGGGGCGCGATGGGCCGGCGAGGTCTTCGACGATCCGGGCCCGCTGCTCGATGCCGCCGTGACGTTTGCCCCGGCCGGCGAGATCGTGCCGCAGGCGATGGCGCGGCTCCGGCGGGGCGGGGCCGTGGCCGTCAATGCGATCCACATGAGCCCGATCCCGTCGTTCGAGTATTCGCTGCTCTATGGCGAGAGGACCGTGCGGAGCGTGATGAATTTCACGCGCCGCGACGCCGAGGAGTTTCTCGCGCTGGCCGCATCGATTCCGGTGCGGCCGCGGGCCGAGACGTTCGATCTCGGCGACGCCAACGCGGCGCTCGCGAGCGTCAAGGCCGGAACGGTCCGAGGGGCGGCGGTTCTGAAGGTCTGACCTCGCCTACTCCACGCGCACGATCAGGCGCCGAGGACGGTCGCCCGGAGCGAAGCGGAGCCCCCGGAGGGCCTCGGAGGGATTCGCGGCGGGCGCCGACGCATCGGCCTGAGGCCGGGGGGCGACGAAGCCGCTCGACGTCGAACGCTCGACCGAGCGAACCCGTCCGCTCGCCTCGACCGTGAGGACGTACTCGCGGCCTCGGAGCGCGGCGAGCCGCCCGGTGTCCGGGACCGCCGCGACGGCGGGGACGAGGCGCTCTTCGTCGGCCGAGATCACCACGAGCCGGGGCTCGGCCGCCACGATCGTGGACTCGGCCGCGCCGGGCGCCGAGGCCTCGCCGCCGGCCGAATCCTGGAGCGTGCGCGAGCGCTTCAACGGCGCGGCCGCGGCGCGGGCGGGAGGAGCCGCGGCGGCGCTCGGGGCCGCCGCGTAACGCCGCTTCTCGTCGTCGGCCGGCGGCTCGGCGGAGGGAGCGTTTCGGGAGAGGGAGTCCGCGTTTCGAGCGGCCTCGTCCTTGAAAGGGGAGGGGGCGGGGGCCGAAGGGGCGCCGGCCGAACCGGAATCGGCGCGGGACGCCTCGGGCTTGGCCCGTGCCGGGGCCTCGACTTTCATCTCGGCGGGAGCCTCGATCAGGCGGGCCGGGATCGGCGGACGCAGCGCGCTCGGACTGGAGGGCCGCCGCAGCACGAGCGGCGCCGAGATCAGGACGACGAGGATGGCCGCGGCGAGCAGCCCGGCCCACCGGACGTCGATGCCGAACATCACCCCGAAGGGCCGCCGCGACGGCGACTGGGCCCGGATCTTCCGGAGGATGCGCGCCGACAGGTCCGCGGCGGCCGGCACGGTCGGCTCCGCGCGGAAGGCGGCGAGGGACCGGGCGAAGGAGTCCGCCGCGAGGCGGCACGCCTCGCAATCCGCGCGGTGCTTCTCGAACGCATCCCGCTCCGCGGCGGGAAGCTCGCCGTCGTAGAGGCGGGACAGAAACTCGACGGACGAGGCGGGGTGCAGGGATTCGGTCATGGCCGCCTTCTCGCGAGCAGCGGTGTCAGGATCTCCTTGAGGTGTCCCCGGCCCCGCGCGATGCGCGACTTCACCGTTCCGACGGGAAGCGACAGGGAAATCGCGATCTCCTCGTAGCTCCACTCCTCGATGTCGCGCAGGACCACGGGCATGCGGAAGTCCGGCGGAAGCAGGCGCAGGGCCTCCGCCACCACGCGCCGGGACTCACCGGTGCGGGCCTCGTCCTCCGGAGAGGCGCTCGCGGCCCGGGGCTCCGGGGCGTCGTCCTCGTCGGTGCTTCCGGCGAAGACGCGACGGAAGCGGCTCCGCGAGCGATAACGATTCTTCACCGCGTTGTCGGCGATCGCGGCGAGCCATGCCCGGGGCGGGGCGTCGCCGCGAAAACGCGAGAGCCCCCGATACGCCTTCAAGAACACCTCCTGGGTCATGTCGTCCGCATCCTCGGCTCCGACGGCGCGGACCATCCAGCGGTGGACCGTGACCGTGTGCCGCCGCACGAAGTCGCCGAAAGCGTCTTCCTCGCCCTGCCGCGCCAGGGCGAGCAATTCTTCGTCGGTGGCGTCGGTTCGCGGCAACTTCAAAGGCGAATCGCCGCGCGGGCGCGGCGCGGCCGCGATTCTACGGCCGATCCGCCCCGCGTCAGCGCTGGGCGTACGGGTCGGGGGCGTAGTCGTGCTCGAACCCGCGAGCCTTCTCGCGGGCGGCCAGACCGTCTCGCGGACCGCACAGCACGCCGAGCCTCACGAGCTCCGGCCGGAACTCGTAACGGATCGCGACGCGGGCGGCCGGCGTCGGGTCCTCGTCGAAACTCACCCACCGCACCGAGAAGGGCGTCCGGTCGCCGATGCCCGTCGCCGCGAAGGAGTCGGCCTGCGCCGTCTTCGCCGGAGCATTCGGAGCCGGGCTCTGAGGGGAGCCGCCCGCGTTGCCGCGAGCGCGCTCCTCCGCCGGGCCGATCTCGTCCTTCCGGGAGATCTCCGGCTGGCGGGCCTTCTCGCGGAAGAAGACGGCTTCGATCGTTCCGACGTTCGCCGTATCGCCGAGCCACTTCGCATAGGAGCTCGACGTCTCGGTGAAGAAGAACTTCCGCGCGGTCTCTCCCGAGACCTGCCAGCCGGGGATCTCGATGGTCTGGCCCGGCCCCACGATCCATTTCGCGGCTTCGCTCTCGGTCGTCCTGCGCGCGTCGACGACGTTGCGCCCGTCGACCGAGAGGGCGACCGCGACGCGGCTCGAGGTCGGATTCGAGAGCCGGATCGTGAATTCCCTGCCCTTCAGGGCCTCGATGTAAGTCCGCCCCCGGCTCGCATACTCCGGGACGGGGGATCCGTTCACGAGGACCGAGGCCGAGTATCCGGAGGTGTCGTGGGCCGAGACGATGGCGGCGGAAGCCAGCGAGGCGAGGCCGATCCAGGCGGTGCGACGGAGCTTCATGTGTCCCCTCCGCAGAGAAAGACACCGGAATTTGGCGGCGGTTCCCGGCCGGTCAGGCGGCGGGGAGGCCCTTGCGGAGGACGTCCTCCATTCGCGCCGAGAACGTGTCGAGCTCGTCCAGCGTCGTGTAGATGCTGGGGGTGATCCGCAGCCCGTTGAACTCCTTGTGGACGATCGGGGTCGTCATGATCCGGTGCTTGTCCCAGAGCCAGGCCTGGAGCTTCTCGGTGTCGATCCCCTCGACGTGGACGAGCGCGATCCCGCAGGACTCCGTGTCGTTCAGGGGCGTGAGGATCCGGACTCGCGGATCCGCCGCCGCCAGGCGCAGGGCCCAGCGATCGCGGAGCAGGCGAAGGCGCGCCGCCTTGCGCTCGGCGCCGATTCCCCGGTTGAACGCGATCGCGGCGGCGATGGCGTTGTGGTTGGCCGCCGGGTGCGTGCCGATCTCCTCGAACTTGCGGATGTTCTCGTCCATCGCGGGCGGCGCCGCCATCAGCGGCCAGATCGACTTCTGCTTGCTCTTGCGGACGTAGAGGAACCCCGTGCCGATGGGCGCGAACAGCCACTTGTGGAGGCTCGTCGCGTAGTAGTCGCAGTCGAGGTCGTCGCGCTTGAACGGGAACTGCGCGAAGGCGTGCGCGCCGTCCACGAACGTCTCGATGCCGTGCTCGCGGCCGAGGCGGACGATGTCCCGGACCGGGAGGATCTGTCCCGTCAGGTTGGTGATGTGCGTGACCTCGAAGACCTTCGTTCGCGGCGTGATCGCCTGGCGGAATCGGTCGACGACGTGCGACGGGGGACGGCGGAGGAACGGCGAACTGGATGGGCTTGACGACGATGCCCTCGCGCCGCGCGCGCTGTTCCCA
Organism: uncultured Acidobacteriota bacterium; assembly: GCA_963738945.1. Taxonomy (GTDB): domain Bacteria; phylum Acidobacteriota; class Thermoanaerobaculia; order UBA5066; family Gp7-AA6; genus DAHUXD01. The sequence continues at coordinate 875,032 of CAVTYD010000002.1, forward strand.
CGACGTGATCATGCGAGGGTAGTTCTGCGTCGTGTAGACGACCTCGTCGCCGGGCTTCAGCTCGATGCCGGAGATCAGGTTCTCGAGCGATTCGGAGGCGTTGCGCGTGATCGCCATTTCCTCGGGGTCGCAGCCGAACTCGGCGGCGAGCTCGCGGCGGCACGATTCGATGCGGGGCTCGAGGACCACCCACATCTGGTAGACGGGGATTTCGTTCGAGAAGCGCAGGTCCCGGATCATCTGCTCGAGGACGTGCGCCGGCGCGGGGCTGCAGCCGCCGTTGTTGAGGTTGATCAGCGTCCGGTCCACGTCGAAGGCCCGGGCGATCCCGGACCAGTACGTTTCGTCGGAGGCGAGCTCCGCGGGTTTTCGTCCGGCGGCCGCCTGGCCGGCCTCGGCCAGACGCGCGAAGGCATCGGACCGGAAGGCGGCGAGCGCGGCGGATGCGATCGTCATCTTCCCGAGCAGGGACCGTCGATCGAGGCTCATCGCGAATGGCCCTCCGGTGGGTTTGAACCGGATCCTATCGCGCCCCCGGGCCGAGGTCGCCGGTGATCAGCCGCGCGCCGCGCTGATAGGTGACGTACGCCCAGGCCCACTCCATCATCACGATGAGCCGATTGCGGAACCCGATCAGATAGAAGATGTGGACGAAGCACCAGAGCAGCCATGCGGCGAAGCCGGAGACGCGGACGCCCGCGATCTCGGCGACCGCGGCGGCCCGGCCGATCACCGCCATCGTGCCCTTGTCGAGGTAGCGGAAGCTCGCGCGCGGCCGGCCGGCGAGGGTCCGGAGGATGTTGCGCGCCACGGCCCGGCCCATCTGGAGCGCGACGGGCGAGAGGCCGGGAAGGGGCTTTCCCGTCTGGTGCAGGAAGACGGAGAGGTCGCCGATCACGAAGACCTCGGGATGGCCGGGGATCGAGAGGTCCGGCTCGACGATCGCGCGGCCGGCCCGGTCGACCGGAGTGCCGAGAGACCGGGCGAGGGGCGAGGCCGCGACCCCGGCGGCCCACACGATGGTGCGCGCCGCGATGCGTTCGGAGCCGAGGGAGACGCCGTGGGAGTCCACGTCCGTGACGGCCGCGCCGGTGCGGACGTCGACGCCGCGCACTCTCAGCATTTCGGCGGCGCGCGTCCGAGCTTTTCGCCTGGTACGCGGGGAGGATCCGCGGGCCGCCCTCGACGAGGATGACGCGAGCCTCCCGGGGGTCGATCGAGCGAAAGTCGCTCACGAGCACGTGGCGCGAGATCTCGGCGATCGCTCCGGCGAGCTCGACGCCGGTCGGTCCGCCTCCGACGATCACGAAGGTCAGCAGGTCCCGCCGGACGGCGGGGTCCGTCGCCCGCTCGGCCCTTTCGAAGGCGAGGAGGATGCGGCGCCGGATCTCCAGCGCATCCTCCAGGGTCTTCAGTCCGGGAGCGTCCTTCTCCCAGGCGTCGTGCCCGAAGTAGGCGTGGCCGGCGCCCGCCGCCAGGATCAGGAAGTCGTAGTCGAGCTTCCCGTCGGCCAGGCGAACCTCGCGGCGCTCGACGTCGATGCCGACGACGTCCGCGAGGATGACGTTCGTGTTCTGCTGAGACCGCAGCGTCGAGCGGATCGGGTACGCGATGTCGCCGGGGGAGAGCGCGGCGGTCGCGACCTGGTAGAGGAGCGGCTGGAAGAGATGATGGTTGCGGCGATCGACCACGGTCAGCCGAACCGGAGCGTGGGCGAGCCGGCGCGCCGCCGCGAGGCCGCCGAAGCCGGCGCCGACGATGACGACGTGGGGCTGCTTCGCCGGGTCCGCCATGCGCCTTCTACTCTATCTGGCTGATTCGAAAGGAAAACGGCAACCTCAAAAGGTCGATACCCTCGCGCCCGGTTTGTGATCCAATTGCGGGTGATTCGCTTTCGGCTCGGTCCCGAGCCTGCTTCGAAAGGAGTTGAGTAGTCATGGCCACCTCCAACATCCCCGTGCGTACCCCCGAGCGTCAGCCCGAGCCGAACACGGCTTCGCGTCCGGCCGGATGGCGCCAGGAAAAGAAACCGACTCGGTTCGTCATCAAGGTCGGCAGCGTCATTCCGTTCTGAATCGACGCTCGGAACCATCTGAACCGGAAGGGGTTCGGCTGTTGAGGCCGGGCTCGATTGCCGTGGCGTTGGCCGTAGTGTAACCTCTTGGTTCGCCAGTGGAAAAGCTATCTCCCCAGCGCTCCGATGAAGTCGGGTTGGTGTTCGCATCGACCCTCGAGGTCATTCACTCCGCCCTCGTCAACTACTACCGTCTGACGGAGGAGGAGGCGCGCGGCGCGGAAGAGGACCTCTCCATCTGGTTTCAGAGGCTGGCGCGCCGGGGCGGAACGGGACAGACCTCCCCGAAGCTTCTCCGCATATCGCTTCTCTCCGCGGCCTGCCAGTACGGCCGCTCCTTTCAGCTGTGGAAGCTCGGCGGGGAGCGGTCGCCGGATCGCGACTTGAACGACCTCCTCGCCCGTGAACCGGACGAAGTGGCCGGGGATCTGGATCGGCGATTCGATCGGGAGCGGTCGTGAGCGGCCGCATTCTTCCGTTCCGAGGCCGTCCTCTTTCGAGCGAGGCGGGGCTCAAGGCGGCGGAACGCGTCCTTGCCACGCCGCTCGACGAACGCGCCCCGAAGGCTCGCTCCCTTCATCTCGACGACCCGGAGACGCTCCTCGCGCTGTGCGGGACTCTTCGCAGCCGGATGATGACCTCGCCGGGCTCCGTGCTCGACGAGGCCGAGTTCCTCTACCGCTTCATCGAGACGCCCCGCCGTGAGATCGGGCTTTTCGACGAACGCGATTACTTCCTGGGCGAGACCGCTCTCATCGCGGGAGGCGCATGCCGCTACCTCTCGCGCCGCGAAGAGGCGTGGATCTGGTTCGAGCGGGCGGAGGCCGGCTTCCGCCACACGATGAACGCTCCGGGTGAGCTGTCGCGGCTCGCCTACCAGCGCCTGGCGGAACGGTTCGAGGAGCGGCAGCTCGACCTCGTCCTGGAGCTTCTCCCGTCGCTCGTCGAGAGCTTCAAGAAGCTCGGGATGATCGAGGACGCCCTGAAGTGCCGGTTCCTCGAAGGCGCCGCGCACACGGAGAAGGACGAGCCCGCGCAGGCGATCGCGGTCTTCAACCAGATCTGTACCGACGCCGAAGAGGGCGGGTATGACCGTCTGCTCGCGGAATCGTACGTGAATCTCGTGCACGCCCACGGCATGCTCGGGGAGAGAGAGCCGGCCATCGAGGCGTCCCGCCGGGCGATTCCGATTCTCCGGAGGCTGGACGACCGGATCTCGCTGGCCAAGACTCAATGGGGGCTCGGAATTCTCCTGCGGGAGGGCGGGCATTCCCACGAAGCGATCGACGCCTACCGCAAGGCCCAGGAAGAGTTCGAAGCGATCGGGATGCGGGCCGACATCGCGGCGCTCAATCTCGTCGTCGCCGATCTCCTCATCGATGAGGGCCGGAACGTCGAGGCGCTCCGCGAGATTTCCGAGGCGCTCCCGGTCATTTCCGAGCTCAACATGGCCCCCGAGGGTATGGCGGCGCTGACCCTCGTCCGCGAGTCCGTTCGCCGCCAGGAGGTCAACCGCCAGGCCCTCCGCGAGCTCCACGGATACTTCCAGGAGCTCCAGAACTAGCTTCGGCGCCTAACCCTCCCGCGAGTGGCGCATGATCGGCTTGCGCCGCGAGGTCTTGCGCTTGACGGGCTTTCGCTTCGCGGGCCGGGAGGGTTTCCGCGCCTTCTTCTTCATGGCGTCATCGTACCGCCCCGACGGAGCGGTTAGCATCGCGAGGTGACGCGGGTCCTGCTGCTCCTGCCGGCGACGAGCTATCGAATTCCGGATTTCCTCTCCGCGGCGGACCGACTCGGCGTCGATGTCACGGTGGCGTCGGAGGAGCCGAGCACGATGGAGCGCCTGCGGCCGGACGGCCTTCTCACGCTCGACTTCGGCGACCCGGGCGCGAGCGCGGAAGGAGCCGCGCGATTCGCCTCCCGGCATCCCATCGCGGCGGTCGTGGGCGTGGACGAACGGACGTCGGTCGCGGCCGCGGCGATCGCCGAGCGCCTCGGCCTGCCGCACAACTCCGGCGATGCCGTCGCCGCCGCGGGCAACAAGGCGTTGATGCGCCGGCGCCTCGAGACGGCCGGAGCCCCGTCGCCCCGATTTCGCGTGGCGGCGCTCGATGAAGATCCCCGGGTCGCGGCCTCCGCCGCCGCGTATCCGTGCGTGCTGAAGCCGACGTTTCTTTCCGCGAGCCGCGGCGTCATCCGTGCCGACGACGCGGCGGGGTACGTCGACGCCTGGGCCCGGATCGCGCGCATTCTCGCCGAGCCCTCGGTCGAGCGGCGCGGAGGCGAGGCGGCGAGACAGGTCCTCGTCGAAGAGTTCGTTCCGGGCGCGGAAGTCGCGCTCGAGGGCCTCCTGACGGACGGTCGGCTTCGCGTTCTCGCCCTGTTCGACAAGCCGGACCCGCTCGAACGGTCCCTTCTTCGAGGAGACGATCTACGTCACGCCCTCCCGTCTGCCGGAGGACCTCGAGCGGCGCTGCGCCGAGGTCGCCGCGGACGGCGCGCGCGCTCTCGGCCTCCGCCACGGGCCGATTCATGCGGAGTTGCGGATCAACGAGGACGGGGTCTGGATCGTCGAGATCGCCGCGCGTTCGATCGGCGGTCTCTGCTCGCGCACGCTTCGCTTCGGAACCGGCGCGTCCCTCGAGGAGCTGATCCTGATGCACGCTCTCGGGCTCGATCCAGTGTCCCTGGAGCGGGAGGCCGCGGCGGCGGGCGTCCTGATGATTCCGATTCCGCGGGGCGGGACGCTCGAGGAGGTGCGCGGCATCGACGCCGCGCGGTCGATTCCGAACGTGACGGAGGTGACCGTCTCGATCCGCCCGGGGCAGCGCGTCGTGCCGCTGCCCGAGGGCGACCGCTATCTGGGGTTCGTGTTCTCGCGGGCGGCGACGCCGGCGCGCGCCGAGGCGGCTCTCCGCGAGGCGCACGCGCGCCTCGAGTTTCGAATCGTCTGAGAGGGAGAGCCCGGCCGCCTTACTTCGCCGGAGCGTAGAAGGGATTTCGTCCGGCGGCGTGGTCCGTGGTGTCGAGAATCTCGCCGACCCGCGGGGCCAGGTCCCGGATCGCCTTCTCGATTCCCTGCTTGAGCGTGACGTCGGCGGCCCCGCATCCCTGGCAGCCGCCGCCGAGGCGCAGGTACACGTTGTTGCGCCGCACGTCGATCAGCTCGACGTAGCCGCCGTGCTGGGCGACGGCCGGGTTGATCTCACGATCGAGGAGGTCTCGAATCGCCCACTTCAGATCGCCCTCCGACGGCAGGTCTCTCAGGTACTCCGTCGCCGACGGTCGGAAGCCGCGACGCGGACGTGCTTGCGGATGATGTTCCCGATCCCGAGCGCCGGCCAGTCGACCGGGTGCGTCGGCGCAGACCGTCACGGTGTTGTCGGCGATCAGGACGGATTCGACCCCGGCCAGGGCGAGGATCTCGGCCGCCAGGGGAGACGCCCCGGCGGTTTCGGCGCCCGCGAAGTGCGCCGATTCGCCCGGGTAGAGCGGGCGGTCCACTACGAAGGCGCAGCGGTCACCCGACCGGCTCGGCTCGCCCTGATCCGAATCTCGTCCAAGAGTCCGAGTATAGCGCCGCCTGCCGGTTTGACGGGCTTCCCGCGCTCGGAGATAATGCGCCGTTTTTGGAGAACGCGCCGCGATGACCCAGAAGATCAGCCGACAGGACCTCAAGCGCAACGATCTCGCTGCGACGATGAATCGGACCGTCGACTACGTGACCGGTCACCGCAAGGGCGTGACCGAGGCCGGGGCGATCGTGGCGGTGGTCGCGGTCCTCGTCGGCGGATTTCTTCCTCTACCGCGCGTTCGTGGAGCGTTCGGCCGGCAAGCAGTTGTCCGAGGCGCTCGCCGTCATGGACACGCCGCTCGCCTCCGAGCAGCCGGGCGCCGGGAAGACCTTCGCCTCGGCGGCCGAGCGGCGCGCGCAGGCGGACAAGCTTCTCCAGGCGGCCGCCTCGCACGCGTCGACGCCTTCGGGTCGGGCGGCCCAGGTGATTCTCGCCGCCGACGGCGCCGACAAGCCGGGCACGGCCGTCGACGTTTTCGAAAAGGCCGCTCGCCAGTCGCGGTCCGAGAGCGCGGCGGCCGCCGAGATCGACGCGGCCAAGGCCCTCGCCGCCCAGGGGAAGACTACCGAGGCCGTCGACCGCCTCAAGCGGGCCATCGAATCGCCGACGTCGGCGGCGCCGAAGGACGCGCTCCTCTTCGCGCTCGCCGGCATCTACGAGCAGAGCGGGGCCGCGGCCGATGCCCGCGCCATGTACCAGCGGCTGATCACGGACTACCCGAGCTCTCCCTACCGCGCCGACGCCCGACAGAAGGTCCCGCTGTCGTAACTCTCCTGCACGACATCCTGATCGCGTCGGCCGCGCTCTCCGGCGTGTGCCTCGCGCTCTTCGCCGTCAACGCGGCGACGATGGTGTCTCTTTCGCGGCAGGCGCCGGCGGGGTCCTCCGCGCGCCGGCCCCCCGTCTCGACCGTCGTTCCCGCCCGCGACGAGGAGCGGGGCATCGAGGGAGCCGTCCGTTCGCACCTCTCCCAGGACTACGAGAACCTCGAGGTGATCGTAGTGGACGACCGCTCGAGCGACCGGACCCCCGAGATCCTCGCCCGTCTCGCGAAGGAGGACGCCCGCCTGACCGTCGTGACCGGCGTCGAGCCGCCCGACGGCTGGCTCGGAAAGCCGCACGCCCTCTTCGAGGGGACGTCGCGGGCTTCCGGCGAGATCCTTCTCCTCGCCGACGCGGACGTCCGCTACGAGCCCTCGGCCGTCTCGGATGCGGTGGCCCTGATGGAGAGCCGCGGGTTCGACTTCCTGGCCCTGTTTCCCCGCCTCGAGATGAAGGGCTTCTGGGAAAACGTGCTGATGGCCTACCTCCCCGTCTCCTATTTCTTCGGGCCCGCGTTTCTCCTCAATTCGGACCGGCAGCGAAGGTTTGCGGCGGGAGGCGGGGCCGGGATGGTCGTTCGAACGTCCGCCTATCGAGCCGCCGGCGGCCACGAGGCACTGCGCGCTTCCGTCATCGACGACCTGCATCTGGCGACCCGCGTGCGGCGCGCGGGAGGGCGATGCCGGATGGTGCGCGCCGACGGCCACCTGCGGCTGCGCATGTACCGCGGCTTTCGCGAGATCTATGACGGGTTCACGAAGAACATGGCCTACGTGTTCGAGGGATGGGCGGGAGCGTTTCTCGCCCTCGCGACGGCGTTCTCGTTCCTCGCCTGGTCGCTTCCCTTGATCGTGCTGGCCGCGAGGGGTCTCGGAGCCGAGGTTCCGGGCCGCGACGTTCTCTGGGCCGCCGTGGCGCTCGGCCTCGCGGTCCTCGGCCGGATCGCCGTCGCGCTCTTCCTGCGCTATCCGATCTGGCCGGCCTTCACCCACCCGTTCATGGCCGCCGTGTGGGCGGCCATCACCGTGCGGTCCCTCTCCTGGCGATTCCTGCGCCGTGAGCTGCGGTGGCGGGGCCGGACGTTTCCGGCGTCTCTCGCCCGCTTCTGAGCGCGCGGCCCCGGCTTTAGAATCGCATCGTGCTGTACCGCTTCGACCGCGTCCGAAAGAGCTACGGGCCCAAGGAGGTCCTGCGCGAGGCGACCTGGCAGCACAACCCGGGCCAGAAGGTCGGCCTGATCGGCCGCAACGGAGCGGGCAAGACCACGCTGCTTCGCATCGCCCTCGGCCGGGAAGAGCCGGATGCCGGGGAGTTCATCAAGGCCAACGCCGTGCGGATCGCGACGGTGGACCAGGCGCTCGAAGCGGACCTCGGCGAGAAGCTGCACGACTTCACCGCGGGCGCTTTCGCGGCGCTGCACGCGATCGAGTCGGAGCTGCGCCGGCTCGAGCATCGCATGGCGGAGGGCGAGGAGTCGGCGGCGCTCCATGACAAGTACGACGCGCTGTCGCACCGCTTCGAGAACGAGGGCGGGTACGACATGGTGGCCGAAGTCGAGAAGGCGCTCTCGGGCCTCGGCTTCGACCCGTCCGACTTCGGCCGCCCGCTCTCCGAGCTCTCCGGCGGCCAGAAGAACCGCGCCATGCTCGCCCGCGCGATCCTGTCCTCGCCCGACGTCCTCCTGCTCGACGAGCCCACCAACCACCTCGACTTTCAGGCCGTCGAGTTCCTCGAGGAGTACCTCGCGAAGTCGCGGAGGGCCTATCTCGTCGTCACCCACGACCGGCGGTTTCTCGACCGCGTGGCCGAAGAGATCGTGGACCTCGAGAACGGCCGGCTCACTGCCTACTCCGGCGGCTACACGGCCTATCGCCGCCAGAAGGCGGAGCGGATCCTCAGCGCGACCCGGGCCTTCGAGAAGCAGCAGGAGTTCATCGAGAAGGAGAAGGAGTACATCCGCCGCAACATCGCGGGGGTGAACTCGCGGCAGGCCAAGGGCCGCCGGACGAAGCTCGCCCGCGTGGAGCGGCTCGAAAAGCCCGCGGGAGACACGACGACCGTGGATTTCCAGTTCGACGCCGCGCGGATCGGCGGCCGGATCTTCCTCCGCGCGAAGGACCTCGACGCCGGGTACGCCGCCGGCGAGCCGATCGTGCGGCGCGTCTCCTTCGAGCTCCTTCGCGGCGAGCGCCTGGCGATCCTCGGCGAGAACGGGACGGGCAAGACGACGCTTCTGAAGACCCTGGCCGGCCGTCTCGCGCCCCTTTCGGGAAGTGCCACGACCGGTCACGACGTGTCGATCGGTTACTACGACCAGGAGCTCCGCGACCTCGACCCGAAGCGGCGCGCGATCGACGCGGTCTGGGACGAGCACCCGAACGAGACGGAGGAGTCGGTGCGCTCGTACCTGGCGCGTTTCGCCTTCCGGGGCGATGACGTCTTCTCGCTGATCGAGGACCTCTCCGGCGGCGAGAAGGGCCGGCTGACCCTCGCGGTCGTCATGAAGCAGCGGCACAACCTGCTGCTCCTCGACGAGCCCACGAACCACCTGGACCTCGATTCGCGCGAGGCCCTCGAGGAATCGCTCGAGGACTTTCCGGGCTCGATCGTCTTCGTCTCGCACGACCGCGCCTTCATCGACCGGCTGGCCACGCGTGTGATCGACCTGCGAGAAGGGCGGGCGGTGCTGATGCCCGGAAACTACAGCGAGACGGCGGACGCGCGGGCGGAGAGGCGCCGCCGCCCCGAGCCGGTCTCCGCCGCCGGTGTTCCGGCGCCTCCGCTCGTGGCTCCATCCGCTCCCGCTCCGGCGGCCGCGCCGGCAGGCGACCCGCCGAAGGCCTCGCCGCGGACCTCGCGCAAGCCCGAATCCGCGGACGAGAAGGAGGCCGCCCGCAAGCGCCGCCGCATCAAGGCCCTGGAGGAGAAGATCGCGGCGTTCGAGGCCGAGATCGAGTCGATCGAGGCCCGCCTCTGGGACGAGGCCCTGACGCTCGGGCCCGTCGCCGCGCACGAGCTCTCGAAGCAAAAAACGGCGCGCAGGCACGAGCTCGACGCGCTGGTCGAGGAGTGGGCCCGCCTCTCGGAGGAGGCGGAGAGCCCGGCTCCGCGCCGGCCATGACGGCGGAGCCTCGCGCTCCCGCCGCCGCCATCGTCGCGATCGGCAGCGAGATGCTGGGGCCGCTGCGGCAGGACACCAACTCGCTGTGGCTTTCGGCGAGGCTCGAGGAGCTCGGCATCCCGGTCGTCCGCAAGTCGATCGTCGGCGACGATCCGGCTTTGATCGCCGGGGAGCTGGCCTTCGCGGCGAAGGCGGCGCGGTACGTGATCACGACGGGCGGCCTCGGCCCGACGGCGGACGACGTGACCGTCGCGGCGGTGGCCGCGTGGCTCGGCGCGCGCCTCGAGCGCAACGCGCCGTTTCTCGAGAGGATGGTCCGGCGCTTCGAGAGGCGCGGGATCGAGATGCCGGCATGCAACGCCAAGCAGGCGGACTTCATCGTCGGCGCGCGGGTCCTCGAGAATCCGGCGGGGACCGCCCCGGGATTCTGGGCCGAGCGCGACGGCACCGAGGTGATCATCCTGCCCGGAGTTCCCTCGGAGATGCGGGAGATCATGGAATCGGCCGTTCTGCCCGAGCTGAAGGCCCGCACGGGCGGAATGGTGGGGAGGCGCCGGGTCCTGCGGATCGCCGGGATGGGGGAGTCGGCGGTCGAGGAGATCGTCTCCCCGGTCTACGCGAAGTGGAAGGACGATCCCGTGACGATCCTCGCGTCACCCGGCGAGGTCCAGCTCCACCTCGCCGTCCGCGGACAGCCGGAGGACGCCGACGCGCGCCTTCGGGCGATGGAGGCCGACTTTCGCGCCGCGCTCGGCAGCCGCATCTTCGGCGGAGACGGCGAGGACCTCGCGCGAGTGGTGGGCGACCTGCTCAGGCGTCGCGGGCGCACCCTCGCGCTCGCCGAATCCTGCACGGGCGGGATGATCGCTTCGCTCGTGACGGACGTTCCGGGGTCGAGCGAGTACTTCCTCGGATCGGTCGTGACCTATGCCGACCGGGCCAAGGAGGAGATCCTGGGCGTGGACGCCGCGTCGCTGCGCCGCTTCGGCGCGGTCTCCGCGCAGACGGCCGAGGCGATGGCGCGGGGAGCGCGCGCGCGCTTCGACTCGGACGTGGCGCTCTCGGTGACCGGCATCGCGGGCCCCGCCGGCGGCTCGGAGGAAAAACCCGTGGGGACGGTGCACTTCGGCCTGGTTTCGCGCGAAGGCGCGGCGGTGACGAAGAAGCGGCTCTTCGGCGGCGATCGCGGAGTCGTCCGGAAGGCCGCTTCGATCCAGGCGCTCGAGATGCTCCGGAGGCACCTGGCCGGAGAGGAGTCGTGAGGGCCTTTCTGGCGGTCCCCGGGGACCCGGCGTGGATCGCGAGCGCGCGCACCCTCCTCCGCGATCTCCCGGCGCGTTTTTCCCGCGCTTCGTGGACGAGGCCGGAGAGCTGGCATCTGACCGTCCGGTTCCTGGGCGAGGTCTCGGAGGAAGCGGCCGGGCGCTTCGCGGCGGGCATCGAGCCCGCGGTCTCCCGGCTCGCCGCGCGGGATCTCGCCGCCGCCGGGCCCGTTTTCTTTCCGCCGCGAGGGCGGGTCCGCACCGTGGCCGTCGGTTTCGATCCGGAGGCTTCCGTCGAGGCGCTCGGCGAGATCGCGGGGGCGGCCGAGGCGTCGGCGCGGGCCATCGGGTGCGAGCCGGAGACTCGGCCTCATCGGCCGCACGTGACGCTGGCGCGACTGAAGGAACCCTGGCCGGCCGCCCCGGTCGAGGAGCTCGCTCGGGCGATCGGCGCCTGGCGGTTCCCGGCCTGGCGCGTCCGGTCGGTCGTTCTCTACCGGAGCCGCCTCGACGCGGCCGGAGCCGTGCACACGCCGCTCGAGGAGTGGACCGCCGCCGAGGAGGTCCGGGCGTGAACGCGCCGGCGGCTCTTCTCGTCGGCGCGGCGTACCTGCTCGGCTCGGTCTCGTTCGCCGTCTTCCTGGTGCGCCGGCAGACGGGCCAGGACATCCGGACGGAGGGCTCCGGGAACGCCGGAGCGACCAACGTCCTGCGCACGCATGGCAAGGCTCTCGGGCTCGCCGTGGCGGCCCTCGACATCGCCAAGGGAGCGGCGGCGGTTCTGCTCGTCCGATGGGCAACGGCCGATCCGCGTTACGCGGCGGCCGCGGCTCTCGCGGCGGTCCTCGGCCACGTCTTTCCGGTCTTCTACGGCTTTCGCGGAGGAAAGGGCGTCGCGACGACGGTGGGAGCCTTCCTGGTGCTCGCGCCGCTCGCGACCCTCGCCGCGGCGGCGATCTTCGTCCTGACGGTCGCCGTGACGCGATACGTCTCGCTCGGCTCCGTCGTCGCGGTCGCGTCGCTGCCCCCGCTCGCCGGCTCGGCATTTCACGCGAGCGGGCCGGTCGTCGCCGCCGCGGCGGCCGCGGCGGTCCTGGTCATCCTGAAACACCGCGAGAATCTGAAGCGCCTCGCCCGGGGAACGGAGCGCCGGATGGGACAGAAGTGAAGGACCGGGTCGCAATCCTCGGGGCCGGCTCCTGGGGCACGGCGCTCGCGATCGAGCTGTCCCGGTCCGGCCACGACGTGCTGCTGTGGGGCCGGGATCCGGAAGTCGCCGCTCGGATCCAGGCGGACGGCCGGCATCCGAGACGCCTCATGGCCTATCCCATCCCCGCGGGGACCCGGGTGAGCGCGGATCTCGGGGAGGCCTTCGGGTTCGCGGAGAACGTGCTGGTCGCGGTGCCCTGTGCGGCGCTGCGGCCGTTGCTGGATCTGTCCCCGGGCGGAAGCGGCCGCGGTCTGCGGCTCGTCTCGACGGGGAAGGGGATCGAGCCCGACACGCTTCGGCGGATGTCGGAGATCCTGCTCGAGCGGTACCCGGAAGCGGAAGTCGCGGCCCTGTCCGGCCCGACCTTCGCCGAAGGCGTGGCGCGGGGGGATCCGACGGCGGCGGTGATCGCCTCGGGCAGCGGAGGCAGCGCGGAGGCGCTGCAGGGCTCGCTCTCGAGCACGACCTTCCGGCTCTATCGCTCCGACGACCTCGTCGGCGTCGAGCTCTGCGGCGCGCTGAAGAACGTGGTCGCGATCGCGGCCGGCATCGTCTCGGGGCTCGGCTTCGGGCACAACACGCTCGCGGCCCTGGTGACGCGCGGCCTGACGGAGATCGGCCGGATCGTTCGCTCCCAGGGCGGCCAGGAGCGCACGGTCCAGGGGCTCGCGGGAATCGGGGACCTGATGTTGACGTGCACCGGCCAGCAGTCTCGCAACCGATTCGTCGGCGAGCAGGTCGGCAGAGGCCGGAAGCTGGCCGACGTCCTCGTCGAAATGCCCGAGGTGGCGGAGGGCGCCCGCACGTGCCTGGCCGTGCCCCGGCTGGCCGGGGCCGCCCGCGTCGAGGCTCCGATCGCCGAAGCCGTCGTGCAGGTCCTCTACGAAGGCGTTCCGGCCCGCGAGGCCGTCGACCGCCTCATGACGCGGGCACTGCGGCCGGAGTAGCGCCCGCGCGCGGCGGCTTCTTCGGAGGCTCGAGCACGCGGATCGGGAGCACGACGGCCTGGAGTCCGGCGAACTGCAGCCGGCGCTGGATCGCGAACGCCGTCTCGTTGTGCAGGATCTTGTAATACACGCGGTCGTTCTCGAAGACGAGCTGGCCGAGGTAAAAGATGGACCGCGGGAACTCCTTGCGAACCTGCTCGCAGACCTCGACCACCGACTGCACGGCCTCCGTACCGATCTCGAACCGGTATTCCGCCTTGAACCCGAGGCGGTGGGCGAACTCGACGTACTTCTCGAGGTCCTCGATCGTGTGGCGCTTGAGCGCCTCGACCTCGGCCTGGCCCTTGAAGATGGCGGAGTCGATCACCCCGACGGATACGAAGACGTAGCTCTTGTACTGATGGGGAAAGAGGGTCTGCACGGAGAGGACCGTGTGGACGCCGAGGCCGGAGAAGCTGCTCACGAGCATCACGGCGACCGATTCCTCGCGCCGGATCTGGCCCGGCTCGTGCTTGTGCTCTCGCAGGGGAATGTCGAGGAGCTGCTCGTCGAGGCGTCGCAGCTGCTCGCGCACGCGCGCGTAGTGGCGCTTGATCGAGAAGGCGAGGGCGACGAGGAGGACCGTGACCACGATCGTCATCCAGCCGCCCTCGAACGCCTTCTCGTAGATCGTGATGATGAGGATGCCGATGCAGAGGACGGCGCCGAAGCCGTGGAGCAGCAGGCCCTTCTTCCACGCCGCGTCGCGGCCGCGCTCCTCCATCCAGTGCCGGGTCATGCCGATCAGCGTCAGGCTGAACGTCACGAACACGTTGATCGCGTACATGACGAGCAGGTTCGAGACGGATCCGTGCGTGTACCAGAGGGTCGCTCCGGCGGCGAGGCCCATCAGCCAGATGCCGTTCTTCGTGACCAGGCGGTCGGAGAGCTGGGCGAAGCGGCGCGGGACCCAGGAGTCGACGGCCATGTTGGCGAGGATGCGCGGGCCGTCGAGGAACCCGGTCTGGGCCGCCACGAACAGGATCGCGCCGGCCGCGATCAGCGTCAGGATGATGAGCAGCTTGCCGACCGCGAAGGCGCCGATCGTCCACGTCCCGAACACGTTTTCGGCGAGGACCGCGTTCATGACCCGGAACGGCGTGGGGCGCGCGCCCGTCAGCAGATATCCGAGGATGATGCCGGAGGCCGTGAAGGCGAGCGAGACCGCCATGTACATCATCGTGCGCTTGGCGTTGGCAACCTTGGGCTCCCGCAGGATCTGGACCCCGTTCGAGACCGCCTCGATTCCGGTGTACGCGCCGGCGCCCAGGGAGTAGGCGCGGAGGATGATGAAGAGCATGGCGACGAACCCGATCGCGTGCGCGGTCGAGGACGCCTCGCGCGCGGCCCCCGCGTAGACGCCCGGAAGCTGCGTCAGGTGCGTCGCCAGCGCGACCACGATCATGAGGAAGTGCGTCCCGATGAAGACGAGAAAGATGGGAACCAGGATTTGGACGCTCTCCTTGATGCCCCGCAGATTGAGCAGGACGAGGACGCCGAGCACGACGAACTTCAGCCCATAGCGCAGCGAATGCCAGGACTCGGGCAGGATGCTGAAGATCTGGTCGACGCCCGACGCCACGGACGTCGAGATCGTGAGGACGTAGTCGAAGATCAGCGCGCAGCCGGAAATCACGCCGAATCGTGGTCCGAGCAGCTTCGTCGCGACGAGGTAGCCGCCCCCTCCGCCGGGGAAGAGCTCGATGACCTTGCTGTAGCAGGCGGAGATGATCAGGACCGTCGCCGCGATCATCAGCGCGAGGAAGACCGAGAGGTAGGCGTGCGATCCGAGCGCCTTGAAGGCTTCCTCCGGCCCGTACGCCGACGAGGAGAGTCCGTCGGCGCCGAGCCCCACCCAGGCCAGAAAGGCCGCCAGGGTCACGCTGTGGAAGACGCGGGGATCCATCGGATCCCTCGCCTTTCCCACGAGGATGGTCTTGATTGTGTTGGGCAAGGTTTGTCGGCCCGATCTCGGGCGGGGCGGGATTATGTTTTTTGGGGTCGGGCCAAGTCAAACGGGCGCCCGCGTGTGTTAGCGTCGGTGGTCCCATGGCGCCGGGCAAGCCTCCCGAGGTTGTGCGCGAACGGACGGATGGAGCGGGCGCCGGGTACGCGTCCTGCGCCGTCATTCTCGATCGAGAGCTGACACGCGACGAAATCGCGCGGTTCTACATGGTCGAGAGCAGCGGGAGGCCCGCGCCGATGGATTTCGAGCTCGCCGGGCGAGTCATCGCGTGGGAGTGCCGGCGCGACGACGAAGCGCGCTGGCGCCTCGCGCTCGAAATCTTCCTGGTCAAGTCCTTCCGCGCCGACGCCGGCGAGCGCCGCCGCCGGCCGAGCGATCACTCCATCTTCCGGGCCGACAAGCGCTGAAGCTGGGAGAGTTGGCGGCCCCAACGGGAATCGAACCCGTGCTCCGGCCTTGAAAGAGCCGTGTCCTAACCGTTAGACGATGGGGCCGTCCGGGGTGAGAAAATAGCACGCCGCCGCCGCGCGGACCCGCCGGTTACACTCTCCCGATGTCCTTGATCCAGGCCCTGATCCTCGGCGCCGTGCAGGGGCTGACGGAGTTCGTGCCGGTCTCGTCGACGGCGCACCTCTTTCTCGCGCAGGCCCTGATGGGAATTCCGAACGACGAGGTTGCCCTGTCGTTCGACATCGTCCTTCATCTCGGGACGGTGGCGGCGCTGATCGTTTCCACGTGGAGAGAGCTCGCCGCCATGCTCGTCGAGGCCGTGGCGGCGGCGAAGGGAGAGCCGGCTCGCGATCCCGCCGCCCGCGCCCTGCTCCTGCCTCTGGTCGTCGGCACCGTCCCCGGAGCGCTGGCCGGGCTCTTTCTCCTGAAGCGCTTCGAGGCGTTTCGTTCGCTCGGCCTGATCGGCACATGCATGCTCGCCGCCTGCGTCTTTTTCTTCGTCGCGGAGGCGGTCTCGGCGAGGCGCCGTCCGCCGGACCGCGAGCTCGCCGACCTCGACGCCGCCGACGGGCTCTGGATCGGCGCGGCTCAGGCGGCCGCCGGGCTCCTGGCCGGGCTGTCGCGCTCCGGGTTCACGATCGCGACGGGGAAGCTGCGGGGGTTCGAGCGCGCCGACGCGGCGCGATTCTCCTTTCTTTTGGCCCTGCCGATCATCCTCGGGGCCGGCGCGAAGGCGCTCCTCGACCTTCGCCGGCATCCCGGGCCGATCCCGAGCGTCGCCGTGCTCGCCGGAGGTTTCGCCGCGGCGGCCGTCGTGGGATACGCGGCGATCGAAGGGCTCCTTCGATTCCTGAGGACTCACAGCCTGCGCCCGTTCGGCGCCTATCTGGCGGTTCTCGGGATCCTGCTCCTCGCGGCGGCGTCCTTTCCCGGCCTGTTCCCGTTTCTCCCGCGATGACTCGAAGGTGCGATACTGGCGCCATGCGGATTCGGAATTGGTCGCTCCTCGCGGTCATGACGTTCGCCGTGGTCGCGAGTCTCGCGGGCTGCACCTCGACGAAGGACTACCAGAAGGCGATCGAGGACGCGAACAACAAGGGAAAGTACAAGGTCCGGCTGACGACCAATCCCGAGTCGGTCGTCGGCATCTGCAAGTTCGTCACGACGATCGAGCCCGAGCACGACGTGGTCGGCGGGATTCCCGCGTCCCAGTATCCCGACTACTTCCGGGTCCAGGCGGTCCTGGCGGGAGCGGACACGGTCCTCGTCCGCGAGGGGAAGCTCGGGGAGGCGTACATCTGCGGACCCGTGGCCTTGAACCCCGACGGATCTCCCAAGACGCCCTTCGATACGCCTCCGGAGCACCCGCCAGAGCATCCTTGACGCTTGACGCCGGGTATATGATCCCGGCCACTGTGCCTCTGAGATCGACGGCGCGCCGCCCGCGGGTGGCGGTCTTCGCGGCTCTGGCCGCGATGGCCGTCGTTCCCGCCGCTTCGGCGGCCGAGCGCTTCACGGCGCCCCAGTCGGGCGAGTCGCTCGCTCCGGGCTCGATCGTCGAGGTTCGGTGGACGCCCCTGTGCGATCGCCTCCCTGCGCGGGAGATCGACGAGGCGGAGATCGTCCTCTCTCTCGACGGCGGGCGGACGTTTCCCGTTCGGGTCACGCCCGAGTTGAAGCCGTGCTCCGCCGCGTTTCTCTGGAAGGTCCCGGCCCTGCCGGCGGCGCACGCCCGGCTGGCGCTTCGCGCGGGCGAGGAGGAGCGGGACGCGGACGAGCGGATCGAGATCCTGAGCGCGGATTTCCGCATCCTCCCGGATCCGGACGGACGCGTCGAGCAGCTTCGCCGCCGCGCGGCGGAATGGTGGACCCCGTCGGCGCCCGCCATGCTTTCGGCGGAGGACCTCCTCGAAAACACGATGTCGCCGGCCGGCCGGGAGATCGTCCCTCCGGGGACGCGAAGCGAAGCCGCCGTCTTCCCGACATCTCCGAATGCCCTCCGGATCGAGCTCGCGCCGACGGCTGTCGCGCCGGTTCGACTGGCCGGGAGGCCGATTTCTCGCCTCGCCGCCGCCCGCTCGGCGGGCGCCCCCACGCCGCTGCGCCTCTAGACGGCTCTCTCTTCGCTCGTTGAGCTGAGGAGATCGAGCCCCCTGGGGAGGGGGAACCGGTCGGTGGCCGCGCTCGCGCGCGGGCGCGACCGACGACCGTTTCCCCGGAATCGAGCACGTTCTTTCGCCGAGCTCAAGCCCGGGATTTCATGCGGCTCGTGCGGCCCTCCGTCCGCACGGGCCGCCTTTTTATTGGGCGCTCGGGCGCCCTCGATCGAGCCGGGCCGCCCGGCCCCCTCGCGGAGGCCGGGCTCCCGTCCCTCTCAGAAGCGGAAGGAGACCTCGCCCCAAACCCGGCGGGGAAACGCGACGTAATCCTGGGCGTCGCCGATCTCGCTCTCGCCGACGTAGTGCCGGCTGTCGCCGAGGTTGCGCCCGATGACGGAGAACCTCATCGGGCCGTAGGTGTAGGACAGGCCGAGGTCGTACTCGTAGAACGAAGGCATGTAGGCGATGTTGATCTTGTCGAACGGCCGGTGGTTCTGGTGCCGGAGGGCGAACCAGGCGCCGAATCCGGAGGGGGGACCGTAGGAAAGGCCCACGTTCCACAGGTCACGCGGCGTGATCTCGAGGCGCTGGCCGGATGCGTCCTGCGGGCCGGCATCCGGGTCGATGAAGGTGAAGACCTTGTAGAGCGCGTCGTGGTGGGCGTAGCCGGCCACGAAGGCGAAATACGGCAGCTGCATCGGCCGGTAGGTCAGCTCGAACTCCGCGCCCTGGAAGAGCTCCTTGCCGGCGTTGACGAGCATGGGCTGGCCGTCCGGGCCGAGGATCGATACGACGAGATTGTTGAAGATCATGTGGAAGAAGGACATCTCGAAATCGATCTGGTTGCACCACCAGCTCGACTTCGCACCGACTTCCTCGCTGGTCGTCCGTTCGGGCGAGAGGATGACCGCGTCCTGGACATGAAGGTCCGGGGCGGCCGGCTTGAAATTCGTCTTCCCCGCGAAATAGACGTTCAGGTCGTTCAGGATTCCCGAATGCCCCGACACGATGCGTCCGAGGATCGACCCTCCGCCCGACCACTGGTCGGCGTCTTTCGACGCCAGCGACGGGCCGTTGTCGCTCGAGAACACCGTCTCCGTTTCGGAGGTGATGTCGTACCGGGCGCCGCCGGAGATCGTGAGGAAGGAGACGGGCGTCCACTGATCGTTGACGTAGAGCCCGACGAAGGTCCGGTCGTCCTTGAGCGTTTGGAGGCCGGTCCGGGGGATGTCCGCCAGGTTCGGCACGATGACCGGCTCGATCTGGAAGTCGAAGGAGAAGTTCGAGCCGCTCGACTCGATCCGCCCGGTCGTGATCGCCGCGCCGCCCACCAGCCGATGGGTTCCGGCGGCCTGGAAGTTGGTCACGACGTGGAGGTCGTCGTAGAGGTCGTTCTCGTTCGGCTTGATGTTGTACCCGTTCGACGTCGCGAGGTTCGGGTTGACCTCGCTGACCGAGTCGAGAAAGCTCTGGGCGATCGTCGCGTCGTCCTTGGTGAGGCCCAGCGTGTTGGTGAGCATCGTCGTGCGGTTGAGCGGAATGTTCGCGCCGAGGGTCAGGGCGTAGACGCGGTGGTCGATGCGCGCTCCGAGGAATTCGTAGTTGTTGTCCGGCTGGAAGCCCGGGATCACCGTGCCGGTGGGGGGGTCGACGGGCAGCGGGGAGCCGAATCCCTGCTGGTTGAGAAACATCTGGTACGAAGCGAAGAAGTTGCCGCCGTTGCCGATCGGCACGTCGAGGCGGAAGCCGCCGCGCGCGTCTTTGTAATCGGTGTTGGGCTGCCAGCCGTCGGTCAGCTTGTCGAAGTCGCCGAAGACGCGAAGCTTCGCGTTTCCGATGGGAATGGTGCTCGAGGCGGTCACGCGACCCTCGTTGAACGAGCCGCCGGCCAGCGAGACATAGGTGCCGGCCTGGCCGCTCCGCGTGAACACCTGGACCATGCCGGCGAAGGCGGAGGCGCCGTAGAGCGTCCCCTGGGGCCCCTTCACGATCTCGATCCGGTCCACGTCGTTGATGTCGATCTGCGCGAGCTGGGGCAGGAACGGTCCGCCGACGGGCACGCCGTCGACCATGAAGAGCAGCGCATCGAACTCCTTGAGACCCCAGATGCCGACGTTCGGCTGGCGGGGGCCGTTGTCGCTGCCCATTCCGGTGTCGACACCCATCACGTCCTGGATGCCGTCGGCGAGGTTCGTGACGCCCCGCTCGCGGAGCTGCTCGCCGGTCACGACGGTGGCCTCGCCGGGAATCTCCAGCTCCGGCTCGGGTCCCTGGGTGGCCGAAACGACGACGGTTTCATTGACCGTGGGTGGAGTCGCCGGGGTCGGCTGGGGCGTCGGCGACGCCGATTGAGCTCGGGCCGCGCCCGAGCCTGCGGCCAGGAGCCATGCGATTCCGAGGCCGATGGAGGAAAACCGAGATACTCCGTTTCTGAAAGAAACGCAGTCCATGACAACCCTTCCTTTCTTCCAAGAAGAAGCGGAAAACCGGGCGGACGGAAGGAAGGGCTCTAGACGCGCAGGGGAGTGAGGATCCGGGAGCCGGCGTCGGGGGGCGGAGGGGAATCGGGAACGGGGTCGACGGAGGTGCCCGGCCGCTTGCTGCGCAGCCGGGGAAGCGGCGGTGATGCGGGCGGAGTGTCGGCGGCGGACTCGTCGTCCACGTCGGCCTGGACGCTCTCGCCGGTCTCTCGCGATTCGAGCGAGCCCCGGGGCTCGCGGACCGGAGATCCTTCGAGTGCGTCGCGCGTTCGCCATTCGCGGCCGACGGGAAAGAGCGGTTCGGGGGCGGCGCCGGGCGTCGCGCCAATCGCGAACGGCCGGCTCACCAGGACGAGACGCTCGCTCTCGTCATCCTCGTCGCGGCCGGCCCGCAGCGCGAGCCGCGCGTGCATCGTCGGAAGAAGGGGGACGCGCCAGGCCCAGCTCGACGAGCCCGCCGGGATGCGGCCCGTAACCCGAATCGCGTAGGTCGCTCCACCGTCGAGGGAAAGGACGAGCTCCATCTCGTCGTCTCCGGCTTCGAGCTCGGGGGCGGTCCAGGAAAGTGTGACGCGGTCGCCGGGCTCGAGGTTCGGCCCCGGAGCGCTGAGCTCGTTGACCGGGGACGCCGCGGAGAGCAGGGCCGCCGACAGCAGACCGATCCCGCCGCCCAGCCCGCAGTGCGTGAGTTTCACTCCGCGGATTCTAGCCTTCCCGCGGGCCCGAGGCTCAGGATACCGGCCGATACTTCACCCCGAGGCGGTCGAAGAGGAAGGCATAGACATCGGTCGCCTCGCCGACCTTTTCGTCGAGGGAGCTGCCGATGCCGTGCCCGGAGCTCGAGCTGGTGCGCAGGAGGACCGGCAGGGCCGGTCCGGCGGCGGACTGGAGCCGCGCGGCCATCTTGCGCGACTGCATCGGGTCGACGCGGGGGTCGTTGGCGCCGGTCATGAACAGAGTGGGCGGATACGCGGTGCCCTCCTGGACGTGATGGTACGGGGAGTAGGCGTAGAGGGCCGCGAACTGGGTCGGATCCTTGACGGTGCCGAACTCGGTGATGTTGAAGGCTCCGTTGGGCGAAAGCTCGACGCGCAGCATGTCGTAGATGCCGACGTGCGCGACGACGGCGCCGTAGAGCTCCGGATGCTGCGTGAACGCGGCGCCCATGAGAAGGCCTCCATTCGAGCCGCCTTCGATCGCGAGGCGCGACGGCTTCGTGTACTTCTCGTCGATCAGCCGGCGCGCGCAGGCCGCGAAGTCGTCGAACACGTTCTGCTTCAGCGTCCGCCGGCCGGAACGGTGCCAGGCTTCGCCGTACTCGCCCCCGCCTCGAATCGAGGCGTCGGCATAGACGCCGCCCTGCTCCAGCCAGACTTTCAGCAGCGGTTCGTAGGTCGGGCGCTGGCTGATGGCATAGCCGCCGTAGCTGTAGAGCAGCGTCGGGTTCTCGCCGTCTTTCGCCACCGACTTCGGCTTCAGGATCCGCAGCGGAACCTTCGTACCGTCTCTCGATACCGCCGTGTCCTGGATGACCTCGCAGTCGGCGAAGTCGACCGGGGAATGCCGGACGAGCGCGGTGCGCGTCACGCGGCCATCCGGCGCGGCCCGATACCACGCGGGAGGCTCGAGGTCGCTCTCGTTCTCGAACAGGAGACCGTCGCCGGCCGTCGCGACCATGCCGGTGACGGACGAAACGGGCAGGATCGGCAGCCGAGTCAACGCCCTCCCGGACCGATCGAAGACCTCGAGCTCGGAGGGGCCGCCGATGCTTCGCGCGACGTAGATGCGTCGCGGTGTGACCCGGAACTCGTCGATCGCGCCGTCCGCCTCCGGGACCACCACCTCGGCCGAGGCGAGATCGGTCGATCCCGGGCGAAGGCGGAGGATCTTGCCGCGGGGGGCTTCCTTGTGCGAGATCAGGTACAGGGAGCCGTCCGGCCCGAACGCGGCCCGCGCCGCATCGTCGTCCTCCGTGGCGATGCGCTTCCAGACCCCCTCGGGCAGGCGCAGGTACTGCGCGGCCTCGCCGCCGTCGCCGTTCTTGACCGTGGCGAGCACGTAGCGGCCGTCGTCGGAGGAGTAGAGCGTCGTTTCGGCGATGCGGGGGAATTCCCTGCCGATCCCGTAGGTGTCGGCGGAGGTCGGCGTGCCGAGCCGGTGGAAGTAGACCTGCTGATAGAAATCGAGGTCCGCGTCCGGACGCTCGCCCTTGCGCGGGTACCGCGTGTAGAAAAACCCGGTGTCGTCGGCGTTCCAGGCGAGGCCGCCGCCCGCGGTCCCGCCGTTGACGCCCGGCACGAAGTCTTCGAGCTTTCGGCCCGACGCGAGGTCCCAGACCGAGACGCTTCCGGCCTCGCTTCCGCCCTCGGACAGCGAGACGGCGACCCGGCGGCCGTCGAGCGAGGGGACGTAGAAATCGATTTCGGTGTTTCCCTTGGGATCGATCGCGTTCGGGTCCACGACGACCCCCTCGGAAGCCGGGTCGTCGGCCGACGTCATCGTGACGAGAAAGGGCTGCTGCTTCGGGGGCTCGGTTTTCAGGGCAAAGAGGCGCCCGCCGCGCTCGGCCAGCGACCCGTAGAAGGGGGAGCGGAAGTTCGCGATCTGCTGGATTCGCTCCCGGATCTCCGCGAAGTGGGGAAGCTGGTCGAGGACGGCGCGCGCATGCGCGTTCTGGGCGGCGCTCCACGCCTGGACTTCCGGCGAGCTCCAGTCCTCCAGCCAGCGGTAGTCGTCCCGAACCGTCGTGGCCCCGTAGGTGTCCGTCACGGGAGCCTTCCGCGTCGCCGGAGGCCCGGACGCGGGGACGACGGGCGACAGGAGCGCGGCCGTGAGCAGCAGTGCGCGTCGCATGGAACCTCCAAAATGCCGAGAGGAACGCCCGGGCGGCCGCGATTCTACACGCCGGGAACTGTTCATCCTGCGTTCATCTGCACCCGCGTAGCGTTCCTGACCGTAGACGCGCTGCACGACGCATCGCGCAAAAGGAGAAAGTCAATGAAGAAGGTTCTCGTTCTGGCCCTGGCCCTCGCGTTCCCCGTGGTGGCCCTCGCTCAGCAGTCTGCGGCTCCGGCTCCGACGGCCAAGCCGGCGGCCTCGGCTCCGAAGTCCTCGGATGCTCCGAAGTCCGACTCGACCTCGACGTCCACCAAGACCACGAAGAAGTCTCACCACAAGAGCACCAAGAAGTCGACCGAGGCCAAGCCCACCCCCGCGGCCAAGCAGTAAGGTTGCGGATCCGGCCTCGCGCCGGATTCATGAACCGCTCGGCGCGCCGGCAACGGCGCGCCGTTTTCGTTTTGACGCGGCGGCGGGTCCGCGAGCAGGCTGCGAGAAATGGATGCGGGCGTCGGGTCCGGCACCTTGCATCCAGCGTCCCCCCCTGTAGCCTCGCGATTCGCCCAGTGGCGTCCTCGTAACGCCGCCCCACACCCTTTTTCAGCAACCTGCTACGCTCTTGCGCGTGACGAACCCGGCTTTTCCGCGCGACGTCCACTCCCATTCCAACCCGGCCGAGGTCCTGGTCCGACACGTCGAGCTCGACCTCGACGTCGACTTCTCTCGCCGGATCCTCCACGGGACGGCGACGCTTCACTTCGATCGGACGGATGCCTCGACCCGGCACATCCGGCTCGACACGCGGGGCCTCGAGATCCGAGGGGCGGAATCGGGCAGCGGGGGCGGCTGGAGCCCCGGGGCCTTCGAGATCGGGACCGCCGACCCCATCCTTGGCGCGGCGCTCTCGGTCGCGCTGAGGCCGGGCGACGATCGGGTGCGCATCGCCTATGCGACCAGCCCCGGCGCCTCGGGACTTCAGTGGCTCGAACCCTCTCAGACGGCGGGAAAGCGGCATCCGTTCCTGTTCTCGCAATCGCAGGCGATCCACGCGCGCAGCTGGGTCCCCGTCCAGGACACGCCCGCGGTGCGGGTCACCTACGACGCGGCGGTGCGGACCCCGCCGGAGCTCGTCGCCCTGATGGGCGCGGCGGGCAACCCGACGGGCGAGCGCGGCGGAACGTACCGCTTCCGCATGCCGCAGCGGATTCCGGCGTATCTGATGGCGATCGCGGCCGGAGACATCGCGTTCGCGCCCCTGGGACCGCGCAGCGGCGTGTATGCCGAGCCGTCGGTCGTCGCGCGCGCGGCCTCCGAATTCTCCGACACCGAGCGGATGATGGCGGCCGCGGAGCGGCTCTACGGCCCCTATCGATGGGACCGTTACGACATCCTGGTCCTGCCGCCGAGCTTTCCTTTCGGCGGCATGGAGAACCCGCGCCTGACTTTCGCGACGCCGACGGTTCTCGCCGGCGACAAGAGCCTCGTCGCCCTCATCGCCCACGAGCTGGCGCACTCCTGGTCCGGCAACCTCGTCACCAACGCCACCTGGAGCGATTTCTGGCTCAACGAGGGCTTCACGACCTACATCGAGCGCCGCATCGTCGAGGAGGTCTATGGGCCCGAGACCGCGGGAATGGAGGCCGTCCTCGGCCGGCAGGATCTCGAGGAAGAGCTCGCCCGGCTCGACGACCGCGACGAGATCCTGCACATCGATCTGACCGGCCGCGACCCGGACGACGGCGCGACCCGGCTGCCCTACGAAAAGGGGGCGCTCTTCCTGCGCACGCTCGAGGAGCGATCCGGGCGCGCGCGGTTCGACGAGTTCCTGCGAGGCTACTTCGACCACTTCGCGTTTCGCAGCATCACGACGGCGGATTTCGTCGCCTACCTGCGCGAGCACCTCCTCGACCGGGACGCCGCCTCCGCGTCGCCGGTGGCCGTCGAGGAATGGACGGAGCGCCCCGGCGTGCCGCCGTCCGCGGCTCGACCCGATTCGGAGAACCTGCGGCGCGTGGCGCACGCGGCGGCGCAATGGATGGCCGGCCGGCCCGAGGAAGCGAGATCCGGATACCCGCGCTGGACGACCCACGAGCGCCTCCAGTTCCTTCGCCGTCTCCGCAGCCCGCTCGACCCGGAGGAGCTCGGCTCCCTGGACGCGGCGTTTCGTCTGACGGATTCGGAGAACGCCGAGATCGCCTTCCAGTGGCTTCTGATGGCCCTTCGCGGCGGTTATGCGGCGAGCGACGCGCGGCTCGAGGACTTCCTGATCGGAATCGGCCGGCGCAAGTTCATCAAGCCCCTCTACGAGGAGCTCGTGAAGTCCGAGGCGGGAAAACGGCGCGCGGGCGAGATCTACCGCAAGGCGCGACCGGGCTACCATCCGATCGCTCGCGCGACGATCGATTCCATCGTCGGCGGGGTCGCGTAGGAACACGGTGGACCGCGTCGCGGGAAGGCCGGCATGAGCGCGGTGCACGGAGAGGAGATCCGGCGGGTCGAGAGCGCGTGCCCCCTCGACTGCCCCGACGCCTGCAGCCTGGACGTGAGCGTCGCCGGCGGCCGCGTGGTGGCCGTGGGAGGCTCGACGAAGAACCCCGTCACCAACGGCTTCATATGCGCGAAGGTGCGCCGCTACCCGGAGCACATGTACGGTCCGGCGCGCATGCTCCATCCCGGGATTCGAACGGGCCGCAAGGGCGCCGGCGAGTTCCGAAGGGCGTCGTGGGACGAGGCGCTCGATCTCGTCGCCGGGAAGATGAGGTCGGTTCGGGACCGGCGGGGCGGCGAGGGGATCCTCCCCGTCTCGTACGGAGGCTCGAACGGCTATCTGTCGCAGGACACCTCCGACGCGCGGCTCTTCTACCGCCTCGGCGCCTCCCGCCTGCTCCGGACCGTCTGCGCGGCGCCGTCGTCGCGGGCGGCTTCGGGCCTGTACGGCAAGATGCCCGGGGTCGCGTATCCGGACTACGCCCACGCGAACCTCGTCGTCGTCTGGGGGATGAACGTGTCGGTCTCCGGCATCCACCTGGTGCCGTACATCCAGCAGGCGCAGAAAAGAGGAGCGCGCCTGGTCGTCATCGACCCTCGGCGCACCCGCCTGGCCGAGAGCGCCGACCTGCACCTGGCGCTTCGTCCCGGCACCGATCTGCCGGTCGCGCTCGCGGTGATCCGGTGGCTCTTCGAATCGGATCGAGCGGATCGGAAGTTTCTCGCCGATCGGGCGCGAGGCGCCGAGGAGCTCGAGCGCCGGGCCCGCCCCTGGACGCTCGACCGTGCCGCCGCGGAGTCGGGCGTGCCGGCCGGCCAGATCGAGAGATTCGCGCGGCTCTATGCCGAGACGAGCCCGGCCGCGCTGCGGTGCGGTTGGGGTCCCGAGCGCAACCGCAACGGGGGATCCGCGATCGCCGCGATCCTCGCCCTGCCGGCCGTGGCCGGAAAATTCGGCGTGCGCGGGGGCGGATACACGCTCTCGAATTCGGGCGCCTGGAGGGAAATCGACGGGATGGCGGCGGCCGCGGCTCCGGAGCCTCCGACGCGGACGGTCAACATGAACCGGGTCGGCTCCGCTCTGGCGGCGACCGGGCCCGAGTCGGTCGATCTGCTGTTCGTCTACAACAACAACGCGCTGATGACGCTCCCGGACCAGGAGCGCGTGCGGCGAGGCCTCGAGCGGGAAGACCTCTTCACGGTCGTTTTCGACCCGATCGTGACCGACACGGCGAACTATGCGGACGTCATCCTGCCCGCCGCGACGTTTCTCGAGCGGACCGAGATCTCGCGGGGCTACGGCGCCTTCGTCCTTCAGAGAGCGGAGGCGGCCGTCGCGGCGGCGGGGGAGGCGCGCCCGAACCACGAGGTCTTCTCTGACCTGTGCCGCCGCACGGGCGTGGCGGCCCCCGGCGATCCCGAGTCGGCGGAGGAGATCGCCGCGGCGCTGCTCGGCTCGAGCCGGCGGGGAGCCTCGCTCGAGCGGGATCTGGCCCGCGACGGCATCGCCTTTCTCGAGGAGGGACCCGCTCCGGTGCAGTTCGTGGACGTGTTTCCGCGAACCGCGGACGGCCGGATCGATCTGGTGCCGGAGGAGCTCGACCGGGAGGCCGAGCGCGGCCTCTATGCCTATGCGCCGGATCCGGGAACGCCCGCATACCCGCTCGCTCTGATCTCTCCCGGGACCGACCGGACGATCAGCTCGACGCTCGGCGAGCTGCATCGCTCGGCCGTACCGGTGGCGATCCACCCGGCCGATGCGGCCGCGCGGGGCGTCCGCGAGGGCGATCGCGTCCGCATCTTCAACGAGATCGGCTCGGTGCGGTGCCGGGCGCACGTGGATCCGGGAATGCGCGCGGGCGTGGTGTTCCTGCCCAAGGGCCTCTGGAGTCACCACACGGAGAGCGGCACCACGGCCAATGCCGTGTCGCCCGACACCCTGACGGACCTCGGCGGCGGCGCCTGCTTCAACGACGCGCGCGTCGAGGTCGAACGGCTCGGCGGAGCGTGACGGGAACACACTCCCACGCGGCGGAGCGGGCTGCCAACCAGAACCGGCTCCGGTCGGCGCTCGTCCTCACGATCGGCGTCCTCGCCGTCGAAGTCGCGGGCGGCCTTCTCGCGCACAGCCTCGCCCTCGTCGCCGACGCGGCGCACATGTTCACCGACGTCGCCGCCCTGACGCTGGCCTGGGCCGGAATGGCGCTCGGCGGCCGCGCGCCGACGGGTCGACACACCTTCGGATTCGCCCGGGCCGAGGTGCTCGCGGCGTTCGTCAACGCGCAGATGCTCCTCGTCGCTTCCGCCGCGATCGTGTGGGAGGCCTGGCAGCGCTTTCGAGCGCCCGGGGAGATCCACACGGGCCTGATGCTGGGGGTGGGAGCGTTCGGTCTGGTCGCCAACGTCGGCGCCGCGCGGCTGCTCCACACCGGCAAGGCCGGGAGCCTCGGGATGCGCGCCGCCTACCTCGAGGTCATCACCGACGCGCTGGCCTCCATCGCGGTCGTGGTCGCGGCGGTCATCATGGCGAAGACCCGGTGGTACGGGCTCGACGCCCTTCTGTCCGCCGCGATCGCCCTCGTGATTCTCCCGAGGGGCATCGGGATCCTCCGCGAGGCGGCGCACATCCTCCTCGAGGGAGCGCCGGCGGAGATCGACATCCCACGCCTGCGCGCCGCCCTTCTCGCGGCGCCCGGCGTGGAGACGATTCACGACGTTCACTTCTGGACCCTCACCTCGGGGCTTCACTCCGCGAGCGTGCACATTCGTGCCATGGCTCAGAGCGAGCGCAGCGAGGTGCTCGCGGGCGTGCAGCGGGTGCTGCGCGAGGAGTGCGGAGTGGACCACGCCACGATCCAGATCGAGCAGGGCAGCGAGACGACGTGCTCGATCGCGCCCGAGCACGCCTGACCGATGCCGCAGACGCCGCATATCGAGCAGCACT
Organism: uncultured Acidobacteriota bacterium; assembly: GCA_963738945.1. Taxonomy (GTDB): domain Bacteria; phylum Acidobacteriota; class Thermoanaerobaculia; order UBA5066; family Gp7-AA6; genus DAHUXD01. Next base: position 903,346 of record CAVTYD010000002.1, read on the forward strand.
TCACGGCGAGCGACGCCGTCCGGGACGTGGTGATCGGCATGTCGGACGGCCTCACCGTGCCGTTCGCGCTGGCGGCGGGCCTCTCGGGCGCCGCGGCGGCCACCGGGATCATCGTCACGGCCGGACTCGCGGAGATCGCGGCGGGCGCGATCGCCATGGGACTCGGCGGCTACCTGGCCGGACGCAGCGACGCCGATCACTACGCGAGCGAGCGCGAGCGCGAGCACCGCGAGGTGCGCGAGAAGCCGGCCGTCGAGGCGCGGGAAGTCGGCGACATCTTCCGTTCCTATGGCCTCTCGGACGAGGAGATCACGCCTATCCTGCGCGCCTTCCAGAAGCGGCCCCAGGAATGGATCGACTTCATGATGCGATTCGAGCTGGGGCTCGAGAAGCCCGATCCGGGCCGCGCACTGCGAAGCGCCGCGACGATCGGCGGAGCGTACGCCGTGGGGGGCTTCATCCCTCTCGGTCCCTACATTCTCCTCTCGGACGCCGCGGCCGCTCTCGCCGTCTCCGCCGCCGTGACCCTGGCGGCGCTGGCCGTTTTCGGTTTCGTGAAGGGCCGCTTCACCGGCGCCCGTCCGTGGAAGAGCGCCTTTCAGACGACGCTGATCGGAAGCGTGGCCGCGGCCGCGGCCTTCGCCATCGCGCGGGCCGTCGGCTGAGCATGGACGCCTCGCGCAGACCCGGCTTGCGGCGCCCCGATTTTTCGGCGCTGCGCGTGGCCGAGCTCGCGGGTGCGTTCTCGAGCGGCGTCTCGGATCCGGGCCTCGCGTCGCTGCTCGAGCGAATCCAGCAGCGGGCGATTCGCGCGGGAAATCGCGTGCGGTTGTTCTTCCGCGGCGAGGAAGCGTTCGACGCCATGCTTTCGGACGTCGCGTCGGCCTCCGCGGAGATCCTGCTCGAGTCCTACATCCTGAAGGACGACGAGGTCGGCAGGCGCTTCCAAGCGGCGCTCGGGGCGGCCGTCGGCCGGGGTGTCGCCGTCCGGGTCCTCGCGGACGCGTTCGGGTCGATGGGGACGCGGAGGGCGTTCTGGAGGGCTCTCGAGAGCGCCGGAGTCCGGGTTCGCCTGTACCACCCCTTCCGCGGACCTCTGCGGTTTCTTCCGTTTCGAGACCACCGCAAGATCCTCGTCGTCGACCGCCGCGTGGCCTACACCGGAGGCATGAACATCGGCGACGAATACGGCTCGTCGCTTCTCCCGAGTGAGAAGGTGTTCCGCGACACGCACGCCCGCGTGGAGGGGCCGACGGCGGGCGAGATGGCCGGCGTGTTCCGAGACGGCTGGCTCGTCGCGAAGGGGGATGCCTTCCCGTACGAGGCCGAGCCGCCGGACGCCTCCGGCGCCGGCGCGCGAGTCCTGGTGCTGGACTCCCGGCCGGGACGAGGGGCGCGCCAGGTGTCGGCGGCCATCTCGGCGATCGTGGGCGCCGCGCGGCGGCGGCTCTGGATGACCACCGCGTACTTCGCTCCGCGCCCGCGCGTGTGCCGGCTGCTCGGCCGGGCGGCCGCCCGCGGCGTGGACGTGCGCCTGCTGCTTCCGGGCCGCACCGACATCCCGATCGTCCGCCACTCGGGCCACGGGTTCTTCTCCCTGCTCCTGGCGGGCGGTGTGCGGATCTTCGAGTACGACCCGGCGGTTCTCCATGCGAAGACGATGGTGGCCGACGGCTACGCATCGGTGGTCGGGTCGAGCAACATCGACTTCCGATCCTTCGAGCGGAACGCCGAATGCAACTTCGCGATCTTCGACGGAGAGGTCGGCGCCGTCATGGAGCGGCGTTTCGAGGAGGACGTCGCGAGCGCAACGGAGATCCTTCGGCCGGACTGGCGCCGCCGGTCCTGGCTGCATCGGGCGGCCGACGCTTTGGCTCGCCGGCTCGCCCCCGTTCTCTGAGCCGCCGCGGGGCTGAAGGCCGCATGAACGATCGCCGGGCGGCCCGGCCTTGGCGTACGATCTCGTTCTGCTCGGAGGCGATGCATGAGATTCCTGTTCGGGATGATCGTCGGAGTCGCGGTCCTCGGGCTGGGCGCGGCCGCCTTCGCGGCCTCGGGGCTCTTCAACGTCGCGGCGAGCATTCCGCCGGGAGCGCTCGAAACGCAGGTCGCGCGATTTGTGCTGAACCGGTCGGTCTCCCGCCGCGCGCCGAAGTCGTCCAACCCCCTCCCGGCCGACGCGGAAACGCTTCGCGCCGGGCTGGAGCATTACCGCGGCATGTGCCTGAGCTGCCACGGCGCCCCGGGCGTGGACGCGTCGGAGGCCGCGGACGGCCTCAATCCTCCGGCGCCCGACCTGAGTCTGCCTCGGGTCCAGAAGCGCACCGACGGCGAGCTCTTCTGGCTCGTCCAGAACGGCATCCGGATGACCGGAATGCCGGCCTTCGGGACGACGCACAAGGACGAGGAGATCTGGAAGATCGTGGCCTTCGTGCGCCGTTTGCCCGAGCTTCCGCCGGACGACGTCAGGGCCCTACGCGCCGCCGGCGCCGCCTCCGCGGAGCACTGAAGACGTGGCGGCGGAAAGCCCGGTTCGGACGACGTCCGCGACCGAAATGCCGCCGCGGTAGTTTCCGGCGAAGTGCAGGCCCGGCCACCTCGTCTCCGCCGCGGCGAGGACGGCGATGCGCTCTTCGTGGCCTCGCTCGTACTGGGGAATCGCGCGCGCCCATCGCGTCGCGCGCAGCAGCTCCGGCTCTCCGGCGACGAGGCCTTCGGCCGCGAGGTCGTGGGCGGCCAGAGCCGTGAGCTCCGTGTCGGTCAGGGAGGCGGCGTCCGGATCCCGGCGTCCGCCGAGGAAGACCGTCAGCAGAGCGCGGCCGTCCGGGGCGCGGCCGGGCAGAAGGCTCGAGCTCCAGACGGCGCCGAGGATCCGGCGATCGGGAGAGGCGCAGACGAGGTGGCCGAAACCGTCGAGGGGGCGCCGCAGCGCCGATTCGGGCCAGGAGAGGTGAAGAACGGCGAGAGGCGGGTGCGGAATCGCGTCGAGCGCGGCCGCGGCCTCGGCCGCGAAGCCGGAGACGAGACGCGCGGCCGGACCCGCGGGCGTGGCGAGAAGGACCCGGTCGGCCTCGAGCCGCTCGCTTCGCGTGAGAACGCTCCAGCCGCCGTTGCTTCGGGGCTCGAGCGCTTCGACGGGGGTCCGGAGGCGGAGCATCGGCCCGAGCGAGGCGGAGAGGGCCCGCGGAAGTGACTCGAGGCCGTCGCGAAAGGAGAGGAGTCCCGGCGGAGGCCCGGGCGCGGAGCGGCCTGCCCGGATCGCCGAGACCGCTCCGAGGAAAACGCTTCCGTGCTCGCGCTCCCAGCGGACCAGGCGTGGGAACGCGGCGGAAGCCGAGAGACGCGAGGCGTCGCCGGCGAAGATTCCCGAGACGAAGGGCTCGACGAGGCGGTCCGCGGCTTCCTCGCCGAGCCGGCGCGTGACGAACTCCCGCACGGTCTCGTCCCGCGCGTCCGCGGCCCTGCGAAGCGGCTCCGTGAGGAGACGCCACTTGCCGGAGATCGAGAGCAGCCTCGAGCGCGCGAGCGAGACGGGCCCGGCGGGAAGGCGATGCAGCGCGCCGCCGTAGTCCACGTAGCGGGGCGAGCGGGGGTTCGTGAAGAGCGCCTCGCCGGACAGTCCGGCATCCTCGATGAGCCGCCACAGCTCCCGCGTGGGACGGACGGTGTTCGGCCCGAGCTCGAGCAGGTAGCCGCTCTGCCTCTCGCTGCGGACGACGCCCCCGGCCCGATCGGAGGACTCGAGAAGGATCGCCGTTTCTCCGGCTCGCGCCAGGGCCCAGGCCGCCGAGAGGCCCGTCAGGCCCGCGCCGACGACGATCGTCCCGCCGCTCATCCCGCCCAGAAGTCCCGGGCCGAGAGCGCGATGTCGGCCAGGCCTCTCAGGAAGGTCGGCCGGGAGTTTAGGCCCGGGGTGCGGCGGAAGTGCTCGATGCCGGCCGCTTTCGCCTGCCCGGCGAAGAGCTGGTCGATCTCCTGGAGCGTCTCGACGTGGTCCGTGACGAAGGCGATCGGGACGACGAGCACCTGCGCCGCGCCGCGCCTTCCCAGCTCGACGAGCACGTCGGACGTCGAGGGGCCGAGCCATTCGACCGGGCCGAGCTTCGACTGGTACGCGAGCGTGGACGGGCCGGCCCAGGCGAGTCGCGAAAGGATCGCCCTCATGCTCGCCTCCACCTCCGACGCATAGGGATCGCCCTCGCGGGTGACGAGCTTCTTCGGGATGGAATGCGCGGAGAACACGAGGTGGACGGACGCCGCCCGGGGATCCGGGAACCTCGCGAGCTCCTCGCGAATCCCCTCCGCGTGCGCCTCGACGAAGAGGGGATGGGTCGGAAACGCGCCCACCTCGTCGAACTTCGACTCCGGGGCGAAGCGGCGGACGGCGGCGCGGCTGCGCTCGAGCGCGCCCTTCGTGGTCGTCAGCGAATACTGGGGGTACAAAGGGAACGCGAGGAAGCGGCTCACCCCCTCGGCGGCGAGGCGGCGGACGACCTCCTCGACGAGCGGAGCCGAGCACGTCATCGCGGCGCGGACGATGGCCGGGTGGCCGGCCGCCGCCAGCAGCGCCTCGGTGCCGGAGGCCTGCGCCTCGGTGAGGCGCCGGATGGGGGAGCCGCCGCCGATCGATGCGTAGAGAGCGCGGGAGGTCTTCTTGCGGCCGAGCGCGATCGATGCGGCGATGGCCTTCCGCAGGAGCGCGGGCCGCACGCGGATGACGTCCGGGTCGGAGAACAGGCGATAGAGGAACCCGGGGACGTCGTCGAGCGTCTCGGGGCCGCCGAGCTGGAGAAACAGGACCGCCCGCTTCGTCACAGGGTCCGCGAGAACACCGGCCGATCCGGAGCCGCCTCGAGGTAGGCGTCGAACGGCATCGCGATGTTCCGCAGGAAGACGCGGCCGAGCGGGGTCGCGCGCACCGCGTCGTCCGAGAGCTCCACGAGGCCGTCGGCGGCGCAGTCCTCGAGGGCCGCCAGGGCCGGCGCGAAGGTTTCGTCGAAGTCGATGGCGAACCGGGCCTCGATCTCGCGCTTCACGAGAACGCCGTGGCAGAGGAGGTTCTGGATGACCGCCCGGCGCAGCTCGTCATCGGGGGTCAGCCGCGCCCCGCGAAACGTGGCCGACCCGCCGGCGCTCACGGCCGCGGCATAGGCGGGAAGCTCGCGGCGATTCTGGACGTAGTGGCGGCCGATCGATCCGATCGCGCTCATTCCGAAGCCGAGGAGGTCGGCGCCGGCCTTGGTCGTGTAGCCCTGGAAATTGCGGTAGAGCGTCCGTTCGCGGCGGGCACGCGACAGCTCGTCGTCCGGGCGGGCGAAGTGATCCATTCCGATGTATTCGTACCCGGCGTCGGTAAATCGCCGCAGCGCCGTCCGGAAGATGCCGAACTTCGTGGCCTCGTCCGGAAGATGGGGAGCGAGGACGTTCTGGTGCTTCTTCATCCAGGGAACGTTGGCGTACGAATAGACCGCCAGACGATCCGGCCCGATCTCGAGAACGCGGTCGATCGTCGCCGAGAACGTCTCGGGCGTCTGGTGCGGCAGTCCGTAGATCAGGTCCATGTTGACGCTCGGGAAGCCGAGGGCGCGCGCCTCCTCGACCAGCCGGCGCGTGGCGGCGTAGGGCTGGATGCGATTGATGGATTCCTGCACGCGGGGGTCGAAGTCCTGGACGCCCATGCTCAGCCGGTTGAAGCCGAGTCGGGAGAGGGCCTCGAGGTGGTCCTTCGACGTGACGCGCGGATCGATCTCGACGCCGATCTCCGCGTCGGGGGCGAGCCGGAAACGCTCGCGGATCCGGCCGCCGAGGCGCTCGAGCAGCTCGGGAGCGAAGTACGTCGGCGTGCCCCCGCCCCAGTGGAGCTGGACCACGCGCCGGTCCGCGCCGATGCGGCTCGCGACCCAGTCGATTTCGCGCTCGAGGACGTCGAGGTAAGGGTGCTCCGGCCCGTGATGCGAGCCCGAGATCACGACCGTGCAGCCGCAGAAGTAGCAGAGCTTCTCGCAAAACGGCAGGTGGAAGTAGAGCGAGAGCGGTGCCGCGGCCGTGCCCTGCGCGCTCTCGGCGAGAATCGCCGCATAGTCGGCGGCGCCGTAGCTTTCCTTCCAGGCGGGGGCCGTCGGGTACGACGTGTAGCGCGGCCCCGGAACGTTGTAGCGATGAAGCAGTTCGAGCGGAACGTCCGGCGGGTTCATCCGGCGACCTGCTCGACGGCCCGGGCGCGGGAGCCGGCCATCCTCACCGTTTCGATGAACGCCTCGACGCATTCGATCCGGGCCGTCGGGAGAATGCCGTGGCCGAGATTCGCGATGTGGCCCGCGCCGCCCGTCTGCGCGAGCATCGCGAGTGTTCGCCGCCGGACGTCGTCGGGCCTTCCGCAGAGCGCCGCGGGGTCGAGGTTGCCCTGGAGGGGCTTGCCCGGGAGACGGCGCCGCGCGTCGGCCAGGGACGTTCGCCAGTCGACCGAGAGAACGTCCGCGCCGGAGTGGGCCATGAGCTCGAGCAGATGGCTGGATCCGTTCACGTAGAGGATGACCGGTGTTCCGGTCCGCCGGATTCCGGCGATGGCGCGGCCGGCGGCGGGCAGCGCCCACTCGCGGTAGTCCTCGGCCGACAGCTCGCCGGCCCAGGTGTCGAAGAGCTGGACCGCCGAGGCGCCCGAGGCGATCTGGTAGGACAGCACGTCGGCCGCGACGTCTGCGGCGAGGTCGAGGAGACTCCGGAGGGCGCCGGGATCCTGCGCCATCATGGCTTTGATCGCCGCGAAGCTGCGCGAGCCGCCGCCTTCCACGAGATATGCGGCGAGCGTCCAGGGAGCGCCGCAGAAGCCGATCACGGCCGCCTGAGATCCGATCTCCCGGGCGATGCGGCGGAGGATCTCGCCGGTGAACGCGATGCGATCGTCCGGATCGAACCGGGAGAGCTTCGCGACTTCCGAGGCGGAGCGGACGGGCTCGGGCAGCGACGGTCCGGCGTCGCCGAACTCGACCCGCGCCCCCATGGCCTCCGCCGGGACGAGGATGTCGGAGAAGAAGACGACGCCGTCGGTCGCGAACCGGCGAAACGGCTGGAGCGACACTTCCGTCGCGAGATCGGCCGAGCGGCAGAGCTCGAGAAACGACACGCGCCGCCGGATCTCCCGGTACTCGGGAAGGTAGCGGCCCGCCTGCCGCATCATCCAGACGGGGGGCCGGTCGACGGGGCGGCCCGAGCTGGCGTCGAGGAAGCGCTGGGCCGAGGGGTCCCGGGAGGAAGTCATCCCAGGATTTGCCGCAGGACGAACGGGAGAATGCCGCCGTGGCGGTAATAGTCGGTCTCGATCGGCGTGTCGATCCGAACGCGAAGCGAGAGTCTCGTCGCGGTGCCGTCCGCCCGGCGAATCGAAAGGGGCGTCTCCTGGCGCGGAGCGAGGCCCTGCGAGAGGCCCTCGAGATCGAAGGTCTCCGAGCCGTCGAGGCCGAGGGTCGCGGCGCTGATGCCCTCCGGAAACTGAAGGGGCAGCACGCCCATCCCGACCAGGTTCGAGCGGTGGATGCGTTCGTAGCTCTGGGCGACGACCGCCCGCACGCCGAGCAGGCGTGTCCCCTTGGCGGCCCAGTCGCGCGAGCTCCCCGTGCCGTATTCCTGGCCCGCGAAGATCACGAGCGGCACGCCTTCCTTCTGATAGCGCATCGCCGCGTCGAAAATCGCCATGCGCTCCCCGTCGGGCTGATGATTCGTCACGCCTCCCTCGACGCCCGGGACCATCAGGTTCTTGATCCGGACGTTGGCGAACGTGCCGCGCGTCATGACACGATCGTTGCCGCGCCGCGACCCGTAGCTGTTGAAGTCGGCCGGCGACACGCCGAGCGACTGGAGGTAGAGGCCCGCCGGCGACGACGCCTTGATCGCGCCGGCCGGGCTGATGTGATCGGTCGTGACCGAGTCGCCGAAGACGGCGAGCGCGCGTGCGCCGCGAATGTCGGTCAGGGGCGCCGGCGCGAGGGAGAAGCCCTCGAAGAAGGGGGGCTCCTGGATGTACGTCGACGCCGGATCCCACGCGTAGGCCGTGCCGGCCGGAGCGGGGATCTCCTTCCAGAGCGGGTTGGCGGCGGCGAGGTCCGCGTAGAGCCTCCGGTAGGTCGCGGCGTCGACGGACGCGAGCAGCGCCTGCTGGACCTCGGTCGACGAGGGCCAGACGTCGCGGAGGTACACGGGGTTGCCGTCCCGGCCGTTGCCGAGGGGCTCGGTCGTCAGGTCGATGTCGGCGCGTCCCGCCAGCGCGAAGGCGACGACGAGGGGCGGGCTCATCAGGAAGTTCGCCTTGATGCTCTGGTGGATGCGCGCTTCGAAGTTCCGGTTGCCGGAGAGAACCGCCGCGGTCACGAGGTCGTGATCCGTCACGGCCTTCTCGAGCCCCGAGTCGAGCGGTCCGGAGTTTCCGATGCACGTCGTGCATCCGTAGCCGACGAGGTTGAAGCCGAGCCGGTCGAGATACGGCTGCAGGCCCGTCCGGGCGAGGTACTCCGTGACGACGCGCGAGCCCGGCGCGAGCGAGGCCTTGACGCGAGGGGAGACGAAGAGGCCGCGCTCGACCGCTCTCTTCGCGAGGAGTCCGGCCGCGAGCATGACGCTCGGGTTGGAGGTGTTGGTGCACGAGGTGATGGCGGCGATGAGGACGTCTCCGTGGCCGACGTCCACGCGCGCGTTCGAGGCGGCCGCCGGGACCGCGGCGTCGGGCGTGGGGTGGTTGTTGGCCATCTCGGTTTCGGTCCAGGCGCTCGTGTTGCGCGCCTCGGAAGCCGCCGCGCTCACCGGGGCCTGGCTTCCGCCGCCGGCGACGGGGCGTCCGAGGGCCGCCGAAAAGCGCTGCGCGATCGAGGCGGCGTCCTTTCCGTAGCCGTTGTCGCTGACCGGCCGCGCGAGGAGGTCGCGGAACCGGGTCTTCAGGTCGGGAAGGGGAATCCGGTCCTGCGGCCGCCGGGGCCCCGAGACGCTCGGTCGCACGCTCGCGAGATCGAGCTCGAGCGTGTCCGTGTAGTCGCATTCGCCCGGCCCGGGGATGCCGAAGAGGCCCTGCGCGGTGTAGTAGTTGCGGAACGTCTCGACGTGCTGGGGCGTTCTTCCGGTCGCGAGAAGATACCGGCAGGACTCGTCGTCGACGGGGAAGAAGCCCATCGTCGCGCCGTACTCCGGCGCCATGTTGGCGACGGTGGCGCGATCCGTGACCGGGAGCGAAGCGGCGCCGTCGCCGAAGAACTCGACGAACTTTCCGACGACCTTCGCGCGGCGGAGCATCTCCGTGACCACCAGCACGAGGTCGGTCGCCGTGACGCCCTCGCCGAGGCGCCCGGTCAGGTGCACGCCGACGACGTCCGGCGTCAGGAAGTACACGGGCTGGCCGAGCATGCCGGCCTCGGCCTCGATGCCGCCGACGCCCCAGCCGACGATGCCGAGACCGTTGATCATCGTCGTATGAGAGTCGGTCCCGACGAGGGAGTCGGGATAGTGGACGCCCGCCTTCGCGAGGACGCCCTGCGCGAGGTACTCGAGGTTGACCTGGTGGACGATGCCGACTCCGGGCGGCACCACCTCGAAGCCGCGGAATGCCTGCATGCCCCACTTGAGGAACTCGTAACGCGCGCGGTTGCGCTGGAATTCGATCCGCATGTTCGTCTCGAGGGCATCCGGACGGGACCACTCGTCCACCTGGACCGAGTGATCGACGACCAGCGCGACCGGCACCAGCGGCTCGAGCACCTTCGGGTCGCGGCCGAGGCGCGCGGCCGCCGAGCGCATCGCCGCGAGGTCCACGAGCAGCGGCACGCCAGTGAAGTCCTGCAGGACGATCCGAGCGACGACGAAGGGGACTTCGTCGATCCGCTCGGCCCGGGGCTTCCAGGCGGCCAGGGCACGAACGTCGTCGGCCTTGACCCGCTTCCCGTCGCAGTTCCGAAGGAGCGACTCGAGCACCACGCGGATCGTCAGGGGAAGCCGTCCGATCGCGCCGACGCCCTGGCGCTCGAGCTCCGGTAGGGAGTAGAGCTCCCCGCTGGAGCCGTTTCCGAGCGGAAAACTCTGCCTGGCTCGGTCGAAATCCCCCATCCCGCTATCGTATTACGCCCCCACTCCTGCTGTTAACATTGGCCGGCGGATGGCGTCCCACCTCTACGGATGGCTCGCGGTGGCCTGTTACGCGGCCGCGGAAGCCTCCGCGATCCGGTCCCTCCTCGCGCCGCGGGAACGATGGAGCGGACTGACGCCGCTCCTGGTCGCCGCGGGGCTGGTTCTCCAGTTCCGCGACCTTCTCGTCCGCGCGCGGGCCCTCGGCTCCGTGCCCTACCGAACTCTCGGAGGCTCGGTCTCGCTCTTCGGCTGGATGCTCGGCATCGCGTTCCTCCTCCTGCTGATGCGCCACCGCGAGCGGGCGATCGGGCCCTTTCTCATTCCGTTCGTCGTCCTGATGACGGCGGTCGGGCTGAGTCTTCCCGATTCGACGTCGGCTCCGGCACAGGGCACGCATGGCTCGCTCTTCGCGCTGCACGTGACCCTCGCGATCCTGGCCTATGCCGCCTTCACGTTCTCGTTCGTGCTCTCGCTGCTCTACCTGGTGCAGGACCGGCAACTGCGGAGGCACCGGAACGGCATGCTCTTCGCGCGGCTGCCGGCGCTCGAGGTGATCGGGCGCCTGAACCGGACGAGCGTCACGATCGGGCTGACGACGCTGGCGGTGTCGCTGGTTCTGGGGATCCTGGAGGCGCGAGCCGTCTGGCCGAGCCTCGCCGATCCGAAGATCGTCTGGGCGCTCGTCACGGTGTTCGTCTACGGCCTGCTGCTCTGGATGGAGCGGCGCGGGTGGAAGGGGCCTCGCGTGGCGATCCTGTCGATCGTCGGCTTCGGGGTCGTGATGTTTTCCTACACGGTCGTCAACGTGTTCCTGAGCGCGGAGCACCGCTTCCGATGAGCGGAGCGGGGGAAGCCCGGCTGCTGCTGCTCGGCTGGAATTTCCGGACCGCCGCGCTCGCGGTGCGGGAGCGCGTGGCGTTCGCGGGAGACGACCTGCGGGAGGCGCTCTCGCGGATTCGCGGCGAGGGGCTGGTGACCGAAACCGTCATCGTTTCGACGTGCAACCGCAGCGAGATCTACGGCGTCTCCGACGGCGATGCGACCGGCGAGAAGCTGACCCGCTTCATCTCCGAGTGGCGGGGTCTCGACCACCGGGAGGCCGTCGCGGGCAGCTTCTTTCGCGAGGGGAGCGAGGCCGCGCGCCACCTCTTCCGCGTCGCCGCCGGCCTCGAATCGCTCGCCCTCGGCGAAGGCGAGGTGCTCGGCCAGGTTCGATCGGCGCTCCGCGCGGCGCGGGAGGCCGGGACCACGCGAGCCGTGCTGCACCGCATGTTCGAGACGGCCGTCGCGGCCGGAAAGCGCGTGCGCACCGAGACCGAAATCGCCCGACACCCGCTTTCGATTCCCTCGATCGGCTTCGAGCTCGCCACGAAGGTCTTCGGCGATCTGGCGGAGCGGACCGTCCTCGTCCTCGGCGCCGGAGAGACCGGCGCTCTCTTCGCCGAGCAGGCCGCCGCCGCCGGAGTGCGGGACGTCCGGGTGGCCAACCGCGGGGCCGCGCGTTCCGAATCGCTCGGGCGCCGCCTCTCGGTCACCGCGGTGGCCTGGGAGGATCTGCCACGCGTCCTTCCGGAGGCCGACGTCGTCGTCGGCACGACCGCGAGCCCGACGCCCGTTGTGTCGAAGGCGGACCTCGAGCGCTCGATGCGGGAGAGGCGCGGGAAGCCGATGTTCCTTCTCGATCTCGCCATGCCGCGCGACTTCGAGGCGGGGGTCGGGGAGCTCTACAACGTCTACGCCTACGGGCTCGACGATCTCGGCGAAGTGGCCGAGGAAAACCGGCACCGACGCAGCCGCGAGGTGCCGCAGGCCGAGGCCATTCTCGAAGAGGAGCTCTCGCGCTTTCTCGGATGGTTCGGGAACCTCGCCGTCGTTCCGACGCTGAACGACCTGCGCGCGCGTCTCGCGGCGCTTCGGGACGCGGAGCTCGACCGGATGCCCGCCGCCGATCGCGAGCGCTTTCGCGCCTTCGCGGACGCGATCGCGAACAAGCTCCTCCACGAGCCGCTGCGGAGGCTGAAGTCCGAGAGCGACGCCTCGCGCAAGCTCGACCGGGTCGAGGCCGTGCGGCACCTCTTCGACCTGGACTCATGAGCCTGCGGCTCGGCGCGCGGGGGAGTGCGCTCTCCCTCGCCCAGGCCTCGATCGTGCAGAGGGCCATGGGGGGCGAGGGCGAGGTCGAGATTGTCGTCGTGCGCACGACCGGTGATCGCCTCTCGTCCGAAGGCGCGCCGATCGGCTGGAAGGGAGACTTCACGAAGGAGCTCGACGAGGCCCTGCGGGACGGCCGGATCGATCTCGCCGTCCACAGCCTCAAGGACGTCCCGTCGGCGCTGCCGGCGGAGCTGATCCTCGCGGCGGTTCCCGAACGCGAGGACCCGCGCGACGTCCTCGTGGCCGAGCCGCGGCGGAGCTTTGCGGAGCTTCCGCGCGGAGCGCGCGTCGGCACGTCGAGCCCGCGCCGTCAGGCCCAGATTCTTGCCGTCCGGCCGGACATCGAGGTCGTCCCGGCGCGCGGAAACGTGGATACGCGGATCCGACGTCTGCGCGAGGGCCGCTTCGACGCCATCGTCCTCGCCCGCGCCGGCCTCGCGCGTCTCGGGAGGACCGAGGAGATCTCGGAGATCTTCGACGAGGACGTCCTGCTGCCGGCGGTCGGCCAGGGCGCGCTCGCCATCGTGACGCGTCGCGACGGGAACACGGCCGCGGTCCGGCGGCTCGACCATGCCGCCTCGCACGCCGAGGCCCTCGCCGAGCGCGCGTTTCTCGTGGCCCTCGAGGCGGGATGCCGCGGCCCGGTGGCCGGGCGGGCGAAGCGCACGGAGGGCTCTCTCGAGATGCGCGGCGGGGTCTTTTCGCTCGACGGATCGCGCGCCCTGCGCGGATCGCGGGCGGGCCGCGAGGAGGATGCGGAGGCCATCGGCCGCGGCCTCGCCGCGGATCTCCTGTCCCGCGGAGCGGCGGCGCTCATCGCGGCGGCGCCGGGGTGAGCCTCCCTCGCGTGCTCGTCGTGCGCTCGGGAGAGGGGCCGTTCCCCTCTTCGGGAGGCGAGGCGCGCCTGGACATCGTCGAGCGCGTCAGCCACACGGTCGAGACGGTCGATCCCGGCTCGAGCGTCTCGGGTTCCTTCGGCCTGGCCGTCTTCACGAGCCGCATCGCCGTCCGCCGGGGACTGGGGGGAGCGGGAGGCGAGGCGCTGCGCCGCGCGATCGAGGCGTCGCGGATCGTCGCCGTCGGCGAGGCCACCGCGGAGGCCCTGCGCGCGCGGGGGATCGGGCCGCACCAGATCGCGGCCGGGTCGGCTCAGGCGGTGCTCGACGAGCTCCCGGAGCGCCTCGATCGGGTGAGGGTCCTCCTGCCGTGCGGAGAGGATGCGTCGCCGCATCTCTACCGGGTCCTCGCGGCCCGCGGCGCCGACGTGACGCGCTGCATCGTCTATCGCAAGATCTCCCGGCCTCCCGATCGCGACCTCGAGTCGGAGATCCTCGAACGGCCCTTCCGCGCTTTTTGTCCGACGTCCCCTGCGGCCGCCCGGTGGCTCTTCGAGAGCGCGGGAGAGCGCGGCATGGGAGCCCTGCTTTCGACGGCGGCGGTGGCCCTCGGCCCCTCGACCCGCGCGTATCTCCAGGACCGCGGCGTGTCGCGAATCGCGGTGCCGAACCGCCCCGGATTCCGCGACGCGCTCGGGCTTCTCGCGGCGCTTGCCACGTCGCCCTTCGGGAAATAGGCTGCGGGGCCATGGCGGCCTTTCCGGAGCTGAGACTCCGTCGATTCCGGCGCACCGCGGCCCTTCGAGGCCTGGTCCGCGAGACGCGCCTCTCGGCCGAGCAGCTGGTGGCCCCGCTTTTCGTGCGGCAGGGAAGCGGCCGGCGGGAGGCGATCTCCTCGCTGCCCGGCGTCGATCGGCTGTCCCCGGACGAGGTCGACGCGGAGGCCGAGCGGCTCCGCGCCCTCGGGGTGAACGCCGTCATCCTCTTCGGAATCCCGGAGCGAAAGGACGAGACGGGAAGCGAGGCCTGGAACGACGAGGCGGCCCTCCAGGAGGCGATCCGCCGCGTGAAGCGCCGCGTGCCCGGGATGGCCGTGATCACGGACGTCTGCCTCGACGAGTACACGTCCCACGGCCACTGCGGGGTCGTGAAGGACGGCGACGTGGACAATGACGCGACCCTTCCGCTTCTCGCGCGCACGGCCGTCTCGCACGCGCGGGCCGGGGCCGACGTGGTGGCCCCCTCCGACATGATGGACGGGCGCGTCGCGGCGATCCGCCGCGAGCTGGACGGTCAGGGCCTCTCCGCGGTCGCGATCCTCGCGTATGCGGCAAAGGCCGCATCCGCGTACTACGGTCCGTTCCGCGAGGCCGCGGATTCGGCGCCGAAGTTCGGCGATCGCCGGGGCTATCAGATGGACGGCGCGAATCGCCGCGAGGCGATGCGGGAGATCGCGCTGGACGTCGAGGAGGGAGCCGACGCGGTGATGGTCAAGCCCGCGCTCGCCTATCTCGACGTCCTCCGCGATGCCCGCGAGCGCTTCGATCTGCCGATTGCCGCCTACAACGTCTCCGGCGAGTACGCCATGGTCAAGGCGGCGGCGGCGAACGGCTGGATCGACGAGAAGCGGATCGTCCTCGAAACCCTGACCTCCATCGTGCGGGCGGGAGCCGATTTCGTCCTGACCTACCACGCCGCCGACGCCGCACGCTGGTTGAAGGAAGGGGCCTAGGCTTCGGGTGAAGGCCTCGAAGGCGGCCGGCAAGCCCCGAAACACGAAGCCCGGTACCCGGAACTCGAGCCGGCTCTTCCGGCGCGCGCAAGCCGTGATGCCGGGAGGCGTGAGCTCGCCGGTGAGGTCCTTCGCGTCGGTCGGCGGCGAGCCGTTCTTCGTCGCCTCCGCGCGGGGAGCCCGCGTTCGCGATGCCGACGGACGCTCGTACATCGACTACGTCGGTTCCTACGGCCCGCATTTGTTCGGCCACGGTCCGCCGTTCGTTCGGCGCGCGCTCGCTCGGGCCTCGAGGCGCGGGACTTCGTTCGGCGCGCCGACGGAGCTCGAGGTCCGCCTCGCCGAGAGGGTGGCGAGCCTCGTTCCCTCGATCGAGATGGTGCGCTTCGTCAACTCCGGGACCGAGGCGACGATGAGCGCCGCGCGCCTCGCCCGCGCGGCGACGGGCCGCTCGCGGCTCGTCAAGATGGAGGGCGGGTACCACGGCCACGGCGACTCCTTTCTCGCGGCCGCGGGGTCGGGCGTCGCGACGCTCGGCATCGCCGGCAGCCCGGGCGTTCCCGCGGAGCTCGCGGCTCTGACGACCGTCGTCCCGTACAACGACGTGCCGGCGCTCGAGGCGGCGTTCGAGCGGTTTCCCGGCCAGATCGCGGCGGTGTTTCTCGAACCGGTCGCCGCCAACATGGGGCTCGTCCTTCCGAAGGACGGGTACCTCGAGCAGGTCCGCCGCCTGGCCTCGGCGCACGGCGCCCTCCTCGTCTTCGACGAAGTGATCTCCGGCTTTCGCCTCGCGGCGGGAGGAGCGCAGGAGACTTTCGGCGTCACTCCGGACCTCACGACGCTCGGCAAGATCCTCGGCGGCGGACTGCCGATCGGCGCCTACGGCGGCTGCCGGGATCTCATGGAGCGCATGGCTCCCGTCGGACCGGTCTATCAGGCCGGCACGCTCTCGGGAAACCCGCTCGCGACCTCGGCCGGCCTCGCGATGCTCGAAGAGATCCGGGCTCGCCCGCCGTACGCGCTGCTCGAGAAGCGAGGCGCCCTGCTCGAATCGCTCCTGGCGCAGGAGATCCTGCGGCGCGGGCTCTCGGACCGCCTCTGCCTGACGCGCGCGGGCTCGCTGCTGACGCTCTTCTTCGCGCCGGGCCCGATCGAGAGCTTCACCGACGCGAAAAGGAGCGACACGCGACGCTACGCCGTCTTCTTTCACGCCATGCGGGAGCGCGGCATCTTTCTTCCTCCGGCGCAGTTCGAGGCGTGGTTCGTCTCGACCGCGCACGGCGAGGCCGATCTGCGCCGGACGGCGCGGGCGGCCGGGGAGAGCCTCGAGGCCGCGTTCGGCTCGCCGGAAGCCGCCGGCTAGCGGCCGGCCCGTCTTCTATCCTCGACCCGGAAACTCTGGTAGCCTCGCGCCGCCCATCATGAGCTCGACCGCCGCCGCCTCCCCGGGGCACGGCTCCGCGCCGGGCCGCCATCCTCGCGGTCTCTATGTCCTCTTCGCGACCGAGATGTGGGAGCGGTTCAGCTTCTACACGATGCTGGCGCTCTTCACGCTCTATCTCCAGGACAAGGCGGAGGGATTCGGCTGGACGGCGGCGCAGGCGACGACGCTGCGCGCAAACTACCTGGGCGCCGTCTTCTTCAGCCCGATCATCGGCGGCTGGCTCGCGGATCGCTTCCTCGGGTACCGGCGGGCGGCCATGATCGGCGGCGTCTTCTTCATCGTGGGCCACGTGCTGCTCGCATTTCCCTCGATTGAGGTCGTGTACGCCGCCCTGGTCTGTCTCGTCATCGGCAACGGACTCTTCAAGCCGAACGTCTCCACGATCGTCGGAAACCTCTACCCCAAGGGCAGCCACCTGCGCGACCGCGCCTACAACATCTTTTACATGGGCATCAACCTCGGCGCGACGCTCGGCCCCATCGTGGTCGAATTCGTCCACGCGAAGTACGGCTTTCATCCCGCCTTCGCGGTAGCGGCCGGTGGAATGCTGATCTCCGTGCTGACCATGGTCGTCTTCCGGAAGGACATCGAACCCGGTGACCGCCTTCCGGGAGGGGCGAAGGAGGACGTCGAAGACTCCGGTCCGCCGACCGCCATCGACGCCGTACCCGAGGGCAAGCGGATCGGGGCGCTCATCGTGATCTACGTCGTGTCGGTCGTCTTCTGGATGCTCTTCTTCCAGAACGGCTCGACGCTGACGTATTTCGCGAACGACAACACGGCCTGGAGCTTCTCCGGGATCATCTCGAATGCGATCGAGCCGTTTTTCGTGATCGCGTTCAGCCTTCCGCTCGTCCTGCTCTGGAAGGCCCTCGATCGACGGGGCCTGGAGCCGGCCACGACGACGAAGATCGTCGTCGGGATGTTCCTGATGGCCCTCGCTTACTTCGTGATGTTCTTCGCCGGGAGGGCGGGCGGGGACACGGGGAAGGTTTCTCCGGCGTGGCTCGTCGGGTGCTATGCCCTGATGGGGCTGGCGGAGATCACGCTGTCGCCGATGGCCCTCTCGCTCGTTTCGAAAGTCGCGCCCGCGCGCGTCCGCGGGTTGATGATGGGTCTCTGGTTCGTCGCCACGGGCCTCGGCGGCAAGCTCACGCAGATCGGCGTCTACTGGACGGAATGGAAGCATTCGACCTTTTTCGGCGTGCTCGCCGCGATGTCGCTCGCGACGGGGATCCTGCTGGTCGCTGTGTTGCGGCCCATGAAGCGCGCCCTGCCCGGCGTCTGAGGCGGGCCATCGGCCGGGGTGCGGCGCTGCTGGCGGCCGCGTGGACGCTGGCCGGCCTCGCGCCCGTGCCGACGCCCGACGCGCTGACCGCGCTCCGGGCGGCCCTCGATGCCGGGGACCTTCCGCGGGCCGTCCGCGAGGGCGAGGCGGCGGTCGCCGCGGACCCGACGAGCGCGGAGGCGCACGATCTCCTCGGCCGCGCGTACGGCTTGACGGCCCGGGATGCCCCGCTGCTCGAGCAGATGCACCTGGCGCGCAAGGCGCGGGCGGGCTTCGCGCGGGCCGTCGAGCTCGATCCGGAGAATGTCGCGGCCCTCTCGGATCTGGCGCGCTACGACATGCGCGCGCCGGCGCTGCTCGGCGGGGGAAAGAAGAAGGCGCGCGAGATCATCGAGCGCGTGCTGGTCCTCGACCCGGAGCGGGGGCACGTGCTGCGGGGTGAGCTCGCCGAGCAGGAGCGCAACCTGCCGGAGGCGGAGGCCGAGTTCCGCCAGGCCGCGGCCGCCGCGCCGGAGGGGGAGAGAGGCCGATCGGCGCTCTCCGACTTTCTCGTCTCTCGAAAGAGGTACGGCGAGGCCCGCGGAATCTGGATCCAGCCGAAGGGACGGGCCGGTCCGGACGGCCTCGCCGAGTTCGAGCTCGCGGGCATCGCGCTCGCGTCGGGCGAGGAAATGGAGGCCGCGGTCAAGGGGCTCGAGGAGGCGCTGGCGAGGCCGGCCGTCCCGGACGGTCCGCCGCCCGCCCTGATCCACGAGCGGCTCTCCCTCCTCTACGAGCGGCTCGGAAGGAGCCGCGAGGCCGCGAGCGAGCTCCAGGCGGCCCTGAGCCTCGAGCCGGGGCGGGCGGAGTGGCGTCGGCGGCTGACCCGGCTCGAGCGATGAGCGCGGCCGAGCCGCCGCGCGGCGATCCCTCGCATCCCGGCTGGACGGACCGGCGCGCGGGTCCGATCCTGGAGCTCGACGGCGTGAGGGGCCTGGCGATCCTGCTCGTGATGCTGTTTCACTTCCAGGGAACACGGCCGCACCTGATTCCGAAGGCGCTGACCTATCCGATGCTGCTCGGCTGGTCGGGCGTGGATCTCTTTTTCGTCCTGTCGGGTTTCCTGATCACGGGCATCCTGATCGAGACCCGCCGCGCCGACAACTACTTCTCCTCGTTCTACGCGCGGCGAGTCCTGCGCATCGTTCCGTTGTACCTGCTGGCCGTGTTTCTCTGCTTCCGCGTCGCGCTTCCTCTGGCCCGATCGCGGGGATACGACCTGGATCCCGGCGGCGCTCTCGAGCCGTGGTACTGGCTCCACGCATCCAACTGGAAGTCGGCCTTCGGCGCGGACGTCCGGCCCCTGTCGCACTTCTGGTCGCTCTCGATCGAAGAGCAGTTCTATCTGGTGTGGCCGGCCTTCGTCCTTTGGGTGCCTCCGAAGCGGCTCGGCGCCGCGTGCGCACTGCTCGCGGCCGCGGCGTGCGGCCTGCGCTGGTTCGCGGCCGCGCACGGCGCCCCCCCGGAGGCCCTCCACCGCCTCACGATCTTTCGGATCGATTCGCTCGCGCTGGGGGGCTTCGTCGCGGTGCTGGTCCGGCAGCCCCGCTGGCGCCGGGCGCTGCGGCGCCGGCTGAAGCCGGTCGTTCTCGCCATCTCCGCGGTCCTCGTCGCGCTGCTCGTGCTCGGGCGCGGCGCGACCTCGCCGCCCATGACGCGCTTCGGCTATTCGGCGTTCGGGCTCCTCTACGCCTGCCTCGTCTTCGCCGCCTTCGACCGCGCCGGCTCGGGCGCGTGGCTGGCGGTGCAGCTTCGGCGCCGTCCGCTGCGTGCCTTCGGCCGATACAGCTACGCGATGTACGTCTTTCACTATCCGATCTCGCTCTACCAGGCCGGATTCTTCGAGCAGTGGGCGCGGGGAGCGTCGGATGCGGCGCTCGCGGCCATCTGGCTCGCGTCGGTCGGCTTCGGCATCCTGGGGTCCTTCGCCGTGGGCCTGGTCTCGTGGAACCTCGTGGAGAAGCACTTTCTCGAGCTCAAGAAGTACTTTGCCGCCCGCGCGGCGCCGTCGCCCGTGATCCCGTGACGGCGCCGCAGTCCGGGCGACGGGACCGCGGGGGGCTGTTCGTCGAAGCGCTCGCTGCGGCCGTGATCGTCAGGCTCTGGATCATGCCGCTGTGGTCGAGCCTGTGGCTCGACGAGTTCGGCACCGCCTGGGTCACGTCGGGGCGCTGGGATCAGCTGGTCGAGCGGGCGCGCCTCTTTCCTCAGTCTCTGCCGTATGCGGCCATCGTCGAGGCTTCGCGTTCGCTTTTCGGGTCGAGCGAGGCGGCGCTGAGGTGGCCATCCCTTCTCGCGATGCTGGCCGCCGCGGCAGCCGTCGTTGCCCTGGGGCGAGAGCTCTTCGATCGTCGCGCCGGCCGGGCGGCCGGGGCCGTCTTTCTCCTCTTTCCGGCGGTCGAGTTCGCGGCGGCGGATGCGCGGCCGTATGCGTTTGCGGTTCTCGCGGCCGCGGCGGCGACGTATCTGCTCGTGCGCTGGCTCGACCGGGGCGGAGTCGGCGCCGGCGTCGGGTACGTGGTCACGGCGGCGGCCATGGTGTACTTCCAGTACCTTTTCGCGGTTTGCCTCGCCGCGCACGCGGCGTACGCGTGGCGCCGCCGCCGGACCGCAGCGGTGGGCCCGGTGGCGATGTCTTCGGCCGGAGCGGCGATCGGCTTGCTCCTCCTCCCCGCGGCGGTGCTCGTTCTCGAGATCGGGCGGTCTCGCGAGCTCCATGCGTTCGGGGCGGAGCCGGGAGCGGGAGATCTGCTCCGCGCCCTGGCGCCCGTGCGCGGACTGGCGCTGCTCCTCCCCGGTCTGGTTCTCGCCGGAGTCACCGGCGCGGTAGGCGGAATCCGGCGGGACGCGATCGGTCCGCGTGAGAAGGACGGTCTGGTGCTCCTCGCCGTCGGCGCCCTGGCGCCGGGGCTGGCCCTCTTCGGGCTCTCGCGTGCCGTCGGCGGCAGCCTGCTCGAGGGCCGGTACGTGCTCGGCGCGGCTCCCGCGTGGGCGCTGCTCGCCGGCTGGGCCCTGACGCGCATCGAGCCCCCGCGCGCGCGCCGGTTCGCCCTTTCGGGCGCGCTTCTGCTCGTGCTGGTTCTGCGCGGGGAGCTCGGGAGATGGGCGATGGCTCACGGCCGTGAAGACTGGCGCGCGGCGGTCGCGGCGATGAATGCCGCCAACGACGGTCATCCCGTCTTTCTCGGCGGGTCCTTCACGGAGTCCCGCGACCTTTCGGTGGCCGCCGATCCGCGGCAGTCCGCCTATCTGCTCGCGCCGCTTTCCTACTACCGGCCGGCCGGGCCCGCGGCCGTCCTGCCTCTCCGGGTCGCCAGCGCCGCGGAACGGTGGGTCGCAGGGAGGCTGACGGAGGTCCCTGCGCCGGATGGATTTGCCGTCATCGAGCGAAGCTCTCGGTTTCCGTCGTGGATTCCGTGGCTCGACGAACGGGTGCGGGCCGGCGGCTTCACGTCGCGAGAGGTCTTCCGCGGCGGTTCGCTCGAGGTCCGCGTCTTCTCGCGATCCTCCGCCAAGGGACCGTAGGGGAGCTCAGCGAGCGGCGGTCTGCAGCCGGAGCGCGGCCGCGGCGTAGTAGACGGGGGCGCAGGAGTCGATGGGCTCGACGACCAGACCCTGCGCATCGATCGTGGAGCCTTCGACGTGAACGCACCGTCGCCGGCGGACGTCGAGCGCGCCGCGCCGCTGGCAGACCGTGCACAGAACGATGCTGCGCGACTCGGAGACCAGAGACCCGAGCGGAAGTCTGGTGAAGTCCTCGATCATCATTTCGCGCGCTCCTTCCGCGGCGTACACCAGGCCGCGACCGGAGGGGATTCAAGAATCGCGCCAAGGTGGGGCGGGGCGGGTCCGCTGCGCGGCGAGGTTGGAGCGTGCCGCTCTCAGCGAGGCGGCGGAAGCTCGGCCAGCAGCGTCGACTCGGAGCGCCAGATCGTCTCCTCGCGCCGCGGGCCGGTCGAGACGAACACGGCCGGGACCCCGACCGCCTGCTCCAGTCTTCGCACGTAGGAACGCGCGGCCTCGGGAAGCTGGTCGTAGCGCGTGGCACCCGTCGTGGTGGCTTTCCAACCGGGAAGCGTTTCGAGCACGGGCTCGAGCCGGGCGACGTCCTCGGCGAGCGGCGGAAGATCCGACATCGGCCGGCCGTCCAGCCGGTAGCCGACGCAGATCGGAATCTCCTCGAGCTCGTCCAGGCAGTCGAGCTTGGTGAGAGCCATGGCGTCGGCGCCCGAGAGCTCGACGGCCGTACGGGCCACGACGGCGTCGAACCAGCCGGTGCGGCGGGGGCGGCCGGTCGACGTCCCGTACTCGTTGCCGCGCTTTCGCAGAAACTCGCCGGTCTCGTCGGAGAGCTCGGTCGGAAAGGGACCCTCTCCCACCCGCGTCGTGTAAGCCTTGAGGACCAGGAGGCTCGCGTCGAGCTGACGCGGCGCGATGGCGAGCCCGGCCGCCACGGAGGCGGACGTGCAGTGGGAGGACGTGACGTACGGATACGTTCCGGCGGAGAGGTCCAGCATCGCGCCGTGGGCTCCCTCGGCCAGCAGCGTTCCGCCGGCCTCGAGCCGGCGTCGCAGGAAGCGGCCGGTGTCGGTCACGTGCGGCTCGAGCCGGTCGGCGGCGGCGCGCAGGGAGGCGACGACCTCCTCCGGTCCGGGCACCGCCGGCTCGCCGAGCACCCGCAGCAGCGCGCCCGTCTCGGCGTGGATGGCGGCGACGCGGGCCGACAGGATCTCCGGACGAAACAGCTCCGCCACGCGGACGGCGCGGCGCGCGGCGACCGATTCGTAGGCGGGGCCGATTCCTCGCAGGGTCGTCCCGAGCTTCGCGTCGCCGGCCGCCTTCTCGCGGGCGGCGTCGAGCAGCCGGTGGTAGGGAAGGATGACGGTGGCCCGGTCCGACAGAAGGAGGTTCTCGCCGATGGGAATGCCCTCGGCCCGGACCGCCTCGATCTCCTCCAGAAGCGCCTGGAGGTCCACGACGAGGCCCGGCCCGATCACGCCGATGCGCCCGCGGACGATCCCGGCCGGGAGCAGGTGCAGGGCGAAGCGCCGCGACCCGAACTTGACCGTGTGTCCCGCGTTGTGTCCGCCGTGATAGCGCGCCACGACGTCGAAACGGTCGGCGAGCAGGTCCACGACCTTGCCCTTGCCCTCGTCGCCCCATTGTCCGCCCAGAACGGCCAGAACCTTCACGTCGTCGCTCCTCGTGCGTGCAGAAAAACAGCGCAGACTAACACGTGAGTGGGGCTCGCGCGGGATCGAAAGCGGTGGCGGAAGAATCTGTCCGGGGGAGGTCGCCGGCGCGAGTTCCCCTCCCTCGTCGGTCGGGCCGCACGGCGGCCCGCTCCGAGTCCGAGCGGGTAGAATCGCCGGCGCATGCGGACCTTGCGCGTCTCCGGGTCGAGCCTCGGCCTGGACGATCTCGTCGCGGTGTCCCGTCGCCTGGCGCGCGTCGTTCTTTCGGCCGGGGCGCGGCGGTCCATGGCGGCTTCGCGCCGCGTCGTGGATCGGGCCATCCGGCGGGGGGCGACGGTGTACGGCGTGACCACCGGCTTCGGGAAGTTCGCCGACGTCGCCATCGCGCCCTCGGACATCGCCGAACTGCAGCGCAATCTCGTCCGCAGCCACGCCGCGGGAGTCGGTCCGCCGCTCGGAGCGGAGGCCGTGCGGGCGATGATGCTGCTGCGAGCCAACGCGCTCGCGCGCGGCAACTCCGGCATCCGCGTCGCCGCCGTCGAGACGCTGCTCGCGATGCTCGCCGCCGACGTGCTGCCGGTCGTGCCGTCGCAGGGCTCGGTCGGAGCCTCCGGCGACCTCGCGCCGCTGTCTCACCTGGCGCTGGCTCTCATCGGCGAGGGGAGGGTGACGCTGAAGGGCCGGGAGATGCCGGCGAAGTCCGCGTTGCGCCGCGCGCGAATCCGGCCCGTGGCTCTCGCCGCCAAGGAGGGCCTCGCGCTGATCAACGGGGTGCAGATGTCGGTCGCCGTCGGCGGTCTGGCGCTCGCGCGGGCGATCGATCTGTCCCGGGTGAGCGACGTGATCGGAGCGGCGTCCGTGGACGCTTCGCGGGGCTCCGATACCGCCTTCGACCCTCGAATCGTCGCCGCGCGCCCGCACCCGGGTGCGATCGCGAGCGCCCGCAATCTCCGGCGTCTCCTGCGGGGCAGCGCGATCCGGGAATCGCATCGCGGCTGCGGGCGGGTCCAGGACAACTACGCGCTGCGCTGCATGCCCCAGGTCCACGGCGCGGCACGGGATGCCTTCGCCCACGCCCGGGGCGTCCTCGAGACGGAGATGAACAGCGCGACCGACAACCCCCTCGTCTTCGCCGCCGCCGGCGACATCCTGTCGGGGGGAAACTTTCACGGGGCGCCGGTCGGCCTGGTGCTCGACTATGCGGCCGTCGCGGCCACGGACCTCGCCTCGATTTCCGAACGGCGCATCGAGAAGCTCGTCAATCCGGCGCTCTCCGACCTGCCGGCATTTCTCGTGGAGGAGGGCGGGCTCCACTCGGGCCTCATGATGGCCCAGGTGACCGCGGCCGCGCTCGTCTCGGAATGCAAGATCCTCGCACACCCGGCGTCGGTCGACTCCATCCCGACGTCCGCGGCCAAGGAGGACCACGTCTCGATGTCGCCGATCGCGGCTCGCAAGCTGGCGGCGATCGTCGAGAACCTCGAGCGGGTCCTCGCGATCGAGGCCCTCGCCGCCTTCCAGGCCATGGAATTCCTGCGGCCCCTGTCCTCGTCGGCTCCGCTCGAGAAGCTGCGCCGTGACTTTCGGCGTGCGGTCCGACCCTGGAACCGGGATCGCGAGATGCACGCCGAGATCGAGTCCGCGCGCCGCTTCCTGAGAAGCGAGCCGATGTCGCAGGCGATCGCGGGCCTCGCGTAGCGCGCGGGGCGCAGCGCCCGGAATATAATCCGCGCCATGGCGACGGGCGTTCTGGCGTCTCCCCGCACGATTCGCGCCGCTCGTGGCCCGGGGCTGAGGTGCCGTGGCTGGGCTCAGGAAGCGGCGCTGAGGATGCTCGAGAACAATCTCGATCCGGACAACGCCGAGAGGCCGCAGGACCTGGTCGTCTACGGCGGGACCGGCAAGGCCGCTCGAAGCTGGGAGTGCTTCGACACCATCGTGGCGACCCTCAAGCGGCTCGAGGACAACCAGACCCTGCTCGTGCAGTCCGGGAAGGCGGTCGGCGTTTTCGAGACGCATGCCGACGCGCCCCGCGTGCTGATCTCCAACTCCATGCTGGTTCCGGCCTGGGCGACGGGCGCGGAGTTTCGCCGCCTCGAAGGCCTCGGACTGACGATGTTCGGCCAGATGACGGCGGGGTCGTGGATCTACATCGGAAGCCAGGGCATCGTGCAGGGAACGTTCGAGACCTTCGCCGAGGCCGGGCGCCGCCATTTCGGAGGAGAGCTGGCGGGCCGGCTCGTCGTGACCGCGGGACTCGGCGGAATGGGCGGCGCGCAGCCTCTCGCGGCGACGATGAACGGAGCGACCGCGCTGATCGCCGAGGTCGACCCCGAGCGCATCGAGAAGCGGCTGCGCACTCGTTACCTGGACGAGCGGGAGACGGAGATCGACCGCGCGATCGATCGGGCCCTGGCCGCCCGGGACGCTCGCCGGGCGGTCTCGATCGGCATCGAGGCCAACGCGGTCGATCTTCTCGAGCGGCTGCTCGAGCGCGGCATCCTGCCGGACCTCGTGACCGACCAGACCTCCGCGCACGACGAGCTTTCCGGATACGTGCCCCGAGGCGGAGCGCTCGCCGACCTCGGCCGCCTGCGCCGCGAGGATCCGGACGCCTACATCGCCCGCGCCTACGCCACGATGGCCGACCACATGCGCGCGTTGCTCGAGCTTCAGCGCCGCGGGGCCGTGGTCTTCGACTATGGCAACAACCTCCGGGGCCAGGCGAAGAAGGCGGGAGTCGACGACGCATTCCAGGTGGGCGGATTCGTGCCCCTCTACATCCGGCCGCTCTTCTGCGAGGGCAAGGGGCCGTTTCGCTGGGTCGCTCTCTCCGGCGATCCCGACGACATCCGCGCGACGGACCGCGCGCTCCTCGAGCTCTTTCCTCAGGACACGGGCCTCCGGCGCTGGCTCGCCCTCGCCGGAGAGCGGATTGCGTTCCAGGGCTTGCCGGCGCGGATCTGCTGGCTCGGATACGGAGACCGCCATCGCGCGGGCCTGCTCTTCAACGAGCTCGTTCGGACGGGGCGCGTGAAGGGGCCGATCGTGATCGGGCGCGATCACCTGGACGCGGGCTCGGTGGCCTCGCCCAATCGCGAGACCGAGGGAATGCGCGACGGCTCGGACGCGATCGCGGACTGGCCGATCCTGAACGCGCTGCTGAACACCGCCGCGGGCGCCACCTGGGTCTCGCTTCACCACGGCGGCGGGGTCGGCATCGGCTACTCGATTCATGCCGGCATGGTCGTCGTGGCGGACGGCACGGAAGCGGCCGCGCGAAGACTGCGGCGGGTCCTGACGACGGATCCGGGGACCGGGGTCATGCGCCACGCCGACGCCGGCTATCCGGAGGCGATCCAGGTGGCGCGCGAGCGGGGAGTGGACCTGCCCTTCCTCGGTTAGCGGCGATTCGGTCCGCGGGCTGACGTGCAACGCCGGGCGCTTCTCGCCGCCGACTTCCTGATCGCCCTCGCGGCCCTCCTCTGGCTGGACGGCTGGTGGAGCATCCCGGGAAGAAACGCTCCGGCCGCCTCCCCGCCGGCCACGCTCTCCCGGGCTCTGGCGGGAATCGCCGACGACCTCGGTCAGCGGGCACGGGCCTTCGCGGAGAATCCCGAAGTGTCGCGCTCGCTCGAGGGCGGCGGCATCGCGCTGCAGCGGCAGTCGCTCTTCGCCGCTGCCCGCGAGGCGATGACCGGGGCATCGCCCGGGAGCTGGATCGCGCTGGCGGATCCCGAGGGCAACGTGCTCGCCTGGTGGGGTGAGGCGCCCGCTCGCATGCCGGCGGCGCCGCGCGCCGGCTCCCTCTCGATTCGCTGGTCCGCGACGCGGATGGAGCTGGCTCATTGGAGGGCCGCGGGCAGCGGCGTCTTCTCGGGGGTCGTGTGCGCCGCGCGCTGGCTGCCGGTCGAGGCGCCGGGGTTTGCCGAGGCGCTGGGCTTGACGGGAGCCGCAGTCGCATGGGAGCCCGTGTCGCCGGAGGCCGGCCGCCCGGCGCTTCTCGCCGCGGCCGGCAATCCGGTGGTCGGCGGGAGGCGGGCGGAGCCGCCGGTGGCTGGGGTCGAGCCCGGCCGGAACCTGGCTCTCGTCGTGATCGTCGCCGCCGCCCTCCCCCTGCTCGCCTCGGGACCGCTCGAAGCCGGCCTCGGCCTGGTGCTCGTCTTCTTCGCGGGGGTCGTCGGGTTTGCGCCGGCGACTCGAGGCCTTTCGGCGCCGGCGGTCTGGGCACTGGCCCTCGGACCCCTCCTGCTCCCGTTTGCGATCGCTCGTCTCCGGGACCAGGAGTCCCGGCGACCCGCCTGGCGTGTCCCGATGGGCTTCGTGCTGCTCGGCCTCGCGATCCTGCTCGCCCGCTCGGCGGAGGTCCCCGATCTGGTTCCGGGCCTCTCGCCGGCGAGCCCGGGATTCTTCGGGCTCGTGGCCCTGACGGCGCTGTTCGGCGCGGCGCTCGCGCTCGGCGCTTCGGGAGGAGGGCCGGCGCGGCGCGGCACGACCAGCCTGGCCGTGTTCGTGACCGCGGCCGCGCTCGTCCTCGGCCTCGCCCTGGTGACCTCCCGGCCGCAGTTCCCGGCCGAGATCGCCGCGGCCGCCATCGTTTCCTACGAGCTCTGGAGAAGGTCGGTCGCCGGCGCGGGTCGACGCGGACCGCTCGGGCCCTTCCGATTGACGGCCGCGGCCGCGCTGCTCGTCGTCCTCGTGGCGGCGCCCTCGCATGCTTTCGATCGGATCCTGCGCGCCGATGCGACCGCGGCCTCGATCCGCCTGCCTGATCCGCAGCGCATTTCGGCGGGGGCGGTGGTCGCCATCCGCCGCGCGGTCGATCGTGTCGAGCGGTTCGATCTCGCGCGAGACCTGCCGGCGCCCCTCGAGGACGTCGACCTCTCGGACCTGGCCTATCGACTGTGGCGCGAAGGAGAAGAGGAGGCCGCGTCGGCGACGCTGATCGCCTACGAGGTCTTCGACGTGACGGGTGCGCTGCGCAGCCGCTTTTCGCTGATCCCCGAGACGGACTTGACCGGCGGCTCGGAAGAATCCACGGCCCTCATCGATCGGTATCGCGTCGCTCTCGTGCGCCGGCGAGCGGCGCTGAACGACGGCGCCGCCCGATGGGGCCATGTCGTCGTCGAGGTCGCCGACTGGCCGTCGTGGGATCCGCTTCCGCAGCGGCTCGCGGTGTACCGGCGCCTGGTGGGCGGCGATTCGTCCGCGGTCCAGACGCCGCGCCCGGTCATCGCGCTGTACGGACCGGACGGAGTCCGCCGCGACGAGGGGCCGCAGCTCTCGCCGGCTCTCCTGATGCGCGTGCGCCGCACCGGCCTGCCGGCCGTCCTCCGCGTCCGGTATCGGGGCGAGGAGCTCCAAGGCGAGGTGCGGCCGCTCAAGGATGGGTTCGAGCTCGTCGCGATTCCGGGTCCTGGGTTTCTCGAGCGGCTGCTCGCCGCCACGCAGCTGCTCGTGGCCGCGGCGGCGCTCTACGTCGTCGGCCTGTTCGTGGTCGTCTGGCGGCGCGTGGCGGAGAGGCGTCCGGTCGCGCAGGCGTTCCCGACCGCGGGCCGGAGCTTCCGGGGGCGTCTCGTGGCGCTCTTCGTGCTTTCGGTGATGGTGCCGCTGATGGCGGTGACGTTCTTCCTGAGGGCCTCGATCGCCACGCGCTCGCGGCGCGACACGCTCGATCACGGCCGCACCGCGCTCGACACGGCGCGCCGGGTGCTCGACGATTATCTTCCGACCGCCGAGGCCCAGCTCGGCCGGCTCGGCCTGATCGACGACACGCTGCTGTCCTGGCTCGCCAATGCGGTGGGCTACGACCTGTCCGTGTACTCCCCGGAGGCGAGGCTGGTCGCGACGTCGCGCCGCGACCTCTATGCGGCCGGCCTGCTCCCTCAGCGCGTGCCCGGGGCGACGTACACGGCGATCGGTCTCGGGGCGGCGCGCGAGCTGATCGACGCCCGGCTCATCGCGGGGAGCCGCTTCGAGGAGATCACGACCGAGCTCTCGTCGCTGCCGGGAGTGCCGGGAGTGCGAAGCCCCGGCCTGCTGTCGCTGCTCCTGCTGCCGCAGCAGCGCATCGCGGAGGCGGAGGCCGCGCAGCTGACCGCCGCGGTCTCCGCGTTCAGCCTGCTGGTCTTCCTGGTCTCGGCGGCGATCGCGGGCCGGCTCGCCGTGCGGGTTGCCCGACCGGTCGCGGATCTCGTCGAGGGGACGCGCGCCGTGGCGCGGGGAGACTTCTCCCCGAAGCTGGCGGAGCCGCCGGACGAAGAGCTGAGGGAGCTCGTCCGGGCTTTTCTCTACATGTCCCGAAGCCTGAAGGAACAGACCGACGCGCTGTCGCGCGAGAAGGAACGCCTCGCCGCGCTTCTCGCCCAGTTGACCGCCGGTGTCGTGGCCTACCGCGACGACGGCGCCGTGCTCCTCGCCAATCCCGCGGCCGCCAAGCTCGGAGGCGGGCGCGCCGGCGGCGAGACCCTCGAGGACGTCTTTCCCGGGGATGCGATGAAGGGGCTGCGAAGCGCGCTCACGAGCGGCCGCGGGGGCGAGTCGGCCGAGCTCGAGCCTCGCGCCGGCGAGCGATGGCGCGTGGTCACGGTACCGCTGCCCCTGGGCGGTGCCGGTGCGCGGATGGCGGTCATCGAGGACGTGTCGGACCTCGTTCGCTCCAATCGGCTGGCGGCCTGGGCCGAGATGGCGCGGATCATCGCCCACGAGATCAAGAATCCGTTGACTCCCATCCGCCTCTCGGTCGAACATCTTCGCGAGGTCTGGAGGCGCGGATCGCCCGACTTCGATCGCATTCTGGAGGAGTGCGTGCAGAACGTGCTGCGGCAGACGGAGACCCTGCGCCACTCGGCCGCCGAGTTTTCCGACTACGCGAGGCTCCCGAGGCCGGAGATGCGGCCGCTCGCCGTGGAAGAGCTCTTGCACGAGGCCGCGGCCGCCTACGCGGGCGCTCCGCGGGTGCGCATCGCCGTCGAGGCCCCGCCGGACCTTCGAGCCCTCGGCGATGCCCGGCTGCTCTCGCGGTTGCTGTCGAATCTCGTCGGAAACTCGGTCGAGGCGCTCGGAGCCGGCGGCAGCGTCCGGCTGTCGGCCGAGCGCCGCGGACGGCGCGTCGTGATCTCGGTCGAAGACGACGGCCCGGGCGTGTCCGCGGAGATCCTTCCGCGGCTCTTCGACCCCTACTTCTCGGCCAAGAGCGGCGGAACGGGGCTCGGGCTCGCCATCGCGAAGAAGATCGTGGAAGAGCATGGAGGCTCGATCGGCGCGGAAAATCGGCCGCCGGCGGGCCTCCGGGTGCGCTTCGACCTTCCGGAGGCCGAGGCTTCGGGGGGGGCGGCGTGACGGGACGGCGCCTCTCGCCTCTCCTCGCGGCCGCCCTCGCGAGCGCCTTCTGCCGGCAGGCCCCGGTCCGGCCCGGTCCGTCCGCGACGCGCGTCCCCAAGGGAGACGTCGTGTGGTTCGCGGACCCCGCCGCGGCGAACGACCCGACGCTCGACGCGGCGCTCGCGCGGCTCGGCGCCGTCGCGGTCTTTCTCCCGTCTGGAACGCTCGGCGCGTCGCCGGGATCCGGCGTCCTCGCGCCTTCGAGTCCGCCCGCGCGGCCGTTTCAGAGTCTGCCGGCGGTGCTCGTGCTGGAACCGGACGCCGCGCTGTCCGCGGCACTGACCGGCGCGGATGGGCCCGAGGCCGGCACGCTCGCGCCGGCGGCCGCGTCCGCGATTTCCCGCGAGATCTCCTCCGGCGCATACGGCCGGGTCGCCGGCGTTCACCTGGACTTTCCGCTCGTGCCTCGGTCGGCGGCCAGGTATGCCGGGCTCATCGCGGGACTCCGAAGCGGCCTGCCGCCCGGCACCTTCGTCTCGGTGACCCTCGCATCCCTGCCCGCAGCGCCGGAGGACCGCAGGAAGCTCGCGCCCGTCGTCGATGCCGCCGACGCGCTGGTGGCTTTCGTGTTCGGGACCGGATCCCGGGTCGACCCGATCGCGACGGACGGGCTGGGCCGGCCGTGGTGGGTGGGCTACGACTTGCGCGTCGCCGGCGAGCTTCGCGACGCCTCGGGCGCGTCGCGCGGGCCCGTGCCCGAGCGCCTCCTCGAGCCGCTGTCGGGCAACGCCCGTTTCGAGTTCGAGAACGACCTGACCGGAAACGACGCCAGCGTTTCCGCCTTCACGCTCACGGCGCGCGCCCCGTTTCGACAGGACGGGTTGTCGATCGAGCCGGGCCAGCGCGTGGCGTTCCGGGTGCCGTCGGTGTCGGAGATGTTGTTCCAGTTGGGCTCCAACCTCGCGGGCAAGCGCCATGCGCTCGGGCGCGCGATTCTCTTCGGCGGCGCGAGCGAGGGGGAGAGGGTGTTCCCCGTCGGCGCGCTGGAGGACGTTCTGCTGGGCCGGCCTCTGACGCCCGCGCTCGAGGCCCACGTCCGCCCGGCGGGACGCGGCGCGATCACCGTGGATCTCGTCAACGGATCGCGCCACGCCTCGATTGCCTCGCGCGTCGACAACTGGGTCGAAGTGGACGTCTCCCCGGCGCATCCCGCCGACGTCCAGGTCGGCGGTTTCGACCGCTACGAGGTCTACGACCGCACGGGCCGTCCCGTGACGCCGGGTCGAGCCGAGACGGTGCGGCTCTTCGAGACCCTCATCGCTCCGCTCGAGAACGTCTCGCCCGCGCGCATCGCCGTGCGGGGCGCTCTGCCGGCCCTCTGCTGCCGCTACCGGATCCACGCCGCGTCGGCCGCCGGTCCCGAGATCGCGGGCGATTGGGTCGAGCCGCCCGTACCGCCGACGCCGGTGCCGTCTCCCCGGCGGCACGCGGCTCCGCGAAAGCGCTAGCCGGCCGGTTCCTTGCGCCGGAAGAGGCCGACGAGCTTGCCGATGGGGCCCGAGACGGCGAAGACGAGAGCGAGCGTCGCCAGCGCGATCTCCGGGCGAAGGGCGATCACGGCGAAAAAGAGAGCGATCGCCGGAAGCGTCCAGACCGGCCGCCGCTTTTTCAGGTCGAGATCCTTGAACGAGCGGTACCGGATCGTCGAGATCATCAGGTAGGAGAGCACGAACGTGAGGACGAGAAGCCCTCCCATCC
This sequence comes from uncultured Acidobacteriota bacterium, assembly GCA_963738945.1. Classification (GTDB taxonomy): domain Bacteria; phylum Acidobacteriota; class Thermoanaerobaculia; order UBA5066; family Gp7-AA6; genus DAHUXD01. The sequence goes on from CAVTYD010000002.1 coordinate 935,219, forward strand.
AGACCCGCGACTCGAGCCGCTCCGGAGTCGCGAGAACGATGGTGGCGACCACTCCGGCGGCGGCGGGGATGGGGAGGCCGACGAAGAAACGTTTGTCGACGACGTGCGTCTGGATGTTGAATCGCGCCAGCCGCATCGAGCCGCACACGACGAAGAGAAACGAGGCCATCCAGCCCAGCCGGTGAAAGTCCGCCAGCCCCCAGGAGTACGCGAGCACGGCGGGGGCCACGCCGAAGGAGACGAGGTCCGCCAGCGAGTCGTACTCCTCGCCGAACTCCGAGGTCGAATGGGTCATCCGCGCGATGCGCCCGTCGAGCGCGTCGAGGACTCCGGCCACGATGATCAGGACGGCGGCGAGCTCGAACGTTCCCCGGATCGAGCACCAGATCGAGAGATAGCCGCAGAAGAGATTCCCGACGGTGAACAGGGTCGGGAGAATGAAGAGACCGCGCGACAGGCGCTCTCGCGAGATCCCCGCCACGTCAGGCCCCTCGAGTCCAGCGGGCGATCGCCGTGCGTCCGGCCTTCAGCCGGTCGCCCGGCCCGACGAGAATCTCCGCGCCGTCCGGGACGAAGAGGTCGCAGCGCGAGCCGAAGCGGATCAGGCCGATGCGCTGGCCGCGGACGAGCTCGTCGCCGACGCGCGGGTAGAAGACGATGCGGCGCGCCAGCGCCCCGGCGATCTGCTTGAAGGTCAGGCTGCCGCCCGGGCCGACGAGTGTGATCCGGTTCTGTTCGTTTTCGAGCGAGGCCTTGTCGGAGAAGGCGGCGTCCTTGCGCCCCCGGACGTAAGCGTAGTCGCCGAGACGCCCGGTGACCGGAGCTCGATTGACGTGGCAGTTGAAGACCGACATGAAGACCGACAGCCGCCGGCGGGCGCCGGAAGGAGCCTCCGGGGCCTCGGCGACCGAGAGCACGGTCCCGTCGGCCGGGGAGACGATCGTCTCTTCGCCGCCCTCGGGGTGGCGCTCCGGGTCGCGGAAAAACTGCAGCAGAAAAAGCGTGAGCGCGCCCAAAACGCCTGCCGCCAGCGGGTGGCCGGTCAACCCGGCCACGCCCCCGGCGGCGAGCGGCGGAACGATGAATGCCCAGCCTTCGCGGGCGATGGGGATCCTCAGCTCGGGACCTCCTCGCGGTGGTTGCGGGAGATGGCTTCCATGCGGTCCTTGAGAAGGAGTTTCTCCTTCTTCAGGCGTTTCTCTTCGATTTCCTCGTCCTCGGAGAGCCGGGACTTTTCGGCCAACTCGTGGAGCCGTTCCTCGTGGTGGCGGTGTTCATCGCGGAGGCGGCGAAACTCCGGGTCGGAGACGGCGGTCTCGCTGTTGCCGTATTCCATCGGGTCAAACCTCCTTGTGTTGTGTGGGGAAAAGAGGCGGGGCCGATCACGCCCCTAGTCTAGCCTCGGGTCCGGAGGGATTCAACGGGTCGCGAAACCGGCGGGAAAACGGGATTTCCCGAGGGCTCAGGCGCGGCCGGCATCGAGCGCCATCACCAGCACGAGGGCATCCTCGCCGTCCTGGTAATACGCACGACGGCGGTACGCCTCGGTGAAATCGTACGAGCGGTAGAAGGCGCGCGCCGCGTCGTTCGAGACCCGGACCTCGAGTGTGACCGCCGTGGAACCCATCGAGCGGGCGCGGGCGAGCGCGTCCTCGAGGAGCTGGCGGCCGAAGCCCCGCCGCCGCAGCCGCGCATCCGTGGCGATCTTGTTGATGTGGAACTCCTCGTAGAGCGAGACCGCGAACAGGTAGCCCCCGATGCGAGGCTCCTCGTCGGTCTCACCGACGAGGACCCTCAGGTACCGGTGCGGCTCGACGAGCTCGCTCGCGAAGAACTCCCGCTTCCACGGAACGGGGAACGATTCGGATTCGATCCGGGCGATCTCGTCGAGGTCGAACGGTCCCGGCGGACGCAGGCGGTACGGCCGCTCGCGCGGCTCACGCAGCGCCATGCTTTTCCTCCGCGGCGCTCGGCCTCGAATAGACGGCCGGAAGCCCGAGGCTCGGGTCCGGCGGGCGTCCCTCGCCGGGCCGGCGGGAGATGGCTTCGGCGAGCGCGGCCGCGGGAGTTCGCGCGCCACGCTCCGAGCCTTCGGCCGCGGTCATCGCCTCGATGGGATCGCCGGCGGCGAACGCCGCGAGATCCTCGGACCGCAACAGACGCCGGGGAGCCATCGAGCGCGCTCTCGGGCCGTCGAGGTCGAATCGCTCGGCCACGAAGTCTCCTCGGCCGGCGTCGAGTGCGGCGACGATGCGGCTCCTTCCGGTCACGCGAGCGGCCTCGGCCATCGCCTCGAGCGTCGAAACGGTCTCGACGGGAATTCCCGTGGCTCGCGAGAGACCCCACGCGGTCGCGAGGCCGACGCGCAATCCCGTGAACGAGCCGGGACCGGCGCAGACACCGATGCGGGTGCAGTCGCCGAGCGCGAGTCCGGCGGCCGCGAGCGCCCGGCGGACCGCCGGCAGGAGATCTTCGGAGGCGCGCCGGTCTTCGGGCAGCGGCTCCTCGAAGAGGCGGGCGCCGACGATCAGCGCGACCGCCGGCTTCGGGCTGGCGGTGTCGATGGTCAGAACGGTCATCTCAGCATCGGACGCGACGAAGTCCGCGCCCGTGACAGTATGCTAGCACCGTGAGTGCGACGCCCGGGCGCGTGACCCCCATGCTGCGCCAGTACTTCGAGATGAAGAACCGGGTGCCCGACGCGATCCTCCTCTATCGGATGGGCGACTTCTACGAGATGTTCTTCGACGACGCGCGCGACGCGGCGCCGCTGCTCGGAATCGCGCTGACCCGGCGCCACCGCGATTCGGACATCGAGGCGCCGATGTGCGGCGTGCCTCACCAGAGCGTGGATCATCACGTCGCCCGTCTCGTCGCGGCGGGCCGGAAGGTCGCCATCTGCGACCAGATGGAGGATGCCCGCGGGGCGAAGGGCCTGGTCCGCCGCGACATCACCCGCGTCGTGACGCCCGGGACCGTGCTCGACCCCGAGTCGCTCGCTCCCGGGGCCCCGTCATACCTCGCCGCCCTTCTGCCTCTCGAACCGGACTGGGGCGTCGCCTTCCTGGACATCTCGACGGGGCGCTTTCTCGCGGGCACGGTGAAGGCGGCCCGCGTCGCGGACGCGCTCGCGCTGTTCCGGCCGCGGGAGATTCTTCTTCCCGAGGGCGGCGGCTCGGTGGCCTGCGAGGCGGCGGTGACGAGGCGGTCCGAGTCGTGGTGGAGCGCGGCCCGCGAGCGCGGCGGACGATTCGAGGTCGGCGCGGACTCCGCGGCCGCGGCGGCCGGCGCGGCGCTCGCGTATGCGCACGAGATGCGGCCGGGCGGCCTGGAGCACATCGGCGCGCCGGGCGCCCTCGCCTTCGATTCGCGGATGGGCCTGGATGCCGCGGCGATCGCGACCCTCGAGCTCTTCGAGTCCTCCGACGGCGGCCGGGAGGCGAGCCTGCTCGCGCTCGTGGACCGGACGCGGACGCCTCTCGGCGCCAGGGCTCTCCGGGAGGCTCTTTCTCATCCGTCCCTCGATCCGATCGAGCTGGCCGCGCGGTGGGACGCGGTCGAGGAGTTGAAGGACGAGTCGGCGGCCGCCGAGAGACTCCAGAAGGCGCTCGAAGCGGTCGGAGATCTCGAACGGCGCTTTGCCCGCATCGCCGTCGGCTCGGCCGGCCCCCGCGAGGTCGCGGCCCTGGGCTCCGGACTCGCGGCGGTGCCGTCGGTGATCGAGGCCGCCGGCTCCTTCCAGGCGGCGCGGCTGCGCTCGCTGCGGGAGTCGGTTCCGGCCATGGCCGACTGCGTTGCGCGCATCGAGGCGACACTCTCTCCGGAGCCGCCGATCCTCGCCTCCTCGGGTGGCGCGATTCGAGACGGCGCCGACGGCGAGCTCGACCAGCTCCGGGCCCTCAGGCGCGATGCCCAGGGGGCGTTGCTCTCGATCGAGGCGGAGGAGCGCAAGCGCTCCGGGATCGCATCGGTCAAGGTCCGGTTCAACCGGGTGTTCGGGTACTCGCTGGAAGTCGGCAATGCCCATCGCGAGAAGGTGCCGGCCGACTGGATTCGCCGCCAGTCGCTCGCCAACGCCGAACGCTACGTCACGCCCGCCCTGAAAGATCTCGAGGAGAAGATCCTCGGCGCCGAAGATCGGATCGGGGAGATCGAAGGGCGCATCTATGCGGATCTGCTCGCGGAGCTCTCGCGCGCCGGCGACCGGGTGACGCGGACGGCCGCCGCGATGGCGGAGCTCGATCTCCACGCCAGCCTCGCCGACGTCGCCCGGCGCGGACGCTGGGTCCGCCCCCGGCTCTCGCCGACGGCGCGTCTCCGGATCGTGGGAGGACGCCACCCGATCGTCGAGAGCGTGCGGCGCGAGGAGTCTTTCATTCCGAACGACACGGATCTCTCGCCGGAGCGGCGGATCCAGCTCGTGACCGGCCCGAACATGGGCGGCAAGTCCACGTATCTGCGGCAGGTCGCGACGATCGCGCTCCTCGCGCAGGCCGGGTCGTTCGTGCCGGCCGAAGAGGCGGAGCTGTCCCTCGTGGACCGGATCTTCACCCGGGTCGGCGCGGCCGACCACCTTTCGCGGGGAGAGTCGACCTTCATGGTGGAGATGCTCGAGTCGGCGGCGATCCTGCGGGAGGCCACGCCGCGGAGCCTCGTGATCCTCGACGAGGTGGGGCGCGGCACGTCCACCTTCGACGGTCTCTCGATCGCGTGGGCCCTGCTCGAGCATCTGCACGACGCGCCCGAACGCGCCGGGTTCGTCCTGTTCGCGACGCACTACCACGAGCTGACCGAGATTGCCCTCGTGCGGCCGGCGGTCGTGAACACGACGATGGCGGTCAAGGAAATCGGCGGCCGGGTGGTGTTCCTGCGCAAGGTCGTCCCGGGCGCCGCCGATCGCAGCTACGGCATCCACGTCGCGGAGCTCGCCGGCCTCCCGGCGGCGGTGATCGGCCGGGCGCGGGAAGTGCTCGCCAATCTCGAAAGGCAGGAGCTCGACGTCCAGGGCGCGCCCGTGATCGCCCGGACCGGGGGCCAGAGCGCGGGCAGCGGCCAGTTCCTGCTCTTCTCGGCGGAGGAGGAGCTGGCGCTCGAGAAGCTGCGATCCGTGGACGTGAACCAGTTGACGCCGATCGCGGCGCTTTCGCTCCTGGGCGCGCTGCAGGAGCGGCTGAAGGGCCGGTGACCTCGCGTCTCTTCGGCGTCGGCCTCGCGGGCGCGGCGCTCGAGCCGGCCGAGCGCGAGATCCTGGCGGCGTTTCCGCCGCGCGGCGTCATTCTCTTCGCGCGCAACCTGGAGTCTCTCGACCGGCTCGCCCGCCTCGTCGCGGACCTGCGTGGCCTCGGCGTCGCGCGCCTCTATCTCGACCAGGAGGGCGGTCCGGTCGATCGCCTGCGCGATCTCGTCGGTCCCTCGCCCTCGTTCGCGCTGGCGGCGAGAAGACGGGCCGCGCGCCGCGCCGGTGAGACGGCGGGGGCGATGCTGACGGCGCTCGGTTTCGACGTGGACCTGGCTCCCGTCGTGGATCGAGGGATCCCGGGCGCCGGAGCCCTCGTGCTCGGCGAGCGATGTGCCTCGGCAGATCCGGGAGCGATCGTCCGCGCGGCCGGAGACTTTCTCGACGGTCTCCATTCCCGGGGGGTGGGGGGGTGCCTGAAGCACTTCCCGGGTCTCGGCCGCGCGCGGGTCGACACGCACGAGAGGCTTCCGGCGCTGCCTTCCGATCCTCGGGAGGAGGCGCTCGACCTCGAGCCGTTCCAAAGGCTCATGGAGCGAGCTCGCGCCGTCATGGTGTCGCACGCGGCCGACGACGACGGCATGCCGGCGTCTCTGTCCGCGCGCGTCGCGACGGGATTGTTGCGAAGCGAGCTGCGGTTCACGGGCGCGGCGTTCTCGGATGACCTCGAGATGGGCGCCCTCGCGGAGTTCGGCGGTTTGCCGGAGCGGTGCGTCCGCGCCGCCGTCGCAGGCTGCGACCTTCTCCTCGTCTGCCGGAGGATCGCGGACTATCCCGCCTGCGTCGAGGCGGTCGAGCGTGCCGTCCCGGGTCCCCGGCGTGACGAGGCTTCGAGCCGCCTCGACGCGTACGACCGGCACGTGGAAGGCCTCCGTGAAGCCGCGGGTCCGCCCTCGGAGACCATCGCGGCGATCCGAGAAGAGTTGCGCGCGATCGCTTCGGGGTAGCGGCCTCTCGATCAGGTCGGCAGGCCTTCGATCGCGATCAGCCTCGCGGTCGAGCAGGACTGACGCATCGCCTTGGCCGCCGCGTATTCCTCCGACTCCCACCATCGACGTGCCCGGTCGAGCGACGGAAACTCGAGGATGACCAGGCGTCCGGGGCCGGCGTCGCCCTCGAGCGCATCGGTGCGGCCTCCGCGCGCGAGATAGCGCCCGCCGTAGGCCGCGATCGCCGATGGCGCGAGCTTCTTGTAGTCCTCGTACCGGGCGGAATCCCGGACGTCGACCTCGATGACGACGTAGGCCGGCATCCGGCTAGAACGGCACGTCGTCGTCGTAGCCGGCGCCGGCGGCGGCGGTGGCCGGCTCGGGGGTCTCGGCGACTTCTCGAGCCGGGCCGGCGGAACGGGCTCCGTCTTCGCGGCGGCCGAGCATGACGACATTGGAAGCCTTGATCTCGGTCTTGTATCGCTTCTGCCCGTTCTGGTCTTCCCAGCTGCGGGTCTGCAGGCTGCCCTCGACGTAGACCTGCTTGCCCTTCTGCAGGTATTCGCCGCAGATCTGCGCGAGCTTTTCCCAGGCCACGATGTCGTGCCACTCGGTGCGCTCCTGCTTGGCGCCCGAGGCATCCTTCCACGCGGTCGTGGTCGCGAGCGAGAAGCGCGCGAGCGTGGTGCCTTGAGGGGTCGTGCGGATCTCCGGGTCCTTTCCGAGGTTTCCGATCAGGATCACTTTGTTGACGCTGGCCATGTGTTCGCCCTCCTTTCAGGTGCTGACACGATATTCCACTTTCCCCGGAGACAGATGATGTCCGGGCGAAGGAAGCGAGCGGCGGGCGTTCCCGAGCGAGAGCGGGCAGCCCCGCGGGCGTAGAATCGGCCGAGCTTCCGGGAAGAGGCCCCAACGACTTGCCGAGACGTTCGCCGCTCGCGGCCCGCGGGAGCGCCGCAGTCCTCCTCGTTCTCATCGCCCTTCAGGTGCACCGGCGCGGCTCCGTCCGGCAGTGGCCCTCGACGGTGATCACGAATGCCTACGTTCCGCTCCGAGCGGCAGAGCCATTGCTCCTCTTCCTGCAGGAGGTGGCGCGGCGCGTCCCGGACGGGGATCGCGTCGTCGTCCTGGCGGGCGACGATTCCATCCTCGGATCGGCAGAGCTGGGCCCGAAATTCCTGTTCGGCCTCAGTCAGCTGCCGAGACAGATCGTCCTGCCCGAGCGAGAGCTCGAGTCGACGGCCCCCGGGACGCTTTGGGTGGCGTGCTTCGGGAGGGCGTTCGCGGACGAGCGCTTCCGGCCGGTGGCGAGCTTTGCGGGCGGAACCCTGTTCCGGAGCGCGCCGTGACGGCCTGGGCGTTCCTCGCCTCGCTACTGGCCCTGCCCGTCCTCGGCCTCTCCGTCCGCCGGTGGGTGCTCCCGGGCCCCCGCAGCATCCAGGCCCTGATCGGCTTCGGCGCCTCCTCGGGCGCCGTCCTTCTCGGCGCGGAGATGCTGGTCCTGACCTGGACCGGCGTCCGCTGGTCGGCGGCGCTGCTCCTGCTGCCGGTCCTCCTTCTGCTGGTTCCGGGAAACCGCGCCCTCGGTCTCCGGCGCGCCCCCGCGGGCGAGCGAGCCGCGACGCCCGACGTCGCGTTGATCGCGCTGACCTTCGGAGCCGTGCTCTATGCCGCGGCGACGGCCCGGGCGACGGGAGGAGATCTGCTGCTCTTCTGGGGCGCCAAGGGCGAGCGATTCGCGTTGTCCCGATCGATCGACGTCGGATTCCTGCGCGATCCGCTCCACTACCTCATGAACCCGACCTATCCGCCGCTCGTCCCACTGATCTACGCCTGGGGTTCCATGGCGGCCGGCCGACTGTCCTGGAGCGGGGCCGTCTGGACGATGCCCGTCTTCCTCGCCCTGACGGTCGGCATGTTCCATGGCTTTGCGGAGCCTTTCGTCGGCATGCGCTCGGCGACGGCGTTCGCCGCCGCCCTGGCCGCGATGCTCGGTCTCGTGATGATCTCGGTTCCGGTTGCCGGCCAGGCCGAGCCCCTTCTTCTGTACTTCGAAGCGGCTTCGCTCGTCCCGCTTCTCTTTGCGCCTTCCGACGAGACATCCTGCCTGGCCGCGGGAATCGGCCTTGCCGGCGCGGTGATGACGAAGGTCGAGGGAGCCGTCTTCGCGCTTCTCGTCGTCTTCGCCCACCTGGCGTTCGGTCGCCGCCGCAGCCTCGCGAATCTCTCGTGCCTCGCCGGGCCGCCCCTTGTGATCGTGGCCGCGTGGCTCCTGTTCTGCCGCGCCCACGGACTCGCCAGCGTGTACCGGCTCCCCACGATGGCGGCGGCCGCGTTCCTGCCGGCGATCCTCTCGGAAATGGGGCGGCAGGCCGGCTTCGGAGTCGCCTACGCTCCCTGGATCGCGGTCCTCGCCCTCGGGATCGGAGGGAAATGGTCCCGGGAGACGTCCGTGGCGGCGACGGTCGCGCTCGGCTTCGTCGGCGCGATGATCGCGATGTACCTCGGAGCGGCCGGGGATCCGCGGCTCTGGGTCTTCTGGTCGGCGGGACGGCTCTTCATGACGCCGCTCCTCTGCTGTTTTCTCGCCGCGGTCGCGGCGCGGGGCGCGAGGATGTCTCGTTATCCGTCGGCTAATATCCGTGCACCGCATGGCCGCGACTGAGACCGACGACGTCCGAGGGCGGCTGGTCCGCTCGGCGTCGACGATCACGCCGCTGACGCTGGTCTCCCGGATTACGGGGTACCTGCGCGACAAGGTCATCGCCGTGACGCTCGGGGCGGGGCTCCGCACGGACGCGTTCTTCGTGGCGTGGCGGATCCCCAACATGCTGCGGGAGATCATCGGCGAGGGCGCGATGTCCTCGGCGGTGATCCCGGTGTACACGGGGGTCGCGCACGATCGGAGCGCCGAGGAGGCCCGGGCGTTCGTCGGCCGCGTGGTCGGAACGTTCGCCCTCATCCTGACGGGGATCACGGCGCTCGGAATCCTGGCCTCGCCGTGGCTCGTGGGGCTGCTGGCGGCGCCGTATCGAGCCGAGCCTCACAAGTTCGAGCTGACCGTGCTGCTGAACCGCTGGATTTTTCCTTACATCCTGCTCGTGTCGCTCGCGGCGCTGTGCCAGGCGCTCCTGAACGCACACCACCGCTTCGCGGTGTCGGCGGCGGCCCCGATCTTTCTGAACGTCGCCATCATCCTCGCCGCCGTCTTCGTCTCGCCAAGGCTCGCCGAGCCAACCTACGGCCTGGCCGCGGGCGTTCTGGTCGGCGGGTTTCTGCAGGTGGCGGTTCAGATCCCTCAACTGAGGCGGCTGAAGGCCGTCGGCCGGCCGGCGCTCGGCTGGAGCGATCCGGCGGTGCGTTCGGTGCTCCTGCTCATGTCGCCGCGCCTGCTCGCCTACGGCATCAACAGCGTCAATACGGTCGTCTCCACCCGGTTCGCCGCGAGCCTCGGCGATTCCAGCGTGTCGCACCTCTACTATGCCAACCGGCTGAAGGAGCTCGTCCTCGGAGGATTCGCGGTCTCGATTGCGACCGCGATCCTGCCGACGCTCAGCCGTCAGGCGCTCGCCGAAGATCGCGGGCCCTTCAAGGATCACCTCGCCTTCGCGCTGCGGCTCATCGCCTTCGTGACCGTTCCGGCGAGCGTCGGCCTCATCGTGCTCAAGGTGCCGATCGTGAGGGTCCTCTTCCAGGGCGGCCGCTTCGGCACCGCCGACACGGAGGCCACCGCCGGGGTGCTCGCGACGCTGGCGCTGGGGCTCTTCTTCTTCGCGGGCATCCGGGTCGTCGTGCCGGCGTTCTACGCGCTCAAGAACACGACGCTTCCGGTGGCGGCGGCGTTCGCGGACGCGTCGGTCTTCATCCTCCTCTGCGTGCTCCTGACCAGGCCGTACGGCCTGCCGGGCATCGGAGCGGCCGCGTCGGCGGCGGCGGCGGTCAACATCGGAATCCTGCTCCTCGCCCTGCGGCGCCGGGAGGGGAGGCTTCGGGGGCGCGCCATCGCGGGCTCCCTCTGGCGGATCCTCGCCGCGTCGGCCGCGATGGGGGGCCTTCTGTGGGCCATCGGACGCGTGGTTCCGGCGGCCCTGTACGTCGGCTGGAGAGGCGCGGGAATCCTGGCGGTGGTGATCGGCGCGGCGACCGCCTGCTACTGGCTGGCGGCGCACTGGCTCGGCGCACCGGAGCCGGCGGAGCTGCGGCGGCTCACGGCGCGCCGGCGCACGAAGGGGCGCGCATGAAGGCCGTCGTGCAGAGGGTCTCCCGAGCGGCGGTGCGCGTCGCCGGCCGGACCGTCGGCGAGATCGAGCGCGGGTTCCTGGTGCTCCTGGGCGCGGAGACGGGCGACGATCCGGCCCTCGCCGAGGAGGCCGCGCGCAAGATCGCCGGTCTCCGCGTCTTCGATGACGAGGCCGGGAAGATGAACCTCGCGCTCGCCGACGTCGGGGGCGCGGTGCTCGCGGTGTCTCAATTCACGCTCGCCGCGGATCTCTCGCGCGGGCGGCGTCCGGGCTTCGAGCGCGCGCTGCGCGGCCCCGAGGCGGAGCCGCTCTACGAGCGGTTCGTCGCGGCCCTGCGCGACGCAGGCCTGACGGTCGCGACCGGAATCTTCGGCGCCTCGATGGAGGTCGAGCTCGTCAACGACGGCCCCGCGACGTTCCTGGTGGACCTGTCCAAGCGCGAGCCGTCCGTCTAGACGAACCGGATCGGCGTGAGCGAGAAGCTGACGAGAAACACCGCCACGCACAGCAGCGCGACGAGCGTCCGCCCGAAGTCGAGCGGGGCGTCGTCGTCCTCGACGGGAGGGTGGCGTATGCCCATCAGCAGCGCGACGAGGAGCGGAAGGACGAGCCAGACCGACGAGCGCGTCACGCCGGCGAGGACGCACAGCCCGAGCGCGACCGCCGAGACGATCGGCTGGCGCCTGCCCAGAGCGGCGCGCAGGACGTGTCCGCCGTCGAGCTGGCCGATCGGCAGGAGGTTCAGACACGTCACCAGCAACCCGAACCATGCCGCCATGAAGGCGGGGTGCTCATGGACGGTCGCGCTCGTGTACGGCCCGACGCCCACCCAGTGTTGCGCCCAGCGGACGATCAGCGGATATCCGAAGAGGACCTCGCCGGGCTGAGGGGGACTCGAGTTCGGCTGGGGATGGGCGGCGCCATAGAGAAGAAACGGGATCGCGGTGAAGAAGCCGGCGAGGGGCCCGGCGGCACCGACGTCGAGAAGCTGCTTCTTCCAGCGGATCGGCTCCTTGATGCGAATCACCGCGCCGAACGTGCCGATGATGTTCAGGAAGGGCGACGGGATGAAGTAGGGGAGCGTGGCCGCGAGCCCGTATCGGCGGCACATCGCGTAGTGCCCCAGCTCGTGCACGCCGAGGATCGCGAGCAGCGGCACCGAGAAGGGAAGCCCGTCCGTGAAATGACCGTGGAGAAGCGGGCCGCCTCCGGGCGCGAACACGCCGCCCGCCAGGGTCGTCGTCACGAAGGTGGCGAGCAGAAGCCCGAGGTGAAAGAGCGGGTGCTCGAGCGTGCGGCGCCAGCCGCGCGGCGGAGGCATCGCCTCCGCGAAGGGATCGGGCGCCGGGCCGTCCACTAAGCGGGGAGCGCCCGCCGCAGATCGAGGAGCAGCCGCGCGAGCGAGCTTCCGAGCGCGCTCGCCGCGATCTCGAGACCGCGGTAGTCCTCCTCCGAGAGCGGGGCGCCGAGGCGGTCCGCGTACAGGAACGCGACGAGGCGATCCTTGATGCGGACCGGGAAGACCGCGCAGCACGCCGCGGCCTTGTCGCCAAGCAGGGCGGCGAGCTTCGGCGGAATGAGGATCCGGGACAGCGGGCCCCGGTGGGGCGATCCCGAAAGCTTGACGAACGCAAAAATGGACGGCTCGCCCCAGGGGATCCGCACGCCGGAGATCTGGTCGCGCGTCAGGCCGCCGCCGCGCGCCGTCCATCCGAAAACGCCGTCCTGGCCCGACGTGAGCAGGAACGCCCGCGGCAGACGGCCGCAGACGGTTTCGAGCGTCGACTCCGCGAGCCGATCGCGCGCCGGAGTCCGCGGGGGCTCGGCCGCGGGCGACGGCTCGGCGGCGTGGGCTTCCCACATCGACCGGACCTGCGAGTCGTCGGAGTCCTCGTCCGCCTTCCACATGCGATCGGCCATCTCGTCGGGCGTGAGGGTATGCGGCGGCGTGAACTCGGGCAGCAGGTCCGTCGCATCGGCGAGCTCGCCCGGCTGTTCGGCGGCGATGAAGGGGGCGGCATAGCTGACCGGATGAGAGACGTCGGCGTCCGCCGCCGAGGCCGGCGTCTTCGCGATGGCGATTGGCCGACCGGGCAGCGGGCTCGCGTTGACGAAGCGCCCGCGCCGGGGCGCCGGCTGGGTCGCCCGCGTCCGGTAGAGCCGCCGCTCTTCGTTGCGCTCGAGCTTGCCGAGCACGCCCCGAAACTCGATCGGGATCGGCCGGCCGTAGAAAAGGTTGAATGCCTGGAGCAGGCGGATCTCCGAGATCACGGCCGGCACGACCGGCCGGTTCGTCACGGCCGAGACCTCGTCCACCGCCGCGAGATTCGAGGGGTTCTTGAACGCGACGCGCACACCCCGCCCTTCGAGGGCGTAGGGAATCGCGGCGAGACGAACGGCGGCCCGTTCCGGGAGAAGCCGAACGACCTGGGGAGGGGCCTTCAGGACGTCGGACCAGGTCACGTAGTCGCAGCGGTGAATGACCGACAGGGCGCGCAGGAGGTTCTCTTCCGGAAGAAGATCTCGGTCGAGAAGGATCGTCCCGAGGCGGAAGGGCTCGCCCGTATGCCGCTGGAAGCCGAGCGCACTCTGCACGGCGAGTTCGGAAACGACGCCGTCCGCAACGAGAAGCTCGCCGATTCGCGGCATCGTGTGATTCTACAGTTTGGCTAAGGCAGGTCCCGCAAGTCTTTTCCCGGCTTGAACCGGATCGTGTTCCCCGGAGGAATCGAAACCTCGACGCCCGTTTTCGGATTGCGGCCGATGCCGCGCTTGCGTCGCTTCACCTGGAAGACGCCGAATCCCCGCAGCTCGATCCGGTCGCCGGCTCCGAGAGCCGAGCGCATCGCCTCGATGACCGTTTCGACGGCCGTCGCGGCCTTCGCGCGCGGAATCTGAGCGAGGTCGACCACCCGGTCCACGATGTCGGCTTTGATCATGATTTCCTCCGGGGTTGATCCCGGATTATATAACCTGCTTTTTCTTCAATCGGATGGAGGCCGCCAGGGCCGCCGCCGCGGCGCCGGAGAGCTCACGCAGGTAAGTCAGGTCCGCCGGGGTCGCCCCCTGCGCCCCCGCACATTCCGCATACAGGAATGCCACGGTCTTGTCCCGCATCCGGACCGGCTGGACGACGCATTCGGTCGGCCACCCTCCGAGGGCCGCCGCCAGGGCGTCGTGACGAGGCAGGGGCGGGAGCGGGCCGAGATAGAAGGCCTGGCCCATGCGAACGTTCAGGAAGATGGACGGCTCGGTCCAGGGGATCAGGAGCGCCCGCAGGGCGCGCTGATCCACGCGCTCGCCGGCGCCGCTCCATCCCGCCGCCCCGTCGGAACGCGCGGCGAAGACCGCGCTGCGAGCGAAGCGCCGGCGTAGAGCGCGGAGGGCCGCGTCGAACACGCCGTCGCGATCTCGCGCCGCGAGCATCTCGCTGAAATCGGCATTGGTCGGCATGCCGGCGACGGGAGACGGCGTCTCGTGGGCGGGGGCCGCCGCTCGGCGCCACGGAACGGGCGGATGGGGCGCGGTGGGCGTGGCGACGGGCGGCTCGGCCGGCACGGAGGCCTGCCCGGGAAGCTCCTCCCAGGGAATGGCCTCGAGATCGTCCTCGGAGCCTTCGGGCGGGGGGGGCGCCGGCTGGTTGGCCCAGCCGACCGGCGGAAGGTCCGCGACGGTCCAGATGGGCGGGGTCTGCGGCCCATCGTCGGCCGCGGACGGCTCGACGGCGGGCTCGCCGGGCATCGGGACTCTCTCCGTCGAAAAGTCGGGCGGCGGAGGCAGGGGCTTCTTGATCACGGACGGCGCGATCGGGCGCGACAGCTTCTCGGCGAGGATCGCGAACCGCGGCGTCCGGCGCTCGCCGTAGCACTTCTCGAGCGCCTGGTAGATGCGGACCTCGGGGGCCGCGGCGGGGACGATTTTCTTTCCGGTGACGAAGAAGAGCTCGTCGAGGATGCGGAGGTTCGAGGGATCCCGGAGGACGACGCGGACGAATCCTTCGCCGACTTCCACCGGAACGGCGGAGTGCCGGATCGCGAACTTCGCCGGAAGCGCCGCGATGACCGCGGGCGGCAGAGAGCCGAGTGTTTTCCAGGGAACGTATTCGCAGCCGTGCTGTTCGGCGAGGGCACGGCCGACGTCGTCTTCGGAGACGGAGCCTCGTTCGAGCAGAAGGGTACCGACCCGGCCGCCCGTAAATCCCTGAACGGCCAGCGCCCGGTGCACGTTCTCTTCGCTCACGGCGCCGGCTCGAACCAGCAGGACACCCAGTCGCGGCATTCGCTATCCGATTATCGCGTAACCCGGAGAAGAAAGGAGCCGTTCGGCTCCCGGCCGGCGTTCTCGCTTCGAGGACAGCATAACGCCCGCGCGGGCGCGTCCGAGCGCGGCGAACGTGTTATCGTGAATCGGTGACGCTGACGTCCACCGCCCTCCTCCTGGTCCTCACCCTCGTCCAGCCCGCCGGCAGCCCGGACGCCCTGCTCGAGAGCCGAAAGGCGTTCCTGGCGGCCCGGTCGGCCATCGCCGACGGCCGCTACCAGGAGGCGCTGACCCTCTACCGGAAGGCGCTTTCCGTCGTCCCCGACGATCCGATCGTGCATCTCGAATACGCCCAGCTGCTGCGGGACCTGAACGTGACCGACGAGGCGACGACTCAGGCCCGAGAGGCGGTCCGGCTGGATCCGGACCTCGCCGAAGCGCGGCGGCTGCTCGGCTCCCTCGAGCTCGCGGCCGCGGAGAAGGACCCGTCTCGCCTGCCGGCGGCGATCGAGCAGCTGTCGGCGGCCCATCGCCTCGCGCCGAACGATGCCGGGACCTCGGTGACTCTGGCGCGTGCGCTGCTCGCGGCGGACCGGGCGGCGGAAGCCGCGGCCATCCTCGACGACCTTCCCGAGCTCGGGGGCCAGCCGGCGATTCAGCGACTCACGGCGGAGGCCAAGGCCAAGAGCGGACAGTATCGCGAGGCCGAGGAGCTGTACGAGGCGCTGTGGGAGGCCGATCCGGCCGACCGGGAGATCGCGGCCGCGCTCATCGATCTGTACGAGGACGAGGACAAGCTCGACGAAGCGCTCGCCGCTCTGGAGAAGCTGGCCGCGCGCGATTCCGAGAACCCGGCGATCGGGGAGCGGATCGTGCTCGATCTGGCCCGGGAGGGCCGTTTTCCGGAATCGGAGAAGAAGGCCCGCGAGCTCGTCGCGAAACGCCCCGAGAACCGCGCCGGGCAGCGGCTGCTCGCGACCGTGCTCTTCGAGCGGGGCAGCATCGCCGAGGGAGAAAAAATCCTGCGCGGGCTCCTCGAGTCCGATCCGGACGATCCGGTCACCCGGCGGGCTCTGGCCGCGGAGCTCGTCCGCGAGCGGCGATTCGACGAGGCGCGCGCGATGTACCAGGAGACGATTCACCGCGCCGGCGACGATCCGCGGAAGGCGGAAGCGAAGAGCGCCGCCACCATCGAGCTCGGTTTCATCGCGTACCTCGAAAAGGACTACGCGGGCGCGCGCCAGATCCTTGCGCCCCTGGCCGTCGCGGACGGGCAGGTGCAGGATCGGGCCGCCCGCATCCTGCTCGCCGCCGATCGGGACGGCGAGGACTACGCCGACGGCAAGAAGAGCTCGGCCGCCCTGCTCGCGGCCAAACCGTCGGATCCCGAATGGCAGGCCGAGAGCGCGGAGTTCCGGTACCGGACCGGCGAGACGAAGGCCGCGGAGGAAATCCTCGATGCGCTCGGATCCTCGGGCCAGCTGGAGAAGATGATGGCGGCGGCCGACGCCTACGGACGCCTCAAGAAATACGATGCGGCCGTACGCATCGCGCGCGCGGCGGCGGCGAAGTTTCCGGAGTCCACCGACGCGCTCTTCCGGCTGGGATCGAGCCTCGAGCGGGGAGGACAGCCCGCGGAGTCGGAGAAGGTGTTCCTTCAACTGCTCGCCCTGCGGCCCAACGACGCCGCCACGCTGAACTACCTCGGCTACATGTGGGCCGACCAGGGAGTTCAGCTCGAGCGGGCGAAGGAGATGCTCGAGAAGGCCGTGGCCCGCGAGCCGCGCAACGCGGCGTATCTCGATTCGCTCGGCTGGGCGTACTTCCGGCTCGGGCAGATCCCGGACGCCGAGAAGAACCTGCGAGAGGCCTACCGGCGCGAGCCGAGCGATCCCACGATCGAGGAGCACATCGGCGACCTCGACGCCCGGCAGGGCAACGTCGAAGGCGCGATCCGCCACTGGGAGAAGGCCCTCGACCTGAAGTCCGAGGAGCCGGATCGCGTTCGAGAGAAGCTGCGTCGCGCCCGGGCTCCCGTGTCGCAGCGTTGACCGCGAGGCTCCTTCGCTATCTCGCCGCCGCCGGCGGCACGGTCATGCTCGTCGCGTGCGCATCCACGCATCCCGCGAGATCCTTCCCTCCGGCGAGCCCCGACGACGCGCGCCGTGCCCTGGCGGCCTGGTCGGCGGCTCGCGCGCGTGCGGCGAGCTTGCCGGCCTCGCGGCTCCTCTACGACGCGAAGCTCGGAGCCGGGGGCGCTCCCTCGGTGCCGGGAACGCTGGCGGTGACCTACGACGGCACGGCGATCGTCACCGCCTCGCTCACCGGCCCCTTCGGTTCGCCGGTCGCCGAGTATCGCGGGGGGACCATCACGGGGAAGGACCGGGAGGCGTTCGTCGTGGATCCGGAGGCGCTCCGCGCGGTGCTGTCCGGGATCTGGAACGACGCCGCGCCGTCCGTCGAGGGATCGGACGGCGGCCAGTGCCGGCTCGCCCTCTCGGGAGAGACCGAGCATGCCGTCGCGGTTCTCGACCTCGCGAGCGAGCGCGTCGTGTCGCTCGACCTGAGCGGGCCGGCGGGCCGGCTCGTCGTGAGCTATTCCGGAGAGGCGAGTCCGTGGCCGTCCCGGCTCACGATGCGGGACGAGACGACGAAAAAGAGCCTCGGCCTTAAGCTCGTCGCCGTCGAGCGAGGCATCGAATCTCCGGGAAACGCCTCGCCGTGATTCTCGCCGCCGAGGCTCCGGCCAAGATCAACCGGGAGCTGCGGGTCGGCCGGACCCGACCCGACGGCTATCACGAGGTGTTCTCCCGCATGGTCTCGATCGACCTGGGAGACCGGATCACCGCCGCGCCGGCGACGGACCTCGTCTTCACGTGCGACGACCCGGCCGTTCCGCTCGGAGAAGACAACCTCGTCGTCAAGGCCGCGCGGCTGCTCGCGGAGAAGGCGGGGGTGCCCGCGCGCGCCCGGCTCCATCTCGAGAAGCGGACGCCGACGGGCGGCGGGCTCGGAGGCGGCAGCGCGGACGCCGGCGTGACCCTTCTCCTGCTCGCCGAGCTGTGGCGTTGCGGAGACGCGGTCCTCGATGCGCTTCCGGAGCTCGCGGCTCGCCTCGGGAGCGACGTTCCGTTTTTCCTTCAGGGAGGACAGGCCGACGTGCGTGGCCGCGGGGAGGCGGTCACCCCCGTCGCCGACGCGCCTCCGGAGCCGCTTCTCCTTCTGGTGCCGCCGTTTTCGATCTCCACGGCCGCCGTCTATCGGGCGTATGCCGGGCGGGGCCGGCTGCCCGAGCGGCTGGACGTCGATTCCCCGGGGCGGCGAGAGTATCTGGGCCCGAACGATCTGTCCGCCGCCGTGCTACAAGTGGAGCCCAGGATGGAGGAATACCTCGCGTCCGCCGCCCGCGTCGCCGAGGAGCACGCCATCAGCGGCTCCGGGTCGACGATCGTCCTGGCCCGGGCTGCCACGGGGGCGCGCGAAGAGCTCGAGCGCCGCCATCCTCGAGCCCGGCTGTTTCCCTGCGCGACTCTCACCCGCGATTCCTACCGGCTTCGGACCAGACCCCACGGAGGCTCTCCATGAACATCACGCAGGTGAAGGTGTTTCCGGTCAACGAGGAGAAGCTCAAGGCCTACGTCTCGATCGTCTTCGACGGCTGTTTCCTGGTTTCGGATCTGAAGATCATCCAGGGACCCAACGGGCTCTTCATCTCGATGCCTTCCAAGCGGAAGAAGAACGGCGAGTTCAAGGACGTCGCGCACCCGCTGAACCGCGAGACGCGCGAGATGCTCGAGAAGCACATCCTCGGGGAATACGAGCGCGTGAAGGCCGCGGCGCCGGCCATCTCCGCCGCCGTGGCGGCGCCCGCCGCGGTGACCGCGGGCGCTCCGTCCCCGGCAGAACCCGGCGCACCCGATGAGGCCGGAGAGTAAAATCGCCCCGGATGGGGCGTCGCCAAATTGGTAAGGCACCGGCCTTTGGAGCCGGCATCTCCAGGTTCGAGTCCTGGCGCCCCAGCCAACCGTCCATTCGGCGGCGGATAGGCGAGAGATTTGCAAGGGTCGCCAGCGAGCGGTCAGTGGTCGCTCAGACTTCTAAGGAGGCTCCGATGCGTTCCCGGTTCTCCCGCCCGGCCTTTCTCGGCCTCGCCCTTGCGGCGGTTCCCCTCGTTCTTGCCGCCCAGAGTGTGAACGCCAGTTTCACTTACTCGCCGCACAATCCCACCCTCGGTCAGATGGTTCAGTTCACGGATACGACCACGCCTGCTCCGGGCTCCTGGGCGTGGAACTTCGGGGACCCGAATTCGGGTACTTCGAACACGTCGACGGTCCAGAATCCGACGCATCTCTTCAGCGCGGTCGGGACCTACCAGGTGACCATGACCGTTCCCGGCGCGAACCCGGTCGTCCAGGCCGTCACGGTGCAGAGCACTACAGGCACGTGCCAGCAGGGCCCGGGGTTCCTGTGCCTGAACGGCGGTCGCTTCCAGGTCAACGCCACCTGGACAAAGACCGACGGGACGTCCGCCGCGGGAACCGCGGTGACGCTGACGGACGACTCCGGCTACTTCTGGTTCTTCGACCCGGCCAACATCGAGAT
The DNA here is from genome assembly GCA_963738945.1 of uncultured Acidobacteriota bacterium. Lineage (GTDB taxonomy): Bacteria > Acidobacteriota > Thermoanaerobaculia > UBA5066 > Gp7-AA6 > DAHUXD01. Next base: position 954,490 of record CAVTYD010000002.1, read on the forward strand.
GGTCGTGAAGGTCCTGAACGGCTGCTCCCTCACCAACGCTTACTGGGTCTTCGCGGCCGGCCTGACGAACGTCCAGGTCGACTGGCAGGTCGTGGACATGCAGACCGGGGTGATCTACACGCAGCAAAACCCCCAGGGCGTGCCGTTCGCTCCGGTCCAGGACACGAAGGCCTTCCCGACGTCCTGTCCGTAGCGACCCGCGCGTCACTTCGTTTCAAACGGCCCCGACCGCTCGGGGCCGTTTTCTTTTCCGGCGGTCGACGCGCGGAGGATTCCCGCGTAGAATCCGGCTCGCTTGACGTCGCACGCCTTCAATTACGGAGACCTCAAGATCTTTTCCGGGCGCGCTCACCCGGGGCTCGCCCGCGAGATCTGCGCGTACCTCTCGATTCCTCTCGGTGAGCTGACCCTCTACAACTTCTCCGACGGCGAGGACTACTGTCAGATCGACGAGAACGTCCGGGGCGCCGACGTCTTCGTCGTGCAGCCCACCTGCTCGCCGGTCAACGATCACGTCATGGAGCTCCTGATCCTGCTCGACGCGTTCCGCCGGTCGTCGGCCTCGCGGATCACCGCCGTCATGCCGTACTTCGGCTACGCGCGGCAGGACAAGAAGGACAAGCCCCGGGTGCCGATCGCCGCGAAGCTGATGGCCGATCTGCTGACGGCGGCGGGCGCCGACCGCATCCTCACGATGGACCTGCACGCCGCCCAGATCCAGGGATTCTTCAACATTCCGGTGGACCACCTCTTCGCCGCGCCCGTCATCCTCGACGCCATCCGGAAGGTGGAGGCGGAGGACCTCGTCATCGTGTCTCCGGACGTGGGCGGACTGACGCGCGCGCGGGCGATCGCCAAGCGACTCGATGCCTCCCTCGCGGTCATCGACAAGCGCCGGACCGGAAAGAACGAGACCGAGATCCTGAACGTCGTCGGCGAGGTCGAGGGCAAGGACGTCCTGATTCTGGACGACATCATCGACACGGCCGGGACGCTGGTTCAGGCGGAGGAGGCGCTCCGTCGGCAGGGAGCGCGGCGGACCTACGCGGCCGCCGTCCACGGCGTCTTCTCGGGCCCCGCCCTCGAGCGGATCGAGGCCTCCCAGCTCCAGAGCCTCCTCGTGACCAACACGATCCCGGTCGAGGCGGCCCAGGCCCGCTGTCCCCGGATCAGGGCGCTTTCGGTGGCCAACCTGCTCGGCGAGGCCATCCAGCGCATCCACGACGGGGCTTCCGTTTCCTCGCTTTTTGTGTAGAATCCGCCTCTTTGCGCGGGGATTCCGCGCGAGGAACGCGGCGAGGAAACGCCGCGTCGAAGCCGGGGCCGAGCGCAGCGAGGGCCGGGCTTCGAAAAGGGGTGCGAGACTCATGAAAACCATCGAGCTCCAGGTCGAGAAACGCTCGACGACCGGAAAGAACGAGGCCCGGCGCGACCGGGTCGCGGGGCGGATCCCGGCCATCGTCTACGGGGCCGGCAAGCCGAACGTCTCCATCTCCGTGAACCGGAAGGCCCTCTCCGACGTCTTCCGCGAGGGAGCCGGGGAAAACGCCATTTTCCTGCTCAAGCTGCGGCTCCGACCAGAGCCGCCACGCCATGATCAAGGAGATGCAGCGGGACCCGGTCTCGCGCAAGCCGCTGCACATCGATTTCGTCCGCGTCCTGATGGACGTCAAGATCACCCTCCGCGTGCCGATCGAGGTCGTCGGGCGTGGCGCGCGGCGTGAAGGCGGACGGCGGCATTCTCGACATCGTGACTCGCGAGATCGAGATCGAGTGCCTCCCGTCGAACATTCCTGCGCACCTGACGGTGGACGTCAGCGAGCTCGGCATCGGCGACGCGATCCGCATCTCGGAGATTCCCGCGGTCGAGGGCGTGCAGATCGTCGACAACCCGGAGAAGGTCGTGGCGCACGTCGCCCACCCGGCGCGCGAGGAGGAGCCCGCCGCCGTCGCCGAGGCCGCCGCCGAGCCCACCGAGCCCGAGGTTCTGAAGAAGGGCAAGGCCGTGGCCGAGGAAGAGGGCGGTGCGGAGCCGGAGAAGTCCGACAAGAAGGACAAGAAGGAGAAGGAAAAGGAGAAGTAGCCTCTGCGCGTCATCGCCGGCCTCGGCAATCCCGGGGACGAATACGAGGCGACCCGGCACAACGCCGGGTTCCGCGTCGTGGAGGCGCTGGCGGCGGAGGAAGGAATCCGGATTCGCGCGCGGGAGTGTTCCTCGCGCGTCGGCCGGGGGAGAGTCGGGGCCGAACCGGTGCTCCTGGCCCTCCCGCAAACGTACATGAACGCCTCGGGCGAGGCCGTCTCGGCTCTTTGCAATAAATATAGCGTCGCACCCCCGGAGCTCTGCGTCGTCGTGGACGACATCGACCTTCCGCTCGGAGCCCTGCGCCTGAAGGCGCGCGGCTCGGCGGGGGGGCAGAAGGGCCTCCGATCGGTGATCGCGCATCTCGGGACGACGGAGTTTCCGCGCCTTCGCGTGGGAATTCGCGGCGAGCGTTACTCGCGGGACCGGGACCTCGCGGACTACGTCCTCGAGCGGTTCGGCAAGGCCGAGCGCGAACAGTACGAGAACAGCATCGGCAGGGCCGTCGAGGCCCTCCGCATCTGGTTGACGCAAGGAATCGACGCCGCGATGCGGCGGGCGAATGTTTTACCTTCCTCTCCGGACCGCCTCGATCCGGATTGACATCCATGAGGAGGAATCATGAGGCTCTATGACATCGTCGTTCTGGTCACGCCCGACCTGAGCGACGAGGACGCGACGAAGGTCGCGGCCGAATACAAGAAGGTCCTGACGGACGGCGGGGCGACCGTGGTCAAGGAAGAGCCGTGGGGCAAGCGCCGCCTCGCCTTCCCGATCCTGCGCAAGCGGGAGGCCCACTACCACTACTGGCAGGTCGAGGCCGCTCCGGCGGCGGTGGCCGAGGTGGAGCGCCGCATGGGGCTCTCCGACCAGGTCCTGCGGCATCTCGCCGTGCGGGTCGACGAGGAGCTGAAGCGCAGCGCCAAGATGGCCGAGCGCCTCAGGATCAAGGCGATCAAGCGGCCGCCCCGTCCCGTGCCGACGGCCGCCCCGGCCGAAGCGGCCCCGGCGGCGCCCGAAAGGAGCGAGTCATGAGGATGGGAGGAGGCTCCGGCCGCTCGTCCGGCGCGCGCGGCGCTGCGGGACGCGACGGCAAGGGCGGTCCGCGAAAGAAGTTCTTCGTTCGGCGGCGCAAGGTCTGCAAGTTCTGCGCGGAGAAGCTCGAGTACATCGACTGGAAGGACGTCAAGCTCCTCCAGGGTTTCATTCCGGAGCGCGGCAAGATTCTGCCTCGCCGGATTTCGGGAACGTGCGCGCTCCACCAGCGCAAGCTGCAGACGGCGATCAAACGTGCCCGGTCGATCGCGCTGCTTCCGTACGCCACGGACTAGCCGGGTGCGGAAAGAGGGTGTGAGGCGGCGCGAGACGACGCCCGCATCCGTTCTCCCGCAGCCGGCGAGCGAGAGGCGATGAGCTCTCCGGTGCCGGCGACGGAGCCGCTGCCGTCGCCCATCGGACGGTACGAGCTGCCGCTCGCCGGCCTGGCGTCGGCCGCGGCGTTCTCGGCGCTCTTCCTCATGCCGTTCGTCGGCGTTCTCGGCGTGCCCCTGGCCGCGGTGCCGGCCGTGCGCGTGGCCCACCGGCAGGGCCTGGTGGCGGGGATGACGGCGTGCGGGCTGGCGTCGGCGGTGATCTTCGGGCTGGGCTGGGCGGCCGACGGGGCCGGGGCCGGAATCGCGCTCGCCTTCGCCGCCCTGGCCGTGACGGCCCTGCCGACGGCATCGGTCGGCTTTCTCCGCGCCGGCGCCGAGCCGTCCCGCTGCTATCTCGGCCTCTGCCTCGCGGGCTGCGCGATGCTCGCGGCGGTCTACGCGGCCTCGGTCAACGGGGCGGGCGCTTCGATCTCGGCCGAGGTGTCCGGCACCTTCGACCGCATGATTCCCGCGGCCCTCGATTCCTACGCCCGCTCGGGAGCCGACGCCGATTCGGTGGCGCGGATGCGGCAAGCCTTCGAGGCCGCGCGCGAGTTCACGCGCGAGTGTCTCTGGGGCATGCTCGCGACCCTCTGGGTGCTCGGGGGAGCCGTCGCGTTCTACCTCGGAGCCCTGACGGCCCGGCCCGGCGAAACGGCCGACGCGGCCCGGTTCGAGCTGCTGCGGGTGCCGCCCGTGGTGGCGGCCTTCTTCGTCGGGGCGGGGGCGGCTTTCGGGCTCCTCCCCGGGGTGGGGCGCATCGTGGCGGCCAACGTGCTTCTGCCGCTTCTGGCCTTGTATTTTGTGGCCGGCCTCTCTATCATCTGCCACTTCTTTCGAAGGTGGTTCCGGGTCCGGATTCTTCGAATTGGTCTTTACGCCCTGGCCGCCTACTTTCCCCTCAACATCGGGGTGGCGCTGCTCGGGCTGTTCGATTGGTACGTGGATTTTCGCCGCCGGGGCGAGGGAGCCGCAGAGAAATCATGAAAGTCATTCTGGCCGACGACGTCCGCGGGCTCGGGCACCGCGGAGAGACGGTGACCGTCAAGCCCGGGTACGCCCGCAACTACCTCCTCCCGCAGGGATTCGCCTACGAGGCGACCGACGCGAACGTGCGCCGCTTGACCGAGGAGCGCAAGAAGTACGACGAGAAGATGCTCCGCGAAAAGGCCGTGGCCTCGGACGCCGCGTCCAAGGTCGAGGGCCTGAGCGTCACGATCACGAAGAAGGCGGGCGAAGAGGGCCACCTCTATGGCTCCGTGACCGCGTCGGAGATCGCCGATGCCCTGGCCGCCAAGCACGTCGAGGTGGATCGCCGCCGCATCGAGCTGGCCGAGCCCATCCGGCGCGTCGGGACTCACACCGTCCACGTGCGCCTCCATCGCGACGTGGTCGCGACCCTGACCGTCGACGTGCAGGCCGCCGGGTCTCAGCCGGCCTGATTCAGGGCCGCGCGGGAGGCGGCGTCGGCGCGGCGGGCGGCGGCAGCGATCCTTCGTCGGGAAGCTCGCCCTTCTTCGGAACGTAGAAGGGCTGCTGCAGCGACCACGGCAGCTTCGCGATCTCCTGGGAGCGCGCGGTCCACTCTTCGGTCGGCTGGGAGCCGCTCACGAACGCCTCGAGGACGGGGATCGGCGTGTCGGCCGTCGCCTTGAGTCCCGTCTCGTAGTCCACCGGCGTGAGCACGATTCCCGGGGGCACGTCGAAGTCCTCCTGCGGATCGATGCGACCGTGGTCGCGCATCTGCTCGATGATCCGGATCCAGATCGGGAGGGCGACGCGGGAGCCCTCGGCGCCCTTGCCGATCGACACCTTCTTTTCGTCGTTGCCGACCCAGACGCCGATCGTGTAGCGCGGCGTCATGCCGATGAACCAGGCGTCGGTCCACTCGTTCGTCGTCCCGGTCTTTCCGGCGATGTTCAGCTTGAGATTCGCCCGGGCCACGGCCGCCGCGGCGGTTCCCCGCTGCGTGACCCCCCGAAGAATCTGGAGAAGCTGGAAGGTCGATTGGGGGTTCTCGACTTCGCGCGGATCCGGATGCGTCTGCTCGAGGACGTCGCCGTCGGAGTCGGTCACGCGCTCGATGAGGTACGGCGAGAACGCGAGGCCCTGGTTCGCGAAGACCGTGTAGGCCGACGTCAGCTCCATCAACGTGACCTCGAAGGCCCCGAGCGCGAGGGAGGGGTACGGCTCGAGGTTCTGGTGGACGCCCAGGCGGTGGGCGGTCTCGATGATGTTCGGCAGACCCACCATCTCGGCCACCCGGATCGCCGGGATGTTGTAGGAATGCTCGAGGGCCTTCCGGAACGTCACGATGCCGTGAAACTTGCCGTCGTAGTTGACCGGCCGGTAGGGAGGCTGGTGCGGGTCGATCGTGATCGAGAGCGGGCCGTCGAACACGGTGTCGGCTCCCGTGTAGCCCTGGTCGAGCGCCGTCAGGTAGACGAACGGCTTGAAGGCCGAGCCGGCCTGCCGTACCGCCTGGGTCGCGCGGTTGAACTTGGACAGGCTCCAGTCGGAGCCGCCGACCATCGCCCGGATGGCGCCCGTCGAGTTCTCCAGGATCAGGACGGAGCCCTGCTCGCGGGGCTCCTGCTCGAGGGCCGCCACCAGCGTGCCGTCCTTGGCCTTCTGGAACTCGGCGACGATCAGGTCGCCGGGTTTCAGGATCTTCGCCGCGGTGCTCGCCCCCGTCCACGCGACGGTGGCGTTCGGCAGCGCGAAGGTCTGCTTTCCGACGCGGACGTCGGCGCCCGATGCGGTCACGCGCATCACGACGGCGCGGACGGCGGCGCCCTCCTCGATCTTCGCGCTTTCCCACGACGGATCCACATAGCCCTCGAACGAGCGGTAGCCGTCCTCGGAGAGGTTGCGCGGCCGGTGAAATCCGTGGCGCTTCGAGACCTGGCGCAGGCCCCATCCGAGCGCGTCCTCGGACCACGTCTGCATCTCCGGATCGAGCGTCGATTCGACGTGAAGGCCCCGCCGGTACAGGTCCTTCTCGCCGTAGGACTTCTCGAGGTACTGGCGGATGTCTTCGCAGAAGTAGGGCGCGATGATGGACTCGGGCAGGGACGGCGCGGCCGGCAATGGCTCGGCATCGGCCGCGCGGCGTTCCGCCTCGGTGATGTAGCCCTCGGCGAGCATGCGCCGAAGGGCCGTCGACCGGCGCGACCGGGCGAGGGCGGGGTTGCGGAAGGGGGACTGGTCCTCCGGCCGCTGCACGATGCCCGCGAGCAGCGCCGCCTCGGCGAGCGAGATCTCCTTGATGCTCTTGCCGAAGTAATACCGGCTGGCCGCCTCGATGCCGTAGTTGCCGTGGCCGAGGTAGATCTCGTTGGCGTACATCGTGAGGATCTGGTCCTTGGAGTACCGCCGCTCGATCTCGAAGGAGACGAGCGCCTCGTTGACCTTGCGCGAGAGCGTCTTGCGCGGAGAGAGAAAGATCGCCCGAGCGAGCTGCTGGGTCAGGGTCGAGCCGCCCTGCGCGTACCCGCCCTGCCGGAGATTCGCGACCAGCGCCGAAAAGGTCCGCCGCACGTCCACGCCGCCGTGGCGGAAGAAGTTCTTGTCCTCGGTGGCGACGAGCGCGTGGGTGAGGACCGCGGGGATGTCCGCCCGGGTGACGAGCGTGCGCCGCTCGATCGCGTATCGTGCGATCGTCGAGCCGTCGCGTGCCGTGATGCGGGTGACGATGTCGGGCCGGTAGGTGGCCAGCTCGGAAACCCTCGGGACGCGGACGAAGTTCGTCGCGAACGAACCGACCACCGATCCGAGAAAAGCGACGAAGGCGAGCGGGAGGACGAGCGCCGCCGCGCGGGCGAACCCTTTCACGGTCCGATTGTGAGGCAAACGGGCTTCTTATGCTATAAGCGGCGATTCACCCCATGGCGCGCGTTTCCGAACCCCGGTCCCCCTCGTCTTCCGGCAAGCCGCCGAGCTACCTCGAGGCCCAGGCCAGCGCCACCGGCCGCTTCCGGCTCACGACCGATTTCACGCCCCAGGGCGACCAGGTCCGGGCGATCGCCAAACTCGTCGAGGGTCTGGCGGACCGGCGGACCGACCAGGTCCTTCTCGGCGTGACGGGATCGGGCAAGACGTTCACGATCGCGAAAGTCGTCGAGGCGATCAACCGCCCGACTCTCGTCCTCTCCCACAACAAGACGCTCGCGGCCCAGCTGTACCAGGAGTTCCGGAGCTTCTTTCCGGAGAACTCGGTCGAGTACTTCGTGTCCTACTACGACTACTACCAGCCGGAGGCCTACGTTCCGCAGACGGACACGTACATCGAGAAGGAGACCTCCCGCAACGAGGAGATCGACAAGCTGCGCCTGGCGGCCTCCAAGGCTCTCTTCGAGCGCCGCGACGTCATCGTGGTCGCCTCCGTGTCCTGCATCTACGGCCTCGGCGCGCCCGACTCGTACTACGACATGCTGGCCTACCTCGAGGTGGGCGACGTTCAGGGGATGCCGGCGCTGCTGGCGCGCCTGGTCGAGATGCAGTACGAGCGGACGAACCTGGACCTGGCGCGCGGCAGTTTCCGCGTGCGGGGCGACGTCCTCGAGATCCAGCCCGCCTACGAGGACACGGCGGTGCGCGTCGAGTTCTTCGGCGACGAGATCGAGAAGATCACCAAGACCGACCCGCTGCGGGGCACCGCGCTGCAGAGGGTCGATCGACTGGCCCTCTATCCGCGCACGTTCTATGCGACGCCGCGCGAGACCCTCGAGCGAGCGATCGGCTCGATCCGCCTGGAGCTCGACGAGCGGATGGCGGAGCTCACCCGGGCCGGCCGCCTCCTCGAGGCGCAGCGGCTGCACCAGCGGACGATGTTCGATCTCGAGATGATCAAGGAGCTCGGCTATTGCAACGGCATCGAGAACTACTCCCGCCACCTCTCGGGCCGCGCCCCCGGCGAGCCGCCGCCGACGCTTCTCGACTACTTCCCGAAGGACTTCCTGCTCGTCGTGGACGAATCGCACGTGACGCTGCCGCAGGTCCGCGGCATGTATTTCGGGGATCGGTCGCGCAAGCAGGTTCTCGTCGACTACGGCTTCCGCCTGCCGTCGGCTCTGGACAATCGCCCGCTCACCTACGACGAATTCCGGACTCGCGTGAACCAGGTCATCGCGGTCAGCGCCACGCCCGGCCCGGAAGAGCTGGAGCGCTCGGGCGGCGAGATCGTCGAGCAGGTCATCCGGCCGACGGGCCTCGTGGATCCCTCGATCGAAGTGCGGCCGGTCAAGGGACAGGTGGACGACCTGCTCGCGGTCGTGCGGGCGGCCGCGGCGGAGAACGAGCGCGTCCTCGTGACGACGCTGACCAAGCGGATGGCCGAGGAGCTCACGAACTACTTCACCGAGGTCGGCGTGCGCTGCCGGTACCTCCACTCCGACATCGAGGTCATGGATCGCGTGAGCATCCTGGCGGACTTCCGGCGGGGCGTCTTCGACTGCCTGATCGGGATCAACCTGCTGCGCGAGGGACTGGACCTTCCCGAGGTCGCCGTCGTCGCGATCCTCGACGCCGACAAGGAGGGATTCCTGCGGAGCGAGACCTCGCTGATCCAGACGGCGGGCCGCGCGGCGCGGAATCTGAAGGGGAGGGTGATCTTCTACGCGGATGCGGTGACCGACTCCATGCGCCGCGCGATGGAGGAGACGGGCCGCCGCCGCACGATCCAGGAGGCGCACAACCGGGAGCACGGGATCGTCCCGGCCTCCATCGTCAAGCAGGTCAACTCGCCGCTCGTCCGCATGGCGAACCTCGACTACTACGAGATGCCGTCGGCACCCCGGCCCGACGTGCCCGACGCCGACTCGCTGCGCCGGCGGATCGCGGACCTCGAGAAGCAGATGAAGGCCGCGGCCAAGGAGCTCGATTTCGAGAGGGCGGCCGCGCTGCGGGACGAGATCCGCGGCCTGCGGGAGCTCGAAATCTTCAGGGCTTGACGGCCGGCGTCGCCGCCGGCCCGGGGGTTGGAGTCCGGGGCTTCAACGGGTTCTTCTTCACGTAGAGCCGGGCGGCATCGTCGACCGGATCGCCCGAGATCGGCCAGGCGATCATCCGCGGCCTCAGGGCGTTGTCCAGCCCGACGCCGACCAGGGTGTTGCCGTAGCCGGCATCCGGCAGATTCGCCGCGGCGTCCGCGGGACGCAGCCCGTAAGGAACCGAGCACGGAAACGCCGCGTGGCAGCGGGAGAGCGGAACGAGCTGGGCCCGGAGCGCGCCGCTCGAGGCGAGCAGCATACCGATTGCGGCCGCGCCGAACTTCGCCCCGCGGCTCATATCCAGTGGCACGCGCGGGCGAGCCCCGCCAGGACCAGCAGAAGCGCGGCGATCGCGGCCGCCCAGACCGCCGTGCGCGATTTGGTCGCCAGCGGCCGCTGGCGGGTGTAGAAGCCGGTCTGCCACCGCTCGAGCTCGCGGTTGCACTTGGGGCACACGGGAGTGCCGGGCTCCACCGGGGTGTAGCAGTACGGGCACTCGTACATCGGCATGCGGTGATCATACTGCCGGCGAGCGCGAGTCCTTTTCGTAGCCCGGCCCTCGCCTTGCTCGGCCCGAGCTACGACGCGGCGTTTTCCCGCCGCGGGTCTTTTCGCAGCCCAGCCCTCGCTTTGCTCGGCCTGGTCTACGACGCGGCGTTTTCCCGCCGCGGGTGGGGTTCGGGTTACACTCACGTCGTGGTCGAGCCTCGCCGCGGCCCGGAGAATCTGCCGGATTCCCCGGGCGTCTATCTCTTCCGCGGCGACAGGGGGAAGATCCTCTACGTCGGCAAAGCCCTGTCGCTGCGCAAACGCGTCGCCTCCTACTTCAACCCGGCCGGGGGCGGCGCGAAAGAAGAGGCTCTGCGCCGACTTCACCGCGAGGTCGAAACGATCTCGACGCGCACGGAGCTCGAGGCGCTGCTGCTCGAAAACACGCTCATCAAGAAGCACCGCCCGAAATACAACGTCTGCCTGCGCGACGACAAGACCTATCCCTACATCAAGATCACGACCGGCGAGGACTGGCCTCGGGCTCTCGTCACGAGGCGTGTCGAGGAGGACGGACACTCCTACTACGGCCCGTTCTGGGGTGGCCTGGCGCGTCGGATCATGCGGATGATCACGCGCCACTTCCAGATCCGCACGTGCACGATCGAGATCGACGGAAAGCTCCCCAGGCCGTGCCTCTACTACGACCTTCACGCCTGTCTCGGCCCGTGCGTGGCGGGGCTGACGACGAGGGAGACGTATCGGAGCGCCGTCCACGACGTCGTGCTCTTCCTCGAGGGGCGCAACCGCGAGCTCGAGGCGAGCCTGACCGCGAAGATGCAGACCTCGGCGGAGGCCGAGAACTTCGAGATGGCCGCCGCCTACCGGGACGCCCTTCGCACGGTCCGCGACGTGTCGGAGAGCCAGGTCGTCCAGTCGCTCCGAGGCGAGAACGTCGACGTCTTCGGATTCTTCGAGTCCGGACAGGACGTGGCCATCTGCGTTCTGGTCGTGCGCGGCGGAGTCCTCCAGGACCGGCGCGACTTCTTCTTCGAAAAGGCGCAGGAGCTCGACCCGCCGGCGTTTCTCGAGGCGTTTCTGCCCCAGTTCTACGATGCGAATCCGTTTCTCCCCTCCGAGGTTCACCTTCCCGTCACGATCGCGGGCGCGAAGCTGGTCGAGGACTACATCGCGGCGCGCCGCAACGCGAAGGTCGCGGTGCGCACGCCGCAGCGCGGGGATGCGGCCGACCGCATCCGCATGGCGGAGACGAACGCGCGCGAGCGCCACCGGGTCCGCTTCCGCGGGACCGGGGGCGACGAGGCGGTCGCCGTCGAGAAGCTGGCGCGCGCGCTCGGCCTCGGCGATCCCGCCCCGGCGCATCGAGGCCTTCGACATCTCGCACACGCAGGGGACGGACAGCGTGGCCTCGCTCGTGGTGTTCGAGGAGGGCAAGCCGAAGAAGTCCGACTACCGCCTCTTCAACATCGAGTCGCAGACCCTGCTCGAGCCGGACGACTTCCGGAGCATGGCCGAGGCCGTGGATCGCCGGTATCGCCGCCTCCAAGCGGAAGGCTCGCCGATGCCCGACCTGATCCTGATCGACGGCGGGCGCGGGCAGCTCCAGGCGGCGCTGACCGCTCTCGACCGGCTGGGCCTCGACCTTCCGGCCGTCGGCCTCGCCAAGCGGGAGGAAGAGATCTGGGCGCCGGGGCGGCCCGAGCCCATCCGTCTGTCGCGAAAGGATCCGGCCCTGCAGCTCGTCCAGCGCGTCCGGGACGAGGCGCATCGGTTCGCGATCTCGAGACATCGACAGCGCCGCGGAAAGCGGATGCGCCAGACCGGCCTGACGGAGATCCCGGGAGTCGGCCCGGTGCGCGCCCGGTTGCTGCTGCGCCGGTTCGGTTCCGTGAAGGGCTTGCGGGTCGCCGATCCGCGCGAGATCGCGGCGGCCGTCGGCCCGACGACGGCGCGCGCCGTGGCCGCGTACCTCGGCGCGGGGGAGGGAGCGGCGGGCGCATGAGAACGGTGTTCGAGCCCGAGGGGGACCTGCGCGGGGTAGACGTGCTCGCGGCGTTCGTGGCGCTCTGGCGCGCGGCGGGAAGCGGGTCGCTGCAGTTCTCGAGGTCCGGCGCGACCGCCGGGTTCGAGATCGCCGGAGGAGAGCTCCTCGCCAGCTCCTCCTCGGATCCCCGCTTCGACACGGCCGCCATTCTCGTTCGGGCGGGAAAGCTCGACACGCGGACGCTCGAGCGGCTCGCCGCGCCGGAAGGAGCGGACCGGGCGCTGCTGGCCCTCCAGGCCGGGGTCCTCACGCGCCGCGAATACCGCTGGGGCGAGAAGATCCGGGCGGTCGAGATCCTCTCCGATCTGCTGACCTGGCTCGAAGGGGAGTACTTCTTTCTTCCGAGGGAGGAACCCGAGCGGGAAACGACCGAGCCCCGCCTGCCGATTCCGCGGCTGATCCTCGAGCTGTTCCTGAGGTCGCGCGACCGCAGCCTCGTCCTGAAACACCTCGGCGGGGCGGACGTGCCGCTGGCCCGCGCGTCGAATTTCGACGCCGAATTCGCGACCTTCGGCCTGACGGCCGACGCCGAATCGGTCGTCCGTCTGATCGATGGGACCTCGAGCGCCGCCGAGATCGCGAGCGAGGCTCCCGCCGAGTCCTTCGCCATCGAAAAGCTCCTGGCAGCTCTCGTCACGCTCGGTCTCGTGGCGCCGGCGTTCGCCGGAGCGGGACCGGCCGAGTCTCAGCCTCCGGCGCCGCTCGCGGTCGAACGCGAGGCGATCGGGGAGACCGGCGCCGCGGAGGAAGAAGTTCGAGGAGAGGAAGAAGAGGCGGAAGAAGACGCGGAAGAACGGCCGCCAACGGGCGCCGAGCGGATGACGGAAGAGCCGGCCGCGCCTTCGGAGGCCCTCGACGAGGCCGCCCGGTCATGGGACGAGGAAGACCGGCACGCCGCGGAAGAGGAATCGGGCGAGGGCCCGAGCGAGCTCGGCGACGAGCTCGAGGACGAGGAGGAGGCGGCCGAGGAGGAGCCCGTGGACGCGCCTCTCTCCGGCCGGGCTTCGGTCGCGCCCGATCTGGAGTTTGCGAGCCTGGGCGACGAGCCGGGACGAGCCGTCCCGGAGGCATCGAACCTGGCGGTCGGAGAAGCGGCGGGCTTCGATCGGCCGCTCGACACGGCCTCGAACGGCGACCTCGAGCGTCCGCCGCAGCGCTCCGGCTCTCTCCTGATCTGGGTTCTCGCTCTTCTCGCCGCGGGCGTCGTGGCGATTCTCTGGCTGCGCGGCCGCGGCCCTGCCGCTCCGGCGGCCGCCGTCGCCGCTCCGACGGCCACGGCCACGGAGATGCCGACGACTCCCGTGGGACCGGGTGCCGAAGCGACACCGGCGCCCTCGACTCCCGTGCCGGCCGCGGCGGTTCCCACCGAGGCCCCGATGGCGGCGCCGACGCGGACGCGCCCGACGGCCGTGCCGCCTTCCGCCGCGGCGCCGGCGGCGGCGGGACATACGAATTCCCGGCAGTACTGGCAGGACCGCGCGGCGCGCGATGCCCGCCGCCTTTCGACCGACAAGAAGACGCGCTATGCGATCCAGCTCGAGCTCGCCTGTGAAGTCGGCTCGCTCGTGGACGCCTTCCAGCACGACCGGCCCGCGGGCACGATGTGGGTCCTCGCGACCTCGTACCAGGGCCGGACGTGCTTCCGGGTGCTCTGGGGCCGATACGCCACGCCGGAAGCGGCCCGGCGCGCGATTTCGGGCGTCCCGCGCTTCTTCGTGACCTCGAAAAACCACCCCGCCGTCACCGGCGTGCGCTGACGCCGCAGGATTCTGCTACCCTCATTCATCCTGCGCGCGAGTCGTCAGACGCCATGAGCACCCCCGCGACCACCGCCGGTTTCCGCGGGTCTCTGTCGGAGACCCCGCTTCCGCAGGTCCTGCGCCGGATATTTCTCGAGACCCTGAAGGGCACGCTTTCGCTGGTCCACGGCGACGAGACGCGACACCTGTTCTTCGAGAAAGGCGAGCTGCGGACGGCCACCTCGTCGCGCGAGGGACAGCGGATCGGAGCCTTCCTCAAGCGGCGCGGCTGGATCACGGACACCGACCTGAACTGGGCGCTCGAGACCGTGACGAAGCAGGGAAGGGCGCGGCTCGGCAAGATCCTGATCGAGCGAGGCCTCGTCTCCCGCACGGTCCTCGACGCCGAGATGCGGCGCCTCGTCGAGGAGATCGTCTTCTCGACGTTTGCCTGGGACAGCGGCGAGTACAAGTTTCAGGCGTCACAGGGAGTCCTCGACCCGGACGTCGCCCTGACGCTCTCGACCGCGGCCGTCATCGTCGAGGGGCTTCGGCGGCTGCCGGAGAGCGACCTCTTCCGGGAGCGGCTCGGCGACGGACACCGTGTGCCGATGCTCGCCACCGACCCGATGTCCCGATACCAGTACCTGCCGCTCGCTCCGCAGGAGGCGTACCTGCTCTCCCGGATCGACGGCATTCTCGACGTCGATTCGCTGCTCAAGATCGCGGGCACGTCCCGCGGCGGCGATGGCGAAGATTCTCTATGCGCTGGTTTCGTGCGGCATCGTCGAATGGAAGCAGGACGGCGTCCAGCGCCCGGCCAGCGGACGCGGCGGCTTCCACGGACTGAACGTCGAGGTTTCGGCGGCTCCGGCCGAGCGGTCCCCGGGCCACGCGGAGCTCGTCAAGAACACGTACCGCCGGATCGACTGGCTCACGCATTACGAGCTGCTCGGCGTCACGCGCGAAGCGTCGCCGGAGAAGATTGCGGAGGCTTACTTCGAACGCAGCCGCCTCTTTCACCCGGACCTGCGCCATCGCGAGGACCTCGCGCGTTTCGAGAAGGAGCTGACGGCCGTCTTCGAACGTATGAAGAAGGCGTACGAATCCCTCTCGGACCCGGAGAAGCGGGCCCTCTACGACCAGAGCCTCGATGCGGCTCCGTCGCCGGTGGTCAACGCGGAGGCCGACCCGGAGATGCGCAAGAAGCTCGCGGCTCAGAACTTCCGGCGAGCGAAGGCAGCTCATCGACGACAAGGACTATCACCCGGCCGTCGAGATGCTGCGGGAGGCCGTGCGCTTCGTGCCCGACCACGCCGAATATCGCTACATCCTTTCGCAGGTCGAGCTCAAGAATCCCGAACTGGATCGGATCAGGGCCTGTCGAACCTCAAGGAGGCGGCGCGGCTCGACAGCCGCCGTGTCGCCTTCTCGGTGGAAGCGGCCCGGGCCCTCCTCGACCACAAGCGGGCGCACGAGGCGGAACCGTTCGCCCGGCGCGCCGTGTCGCTCGATCCCTCTCCCGAAAACGAGGCGCTCCTCCAGCGGGCGGTGGAGGCGCAGGCCGGATCGCCGGCCGCGTCGGAGACGGAAACCGCCGTCTCCTCGGACGAGTCCGCTCCGGCCGCCGACGAGGGAGCGCCGCAAGCCCCGCAGCCGGGTCTGCTCTCGCGCCTCTTCCGACGCGGTTGACCGCGATCCTCACCGGCCTCGGCCTTTCGGCCTCCGCCGGACTGAACGCCTGGGCGATCCTGCTGCTCTTCAACGGGCTCTATCTCCTGCAGCCGCTCGAGTTTCCCGGCACGACCGCGCCGCTTCTCTCCAGCCACTTCGCGCTGACGGCGGCCCTGGTCCTTTTTCTGGCGGAATTCGTCGCCGACAAGATTCCGATCGTGGACCACCTCTGGAATCTGCTTCAGACGGTCCTGCGCCCGGTCGTCGGGGCGATGTTGACGCTCGCGGCCGTGCCGGAGACCTCCACGGTTCCTAGAATCGGCCTGGCATTCGCCGGAGCGGCGGCGACGCTGGCAACGCACCTGGTGAAGTCGACCACGAGACTGACCTCCACCGCCGCCACGCGCGGTCTCGCGCAGCTTGCGGTCTCCCTGGCCGAAGACGCCTTCGCGGTCACGCTCGGTGCGCTCGTGTTCTTCGTGCCATGGTTCACGGCGATCCTGATCGGCGCACTCGCCTTTCTCTTGCTTCTCGAGCGGCGGAGGGTGGTCCACGCCCTGGGGGTCCTCTTTTTCCGGCTCAAGCATCCGCGCCGACTGCTCGGCAAAGCCTGAGGTTCCGGAGAAGCCGCTCCGCGTGTAGAATGGCCGTGGCTCCGAGCGGGCCACGTGATCGCTCCGGACTCCTTTTAACGAGAAGTCCGGGGAGGAAAGTCCGAACTCCACACGGGCGGCATGCCGGGTAACCCCCGGTCGCGGCGACGCGAAGGAAAGTGCCACAGAGAACAGACCGCCTTCCGAAAGGACGGCAAGGGTGAAACGGTGCGGTAAGAGCGCACCGCTCCGCCGGCAACGGCGGGGGCACGGTAAACCCCATGCGGAGCAAGGCCAAATAGGGAGACAGTGGGCGCCCGTCCCGCCTCACACGTCGTGAGCTGTCTCCGGGTCGGCTGCTCGAGCCCGAGGGCGACCTCGGGCCCAGAGGAATGATCGCGGCCTCGGCCGGGGAGACCCGCCGGGGTACAGAATTCGGCTTATCGGCCCGCTCGGAGCTCTTCGAAGGCCGACTGATGCCGCCGCTTCATTCTCCTCCGCCGCTGAAGCGCGGCGCCACGATCGGTGTCGCCGCGATCTCCGGCCCCGTGGATCCCGTCCGGCTCGCGCGGGGCGTTTCGAGCCTGGAGCGGCGCGGTTATCGCATCGTCCTCGCCTCGAACGCGGCGGCGCGGCGGGGTTTTCTCGCGGGCTCCGATTCCGAGCGCTCCGAAGGCTACCGGGAGCTCGTCCGGCGGCCGGACGTCGAGGCGATCTTTTTTGCGCGGGGCGGCTACGGCGCCTCCCGCATACTCGGCCTCCTCGACGCGGACGAGATCCGGGAGCGCCCGCGCATCCACCTCGGCGGATCCGACCTGACCGCGTTCTTCGCCTTCCTGTCGCGGAATTGCCGCCTCGCGGCCTACTACGGGCCCATGGTCGCCGTCTCGATGGCGGAGGAGGAGGGCCTGGATTGGGAGCGCGTTCTCTGCGGCCAGCCGCCCTCGTCCCATCGATTCGCCGATTCGGAGATCCTCGCCGGCGGCCGCGGCGAAGGCCCTCTGACGGGAGGCTGCCTCTCGATCCTCGCGTCGCTCTGCGGCACGCCTGAAGCCGTCTCCGGGCGCGGAGCCGTGTTGTTCTGGGAGGATGTGGGCGAGGACACATACCGGCTCGACCGAATGTTGACCCAGCTGGAGCGGTCGGGTACATTCGACGGACTGCAAGCCATGGTCATCGGCTCGATTTCGCCCGGCGTGCGCGGCGGCGAGTCTCCGGAAGCCGTCGCCGCATGGCTGCACGACTACTTCTCAGGGGCTCCGTTCCCCGTCGTTTGCGGCTTTCCGGCGGGACATCTCGCCCGGACGCGGACCCTCCCGCTCGGGGGGCGGGTCCGCGTGGACGCGTCGAAGGGACTCCTCGAGTTCGTCGGCCCGGCCGAGGCCGAGGAGACGGCGTGCCGTCCGTGAAAGCCGTTTTCAAATCGGGGCCGGGAGGCGGCGGGAAGAACCCCTACGAGAAGTATCTCGTCAGCCATCTGATGGGCGACATCATCTTCTCCGAGGGCGACATCGGGACCGACATGTACATCATCCAGTCCGGGACGGTGGAGCTCCTGAAGTCGATCGGCGGCGAGACGCGCGCGCTGTCGACGCTCGAGAAGGGCGACTTCTTCGGTGAGATGAGCGTGCTCGAGGACGTCCCGCGCTCGGCCTCGGCCCGCGCCAAGACCGACGTGGAGCTCGTGCGGATCAATGGGGCCACGTTCGACGCGATGCTGAAGAGCAATACGGAGATCGCGGTGCGCATGATGCGCAAGCTCTCGCGCCGGCTGCGCGAGGTCACTGCGATGCTCGAGGAGGCGGTCGGGCGCCGCGTTCCGGAGGAAGAGAAGCCCGCTCCGCGCCGGGTGGCTCCGGAGCAGAACGCGTGCCGGCTCGTCTGCGACGACCCGACGGCCGAGTTCTTCCTGAACCGCGAGGGCGACACCCTCGTCGGCCGCAGCGACCCCGTCACGGGGATCACTCCCGACGTGGATCTCACTCCGCTCGACCCGCAGCGCTCGACGTCGCGCCGCCACGCCAAGCTCTACCAAATGAGCGATACGTACTACGTCATGGAAGAGATCGGCGTGATGAACGGGACCTACGTCAACGGCAACCGGCTCACGACCGGGGTTCCCATCGCGGTCCGGAACGGCGACGTTCTCAAGTTCGGCCTCGTCTCGATGACCTTCCACGCCCCCGCGAGCTAGCCGACGAGTCTCGCGCCGCCGCCCTCGCACGTCCCTCTGCGCCTGCGCGACCCGGTCTCGCGGATTCCCGGAGTCGGGCCGGCGCGGGCCGACAAGCTGGCGGCGGAAGGGTTTCGGACGGTCGGCGATTTCCTGCTGTCGCTTCCGTTCCGCTACGAGGACCGCCGGAATTTCGCGACCGTCGGCGGGCTCGAGTGGGGACGCCCGGCGACCGTGCTCGTGCGCTTCCAGGGCGTGCGCTCCGTGCGCATGCGCCGGGGCACCCTCCGCGTCGAAGCCGTGGCGGCGGACGAGACGGGGTCGGTTCGCGTCGTCTGGCACAACCGCTATCCCTCGTTCGTCAAGGCGCTCGCCGGCTCCCGCGCCGCGCTCTACGGCGTCCCGGAGGCCTCCTCCCGCGGCGAGATGCGCATCGAGAACCCCGAGACGGAGTTCATCGCGGCGGGCGAGGAAGCCGATCCCGTCCACTCGGGTCGGATCGTCGGGATCTACCACCGCGCCGCCGACGTCTCGCCGCGCCTGTGGCGCACGTTCGCCCGGCGTGCCCTCGATCGGCTCGAGACCGGCTTCGAGTCGGCGGCAGGCGATCCCGCCGCGATCCGCGAGGCCCTCGAGGAGGTCCACTTCCCCTCCTCCGCGGAGGCGGCCGAGGCGTCGCGCCGGCTCCTGGCCCGCGAAGAGCTGGTCGTGCTGGCGGCCGGCATCGAGGAAAAGCGCGCGCAGGCTGCACGCGCGCCGCGGCGTCGTGCTCGCCGCGGACGAGGCCCTGCGCGAGAGAGCGCGCCGGGCCGTTCCCTTCTCGCCTGACCGGAGCCCAGAAGCGCGCGATCCGCGAGATCGCCGCCGACCTGGCCTCGGGACGGGCGATGGCCCGGCTGCTCCAGGGCGACGTCGGGTCGGGAAAGACGGTCGTCGCGGGCCTGGCCTTGCTCCTCGCCGCGGGCAGGCGGGTCCAGGGCGCCCTGATGGCTCCGACGGAGATCCTCGCCGAACAGCATGCCGAGAGCCTCGCGTCCTGGCTGACCGCCGCGGGTGTGCGGCTCGCGCTCCTGACCGGGCGCGTCCGAGGGGAGGCCCGGCGCCGCCTGCTCGCCGAGCTGTCGAGCGGCCGCATCGACATTCTCGTCGGCACCCACGCGCTCGCGGAGGCGCCGGTCGCATTCCGCCGCCTGGGACTCGTCGTCGTGGACGAGCAGCATCGTTTCGGCGTGGCGCATCGCGCACGCCTCTTCCGCAAGGGCGACGTGCCCCACGTGCTCGTCATGACCGCGACGCCGATTCCCCGCTCGCTCGCATGGGCGATCTACGGGGAGCTCGACGTCTCGGTGCTCGACGAGAAGCCGCCCGGCCGGGGAGAGATCCTGACGCGGGTCCGGGACGAGGAGGCCCGAGAGAAGGTGTACCGGTTCGCCGGCGAGCGTGCCGCGGCGGGCGAGAGGATCTACGTCGTGGTTCCGGCCATCGAGGAGGGCGAGCGGGAGGTCGCCGCCACCCGCGACACGGCCGAGCGGCTCGCCGCGGTCCTTCCCTCCGTGCGGATCGGCGTCCTGCACGGAAGGATGCCGGCGCCCGAGCGCACCGCCGTGCTTCGGGACTTTGCGAGCGGCAGGATTCCGATTCTCGTCTCGACGACGGTCGTCGAGGTCGGCGTGGACGTCCCGGAGGCGACGCTCATGATCGTCGAGAACGCCGAGGTCTTCGGCCTCGCCCAGCTCCACCAGCTGCGCGGTCGGGTGGGCCGAAGCGGCCGCAAGTCGTGGTGCGCCCTCATCGTCGGACGCGGAGCGACGCCCGAGGCCCGGGCTCGCCTCGCGGTCCTCGAGGCGACGTCGGACGGGTTCGTCATCGCGGAGAAGGACCTCGAGGCGCGCGGGCCGGGCGACCTCCTCGGCAGCCGGCAATCGGGGCTGCCGGCGATGCGCGTGGCCGATCCGGTCCGCGATCTGGCCGCCCTCGGCGAGGCGCGCCGCCACGTCGCGGCTTCGAGGGAGAGCGGCCGGCCTCTCGGTGCGCAGCGACCTGTTCGGCTTTCCGTAGACGGCATCGGTCGGCGCTCGAGATGCTCGTGATACGAAGCGCCGACCACGGAGGAGTCCGATGAAGGTACTCGTCACCGGCGGGACCGGCTTCGTCGGGACACACCTCGTCAACCGGTTGCTGCATCGGGGGCACGCGGTCGCGGTCCTCGCCCGGGATTCGCGGAAGACCCGAAACCGCTACAACCGCCCGGTCGAGACGGTTCGCGGGCGACGTGCTCGATCCCTCGACGCTCGTACCGGCGACGGCGGGCCGCGACGCGGTCGTCCACCTGGTCGGCATCATTTCCGAGAGGGGCTCTCAGACCTTCGACCGGATGCATCGCGAGGCGGCGGAAAACGTCGTGGCCGCGGCGTCCGCGGCGGGCGTCTCCCGCTATCTCCACATGAGCGCCATGGGCAGCTCCGAGGACTCGCCGTCGGAATACGGACGCACCAAGGCGGCGGGGGAGAAGGCCGTCCGCGCATCGACGCTCTCGCTGGACGATCTTCCGGCCGTCGATCGTCTTCGGGCAGGGCGACGGGTTCGTCTCGCTCCTGGCGGCCATCGTCGCCGGAAACCCGGGGTTCGTTCCGGTCATCGGCCCGGGGACGACGCGCTTTCAGCCGGTCGCGGTCGAGGATGTCGCCCGCGTCTTCGCCGACGCGCTCGAGAAACCCGAGACGTCGCGGCGAAGCTTCGAAGTCGGCGGTCCGGAGACGCTCCGCCTCGACGACATCTACCGCGAGATCGCGGCGGCCGTCGGAAAACCGCGCAAGCCTCTCGTCCATTTTCCGGTCTGGTACGGGCGGATTCTCGCGAGGGCCTTCGAGACGCTCGCCCGGAGCGGGGTTCTGAGGAATCCGCCGCTGACGCGCGATCAGCTGCGAAGCCTCGAGCGCGACAACGCGGCCGACCTCTCCGACACGGTGGCCATGTTCGGCGGCGAGTGGAAGAGGTTCCGGCCGGGGATTCGCGCCTATCTCTCGAACGGCCGCCACGATCCGAGGTCCGGGATCGGGGAGGACGTCGAGGTCGAGCGCCGGTCCGTACTCCGGATTCGCTGAAGGAGGCCGGCGTCCCGGGCTAGGCGCCCTTCCGGAGCCGGATCGTGCCCGAGCTCGTGCGGACGACGATCTTCTCTCCGCCTCCGTTCAGGGCGCCCGTGGCGCGCTGATTCCCGGCCTTCTTGGACATGACGAGGTCGGGGAATTCCGAACGGATCGAAGACTCGTCCTCGTCGGCCCCGAGAACGGTCAGCTCCAGGTCCGCCTTGCAGTCTCCCGGCAGGCTGAGCGACACGTCGCCGCCGTCGTTGTGAATCGTGACGCTCGAACGCGCGTCGCAGGACGCGACTCCGATCCGGATCTCGCCGCCCGCCGACGCCGCCCGCACGCTTCCGCCGACCCGCGCGACGCGGATGTCGCCCCCCGAGGTCCGGGCGTCGAGGTTGCCGCCGACGCGCTCGAAGCGAACGTCGCCGCCGTTGGTGTCGGCCAGAACGGAGCCGGAGACCGATTCCCCGACGACGTCGCCGGCGAGGGTCGAGGCCTTCAGGTCGCCGGTGACCGGACCGATCACGATGTCGCCGCCGAAGGTCTTCAGGTCCGCGCCGGCTCCGGCGCCTCCCACGCGGATCTCTCCGGAGTGCGTCAGGATCCGGACCTGGCCGCTGACCTTGCCGATGCGGTAGTCGCCTCCCGACGTGGAGAAGAAGTCTCCCGCGACGTCGCCGCGGACGATGTCGCCGTCCGCATCGGGGGCCGGCGGAGCCGGCGGCGCCGCACGGGGCGGCCGCGGGGCCGCGGCGACGGGAGGGGGAGGCGCGACGGGCGCGACCGGCGCGACCGGAGCCACCTGCACGTGCCCCTGGGGAGCCGGAACGTGAACGTGAACGGGCGGCACCGTCACGACGTAGCTGCTGCGCTCCGACACGAGGGCCTTCGCGTCGGCCTCCTTCGTGCCGGCGGCGAGCAGGATCACCCGTCCGTTGAGGGTCTCCATGTGGACGTCCGGACCGCCCTTGCCGATCGTGCCGCTGTATTCGCGATTCGGGTTCGGGATCTCGATGCGCTGCATCCCCCGGGCGATCGAGATCTCGACCTGCTTCATCGTGTCGTCCAGCTCGGAGTCGAGCTCGCTCAGGTCGATCTCCTGCCGCGTGCCGTCTTCGTCCTGGATGACGATCCGCCCCGGCCTGGTCTTTTCGGCCTTCGGCGTCCTCGACCCGGAATGGCCCTCGCCGCGCCCGCTCCCGGAGTCCTCGACCCAGACCTTTCGGGTCGACGGGTTCGGAGGAAGGGGAAAGGTCGACACGATCGTTCCGTTCATCGTCGAAGCGGCGAAGTCGAATTTCGCGTCCGCGGGAAGGGTCAGGCTGACGTTTCCGTTGACCGACTGCAGCGACGAGTCGGCGCCCGCCGGAAGCGCGGCGGCCACGGCGTCGATGTGTCCGTTGACGGTCTGGAGCGAAAGGCCACGCCGCGTGCCGCGCGTCTCGATCGAACCGTTGACCGACTCGAGGTCCAGCTCGCCGTCCACGTCCCTGACGCGCACGTCGCCGTTGACCGTCTGAAGCTCGGCGGTGACGCCGGGGGGCACGACGATCTCGTAGCGGGCCACGACGCGGCATTGATCGCAGGAGAGCCCGCGCCGATTGCTGCGGCGGCCGCCGTGGTTGTCGGGAGGGACCGTCTCGAAGCTCCAGCCGCCGTCGTCGTGCTCCGAGTGGATCTCGGTTCTCTTGAGAAGGTCGTCGGCCTTGTCCGGTGTCGCCGCGAAGGCCGTCAGGGTGACGACGGCCGAGAAGTGGGCGCCCGGCGAGGCGATCACGTCGCCTGAGACGTTCTCGACGTGAATCGTCTGGCCGGAGGAGAGCGTCCCGTTGAACTTTTCGGTCCGCGTCGCGGTCGGCTGCTCGGCCTTGCCGACCGACACGAGCATCAGCAGCAGTCCGAGCGCGAGGAGGATCCAGACGGCGACCCGATCCGCGCGCCGGGACGGCGACTCGTCCTGCCCGGAGGTCCTCGGGAGCTTGAACGTGTTCATCATCGTAGAGAGACGTGCCGTGGGCATCGGGGTTACGCCATCCTTCTCGTTGCGTTCGTCAGAACGACATCGCCTTCAGGGCCGAGGCGGCCTTCGCGCGGACGAAGCCGTTTTCTTCGGGGTCGACCGCCTTCTCGCGCAGGGACTGAATCGTGTTGGCATCGGGCGACTGCTTGGCCGCGGCCGCGAGGGCGTCGATGGCGGCCAGCCGCACCGCGGGATTCTTGTCGGACTTGAGGGCCTGGAGAAACGCCGTTCGGATCTCGGGAGTGATCGCGAAGGAGGCCAGCGCGTCGGCCGCCTTCTTGCGGACGCCCGGGTTCGCGTCAGCGCGCAGCGTCGAGGTCAGCGCCGCGACGATCTCGGGCGAGGCGGGAGTGGCCGCGGTGCCGTAGTGCGCGGAGACGAGCTCGATCGCGCGGGACTTTTCGCCGGCGCTTTCCGAGTTGTGCGCGACGAGGTACGCCAGCAGCTTCGCGACCTCGGGGTCGCTCGGGCTGCCCTGGACGTCGTGGCGCGCCGTGACGTCGAAGCTGATGGCGACACGGCCCGTCGCATCGGCCGGGTGATACGACACGTTGGAGAGCCGGGGATTGCCCGCCAGATTCGGAACGGCCGAGGGCTGCCCGGCCGACGGCGCGGGCGACGCCGGCGCGACGGGAGCCGCCGGTCGCGGAATCCCGCGCGCCGCCGCATATCCGAGCCCCGCCGCGACGAGGAGCGCCGCCGCCTGGAGCACGGGACGCGCGAGCGCGGGTCTCGGCCGGAACGCGCGGACGCGGCCGCGGATCATCTCGTCCTCGAGCAGCGCGAGGGTCCGCTGGCGGAAGGCCGGAGTCACCTCGGCGTCGGGATCGAGGCCGAGCGTCGTCCACACGTCTTCGAGGCGCCCCATCTCGGCCCGGCAGCTCTCGCAGCCGGCCAGATGCGCGGCGAGCTCGCGGCGGGAAGCCTCGGGGGCCTCGCCGGCGAGCCGTTCGATCGCGAGCCGGGTTACGTCGCGGCAGTCCATGAGCTCTCTCCCTCGGAAAAATGGGCCTTCAAGGCTTCGACGGCCCGAAAGATGCGGGTCTTGACGGCGCCCACCGAGATGCCGAGGGTCTCGGCGATCTCCGCATAGGGCATGCCGTGATAGCGGGCGAGCACGAGGGCCTCGCGCTGCTCCTCGGAGAGGCCGGCGAGCGCCCGGCGGACCGCCGCGCGCTTCTCGCGCGACGCGATGGACGCTTCGACGCCTTCCCCGTGCGCCCGGGGCTCCGCGACGGCGTCGAGAGGAACGATCGACGCGCGCCGGTCGCGGCGGCGGCGGTCGCGGCAGGCGTTGGCGGCGATGGCGAACAGCCACGAGGCCACACCGGCCCGTCCGTCGTACTGATGCGCTCGCGAGATCACCTTGAGGAATACCTCCTGTGTCACTTCTTCGGCCGAGGCCCGGTCGGACAGCATCCGATCGGTGAACCGCAGCAGGGCCGGCGCATAGCGCTCGAAGAGCTCGGCCGCGCCGTCGTTGTCCCCGCGGCGTATCCGCTCGAGCAGACCCACATCGTCGCTTCCCGAGTTCATCGTCTTTCTGCCCGGCCATGAGGGGAGACGCGGTCGCTCGGGGAAGGTTTCGGGCTCATCGAGGGGAATCTACGGCTTTTTGCCGCCCCGGAACAGCCTGTATAGTGCCGCCAGCTTGGAACACAAGATCGTCGATTTCGCCGTCCAGCTGGCGGTGATCCTCTTCTCCATCTCCTTCCACGAGTCGGCCCACGCTTATGCGGCGCTGCGCTTCGGCGACACCACCGCCCGGGACCTCGGGCGCATCAGCCTGAACCCCTTGCGGCACATCGACCCGATCGGGAGCGTGCTCGTACCCCTCCTGCTCTATTTCCTGGCCGGGTTCATCTTCGGCTCTGCCAAGCCCACCCCGGTCGACCTGCGGAACACCCGCGACCCGCGGATGGCGAACCTGGTCGTCTCGGCGGCGGGGCCGTTCTCGAACTTCCTGCTGGCCTTCCTCGGGGTAATCGCGTTTGCCGTGATCCGCCGGGCGGACCCCGCGGCCATGGGGGATCTCGCCGAAGCCCTGCAGGGCCGCCGGTTCGCGTCGGGAGCCATGGCTCCGATCGCCTACCTGCTCTTCTTCTTCGTGCTGGTCAACGTGCTGCTCGGCGTCTTCAACCTCCTGCCGATCCCGCCGCTCGACGGCAGCGGGGTGCTCCTGTCGCTCGGCGGTGCTCCCGTGGGGCGCTTCTTCGCGGTCATCCGGCCCTTCGGCTTCGTCATCCTGATCCTGCTCGTGATGAGCCCGATCCTGTCCAGCATCCTGCGGCCGATCCAGAACGCGGTGGTCCGGTTGATCTTCGGGGCCTGACGTGGCCGAGACCGTTCTCTCCGGGCTGCGCCCCACCGGGCGCGTCCATCTCGGCAACTACTTCGGGGCCGTCAAGAACTGGGTGGACCTCGAGAAGAGCGGCCGTTATCGCTGCTTCTTCTTCGTCGCGGATCTTCACGCCCTGACGACGGACTACGCCGACACGCGGGCGCTCGCCGCCTCGACCCGCGAGGCCGTGCTCGACTGGCTCGCGGTCGGGCTCGACCCGGAGCGGGCGACGGTGTTTCTGCAGTCCCGCGTGGCGCAGCATGCGGAGCTGAATCTCTACTTCTCGATGATCACGCCCCTCGGCTGGCTCGAGCGGGTGCCGACCTACAAGGACCAGATCGAGCAGCTCCGCTCGCGCGACCTCGGGACGCACGGGTTCCTCGGGTATCCGGTTCTGATGACGGCCGACATCGCGCTCTACCGCGCCAACCTGGTTCCGGTGGGGGAGGATCAGTCGAGCCATCTCGAGATCTGCCGGGAGATCGTCCGCCGATTCAACAGCCTGTACGGCGACGTCTTTCCGGAGCCGAAGGCCCTCTTCACGCCGACCCCGAAGGTCAACGGGATCGACGGGCGCAAGATGTCGAAGTCCTACGGAAACACGATCGGCATCACCGAGCCGGCCGACGCCGTGCGCGAGAAGGTGATGGCCATGGTGACGGATCCGGCCCGCGTGCGTCGCCAGGACCCGGGCAACCCCCAAAACTGCAACCTGTTTCCCTTCCACGAGCTCTTCTCGCCTCCCGCCGAGGTCGAGGTCGTGGACCGGGAGTGCCGGACGGCGGCGCGCGGCTGCGTGGACTGCAAGAAGCACCTGATCGGAAACCTCAACGCGGCACTCGAGCCGTTCCGCCAGAAGCGCGCGGAGCTGATCGCGTCCTCCTCGGACGTGGTTCGGGACGTCCTGCACGCGGGCGACGCGCGCGCGCGGGCCGTGGCCGAGGAGACGATGGAGAAGGTGCGAGCCGCCGTGGGACTCTCGCCGGAGCCGTGATGGCCGAGGAGACCGGCGAGCGTTCGCTTCCCCCCGTGGCGATCGCGGCCTTCAGCGGGCCGCTCGATCTCCTGCTGCACCTGATCCGCGTCAACGAGGTGTCGATCACCGACATCCCGATCGCCGAGATCACCGAGCAGTACACGGCCTACCTCGACACCATGCGGGAGCTCGATCTCGACGTCGCCTCCGAGTACGTGGCCCTCGCCGCGGAGCTGATCTACGTCAAGTCGCAAGATGCTGCTTCCCCGGGTGCCCGGCGAGGAGGCCGTCGACCCGCGGGCCGATCTCGCCCAGCGCCTCCTCGACTACGAAAAGTTCAAGCGCTCGGCCGAGACGCTCCACGCGATCGACACGCTGCGCGGAGGGCTGTGGCCCCGCCCGGAGTCGGAGATTCCCCGCGCCGAGGGCACCGAGGAGAGCCTCGACGTCTCGCTCTTCGACATCATCGAGACGTTCCGAAGCGTCACCGAGCAGTACCGCCTGGCGCATCCGCCGGCCCTGGCGATCCATCAGCTGCGCTTCTCGGTGGGCGACAAGATGATCGAGCTGCTGGAGCGCCTCGATGCCGCCCGGACCCTGCCGCTGCTCGAGTTCCTGGGCCGGATGCGCTACCGCGCCGAGGCGGTGACGGCCTTTCTCGCCTGTCTCGAGCTCATCCGGCTCGGCGTCGTCCGCGCGTTCCAGGTTCGGGCCTTCGCCGAGATCCACGCGACACGCACCGACCTGCCCTTCACCGCGCAGCAGATACGCGATAATTACTCCGAATGAGGCCCCGATGAGCGAGAGCGAGATTCCGTCCGGAGCGGCCGTGGCCGAAAAGGAAGAGCGCGCGCCGAGGCAGGCCTCCGGCGCGAAGATCCGGACGGCGCTCGAGGCGGTGCTCTTCTCCTCGTCGAGGCCCGTCCGCGAGAAGGACCTCGCCGATCTCCTCGAGGCCACGCCGGCCGCGGTCTCCGAGGCCCTGCAGCTCCTCGGTGCCGAGACGGAGACGCCCGAGCGGGGGATCCGCCTCGAGAAGGTGGCCGGCGGCTGGCGCTTCGTGACGCGGCCGGAGTTCGACGGCCTCCTGCGGAAGTTTCACGAGGTCACCGAGCGCAGCCGCCTCTCGCTCGCCGCCCTCGAGACGCTCGCCATCATCGCGTACCGTCAGCCGATCACGCTTCCCGAGATCCAGGAGATCCGCGGCGTCAACTCGTCCAGCGTTTTGAAGACGCTGTTCGAGAAGAAGCTGATCACGACCGCCGGCAAGAAGCCGGTCGTCGGCACGCCGTTCTTCTATCGGACGACGACGGACTTTCTCATGCGCTTCGGCCTGAACGATCTCGACGAGCTGCCGCGTCCGGAGGACCTCGACGCCGACCTGGCCTCGACCGTCGAGGCGCGGGAGATCGCCGCGCCCACGGCGGGACCGCCCTCGATCCGGGTCGAGACCGCCGAATTGCACGACCCGTCCGATGAAGACCGCGGCATCGAAGTCGACGAAGAGCCGCGCCCGGAGGAATGACCTGGCGCTCGTCCGAATCCAGAAGATCATCGCCTCGAGCGGCCTCGCCTCGCGCCGCGCGGCCGAGGACTGGATCCGCGAAGGCCGCGTCCGCGTCAACGGCCGCGTGGCCGCCCTCGGCGATCGCGCCGATCCGGAATCCGACTCGGTCAAGGTGGACGACCGGCGCATCCGCCCGGCGACCGGACCGCGGACCTACATTCTCCTGAACAAGCCGAAAGGGTTCGTCACGACCGTGACGGATCCGGAGGGCCGCGACACGGTGCTGCAGCTGCTGCCCGGGAAGCTGCGGCGCGGCGTCAAGCCCGTGGGCCGCCTCGACGTGCAGACGGAAGGGCTTCTGCTCCTGACGGACGACGGGGACCTCGCCCGGCTCGTGACGCACCCTTCGACCGGCTGCCCGAAGGAATACATGGTCAAGGTCGCCGGCGAGCCGTCGCCCGGAAACCTGGAAAAGCTGCGGCGAGGCATCCGGCTCGAGGGAGAGCGGACGCGCCCGTGCGAGATCGAGCGCGTCTCGGGCACGCCGCGGCAGGCCGAGGCCGAAGGAAACACCTGGCTGCGAGTGACGCTCCGCGAGGGGCGCACGCGCCAGATCCGCCGCATGTTCGCCGCCCTCGGACACCCGGTGTCGAAGCTCAAGAGGGTAGCCATCGGCCCGATCCGCGACCCGGACCTGCCGCCCGGAGCGTATCGCCGTCTCGCCCGAGAGGAGGTCGAGGCCCTGAAGCGCCTCGATCGCTCGCGGTGAGCGCGCCGCTGATCGTCGCGATCGACGGTCCCTCCGGCGCCGGCAAGTCGACGGCCGCGCGGGCGCTGGCGCTGCGGCTCGGCGTTCCCTACATCGACACCGGGGCCATGTACCGGGCGGTCGGTCTGCTCGCGCGGGAGCGCGGGATCGGCCTTCCCGTCGCGGATCCGGGGGCGGTCGTCGCCCTGGCCGATGCCGCCCGCATCGAGCTCGTCCCGTCCGCGGACGGCAACCGGGTGCTTCTCGACGCGCGGGACGTTTCCGCCGAGATCCGGGAGCCCGAGATTTCCCTCTACGCTTCGGCCGTGTCGGCGATTCCGGGCGTTCGCCGCGCGCTCGTCGCCGAGCAACGGCGGCTCGGCCGGGAGCGGGGCGGGGTCATGGAGGGGCGGGACATCGGAACCACGCGTGTTCCCCGACACACCGTTCAAGTTCTTCCTGACCGCCGATCCGGCCGTGCGCGCCGGGCGCCGGACGCGGGAGCTCGCCGCCCGGGGGACCCCCCAACCCTATGAGGACGTGCTCCGGGACATGGAGAAAAGGGACCGGGACGACGGCTCCAGGGCGGATTCGCCGCTGACCCTCGACGACCGGTACGTCCTGATCGACTCGACGGACCGGCCCCTCGAGGCGGTCGTCGAGGAGATCGAGGGCCGCGTCCGCCAGGCGATTTGACTCCGCCGGACCCGGCAACATAGGATATTGCTTTGCGTCTCAGCGACTTATGAGAGGGGATCCCTTATCCGATGGCGGCTGAAAATCGTAAAGAGGGAGGTCGGGAAACCGAGCCGATGGAAACAGAACAGGAACTGACGCCCCAGGAGTATCAACATCTCCTGGCTCAGTACGAGAGCTCCTTCAAGAACTTGCAGGAGGGCCAGATCATCCGGGGCCGGGTCCTTTCGATCACGCCCTCCGAGGTGATCGTGGACATCGGCTACAAGTCGGAAGGCATGATTCCGCTTTCCGAGTTCACCGACTTCTCGGGTCAGGTGACGATCAAGGCCGGCGATCCGGTCGACGTCCTGCTCGAGCGCACCGAGGATCAGAACGGCTACGTCGTTCTCTCTAAGGACAAGGCCGAGAAGATGAAGGTGTGGGACGAGGTCGAGAAATCCTACCGCTCCGGCTCGACCGTGCGCGGGCGCGTCATCGACCGCATCAAGGGCGGCCTCGCCGTGGACATCGGCGTCAAGGCGTTCCTGCCCGGCTCGCTGGTGGACGTCAAGCCGGTCAAGAACCTCGAGGCTCTGCGCGGAAAGGACCTCGACTTCAAGGTCATTTCCGTGGACAAGAAGCGCGGCAACATCGTCCTCTCGCGCAAGGCGGTCGTCGAGGTCGAGCAGGAGGCCCGCAAGAAGGAGACGCTCCAGCTCCTCGAAGAGGGCCGCGTCCTGCATGGAATCGTCAAGAACCTGACGGACTACGGCGCGTTCGTGGACCTCGGCGGACTCGACGGCCTGCTCCACGTGACCGACATGTCGTGGGGCCGCGTGAATCACCCGTCGGACCTGGTCAAGGTCGGAGACGAGATCGAGGTCGTGGTTCTGAAGTTCGACCGCGAGACCGAGAGGGTCTCGCTCGGAACCAAGCAGCTGACCGAGGATCCGTGGGTCCACGTTCCCGAGAAGTATCCGGCGGGCTCCCGCGTGTCGGGGCGCGTGACGAACGTGACGGACTACGGCGCCTTCGTCGAGCTCGAGGGCGGCGTCGAAGGGCTCGTGCACGTCTCGGAGATGTCCTGGTCGAAGAAGATCAAGAATCCGGCGAAGGTCGTCTCGCCCGGCGACAAGGTGGAGGCGATCGTCTCGGACGTCAACCCCGAGGCGCGCCGCATCTCGCTCTCGCTGAAGGACACCCTGCCCGATCCCTGGGAGAGCGTCGCCGAGAAGTACCCGGTCGGCAGCCGGGTGTCCGGCAAGGTGCGTAACCTGACCGATTTCGGGGCGTTCGTCGAGATCGAGGAAGGCATCGACGGCCTCGTGCACGTGTCCGACATGTCCTGGACGCGCCGGGTCAAGCATCCCTCCGAGGTGCTCAAGAAGGGCGACGACGTCGAGGCGATGATCACGTCGGTCGACCAGGAGAACCGCCGGATCTCGCTCTCGATCAAGGAATTCCAGCCCAACGACTGGCAGACCTTCAAGGACAAGCACCAGCCGGGCGACGTGGTCGAGGGGATCGTCACCCGCGTCGCGGATTTCGGCGTCTTCGTCCAGATCGAGTCCCTCGTCGAGGGCCTCATGCACGTTTCGGAAACGCCCCTCGCCCGGGGCGAGAAGCCGCAGGAGCACTACAAGGAAGGCGACACGCTCCGCGCGAAGATCCTCCGCATCGAGGACGCCGACATGAAGGTGGGATTGTCGGGTCTCCACGTGGACGACGCGGCGGCAGCGGCTCCCGAGGCGGTGGCCGAGGAGGCGCCCGCGGCGGCTCCCGAGGCTCCGGCGGCGGCGGCCGAGGAGCCCGCGCCGAAGAAGAAGCGGACTCGCAAGAAGGCCGACGAGGCGGCGAAAGAGTAGCGGAGTGCCGGGCGGATGGAATCTTCTCCGGTTCGCGAGGAGACGCGGGCGATGACGAAGGCCGAATTGATCGAGCGCGTGGCCGTGGCGACGGACGTGACCAAGAAGCAGGCGGAGGCGATCGTGGACACGGTCTTCGAGGCGATCGTTCGTTCGCTCAAGGAAGGCCAGAAAATCGAGCTGCGCGGCTTTGGCTCCTTCCGGCTGCGCGAACGCGGCGCCCGCATGGGCCGAAACCCCAAGACGGGCGTCAAGGTCTCGGTCCCCGCGAAGAAGATTCCCTATTTCAAGCCGGGCAAGGAGCTGAAGGAACTGATCAACCGGTAATGCCGGACGTTCTCTTCGCCCCCTGGCGGTACGAGTACCTCGTGTCGGACAAAAACGTGGCGTGCATATTCTGCGAGGCGGCGGCCTCGCGAGACGACGAGGGAGGGCTCGTCGTGTTCCGGGGAAAGAGGGTCTTCGTGGTTTTGAACCGCTATCCGTACACCAACGGCCACGTGATGGTGGCGCCGCTCGCCCATGAGGCGTGGTTCTCCGATTCGAGCCGGGAGACGCTCGACGAGCTGATCGCGACCGTGGCGCGGGCCCAGTCGATCCTGGTGGCCGAGTACCGGACCGACGGCCTGAACGTCGGCGTCAACTTCGGAAGCGCCGCCGGGGCCGGGGTCGCGAACCATTACCATGTCCACGTCGTTCCGCGCTGGGCCGGCGACACGAACTTCATGACGGTAACGGGCGGCGTGCGCGTCGTGCCGGAAGATCTCGGCGTGACGCGGCGGCGGCTCGCAACGCTCTTCGAGGCGCGAGCATGAGCGCGGAGACCGCTCCGCGGCGTTCGACGACGGTCGCGATGATCCTCGCCTGGCTCGTCCCCGGACTCGGGCATTTCTACCTCGGCCGACGCCGCACGGCGGTGGCGTTCGCGCTGATCGTCGCCGCGACCTTTCTCGCCGGACTGTCGTTTCAGGGGCGCCTCTACACCATCGAGGACGGGCAGCCGCTGACGATCCTGGCGACCTTCGCCGTCTACGGTGCGGGCCTGCTCAACCTCGTGGCACGCGGTGTGCTCGAGAACCCCGCGGGGACCATCCTTTCGCCGACGTACGAGTATGGCTGCGCCTACCTGCTGACGGCCGGCCTCATGAACCTGCTCCTCGTGCTCGACGCGTACGACCTGGCCGCCGGGAAGAAGCGATGATCGCCCTGATCCCCGTGGACCACTTCGTGATCATGGTGTTCTATGCGTTTCTGGTGTCCGCCTTTTTCGCGCTGCTCTGGAGGCAGGAGAAGCGGGAACGCTGGAAGCTCTTCGGCGTCATCCTCGCGTCGCTCGTCCTCGGCGGGCTCGCCGTGGCGTGGCTGATGTACCCGTTTCCCCGGTAGCAGGAGCCCGGGAAGTCGGGGCTGAATGATCCTTCCCGGCCGTCCATGAACCTTCTCATCTCGGCCGGCGAAGCATCCGGGGACCTTCACGGCGCCCGTCTCCTCGGCGCCCTGCAGGATCAGCGCCCGGACCTGACGGTCTTCGGCATGGGAGGAGGTCGAATGGTCGCCGGAGGCCTGGACGCGATCGTTCGGCCCGAGGCCATCTCGGTCGTCGGGATCTGGGAGGCGGTCGAGAAGCTGCCCGGCGTGATGAAGGCGCTCTCCGTCCTCGCGGAGGCCGCCGCGTCGCGGCGCCCCGATGCCGCGGTGCTGATCGACTTTCCGGATTTTCACGGTCTCCTCTCCCGGCGGCTGCGCCGCCTCGGGATACCGCTCGTCTACTACGTCAGCCCGCAGGTCTGGGCATGGCGCCGCTGGAGAGCGCGGACGATCGCCTCGCGAGCCCGCCGCATCATTACCCTCTTCCCCTTCGAGACGGAGATCTACCGGCGCCTCGGGGCCGATGCGGTCTGGGCCGGGCATCCGCTCGTCGAGGACGTCCAGGAGGGGCTCGCGAAGCCCTCGCCGTTGCCGGCGAAGACCCGGCGGCGCCTCGTGCTGCTGCCCGGCAGCCGGCCGGGGGAGATGGAGCGGCACTGGCCGGTGATGTCCGAAACCGCTGCCCGGCTGTCGAAGACGCACGACCTCGAGGTCGTGGCCGTCCGGGCTCCGGAGATTCCCCAGAGCGGCTTCGCCGGAGCCGCCGAGCGCGGGATCGCGGTCGTCTCGACCGGAGTGCACCCGATCCTGGCGTCGGCGGATCTCGCATTCGTCGCCTCGGGCACGGCCACGCTCGAGACGGCGCTCTGCGGCGCACCGATGGTCGTCGTCTATCGGACCTCGACCCTGAGCCATACGATCGCGCGGGCACTCGTGCGCCTGCGCTGGATCTCGATGGTCAACATCGTCGCCGGCGAGTCGGTCGTTCCCGAGCTCGTGCAGGAGCGCCTCACCGCCGAGAACCTCCTGCGGGAAGCGGAGGCTCTGCTCGAATCTCCCGATCGATGCGCCACCATGAAGCGCTCGCTGGCACGCGTCGCCCGGGAGCTGGGGCCTCCCGGAGCGAGCGCCCGGGCCGCGGCCTACGTGCTGTCGGCGCTGGAGGACGCGGGCCGGGGAGCGGTCGCCCCGG
Organism: uncultured Acidobacteriota bacterium; assembly: GCA_963738945.1. Classification (GTDB taxonomy): domain Bacteria; phylum Acidobacteriota; class Thermoanaerobaculia; order UBA5066; family Gp7-AA6; genus DAHUXD01. The sequence goes on from CAVTYD010000002.1 coordinate 988,495, forward strand.
CGGCGGGGACCGCCTCGTGAGACCCCTGTCGCGCCTGCTTCGCTACTTCCGGCGGTACGCGGCCCGGGCCGTGCTCGCTCTCCTGGCGATGGTGCTGGTCTCCGCCGCGACGGTGGCCCTTCTCTTTCTCCTGAAGAAGGTGATCGACGAGGCGCTCGGCGCGGGCGCATCCGCCGCGCTCACAGGAGTGTCGTCGCCTTCCTCGGGCCGGCTCGCGCCCCTGCTCGGCGCTCTCGAGAGCGGCTACGCGGCCGTGCGGGGCGCGGCGGGGGCCGTCGGGCTCGGCGCGCGATGGGCGGTCCCGCTCCTGCTGGTCGCCTCGCTGCTCGTCAAGAACGTCTTCGCGTACCTGTCGGAGTTCGCCCTGAACTCGATCGGCCTCTCGATGGTTCGCGACCTGCGCCGCGACGCGTACCGGGCGATCCTCGACCAATCCACGCGCTTCTCGGTCGAGGGCTCCTCGGGTGAGCTGATGAGCCGGCTGCTCTCGGACGCCGACCAGATCCAGTCCGCGTTCGGCTCGCGGCTCGCCGATTTCGTGCAGGGAATGCTGACGATGGTCCTCGTCCTCGTCTATGTCTTTTCTCTGAACTTCGTCCTCGCCACGGCGGTCCTGGTGGTCGCGCCGCTGCTCGTCGTTCCGATCGTCGCGAACTTCCGGACGCTGCGACGCTCGAGCCTCTCGGCGCGCGAGCGGATCGGGGAGATGGGCGCCCTGCTCGGCGAAACGCTCCGCGGGCACCGGCTCATCAAGACGTACGCGATGGAGGAGTTCGAGGCCGGGCGCTTCGAGCGCGCGAACGGCCGCTACTTCTCGGCCAGCCGCCAGACGATGCGGCTCCAGGCGATGAATTCGCCGCTCATGGAAGTCCTGGCCGGGATCGGCCTGGCCCTGGTCTTCGTCTATGCGGCCGGCCAGATCCACTCCGGGCGGATGACGGTCGGGGGACTGCTCTCGTTTCTCGCCGCGATCATGATGCTCTACAAGCCGCTGAAGGACGTCACGAAGACCAACATCGTGCTCCAGGTCGCGCTGGCGGCCGCCGAGCGGCTCTTCGGCATCATCGACGGCCCGAAGGACCTCGTCGAGAAGGCCGACGCCAGCCCGCTTCCCCCCTTCGCCCGCGCCATCCGGTACGAGGCCGTGCGCTTCGGCTACGGAGCGGAGCCGGTCCTCGACGGCGTCGATCTGACGATCGCGCGCGGCGAGACGATCGCGCTCGTCGGCGTCTCCGGCGCCGGAAAGACGACCCTCGTCAACCTCCTGCCGCGGCTCTACGATCCGACATCCGGCCGCGTCACGTTCGACGGCGTGGACCTGCGCGACGCCGCGCTCGCGTCGCTGCGGCGGCAGGTCGGCCTGGTGACGCAGGAGACGATCCTGTTCGACACGACGGTCCGGGAGAACATCGCCTACGGCGAGCGCTCTCCGGACGAGGCGAGGGTTCGGGCGGCGGCCCGGGCGGCCTGTGCCGACGAGTTCATCGAGCGTCTTCCGCAGGGCTACGACTCCCCGGTCGGAGAGGGAGGGGCCCGACTCTCGGGCGGCCAGAGGCAGCGCCTGGCGATCGCGCGCGCGATCTACAAGGATGCGCCGATCCTCATTCTGGACGAGGCGACCTCCCAGCTCGATTCCGAGTCCGAGGCCCTCGTGGCGCGCGCCCTGTCGAACCTGATGCGGAGCCGTACGACGCTCGTCATCGCCCACCGGCTTTCGACCGTCCGGCGAGCGGACCGCATCGTCGTCCTCGACGGGGGAGTCATCGCCGAAGAGGGCACCCATGCCGAGCTCTTGACTCGCCCGGGCCTCTATCGCAGGCTGCACGAAATGCAGCAGTTCGCGGCGGACGCCGAATCCGCGGAGCCGGTGAGCCGGTCATGACCGTGCGGAGCATGACCGGGTTCGGGCGGGCGAGCGGACCCGTCGGCGAGGGCCGCACGGCCGAGATCGGGGCCCGGAGCGTGAACAGCCGGTTCCTCGACCTGACGATCAAGACGCGGGAGACCGAGGCGGCCCTGGAGCCCTCCCTGCGCCGCGTCTTCGCGCGCCAGCTGCACCGAGGAAAGGTCGAAGTCACGCTCCGGATTCGCCGCACGAGCGCGTCGGATGTCGCGATCACCGTGGACGAGGCGCTGCTCGACGCGCTGCTCTCGCGGCTCAAGGGGCTGTCGGCCCGGTACCCCATCGAAGGCACGCTCTCGGTCCGGGACCTGCTGACGATACCGCAGGCGGTCGTCGTCGAGTCCGCCAGCGAGACGTTCACGGCCGACGAGGTGGCCGCGCTCGAGGCCCTGGCCGGGGAGGCGGTGTCCGCGCTCGTCGCCATGCGCGACACGGAGGGAGCCGCCATCGCCGCGGACCTCGGGCCGCGGATCGAGTTGCTCCGGCGGAAGGCGACAGCCCTCTCCGCGCGGCGGGAGGAGATCGCCCGCAACATCGCGGCGACGCTGCGCGAGCGGGTGCGGTCGCTCTTTCCGGACGTCACGCTCGACCCGGCACGGCTCGAACAGGAGGCCGCCCTCGCCGCCGAGCGTTCCGACGTCGCCGAGGAGCTGCAGCGGCTCCAGGGACACCTCGACCAGTTCGAGGGGATCGTCGCGCGCGGGAACGGTTCGGTGGGAAAGAGCCTGGACTTCCTGACGCAGGAGATCCTGCGGGAATTGAACACGCTCGGCTCGAAGAGCCGGGACCTGGCCTCGACGCGGGAGGTTCTGGACATGAAGGCCGAGACCGAGAAGATCCGCGAGCAGGTCCAGAACATCGAATGAGCGGTGCGCCGCCGGGCTTTCTCTTCATCGTCTCGTCGCCGTCGGGCGGGGGAAAGACGACGCTCATCCGCCGGCTGCTGGCGCATCCCCCGGGCGGCGAGCCGCTGCGGTTTTCGGTGTCGCACACGACGCGTCCGAAGAGAGACGGCGAGCAGGACGGACGCGAGTACCACTTCGTCTCGGCGGCCGAGTTCGAGGGCATGGCCCGGCACGCCGAGTTTCTCGAGCACAACGAGGTGCATGGAAATTTCTATGGAACCGCGAAGTCGGAAGTCCTGCCGCGCCTGGCGGCCGGAGAAGACGTCATCCTCGACATCGACGTCCAGGGGGCCGAGGACATCCGCACGGCATTGCCGGAAGCGATCTCGGTCTTCATCATCCCGTCCTCCGCGTCGGAGCTCGAGCGAAGGCTTCGCAGCCGGGGCCTCGACGGGGAGGACGCCATACGGAAGCGGCTCATCAACGCCGCGAAGGAAATCGAACAAGCCGAGTCTTTTCAGTACGTTATCGTAAATGACGATCTGGAGAGGGCCACTCTTGAGTTAGAATCCGTGGTTCGCGCGACGCGTCTGTCGCCGGCGCGGCAATCGAGAATCCTCGACCGGCTGCGCAAAGACTTTCGATAGAAGAGGTTGGGAACAACATGATTCAGCCGATACCCGAAGGTGTGGACAGCAAATTTCGCCTCGTGCTCCTGATCGCCCGCCGCGCCGAGCAACTGATGCGCGGAGCGCGGCCCAAGCTGGACACGGACCGCCCGCTGAAGCCGACCCGCCTCGCCGCCGCGGAGTTCGCGGAGGACCAGGTGCGGTGGGGCTACGGCGCCGAGGGAGGAATCCTCGAGGCGCCCGGCGAGGAGACGGAAGCGGCGGAGGAAGAGCTGGTCGGAGAAGAGTCCGCCGGCTAACGCTTTGCGCCATCCATGAACCGGCCTCCCCGCGTCCTGCTCGGCGTGTCCGGTGGGATCGCCGCGTACAAGGCCGTCGAGGTGCTGCGCGAGCTGACGGCGCGCGGCGCCGACGTTCGGGTGGCGATGACGCGGGGTGCCCGCGAGTTCGTCGCGCCCCTGACGTTCGCGGCGCTCTCGAAGCACGAGGTCTTCACCGAGGTCTGGGGCTCGGCCAACGTTCCGTCGGTCGAGCACGTCGAAGCCGCCGGCGCGATCGACCTGATCGTGGTGGCTCCGGCGACCGCGCATACCCTCGGCAAGCTCGCCCACGGCCTGGCCGACGACTTCCTGACGACGGCGTTTCTGGCTTATCGGGGACCATTTCTCCTCGCTCCGGCCATGGAATCCGCCATGTGGGAGAGCCCGGCGGTGCGGGCGAACGTGGAGACGCTCCGATCGCGCGGAGCGGCGTTCATCGGCCCCGAGAGCGGGCCGCTCGCGTCGGGCAGGGAGGGCGTGGGCCGGATGTCGGAGCCCGCCGCGATCGCCGCGGAAGCCTGGCGGCTGGCGGTCGATCCCCGCGATGACCTTTCGGGGCTGAAGCTCCTCGTCACGGCGGGCCCGACGCGCGAACCCATCGATCCCGTGCGCTTCGTCTCGAACCGTTCGAGCGGGCGAATGGGCTTTGCGCTCGCCGAGGCCGCCCGCGACCGCGGAGCCGCCGTCACGCTCGCGGCCGGACCGACGGCCCTTCCCCGGCCCCGGGGAATGCGCGTACTCGACTTCGAGACGGCCGACGATCTCCACGCCCTGCTGGTCCGCGAGTTCCCCGAGTGCGACGGCCTCGCCATGGCCGCGGCCGTGAGCGACTTCATTCCCGATACGAGTCCGCGGCGTCTCCACCGTTCGGAGGGGGAGCAGCGGCTCCGCCTGAATCCCGGGAGGGACATCCTGGCGAGCCTCGCGCCCCTGCGCCGGGGACAGACGGTCGTGGCGTTCGCGGCGGAGACCGAGGATCTGGTGGAGCGCGGGCGCGCCAAGCTCGCCGCGAAGGGCGCCGATCTGATCGTCGTCAACGACGTCGGGCGGCCCGGCATCGGATTCGACGCCGAAGACAACGAGGTCTGGATCGTCGGCCGGGGCGGCGACGCCGAGCCGGTGTCCCGGCGAAGCAAGCGCGAAGTGGCCGAGCGGATCTGGGATGCGTGGCGCGCCGCGCGGGCATCGCGTCTGGCCCCTTCCGGCGCGGCTTCCCGGCCCTAGCCGGTTCGTCCGGCGCCCGGCGATACACTCCGGCCGTGGTGGCCGACCGGACGCGCGAGCAGCTCGAGTTCTTCCGCGACCTCGGCGTGTCGGACGTCTTTCTCGATCGAAAGGCGGCAAGAGCGGAAGGTTCCGTGAGCCCGGGCTCGATGCCGGACCTGCCGAGCCTCCAGGCGTTTCTCGAGGGATGCCCGCGGTGCAAGCTCTCGAAGTCCCGGACGAACATCGTCTTCGGCCAGGGAAATCCGAGGGCGGAGCTGATGTTCGTCGGGGAGGCTCCGGGCCGCGACGAGGACGAGCAGGGGCTCGCGTTCGTCGGGCGGGCCGGCCAGCTGCTGACCAAGATCATCGAGGCGATCGGCTCGAAGCGCGAGGATGTTTTCATCGCGAACGTCTTGAAGTGTCTCCGGTACAACGCGGCTGTACAGCTCGGAGACGGGTCCTGGGAGCGGATCGGGCGGCTCGTTCGATCGCGGTATGCCGGAACGGTCATGTCGGTGGACCGGGGATGCCTCGTTGCCAGACGCGTGATCGGGTGGCACGCGACGGCGCTGGGAGACCGGCGCGTATACAGGCTGTCCTATGCATCCGCCAATCGAGTCGGAGCGGCCAGAGCTTCCATTGAGCTCACCGGCGATCACCCGGTCCTCACCGATCGCGGATACGTTCCGGCCGGGGACATCGCTCCGGGGACTCGAATCGCCACGGGGCAGGGACTGAGTTCCGTTGCCCGGGATGTCGTCTGGGGCACGCTGCTCGGAGACGGGCACCTCCGCGCGGGCAATGGATTCTTGTCGTTCTCGCATCCGAGTCGCCAGGCGGAATACGCCCTCTTCAAGAGCGCCCTTCTCGAGGAATTGAGCCCGGTCGGCCGGGGGTTCCGCGTCGCGGCGGTCGCGGGTGGACCAGCGCGATGCGGCGTCGTGGAGGTTCGTACCCGTGCGCACCGCGCTCTGGGTTTCCTGCGGAGCGAATTCTATCGGCCGCGCAAGCGCGTGCCGCCTTCACTGGACGGCTGCCTCAACGATCGCATGCTGGCGATCTGGTTCATGGACGACGGCGACACGCGAATCCGGCCGCCGAGACGGCCGCTTTCGGAGATTGCGACCTGCGGCTTCGACGACGATGACCGGTCCCTTCTCCTGCGGGAGCTCGATCGCGTCGGTCTTCCGGCACGGGCTCTCGACGGAAGACTCTTCTTCGATGCGACCACCTCGGGGAGGCTGTCGGAACGGCTTTCGCCTTATGTGCCACCGGCGATGCGTTACAAGCTCGACCCGGCCGTCTCGTCGTCCAGGCCATACGATCCGAGCCGGTGGGCACCCGGAGAGGCCGAGGTGCTGTTCGACGAGGCCGAGATCGAAGACGTGACTTCCGACGCTCGTTCGGACAAGACGTTCTTTCTGTATCGACGTCGAAGGCACGCACAACTTCGTCACGGCGGGAGGCGTCGTCCATAATTGCCGGCCTCCCAACAACCGCAATCCGGAGCCGGACGAGGTCGCCGCCTGCCGCCCGTTTCTCGACGAGCAGATCCGCCTCATCGCGCCCAGGGCGATCGTGACGCTCGGGACCTTCGCCGCGCAGGCCATCCTCGAGACCGACGAGCCGATCGGCCGGCTGCGGGGGCGCTGGCGGACGGCGAGGGGAGTGCGCGTCATGCCGACGTTCCATCCCGCGTTTCTCCTGCGCTCGCCGGAGCGCAAGAAGGACGTCTGGGAAGACATGAAGCTGGTGCGCGACTTCCTCGCGGGAAAATGAAACGGGCGGCCTCGTCGGCCGCCCTTGCGTTCCGCACCGTCTCGGCCGGAGGCGAGAGCCCCTAGGGCGACGCGACCTTGTCGAGCGTCGAGAAGATGGGGAAGTGGCTCGCCGCTCCCATGAAGAAGAGCATCGGGATCGAGAGCCAGGAGTTCGTGCGCGAGGCCAGGAACGCGCGCCGCGACCAGGCCGCTTGATCGGCGGGGGCGGCCGCGCCGGTCTCCGCCGTCGCCTTGACGGCGGCGATGATTCGTTTCTGCAGCGGCCAGATGATCATCCACACGTTCAGGAGCATGATCGTGCCGATCCCGCCGCCGATCATGATCGAGAGAACGCGGCTGGACGCCCCGGCGGTCCGGGCCATGAGCGAGGTGGCATAGCCGATGAAGGCGACGACGATCACGACGACGACGGCCAGGACGCGCCCGTCCTTGAGCGGGCCGCCGGAAACGGCGACCCGATAGAGCCCGGCGATGACGGTGAACGCGATCGACCAGCCGACCAGGAAGTACACGAGGGGCATGTGCCCGATCGTCTTCGCCTCGGCGTCGACGAGCAGGAAGTAGTAGATGAAGCCCGAGAACCACGTGAAGATCGCGCCCCAGCGGAACCAGAAGAGGGTCTTGGGCATCAGGTTCGGCACGACCTTGCCGCGGGTCGCCGCGTCGAGCTCCTTCAGGAACTGGCCGTTGATGAGGTTGAAGAAGTAGAGGAGCCCGATCCACGTGATGCCGGCGAGGAAGTGGATCCAGCGAAGCAGGAATTGAAAGTTGGTCATGAAATCCTGGGGCCAACTGAACATCGCGTCCTCCTCTCGAAATGGAATCGGCGTGATCTTCTCACAGGCCGGCGCTGCCGTAGAATCGGCGGTCCGGATGCGAACACGATGACCTCGGAAGCGCGCGCCACGCGCGGAGTCGGATTCCGGCTCGCCGCCTCTCTCGCGGCCGCGATCCTGACCGCGGCCTGCGGGAAGCGCCCGGTCCCCGTGAAGGCCGCCGTGGCCACACGCGTCCCGGGGCTCGAGGCCTCGCCGACGGCCGCTCTGCCGGCTCGCGCCGCCGACGCCGGGTACGACTTCACTCCCGGCGAGCAAGCGGCGATCGACGAGTTTCTTCGCCGCCATCCCGATCTTCGCGTCGCGACCGACTCCGATCACCGCCACTCGGACGACGACGGCATGGATGGCCTGTACGGCGTCTACCATCCCTACTTCGTGCGGGGCGACGACAACGACGACGGCATCCTCGACTTCGTCGTCGCGTTCATCCGCCGGGACTCGGACCACGACACGCCGTGGTTCTCGGTCGTGGTGTTCTCCGGAAAGCCCGAGGGCCAGTTCGAGGCGGGCGGGTTCCTCGAGAAGGAGATCTCGCTCGCGGACGGCGACCTCTCGATCGATCGCGACGCCATCGTCGTCACGCCGGACGTCTCCGAGGACCTCACGCGCCGGTATCGCTGGGACCCCGCCCGGCATCGCCACGTGTTCGTGCGGGACGACTCCGAGGATTCTCCATCGCCTCCAGCGTCCCAGATCTGAGAGAGACCGCGCGCACCGTGGCGGTGGCGCTGCCGCTGCCGTTGCGGCGCCACTTCACGTATGCCGTCCCGGCCTCGATGCCGCGCCCGCGGCCCGGCAGCCGGGTGCGGGTCCCGTTCGGGGAGCGGGCGCTGACCGGCATCGTGCTGGCGGAGGATTCGGCTCCGGCCCCCGACTCCCTGCGCGAGATCATCGACGTGCTCGACGACGAGCCGGTCTGTCCGCCGGACCTGCTGCTCCTGGCCGGTAAAGTCGCGGACCGCTTCTTCGCGTCGACCGGCGAGGTCTTGAAGAGCGCGCTGCCGGCGCGGCTTCCGGCTTCCGGAACCGTGCGGTACCGCATCACGGGGAAGGGCGCCCTCGCGGCGGCGGCGTCGCCGGCCGAGAGGGCGATTCTCGACGCGCTCGCCGGCGGCGAGCCGGTCCGCGCCCGCGATCTTCCCGGCGAGGGGCCCGAGCGGCGCGAGGCGATCCGAAGCCTCGAGGATCGCGGGTGGATCGGGACGGGAGCGTTCCTTCGAACGCGGGCGAAGCGGCGCGAGATGGCCTACGACCTCGGGCCCGTGCGCGGCGCCGAGGCCGATCGCGCGCTCGGCCGCGGCCGCAAGGGTCGCGAAATCGTCGCCTGGCTCGAGGCGCTCGGGAGACCGGCGGCCCGCGCCGAGATCGGGTCCGCGACCGGGGCGGGAGCGGCGGTCCTTCGGAGCCTGGTGGAAAAAGGGCTGCTGCGGTCCTTCGAACAGGACCTCCGCGAGCCGGAGCCTCGCGCCGCGGACCGCGCGGTGCGCATCGAGCCGACCTCCGCCCAGGCCGGGGCCATCGCCGCAATCGCCGAAGCGATCCGGAGCCGGGCGTATTTCCCGGCCCTTCTCGAGGGCGTCACGGGCAGCGGAAAGACCGAGGTGTACCTGCGCGCCATCCGCACCGCCCTGGACATCGGGCGCGGGGCGATCTGGCTCGTTCCGGAGATCGCGCTGACGCCCGTCTTCGCGCGAGAGCTCAAGCGCCAGTTCCCGGACACGGCGGCGGTCCTTCACTCGGCACTCTCCGAGCGCGAGCGAGGCGAGGCGTGGGACCGCGTGCGATCGGGGGCGGCGCGCGCCGTGATCGGCCCGCGCTCGGCCGTCTTCGCTCCGGTCGCGGATCCCGGTCTCTTCGTCGTCGACGAGGAGCACGATGCGTCGTACAAGCAGCGAGAGTCGCCGCGCTACGACGCCCGCGAGGCGGCCGCGCTGCGCGCGAAACACTCCCGGGCGGCGCTCGTCTTCGGATCGGCCACGCCCTCGATGGAGGCCTGGCACGCCGCGCAGCGCGGGCGGCTCGCGGCCTTGCGGCTGCCGGAGCGCATCGCCGCGCGTCCTCTCCCGCGCGTCGAGATCGTGGACCTGCGGCGCGAGACGGCGCGGCCCGAGGAGAAGGGCATCCCGCTCTTCTCCGCGCCCCTGCTCGCGAGGCTGCGCGAGGTGTTCGGCCGCGGCGAACAGGCGATCCTGCTCCAGCCGCGCCGGGGATTCGCTCCGTTCCTGCTCTGCCGCGACTGCGGCCACGACTTCCGTTGCAGCCGGTGCAGCGTGGCGCGAACGGTGCACGACCGCGGCCGCACGCTGCTCTGCCATTACTGCGGCGAGCGCGTGCCGCGGCCGGCGCGCTGTCCCGAATGCGGCGGCGCGGTCCTCGAGGCCATCGGGGCGGGCACCGAGCGGGTGGCGGACCGATTCGCCGAGCTCTTTCCCGGCGTCTCCCATGCCGTGCTGGATCGCGACACGGCGAGGCGGCGCGGGGGCGCGGCCGCGGTCGTCGAGGGGATGCGCCGCGGCGAGGTCTCGTGCCTGATCGGGACTCAGATGGTCGCGAAGGGCCACGACTTTCCGGGAGTGACCGCCGTCGGTGTCCTCTCGGCCGACACGATGCTCCACTTCCCCGACTTTCGCGCCGGCGAGAAGACCTTCCAGCTGCTGGCGCAGGTCGCCGGCCGCTCCGGTCGCGGCGACGTCGCGGGATCCGTGCACGTCCAGACGTTTCATCCTTCCCACCCGGCGATCCGGCGCGCGGCGGAGCACGACGTGGCGGGCTTCGCGGCGGCCGAGCTCGAATTTCGCCGCGTCTTCTTCTACCCGCCCGTTTTCGGAGATGGCCGCGCTCACGATCTCGTCGTCCGACCGCGACCGCGCAGCCGCCGCCGCCGCGGAGCTCGGCCGGTCGCTCGGAGGATCGGGCGTCGATCTGCGCCTCTCGGGACCGGCTCCGGCGCCCTTCGAGCGGCTGCAGGGACGCTGGCGGTTTCAGATCCTGCTGCGTGCGGCCGACCGCCGGGCGGTCCTTGCCGCGCTCGAGGGGTCCGTGCCCGACCGTCCTCCGGCCGGCGTTCAGATCGCCGTGGACGTGGATCCGCAGGACCTGCTCTGAGGTCCGCTCCGCGCGACCCCGGTACAATCACGGGGTGAACACCGAGGACGGAAACTTCGAAGAGCCCATCGTGCGGCTGCGGCGGCGCATCGAGGAGCTGTCCGCCCTTCCCGACGACGCCGCCCACCGCCGCGAGATCGAGAAGCTCCGCGAAAAGCTGGACCGCGTCTCGCGCGAGATCTACGCCAACCTGACGCCATGGCAGAAGACGCTGGTCGCCCGCAACCCGGGACGCCCGTATCCCCTCGACTACATCGAGGCCCTGATGACGGACTTCGTCGAACTCCACGGCGACCGCAAGTTCGCCGACGACGCCGCCATCGTCGCGGGTCTCGCGCGGTTTCGGGGACGGCCGGTGGCCGTGGTCGGGCACCAGAAGGGACGAGACACCAAGGAGAAGATCCGGCGCAATTTCGGGATGCCCCGACCCGAGGGGTTCCGCAAGGCGCTTCGCGTGATGGAGCTCGCGGAGAAGTTCGGGCGTCCGATCCTCTCGTTCGTCGACACCGCCGGGGCCTATCCCGGCATCGACGCCGAGGAGCGCGGGCAGGCCGAAGCGATCGCCGTCAATCTGCGCGAGATGGCGCGCTTCCACGTTCCGATCATCGTGACGGTGACCGGCGAGGGCGGGTCCGGAGGCGCGCTGGCCCTCGGCATCGGGGATCGGGTGCTGATGCTCGAGCACTCGACGTACTCGGTGATCTCACCGGAGGGCTGCGCGTCGATCCTCTGGAAGGACGCCGGGCGAAAGAAGGAGGCGGCCGAGGCGATGAAGTTGACCGCCTCCGATCTCCGGGAGCTCGACGTCGTCGACGAGATCGTTCCGGAGCCGCCGGGCGGCGCCCACGCGGATCCCGCGGGCTCGGCCGCCGCGGTGGGGGAGGCCGTCGACCGGCACCTCGCCGAGGTCGCCGACCTGACGGCCGAGGAGCGCCGGGAACGCCGCTATCGGCGCTTTCGCTCCCTCGGCCGATTCGAGACCGTCGGGCCGTCGTGAGCCCGGCGCCGGCCGCGCCGCCCGCATCTCCCGCGCCCGGACGAAGTCTGTCCTCGCGTCCGGCGACGATCGAGGCGATGGCCGCGCCCTGGACTCTCGCGGCGTCCGACCCCGCGGCGACGGCCCGGCTCGCGCGCGAGGCCGGCGTTTCGCCGACGCTCGCGTCGCTGCTGCGGTCCCGGGGAATCGCCGACGGCGAGTCGGCGCGGCGCTTTCTCTCGCCCGACGAAACGGGATTACACGATCCCTCTCTGCTCAAGGGCTCCGTCGAGGCCGCGGATCTGCTCGTCTCGACGGTGCGCCGGGCCGGCCGCGTCGTGGTCTTCGGCGACTACGACGTGGACGGGGTGACGGCCGTGGCCCAGCTGCGCGCGGCCCTGGCGCGGCTCGGCGCCGATGCCGTGGCCTTCATCCCTCACCGGCTGCGCGATGGATACGGTCTGAAGCCGGACACCGTGCGCCGCGTCCTCGAGGACCTGCGTCCCGCGACGATCATCACCGTCGACTGCGGCATCGGCGCCGTCGAGGGCGTCGCGTGCGCGAGGGCGGCGGGAGTGGACGTCATCGTCACCGATCATCACCTCGTCCCGGACGAGCTGCCGGCGGGCGCCGTCGTCGTCAACCCGCGGCAGCCGGGCTGCCCTTACCCGTACAAGGAGCTCGCCGCATCGGCGGTTGCCATGAAGATCGCCGAGGCCGTCGGGCGGGCCGGCGGCCGGCCCGTGTCCCGGCAGTCTCTGCTGCGGGCGGCCTGTCTCGGGACGATCGCCGACCTCGTGCCTCTCGACGGCGAGAACCGCGTCATCGCGGCCCTCGGCCTCGCGGCCCTCGCCTCCTCCCGCGCTCCGGGCCTGAAGGCCCTGCTGGCGGAATCCGGAATTCCGGCCGGCGCGGCCCCCACCTCCGAAGACATCGCCTTCCGCGTCGGCCCGCGGTTAAACGCCGCGGGCCGCCTCGATACCGCGATGCTCGCACTCTCGCTGTTCGAGGAGCGCGATCCGGCGCGAGCGGCCGAGGTGGCCCGGGAGCTCTCGTCGCGCAACGCCGAACGGCAGGCCCTCGAGCGCCGCGTCGTCGCGCAGGCGCGCGAGCGCATCGGCCCGGCTCCGGACGACGCGCTGCTCGTCGAGGTCGACGCGGAGTGGCATCGCGGAGTGCTCGGCATCGCCGCCTCGCGCCTCGCCCGGGAATACCACCGGCCGGTCCTCCTCTTCGGAATGGAGGGAGGACGCGTGAGCGGCTCGGGGAGATCCATCCCGGGCGTTTCGCTGCATGGGATCCTCAAGGAGTTGTCCGCGAGGTTCACCGACTTCGGAGGTCACGATCAGGCGGTCGGAGGCTCTCTGCCCGCCGAGGGCTTCGACGCCTTCCGCGCCGACGCGAGGGCCCTGTTTCGCGAGCGCGTCCCGCCCGAGCTCCTCATCCCCCGGCTGGAGGCCGACGCGGAGCTGCCGCTCGAGGCCGTCGGCGAGTCCCTCGTGCGCGAGCTCGCGCGGCTCGAGCCTCACGGGTCGGGCAACCCGCGGCCGGTCTTTTTCGCCCGGGGCGCCCGGACCTTCTCGTCGTTTTCGCCCGTCGGGACCTCGGGGCTCCGGGGCCGCCTCGCCTGCCGGGAGCGCGGCCTCCGGGCCATCGCGTGGCAGCCCGACTCGACTTTGACCGGTCTGGTTTCGTCGGGGGGGCCCTTCGACGTTCACTATCGCCTGTCCGAAGATCGCCGCGGGTACGGCATCGAGGCCGAGATTCTTCGCGGCCGGGCGGCGAGCGTGATTCCGTGAAGATCCGCCGTTCGGAAATCGCCGTCCTCCTTTCTGCGCTGGCGTTCGGGGCCCTGCTCGTCTTCTCCTTCCGGCCGGGCCGGCGGCCGGAAGCCGAGGGCAAGAACCGCAGTCCCGTGCCGGCGCCGTCTGACGGTGTGCGCGGCCAGGCGACGACGCTGCTCGACGGGTTCGATTTCACCGAGGAGTCGGGCGGAAAGCCGGTCCTGCGCATCAAGGCGGACCACACGGTCGGGTATGGACCCGGAGCGGGCCTGGCTCCCGACCTCTACGCGGGGCAGAAGGTCACCCTCACCCTCTATCCGGACGACGGCCGTCCGGTCACGGTCTTCGCGGACCGGGGCACCTACGACGAGCGGACGCGGGAGGCTCGCCTCGAGGGCAACGTGCACTGGAACGACGATCAGGGCGCGCTCGCCGAGACGAGCGAGGGCCAGTACCGCCCGAACACCCGCACGCTCGAGGCTCCTCGGCCAGTGCACTTTGCGAAGGGCTCGATCGATCTCAACGCGCCGTCCGCGCGGTACGACCTGCGCGAGAAGGCGCTCTACCTCGCCGGCCCGATCCATGGCTCGGGGGGTGGCGAGGATTCGGCGGGCCTCTCGCAGCTGACGGCGAGGTCGGGCATCTTCCGGCGCGAGCCCGGAGTGCTCGAGCTCGAGGTCGTCGACAGCCGTTCCAAGAAGGGCGATCAATATGCGGCCGAGCACGTCGTCGTGAAGACGGGCTCGTCGGGGGGACACACCGAGTGGATGCGAGGCTCGGGAGGGGTCCGCGGGATGCTCGCTCCCGGCGGCGTGGCCTCGGCCGAGACCCATGGCTCGCCGGTCGAGCGCCAGTACAGTGCCGACGAGAGCCTCCTGAACTTCGACGCGGCCGGGAAGCCGCATGGCCTGACGCTGACCGGGTCTCCGGCGATGCTCTGGGAGCCGGGCCGGCGCCTTCTCGCGCCGACGATCGAGATCGCCTTCGAGGACGGCCGGGTGGCCGCGGCGAAGGCCCTCGGGGGCCTCCGGCTCGAAGGGACGACGAGCCGCGCGCAGGCCGAGCAGGGCCGCCTCGGTTTCTCCCGCGAGGGCGACGCTCAGAATGTCGTCCTCGAGGGATCCGTGAAGGTCGAGGCGGACGGCCGCAAGGGCGACGGGGCGAAGGCCGTCGAGCTCGACCAGAGCGGGCTCTGGCTCCTGACGGGCGACGCGACGCACGCGGCCCGTGTCGAGAGCGGTCGTTCGCGCCTGTCGGCGGATCGGATCGAGCTCGACCGCGCCCGCCACCAGGTTCGCGGAGACGGCCGGGCCAGGGCGGTCCTCGGAACGGACGATCAGAAGAAAAGCGGGATGGTGACGTTCATCGGCGACCCCAAGAAGCCGAGCTACGGCAAGGCCGACCGCATCGTCCTCGACGACGCCACGCAGGTCGCCACGCTTTCGGGCTCGGCTTCGTTGTGGCAGGAGGACTCGTCTCTCTTCGCCGACGACATCACGCTGGCCGACGCCGAGAAGACCGTGACGGCCGTGCAAAACGTCCGCGCCGTTCTCGCTCCGGAAAAACGCACGAAGGCCGCCGAAAAAGCGTCCGCGCCGAAGACCGCCCCCCCCGACAAGTCGGCTTCGGTCGTCACGTCGAAGAAGCTCGTCTACCACGACACGGATCGCAGCGGGCGTTTCGAGGGCGGCGTGGTCGTGACCCGCGGCGCGGGCTGGCGAGCGACGGGAGGGGAATCGACGGCATGGCTCGGAAAGGACCAGGGTCTCGACTGCATGGAGATCTCGGGCGACGTGGATCTGGCCGACCACACGGTCGGCCGCACCGCGACGGCCGAGAAGGTCGTGGACTATCCGAAGCAGGGCAAGACGGTCCTCTGGGGCGCTCCCGCCCGCGTCGTGGAGGCCAGCGGCAATCAGGTCGCCGGCGCCGTCTTGACGATCTTCGACCGGGGCGGTAGCGTCGAGATCACCGCGCCGGAAGGCGGCAAGACCGAAACGATTCACCGGACGACCGAAAAGAATTGAGCCAGAACCTTCCGAGATCCGGACCCCGGCCGGTCCTCTCGGCCGAAGGCCTCGTCAAGGCGTACCGCGGGCGGACGGTCGTCCGGGGCGTGTCGCTCGAGATCGCGGCCGGCGAGATCGTCGGACTGCTCGGCCCCAACGGCGCCGGCAAGACGACCGTGTTTTCCATGGTCGTGGGCCTCGTGCGCCCCGACCAGGGCCGCGTCCGGCTGGGGGACCGCGACGTCACCGAGCTCCCGATGTATCGGCGAGCGCGAGCCGGCGTCTCCTATCTGCCGCAGGAGCCGTCCGTCTTCCGCAAGATGACCGTCCAGGAGAACCTGCTGGCGATCCTCGAAACGCTCGCGCTCGGGCCCGAGGAACGGGCGGAGCGCTGCCGCGCACTGCTCGCGGAGTTCGGGCTGACGGAACTCGCCCGCGAGCGAGGCTACACGCTCTCCGGCGGAGAGCGGCGGCGCGTCGAGATCGCGCGCAGCCTCGTCCTGTCGCCGTACTTTCTCCTGCTCGACGAACCGTTCGCGGGAATCGACCCGATCGCGGTCCTGGACATCCAGAAGATCGTGCAGCGGCTGGCCTCTTCCGGAATCGGCGTCCTGATCACAGACCACAACGTCCGCGAGACCCTGAGCATCGTGGACCGGGCCTATATAATCAGCGGCGGAGAGATACTCCGTGCGGGCACGCCTCTTGCACTTTCGAGTGATGCCGTTGTGAAGAAGATTTACCTCGGGGAGGGTTTCCGGCTCGATTAGAGCCGCCTGCTCTGCAATGCCCCTCGAACAAAAACTCAATCTCCGACTCTCGCAGCGGCTGGTCATGACGCCTTCGCTGCAGCAGGCGATCAAGCTGCTGCAGATGTCGCGGCTCGAGCTGCAGGAGGTTCTCACCCAGGAAATGGTCGAGAACCCGATTCTCGAGGAGCAGGAGGAGATTGCCGAGACCGAGCGCACGGAGGCGGCCCGCGAGAGCGAGGACGCGGCGGCGCCGGCCGAAGCGGCGCCGGCGGCCGAGAAGGAACGGGACTCCTTCGAGGAGATCGACTTCAATTCCTACTTCGAGGACTATCTCGATTCGGCCTACAACCCCCGGCAGTACCAGGAGCAGCCCGAGGAGTACTCGCTCGAGAACGTGCTTTCGCGACCGGAGGGGCTGCCGGAATACCTGACTTGGCAGCTCTCCATGTCGGACGCCGCTCCGAATGTCCGGGACATCGCGGCGTATCTGATCGGCAACATCGACGAGGACGGGTATCTGCGGGTCTCCCGCGACGAGATCCGTCAGGCCCCCTACGACAACGACGCCGACGTCGAGGCGGCGCTCTCGCTCGTGCGGTCCTTCGATCCCGCGGGCGTCGGAGCCTTCGATCTGCCCGACTGTCTCCTGATCCAGCTGGCGGCGCTCGGGGTGGAGAACGCGCTGATCGAGCGCATCATCCGTGAGCACTGGGCCGAGTTCCTGAACCGTCAGTTCGCGCCTCTGGCCAAGAAGCTCGGCGTCGGCATGTCGGAGATCCAGGCGGCGTTCGAGATCATCAAGAACCTCGAGCCGAAGCCCGGCCGCAAGTACTCGAGCGAGCGGACGATCTACGTCGAGCCGGACGTTTTCGTCCGCAAGATCAGCGACGAATACGTCATCCAGCTCTCGGAAGACGGACTTCCGAAGCTCCGCATCTCGGCCGCTTATCGCCGGCTTCTCCGGGGCGGCAACGGCGCGATCGGAGCGGAGGCCGCCAACTACCTCAAGGACAAGATGCGCTCGGCAATATGGCTCATCAAGAGCCTCGACCAGCGTCAGCGCACGATCTACAAGGTCGCCGACTCGATCGTCCGACACCAGCGCGAGTTCCTGGATCACGGAATCGAGCACCTGCGTCCGCTGGTTCTGCGCGACGTCGCCAACGACATCTCGATGCACGAATCGACCGTCTCTCGCGTCGTGTCGAACAAGTACATCCACACGCCGCGAGGCCTCTTCCCGATGAAGTACTTCTTCCACAGCGGGATCGATTCCTCCCAGGGGGACGACGTCTCGTCGCTGTCGATCAAGAACAAGATCTCGCGGATCGTCGAGGGGGAGGACGCGCGGCGTCCCCACTCCGACGCCCGGATCACTCAGAAGCTTCGGGCCGAGGGGATCCAGATCGCGCGCCGAACGGTCGCCAAGTACCGCGAGGAGCTTCGCATCCCGTCCTCGTCCCAGCGCAAGCAGAGCTTCTAGCAATCGAGGAGGTGGTCGATGGCCGTCGAATGCACCGGTCGAAACGTCTCGGTGACGCCCTCGCTGCGACAACTGGCCGAGGAGCGCGTCCGGCGCCTCGAGCGGCACCTGGGAGGTCCGGCGGGAGTGCGGGTCGTGCTCTCGCGCGAGAAGCACCGATTCGGCGCGGAGATCATCGCCACGCGCGGGCGGCGCCGGTGGAAGGCGCAGGAGGAGACGGCCGACGTGCGCGCCGCGCTCGCCCTCGCCTTCGAGAAGATCGACGCGCAGGCGATGCGGGACGTCGAGAAGCGAAGAGATCGGAAGCACCAGCCCGCGTCCCGGCGAACCTCGCGGGCCCTGCGTGCTGCCGCGGGACCCGCCCCGCCGGCAGCGCCGGACCGCTCCTCGCCCCGAGTCGTGCGAGGGCGGGCCGCGGCGGTGAAGCCGATGGGTGTGGACGAGGCGGCCCTGGCCATGGAATCCTCGGGCCAGGAAGTGCTCGTCTTTCGCGATGCCTCGAGCGAGAGGGTCTCGGTTCTGTACCGCCGGCGCGACGGCGATCTCGGGTTGATCGTCCCGGAATGCTGAGCGACAGCGGGGCCCGCACGGGGACGGCCGAGCGCGACGTGCTGGTCGAGCCGAGACGAGTCTTCCATCGGATTCCGGGCGCGACGCGCGAGGAAGTCCTCGGGGACCTGGCGGCGCGTTTGGCGGCCGACGGCTCCGTGGCCGACCCGGGAGAGCTCGCGAGGCGACTGATCGACCGCGAGAGAATCGGGTGTACCGGCCTCGGCGCGGGAGTCGCGATTCCCCACTGTAAGCTCCGGGATCTGGCTGAAGTCGTCGTGGCGCTGGCCACGACGGCGATGCCGATCGACTTCGGCGCACCCGACGGGCGCCCCATCGACGTGATCTTCGTCGTGGCCTCTCCCGCGGAGGCGCCGGCCGCGCACCTCCAGGTCCTGGCGAGGATCTCGCGGTTGATCCGGGCGACGGGCTTGCCGGATGCGCTCCGGGCCGCCGATTCCGCGGCGGCCGAGGTCGAAGCGCTGAGAGCGGCCGAGGCCGGCCTGGCGGTCGCCCCGTGAGCGCACCGCCCCGGCGCCCCGCTCCGACGCTGACGGCCGAGATTCTGCGGACGCCGGCGCTCGAGGACCTCGAGCTGCGGATCCTCGCCGGAGAGGAGGGCTTCGACCGGCCCATCGCGTGGGGCCGCATCCAGCGCCCAGGCCTGGCGCTGGCCGGGTTCATTCCCTACATCAAGCCGGGCCGCATCCAGATCCTGGGGGAGAGCGAGCTGAATTATCTCGACACGATGCCGGCCGAAGAGCGGCGCGAGCGCATCGAGACGATCTGCGCCCTTCCGGTGGCGGCCTTCGTGATCACCAAGGGTCAGCGGCCGCCCGACGACATCATCCGCGAGTGCCGGCGCCGCGGCGTTCCCCTCCTGGTCTCCGATCGGACGACGTCCGTCGTCATCCAGTCCATCACGCGCGTCCTGGAGGACGAGCTCGCGCCCTCGACCACGCTGCACGGCGTGCTCGTCGACGTCTACGGCATGGGAGTGCTGCTCCTCGGCGAGTCCGGCATCGGCAAGAGCGAGTGCGCGCTGGATCTCGTGCATCGCGGGCACCGGCTCGTGGCGGACGACGCGGTCGAAATCCGGCGCTACCCGAACGGCGCTCTCGTCGGACGGGCCGCCGAGATGATCCGCTACCACATGGAGCTGCGGGGGATCGGGATCATCAACATCAAGAACCTCTTCGGGGTCTCGGCCGTGCGGGCGTCGAAGTCCGTCGAGCTCGTGATCGAGCTTCAGCGCTGGGACCCCGCCAAGAAATACGACCGGCTCGGCATCGACGGCGAGAGCTACTCGATCCTCGAACGCGAGCGTCCGCTCCTGCGCCTGCCCGTCGCGTCGGGCCGCAACCTCGCGCTCCTGATCGAGATCGCCGCGCGCAACGAGCTGCTCAAGAGCCAGGGCTACGACGCCGCCAAGGAGTTCGCCCGGCGCGTGGACGAGGAGATCGCCAAGAACGCGCCCGAGGGGGCGCGGTGGAAGTGAGCGAGCTGGCCGAGCCCGCCGCGGCGACGGCCGGGGTTCCGGAGAGCCTCGTCGTCGTGACCGGGCTGTCCGGTTCGGGCAAGAGCTACGTCAACAAGTGCCTGGAGGACATGGGCTACTTCTGCGTGGACAACCTTCCGCTCGAGCTCGTCGAGCCGCTGCTCGGGCAGATCTCGGCCAAGCGCGTGGGCATCATCCTCGACGTCCGCAATCCGGACTTCGCGGCACGCTTTCCCCAGATTCTCGGACGGCTGCGCCGGCGGGTGCCCGGAACGCGTCTTCTGTTCCTCGACGCGTCGGAGGAGTCGCTGATCCGGCGATTCTCCGAGACGCGGCGCCCGCATCCCTTGTCCGGCAAGGTATCGCTCCTGGAGGCGCTGCGCCGGGAGCGGGCGATGCTCGAGGAGGTGCGGGCGGTGGCCGACGTGGTCGTGGACACCTCCGCCATGACGGTGCACGAGCTGCGGTCCTTCATGCAGAAGACCTTCGTCGGCGACCCCGAGTCGGTGGGGATGATCGTGTCCGCGACGTCGTTCGGCTACAAATTCGGAATCCCCCACGACGTGGACCTTCTGTTCGACGTCCGCTTTCTCGCGAACCCCCATTTCGTTCCCGAGCTCAGGGGAAAGACGGGGATGGATCCGGCCGTGGCCGCGTACATCGAAAAGGATCCGGAAACCCCGGCGTTCCTCGGCCGCCTCACGGGTTTCCTCGACTACCTCCTGCCCCAATTCGACCGCGAGCACAAGAGCTATCTTTCGATCGGAATCGGCTGCACCGGGGGCAAGCACCGTTCCGTGTACATCGCGGAACAGCTCGCGGCGCGGCTGCACGAGAAGGGTTACCCGGTCCGGGTCTCGCATCGCGACGCCACGCGCGAATGAGATAATGCCGCGTTCCGATGATCGGCATTCTGCTCGTCACTCACGGCAGGCTGGCGGAAGAGCTCCGCGCGGCGGCCCTCACGATCCAGCCGGGACTGGAGCGAATCGTGGCGGTTGCTCTGGAGTGGAGCGAAACCGGTGAAGACGCGCGGGAGAAGATCCGCCGCGGCCTCGATCAGGCCGACGAAGGCGACGGCGCCGTCATCCTCACCGACATGTTCGGCGGAACCCCCACGAATCTCACCCTGCCGTTCCTGCGCAAAGACCGCGTCGAGATCGTGACCGGCGTCAATCTCCCGATGGTGCTCAAGTGCGCCGCGCTGCAGCGCAGCGGCCGGCCGGTCACCGAGGTCGCGCACGTCGCCAAGGATCGCGGCCAGAGGTCGATCTACGTGGCATCCGACCTGCTCGCGGAGGAGGCGGCTCCCCCGGAGACCGCCGAGAAGCGCCTCCCATGATCGAGCGGGACCTCTCGATCCGCAACCGCCTCGGCCTCCATGCCCGCGCGGCCGCCAAGTTCGTGCAGACCGCGAGCCGCTTCCGGTCCGACGTGAAGATCCGCAAGAACGGCGAAGAGGTCGACGGCAAGAGCATCCTCGGCATCCTGCTGCTGGCCGCTTCGCAGGGAACCCTGATCACCCTGGCCGTCTCGGGCGAAGACGAGAAGGACGCCTTCGCCGCGGTCGAGGACTTGATCGCGCGCAGCTTCGACGAGGAAGAGTAGTCTCCCTCGGCGCTGCCATGCTCCAGGGGCTTTCCGTCTCTCCGGGGGTCGCCGTCGGCCGTGCGGTGATCTTCCGCTTCGGCCGGCTTCCTGCCTTTCGCCGGGCCGTGGCGCCCGAGGAGTTCGAGCGCGAGGAGAAGCGCCTGCGCCGTGCCGCGGCACGGGCCGCCGAGGACCTCACGCGGCACTCGCGCGAAGCGAAGGGCGACATCGGCTCCGAGCTCGCGGCGATCCTCGAAGCGCATAGCCTGATCGCGGCGGACGAAACGTATCTGCGCGCCATCCTCGAGCGCATGCGCCGCGAACGGGTCAACGCGGAATGGGCGCTGGCGGAAGTCACGCGGGAGTTCGGCGAGCGCCTCGCCGCCGCCGACTCGTCGGCCATGCGGGAGCGCGAGGCGGACATCGCCGACGTCGCCCGGGAAATCGCGGCGCACCTGTCGGGTGGGGAGCGTCCCGGGCCCGCGGAGCTTCCCCGCGGCTCCATCCTCGTCGCCGACGAGCTCTCGCCGGTCGAAGCGGCCCGCCTGGACCCGCGGCGCGTCCGGGCTCTCGCGCTCGAGCGCGGAGGACCCACGTCGCATGCTTCGATCATCGCTCGCTCGTTCGGCCTGCCGGCGGTCGTCGGGATCCCCGAGCTCTGTCAGGCCGTTTCGCCGGAGAGGCCGATCCTCGTCGACGGCGACCGCGGCCTCGTGGACATCCATCCTTCCCGCCAGCGAATCCGCCGCGGCCTCGTGCGCGCCCGCGAGGACCGCGAGCGCAGCCGGCGGCGGCGAGGGCGGGCGGCGCGTGCGGCGGTGACGGCCGACGGCCTGACGATAGCGGTGCGCGCGAACCTCGAGCTTCCCGAGGAGACGGCCGCGTTGGAACGGTTCTCGGCCGAAGGCGTCGGCCTCTTCCGGTCGGAGTTTCTCTACCTGAGGGCCCTGCCTCACTCGCCGGGAATCGAGGAGCAACGGGCCGCCTACGAGACCCTTCTGGCCGCCGCGGCGCCTCATCCGGTCGTCGTCCGGACGTACGACCTCGGCGGGGAGAAGGGAATCGGCCCCGCTCCCGGGGAGAACCCCGCCCTGGGCCTTCGCGGCATTCGCTATTGCCTCGCCCATCCCGAGCTGTTCGAAGAGCAGCTCACGGCGCTCTGCCTCGCGTCGCGGGTGGGGGAGCTGAAGATCCTGCTCCCGATGGTCACGTCGCTGTCGGAGGTCCAGGCCGCCCGCCAGATCCTCGATACGGTCGTGCGACGCACGGGACTCGCTCGCCGGCCCCCGCTCGGCGTGATGATCGAGGTGCCGTCGGCGGCCCTGCTGGCCGACCGGATCGCCCGTGAGGCCGAATTCTTTTCGATCGGAACCAACGATCTCGCGCAGTACGGCCTCGCCGTGGATCGCGCGGATCAGGACGTCTCGGCGCTGTACCGGCCGCTGCATCCCGCCGTGCTTCGCCTCATTCAGCTCGTGGTCGAAGCGGGACGCGCGGCCGCGAGGCCGGTTGCGGTCTGCGGCGAGCTCGCGGCCCATCCGCTCGGCGCGGCGGTGTTGATCGGTCTCGGCGTCACGGACCTGTCGGTGACCCCCGTGGCCATCCCGGACCTGAAAGACCGGATCGTCGCGCTCGATGCCGGACGCGCTCGCTCGCTCGCTATGCGTGCGCTCGAGGCCGCCGAAGCCGGCGAGGTCGAGCGCATCTTCGGAGGAACCGCATGAGGATCGTGCCCAAGCCCTGGGGCCGCGAGGAGATCTTCGCGGAAAACGAGCGCTATGCCGGGAAGCTGCTGCACCTGGAGGCCGGACACGCGCTCTCGCTGCAGTACCATGAGAAGAAGGACGAGACGTTGTACGTTCTCGAGGGCGAGCTGATTCTCGAAGTGGAGGAAGACGGGCAGATGCGAGACCGGAACCTGTCGGCGGGGGAGTCCTACCGGATCCGCCCCGGGATCAAGCACCGGATGCGGGCCGACCGCAAGTGCGTGGTCTTCGAGGTTTCGTCGCCGGAGCTCGATGACGTCGTCCGCCTCGAGGATCGGTACGGTCGGGCCGGGACTCGCGAACCATGATGAAACCGGCGGCCGCGCTGATGCTGGCAGCGCTGTCGGCGTGTTTGCTCGCGGAAGAGCCGACGCGCACGGCGACACCAGCTCCAAGGCTTTCAGGAGGTTTCGGCAAGCCCCGCGCGACGGCCGCACCGACTCCCGCGGCCGACTCGGGCGGCCAGAGTTTCTCGGACGTCGTCCAGGCGGCGCACACCGCGAGAGACGGACCCGCCCCGGAGAAGGGCGGTCTGACCATCGACAACAAGTCCCTCGTCAAGAGCTCGGAAAAGGGGAGGGTCACGACGAGCAAGCTGGGCCCCTCCGCGGCGAAACCCGGAGCGGCTCCCACACCCGCCAGGACTCCCGCCGCCACGACCTCGCCGAGCGCGCCGGCTTCCGAAACCTCGGCCGCGCCCGCAACCGAGGCCCAATGGAAGGAAATCGCGGCGAATGCGCGAAAGCGGGTCACCGACGACAAGGCTCGCGTGGCAGAGCTCGAGGCGGCGACCAAGAAGCTCGAGAACGACTTCTATGCCTGGGACGACGGACAGTACCGGGATCGCGTCATCAAGCCGGCCTGGGACCACTCCCGCAGCGAGCTCGATACCGCCAAGCAGGAGCTCGCCGCCGCTGAGGCCGATCTGACCGATCTGCCCGAGCGCGCCCGAAAGGCGGGAGCGCTCCCCGGATGGATCCGCGAATGACGGAATCGATCACGCCGCCAGCGGGCGTCCAACTGCCGGCCTATCGCGTGGAGACCTGGGGCTGTCAGATGAACGTGCTCGATGGCCAGAGGATGGCCGGCCAGCTCGAGGCTCAGGGCCTGCGGCGCGCCGCGGAGGGCGAAGAAGCCGGCATCGTCCTCCTCAATACGTGCTCGGTGCGTGAGAAGGCCGAGGCGAAGGTCTTCAGCGCCCTCGGCGTCCTCGCCTCGAAGAAGCGCGACAACCCCGATCTCGTCATCGGCGTTACGGGATGCGTGGCGCAGGTCTCGGGCGAGGAGATCCTGGAACGCGCGCCGTGGGTCGACTTCGTCGCCGGAACTGGACAGGTGGAGCGCATCGGCGCGCTCGTCGCCTCGGCGCGGCGGGAGCGGCGGCATGCTCTCGAGCTCGACCTCCCGGAAGAAGATCCCGTCTATCAGTTTCGTCAGACCTCCCGCGACTCGGCCTTCCAGGCGTACGTCACGGTCATCGAGGGCTGCGACCAGTTCTGTACCTTCTGCATCGTTCCGTTCACGCGGGGCCGCGAGCGCAGCCGCCGAGCCGAAGAGATCCTGGACGAGGTCGCGCATCTCGCAACCCTCGGCTACACGGAAGTGACCCTGCTCGGCCAGACCGTCAACGCCTACCGGGATCCCCAGGCCG
The DNA here is from genome assembly GCA_963738945.1 of uncultured Acidobacteriota bacterium. Lineage (GTDB taxonomy): Bacteria > Acidobacteriota > Thermoanaerobaculia > UBA5066 > Gp7-AA6 > DAHUXD01. The sequence continues at coordinate 1,013,181 of CAVTYD010000002.1, forward strand.
GATTCGGCCTCGGCGAGCTCCTGCGTCAGGCCGCTCGGATCGAAGGCATCGAGCGCGTGCGTTTCCTGACCTCGCACCCCCGCCTCGTGGACGACGATCTCGTCGCGGCACTCTCCGAGGGAGGACGGATCGCGCCCTACCTCCACCTGCCGGCGCAGTCGGGCTCGGATCGGGTGCTGCGGCGGATGAAGCGGCGGTACACGTCGGCCGAGTACGTGGCGGTCGTCGAACGCGTGCGAATGGCCGCGCCCGGCGTCTCGTTGACCTCGGACTTCATCGTCGGATTTCCGGGTGAAACCGACGAGGATTTCGAGGACACGCTCGCCCTCGTCCGCACGATTCGTTTCGGGAGCCTCTACGGGTTTCGCTACTCGCCTCGCCCGGGGACCGCGGCCGCCCGGTGGGGGAGTGAAACCGAGGTGCCCGAGAGCGTGGCCGCCATGCGACTGGCCCGGCTCCTCGAGCTCCAGGAGTCCATCCAGCTCGAGAATCATCGGGCCCTCGTGGGCCTCGAGTTCGAGATTCTCGTCGAGGGTTTGGATCGGCAGGGACAGAGCAAGGGCCGCACCCCCTGCAACCGGATCGTTCACGTCGAGGCTTCGAGCGGGCGGCCGGAGCCGGGGCGATACGAGAGAGTGCGCATCACTCGCGGCTTGCCCCATTCGTTGATCGGGAGACTGACGGCTTAGAGGGAGTCCGGGATTCCAGGGGAGGCGGCATGATCAAAATGGAAATCAAGGGCCTTCTGATGGACCCGGTCTCGAACATGCCGGTCGTCATCCTCCGGGACACGGAAAAGGGGCATTTCCTTCCGATCTGGGTCGGGATCTTCGAGGCCAACGCCATCGCCCTCGAAATGGAGAAGGTCCAGACGCCTCGCCCGATGACCCACGACCTCCTGAAGAACGTTCTGGCCGAGCTCCACGCTCGGGTCGAGCGGGTGGTCATCAACGACCTGCGCGAGAACACGTTCTTCGCGCGGATTCACCTCGTACAGAAGGATTCGACGCTTTCCGTCGACAGCCGGCCCTCGGATGCGATCGCGCTCGCCCTTCGCTCTCAGGCCGAGATCTTCGTCGAGGAAGTCGTGCTCGAGAAGAGCCGCACCATTCACGCCGAGGGCTCGGATCAGGACCCGGACCGCCTTCGCAAGTGGCTCGAAGAAGCGAGCCCGGACGAACTCGGCAAGTACCGCATGTAGTTTCGGGCTCCTGCGAAATCCTCCGGTCCCTCGCCGCAAACCCGCGATGTACACTCCGGTCCCGTGATCATCTCCATCACCAATCAGAAAGGCGGCGTCGGAAAGACCACGACCGCCATCAATCTGGCGGCGGCGCTCGCCCAGAAGGGCATGAAAACGCTGCTGATCGATCTCGATCCCCAGGCCAACAGCACGATGTCGTACGTCGACCGCCGTACGATCGACAAGTCGATGTTCGACGTCCTCGTCGACCCGGAGGTGAAGCTCAAGGACGTGATCCGCCCGTCCGGGCTGAAGAACCTCGACATCGCCCCGTCCCGGATCTCGCTCGCCAAGCTCGAGTCGAAGCTGCTCGGGGAGATCGACGGGCACTTCCGGCTCCGGGACAAGATCGGATTCGGTCCGGCGCAGCTACGACGCCATCGTGATCGATACGCCACCGACGCTGGGCATGATCACCGTCAACGCGATGGTCGCCTCGACCCACCTCCTGATCCCGATTCAGTCCTCGTACTTCGCGCTCGAGGGCACGGACGACCTGCTCGAGACGATCGAGAAGATCAAGGCGCGCCCGAACCCGAGCCTGCAGATCCTCGGGGTCGTGATCACGCTCCACGACAAGCGGACGGTGCTGGGCAAGGACGTCTACAAGCAGATCGCCGAGGTGTTCGGCAAGAAGGTGTTCAAGACGACGATCACCAAGAGCGTCCGGCTCGAAGAGAGTCCCGCCCACCAGGAATCGATTTTCACGTTCGCGCCCAGGTCGAGCGGGGCCGCCGAGTACTACTCCCTGTCCGAGGAGGTGCTTTCCCGTGTCTAAGCGCCGAGGCCTTCCCAACGAGTCGCACATGAAGCACGACGCTCACTTCGTGGACTCTCTGTCCGAGAGGTTCGGCGCCGCGATCGGCCGCAACATTCCGATCGACGAGATCGAGACGAATCCGGAGCAGCCCCGCCGCAGCGTCGGCGACCTCACGGAGCTGCGCATGTCCATCGAATCCAAGGGCGTGCTCGAGCCGCTCCTCGTCCAGCCGACCGCGGAGGGCCGCTATCGCATCATCGCGGGGGAGCGCCGCTTCCGGGCGGCGCTCGAGGCCGGCCTGGCCGAGGTGCCGTGCATCGAGCTCGACGTTCCCGAAAACGAGGCGATGGAGATCGCGCTGATCGAGAACCTGCATCGGCGCGACCTGCATCCCTTCGAGGAAGCCATGGGGTACGCCTCTCTCGCCGAGACGCACGGCTACACGCAGCAGCAGATCGCGGCGACGATCGGAAAGTCCCGCGTCTCGATCACCGAGGCGATGTCACTCCTTCAGATTCCGGAAAAGCTGCGAGACAAATGTCGGCGCGCCGACATCGATGCGCGTTCGGTACTTCTGGAGATCGCGCGCCTCGGCGACGCGCGAAAAATGGAAGAGGCGATCGCTCAGGTCGCGAGCGGCTCGACGCGGGACGATCTCCGCGAGCAGAAGAAGTCCAGCGGAGAGGGGAAGTCGAAAGCGAAGCCGTTCCGATTCGTATTCCGGCCGAAGGATGGCCCCTTCAAGATCGATGTCTCCTTCCAGAAGTCTCGCGTGCAGAAGGACGAGCTCATCGAAGCACTGCGCCAGGTCCTTCGCCAGCTCGAGTCGGGCGAGCTTGCGCTCAAGCACAAGTAAAGCCGTCGCGGCGCTCCGGCGCCAGAGACACGGGCCGCGAAACCGATCGCGTTCGGCACTCCCATGGTAAACGGAGACCTCGCCGCCGCGGCCACTGCCAACTTCGTCGTTCACGCAATTTTCGCCTCGAGCCGAAGACCCGAGGCCCGGGTCCACGTCGGACCCGATCTCGTGGTGGCGGACGCCGGCTTCGAGGTCGACACGTTCAACGTCGTCTGCGCGGCGCGGCTCCACGGCGCAGGCGTGGCCGAGACCGTCAGGAGGGTCGCGGCGGGGTTCGGCGAACGTCCCTTCTCGTGGTGGGTGGCGCCGGGGGACGAGCCCGGGGACCTCGGGTCGAGGCTCGAAGCCGGAGGGCTCGTGGCCTCGGAATCAGCGCTTGCCATGTCGGCGCCCCTCGGCAAGGGTCTTCTGGGATCCATGACCATTCCGCCCGGCCTGCGCCTCGAGCGGGTAAGCAGCGCTGCGCAGCTCGCCTCCTTCGCGCGCGTCAACGCCGAGAACTGGGATCCACCCGACCCGGCGGTGGAAACCTTCTTCGGGCGTTCGGCCGGCGACCTGCTGAGCCGCGAGTCGCCGCACCGGTTCTATCTCGCGCTGGCGGACGGCGGCGACGAGGCGGCCGCGGCAGTCGAGCTGACGGTCGCCGCAGGGGTGGTTGGCGTCTACAACCTGTCGACGCGGGCCGTGCACCGTGGCCGTGGCATCGCAAGCGCGCTGCTGGCTCGTTCCCTGAGCGAGGCAGTCTCAGATGGGGCCAGCCGCGCGTGCCTTCAGGCCGCAGAGTCGGGAGCAGGGCTCTACCGAAGGCTCGGCTTCGAGACCTTCGGGGTCATCACCGAGTACAAGCCGCTGCGCCGCTCGTCGTGAGAGCGTCCGATAAGATATATTATGTAAAATCGGTTGCAGAGCGGTCCCGAGCCTGACGGCGGACGACGGTGCTTTACATCCTGTGCGCCGCTCTGCACTATCGCTGCTGATGCGCCTGGTCTCTCGGTCCGTGTTGCGGGAGATCTGGCCGCCTTTTCTCCTCGGCTTCGCCGCCTACACGTTCGTCCTGTTGATCCGGACGATCCTCTTTCTCGCGGATTTCGCCGTCCGGCGGAGCGCGTCGGCCCTGGAGGTCGCCCGGCTGGTCGGGCTCTCGCTGCCGTGGATCGTCGTCCTCACGATGCCCATGGCCTTCCTGCTCGGAGTGCTGATCGGCGTCGGGAGGCTCTCGGCCGACTCGGAGCTCGTCGCCCTTCAGGCGTGCGGGCTGGGGCCCCGATCGTTGCTCGTACCGGCCCTGGCGGGTGCCGGAGCCCTGTCCCTGGTCGTCTTCGGGGTCTACAACTTCGTGCTGCCCGCCACCAATGCTTCGCTGGAGAAGTCGATGGCCCATGTCGCCGCGACCTCCATCGTCAACGTCGTGGCGCCCCGGACCTTCCGGGAACCCCGGCCGGGAATCCTGTTCTTCTTCGATCGTCTGGCCTCCGACAACCGCTCGTTCGAGGGCGTGTTCCTGAAGCTCGGTGACGAGGGCGAGCCTCCCAACCGCATCATCGTCGCCCGGCAGGGAAATCTCGAGCTCGAGGAGGACCGGCTGTGGCTCGACCTCCATGGCTCGACCGTGCACGAGATCGACCCGGATGACCCCGCGCGCTACCGGACCAGCCGGAATGCGACGCAGCGGCTCCTGCTCGCCGGCGTTGGCGTCAACAGCCCGGGGGTCCGCGTCACGTCGGAGAAGGGCTTCCGGGCGCAGTCGCTGCCCGAGCTCTGGGCCGCGGCGCAGCGCCTACCCGGCTCCGATCCGCGCCGCCGGGTCGCCCTGACCGAGATGAACAAGAAGCTCGCGATTCCGTTTGCTTGCTTCGCCTTCGCCCTCGTCGGCGTGCCGCTCGCGAGGTCGCTGCGCCGGGGAGGGCGAGGCAGCAGCTTCGCGATCTCGCTCGGAATCCTCGTCGGTTACTACGTGCTTCTCTCGAGCGGCGAGACCTGGGCGGTCGAGGGCCGGGTTCCTCCGGCCCTGGCGATGTGGATTCCCAATCTCGCGCTCATCGCCCTCGGGATCGCCGCGACGGTTTTCCGCGCCGAGCGCCGCGGCCGGGCGGTCCCGCGCCCCCTTTCCGAAGCGGCCGCCGCCGCACTCCCGCCGTCGGGCCGCCGGGCGCGGGCCGCGATCCGGCTCCCCCGGTCGCCACTGCGTCTGCTTTCCCTCGTCGATCGGTACGTGCTCGCGCGATTCCTGACCTCGCTCGCCCTCGTGCTCGCTTCCGCGATTCTGATCTCGCTCGTCGTCGACTACGCCGACAAACTCGACGAGGTCGCCCGGCATCACCCGTCGGTGGCGGCGGTTCTCGGCTACTACCGTTACTTTCTCCTCTCGATCACGATCCAGATCGCCCCGTTCGCCATCCTGCTCGCCGCCCTCGCTGGCCTCGGAATCCTCTCGAAGAACAACGAAGACACGGCCTTCCGCGCCTCCGGAGTCTCGCTTCTGCGGCTGAGCATGCCGGTGTTCGTGGCGGCCGCGGCGGCCGCCCTGCTCTGCTTCGCGGTCGGCGAGTACATCCTGCCGTTTGCGGAGCATATGGAGGCGCGCTACAAGAACGAGATCTACGGTCTTCCGGCCGATACCGGCATCCGTGACCAGGGCGAGCACAACTGGTACCTCTCCGACCGTGGCGAGATCTGGCACCGGGAGGAGACGAGCCGCACCAGCACGCAGCTCTTCGGCGTCTCGATCTTCCGCTTCACGCCGTCCTTCGAGCTGGTCGGGCGCACGAGCGCCCAGGAGGCGTCCTGGACCGGGGCGGAGTGGCGGCTCTCGCACGGCTGGTCGCGCGACTTTGCCCCGGGCGCCGCGGAGCCCTACCGGGCGTTCTCGCAGGAGACGGTTCCCGGGGACCCGCCCCGGGCACTCGCGGCGGTCCGCCGCAGGCCCGAAGAGATGCGCTTCCGCGAGCTCGAGCGGCTGACGCGGCGCCTGCACGCCGGGGGCTACGCGACGGCCGGCCTCGAGACGGCGCTGCAATCGAAACTCGCCCAACCCGCCCTGCTGCCCGTGATGGCGCTGCTCGCGGCACCCTTCGCCTTCCGCGTCGGCAAGCGCGGAACGCTCGCCGGAATCGGCCTCGGGCTCGGCCTCGGGATCGTCGCGCTGGTCGCCGGGGCCTTCGCGACCAAGCTCGGGGAGGCGGGAGCCCTGCCTCCCCTGCTCGCCGCCTGGGCGCCGAACGTTCTGTTCACCCTCGCCGCGACCTACTTCCTGCTCAGAATGCGCTCCTAAACGTGGCGGTCCGTCAAGCGGGACACTAGTGTTTCGCTTTCGCGGCGTGAGAAGTCACCCGAGCGAAGCGAGGGTGGAGGCTCACGCCGCGGGAGCCGGAGCGAGCGCCGGGATCAGGCCGGCGGTCGAGCGCCTTTGCGCGAGCCGCCGGCCGGTGCGCGCCCAGTGGGCGCGCAGATCCCAAGCGAGCGAAGGCGACGAGCCTACGTTCCCTCTTCCCACGAGCTCATGTACTTCTGCTGCTCCGCGGTCGGGGTGTCGATCGTCACGCCCATTGAGGCGAGTTTCAGGCGAGCGATCTCTCGATCGATGTCCTCGGGCACCGCGTAGACCTTCTTCTCGAGCGAGGCGTGCTGCTTCACCATGAACTCGGCGGCGAGGGCCTGGTTGGCGAAGGACATGTCCATGACGGAAGCGGGATGGCCTTCGGCCGCCGCCAGGTTGATCAGGCGCCCGTCGGCGAGCAGGTGGATGCGCCGACCGTCCTTCATCTGGAACTCTTCGACGAATTCCCGGATCGGCCGCCGCGCCGACGCGAGCTTCTCGAGCGCCGGGATGTCGATCTCTACGTTGAAGTGCCCCGAGTTGCAGATGACGGCGCCGTTCTTCATCGGCCCGGAAGTGTTCCTCGCGCAGGACGCCCTTGTTTCCGGTCACCGTGATGAAGACGTCGCCGACGGAAGCGGCCGAAGCCATCGGCATGACGCGATACCCGTCGAGCGCGGCTTCGATCGCCTTCGTCGGATCGAGCTCGGTCACGATGACCTGGGCGCCGAGGCCCCGGGCGCGCATGGCCACGCCCCGGCCGCACCATCCGTATCCGGCGACGACGACGTTCATGCCGGCGATGAGGAGGTTGGTCGCGCGGATGACGCCGTCGAGCGTCGACTGGCCGGTCCCGTAGCGGTTGTCGAAGAAGTGCTTGGTCTTCGCCTCGTTGACCGCCACGACGGGGAACTTGAGGACGCCCGCCTTCTCCATCGCCTTGAGCCGGATGACGCCCGTGGTCGTCTCCTCGGTGCCGCCGATGATTCCATCGAAGAGGCTCTTGCGGTCCCCATCCGACAGCGTTTTCGCCCAGGCTCTCACGACCGGATCCACCTCGGCATCGCGGCCGAGGGCGAGAAAGAGAAGGGAGGAGACGAGGTCCGCCCCGTCGTCCATCGTCATGTGCGGCTTGTGAGCGAGCGCCGCCCGGATGTGGTCGTAGTACGTCGCGTGGTCCTCGCCCTTGATGGCATAGACGGCGACGCCATAGTCCGCGACGAGCGAGGCGGCCACTTCGTCCTGCGTCGACAGGGGGTTCGAGGCGCAGAGCACGAGGTCGGCCCCGCCCGCGGTCAGGGTGCGGGCGAGGTTCGCGGTCTCGCTCGTCACGTGCAGGCAAGCGGAGAGGCGGACGCCCTTCAGGGGCTTTTCTTTGGCAAAGCGTTCCCGGATCTGACGGAGGACGGGCATGCTCGCGTCGGCCCACTCGATCCGGGTCTTTCCCCGAACGGCGAGGGCGAGATCTTTGACGTCGTGCTGGGTGGCGGCGGTGGTGGCGGTCGTCATGTCTACCTCGTCATCGCGGCGGCGGGCTCGACGCCGGCCGCTTTGGCCATGGCTTCGGAGCGGTCGGTCCGCTCCCACGTGAACTCGGGCAGGCGCCGGCCGAAGTGGCCGAAGGCCGCCGTGGCCTTGTAGATGGGCCGTCGCAGGTTCAACTCCTCGATGATTCCCTTCGGGGTCAGCGCGAAATGCTCGCGGATCAGCGACACGATGCGGCTTTCCGGAAGTTTGCCCGTGCCGTAGGTCTCGACGTGAACCGAAACGGGATCCGCCACGCCGATGGCGTACGCGAGCTGGATGAGCGCCCGGTCGGCGATGCCCGCCGCCACGATGTTCTTGGCGATGTAGCGCGCCATGTAGGCGGCCGAACGGTCCACCTTCGTCGGGTCCTTGCCCGAGAAGGCTCCGCCGCCGTGAGGCGCACTGCCGCCGTACGTGTCCACGATGATCTTGCGGCCCGTCAGGCCGGTGTCGCCCTGGGGACCGCCGATCACGAACCGGCCGGTCGGGTTGACGTGAAACTTCGTGTCGGCCGTCAGGAGCGCCGCCGGAATGACCGGGCGGACGACCTCTTCGATGATGGCCTCCTTGAGGGCCGCGTGCTTGATCGCCTCCGCGTGCTGTGTCGAAACCACGACGGTCTCCACGCGAACGGGCGCGGCTCCCCTCGTATTCGACGGTCACCTGGGACTTGCCGTCGGGGCGGAGAAAATCGAGCTCGCCCTTGCGGCGCGCCTCGGACAGACGCTGCACGAGCTTGTGCGCCAGCGTCAGCGGCAGGGGCATCAACTCCTCGGTCTCCCGGACGGCGTACCCGAACATCATTCCCTGGTCGCCGGCGCCGCCCGTGTCGACTCCCTGGGCGATGTCGGCCGACTGCGGGTCGATCGACGACACCACGGCGCAGGTCTCGTAGTCGAATCCGAACTTCGCGCGCGTGTAGCCGATCTCCTTGATCGTCTGCCGCACGATCGAGGGCAGGTCGACGTAGGTCTTCGTCGAGATCTCGCCGGCGATGAATGCCAGGCCCGTCGTGACGAGAGTTTCGCAGGCCACGCGTCCCATGGGGTCGTCGCGGAGCACCGCATCGAGGACGGCGTCGGAGATCTGGTCGGCGATCTTGTCGGGGTGTCCTTCCGTCACGGACTCCGAGGTAAAAAAGTGCCTGCCTGTCTGGAGCATCGAACGACTCCTTTGACGCGGTTGGGGACTCGATTCAGGACCGCGGAGCCTAGCACTTCCGACGGGTGGCGTCAACGCATCCCGTAGAAAAGGAACACGTTACGACCGTAATCCCGGCGCTGCGCCAGCGAAAGCCCGGGGATTTCGGGGCCCGGCTCGCCCGCATCGCGCTGGAGCACGAGCCATCCTCCGTCCGCGAGCAGGTCCTCGATTCTCGCCAGCATCGCTTCGTCGAGCGGGTCGGCGTAAGGAGGGTCGGCGAAGACGAAATCGAACGTCTCGGCCCGCGCGGCGAGATCCGCCACGGCCGAAGCCGCGCCGCCCGCCAGGACGACGACCTCGTCCGGTGCCGCTCCGATGCGTTGAACCGTGCGGCAGAGTGTTACGGCCTCCGGCTCGACGAGAACGGCGGCCCGAGCGCCGCGTGACACGGCTTCGATCCCGAGGGCCCCGCTTCCCGCGTAGAGATCGAGGACGCGCGCTCCGACGATGCGCTCCCCGAGGATGTCGTAGAGCGCTTTTCGCGCGCGCGAGGAGGTCGGGCGGGCGCCCGGTCCGGCCGGAAGCCGCCGGCCCTTCCACCGTCCGGCGAGAACGCGAACTTCCGGGGACCTCAAGGGGGCGGCTCGGGCGGCGCGAACTGAAACCGCAGCTCTTCGATCTTGATCCATTGCGAGTAGGGCTCGTTGACGCCCTCCACCTCGACATAGCCCGTGGCCTTCTCGAGATGCGAGACGCGGAAGAGGTGCCCGTCGAAGCGGCGCAGGAGCGTCCCGGGAACGAGCAGGTCCGGGGCGTACCGCGAGGGCGGCGCGAGCGGCGAGAGGAAAATGCCCTTCAGCCCCTCGAGCCCCGAACGCAGAGACGCCGCGGCGAGATCCCCGCTCGACAGGTCGTCGAACCGGATCGCCTTGCGAGTCCCGTCCGCCCTCGCGAGAGTCACCGACGACTCCCCCGCCAGCTCGCCCGCGAGACCCGTTCGCAGGTCGGCCGGGAGGTTCCAGAAGTCGGGCTGCATGAAGAAGAGATCGCAGTAGTAGCTCGTCTCCTTCCCGTCGAGATGCTCGCGCCGCAGGTTGTCCTTCCCGCTGCGATGGGTTTTCCAGACGAGGACTCCGTCGCGAAAGAGTGTCAGGCGCTCGTAGCCTTCACTCGACTGGCGGATCCATTCGGCGCAGAACGTGGGGCCCGCCGGAGGCTCCGGCGTCGGCGTCGGGGTCGGCCCGGCGACCACGACCTGCAGCGCCAGCCACAGGCCGATCACGCCGGCTCCTCGCGAGCGACTCGAACGGCGAACGCGAGCGCGGCACCCGGGCGGATCCTTCCCTCGTCGATGGCCCTCTGCGTTCTCGCGAGGGCGAGTCCGATCGCCGGTCCGGGTGAGACACCCGCGGCCACGAGGTCTGCCCCCCGCAGGGGTGAAACGGAAGGGGTCCCCGCCCGGAGAATGCGGCGCGAAACGGACGTCAGCACCGCGGCCGCCGCGATGCGCTCGTCCGGCGAGAGGCCGCGGGCGGCGGGCATCGTCCCCGCCGTTTCGCGCAGCCGAGCCAGGGTGGCGGGCCAGGAGGTGACACGCCGGGCCTCCGCACCGCTCAACCCGAGCCTCAGGCTCACGCCGAGGGCCTCGCCGACGCTCGACTCTCCCATCCAGGCGAGAAGGTAGCAGAGCCACGTCGTGCCCGCTTCCCGGGCGGCGAGCCGCGAGACACGGCCCACCCGGGCGCTCCCGCCGCGGCGACGGCGGGAGGAGACGCCGATCGCGACGTCGAGGCCGAGCCTCTCCAGCGACGCGATCGAACGCTCGCGACCGGGTTCTTCCAGGAGGCGGCGGAGCTCGCGGCGCAGGCGATCCGCCGAGATCCGGTCGAGAACACCTTCCGCGAGCGCCTCGGTCAGCCGGGAGCGGGTGGCGGGCGCGAGGCGAAAGCGCAGCCGCGCGGCGTAGCGCACGGCGCGCAGCATCCGCGTCGGGTCGTCGAGAAAGGAGCGTCCGTGCAGGATTCGGACGATGCCGCAGCGAAGATCCTCCCGGCCGCCGAGGGGATCCAGCAGCCGGGGACGCCTGCCGAGCTCGAGCGCCAGGGCGTGGATCGAAAAGTCCCGTCGCCGAAGGTCCTCCTCGATTTCGACGGAGGCGCTCGAGATCAACTCGGGTAGGGCCCCGTTTCGGGCGTATCGCTCCCGGCGCGCCGCCGCCACGTCGAGGGTCCGGCCGTCCGGCAGGAACAGAACCGCGGTCCCGAAGCGCTCGTGAACCCGGACCCGAGCTCCGAGACGCGCCGCGAGCCGCCGGGCGAATCCCGGACCGTCGCCTTCGACCACGAGATCCGTGTCGCGCACGGCGCGACCGAGCAGGAGATCCCGGACGGCGCCTCCGACGAGGAAGAGCCGGACGCCGCTTTCCCGGGCGATTGCTCGAGCCGCGGCGAGGTCGCGGCGGGCCGCCGCGGAAAGGCGCGCCAGCGAGGGCGCGCGGAGCCGGCGTTTCGCGAAGCTAGAAGACGTACTCGACCGATCCCTCTCCCGCGAGCGCCTGGATCTCGCTCGTCAGGCGCGCGGAGGGAGCGATGCGCATGGAGTCGGCGGTCCGCAGCGTCGCCTCGAACTCGCCCGGGCGAATCAGGCGGATCGACACCGGGGTCGTGCCCGGGTGGGAGCGCAGCCTCTCCTGGAGCCGCGCGAGCACGTTCTCGTCGGCGTAGGCGAGGTTGACCCGGATCGCGAGCTCCCGGGCGCGCCGCTCGCGGATGCCCTCGAGCGGCGAGATCTCCTGCACGGTGAGCTCGAGCGCGGCACCCGCTTCGCGGGGCGTCGCGACGACGAGCACCGGAAGATCGTCGCGCACCCAGGCCTGCACCTTTTCGTAGAGGCTGGCGAAGATCGCCACGGGAACGCTGCCGCTGGTGTCCTCGAGGACGGCCTTCAGCATCGTCTTTCCTTCGTTGACGCCCTTCTTGATCTTCTGCTTCTTGAGGCTTCCGAGGACCCCCGCGATCCGGACCGCCTGGTCGACCCGCGTGCCGAGATCCGCGATCCGCGCCTCGGCGAATCGTTCGATCTCGGCCGCGAACCGCGACAGCGGGTGTCCGGTCACGTAGAAGCCGAGCGTGTCCTTCTCGCCCTTGAGCTTCTCGTCGAGCGGGCCTTCGGGCAGCTCCGCGAACTCGTCGCGCGGCGGCCCTTCCTCGGCGGAAGACCCGCCGAAGAGGCTCGACTGGCCGAGCTCGGTTTCTTCCCGCCGGCGCGCCGCCTGTCCGAGGACGCGCTCGGCCGCGGCGGCCAGGGTCGCGCGGTTGCGGCCCAGCGAATCGAAGGCGCCCGCGGCGATGAGCGCGTCGATCGCGCGCTTGTTGACGACCTTCGTGTCCAGCCGCAGGGCGAAGTCGGTGAACGACGCGTAGGGGCGCTGCTGGCGTTCCGCGAGCATCGCCTGCGCCGCGCCCTCGCCGACGCCCTTGATCGCCGCGAGGCCGAAGCGGATCGACGATCCGACGGCGGCGAAGCTGGTGCCGGACTCGTTGATGTCCGGAGGCAGCACCGGGATTCCCGCCTCCTGGCAGTCACCGAGCACCTTGACGATGCCGTCGGTCGACCCGATCTCGGCCGACAGGTTGGCGGCCATGAAGTCGACCGGATAGTGCGCCTTCAGATAGGCGGTCTTGTAGGCGACGAGCGCATAGGCGACGGCGTGGGACTTGTTGAACCCGTAGCGCGCGAAGGGCTCGATCAGGCTCCAGAGCTCCTGAGCCTTCTTCTTCGGCGTTCCGTGCTCGACGGAGCGGCGGATGAACTTGTCGCCCTCGGCGATCATGATCTCGCGCTTCTTCTTGCCGATCGCCTTGCGCAGCAGATCCGCCTCGGCGAGCGAGTAGCCGGCCACGATCTGCGCGATGCGCATGACCTGTTCCTGGTACACGAGGATGCCGAGGGTCTCGGCGAGGATCGTTTCGAGCTCGGGCAGCGGATACGTCACGCGGCCGCCGCTGCGCCGGCGCACGTAGTCTTCGACGGTTCCGGCGTCGAGCGCCCCGGGGCGGTACAGCGCGTTCAACGCCGCGAGATCGGGGAAGACGCGCGGCTTGGCGCGGCGCAGCAGGTCGCGCATGCCGCCCGAGTCGAACTGGAAGACACAGGCCGTGCGGCCGGAACGAAAGAGCTCGTACGTGGGCTCGTCGTCGAGCGGCAGGTGGTCGATGTCGACCGCCACACCGAGGCGCTCGCGCACCGCGGCGACCGTGGCTTCGAGAATGTCGAGCGTGATGAGGCCGAGGAAGTCGATCTTGAGCAGCCCCATCTTCTCGACCGCGGTCATGTCGAACTGGGTCGTGATTTCGTCCCGGTTCGTGCGGTACAGCGGCAGGTACTCGATGATCGGCCGCGGCGCGATCACGACCCCGGCCGCGTGGACTCCGGCATGACGCGAGAGTCCCTCGAGGCGCTCGGCGATCTGGACGACCTTGCGGACCGACTCGTCCGCGGCCATCGCCTCCTTCAGGCCGGGCGACTCGCGGAACGCGCGCTCGAACGTGACATCCGGGCCGTCGGGCACGAGCTTGGCGATCCGGTCTCCGATCGCGACGGGCAGCGACAGGACGCGCGCGACGTCGCGCACGGCGAGCTTCGGCTTCAGTTGCGAGAACGTCACGATCTGGGCGACGTTCTCGCGCCCGTAGCGCTTGGTGACGTACTCGATGACCTCGCCCCGCCGCGCCTGGCAGAAGTCGATGTCGATGTCGGGCATCGAGATTCGCTCGGGGTTGAGGAAACGCTCGAAGAGCAGGTCGTACTCGAGCGGGTCGATCTCGGTGATGCGGAGCGCCCACGAGACGATCGAGCCCGCGGCGCTTCCGCGGCCCGGTCCCACCGCGATTCCCTGCTCCCGCGCATGGCGGATGAAGTCGGACACGATCAGGAAGTAGGACGGAAACCCCATCTTCTCGATGACGCCGGTCTCGTAGGCGAGGCGCTCCCGATACTTCTCCGGCGGAATGCGCGCCGCGTCGCCCGGCGGCCGCTCGGTGAGACGCCGCTCCAGGCCTTCGGCCGCGAGATCGCGGAAGTACTCGACGGGCGGACGCCCTCCCGGCGCCGAGAAGGTCGGCAGGTGAAGGCCCTCCGTGTCGAAGGAAACCGCGCAGCGCTCGGCGATCGCGACCGAGTTGGAGACGGCCTCGGCGCTCCACGGGCGGAAGCGGGCCTTCATCTCCTCGGGGTCCTTCACGTAGAACTCGTCGTTGTAGAAACGCATCCGGCGCTCGTCCTCGAGGGTCTTGCCCATTCCGATGCAGAGCAGAACCTCGTGAGGAAACGCGTCGTCGCGCCGCAGATAGTGGCTGTCGTTGGTCGCGACGGCGGGTGCGCCCGTTTCCGTGGAGAGGCGAAGCAGGTCCGGCACGATCGCGGTCTGCTGGGGCAGGCCGTGATCCATGATCTCGACGAAGAAGTTTCCCTTGCCGAAGATGTCCTGGTACTCGAGGAACGCGGCCTTCGCGGCGGCGTAGTTGCCCCGCGAGAGCGCGCCCGCCACCTCGCCCTTCAGGCACCCCGAGAGACCGATCAGGCCTTCGGCGTGCTCGCGAAGGAGAGCCTTGTCCATGCGCGGGCGGTGGTAGAAACCCGTCAGGTAGGCCTCGGAGACCAGGCGCACCAGGTTTCGATACCCCTTCTGGTTCGCGGCGAGCAGCGTCAGGTGGTAGGCATAGCCTTCCCCCGACTCGCTCGCGGCCTGCGCATCGCGGTTCCGGCGATCCGCCGGCGCGATGTACGCTTCGACGCCGATGATCGGGCGCACGCCCTGCTGCAGCGCCTCGTGAAAGAAGTGGAAGGCGCCGAACATGTTTCCGTGATCGGTGACCGCCACGGCGGGCATGCCGAGCTCGGCGATGCGCTTGCAGAGCTCGGGCAGCTTGTTGGCGCCGTCGAGGAGGGAATACTGGCTGTGAAGATGGAGGTGGACGAAGTCGCCGGGCATCGAACCGCGATTCTAGCGCGCATCGAGATCGCTCCGCCGCGGGCGGCCGGCGATGATAGAACCTCGGCGCCGTGATCGCCTCTCTCGCCCTGGTCGCTCTGTCCGCCGCCGGAGCGGGAGCTTTTTCGGCCGCTCGGGTCGGGCCCGCGGCCGTGTTTGCGCCTCCCGCCGATTTTCGGGCGGCGTTGCATGCGGCGTGCGACGCGAAGGCGGCGGCCTTCGGAGATTGCTTCATCGCCTGGTTGAAGTCCTCCGGAGCCTCGGACGCGGCGGTCGAGTTCGCCCGCCAGACCGGCGAGTCCGGCTACCTTCGCGAGATTCGGGAGACCGGTCTCGTGGACATCGCGTGCGCCGAGTATCCGTTCCGGGCCAACGAGAACTCGGTCTGCTTCCTCGTCAACGGAAAACCGTCGATGATCGACGTCGACGACCCCTCGCGCCTCGACGCGAGGGCGCTCGCGGGCAACGCCGCCTACGCCGCGCTCGCGAAGGCTCATCCGAGCCTGGCGATCTTCCCGGGCCCACGCACCGCGCCGGCGATTCTCGCGCGCTCCCTGCCCGGCGGACGGCAGCGGTTCGAGCCGGAGTACGTCCTGGTGGACGGGTGCCATGCCTGCGCGCAGGTCGGGAGGATGCGCGTCGCGTTCGACTTCGCGGCCGACGGAACCTTCGCCGGATCCGTCCCCCTGGCCGTCACTCCGCTGCACCCCTGACGCCGGGCCATCCATGTCCCTGCGCCGCAACCTGGGGGCCTTCGACGCGACCATGGTGGTCGTCGGCGGAATCATCGGCGGGGGGATCTTCATCAACCCTTACCTCGTCGCGCAGAGGCTGCCGACCGCCGGATGGGTTCTGGCCGCCTGGGCCTTCGGAGGAGTGGTCGCGCTCGCCGGAGCGCTGGCCTTCGCGGAGCTCGCGGCGCTCGTTCCGTCGGCCGGCGGCGAATACGCGTACCTTCGCGAGGCCTACCATCCGGTCGTCGGATTCCTCTTCGGCTGGGCCTCGCTCGTGATGATCCAGGGTGGAGGACTGGGCGCGGTCGCCATCACCTTCGCCCAGTACCTGCTGCGCCTCGTCGGCGCTCCCGGAGGCGACGCGCGGCCGATCGCCGTCGCCTCCATCGTTCTCCTGGCGCTCGTGAACGTCGCGGGCGTCAAGCCGGGCAGCCGCCTGCTGAACGCCTTCGTTCTGCTGAAGGTCGCCGCGCTCGCCGTGCTCATCGTGGGCGGACTTCTCCTCGTGGGCCGGCTGGGTGCGGCCCATCCGGGCCCGGCCGACGTCCCCCGGCCGAGCGCGTCGGTCCTCGCCTTCGGCGCCGCGCTCGTGCCGATCCTCTTCTCCTACGGCGGATGGCAGAGCGCCAACGCCCTCGCCGAGGAGATTCGCGACCCAAGGCGCACGCTGCCCCGTGCGCTCTTCGCCGGGACGGTGATCGTCCTGGTCTGTTACCTGCTCGCCAACGTCTTTTACCTCGCGGCCCTCGGCCGCGACGGCCTCGCCGCGACCGCCGCCCCGGCCGCCGATGCGGCCCGGCGCCTCTTCGGTCCAGGCGCCGAGAAATGGATCGCGGCGGCCATCGCCATCTCCTCGTTCGGGTTTCTCGACCTGACGCTGCTCGCGCCGACCCGGATCTACTACGCCATGTCCCGCGACGGCGCCTTCATTCCGGCTCTCGCTCGCCTCCACCCGCGCTTCGGGACGCCGCATCGGGCCATCCTGCTGCAGGCCGGCTGGGCCGTCGTCCTCGTGCTGACCGGAACCTATGGGGGGCTCGTCGATTCGGTCGTCTTCGCCGACTGGATCTTCTTCGCCCTGACCGTCGCCGGGGTCATTCGGCTGCGCCGGCGCATTCCGCTCGAACGGCGCGAACCCGGCTGCTATCGTTCGCCTGCCTACCCGCTCTTCCCGATCCTCTTTCTGGCGGCCTCGGCTCTGGTTCTCGCCGGCGTCGTGCACTCGAACCCGCTGCGGTCCGGCATCGGCGTGGTCCTGCTCGCCGCCGGCCTGCCGGTCTACCTCGCCTACTCGGGCCGGGCGCGGGCGGCGGAGCGCGCCGAATGACCACAGCGAGATCGCCCTACATGGAATGGGCCAAGGGCCGGCCCAAAGCCCGCATCGATCTCGCGGGCAGCAATCTGGCGGCGTGCCGGATCGAGGACCTGCCCGGAGCGGCCGGAGCCCTCGACCTCTCCGGCGAGAGCCCGGACGGCTTCCCGCCCCTCGTCGACGCGATCGCGGCAGCCCACGGCGTCTCCGCGGATCGGGTCGCGACCGGAACGGGCTGCTCGGGCGCGAACTTCCTCGTCTGCGCCGCGCTGCTCGAGCCGGGAGACGAGGTGCTCGTCGAGTCCCCGACCTACGACCCGCTGCCGGCCGCGGCCCGGTTGCTCGGCGCCGTGGTCCGCACCTTTCCGCGCCGCTTCGAAGACGCCTGGGATCTCGACCCGGCCGTGATCGCCAGCTCGCTCACCCCCCGCACGCGCCTCGTGATGATCTCGAATCCCCACAATCCCTCGGGAACGCTGGCGAGTCCCGATCGGCTGGCCGCTCTGGCCGAGATCGCCGCCGGACGGAACGTCCCCGTCCTCGTCGATGAGGTCTACCGCGACACGCTGTTCGAGGGCCGGCCGTCGCCCGCGGCCACGCTCTCCCCGGCCCTCGTTTCGACGAGCAGCCTCACCAAGGCGTACGGGCTCGCGTCGCTGCGCTGCGGCTGGGCGATTGCGTCGCCGGAGATCGCGCGGCGAGTGCGAAGGGTCCGCGACGTCGTGGACGTCTGGGCGCCGATTCCTTCCGACCGTCTCGCCGTCGCCGCCTTCCGGAACCTCGATGCGCTGGCGCAGCGCGCCCGGCGGATCGTCGAGCCGAACCGCGAGCGCGTCTCGTCGTGGCTCGAGGGCCGCGACGATCTCGAGGCCACGCCGCCGCGGGCGACCCTCGCCTTTCCGCGTTTGAAGGGCGTGGAGGACGCGCGGGAGTTCGTCGAGGAAGTGTTCGGTCGGACGGGAACCGCGGTCGCTCCCGGGCATTTCTTCGGCGCTCCGGCCCACTTTCGCATTGCGTTCGGCGGGGAACCCGAAACCGTCGCCGCCGGGCTGGAGGCGCTCGGCCGCGTCCTCGACTCCCGTCGCGCTTGACAAGCGCGGATCCGGCGTCCTACGGTTTCGGTTTCGCCAGGAGGCTCCGATGCCGGACGACAAGCCCGCCCCGGGGAGCGCGGATTTCACCCAGTGGCACGAGGTCAAGAGCGGAGAAACCCTCTCGAAGATCGCGCAGCGCTACTACGGCGACGCGAGCCTCTACCCCAGGATCTTCGAGGCGAACAAGGACGTGCTCAAGGATCCCAACCTGATTCGGGTGGGCCAGAAGCTTCGCATTCCGTGAACGACGGAAGCGATCAGGCGATGAAGGAAAGAGGAGGAGAAATGCTCAAGACGACCTGGAAGTACGCGCTCGTCCTGGCCTGCGCCGCGGCGCTCGCCTGCAACAGCGGCAAAGCCCCGGCGGAAGCGGCCATGGCCGCCGCGCAGCAGGCGGTCGACAGCGTCCGTGCGGAGGCGGAGAGCCTCGTTCCCGACGACTTCAAGTCGCTTTCCGACGATCTCAACGCCGCCAAGGATCAGCTGGCGAAGGGCGATTACAAGGCGGTCATGGCGTCGGCGCCGGCGATCCAGCAGAAGGCCAACGACCTGATGGCGAAGGCGAAGGCGAAGAAGGACGAGATCGCAAAGTCATGGAACGAGCTGTCGGACGGCGTCCCGAAGATGATCGACGCCATCAAGAGCCGGGTCGACATCCTCTCCCAGTCCAGGAAACTTCCAGCCGGGATCGACGCGGGCAAGCTCGCCGGCGCGAAGGAAGGCCTGGCCTCCGCGCAGACGGCGTGGGGTGAAGCGCAGGAGGCATTCAAGTCCGGGAAATGGACCGAGGCGCTCGCCAAAGCCACGGAGATCAAGGACAAGGCGGCCTCGATCATGGCTTCGCTCAACATGACGGCCGGCGGCGCACCGGCGGCCGCCCCTGCCAAGTAGAGAATCCGGAGTCTCGATGCCCAGGGCCCGCTCCGGCGGGCCCTTTCATTTTCAGAAGACCGGGACTCCCGTTTCGACGTCTTTCTCTCGGAATCCGGCGCGGCTTCGCCGGCCCGGATTCCGATGCGGCGTCTCCCCGCCGCCGGGGGTCACTCCCACTCGATCGTGGCCGGCGGCTTCGAGGTGATGTCGTAGACGACCCGGTTGATGCCGCGGACGGACCCGACCACCCGGCTCGCGATCGCGTCGAGGACCTCGTGGGGCATCCGGAACCAATCGGCGGTCATGAAGTCGGTCGTCTGAACGGCGCGCACGGCCATCACGTATTCGTGCGTCCGGCCGTCTCCCATGACGCCCACGGAACGGACCGGCAGCAGCACCGCGAAGGCCTGCGAGATCACGTCGTAGAGGCCCGCCGTACGGATCTCGTCGAGGACGATCTCGTCCGCCTTCTGCAGCAAAGCGACCTTCTCCCGGGTCACCTCGCCCGGGATGCGCACCGCGAGGCCCGGCCCCGGAAAAGGATGGCGCGCGAGAAACTCGCGGGGCAGGCCGAGCTCCGCTCCGAGGCGCCGGACCTCGTCCTTGAAGAGCTCGCGGACGGGCTCGATCAGCTCGAAGCCGAGGCGCTCGGGCAGTCCCCCGACGTTGTGGTGCGTCTTGATCACCGCGGACGGACCCTTGATCGAAACGGACTCGATCACGTCCGGGTAAAGCGTGCCCTGCGCGAGGTACCGAGCGTCCGGAATCCCCTTCGCCTCCTTCTCGAACACGTCGATGAAGGTGCGCCCGATGATCTTGCGCTTCTGCTCGGGATCGGTCACTCCCGCGAGACGGGAGAGAAAGAGGTCCGCGGCGTCCACCGCGTGAACCCGGATTCCGAGGTGGCGGAACGCCTCGACGACCTGGGCCCGCTCGTGGGCCCGCATCAACCCGTGGTCCACGAGGATCGGGTGCACGCGGTCGCCGAGCGCCTCACGGAGAAGGATCGCCGTCACCGAGGAATCGACGCCTCCGGACAACGCGCAGATGACGGCGCCGGTGGGCGCCTGCTTCCGGATCGCGGCGACCTTCTCGTGTCGGAAGCCCTCCATGCTCCAATCGGGTGCGACGCGGCAGATGCGAAAGAGGAAGTTCTCGAGGATCTCCGAGCCGTGCTCGGTATGGCGAACCTCGGGGTGAAATTGGATGGCATAGATTCCGCGGTCCCGATTCTCGAAACCCGCGAGCGGCGTCGTCGGCGTCGACGCAATGACGCGGAAGCCCGGCGGCGGTGCGACGACGGAATCGCCGTGATTCATCCAGACGGTCTGTTCCGGCTCGAGGCCGCTGAACAGGTCGGAGTCTCCGACGATCCGGGCGAGCGCGCGGCCGTACTCGCGGCCCTCGTTGGCGACCGCGCCTCCGGCCGCTCGAGCGAGCCACTGCATCCCGTAGCAAAGCCCGAGGACCGGAACGCCGAAGGCGGTCGGATCGCCGGAAGGCCGGGGCGAATCCGCCTCGTACACGCTCTGGGGGCCTCCCGAAAGGATGATCCCCGCCGGGTTCCAGCGCCGAATCTCGTCGGCCGGAGCGTCGGGCGGCAGGACGACCGAGAAGACGCGGGCATCCCGAACGCGCCGCGCGATCAGCTGCGTGTATTGGCCCCCGAAGTCCAGGATGACGATCGACCGTTGCGGCCCGCTCATGCCGCCCCGACCCTCCATAGAAACGCGAGGGGGCCCGCGAGAACGGCCGCCGGAATGAGCGCGATGCCCCCGGCGGCGAAGGGCGCCGCCGCTGCCAGCAGCGGCGCGATCAGGGAGCCCGGGGCCTGCCGGAGGGCCTGACGCTCGGCGAGGAGCATGAGCGCCACGCTCGCGGCAAAAAAGAGCGCCGGGAACGCCGCGCCGAAGGCGCGGCCGTACCGCGAGGGAGGGCGCCGGGCCGCGGCTCCGAAGAGCGAGCGCTCGGCGAGCGTCACGCCGAGGATCAGGAGCAGGGCCAGGACGTAGGCGGGCACGAAGAAGACCAGGGACTGCTCGAAGAATCGGCTCTCCGGGGCGGCCGGCGCGTCACCGGCCCACGACTGGAAGAAGGGATAGGCGCCGAACCCCGGATCGTCGCGACCATGCGTCAGCAGAAAAACGAGGACGTCGAGGAGGAACGCGGAGGGAAGGAGCAGGGCGGCCTGTCGGAGAAACCTCACGTCCCGGGCAATTGTAGCCGATTTGACTCGCCGGGCCGTCGCTAGAATACGCGCACCGTGAAGCTTCGAAAATCCACGCGCGTCTGGCTCGTCGTCCTCGCCGTCGGCATCGGCGCCGAGCTCTTCCTCGAGCGCCGCGTGCCGAACGTCGGGTGCTGGCGGGTCATCGCGGCTCTCGTCATCGCGCAGGCGGCCTGCATCCTCCTGTGGCGGGCCGGCCTGGCCCTCTTTCGCGTGATCATTCGGCGGCTGACCCTGCGCCTGGCGTTCTCGTACTTCCTGATCGGCATCGTTCCGATCCCGCTGCTCGCCGCCCTGCTCTTTCTCGGCGCCTACGTCGCCGCCCACCAGTACGTCGCGAACCGCCTTCGCCGCGAGATCACGACGGTCGGCGAGACGGCGGCCCGCTCCGATGCGAGGCTGCCGGAACTCGTCGTCGGGCCCGGGGACACCGTGACCTCTTCCAGCCTGGCCTGGCTCCCCGCGGGTTCCGCGTTTCCCTGGGTTGCGCAGCTCGAGCGGCCCGGGTTCCTGGTTCATGGCGACGCGGTGTGGCTCGCGGTGCGGCGCGGTTCCGCGGGCGCCGTGCGTCTGGTCCCCCTGAGCGACCCGGAGTCGCCCTGGCTTCAGCAGCTCGCGGATCTGACCGGCTACGAAGTCGGCGCGGAGGTCGGCACCTCGCGACAGAATCGGAAGAGGTCGGGCATCACGGTGACCACGGATTCCCGGGATTCGGACCTGAACGTCAGCGACGAAGGCGTTCGCCGATTTCCGAAGGGCGGGACGCCATCCGGGTCGGGTCTCTGGGACGGCCGCTGGTTTCACGGCTTCTACCTCGAGACGGCTTTGAACGCGGTCGGAGAGCAGGCCGAGACCGGGCGGAATCTCGCCGTCCTCATCGGAATCACGTCGCCGGGAGTCCTTTTCCGGCAGCTCTTCACCCAGGGCGTCCCGGAGGTCGTCCGGGTCGCACGCGTCGCGCTCGTCGTTCTGACGGGCATCGTTCTCGCGGTCTACGCCGCCGCTCTCGCCGTCGCGTTCGTGCTCGTGGGCTCGATCGCCCGCAACGTCAACCGCCTCACGCGCGCGACGAAGGCGATCGCGCGGGGAGACTTCACGGCGCGCGTGAATTCGAAGTCGCGGGACCAGATCGGCGATCTGGCGCGATCGTTCGACGGCATGGCCGCCTCCATGCAGGGCGCGCTCGCGCAGACGGCACGGAAGGAGCGGCTCGAGAGCGAGATCGCGATTGCCCGGACCATCCAGCAGAAGCTGCTCCCGGCGCCGGAAGCGGCGCTCGAAGGCGTCTCGGTCCTGGCGCATTTCGAGCCGATGGCGGAGATCGGGGGGGATTACTACGACTACCTTCCGATGCCCGACGGCCGCATCGCCTTCGCCCTCGGAGACGTCTCCGGCCATGGCCTGCCGACGGGATTGCTCGTCGCGATGGCCAAGTCGGCCCTGTCGTCCCTCGTCGAGGCGGGCCACCAGGACGGCGAGCTCTTCGCGCGGCTGAACGATCTGATTCACCGGTCGACCGATCCTCGGCACTACATGACGCTCGCCCTGCTCGAATACGACGCGCGAGCGCGGGAAGGCGTCCTGACCAACGCCGGCCAGCTCGCGCCCTATCGAGTCCGCGGAGCCGAGGTCGAGGCGCTCGCGCTCCCCTCCTTTCCGCTCGGACTCTTCGCCGGCAAGGCGTTTCCTTCCAGGCGCGTGAGCTTCGAGGCCGGGGATCTGGTCGTGTTCCTCTCGGACGGCCTGGTCGAAGCCGTGGACGCCTCGGAGGAGGCCTTTGGCTTCGAGCGATTCGAAAGCGTTCTGCGCGATCACGCGCTCCACGGAGCGGCCGCCATTCGAGACGCGCTGCTCGCCGCGGTCGCCGCACACTCCGGCTCACGGCCGGCGGAGGACGACCGGACTCTCCTGATCCTCACCCTCGGGGACCACCCGCCGGCGGCCGTGGGATAGAGTCCGGCCCCAGCAGACGGAGCGAACATGCGAAAGATCCTTTGCGGCGCCGCCGGGTGCCTCGTGGCGGCCCTCGCCCTCGGCCAGACCTCTCCCTTCGTGGACCCGAAAGTCGAGTCTCTCCTTTCGAACGAGATCTCGGGCGATCGGGCCTTCGAGTTCGAGCGTCTCTCGACCCAGTGGCACAAGCCCTCGGGCTCCGAGGGCTTCTTCGCCGTCACCGCCCTCGTCGAGGAGCGCGCCCGCGCCGCCGGTCTCGCCGACGTCCGCCGGATCGACCAGGTCGGGCTGACGGCGTCGTGGACTCCGAAACGCGCCGAGGCCTGGCTCGTCGAGGGCGGAGGCACGTCGGCCAGGGAAACGCTCCTCGGATCGTTCGCCGACGCGAAGACCTCGATCGCGGACTTCTCCCGGCCGGCCGACGTCACCGCCGAGCTCGTCGACGTGGGGTCCGGCGAGAAGGGCGCCGACTATGCCGGCAAGGACGTGCGCGGCAAGATCGTCCTCGCGTTCGGCAGCCTCGGGGAAGTGATGGATCAGGCGGTCTGGAGGCGCGGCGCGGCCGGGATCCTGTCCTGGAACGCCTCCCGGCTGAACCCTCTCGCCGAGCACCCGGACCAGATCGCCTGGTCGAGCGTCCCCGAGGACGACGGCCCTCGGGGTGAGAAGACGACCTTCGCCTTCATGATCTCGGCCCGACAGGGGAAGGCGCTGTCGGACCGGTTGGCCGGGGAGAGCTCCCGGAGATGGGGCGCCGGCGGCGCGGCGAACGCCGAGGCGCTTCGGGCGAGAATCGTCATCGAATCGTCGACGCTGCCGGAGAAGAAGACGGCGATGGTCGAGGCCCGGATTCCCGGCACCGACCCCTCGCTGTCCGAGATCGTCCTGACGAGCCACCTCCAGGAGAACATCTCGGCCAACGACAACCAGTCGGGCGTCGCCAGCATGCTGGAGATCGGACGCGCGCTGCAGAAGCTCATCGCGGAGGGCAGACTCCCCCGGCCCCGGCGCGGCATCCGCTTCTGGTGGTGCGACGAGATCTACTCGGAATACCGCTACTTCGCGGATCATCCCGGCGAGGAGAAGAGAGTCCTCGCGGACCTGAACCAGGACATGGTCGGAGCGAAGCAGTCGGACGGCTCGCGAACGGAACACATGGCGCGGACGCCCTGGTGGCGGCCGTCCTACCTCTCGGACGTCCAGGAGAGCGTGCTCGACATGGTCGTGCGCGGCAACAACGCCTATCTCGCCGCCTGGTCCTCCGGGTCGATCCCGCCCGGAATCGCCTTCTCGAAGCCCCTGTTCTCGGTGCGCGGAACGCGCGAGCCGTACCACGCGAAGGCGGTCCCCTACTTCGACTCGACCGACCACATGGCGTTCAACGACTCGTGGGTCGGCGTTCCCGGAACGACCCTCACCAACTGGCCCGACGAGTACATCCACTCCTCCGACGACGACCTCTGGCAGGTCGACCCGACGCAGCTGAAGCGCAACGCCTTCGTCGTCGCCGCGACGGCGTGGTGGCTGGCCAACGCCGGAGACGCCGAGGCGAGCTTCCTGGCGCGATTCGTGGCCGCGCGGGGGTCGGAGCGCCTGGGACGCGATCTCGCGACGGCGGAGGCATGGATCTCGAGCGGAGAAGGAACCGAGCTCGAGCGCACGGACGCCGCGCAGAACCTGCTCGCGGTCGACCTCGCGAAAGAAAAGGCGGCCGCCGACTCGACGGAAGCCCTCGGCTCGTCGCGGGAGGCTCGCGCCGCGGCCTCGACGGTTCTCGACGGCGTCGCGCAGACGCTGCGGCAGAGGATCCCCGCGACCGCGGTATTGGATCATGGCCGCGATCCGGCCCGGGAGCGGCTCGCGGCCCGGGTTCCCCGTCGGGCGGTGGCCACCCTCTCCGAGTGGATGGCGCTCGAGCACGCGGCCGCCGTCAAACGCCAGGCAAAGGCGCGCTCGGACCGCGATGCGAAGGAGAAGGACGAGGAGGCCCGCCGGTCCGGCCGCGCCAGGAAGGGATCGCCCGCGAGCCCATCAGACGACGAGGGCGGGAGGCTCTCGCCGCTCATGGAGGCGGCGGTCATGAACCGCGTCGACGGAAAGACGAATGCCGCGGAGATCGCCCGCGCCGTCTGCGCCGAGGCGTTGTCGGCGGGCTGGTGGTATTACGGGAAGACCACTCCGGAGCTCGTCGAGACATTCCTCGCCCGGCAGGTGAAGGACGGGCTGCTGGTCTGGTAGCCCGGACGAGTGGTTCTCAGACCCCGCGTCGCTTCTCCTCGGCACCCGGCCCTCGGTACCCTCGGCCCGGGCTCCGACGCGGCGTTTTCCCGCCGCGGGGGGGGTTAACGCCAGTGGCCGGCTTTCCAATACCAGCCGTGCGGCGTGCTCTTCCAGTGGCCGGGCACCCAGACCGCATGGGGCCGCGGCGGAAGGGCCCACGCGCCCGGCACCCACACGTAGACCCCCTTGCGCCAGGCGTAGTAGCCGCCCGTCCAGACGTAGCCGGGGCCGGGGGCGACCACTCGGACCTCGACCTTGGGCGCGGGCGGAGCGATGTTGACGTAAACCGGGAGCGCACCGGCCGCGGCCGTGAGGCCGGCGGCGAGGGCGGCTGCTGCGAGAATTCGGCGATTCATTTCTCCTCCGGTACGTTAGACGAGCGCCGACCGCCCGAGGTTGACGTCGGCGGGACCTACGAATCGAGGACCCGTGCAAGTGTCGCACGATCGACGTTGCCCCCGGAAATGACGATCCCGACCCGTTTCCCGGCCAGACGCTTCCGCAACGACCGCAACCCGGCGAGGCCCGCGGCGCCCGCCCCTTCGGCGAGATTGTGCGTCGTCCTCAGCAGGAGACGCAGGGCGTCGGCGATCTCGGCCTCGGTCACCGTCACGAAGTCGGCCAGTCCTTCGCAGAGCGGGCCGAAGGTCGCCTCGTACACGCTGCGCGTCGCCAGGCCGTCGGCGAAGGTGTCGGCGGCCGCTCCCGCGACCGGCCGCCCGGCGCGCCAGGAGTCGAACGCGGCCGGTGCCCCGGCCGCCTGGACGCCGTAGACCTCGAGCCCCGGCGCGAGCGTCCGCGCCACCGTCATCGCCCCCACGGCCTGGGAGCCTCCTCCGATCGACAGGACGAGGGCGTCGAGCTCCGGCATCGCGCGAAGGATCTCGAGCGTGAGCGTGGCCGCGCCGGCGATGACGGCCGGGTCGTTGGTCGAGTGGACGAGATGGAGGCCGCGCTCTCGGTCGAGCCGCAGCGCGACCGCGAGCGACTCGTCGTAGTCGCGGCCCTCTTCGACGAGCGTCGCGCCATAACCGCGCATTCCCTCGTTCTTCTCGGAGTTGTTGCCCTGCGGCACGCAGATCGTCACCGCGATGCCGAGCTCCGCGCCGGCGAACGCCACCCCGAGGCCGTGGTTTCCGCGTGTCGCCGCGACGACGCCGCGGCGGCGCTCCTCGTCGGACAGGAGCGTCATGGCGGAGAGGGCGTTGCGAATCTTGAAGGAGTTGGTCGGCGCATGATTCTCGTGCTTGACCCAGACCCGGATGTCGCCGCCGACCTCCGCGTCGAGGGGCGCGTAACGCCGCAGCGCCGTTTCGGGGACCCGGGAGCGGATGCGGGCCTCGGCCGCGAGAACGTCGGCGAACCCGATCGGCCACGGCGCGCTCGGGCGCTCGACGGCTGCCATGATCCGTGAAACTATCCGCTGTCGCCATGCCGCCCAAGCGTAAAAAGAAGGCGGAGCCTCGATCCCGCGGCCTGACCCCGCAGGAGGTCCGCGAAGGCAAGCCCTCGGCGGCGGGCACCGCGCTCGCGGCCGACGTCGAAGGGGACGGCGGCGCCACGCTGGCGGTCTACCGCGACCCCCTCGGCAGTCACTGGCAGGTCCTGGCGGCGCTGCCTCTCGACAAGGTGGACCCGACGCCGTTTCAGCGGGACCTCTCCGAATCGCACGTGAAGCGTCTGACCGGGGTGATCGAGGCCCTGGGACGATTCCTCGACCCCATCATCGCCGTGCGCACTCCCGAAGGGCGCTACTGGACCCCCAACGGCAATCATCGCCTCGCCTCGCTCCGGGCCCTGGGCGCGCGCTCGATCGTGGCGCTCGTCCTTCCCGAGACGGAGGTGGCATACAAGATCCTGGCGCTGAATACGGAGAAGGCGCACAACCTGCGAGAGAAATCCCTGGAGGTGATCCGGATGGCGCGCGATCTGGCGCCCCGGGGGGACCGGAGCGAAGAGGACTATGCGTTGGAGTTCGAGGAGGCCGCGTTCCTGACCCTCGGCGTCTGCTACGAGCAGAACGGCCGGTTCGCGGGCGGGGCGTACCATGCG
The DNA here is from genome assembly GCA_963738945.1 of uncultured Acidobacteriota bacterium. Classification (GTDB taxonomy): domain Bacteria; phylum Acidobacteriota; class Thermoanaerobaculia; order UBA5066; family Gp7-AA6; genus DAHUXD01. The sequence continues at coordinate 1,040,546 of CAVTYD010000002.1, forward strand.
CTCCTGAAGCGCATCGACGCGTTTCTCGGGAAGCCTCTCGGGGCCGCCCTGGAGACACGCGCCGGGCGGGCCTCCGCCCTGCTCGAGCTCGACGAGGCCGTCGTCGCGGCGATGGCGGCTCTCAAGGAGCGGGGATTCGAGAGCCCCTACCTTCGGCCCTTCGTCGTCGCCCGGATCAATCCGATCCGCTTTCAGAAATCGGCCAGGCCCGAATTCGACGAGACGATCTCGAAAATGCTCGCGTCGGCGAGGAAATTCAAAGCGGAAGGCGTCAAACCCGAGCAGCTCGCCCGGGCCGGCGGCGCTTCCGAGGAGTGACCTCCGGGAGGAACTCATGCGCCGCACCCGTCGGATCGTCCCTGGAACGGCCGCGGCCCTGCTCGCGGCCTCGGCCCTCTTCGCGCAGCGGGCGCCGTCTCTCGATCTCGCCACGGCGAGAGTCGTGGACCTCACGCACTCCTTCGACGACCGGACGATCTACTGGCCGACCTCGCCCTCGGCGTTCGAGCTGAAGTCGCTCGCCCATGGAAAGACTCCGGGAGGCTGGTTCTACTCTTCGAACACGCTCTGTACGCCGGAGCACGGCGGCACGCACCTCGATGCGCCGATCCATTTCTCCGCGACGGGCCTGACCGCCGACCAGGTTCCGGTGCGACAGCTGATCGCACCGGGCGCGGTGATCGACGTTCGCGCGAAGACCGCCATGGATCCGGACTACCGTCTGACCGCCGCCGACGTCCGGCAGTGGGAGACACTCCACGGGACGATCGCTCCGGGCACCATCGTGCTTCTCGAGACCGGCTGGAGCAGCCGCTGGCCGGACAAGAAGGCCTATCTCGGCGACGACACGCCGGGCGACGCTTCGAAGCTCCACTTCCCGTCCTACGGCCGCGACGCGGCCGATCTGCTCGTGCACGAGCGCCGGGTCGGGGCGATCGGCGTGGACACGGCCTCGATCGACTCCGGGGCGTCGAAGGATTTCATCGTGCATCAGATCGCCAACGGAGCGAACGTGCCGGGATTCGAGAACGTGACCGGGCTCGACGCGCTGCCGGCGACGGGCGCGTGGGTGATCGCGCTTCCGATGAAGATCGCGGGCGGGTCGGGCGGACCCCTGCGCATCGTAGCGATGCTGCCCTGAGCGGCGCGGGCGCCGTGACTCCGCACCCGTTCGGCCTGCACCGTTCGCTCGACCCGCCCGGCGCGCTCCCCCAGGTGGCGCGCCGTCTCGACGCGACGCCGAAGCCCTACGACAACGAGGTCGCGATCGCCGTCTCGGCCCTCTCGATCGACTCCGCCTCCTTCCGCCAGCTCCGTGAAACGGAGTCCTCGACGGGAGAGTCCGTGTCCGATCAGATTCTCCGGATCGTGCGCGAGCGCGGAAAAATGCAGAACCCCGTCACGGGCTCGGGAGGGATGCTCCTCGGGCGGGTGGCCGAGATCGGGCCGCGTCATCCGGCCGCGGCTCGCCTGCGTCCGGGCGACCGCATCGCTTCGCTCGTCTCGCTCACCCTGACGCCTCTCCACCTCGAGTCGATCGGCCGGGTCCACCTGCAGACCGAGCGCGTCGACGCGACCGGAACGGCGATTCTCTTCGAGCGCACGCTGCTCGCTCCCCTGCCGGGGGACTTCCCGGAGGCCGTGGCTCTCGCCGCGTTCGACGTCGCCGGAGCTCCGGCGGCGGTCCTGCGGGACGCGCGGCCCGGGTCGACGGTCCTCGTGATCGGGACGGGAAAGGCCGGACTCCTCTGTCTCGCGGCGGCGCGGGAGAGGGTGGGCGGATCGGGCCGGGTCCTCGCGGTCGAGCCTTCGGGGCCGGCGGCAGAGCGGGCCCGCGCTCTCGGCTTCGCCGACGCGGTCTTCTCGCTCGACGCGCGCGACCCCGTGGCCATGCTCTCGGCCGTCGAGGCCGCCACGAGCGGCCGGCTGGCCGACCTCGTCGTCAACGTCGCCAACGCGCCCGGCACCGAGGCGGCCAGCGTCCTGTGCGCCCGCGACGACGGCGCCGTGCTGTATTTCGGCATGGCCACGTCGTTCTCGGCCGCCGCCCTCGGCGCCGAGGGCCTCGCGAAGCCGACCGCGCTGTGGATCGGAAACGGCTACGTCCCCGGACACGACGAGGCGGCGCTCGGCCTGCTCCGCCGCCATCCCGCGCTCGCGCGGGCTTTCGGGGCGATGGCGGGATCGGGGTGAGCGAAGCGTCGCGAGCCCTGACCGCCCTGCTGCTCGACTCCGGCGCGGCCCGGGTCGCGTTTCTCGGCCTCGCTAAGAACGTCGGGAAGACCACCGCCCTCGTCGCGGTGCTCGAGGAGCTCCATCGCGTTGGCCGCACGGCGGGTGTTTCATCGGCAGGGCGCGACGGCGAGAACTTCGACGCCATCACCGGCGAGCCGAAGCCCCGTTTCCGCGTCTGGCCGGGTCAGCGCGTGGCCTCGGCCGCTTCGACCTTCGCATCGGCCTCGTTTCCGACGACCCTGGTCGAATCCCTCTCCGGCTCGACCCGGTTTGGCCCCGTCGAGGTGCGGCGGGCGGACGGCGAGGGCGAGATCGAGATGATCGGGCCGTCCACGGCCTCGCAGATGCGGACGGCGGCCGCGGCGCTCGAGCGCTCCGGCGCCCGGACGGTCCTCCTCGACGGAGCGATCGGGCGCCGCGCGTTCGCCTGCGCGAGCATCTGCGACGGAATCGTCCTCTCGGTGGGCCTCGCCGCGGGGGCGACCGCCGATTCGGCGCTCGCCGCCGCCCGATCCGCCGCGGAGCTCATCCGTCTCGAGGTGGCGCCTTCCGACGCCGTCGTGCGCGCGATCGAAGGCGCCCTGACGGACGCGCTGCTTCGCGAGGATCCGCCCCGCCCCGGCGAGACCCTCGTGGCCGAAGACTTTGCTTCCATCTTCCTGTCGGCGGAGGATCGGAGCCTCCTTCGCTCTCGGCACGTGGGGCTCGCGGTCCGCCGCCCGGCGCGGCTGCTCGCCGTCACGTCCAACCCGACCGCCCCGGGCCGGCCGCCCGTGCCGGCGGAGCGCTTCCATCGGGCGGTCGCGCGGGAGCTGCCCGGCGTGCCGGTGTTCGACGTCGTCGCTGACCTTCGGTCAACGGAACCCTGACGCTATACTTTTCGCGCCCATGCCCGGCAAACTGGGTCTCTCTCCCGAGCGGATCGAGCGCTGCCGCGGGTTCGCCCGCCGGGTGGCCGAGGGAGTGCGGCGAGAAACCGAACAGTTCACGACCGTTTCGACGGAGCGAACCGTGCTCCGTCTCTTCGGAGTGGACGGCGTGGATGCCGACGACGTCCCCATCCCGAATCGGGTCGTCGCGGCTCTTCAATCCGCGGGACGCCTGCCCCGGGGGGCCGCCGTCTGGATGGGGAGCGCCATGGCGCGCGGGGCGCGAAGCGTCGCCGAGGCCGCCGCTCTTCTGTCCGACCCGGTCCGAGCCGCCGACCTCTCCGAGCATCCCCGGTGGCGGGAGGCGGTGGCGCCGCTCGTCGAGGCCACGCGGAAACGGATCCGGGGCAACCGCGACGAACGCGAGCGCCGGTTGGCGTCTCACCCCGCGGACTCGCTTCCCCTGCTCTACGCGATCGTCGCGACCGGAAACATCCACGAGGACGTCGTCCAGGCCGACGCGGCGGCGCGAGCCGGAGCGCAGTGCATCGCGGTCATTCGCTCGACGGCGCAGTCCCTCCTCGACCACGTTCCCTACGGGGCGACGACGTCGGGTTTCGGAGGAACCTTCGCGACGCAGGAGAATTTTCGCCTGATGCGTGCGGCCCTCGACCGCATCGAGCCGGAAATCGGCCGATACGTGCGCCTCGTGAACTACTGCTCGGGTCTCTGCATGCCGGAGATCGCGGCGATGGGGGCGCTCGAGCGGCTCGACATGATGCTGAACGACGCCCTCTACGGGATCATCTTTCGCGACATCAACCCGTTCCGGACGCTCATCGACCAGAACTTCTCGCGCCGGATCAACGCGGTCGCCGGGGTCGTGATCAACACCGGCGAGGACAACTACCTCACCACGGCCGACGCCGTCGAGCAGGCGCCGGCGGTCCTCGCCTCGCAATTCATCAACGAACGCCTCGCGCGCGACGCCGGACTGGCCGACTGGCAGATCGGACTCGGCCATGCCTTCGAGATCGACCCCGACCTCGAAGACGGGCTGCTCTACGAAATCGCCCAGGCCGAGGCCGCCCGCGAGATCTTTCCGGACGCTCCCCTCAAGTACATGCCGCCGACCAAGCACATGACGGGCAACGTCTTCCGCGGCTACCAGCAGAATGCGCTCTTCGTTCTGACGTCGGTCGCGACCGGGCAGTCCATTCATCTGCTCGGGATGCTGACCGAGGCGCTCCATACGCCGTTTCTCCACGATCGGTGGCTCGCCATCGAACAGGCCGAGACCATCCGGCGCAACGCCCGACACCTGGGGGACGAGATCGAATTCCGGCCCGGGGGACGCATCGTGCGCCGGGCGCAGGAGGTCCTGGCCGGGGCCGAGACGATCCTCGCGCGGGTCGCCGAGCGCGGCCTCTTTGCGGCGCTCTCCGAGGGCGTCTTCGCCGACACGCGCCGGCCGCGCGACAAGGGGCGCGGATACGACGGCGTGATCCGCCGCGAGGCGACGTACGCCAACCCGTTTCTCGAGGCCTGGAGCGATGCTCGGACTCTGAGCGGGCCGCTACCCGGCCCGACCGACGAGAGAGGGAACGTGGCGTGAGGACGTTCTCCCCGTGATCGCACCATGACACTCTCATCGGGCTCTTCGGGAGAACGACTAATCCGCGCGTACGGCGACAAGAAGGGAGACGGCGCCGTCCAGATATCCTTCACGTTGCCCGTGCCGAAATCCGCCGCCGCGACCGAGGCGGCCAAGCGCTACGTCGCGAAGATGGGAATCCGCGAGCCGTACGTGACGCTGGCCGAGGCCATCGCTCCCTCGTTCACGTACTTCGTCGTCTACGGGCGCGCCACGCACGACGTGGACCTCGCGAGCATCACGGCCGAAGAAACGCCCTCGGCGAGCCTCGGCCGCGAAGAGCTCGATGCGGAACTGACGAGGCGGTTCGGCCGCCGCATCGTCGTCCTCGGCTGCGCCCTCGAAAGCGACGCCCACACCGTCGGGCTCGACGCGATCTTCAACATGAAGGGATTCGCCGGCGACTACGGCCTGGAGCGCTACCGCTCCCTCGACGCCCGCAACCTCGGAGCGCAGGTTCCGGTCTCCGAGGTCGTGCGCCGGATCCGCGAGACGAGGGCCGACGCCGTGCTCGTCTCGGCCACGGTGACCCACAACGAGATTCACGTCCGGCACCTGACGGATCTCGTGGACATGCTCGAGGCCGAGGGACTGCGCGATGGCGTCGTCCTGATCGCGGGCGGCGCCCGCGTGGACCACGCGCTCGCCAAGGAGCTCGGCTACGACGCCGGGTTCGGGCCGGGCACGACGGCCTCGCGCGTCGCGGCGTTTCTCCTCGAGGAACTGTCGCGCCGCCAGGGCGCCGCGGCGGAACGCCCTTGAACGAGCGCGTCCTGCTGAGGCTGCGCGTGGGCGCCGAGCAGGCACACTACGGCGGCGGCCTCGTCGACGGCGCCTTCCTCCTGAAGCTCTTCGGCGACGCCGCGACGGAGCTTCTCGTTCGTCACGACGGCGACGAAGGGCTCTTCCGCGCCTACGGGTCGGTGGATTTTCTGGCGCCGGTGCACGGAGGGGACTACCTCGAGGTGGAGGCCGAAATCACGAGGGTCGGCCGGACCTCCCGGGAGATGCGATTCGAGGCGCGGCGGGTGATCGCGGCGGGGGAAGGGTCCGGGAGCGCGGGTCGTCGACCCGCCCGAGGTCGTCGCGAGGGCGATCGGGACCTGTGTCGTGCCTCTCGAGCGGCAGCGGGGCCGGGTCTGAACGACGCCCTGCTCATCACGGTGGCCGGCGTCGGGGCCGAGGTGCAGCGCCGCCAGCAGCCGCACCTCCCCCTTCTCCCCGACGAGGTCGGCGACGAGTACGCACGGGCCTACGACGCCGGCGCGACGATCGGGCACGTCCACGGCCGCAAGCCCGACGGGACGCCGACTCAGGACCTCGAGACGTTTCGCGCCTACGCGGAGGCCATCCGGAAGCGCTGCCCGATCGTCCAGCAATTCTCGACCGGAGGAGCCGTCGGCATGGGCGTCGAGGAGCGCATCGAGGCTCTCTCTCTCGAGCCCGACATGGCGACGCTGACGCTGGGGACATGCAACTTCGGGGACGACGTCTTCGAAAACTCACTGCCGACGATCCGGACGATCCTCGAGCGGATCAGGAAATACGGGATCACGCCCGAGCTCGAGATCTTCGACGACGGCATGCTGGGGACCGCGGACGCTCTCTTCACGAAGGGGTTGCTGGCGGCGCCGGCGCACTTCGACTTCGTTCTCGGCGTGCCGGGGGCCGCGGCGGCCACGCCGGAGAACCTCGTCCACTTCGCGCGGTCGATCCCCGCCGGATGCACGTGGACGGTGGCCGGGATCGGCCGGCGGCAGACGGCGATGGCCACCCTCGCGATCGCGATGGGAGGGCACGTCCGCGTCGGCTTCGAGGACAACATCTTCTACCGCAAGGGCGAGCTCGCGGACTCCAATGCCCGGTTCGTCGAGCGCGTCGTCCGCATCGCGCGCGAGGTCGGCCGGGAGCCGGCGACGATCGGAGAGGCGCGCCGGATCCTGCACCTTCCGGCGGCCGCTTGAGCGCTGCGGTCGAGGCTCCCGCGGCCCGCTCCGAGCTGGCGCGCGGCCTCAACGTCTGGGACACGACGCTCGTCGTCCTCGGCCTGGTTCTCGGCGGCGGCATCTTCCTGACGCCTTCGTCGATCGCGGCGGCGCTTCCCTCGTCGCGGGCGATCCTGGCCGTCTGGATCGTCGGAGGCGTTCTGTCCATCGTGGGCGGTCTCGTCTACGCCGAGATGGGGGCGATGATTCCTCGAGCCGGCGGGATGTACGTCTACTTCCGCGAGTGCTTCGGCGAGCTTCCGGCCTTCCTCTTTGCCTGGGTCGCCTACTGGGTCATCCAGACCGGATCCAACGCCGCGGTCGCCGTCGGTTTCGCGACGTACCTGTCGGTGTTCTTCCCGTCCCTGTCGACCTCGCGCATCGTCGCCCATGCCGGGCCGTTTGCGATCTCGGCGGGACAGCTGGCCGCGGTGGCTCTCACGCTCGTCCTTTCCGCGACGCATTACGCCGGGGTTCGTCGCGGCGCCCGGATCCAGGGTCTCTTCACGATGCTCATCGTGATCGCGCTCGTCTGGATCGGCGTGGGCGGCCTCGCGGCGAGCCCGGCGTCGGTGATTGCGGCGTCGAGCGCGGCGCCCGGCGGGCCGATCGGCCTCGCGGCGTTCGGCACGGCCATGATCGCGGTCTTCTGGTGCTTCTACGGCTGGAGCGACATCGTGGCCGTGGCCGGAGAGGTGTCGCACCCGGAGCGCAACCTGCCGGTCGCCCTGATTCTCGGCGCGCTCCTGGTGACGACGCTCTATGTGCTCGTCAACGTCGTCTTCCTGAAGGTCATCCCGCCGGCCGAGATGGCTCAGACGGCCCAGCCCGCGGCGCTCGCGGCCGAGCGGCTCTTCGGGCCCGGTTCCAAGGCGGCGATCTCGCTCGTCCTCGTGGCCGCCGCGCTCGGCTGCACCTCCGCCGGACTCCTCGCCGGCCCGCGCATCGTGTACGCGCTGGCGAAGGACGGTCTCTTTCCCGCGGCCTTTGCCCGCGTCCATCCTCGATACCGCACGCCTTCGTTCGCGATCGTGGTGCAGGCCCTCTGGATGTCGCTCCTGTGCCTGTCCGGGCGCTACGATCAGCTCTACACGTACGCGACCTTCGCGATCGTCATCGCCTATACGGGAACCGGGGTCGCGCTCTTCGTCTACCGGCGCCGCGAGCCTGACCGGCCCCGGCCCTATCGCTGCGCCTTGTACCCGCTGGTTCCCGCCTTCTTCGTCGTGACGTCGCTCATGCTCGCGGTGAACATCGTGTGGGCGCAGCCCCGGGAGACGCTCGCGGGCCTCGGCATTCTGCTTCTGGGTCTGCCGGTCTATTTCTCGCTGCGGCGCCGCCGGGCGGCGAGCGCCTCGTGAATCGCGCGGTGCTCCTCGCGGCGATCGTCGGAATCGCCGTGCACGCCGAGCCGGCCGGGCATCCGGCCCTCGCCGGATTCTCGGCGGCCTCGTCGGCACGGGAGCGCGACCTCGAGCGCCGCCTCCTGGCTCTGCCGAGCCCCGAAGAGTGCGGCGAGATCCTTCGAACGCTGACCCGCGCCCCCCACGTGGCGGGAACCGACGCCAACGCGCGCGTTGCCGACTTTCTCGCCGAGGAGTATCGGAAGGCAGGGTTCGAGGTCGAGATGCGAACCTACGACGTCCTGCTCTCCTACCCGCGCAGCGCGCGCGTCGAGATCGTCGGCGAGCCCGACGTGCGGCTCGGCCGCCCGGAGGAGCCGATCCCGTCGGACCCCGACTCTTCGACCCCCGAAGCGGCCGTGGCCTGGAACGCCTACTCGCCGACTTCTGACGTCGTGGGAGAAGTCGTCTACGTCAACCGTGGCGCCCCGGAGGACTACGACCGGCTGGCGAAGCTCGGAATCGACGTGCGTGGAAAGGTGGCTCTCGCGCGCTACTTCGGCGGCTATCGCGGCGGTAAGGCTTACGAGGCGCAGAAGCGGGGCGTGGCCGCGGTGCTCGTGTACTCGGATCCGGGAGACGACGGGTGGTTCCAGGGCCCCGTCTACCCCGACGGACCGTGGGGTCCGCCGTCGCACTTCCAGCGCGGCGCGAACGTCTTCGACTTCATCGTGCCGGGCGACCCGCTCACCCCCGGCTGGGCCTCCACGCCGGACGCTCGCCGCATCGAGCCATGGGAATCGGAGATCCTGCCGAAGGTCCCGATGATGCCGCTCTCGGGCCGCGACGCGGCCGAAATCCTGAAGCGCCTGCGCGGGCCCGCCGTGCCCGATTCGTCCTGGCAGGGGCTCGCGTGGCCCGACACCTTTCGCGTCGGTCCGGGTCCCGTTCGCGTGCACGTCCAGATCGAGAACACGCGCGAGAGGCGCCCGATCCGCGACGTGATCGCGACACTGCGCGGCTCCGAAGAGCCGGGCCGGATCGTGCTCCTCTCGAATCACTACGACGCCTGGGTCTACGGCGCCGTCGACCCGGGCTCCGGGACGGCCGCGCTCCTTTCGCTCGGACGCGCACTCGGCCGGCTGGCCAGAGAGGGCGCCCGCCCTCGCCGTTCGATCGTGATCGCCGCCTGGGACGCCGAGGAATACACCCTGACCGGTTCGACGGAGTGGGGCGAGGACAACGCGAAGGATCTCCGCGCCAACGCGGTCCTTTGTCTGAACGTGGACGAGGCGACGCAGGGGCCGATCTTCTCTCCGTCGGCCTCGCCCCTGCTCTTCGAGTCCATCCGTGCGGCCGCCCGGGACGTCGCGGACCCGCGCACCCCGGACCGGAGCGTCGCGGACGTGTGGCGCGACCATGCCGGGTACACGGGAACGGGCAGCTATGCGACCGAGGCGGGCTCGAAGAGCGATCTCCCCGTCGCGATTCTGGGCAGCGGCTCGGACTACACCGTCTTCTTCAACCACCTCGGCATCGCCTCGGGCGACCTGACCTTCGACGGACCCTACGGCGTCTATCACTCGGTCTACGACTCGTACCACTGGGTGGCCACGGAGGGCGATCCCGGGTTTCTCTACCACGCCGCGATGGCGAAGGTCGCGGGTCTCCTGGCGCTCCGGTTCGCGAACGCCGACCTGCTCCCCTTCGACCCCGGAGCCTACGGCCGGGAGGTCGCGCGCTACGCGGACGAGCTCGCGGGAACGACGGCCGGAAGCGCGATCTCGGCCGACCTCGCCGGGATCTCCCGGAAGGCGCGCGCCTGGAGCGACGCGGCCGCCTCCGCGGGCAAGGCGCTCGACTCCCGTCTGCAGTCCGGGCGGCTCGACGCCGCGGGCGTGAGGGACGCCAACGCGTGGCTCCTCGGGCTCGAGCGCGGGATGCTCGACGGAACCGGCCTTCCGGGGCGGACGTGGTTCCGCCACCTGATCTACGCGCCGCTGCCCTCTTACCTCGCGGAAACGCTGCCTGCGATCCGGGAGTCGGTCGAGACCGGAGGGAGAGACGCGGCCCGTCCGGAGATCGCGAGGCTCTCGGCGAAGCTCGACGCGGCGACGGAGGCCGCCCGGCGCTTCACCGAACCGGCTTCGACCCCGCCACGTCCGACACCACGGCGTAGGTGACCTCGAGCCCGAATCGGACGTTGTCCACCGCGAGACGCTCGTCGTCGCCGTGGCTGCGGTCGTCGTCCTCCGAGAGCCGGAAGGGCTCGAAGCCGTAGACGACGACTCCCATCTGCCGGAGCTTCCCGGCGTCGGTGGAGGAGGTCAACGGCGGCGTCCGCACGGGCACGCCCGGCGCGAACCGGTCGCGGACCCGCTCGATCGCATGAAACAGCGCCGTATCGAGCGGCGACTCGGTCGCGGTCTCGGAGAGGATCGTGTCCCATCGGAGCGAATCGTCGCCGGCGACGTTCTCGAGCGTCGCCAGAAATCTCTGCGGATCCTCGCCGGGCAGGAGCCGGCAGTCGAGCGAGGCCGTCGCCTCGCCGGGGATGACGTTGACCTTGTCGCTTCCGGAGAGTCCCGTCACGGAGATCGTCGCGCGGAGATCGGCGTTGCGCTCGGGGTCGTCGAGGAGGACCTTCCGGAGGGACGGATCGGCGATGGCCGCGGAGGGATCCGCGAGCGCCCGCGCGAGCTCCCCCTTCGCCGAGGGAGCGAGCAGACGGAAATAGGCGTTCACGGCGGGAATCAGCCGCACCGGCGGCTCGTACGCGAGGATCCGGGCGAGCGCCCGGACGAGCCGCGCGACGGCGCCGTCGGGCTCCGGAATGGAGGCATGGCCGGCCTTCCCGCTGGCGACGATCCGGAGCCAGAGGGGTGCCTTCTCGGTGACGTCCACGTCCCACGACACCATCCGTCCGTCTTCGACCGCGATCGTGTTGCCCTCGGTCAGGCAGTACTCGGCGTCGCGCAGGTCGGACCGGTGCCGCTCCACCATGTCGGCAACCCCGTTGTCCCGGCCCTCCTCCTCGTCTGCGGTGCCGAGAAAAATCACGTCGCGATCGAGCACGGTCTCGGAGCGCTTGAGCAGGACGAGCGTCATGAGCTGACAGATCGCCGTCCCCTTCATGTCGGTGGCTCCGCGCCCCCAGATGTACCCGTCCCGGATGTCTCCGGAGAAGGGCGGCACGGTCCACCGCTCGGCGTCCGCCGGAACGACGTCGAGATGGTTCAGGAGGATGATCGGCCGCGCGAGGCCGCGCCCGGGAAGGCGCGCGAGGATGTTGGCGCGCTCGTGGCCGAGATCGTAGATCCGGTTCTCGATCCCCTCGCGGTCGAAGACCCGCTTGAGAAAGTCCGCCGCCAGACGCTCCCGGCCCGGCGGGTTCGTCGTATCGATCCGCAGGTATTCCTGGAGGAGCTGCACCGCCTCGCGGGACGCGGCCTCGAAGTCGGGCGCCTCGGCCGCGTGTGCCGCCGAAGCGGCGCAGAGAATACCGGCGAGGACCGCGGCGCCGATCCTCAGCGCGCCGCCGAAACCGGTGCCTCCGCCGGCTTCCACCAGCGAAGGATCCGGTTCACGTAGTCGACGGTCTCGCGGTACGGCGGAACGCCTCCATAGCTCTCGACCGCGCCCTCGCCGGCGTTGTAGGCCGCGAGGACCAGGTCCGGCCGAGACCCGAAACGGTCGACGAGCTCCCGGAGGTACTGCACCCCTCCCCGCACGTTTGCCGCGGGATCGAACGGTCGTCCGACCGAGAGCCGCTTGGCGGTCGAGGGCATCAGCTGCATCAGGCCCCGCGCGCCCTTGCGGGACACCGCCCTCGGCTCGTAGTTGGACTCGGCGCGGATGAGCGCGGACACGAACGACGCATCGAGGTTGGACCGTTTGGCCTCGCGCTCGATCAGCGCATCGTAGGCCGTGCCGAACAGAGGCTTGCGATCGGCGTCGTAGGAAAGGTCGTACGAGGCGTCCGGATGAGACGGATCCGGCTCGACCACGACCGTGTCCACGACGACCTCGTCGTCCACGATCCGAGAGACCCGGGACAGCTCCACGCGGTAACTGCCGCCTCCGGGCAGCCGGATCTCGACCTCCTCGTCGTAGAGCTGGTAGCCGGAGGCCTTCACGACGCGGCCGTCGTCGAAGACGATCAGCTCGGCCCGGGCGGTTCCGGCCACCAGGAATCCCGCCATGAGCAGGGCGGCGGCGGCGGCGGACGAGCGCATGCGGGACGCGAAACACCCCGCTCGGGGCGGGAATTCCGGGTCGTTCACCGCCCCATTTTGCCACGCCCGGCCGGGCCGGCCCGCGGATGAAACTCGTCGTACACCCGCCGCAGCCTCGATCGGGAGACCTGCGTGTAGATCTGAGTCGTCGAAATGTCGGCATGGCCGAGCATCATCTGGAGCGCCCTCAGGTCCGCGCCATGCTCCAGCAGGTGCGTCGCGAAGGAGTGACGCAGGCTGTGAGGCGTGAGACGCCCGCGGATTCCGGCCGCGCGCCCGTAGCGCTCGATGAGCTGCCAGAACCGCTGGCGGGTCATCGCGGACCCGCGCGTCGAGAGAAACAGGTGCGGCGACCGCCGCCGGTCCAGGAGCGGCCGCGCGGACTGGAGGTAGCGCGCGACCCAGCGCGCGGCCGATTTTCCGAAGGGGACGAGCCGCTCCTTCCCGCCCTTACCCCGGACCCGGAGAATGCCCGACTCGAGATCCAGCCGGTCCGACTCCAGGCCCACGATCTCCGAGACCCGAAGTCCGGATGCATAGAGCAGCTCGAGCATCGCGCGGTCGCGCAGGCCGAGGGGCTCGGCGACTTCGGGGCTCGCGAGCAGAGCCTCGACTTCGGGCTCGGTGAGCGCCTTCGGCAGGGAGAGGCCCGTCTTGGGGTTCGTGAGGTCCGCGGTCGGATCCTCCGCGAAGCCGAGATGCGCTGCGGCAAAGGCATAGAAGCCGCGCGCCGCCGAGAGCGCGCGCGAAGCCGAGCGCGCGGAGAGGCCTCGCGCTCTCAGCGAGGACAGGTACTTCCCGAAGTCGGCGCGCGTCACGCGCCCGGCGTCGAGGCGGCGCCCGGAGAGAAACCGGCCGAAGGCCTCGAGGTCCCGGCGATAGGCCTCGACGCTCGCGCGGGCGAGGCCGCGCTCGACCGCGAGGTGATCGAGGTACGTCGGCAGATCGCGATCGAGAAACCGCGCGGCCGGGCCCGCCCCCGCCGGAGCGGCCGTCCTACGCGCGGCCCGCCGCGGCCGGAGCGAAGCGCTGCACGATTTCGAGGATCTCCTCGTCGAGCAGCACCCGGTCGCTCTCCTTGGCGCGGCGGAACACCGCCTCGACGAGCTCGGTTCGCGCTTCGATGCCGCGGGACTCGAGCCAGCACTGCACGTTCGACAGGCCGCTCATGGGGCCGACCTCGATGACCTGATGGCGTCCCACCATGGCGGCGGGGACCCCCGAGTAAACGCGGTCGGCCAGCCACTCGTCGCCCCTCTTGCGAGCCTTGATGATCGCGGCGGCGTGCACGCCGGTGCCGGTGCGGAAGGCGTCCTTGCCGACGATCGGATAGTTGTCCGGGATCGGCACGCCGGTCGCCTCGGACACGGCGGAGCAGTAGTCGTGCAGGCGCGTCAGGTCGCGGTCGATCCAGCCGAGCAGCTGCATGTTCACGAGCAGCTGATCCATCGGCGTGTTGCCGACGCGCTCACCGATGCCGAGGGCGCAGGCATGGACGCGATGCGCACCGGCCTCGAGCGCCCACAGCGCGTTGGTCACGCCGAGCCCCCGATCCTGGTGTCCGTGCCAGTCGACCTGGATCCGCGGGTCGAGGTCGGCGGCGAGGCGGCAGACGAAGCGCACGAGGTTGCGCACGCCGTCCGGCGTCGCGTGGCCAACGGTGTCGCAGACGCAGACCCGGCCCGCGCCGGCTCGGATCGCCGTCGTGTACATGCGGCGGATGTGCTCCGGGTGCGCCCGCGTCGTGTCCTCCGTGACGTACATGACGGGCAGACCCTCCTTGACGGCCAGCGCCACCGCGTCCTCCGAGAGGCGCAGCATCCTCTCGAAGTCCCAGCTCTCGGCGTACTGGCGGATCGGGGAGGAGCCGATGAAGCAGGACACCTCGATCGGGATCCCGACCTTCTGCGAGATCTCGATGATCGGAACGATGTCGGCCTCGACGGTGCGGGCGGCGCAATTGGGACGGATCTTCAGCTTCTCCCGGACGATCTCCTGGGCCAGGCGCGTGACCGTTTCGACGACGTGCGGTCCGGCCCCGGGAAGGCCGATGTCCGCCGAGTCGATGCCGAGCGCCTCCATCAGGTGGAGGATGCCGATCTTCTGCTCGATCGAGGGGCTCTTGACGGAGGGAGATTGCAGCCCGTCGCGCAGCGTCTCGTCGTCGAGCTCGACACGGCCGCGGGAGGGAAACACGGCTCCCCCGGCTCGATTCCAGTCGTAGATGAGGTCGGAATCCGGAGGATGCAAAGCGTTCTTCTTCCCGAGCCAGTCTAAACCGGGGGGTGCCCCAGATCAACCGCGGTCAGCGCTCGGGCGCGCCGATCGCGAAGTCCGCTCCGAGGAAGAAGACCGCCTCGGGAGCTCCGATCGCGCCGGAGAGGCCTCCGCCGAAGACTCCCCGCCGCAGGACGTCGAGGACGATCGGAGGCGCCGCGCCGGCGGAGTCGGTGAGGGTCACGGTCTCCGAGCCCCAGCCGAGTCCGACGTCCAGCCGCACGCGAATCGCCGGCGTGAAGGCGTACCGATAGGCAAGATCCAGATAGGTCTCGTCGTTGACCGAGAGCGGGTCGTAGCCCCTGTCGAAGTCGACGGTTTCGGTGCCGAGCACGGCGATCGAAACGAACGGCAGCTTCTGGCGCTCGATGCTCGCCGTCACGAAGAGATCCGACTTCGTCCACGAGTAGCCGCCGCCCACGCGGACCGCCTCGAACTCGGCCGCCTCCGAGGAGTCGCGGTTCGCGAAATCCGGCTGGCTCTCGCGGTGCACGTCGAGGTTTCCCCACATCCCCTCGGCATGGACCAGCGCGGTCCAGCCGCCGCACTTCCAGCGCCCTTCCACCTCGCCGCCCCACAGCGGGCCCGAGGCGGTCTGGAAGGAACCGAGCGTCGAGTTGTATCCATCGGGGCGGGAGCCGTGAAACCCGACCTCCGCCTCGAGTCCGGGCCAGCGGTGCCTCCAGCCGATCGCGTAGTCCGCGCGAGAGGCCGAGAGCGAACGCGAGGCGGACACCGCGCCGTTGTCGGGCCCGATGTTGATGAGATCGGTCGCGCTTTCGGCGCGGCGATCGAGCGCCACCTCGACCGAATCGCGCTCGCTCACCTTCATGCGGCCGAGCAGCGCGAAGTTCTCGTAGCGACCCGTGCCGGAGGTCAGAATGCGATCGAGGTCGAGCTCGGGAAGCGCCTTGCGCTCCTGCTGGTCGTGCGACGTCCCGAACGCGATACGCGCCTTCCACTCGGACGCGGGCGTTCCCGCGCCGAGCCCGTCCGCGGCCGGCCAGGCGTCGCCCATGCCCACGAGAACGAACTTGGGCGTCACGTCCGACGAATCGACGCGCTCCGGAGTCACGTCGTAGCGGCGGGCCATGGTCGCGTAGGAGAAGCCCATCTGACCGGAGAGTCCGTTGCGCGGCGTCATGTCCATTCCGAGAAGAAGCCCCGCGCAGAAGATGCAGGCGCTGACGAGATCGGTGCCCATCGCGAACGCCTCAGCGGCCCGTGAACTTCGCCGGACGCTTCTCGAGGAAGGCGGTCATGCCCTCCTTCATGTCCGACGTCGCCGCGCAGAGCCCGAACAACGTGGCTTCGAAGACGAGGCCTTCGGAGAGCGGCATCTCGAGGCCGCGGCGAACCGCTTCGAGGACGTAGCGGCAGGCAACCGGGCCGTTGGCGAGGATTGCCCGCGCCATCTCCTTCGCCGCCGCGAGCGCCTGTCCGGCGGGAACGACCTTGTTCACGAGACCGATCCGGTGGGCCTCCGCGGCGTCGATCTGCTCGGCGGTGAGGCAGAGCTGCATCGCCCGTCCTTCGCCGACCACGCGCGCCAGCCTCTGTGAGCCGCCGTAGCCCGGAATGATTCCGAGCCTGACCTCGGGCTGTCCGAACCGGGCGTTCTCGGAGGCGATGCGGATCGTGCAGCCGAGCGCGAGCTCGCAGCCGCCGCCGAGCGCATACCCGTTGACGGCGGCGATGACCGGCTTGCCGAGACTCTCGAGCTTCGCGACGATGGCCTGCCCTTTGCGGGAATGCTCGCGGCCCTCGAGGGGCGAAAGCTTCGAGAGCTCGCCGATGTCGGCGCCCGCGATGAAGGACTTCTCGCCCGAGCCCGTGACGATGACCACGCCCACGGCGTCGTCGCTGCGCGCCTCCTCGAGCGCGGCATCGAGGGCGCTCATGACTTCCGAGTTCAGGGCGTTCAGCTTGTCCGGGCGATGGACCGTGAGGATCCGGATCCGGTCGTCGGTCTCGACCTTCAGGAGGTCGCTCACTTCGTTCCTCCATACTCGTAGAAGCCGCGGCCGGACTTCTTTCCGTAGCGGCCCGCGAGGACCATGCGCTTCAGCAGGGGCGGCGGCGCGAAGCGCTTCTCACGGTATTCCTCGAACATGATCTCGGCGATCGCGTACGTCGTGTCCAGGCCCACGAAGTCGAGGAGCTTCAGCGGACCCATCGGATGGCCGCAGCCGAGCTCCATTCCCCTGTCGATGTCCTCCGCCGAGCCGACGCCCTCCTCGAGAGCCCGCACGGCGTCCAGGAGGTACGGCACGAGCAGTCGATTGACGATGAACCCGGAGTTGTCATGCGTGCGGACCGGCTCCTTCCCGAGACCGCGCGCGAACGCAAAGACGGCCTCCGCCGTGGCGTCCGAGGTCGAGATCGTC
This sequence comes from uncultured Acidobacteriota bacterium, assembly GCA_963738945.1. Classification (GTDB taxonomy): domain Bacteria; phylum Acidobacteriota; class Thermoanaerobaculia; order UBA5066; family Gp7-AA6; genus DAHUXD01. The sequence goes on from CAVTYD010000002.1 coordinate 1,057,531, forward strand.
CGCACGACCTCGACGAGTTTCATGACCGGAACCGGATTGAAGAAGTGCAGTCCCGCGAACCGATCCGCCCGCTTCGTCGCCGCCGCGAGCTCGGTGATCGTGAGGGAGGAGGTGTTCGAGCAGAAGATCGTCTCGGCCTTGCAGGCCCGATCGAGCGCGGCGTAGGTCTCCTTCTTCAGGTCGAGATTCTCGACGATGGCCTCGATCACGAGGTCGCAGTCGCCGAGGTCCTCGAGGCGCGTGGTCGACGTGATCCGCTTCCGGACGGCGTCCCGATCGGGCGCGGTGAGCTTGCCCTTCTCGACCGCCTTCGCGAGAGAACCGTCGATGCGGCCGAGGCCCTTCGTCACGAGCTCGTCGGAGACCTCGCGCACCACCGTTTCGTGACCGGCCCTGGCGCACACCTCCGCGATGCCCGAGCCCATCAGGCCCGCCCCGAGAACGCCGACTCTACGAATGCTCATCGTTCTGAATCTCCTCCAGTGCGGGAGGCTCTTCCGGCTCTTCGCCGGATTCCTCCGCGACTTCTCCGCAGAACGTCCGCAGGCCGAGCTGCGGCCGAAAACCCGGCCCCGCCAGCGCCACCGTCGGCTGATTGGGGGCGAGCACGATCCATCCCTTTCCCGTCCACCACTCCACGGCCTCGCGACAGAGGCCGCCCTCGTTCAGCGTCGCCAGGACCCCGTTCAGGTCGCCCTTGCCGTGTGCCCGCAGCTCGCGGAGAAAATCGTCCACCGCGGCCGCCCGCACGGGAAAGTCCAGTATCCGTTCCGTCCACTTCACTGCGATCGGAGAGCCGACCCGCTATGCGGCCGACTCCACCACGACCGCGATGCCCTGGCCCCCGCCGATGCACGCGCCGGCGACGCCGTACCGGGCCCCGCGACGCCGCATTTCCTTCAGGAGGGTGAGCGTGCAGCGCGTTCCGGTGGCGGCGAGAGGGTGTCCGAGAGCGATCGCTCCGCCGTTGACGTTCAGCTTCTCGCGGTCCAGACCGAGCTCCCGAATGACGCCGAGGATCTGGCCCGCGAAGGCCTCGTTGATCTCCCAGAGCTCGATGTCGGAGAGGGCCAGCCCGGCCTTCTCGACCGCGGCGCGGGCGGCGGGCGCCGGACCGAGGCCCATCAACTCGGGCGCCACGCCCACGACCGCCCAGGAGACGAGCCGCCCGAGCGGTTCGAGACCCTTGGCCTTCGCGTTCTCGGCCGTCGTGACGACGACCGCCGCCGCTCCGTCCACGATGCCGGACGCGTTGCCCGCGGTGACCGACCCGTCCTTGCCGAAGGACGGAGGAAGGGCCGCGAGCCCTTCGAGCGTCGAGTCGGGGCGCAGGTGGTCGTCCCGCTCGACACGGATCGTCTTACGGCCCGCCTTGACCTCGACGGGGACGACCTCCTCGGAGAGCCGGCAGGCGGCCCAGGCGGCCGCGGCGCGCTGCTGCGAAGACAGGGCGTAGGCGTCCTGCTCGGCGCGCGAGATCGAGTACTTCGCCGCGACGCGATCCGAGGTCTGCGCCATGTAGAGGCCGCAGTACGAGTCGAGCAGCGCCACCATCAGAGAGTCCTCGAGCTGTCCCTGCCCCAGCCGCAGTCCCTTGCGGGCGCCGCGGATGACGTGCGGCGCCTGGGACATGTTTTCCATTCCGCCCGCGAGGACCGTCTTCGCCTCGCCGAGCAGGATCCGATGGGCGCCCTGGACGATGGACTCGAACCCCGAGCCGCAGAGGCGATTGACCGTCAGAGCCGGGACCTCCTTCGGAACTCCGGCCTTGAGGCCCACGTGTCGCGCTCCGTAGATGGCGTCGCCGGAGGTCTGGAGGGCATTGCCGAAGATGACGTGATCGATCTCGCCCGGCTCGGTGTGGGACCGCCGCAGGGCCTCGGCGGCCGCGAGGACGCCGAGATCGATCGCCGAAACGTCCGAGAAGTGCCCGTTGTACTCCGCCATGGGAGTCCGGGCGCCGTCGAGGATGACGATGGAGGGACTGGGGGATGCCATGGGAAGCGGGAGTCTACCTCAGGCGTATGCGTCGTAGACCGCGGCGTGGAAGCGCTGGCGCACCTCGTTGAAGGGAATCTCGCGAACGACCGGATGGATCCGGTTCGTGAGCAGGATCGAGACGAGCCGCGCGTCCGGGTCGATCCACACGGACGTGCCGGTGAACCCGGTGTGCCCGAAGGAGCGCTCCGACATCCGCTCGATGGCGGAGCCGGCTCCGCGGCGGCCCTGCCACGCGAGCCCCCGCGCCTCCGCGAGCCGGGACGTCCGATCGAGGCCGAGGCGGGCCCGCGCGGGCTCGAGCCACGTCTTCGCCAGAAGCCAGACTCCGCGCGCGGTCGCGAAGAGGCCGGCGTTGCCCGCCACGCCGCCGCGCCGATAGGCATTGCCATCGTGGACTTCACCGCGTACGACGCCGTCCCGGAAGCGGTCGTACGCGAGTCCCCGGGCCGAGGTCATCGCGCGCTCGAAACGGTCGGCCTTTTCCGTGGCGGCACACGAGCGGAGCTCCGTGGGAAGGAAGCGGGCGGGCGAGCCGGCGGGCGTCGCGACGAGGGCGCCGAACGACTCGTCCAGGGAAGCGCCGAGCACGACTTCCAGGATGTCGCCGAGAACCAGGAAGTTCAGGTCGCTGTAGGTCACCCTCTCTCCGGGCCGCGCCTCCGGCTCGAGCTCTCCGAGTGTCCTCCGGTACGCCGCCGCACCTTCGCCGCGAACGTAGAGGGGGAACCAGGCGGCCAGACCCGAGGTATGCGTCAGCAGATGCTCGAGCGTGATCCCCTCGAAGCGGGTCCGCTTCCATTCCGGGAGATAGCGTCCGGGAGCCGACTCGAGCGGCAGTGTCTCCCCCGCGCAGGCCGCCAGCGCGCCCGTGCAGAGCGGCTTCGTCAGGCTCGCGAGATCGTACGCCGTCTCGAGAGTGGCCGGCTCCCGCCCCGGCTCGACGCACGCGTCGCCGGCCGCGGCCTCGGCGAAGACCTGATCTCCGGACGCGACGAGCGCGGAGCCGCCCGGAAACGAGCCGGCGGCGATCTCCTCCTGCAGGAACCGTTCGAGCGGCGTCACGGTCCGATCTGCTCGAGCTCCGCCCGGCGCGGCGCGATGCGCGCGGCGTTGCGGCTGGCCGGCGAGGCCGGAATCGGCCGTCGCAGGCTCGATCGCTCCCGCTCCAGGGCCGCGATCTCGGCATCGATCCGAGCGGCCGTCCGGACATCCCGAGTCGTCCGACGGGTCTCGCGCAGGCCCGCAAGAGCCTCGGCATAGGATCCCGCGGCTGCCTCCGTGGCCCTCTGGGCATCCAGCGCCATCAGGGCTTCCCCGATGCGTGCGCGAACCCACGCGAACTCCGCCGGATCGACCTCCATCTCTCCCGCGACCTCGGACGGAGGGCGCCGGCCGGAAGCCTTCCGAACGCGGATGAAGGTGTCGATCTCGGCGTCCGTGAGGAGCCCGTCCGCGGGAGGTGAGAACGCCGGGCGGACCCGCTCGCGAATGGCCCGGACCGGGTCGAGCCTCGGCGCCTCGACCTTCCGGCAGGAGGCGGGGGCCAGACCGGCGGTTGCCGCGAGCAGAACGGCGGCACGAACTCGCATCACCGACAGTCTACCGAGGCGAAAGACCTTCCGGGCGAACGGTTTCGAGTCGCCCCGGCTTCGTTTACACTTACGGAGTTCTACGGAGTCCGGCGGCGGAGCAATGCTCGACAAAATCGGGAAATACGAGGTTTCCGAGCAGATCGGTGTGGGCGGTTTCGGCGCGGTCTACCGCGGCCGCGATCCCTTCATCAAGCGCACCGTCGCGATCAAGACCTGCCAGGTCAACGACGACGAGATCAAGCACCGCTTCTTCCGCGAGGCCGAGCTCGCCGGAAACCTCCACCACCGCAACATCACCACGATCTACGACTTCGGCGTCGAGAACGGGATCCCCTACATCGTTCAGGAATTCCTGACGGGAGAGGACCTCGACCGGAAGATCAAGCGCGGCGATCCGATTCCCGTCAGCCGCAAGATCGAGATCCTGATGGCCATCGCCGAGGGGCTCGGCTACGCCCATGCCGCCAACATCATTCACCGGGACGTCAAGCCGGCCAACGTCCGCGTCCTGGAGGATGGCACGGTCAAGGTCATGGACTTCGGCATCGCCAAGTCCCTGCAGACCGAGTCGAACCTGACGCAGACCGGAATCACGCTCGGCACGTCCGCGTACCTCGCGCCGGAGCAGATCCGCGGCGAGGCGATCGATCGGCGCACCGACGTCTTCGCGATGGGCGTGCTCGCCTACGAGCTGCTCGCCTACCGCAAGCCCTTTCGAGGCGAGCACCTCTCGACGATCCTCTACAAGATCCTGAACGAGAGTCCGGAGCCGCTCGAGTCGCTGGCGCCCGACGCGCCTGCCGCCCTCGTCGCCGCCGTCAATCGCGCCCTCGCGAAGAGCCCGGCCGAGCGGTACGCGACAATGGAGGAGTTCCGGCGCGACCTGCAGGACGTCCATCGCGAGGTCACCGGGATGTCGGGGCGCTATCCGGTCACGCAGGTGCTTCCCGAGTCGATGAGGACGCTGCGGCCGGAGGGCGTGGACGACGATCCGACGCTCGCCACTCCTTCGAGCGGCGTCGCGCCGATCCACATCACTCCGCCCTCGGGCGCCCTGGCGCGCGCGCCCTCTCCGGATGCCACGCCGACTTCGGCGTCGTTGTCGGGAGGCGCCCGGCCTCCTCTCGAGCTCGTGAACTTTCGGGACCCGTCGGCCGAAGCGGCCGCCGAGGAGACCGTGCGGCAGGCCCCGGCCCGCGCGCCGCGGCTGACCGCCGAGACGACGGGCACGGTTCGAAAGACACGGCTGACGATCCTCGCCGCCCTGCTCGTCCTCGGCGTGGCGGGAGCCGAGATCTACCGGATCCTGAGCCGCCAGCCGGCCGTCGAGCCTCCCCCGCCCGTGAAGGTCGTCCCGACGGCGGCCGCGGTCGCGACACCCGCTCTCGAGTTCCCCGAGCCGAAGCTCGGCGAAGGAGAGGCGGCGAAGGCTGCGCCTCCTCCGGTTCCGACGGCACCCGCCGCAATCCCCGCGACACCGGCGCCGGCCGCCGAGGCCGAGAAACCCGCCGCCGAGCGGAAGATCAAGGTACAGTTCTCGTCCGTGCCCGTGGCCACGCTCTCGATCGACGGCAAGGTGGTCGGTGCCACCGTTCCCGCGCGTACGATCTCGCTCTCGGAGGGCGAGCACGTCGCACGGTTCGAGGCCAAGGGGTTTCCGACGCACGAGCGCAAGTTCGAGGTCGGTCCCAGGTCCGATACGCGGATCCACTATCAGTTTCCGGTCTCCATGCTCGTGATCGAGGCCCCGCTCTGGAGCGGCGCGAGCGTTCTCGTGGACGGCAAGTATCGCGGGCGTCTACCCGACGCCTCGAAGGTCAGCCTCGCGCCGGGAACGTACACCGTCACGCTCTCGCGGGAGGGCATGAACCCGGTCACCGAGAAGGTCCAGGTCCAGGAGGGCGAGCCGAAGTCGTGGGCTCCCCCGCCCCCGTCGCCTTCTTCGCCGGGAAGCAACTGATGCGCCGGTCGCTCGCGATCGTCCTCGGCCTGCTCCTCGCGGGCGCCGCGCTGGCTCAGGACGCCGCCAAGCTCGAGGCCGACGCCAAGCACGCCTTCGATTCGGGCCGCTTCAAGGAGGCCGCCGAGAAGTACGCCCGGGCGGCGGAGATGCCGGGGGTGCCCGCCGACCACAAGGGCGATCTCCATCTCCAGAGCGCGTGGGCCTCGTACATCGCGGGCAACTCGAAGAGCGCGCGCGAGGAGCTGAAGGCGGCGCTGGCGGCGCGGCCGGACCTCCAGGTCCTGCCGGATTTCTACAGCCCCGATTTCGCGAACCTCGCCGCGTCGGTCCGGGCCGAAGTCGTCGGCGCGAGCGTGCCCCAGATCGACTACGACGAGCTCAAGCGTTCGGCGAAAGCCAAGCTCGCCGACGGGAAGGCCGAGGACGCGCTCTTCGACTTGAAGCGCGCCTCGACCTCGACCGATCCCGAAGTCTTCCGGCTGATGGCGGAGGCCGACGACAAGCTCGGCAAGTCCGCCGATGCCGACGCGGCGCGGCGACACGCGACCGAGCTCGAGAGGGCGGGCGTCAGCTCCACTCCGATCGGAAGCGCTCCCTCGGAGCCCGGAGCGCCCGCGGCGGCCCCCAATCCGGCGGCCGTCGGCCCGCTGGTCGAGGCCGCCGACAAAGCGCTGGCGGCGAACGACTTTCGGGCGGCGACTTCGTTCGCCAAACAGGCATCCGAGGCGGACCCCAAGAACGCCGAGGCGCACCGCATTCTCGGCGACGCGGCGCTCGCGACGGGCCAGAACGCGGATGCGGAGCGGGAGTTCACGACGGCCATCGTCCTCGAGTCGGGCAACGCCAAGGCCGAGCTGGGCCTCGGCGTCGTATCCGAGCGGGAAAAGAAATGGAACACGGCGGCGAGCCACTACCGCCGGGCGCTCGATTTCGACCCCAAGAGCGTCGAGGCCGCCCGAGGCCTCGGCCGCGCGATGAGCGAGATCGGCGACAAGAGCGCGGCGCGCATCGCCTTCGGCCGCGCGATCGAGATCGACCCGGCGTCCGCCCTGGCGCGCAACGACCTCGGCGTCTTCCTCTACCGCAGCGACGACCTCGACCGCGCGATCGAAGCGCTCATGGAAGCGGTCCGCCTCGAACCGAGCTCCGCGCTCTTTCACGAGAACCTCGGACTCACGTTCCGCAAGAAGGCGATGTGGAAGGAAGCCGAGCGCGAGCTCGCGGAGACGGCCCGGCTGACTCCGAACGAAACCGCGGTGTGGACCGCCCTCGGCCAGGCGCGGGCCGCGCAGAAGAAGCTCGACGAGGCCGCGAGCGCCTACCAGACCGCCCTGACACTCGATCCTCTCGACGAAGAGGCCGCGGCCGGCCTCGGCGCAGCGCTGCGGGCCCAGGGAAAGCTCGACGAGGCCGAGAAGGCCCTCGCCACGGCCGTACAGACGCAACACGAAGTCTCCCGTGCTCTGGAACAACCTCGGCGTCATCCGGGTCGACCGCGGCGCGTACGCCGCCGCGATCGAGGCGTTCGAAAAGGCCCTCGCGATCGACGCGAGCTTCGACTCGGCCAAGGCGAACCTCGCTCGGACCCACGAGATCGCCACGCTCGAGAAGGCCGCCTCGTAGCCGCGCGCGGTTGACGCCGCCGCCGGATCTCGCCGCAGAAATCGAGGCCTGGCGCCGCCGCCGGATCGACCGTCTGGTTTCCGAAGATGGATGGCTGTCGCTGACCGGCCTCTACTGGCTCTCGGAGGGGGAAAACGCCGTCGGCACCGATCGCTCGAGCGCCGTCTTGCTTCCGGGCGCGGCGCCGGCGCGCGCGGGATCGATCCGTCGGGACGGAAATCGCGTGGTCTTCGCACCCTCCCCGGAGGCCGTTGCCTTCGCGGAGGCCGAGGGCCGGCCGGTCCGCCGCCCCCTCGTTCTACGTTCCGATGGCCAAGGCGTCCCCACGATCCTTTCGTTCGGACCGATTCGTTTCCACCTCGTCGAGCGGGGAAGCCGCCTCGGCATCCGGGTCGCCGACCGCGACAACCCCGCGCGGAGACGCCTCCCGCCGATCCCGGCGTTTCCCGTGAGCGCCGCCTGGCGTTTCGATGCACGCTTCGAGCGGTACGACCCTCCGCGGCGGTTCCCCTTCCCGAGCATCCTCGGCACCGTGGAGGAAGAGGTCTCGCCCGGAGCGGTTCTGTTCTCGGTCGGGGCCCGCGAGCTGCGGCTCGAGCCGATCCTCGAGCGCGGCGAGACCGACTACTGGGTCGTCTTCGGCGACCGCACGAACGGGGCGGAAACGTACGCCGGCGGCCGCTTCGTATACGTGGCGCCGCCGGTGGCCGGCCGGACGATCCTCGATTTCAACAAGGCCTACAACCCGCCCTGCGTCTTCACGCCGCACTCGACGTGCCCGCTGCCTCCCGCCGCAGAATCGTCTGCCGATCCGCGTCGAAGCCGGGGAGAAACTCCCGGCGCCCTGAGCGGGGTCACGCCAGGGCGTCGAGAAGCTCCTTCAGCATCCGGGCCGTCGCCCCCCAGATCGACGTGCGGACCGTAGTGGTAGAAGAGGGTCGGCTCCTCGCGACCGGGCAGCAGGCGCGTCTCGAGGGCGCGCGGGTCGCGCAGGGCCGACACCGGGATGTCGACCACCTCCGCAATCTCCGCTTCGGCCGGGCGCAGGACGTGGGGATACGGAATGGCGCCGACGAAGGGCTCGACGTAGAAGTCGGTGACCGTGGTCAGGGGCGTGAGGGAGCCGAGCAGGCGCACGTCCTCCGGGGCGATGCCGAGCTCCTCCTCGGTTTCCCGGACGGCCGTCGCGAACGGAGAGACATCGTCCTCCTCCTCGACGCCTCCCGGAAACGAGATCTGGCCGCGGTGATGTTCGACCGTCTCGGTCCGCCGCGTCAGAAGGACGCGCAGGCCCCCGTCGCGCACGAACAGAGGAACGAGCACGGCCGCGCGGCGTTGTCCCGGAGAGGCCTCGGGTGCGGGCCGTTCGCGCGCCTCCAGCCGGGCGGCCAGCTGATCCATCCACGAGAGCCGCGGCGGCTCGGGATCAGGAGGCACGCGCCGGGCTGCCGTCCGCGGACCATTTGAGAAAAGCGTCGACGAACGGCGTCAGGCCGCCGTCGAGCACGCGGTCGGTGTCGCCGGTCTCCTCGCCCGTGCGGTGGTCCTTGACCATCCGGTAGGGATGGAGGACGTAGGAGCGGATCTGGCTTCCCCACTCGATCGACTTCTTCTCGCCGACTCGCCTCTCCTCCTCCGCGCGCCGCTCGTCGAGCGCCCGCTGGTAGAGCCGGGCCCTCAGCACGCGCATCGCCATGTCGCGGTTGCGCCCCTGGCTGCGCTCGTTCTGGCACGTCACGACGATGCCCGGTCGGCAGGTGCGTGATGCGCACGGCGGAGTCGGTGACGTTGACGTGCTGGCCGCCGGCACCGCTCGAGCGGTAGGTGTCGACGCGGAGGTCCTTGTCGGCGATCTCGATCTCGATGTCCTCGTCGATCTCCGGCGCCACGTACACCGACGCGAACGACGTGTGCCGGCGCTGTGCGGAATCGAACGGCGAGATCCGGACCAGGCGATGCACACCCATCTCGCCCTTCAGGTACCCGTAGGCATGATCGCCGACGACGTGGAGCGTCGCGCTCTTCAGACCCGCCTCCTCGCCGTCCTGCCGGTCGATCAGCTCCGCTTTCCAGCCGCGGCCCTCCATGAAGCGCATGTACATGCGCAGGAGCATCTCGGCCCAGTCCTGCGATTCCGTTCCGCCGGCGCCGGCATGGATCGAGAGCCACGCGTTCTTGGAGTCGTCCGGCGACGACATCTTCACGGCCAGCTCGAGCTCGTCCGCGAAAGTCCCGGCCGCCGTGAGCGCCTCCCGGGCCTCCCGTTCGGCGGGCTCGCCCTCCCGCAGCAGCTCGCCCAGGGCGTCGAGCGTCGCCCGCGCCAGGACTCCAGGCGCGCCGCGGTTTCGAGCTTGCGTTCGAAGGTCGCGCATCTGCCGCTGAATCTCCTGGGCTTCTTCGGGGCGGGACCAGAAGTCCGGGGCCGAAGCCTTCTGTCTCAGGCCGTCGAGCGCGCTCCGCGCGGCGTCCAGATCAAAGGTAGCCCCGAAGCGCTGCGAGGCGCTCCGAGGCGGCCGCGAGGGCGGAGACGAGATCGTCGCGTTCGGTCATGTCGAGGCGGACCGTGCTCCGGGCGTCCTCAGACGCGCTCCGCGGAAGGTCCGGACGAGGGCGAAGATTAGCACGGCGGCCGACGCCGCGTCGGCGGCGAGCGGGAGCCGGTATCCCCACCGCGTCCAGGCCGTGAGGCCCGTCTCGAGGCGGACGCTGCCGCGCAGCAGGGTGCGCTCGTCGGCGGGCGCCTCGGCCAGGATGCGGCCCCGCGCGTCCACGATCCCCGAGACGCCGGTGATCGCGGCCCGGACGAGATAGCGCTCGTTCTCGACCGACCGGAGGACCGCTCCCGCGAAGTGCTGCTGCTGAGCGCCGGCGCGGCCGTACCACGAGTCGTTCGAGATCGTCGCGAGAAGGTTCGCTCCCCGCGAGGTCTCCTCGCGGGCGAGCGAGGGGTAGATCGTCTCGTAGCAGATGGCCGTGCCGATGGCGAGCGACCCGGAACGCAGCAGCGTCGGCTGCGAGGCCGGAGAGAAGGCTCCGATCTCGGTGGAGATCTGGCGGACGAAGAAGAAGATCCTCGGCAGCGGAACGTACTCCCCGAACGGAACCAGATGGACCTTCCGATACGCCGGACCGGAGAGGCCTTCGGGGCCGAGGAGACGGGCGGCGTTGAAGTAGCGTCCGCCGGGTTCCTGCTCGACGTCGTTGAAGAGGATCCTCGAGCCTCCGTGGGCGATGGACGCGAGGTCCTGGCGCAGCGCGTTGCTCTCCTGCCAGTAGACGGGAAAGGCCGACTCGGGGATGACGATCAGTCCGGTGAGCGCTCCGGCCGCTTCCTCGGCCTGGCCGATGACGGCTCGGTAGCCCGCCGCCGCTCCCTGCGGCGTCGCCCTCGACTCTTCGTTCAGGTTCGGCTGGAGGAGGGCCACCGAGATCTCCGCCTTCGGTCTCGTCCCGGACGCCAGGCGCGCCGCGCCGAAGCCTCCGACGCCGAGAGCGATGACCGCCGCCGCGGCGAGGGGCCGGACGGCGTGGCGCGAGGCGGCCGCCGCGATCAGAGCCGACGAGGCCACGACGAGAAAACCCACGCCGTAGCCGCCCCAGACGCTGGCCGTTTGCAGCCAGACGGGGTGCCGGTAGAGAGCATGTGCGGTCAGATTCCAGGGGAATCCCTTGTAGACGATTGTCCGCGCGTGCTCCGACGCCATCCAGAGGACCGGGAAGATCGCCATCCGCCACGGCGAACCCGGTCGGAAGGCCGCGACCGTCCCCCAGGCCACGAACGCCGGCCACTCCGCCAGGATCAGCGCGAGCAGGACGAGGCAGAGCACGCCCATCGCCGCGGACTGGCCGCCGTAGTGCGTGACGACGTAGACGATCCAGGTGATGGACGTGCACCAGTAAGCGAGTCCGAAGAAAACCCCCGACACGAGCGCCCGGCCGGCCGACTTCTCCACCGCGAGCGCGGCGAGCCAGGGAACGAGCGCGACCGGAAGAAGGACGACCCCGTGAAACGGTGGAAATGCCAGCGCGAACAGGATGCCCGACAGGACACCCGCGGCGGGTGTCCGGAGCCGAACCCTCACGAGCCGCCCGAGGCCGCCGCCAGCGCCTCCTCCGCCCGGTAGGACGAGCGGACGAAGGGACCGGAGAAGACGTGCCGGAACCCGAGGCTTTCACCGAACGCCCGGTATCGGTCGAAAACCTCCGGCGGGACGTACTCGACCACCGGGAGGTTTTCCCGGGACGGTCTCAGGTACTGACCGATCGTCACGATGTCCACGCGTGCCGCGGCGAGATTCTCGAGGAGCTCGCGGACTTCGAGCTCGGTCTCGCCGAGGCCGAGCATGAATCCGGACTTCGTGGTCAGTCCGGGCTCGAGGATCCTGGCGGCCGACAGCAATCCGAGCGAGCGGTCGAGCCTCGCCCCGCGACGGACCTCCTGGTAGAGCCGGGGCACGGTTTCGACGTTGTGGTTGAAGACTTCCGGGCGCGCTTCGACGACGACGCGCAGGGAGTCGAAGCGCCCGAGGAAATCGGGGGTCAGGACCTCGATTCCCGGGGCGGGGTCGAGGGTCCGCAGGGCACGAATCGTCTCCGCAAAGTGGGCCGCTCCTCCGTCCGGAAGGTCGTCGCGATCCACCGAGGTCAGCACGACGAAGGAGAGCTTCATCTCCGCCGCGGCGGCCTTCACGCGCCAGGGCTCCATGGGGTCGACCGGGTTCGGCCGTCCCGTGCGAATGTCGCAGAAGCCGCACGCCCGCGTGCACACGTCCCCGAGCAGCAGAAAGGTCGCCGTGCCCCTCGAAAAGCACTCGCCTCGATTCGGGCAGCGCGCCTCCTCGCACACGGTATGCAGCCCGTTCGTGCGCATGAGGCTCTTGACCGAGTGCAGGTCCGCCAGGCGCAGCTTCTGCCGCCGGATCCACTCGGGGGCGCGTCGGGCCGGGTCGCTCACTTGCCGTCCGGGACGATCCAGGGTTCCCGGATTCGCTCCTGCCGGGAGAGCTTCGCCACCGCGCGCGAGGCTTCGTCTTCGCTCGGGTACGGTCCGACGCGTACGCGGTAGATCTTCCCCTTCGGGCCGCTTCCGGGCAGTACGACCGCGTGAAAGCCGTGCCGGTTCAGTCGCGCTCCGAGGGCGCTCGCCTCGTCATGCGAGGACAATGACGCCGCCTGTACCCAGATTCGTCCGGCACCCCCAGAGGCGGGGGGCCGGGAGGCGGCCGGCGCCTTCGCGGGGGAAGCCGCCGAAGCGGGCGGTTGCGCCGCCGAGCCGGCAATCCGCGTGCGGCTGCCGGAATCGTTCGGCGCCGGCGCCGGCTCCTCGTCGGCCGAATCCTCGAAGGTTCGCAGCGTTGCCGGAGGCGTCGCTTCGCCGGGTGCGGGAGTCTGCGCCGCCGCTGCCGAGGTGTCTCCCGACGGGATCCCCGTCTCGACCGGCGGCGGCGAGTCGGGGGCGGCCGTCGGGACCTTCGCGGCTTCGGCGCCGTCGGCGATCCTCTCCGGCCCGCTCCGGTCCCGCCCGGACAGGCCGGCCATCAGCCCGAAGAAGAAGGCCAGACCGATCGCCAGCAGCAGGCCAGCGAAGAGTCCGACTGCCTGGCGCGCGGTCAGCGAGATCTGATAATGCGTGCGGGGCTCGCTCAACGGGAACCAGTCTAGCAGCCCGCCGTGCCAGGGAAGGCCCGGCGGCTCTGCTATAAAGGCGCGTGCGTTTGCGCCCCACCGAAACGATTCACTTCGCGGCGATCGCGGTCCTGACCGCGCTCACGCTGATGCTGCACGCGCGTCTCGAAGACGTGCGCGCGATGCTCCTCGGCTACGCGGGCCTCGCGGCCCTGCTGTGCGCCATCGTCTGGCTCGTTCCCCGCGAGGACCGCCTGCCCGCTCCGATCGCGTTCGTCGTGGACTTCTACCCCGCCGCCTTCCTGCCGCTGCTCTTCAACACGCTCGAGCCCCTGATCCAGGCCCTGCGCGGAGGGCCGAAGGACGAGTGGCTGATCGCCGCCGACCGGGCTCTCTTCGGCGTGGACGTCACGGTGTGGGCACAGAGACTCGTCCGGCCCTGGCGAAGCGACATCTTCTATACCTTCTATTCGACCTACTACTTCATCGCCCTGACCCTGGGCCTCGTGCTGTGGCGGCGAAGCCGGCCCACCGCGCTGCGGTTCGTCTTCACGCTGATGGTCGTGTACTACGTGTCGTGGACCGGCTACTTCATCATCCCGGCGCTCGGCCCGCGATTCGCCCAGGCGTCGCAGTACACCGTCTCGCTGACGACGACGCCGGTCGCCCGCGCCATCAACGACACGATCGACGCGATGGAGAAGACCAAGTTCGACGTCTTCCCGTCGGGCCACACGATGATCTCGGTGGCCGTGCTGCTGGTGGCCTGGAAACGCGCCCGCGACGTGTTCTGGGTCCTGCTGCCGATCGCGACGGTCCTCGTGATCTCGACGGTCTATTGCCGCTACCACTACGTCATCGACGTGATCGCGGGGACGACGCTCGCCTTCATCACCGTACCCGTGGGGGACGGCGTCTACGACCGCCTGGTCGCCTCCGCGAACCAGCGCCCCGGCGGCTAGCAGGCTGCTGAGAAGGGTGCGAGGCGGCGTTACGAGTGCCGCGGGGTCGGATGCGAGGAAGCGCGACGACGGCGATGCGGCAGCATCGTCGAGGAGCGATGACGACGCAGACGGCCCTGCGCCGCCGTAACCCGAAGGGTGGCCGGCAGTTTGCCGGCGGCCGTCAAAGCACGGGAGACTCCGTTCACGCTCGGTCGACCGTCGGGCGCCGGATGCAAACTGCCGGGCACGACGCCCGCATCCATTTTGCAGCAGCCTGCTAGGGCTGGAGCGCCTTCTCGTAGATTCGGTAGGTCTTGTAGAGCTGGCCGCCCCAGAGGCGGACGGCCCCGATCACGAGCTCGTTGTCCTCCAGAAGCCACGAGACCTCGGCGCCCGTATAGCCCTTGCCGAGGAGAAAGCGCAGGGAGTCGGCCATCATGATGGACTGGATGCCCCGCAGGCGGTACGGGATCTTGATCCCGAGGGTGAGGACCCGGACCGTCTTGATCTTCCGGACCCCGAGAAGGAACTTGAGCCAGCCGAACGGCAGCAGGCGCCCCTTCAGCGGCTTCATCGCGGCGTTGTAGTCGGGCAGCATGAGCATGAAGGCCACGGGCTCGAGACTGCCGTCGGGCTTCTTCACTTCCGCCAGCCACAACAGCTCTTCGACGAGGAGCGGCTTCATGCGCTTGGCCATGAAGTCCATCTCCTCGGGGGTCATCGGCACGAAGCCCCAGTTCTTCTCCCAGGCCTCGTTGTAGACCTCGCGGATCTTCAGCAGATCCTTCGCGAGGCCGCCCTTCCTGACGTTCCGGACGACGATGTCCGACTCGCGCTTCCGGAATCGGTCGGCCACCCGCGACAGGCGCGCGAGCGGCTTCTCCTCGAGGGGAAACCAGTATGCGAGGAGGTCCTTGGCCTTGCGGAATCCCTGGCCCTCGATCAAGGCGATGTACCAGCTCGGGTTGTACGTCATCATCAGGACCGGCGACGAGGAGAAGCCGTCCACGAGCAACCCGGCCTCGTCGTTGAGGGTCGGATTCGTCGGCCCGCGGAGCACGGTCCCTTTTCGTTCGCGCCCCCAGCCCGCCGCGGCGTCCAGGAGGACTCCCGCCACCGCCGGGTCGTTCTCGGACTCGAAGTAGCCGAAGAAGGCGGCGCGCTCGCCGTGAAATTCGTTGTGGTTCCGGTCGACGATCGCCGCGATGCGGCCGACGTCGCGGCCCTCCCGCCGCGCGACGAAGAGCTGCATCTCGCCGTGGCGGAAGAAGGGATTCTCGTCTCGAAAGACCTTGGCCAGGTCGTCGCGCAGCGGCGCGACCCAGAAGGGGTCGTTCGCGTACAGGCGGTCGGCGACGTCGAAGAAGCGCGAAAGGTCGGCCTTGCTCCGGCCGATGCGCTCGACGACGATCGCTCCGCTCACGCTTCGTTCCCGCCGCGGGGCGTCAGGCGCGGACCGCGCGGATCAGCCCGACCTCGCGGCCGACCTTCTCGAAGGCCTCGAGGGCGCGGGCGAGGTGGCCGCGGGTGTGCGTCGCCATGAGCGACGTACGAATCAGAGCGCGGCCCGGAGGAGTCGCGGGAGAAAGGACGCAGTTGACGAAGACGCCCTCCTCCTGGAGCCGGTGGACCATTCGAAGCGCCGTCATGTCCTCGCCGACGACCACCGGCACGACGGGGCTCTCGGACTCGCCCGTGTCGAGCCCGATGGAGCGCAGGCCTTCCACGAAGAACCGCGTGTTCTCCCACAGCCTCTGACGCCGCTCCGGCTCCCGATCCATGATCTCGACCGTCGCCAGGGCCGCGGCGACCGAGGCCGGCGGCGGCGCGGCCGAGAAGATGAGCGTGCGCGCGCGGTGCTTGATGTAGTCGATGACGGTGGCGTTGCCCGCGATGAAGCCGCCCACCGATGCCATGGACTTCGAGAACGTGCCCATGATGAGGTCCACGTCGTGCTCGAGCCCGAAGTGCTCGGCCGTGCCGCGCCCGGTCTTCCCGAGCACTCCGATGCCGTGCGCGTCGTCCACCATGATCCCGGCCGCGAACTCGCGAGCCACGCTCACGATCTCCGGAAGAGGCGCGATGTCTCCCTCCATCGAGAAGACGCCGTCGACGACGACCAGCCGCCCGCGCGACTCGTGGTCGTTGCGCATCTGGCGGCGCAGATCGGCCGGGTCGTTGTGCTTGAACTTCTTGACGTCGCCGAAGGACAGGCGCGCGCCGTCGATGATGCAGGCGTGATCCTGCTTGTCGAGATAGACCGAGTCGCCCTTGCCGACCAGGCAGGAGATCGCGCCGAGATTGACCTGGAACCCGGTGGAAAACGTGACCGCCGCTTCCTGGCGCATGAACTCCGCGAGGCGTTCCTCGAGCCGCACGTGCAGATCGAGTGTGCCGTTCAGGAAGCGGCTCCCGGCGCACCCGGATCCATATTTCCGAATGGCTTCGATCGCGGCTTCCTTGACGCGCGGATCGTTCGTCAATCCGAGGTAGTTGTTGGATCCGAGCATGACCATCCGGCGGCCGTCGATCGAGACCTCCGGATCCTGGGCGGATTCGATGACGCGGAAAAACGAGTAAAACCCCGTCTGACGGACACGGGCCGCGTCCTCGTACCGGTAGCATTTCTCGAAGAACGGCGCGGTCCCCACCGCTTCGGCCCTGACTGCGCGGGCGAGCTTGGTCATCGTTACCCCCAACCTGTCCCAACCGGAACGGCGCCGGGATCTTAGCAAATTTTACAAACCCCTGCGCGGGGCTAAGAATCCTTCCCGGGGCCGCGGAGCCAGCCGGCGGAGGCATACCAGGCCCAGGCCGAGCGGAGAGCCTCCTCGAGGGGTGGCCCCGGGAGAAGCGCCAGGTCCCGGTCGAGCGGGGATCCGTCACAGAGCCAGTCCCCGGCGAGGACCTCCCGAGCCTTGTCCGCGTTGAAGGGACGCGAACGCCCCGAGAGACTCTCGAGCCCGGTTTCGAGGAGTCCGAGGCCGCGAACGACGAAGTCCGGCACGTTCACGAAACGGGCGCGCCGGCCCGACCCGGCGGCGATCGCCCGGGCCAGCCCTCCGATCGTGATCGGCTCCGGATCGCACAGAAACGAGCGGCGGCCGGAGAGGTCCGCGCGCCCGGCGGCCCTCGCGATCGCGACCGCCGCTCGCTCGACGCCGACGATCTGAATCCGCGTGCCGCCCGCCGGGATCGGGACGAGCCCCCGCGCGGCCAGCTGGAAGTACTGGAGCAGGCCGCGATCTCCCGGACCGTACACGACGCCGGGACGGATGACGTGCCAGGAACCCTTCCACTTCCTCTCGACGGCCTCTTCTCCTTCCCGCTTGGAGAGTCCGTACCAGGAGATCGGGCGCGCCGGGTCCGTGTCACGCACGGGTCGGCCCGAACGCGCCGGGCCCGCCGCCGCCTGGCTCGAGATCAGGACGAAGTGCGCTCCCGGCGCACCGCGGCCGGCGGCTTCGATCAGCCGCTCCGTTCCCCGAAGGTTGACCTCGCGATAGTCCTCGAGCCGCCGCGCCTTGGTCAGGCCCGCGACGTGAACGATCGCATCGCAGCCCTCGATCGCGGGTCCGGGCATGCCGCTCGCCGAGAGGTCGCCGACGACCGGATCGACGTTCAGCCCCGAGAGCTGGCCCGAGGCCGCTCGGGAAGCCTCCCGAACGAGCAGGCGGACCCTCCAGCCGTCCTCCAGGAGGGCGCGGACCACGTGGCCGCCGACGAAGCCGGTCCCGCCCGTCACGAAGGCCGTGCGCATGGCGCCGGATTTTATTGACTCGGAGGGCAGGCGGGAGGCAGTATTGCGCGCTTTCATGGAACATTCTTGGGGCGCTCCGCGTAGCCGGTGCCGAAGATGAGCGTCATTCGCCGGATTTCCCTGGCACTCTTGCTGGCCTCGCCGGTCTCGGCGGCGACTCCGGTTTCGCCTCCCGTCGTCGAATACACGATCCGTGTCTCGCTCGACCCGACGCCGAAGACCCTCGACGGCACCGAGCACCTGGTGTGGCGCAACCCCTCGGACGACCCGGTCGGCGAGCTCCGGTTCCATCTCTACCTGAACGCCTTCAAGAACAACCGGACGACGTTCATGCGCGAGTCGGGGGGCCAGCTGCGCGGCGACGAGGCGGGAAAGAAGCCGGCCGACTGGGGATGGATCGACGTCGCCTCGATGAAGACGGCCGACGGCGCCGATCTCCGCGCGAACGCCCGTTTCATCCAGCCGGACGACAACGACGCCGGCGACGAAACGGTCCTGCTCGTTCCCCTTCCCCGGCCCGTTCCGCCGCACGGGGAGATCTCCCTCGACATCGACTTCCACGCGAAGCTGCCCAGGATCTTCGCCCGCACGGGCTTCGTGCGGGACTATTTTCTCGTCGGCCAGTGGTATCCGAAGATCGGCGTCTACGAGCCCGCCGGATTGCGCGGCCGGCCGGCCGGCGGCTGGAACTGTCACGCGTTCCATGCGAATTCCGAGTTCTACGCGGACTACGGCACGTTCGACGTGAGCATGACGGTCCCGTCGCGCTTCGTCGTCGGCGCGACCGGGCGCCGCGTCTCCGAGACGAAGAACGGCGATCGGACGACGTATCGCTACGTGCAGAACGACGTCCACGACTTCGCATGGACGGCGGACCCGCGGTTCATCGTCGTCGAATTTCCCTTCGACCCGGCGCGCGACATCCCGGCCGGCTGGAGCGCGAAGGCGGCGAAGGAGCTCGGGATGCCGGAGTCGGAGATCGCGCTGAAGCCGGTCGCCTGCAGGCTGCTGCTCCAGCCCGGGCACGAAGCGGCGCGCGAGCGCTACATCCTTTCGACCCGGCAGGGCATCTCCTACTACGGCCTCTGGTTCGGGGCGTACCCCTACGAGACGCTGACCGTCGTGGATCCGCCCGACGACGGCGAAGGCTCGGGCGGCATGGAATACCCGACGTTCATCACCGGCGGCGAGGCGAGCTACCGGCTCACCCACTGGCCGTTCACCCGGCTGCGCGGCGTCGAGATCGTGACCGTCCACGAGTTCGGCCACCAGTACTGGTACGGCATGGTCGGCTCCAACGAGTTCGAGGAGTCCTGGCTCGACGAGGGCCTGAACACCGACTCCGAATACCGCACCATGTCGCTCGCATACGGCCCGCGGGACACGGCGCAGTTTCCGGGCGGCCTCGGCATGGATTCGATGTCTCTGGCGCACGGGGAATACGTGCATCGGACGAATCTCGACCCGATTCATGCCTGCGCCTGGTGTTTCGCCTCGGACGGCTCCTACGCGATCAACTCCTACACCAAGGTCGGCCTCTTCCTGGCGCAGCTCAAGCACGACCTGGGAGTCGAAGTGTTCTCGCGCGCGCAGCGTGCCTACTTCCAGGAGTGGTCCTTCCGCCATCCGGACACGAAGGACTTCTTCGACACGTTCGAGCGGGTGTCCGGCAAGGATCTGTCGACCTACCGCCGCCACATCGTGGACGGCCGGGCGCAGCTCGACTGGCAGGTCGTGACGGCCAGGAGCGGGCGCGCCGATGCCGACTATGGCGTCTTCGAGCGAGGCGGCCGCAAGCAGACGTACGACGATGGCGCCCTCGTTCCGGAGGGCGCGAAGTCGGCGCGCGACGGAGGGACGTCCCGGAGCAAGAAGGCCTACGCCACCCTCGTCCTCTTCGGAAACACCGGCGACTGGGAGCACGACGCGAAGGCCCGAATGGTGTTCACCGACGGCACGTCGATCGAGCGCATGCTTCCGGCCGCCGCCCGCTGGGTGCGGTTTCGAATCCTCTACAAGTCGAAGCTCGCCTACGCGGTCGTGGATCCTGACCGCGTCAACACCTGGGACTGGAACCGCCTCAACGACTCGAAGGTCCTCGCGACCGGAAAAGGGGCCGCGCGCACCTTCGGCCGCCGCGCCTACGCGAAGTACTCGGCCTGGGTCGCCTTTCTCGGCGGCCTGTGGTCGCAGGCGATGTGGGTGTTCGCATGATCGAGCGGCGCGGCGCGGCATCGGCCGGCTTTGCGGCCCTCCGGCACGGGAAGCTCATCCTGCTCCTGACCCTGACGACCGTCGTCCTCGGGGCGGCCGCCGCGGCGCCGCTCCTCCCGACGCTCAGGGACACGATGGTCGACACTCTCGCCGGCGACCATTTCGCGCGAAACAGCCCCCTCCTCGCTCCCGCGGACTTCCTCGACTTCTTCCACGAGAAGGAAGCGGCCATCGACGGCGTGCGGCGATCCATGAACGCCATGGCGATGCTCGGCGTCGTGCTGCAGGTGTTTTTCGCCGGCGGGATCATCGCGGTCCTCGGACGCGGCCGGTTCTCCTTCGGTCAGTTTTTCGAGCCCGCCCGGCGCAACTTCTGGCACAACGTGAAGTGTTTCTTCCTTTTCGCGATCTCGGCGGGAATTGCGCTCGGCGCCTGGCTCGGTGGCGCGGGGTTCGCCCGCAAGAAGCTGCTCGAGAACGCCGCGCCGGATGCGGGCATCCGTCCCCTGACGTTCTGGATTCTGGCGCTGGTTGCGGTGTTTCTCTTCGCGGCGCTCTCGCTCCTGTACGACCTGGCGAGGGCCGCCCGCCGTTTCTCGCCCGCGATGGGGGCATGGCGCTCGTTCGGCTTTGCCCGACGGGCTCTCTCGGGATCGTGGGGACGGGCCCTCGGCCTCTGGCTCCTCTGGTTTCTGCTGGGAGGCGCCGCCGTGCTCGGCCTCTTCGCCGCCACCTGGGAGATGCATGCGGTCTCCCGGCCGGCGATCGCGCTCCTGATGATCCTGCAGCTCCTCGTGCTCTGGGTGCGTTCGGCGGCACGCGTCGCCGCGTGGGGCTCCTACGTGGAGTTTCTCGAGCCTCGCGCCGCCGCGGCGCTCCCCTCGGTTCCCCGCTTCTAGCGCGCGGCGGCCCAGGCGGCGATTCGCCGCACGCCCTCCCGGATTCGCGCCTCGTCGGCCGCGAACGAGAAGCGCACGCATCGGTCGTCGCCGAATGCATCGCCCGGAACCGCCGCGACGTGCGCCTCGGCGAGGAGCCGGTCGCAGAACGCCGCGGATCCCGAAACGGCCTTCGGCCCGTAGAGGGCCGAGACGTCGGCGAAGGCATAGAAGGCGCCCTGCGGCATCGGGCATCGGATTCCGGCCGACGAGGAGAGACCCTCCACCATCAGGCGCCGGCGCTCGGTGTACCGGGCGAGCATCCCGGAGACCGCCGCGCCCGTCCTGTCGATGTCCGTGAGGGCTTCGAGCGCCGCCGCCTGCGAGATCGAGGAGGCGTTGGACGTGGTGTGGCTCTGGTAGGACGCGATCGCCGTGACCAGCTCCGCCGGGCCGAGAACCCAGCCGAGCCGCCATCCCGTCATCGCCCAGGTCTTCGAGGCGGCGCCCGTCACGACGATGCGCTCGTAGCGCGACCTCAGCGCCGCGGCCGACGCGTGGCGGCGTCCGTCGTAGAGAAAGCGATCGTAGGTCTCGTCGTAGACGAGCCAGGCTCCCCGCGCGGCGCACCAGTCCACGATCCGGGAGAGCTCTTCGACGCCGACCGCGGCCCCCGTCGGATTGTTGGGCGAGTTGAGGATGACGCCACGCGTCTGTGCGGAAGCATGACGCTCGAGCGCCGAGGCGGTCGGCGGCCAGCCGTCGTCGATGGACGTCGGCACGAACTCCGGAACGGCTCCCGCGAGCCGGACCATCTCCGGAAACGAGACCCAGTAGGGCGAGAAGAGGGCGACCCGGTCGCCTTCGTCGAAGAGGGCCTGGCACACGTTGAAGACGGCCTGCTTCGCCCCGGCCGTGACGATCACGTTTTCGCGCGACGCCCTCGCGTCCTGCTCGCGCTCGTACTTGTGGGCGACGGCCTCGCGGAGCGCGGCATCGCCCGCGACGTCGGTGTACTTGGTCTTGCCGTCCTCGATCGCCCGGGCCCCCGCCTCGCTCACGAAGCGGGGCGTGGCGAAGTCGGGTTCGCCGATCGAGAGGTCGACCACGTCCACTCCCGAGGCCGCCAGCGTCTTCGCCTTCCTGCCCGCCGCCGTCGTCGAGGACGGCGCCAGGGCCGCAATCCTCCGGGAAAGCTTCCAATCGGTCATCGCCGCGCCCTCCAGGACCTGGCGAGCGCTCCGAACGCCACGATCCGCTTCTTCCCCGCCGCCACGAGCGCGAGCTCCACCGCGATCCACGCGAGGTAGACCCAGACCATCTCGTGGCGCAGCCCGGGCCTCAGGAACTGGATCAGCCAGAGCACGAAGAGCCCCGCCGCCTCGTACGCCTCGAAGCTCATCGAGGCGAGAAAGATCCAGCCGAGAAACGCCTGGACGATCGTCAGCAGGATCTCGAGCCTCTGGAACTCATCGAAGGGAAGCGCCGACGTGTCGCCGTGGCTCACGCAGTAGATGATCGCGAGCAGGCCCGAGAGGACCCCCCACTGATTGATGTTCGACGAGACCATGTTCAGGAGCGCCACGGGCGCGCGCGTGACGCGGCGCGCCCAGGCGAACGCCGAGGTCTTCTCGGGGAACTCCGAGATGAACGGCGCGACCCACTGGATGAAGACGAACTGGGAGACGCCGACACTCGCCGCGACGGCCATCATCGACGACAGGAACGGCTCCGCAACCGCGACGATGATGGCGCCCCCCACGGCGAAGAGGCCGATGACGGCCGCCCAGCGCTTCCACCCGGTGAACGTCAGGGCCCAGCGCGAAACGGCCGGCATCTCCTCGATCTCCTCCGCGTCTTCCGCCCGCGGAGGGATGCGGATGAGAACGACCAGGTACACGAGGTAGGTGCCGATCAGGAAGACGGAATCGATCAGCGACAGGCTCCCCTTCCACCAGACCAGCAGGAAGTACGCCAGCGGAGGAAGCAGACCGATGACCTCGACGGCATGGTCCTCGTGAAGCGTGATGCGGCCCAGGGGACGGCCGCGCCGCTTGCGGGAATAGAAGGCCGCGACGGCATAGATCATGGGCCAGCCGAACCCGGTGAGCAGGCGCAGGCTTCCGGTGAAGTTCGCGATCGCGAGATGGACCATGGCGGGGTCCTTCCCGGCCTTCCAGGCGATCACCGCCTCGACCGCGAACTCCGGAGCCGTCTGGATGAGCGCGAGCAGCGCCAGAGCGAGGCCCTGCGACATGAGGAGCTCGGCCGCCTCGGCGCCCCACGCCACCACGAACGCAGCGCCGATCATCGCGGGGAAGGTCCAGAGCGCGGAGCCGGCCGAGCCCTCCGCCGCGGATGCGGAGACGCCCGCGAGCATGCCTCCGTCGCGGAGCCCCTTCATCGCGCGCGGTTATAGCATGGAGCTCGTGCCCGCCATCGAGTCTCCGTCCAACCCTCTGATCCGCGAAATCGAACGGGGCCTCGCGGAGCGCACGCTGCTCCTGCTCGAGGGCGAGAAGACGATTCTCGATGCGGTGTCGGCCGGCCTTCCGCTCGAGCACGTCCTGCACGACGCGAGCATCAAGGCGGGCCGCCTCGCCGCGCTGACCGCCGCCCATCCGAGGCTGGTGTCGCGAGCGGTCCTCGAACGGCTGGCCGAGGCGCGGACGCCGCAGCACCTGCTGGCCGTCGCCCGACGGCGCGACGTGCCGGTCTCCGAGGTGCTCGCGCGTCCCGGTCCGATCGTCTTCGTCTTCGGCATCCAGGATCCCGGGAATCTCGGAGCGATCGTGCGCGTGGCCGAGGCGGCGGGCGCCGCGGGCGTGCTCGGCGCTCCGGGCACGGCCGACTTCTTCCATCCGCGCGCCGTGCGGGGCAGCGCCGGAAGCGTTCTCCGCGTCCCCGTCTCCGGCCGCGTGTCGTTCGAACCGTTCGCGGCGGATGCGCACGCCGCGGGTCGCCCGCTCTGCGGCGCCGTGGCCGAGGGCGGCGAGGACGCGCTCGCGGCGCCCCTCGATGCGACGTCCGTTCTCGTCGTGGGCTCGGAAGGCGGCGGCCTCCCGGCGGGGGCCTACCGCTATCTCGACCGAAGACTCACGATCCCGATGAAGGCTCCGGTGGATTCCCTGAACGCCGCCGTCGCCACCGCTCTTCTGCTCTACTCGCCTTCGCTGCGGCGGCCTTCGGCGCCGGCCTGACGCCTGCCCGCGTCCGGCGGGGCGCCACGATCTTCTTCTGGCGGTTCCCGGTTCCCTTCATTCGGAGAACACCTCCGCCTGGAACGTGAAGAGGCGCGCCTCCGGCCGGCGCCACGCCTCGGCGGGCAGGCCCGCCTTCCGCGCGACCTCGCTCAGGAACCGCTCCCGATCGAATCCCCATTCGGTGGCGACCTGCGGCAGCAGCAGCCCCCGCCTCCCGCCGACCTCGAGGATCAGGCCGTCGCGCCCGATCTCGATCTCTTCGGCCGATGCGATCGCGCGAGGCGCCGTGAGCACGGAGATCTCGATCCGGCAACCGGGAAGCTCGGTCTCGGTGAGCGGCGCGAACCGCGGATCCTCGAGAGCGGCGCGCAGCGCGAATTCGGAGACCACGCGCGTCAGGTCGCCCGTCGGAGCCAGCGTGCCGATGCATCCGCGAAGCTGGCCGTCGCGATGAAACGACACGAACAGTCCGCGAGGCTCGCCGAAGGTCTCCGCCCGGTCGGAGGCGAGACGCGGAGGCGGCTGCCCGCGGAAATGCGCGTCGAGCGTTCCCCGGGCGAGGGCGAGCAGGTCCGCCCGCGCCTCGGCCGACAGCGCCGACGATTCGCTCACGACGACGGCACCGGGGAGGAGGCCGCCGCCGGCAGTGCCGAGAGGAACCGCCCGATTTCGTCGCCCAGGGCCTCGAGCCGCCCGCCGAGAAAGTGATCGGCGCCCGCAAGGACGATCGGGATGGCCGAGTCGCCGACGAATCGCTCGAGCTCGCCGGGCGGACCGTACGCATCGTTCCCTCCCGACGACGTACAGGGCCGGCACCGACGGGCGCGGCACGAGCCGCCCCGATTCGGTCGCGAGCGGCAGGCCCACCGCGATCGCGGCGCGGACTCGCGAATCGCCCGTGATCGCCCTCAGGCACACCGCGGCGCCGAAGGAGAACCCTCCCGCCACCAGCGGAAGACCGCCTCCCCGCTCCGCCTGATCGAGCGCCGCTCGAAAATCCTCGACCTCCCCGCGGCCGGCGTCGTACCGGCCCTCGGAAAGGCCGACGCCGCGGAAGTTGAAGCGAAGCGTGCCGTAGCCGGCTCCGGTCAGGGCCTGTGCGGCTCGATAGACGACCTTGTTGTGCATCGTCCCCCCGTGCCGCGGATGAGGGTGCGCGAACACGGCCGATCCCCGGTGCTCTCCCTCGGCGTCCTTCCAGAGCCCCTCGAGGACGCCCGCCGGCCCTCGAAACAGCACGGTCCGCAGCCTGCCCGACACGCCCTCCCACCTCCGGTTGGCGAAACGCCCGTCTCATCGTATCCTTCCGGCCGTCTCGGGGCGCCTCGAACGCGGCACAGGAGACCTCACGATGAAACGGATCGTCCACGTCGTCGGCACCGGAACGATCGGCGAGCCCCTGATCGGCCTGTTCGCGGACTTCGGAAAGCACCTGGGAATCGACGAGATCACCTTCCACAAGCGCACCCCCATGGTGACCGAGCGGGCGAAGGTCAACCACCTCGTGGAGCGCGGCGCCCGCCTCGCCGTCGATCAGGACAAGGCCGCCGACTTCGAGGCTCTCGGCCACAGGGTCTCGCAGGACGCCCAGGCCGCCCTCGAACGGGCCACCGTCGTCATCGACTGCACGCCGGCCGGCAACGAGAACAAGAAGGTCTACGAGAAGATCAGCGGGCCTCGCGGGTTCCTCGCCCAGGGCAGCGAGTTCGGCTTCGGGAAGATGTACGCCATGGGGATCAACGACGAGGCGCTGATCCCGGGGCAGGACCGGTTCCTCCAGATCGTCTCCTGCAATACCCACAACATCGCGTGCCTCATCAAGACCCTCGGCTCGGACGACGCGGGCAACCGCACGCTCACGAAGGGGCGGTTCGTCTGCATGCGGCGCGCGAACGACGTCTCCCAGGACTCGGGCTTCGCGCCCGCTCCGTCCGCCGGCAAGCACGACGACCCCGAGTTCGGAACGCATCATGCCCGCGACGCCTCCGCGCTGCTCTCGACGATCGGCTGGAAGCCGCCCATCTTCTCCTCGGCGATGAAGCTGAACACCCAGTACATGCACTCTCTCTGGTTCGACATGGAAGTGTCGCAGCCGACGTCGAGGGAGACGGTGCTGTCGAGGCTGCGCGCGAACCGGCGGATCGCGCTGACCGAGCGGCGCTCGTCCAACCAGATCTTCTCCTTCGGCCGGGACCACGGCTACTACGGCCGGATCCTGTCGCAGGCCGTGATCTCCACTCCCACGATCGCCGTCAAGGGCGACAAGGAGATCCTCGGGTTCTGCTTCACCCCGCAGGACGGCAATTCTCTCGCCTCGTCCATCCGGGCGGCGCTGTGGCTGATGGACCCGGACGAGAAGCAGCTCTCCGAGCGCATGGCGGTGCTGGACCGCTTCTTTTTCCGGGAGATCTAGCGGGCGCCCGCCGGCGGGAAGCGGAGGCGGAGCCCGTGGAGTGACGGCGCTCACATGGCCGTTTGCCCTCGTGGCCGGCTGCTTACTGACTCCTGCTCCGCGTCCCGCTAGACTTTCCTCATGGCCTGGGTCACCTGCCCTCACTGCGGCTTCACGCAGATCCCGTCGGCGCGATGCCTGAAGTGCCACCGCAGCTTCGAGCGGCAGGCCGGGGCGCCCGGTGGTCCCTCCGCGGCTCCGTCCGAGCGCGCCGACGTCCTTCGATGGCTGCGGACGATTCCCCGGGCTTACCTCGGGATCCTCGCGGGCCTCGCTCTCGCGGTGGTCGTCGGGGTCCTCGTCTGGAGCCGGGGCACGGCCGTCTCGGCCGACGTCGGCACGGCGCCGCCGCCGGCCACGCCCGAGCCCTGGACGCTCGACCTGACGGGGCGCTGGCAGGGGCGCTCGGAGACCACGATCCCGGGCAACCCGCCGAGGCCGGCCCTTCGCGAGGTCTTCATCGAGACGGACCGCTCGGGCGCCATCGTCGCCGCCGGCGCGCTGCTGACCGACCCCGGCCGTGGCGGCGCGGGGGCCGGATACCTCACGGTCCCGGACGGAGGCCGACGCGTGCGCGAGATCGCCTCGGCCGTCGCCGCTTCACCGCGCGGGGCCGCGCTCTCGCTCGGCTTCATTCCCCTGCCGCCCTGGGTTCCTCGAAGGGAGCGCCAGTGGAGGGCCCTCGAGGGACAGCGTGCCCGGCCCGAGGAGACGGCCTACCTGCTGCTCGAGTCGACCGAGCCCGACTACCTGCTCCAGGCCGGCGTCAACGCCAGCGGGTTTCTGTCGTACGTGTTCCTGTCGCCCGAATACGCGTCCCGGCGCGGGCAGGATGCGCTCTCGCCCGTGATCCATCCCGGACACGAGGATTCTCTCCGCGGATTCCGCGGGCTCGTCTGGGACCTCTCCGGAGCCGCCGACTTCGTCTCGCTCCAGGTCCCGGTCACGATTTCGCTGCCGGCCGGCTCTCCCGACCGGATCGTCCTCCGGCGTTCCGCCGCGGGCGGATAGGCGTCACGCGGAGACGACGTAGCCGCCGCTCTTGACGTCCTTCTTCATCGTCAGGAGGCCGTTGCGCTGCGCGTCCTCGAGCAGCTCCGAGAACGACTTGTACCCGTAGTACGACTCGTTGAAGTACGGCTGCTTGCGCTGCATGGTCTGCTTGACCATCGAGCCCCAGATCACGTCGTAGTTCTCGCGACGCAGGGCCTGCAGCGAGTCGAGGACCAGCCGGAAGACCTCCTGCTTCTTCTTCGGCAGGTTGTCGATCGAGGGCAGGGCATGGGTCTCGCGGACGAGGTCCTCGTAGAAGATGAACTCGTCGCAGTTGGCGATCAGGAGGTTCGACGTCGAGTTCTTGACACCGACGCCGATGACGCTCTTGTCGTTCTCCTTCAGCTTGGAGACGAGCGGCGAAAAGTCGGAGTCGCCCGAGCAGATGACGAAGGTCGTGATGTGGCCCTTCGAGGCCACGAGGTCCATGGCGTCGACGACCATGCGGATGTCCGCCGAATTCTTGGCCGTGTAGTTGCGCTGCGGGATGTCGATCAGCTCGATGGCCGCCTCGTGAAACTCGCGCTTGTATTCCGAGTAGCGAGTCCAGTCGGCGTAGGCCTTCTTGAACACGATCCGGCCCTTCTCGATCAGCCGCTGCAGGACGAGGTGAATGTCGAACTTCTTGTACTGCGCGTCCCGCACCCCGAGAGCGATGTTTTCGAAGTCGATGAAGAGCGAGAGGCGCTGATCCACCGCGGCCCGCGTCGGCGGCGCCGACTGCATGTTCATCGGGGTCGAAGCGGCGGGCACCGCCGCCGCCGGCGCGGCGACCGTCGGTCCCGGCACCGCCTCCTCGGCCGGTGCGGGGTGAGTCTTGTGCCTCCGGGAGCCGCCCCGGCGGCGCCTCGGCTTTCGCTCCGTTTCGAGGGCTTCGGCCGCGGGAAACGGAACCGTGTCGTCCATCATGGAGTCCTTCTTTCTGGTGCGTAGTCGAACGAGGATGTGGTCAGGATGAAAGTCGCGAGCGCGCGGGCGATCTGCTGCCCCTCGGCGCCGACGATGTCCACCTCTCCGACGTTGACCCGCTGTCCTTTTTTCAAAATGCGCGCCCTCGCGCGGACTTCGCCGCGCGCCCGGCGCAAGTAATGGATGGTCAGATCCGCCGTGGCGAAACCCATCTTTCCGTCGAAATTCGTGGCCAGGGCGAAGGCCACGGCGGTATCGGCGAGCGTCGCGAGCACCCCTCCGTGCACGGTCCCCGAGCCGTTCGTGAGCGCCTCCCGGTAGGGCAGCCGCAGGGTGCACGAATCGAGCGACAGCTCCTCCAGGGCCGGCGAAAGCCAGCCCAGAGCGGGATTGTCGGCGAGGCGTTTCTGGAGGCGCTGCAGGAGGTCCGGGGCGATGCCGCCCGGCTCCTGTCTGGCCGGTCTCAGGCTCACGAAGGTCCCATTGTAAGCGATCCAGGGGCGGCCCCTCCGCGGGCCGCCCGAGTCTCACGCCGGGGGCTCCTCGGGCGGCCCCTTCTCGTAGTACGGCAGCTCCTCGGCCCGGCGCGTGGAGTTGTCGAGATGTTTCGGGACCTCCACGATCGTGCGCGTGACGTTCGGATCGCAGACCTCGTTCTCGCACTCGTAGGTGTAGACGTTCCGGTCGGCTTCCTTCCGGAATTTCACGATCGTCTGGTACTGGTCGCAGTTTCCGCACTTGACGGACATCATGAAGACGTCGATCACGTGGACATCCGGCGCTCCTTCGGCTTCGGCCATGGCCCGCAATGATACTCTCGGGCCGAAAAGGGAGAGCTTCGATGAGCCGTCGCATACTGGCCGCCACGGTCCTGCTTTTCGCCTCCGCGCTCCTCGCCGAGGAGGGCGCCCTGGAAAAGACGATCTCCTTCCCGCGACGAGGGCCGGAAAAGGTCGGCCTCGTCTACAAGAAGTGCACGATCGACACGCTTGAGGCGCGCAACTACCCCAACGAAGAGGACATCGAGAAGGCCCGCGCCAACGACCCGAACGACCACTCGTGGATCTGGTGGCAGTTCGAGGTCAACAATCGCGGTCCGGAGAAGTTCAAGATCAAGCTCGTCGTCGAGGTCCTCGGCAAGAGCGGCTCGGTCATCACGACGAGCGACCGCAGCGTCACCATCGACGGATTCGCGAGCGATTCGTACCGGATCTCGGGGCGGATGAAGACGCTGGATGCCGCCGACTCGCCGAAGGTCCGGGTGCGTGCCCAGTTCGTCCACGATTCCAAGTAGCTCGGAGTCGCCTGCGGACGACGCCGCGGCGCGGGAGGGCCTCGGCCACCGCGCCGTGTCGGGAGCGATCGCGGTCGAAGGCCCGCAGCGGGCGGAATTCCTTCAGGGGCAGCTCACCCAGGACGTCCGCGGCCTCGGCATCGGCGAATCCCGGCCGGCGGCGGGATTGACGCCGAAAGGCAAGCTGCTCTACTTCGGACGGATCGTCGGCGCGCCGGAGCGCATCCTGATTCTGCTGCCCTCCGAGGCCGTCGCGCGCACGGTCGCACACCTGGCGAAGTACGCGGCATTCCAGAAGGCGGCCGTCCGCGACGCCACCGGCGAGTACACGCGGATCGTTCTGTACGGCCCGCGGGCGGCCGGATTTCCCGCGCCGGACGGCGCGTACCTCCTTCCGCCCGAGGGCGGGACGGCGGGCGAAATCCTCGCGGCCGCCCCGGACGCTCCCGCGCTGCGGCGGCGGCTCGACGAGTCGGGCTCGGTCGAGCTTTCGGAGGCGACGGCCGAGCTCCTGCGGATCGAAGCCGGCCGGCCGCGTCTGCTCGTGGACGCCACGGAGGCGAACGTCCCGGACGAGCTCCACCTCCAGGACGCGATCTCGACGACGAAAGGATGCTACGTCGGACAGGAGATCGTCGCTCGCATGCGCACGTACGGCCGGGTGAGCCGCCGGCTCGTCGGTTTTCGCTTCCCGCAAGGGATGCTCGATCCCGGCACGGCGTTCCCGGACCCCGGGAAGCCCGAGCGCGAGCTCGGCCGCGTCACCAGTGCGGCCGTCTCGCCGCGCCTGGGCCCGATCGGCCTTGGCTTCGCGGCGCGAGACGTCGGCGAAGGAAGCGTCCTCGAGGCGCCCGGGGCCGGGTCCGCGACGGTCGTCGGCCTACCCTTCGCGTGAGCCTGCCCGACCGGCCGCGCCCCTGGAAGATCCACGCGGCGCTGGTCGGCGGGCAGGTCGGTTTCGGGCTCTTCCCCATTCTCGGCAAGCTCGGCCTCTCCGCGATCCCTCCCCTCCCGTTCGCGGCCTTTCGCGTCGGCGCGGCGGCTCTGATCCTCGAGGGGCTGCGCCGCGCTCGAGCTCCGGAACGAATCGAGGCGCGCGACCGGCCCCGGCTCTTCCTGTACGGTCTCCTGGGCGTGTCGTTCAACCAGGTCCTCTTCATCCTCGGACTCTTCCTGACGAGCGCGATCAACACCACGATCCTCACGACGACGATCCCGGTCTTCACCCTCGCGGCGGCGGTCGCGCTCGGCCGGGAGAAGCTGACCGTCCGGCCCGCGCTCGGAATCGTGCTGGCCGCAGTGGGTGCGCTGGCGCTCCTGAACGCGCAGCGCTTCGACTGGTCGAGCGGCTCCTTCCAGGGCGACCTGCTCCTGCTCGCCAACTGCACGTCGTACTCCTTCTATCTCGTCCTGTCCCGGAGTCTCCTCGCGCGCTATCGCGTCGTGACCTTCACCGCCACGGTCTTTCGGTACGGAGCGATCCTGATCGGTCTCCTCGCGATTCCCGACCTGGTGCGCTTCCATCCCGCCGAGGTCCCGGCGGCCGCGTGGGCCTGTCTGGCCGGAGTCGTCGTCCTCTGCACCGTGATCCCGTATCTCCTGAATGCCTGGGCGCTCACCCACACCCACGCCTCCCGCGTCGCGTTCTACGTGTTTCTCCAGCCGCTCATCGCGACCACGCTGGCCATCGCGATCCTCGGGGAGACCCTGACCGCGAAGACCGTCGGCGCGGCCCTCCTGATCTTCGCGGGGCTCGCCGTGACGCTGGCGCGAAGCCGCCTGCCCGTCCGCTCGATCCCCTGAGGACCGTCGAGGCGGCGCCTCCGCGGGTCACCCTTCCGCTCCCCGAAAGGCCTCCAGCGCGGCGATGATGTCCGCGGGTCCGCGGGTCGGCCGCCCACCCGCGTCCGTGAAGACATGGCTCGTCGATCCGTCGGCGAGGAGGTCGCCCGACGGGTTCTTCACCTCGTAGGCAAACGTACAGCCGCGGCTCGCCAGCGTCGCCATGCGCGTCACGATCCGGACCGGATCGTCGTAGCTCGACCGGCGCCGGAAGGCCGCGTCGACTCGCGTCACGGGAATGAAGAGGCCGGAGCGTTCCATGTCCGCATAGGGATGGCCCGCCGCGCGACACCATTCCGTCCGCCCGATCTCGAACCAGACCAGATAGTGCGCGTGATAGACGATGCCCATCTGGTCGGTCTCGGAGTAGCGGACGCGCAGGTCCGTCGTCACCGCTCGCACGGCCGGCTCCCGGTCAGAAGCGGTCCGCCAGACGCTGGCGCACCGAGTTGGGGACGAGGCCCGTCATGTCGCCGCCGAGCCGGGCGAGCTCCTTGACCAGCCGGCTCGACACGTACGAGTACTCCTCCTTGGCCATGAGGAAAACCGTCTCGACGGAGGGAGCGAGCCGTCGATTCATGAGAGCCATCTGCAACTCGTACTCGTAGTCCGAGACGGCGCGGAGTCCGCGCACGATGATCGTCGCGCCCGACCGCATGGCGAACTCGACGAGCAGGCCCGAAAAGGACGCGACGGTGATCGACGGATCGCCGGAGACGATCTCGCGGATCATGGCGCTGCGGTCCTCGACCGAGAAGAGCGGCTTCTTCTGATCCTGCTCGAGTATGGCGATGATGACCCGATCCGCGAGACGCCGCGCCCGGGCGAGGATGTCGAGATGGCCGTTCGTCAAGGGGTCGAACGAGCCGGGATAGACGGCGATCCGTTCCGTCATGCGCCCCTCCCGCCTTCGGTCGTCATCGCGCGAAGCCCTTCGGCCAGCAGATTATAGGCGGCGACGGTCAGAAAAAGGGCGAGGCCCGGAAAGAGCGCGATCCACCACGCCTGCTGGATCCAGGTGGGCGACGAAGACAGGATCCCGCCCCACGAGACGGCGGGCGCGGGGAGCCCGACGCCGAGAAACGACATCGCCGCCTCGGCCAGGATCGCCCAACCGACACCGAAGGCGGCGGAGACGATCAACGGCGGAAGGGCGTTCGGAAGCAGGTGCCGCACCAGGATGCGGGGCGTCGAGGCCCCCATCGCCCGGGCCGCCCTCGCGTAGTCGAGCTCCCGGATCTTCAGGATCTCCGAACGGGCGTATCGCGCGTCTCCCGCCCACGTGGTCAGGCCGATCGCGGCGATCACCGTCGCGGGAGACGGCGGCAGAACGGCCGCCAGGGCGAGAAGGAGGAAGAGGACGGGGAAACACAGCATCACCTCGACGAGCCGCGACAGCGTCAGATCCACCGCGCCGCCGAAGTATCCGGCCGTCGCGCCGACGGTAAACCCGATGCCGAGAGACATCGCCGCGGCCACGAGCCCGATCGCGAGCGAGATCGGCGTCGCCGTCACGACGCGCGCGAGGAGATCTCTCCCCAGATCGTCGGTGCCGAAGGGATGCGCGGCCGACGGGGCCTGGAGCCTCTCGTCCAGCCGGATGCTTCGGGCCCGTTCGGAAAAGAGCGGGGAGGAGGCGGCGACCAGCCACAGCAGCACGACGACGACGGCCGCGGCGCGCCCGCTGGCCGGCAACCGGGAGACGAAGATCCGGATGCGCACGCGGCGACCTCTCTATCCCCCCGCCCCGTCGCGCACGCGGGGATCCGCCGCCGCGAGCGCCAGATCGGCGAGGAGGGTCGCGAGGAGAGTCGCCGCCGCGGACAGGAGAGAAAGCGCGAGGATGACCGGATAGTCGCGCGCCAGGATGGAATCGAGGTAGAGGCGGCCGAGCCCCGGCCACGCGAAAATCCGTTCGACGATGACGCTGCCCGAGAGCAGCGCCGGCAACAGCAGCCCGATCAGGGTCACGACCGGCAGGAGCGCGTTCGGCAGGGCGTGTCTCCAGATCGCACGGCGCCGGGACGCCCCGCGAGCCCGGGCGGCCAGGACATAGTCGCTTCCCCGCGCCTCCATCACGCCCGAGCGAACCATGCGCGCCACGAAGGCGAGCGTCCCGTACGTCAGGCAGGTGACCGGCAGGGCGATGTGCGCGAGGCGGTCGCCGAGGCCCTCCAGCCCCGGCCGGGCGGCATCCGAGGTCATCCCGTAGAGCGGCAGCCAGCGGAGCTTGACGGCGAACAGCGTCTGGAGCAGCAGGGCCGCCCAGAACGTCGGCAACGAATAGAGAGCGAAGAGCGCGGCCGCCGACGTCCGGTCGAACGTGCTTTCGGGACGCGCCCCCGCCGCGACTCCGAGCGGGATCGCCAGGGCGAGGGCCAGCGCGAGGGCGATCCCGTTTAAGGCCAGCGTCGGCGGGAGGGCCTCGCGGATGCGCTCGGCGACCGGGCGGTGGTCGACGAGCGACTCGCCGAGATCGAGCCGTGCGACGCGGCCGATCCAGCGCGCGAACTGCTCCGGAAGGGGCCGATCCAGCCCGTAGAGCCGCCGCATCTCTTCGGCCGAGCGACTGCTGACACGGCGCGTCGAGTCGGGTCCGCCCGCTCCCGGCGAGCCGGGGGCCAGGTGCAGCAGCAGGAAGACCACCACCGCGATCCCGAAGAGGGTCGGAATCGCGAGAAGCAGCCGCCGCATCACGTACCGGATCACGGCGATGCTCCCGTCTCCGGCGCCGCCCACCAGCCGAGCGGCCCGGGCCAGATCCCGAACAGGCCGAGAGGCGAGGTCGTCAGCCCGCGGATGCGCTTGCGAAACGCGAACTTCTGCGAGGCGTTCACGACGAAGATCGCCGGGGCCTCGTCGCGAAAGAGCCGATGAAGGCGGTGGAGGATTTCGAGACGCCGGCCCGGGTCCATCTCCTCCCGCGCCTGCACCATCAGCCGGTCCGCCTCCGGATTCGAGTAGCAGCCGTCGTTGATTCCCCTCGGGGCGCACTGGGAAGAGTGCCAGTAGAAATACGGATCCGGGTTCGGGTCCACGGCCGACCACGCGAGCGAGGCGGCCTCGAAGTCACCCGCGTCGATCTTCTCCACGAAGGCCGCCCACTCCATCGTCCGCACTCGCGCCGTGATGCCGGCGCCCTCGAGCTCCGAAGCGAGCATCTCGTCGATCTGCCGGCCGATCTCCGAGCCCGCCGACACGAGCAGGTCGAACTCGAAGCGGCGGCCGTCCTTCTCCCGCGCGCCTCCGGCCGGCGGCCGCGTCCAGCCCGCCTCGTCGAGCAGCCGGGCCGCCATCGCCGGATCGAAGGGCAGGGGCGCGACCGCGGCGTCGTAGGCCGGCGAGTCGGGGGCCCACGGCCCCGAGATGATCCGGGCCGATCCGCGGTAGAGACCGCGCACGATCGACGCCCGGTCGAGGAGCATCGTCAACGCCCGCCGGACGCGGGAATCCTCGAAGAGAGGCGACCGCTCGTTGAGCGCGATGTAGTTGTAGTCGAGGTTGTAGAACTCCACGAGCCGGCAGCACGCCATGAAGTCCGCGTCCCCGGCCGCCTGCTGCTTGAGGCCGGCGTCGATTTCGTCCTCGTCGAGGCTCCCGCCGAGGAGCATGCGGAAGGCCGTCGTGTTGTCGGGGACGATCCGAAACTCGATCCGGTCGAAGTGGCCGCGCGGCCCCGGGTAGCGGGGGTTGCGCTCGAGCTCGAGGGACTCCTGGGTCTTCCAGGACACGAATCGGTAGGGCCCGTCGGAGAGCGGCGCCCGGTTGTCCCGGGCCTTCAGGAAATTCTGCTTCTCGAAACGGTGAGCCGGCAGCACCGGGAGGACGAACGCCATCGGGCGAAACGCATACGGCCGGGAGAAGCGCACGCGGAATCGCTTCGCGTCGAGGGCCTCGACCGAAACCATCTCCTCGAAGAGCGGCTTGAAGACCTGGGCCGGAACCTTCGGGTCCGCGATCTTCCGAATGGTGAAGACGGCGTCGGCCGCGGTGACCGGCTTGCCGTCCTCCCAGACGGCGTCGGGTCGGATCCCGATCGTGTATTCGAGGCCGTCCGCCGACGCTTCCATG
The DNA here is from genome assembly GCA_963738945.1 of uncultured Acidobacteriota bacterium. Taxonomy (GTDB): domain Bacteria; phylum Acidobacteriota; class Thermoanaerobaculia; order UBA5066; family Gp7-AA6; genus DAHUXD01. The sequence goes on from CAVTYD010000002.1 coordinate 1,092,955, forward strand.
GACTCCGCGATCCCGGGCGCGAGCCGGAGCCTCGAGTCGAAGTCGAAGAGGTTGCGCTGGACGTACTGGAGGACCTGCGCCTCCGGGGCGCTCGACTGGAGAACGGCGTTGAGCGTCGTGGGTTCCCCGGTCAGGCGCCGGCGCAGCACGCCTCCGTCCACGGCGGGCCCCTCGCCCGACTCGTCGAGGAAGCCGAGGGGCGGAGGCGCCTCCGTGGGCCGGGGCGCCGGCGTCGAGACCGCCGGAGGCGCGGCCGGGTGCGCCTCGTCGGGGCCGCCGCAGGACGCGGCGACGAGGGTGATTCCGAGGAGGGCCGCCCCGCGAGCGCGAGTCATGCTCCCGCGATTATGACGCCATCGCCGGAGGACCGGAGCTAGGGCGCCGTGAAGGAGGCGACCCCCACGTTGCGGGCGCTGTCCGTGACGCGGATGAGGAGGTATCCCCCTCGCTCGTCGGCGGGCAGCCGCAGCAGGTAGCTCTCACGCGGCGAGTCGGAGAGTCCGTCCTTCGGCTCGATGCGCGTCCATTTCTTCGCGTCGACGCTGTACTCGGCTTCCTGGATCGGCGACGCGGCATCCACGGCCTCGAACTCGAGGACCCCCGCCGAACGATTCGTCTCGCGGACGACGGGTGGCGTGTTGTCGATCCGGACCGGAGGCGTCTCCCGCGAGCCCGCGCGCGCGTCGTCGCCCGGGTTCGACTCGGCGTCGGATGCGGTGATGCGGAAGACGTATTCGCCGTCCGGAATCGACGTGGAATCGAACGAGTAGAACGTTTCGCGAAGGTCCTTGCGGAGAAGAATCCACTTGCTGCCGGCCACGGGGCGGAACTCGATCTCGTAGGTCAGCGTGTCCCCGTCCGGATCCGACGCCTTCCACTGGAGCGTCCGGTAACCCTTGCGATAGAGCTTCCGGGGAGAGCCTTCCGAGCGAGAGTCCTCGAGACCGGTGAATATGCCCTTCTCGTCGGGAGTGGACGTCTCGAAGACGTTCGAGCCGCCGGAACCCGACCGCGCGAGCACTTCGGCCGGGTCGAGGGCCGCGAAGGTGTCGACGACCGGAGTGGCGTTGCGGTTGCGATACGAGGCCTCGACCCGGCGGATCGTCGGCGAGGCGCCCTCCCGTCCGGTCATGCGGATCTTCCACTGCAGGAACCGTCCGTCCGGCGCGGCGATCTCGAGCGACCCGGGCCCGCTCGTCCAGCTCGACCAGGGACTCCACGTCGAGTCAGGCGTCGAGGATTCGCCGGAGCGAAACGAGAGCTCTATGCGCGAGCTCGCGGGCGTCTCTCCCTCCCAGCGAAACGCCCCGAACCGGCTGGCCCGCCCCGTGTCCTTCACGGCCGAGACGTACTCTCCCGAAGCGGGTCCGGCGGCCGCCCGGTAGAGGGCGGTCGGCTCGTTGGTCCCGACGTCCCCTCCGGCGAGCAGCGTCACCTGCTTCTCGTCGAAGGTTCGCGCGAGGGCCCATGAGCCCGGCGAAAGCGCATAGAGCTTGCCCCTGGGTCCGGTCCCGGCCAGGACACCGTCGCCGGCGGCATCGGTCTCGAGGTCGAACACGATCTCGTCCGAGCTCGTCCAGACGCTGCGCGGAAGATCGCTCCCGTCGAAGACGACGACCTCGCTCGAAAAGCCGCCGTGCCCGGATCCCCGGCCCGGGGCCAGCCGGGGCGTCGACACGGAGACCGAGACCTCGGCATGGTTGCGCTCGTCGTCCTCCCCCGGCGTTCCGACCTTCGGCGCCTTCGAAGAAGACAGCGGAGCCGGCAACGAGATCGGCTCCCCGCCGGAAGACGACGACGGCGCATCGGAGGACGAGAACGCGGCCCAGACCCGGCCGGAGCGGTCCCCCGCGATCGAAGTCACCTCGGACTTCGCGGAGTCGTAAACGGTGGAAACGCGCCCGGTCTTGTCGAGGCGAAGCAGCAATCCGGACCCCGAGGTCCCGGCCCAGACGCGGCCCTGCCGGTCCACGAAGAGCGAACGGACGTGGGCGTCGGTCGTGGCGTGGACGCGTTCGCCCTGGCTCGCCGCGGACACACGATGAATTTCGCCGGGAAGCCCCGTGCCCACGTAGAGCGTCTTGCCGTCGAAGGCGAGGGCCCAGACGTACTGGGCTCGCGTGTCGTAGTAGAGCGAAGCCTTTCCGCCCTGAATCCGATACACCTTGCCTCCGGGCGAGGCCCCGACATACAGGGCGCCGTCCGGCCCGACGGCGATCGCCGTCACCTCCTGCTCGCCGAGCTTGACCTCGGTCGCGGGCTTGCCGGCTTCGCCCACGCGGAGCACGACCCCCGAGTCTCCGGTCGCCACGAACACGTCTCCCCCGCGGCCCGGGGCGGCGGCAAAGAGAACGGGCTCCGCGATCCCGTCGACCTTCACGAGCGTCCGACCGAGCGAAAGACTTCCGTCCGAGGACACCGAGACGCCGCGCGCCTCGCCGAGAGAGAAATCCGACGCGGTGTCGGTCACCCAGATCTTGACGGTCGCGCCGCCGAGCGCGCCCGGGACCAGCGCTGCCCCGAGGGCCAGCGCCAGGAACGCCGGGACCCGCCGCCTCACCCGTTCCTCGGCAGGACTTCCAGAGTCAGTTTCGCCGAGCCCGCCACCGGCACGGGCTGCTCGACCGACTCGGACTGCAGCCTCACGTAGCCCAGGTCGGAAGTTCCGTCGGCCGGTCCCCGGCCGCGAAGGATGATCGCCCGGCTCGGCGGAAGACCCGCGAGGGCCTCGCCGTTGACGAGCGCTCCCGGCGCGGGACGATAGGCGATCAGGTTCAGCGTGTTGGCCGGCCTCATGCGCCCCAGAAAATCGAGAACCTGATCGAGGGAGTGCGGATCCGGCGGAAACAGCGAAAGGTCGTAGGCGGTCGCGGCATTGCCGTCGCCGATGAACACGGTCATCGGCCCGGGAGGCGCGTCGTCCGGGATTCGGGCGTTCAGCACGACGCGGCGGGGGCCGCCCCGGAAATCCTCGAGGTCGACCCAGACCGGCACCGAGTCGCCCGGATGAACCCGCTCCTTCCGGGCCTCGACGTGGACGATGCGAGCGGACTGGAGGCGGTCCGAATGGTTGATCTCGACCTCCACGCCTCGAATCGCCAGGTCGCGGAATTCGTTGGCCATCAGGAAATTGGTCAGCAGCGCGAGCGATGCGACGGCGTCGTCCTTGGCCCCCAGGCCGGAGAACACCGAATCCCAATGGACGGTGCGGTCGGAGGTATCGATCGCGGACTTCCAGACGATCGTCCTCTCTCCGGCGCGCTTCTCGAGCGTCGTCAGGACGTTGTCCACCGCAACGGCGAGGAGTATCGGCGTCAGCATCGAGTTGTGCACGACCTCGAACCGGAACGTCTGCGTCGGAAGGTCCTCCGAGGTCAGGCGGATCGTCACCGGAACCATCCTGGGCGCGGCGCCAAAAGCTCCGAGAATCCCGGTCGAGCGGTCCTGCGAGACGGAGCCGAGGACCGGGCCCGTCGTGGCGAACTTGAACGACCGGTAGAGCGAGGGCAGAACCGTCAGCACGTCGGCGCTCGCCATCGGCATGTCGACCGGTCCCATGGAGAGAAACGGGTGCCCGAAGGCGAGGACGGAGTTGCCATCCACCCACGTCACCGTGCCCGTGGCCGAGAGAACCATGTCGCCGGACAGGAGGACGGCCGCCACCGCCGAGCCCGGCTCCAGGCGTGCCGAGGCCGCGTCGGCCGCCGGGCCCGCGCCGGCCGACGCCGCAGACGCGCCCGCCGGTGCCACGAGCCACCCCGCCGCCTGCGCCACGTCGCCGAAGAGCCGGCCGGGCTGCAGCGAACCCGACAGCGACACCGGCAACGGCAGGGGCGCGAGACCGGTCGAGACGGCCGGAGCCTTCAGGGGGGCGACCAGCGACTCGAACGGCGTCGCGAAGGACCGGTCGCGGAAGGCCGAGACGAAGGCCGCCGCCCGCGTCGCGGCGCCTCCGATGGGAACGGGCGGAGCCGCCGGAGCCTTGCGGATGTCGAGCATGCTCTGGATCGGCGTGATGCCGCAGATGGGATCGCGGGCGAACGGCCAGCCGTAGGCCAGCGCGCCGACGAGCTTGCCGTCCACGTAAATGGGGCTTCCGCTCATTCCGGCGATGATGCCGGTCTTCTCGAGCGACCCGCCGCTGACACGGGCGAGGACGAGGTCCTGCTTGGGAGCGTAGCTCTTGAGAAGGCCGATGATCTCGACTTCGAATCGCTGGACGCCCTTGCCGTCGCCGAAGTCGGAGAACCCGTAACCCTTCATTCCGGGCGTCAGGTCGCCGGCCGGCAGGATGTCGGTCGGCCGTGCTCGGGCAGGGCTCGCCGCGACGGCCAGGAGGGCCGCCATGGCCAGCGAGCGCACGATTCTCCTCACATGCGGCAGAACGCCTCGCAATCGACGCTCCATTCCCTTTGACCGTCTGCGATCCCTATGTTACGGTCGAATCCGATGCTGTTGACCGCCTTTCAGCCAGTCACGACCGAAAATCTCCCCGGAAACCCATCGCTCCTGTCCTTCTTCGCGGAAACCGGCACGCCCGCAAAGGTCGTCCTGGGTATCCTCCTGCTCTTTTCCCTCATCTCCTGGGCGATCATCTTCGCCAAGTTCATTCGCCTCCGGCGGGTCTCCCGGCAGTCGGAGAAGTTCGTGGCGTTCTTCCGCAAGTCGAAGCGTTTCTCGGAGGTCAACACCTTCGCGGGAGAGCTGTCCGACACCCCCTTGACGACGCTCTTCAAGGCGGGCTACGCGGAGCTCGACGCGCAGGTCAAAGCCATCCGCGCGGACGACTCGCCCACCACGGGCGGCGGATCCCAGGGAAAGCTGCTGATCAAGAACATCTCGGGGATCGAGCGGGCGCTCGAAAGGGCGATCGGCGTGGAGATGTCGCGCCTGACGAAGTCCATGACGTTTCTGGCCACGACGGCGTCCGCCTGCCCGTTCATCGGCCTCTTCGGCACGGTCTGGGGAATCATGCAGTCGTTCCGGGCCATCGGCCAGACGGGCTCGACCTCCATCGCGGCGGTCGCGCCCGGCATCTCGGAGGCGCTCATCAACACGGCCGCGGGCCTGGCCGCGGCGATCCCGGCGATGATCTTCTACAACTACTTCATGGGACAGGTCCGCCAGCAGCGGGCCGGAATGGAAGACTTCTCGCTCGAGTTCATCAACCTGGCGGAACGGAACTTCACCTAGTCGAATGGCCTTCCAGCGGGAGTCCGGCGACCCCTTCGACCATCTGGCCGACATCAACGTCACGCCCCTCGTGGACGTGATGCTGGTGCTCCTGATCATCTTCATGGTCACGGCGCCGATGCTGCATCAGGGGATCTCCGTGGCTCTGCCGAAGACGGCGACGACGAACCTGCCATCCCGTCTCGAGGATCCCGTCGTGATCTCGATCTCGAAGGATGGCCTGTACTACATCAACGAGACGCCGGTGGCGCGGGGGCTGCTCAAGGACCGCCTCCGCGCGATCCTCCGCGGCCGAAAGGAAAAGGCGGTCCTCCTCAAGGCCGACCGGAGCCTCTCGTACGGAACCGTGATCGAGACGCTGGACCTGCTGAACCGGATGGGGATCGAGAGCCTCGGGATGATCACGGACACCACCGGCGCTCCACGAAAGTGAGCAGAGCGCTCTAGGGCGCCCCCCCATTGGACGCCGTCGGCAACATTCTCGCGGAGCGCTCTCGGGACCGGCTCGCCTGGGGCCCGGCATCGGCCCTCACGCTGCTGCTGCACGTCGGAATCCTCTGCGCCTTCCTGCTCTCGACGCTCGCGCGCCCGATCCACTATGCGGCCCCCCGTGCCGTGGCCATCCGGCTGATTCCGGCCGGTGCGGTGCGCGCCCCGGCGGCGCAGCCCCCTCCGGAGGTCGCGCCCGCGCCGCCCTCCGCGCCCAAGCCGAAGATCGAAAAACCGGTCCCCGAGGAAGCGCCGAAGCCTTCGAAGAACGCCCTCCTCCTTCCGGCCAAAGAGGACAAGAAGAAGAAACCGACGCCTCCCCCGGTTTCCCGGCCCGGACCACCCTCGCCGAACGTCAGCCTGCCGTCGGCCGGCGAGGAGAACACGGGCGCGTCGAACGCAGCTCCGGCCGGCTCGGGCGGGACCGCGGGCATCGGAAGCCTCAAGCTCGACGAGGCCGACTTCAAGTATCCGGTCTACATCGAACGAATGGTCCAGATCATCAGCTTGAACTGGTTCAAGCCGGCGCAGGCCGTGCCCACGAGCCCGGTCGTGCACTTTGAGATCGAACGCGACGGCACGATCCTGGATCCGCGCATCGTCACCTCGAGCGGCCTGCCGTTCGTCGACCGGGCGGCCCTGCGCGCCGTGATCGCCTCCTCGCCGCTCCCGCCGCTTCCCGCCGAATACGGCGGTCCCCATCTCGGAATCCAGGTCGTCTTCGAATGAAACCTCGGAGGATGCTCATGATCGCTCGCCGGACCGCGACTGCCGCCGCCTTCCTCCTGGCCGCCGGCGCGGCCCTGGCCCAGACCCCGCCTCCGGCGCCGACCCCGGCTCCCGCCGAAGACATCCAGGTCGTGATCAAGGGCGGCGGCGAGCGGCGCCTCGCGGTGGCGGTGCCTCCTCTCTACGCCCCCGGATCGGCGGCCCTGCAGTCCAAGGTGGCCGACCCGTTCACCGCGACGCTGCGCTCGGATCTCGAGTATGCGGGCGCATTCTCCGTCACCGACCCGGCCCACTACCCGACCGGCTACCGCGATCCGACCGCCTCCGACGCGGCGGACCGCTGGCTCGGGACCGGGGCCGAAGTGCTCGTGGACACGCGGGCCGACGTCTCGGGCGATCGGATCGCCGTCGAGGCGCGTGTGTGGGACCTGAAGTCGCGAAAACTGATCCTCGGCCGCAAGTACTCGGGCGGAGCGACCTACGTCGATCGGATCGCCCACACGCTGGCCAACGATCTCGTCAAGTACTTCACCGGAAAGGGCGGGATCTTTCTCTCGACGATCCTGTGCGTGGCCGAACAGCCCGGCGGCGGCAAGGAAATCGCCGCGATGGACTTCGACGGCCGGAACTTCCGGCAGCTCACCTCGCACAAGTCGATCGCGATCTCGCCGGCCGCCGGCGGCGGGCGTGTCGTGTACACGTCCTACGTCCGGCTCTTCCCCCAGATCTGGATGATGGCGCCCGACGGAAGCGACAAGCGCGAGATTCCGACCGGAGTCGAGCTCAACGCCTCGCCGTCGCTGACGGCCGACGGGAGCCAGATCGCGTTCGCCGGCTCCGCGAAGGGCAACACCGACATCTACACGATCTCCTCCGCCGGGGGCACAGCCCACCGCCTGACGACGAGCCGGGCCCTGGAAGCCTCGCCCGCGTGGTCGCCGACGGGGCGCCAGATCCTCTACACCTCCGACCTGACCGGGACGCCCCAGCTGTATGTCATGGACGCCGAAGGCACCAACTCCCGGCGGCTCACGCTCGCCGGGAACTGGAACGACGAGGGCGCATGGTCTCCCGACGGATCGAAGATCGCCTTCGCCTGCCGGAACGAGGGCGACTTCAACATCTGCGTGATGGACCTCGCGTCCAGCCAGACCGTCCAGGTCACCTCCGAGGGATCCAACGGGCATCCGAGCTGGTCGCCGGACGGCCAGAAGATCGCGTACTCGTGCCGCCGCGAGGGCTCGACGCAGATCTACTCCGTCGACGCGACCGGGCAGAACCGGAGGCAGCTCACCCAGGGCAGCAGCCATCTCCAGCCTTTCTGGCTTCCCTGATCGGAAACGCCCGGCGGGACTGGGGTTTTCGCGGCGTCTTTGCTACACTGATTTTCGGATACGCCCATCAGACGTTTCGCCCGGCCACGGGACAAGGAGTAGGAAATGCGTAGACAACCCACGACGCTCCTCATCGCAGCGTTGCTCGGACTGGTAGTCCTTCCCTTCGCCGCCTGCAAGAAGAAAGCCCCCACGACCACGCCGGAAGCGCGTCCGCCCGTGACGGCCGCCAAGCCGGCCGAGACCAACGTGCCCCCGCCGCCGAAGCCCGCGCCGTCCAACGACGTCGAGGCGGTGGATCTCTCGACGATGGACATCGAGACGATCAACCGGAAGGGCTACCTGACCGACGCCTTCTTCGACTTCGACCAGGCCGACCTTCGCGAGGACGCCCGCACGGCCCTCGCGGCCGATGCGCAGTGGCTCAAGAAGCATGCGTCGGTCCAGGTCCTGATCGAGGGTCACTGCGACGAGCGCGGCACCGCGGCCTACAACCTGGCCCTCGGCGACCGCCGCGCCAACGCCGCCAAGGAGTACCTGGTCTCCCTCGGCATCGACGCGTCGCGGATCCGCACCGTGTCCTACGGGAAGGAGCGGCCCTTCTGCACGGAGTCCAACGAAAGCTGCTGGCAGAAGAACCGCCGCGCCCACCTCGTCATCACGGCCAAGTGATCCTCTCTTCCCTCCGGCGCCCGGCGCTCCTCGGTCTTTCATCGGCGGCCCTCCTCGCGGGGGCCGCCTGCGTTTCATCGAGCGACATCGACGCCCTCCACCGCCAGATGAACGACATCCAGAAGCAGATCCAGGCCCTCGAGCGCAAGTCCTCCAGCAAGGAGGAAGTCGAGAAGCTCAACCAGAACGTCGCGTCGCAGACCCAGCAGCTTCTCAAGTCGAACGCGGACACGGCGGTGCGCCTGGGCGAGCTGACGACCAAGATGGAGCAGCTCGAGGCCAAGCTCGAGGATACGAACCGCCGCCTCTCTCAGCTCTCGCAGCAGATCGCGGAGACCCAGGGCGACCTGCTGCGCCTGCGCAACGCGGCGGGGGGCGCGGCTCCCCCGGGGACTCCGCCCGGGACCGCCCCTTCCGCCCCCGCCTCTCCGGCGGCCTCCGGCCCGTCGCCGGCCGAGCTCTACGACACCGCCTATGCGGACTACACCAAGGGCCGATACGCCCTCGCGATCCAGGGCTTCGAGGACTACCTCTCCAACTACCCCTCCACCGACCTGTCCGACAACGCCCAGTACTGGATCGGCGAATCGCACTATGCCCAGAAGAAGTATCCCGAGGCGGTCGCCGACTTCGAGAAGCTCCTCAAGCAGTGGCCGGCCAGCGACAAGGCCGCCGCGGGACTCCTGAAGAAGGGATACGCGATGCTCGAAATGGGGCAGAAGGGCGAGGCGATCGTCCAGCTCCAGTACGTCATCCACGAGTTCCCCACGTCCGAGGAGGCCCGCCTGGCGCGCGCCAAGCTGAAGACCCTCGGAATCGACGCACCGTAGACGCCGGCGGGCCGCCCCGGCGACCCCGGCGCGAAAATGAGGTATTGTTCCCCGCCCGCCAACCGGACGCCGGGCCGATTCACCGAAACGACGAGGAGTGAGGATCAGCCACGATGGCCAACATCAAGTCTGCCGACAAGCGAAACCGCCAGGCCGGCAAGAAACGTAACCGCAACCGGGCGCGCGTCTCGCGTCTCCGGACCGCGGTCAAGGGATACCGCCAGCTCGACACGAAGAAGAAGAGCGAGGCCCTGCCCCGCACGCATTCCGAGATCGATCGGGCCCTCGCCAAGGGCGTGATCCACCGCAACGCCGCGGCTCGGTACAAGTCCCGCCTCGCGAAGAAGGCCGCCGCGAAATAGGGACGGAGGCCCCCCCTCACCCCTGCCGGCCGCTCGCTTCGCGAGACGCGGCCTTCGGCCGCGGCCGGCCCTCCATGTAGCGAGGGGAGACCCCTCGCGCTCCCCGGCTCCCCCCTTTTCGGGGGGCGCGGGGTAAGAGTCGATGAGCGGCACTGGGGTGAAGTTCGCGGCATGAGAAGTCACCCGAGCGAAGCGAGGGTGGAGGCTCACGCCGCGGGAGCCGCAGCGCAGCGAGGGAATCAGGCTTGCGGTCGAGCCCGCATCCGGGCGAGCCGCAAGCCGGTGCTCGCCGCAGGCGAGCAGATTGCCTCGCAAGCGAAGGCGACGGTTAAAATCCCTCCAGCATGCTGGTCACGAGGCTCTGCGCGAAACGGTCGGCCACGCGGTCGATCGCGTCGTTCTCCAGGTCCGCGTAGGTCGCGGCGGTGGCCGAGAACTGATAGTTGTCCTGGAAGCTGAAGGCGGGGTTTTCCCAGAGCGCCTTCTCGTCGGGCAGGGTCTTCAGCGCCACCCGCGCCGTCGCGCGCACCTGGTAATCCGTGGCCCGCCCCTGGGAGTCGAACGCCACCGGGTAGAGGTCGAAGGCGAGCATCGTGCCGGTCAGCTGGGCATCGGCGCCCGCGGCGCCCGACTGAACGCGGAATCTGCCGCGGGAGACGAGCTCGCGGGCAATCGCCGCCGAGAACCGCTGCTCGAGCTCGACCCGGGGAGTCCGGTTCTCGAGGGTGGTGAACTGGACGACCTTGATGTTGTCCGGCAGGTTGGATCCTTTTCCGACGAGCGCGTAGCCGCAGGCACCGGCCAGCAGAAGGGCTCCCGCGAGCAGAAGGCGTCCGGCGGCGGACGCAAGGCGAGCGATCACCGCACGACCAGGTTCAGCAGGCGGTCGGGCACGAAGACCGTTCTCGCGATCTGCTTGCCCTCGAGCCACGGCCGGATGCGCGGGTCACGATCGAGAGCGTGCATCGCGTCGGACTCCGAGGCGCCGCGGGCGAGCTCGAGCTTTCCGCGGACCTTCCCGTTGACCTGGACGACGAGGGTCACGCCGGCCGGGGTCGCGAGCGCCGGATCGTACGAAGGCCAGCGGGACTCGACCACGAAGCCCCGCTCGCCGAGGCGGCTCCACCACTCCTCCGTCAGGTGCGGGGCGATCGGATGCAGCAGCTGCAGAAGAACGCGGACGGCGCTCCGGATCGCGCCCGGCGCCTCCTGCCCGCCGTCGAGCGCGTCCGCGATGCCCTTCTGGAACTCCATCAGGGCCGCGATCGCGGTGTGAAAGTGAAACCGGGCGGCGTCCTCCGTCACGCGCTGGATCGAGCGGTGCATCAGCCGCTTCAGGGGCGTGTCGGCGGGCCCCTCGTCGGCCGTCAGCTCGGCGGCGCGGGCACACAGGTCGTGGACCCGGTTCAGGAACCGATACGCCCCGGCGACGCCCTCTTCGGACCATTCCGATTCCTTCTCGGGAGGTCCGATGAAGAGCGTGTAGAGGCGCAGCGTGTCCGCGCCGTACCGGGCGATCAGCTCGTCGGGCGAAACGGTGTTTCCCCTCGACTTGGACATCTTCTCGATCTTCCCCGTCGCCGGGTTCAAGCGGGTGATCATGCCCTGGTTGAAGAGGCGCTCGAACGGCTCCTCGAGGTGGACGAGCCCCATGTCCTTCAGCACGCGGCAGATGAAGCGGGCGTACAGGAGGTGCAGGATCGCGTGCTCGATTCCGCCGATGTACTGGTCCACGGGCAGCCAGCGTCCGACGCGTTCGGTGTCCACCATCCTGCCGGCGTCGTGCGGGTCGAGGAACCGCAGGTAGTACCAGGAGGAATCCACGAACGTGTCCATCGTGTCGGTCTCGCGACGCGCGGCGCCGCCGCACCGTGGGCACGTCACGCGGACGAACGTTTCCGACTTCTCGAGAGGGTTTCCCTCGACGCCTCGAAACTCGACGTCATCCGGCAGGAGCACCGGCAGATCCTCGTCCGGCACCGGCACGACGCCGCACGCCGGGCAGTGGATCGCCGGTATCGGCGTGCCCCAGTAGCGCTGGCGCGAGATCAGCCAGTCCCGCAGCCGGTAGCCGACCTTCCCCCTTCCGAACCCCTGCTCCTCGAGCCAGCGGATCGCGACGCCGATCGCCTCGGGGCCGTTCGGCGTTCCATCCCATGGGCCGGACCCGAAGAGGACGCCTCCGTGCGGGCGCGCTTCGGTCATCGGCGCCGACGGATCGTCTCCGTCCGTCCGGTACACCGCGCGAACCGGAAGTCCGTACTTGCGGGCGAAGGCGAAGTCCCGCTCGTCGTGGGCGGGCACGCCCATGATGGCTCCCGTGCCGTATTCGGGCAGGACGAAGTTTGCGAGCCAGACCGGGATCGGCTCCCCCGTCGCGGGGTTGATCGCCTTCGCTCCGGTCGCCAGGCCCTCCTTCTCCGCGCCCTCGGATTCCCGGTCGAGCCTCGACTCGCGGCGCACCCGGTCGACGAACGCCTCGAGCTCGGCCTTCCGGGGCGAGACCGCGGCGAGCCTCTCGACGGCGGGGTGCTCGGGTGCGAGCGCGAGAAATGTCGCCCCGTAGAGCGTGTCGGGACGGGTCGTGAAGACCTTCAGCGGCTCCGCCAGGCCGTCGACCCGAAAAACCACCTCGGCGCCCTCGGACCTCCCGATCCAGTTGCGCTGCATCGTCTTGACCCGGTCGGACCAGTGGTCCAGGCGATCGAGGCCGTCGAGCAGCCTCTCGGCGTAGTCCGTGACCCGGAAGAACCACTGCGTCAGGTCGCGGATCTCGACCGGATCGTCCGAGCGCTCACAGCGCCCGTCCACGACCTGCTCGTTGGCGAGCACGGTGCGGCAACCCGGGCACCAGTTCACGGGAGCTGTCTTGCGGTACGCGAGACCGCGCTCCCACATCCGAAGAAAGAGCCACTGATTCCAGCGGTAGTAGCCCGGGTCGCAGGACGCCAGCTCCTTGGACCAATCGTAGAGGCAGCCGAGGGAGTAGAGCTGCTCCTTCATCCGGGCGATGTTGCCCATCGTGTACTCGCGCGGATGCACGCCGCTCTGGATCGCCGCGTTCTCGGCGGGCAGTCCGAAGGCGTCCCAGCCCATGGGGTTCAGGGCCTTGCGGCCGGCCATGCGCTCGCGGCGATAGAGGGCGTCGCCGAGAATGTAGTTGCGGCCGTGCCCGACGTGCAGCCGGCTGCCCGACGGGTACGGGTACATGTTGAGCATGTAGAACTCGTTGCCGGGGACGGACGTGTCCACCTCCGCCACGCGGGCCTCCGCCCAGCGGCGCTGCCACTTGCCTTCGATGCCGGCCGGAGCGTACTTGTCCGCCATGAGGAGGCGGAATCTTAACCGAAGGCGCCTCGGGTCCGGCCGCGCTACCTCGAGCCGCCGATCGGCCGCACGCGAAGGGTCGCCTCCGGGAGTCGCACGACGGGATAGTCCACCCGGCCCGACGTCTCGACGGCCGTCAGCGTCAGCCCGCGCGGCCGTTCGAGCGTCCGCTTCGCGGAAAGCGATGTATCGCGCGTCCACGCCGTTGATCGAGGCGGAGGGATCGGAGAAGACGAAGCCGAGATCGGGATAGTAGATCTCGATCCAGCGGTGGTAGACGCCGCCGATGTGGGAATCGTAGCCGTCCACGCCCGACCTGGTGCGCAGGATTCCCTGGACCGTGCGGGCGGTGATGCCGGCTCTCCTCAGCAGGTCCACGGCGAGCTCGGCAAAGCCGACGCAGTACGCGCGCCGCGACGCATAAACGGAGCTCGGGTCCTGCTTGCGCGACCGGTCGGGGTCGTAGCGGACGGCCGTCGCGACGCCTTCCAGGATCCTCTCGACGGCCTCGGCCTGGGTGTTCGCCCCGGACACGAGGGACCGCTCCCACGCGTCGCGGTCCGGCGCGGACGTGAGCGACGGTTCCCGTTCGGCCCCCGTCGGAAACGGCGCGCGGCTGGACAGAGGCGCGCCGCTGATGCGGACCGAGAGCTCGAGCACGCCGTCCGCCCGGCGCGCGACACCGAGCGAATACCCGTCGTTGTCGTACTGGTCGAAGACGCCGGTTGCGGCGCCGGAGGCCCGATAGACCGCGAGCTCGTCGGCGCGGAGGCCGGCGGCGGCGACGACGAGCGCTCCGGCGGCCCCGAGAGCGGCAACGGCGGCCCGGAGACGGCTCATGCCGTCGGCGCCGGCCGGCGGCCCTTCAGCACGCCGTCGAGGATTCCATTGATGAACTGAGACGACTTGGGCGTCGAAAACCGCTTGGCGATCTCGAGCGCCTCGTCGATGACGACCGGCCGGGGCGTGTCGGGCTCGTGCAGCAGCTCGAAGAGGGCGAGGCGCAGGATGTTCCGGTCGACGACCGGCATGCGCGCCAGACGCCAGTGGTCCGCCTGGCGCGAAATGATCTCGTCGAGATCCTGGCGGTGGGTCAGAGTGCCGGACACCAGCCGGCGGGTGAAGTCCTGGATGCCTTCGGGCGCGCTCTTCAGGTCGTCCGACCTCCGGAACATCTCCTGCGGCTCGGTGCCCGAGACGTCGTACTCGTAGAGCATCTGGAGTGCGAGCTCCCGCGCCTTGCGCCGCGCTCCCACTACGGCTTCCTCAGCTGACGCGAGACCTGCGCCATCTCGATGGCCGCCTCGGCCGCCTCGACCCCCTTGTCGGTGCGCTCGCGAGCCTGCTCCATCGTGTCGCAGGTCAGGATCCCGAATCCGATCGGCATCGCCGAGGTGACCGTCAGGGAGGCGAGCGCCGAACCGACCGCGTGGCCCAGCACCTCGTGGTGCGTCGTCTCTCCCCGCACGATCGCCGCCAGCGCGACGACCGCGTCGTAGCGGCCCGTGTCGGCCAGGGCGCGCACGCCGGCGGCCACCTCGAATGCGCCCGGAACGCGCACGACCGCGACGTCGGCCGATCGAGCCCCGCGCCGGCGGAGCGTGTCGAGCGCCGCGGCCAGCATGGCGTCGGTGATGGTCGGGTTCCAGCGCGCGCACACGACGCCGATGCGCAGACCCTCGGCATCGAGGCGGCCGTCGTACTGCCTCGGCGAGAAAGATGCCGCCATGCGGCGCGGGACGCGCTTGTTCAAGGACCTGCTCGGCTTCGAAAGAGACAGGATTGTAACCTGCCGGGGGCCGGCTGGCTACGCGAAGAGCCGGTCGAGCTCCGGGGTCTCGCCGTAATTGCGGACGTACCGGGCCCGGAAGGCCTCGGGCGTGTACCGGGGAGGCTGCGGGCCCTGGTGTTCCAGGCAATAGACCGCCGCCACGCTGCCGATCCGGCCGGCGACCGGCCAGGGCGCCCCGATGCGCAGCCCGCGGAGGAGGCCTGCCCGGTACGCGTCTCCGACGCCCGTCGGATCGAGCGCCTCGCGCTCGACTTTCGCCGCCGGCACGTGGTGGATGATCCGCCCGCCTCCGAGCGGCGCGTGGATCGCCGAGCCGTCCGGACCGTGGGTCACGATCAGGACCGGCACCAGCCGCTCGATCTCCTCCCTAGACTTGGCGGTCTTCTGCATCAGGATTCCGGACTCGTAGTCGTTGACGATCAGGATCGCCGCTCCGCGGATGCCCTCCTCCATCTCAGCGCCGGAGAGACGGGTCACCTGCTGGCTCGGGTCGTAGAGGAACGGAATCTCACGCTCCCGGCAGAAGGCGGCATGGGCCGCCATGGCCGGGGGATCGTTCGGCGATATGACGACGAAGGCGGTCTGGGCCGTGTCGAGCGTGTCGAGGGGATAACGGCGCGCGCGCGCCATGGCCCCCGTGTAGAAGGACGCCACCTGATTCTGATCCTGGTCGGTCGAGACGAAGAAGGATGCCGTGAAGACGTCCGGTTCGAGCTTCAGCCCGGCGACGTCGATGCCCTCGGCGCCGAGGCGGTCCCGGTACTCGGCCGCGTCCGAGCCGGCGGTGGCGAGAAGCGCGGGCCTCTCGCCGAGCAGCGCCAGTCCCCACGCGATGTTGGGGCCGCATCCTCCCGGGACACGCCGCATCTCGTCCACGAGAAACGAGACCGACAGGCGCGACATCCGGTCCGGAATCAGGTGCTCGGTGAACCTTCCCGGGAAGGTCATGAGGTAGTCGAAGGCCACCGATCCCGTCACGACGATTCGTCCGTCCGTCCTCAAAGGTACCTCCCCGCAATCGGCCGCAGACGTTCTCTCTCCGAGTCCGGGATCGCCGCGCGATCCGTGATGATTCCGAAACGCATCGAGTCCCGGCACCCGCACGAGCGTCCCTGGTCGACCCGAGCGACCGCGGCGGCCAGGGTCCGCCGGGCCGCGGCGGCGTTTTCACCGAGGATCGCCACGATCACCTCGACGGAGACGTCCTCCGTGGAGATCCGCCAGCAGTCGTAGTCGGTCACGAGGGCGAGGCTCGCGTAGCAGATCTCGGCTTCGCGCGCCAGGCGGGCCTCGGTGAGGTTCGTCATCCCGATGACGTCCGCCCCCCACGCCCGGTAGAGATTGGACTCCGCGCGCGTCGAGAACTGGGGGCCTTCCATGCAGACGTAGGTCCCGCCGCGATGAACCGTCAGCCCCGCGCCTCGCCCCGCCTCCTCCAGGCTTCGGGAGAGGACGGGACAGACCGGGTCCGCGAACCCCGCGTGCGCCACGACCCCGCCCTCGAAGAAGCTGTCGCGCCGGTGCCGGGTCCGGTCGATGAACTGGTCCGGGATCACCGCGTGAAGCGGCGCGTACTCTTCGCGCAGGCTGCCGCAGGCCGACGCCGAGAGCAGCGCGTCGCAGCCGAGCATCTTGAAGCCGCACACGTTGGCCCGGTAGTTGATCTCGGTCGGAGACAGACGGTGCCCCCGGGAATGGCGCGAGAGAAACGCGACCGGCACGCCGTCGAGCGTCCCCGTGAAGTACGAGTCCGAAGGCGGTCCGAAGGGCGTATCCAGCCGTTCCTCCTTCAAACCCGCGATCGCCGACAGGTCGTAGAGGCCGCTTCCCCCGACGAGCCCGATCCGCCCCGCTCCGCTCACAACCGGCCCTCGGCGCCGGCGCGATGCCGCTCGATCGCTTCCCGGACCCGCTCCGCCAGCGCCAGAGCGTCCCGGCCGACCTCGCCCGTGACGACGGGATCCCGCCCGTCCCGCACGGCGTCCGCAAAATCCGCGATCTCGCGGCCGAGCGGGTCCGACGCGGCCACCTCGATCGGCTCCGGGACGACACCCGGGCGGACTCCGTCCCGGACGAGGCGATGCGCCGCGACGGAGCGTGCATGCATGTCGATCGAACAGTAGAGCGGCGGGGCGAAGACGCGGAGCTTTCGCATCGGCTCCGTCGAGACGCGCGACGCGGTCAGGTTGGCCACGCAGCCGCCCTCGAATTCGAGACGCGCGTTGGCGATGTCCACGCTTTCGGTCAGCACCGGCATCCCGGCCGCCCGCACCTCGCGGACGGGCCGCCGGACGAGCGCATCGACGATCTGGAGGTCGTGGATCATGAGGTCGAGGACGACGTCGATGTCGAGACTCCGCTCGGTGGGGGCCGCCAGCCGGTGCCCCTCGATGAAGATCGGCGAGGCGAGGCGACGAGAGGGCCGCCTCGACGGCGGGGTTGTAGCGCTCGACGTGGCCGACCTCGAGGATCCGCCCCCGGGACCGCGCCAGCGCCACGAGCGCATCGGCGTCGGCGAGCGACGCGGTCATCGGCTTCTCGACGAGCACGTGGAGATCGCGCTCCAGGAAGAACCGGGCCATCTCGGCGTGGTTCGCCGTCGGCGTCGCGATCACGACGGCCTCCGCCCGCGACGCCACGTCCTCCCGGCTCGCCAGCACCTCCGATCCCTCGGCGTGCGCGACGTCGTGGGCGCGCTCGGGGCGCCGGTCGTGGACGCCGACCAGGGTGATGCCGGACGTGCGCGCCGCGATGCGGGCATGCTGGCGCCCGAGGTGGCCCACGCCGACCACCGCCAGACGCACCGGGCGGGCGCCGCTCATTCCGGCGGCAGTCTCACTTGATGAAGCCCCGCTCGCTCGTCCGGATGAAGTGGACGAGCTCCTCGACGTCGGGCTGCCCGGCCAGCTCCTCGGCGATGCGCTCGAGCGCCTGACTCGTGTTGAGCTTGGACTGCCGCAGGAAGCGGTAGGCCTTCTGCAGGGCTTCGACGCGCTCGTCGGAAAACCCCGCGCGCTTGAGGCCGATCGAGTTGATGCCGTAGGTCTTGGGATCCTCGTTTCCCTCGGTCCGGCAGAAGGGCAGGACGTCCTGCCGGCACGCCGTATAGGCCCCCATGAACGCGTGGGCCCCGACCCGGCAGAACTGATGCACGGCGTTGAAGGCCCCCACCTTCGCGTGGTTGCCGACGTCGACGTGACCCGCGAGGACCGAACAGTTCGCCATGACGACATTCGAGCCGATCCGGTTGTCGTGGGCGACGTGGGTGTAGTTCATGAAGTAATTGTCGTCGCCGACGACCGTCTCGCCCCCGCCGGTGGCCGTGCCGCGTTGCACCGTCGAAAACTCCCGGAACACGTTGCGCGATCCGACGACCAGGCGCGTCGGCTCGCCGCGATACTTGAGGTCCTGCGGCTCGAAGCCGAGGGCGGCGTGCGGAAAGATGCGGTTGTCCTCTCCGAAGACGGCCGGCCCCAGGACCGTGGCATGGTTTCCCACGCGGGTCCGGCTGCCGAGCCGCACGCCGTCGCCGACCACGGCATACGCTTCGACCGAGACGCCCTCCCCGAGCTCCGCGCTCGAGGAAACCACCGCCGACGGATGGATCGTGACGCTGCTCATGGGCGGTCCACCAGCACCGAGAGCAGGTCGGCCTCGGCGCAGAGCTTTTCCGTCCACGGTCGCGGTCGCGTGACACTTGCAGACCCGCATCTTCAGCGACACGATCGTGGCCTCGATGCGGAGCTGATCGCCGGGCACCACGGGCCGGCGGAAGCGGCAGTGGTCGACGCCCGAGAGGTAGAGAAGCTTCTTTTCCTTGTCGGGCGTGATGCCGAGCAGGCCCACTCCGGCAACCTGCGCCATCGCCTCGAGGACGAGGACTCCCGGCATCACCGGGTTGCCGGGAAAATGGCCCTGGAAGAACTCCTCGTTGAAGGTGACGTTCTTGATGCCCACGACCCGCTTGCCCGGCTCGAGCTCGAGGATTCGATCGACGAGAAGAAACGGATACCGGTGAGGCAGGGTCTTCAGGATGTCGGCGATGCCGAGCTCCACGGTCACCTCCCCTTCGAAATCTTCGCCAGGGTCTTCTCGAGGGCGGCCAGGCGCTGGAACACCCCTTCGAGACGCCCCACCAGCGCCGCCCGTTTGAGGAATTCCCGGTGTGGCAGGGCGGGCATCCCGGAGACGACGGCTCCGGCTTCGACGCGTCCCTGGCGCGCGATGCCGGCCTGGCCCGTGAGGGTCGCGCGATCACCGATCGTCACGTGGTCCGACACGCCGACCTGCCCGGCGAGGGTCACCGCGCGGCCGAGGCGGGACGATCCGCCCACTCCGGCCTGTCCGCAGAGAATCGAGTGCTCCCCGACGATCACGTTGTGGCCGATCTGGACGAGGTTGTCGATCTTCGTGCCGCGCCCGATGACGGTCTCGCCGAGCGTCGCCCGGTCGATCGCGGCGTTGGCGCCGACCTCCACGTCGTCCTCGAGGCGCACGATCCCGATCTGAGGAATCTTTCGATGGCTTGCACCATCCCAAACGTATCCGAATCCGTCCGATCCCACCACCGCGCCCGGCTGGAGAAGGCACCGGTCCCCGATCCGACAGTCCGCGAGGACCGCCGAACAGGGCCCCAGCACGCAGTGGCGGCCGATCTGGACACGCTCGCCGACGAACGCACCGGCCCGGAGCCACGTCCCGTCGCCCACCCGCGCGCCGGAGGCCACGGTCGCGCCGGCCTCGACGCTGACGCCCTTGCCGAGCCGGGCCGTCCGGGCCACGAACGCGCCCCGCGCGACCCCGGGGCGTCCGCGCCCGGGCGGGCGAAACACGCCGAGCCAGACGGCCAGCGCCAGCGGCGGAGACGAAACGACGACACAGGGTTTTCCACCGGCGAGCGCCTTCGACGGCGACAGGAGCGCTCCTGCCCGACTGGACGCGGCATCTCGTGCGCGGCGCTCGTCGGCCACCCAGGAGAGGTCCTCCCTCTCCGCGGCCTCGAGGGGAGCCACACCGCGCAGGCGCATCATGCCGTCTCCCTCGAGGCGCCCCGCGACCGCGGCCGCCACATCGAAGAGCCGAAAGCCCTCCGCGGCGGCCCTTCGGCGCCGGGGCCGATCGGGGCCCCTCGTCGGGACTCGTGAACGGGCCACGGCGTCCTGCTTTCGCCGCCGGCGCTACGGCTTCTTGGTCGGGGCCGGTGCGGGCGCGGTCTTGGCCGCGGGCGCCGGCTTCGCCGGCGCGTCCGACGCCTTCGCGGCGGGCACGGCGACCGTCGTGTTGAACTGTTTCAACACTTCGTCGGTGATGTCGATGCCATCGTCGGCATAGACGAGGCCCGACTGAAACTTGTTGAAGATGAGGGTGTAGCCCTTTTCCTTGCCTACCTGGTTGATGACCGGAAACACCCGCCGCTCGAGCTCGCTCAGCTCTTTCTTCTGTGCGGCCTCGAGATCCCGGTTGGCGTCGTCCTGGAAGCGCTTGAAGGCGATCGCCTTCTCCTGGTAGCTCTTCTGAAGAGACTCGCGCTTGTCGTCCGCCAGCGACGAGCCCTGGTCGGCCAGCTTCTGCTCCATGTCCCGGAGCTCCTTCTGCAGCTTGTCGCCCTCTTCCTTCTTCTGATCGTTCAATTTCTTGACCCGGCTGAAGGCTTCCTTTCCGAGCGCGGATTCCTGGACCAGCCTCTCGACGTTGATGACGCCGATCCGAAACTGCCCCGCGGCGGGCGCCGCCGGAGCGGTCGTCGTTCCCTGGGCAAGGGTCGCGGCTGCTACGAACGCGGCCAGGACCGTCAAAACAGAGCGTTTCATTCCCTCTCCTTATCCACGAAAACGCGAAAGTGTAGCAAAAACCGCGGCTGGGACAACAGGCCGAAAATGGGCCTCATTCCGGGGAAATGGCCGCCGTCACGCAGGCCGAATCGGCCGCGGCACGGATGTGCTCATCTCTCGTCGGCCCGTCGAGGGCCGCTCAAAATGTCCGGCCGATCGAAAAGGTGAATCCCGACTTCTTCTCGGTCAGGTTCGTGAGCGGGAAGCCGTACTGGTCGAGCGGCTGGACGGGGTTGGGGTTGATGGCGTAGATGAACCGCAGCGGCGCCTGGAAGATCGGCAGAAAGATGCGCAGCTCGGCGCCGAACGCCGTCCGGATGTTCGTCAGGGAGATGTTCTGCGTGTCGTAGTAGTTGTTTCCGAAGTCCCCGAACACGAGCAGTGTCGCCGGCCCGATGTTCAGGAACTGGTATTCGACGTTGACGACGAAAAACTTGTTCCCTCCGAGGACGCGGCCGAGGTCGTCGGTGAAGACGACGTTGGTCGTGGGATGCAGCGGCACGACGGCGCCCTGCGAGTAGCCCCGCATGCTCTGCTCGCCGCCGAGCTGGAAGCGCTCGAAGATGGGCAGCGGCGTGTTGCCGACCTGCAGGAGGTATCCGATCTCGCCGTTCAAGGCGAGCACGGCGTTGCGGGGCAGCGGCACCGGAATGTAGACGGTCGCGCCGAGCGTCGGCTTGATGAAGGAGTTCGTGCCGCCGAAGACGTCCGGGGCCACCTGCACCGCCCCCGTCAGGCGGAATCCGCGCGTGGGATTGATCGGATCGTTGCGGCTGTCGTAGCGATAGGCCGGCGTGATCGAGGACGTCGTGCCCAGGGTCGCGACGAGCTTCTGCGGAGGCGCGGGCTGGCCCGGCGGGATCGGGGCCGTGGCCACCGGATAGTTCGCGTTGATGTTCTCGTACGAATAGAGGGCCGACACCGAATCGAAGAGGCCGAGCCCCTTCGCGTAGAAGAGCGTGCCGCCCTTGCGCGTCTCCTGGACCGACGAGTAGATGATGTTGCGGCTGAAGAGGGACGCTCCGACCGACTGGTTCTTGTCCAGAAACCAGGGAATCGTGTACGAGAGGTCGAAGAACTTCGACACGCTCCCGACCTGGGCCGACACGCCGATGATCTCGCCGCGGCCGAGGAAGTTGCGGGTCTGGAAGGAGAATTGCCCGAAGAAGCCGTCGTATCCCGAGTAACCCGCGCCGAACTGGATCTCGTTGCGGCTGGTTTCCTGTCCCTTCAGGACGACGTCCACCTTCTTCTCGTCCGGCCGCACCGAGAAGTCCGGCTCCTCGCCCAGCTTGAAGTAGCCGAGCTGCGAGATCTTCTGGATGCTCTTCTTGATGGCCTCCATGTCCATCACGTCGCCTTCGTCGAGGCCGAACTCGCGGCGGATGACCTTGTCGCGCGTGAGGGTGTTGCCCTTCACCTCGAGACGGCCGAGATAGAACTTCTCCCCCTCGAACATCTTGATGTCGACGTCCACGCGGTCGGTGCCGACCTCCTTGTACACGGGATCGGCGAACCAGTAGATGTAGCCGCGGGTCTTGTACATGTTCTCGATCGCGGCGAGCCCCGCGACGAGCTCGTCGTGGTTCAGCACCGACCCCGGCGGGAGCAGCGCGAACTGCTTGAGAAGCATCTTCTGAGGGAAGACCGTGACCTCTGGCGGGTCGGCCGGCTGCCCGTTCTGGAGCACGCGGGTGATCGAGATCTCGTTCGTGTAGAACTTGTCTCCCTGCACGATCGGAATCGTGATCCTCACCCGGCGCTTGATCTTCTCGGGCTTGACCTTTGGGTTGACGACGTAGACGTCGAGAACCGGATCCTTGACGACGACGTCCTTGTAGCCCTTCGACTGGTACAGGCCCTTGATGCTCTCGACGTCGGCCTCGTAGTTGGCCTGGCTGTAGACCGTGTTGTCCGAGAGGATGCGCCACCAGACCGCGACCTTG
Source organism: uncultured Acidobacteriota bacterium (assembly GCA_963738945.1). GTDB lineage: Bacteria > Acidobacteriota > Thermoanaerobaculia > UBA5066 > Gp7-AA6 > DAHUXD01. Next base: position 1,115,460 of record CAVTYD010000002.1, read on the forward strand.
GTCTTCTTCATGGCGTTTCGAAGCGCCTGCGACGAGACCGCGGTGTTGCCGGTGAACTCGATGGATTCGATCTTGACCTTGTCGCCTTCGTCGATCAGGAAGACGACCTTCTTCTCGGTCTTCGAGATGTCGTCGATCCGATAGTCCACCGTGGCGCTGCGGAATCCCTGCGCCGTGTAGAAATCGCTGATGACCGATCGGGCGTGGGCGATGTCGCGGAGCGAGAGGGGCGCGCCCGCCTGGATGTCGACCTTGCCGTCCTTCAGCGCGTCCTTGATCTGGGAGGTCGAGAGTTTCTTGTTGCCCTGGAATTCGAGCTCCTTGACGACGGGGCGCTCCTCGATCGTCACGACGAGGGTCACGCCTTCGGGCGACCGCTCGGCCTCGATCCTGGCGTTCTCCAGGAGTCCCGACTCCCAGAGGGCCGGAAAATTCTTGCGGAGCTTCTCCGCGTCGTAGGGGTCGCCGACCTTCACGCCGAGGTAATGCGCGATCGTGTCCGGCGACACGGTCTGATACCCGACGACGCGGATGCCCACGATCGTGTCGGAGCCCACCGGGGCGGCAGCGGGTTCCGGCGCGGGGGCTTCCGGCGGCGCCACCGAAGGCACGGAGGGCACCGCGGGCGGGGTCGGCGCCGGAGTCGGCGCCGCGGACGGCGGCGAATCCTGAGCGGCGGCGGGGCCCGCGGAAAAAGCCATCAGCGCCGCGGCGAGCCCCGCGGCCCCGAAGGACCCCCTCCGCAAGAAGCTATCGCCCCTGGGGGATCGGCTCGCTCTCGCGCGCCGTAACTCGCAGCCCATCCGGTCCCACCCGAACCTCGATCGCTTCGAGGCGCTCCTCGCGGGCGGCGATGAGCAACTCCGAAACGGGGTCCTCGACGTTTTTCTGGATCGCGCGCCGCAGGGGCCGCGCTCCCATGTTGGGGTCGTCCCCGCTCTGGGCGAGCAGCCACTCGATCGCTGCGTCGTCGATGTCGATCCAGGCTCCCTTCGGGGCGAGGGTCGTGTTGACGTCGTCGATGAGGAGGCGGCAGATCTTGGAGAGCTCATCGCGTCCGAGCGGATGGAACACGATGACGTCGTCGATGCGGTTGATGAATTCGGGCGAGAAGTCCCGCCGCAGCTCCTTCAACACCAGGTCCTCGATCTCCTGCGTCGTCTGGTGCTCGCGAGAGCCGCCGAAGCCGACCCGGCTGCGATTGACCAGGTGCTTCGTCCCGATGTTGGACGTCATGATGATGAGCGTGTTCTTGAAGTCCACGACGTTGCCGTAGGCGTCGGTGAGGATGCCCGTCCTCCAGGATCTGCAGGAGAAGGTTGGCGATGTCCGGGTGCGCCTTCTCGATCTCGTCGAAGAGGATGACGCTGTAGGGATTGCGCCGGATGCGTTCCGTGAGCTGGCCGCCCTCCTCGTGCCCCACGTAGCCGGGCGGCGAGCCGATCAGCTTCGAGACGGCGTGCTTCTCCATGTACTCGGACATGTCGAAGCGCACCAGGGACTTCTGGTTCTCGAACAGGAACTCCGCGAGGCGCCGCGCGACCTCGGTCTTTCCGACGCCCGAGGGGCCGAGGAAGATGAACGAGCCCATCGGACGGTTCGGGTTGTTGACGCCGAGGCGCGACCGGCGGATCGCCTTCGAGACGCCGACGATCGCGGCCTCCTGGCCGACGATGCGGCGGCGCAGCGCGTCCTCCATGTGGAGCAGCTTCTCCGCCTCTTCCATCTCGAGCGAGGCCACCGGGATGCCCGTCCAGGAGGAAATGATCTCCTCGATGTCGCGCCGCGTGACTTCCTGGGTCGCCTCGCTGCGCTCGGCCGACTGCGCCTTGGCGCGCTCGATCTCTTCCTTCAGCTCGATCTCCCGCTCGCGCAGGAACACGGCCTTCTCGAAGTCCTTGTCGGAGATCGCCTTCTTCATCTCCTTGACGATCTGGCGGATCTCGAGCTCGAGCTTGCGCAGGTTCTGCGTGTCCGCGACCCGCTTCAGCTTCACCTTGGCGCCGGCCTCGTCGAGGATGTCGATCGCCTTGTCGGGGAAGAAACGGTCGGTGATGTAGCGGTTCGACTGATACACGGCCGTCTTGATCGCCTCGGCCGAGTACCGGACCTTGTGGAACTGCTCGTACCGATCCTTCACGCCCTCGAGGATCTCGAACGTCTCGTTCTCGGAGGGCGCGCGTGACGTTGATCGCCTGGAAGCGGCGCAGGAGCGAGCGGTCCTTCTCGATGTACTTGCGGTACTCCTTCAGCGTCGTCGCGCCGATGCACGAGATCTCGCCGCGCGAGAGCGCGGGCTTCAGGATGTTCGCGGCGTCGAGCGAGCCCTCGGCCGAGCCCGCGCCGATCAGCGAGTGGATCTCGTCGATGAAGATGATGAGGTCCGGGTTCTCGCGGAGCTCCCGGATGATCCCCTTGAGGCGCTCCTCGAACTGGCCGCGGTACTTCGTGCCGGCGACGATGAGCGACAGGTCGAGCGCGAGGATCTTCTTCGCGCGAGGAAGATCGGGACCGCCGCCCTCGACGATGCGGGTCGCGAGCCCCTCGACGATCGCGGTCTTGCCGACGCCCGGCTCGCCGAGCAGGATCGGGTTGTTCTTCGTGCGGCGCGAGAGGATCTGGATGATCCGCTCGACCTCTTTGTCGCGCCCGATGAGCGGGTCGAAAGTCCCCGTGCCGGCCAGCTGCGTCAGGTCGCGGCTGTACTCGGCCAGGAACGGGAGCTCCTTCTTCTGCTTGGAGACCTCGCGCTCCTTGATGAGCGAGATCGTCTCTTCGCGCACGCCGTAGAGGTTGAATCCGCGCGCCGTGAGCAGCCGGCCGGCCACGCATCCGTCCACGCGCAGCAGGCCGATGAGAAGGTGCTCGGTCCCCACGTAGGGGTGCATCATCGATTCCGCCTCGTGCGAGGCGTACGCCAGGATCTTCTTCGACTCCTCGGACAGGGGAAGCTCCGCGGTCGACGAGATGCGCTCGACGAAGATCCGGTCGCCCTCGATCTCGCGGCGGACGTCCTCGGGCTTGACGTTGAAGCGAGCGAAGATCTCCTTGATGATGTCCTCGCCTTCGCGGAGGATTCCGAGCAGAAGGTGCTCGGACTCGATCACCTTGGAGCCGAGCTTGGAGGCCTCGTAGCGGGCGAAGAAGAGGGCCCGGCGCGCCTTTTCGTTGTACTTCTCAAACATCGGCGTCGGGCTCAGGCGTCACGGGAGAGGAGGGTTACGGCCATGGAGCGAGACCTCGGCCTTCATCCTCGCTCAGTCAAACCCGGAGCCGCCGCTATTCCTTCCCGGGACATCACGAAAAGTCTATCACAGCGGGCCGCCAGTTCCGGGTTGTGCGTGACGACGACGGTCGTCATCCCGCGCTCGCGATGGAGCTCCCGCAGCAGATCGAAGACGCCCTGCGCCGCGGACGCGTCGAGATTTCCCGTCGGTTCGTCGGCCAGAAGCAGGCGAGGATCGCGAGCGAGCGCACGCGCGATGGCGACACGCTGCTGCTCGCCGCCCGAGAGCGCCCGCGCACCGTGGTGTCCCCGCCCGGCGAGCCCCATCCGCTCGAGCAGCGCCGACGCGCGCCGCTTCGCTTCTTTTTCGGGAACTCCAGCGATCCGATGAGGGAACGCCACGTTCTCCTCGGCCGTGAACTCGGGCAGGAGGTGGTGGAACTGAAAGACGAAGCCGATCCGCTCGTTGCGGAAGCGCGCTCGCTCGCGGACGTTCATGTCCTCCATCGAGGACCCGAGGACCTCGACGCGGCCCGAGTCGGGGCGATCGATGCCCCCCACCAGGTGCAGCAGCGTGGACTTGCCCACTCCCGACGGGCCCATCACGGCGGCGAGGACGCCCTCCGGAACCTCGAAGGAGAGCCCGGCGAACACCTTCACCGGCGCCCCCTCGCCGGTGTACGTCTTGGACAGATCCGATGGCGCGGATCGCGAGGGTCATCGCGACAGCCGGATCGCCTCGCCCGGCGCGCAACCTCGCGGCCGCTCGCGCCGGCAGGACGGCGGCCGCGACGGCGGTTCCGAACGCGAAGACCGCGATTGCCGCCACCTCTCGCGGATGCACCGCGAACGGAACGTGCGAGAGCATGTACACGTCGGCCGGAAGCGGAACGAGGCGAAAGCGCTCGAGCGCGAGCGACAGGAGAACGCCGAACGCCAGCCCTCCGAGAGTCCCGATCGCGCCGATCGCGGCTCCGAGCGTGAGGTAGATCCGCTCGAGCGACGCGGGAGCCGCGCCCATCGACAGGAAGACGCCGAGGTCCCGCTTCTTCTCCACGACCGTGAGGGCGATGTTCGCCACGATGTTCAGGGCCGCCACCAGGATGACGAGCGCGACCGTCAGGAAGATCACCGTCTTCTCGAGCCGAAGCGCGAACGCCAGCGGGCCGTTCAACTCGCGCCAGGTCTCGACGCGGTATCCGGCGCCGAGCGACCGCTCGACGGATCGAGCCGCGGATTCGGCGGCGGACGGGTCGGCGAGCCGCGCCTCGTATGCGCCGGCGCCCGCCGGCATTCCGGACAGAAGGCGCGCGGTCGCCTCGGAGATCTCGATCTCGCCGGGCCGGTCGAGCGCGCTGCCGAGCCTCACCTCGCCCACCGTGACGAGTGCGGCCACGGGCACCGGCCCGATCGGAGAAAGACGCGTGCGCGACGAGACCAGCCGGATCTCGTCGCCGGCACCGCGGCGGAGGCGCGCCGCGATCGTTCCCGTGATCCGCGCCTCGCCGGCGGCGGGCAGACCCTCGGCCGCGCTCCGATAGTGCACCGGTATGGGAGTCCCGGCGGTGCCGTCGGGGTCCGACGCCCAGGCCCGGCCGTCGATCGCCGGTGCGACGCGACGAACGCCGGGAAGCGCGCGAGAGCACCGCGCGCACGCGCTCGGGATCGGCAGAGGCGCGCCCCGCGCTCGGGCGAGACGCGAAGGTGCGCGGTGCGGTCCATCATCTGCCGGCGAATGCGGTCCTGGAACCCGGAGAGGAGAGCGAGCGACACGACGAGCGCCGCGACGCCGACGGCCAGGCCCGAGACCGAGATCGTGGCCACGAGCGCGACGTGGGCCCGGCGCCGCGATGCCGCGAGATAGCGCAGCGCGACGGAAGTCTCGAAGCTCATCAGGCGCCCCTCGGGCGCATCAGCGGAAAGAGGATCACGTCGCGGATCGAATGCCGGTCGGTCAGGAGCATCGTCAGCCGGTCGATGCCGAGCCCCTCGCCCGCCGTCGGCGGCATCCCGTACTCGAGCGCCTCGACGTAGTCGGCGTCGAAGGCCGCGGCCTCGAGGTCGCCGCCCTCGCGCTCCGCGACCTGGCGGCGGAAGCGCGTCGGCCTGCTCGGCCGGATCGTTGAGCTCGGAGAAGCCGTTGGCGATCTCCATGCCACCCGCGTACAGCTCGAAGCGGTCGACCCACTCCGGATCGTCCGGACGCTGCCGCGAGAGCGGCGAGATCTCCGTCGGAAACTCCTCGATGAACGTGGGCTGCACGAGATGCGCCTCGGCGACGGCCTCGAAGACCTCCGCGAGCAGCTTGCCCTTCTTCGCCCGGAAGCGCTCGGGCTTCTCGACGTCGTAGCGCCGGGCCGCGGCGAGAAGCCCCTCTTCCGTCGCGAGATCTCCGCGCGGCACGGCGCCGCGCGGATCGTCGCGCGAGAACTCGACGACGGCGTCCCGCATCGTCAGCCGGCGGAAGGGCGGCGACCAGTCGATCGTTCCTCCGCTCCAGGCCGTCCGCACGTCCGCCCGCGACCTCGCGCGCGAGGCCCGAGAGCAGCTCTTCGGTCAGGACCATGAGGTCCTTGCCCTCGGCGTAGGCCTCGTAGAACTCGAGCATCGTGAACTCGGGGTTGTGCTGCGTCGAGATCCCCTCGTTGCGGAAGTTGCGGTTGATCTCGTACACCTTCGGCATTCCGCCGACGACGAGGCGCTTCAGATAGAGCTCCGGCGCGATGCGAAGGTAGAGCTCCATGTCGAGCGCGTTGTGGTGCGTCACGAACGGCCGCGCGATCGCGCCGCCCGCGATCGGCTGCATCATCGGCGTCTCGACCTCGAGAAACCCGCGCCCGTCGAGGAATCGGCGGATCGAGCGGACGATCGCTGCGCGCCGCTCGAAGACCTGCCGCGAGTCGGGATTGACGACGAGATCGAGGTAGCGCTGCCGGTAGCGCCGCTCGACGTCCTTCAGGCCGTGCCACTTCTCGGGCAGCGGACGGAAGCACTTGGCGAGAAACGTCAGGCGACGCGCCTTGATCGAGAGCTCGCCCGGTCCGGGTGCGGAAGATCTCCCCCTCCACGCCGATCCAGTCGCCCAGGTCGAGCGCGCGGTAGAGCTCGAAGGCCGCATCGCCGACCGCGTCGCGCCGGACGTACACCTGGATCCTCGTCAGGCCGTCCGAGAGATCGAGGAACCCGGCCTTGCCGGCCGTGCGCAGGGCCAGCACGCGGCCGGCCGTCGCGGCGGCCGGCTTGTCCGTCTCGAGCGTTTCCGCCGCGGCCGGCTCGAACCGGGCCCGCAGGTCCGAAACCGTGGCGGCGATCGCGTAGCTCATGGGCGAGACGCCGACTCCGAGCTCTTCGACGCGCTTCAGGTTCTCGCGCCGGTTGCGAAGCAGGTCGCTCTCGGAGGCGGCCTCGGCCGGCGCGGCGCTCTCGTCGGAGTCGGTCATCCGCGGGAGTATACGCAGGCGGCCCGGAATGGAAGGCCCCGCCGGAGGAAGCGGACGCTAGGGGCGCGTATCGCGGCGTTCGGCCTTCGGAGAATCCTGCACGAGCCAGAGCTCGGAAGTGGCCCGGAGGAGCCGGAAACGCGTTCGGGTCCAGGAGCGGATCTCGGCGGAGGACGAGACCGCTTCGGCCTCGTCGATCACCGCGGACAGCGCGGCGTCGAGCATCGGAGCCCGCCCGAGCGTCGCCCGCGCCGCCCGCAGCGTCTCGGGCGACGGCGCCACGTCCGCGCCGGCGCGCAACGTCTCCGTCTCTTCTTCGGCCTTCAGGCGCAGCGCCACGGCCCGGAGCAGAGTGCGATCCCGCTCCGTGGGAGGCGCGCCCCCGGCCCCGACCGTCCGGCGCGCGGCCTTCAGCTCCCAGGGCTCCAGGCGGAGGTTTTCGAGGCCCGCGATCCCGGTGCGAAGGGGGCCGCTCCCGTCGTCGTAGACCTCGACGGCGCCGAGGATCCGGTCGACGTACGGCCTCCAGAACGCTTCGTCCGCCGCCTCGGTCTCGACTTCCTCCACGAGCTCCAGCGCCTCGTCGATGTCATCGGCCGCGAGCCCCGCCAGCTCGAATCGGCCGAGCACCTCGCCGATCGCCTCCTTGAGCTCGACGACGTGAAGCGCCTTGACGTTGCCCTCGCGCGTCTGGCGCTCGTAGCGGTCGCGTGATTCCCGGAACTTGCGGAACTCTTCGGCGCTCGGACTCTCGAGGCCTCCGCGCGCGAGCTCGCGCTCGAGCTCCCCGATCCGATCCGTCGCTTCCTCGAGGCGCCGCTCCTCGCGCTCGTAGAGCCGGTGAAAGACGGAGCGCGTCCGCAGATTGCACTGCGCGACCGCGGCGAGAACCTCGGCGTTCGCGAGCCCGCTCGCCACGCGGCGCTTGAGCGTCCGCACGTTGTTGAGGAGGCGCGCCGTGACGAGGTCCTCGAACTCCTGGGCGCGGGCCATGTCGGCCGCGAGGTCGTCGAAGGCTCGCACGATCGAGGGAGCGGACGCCGAGTCCAGCCGGGGCCAGACGGACGCCGACGTGGCGGACTCGAAGAACTTGCGAAGATCGGGACGCGGGCGCGGCGAGACTTCTTCCGCCGCGCGCTGGCCCGCGGCCACGACCGTCGCGAGGAAGTCCACCTTGTCCACGACGTCGTCGTCCGCATCGGGCTGAGAGAAGTAGAAGCGCAGGAGGTGGAACGCGATCTTCTCGTCCTGCGGCTGGACCTTCTCGAAGAAGCGCCGGACGTAGGACGGCGAGATGTGCCGGTCGGCCTCGCGGAGCTTGCGGCCGAACGCGTCGAGCCGGTCCGCGAGCTCTCGGATTCGCGGGGCGACCTTCTCCGGCGACGTCGTGTCGATCGCGCCGGCCGCGGCGCGCACGTCGTCATAGAGCTTTCCGAAATCGAGGGAGTACGCCGGCTCCGTCGCGAAGAACGTCTTCTGGATGCCCCGGAGAAACTGGTGAAAAGTCCAGCACGCCTTGAACCTCTCGGTCAGGCGAATGTAGTCCTCGTGGAGAAGTTGAATTCGCTCAACGGACATCGTGTTGTTCCGCGGTTCCGGATATTCTAGCCCGGAAGGAAGGATCCCTCATGCGAACCATCGCGACCGACGGGGCCCCGAAGGCGATCGGACCCTACTCTCAGGCCCTGGCGGAGGGCGGCTTCGTGTTCCTTTCCGGGCAGATCCCGCTCGACCCCGCGACCGGCGAGCTCGTCTCCGGCGGGCTCTCTGCCGGCGTCGAGCGCGTCTTCGACAATCTCGAGGCCATTCTGAAATCGGAGGGCCTGTCGTTCGACGACGTCACGAAGGCGACCGTTTACCTCGTACGCATGTCCGACTTCGCGGAAATGAACGCCGTGTATGCCCGCCGCTTCGGAAACCACCGTCCCGCCCGATCGACGGTCGCCGTCGCCGAGCTCCCCAAGGGCGCCGCGGTCGAGATCGATCTGATCGCTCGAGCCAGCCGCTAGGGCCAGAGCGCGAGCGCGATTCCGGAGGCGACCCAGCCGAGCGTCAGAACGCGGGTCGATCGCCGGTGCAGCCGGTCGAAACGGGTCTTCCACGGGTCATCCGCGGCCGCCGCGTCGAACGAGCCGACCTTGTCCCGGAAGTAACCCATCCGCGGGCGCAGGACCATCGCGAGGTACACGTTCGTCGCGACCGCCACGAAGATGGCGACGCCCGCGACGATGGCCGGGCCCGCGAGGCGCCCTCTCTGCTCGAGCGTCACGAAGACGCCGATCACCAGCAGCAGCGAAAGCGCCTGCTTGAGGATCTCGAAGCGCCGCAGGATCTCTCCGAAGATGCCGCCCGCGGCGTCCCGCGAGGACAGCCGCCCGAACACGACGGGCGCGGCGATCACGACGAGCAGCGTCCCTCCCACCCAGAAGGCGAGCGAGAAACGAATGACCAGTGAGGGCCAGTCCAAGCACCGCCAGTCTACCGGAGGGGCACTCGTCCCGAAGTCGGACCCTCGCGGCGCTCGGCCCCGACCTCGGCGCGGCGTTTTCCCGCCGCTGTAGGTCCTCCGAAGTCAGGCCCTCGCGGCGCTCGGCCCCGACCTCGGCGCGGCGTTTTCCCGCCGCGGGGGGCGTTAAGATCGGGATCGGGATGGATTTGCAGCTCTCGGACGCTCTCGACGACCTGATCCTCGGACGCGGCGTGGCGCGCGGCCGGCACGATCTCGTGATTCGGGGCAGGGCGGTTCGGTCCGAGTTCGAGGAGCGCCTGTCCGCCAACGGGTTCGAGCCGGCGACCGTGCGCACCGTCGAGATCGAGGCCGGCGAAAAGGTTCCCGCGTTCCATCTCGACGGCGATGCGGCCGACTTCGGATGGGTCCGATGGGAGATCTTCACGCCTCGCAGCCGGCGCAAGCTCTTCGCCTCGGAGCGGCGGCGGCCCGACAACCAGGAGTGGGCGGTCCAGTTGAATCTCTCCTCGCCCGAGACGATCTGGGCCTGCCCGTCCCGCCGGGTGCGGCACGACGTGGACACGGTCGTCGCCGTGAACCCGTGACCGCAGCGCGTCCCCTGGTCGAGACGTTCCCGGTCGGGCCCCTGCAGTGCAACTGCACGATCCTGGCGGACGCGGGCACGCGGGAGGCGGTCGTCATCGACCCGGGCGACGAGCCGGAGCGGATCCTGCGCGCCCTCGAGGCGGCGAAGCTGACGCCCGTGGCTCTCGTCCACACGCATGCCCACTTCGATCACATCACTGCCACCCGCGTCGTGAAGGAAGGGACGGGTGCGCCGATACGCCTCCACCCGTCCGACCGGCCGCTCTACGACGCCCTCCCGGAGCAGGCGGCTCTCTTCGGCCTCGCCGCCGACACGCCGCTTCCTCCCGACGCGCCGCTCGAGGACGGCGAGACGATTTCGTTCGGTACGCACGTCCTGCGTACGATCCACACTCCCGGCCACACGCCGGGCTCGACCTGCTTTCTTCTGGACGGCGACCATCCCGTGCTGTTTTCCGGCGACACGCTCTTCCGCCGTTCGATCGGCCGCACCGACCTCTGGGGCGGCGACACCGACACGATCCTCGCGTCCATCCGCGAGCGGCTGTTCGTCTTGCCGGCCGGCCTGCCGGTCGTCTGCGGGCACGGACCCGGGACGACGATCGGCGAGGAAAAGCGGCTCAACCCCTTCGCGGGAATCTAACGCGGCGAGAGACCCTCGCGGCGAGAGAACGCCGCGTCGAAGGTCGGGCCGAGCGAAGCGAGGGCCGACTTTCGAAAAGAGACCCGCCCGGCGGGAGAACGCCGGGTCGAAGTTCGGGTCGATTTATCCGATTCGGCGTCTCGTATAATCGGGCGCCATGAAGCTTTCGCTTCCCGAGCAATCCCGGCTCGTCTCGGCGTTCTGGAAGGACGCGGCCTCGGTCTGTCCCTCTCACGACGTCCCGATGCGCTCCTTCTTCGTCGATCGCGTCTACAAACCGCAGGTCGTGATGGTCTGTCCGAAGGGCGAGATGTTCCGCTTCGCCCAGAAGCCGAAACAGATCGAATTCTCGCGGCCGCATCTGAAGACCATGGTTCGCGACGCGCAGGAGCGGGAGCTGCCGGCCTGTCCCCAGGACTTTCAAGCGCTCTACGTCTATCGCACGCCCGCGGTCTTCATCCCCCAGGGTTGGGACTACTCGTTCGTATGCCCGAGCTGCCTGTCCTACGGCCAGTGGATCGAGACGGGCCGCGAGGAAGAGGACGTCGTCGCGGCCAAGCCCAAGAAGGAAGCCCCGGCCTTTCACGACGAGACCATCCCCCTTCCCCAGCGGATGGAGATGGCCAAGGCGGGCGATCTCGCGCTCAAGCTCTATGCGGCCATGGCCCAGACCGACTGCACCGCCTGCGGATACGACTGCGAGGGGTACGCCGCCGCGCTCGCCTCCGGCAAGGAGAAGGACCCCAACCTCTGCGTTCCCGGCAAGGAGGAGACGGCCAAGGTCGTCAAGGACCTCCTCAAGGGAACGGGTCTTCCCGCCGCCTCCGGTTAGGCGCGGCGGCCCGTCCTACGCTTCGCGGGGCGCCGCCGCGGGCAGCTCCGAGGCGCGCCGCTCGGCCGGGCGGATCGGCAGCGCGAACGTGAACCGGCTCCCCTGGCCCACGACGCTCGAGGCCCAGATGGTGCCTCCGTGCAGCTCCACGAGAGACCGCGCCAGGGCGAGGCCGATGCCCATTCCGGCGTGGCCTCGGGTCGCGGAGCCGTCGACCTGGCGGAAGCGCTCGAAGACGTGCGGGAGCTCGCTCTCGGGAATTCCGATGCCGTCGTCCTCGACGCTGACGAGATAGCGCTCGGGCTCGCGTTCGACGCGCACGACGACGCGGCCGTGCTGCGGCGTGAAGTGGATCGCGTTCGAGAGAAGGTTCCACAGGATCTGCTGGACGCGCAGGCCGTCCGCCCGGACCGGAGGCATGGGCTCCGGCAACGGCGCGAGAATCAGGACGACGCCCCGGGACTCGGACATGAGCCGGACCGTCTCGACCGAGCGCTGGATGACCTCCGACAGAGAGACCAGCTTCAGATCGAGCGTCAGCGCGCCGCGCTCGAGGCGGGCCAGATCGAGCAGGTCGTCGATCAGCGCGAGCAGCACGCGCGCGGACTGCCGGATCTGCCGGAGGCCGCGGCGCATCGTCTTCTCGTCGAGCTCCTCCTCTTCGAAGAGGTCGGTCCACCCCACGATCGCCGTGAGAGGCGTCCGCAGCTCGTGATTCACGTTCTGGAGGAAGTGGTCCTTCAGTCGGCTCGCGTGACGCAGCTCGTCGACCGTCGTCACGAGCGTCCCGTAGAGCCGGGCGTTGCGCAGGAGCAGCGACGCGAGGTCGGCGAACGAGGTGACGGCGTCGACTTCCTCCTGGCCGAAGCCGCCCGGGCGGTTGACGGCGACCGCGACCCCGAGCGTCTCGTCCTCCGTCTTGAGGGGGACGAACACGCCGTTGTGGGCGGCGACGGCGTGCTGGAGGTCGCGATTGGTGTACGGATCCCGGTCGAGGTCGTTCGAGCAGTACGCCTCTCCGGTCCGAAAGACCAGTCCGGCGATCGAACGGGCGTCCACCGAGATCTTCAGCTTCTCCGAAAGCTCCTCGGGGACGTTCCAGCTCGGCAGCGCCGCCTCGAGGCGATTCGTGTTGCGGTCGTAGAGATGGAACCAGACGCGCTCCGCGCCGGTAAACGCCGCGATGGCCTGCGTCGATCGGCCGAGCACCTCCCCCACGTCGGTCATGCGATAGGCCGAGCGCGAGAAGCGGTGAAGCTGCCGCAGCGTCTCCACCCGGCGCGAGACTCTCTGGCTCATCGCTTCGATGGCCACGGCGAGACGGCCGATCTCGTCCGGGGACGTGTCGGCGGCGAGATCCACCGTGCGCCCGCGGCCGATCTCCTCGGCGGCGGCCACGAGGTCGCCGACGGGAGCCGAGATCCGGCGCGAGACGATGCCGACCGCACCGATCACGGCCGCGGCGAGGAGGGCGAAGAGCATGAGGATGTCGCGCTTCAAGCCCGAGTACGTCGCGGGCGGAAAGGCGCGCGCGGCCTCGGCCCGGATCGTGGACACCGCCTCGAGCGACAGGCCCTCGAAGATCACCCATCCGGGCGCGTCGACCCTGGCCGAGGTGATGCGCAGCGGCTTTCCGTCCACGAGGTACTCCGCCTCGCTCCTCGGAGCGCGGAGGGCCCGCAGGGCGAGGCGCTTGAGCTCGGGCGACGGGGCCTCGGACAGCACGGACCCGCCCGCGCCGCTCCAGCCGAGCGCCGCGGCCGCTCGCGGCGTCATCGCGACCGCGTGCCCCGCCGCATCGGTCGCGAACCACAGGTCCCCCACCGGCTCCCAGGTATCGAAGGCCTCCTCCACGTAGCGGCGCGGATCCACCTCGAGCCAGACGCCTCCGACGAGCCGCCCCTCAGAATCCCGGACGGGCACGGCGAGCGTCGCTGACCGCTGCGCCTCGGGGAGCGTCGAACCCCCGGAATAAAGGCCCTCCCAGAACGCCACGTCTCCGGTCGCGGGCCGAGCCGCCGGAAACGCTCCCGATTCGTTGAAGACGAACCGTCCGAGGGCGCCGCCGGACTCCCGGTCGGCGCGGTGGATCTCCATCCACGGGCTCTGGCGGAGCGCCCCCGAGGCCGTGCGAACGGCGACGCCCCGAACCGCCGGACGTCTCGACCGCAGGCTCGCCATCAGCCCGGCCACCTCGCGCAGGCGCGCGGCATCGCGGAGCCCGGCTCCGGGGTCGGGGGCGCGCGAGGACACCAGGGCGAGCGACTCCTCTTCCGGAATCTCGGTCCAGACGCGGCCGTCGCGATCGGCGGCGAGCCGCGACACCGGCCCTTCCATTCCCCGTTCTCCCGAGAGCGCCTCGGCGACGGCATCCGCCAGGACCCACGCCCCCTCTTCCGAGCCGCGCGCTCTCTGATCGACCCACTCCGCGCGAAACGCCGTGTCCTGGGCCATGCGCATCTGGGTCTCGGCGACCCGGATCGCGGCGACCTGGACCGCCGAGGCGGCCTGGAGGTTCGAGAGCCGTCTCTGTGTGAGAAAGACGAACAGGATTCCGGGCAGGAGGAACGCCAGGGAGAACCCGAAGAGAAGTCGGGCCGCGATGCTGGTCCGGGGATCCAGGCGCCTCCAGAAGCGCTCGAATGGCAGGGGGATCACTGCGGAATTGTAGCGCCCTGCGAAGAGACGCGGATCCCCGCCCGTCTTCCCCGCGCCCGCCGGCGGTTCCCGCCTACTCGTACCTCAACGCCTCGATCGGGTCGAGGAGCGAAGCCTTTCGGGCCGGATAGAACCCGAAGAAGATCCCGATGGCGGCCGAGAAGCAGAACGCCAGGGCCACTGCCTGCGGGGAGAGCATGATCGGCCAGCGCGCCTTCCACGCCAGAAAGCGCGACGCGCCGATGCCGAGCGCGATCCCGATGGCCCCGCCCGCGATCGACAGCGCGAGGGCCTCGATCAGGAACTGCGTCAGGATGTCGCGTCCCTTGGCGCCGATCGCCATGCGGATCCCGATCTCGCGCGTGCGCTCGGTGACGGAGACCAGCATGATGTTCATGATGCCGATGCCGCCCACGAGGAGGGAGATCGAAGCCGCCGAGGCGAGCAGGACCGACAGCGTGCGGGAAGTCTCGTCGGCCGTCTGCGCGATCTCCTGTTGAGACCGCAGCATGAAGTCGGAGTCCTGGCCGGGTTGAAGCCGGTGGCGCTGGCGCAGCAGCGCCTCGATCTGCTTCTGGGCCTCGGGCACGGCCGCCTGAGACACGGCCGAGGCCATGAACATGTCGATCTTCTGCGAACCCTTGAGCAGGTGCATCACGGTCGTGTAGGGCGCGACCACGACGTCGTCCTGGTCCTGGCCCATCGTGTTTCCGCCCTTGGTTTCGAGGACCCCGATCACGCGAAACGGGAAGTTCTTGATTCGGACGGTCTGGCCGACCGGATCCTGTCCGTCGAAGAGCGAGTCCGCGACCGTCGAGCCGAGGAGGCAGACCTTGGCGGCCGCACGCACTTCCGAGTCGCCGAAGAACGCGCCCTTGTCCACGTTCCACGACCGGACGAACGGCCACTCGACGCCCACGCCCTGGATGGTCGTCCCCCAGTTGAGATTTCCCGCGACGACCTGGGCCCCCGTGCGAGACATCGGTGTGACGTAGGCCACGGCGGGACACTCCGCCTTGACCGCCGCGACGTCCTCCTCCGTGATGGTGGAGAGGCCCGTGAAGATCCTCGCGCCGGACTGCGTCGCGACACCCGGGAAGATCATCAGGAAGTTCGTCCCGAGCGCCGAGATCTGGGCCTGGATCGCGGCCTGCGAGCCTTCCCCCACCCCGATCATCGCGATCACACAGGCTACGCCGATGATGATCCCGAGCGCCGTCAGGATCGACCGCAGCTTGTTTCGGGCGATCGCCTTCATTCCGACCTTCAGGATCGTCAGGAACTTCAGCATGGCGTCAGGCCCTCTTGGCGACGATGCGCCGATCGGAAACGAGACGATCCTCGACGAGCTTTCCATCGCGGAACACGACGTTCCGTCGGGCATGGCCGGCGATGTCGGCCTCGTGGGTGATCAGGACGACCGTCTTGCCTTCGTCGTTCAACCGCTGGAAGACCCCCATGACCTCTTCGGACGTCTTCGTGTCGAGATTCCCCGTCGGCTCGTCGGCGAGGATGAGCTTGGGGTCGTTGATCAGGGCCCGAGCGATGGCGACCCGCTGCTGCTGACCTCCCGAAAGCTGGCTCGGGTGGTGATCCCAGCGGTTGGCGAGGCCCACGATCTCGAGACAACGCATGGCCTTTTCGCGGCGGTGCTCCGCCCGGTGCCCATCCGACGAATAGACCAGAGGCAGCTCGACGTTGTCGAGAGCCGAGGTCCGGGGAAGCAGGTTGAAGGACTGGAAGACGAAACCGATCTTGCCGTTGCGGATTTCGGCGCGCGCGTCGCGGTCGAGCCCCGAAACGTCCACGCCATCGAGCAGGTAGCGGCCGGAGGTCGGCCGGTCCAGGCACCCGACGATGTTCATGAAGGTGCTCTTCCCCGAGCCCGACGGCCCCATGACCGCGACGAACTCGCCGGCGCCGATCGTGAGCGAGACGCCGTCGAGGGCGCGGACCTCCACCTCGCCCATCTGGTAGATCCGGATGAGGTCCTCGATGCGGATGACGTCCTGAGCCACGCTCAGAACCTCCGGCCGCCCCCCGGGCCACCCGCGCCCGGCGGGCGCACCGCGTCGGCCTTGGCGGTCACCAGGCCGACGATCACCGTGTCGCCCGCCTTGAGGTCGCCGGAGACCACCTGGGTGAAGCGTCCGTCGGTGATGCCCGTGCGGATCTCCGCGGGCCTGGGGTCGTTCGTCGCGCCCAGCGTGTACACGGTCTGCCCCGTCTTCCGGGACTTGCCGCCTCCCGACGTCCGATCGAGCTGTCGGGCCGCCCCGGCCGGCCCGTGATCGCCGGTGCTTCGCGCGGCGCGCTCTTCCGGCGAAGCACCGGTGCCGGGCGTCGCCGTGGGCCGCATCGACGCCGCCGCGGCTCCCTCCTTCTCCTCGGGCCGAAACCGCAGCGCCGCATTGGGAACCCGCAGGACGTCCTTGACCGTCGCGACGTCGATCGTGACGTTGGCCGTCATGTTCGGCCGCAGGGCCAGATCCGGGTTGGGAACGCCGATGATGACCGGGTAGGTGACGACGTTCTGGTTCACCGTGGCGTTCAAGCGGATCTGGGAAATGGTGCCGTGAAACACCTGATCCGGATACGCATCCACCGTGAAGCGCACCGACTCGCCTTCCTTGCACATCCCGATGTCCGACTCCGAGACGTCCGCCGACACCTGCATCTTGGTCAGGTCCTGGGCGATCGTGAAAATCGTCGGCGCCTGGAACGACGCCGCCACCGGCTGACCGACGTCGTATTCGCGATCGACGACTACGCCATCGATGGGAGCGATGATCTTGCTGTTGCGCAGGTCCGTTTCGGACTGCGCCAGCCCCGCCTGCGCCTGGCCCACGGCGGCGACGGCGGAGTCGTAGTTGGCCTGCGCCTGGTCGAGATCGGCCTGCGCCGCGAGCTGCTCATCGAAGAGGGCCTTCTGCCGGCGCAGCGCGATCTCGGTGTTGCGGACGTCGACCTTTGCCTTGTCGAGCGTGGCCCTGGCCTGGTCGACCTTCTCCTGGAAGGGAATCGGATCGAGCTCGGCGAGGAGGTCGCCCTTCTTGACCTGCTTGTTGAAGTCCGCGTGGAGGGCGGCGACGTTGCCGGAGACCACGCTGCCCACCTTGACGGTGATGACGGCCGACAGGGTCCCCGTGGCCGTCACGGTCTGCGTGACGCTGCCGCGGTCCACGGGCGCAGTCCGGTACTTCGGCTCCGCCTTGCGGTTCCCCCGTACGAACGCGACGATTCCCGCGCCCGCCGCGAGGGCGAGAACGACCCAGATCAGCTTCTTCATCTCACTCCGTGCAACCGCCCCGCCGGGGGGCATCTTCCGCCCTTTTAACGGCAGGGGTCAGGGACAGATTACACGGGAGGGAAGGTCCCGGACGGGAAGGGCCCCTCGCGGGGCCCTCGGGATGCTCGGCCCTGCGCCGGCCTTCAGAGATTGCGGTCGATCAGCTTGACGAACTCGCTGCGCGGAAGGGCTCCGAGAGCGCGATCGGCCACCTGGCCGTTCTTGAACAGGATGAACGTCGGAATCGAAGTGATCTGATAGCGCATCGCGATCTCCGTGGACTCGTCCACGTTGACCTTCGCCACCTTCAGCTTTCCCGCGTACTGGTTGGCCAGGTCGTCCACGACCGGCGCCACCGATCGACACGGGCCGCACCACGGCGCCCAGAAGTCGACCAGCACCGGCACGCTGCTCTTGAGGATGTCTCCGTCGAAGCTCGCGTCGGAGACCTGGGTCACATTGGGGTTTGCCATCGATCAAAACTCCTTGCCCTCGGATATACGCCGCCGCGCCGGGACGCGATTCACGGCCGCCGCGGAATCTTAGCAAATCGCAGCAGGCCCCGGCGGCCCGTGGAGGTGGGCGTGGACCCGGCCCCGGACGTGGGCGAGGCCCTCCCGGAGGAACCACGGAACCATGAGCAGGGAGAGGGCCGGGTCGACCCATCCCGGCGCGGACAGCAGGCCCGCGATCATCGCGACCAGCGTGAGCGCCGAATCGATCGAGCACGCGATCGACTCCTTGGCTTCCGCGGCGAGCCCCGCGCTGCCGAGAATCCGGCTCGTCTTCCACTTCCAGTACCCCACGAGAGGCATGCCGAACGTGGCGAACAGGGTCAGCAGCAATCCGATCGGGCTCGGCTCGACCCGGTTCCCGCGCGCGATCTCGAAGACGCCGCGCGCCAGCGTGTACGAGGCCAGGAGAAGAAACGAGACTCCGATCCAGCGGGCGAGCATCTGGTCGCGGCGAGCATGGTCCTCCTCCTCGTCGGCGAGGTGCCGCAGGTGCCGGACCGCGAGGAACGCCGCGCCGCCCTCGATGACGCTCTCGAGGCCGAAGGCGAGCAACGCGAGGCTCCCCGAGCGAACCGCCTCGAACAGCGCCAGCCCTCCTTCCCCGAAAACGTGGAGAAACGTCAGGCCGAGCAGCCAGTGCATGCGCCGGTGCAGCGTCCGGGGATCCCGGGGGCGGGCGGGCCCGGTCGAGGCGGCGGTACCGGATCCGGCGGTCACGGGCGCATTGTACGCAGGCCGGAGGGGAGGGCCCCTTTCGGGGAATAGAATGGGGTCTGACGGCCTTGATCCAATGATGCTCCGCCGGTTTCGCCGCTCGCCCACGGTCCGGGCGCTCCTGTGCGCCGCCGGCCTCGTGTCCCTGACGGCCGCGTTCGGCCTCCACCCGGAGCCCCCGGGGACTTCCTGCAGCGCGGCCCCGCTCCAGCTCGCGGCGAGCGCGTCCCTGACGGCGCCGGCCCACGAATGCATCGCGTGCCTGACGGCGTCGTCCGTCCTGACCACGGCTCCCTCGACCTGCGTTCCCGTCGCGGACGATTCGACGATCGCCGAGGTCTCCGGCGAGGTCTTCTCCACCGGCCTCCCGGTCGCCTCGCGGCCTCCCGGCCGCGCCCCTCCTGCCCCCCGATTGGCGTAACCGCGCGCGCCACGTCGGCGCGCCGAACGACCCTTCGGTCAGGAGGACCCGTGAAGACTCGGGACATCGGCTTTTCCGCCGCCGCGATTCTGGCTCTGCGGATGATTTCCGCTTCGAACGTCTGTCGTTCACCTGAACGGCATCGGCCCTCGCGCTCGCCGTTTCCCGGAGCACGCTCGGAGGCCCGTTGATTCGTGTCTTGACGATCTCCGTGCTCGCGGCCGCAGCGGCCGTCTCGGACGTCTCCGCCCAGGACACGCCCGCGGCGCCGCAGGCGGCCTCGCAAGGCCTGACGCGGCGCCAGGCGGTCGATGAGGCAGTCGTTCGAAACCCCGCGATCGAGGCCGCGAAAGAGCAGGTCGAGCAGGCTCGCGCGCGCGTCAACGAGGCGCTCGCGTTCCCCGATCCCGCGTTCGTCGCCACCTTCGAGCAACAGGAGAGCTTCGCGAAGCCGCGGACCGCGATGACGCAGGACTACGGGCTCGGCCTGACTCTGCCGTTCCCGGACAAGTTCCACTTGCGCGGCGAGGCGGCGCGCGGCGACCTGCACGCCGCGGAAGCGTCGCTCGCGAAGCTGCGGCAGCAGATCGCCTCCCAGACCTTCGAGGCCTACGACGCTCTGCTGGTGGCGCTGAAGCATCAGGAGGATCTGAGCGACGGGCTGGCCCTCTCGCGGGACTTCCTGAAACGGACGGAGGCGCGCTTCGAGGCCGGGACCGTGCCGCGGTTCGACGTGATCAAGGCGAAGGTCGACGTCGCGCAGGCGCAGAACGACCTGATCGCCAACGAGCGCGCCATCGCGGTGGCGCGCGCGGGGATCGACCGCCTGCTCGGGCGCAATCAGGGAGCGCCCTTCGATGCGGCCGACCCGCTCGAGCCTCCGCCTCCCGTGCCCCCGATCGACGAACTGGCGAAGCTCGCGGAGTCCTGCCGGCCGGAGCTCCAGGGTCTCGCGGCGCTCCAGAAGGGCGCCGGCTACGCCACGACCCTGGCCGGGCAGTACTGGTTTCCGGACTTCAACATCTACCTGGCGCGCAACCTCACCTACGGCTTTCCTCCCGCCTACACCTCCGGAATCAACTTCACCCTGCCCCTCCTCTTCTGGCAACACGAGAAGGGGGAGGTCGCGGAGGCGCATCACCGGGAGCTCGAGCTGGCCAGCACCTACGCCGACACCCTGGCCCAGGTCGGCCTGGACGTCCGGACGGCCTACGCGGCGGCCACGACCGCCCTGCGCCAGGCTCTCTTCCTCCGGGACTCGCTGCTCCCGGAAGCGCGCGACGCCTATCGCATCGTCGCGACGAGCTACTCGCTCGGCGGCACTTCCTCCCTCGAGCTGCTCGATGCCAAGAGAACCCTGCTCGAGGCGGAGAGCGAGTACACGGACGCCCTGGGCGCCGCCAACGACGCGCGGTCCGACCTCGAGGTCGCCGTCGGTGCGCCGATCCCCAACGCTCCCTCTGGAGGCAACGATGCACCCGAGCCGTAGATCCCTCCTGGCCGCCCTCGCGTCCGCGGCGTCGCTGCTCTCGCTCGCGGCATGCGCCGCGAAAGACGACAGGGCGCCGGCCCCGGAGGCCCGCGCCGGCACTCTGACCCTCCCCGCGGCGCAGCGCGCGAAGATCCGCGTGGAGACGATCGAGGCGTCTCACTTCCGCCGCACGCTCGAAACCACCGGCACGGTGGCCTTCGACGCCGACCAGGCCACCCAGGTGCTCGCCCCCATCTCGGGCCCGGTCGCGCGGCTGCTCGTCAACGTCGGAGTCGCGGTCAAGAAGGCCGAGCCCCTCGCGAGCATTGCCTCTCCCGACTTCGGCATTGCCGTCGGCGCCTATCGCAAGGCGGAGGTCGCCGCCCGGAACCTCCGGCGCATCGCCGATCTGAACGCCCAGCTCTTCCAGAACGACGCCCTGGCGCGCCGCGAGCTGGAGCAGTCCGAAGCCGATGCCGTCTCCGCCGAAGCCGACCGCGACGCGGCCCTGATGCAGCTGCATGCGCTGGGCGTCGACGAGGCGACCCTGAACGAGATCCGACAGGGCCGGCAGGTCCGGGGCGGCGAAGGGCTGATTCGATCTCCGATCGACGGCATCGTGGTGGAAAAGCTGATCACTCCCGGACAACTCCTCCAGGCCGGGACGACTCCGTGCTTCACGGTCGCCGACCTCTCCACCGTATGGGTCATGGCCAACGTGTTCGGGTCGGACCTTCCCTACGTCGCGATCGGCGATCAGGCGGACATCACGCCCGGAGGCACGCCGGACGTGCTGCCCGGGAGGGTCGAGTACATCGCCGCGATGGTCGACCCCAATACCCGGGCCGTCTCGGTCCGCATCGCTGCCCGGAACCCTCAGGGGATTCTCAAGCGGGACGAATACGTTCGCGTCGCCCTCCACTCTCGCCGGGAGAGCGAGGGGTTGCTCGCGCCGACCTCCGCGATCCTCCGTGACGACGAGAACCTCCCGTTCGTCTTCGTGGCCAGGCCGGACGGCACCTTCGCCCGCCAGCGGATCGAGGCCGGCACCCAGGTCGGCGATCGCACCGAGATCCGGTCCGGCCTCGCGGCCGGAGCCCAGATCGTCGTCGAGGGCGGCCTCTTCATGCAGTTCGCGGAGAACCAGTGAGCCGGTCGGACCCGCCCTCCTCCGCCGGAACGCCCCGGAAGGCGTCTCTGATCAATCGTGTCGTCTCTTCGTCCCTGAGGCAGCGATTCCTCGTCGTGATCGGAGCGCTCCTGCTCGTGGGCGCGGGGCTCTGGTCGTTCTCACGACTGCCGGTGGACGCCTACCCGGACCTCTCCCCTCCCATGGTCGAGATGATCACCCAATGGCCCGGCCACGCCGCCGAGGAGGTCGAGCGCCTGATCACCGTCCCGATCGAAGTCGAGATGAACGGGCTCCCGAAGATGACGGCCCTGCGCTCGATCTCGCTCTACGGGCTCTCGGACGTGCGGATGACGTTCGCGCAGGGGACGGACAACTACTTCGCGAGGCAGCGCGTCTTCGAGCGGCTGCCGGACCTGTCCCTGCCGAACGGCGTGACGCCCTCCGTGGCGCCCCTCTTCTCCCCGTCCGGCCTCGTCTACCGCTACGTCCTCGAGAGCCCGGACCGCACGCCGATGGAGCTGAAGACGATCGAGGACTGGGTGGTCGAACGGCAATACCGGTCGGTCCCCGGCGTCGCGGACGATTCGGGCCTCGGCGGCGAGACGATGCAGTACCAGGTGCTGCTCGACCCGGCGAAGCTCGCCGGCGCCGGCCTCTCGGTGCCCGCCGTGGCGGCCGCGTTCGCCGCGAACAACGGCAACGCCGGGGGAGGCTTCTACTCGCAGGGCGGACAGTTCTACTACGTCCGCGGGCTCGGCCGCCTCCAGACCCCCGAGGACATCGGCAACGTCGTGCTCGCCGTTCACAACGGCATCCCGGTTCTCGTCAAGGACGTGGCCCGCGTCGAGATCGGCCATGCGCCGCGCCTCGGCCAGTTCGGCTTCAACCAGCACGACGACGCCGTCGAAGGCGTGATCCTGATGCGCACCGGAGAGCAGGCGCAGGTCGTCCTGAAGAAGGTCGAGGAGAAGACGCGCGAGCTCAACGCCTCCATTCTGCCCCGGGACGTCAAGGTCCACCCCTACTACGACCGCAGCGAGCTGATCGCCCTGACGACCCGGACCGTCGAGGAGAACCTCCTGCGGGGGATCGTCCTCGTCGTCGTCGTCCTGATCTTCTTTCTCTACGACTTCCGCTCCGGGCTGATCGTCGCGACGACCATTCCCCTGGCCCTCCTGTTCGCCTTCATCTGCCTCGACCTGAGGCACGTTCCCGCCAACCTCCTGTCGATCGGCGCCATCGATTTCGGGATCCTCGTCGACGGCGCCGTCGTGATGGTCGAAAACATCTACCGGCAGCTCGCGCTGCGACACGGAACGCAGTACTCGATCGGCGAGGTCATCGCCGAGGCGGCCGCCGAGGTGGACCGGCCGATCTTCTACGCCGTCTCCGTCATCGTCGCGGGCTTCCTGCCGATCTACGTGCTCTCGGGACCCTCCGGCGAGCTCTTCCGGCCCATGGCCGACACGATGATCTTCGCGCTCCTCGGATCCCTGATCCTGACCCTGACCCTGCTGCCCGTGCTCTGCTCGTGGGCGCTCCGCAAAGGCGTTCGTGAACGGCACAACGCCGCCTTCGAGGCCGTCAAGAGGGCATACGCGAAGGGCCTCGACTCCTGCATCCGCCGCCCATGGCAGACCACCGTGGTCTCGGCGCTCATCCTGGGAGCTTCGCTGATGCTCATTCCCGGCATCGGCGCGGAGTTCATGCCGCATCTCGACGAGGGTGCGCTCTGGATCCGCGCGACGATGCCTTACACGATTTCCTTCGAAGAGTCGTCGAAGATCTCCCCGCAGATCCGCGCGATCCTTCGTTCCTTCCCCGAAGTCACGGTCGTGGCCTCCGAGCACGGACGCCCGGACGACGGCACGGACCCGACCGGTTTTTTCAACTGCGAGTTCTACGTCGGGTTGAAGCCCTACTCGGAATGGAAGGGCCCGTATCGGAAGAAGCCGGAGCTCATCGCGGCGATCGACAAGAAGCTCCGGGCGTTCCCCGGCATCATCTTCAACTACACGCAGCCGGCCGAGGACGCGGTGGACGAGGCCGAGACGGGCCTGAAGAGCTCCCTCGCCGTGAAGGTCTTCGGGCCGGATCTCGCGGTCCTCGAGAGCAAGGGGAAGGAGATCAAGCACGTTCTCGAGCGCGTGCGCGGCATCACGGAGGTGACCCTCGTCGAGGAGCTCGGGCAGCCGAGCCTCACCGTCACGGTGGACCGCGCCAAGGTCGCGCGGTACGGCGTCAACGTCGCGGACGTCAACGGCGTGATCGAGGCAGCGGTCGGAGGCGGCGCGGCCACGCAGGTCGTCCAGGGGGAGAAGCTCTTCGACCTCGTCGTTCGCCTGGAGCCGCGGTTCCGCGAGACGCCCGAGGCGATCGGAAACATCCTGATCGCAACCCCCGGCGGCCAGCAGGTCCCGATCAAGGAGCTCGCCGACATCCGGCTCGCCAGCGGCGCTTCGTTCATCTACCGGGAAGACAACTCCCGCTTCATCGGCGTGCAGTATTCGGTCGAGGGCCGGGACCTCGCGGGCGCGGTCGAGGACGCGCGCGCCCAGGTCGCGGCGAAGGTCCGTTTGCCGGAGGGATACCGGGCCGTCTGGGGAGGCGAATACAAGGAGTACACGAACTCGCGGGAACAGCTGCGCTTCATTCTTCCCCTGACCCTGTTCCTGATCTTCATTCTGCTCTTCGCGCTGTACAGCAATCTCAAGTTCCCACTCATCACGATGGCCGGCGTGCTTCTCTCGGATCCCGTCGGCGGTCTCCTCGCCCTGCGCCTGACCGGAACCCCGTTCTCCGTGTCTTCGGGAATCGGATTCCTGGCGCTGTTCGGCGTTTCGGTGCAAACGGCGGTGGTCTACATCTCCTATGCCAACGAGCTGCGGCTCTCCGGAAAGGGGATCGCCGAGGCGACGCGCGAGGCGGCCCTGCTCCGGCTTCGTCCCATCATGATGACGGCGCTCGTCGCGGCGCTCGGCCTGCTTCCGGCCGCGATGTCGACCGGCGTCGGATCCGATTCGCAGCGCCCCTTCGCGCTGGTCATCGTCGGGGGCCTCTTCTCCCGCCTCCTGATCAGCGTCTTCCTCATGCCGGCGCTCTACGCCATCGTGGCGCGGTCCGGCGACAGGCTGGAAGTGTGAGCGAACGCTTCGGCTCGCCGGCGTTCGGACGCTCGTCGAGAAGGACGGCCTAGGAGGCCCCGCCCGGCGCCCTCCGCCGCTCGAAGTATTCGCGCGCCGCGGCGATGTCCCGCTGGATCTGCGCCTTCAGATCCATCATCGACGGGAACTTGCGCTCCTCGCGCAGCCGCTCGAGAAAGAACAGCCGGACCCGTTCACCGTACACGTCGGCCGAGAAGTCGAGGACATAGGTCTCGATCGTCGTCGTGTAGTCCTCGTACAGCGTGGGGCGCCGGCCGATGTTCGTGACACTCGGGAACCGACGCCCGAACGACCGGATCTCGATCTCGGTGACGTAGACGCCGTCGGCCGGGGGAAGCTCGTTCTCCGGCTCGAGGTTGATCGTCGGAACGCCGATCTGGTGGCCGAGGCGGTCCCCCCGGGAAACGAGGCCGTCGAGCTCGTACTCGCGCCCGAGCATCGCGTCGGCGTCTCGAACGTCTCCCTTCTCCAGGGCCCGCCGGATGCGTGTCGAGGAGACCGGCGCCCCGTCCGCGAGGACCTCGGGGACGGACGAGACCGAAAATCCGCACTCGGCGCCCATGCGGGACAGCAGAGCCAGATCCCCCCGCTTTCCGCGGCCGAAGGCGAAGTGCGCGCCGAGAAACAGCTCCGACGCCCCGAGCCGGTCCCGGAGCAGCGTCCGGACGAACTCCTCGGGCTCGGTCAGGGAGAAGTCCCGCGTGAACGGAATGACGAGCAGGGTGTCGACGCCGATCGACGCGATCGCCTCCTCCTTCTGGCGCAGCGTCTGGATCCGGCGGGGCGCATCGCCGGGCCGGAGGACCGCCATCGGATGCGGCTCGAACGTGATCGCGAAGGAAGGCCGGTCGACCTCGCGGGCCCGTGCGACGGCCGTTTCGAGAATCTTGCGGTGGCCGAGATGGACGCCGTCGAAATTGCCGATCGTCCCGACGCCGCCGCGGGACAGATCGGTCGAACGAAAGGGATCGCGGACGACTTGCACGAGAGCTCCTATCCGACGTGAATCCAGTGGACGAACCGATGCAGAAAGACCATGCCGGAGGCGGCCCCCAGAAAGGCGTAGCCGAAGGCGAGCGCCGGACGAATGCGCACGGCCTGGACCAGGGGAAGGAAGCACGGGAAGAGCATCAGGACGTAGCGGTGGATGCCGTCGAGCGTCCCGCTGCAGAGCAGCAGGAGCAGCGTCCCGCCCGCGAAGACGCCCTCCGCGGTCAGACCTCGACGAAACACCGCGACCGTCAGGAACAGGAACAGGAGCGTCGAGACGACTTCGGCCAACAGCATGAGCTTGCCACCCGCGCCGGGCTCCCGCAAATGACGGAGGAGGTCGAAGAAGGCGTTGCGCGCCAGGACCCAGGCCGGTCCCGGGTTCTGCGCCCATCCCTGCGTCTTGCTGTGGACGTAGAGCAGCGGATCTCCCCAGCGGTGCCAGAGATACGCGGGGTACGCGAGGGCGCCGCCCATCGCGGCGGCGATCGCCGCCACGGGACGCCGGAGGCCTCCGCGGCCCTCCCGGCGTCGCTCCGCGAGCGCGTAGACCGCCATCGCCGGGATCAGGAGAAAGCCGTTGAATCGCGTCAGGCACGCGGCGAAACCCGCGGCTCCGGCGAGGAGCCATCGCCCGCGGCGCGAGGCCCAGAGGTTCGCCGCGGCCAGAAGCAGGAAGAGCGACTCGGAATAGAACGCCGCGAGAAAAAACGCCGTCGGGTACAGAAGAATCGCCGCCGCGCCGAATGCCGCCGTCCCCGGCCCTCCCCACTCGGCAAAGAGGTCGCCGATCAGGAGCAGCGCCGCACCGAGGCAGACGAGCGAAAACGCGATCCCGGTCCAGAGCAACGGCGCGTGGAAGGCGCGCGCGAGGCCCCGGGCCGCCACGGCGTAGAGCGGGTAGAACCCGACGTTGTTCTGGGGAACGGCCGGGTCGTAGCGATAGCCGTCGACCGCCACACTCCGGTACCAGACGGCGTCCCAGCGCGCGAGGGGCGGGGCGTCGGCGTACGCGATCCAGGGGTTCGACGTGGTGGCCGGCAGCGCCATCGCCGCCGAGGCCAGGATGACCATCCCCGCGCTCCAGACCGCCCAGATCCCGAGGACGGAGCGCGCCTCGCCGGGGGACAGGAACGCGAAGGCCCTCCGCAAGGTCAGGCGACGAGAATTCCGGCCGCGTCGTAGTCGAAAGTCTTTTCGACACGCACGCGGATGACGTCCCCGGGGAACAGGGTCCGGCCGCCCGTGTCCGTGATCAGGAGGCGTCCGTCGATCTCGGGGGCCTGGGAGCGCAGGCGGCCCTCGAGCAGGTACTCCGATTCCTCCGACGGCCCCTCGACGATGGCCTGGACGGTCCTTCCGCGCAGGCCCCGCAGGCGAGTCCTCGAGATGGGCTGCTGGAGCGAGAGGAGAAAGTCGCGACGCCTCGCCTTTTCCTCCTCGGGGACGGGGTCGCCGAGGGGCTCGGATCCCGAGCCCGGCTCCGGCGAATAGGTGAAGGCGCCGACGTTGTCGAGCGCGGCTTCGCGGACGAACTCGGCGAGCGCTCCGAACTCGGCCTCGCCCTCCCCCGGGAAGCCGACGATGAAGGTCGTCCGGATCGCGATGTCCGGCACGATCTGGCGCATTCGTCCGATCATCCGGAGATAGACGCCGGCGTCTCCGCCCCGCCGCATCGCGGCGAGGATCGGGCGCGCGACGTGCTGGAGCGGGATGTCCACGTAGGGAACGAACCGCGGCTCTCGCGCCATGAGCTCGAGCACCGAGTCGTCGAGCGTCTTCGGATAGGCATAGAGAAACCGGATCCACGGAAAGGACGTCTCGTTGCAGAGCGCCTCGACCAGGCGAGCGAGCCCCGCCCGGCCCATCCCGAGGTCCTCGCCGTAGCGGGTCGTGTCCTGGGAGACGAGGACGAGCTCGGAAACGCCCTGCGGCTCGAGCGACCGGGCCTCGGCGACGAGGGACTCCACCGTCCGGCTGCGCTGCATCCCGCGCATCTGGGGGATCGTGCAGAACGTGCAGGGGTTGTCGCATCCCTCTCCGACCTTGAGGTACGCGTAACCCCGATGCCGCGAGAGCACCCGCGGGGACCGCTCGTCGTAGAGCCGCGTGGCGAGCGGCTTGTCCGTGAAGCGCGGAAGCGCCGGAGACCCCGCCGCCGCGGCCGGCGCGTTCTCGAGCTCGTCGAGCCCGAGGAAAGAGTCCACCTCGGGGATCTCGCGCGACAGCTCGGCGCCCGTACTTCTGGACCATGCAGCCAGCGACGACGACCCGGTCGATCTCGCCGCGCTTCTTGCGCTCGACCTGCTCGAGGATCGCCTCCACCGACTCTTCCTTCGCGCGGTCGATGAAGCCGCACGTGTTGACGAGCACCACGCGGGCCTGTCGCGTCGGGAACGATGTCGTGACCGGCGAGCTTCAGGTGCCCGAGCATGACCTCGGTGTCCACGAGGTTCTTCGGACAGCCGAGAGACACGACCCCGACGGCCGGCAGGCTCTTCGTCGACATGGTGCTCTGCCCCTAAGGGTAGATCCGCTTGAGGGTCCGCGGGTAGGGAATCGCCTCGCGAAGGTGATGGATGCCGCAGACCCATGCCACGAGGCGCTCGAGTCCCATGCCGAACCCCGCGTGCGGAAACGTGCCGTAGCGGCGGACGTCGAGGTACCACTCGTAGGCCTCGCGGGGCAGCTTGTGCTCCTCGAGGCGCCTCTCGAGGAGCGCGAGGTCGTGGATGCGCTGCGATCCGCCGATGATCTCGCCGTAGCCCTCCGGGGCGAGCATGTCGAGGCCGAGGACGACCTCCGGGTCCTTCGGATCGGGCTGCATGTAGAACGACTTGATCGCCACCGGAAAGCGGGACACGATGAGCGGCTTCTCGAGGTCCGCGCACAGCGCCGTCTCTTCGTCCGCGCCGAGGTCGTCGCCGAAGTTGGCGGCGAACCCCTTCTTCTGAAGGTCGTGGATGCCCTCGCGGTAGGTGATCCGGGGGAAGGGCCTCTGAACCTTCTCGAGCTTCGTCCGGTCTCGTTCGAGGCGCTTCAGGTCCTCGCCGCAGCGCTCGAGAGCGCGGCCGACGAGAAAAACGACGAAGTCCTCGGCGAGCTCGCACAGGCCTTCGAACTCGAGAAACGCGACCTCGGGCTCGACCATCCAGAACTCGGTCAGATGGCGGCGCGTCTTCGACTTCTCGGCCCGGAACGTCGGCCCGAAGCAATACACCTTCCCGAACGCCGCGGCGGCCGGCTCGAGGTAGAGCTGCCCCGACTGCGAGAGGTACGCCTTGTCGCCGAAGTAGTCGGTCTCGAAGAGGGTCGAGGTGCCTTCGACGGACGAGCCCGTGAGGATCGGAGAGTCGATCCGGACGAACTCCCGCTCGTAGAAGAAGTCCGCGATCGCCTGCTCCATCTCGGAGCGCACGCGCAGCACCGCGTGCTGCTGCGAGGAGCGCATCCAGAGGTGGCGAAGGTTCATCAGGAAGTCGACGCCGTGTTCCTTCGGCGAGATCGGATAATCGGGCGACGGCCCGAGGATCTCGACCGCCGTGGCGGTCATCTCGTATCCGCCCGGCGCGCGCTGATCCGCGCGGACCGTGCCGGTCACGCGACAGGGAGCGACTCCTGCGTCGGCCTTCTCGGCGGCCTCCCAGACTTCGGCCGGGACCTCGGCTCGCGGAACGACGCACTGCAGGTAGCCCGTCCCGTCGCGGACGATCAGGAACTGGATCTTGCCCGACGAGCGCTTGTTGTACAGCCAGCCCCGCACCGTCGCCGAGGCGCCGGCCCGCTCGCCGATCTTCGAGATCGCGGTCGCGTCCATGAGGGCGCGGATTATACGGGCATTCCCCCCTGCTGCTCGTAGAATGCCGGCCGTGCTCGCCGACCGCATTCTGCCCTTCGCGCGGAGGGTCGTTCCGCAGCCGGCGAGGCGATGGCTCCGCCGCGCCGCGCGCGAAGGCCCACATCGGATCCGCGACTTCCCCCGGGATCTCGCCGCCGCGATCTCTCCCCGGGCGTTCGGAGGACCGATGCCTCCCCCCGGACTTCGCGCGCGGGTGGGCCTGGACGGGTCGCGCCGGGAATTCGAGCTCGTCGGAAGAGAAGGGGCGCGGCAGATTCTCGAGGCCGCATCACGGGCATCGCCGGCCCGCGCACTGGCGGACTGGCTCGACTTCGGGTGCGGCTGCGGACGGATCGCGCGCTACCTCGCTCGAGAGGCCGGGGATCGGAAGCTACACCGGCGTGGACGTGGATGCCGCTCAGATCGCATGGGCCGCGCGGCGCCTGCGCGGCCGATTCGAGGTCATGCGCCCCGATCCCCCGCTCGCCTTCGAGGCTTCGTCGTTCGACGTGGTCCTGGCCGTGTCGGTCTTCACGCACTTTTCGAATGCCGAGCAGTTCGCATGGCTGGCGGAGATCCGCCGGATCCTGAGGCCCGGCGGCCTCCTCGTCGCGACGACCCTGGCGCCCGACCGGGCCGCTCGCCTGCCCGGGCCTGACGCCGGCGGAGCTCGACGAGCTCGACCGCTCGGGGTTTCTCGCCGCCGGCCGCGACTCGGCGGTCTTCAACGAGAGGGCGACCTTCCACTCGCGCGCGTACCTGGAAGCCGCCTGGAGCCCGATCCTGCGATTCGGCCTTCACGAATCCCGCGGCTTCGTCAGCTACCAGGACCTCTCGGTGTGGGAGAAGGAGGCGGCGGCTCCACGATGATGTCGCGCTCGAGCCTCGTCCTCCCGCCGTCGTGGGCCACCAGCGTGAGCACGAGGCGATGGGGACCGGGAGCGAGCGCGGGCAACGGGAATCCGAACGAGCCCCTCGTCTTCGCCTCCGCATAGTCCGGGAGGAACTCGGCCAGCCCGGGCCAGGGTCCTCCGAGCCACGC
The DNA here is from genome assembly GCA_963738945.1 of uncultured Acidobacteriota bacterium. GTDB lineage: Bacteria > Acidobacteriota > Thermoanaerobaculia > UBA5066 > Gp7-AA6 > DAHUXD01. The sequence continues at coordinate 1,145,890 of CAVTYD010000002.1, forward strand.
GTCCGGCGCCGGCCCGGCGTCGGTCGCGACCTCGATGCGGGCGATCCCGGAGTCGTCGATGGCCCATCCGTGAACCCAGAACCCGGGGGCGACGCGCTGCCCGTCGGCCGGCAGGTGAATCGTCCCGAACGGCGGAGCGAGCTGCGCGATTTCGTTTCGGAGGCGTTCCGTCGCCTCGGCGTACGGCCGCTCCAGCGACGAGGAGTCCCCGCCCGTCTTCACGAGATCCCGCAGCGGCGAGTTCGCGGCGATGAAGACGAAGTCGTGGCCGTCCCCGTGCGGGAAGGTCCGGACGAGCTCGACTGACCCCGCCCGAAGCACGCGCCCGAGGGCATCGGCATATGCCGGGGTGTCGACGCCGCGTCCCTCGTGCGCGTGATAGACGAGGAGGCTCGCGCCGAGCTTCCCCATCTGCGCCCAGACCGAATCGGGGATCGGACGCTCCTTGAGCGTCGTCTCGAGCGCCAGGTACGAAGGCGGAAAGAAGCCCGAATACCCGTTGATCAGCGGCTTCTGATGCTGGGCCTGTCGAAACACGTAGTCGAAGTCGTAGACGAGGCCGAGGGGCCACTCGACCACGGCGCCCGGCAGGTCCAGGGTCGAGAGCCAGGCGTAGACCGGCGGCGCCTCGGACGGCACGGGCTCCAGCGGGAGCGGAAACGCTCGGTACTCGAGCACGAGGACCGCCACCGCGGCTCCGGTCGCGAGGATCCGGACTCGAAGCGGACGGGCTCGGAGCATCGCGGCGAGGCCGGAGGCGGCGAGCACGCCGAGAGCCAGATCGAAGAGCACGATCCCGCGAGACGGCGCCCGGATCGCCCGAAACACCGACCCGAACGTCTGGCAGAGAAACCGGTAAAACGGCGTGTGCGCGCCGAGCGCGATCAGGACCCCGGCGCCGGCGACCGCGGAGAAGAGGACGAGATCGCGGTCGAGCCGAGCGTGCCGGACGAAGTCGCCCAGGTTCGCCCTCTTCGCCGCAGCCGGAAACGCGATCGCCAGCCGGACGAGCAGGGCCGCGGTCAGCAGGACGAGGACGCGACCCCGGTCTCCGACGTGGAGCGGCCCCACGCGCAGTCCGGGCTTCGCCCACGCCGCGACGAGCACCAGCGCGAGCAGCGCCATCACCCCGTCGAGCCATCGAACGGCCGGCCGGCGGCGGCGCACGGCGGGCGAAGCCGCCGTTTCCTCCCGACGAGGCCCGCCTCGGCCCCGCCCGATCGCCACGGCCGCGAGAGCCAGCGGGAGAACGCCCGGGAAGAAATCTCCCTCGGGCGCCCGCCAGCGCGCGGTCAACGGGCCGTACAGGCGATTGCGCGGCCCGGCGGACAGGAAATCGGTCCAGCGCCCGGAGAACTCGAGGATTTCGCTGAGATACCGCTTCATGCCGTAGATCCGGCTCGCCTCGAGATACGCGTGCGCAAACGGAACGAAGGCGAGGCCCCCGAGAAAGGCGGCGAGCAGCGCGCCCCTCCACCGCCGCCGATCGCCGCGTCCCTGCAGGACCGCCAGCGCGAGCACGACGCCGGCGAGGATGCCGCCGAAGAGCGCGAAGTGGACGTTGCAGAGCGCGTTCCAGCCGAACGCGATCCCGAACAGGACCGCATCCCGCCGCCGGCCGTGATCCAGATAGCGCAGAAGGAAGAGAAGAAACAGGCACAGGAACCCTCCCCACTGATGCTGGAGGTGCGGAATCTGCGCGAAGCGCCACGGCACGAAGGCGTAGACGAAGCCGGCCACGGCCGAAGCCAGGGGATCCCCGGTGACGTAGCGCGCCAGGGCCCACGCCGAGAGCGCCGAGAACAGCATGCCGGCGACGAGCAGGACGTTGTAGTTCAGAAGCGGCGACGCGCCCGCCGCCAGCAGGGGGAAGCCGAAGAGCGAGACTCCCCAGAGATTCTCGGAGAACGCCAGCACGTCCGTGGCGGGGTGGAAGAAGTTCAGATCGAAGAGATGGAGCGGGTCCCGCCACGTCTGCCGAAAGTCCCACTGGAGGATCCTCGCGTTCAGCTTCGCGTCCCAGATGTCCGACATCGAGTTCGAGAGATGCGTCGCCTGCGGCCAGGTCATCAGGACGGTCGCCGCGAGAAAGAAGGACGCCGCGAGCGCGACCTCGCGCCCCGCGCCGGTGCGCCCGCCGTCCCGATTCAACGCAGGCGGGCGCGGACGTTGTTGGCGATGGTGAGGGCCTGCTGGAGGCGCTGCATCCGGCGCTGTCGTTTCTGCGTCGCCTCCACGTCTCCGGTCGGAGGAACGCTGCCCCGGATCTCGCGCAGGAGCTTGTCGAGCTCGAAGCCGAAGGTCTGGAAGTCCGGGTGCTGAAATTTCTTGAACGTCAGCTCCGAGGTGATGATGTAGCCGTCGGAGATGTCCCGCACCATGGCATACGCGGATCCGCCGAGGAAAGCGCTCATGTCGGGGAAAAGTGTAACCCCGGGTCCGGCCTCGACGCCGGCCGGCTTCCCCCGGGACGCCCCTCCGGGATAGCATGCCGCCCTTTGCGGGAGGGGCCAGCTTGGCGACCAGAGCGGATTATCTCGACTTCGACACGCTCCTGACCGAGGAGCAGCGGCTCGTCCGGGACACCGTCGGCGACTTCGTCGACGAGAAGGTCCTGCCCATCATCGAGGAAGCCGCCTGGGAGGGCCGCTTCCCGACGCGAGCTCGTCGCCCGCCATGGCCGAGATGCACCTCTTCGGCTCGACGATCGCCGAGTACGGCCTGCCCGGGCTCGACAACGTCGCGTACGGCCTGATCATGCAGGAGCTCGAGCGGGGCGACTCGGGCCTGCGCTCGTTCGTCTCGGTCCAGTCGGCCCTCGTCATGTACCCGATCTACGCCTTCGGCTCGAAGGAGCAGAAGGACCGCTGGATCCCGAAGCTCGCCAGGGCGGAGGCGATCGGCTGCTTCGGACTGACCGAGCCCGACTTCGGCTCGAACCCGGCGGGCATGCGCACCGTCGCGAAGAAGGACGGCGATCGGCCTACGTCCTGAACGGCGCCAAGGCCTGGATCACGAACGGATCCGATCGCCGACGTCGCCGTGGTCTGGGCGAAGCTCGACGGCGTCGTCCGCGGATTCCTCGTCGAGAAGGGCACGAAGGGCTTCTCGACCTTCGAGCACAAGGGCAAGATGTCGCTGCGCGCGTCGGTCACCTCGCAGCTCGCGTTCGAGGACTGCCGGATTCCCGCCGAGAACCTGCTGCCCGGCGTCGAGGGCCTGAAGGGCCCGCTCTCCTGCCTGACCCAGGCGCGCTACGGGATCGCCTGGGGCGCCATCGGCAGCGCGATGGCGACCTACCAGGCCGCGCTCGACTACTCGAAGACCCGCAAGCAGTGGAAGGACCGGCCGATCGCGGCGCACCAGCTCGTCCAGGAGCGTCTCGCCTGGATGATCACCGAGATCACGAAGGGGCAGCTCCTCGCCTGGAAGCTCGGCCGCATGAAGGACGACAAGACGCATGAAGCCGCACCACGTCTCGATGGCCAAGCGCAACAACGTCTGGGTCGCCCGCGAGTGCGCGAAGCTCGCCCGCGAGACCCTCGGCGCCAACGGCATCGTCAACGAGTACCCGGTCTTCCGCCACCTCGCCAACATCGAGAGCGTGTACACCTACGAGGGAACCCACGACATCCACACGCTGATCATCGGCGAGGCGGTCACCGGCATCGCCGTCGTACAACCCGCCGACGGATTGACCCGCGGCCGACGCGAGTCGGAAATCACTGATCTACAGTCGGTTGCGGTAAAATAGCCCTTCGTTGGGCATCACAGGAAATCTCAAGACGATGCAGCTCTGGGAGCTGCTGCAGTGGCTCTCGCTCGGCTCGAAGACGGGAACGCTCCTGATCGACGGCCACGGAGTCGAGAAGCGCGTCTACTTCCAGGACGGCCGGATCACCTCGACGTCCTCGTCGGACCAGCGCGAGTACCTCGGGCCACTTCCTCGTCTCCCACGGCTTCATCACCGAGGAGGAGCTGAAGATGGCGATGGAGGTCCAGGAGGAGTCCCAGATCCTCCTCGGCAAGATCCTCGTCATGATCAACGCCATCGCCGAGTCGGATCTGCTGCGCCTGATGAAGAAGAAGGCCGAGGAGTCGATCTACGACATCTTCCTGTGGACGGAGGGCGACTTCGAGTTCGTCGACGGGCGAGCTGCCCGACCAGAAGATGGTCCCCCTGTCGCTCGACGTCACCGGAATCATCATGGAGGGAATGCGCCGCTACGACGAGTGGCAGCGTGATCCGCCAGCGGGTGCCCGACTCGTCGGTCGTCCCCGAGATCATGCGGCCCCTCGACATGGAGGCCCTCGCCGACCGGGAGAAGCTGATCGTGCCCTACGTCGACGGCCAGCGGACGATCGAGGAGATCGCCCTCCACACCCACAATGCGGAGTTCACCGTCTCGAAGCTCATCGCCGAGGGCGTCCGCTCCGGAACGATGCGCCTGACGGAGCATCGCCCCGGCGCCCGCTCCTCCCCGCCCTCGGCCCCGGCGTCTCGGAGGTCGACCATTTCCTGCAGCGCGGCCGTGCGCAGCTCAAGGACGATCCCCAGGCCGCCTACCGGATGTTCAAGGTGGCCCACGAGCTCGATCCGAGCGACGGCCGCGCGGCCGAGTCCCTGCGCGAGGCCGAGCGCGAGATCAAGTCCGCACTCGAGCGCGACGGCGTCTCGGGGGAGAGGATCCCGGAGCTCGCCGTCTCGATGCAGAACCTGACGCAGCGCCCCTTCTCGCCCCACGAGGGCTTCGTCCTCTCCCGGATCAACGGTCAGTGGGACGTGAAGTCGATCATGAAGATCTCGCCGATGAAGGAGCTGGAGGTCCTGATGATCTTTCACAAGTTCCTCAAGGACGGGGTGATCCACTTCAAGGCGCACTAGCCGGCGGTCGGAAGGCCTCCGCCCGGGGCCTCGCCGTCGTAGAATGTCCCGACCGGAGGACCCCCTGACCCTCGCTCCATCCCAGCCCCCGCGAGCCTTTCACGCGCTTCAGGTCGGGGTGTGCGCCGTCGGCGCCATCCTGCTGGCCGTGCTGTCCCCCGGCATCCCGTGGGACCGGTTCCCGCAGATCCTTTTCTTCACCGCCCTCGCCGTCCTGGCGTTTCGCCTGCGGGTCCGCTACGGCGACAACTACGTCGGGCTCGAGGCGGCCGCCCTTGCGCCGGCGATCCTCCTGCTGCGCTCCCCGGGCGCCGCGATGCTGGTCTGCGTCGCCGCCGATGCCGTCGCCAAGCTGCTCGGCAAGAACCGGCGCTGGACGCTGTCGAGCACGTTCGACCTGGCGCAGCTCTCCGTGGCCTACGCGGCGGCCGCCCTCTTCGCCGACGCCCTGCACGTCGCCGGCGGCGGGCCGGTCGCCGTGGGCGCGCTCGCCGTGGCCGTGCTCCTGGTCTTTTTTCTCGTCAACACGGCGTTCGTCTTCGCCTACCTCGACCTGTCGGGGGCCATGCACCGCGACCGGCTCCCCGAAATCGCCCTCTTCCAGTTCGTCGCCCTGGCGCTGCTCGCGCCCATCGTCATCCTCGAAGTCCTCGTCTACCCGGCGTACGGTGCCGCCGGAACCCTGCTCGCGTTCTTCCCGGTCGTGCTCGCCTCCGTCGTCATGCGCAACCTCTCGTCGATGGAGCGGCGCGTCGAGGAGGTGTCGCGGCAGAACCGCGAGCTCGACGCGATGCGCGACATCTCCGTGACCTTCGGCGTCAACGCCCGCGTCGACCGATACGAGCGCGTCTTCGCCGCCGTGGCGCGGCTGCTTCCCGTCGAGACCATGGCGATCCTCGAGTGGACCGGCGACACGGAAGACGACCTCGTGGTCCACCTCTCCGAGAACACCGAGGCCCGGCGCAGCGAGGTCCTGGCCTGGGCCCGCCGCGGCCGCATCGACGAGCGCCGCGTCGACCGATCGTCCGGGCTGTGCGAGCTGTCGGCCGGCGAGGGCCGCGAGCTGCGCCTGGCGGCCCGCACGCCCTACCAGGTCCGGGTGGCGCTCTCGACCTTCGAGATGCACTCCGGGCTTCTCGTTCTCGAGAGCGCGATCGCCCGCTCTCCATCACCCCGAAACGCTGGAAACGCTCCGCACGATCGCGGATCACATCGCCGTCGTCCTTCAGGACCGCTCCGTTCGCGCCCAGGTCCAGGACCTCTCGGAGCGAAACCGCGAGCGGGCCGAGACCCTCGATCAGATCCTCGAGATCTCCAACGATCTGAAACGCCACCGCACGCTGGACGACCTCTTCCGCTCGATCGCCGCGGCCGTGGCGAAGAGCCTCGGGTTCCAGAGCGGTGCTTCTCTCGCTCTACGACCGCGAGAAGAACGTCTTCGTGGCGCGGGCCCGCGCCGGCACGCCGGCGACCCGGGAGGCCGGGCTCGAGGACAGCGTGCCCGCGGAAGAGATCACGAAGCACTGGAACGATCGGAACCGCGTTTCCAAGTCGTACCACGTGCGCGACCGGGTCCCTCGCGAGGCAGGCTTCGACGCGGGGGCTGCGTCGCGCCGCGTGCTCGCCGCCGGCGACGACGGCTGGGGGTCGACCGAGGTGCTCTGGATTCCGCTCTACTCGGACGACCGTCTCCTCGGCTGCCTGCGCGTCGAAGACCCTCGAAGCGGGCATTCGCCTTCGATCGAGACGATCCGCTCGCTCGAGATCTTCGCGAACCAGGCGGTCACGGCGATCGAGAATGCCCGGTCCTACAACGAGGCCCACGAGCAGTCGATCCGCGACTCCCTGACCGGAGCGTATAACCACCGCCACTTCCAGGAAGTCCTGCAGCGGGAGCTCGGCCGTGCCGAGCGCCTGGGGCGGCCGCTCACCGTCCTGATGCTCGACATCGACGACTTCAAGTCGATCAACGACCGCTTCGGGCACCCGGTCGGCGACGCGATCCTCCAGGGAATCGTCGCGGAGATCCGCAACGAGGTCCGCGGCGACATGGACCTCCTCGCCCGCTACGGCGGCGACGAGTTCGCCGTGGTCCTTCCCGAGACGCCGGCCGCCGAGGCCCTCATCGTGGCCGAGCGGGTCCGCCGCCGCATCGACGAGCGCCTCTTCCGCATGCCCGACTCGCACCAGGTCCTGCGCGCCACCGTATCGATCGGCCTCTCCACCTATCCCGAGGACGCCGCCGAGAAGCGCGACCTGGTGGAGAAGGCCGACGCCGCCCTCTATCGCGCCAAACACGGCGGAAAGAACGCCGTCGTGTCGACCTCCGAGCCGGGCGCCGGCCAGCTCCCCCTCCTCCCTCACTGACCGTCGCTCCACTGTCTCGGTCTGGCTCCGCCACCGTTTTCATCGGGACACCGCGGCGGAATCCCGGTCGTAGAACCTCAGCGGCCAGTCCTTCGCGTCTCCCGCGTAGTCGATGCCGATGCGGGGGGAGACGCCGAGCCGTAATCGGGGACGGCGCCGGGGAACGAGGATGCCGAGAGGACCGGCGAGCAGGTCGAGGCCGCTGTGCGCCGTCCGCACGCCGAGCGCCGCACAGAGCTTCCCCGGTCCCGCCATCAGCCGTGACGGGGCGCGGGCCGGCCCTTCCGCGGCCCGCAGGAGGACGGCCTCCGGGACGCCGGCGGTGCGTGTCACCACGTTGGCGCAGTGATGCATGCCGTAGACGAGAAAGACGTAGAGATGCCCGCCGTCCGCGTACATCGGCTCGACCCGGGCGGTGCGGCGGCCGGCCCACGAGTGCGCCGCCCGATCCCGCGGGCCGAGATACGCCTCGGTCTCGACGATGCGGCCGCCGTACCATCGACCGCGCCATCTCCGAACGAGCCATGCGCCGACCAGGGAGCGCGCGACCGCGACGGTCGGCCGGCGAAAGAACGCCCGGCCGGGCCGCTCGACCTCCGAGAGCTCGGCGTCGAGGAGGAGCCGGGCATCGGGACGGTTGTTCGCTATCATGCGGAGACTCGCCTCATCGAAAGGATTGTATGAACATCCTCGTCACCGGCGGCGCCGGCTTCATCGGCTCGCACATGGCGAAGCGGCACCTCTCCGACGGGCACCGCGTCGTCATCGTCGACGACCTGTCGTCGGGACGCCGCGAGCGGCTTCCGGACGCCGCGCGTTTCGTCCAGGCCGACATCGCGGAGGCCGACCTCGAGCCGCTGCTCCGGGAGGAGAAGATCGACTTCGTCTCGCACCACGCCGCGCAGATCGACCTGCGCCACTCGGTGGCGGACCCGATCGGCGACGCCCGCGCGAACATCATCGGAAGCCTGAAGCTCTTCGAGGCCATGCGGCGCGCCGGGACTCCCCAGGTCCTGTTCTCGTCGACCGGCGGCGCGATCTACGGCGAGCCGGAGGGCGGCCGGCCCGCGAGCGAGAGCCACCCGACGAATCCGGTCTCGCCCTACGGCTGCGCGAAGCTCTCGATCGAGAAGTACATGCACTACTACCGGGTCGTGCACGGCCTGCGCACGCAGGTGTTCCGCTACGCCAACGTGTACGGTCCATGGCAGGACGGAACCGGCGAGGCCGGGGTCGTCGCGATCTTCTCGGAGGCGATGCTCGGGAACCGGCCCCTCAAGATCAACGGCGACGGCGAGCAGACGCGCGACTACGTGTTCGTCGGCGATCTCGTCGAGGCGGCATCCCGCGCGGCGCGAAGCGAGAGGAGCGGCGTCTGGAACCTCGGGACCGGGCTCGAGACGTCCGTGAACCGTCTCTTCGGGCTTCTCGCGAAGGAATACGGGTACGCCGTCTCGCCGCCCCACGTTCCGGCGCCGGCCGGCGAGCAGATGCGCAGCGTCCTCGACGGTTCCCTCGTTCGCCGCGACTTCGGCCTCCCGCCCTGGACGTCGCTCGAGAAGGGCCTCGAGGCGACCGCGGCGTTTTTCCGGGATCGCCACCGGAACCCGCGCTGAAGCGCCCGGCCCGCGGAAGGACTACCCCGGCCCGATGCGGGGCAGCGTCGGGGCCGATCCCGTCGGCCGCTTTTCGTCGGCGGGCGGCGCGGGCCCGAAATGGCGCTTGATGACGACGACCGTGCGGTCGTCCTCCGGCTCCCCCCCTCCCGACCAGTCGCCGACCTGGCGGATCAGCTCCCGTGCGATCTCGTCGCAGGGCAGGTCGCGAATCGCGAGGAAGGCGCGCGTGAGCCGGCCCACGCCGAACTCGTCTCCGTCGGCGCCGTGGGCCTCGACCATTCCATCGGTGTAGAGGAGCAGCGCGTCGCCCGGCTCGAGCCGGCGGTAGCCGCGCGTGTAGGTCGCGTGGGCCGTCGGTCCGAGGACGAGGCCGGTCTGGACGAGCGGCGTGACGCTGCCGCCGTGAAAGTGCAGCGGATGCGGATGCCCCGCGTTGACGTACATGACGCTGTCGTTGTCCTCGATCTCGCCGTAGAAGAGGGACACGAAACGGGTCGTGAGCCGGGACTCGTGGATGATGCGGTTCAGCCGCTCGACGGTCCGCACGATCTTGAAGTCCCGCTCGACCGCCATGCGCAGTCCCGTGTAGACGTCGCGCACCTGCAGCGCCGCGGGCAGGCCGTGCCCGGAGGCATCGGCGATCGCGATGCCCAGGATGCGGTCGGACACGGGAATGAAGTCGAAGTAGTCCCCCCCGACGAGCTCCGCGGGCGTGGTGAACCCCGCGATCTCGAGCTCTCCCCGCCGCAGGGCTCTCTTGGGGAGGATCGACATCTGAATGCGGCGGGCCTCCTGCAGGGCCGAGATGTACCGGTCCTGCCGGAGCTTCTGGTCGACGGCCAGCCGGAGGATCCCGAGCGATGCCACCAGGTCGTCCTCCGGCGCCCCGGGGTCCACCGAGAACGCGAGGATGTACTCGTCGTCGCCGACCGCGATCGCCGCGAACCGCTCCGCCCCGAGCCGGCGCTCGAGCTCGGGATCGACGCCGGGGGCGGTCAGGTCCATCACGACGACACCCTCGTCGACGACGCGCAGGATCGGCGGGTACTCCTCGGGCACGAACAGGCCGGGGGCGATCGCCGGCACGTTGCCGAACGTCCTGACGAGCTCGTATCCGCCGTCCCGGTGCTCGTAGAGGCGCCCGCCGCGCACGCCGAGGGCATCCGAGAATTGCTCGATGACGGTCGAGGCGGTCTGCATGATCGTGGCCGAGGCGTCGGCGGTGCGCTCGATCGCCTGGATGGCCTTCTCGACCTGCCGAAACAGAAATTTTCCGGTCGCCACGGCGGCGGGATTCTAACCCGACCCGCTCCGGCGGCCCGCAGACGGACTTCGAGGGCTAGGAGGGCACTCCGACCGACACGAGGGACGGCGCCACGCGCTCGTTCGGCTTGTCGTCGCGGATCTTCCCGTCCTTCAACCGGACGATGCGGCGAGCATGCGCCGCGATGTCTTCCTCGTGCGTCACCAGAACGATGGTGTTCCCCCTGGCGTTGAGCTCGCCGAAGAGAGTCATGATCTCGGTGCCGGTCTGCGAATCCAGGTTGCCCGTGGGCTCGTCGGCGAGCAGGATGCTCGGGTCGTTGATCAGCGCCCGAGCCACGGCGACGCGCTGGCGCTGTCCGCCCGACAGCTCGTTCGGCGTGTGGCTCATGCGGTCGCCGAGCCCGACCGCCTTGAGAGCCCGGACCGCCCGGTCGCGCCGGTCCTTTTTCGAGACCCCGCCGTAGACCAGGGGCAGCTCGACCTGCTGCAGGGCCGAGGTCCTCGGCAGCAGGTTGAAAGTCTGGAAGACGAACCCGATCTCCTGGTTTCGGATCGCGGCGAGCTCGTCGTCGGTCATTTGCGCGACTTCCTTCCCGTTGAGCACGTAGGAGCCGGAGGTCGGGGTATCGAGGCACCCGATCAGGTTCATGAGCGTGGACTTGCCGGAGCCCGAGGGCCCCATGATCGCCACATACTCACCGGGCTCCACACCGAGGGAAACGCCGGCCAGCGCGGAGACCCTCTGCTCCCCCATCTGGTAGACCTTCGAAATGTCCCGAATGTCGATCAGCATGTCGGCCGCACTCCCCCCGTCCCTTTTCTACGATTTCCCGGCCGGAGTGTTTCGCGGCTCGTCCCCGGCTCGAGCATAAGCCTTTCTAGGAGAACAGCATCCCGAATCCGGCCTTCCCGAGAACGTACAGACCCCAGAGCGAGACCACCAGCACCGCCACCCGACCCCGCCGGGCGCCGGTCGCGGAGGAAAGGCCGAGGACCAGGAGCGCCATCGTCCAGAGCGAAAGGGCGTCGAGCGAGCCCAGGAGGGAATGGAGGGTCTTGTCCACGTGCCGGTCGACGAGGAAGCCCGGGTTGGTGTGGAGTCGGTCCTCGAGCCCCATCAGGTCGACCGTCGGCTGGTTCCAGATCACGGCGAAGAGCACGAGGGATCCGAGAACCGACGGGAGAAACGCATGCGCCGTGACGCCGAAGGACTGCCGGAATCGGAGCTCCCATCCGAACGCCTGGCAGCCGATCCACATGGCGCCCGCGGTCACGACGCAGAAGACCGCAGGGACCAGGGCAAAGGCGCCCTCCCGAAACCAGGAGATCCGCTTCTGCATCTCGGCGGCCTGATCGAGCTGGGCCTCCGTCAGCGGCGGATCGCGGTGGGCGGTGGCCTCCGCGATGACGGCACGCCAGTCGACCCGCGGCAGGATGACCTGTCCGACGAGAAACGAAAGCGCGCTCCAGAGGACCAGCGGGGCGAGAAACGTCGGCCGCGCCGCGATCGCCGCAAACGTGCGCACCGGAGACACGAAGGCCCCGATCATGCGCCCGAGGGCGGAGTCGGGGCCCGCCGGAGAGGCCGCCGCGGCCTCCTCGGCCATCAGGGAGCGGCGCTCGCCGTCGAGGTCGCGGGCCGCAGCAGTTGGGTGTGCGTGTCGTAGTTGGCCGGCGGCGCGATGTCCGTGGGGAGCCCTTCGATCTTGATCCCCTTCCACTCGAGGATGTCGGAGACCGCGACGTGGTACGCGGAGACGGCCTTCCGGTAGATGACGAGGGCGTTCAGCTCCTGCGAACGGGCGTCGGAGAGGCTCGACTGGAGCTGCGAGACCTCGAAGCCCGTCGTCATCCCGTTCTCGTATTTCTTGCGCGCGGCGTCGAGGTTGCGCTCGGCCAGCTCGCGGCCCTTGGCCGCCGCCACGATCTGCTTCTCGGCCGTGTCGATGGCGCGGTGAGCGTTGCGCACCTCGACGATCACGTTCTGCTCGGTCGTCGTGAGCGTCGCCTTGTCCGACTCGAGGAGGTACCGGGAGGCGCCGCGCTGCCCGACGGCCGCCCGGTTCAGGATCGGATACGACACCGTGACGCCGATCGTCCAGTTCTTGAAGTCGCGGTTCAGGGTCTGGTTGTAGGCGCTGCCGAGTCCGTTGTTCTGGACGACGACCGGCGGCGGAGGATTGGGTCCGCTGCAGGAGGGAGGCGGAGACAGCGAGCTGCACGGATCCACGAAGAACGTGCCGCCCTGCCCGAGCGTCCCGAAGCTGCCGACCAGGTTCAGCTGGGGAAGGACCTGGTTGGACCAGTAGTCGTATCGGACCTTCTGGGCGTCCACGGAGTAGGCCGCCTCCTGGATCTCCGGCCGCTTCGCCAGCGCCAGCTGCATGCCGGAGTCGAGATCGAACCGCTCCTGCTCGACCCGCACCGGATCGACCGGAATGATCGGGTCCGGCGCCCACTTCTGCGGATCGACCGTAATCTGCCGCTTGAGCTGATCCTGGGCCAGGCCGATCGCGCCCTCGGCATTGATGATGTCCTGGTCGGCCGTGGCGATGTTGACCTCGGTCTGCACGATGTCGATCGGCGCGAGCGAGCCGACGTCGATCTTGATCTTGGTGATGCGGTTCAGCTCGACGGCGATCGCCTTGGTCTCGAGCTTGACCTTCAGGTTCTCGTAGGCGTACGCCAGATTCCAGTAGGCCTGGATGACGGAGTCGATGCCGGTCTGTACGCTCCGGACGAAGGCCTGGTAGGCCGAATCGCGCTGATCCTTCGCGATCCAGATGTTCCACTTGGTCGCGGTCATGCCGAAGTTGCGCAGCAGGGGCTGCGTCATCGAGAGCTGCAGGCCCGCGTTGAAGGACGGGTTGACGTTGAAGAACTCCGAGTTCGTCGCGAGTCGTCCGCCGGTCGTCCCGAGGGTGAACTGACCGCCCCAGGGCGCGAGCTGCGTCACGCTCGCGCCGTAGTTGTACGTGTCCTGGTCGACGCTGATCGGCGCGCCGGAGAGCTGGCTCGAGGAGGGCGTCTCCTGATGGTTGCGGTTCGCGAACCCCTGGAGCAGGGGGTCGAAGATGCCCTCGTTCGAGAGCAGGTTGTACTGGAACGACTCGGCCGCGTTGATCGTCACGTTCAGGTCGGTGTTGTTCGCCAGGGCCAGCCCGATCGCCTGCTCGAGGGTCAGGTGGATGCCGTCCTTCTCGGCCGCGGGAAGCGGCATCGTCTGCCGCTCGCCCGGGACGGCGGAGAGGACCGACGGCGACTGCGCCCAGAGGACGCCGGCGGCGAAAAGGGACGCCGCGGCGGCCAGTGTCGCACGAAGCACCCGGGTCGTGGCCAAACTCTTCATTCCATGACTCCTTTGTCAACTCCTCTACGCATCGGGATGGGGGAAAGTTTCGGAAAGCGCCTTCATATCACCGCACCTCGCCCGGGTAAAAGCAGGCCGCGAAGCGCCCGGCGCCGGCTTCCACCAGCGGCGGAGCCTCCTGCCCGCAGCGAGGCCTGGCGATCGGACAGCGAGGATGATACGCGCAGCCCTTCGGCGGGTCGAGCGGGGAGGCGGGCTCGCCCGCCGGGGCGCCTCCCCTCGGGGGCGACTCCGGGTCCGGCTCGGCCGACGCAGCCACGAGCGCGGCCGTGTACGGGTGCAGCGGCCGGCGGGATATCTCCGGGGCCGGGCCGTGCTCCACGATCGCTCCCAGGTACATCACGGCGATCCGGTCCGCGAGGCGTTCGACGACCGCGAGATCGTGCGAGATGAAGAGGTACGAAAGCCCGGTACGGTCGCGAAGATCGAGCAGGAGGTTCACGACCTGGGCCGCCACCGATACGTCGAGCGCCGAGACCGGCTCGTCGCAGACGACGAGCCGGGGCCCCGTCGCGAGAGCGCGCGCGATCGCGACCCGCTGGCGCTGGCCGCCCGAGAGCTCCGACGGAAAGCGCCGCGCGGTCTCCGCGGACAGCCCGACGGAGGACAGCAGCTCGCGCACGCGCTCATCCCGCTCTCGGCCCGAGGCGAGCCGCTGCACGCGAAGCGGCTCGGCCACCTGCTCGCCGATCCGCAGGCGAGGGTTCAGCGAAGACAGCGGATCCTGAAAGACGATCTGGACGTCGCGCCGGCGCCGTCTCAGGGCCGCTCCCGAGAGGGCGAGCCAGTCCTCGCCGTCCAGCCGAACGCTCCCCGCATCGGGGAGGACGAGGCGCGCGACGATGCGCCCGGCCGTCGTCTTTCCGCTTCCCGACTCCCCGACCAGGCCGAGCGTCTCCCCTCGGCCGATCGCGAAGCTCACGCCCCGCAGCGCCGCAAGGGCCCGGGAGCTCCCTCGGAAGAGGCCTCCGGGGATCGTGTAGCGCTTCACGAGGTTCGCCGCGTCGAGCAGCGGGGGTGCCGAGGCGCTCACGCGTCCGGCCCGCCGCGCGGCTCGTCGAGGAAACATCGGGATCGCGCCTCGCCTCTCGGATAGAGATCGGGCTCCCGAAGCCGGCACGGTTCGAACCGGTCGGAACAGCGCGGCTCGAAGGCGCAACCCCCGGCCTGGCGCGTCGCAAGGTCCTCGAGCGCGCCGGGGATCGTCTCGTACCGCTCGCCGGCGCGGCGGGCCCGGCCGCTCAGGCGAGGCGCCGCCTTGAGCAGGCCCCGCGTGTAGGGGTGTCCGGGATCGCGGAAGAGCCCGGCCACGCCGGCCTCTTCGACGACGCGGCCCGCATAGAGCACGAGCACGCGGTCGCAGTGCCGGGCCACGAGCCCGAGGTCGTGCGTGACGAGCAGGACCGCGAGCCCGCGCTCCCGCCGAAGCCGGTCGAGCAGGTCGAGGATCTGGCGCGCGACGGTCGCGTCGAGGGAGGCCGTCGGCTCGTCGGCGACGAGCAGGCCCGGACCGGGGGCGAGCGCGATGGCGAGGCAGGCCCGCTGGCGCAGCCCGCCCGAAAGCCGGTGCGGGTACGCCTGAAGGGCGTCTGCCGGGTCCGGGAATGCGGCCGACGCCAGGGCATCGAGCGAGATCCGGCGGAGCTCGGCCGGTCCGACGCGCCGGTGCAGACGAACCGCCTCCGCGATGTGCTCTCCGATGGTGCGGACCGGATCGAGGGCGCTCGCCGGCTCCTGGAACACCAGGCCGATCCGCCGTCCGCGAACCGCGCTCCATTCGCGGTCCGACAGCGGGGTCAGATCGCGTCCCTCGAAGCAGACCCTGCCCGAAACCCTCGCTCCGTCCGGCGACAGGCCCATGAGGGCCCTCGCGAGCTGCGTCTTCCCGCAGCCGCTCTCCCCGACGACCGCGACGCCCTCCCCCGACGCGACCGAGAAGGAGACGCGGTCGACGGCCGGCCGGAACACGCCTCCCGCCGCGAGCGCGACGGTCAGGTCCTCGACGGCCAGCAGGGGTGGGGGCATGTCCGGATTCTGATTTCGGGATCGGGTTCGCGAAGAGGCTCGGGCTCCGGGGACGTCGATCACGCGTCGCCGGACCCCCGCGCGCGGCCGGCGTCGAGCTCCTTGACGCGCTGGACCACGTCGCGGTAGTTCGCGTTCAGGCCGTAGACTTCCTGGTAGGTCTTGTAGGCCGAGTCCATGTCGCCCGTGTCCTGGTAGACGCGGGCGAGGTCGTAGAGCATTCCGGCGGTCGCGAGGTCCCCGATCGACGGCGTCTCGAGGCCCTTGCGGAACCACTGGATCGCGAGCTGCGGCATCCCCTTCTCGAGAAAACAGTGACCCAGCATGCTGCAGCATTCCACGGCGCGGCCCGCGTCCTTGCTCGCGAGCTGAAACTCTCCGATGGCTTCGTCGACGAGCCCCATCTCCTTGTAGGCGATGCCGAGGTTGTAGTGGGTCTCGTAGTCCTCGGCCGAGAGCTGCTGTTCGACGCCCTTCTTGAACTCCCGGAAAATCTCTTCGAGGGAGACCTCGCCCTGGGGGGCCGAGATCTCCGACGATTCCTCGACGACGGCCTCGTCTCCGAGCTCCTTCTCGAGCTCCTCGGCGAGGTTGAAGAACTTCTGCTCGTCGGCGAAGAGGTTTTCCTCGTCCACGACGGGGACTTCGGTCGACGGCGCCGCCTCGCTCTCCCCCGCGCGGGACATCTCGTCTTCGAGCAGGTTGCCGAGCTGCTCGTAGGAGACGAATTCCGTGTCCACCGGGGTCAGGGGCTCCGGAGTCGAGAGCTTCTCCATCGCCGGGGGCGGGCCCGGCTCTCCCCCGGCGAATTCGATCGGATCGTCCTCGAATACGGGAGCGGAGACTTCGCCCGGCGGGGAAACCGGGTGGCCGATCTCGAACTCGTCGAACTCGACGTCGGGACCCGAGGCGGACGGCGGAGAGGCGAGAGGTCCGGACGGAGGACCGGCGACGCCGCCCTCGAGTCCGGCGCGTCCGAGCACGCGCTGCGCGTCCTCCGGGCGTCCCAGCTCCCGGAGTGAAGCCGAGAGAGACTCGGCCTCGCGGGCGAGCCCGGGATTGCGGGTCTCGGCAAGAAGCTCGACGAGGCGCTCGCGAGCCTTCAGAAGATCCGGACGGCGGCGGACGAGCGAGAAGAGCCGCTCGATCGCCTTGTCGGACAAGCCGTACTTCGCGAAGACCTCGGCCTCGACGATGAGCGTCTCGATCTGCTGGTCTTCCGAGGACGCCCCCGGTCCGGGGGACGCCTCCGCCGCGGCCGGGACCGGGGCCGGCGGCGCGGGCTCGGCCGCGGGCGCCGACTCCTCGACCTCGATCGACGGCACGTTCGGCTGCGGCGCATGGACCGACGCGGAGTCTTCCAGGTCGAGGATGAGCTCCTGGTATTCGGGCTCGGCGGGCGTACTCGCCGCCGCCGGAGCCGGGGCCTCGATCGGCGAACCGATCTCCTGGATGCGGCGCGCGGCTTCGACGTTGGACGGATCCGCTTCCTGCGCGCGCCGATAGTGATCGAGGGCAGTCGACGGGCTGCGCGCCTCGGCGGCCTGGCCGAGCTGCAGATGGACCTTCGCGAGGGCAGCGCGGTTGCCCTCGGCCTCGAGCACCTGCGCCATCTTCTGGAGGGCGCCGGCATGACCCGGGTCGGCGGCGAAAACCGGCTCGAGATACTCCGCGGCGTGCGAGAAATCCCGGCGGGCCACGGCGGCGTCCACGAGAGGCGCGATCGCATCGACCGCGCGGTCGAGGGAATGCTCCTGCACGCGAAGGCGGGCGATGAAGAGGCGCGGCGTCTCGGCATCCGCGTCGAGAGCCAGTGCCTGCTCCGCCGTCCGGAGGGCTTCGGCCCGCTCCCCCAACTCGAGCTGCGCCTCGGCCATCAGCCCCATGCTCTCTCCGGTGCGTGGCGCCGCCTTGAGCACCGCCATCGCCGCGGAGGCGTTCTTCTGCGCCAGGAGCGAGCGCACCAGGTTGCGCTGCGTCTCGACGTCGTCGGGCGAGAGCTCGAGGGCCTTCTGGAAGACCTGCGCCGCCTCGTCGTGCGCTCCGCGCTTGAGCAGCATGGAGCCGATCAGCCCGTACTGCATGACCGCCTGGTCCTTCTGGTTGGCGGCGCGATAGAGGTCGGCGAGGCGGACCTGGATGCGCAGATCCGAGGGGTCGATCGAGGCCATCTTCTTGTAGACCGCGATCGCGTCCGGAATCCGATTGTTCTTCTGGTAGTGGTCGGCGAGGACCTGGTACTGACTGCGCGCGTCCTGCACGAGCCCCTGCTTGTGGTAGAGGTCGGCGAGGCGGTCGTAGACCTCGAGCCGGGCCGGATCGATCTTGTTGATCTTCTTGTAGATCGCGATCGCCTTCAGGAAGAACCCGTCCTTGGAGTAGAAGTCGGCGATCCGCTCGAAATACGGGATCGATTCGCCGGGGCGATTCATCCGGACGTACAGGTCCCCGACCTTGTTCAGCGTCGGAATGTCCTTGGGGTTGTCCTCGAGGACCCGGAGGTACTCCTTCAGCGCCTGGTCGAGCTTGCCTCGGGAAAGCAGCTTCTCGGCGGACTGGAGGACCTGTTCACGGTTGACCGCCATTCCGTAAGATTCTAACCGCTCTGGCCTCGCCGGCGGCCCGCGCGAGCGTCGATCGGCTCGACTTCGGGCTCCGGAACCACCCCTCGATACGTCAGGCGATGCTCGGGGCAGGGTCCGAAGCGCCGCAGCGCTTCCCAGTGCTCGGGCGTTCCGTATCCCTTGTGCTGCTCGAACCCGTAGACCGGATGCCGGCGTCCGAGCGCCTCGAGGAGACCGTCCCGGTGGACCTTCGCGACGATCGAGGCGGCGGCGATCGATGCCGACAGGGCATCGCCGTGAATGATCGGGATCTGCGGCACCGAGACGCCGGGAACGCGCACGGCATCCACCAGGAGCACATCCGGACCGGGCCGCAGCATGCCGACCGCGCGCCGCATGGCTTCGAGGCTGGCCCGCAGGATGTCGTCCGCGTCGATCCGGCGAGCCTCGACGACGCCGATTCCCCACGCGACCGCTCGGAGCCGGATCTCGCGATCCAGGCCGGCCCTCTCCTCCGCGTCGAGCTTCTTCGAGTCGTCGAGTCCCGGCAGGACACAGTCCGCGGGAAGAATCACCGCGCCCGCGACGACCGGGCCGGCGAGCGAGCCGCGGCCGGCCTCGTCCACGCCCGCCACGAAGGCGAAGCCACGTGCCGCGAGAACGGTCTCCAGAAGGGCGAGCTCGCGCAGCCGCCCGAGCTCGGCGAAGAGCGCGGCGAGCGGGTCGGGCGTCACGGGGTCGGGAGCCTCCTACGGCTCGGTTTGCTTCTCGTCGATCCGGGCGGCCTTGCCCTTGCGGCCGCGGAGGTAGTAGAGCTTGGCCCGGCGAACCGCGCCTTTTCGCTCCAGCTCGATCCGGTCGATGATCGGCGAGTGCAGCGGAAATACCCGCTCGACGCCGATGCCGCCCGAAATCTTACGGACCGTGAAGGTTTCGCGAGCGCCCCCGCCGCGCCGCGCGATGACGACGCCGGCGAACATCTGGATGCGCTCCTTCTCGCCCTCGCGCACCTTCACGTGCACGCGAACCGAGTCCCCCGGCGAGAAGGCCGGGATGCCGCTCTTGAGCGACGGTTTTTCCAGATCGAGCAGAAGATCACTCATGGCTTCTCCAGTCGGATACGGGGATCTCGCGGAAAGCCCGCAGAAAACGGCGCATTCTACCGGAAGGTGTCGCCCCGGTTCAAGCCGCACGCTCCGGGCGCCGTGGGGGCTCCCGGAGGCTCACTCGTCGCCCTCTCCCGGCGCGGGAGGGCGCCGATCCAGCAGGTCCGGACGCCGCAGGCGCGTTCTCTCGAGAGCTCGAGCGGCGCGCCAGCGCTCGATTCTCCGGTGGTCGCCGGACAGCAGGACATCGGGCACCGAAAAGCCGCGGAAATCGCGCGGCCGCGTGTAGTGCGGGTAATCGAGGCGATCGTCCAGAAACGACTCCCGTTCCAGGGATTCGGCCGCTCCCACCACCCCCGGGACGAGGCGCGTGACCGTCTCCGTCAGGGCGAGCGCCGCGGCTTCGCCGCCCGGAAGCACGAAGTCGCCGAGCGAGATCTCCTCGTCGAAGAGGCCGAGGTCCCGCACCCGTTCGTCGATCCCCTCGTAGCGCCCGCAGACGAGCAGGAGGCGCGGCCGGAGGGAAAGGGCGCTCGCCCGCGCGTGGACGAGAGGGGCGCCTTCGGGTGTCATCAGGACGGTCCAGGCCCGCCCGAGCGGCGACTCGCGTCGTGCTTCGATGGCCGCGGCGACGACGGGAGCCATCATGACCATGCCGGCCCCGCCGCCGTAAGGCTCGTCGTCCACTTTCCGGTGCCGGCCCTCGGCGAAGGCGCGAAGGTCGGTCACCGTCACGGAGACGAGCCCGCCCGCGATCGCCTTGCCGAGCAGGCTCTCCCTCAGGGGCGAGTCGAAGTAGCCCGGGAAGATCGTCAGGATCTCGACGTTCATGCTCACAGGTCGAAGAGTCCTTCCGGCGGGTCGATCACGATTCGCCGTTCCGTTCGGTCCACTTCGACGACGATCGGCCGGGTCCAGGGAACCAGCGCCTCACCGCCAGCCCTCTCGATGGTCAGCATCGGACCCGCCGCCGTGCTCTCGAGCCCCGTCGCGATGCCGAGCGAACGGCCCGCGATGTCCTCGCAGCGGAAGCCCGAGACTTCGTGGGAGTAGTAAAAACCTTCCGGAGCCGGATGCGCATCCTCCAGCGCCACGCAGAGGTCCCCGCCCTGCAGCGCGCGGGCCTCATCCACCGTCTCGACGCCGTCGAAGGTCAGCCTCAACCGATTGCCGTGGGGACGCGCCTGGCGCACGGTCAACCGCCTCTCCGAGCCGCCCGACCGCCACAGGAGGGAGACGCCTTCGTGCAGGCGCTCGGGAAAGTCGGTGCGCACCTCCACGAGGACGTCGCCCGAGAGCCCGTGCGTCCGGCGGACCTCGGCGACCACGAGAAGGGGCGACATCGAATCGGCCTCGGGTCCGCGGCGCCGGGCGCGCGGTGGGGTCCTCGTCAGTCGCGGACGCGGATCAGCACGCGCTTGCCCTGCGCGGCGGCGGCCGCCGAGACGAACGACCGGAGCGCGCGAATCGTTCTTCCCTCGCGCCCGATCAGGCGTCCGCGGTCGGCTTCCGGAACGTCGATGTCGTAGACGAGGGTCTTGCCCTCGAAGCCCTCCGTGATCCGCGCCTCGGCCGGGTCGTCGGAAAGGCGGCGAACGACCGTTTCGACCAGCCGCTTCATCGGCTTCAGGCGGCGGGAGCCGGGACGGGCTCCGGTCGGGCGAGCAACGACGCGACCGTCGGGGAGACGCTGGCTCCCAAGGCGATCCAGTGCCGGGCCCGCTCTCGGTCGAACGAGAGGACGGGCGGGTTGGGAACCGGGTCGTACGAGCCGAGCTCCTCGAGGACCTCCGCCCGCGCCGTCAGGCGCGAGTCCGAGACCACGATCCGGTAGTAAGGACGATTGCGGGCGCCCATTCGGCGCAGTCGGATTTTCACCATTTCAGTACCCCTTCAAGACCTGCAAAAGCGGCGCATTGTACACGAAGACGGGGCTCACCGTCCTCCGGGCCCCGGGAGGGCCAGCCGGGAAAGGTCGAGCCCCCGGGCCCCCTTCCGGGCCGTCCGCATGAGGCGCCGCATCTGCTGGTATTGCTTGAGGAGGCGGTTGATCTCCGCCACCGACGTGCCGGACCCCGCGGCCACCCGCTTCTTTCGACTGCCGTTCAGGATCTGCGGGTACTGGCGCTCCTCGACCGTCATCGAATCGATGATCGCCGAGGTGCGGGTCAATGCCTTCTCATCGACGCTCTCGGGCCCCTTGAGGGCCTTCATGGCTCCCCCCTTCGGGAGCAGGTCGATCAGGCTCTCGAGCGGGCCCATCTTGCGCATGGAGGCGAGCTGCTCGCGAAGGTCCTCGAGCGTGAATTCGCCGGCCGCCGTCTTGGCCGCGAGCTTGCGCGCGGAGTCGGCGTCGACGCTCGCCTCGACCTTCTCGATGAGGGTCATGACGTCGCCGAGCCCGAGGATGCGGGAGGCCATGCGGTCGGGGTGGAAGGGCTCGAAATCCTCCGGCTTTTCGCCGACTCCCACGAACTTGATCGGCTTGCCGATCGTCGTGACGACCGAGAGCGCCGCCCCGCCGCGGGCGTCTCCGTCGGTCTTCGTCAGGATGATCCCGGTCAGGGGCAGCGCCTCGGCGAATCCCGCCGCGGACTTGACCGCGTCCTGCCCCGTCATGGCATCCGCCACGAAGAGCGTCTCCTGCGGCTCGACGGCCGCGGCGATCGCCCGGATCTCGGCCATCAGGCGTTCGTCGATGTGGAGTCGGCCGGCGGTATCCACGATGAGCGTGTCGCGGCCGGTCTGCCTCGCTTCCCGCAGGCCGCTGCGCGCGACTTCGACCGGATCCGTGATGCCGGACGGCGAATGCACGGGCACGCCGATCTGCCGGCCGAGGACGACGAGCTGCTGCACCGCGGCGGGCCGAGCGAGGTCGGCCGCGGCGATGATGGGGTAACGGCCCCGGTTCTTGAGCAGCCGTGCGAGCTTCGCGGCCGAGGTGGTCTTGCCGGATCCCTGGAGGCCAACGAGTGCGATGACCGCGGGTTTCCCCGGAAGCACGAGATCGGCGTTCTCCCCGCCGAGGAGAGCCTTCAACTCGTCGCGGACGATGCGGGTCACCTCCTGGGCCGGAGAGAGCTGCTGCGCGACCCTGGCACCCACGGCCCGCTCCTTGACCCGAGCCGTGAATTGCCGCACGACGGGCAGAGCCACGTCCGCCTCGAGCAATGAGAGCCGGATCTCTCGCAACGCCGTCTCGATGTGGAAATCCGTCAGGTGCCCCTCGCCGCGGAGCTCCTTGAAGACCGCCTGCATCCGATCGCCCAGTGACTCGAACACTCGGTAACCCTCGTATGCCTGTTTCCGTGGAAAGGCGCGGTGGCCTTCCCCCCGGGTGAAGGATAGCCGCGACGGCCTTCGTGCGTCGAGGGCGCGCCCGAGGGCTTCGTCCTTGACACGCTCCCGTCATCGGATATGATTCCGCGTCGATTTTCCGTAGGGGCGTTTCGGCTGCGCTCTCGAGGAGAACACGTTTTTTTTGATCGCGTTTAGAAAGAAGGAGAAGAGGGATATGAAGAAGTTTCTGACTCTGGGTTTTGCGGCCGCGACGGCTCTCATGATCACGACCGGTTGCCAGAAGAAGGAGGCTCCGGCCCCGGAGAGCGCGCCCGCGGCGGAAGCCCCGGCGGTGGTCGAGGAGACCGGAACGGCGGCGACGAGCACGGCGACGACCGGAACCGAGTCGACGGCGACCACGACGACCTCCACGACCACGACCACGAGCACCGAGACGGCTCCGGCCACCGCGACCCCGGCTGCCAAGTAACTTCCCGACTCGAGAAACCCCGAGGCCCCCGCGAGGGGGCCTCGTTGTTTTTCCGGCTGCCGCTACACTGACGGCAGTGTTGCCCCTCTGGGCGGACCTCCTGCTGCTCGGCGCGGCCGCGGCCGCGGCCTGGCGCGCCGCGCGGCTCGCCCGCCGCGTCCGCGAGCTGTCGAGCCGGCTTCAGGCGCGCGAGCGGGAGGGGCACTTCCTCGGAGAGTCGCCGGACCCGGCGCAGATTCTTCTCCATGCCTACCAGGCGGCCTGCGAGATCCTCCCGCTGGCGGCCTTCGACCTCTACCGCATCGATGGCTCGCAACGGATCTACGAGGTCTGGACGCTCGCCGGGGATTCGCCGTCGAACCGCCGGCCGACGTGCGATCCGAAACACCCGTACCTCGGCGAATCCGTCGACACGCGCGCGCTGCTTCGATTCGCGGCCACCGAAACCGACCGCTCCTTCGCCCCGCTGGAGCTGCTCCCGGGCGGCGGTCCGACCGAGCGCCTGCATCTTCCCCTGTACTCCGGCGACGTGCTGCTGGCGTATCTGCTGCTCCTGTCTCCGCAGCCGATCGACGAGCGCCGCAAATCCGAGATCCGGGCCCTGCTCTCGCCGCTGACCGCATCCCTCCATGCCTCGCGAAACTGGCAGATCGCCGTCACCGACGAGCTGTCGGGCCTGTCCTCGCGCCGCTATTTCGAAACGCGGCTCGCGGAGGAATGGGCGCGGCACCGCCGTTATGCCTCCACGATGTCGGTGGCGCTCTTCGATCTCGATCACTTCAAGCGGGTCAACGACACGCTCGGCCACGGCGCGGGAGACGTGGCGATCCGGAGCTTCGGCAAGGCCCTCCGCGCCGCGGTCCGCTCGAGCGACATCGCCTGCCGCTATGGCGGAGAGGAATTCGCCGTCCTCTTCCCGGAGACGTCGGCACGCGCGGCGCTGGGGGTGGCCGAGCGCGTGCGGCGCACGATCGAGCGCGAGACCTTCGAGAGCGACGGCCGTCCGTTCCACGTCACCGCCTCGGCCGGCCTCGCGGACACCGCCGACCTCCAGGAAGACGAGCCGCATCAGCTGCTGTTTCGAGCCGACCAGGCGCTCTATGCCGCCAAGGACGAGGGCCGGAACCGCGTGCGGTTGTGGGCGGATCGCCGCCGTGTGCCGCGCCCTCGCAAGGCGGCGCCGGCGAGGGTCCGCAAGGGGGACCCCTCTTAGCGCAGGGCGCGAGCCAGCCGGCGCAGGACGCGCGAGACGGGAGCCGGCAGGCGCAACCTCGTTCGAGCGACCGTGAGGCTGGCGACCGCTTCCGCCTCGGAGCGCGCCCATCGGGCGTCGTCCGGCCTGAGTCCCAGCTCTCCCATCACGCGGCCCCGCTCCCGGGCGAGCTCCCGCAGCGGATCGCGCGACCCGGTCCGGCCGGCGGTCATGACAGGCCCGCGGCCGACAGCAGGGCCTCGACCGGGCCGTCCCAGTCGAGGCGAGCCGCTCGCGCGCGGCCGGCCTCGCCGAGGGACTGCAGCACGTCGAGGCGCGGCCACGCGAGCCTCAACGCGACGCCGAGCGCCTCGGGCCGCGGCGCCGTCACGATTCCCGTGACGCCGTCCTTCACGAACTCGAGCGGACCTCCGGCGTCCTCCGTCGTGAGAACCGGCTTTCCCGACAGGAAGGCCTCGAGAGGCACGTAGCCGAGGTCCTCGCCCGCCGCCGTCACCGCCACGAGGCGGGCGTTGGCGTACATCGAGAGCAGCGTCTCGTCGTCCACTTCCGGCACGAAGCGCACGCGGTCCTTCACGCCCAGCGCGGAGGCCATCGCCGCCAGACGCTCCTCCTCCGGCCCGCGGCCGACGAACACGGCGCGCGCCTCGGGCGCATGCGGCAGCGCCGCGAGCAGCAGGCCCGGACGCTTCCACTCCTCGAGCCGCCCGATCCAGAGGACCGTGTCACCGGGGGGTCCGTTTCGGTAGCGCCCCGCGAGCGGAGGCGGATGGTAGAGCGGCTCCGACGCGATTCCGTTGAACCGCGCCAGGCGCGCCGCTACCGTCTGCGAGTTCGCGAATACCTTCCTCGCCTCGGTCAGGCCGACGCGATCGATTTGCCCGATGACCTCGCGCGTTCGGAGGTCCTCCGGCGAGGAGGTGAAGTCGCTGTACGGGGTGCCGAGCTGATCGTAGGCCTGCCGGTATTGGTGGATCAGCCATACGACCTTGTTCGGGTGGCGCACCGCGTAGGTCGGAAAACGCGTCGCGATGACCGCGTCCACGGGCCGGCCCCCCGACTCCGTCAGGTCGAGGCTGCGCCAGGCGAGCGCCGCGCGGATCAGGTCGAACCGCTCGCGCTCCCCGATCGGCATCGCCACGAGGTCGGCCTCGACACCGCGGCGGACGAGCTCCTCCGTCAATCGGCGGACGTGGCGCTCGGCGCCTCCGTGCAGAAACGGCGCCTGCACCGCGAGGACGAGGACGCGGCGTGGTCTCAAGGGGAGGCCGCGACCCGCGCGATCAGCGCGTAGTCCTGGGCGCCGAAGAGCAGCGCGTTCAGCTTCCGGTCGTTGTCCGAGCGCTCCTCGAGACGCTCGGACGGAGGCAGCGGCGATCGGTATTCGATTCGCGCGTCCGAGAATCCCGCGGCCTCGGCGAGAAACTTCAGCGCCTCGGGGGGCACCGGCCGCACGTGCGTCGGGTCGAGGTAGAACGACCGCAGGGCCGAGAGCGAATCGGTGTTGACGGTCTCGAGGACCAGGACGCCGCCCGGCGACGTCGCCCGGCGCGCCTGCTGCAGAAACCGGAAGATGGCTTCCGGCGGCCAGTGCTCGACGACCTGGAAGGCCACGACCGCGCCGAGCGACCCTGGCGCCCGCCGTCCGAGCGCGTCGAGCGCGTCGGCCTCCTCGACGTCGAGGCCTCCGGCCCGGCAGGCCGCCACGGTCACCGGGTTCGACTCGACGCCCGAAGCCGGGATGCCCTCGGCCGACAGGATCCGCAGGAATTCGCCCCGGCCGCAGCCGACGTCGAGCACCGGCCCCGGCACGCCCCGGACCGCCTCGACCAATGAACCCTGGCCGCGGGCGACGTCGCCGGGGCTCCCGCGGAACCGCTCTTCGAACAGCGCGTAGACGCCCGCCGGCAGATCCGGACGGCCGGCGCCGGCATTCGGAGCGGCAGCCCGCGCCACGGACGGCGCGCTCGGCGCCGCGCTCTCGGCGAGCGTGAGCCGCGCCTCCTGGACGCCGGCCCGGCGGGCGAGCTCCTCGATCTGGCGCCCCATCCGCTCGATCGAATCGGCCAGGCGCGACGAGGCGTCCAGCGACAGTGAGTTGAATCCCGACTGGTTGCGCCAGAGGAATCGCAGGGCGCGGATCCCGAGCCGCTTCACGGGCTCGAGCGCCGCACCTCGCGGAACCGACGGCGTCAGGACCTCCGAGGCACGAGCCAGCGCGGACCGCGCCGCCGCCGTCGCCGGATCGACCGCCTCGTTCGGAGCCCCGGGATGGGGCGCCGTCTCGGCGATCGCCGCGCGGATCTCGTCCGCGAGGACTCGTCTCAGGTCGCTGTCGCGCTCCATCCGGCCTCCGGCGAGGATAAGGTCGGGACCCGAACGATGCAACCCGAGGCGGCCCCGCCCGGCCTGCTAAGATCCCCGCCCGCATGAAATACGCCCTTGCCGCCGCTCTGGCGCTCGCCGGTCTTCGCTTCGCGGTCCCATCCTCTCCGGCGGCCGTGCCGGCGCCGGAAACGCCGCCGCTCCTCGTCCCCGGCGAAGAAAAGTACCTCGCCCACATCCGTCAGCTCACGTTCGGAGGCCAGAACGCCGAAGCTTACTGGTCCGCGGATGGAGCACGCCTGATCTTCCAGTCGGACGACGGCGCCCTCCCGTGCGACCAGATCTTCACGATGAACGCCGATGGCTCGGACCGCCGCCGCGTCTCGAACGGCGAGGGCAAGACGACCTGCGCGTACTTCTTTCCGTCGGGCGACCGGATCCTCTACGCGTCGACCTTTCGCGCCGGAGCGGGTTGCCCGCCGCGGCCCGACCGCTCGCACGGCTACGTCTGGGCGCTCGACGACTACGACATCTACTCGGCGCGGCCCGACGGCAGCGACGTCCGGCCGCTGTTCGCCTCCGCCAACTACGACGCGGAAGCCACCATCTCCCCGGACGGGAAGACGATCGTCTTCACGTCGGCGCGCGACGGAGACCTCGAGATTTACACGATGAACGCCGACGGCTCGAACGTGAAGCGCCTGACTCATACCCCCGGCTACGACGGCGGCCCGTTCTTCTCGGACGACGGGAAGAAGATCGTCTACCGCGCCGACCATCCGACGGCGCCCGAAGATCTGGCCCGGTACCGCGAGAACCTCGCGCGGCACACCTACGCGCCGAGGGCTCTCGAGATCCGGGTCATGAACGCCGACGGCTCGAACGACCACGCGGTCACCTCCAACGGCGCCGCGAATTTCGCGCCCTACTTCCTGCCGGGCGGGAAGGAGATCATCTTCTCCTCGAACGTCGCCGACCCGAAGGGTCGCGACTTCGACCTCTACGTCATCCGCGAGGACGGCACGAACCTGACGCGGATCACGTTCAGCCCCGACTTCGACGGCTTCCCGATGCTCACCCGCGACGGCAAGCGCCTCGTCTTCGCCTCCAACCGCAACGGCAAGCAGCCGCACGAGACGAACATCTTCGTCGCGGACTGGGTGCGCCCCGCTCCCTGACCCGCGGCCGCTAGGAGGGCGCCGCGGCGGCCGCCGACTCGTTCTCTTCCACGAACTCGAGCAGCGAGAGCACGAGCGCGAGGATCACCGGTCCGACGAAGAGGCCGATGAAACCGAACGCGGCGAGCCCTCCGAGGACCCCGAAGAACACCGTCAGCGTCCCGATCTGGCTCTGACCCGAGACGAGCAGAGGGCGGAGGAAGTTGTCCGCCGAGCCCACGACGAGCGCGCTCCAGACGACCAGAAACACCGTCTTCCAGGTCGCGGCGTAGGCGAAGAGGTAAAGCGCGGCCGGGACCCACACCAGGCCCGTCCCCACGAAAGGCACGAACGACATGATCGCGGCGAGAACGCCGAAGACCAGCGGCGACGGGAGGCCGGTGATCCAGAAGCCGATCCCGAGCAGCGCGCCCTGCACGATCGCCGTCACCACCGTCCCGAAGACCACCGCACGAGTCACCGCCTGCAGGTGGCCGTCGAGCCGGGCCTTGCGCTTCGCTTCCAGCGGAATCAGGCCGCGAATGCGGCGGGCCATGGCGTCGCCGTCCCGGAAGAAGAAAAAAAGGATGAAGAGCGTCAGCGTCAGGCTGCCCACGATGCCGAGCGCCCCGAACAGCACGTCGCTGCTGCGGGCAAGGAGCAGCTGGACGCCCTGACGGGCGCCCTGAAACACCCACGCCCGGACCTGCTCTCCGTCGACGGGAAGATGGTCCTGCAGCCACGTCATGGCGCCGCCGACGACCGGAAGCTTCATGAGATCCTGCGGCCCACCGATCTCATACTGACGCGCCGTCTCGGAGAGGCGGTGCCCGAGCTCCACCGCCTGACGCGCGAAGGCGACCATCCCGATCCCGACGGGCGCGGCGATTCCGAGCGTGACGCCGAGCGTCAGGAGAGTGGCCGCGAGGCCCTTCCGGCCGCCGACGATTCGACGTGCGCGCCGGTTCAGCGGGAAGAGCATGAAGGCGAGAAGAAACGCCCAGTAGATCGGCGCCAGGAACGGCTGGAAGATGCGGAAAACGAGGTAGGTCAGCAGGGCCACCACGGCGAGAGCAAAGACCCGGGTCGAGAACCGGTCGGGTTGCGCCATCCCTGCCTCCCGCGCGGATGCTAACAGGATGCCGCAACAGTACCGGGTGACGAGCCGGCGCGGCGGGGCTCGAGCGTCGGATGCAAGGGCGCCTGCTACCATCGGAGCCATGACCGAAAACGCGGCGCCGGACCGCCTCCTCGCCGTGCGCGTGCTGCGGGAAGAGGCCGAGCGCGAGGGGTTCACCCGGTTCGGCGTCGCCGAGGCAGGCGAAGCGCCGCGCTTCGAACGCTTCGAGCGCTGGATCGACCGCGGGCTTCATGCCGGCATGCGATACCTCGGCGACACCCGCGCCGCGCGCCGGTCGGCGAACGAGCTTCTCTCCGGCGCCCGCTCGGTCGTTTGCCTCGCGGCGCCCCATTCCGCGGCGCCCTACACGGCCGCGGACGGCTCGACCTACGCGCGATACGCGCGGGGGACCGACTACCATGGCTCCCTTCGCGAGCGCGCCGCCCGCGCCGTCGATCACGCCCGCCGCCGGCTCCCGGGAACCTGGGCGAGCCGCGTCTGCGTGGACTCGACGCCGATCGCCGAGCGAGCCTTCGCCGCCGCGGCGGGCCTCGGTTGGATCGGGAAGAACGGCTGCCTCATCGATCCCGCGCAGGGTTCCTACCTGCTGCTCGCGGAGATCGTCACCGACCTCGACCTGCCCGTCGACGCGCCGGTCGCCGATCGGTGCGGCTCCTGCGTCCGTTGCCTCGAAGGCTGCCCGACGGGGGCGCTCATCGCCCCCGCGGTGCTCGACGCGTCGCGCTGCATCGCCTACTGGACGATCGAGCACGCGGGTCCCGTGCCGGCGGAGCGCAAGGCGGCGCTCGCGGATCACGTCTTCGGCTGCGACGTCTGCCAGGAGGTCTGCCCGTGGAACGCTCCCCTCTCCAGGCCCGGTACGGCGCCCGGACCGGAGCCCGCGCCGACCCGCGCGGAGGTCCTCGGGATGGGCCGCGGCGCCTGGCGGCGGCGCTTCGGAAAGAGTGCCGTCAACCGCGCGACCCGGCGGGGACTCCAGCGCAACGCCGCGCTCTCGGCGGGCGCGAGCGGCGACCGGAACTGCCGGCCCGCGCTCGATCGGGCCGCGGCGCTCGCGGAGAAGGGACTCTCCGACGCCGCGCGCTGGGCCCTCGAGCGCCTCGATCGCCTTCCCCTGTAAACTTCGCGACCGCACGCGAAAGGAAAGCCCACATGGCCCCACAGACGACGCTCTACGTGCTCGCGTTCCTGCTGTCGATGGCGTTCTCCGCGTTCTTCGCGGGCTCGGAGACCGCCCTGGTCGCGCTCGGCCGGATCGACCTGCAGCGCATGCGCGAGAAGGGGGACCGCCGCGGGGCGATCATCCGGGGATTGAAGGCCCATACGCCCCGGATGCTCGCGGTCATCCTCATCGGACAGAACCTCTTCCTCTCGGCGGCGTCGGCCTCGGCGACGACTCTCGCGAGCGGATGGTTCGGGGCGCGCTACGGGGTCCTGATCTCGATCGTTTTCACGACCGTCACCCTCTTCATCTTCGCGGAGATGACGCCCAAGGCGATCGGCGCGGCCTCGCCGGTCTCGGTGTCCCGCGCCGTCGCGCTGCCGCTCGCCTGGATGATGCGGGTCCTCTCGCCGCTGGCCGAGGTCTGCGTGCGGCTCACCAACCGCCTGCTCATCCTCTTCGGCGTGCCGCAGGCCCACCAGGGCCTGACCGAGGAGGAGCTCAAGAGCGTCTTCAACCTGGGCGCCGACGAGGGCGTGATCCACAAGGAGGAGACGCGGCTCCTTCACAAGGTCGTCGAGTTCGGAGACAAGACCGTGCGCGACATCATGGTTCCGCGCACCAAGATCGTCGCGCTGCCCGAGACCGCGAAGTTCGAGAACCTCAAGGCCCTGCTGCGCGAACAGAAGCTGTCCCGGCTTCCGGTCTACCGGGGATCGATCGACAACATCGTCGGCATCCTGCACGCCAAGGACCTCTTCGACCTGTCCGACGCCGACGAGAAGAGCTTCGAGCTCGTGAAGTACCTCGATCCCCCATTCCTCGTGCCCGAGTTCAAGCGGGCCGAGGACCTCTTCCGCGAGATGCGCCGCCGACACACGCACATGGCCGTCGTGGTGGACGAGCACGGCGGAACGGCCGGGCTCGTCACGATCGAGGACGCCATCGAGGAGCTGCTCGGTCCGATCCAGGACGAGTACGACGAGGAGAAGCCCGGCTTCGAGGCCGCGGGCGAGCGCAACTTCCTCCTCGAGGGCAGCCTCCGTCTCGACGAGCTCGAGGAGCAGTTCGGCATCAGGCTTCCGCGGGACGAGGCGGAAACGATCGCCGGGCACCTGATGCTGCGGTTCGGCCGCATCCCGCGCCGGGGTGAGCGCTGGAAGGGCCGCTTCGCCGACTTCGTCATCGAGGACGCGACGCCGACCTCGATCCGGAAGGTCCGCATGATCCTGCCTCCCGCTCCCGAGAAACGGGAGGTCTCGTGAACCCCACCCGCACGATCACGCTCATCCGGGGCGACGGCATCGGCCCGGAAGTCGCCGACGCCGTCGTCTCGATTCTCGCCGCCGCCCGCGTTCCGATCGCCTTCGAGGAAGTCGTCGTCGGGCAGGAGGCGGAGAAGCGGGACGGCGATCCGCTCCCGCCGGCGGCGCTCGAGGCCATCCGGCACGCGCGCGTCGCGCTGAAGGGGCCCGTCGGCACGCCCGTCGGCAAGGGCTTCCAGTCCGTGAACGTGCGGCTGCGCCAGGCGCTCGAGCTCTACGCCAACCTGCGGCCCGTCAAGAACGTGCCGGGGGTCGAGAGCCGGTTTCAGAACGTCGATCTCGTCGTCGTGCGCGAGAACACCGAGTCGCTCTACAGCGGGCTCGAGCACACGGTCGTCCCGGGCGTCGTCGAATCGCTCAAGATCATCACCGAGGTCGCGTCGACCCGGATCGCCCGCTTCGCGTTCGAGTACGCCCGCACGCATGGGCGCCGCCGCGTGACGGCGATTCACAAGGCCAACATCATGAAGCTCTCCGACGGACTGTTCCTCGAGTGCTTCCGCCGGGTCGCCAAAGACTTCCCCGACGTCGCGGCCGACGACCGCATCGTCGACGCGGCCTGCATGCGTCTCGTGATGAACCCCGAGACCTTCGACGTGCTCGTGCTCGAGAATCTCTACGGCGACATCGTGTCCGATCTCGCCGCGGGCCTGGTCGGCGGCCTCGGCCTGGTGCCCGGCGCGAATCTCGGCCTCGAAGGCGCGATCTTCGAAGCGGTGCACGGCACCGCCCCCGACATCGCGGGGCAGAACAAGGCGAACCCCACCGCGCTGCTGATGTCGTCGATCCTGATGCTCCGCTATCTCGACCTCGTTTCCGACGCCGACCGGGTGGAGCGCGCCCTGCTCGACACGTTCCGCGACGGCGTGAAGACGCCGGATCTCGGAGGCTCGGCGGGAACCCGGGAGTTCGCGAAAGCCGTGGCCGAGCGGCTCGCCTAGTAGAGCTCGACCTTGGGAATCATCAGGGCCCGCACGGCGCAGTTGCCCCGAATCCGGGCCTGGCAGCCGAGGCGCCGCCCGTCGCCCATGTCGTAGGCCATCTCCTGCGGGTTGATCGCCGAGAGGCACTCGCTCCCGACGACCACCTCGACCCGGCACGTGGAGCAGGTGCCGTTTCCCCCGCAGACGTGGCTGATCTTCACGCCCAGATCGAGCGCCGCCTGCAGGACGGTGGTGCCCTCCGCGACCATACCGGCCTTCCCTTCGTTGACGAAGACGATCGTGGGCATGACAATCGCGGGATTGCGAAATCAGGGTAGCACAGCGCCTTCGCCGGGACGGTTTCCGGGATCACAGGACGAGGAGCTCTGGCCGCCGCGACCGTTCGATTCCGAGCGGCGCTTCGGCCGGAGCGCTCCCCTCGAGATCGAGATCGGGAGCGGCAAGGCCCGCTTCCTGCTCGCCTCCGCCCGGGCGCATCCCGAGCGCGACTTCCTCGGCGTGGAACGATCGCTTTCGTACTATCGCCTCTGCCGGGAACGGGTCGAGCGCTCGGCGCTGCCCAACGCTTCGATGCTGCGCGCCGACGCTCGCCTCTTCGTCGAGGCGGGGCTTTCGATCCGCAGCGTCGCGGCGTTTCACGTGTACTTTCCCGATCCCTGGCCGAAGAAGAAGCAGAAGAAGCGCCGCCTGCTCGACGGCGTCTTCCTCGAGATCGCCGCCTCGCGCCTCGTCGAGGGCGGCATCCTCCGCATCGCCACCGACCACCCCGAGTACGGCGGCGACCTCGAGTCGCTGGTCGAGACGGTGCCCTCGCTCGAACGGATCGAGTGGGCGTCGCTGCCGGCGCCGCCGCCGACGAACTACGAGCTCAAGTACGCGAAGGAGGGGCGGCCCATCTGGCGATTCCTGTTGCGGCGCGTCGGCGGAGCTAGCCGCGGTCGGCCGGCGACGGAGGCGTCAGGACGATCTGTCGAAGGAAGCGGTTGAAGTAGTCCGTACCGGAGACCAGGGCGACGGCGACGACGAGCCAGAGCGCAATCCGCCCGGGTATCGCGAACACGTCGTCCCGGAGCGCCAGGATCAGGAGCGCGACCGCCGCGATCTGGGTCGCCATCTTCGCCTTCCCCCATGCCGAGGCCGAGATCACGATGCCCCGGCCCGACGCGATCGAGCGCAGGCCCGACACCGCGAACTCGCGGCCGATGACCACCACCACCATCCAGGCCGGCGCCAGTCCGAGCTCGACGAGCGAGATGAACGCCGCCGAGATCAGGAGCTTGTCGGCGATCGGGTCGAGGAGGGCCCCGAGCGTCGTGATCTCGCGGCGTCGGCGCGCGAGCCAGCCGTCCAGGAAATCGGTCGCGACGGCGGTCAGAAAGATGACGAGCCCTACGATCTCGCGTCCGTCGAACTTCGTCAGCAGAACGACGACCAGAAAGGGCACGAGAAAGATGCGAAGCAGGGTCAGCGCGTTGGGAAGGTTGATCTTCAAGGTCGCCCCTCGAACTATAGCAACGTCCTCCGCGCCCGCTCCCGCTCGCGCCGGCCTCGCCGGCCCGCGCCGCTTGCGCCTACCCGCATAATGGACGGGTGAACGTCCCCTGTCCGACGCACTCCGGCCGGCGCGCCCACAAGAGCTGCCATTTCTGCCGGAAGCCGATCTGCCGGCTGTGCGAGGTCCGCATGCGCGGGCACCTGTACTGCTCGGAGCGGTGTGCGCGCGATGCCGGGCGGCACGCCGTGTGGCGCCGGGCGCGCCAGATCCTGGCGACGCCGGTCCCGGCCCGCGTGGCCGTGCTCGCCGTGATGCTCGCCGCCGCGGCGCCCGTCTCGCTGGCGCTGCGCACCGTCCGCCAGCTCGACGGCTTGAACGTCCCTCCCCCGCTCGCCCGACCGCGGCGCGACGCGCCGACGGCCCGGCTCGATTCCATCGTCGGCACTCCCGGCGGGCTTCGGCTGGAGGGCTCGTCCACCTCCGGAACGGCCGTGTTCCTTTTTTCGGGCTCCCGCTTCCTCGGCGCCGCGCCGGTCGAAGACGGGCGTTTCGTGTTCGACGGGGTTCGCGAGAAGGGGCCGTTTCGGGTGGGCGCGATTCCGCTTTCCTCGCCCCTCGTCTACTCGCCGCCGGCGCCGCCTCCGGCCCCGGCGCCGGGCCCCGCCGCCGCACTCCGCGTCCCGGCGGCCCGGCCCGCCGCGCCAATCCCGGCACCCGCGCCGCCCGTCCTGGTGCAGGCGCCCCCTCCCGCCGCCCTGCCGCCCGGCCCCGCCGCGCCCGATCTGACGCGCGGACCGGGCGACCGGCCGGAGATCGTCGTGTCCTTCGACGGCGGGTCCTCCGACCGCGGAGCGGCGGCGATCCTGGATGCCCTGTCGGCTCGAAGAATCCGGACGACGATCTTTCTCTCCGGAGAATTCATCCGCCGGTATCCGGACCTGACGCGCCGCATCGCGGCCGAGGGCCACGAGGTGGGCAACCACACCGACACGCATCCTCACCTGACCACCTACGCCGCCGACGGACGCCAGACCACGCGCCCCGGCGTCGACCGCGCGTTCGTGACCGGGGAGCTCGCCCGCACGGCGCGGCTGTATCGCGAGGCGACGGGCCGCACCATGGCTCCGCTCTGGCGCGCGCCCTTCGGCGAGCACAACGCCGAGATCCGCCGCTGGGCCGCGGAAGCCGGGTACTGGCACGTCGGCTGGACCGGCGGACGCTCGGGCCTCGACGGCCTCGATTGGGTCAGCGACCCGCGCTCCCGGGCCTACCAGCCGGCCGACCGTCTCCTCGCGCGCCTGGTGGCGCACGCCGAGAACGGCGGCATCGTCCTATTGCACCTCGGAAGCGATCGGGAGGAGCCCGTCGCGGCGCGGATCGGCACGCTCTTCGACGGGCTGCAGAGCCGGGGATTCCGTTTCGCGCAGGCCTCCGAGTTCCTCGCCCGGCAGGGTTACGACGAAGCGAGGCTCGCCGCCTTCCGCTCGCCTCGCGCGGTCGGGCCGTGACGATCGCGTTCGGGACGGACGGGTGGCGCGGCGTCATCGCCGACGACTGCACGTTCGCCGAGATTCGCCGCATCGCCGCCGCGACGGCCCGCTTCTACGTCGGAGACGGCCGCCCCGGGGACTCTCGACGGATCGTCATGGGTTACGACACGCGGTTTCTCTCGCCCGAGTTTGCGCGCGCGGCGGCAGAGACCTTCGCGTCCGCCGGGATCGACGTGCTTCTCTCGGATCGCCCGATTCCGACGCCCGGGGTCTCGTATCACGTCCGCCGGCTCGGGCTGCGCGGCGGCGTCGCGATCACCGCCAGCCACAACCCGGGCCGCTACAACGGATTCAAGGTCAAGGCGCACTTCGGAGGCAGCGCGCCCCCCGCGGACTACGCCGCCATCGCCGCCGAGGCGGACCGGCCGCTGCCCCCGAACGCGCGCGCGGGAACGATCGAGTCCGCCGATCTCGTCACGGGCTACCGCGAGCGGCTGGCCTCCCTCGTCGACGTCGCGGCCATCCGGGCGGCGAAGCTCTCCGTTCTCGCCGATGCGATGCACGGCGCCGCGGGCACGCTCGTCGCCGACATCCTCTCGGGAGGGACGCTTCGAATCGAGCCGTTTCGCTCGGCGCGCGACCCGCTCTTCGGCGGCGTCCACCCCGAGCCGATCGGCGCCAACCTCGCCGCCGCGGCCGACCGCGTGCGCGCCGAAGGCCACGACCTCGCCGTGGCGCAGGACGGCGACGCGGACCGGCTCGGCGTGCTCGATGCGAGGGGCCGGTTCGTCTCCCCGCACCAGGTCCTCGGGCTGCTGCTGCTCCACGTCTTCCGCCGCCGCGGGGTCTCCGGCGGGATCGCCAAGACGTTCTCGACTTCCTTCCAGGTGGACCGGATCGCCCGCGCGCTTCGCGCTCCGCTGATCGAGACCGGCATCGGCTTCAAGTACGTCGCCGAGCTCATGAACCGCGGAGAGGCGGCGGCGGGCGGCGAGGAGAGCGGCGGCTATGCCTTCGCCTTTCATCTGCCCGAGCGGGACGGCGTTCTCTCGGCGCTTCTCCTGCTCGAGAGCCTCGCGAAGTCGGGGCGCAATCTGGAGACGGCCCTCGAGGACCTGGCCCGGGAGTTCGGACGCTACGAATACGGCCGCCGCGACGTGCGCCTCCCCGTCGAGGTCGTCCGCCGTTACGTCGAAAGCGTCCAGCGGGAAGCTCCCGCCTCCGTGGCGGGAGAGGCCGTCACGCGCGTCCAGGACCGGGACGGCGTGAAGTACGTCTTCGGCGAGCGGGGATGGCTGCTGCACCGGCTCTCGGGAACCGAACCGATGGTCCGCCTCTACTGCGAGCACGAGGAAGGTGCGGCTCTGGAGCGCATCCTCGAAGAGTCGCAGGCCCGCCTGAAGGAGTTCGTCGCCCGGGCCTGACCACGCGTTTCGCCGGCGGAGCCCTAGTTCCTTCTCTGCCCCACCGGCCGGTCCGCGTCGGAGGAACGGCGGCGCGGGCGCGGCGGCTCGGTCAGCACCACTCCCTCACCCTCGAAGCGGATCTTGGGAGGGCTCGCGATGTCCGGCTGCATGACCTCCTCGAGGAACTGATCGTCGAGCACCGAGGCCACGAGATCGCCGGTCCAGGCGACCAGATCGCGCGACGAGATCGAGAGCGGGAAATCGGGCGAGACCTCGTGGGAGAGCACCGGTCCGCCGACCGAGAAGACGACGCTCCCGCGGCCGTGCACCTTGAGCAGATCGACCCGGCGGTTGTGGCGAAAGTCCTGGATCGCGTCGAGGCGGAAGGTCAGGCCGTGATCGAGGGCGAGGAGACGGCCTCCCTCGACCACGAGGGTCGAGCCGGAGACCTCGCGCCGGTACGCCCGGCGACCCGGGTCGTTCACGAGCAGTGTGCCGACTCCCACGCAGCGCAGGATGCGCTCGAGCGAAGTGCCACGGAAGCTCGGCTCGGCGACGAATCGAATGTTGCCGCTGTACCAGGCCACGCAGCCCTTGCGGACGAAGACCGTCCCGCGCGACGCGACCTCCAGGCCGCCCTCCGGCCGCACCTTGAACAGCGGCCGCGCCTCGGGGCCCGACGGGATCGCCGAGCGACTCGACGCGGCCGCAGAGCCGAGCGCCGAGCCCTCCTGGGCGTCCGGAAAGGCCGGTTCGTACTCCGTTCGCTCCCCCGCGCCGCCCGAGGCCGCACCCGCCGCCTTGCGGGTCGGCGCGGTGTCGGAGAGACCGTTCCCGGGCCGCGGTGTCGTCTCCCGGGTCGGGCGCCGGAGCGCTTCCTCGATCTCGACGACGCGTCGCTTCGCTCCCGCGATCCTCAGGTGCTCGAGGGCGAGGCCGAGCTTGCCGCGGTTCTGGTACAGCAGACCGAGGTAGAGATGGCTGCGCAGGTGGCCGGGCGCCAGCTCGATCGCGGAGCGCAGCTCCTTCTCCGCCTCGGCGAGACGGCCGGCCTTGAGGAGGATCAGCCCGAGGTTCGAGCGGAGGACCTCGGACGAAGGATTCTCGGCCAGCAACGCCCGCGCGGCGGTGGCGGCCTCGTCGTAGCGGCCGCGCTTGTACTCGAGCAGCGAAACGAGGTTCAGCACGTCCTCGTCGTTGGGCCGCAGCGTCCGGGCCTGTTCGAGCTCCACCCAGGCTTCCTCGAAGTTTCCGGTTCGGACCGTGCGGCGAGCCCGGTTCAAGTGCAACAGGAAGAGTCCCTGGTCCACGGGGGGAACCTCCCCGGCGACGCGCGACATGCGAGGCCCCTTATCCGAGGCGACGCGGAGCCGGCTTGCCCTTCGTCGTCAGGATGACGCGGTTGGTGCGCGCGTCGCGGAGCCACTGGACGGACCGACCCGACCTTCCCGAGAGCGCTCCGAGAGTCTCCGTGGCCGGGAGCCCGCGGCCGAGATCGGACCGGCCGTAGGCGGCGAGGGCCTTGCGCACGTAGAGCCGAGTCTCGGCGTACGGCGGAACGCCCGCGTAGCGCTCGACGGCGGCTTCGCCCGCGTTGTAGGCCGCGAGCGACTTGACGAGATCCCCGTCATAGACCGACATCAGCCGCGAAAGCTCGCGGGTTCCGGCTCCGATGTTCTGTTTCGGGTCGTGGACGTCGCGGACGCCCTGCTCGGCCGCCAGCGCGGGCATGAGCTGCATCAGGCCCCTCGCGCCCTTCCGGGAGATCGCGGCGGGATTGAAGTCCGACTCGATGAGCATCACGGACTTGACCAGCTTCGGGTCGATCGCGTTCTCGCGAGCCGCCACGGCGATCAGGTCGTCGTACGCGGAGGGCTGGCGCATCCGCGAGGCGAGCCAGGATTCGCTCGCGCCGATGTTGGCCGGGCCGTCGTTGTAGATCACGCGCCGGCCGTCCTTGACGGCGACGCGGACCTGCGCCGAAAGCGCGGCCGCGGCGAAAAAACTCCCCGCGAGGAGCAACGCACGACACTTCATGGATTTTGAGCTTCGATTATAGCGTCCCGCGGGGAGGCCGCAACGTCCGAGCCGTCAGTATCTTGCGGCCTGTGACGCGGCGCACGTTTCAGGCGGCGGGAACGGGCTCCGTCAGAAGATCCCGCACGGCCTCGGCCGCGGCCTTCAGTCCGGCCGGCAGGTCCGCGGCGTTCTTTCCCCCGGCCTGGGCCAGATCGGGCTTGCCTCCGCCGCTTCCGCCCAGGGCCTTTCCCACCCGGCTCGCGATCTGGGAGGCGGGGAGCCGTTTGGTCAGGTCGGGGGTCACGGCGACGATGACCGAGGTCTTGCCCTCCCCGACGGTGCCGACGACGACGACGCCGCTCTTCAACTTCGAGCGCAGGGTGTCCGACAGGTTGCGGAGCTCCGGGATCGAGAGACTCTCGACGACCCGCGTTACGATCGGTACTCCCCCGACCTCGAGGCGTTCGCCTCCGCCGCCCGCGTCTCCCGACGCGAGCTTCAGCTTGAGCGACGCGACTTCCCGTTCGAGAGACTTGACGCGGTCCTCACGCTCGCTCCAGCGGGCGGCGAGCGACTCCCGCGGAACCTGCGCGGAGGCGGACAGGGCCGCCAGGATCTGCTCGTCCTCCCCGAGGAGCTCCACCGCCCCGAGCGAAGTGACCGCCTCCAGGCGCCGCTGCCCCTGAGCGATGCCGCGGTCGGAGAGGATCTTGAACGCACCGATCTCGCCCGTGCGGGGAACGTGGCAGCCGCCGCAGAGCTCCGTCGAGAAGCCCGCGACCTCGACGACGCGGACGCGGTCGCCGTACTTCTCGCCGAAGAACATGTCGGCGCCCTTCCGACGCGCGTCGTCCATCGCCATGACTTCCTTGCTCACGGGAAGGTCGCGCAGGATCTCCTCGTTGACGAGCCGCTCGATCTCCGCGAGCTGCTCGGGCGTCGTGGCGGAAGCCGCGGCATAGTCGAAGCGCAGCTTGTCGGGGCCGACGTAGGAGCCCATCTGCCGCGCCGTCGGCCCGAGCACCCGCCGCAGCGCCGCGTGAAGGAGGTGCGTGCCGGTGTGGTTTGCCTGCGTGCGACGGCGCGTCCATTCAGGAATCGACATGTCCACGGAGGCGCCGAGGTCCAGCCTGCCCGCCTCGATGCGGACACGGTGCGCGATGAGATTCGGAAGGGGCTTCTGGACGTCCGTCACCCGTGCCCTCCCGTCCGGCCAGGTCCACTCTCCGGTGTCGGCGACCTGGCCGCCGCCGACCGGGTAGAAGACCGTCCGATCCGTGATCACGTCGCCGCTCTCGCCGGTTTCGAGGCGTCCGGTCTCGTTCCCGTCGCGGACGATCCCGAGAACCCGCGCGCCCGTGAGTGAGACGAAGTCCTGCTCGGGATAGCCGCGGAACACGGAGTGCTCCGCCGGCAGCTCGAGACGCCCGTACACCGAGGAGTCCTCCGCCGCGAACTTCGCCGAGCCGCGGGAGGCGGCCCGCTGGCGCTCCATGGCCTCCTCGAAGCCCGCGCGGTCCACGGCCACCCCTTCGTCGCCCGCGATCTCCTCGATGACGTCGAGCGGGATTCCGTACGTGTCGTAGAAGCGGAACACGGTCTCGCCCGAGAGTGCCGTCGCGCCCTCGCGGCGAAGCCTCTCGATCGCCTCGCCCACGCGATCCGCCCCCTCGGAGAGGGTGCGGCCGAAGCGCTCTTCCTCGGGAGCGAGGACGCCGGCCACCGTCCGCCCGACGGCCTCCGCCTTCTCCGCGTCGAAGTAGACGCCGGCGAATCCCTCGACGACGGTCGGCGCCAGGCGGAAGAGGAACGGCTTTTCGAGGCCGAGCCGGCGCCCGTAGCGCATCGCGCGCCGCAGGATCCGGCGCAGCACGTAGCCTCGTCCCTCGTTGGACGGCAGGGCCCCGTCGGCGATCGAGCATCGTCGCGGCCCGGACGTGATCCGCGATCACGCGAAACGGCGCGTCCTCGGGAGCCATCTCGCCGCGGTACTTCTGGCCCGAGAGCTCGCTCGATCTCGGCGAGGATCGGCGCGAAGAGGTCGGTGTCGAAGTTGTTGTTCGCCGCCCTGAAGGATGGCGGCGAACCGCTCGAGTCCGGCGCCGGTGTCCACCGACGGTCGCGGCAGCGGCGTCAGCTTCCCCGAGGCATCGCGCTCGAACTGCATGAAGACGAGGTTCCAGATCTCCAGCGTGTCGTCGCCGGGGCCGTTGACCAGCGCAGCCGCGTTCCCCGCGAGACTCGTCGCCCCGGTAGTAGTGGAGCTCCGAGCACGGCCCGCACGGCCCCGTTTCGCCCATCGCCCAGAAGTTGTCCTTCTCGCCGAAGCGCAGGATCCGCGAGGCGGGAAGGTGCCGTTCCCAGAGCTTCGCGGCCTCGTCGTCCTCGGTATAGACGGTCGCCCACAGCCGCGCGGGATCGAGTCCGTAGCCCTTCTCCCGGTCCGTCACGAGCTCCCAGGCGAACCGGATCGCCTCGTCCTTGAAGTAGTCGCCGAACGAGAAGTTCCCGAGCATCTCGAAGAACGTCTGGTGGCGCCCGGTGTAGCCCGACGTTGTCGAGGTCGTTGTGCTTGCCGCCGGCCCGGACGCACTTCTGCGACGGTCGTGGCGCGCGCGGTAGTCGCGCTTCTCGCGGCCGGTGAAGACGTCCTTGAACTGGTTCATCCCGGCGTTGGTGAAGAGCAGCGTCGGGTCCTCGGCCGGGATCAGCGACGACGAAGGAACGCGGCGGTGCCCGCGCTCCTCGAAGTAGCGCAGGAACCGCTCCCGGACCTCACTCGACTTCATACCCGCCCCGGATGATCTCAGAAATCCTGTCCGCCGGAAATCCGCGCCGCGTCAGGGCGTCGAACACCCGCCGGCGGCGAAGCCCGGGCTCGAGCCCCGCCCTCGCCTTCCAGAGCCTCTCGAACGCACGCCGCAGCGCCTCGACTTCCCGCTCGGCTCCTCCTTCGGCTTCGAAGGCGGCCGCGATGGTCTCCTTCGAGAAGCCCCGCGCCCGCAGCTCCCGCGCGACCCGCGCGGCGCCGTGGCGAGCGCGCTGCCGCACGCGCCGATCGCGCCGCCGCGAGGTCGTCGAGAAGGCCCTGCCGTTCGAGCCGCTCGATCGCGCCGGCGACCGCGACGCGGCGCGAAGCCTCGGTCCGCGAGACCGGTCTGCAGCTCGTGGCGGCCGCGCGGCCGGATGCCGAGCAGGCGCAGGGCCCGCTCGAATGCCGCTTCCGCGGACTCGGGCCGCGCGGGGGGCCGGGCTCCGCGCTTCGTCTAGCCGCGCCCCGGAGGCTGGTTGGAGAAGTCGAAGGGCGACTCCTCCTGGAGCGGGTTGAAATCCGAGGGCGCCTCGAGCGCCGCGTCCATCTCCTCCCGCGCGAGGTCGGACGTGGACTGGATGCCCTGGATCCGGAGCTTGAACTCGTTCGGGTTGGTCGAGCGCTTGAGGGCCTCGTCGAGCGTGACCAGCCCCGACTTGTAGAGGCTGTAGAGCGACTGATCGAACGTCTGCATGCCGTACTGCGACGTGCCCTGCTGGATCGCGTCCTTGATGTACTTCGTCTTCTCCTTGTTCTCGATGCACTCGCGGACGTAGTCGGTTCGGAT
The DNA here is from genome assembly GCA_963738945.1 of uncultured Acidobacteriota bacterium. Taxonomy (GTDB): domain Bacteria; phylum Acidobacteriota; class Thermoanaerobaculia; order UBA5066; family Gp7-AA6; genus DAHUXD01. The sequence continues at coordinate 1,188,137 of CAVTYD010000002.1, forward strand.
CAGCACTTCGGCCGCCGGCACGCGGCCGAGGCCGTCCGCGCGCGGCATCAGGCGCAGCGAGATGACGGCCTTCAGCACGGCGCCGAGCTGGAGGCGGATCTGCTTCTGCTGGTGCGGCGGGAAGACGGCGATGATGCGGTTGATCGTCTCGGTCGCGTCGAGGGTGTGGAGCGTCGAGAAGACGAGGTGGCCGGTTTCGGCGGCGAGCGAGCGCGGTCTCGATCGTCTCGTAGTCGCGCATTTCGCCGACGAGGATGACGTCCGGGTCCTGGCGCAGGGCGCTGCGCAGCGCCACCGCGAAGCCCTTGGTGTCGACGTCGACCTCGCGCTGGTTGACGATCGACTTCTTGTCGCGGTGCAGGAACTCGATCGGATCCTCGACCGTCATGACGTGCTCGTTGCGCGTCGCGTTGATGTGGTCGATCATCGCGGCGAGCGTCGTGCGACTTGCCCGATGCCGGTCGTCCCGGTGCAGAGCACGAGGCCGCGCTGCTCCTGGCAGATCTTCTCGAGCACGGGCGGAAGGCAGCAGGTCGTCGATCGACAGGATCCGCGCGGGATGACGCGGAGCACCAGGCCGACGGTGCCGCGCTGCTGGAAGATGTTGCAGCGGAAGCGGCCGAGATTCGGCACGTTGTAGGCGATGTCGATCTCGAAGTTGTTCTTGAACTTTTCCTTCTGCCGGGCCGACATGATCGAGAACGCCATCGCGATCGTGTCTTCCTGCATGAGGCGTCGCATGTCCGCCAGCGGGACCAGCGCGCCGTCGATGCGGATGACCGGGAAGGAGCCGACTTTCAGGTGAAGGTCGGAGGCCTTCCGCTCGACTGCGATCTTCAGCAGATCGTTGATATGCATGGTTTTATTGGTCCTCGGTTGCGGCTAGCGTACGCCGGTTGACCGCGGATTGGAAGTCTCCAGCGCTATTCGAGGCGGCCCATCCGGTTTGCGCGATGCGGGCCGGGGACGGCGTTTACCCCCGCGCCTCCATGCGTTTAGCTAGCGGACTTGCGCTTCGACGGGAACCGGTGTGAGCCAGCCGTACCGGTCCTCCGCGTCGCCGTTGACCAGCGCGAAGAACTCCTTCTGGAGCCTTTCGGTCACCGGGCCCCGCCGCCCCGCTCCGACGACGATGCGGTCGACCGAGCGGATCGGCGTGATCTCCGCGGCCGTCCCGGTGAAGAAGATCTCGTCGGCGATGTAGAGCATCTCGCGCGCGATCTGCTGCTCGACGACGGTGTAGCCGGCGTCGCGCGCCAGGCGCATGATCGAGTCGCGGGTGATGCCGGGAAGGATCGTCCCGGCGAGCGGCGGCGTCAGGATTCGTCCGCCGTAGACGATGAAGATGTTCTCGCCGCTGCCCTCCGAGATCCGGCCGGCGTTGTCGAGGGCGATTCCTTCGGTGTAGCCGTTGGTGATCGCCTCCATCTTGATGAGGGCGGAGTTCAGGTAGTTGCCGGTGGCCTTCGCCATCGCCGGGAACGTGTTGGGCGCCATGCGATTCCACGAGGAGACGCAGACGTCCACGCCGCCTCTCGATCGCCTCGTCGCCGAGGTACTTCGCCCCACTTCCAGACGGCGATCATCGACGTCGACCGGACTGTGGAACGGGTTGACGCCGAGGGCGCCGAGGCCGCGGTACACGACCGGCCGGATGTAGCACGCGTCGAAGCGCGTTGGCGCGGATCGTGTCGAAGATCGCGTCGCGGAGCTCCCGGGGCGAGTACGGAACCTCCATGCGGTAGACCTTGCACGAGTCGTAGAGGCGCTTGATGTGCTCGTCGAGCCGGAACACCGCCGAACCCTGTCGGGTCTTGTAGAGGCGTGCGCCCTCGAACATCGCCGAAGCCGTAGTGGAAGACGTGCGAGAAGGCATGGATCTTCGCGTCCGCGAAGTCCACCATCCTGCCGTTCATCCAGACCTTCGTGACGTCCTCGTAGGACATGAGGGCCTCCGCTTCTGGGCGAGTATTTCCCCCCGCGGCGGGGGTGTCAATCGGACTTTCGCTCACCCTTTCCGCGCCAGGGCCGTCCGCGTCAGCGCGAGAGCCGCGACCGCCGCCGTTTCCGCGCGGAGCTTTCCGGCCGCCAGCGAGACGGCGAGCCACCCGGACGCGAGCGCGGCCGCGAGCTCATTCCCCGTCCACCCGCCTTCCGGCCCGACGAGCAGCCTCGCCGGTCCCGGCACGATGCGCGCGGGAAACGGCTCTCCGCCGGCATCCAGAATCAGACGCGTCCCCGTCTTCTCGCCGAGCGCGTCGCCGAGATCGACCGGACCGTCGATGCGCGGCCACTCCGCCCGCTCGGCCTGTTTGGCCGCGGCACGGACGATGCGTTCGAGCCTCGCCACGACCGCTTCGCGCGCGCGAAACGGCTGCGTGCGCTCGCTCGAGACGAGCGTCAGCCGCGCGGCGCCGAGCTCGGTGGCCTTCTCGGCAATCCATGCGAGGCGTTCGGAGCGGACCGCCGCGACGAGCAGATGGATCGGTCCGATCGCCTCTCCGGCCGCGCGCCGGACGGCCTCCACGGAGAGCTCGATGACGGAGCCCGAGCGCGATACCACCGCGCGGGCCTCGCGCCCGCTCCCGTCGACGAGGACGACGGCTTGCCCCGCGCGAACTCTTCGCGCCCGCAGGTGCCGGGCCGGTTCTCCACGGAGACGAAGCGTCGCGCCCGGTTCCGGCAGCGAGGAGACTACGAGGCGCGCTCCAGGCAGAGACTCACCCATTCATCCTCCGTGCGCCGTCCGACGAGCGCCCAGCGCGGCGAGCGAACCCTCGCGAGAACGGCTCCTTCGTCCTTTCGCGTCAGACCCGACAGCAGGAGTCTGCCGCCACGCGCGGCGCGAGCCTGGAGCCGGCGCGCCTCGGGCAGGATCTCTTCGGCGAGCAGGTTGGCGACGACGAGATCGAAGGTTCCGGTACATGCCGAGAGAGGACCCGCATAGAGCCGCAGACCCGGTCCGAAGTCGTGCCGGGCCGCGTTCTGGCGCGCCACGAAGACCGAGTCGGCGTCGAGATCCAGGCCGATCGCGGACCTCGCGCCGAGCGCCGCCGCCGCGAGCCCGAGAATCCCCGAGCCGGTTCCGACGTCGAGCACCGTTCGATCCTCGAGCGCGCTCGTCCTCCAGCGCCTCCAGGGCCAGGCGCGTGGACGGATGCGTTCCGGTTCCGAATGCCCGCGAAGCCGGAACGCGAAGCGCGATGCGACCCTCGGGGGCGGCCTCCGACGATTCTCCCGGGTCGACCCAGAGCCTCCGCCCGACGGCGAAGGGCCGGGACGCGGCGCGGAAGGCCTCGAGCGGATCCGCTTCCGCGATGTTCGTCGTCAGCGCGTGGCGGATGCGCCGGGCCCGCAGGGCCGCGCCGGCGCCGCGCGCGGCGTCGGCCTCGCGAAAGAACGCGACGAGATCCGGTCCGGCGTTCTCGAATCCGAGGGGGCCGTGCAGGATCAGCAGGCCGAGCACGGCCTCGTCGCTCGACCTCTTCGGAACGAGGAGCCGGCTGTAGCGGCGATTTCGGGCGTCCGAAATCACGAAAAAATCTTCTTCGCCTTCCCCAGGACTCCCTTGCTCTTGCCGACCGGCGCGCCGGTCAGCTCGGCATAGCGGCGCAGCGCCTCCTTCACTTCCTTCGAGGGCGAGCGCGGCACGTGGACGCCGACGCGAGCGAGGAGGTCGCCGCGGCCTCCGCGGCCGAGACGACCCATGCCCCGGCCTTTGAGTCGCAGCTCTTCTCCGACCGCTGTGCCGGCCGGCACCGTGACGCTCTCCGGACCGTCGAGCGTCGGGACTTCCACCTCTCCGCCGAGCACCAGCGTGGGAAAAGGGAGCTCGAGGCGGACGACGATGTCGTCGCCTTCGCGCTCGAACGCCTCGTCCTCGGCGACGTTGAGCACGACGTAGAGATCGCCCGGCCGGACCGGCATTGGGCCCGGCATCCCCCTCGCCGGTCAGGCGGAGACGGGAGTTCGACTCGACGCCCGCCGGAATTCGGATCGTCAGGTCCTTCTTGGCGCGGCGCCGGCCCTCGCCCCGGCAATCCGCGCAGGGTTTTTCGATCACCCGGCCCTCGCCCTGGCACTGAGGGCACGGTCGGGTGACCGTCAGAAAGCCCTGAGAGAATGCGCTGCCGGCCGCGTCCGCCGCACGACGCGCACGTCTTCGGCTTCGTGCCGCGCGCGGCGCCGGTGCCCTCGCACGAGTCGCACCGCTCGAGCCGCGAGATCGAGATGGGCGCCTGAACGCCGAAGGCCGCGTCGCGAAAGGCGATCTCCATCCGGTAGACGAGGTCGCTTCCCGCCATCGGTCCGGGAGCTCCGCCGCCGAAGCCGCCTCCCGACGCGAAACCGAAGAGACCGCCGAAGAGCTCCGACAGATCGCCGAACCCGGCGGCGTCGAAACCGGGAAACCCGCCCGATCCGCCGCCGACCCCCGCATCGCCGAAGCGGTCGTAGCGGGCCCGCTTCTCGGGATCCGAGAGGACGGCATAGGCCTGGGACGCCTCCTTGAACTTCTCGGATGCGTCGGGGTTGTTCGGATTGCGATCCGGGTGATACATGAGCGCGAGCTTGCGGTAGGCGCTCTTCAACGCCGCATCGTCCGCGTCGCGCTCGACCGACAGGATCTCGTAAAAGTCGCGCTGGCTCATCCGCTGAAATGACGCCCGAATCGGGCGAAAGGGTTCGCGCCGGGCGCTAGCTGGCGGCCGCGCCGCCGGCTCCGGCTCTCTGCAGCATGACCCGCGTCAGGACCTTCGAGACGCCCTGCATGTCGAAGATCGCCTCGTTGAACGCTTCCCGCGATTCCCCGCCCGCGATCTCACGCGAGCGCTTGAGCGTCTCCTCGATGCGTCCGCGCTCGTCCTCGGCCAGGGCGCTGCCGAACTCCGCCAGGACGCGCTCGTTCGAGGCGATCATCCCCTCCAGGCGGTTGCGGATCGCGGCGATCTCGCGCCGCTCGTGGTCGGCCTCCGCGAAGGCCGAGGCTTCCTTGATGATCTTGTCGATCTCGTTCTGGGAGAGGCCTCCCGCCGGGTTGATCTGCATGCCCTGCGCCTTGCCCGTGGCCAGGTCGCGCGCCGAGACGTTGACGATGCCGTTCGAGTCGATGGCGAACGTGACTTCGATCTGCGGAACGCCCCGCGGCGCGGCGGGGATGCCGACGAGCTCGAAGCGGCCGAGCGACTTGTTGTCCTTGGCGATCTCGCGCTCGCCCTGCAGGACGTGGATCTCGACGACCGACTGGTTGTCCGCGACCGTCGTGAACACCTTCGTGTTCTTGGTCGGGATCGTCGAGTTGCGCTCGATCAGCTTCTCGAAGACGCCGCCGTGCATCTCGATGCCGAGCGAGAGCGGGCGTGACGTCGAGCAGCACGACGTCCTTGATCTCGCCCTTCAGGACGCCGCCCTGGATCGCCGCTCCGATGGCGACGACCTCGTCCGGGTTGATGTCGCGGTTGGGCTCGCGCCCGAAGAGCTCGGCGACCATCCGCTGGACCTTCGGCGTGCGCGTCTGTCCGCCGACGAGGATCACCTGGTCCACGTCGGAGGGCTTGAGACCCGCCGCCGCGAGCGCATCGAGGCATGGCGCGGCGGTGCGATCGATCAGGTCCGCCACGAGCGACTCGAAGCGCTCGCGCGTCAGCGTCCGGTTGATGTGCTTCGGTCCGGAGGCGTCGGCCGAGATGAACGGCAGCGTCAGTCGTCGTCTCGGTCGCCGTCGAAAGCTCGCACTTGGCCTTCTCGGCGGCTTCCTTGAGACGCTGGAGCGCCATGCGATCCTGCCGCAGGTCGATCCCCGTGGACTTGCGGAAGTCGTCGAGCAGCCAGTCCATGATCTTCTTGTCGAAGTCCTCGCCGCCGAGGTACGTGTCGCCGGCCGTCGCCTTGACCTCGTAGATTCCGTCGCCGAGCTGAAGGATCGAGATGTCGAACGTTCCGCCGCCGAGGTCGTAGACGGCGACGGTCTCGCTGCCCTTTCGGTCGAGACCGTAGGCGAGCGAGGCGGCCGTCGGCTCGTTGATGATGCGGAGAACCTCGAGCCCGGCGATCCGGCCGGCGTCGCGTGTGGCCTGGCGCTGCGCGTCGTCGAAGTAGGCCGGGACCGTGATGATCGCCTCGGTGATCTCCTCGCCGAGGGCCTCCTCCGAGAACTCCTTGATCTCGCGCAGGATGAACGCCGAGATCTCCTCGGGACTGTACTCCCGCGCGCGGGCGCGAATCTTGACGTCGCCGTTGACGGCGCGAACGATCTCGTAAGGGAGCACCTCGCGCGCGTGCTGCGTCTCCTCGGCCTCGTACTTGCGGCCGACGAGGCGCTTGACCGCGAAGACGGTGTTCATGGGATTCGTGATCGCCTGGCGCTTCGCGATCTGTCCGACGAGACGCTCGCCGTCTTCGGTGAAGCCGACGATGGACGGCGTCGTGCGGCTGCCCTCGCGGTTCGTCAGAACCTGAGGCGTGGCTCCCTCGACGACGGAAACGCAACAGTTCGTCGTCCCGAGGTCGATGCCGAGGATCTTGCCCACGCTGTCTCCTTCGCTCCCGAGACTATCCGGCCTTGACGTCGGAATCGCCCGGCCGGACCGCGACCTTCACGAAGGCCGGCCGGATGAGGCGGTCGTTCAGGAAGTATCCCTTCTGAAGCACTTCGAGGATGGTGTTCGGCGCAACCGCATCCGTCACCTCGGTGGCGACGGCCTCGTGGAGGTTCGGGTCGAAGGCGCCGGACGTGTCGATGGGGATGAGGCCGTAGCGCTTCCACAGCTCCGCGATCTGCTTTCCGATGATCACGACCCCCTGGCCGAAGTCGCTCTCGAGGTCGGAGGGTCTCGCGTGATCGAGGGCGCGCTCGAAGTTGTCGAGGACCGGGAGGAAGTCGTGGACGAACCCCGCCAGCGCGATCTTGAAGTATTCCTGGCGCTCCCGCTCACTCCGCTTCTTGTGATTCTCGAATTCGGCGAGCTTGCGCAGGTGCCGGTCCTTCAGGTCGGCGAGATCCTTCTGAATGGAGGCGATCTTGTCCTCGGCGGCGGCGAGCGCGCTGGCCTGCTCCTGCTCGAGGGCATCCTGCAGCGTTCCGTCCGCGTCGCGAACCTCGACGAGGTCGTCGTTCGGCGGCGAGCGGCGATCGTTGCGGTCGGTCACTCGCTCTCCTCCCCCGTTCGCTCGCCCTCTCGCCGGTCGAGCCGGTCGGAAACCGCGCGAGCCAGCAGCTCGACGACCGGAATCACGCGGGTGTACTCCCGCCGCGCCGGTCCGATGACGCCCAACATTCCCGCCAGTGTCTCTCCCGTGCCGTAAGAGGTCAAGACGGCCGAAAGTCTCGGATCGACGACATGATCGTCTTCGGAGCCCAGAACGACGCTCGTGCCGGGCGAATCGAGGTAGCGCGACACCAGGTCGAGGACCCGGGCCTTCTCGTCGAACGCCTGGAAGATCCGGCGCAGCGACAGGACGTCGGCGAACTCGGGCTTCTCGAGCAGGCGCGCCGTGCCGTCGAAAAAGAGTCCCTCCTCGGAATCCTTCTTCTCCAGCGCTCGCCGGCCGAGCTCCGCGGCGCGATGCACGAAGCGATCGGCCTCCTCGCGCTCCCGCGCCACGGCGGCGAGCAGGCGGCGACGCACCTCGTGCAGGGTCAGCCCGCCGTACTCGCGCGTCAGGCGCTCGGACAGCGCGTCGAGCTCGTCCTGCGTGTAGGCCACGTCGGTCTCGAGCACGCGCGAGATGACGACGTCCGGCTCGTTGACCTGGACGACGAGGACCTTGCCGGGCGCCACGGCCAGGAACCGAAGGCTCTTGACGACGGTGTGCAGCGCGTCGGGAGCGACGACGAATCCGACCTCCCCCGAAAGCTGCGACAGCAGGCGCGAGGCGGCGGAAAAGAGCCGGCTCACGTCCCCGCCGGCGAGGTCGAGATCGGAATCGACCTGCTCCCGGACGTCGTCCGCGACCCGACGCTGCTTCATCAGCTCGTCGATGTAGACACGGTAGGCGCGGTCCGTCGGCACACGGCCAGCCGACGTGTGCGGCTGAGCGAGGTACCCTCCGTCGGTCAGGTCGGCCATGATGTTCCGGATCGAGGCCGGCGAGAGCGCGAAGCGGTCGGACTTGAAAAGCGTCCGCGAGGAGACGGGCCGTCCGGTGTCCACGTGGAACCGGATGATCTCCTTGAGGATGGCTCGGCTTCGTATGTCGAGTGGGGCCATTAGCAGTCTCTTCGCGAGAGTGCTAATGATAACAGAACCGCGTCGGTCTAGACTACCGCCGTGCGCTCGCCGGACATTCTGAAGAGCGCGGTCGGCCTGGTGGGACCCGGACGCGCCGGCAGCGCCTTCGCGCGTTCGTGGCGGTCGGCGGGGGGCACCCTGCGCTGGGTCGTCGCCCGCGATCCCTCCGGGCCGCCGCCCTTCGGGGCCGAAGAGCTCCTGTCTCCGGGGGCGCCGTCACTTCCGCCCTGCGACATCGTGGTGATCGCGGTGCCGGACGACGCGATCACCGCCGTGGCGGCCGGTCTTTCGGACCGGCTGACCTGCCGCGACGCGTTTCACGTCTCCGGCGCCGTCGGCAGCGAGGCGATCGCCTCCCTTCGCTCGGCCGGAACGGAAATCGCGTCGCTCCATCCCGTCCGTCCCTTCACCGGAGACGCGGCCGAGACCTGGACGGGCGCGTTCGTCGCGATCGAGGGTGACGAGGGAGCGGCCGCCGTCGGGGAACGCGTGGTCGGGGCCCTCGGCGGCGAGGCGTACCGCCTGAAAGCCACGGACCGTGCGCTGTATCACGCGTCGGCGACGCTCGCCGCCGGAGGAACGGCCGCACTCGTATCCGTGGCCACTCGCGGTTGGGTGGCCGCCGGAGTGCCGGAGGACCTGGCGCGCCGCACACTGGGCGCTCTCGCCTCGCGCGCGGCATCCGCCGCGTCGGAGCGACCGTTCACCGATGCCTTCACGGGAGCGATCGCCCGGCGCGACGCCGGGACCGTCCGAGGCCACGTGGCCGCTCTCGCTCCTCACCCGGAGGCGCTCGCTCTCTACCTCGCTCTCGCCGAGGAGACGCTCTCCCGCACTTCGGGCGCCGGCCGAGAGGATGAGATCCGGAGGATCCTCGGCACGGTCTCGGCAGCCCGCTGAGGCCAACGCTCGTTCGTCGTAACCCGTTCAGGGTGTTACAATTTCGGGAGCCGCCCGTCTGCCCGGGCAGCGATTAGGAACAATGGTTTTCTTCAACTACGCCACGATGCAGATGGCGGCCAAGGTCGTGTACTACGGCCCCGGCCTGTGCGGAAAGACTACGAACCTCCACCACATCTACGGGCGCACGGCCCCGGGCTCGCGCGGGGAGATGGTCTCCCTCGAAACCGAGACGGACCGGACGCTCTTCTTCGACCTCCTGCCCCTCGACGTCGGGGTCATCGGCGGGTTCAAGACGCGGATCCAGCTCTACACGGTCCCGGGCCAGGTCTTCTACAACACCACGCGCAAGCTCGTCCTGAAGGGAGTGGACGGGATCGTTTTCGTCGCCGATTCGCAACGCGCGATGAAAGACGCCAACGTCGAATCGCTCGCGAATCTGAAGACGAACCTCGGAGAGATCGGAATCAAACTCGACGAGCTCCCGCTCGTTCTCCAGTACAACAAGCGCGACCTCGCCAACATCCTCTCCATGGAGGAGCTCGAGGAGAGCCTCAATGCGCAGGGTCTCCACGAGAGCTACGAGGCGTGCGCCGTGCTCGGGCAGGGCGTCTTCGAGACGCTCAAGGCGATTTCACGGCTGACGCTGCGATCGCTCAAGAAGCGAATGCTCGGCGAGGAAAAACCGGCCCCGGCCGCTAGCGCGGCCAAGGCGGCCCCGGCCGTTGCCCCGCCGCCGCCCGCGCCTCCGCCGCCGCCCGCGCCGAGGGTCGCGCCGCCGCCGCCCCGTTCCAGCTCACGGCCCGCGGTACACGAACCGACCGCCGAGATCGAAGAGGCCCTCGAGGTCGATCCCGGCACGTTCGCCGAGGCCACGCCCGCTCCGACTCCTCTCGCCCACGAGCTCAATCAGCCGCCCTCCGCCTTCGACGCGGGCGACGTCGAAACGGTCCAGGAATTCGAGCAGGCGCTCGACTCCCTCGACGCGCCGCTTCCGGAGCAGCCGGCAGCCGCCGCGGCGTCGGCGCAGCCCGCGGGCGGGCCCGCCGCGCCCGAGCCCGAGATCTCCGACGTCTCCTTCGAAGAGGCCCCCGAGCCCGAACCCGAAAAGGCCGTCACGGAGGAGGTCCGGCACGTCAAGGTCGGATCGAACATCGACATCCTCGCCGAGCTCGAGAAGCTGAGAAAGACCTCCACCGCGACCTCGGAAGCCGCCGAGGAAAAGCCGCGCCGTCCCGCGGCCGGCCTGTCGGTCGACGATCTGCTCGCCGGAAGCCTCAACCACCGCAAGGAAGTCAGCAAGGTGTTCGAGGTTCAGGTCCCGCGCAAGCAGCTCGCGCAGGGCCATCAGGTCACGGTCGGGCTGCGGTTCGAGGACAGTCACGGCAAGGAGATCGGCGAGGGTCAGAGCTTCGCGATCGAGCTCCAATCGCGCAGCGACATCCAGAAGCTGCTTCTCTCTCTCAAGTTCCACATCCTCGGCAAGTAGACCCCGACCTCGCACGCCTCCTCGCCCTGTGACCGCCACCACTGTCCTCGGCGAAAGACACTGTCGAGAAAAGACTTTGTGTTTTTGACCGGAGGCGGTTTACCCTTTCTCATGCGCTCGGCTCCACGGGAAAAGCGATGGGAGGCCCTGTGCCTCGCGGGGCTGTTCCTCGCCGCCGGCTGCGCCTCGGCTCCGCACAAGACGGCCTCGGTTCCGGCCGCGCCCCCGTCCGCCGAGGACCCGGCCATCGCCAGCGCGAGCCAGGCATTCGGCCTCGGCCGCGACGCCGCGCTCTCGGGGGACTTCGAGTGCGCCCGGCTCTACTTCGATGCGGCCATCGCCGACGTCCGGCCCGCCGGCGAGGCCTCGGTCCCCGAGGACCGCCTCGCCTTCTCGTACGAGCTCTGGGACGGAATCCAGCGCTACGAGGCGCTGGCCGGCGCGACGGAGGAGGCGGGAACCTCCCACGGCCAGATCTCGCCCGAGCTCGAAGCCATCGAGAGCCCGGACGCCACTCCGGAGGAAATCTCGGCCGCCCGCGACGAGGTGGCCTCGGCGCCGAGCGTCTCCTCCGACGTGCCGGTGATCGTCAACGACTCCGTGCTTCGCGTCATCGCGGCGTTCCAGAGTCCCGCTCTCCACGACAAGATCGCGGCGGGGCTCTCTCGCTCCGGCCGGTACGTCCCGATGATCGAAGAGGTCTTCGCCGAAGAGGGACTGCCGCGCGACCTCGCCTGGATCGCGTTCATCGAGTCGTCGTTTCTGCCGCAGGCGCGCTCGCCCCGCTCGGCGCAGGGAATCTGGCAGTTCATGCCGCGCACGGGCCGTCAGTACGGACTGAAGTCGAACGGCATCGTGGACGAGCGCAGCGACCCCCAGAAGGCGACCCGCGCCGCGGCCCACTATCTGTCCTACCTTCACGAGCTGTTCGGCGACTGGTACCTCGTCATGGCCGCCTACAACGCGGGCGAGGGAAAGATTCTCAAGGCGATGGACCGCACCGGGGCACGCGACTTCTGGCAGCTCGCGGCGACCTCGTCCATCCGCCGGCAGACGCAGACCTACGTGCCGGCCTTCCTCGCCTCGGTCCTGATCTCCAAGGACCCGTCCCACTACGGATTCGACGTCTCGCTCGAGCCGCCGGTCGAGTTCGAGACAGTCCGCCTCGACCGCCCCGTGGACCTGCGCTCCCTCGCCCAGGCGGCCCGGGTGCCGGTCGAAGACCTCCAGGGTCTCAATCCCGAGCTTCGTTCTTCGGTCACCCCCCGCGAGCCCGACGGGTACGACCTCAGAGTTCCCTCCGGCTCGCGCGAGGCGATGCTCGTCGCGTATGCCACCGCGCCCACGGCGGTGCCGCCGACTTTCAAGACGCACACCGCGCGAAAGGGCGAGACGCTCCCGCGGATCGCCCGGAGCTACGGCGTCTCGGTGACGTCGCTGGCCACCGCCAACTCCCTCTCGCCTCGCGCGAAGGTCTCCCGGGGCCAGGAGATCCTGATTCCGCAGAAGCCCGCGCCCTCGAAGGTGGCGAAGGTTTCCCATCCCAAGAAGACCGCGCCGAAAGCGGCGTCGGACGATGCAGCGGCGGCGGCGGCCCGGAGCTACCGCGTCAAGAGCGGGGATACGCTCTATCGCATCGCCCTGCGCCATGGCGTGACGGTCGCCGAGATCCTCGCGATCAACGGCCTCGGCGGCACGCCCTCGCTCAAGGCCGGAGACAAGATCTCGATCCCGGCCAAGGGAAAGTAGCCTCTTCGGCCTCCGCTCCCCGCGTCCCGCCGACTGGTACAATCCGCGGGTCCTCGTCCGATCGGCGATCAGGCTCTCCTCGCACCCGAGGAGGCCCGATGCTCGCCCGAATCCATTCCGCCGCTACGCTGGGGCTCGAGGCCCGTGTTCTCGACGTCGAGGTGGACGTCGGCCACGGACTGCCCCGCTTCACGATCGTCGGGCTGCCGGATGCGGGAGTCCGCGAGGCGAGGGAACGCGTCCGCTCGGCCCTGAAGAACGGCGGGTTTACGGTCCCCGACGGTGCGGTGACGGTCAATCTCGCGCCGGCGGATTTCCGAAAGTGCGGCGCCTCGCTCGACCTGCCCGTGGCGCTCGGACTGGTGTGGCTCGGAAGCGTGCGGCCCCCGGACACGTCGAGACGGATCTTCGTCGGCGAGCTCGGTCTCGGCGGCGAGGTGCGCCCCATCCGCGGCGCGCTCTGCCTCGCCCTCGCCGCCCGCGAGGCCGGCTTCGACGAGATCGTCCTTCCCGAGTCCAATGCGGCGGAGGCCGCCGCCGTCGACGGCCTCCGCGTCGTTCCCGTGCGCCACCTCGGAGAGACCGTCGCTCATGTTCTCGGCACGCGGCCGATCGCCCCCGCGGTCGCCACCGCGCCGGCAGCCGCCGTGGCCGGAGCGCCCGACTTCTCGGAGATCCGGGGCCAGTCGGTCGCTCGCCGAGCAGCCGAAATCTGCGCCGCGGGCGGGCATCACCTGCTTCTCACCGGACCGCCGGGCGCGGGGAAAACGATGCTCGCGCGCCGCCTGCCCGGGCTTCTGCCGCTCCTTTCGCGCCCCGAGGCGATCGAGGTCACGAAGATTCACTCGGTCGCGGGCGCTCTCCCGGCGGGGTCCGGACTGCTGGCCACTCCTCCCTTTCGCGCTCCCCACCACGGGATTTCGAGCGCGGGGCTCGTGGGAGGCGGGCCCCGGCCATCGCCCGGCGAGGCCTCGCTCGCGCACCGGGGCGTGCTGTTTCTCGACGAGCTGCCGGAGTTCCGGCGCGACGTGCTCGAAGCCCTCCGGCAGCCGCTCGAGGAGCGGTCGGTCTCGGTGGTTCGCGCCCGCGGAGCCGTGCGCTTTCCGTGCGATGTCCTGCTCGTCGGGGCGATGAATCCGTGTCCGTGCGGGTTTCTCGGAGATCCGCGCCGGGGCTGCGCCTGCGAGCCCGCGGAGCGCCGCCGCTACGGGCGCAGACTCTCGGGACCCCTGCTCGATCGGATCGATCTTCACGTCACGATGGACGCCGTCGGGTGGCGGGACCTGAGTGTCGCGGGGAGCGCGGAGAATTCCGCGGCGATTCGCGGGCGCGTCCTCGAGGCCCGGCGCCGCGCCGGGACGCGCAGGCCCGAAGCGCCGGGATTTCGCAACGCCGACCTGACGACCTCGGAGATCGCGCGCCACTGTGCTCTCGATCACGCCGGACGGGGCCTTCTCGAAAGAGCCGTCGAGCGGGTCGGCCTGTCCGTCCGGGCGGTGCATCGGGGGCTCCGCGTGGCGCGGACGATCGCAGATCTTTCGAAGAGCGAGGAGATCGCCGCCGCGCACCTGGCCGAAGCCCTCTCGTTCCGGGCACCGTCCCTTCTCTCACTGACCGAACGAGCAGGTTGACTCCCGGGGAGGCGGGCCATAGGATCCGGCCAACGTTCCGGGGCGTGAGCCTTCGGTCTGTGACTCTTTCGAGCGTTTCGACGGCGTACGTGGACTTCCCTGCGCCTCGGGGCGGCGAAGAAGGAGAGCTGAGCCGGTGAGAAAGTACAACACGATCATTTTCGTCCCGCACGCGCGGGCCCGCTTTCGCCAGCTCACCATCTCGAATCGCTTCCTGGCCGCTGCCGCCGGCGGGGCCGTCTGCCTGCTCGTCGCCGGCCTGGTGTTCGGCTGGGCCTTCTTCACCTCGGCGCGCCGCGATCGCCAGTACCGCCTCGCCATGGAGGAGAACGCGCGCCTGCGCGCAACGACGGCCACCCTTCATCAGCGGCTCGACGGCATTTCGAAGCAGCTCTCCGATTTCGAGACCCGGACCCGGCGGCTCGCCATCGTCGCGGGTCTCGCCGACACGGTCCGGGGCGGCCTCGGGGGCCCCGCCGCCGTGCCGCTCCCCTCGTCCGACCTCGCCGGCGAGAGCGCCCTCGTCTCCTCGCGCCTCTCGCTCCTGGAGAACCAGTTCTCCCGCCGCTTCGAGCTCGTCGCGTCCACTCCGACCGTCTGGCCCGTCCACGGCGCCGTCAACTCGGGCTTCGGAATCCGGCCGGATCCGTTCACGGGTCAGCCGGCGTTCCACGAAGGCGTCGACATCTCGACGGCCCGCAGCGAACCGGTCTTCGCCACGGCCGACGGCATCGTCATCCGCAGCGGCTGGGCGGGTGAATACGGGAAGGCCATCGCCCTGGCGCACGGGGATCGGTACGAGACGGTCTACGGGCACCTCGAAGAGACCCTCGTCGCCGAGGGCCAGAAGGTCCATCGTGGCGACCGCGTCGGCCTCGTCGGGTCCACCGGCCGGTCCACGGCGCCTCACCTTCACTACGAGGTCCGCGTCGACGGTCACCCCGTCAACCCGCTGGAGTACATCCTCGAGACGCGCTGACCCCCGGTTCCTCCCCTTCCGCCGCCGCTCAATCCGAAATAAACTCCGCCCCCTCAGGTGTTAGCCGTCTAATCATGATCGATCGCGTCCTGGCCAAGGTCTTTGGCACGCAGCACGAGCGGGACATCAAGAAGATGTTGCCGCGCGTGGCGCGGATCAATGCGCTCGAGCCCGCCATGAAGGCGCTCTCGGACGAGGGCCTGCGGGAGAAGACCGTCGAGTTCCGCGCGCGGATCGCGAAGGCTCTCGAAGGCGTTCATGCCGACGACTCCCGGGCGGCCCGCGACGCCGTCCTCGACGAGATCCTCGAGGAGGCCTTCGCCGTTGCCCGCGAAGCCGCCGTCCGCGCCCTCGGCATGCGGCCGTTCGACGTCCAGTTGATCGGAGGCATGGTCCTCCACTCCGGCAAGATCGCGGAGATGAAGACCGGCGAGGGCAAGACCCTCGTCGCGACCATGCCGGTCTACCTGAACGCCCTGACCGGCCGGGGCGTCCACGTCGTGACGGTCAACGACTATCTCGCCCGACGCGACGCCGAGTGGATGGGCCGCATCTACAAGTTTCCTCGGCCTGACGGTCGGCTGCATCCAGAACAACCTCCTCGACGACGAGCGCCAGAAGGCCTACGGCTGCGGACGTCACGTACGGGACCAACAACGAGTTCGGCTTCGACTACCTCCGCGACAACATGAAGTTCGAGCTCGAGAACATGGTCCAGCGCGGCCACGTCTTCGCGATCGTCGACGAGGTGGACTCGATCCTCATCGACGAGGCGCGCACGCCCCTGATCATCTCCGGCCCTTCGGAGGAGAACACGGACGTCTACTACCGCTGCAACCGCGTGATCCCCCACCTCGTCAAGGGCTCCGAGGACAAGGACAAGTACGGCAACAAGACCACGACCGGCGACTACCTGGTCGACGAGAAGTCCCGGACCGCCGTCCTGACCGAGGAGGGCGTCGCCAAGGCCGAGCGGGCGCTCGCCATCGACAACATGTACGAAATGCAGAACATCGACCTGCTCCACGGGGTCGAGCAGGCCCTGCGCGCGCACGCCCTCTACAAGCGCGACGTGGACTACATGATCAAGGACGGCCAGGTCCTGATCGTCGACGAGTTCACCGGCCGCGTCCTGCCCGGCCGCCGGTGGTCGGACGGCCTCCACCAGGCGGTCGAGGCGAAGGAAGGCGTCAAGATCGAGCGGGAGAACCAGACGCTCGCGACGATCACGCTGCCAGAACTACTTCCGGCTCTACGAGAAGCTCGCCGGCATGACGGGAACGGCCGACACCGAGGCCTCGGAGTTCCACCAGATCTACAAGCTCGACGTCGTGGTCGTTCCGACCAACCGCGACATGATCCGCGTGGACAACCAGGACGTCGTGTACGCCTCCGAGCGCGAGAAGTACGACGCCGTCGCCGAAGAGATCGCCCAGCTCCGCGAGAAGGGTCAGCCGGTCCTCGTCGGCACCGTCTCGATCGAGAAGTCCGAGCGCCTCTCGGATCTGCTCAAGCAGAAGCGCGTCCCGCACGTCGTCCTGAACGCCAAGTTCCACGAGAAGGAAGCGGAGATCGTGGCCCAGGCCGGCCGGTCCGGGGCCGTGACGATCGCGACGAACATGGCGGGCCGCGGCACGGACATCGTCCTCGGCGGCAATCCCGAGGCCGTCGCCGCCCACGAGCTCAAGGACGTCGAGGACCCCGAGGAGCACATGCGGCGGCTCGAGAAGCTTCGCGAGGTCTGCGCCGCCGACCGGGACAAGGTCCTCGCCTCGGGAGGCCTCCACATCATCGGCACGGAGCGCCACGAGTCGCGGCGGGTCGACAACCAGCTGCGCGGCCGGTCCGGCCGCCAGGGCGACCCGGGCGCCTCGCGGTTCTACCTGTCCCTCGAGGACGACCTCATGCGCATCTTCGGGTCCGACCGTCTCCAGAACATCATGCGCAAGCTCGGCATGGAGGAGGGCGATCCCGATCGAGCACCGCATGGTCTCGCGCTCGATCGAGCGCGCTCAGAAGCAGGTCGAGGAGCGCAACTTCGAGAGCCGCAAGCATCTGCTCGAGTACGACGACGTGATGAACCGGCAGCGCGAGGAGATCTACGGCTGCGGCGGCGAGATCCTGCGCGGCGAGTCCGCCCGGGACCACGTCCTCGGCCTCGCCGAGACGATCCTCGACTACGTCCTGGGACGCCAGCTCCCCGAGGAGAAGGACCCGCAGGACTGGGACTTCGCCGCGTGCGACATCGACCTGCAGGAGTACTTCGGCCTGAAGCCCGGCGCCTTCACGTACGAGGGGAAGACCCGCGAGCAGATCCGCGAGGAGCTCTGGACGGCACTGATCGCGATCTACGACCGCAAGGAGGGAATCCTCGGCGCCGAGATGATGCGGACGCACGAGAAGTTCGTGATGCTGCAGGTCGTCGATCAGCAGTGGAAGGACCACCTCCTGGCCATCGACCATCTCAAGGAAGGCATCGGCCTGCGCGGCTACGGGCAGCGCGACCCGCTGATCGAGTACAAGAAGGAATCCTTCGAGCTCTTCACGCTCATGAAGGAGCGGATCGAAGACTAGATCGTCCAGTACCTCTTCAAGCTCCAGCCCGTGCCCCGCGCGGAGTCCGAGGAGGGGGCGCCGGCGGCGCCCGAACGCCGGGCTCCCGTGGCGATGCCGGCCCGCCGCGCTCCGTCCAACGTGAACTACTCCTACGGGGCGGCCGCGTCGGGGGGCCAGGACGCGAAGGTGGAGACCATCCAGCGCAACGCGCCCAAGGTCGGCCGCAACGACCCGTGTCCGTGCGGGTCGGGCAAGAAGTACAAGAAGTGTCATGGAGCGGAAGGCGGTCCCCCGGCTTCCGGGGGTGGCAAGTCCGGCCGTCCGGCTGCGGGAGCGTGATGGCGAGAGCTCGAAGAACGTCAAACCGAGAGGCTTCGATCCCCCTCGCCCTGACCTTCGACGACGTCCTCCTCCTGCCCGCCCATTCCGACGTGCATCCGCGCGAGGTGGACCTGCGCACGAGCCTGACGGGCGAGATCGGCCTGAACATCCCGCTGATCTCGGCGGCCATGGACACCGTGACCGAGTCGCGGCTCGCGATCGCCATGGCCCAGCAGGGCGGGCTCGGCGTCATCCACAAGAACCTCTCGATCGAGGCGCAGGCGGCGGAGGTGGACAAGGTCAAGCGCTCCGAGTCGGGAATGATCGTCGATCCCGTCACCTGCCGCCCCGAGCAGTCGATCGCCGAGGCGCTCGACGTCATGGCGAAGTACAAGATCTCCGGCGTTCCGGTGGTCGACGACCGCGGCAAGCTGGTCGGGATCCTGACCAACCGCGACCTGCGGTTCGAGACGCGGACCGACCGGCCGATCTCGTCGCGCATGACGCGCAAGAACCTGATCACGACGCCGGTCGGCACGACGCTCGAGCAGGCCAAGGAGCTGCTCCACAAGTACCGCATCGAGAAGCTGCTCGTCGTGGACCGGGCCGGGAACCTGAAGGGGCTCATCACGGTCAAGGACATCCAGAAGGCGATCAAGTACCCGAACGCCGCCAAGGACGCGCTGGGCCGCCTGCGCGTGGGCGCCGCGATCGGCGTCACCCGCGACATCATGGATCGAGCCCGCGAGCTCGTCCGCGCCAAGGTGGACGTGCTCGTCCTCGACTCCTCGCACGGCCACAGCCAGGGCGTCCTCGACGCCCTGAAGCTGGTCCGCAAGCGCTTCGCCTCGACGCCGATCATCGCCGGCAACGTCGCCACCGAGGAGGGCGCGCGCGACCTCGTCCGCCGCGGCGCGGATGCCGTCAAGGTCGGCATCGGGCCGGGCTCGATCTGCACGACCCGCGTCGTCACCGGGGCGGGCGTTCCCCAGATCCACGCGATCCGCGAGTGCGCGAAGGCCACGAAGGGCACGAAGGTCCCCCTGATCGCCGACGGCGGCATCAAGTTCTCGGGAGACATCACCAAGGCCCTCGCGGCCGGCGCCCACCTGGTGATGATCGGATCGCTGCTCGCCGGAACGGAAGAGTCCCCGGGCGAGACCATCCTCTACCAGGGCCGCACCTTCAAGGCGTACCGCGGAATGGGCTCGCTCGGAGCCATGAAGGCCGGCTCGTCGGACCGCTACTTCCAGGAATCGATGGACGGCGAGCCCTCGACGGCTTCGAACGGCTCGCTCTCGAAGCTGGTCCCCGAGGGGATCGAGGGAATGGTCCCGTACAAGGGCAGCGTCGAGGCGCTCGTCCTGCAGCTGACCGGCGGCGTCCGCAGCGGAATGGGACTCGCCGGGTGCCGCACGGTCGAAGACCTGCGCTCGAAGTCCCGGCTCATCCGGATCACATCGGCGGGACTCAAGGAGTCCCACGCGCACGACGTCATCATCACCAAGGAAGCGCCGAACTACCGGACGCAGGAGAGCTAGGTCTTCTTCTTCCGCCGCCGCTCGCTGTCGTCGGCGGCCTCCTTCGCCCACTTCTCCTGGCGAACCTTGAGCACGGCCTCCAGGCGGCGCGCGAGCTCGGCCTCTTCGCCCGCGGAGCGCGGCCGATAGTAGCGCCGGCCCTTCAGGCTCTCGGGCAGGCACTCGATTCCCCCGACCCCTTCCGGTTCGGCCGGCGCATAGCGGTATCCGCGGCCGTAGCCGACGTCTTTCATGAGCTTCGTCACGGCATTGCGAATGACTTCGGGCACCGGCTCGGCGGGTTTCTCGGCGACGTCCCTCTTCGCCTCGCTCTCGGCCTCGTAGAGGGCGGTCGACTTCGGGGCGAGGGCGCAATAGACGGCCGACTCGACCAGCGCGAGCGAGCCTTCCGGCATTCCGAGAAACTCGAACGCCTCCTTGGCATCGAGCGCGACGCGGAGGGCCCGCGGGTCGGCGAGGCCCACGTCCTCCGAGGCAAAACGCACGATGCGCCGCGCCACGTACAGCGGATCTTCGCCCGCCTCGAGCATGCGCACCAGCCAGTACAGGGTCGCATCCGGGTCGGATTCGCGCATGGACTTGTGGAGGGCCGAGATCAGGTTGTAGTGCTCCTCCCCCGCCTTGTCATAGAGCAGCACCTTGCGCTGGAGGAGGTCGCGCAGGCGCGGCGTCTCGATCGACCGCGTCTTCGCCGCCTCGGCATCGGCCGCGGCCGCCTCGAGCAGGTTCAGCGCCCGGCGGGCGTCGCCGCCCGAGGCCTGTGCGATGAACGCCAGGGCGTCGCCGTCGAGCTCGAAGTCGCGGGCGCCGATCCCCCGCGGGATGTCGCGCAGCGCGCGCTCGGCGATCCGGGCGATCGCCTCCGGGGCCAGCGGCTCGAGGACGACGACCTTGCAGCGCGACAGGAGCGCGCCGTTCAACTCGAAGGACGGGTTCTCCGTGGTCGCTCCCACCAGGACGATGTCGCCCGACTCGACATAGGGAAGAAACACGTCCTGCTGCGACCGATTGAAGCGATGGATCTCGTCGAGGAACAGGATCGTGCGCTTGCCCTGGCGCGCGCGTGAACGCCGCGCGTGCTCGAGCACCTCGCGCATCTCCTTGACGCCCGTGGCGACCGCCGAATAGGCGAGGAAGTGCGATGACGTCTGCGACGCGATCAGGCGCGCGAGCGTCGTCTTGCCGACGCCCGGCGGACCCCAGAGGATGAGCGACGGGACGCGATCCTCGGCGATGGCGCGCCGCAGGAAACCGCTGGCGCCGACGACCTCGTCGGGGCCCTCCACCTCGTCGAGCGACCGCGGACGCATCCGGTCGGCCAGCGGCGAGTCGGGCGGCGGAACGCCCGCGGAAGCGGCGGGGCCGCCGTCGTCTTCGAAAAGGCCCGTCATCCGGCCTTCTCGAGCGACCGCCGGCATTCCTCCGAGCAAACCGGCACGGGCCGGCCCTCCTTCTGCGCGGTGAGTGCGATGCCGCGATCGATCCACGTTCCGCATACGGGGTCCCGCACCATCTCTCCCTCGCGGATGGCCGGGGGGCGCGTCGTCGGCCCTGGCCGCGTCGATTGGATGAACGCCCGAAGAAAGATCCTCAGCCCGCGCAGGACCGTCAGCAGCAGGAAGAGAACGAAGAGAAAGAGGATCAGCCTCGGCATCAGGCTCCCGCCCGCACGCTCGAGATCTGGTCCTGGATCTTCTCGATCTGGGGGATGTCGGGATAGCGGCGCTTGAGCTCCTCGTAGAGCGGCTGCGCCGCCCGCGCATCGCGCCGGTCGTACGCCTCGACCAGCAACCAGTTCAGGAGCGACTGCCAGTGGTCGGGATCCGCCTGGCGCGCCTTCTGGAAAAAGGCCACGGCCAGGTCGAATTCACCCCGGTTGCGATGAGCCGCTCCCAGATCCGAGAGGAGGTTGGGATTCGCGGGGGCCTTGCGCCGCGCCTTCTCGTAGGCCTCCACGGCATGGTCCCAGTCCTCCCGGTCGTAGAAGGCGTTGCCGAGGTCTTCGAGAATGGCCGGGTTCTCGGGATCCCGCTCGAGAGACCGCATCAGCTCGGCGACCCGATCGCCCGCCGCGCCCGCGGCGGCCGGTCCCGCGGCCGAAGGACGCCCTCCGCCGCCTGCAAAGTAGCCGGCGCCGAAGCCGACCAGGCCTCCGACGAGAAGCATCACGAGCGACTGGGCGGCCCAGGACCGCCGGGGCGTTTCCACCGCCCGCATTCTACGTCCCTCCCTAAAAGAGAACGGGGCGGCTTGCCGCCGCCCCGTCGAGGGTCCGTTCTCCCGGGTCCGGGTCAGTGAGCGACCGCGCGGCTCCCGGCCGAGCGCGCGAGCGCCCGATCCACCTGGCGCTCGACTTCCTTCTCGTCGAGGCCGTTGATGACCGCGATTTCGGACACGATCAGATACTTCGCCCGCTCGTACATCTTCTTCTCGCGAAACGAGAGCGTCTTGCGCGAGGAGATGAAGTTCAGGGTCTTGAGGACATCCGCGATCGCGTCCAGCTGTCCGCTCTTCATCTTGTCCAGATTCTGCTTGTACCGGCCCTTCCAGTCGCCGGTTGCCGAGAAGCGCCCGTCGCCCAGGGTCTTCATGAGGCCGGTGATGTCCTTGCGCTGGGTCAGCCGGCGCAGGCCAATCAGGCCCGTGTTCCCCACGGGAACCATGACCCGGGAGTTGTTGGACAGGAGACGGAGATGATAGAAGCTTCTCGGAGCGACCGGCTCTGTCTGAAACCCCTCTCCGATCTTCTCGACCACGGAAACGCCGTGATTCGGGTAGACGACCTTCTCTCCCACCTTAAATCCCACTCGGTCCTCCTAATAGAAAGAAAAAGAGCCTGATACGGGAGCCGCGAATTATAGGGAAAAGAGGGTGAGAATTCAATCGACTGGCCCTACGGTCAGGGCCGGAACTTATGCTGTTTCAGCAATTTATCGAACCCGTGTGCGTTGGGTCACACCTTCCGGTTCCGGAATAACTCCGCCCCGATCAATACGATGCCCGAGCGCGTAACCGGATTCATATGACGGCGAATCACCGCCCGGTCAGGACGCGCCCGCAACCCTCTTCGGGGTGCGTCGGCGGTCTCCCGTCAACTCCGAGAGAAGCTCATCCACCCTCGAAAGGCCTTTGGCGGTCTTTTCCGGATCGTAGCCATAGCCGATCCGGAGGTACCGGCCGATCCCGAAATGGGCACCCGGCGTGACGAGGACCGACTTCTCGAGCCTCAGCCGGTCGAAGAGGGCGACCGAGCCGATCGGAAGGCGGTACTTCACGAGGACGATCGCTCCGGCCACCGGCGCGATGTGCTCGAAGAGATCCCCGTGGCCCCGGATCCACTCCTCGACCGGCGGGAGCTGCCGACGGAGGATCTCGCGCGTCCGCGCCAGGATCCGGTCTCGCTTCGCCGGCTCCATCGCCGCGCACGCGAGCCGATCCGAAAGCATCGTCGGCGTCAGGGTCGTGTAGTCCTGGTAGGCCCAGAGGGCGGCGGCGGTCTTCGGCGGGGCAACGATCCATCCGATGCGCAGACCCGGAAGGCCGAAGGCCTTCGAGAGCCCCGCCGTCACGATGACCTTCGGGTAGCGGCCCCAGAACGTCGGCGACGGCGTCTCGCTCGACCGCTCCGCTCCCCGATAGACCTCGTCCGACACGATCCAGGCCCCGGCGCGCCGCGCAACGCGCACGATTTCGTCCATCTCGGCTTCCGTCAACACGGCTCCCGTCGGGTTGTTCGGGTTGGTCACCATGATCGCGCGGGTCTTCTTTCCGACCGCACGCTCGAGGCTGCCGACGTCGAGCGCCCAGCGGCTCTTCAGGCCCCGGTGCTTCTCCGTCAGGCGGTACGCGTCCACGCGGCCCGCGTAGCCGCGCGCGAGCCCCCACGTCTGGAGATAGTTCGGAATCATGACCGCCATCCGGTCGGTCTTCTCGAGCAGCCCCCAGAGCGTCGTGTAGTTCGCCTCCGAGGTCCCGGTCGTGACGAGGACGTTGTCGGCCGACGCGCCGGGATAGAACAGGGCGATGCGCTCGCGCAGCCGCGCCGATCCGTTCGACTCGGGGTACTTCAGGGCCTGGCCGAGCAGCGCCTCCCGATTCCACTCGCCGTCGAGCAGCTCCTCGACGCGCAGGGGCGAGACGCCGCTTTCCGAGAGGTTCCAGCGGACCTCGTTCTCGTAGAGGCACTGGGTTCGTTCCATGTGGAAGGGCGGCATGCGCATGTCGGCCTCCGGAGAGCGTCGCGATCGTATCAGCCGACGATGACGACGACCTTGCCCGTGGTACCCCGGCTCGCGAGCGCCCGGTGCGCGTCCGGCAGCTCTTCGAAAGAGAATCGCGGGCCGAGAATCGGCCGGATGCGTCCGCCCTTCCAGAGATCCATCAGCGCCGCGGCGCCGCGCCTCAGCTCTCCCGTGCGGTCGGGAAGGAGGGACAGGTTGAACCCGATGAGCGTTCGACAGGACTGCACGAACGAGTACGGCGAGAACATCCCCATCGCGAAGAGCGCCTTCGCGGCGGCGAGTCTCGCCAGTCCGCGGGGGCCCGACGCGGCGGCGAACCCGTAGAGCGCGTAGCGGCCGCCCGGCGCGAGCCGACGCCAGAGCCTCCGATAGATCGTGCCGCCGATGGCGTCGGCGACGACGTCGACCCGGCCCTCGAACAGGGCGGCGATCCTCTCCTCCGCGGCGTCGTACACGGCCGCGTCTTCGGCGCCGAGACTGCGGCAGAGCTTCGCTTTCCCGGACGAACCCACCAGGGCGAGCGAGCGCGCCCCGCGCACCGCGAGCAGCTGGAGGAGCGCCGTCCCGACGCCTCCGGCTCCGGCCGTGACGACGACACGCTCTCCGGAGACGACCTGCGCGCGATGGCAGAGATACCAGGCCGTCAGAAAGACCACGGCGAAGGCCGCGGCCTCGACCATGTCGGTGCCGTCCGGAACCGGAAAGACGTGAGACGCCTCGACGACGACCCGCTCGGCATGACCCCCGAAGAGAGGAACGCCGACGACCGGCTGCCCCACCGAGAGGCCTTCCACGCCCTCCCCCATCGCCTCGACGAAACCGGAGACTTCCATTCCCGGAACGAGCGGCGGCTTCGGGGTCCGCGGATACGCTCCGGCTCGGACGAAGAGGTCGGCGAAGTTCAGCCCGATCGCGGCGGTGCGAACGAGCACCTCTCCCCTGCCCGGAGACGGATCGGGCCGCGTGCGCAGGATAAGCCGATCGGGTCCCCCGAAGCGGTCCACGAACCACGCGCGAGATCCGGACGCCATCGGCCTGAGCTTATGTCGCGATATCCTCCGGCGCCATGTCCCCGCCCCTGCGCCGAGCGATCGAGGTCCTGCCCGGCCTCGCTCTCTCGGTCGCGGTGATGATCGCGGCCGGCGAGGTCGCCCGCCGGGTCGGCGCCGTCGTGCTCTCGCTCGAGGGTCTCGAGCCCGCCGGGCGGTCGAGCCCGATCTCGGGAATCTCGATGGCGATCGTCCTCGGCCTCCTGATCGCGAACACCATCGGAACGGCGAAGCTCTTCCGGCCCGGCCTCGTCTTCGCGGTCCGCCGGGTGCTGCGGCTCGGAATCATCCTGGTCGGAATCCGCCTTTCATTCTTCGACGTCGTGAGGCTCGGAGCCTGGGGCATTCCGGTCGTGGCCACCATCGTCGCCGTCGCCCTCGTCACCGCCACGGCGCTCGCGCGCGCCCTGCGCGTGTCCGACAACCTCGGCACCCTGGCCGCGGCGTCGACGGCAATCTGCGGGGTCACGGCGGCGCTCTCGGTCGGCCCGGTCATCGAGGCGAGCGACGAGGAGACCGCGTACACCGTCGCCAACGTCACCCTCTTCGGCCTCTTCGCCATGCTCACGTATCCCTACCTCGCCCACGCCCTTTTCGCGAGCCATCCCGGATCGGCCGGGCTCTTCCTCGGCACAGGCATCCACGACACGTCGCAGGTGATGGGCGCCGCCCTGTCCTACAAGGACATCTTCCGGGACGACGCGGCCTTCCGCGTCGCGACGGTCACGAAACTGACGCGAAACGTCTTTCTCGTGGCCGTCGTTCCGCTGCTCGCCTACCTCCATGCGCGCCGGACGGGCCACGAGGGCAGGCGCGTGCGGTTCGCGAAGCTCTTTCCCCTCTTCGTCCTCGGCTTCCTCGCGATGGCCATCGTCCGCTCCATCGGCGACGCCAGCCTCGCCGCGGGCCACCTCGCCTACGGAACGTGGAACGCTTCGGGATGGCTCGACGCGACGAAGACCGTCGGCGAGACCTGGGGCTCGGCGTGCCTCGGAACCGCGATGGCCGGCGTCGGACTGTCGACCAACCTGAAGACCTTCGGCGCCATGGGCTGGAGACCGCTCTACGTGGGAGGCCTCGCGGCGATTCTCGTCGCGCTCCTCGCGCTCGCCCTCGCCGCCCTCGTCGGACCGCACCTGTCGCTGGCGACCTAGGACTCTCGCGGGCTATCATCCTCACTCCCTGCCGGAGTGGCGGAATGGCAGACGCAGGGGACTCAAAATCCCCCGCTCGCAAGGGCATGTCGGTTCGAGTCCGACCTCCGGCACCACCGAGCGCGGCCGGGCTCCCGCGCGCCCCTCAGTGCTCCAGGCCGTATTCCTTGATCTTGTTGTAGATCGTCTTGAGCGAGAGCTTCAGCAGCTCGGCGGTCTTCTTCTTGTTGCCGCGCGCGAACTCGAGCGTCTTCGAGATCAACCGCCGCTCGACGTCGGCCAGCGAATCCCCGACCGCGATGCGCACGACCGGGGCCTTGCGGAGCCGTTGCTTGGCGCGCGGCAGGGGCCGGGCCAGCACCGAACGCATGACGATCGGCCCGATCGTCGACTCGGCAAGGCGCGCGGCCCGCCGGACGACCTCGCGCAGCTCGATGACGTTGCCCGGCCAGTCGTGCGCCCGGAGGACGTCGAGCGCATCCGCCTCGAAGCCGAGGTCCGGGTCGAGCGCCTGGAGAATGCCCTCGGCGAGCGTGGCCGCGTCGCCTTCCCGCTCCCTCAGCGGCGGCAGGTGGACGACCGAGTCCGAGAGGGACTCGTAGAGCGGACGCCAGAGCCGCCCCCCGGCGAGCGCATCGGCGGGGTCCTCGTCGAGGGCGACGACGAAACGGGTCGGTCGATCGCTCTCGAGATGCGTCAGCAGGCTCTCCTGGAAACTCGCCGAGGTCGCCTCGACGTTGGGCAGGAAGAGCGTGCCGGCTCCCGTCTGGAGCGTCGCCAGGTCGAGCGACTCCCCTTCCGAGATGTAAGCGAAGCGGCCCGCGCCCCGCGCCGACAGGCGATGCAGGGCGAGGGCGGCGGTTTCCTTCTCCGTGCCGGTCTCTCCGGTCATCAGGACCGATGCGCCGCCCGAGGCGGCCCGCTCGAGAGACGACAGGGCGGCGGCCCAGCGTGCCGAGCGGCCGGGCAGGGCGTCGCGAAGCTCCGCGCGGGCGAGGCGCAGCCGCGTCTCCTCCGACTCGGACTCCCGTTCGCGCCGCGTTCTCGCGGCTCGAACGAGCTGTGCGACGCGCGCGGCGGAGACCGGCCGCCAGAGGAAATCATCCGCACCGGCGTTGACCGCCGCCACCGCACGGTCGAGGTCGGCCGCGTCCACGAGGGCGAACACCGATCGCTTCGGATCGCCGGCACTCGCCCGGATCAGGAACGCAGCGCCGTCACCCGGGACGTCGAGCGCCGCAGCGACGAGATCCGGGCCGAACTCGGCGAGCACGGCCTCGGCTTCGGCGAGCGATGCGAACCCGCGCACCGCGCAGCCCTGCTCCGCGAACGCGCGCCTCAGCGCATCGCGAGACGGTTCCTGAGGGTCGACGACGAGGACTTTCATGGCCGGACGGAGGATTTTACACCCGCCCGGTCACTCGCGGCGGGCCGACCGGATCCCCAGGGCCGGCCAGATGCGGTCGACCCTGGCCTTCACCTCCGGCGACATCTCGATCGCGTCCGGCCACCGTCCCGTAAAGCCCTCTTCCTTCCACTTGCGCGTCGCGTCGATGCCGAGCTTGCTTCCATAGCACGGCAGGCGGGCGGCGAAATCCAGCTCGTCGAGGGGGCCCTTCACGAGCTCGATGTCGCGCTCCGGGTCGATCGCCGTCAGGGCGCGCCAGGTCACCTCGGCGAGGTTGCGGACGTCCACGTCCCTGTCCACGACGACGATCGTCTTCGTGAACATCATCTGCCCCGTGCCCCAGATCGCGTGCATGGTCTTGCGCGCGTGGCCGGGATAGCGCTTGTCGATCGCGACGATCATCAGATTGTGGAAGATGCCCTCGACCGGCAGGTGCATGTCCACGATCTCGGGGATCGTCTTCTTCACGAGCGGCAGGAAGAGCCGCTCGACCGCCTCGCCCATGAAGCCGTCTTCCATCGGCGGCCGGCCGACGATCGTCGTGAGATAGATCGGTTTCTCCCGGCGGGTCAGAGCGGTCACGTGGAAGACCGGAAACTCGTCGTCCAGAGAGTAGAAGCCGGTGTGATCGCCGAACGGCCCCTCGCGCCGCCGCTCGCCCGGGTCGACGTAGCCCTCGAGCACGATCTCCGCCTCGGCGGGGACGAGCAGGTCCACCGTCTTCGCCGGCACGAGCGGCACGGCCTCGGCGCGCACGAAGCCGGCGAAGAGGAACTCCGAGACGCCGGGGGGAAGCGGAGCGATGGCGGAAAAGACGGTCGCCGGATCGCACCCGATCGCGACCGCGACCTCCATGCGGCGGCGCTCCCGCTCGTATCCCCGGGCCTGCCCCGCGCCGTCCTTGTGCTTCTGCCAGTGCATCCCGGTGGTCGAGCGGTCGAAGACCTGCATGCGGTACATGCCGACGTTGGTCTTGCCCGAGGCCGAGTCCTTCGTGATCACGAGCGGCATCGTGATGAACGGTCCGGCGTCCTGAGGCCAGCAGGTGAGCACGGGGAGCGCGCCGAGATCGACGGCATCGCCGGTCTGAACGATCTCCTGGCACGGACCGTTCCGGACCGTTTTCGGAAACACGCCCGCGAGCTCCGTCACCCTCGGGATCGCCTTCAGCTTGTCGAGGATTCCGCCCGGCGGCTTCGGGTCCAGAAAGAAATCGAGCCGCTCGTCCCACTCCTCCCACGAGCCGATCCCGAGGGCCCTTTGCATTCTCCGGCGCGACCCGAAGACGTTGATCGCGACGGGCAGAGAAGAACCCTCGACGTTCTCGAAGACCAGCGCCGGCCCCCCGCCCTTGACGGTGCGATCGGCGATCTCGGAGATCTCGAGGCGTGGCGAAACCCTCTCGCGGATGCGCACGAGATCGCCGTCGCTCTCGAGCGCTCGGAGAAACTCGGACAGGTCGCGATGCGGCACGCGCCTACTTTCGCCGGCGCCGCGCCGCGGAGGAGATCGGCACGTCGGCTTCGATGCGGCCCACGTCGGCGCCGCGAGCGTTCCGGACGACCGGCTCCGCGTAGGACGCGAGCGAGCGCCGCACCTCGACGGGAAGCGCGCCGAGCCGTTCGAGCGCGGCCAGCGTGATCGCCTCGCGCGGGCGCGCGGAGCCGTCGTCGACCTTGAACACCAGACCGAGGGCCCGACCGGCCCGGCCCTGCGGAAGGAGCCCGACGGCATAGACGCCCTCCGCGCCTTCCTTGCCGATCCAGCGCCCGCGTCCGGCGCCCATGAATTCCGTCGTGAAACGGCCGGTCCCCGCCACCATGTCCGGGCAGCGCACCATCGCCCGGACGATGCGGGCGCGCACGGCCGCCGCAGCGGAGTCTTCCCCGGGCAGGCGGCCCGCCACCAGGCGGGCATACGCCGACGCCAGGGCCGACAGGGGCAGGCGAAAGACCGGAAGGTTGCAGCCGTCGACGGCCACGCTGATCCGCGACTCCGGAATGTCGGCGTAGCGCGCGAGCAGCGCCCGGATCCGGCGCTGGAGCGGATGGGACGCGTCCGCGTATCCGGCCGCGTCGAGCTCGAGCGCGCGGCAGGCGAGCAGCAGGCCCGCGTGCTTGCCCGAGCAGTTGTTGTGCAGGGCCGTCGGCTCCTCGCCGCGACGCACCAGCTCGCGCGCGGACGCCTCGTGCATCGGGGCATGCGCCCCGCACTGCAGGTCCTCGAGGCGGAACCGTCCGCGCTTGAGCAGCTCGCGCGCCAGGCGCACGTGCTTC
This sequence comes from uncultured Acidobacteriota bacterium, assembly GCA_963738945.1. Classification (GTDB taxonomy): domain Bacteria; phylum Acidobacteriota; class Thermoanaerobaculia; order UBA5066; family Gp7-AA6; genus DAHUXD01. Next base: position 1,217,659 of record CAVTYD010000002.1, read on the forward strand.
GGCTCCCCGCCGTGCGAGGCGCACATCAGCGCGATCGCGGCGTCATCCAGGCCGAACCGCTTCTCGCCGCCGGCGAGAAGCAGGGGCATCGCCTGGAAGGGCTTGGCGGCCGAGCGGGCGTACACGGGCGCCGCAACGTCGCCGCACTTCTGCACGAGACGGCCCCGGTCGTCGACGACGGCCAGGATCCCGCGGTGCGTGGATTCCACGTGAGGCCCGCGGTAGACCCGGGCGAGCACCGGTGAGGGCTTCGTCACGGCGCCCATTATGGCAACATCGGTTATCCTGTCCCGTGGCGATGCCGAGGAATATTCGCTTTCCCCGAGCCGTTCGGGGATCCGAATGCGCACGACCCTACTGAGCCTCGCTGCGTCCGCCCTTCTGGCCTCGGGGGCCGTGGCGCAAGACGCTTCCTCGCAGTCACCGCCCCGGTTCCCGGACCTCGAGTTCGTCGGGGAGCAGGGCGGCGCGGTCCGTCTCTCGGAGCTCCAGGGCAACGTGGTCCTCCTGAACGTCTGGGCCACATGGTGCGGACCGTGCAAGCAGGAGCTCCCCATCGTCCAAAAGATGTATGACACCTACAGCGACCGGAACTTCGTCGTCGTCTCGGTCAACGTCGACGCCGACCGCCGGCGCGTCGAGCCCTTTCTGAAGCAGTTCAACATCTCCCTGCCGGTTTACTTCGCCGCCCCGGAGGATGCGGGTCCGCTCACCGCGACCGGCATCCCGTCGACCTTCATCCTCGGACCCGACCGCACCCTGGTCGACCGGGCGGTCGGCTACTCCCCCAAGTGGGAGGAGCGCTGGAAAAAGGTGGTCGAAAAGTACTCGAAGCAGCGCAAGTAACCTCGGCGCCCGTTCCGGGCGTAGGACTATTGGGAGGCTCCTTCATGAAGACCCGGGTATTCCTTTTCGTCGTCGCGGCCGCCCTCGTCGGCGCGGCTTCGGCCAGAGCGCAGCTGCGTGACGGCACCATCGAGTTGAACGGTTTTGCGGGCTACCTCGTCGGCGGGCACTTCGACGATGCGCCGGGAACGCCCCTGTATCCGAACGGCTATCGCCTCGAGATCGGCGACGACGTCAACTACGGCGGCCGGATCGGATACAACTTCACGAACCTCTGGGAAGTGGAGCTCGAGTACGATCGCACCCCGACCCATCTCGAGGTCGATCCCTTCCGTTCGAACCTGCCCAACTTCACGCTGTCGGATTTCACGGCCCAGTACTACATGGGCTACCTGACTCTGAACTTCGGCCACGGCCGCGGCGTGCCCTACTTCACGATGGGCGGCGGCGTCACGGAGTTCAAGCCGGCGACGCTCTCGGGCAGTTCCAAGACGTACGGCACCGCGGCCATCGGCGGCGGATACAAGTGGTTCTTCAGTCCGCACTTCGCCCTGCGCGGCGACGCCCGCTTGTACTCGACGGCCGTGGGATCGCGGACGTTTTACTGCGGCTACGGCTACTACTGCACCGGTTCGACCTGGGTGTCGAACTTCGTGGCCAACGGCGGCATCATCATCGCCTTCTAGAGTCCGCGGAGGCGGGCGAGATCGAGATCCGGCGCTTTTCGCCGCCGGTCTCGGTCTCGATCCGGACCTCGACGGTCGGCGCCAGGATCCTTCGGACCGCGGAGCGCGGCCACTCGACGCAGACGGGCGCTCCCGTCACCGACTCCGGCAAGCCGAGCACCGCGAGGTCGCGCGCGGAGTCTTCGAGGCGGTAGAGGTCGAGATGCCGGAGGACGATCGCTCCGTCGGCGCCGACATACTCGTGGAGCAGCGCAAACGTGGGAGACGCGACCTCCCGCTCCGCCGCCCCCAGTCCCCGCGCGATGCCGCGCGCAAACGCCGTCTTCCCGGCGCCGAGCTCGCCTTCCAGGTAGACGACGTCGCCGGCGCGGAGCGACGCCGCCAGCCGCTCGCCGAGATCCTCCGTTTCCGAGACGCTCCGCGTGACGGCGGCCGTCTCAGACATCGCCGCTCGGATCCCGGCGCAGCGCGGCCCTCGCCTCGGGCAGGGCGTCCGCAGTCTCGTGGGCGAGCAGCCCGGCGTCTCCGAGGCGTCGCGCGAGACGCTGCGCGGCGGCGCCATGGAGCCACGTTCCCGCGACCGCCGAAGCGCGAGCCGAGAGGCCTCCCGCGAGCAGCGCGCCGATGGTCCCGGCGAGCACGTCGCCCGACCCCGCCGTCGCGAGCAGCGGCGTTCCCGTCGGATTGACGGCCACCTCTCCCCCTTCGGCAGCGACGAGCGTGTGATCGCCCTTGAGGACCGCGACGGCGCGGGAGCGCCGCGAGATTGTTCGGGCGGCGCCCAGCCGGTCCTCCTGAATCTCTCCCGCCGTCATCGCGAGGAGTCGTCCGGCCTCCCCCGGATGCGGCGTCAGGATGGTTGCGGCGCGGCGCCTTCCGAAGAAGCCCGGCCGGCCGGCGAAGGCATTGAGCGCATCGGCATCCGCGACGACGGCGCACCGCGTCTCGGACAGAAAGCGCTCGAGCAGCGCGATCGTTCCGGCCGCCGTCCCCAGTCCCGGGCCGATGACGATCGCGTCGAACCCGGCGGCGGCCCGGAGCAGGTCTCCCGTCCCGGCCTCGGAGATCGCGCCGTCTTCTTCCGGCAAGCCGAACGTCATCGCCTCGGGCAACCTGGCGACGACCACGGCCTCGAGCGACTCCGGGCAAAACACGGTGACGAGGCCGGCCCCCGCCCGCAGGCCTCCGTGGGCGGCGAGGATGGCCGCGCCGGCCTTGCCGCGGGACCCGGCGACGATCGCGAGCCGACCGAAGTCCGCCTTGTGCGACTCGAGCGGGCGCGGGGGAAGCAGCGTCCGGACGTCCGAGCGTTCGGTGAGCCAGAGCCGGCGAGCTCGGGCCTCCAGGGCCGTTCTCGGGATGCCGATGTCGGCGACGACGGTCGACCCGCAGAGGCCGCTCGCCGGAGGAAGGACGTGGCAGAGCTTGGGAGCCCCGAAGGCGACGGTCAGCGACGCGCGCACCGCGGGGCCCTCCACGCGGCCGCCGTCGGACGACACCCCCGACGGAACGTCGGCTGCCACCACCGGCCGGCCCGCGCGGTTGATCGCCCGCACGGCGCGAGCGGCGCCGCCCGAAAGCGCGCGGGAGAGACCGGTGCCGAAGAGCGCGTCCACGACGACGTCCGCCTCCGAGAGGGCGCGGGACAGTGCCGCGAAGCCCCGCCCGGACGCGAGCGACACGCACTCGACCCCCGAAGACTGCAGCCGTTCCCAGTTCGCTCGGGCATCTCCCGCGTAGCGGGCCGGGTCGAGGAGCGTGAAGACCGAGGCACGCTGGCCCGAGCCGGCGAGCCGGCGCGCCGCCGCCATTCCGTCGCCGCCGTTGTTGCCGGGCCCGCAGACGGCGACGGTTCTCGTCGCGCCGGGGAAACTCTCGATCAGCGCGGCGCAGAGGCCGGAGGCGGCGTTCTCCATGAGATCGTCCGACGAGGTCCCGCCGCGGACGGTGTCCCGGTCCGCCCCGCGCATCCCGCGGGCGTCGAGAACGGGAATCACGGCATCCCCTTGGCGGCGCGGCCGGGCGAGTCCGCGAAGCGTCCGGGGGAGGGGCGCGAGGTCACGCCCCGATTATCCAACGGCGGCGGCCTAGTGGGCGCCGGGCTGAGCGGCCGGCGTCGTCGTCTCGAGAGGCTTCTCCTTGGGCAGAACCGACACGAAAACGTTCTTCTGGACGTACGACACCATGTTCGATATGCCGTCGCGCACGCCGACGGCGACCTTCTGCCCGCCGGGAACGACGATCAGGGACACGTCGAAGTAGAAGTCCTTGCGCTGTGCCACGGCCAGATCCTTGAGGGGCACCTTGACCGGCTGCGGCTGGACCTGGAGGTCCGACTGTTTGCCCGAGACGTCGAGCACGACGAAGTAGACGAAGAACTGGCCCTGGTACTGGTCGCCCGACGGGACGAGGCCGAGCTTGCCGATGGGAACCGAGACCCGCACCGGCAGCAGGTAGTTCTGATTGTCGTAGGGCTTGGCGTCCCCGATCGAGACGCTGATGCCCAGGGGGTTGTCGTTGCGCGCGTAGTGCAGGCTGGCCACGACCGCCTCCGCCGTCCTCGTCTCGACGGATTTCTCCATGAAGCTCGTGCGGGTCCGCACGGTCATGCCCTTCTTGTTGACCGTGACCTCGATCTTGTGGCCCCGGTCCGACGCGCCGCGGGCGGCGCGATAGCCGAGGGAATAGAAGTTCGAGAAGTCGGCGGCGACCTGGTCGAGGTTCTTCTTCCAGTCGTTGGTGTTCACGGCCGAAAGGCCTCCCGTCTCCTCGGCCATCATCCGGATGGGGCCCTGCATGTTCTGACGGATGACGAAATCGTTGACGTGGATGTCGGTCGTCCGGTTCTCGACCGAGAGAAGGTCGTCGGTCTGAAGTCCCGACGCGTCGAGCGTGTAGATCGTGACGCCGTTGGCGTTGGCCGCCGAGATGATCTTCACGTACCGCGAGTTGAGGTCGTAGTCGAACTCCGCCGTGGAAGCCGACGGATCCTGGAACTTGTCCCGGATCGCCTCGTAGAGCTCGAGCCCGGCCGTGGCCGGCAATCCTTCCGAGACGTACACGAGGTTCTTTCGTCCCTGGATGCCCGCCAGGCTCGAGATCGTTTCGACGATCGCGTCCACCGTGAATTCGACGTCGTTGCGCAGCGACTTGGCGTAGTTGTCGGCGTACGTCTGGGCCTCGGACGAGCTCTTCGCGTCGCTGATGTGCTGCAGGGCGTCGTGGCGGTCGCTCAGGGTGTTCGTCGCCCCTCCGGTGTCGAGCTCGATCTCCTCGAGCGTGCCGATCAGCTCGTTGGGATGGGTCGTGAAGGTCTTGCGGATCTTCAACGACCGGTTGTAGGTCACGATCATCCCCTCGGCGTTCGGGCCGACCGCCTGAGTTATGAATTCCTTCAAACTCTTGAACATGTGATTCCGGTTCTGAGGCTGGATGTTCTGGTTGTCGATGTAGAAAACGTAGTGCGCCTGGACGATCGCGGGGACCTCCGGCGCGGCCTGCTCCTTCGCATCGAACGGGACCGAGCTGCCGTCCTCGAAGAGGACCTTGCCTCCGGACACGGCGTAGAAGTTGGTGATTTTCTGAGGGATCCCGTCCTGCCGGACGACGAAATCGTCGGCCGTCAGGCCCGAGACCCGCTGACCCTTCGAGTCCGTGACGAAGACGTCCACGTTCGTCACGCTGACGTCCACCGATTCACTGACCGGCGGTATCGGCGCCTCCTGAGGTTTCTGCGCCGAGGAGGGCGGAGGGGCCGGCGCCGCGGCCGGAGGCTTCTCCTGGGCGGACGAGGCGGCCGCGAACACGAGAAATGCGACGACTGCCGGAAAACGTTTCAAAACGGAGCCTCCTCCCAGCGCAAAGCGCTGGCGCGAGCGACATTATTCCCCGCCGCGTCGCGTTCCGGAGAGCGGGCGAGCGCGATTCCGCGACTTCCGTTCGCCCGGACTCTCGGCGGGAGGCGGGCCTTCCGTCCGCCCGAAAAACTCTGTTGCTTTGTCCCGGGGAATTCAACAGAATTCGGCCCTCCGGGGCGGGCCGGATCGAGCCCGGATGAGAAAAAGCGAAAGAGCGAAGGAGCGATAGCGAAGCATGCCACGCCATCGGCATCGTGCGGCCGCGGCCGCCCTTCTCATCCTCACGGCCATTTCCTTCGCCGGCTGCGACAAGATCCGATCCAAGCAGGAAATCAAGAAGGGCAACGAGTTCCTCAAGGCCGCCCAGTACCAGACCGCTCTGGCGGCGTACGAGGAGGCGCTGCGCCTCGACCCGGGCGAGACGAAGCTGCACAAGCACATCGGGATCGCCTACATGGGCATGTACCAGCCCGGATCGAAGCACCCGAAAGACCTCGAGTACGCGCAGAAGGCGATCGACAACCTGAAGCAATACGCCCAGGCCTACCCCGACGACAGCAAGGCCCGCGAGTACCTGGTCTCGATGTACCTCAACACCGAGCGCTACGACGATGCCATTGCCTTCTACGAGAACGACCTGCTCAAGAACAACCCGAAGGACACCAAGGCGATGCAATCGCTCGCGTTGCTGTACTTCAAGAAGGGCGACTTCGACAACGGAGTGCTCTGGCTCAAGAAGCGCCTGGAAATTGAGGGCACCAACCCCGAGGTCTACTACCTCATCGGCGTTCAGGCGTGGGATCGCTCGTACAACTACCCCAACATCGACCCCGCGCTGAGGGCGAAGATCGTCGAGGAGGGGCTCCAGTCGCTCAACAAGGCGATCGAGCTCAAGCCCGACTACTTCGAGGCGGTCTCCTACATCAACCTCCTCTACCGCGAGAAGGCCAAGATGGAGAACGACCCCGCCAAGAAACAGGAGTACATCGACACGGCCAACAAGTACCTCCAGCAGGCGCTGGAGATGCGCAAGGCCGCGCAGGAAAAGGCGAAGGCAGCCGGCGGCGGGCCCACGCCGGAACCGGGCAAGTAGGGCCGGTGTCCTAACGGGTCGGGGGAAACCGATGTTTGAAGACTCGCTGATCGAATCGACGCACAAGAAAGAGGACACGAAGCGGGTCATCTCGATGCCCGTTTCGATCCTCATCCACGCGATCGTCATCGGCGGCATCCTGGGAGCCTCGATCTGGTTCGTCGGCGACGTGCCGGAACCGCCGATTCCGGTCACCTTCTACGCCGCGGCCCCGCCCCCGCCGCCCCCGCCGCCCGCGGCGCCCAAGGCAGCCCCCAAGGCCCCGGAGCAACCCAAGCAGGTCCAGGTCAAACCGGTCGAGATGTCCCAGCCGGAGGTCATTCCGGAGACGGTGCCCCAGCCTCTCGCCGCGCCCGAGCCCGCGCCCGACGCCGGCGTCGAGGGCGGGGTCGAAGGCGGTGTCGAGGGCGGAGTGCCCGGAGGGGTCATGGGCGGCGTCGTGGGCGGCACGGGAGGCGGAGGCGGCGAGGAGCCCCTGCGCGTCGGCGGCGACGTCAAGGCTCCGGTGCTGTCCTCCCGCGTGGAACCGCAGTACCCGGAGGCGGCCCGCAAGGCCCGCATGGAAGGCGTGGTCATCCTCGAAGCCATCATCACCGCCGACGGCAACGTCGAGGACGTCCGGGTGCTCAAGTCCGTCAACCCGCTGCTCGACGCCTCGGCGGTCCGCGCCGTCCAGCAGTGGAAGTACAAGCCGGCTACGCTGAACGGGCGGGCGGTCCGCGTGTATCTGACCGTGACCGTGACCTTCCGGTTGAACTAGGATTGTGAGTCTTTCGCAGCTCGTAAGGCGAAGTAAAACGAGAAGGAGCGTTGCATGAGTTTCAATCCAATTGAGCTTTGGGGCAGGATGACGATCGTCGCCCAGGGCGTCGTGGTCGTGCTCATCATCATGTCGATCTACTCCCTGACGATCGCCTTCGAGCGCTTCCTCTACTACCGCAAGGCGCGCAACCAGTCGGTGGCGTACGCCAAGATGGTCACGGGGTTCCTCAAGCAGGACAAGCTTCAGGACGCCATCGACGCCTCCAAGAAGTTCAAGAACAGCCACGTGGCTCGGGTGCTGTCGGCGGGGCTCTACGAGTTCTCCCACGACATCAAGAGCGGCGGCGCCGGCGTCAAGGGCCACGACATGATCGAGGCGGCCGAGCGCGCGATCGAGCGCGAGGCGCTGGTCACCACGGCCGACATGAAGAAGGGACTCTCGGGCCTGGCGACGATCGGCACCACCGCCCCCTTCATCGGGCTCTTCGGCACGGTCATCGGCATCATCAATGCCTTCCGGGGCATGGCGCTGACCGGCTCGGGCGGCATCGCGGCCGTCTCGGCCGGAATCTCCGAGGCGCTCGTGACGACGGCCCTCGGCCTCTTCGTCGCCATTCCGGCCGTCTGGATGTTCAACATCTTCATGAACAACATCGAGCGTTTCCAGGTCGAGATGTCCAACTCTTCGAACGAGTTGATCGATTACTTCATCAAACGGCGCGGCGCGGGCGCCCAGCTTTCCGCGTAGGAGCTCCTCATGGGAATGGGTGGCGGCGGAGGCCGCGACAAGCTTCAGAGCGACATCAACGTCACGCCGCTCGTCGACGTGTGTCTGGTTCTCCTGATCATCTTCATGGTCGTGACTCCCCTTCTCCAGAAGGGCGTCAGCGTCCAGATCCCGCAGGCGGACAATCCGGACAAGAAGCCGGAGAACGCGAAGCAGAAGCTCATCTCGGTGCAGTACGCGTCGCCCGTGCAGTACTTCATGGACGACCCGAAACCGAAATCGAAGGCGGAGTTCCAGAACGCCCTGGACGAGCTCTACCAGCGCAACCCGGGCGCCGAGATCGTCATCAAGGCCGACCAGCGTCTCAAGTACGGAGACGTCAAGGAAGTCTTCAAGATGACCAAGGATGCCGGCTTCCAGGACGTCGGCCTCATCGCAGAAAAGAAACAGAAACCGACAGGCTGATCGGGTTCACCAGGGAGAACGAACGACATGTCCATGTCAGTCGGCGGCGGCGGCAGCGATTACAAGAGCGACATCAACATCACGCCCCTCGTGGACGTGGTCCTGGTGCTGCTGATCATCTTCATGGTCATCACGCCCCTGCTGCAGATGGGCTATGACGTGAAGGTCCCGCCGAAGGTCAACCAGCCGATAGACTCGCCTCCCCCGCCCGACCTGCTGATCGTGTCGCTCACTCAGCAGAACAAGATGTACCTGAACAAAGACGAGATCAACGCGCAGACCCTCTCCCTGCGCCTGACCGAGATCCTGAAGAACCGGGCCAACAAGACGGTGTTCTTTTCGGGCGACGACGCGGCCAACTACGGCGAAGTCATCAAGGTGATGGACATCTGCCGCAACGCCGGAGCCAAGAACATCGGCATCGTCATGGAGGCCGTGCCGGTCGGGCAGTAGCTCCGTTTCGGGTTTTGATATCCTCCCCGTTCCGCGGAGGGGCCCCGGTCCCCGGCGCGGTCCGAATCACGCGAAAACAGGAGTTCGACGCATGTCTTTCGAGCTTGCTCTGCCGCTGATCCTCGTCTTCTCCGTGGGATCCCTCTTCGTGGCGGGATTCCTCGCCTCCTGGGTCCTCAAGAAGGACACCGGGACCTCGGCGATGCGGGAAATCTCCAACGCCATCAAGGAGGGCGCGGAAGCCTTCCTGAGGCGGCAGAACCGGACGATCGGCATGCTGGCGCTGCTGCTGGCGGCCGTGATCTTCCTGCTCTACGGCTTCGTCCGCAGCCACCACGACTTCGACCCCGTCCCGACCGCGCTGAACCTCGCCTTCTGGACCACGCTGTCCTTCGCTTTGGGCGCGGCCTGCTCGGTCATCGCCGGGTACATCGGGATGTGGGTCTCGATCCGCACCAACATCCGGACGGCCTCGGCCGCCCGCACGTCCCTGAACGACGCGCTGCGCATCGCTCTGCGCGGCGGCGCCGTGTCGGGCCTCTTCGTCGTCGCCATGTCCCTCTTCGGCGTCGGCGGGCTCTACTGGCTCGTCAGCCATTTCACCGCGGTCCCCCCGGCGCAGATCCCGCTGCTCATCGTCGGCTACGGCTTCGGCGCTTCGTTCGTGGCGCTCTTCGCGCAGCTCGGCGGCGGCATCTACACGAAGGCGGCCGACGTCGGCGCCGACCTCGTCGGCAAGGTCGAGGCCGGCATCCCCGAGGACGACCCGCGCAACCCGGCGGTCATCGCCGACCTCGTGGGCGACAACGTCGGCGACTGCGCCGGCCGCGGCGCCGACCTGTTCGAGTCGACGGCCGCCGAGAACATCGGCGCCATGATCCTCGGCGCGACGCTGGCGGCCTCCCTCCAGAAGCAGAACATGGCGTTCTCCGCCGGCATCGTCGGCGTGATGCTCTTCCCGCTGGTCGCGCGCGCGTTCGGCCTGCTCGCCTCGATCGTCGGCATCTTCGTCGGTCAAGACCCGACGAGGACGCCGACCCGATGGACGGCCCTGAACCGCGGCTACTACGTCACCTCGGTCGCTCGCCATCGCCGGCTTCTTCGTGGCCACGAAGTGGCTGCTCCAGAACGAGTCTCATCCGAACGCGTGGTGGATGTACTTCCTCTGCGGCATGATCGGCGTGCTCACGTCGATCGTCTTCGTCTTCATCACGCAGTACTACACCGAGTACAAGTACCGGCCGGTCCGCGAGATCGCCGAGGCGTCGCAGACGGGCCCGGCCACGAACATCATCACCGGCATCGCGGTCGGTTTCGAGTGCACGCTGGCCGCCCGTCATCGCGATCTCGATCGCGATTCTGTCCTCCTACAAGATCGGCGTCGGCGGCCCTGCCGGGCGGAGGCCTCTTCGGCACCGCCGTCGCGACCATGGGCATGCTCGGCACCGCCGCCTACATCCTCGCCATGGACACCTTCGGCCCGATCACCGACAACGCCGGCGGCATCGTCGAGATGTCGAAGCAGCCGGAAGAGATCCGCAAGAAGACCGACCGCCTCGACGCCGTCGGCAACACGACCAAGGCGCTCACCAAGGGCTACGCCATCGGCTCCGCCGCGCTGGCCGCGTTCCTGCTCTTCTCGGCGTACCTCGACGAGCTCAAGAACTACGGCGCCGAGCTGACGTCGGTCAACCTCTCCAAGCCCGAGGTGTTCGTCGGCGCGCTGATCGGCGCCATGCTCGTCTTCTTCTTCTCGGCGCCTGGCCATCAAGGCGGTCGGCAAGGCGGCCTACGTCGTCATCGAGGACGTCCGGCGACCAGTTCAAGGAGCACCCGGGCATCATGAAGGGCACCGAGAAGCCGGACTACGGCCGCACGGTCGACATCGTCACGCGCGGCGCGCTGCGCCAGATGATCGCGCCCGGCCTCGTGGCCGTCGGGACGCCCATCGCTGTGGGCCTCGTCTTCAAGCAGTTCGGCGTGGGCGCCGAGGCCGTCGCGGCCCTCCTGATGGTCGGCACGATCACCGGCATCCTCATGGCGACGTTCCTGAACAACGGCGGCGGCGCCTGGGACAACGCCAAGAAGTACATCGAGACGGGCGCCTACGGCGGCAAGGGCTCCCCCACCCACAAGGCCGCCGTCGTCGGCGACACGGTCGGCGATCCCTTCAAGGACACCGCCGGCCCGTCGCTCCACGTGCTCATCAAGCTGCTCGCGACGATCACGCTCGTCCTGGCGCCGCTGTTCATCTGACCGGCGAAGCGCGCAGCGCCGCCGCCGGTCATCCCGAGGGCCAACGGCCCGAGGGATCCCTTTCGTGGCCGCAGGAGGGCTTCAAGGGGATCCCTCGCTTCGCTCGGGATGACAGGAGCGCTTCGCTGCGATGACAGGGGGCCTTCGCTCGGGATTCCGGGGCGGCCCCTAGACGAACCGGCTGAGGACCTCGTTGGACACGAGGAAGCCGCGTTCCGTGAATCGGACGCGGCCGGCCTCGCGATCGAGGATTCCCTCCGCGAGCCACGCCTCGTAGTCGTTCCAGAGCCGGACATCCTCGGCCTCCGAAACGAAGGTCTCGAGGCGCGACGCCGGCACTCCCTCCGCGAGGCGAAGGCCGAGGAAGATCTCTTCCCGCGCGGTCTCTTCCGCGCTGACCGGCAGGTCGAAGGCGAGCGGCCGCCGCCCCTGTGCGAGCGCGGAGAGGTACTGCTCGAGGCTCGACACGTTGGCCCGGCGCCTTCCGCCCCAGAGCTCGTGCGCGGAGACGCCCAGGCCGAGCGTCGGGGCCCTCGTCCAGTACTTCACGTTGTGGCGCGCCCGCCGGCCCGGCCGGGCCCAGTTCGAAATCTCGTAATGATCGAAGCCTCTCGAAGCCAGCGTCCGTCCCATCTCCAGCCACAGCTCGGCCTGATCATCGTCGGAAAGGTAGCGGTCCGGATGGAGCCTCCGGTCCTCTTCGATCGCCTTAGACTTCTCGGTTTCGAGAAGGTAGACCGAGACGTGGTCCACGCCGGAATCGCAGAGACCGGCGAGGCTCCGCCGGAAGCTCGCCCGCGTCTGGCCCGGCAGCCCCAGGATCAGGTCTCCGGAAACCGACGCGCCGGACCGGACCAGGGCATCGAGCGCCGCGCGGGCCCGCGCCGCGTCGTGCCGGCGCCCGACCGCGGAGAGCTCGGCGTCCTCGAGGGACTGGACGCCGACCGAAACCCGATCGACGCCGGCGCGTTGCCAGGCCTCGACGGCCTCCGGCAGGACGTCCTCGGGGTTCGCCTCGAGCGTCGTCTCGGCGTTCTCGGAGATGCGGAATCGCGAGCGCAGGCCCGCGAGAAGCCCGGCCATCGCCCGAGGAGCCAGCAAGGAGGGGGTTCCTCCGCCGAGATAGACCGTGTCGAAGAGCCAGTCGGCCGCCTCGGGCTCGAGCAGCCCGGCCTCGCGGGCGACGGCCTCGAGATAGGCGTCGCGGGTCGAGCCGTCGGTCGTCACGACGAAGGCGCAGTATCCGCACCGCGAGGCGCAGTACGGCAGATGGACGTAGAGGCCGGCCTCGGGGCTCACCGGGCCTCCCGGAGCGCCGTCTCCGCGACCCCGGCCGCCTCGTCGCCGAACGGAAACACCCTGCGGAAGTTCCCCTCCCGGGACACCGCAGCGAGGTCGCGGCCCGCCTCGTCGATCCAGCGCACGGCCCCGTAGAGCAACGCGGCGCGGTGCTCGTCGGCCTCGAGTCTCTCGGCGAGCTCCTCGAGGCGGGAGGCCGCGGCCGCGTTGGCCGCCCGCTCTCCCCTCCCGGTCGGGCGCGGAGGAAGATGTTGGAGCCCGGCCCGTTCCACGGCGAGACGGGCGGCGGCGATCCGGTCGCCGATCCTCTCGCTCCAGGCGCCGTGGTGGACGACCGAGAACAACGCGTCGCCGGCGGCCGGGTCCTCGGCGAAGCGCGCTTCGACGATCGCGCGGCGTCCTTCGCCGTCGAGCGCGGGAGCGATGGCCGAGAGCGAGGCGGCTCCATCCCGTTTCGCCGCATCGGCGAGCGCCTCGACGGCCTCCGGCTCCCCGGTCCAGCCCGGAAGGAAGGGATAGAGAGCCGCGGCGGAGAGCCCCGCCTCGCGGGCCGCGCGCAGCGCCGGGAACGCCCCGGACGGAGGACCGGGACGCCACATGGAGAGGACGACGGCCGAGCCCTCCGCTCCGCTCGGAAGGCCCTCCGCGATCGGGTCGAGGAGGTAGGCGGCACGGCCGGCCTCGATCGCGGCCTCGGAGGCCGCCCGGTACGCGCCGCGAACGCCCTCGGCATCGGACCCCGGTCCGATGAGCACCGGCCCCGCCGGGAGGCGCGAGATCGCGGCAGCCCACGCCTCGGGCCGCCACGGGCCGGCCTGGACGACGCCTTCGCGCCGCCCGGAAACGAACCGGCGCTCGACGGGATCGAATCGAGACGCCGCCGCGCCCGCATCCGGTCCGTACGGCATCAACCTTCCCGCAAGCCGGCGCCCGGCCACGAGCGCTTCGCCGGAGCGGACGAGCGGGGCTCCGGCGGCCTCGAAGACGATCATTTCGGCCGCCGGCGACGCACCCGCTCCCGCGCTCCCTCCCGGCCGTACCGAGCGAACACGTCGGCCTCGAAATGCACGGTGTCGCCCGCCTTCGAGCGGCCGAGCGTCGTGCGCCGGTGCGTCTCGGGAATCACCGCGACGTCGAACGACGCCCGGCGCTTGCCGGCCACGGTGAGGCTCACGCCGTCGAGCGCGACCGAGCCCTTCGTCACGACGTACCGGCCCAGTCCGGGCGGAATCGAGAACGTGAAGGTCCAGGAGTTGCCCGTCCGCTTCACGCGGAGAATCCGCGAGAGGCCGTCGACGTGCCCGAGAACGAAGTGTCCGGAGAGGCGATCGCCCCACCGCAGCGCGCGTTCGAGGTTGACGCCCTCGCCCTCCGCGAGACGTCCGAGGCGCGAGCGGCGCAGCGTTTCGTGGGAAAGGTCCGCGACGAGCCGGCGCCCGCCCGCGATCGCCGTCAGACAGACGCCCTCGACGGCGACGCTCTCGCCCCGCGCCAGCCGGCCGAAGCGGGCGGGCGGGGCGATCGTCAGTCTTCGGCCGCCCTTCCGTCGCGAGACTTCGACCACCGTGCCGATGCCCGCGACGATCCCCGTGAACATGCGGCCGCCAGTCTAAGCGAGACGGCCGGTGACGAGCAGATCGCCGCCGAGGCGCTCGATCCGCGGAGCCTCGAGGTACGCCGACTCGGAGAGCCGAAGCCCCTTCCCGCCGACGGCACCGGGAGCCCGCTCGCCTCCGAGAATCCGGGGAGCGATGAACGCGGCGACGCCGTCCACGAGGCCCTCTCGAAAGAAGGCTCCGAGCGTCGCGCCCCCGCCCTCCACCATCAGGCTCGTCACACCGTGGCGGCGGAGCTCGTCGAGAAGGCGCCCCAGGTCGACCGAATCTCTCTTTCGGCCCGGAAGGGACCAGACGCGGACGCCCCGCGCCTCGAGACGGCGGGCCTTCGGGTGCGTCGTCCTCACCGCCGTGGCGACGATCCGTTCGCCGGGCCCGCGCAGTATCCGGGCCCTCTCCGAGACCCGCAAACGGCCGTCGAGAACGATTCGCCAGTGCGGCCTCTCCGCCGCCTTGCCGAGGCGGCGCGTGAGCCGCGGGTCGTCGGCCTCGACCGTTCCCGCGCCGACGAGAACCGCGTCGTACTCCTCGCGCAGGAGCATCGCCCGGCGCCGCGCCGCTTCGCTCGTGATCCAGCGGCTCTCTCCCGCGAAGGATGCGATGCGGCCGTCCAGGGTCGAGGCCCACTTCGCGAGGACGAAGGGCCGGCCGTGCTCCATGAAGGCGAAGAACTTCGCGTTCTGCTCGGCCGCGCGCCGCCTCCACGGAAGCGGAGCGAGCACCACCTCGACGCCCTCCCGGCGCAGGCCCCGGATGCCGCGCCCGGAGACGAGCGGGTTGGGGTCCCGGATGGCGACGATCACTCGTCCAATGCCGGATTCGATGACCGCCGGCACGCAGGGCGGCGTCCGCCCCCGATGGGTGCACGGCTCGAGAGTCAGGTAGAGGTCCGCTCCGCGGGCGGACCTCCCGGCCCGACGCAGGGCCGCGATCTCGGCATGGGCGGCTCCCGCGCGCCGGTGCCAGCCCTCGCCGACGACGCGCCCTCCCCGGACCACGACCGCGCCGACCATGGGGTTCGGCGAGACGGCGTAGCGGCCCTTCTCCGCGAGGTCGAACGCGCGGTCGAGCCACGCGAGGTCAATGCGCGGCATCGTCTCCGAGCAGGGCCCGCGCGTACTCGGCGGGATCGAAGGGCACCAGGTCGTCCACCGCCTCGCCCACGCCCACGTCGAGCACGGGGAGCCTGAGCTCCCGGTAGATCGCGAGGACGATGCCTCCTCGCGCGCTTCCGTCGAGCTTGGTCAGGACCACCCCCGTGGCGCCCGCGGCCTCGACGAAGCTCCGCGCCTGGGCCAGACCGTTGACGCCCGTCGTGGCGTCGAGAACGAGCAGCGTCGCGTGCGGCGCGCCCGGCACCTCGCGGGCGGCGATCCGCCGCATCTTGGCGAGCTCGTCCATGAGGTTCTTCTTCGTGTGGAGGCGCCCGGCCGTGTCCACCAGAAGGGACTGGGTCCCGCGCGCCTTCGCCGCCGAAAGGGCGTCGAACAGGACCGCGGAGGGATCCGCACCTTCCCGGTGGCGAATGACCGGAAGCCCGAGCCGGTCGGCCCACGTCTGCAGCTGCTCGATCGCGCCGGCGCGAAACGTGTCGGCCGCGGCCAGGAGCACGGACCGTCCCGCGGCCTTCTCGCGGGCCGCGAGCTTGGCGGTGGTGGTGGTCTTCCCCGAGCCGTTGACGCCCACGAGGAAGGTCACGAACAGCGGCGCGTCGGGGCGCGGTGCGGGCCTCGGCGCCGAGGCGATCAGCTTCTCGATCTCCTCGAGCAGCAGCTCGCGGAGCGTGGCGACGTCTTTCCGGTCCGCTCCCCCGGCTCGCGCGCGCACGGCCTCGGCCAGGGCGCCCGCCGTTTCCGCTCCCACGTCCGCGGCGAGCAGGGCCTCTTCGAGGGATTCGAGCACCGACTCGTCGAACCCGAGACCCTGTTTGACGGCGGTTCCGAGCTTCTCGAGGATCTCGGTGTGCGTCATGAAGAGGCCGCGGCGGATCTTGGCGAAGAAGCCGCCGCGGGGACGGTCGGGCGGAGCGTCGATCGGGCGTTCGTCGGCCATGGATGAAGGGGGAAGATACCGCAGGGGCGGCCCGGGACCGCCCCGCCGGAGGGCTACGGGGTCTTCAGCGCCTGGTTCTCGAGAAGCAGGCGCGCCTTGGCGCCGGTTTCCCCGGCCGGATCGAGCTCGACGGCTCGCTGCACGTACCGCTTGCCCAGGTCGGCCTTCTGCATGCTGATGAAGACCATCCCGAGGCGCAGATTCGCATCGGCGTTGGTCGGGTCGAGCTTCACGGCGGCCAGGTAGTCCTCCGCCGCGCCCTGCAGGTTCCCGGCGGACTCGCGCGACACGGCCCGGCCGGTGAACGCCGCGTAGGAATTCGGGTCCCGCGCGATCGCGGCGCTGAACTCCGCCTCGGCCTCCTTGAAGTCCCCCTCGCGCTGGTAGAGGCGGCCGAGGTTGATCGTCGCGGAGATCCGGTCGTCCGAGTTCTGCGAGGCGGCGGCGACCCCGAAGTCGTCCTGGGCGGCCTTGAACTGGCCGAGCTCCATGAGCGCCACACCGCGATTGTTGCGAAACGCCCCGTTCTCCGGAGCCAGGGCGACGGCCTTGTCGAAGGAAGGCAGCGCCTCCTTGTAACGGCCCTGCATCAGCATCGCGACCCCCAGGCCGTCGAGGACCTCGGGGTTCTTGGGGTCGTCCTTGAGGCACTCGCGGAACGCCTTCTCGGCTTCCGAGGGCCGGTTGTCGCGCAGGAGGACCTGGGCCATGCGCTCGTTCAGGAGGAGCTCCGCGGAGGTCTTGGGCTTCGGATGCGTGCACGCGACCTCGAAGGCCAGGAGCGCGGCCGCGCCGGCGGCCCGCCGTGAGGTTCTCATCGGGCCGCCGCCTGAGCGGGACGAGCCGCCACGTCGGTCGGGACGAGATCCCCCTTCGCGTGAGACCGGGCGAGGGCGTCGACCACGGTACCGTCGAACCGCTTCGAAGACATCTCGCGCAGCCGCTCGAGGACGTAGCTCACTTCCATCGCCTTCTGATAGGGCCGCGTCGTCGTCATCGCATCGAACGCGTCCGCCACGGCGACGATGCGCGCCTGGAGGGGAATCTGGTCGCCCTTCAGGCCGTCCGGATAGCCCCCGCCTTCCCATTTCTCATGGTGGTACTTCATGCCCGGGATGATATCGGCCAACTGAGGAATTGTCTCCATGATCGCGGCGCCTTTGACGGGATGCGCCTTCATCAGCTCGAACTCCTCGTCGGTCAGCGCGGTCGGCTTTCGGATGATGCGATCGTCGACGCCGATCTTGCCGACGTCGTGCAGCAGCGCGGACAGGCGCACCTTGCGCGCCTCGTCGGGCGGCAGCCCCATCTCCCGGGCGATCGCCGAGGAGTACCGCGCGACCCGTTCCGAGTGTCCGCGGGTATACGGGTCCTTCGCGTCGATCGCGGCGGCGAGCGCACGGATCGACGCCAGGAAGAGCTCCTGGTTCTCTCGCGCCGCCTTCTGGACCTTCTCGAAGGCGTCCCGAATGGAAGTGCTCATCACGTTGAAGTTCTCGGACAGATCGGCGATCTCCTCGGTTCCGGCGACCTCGACCGTGGCGCCGTACTTTCCCTCGGCCACCGCGCGCGTCGACTCCGCCAGCTGGGCGATGGGCCGGGACAGCCGCCGCGCGAAGAGAAGGCCGAGCGCGAGCGCGCCCCCGAGGCAGATCGCGCTCCAGACCACGGTGTCGCGGACCATCCGGTCCACCGAGGCCAGGGCGATGTCGCGGTCGCGTTCGACCAGGACCCCCCACGGGGGCTCGCCCACGGGCGCGATCGACGCCAGAACGGCGCCCGATGGGCTCGATTCGCCTCGCGTCAGCCGGGCCGGGAAGCGGACGAAGTCGGCCACCAGCGTCGACGGATGCACGGGACCGCGGCCCGCCGAGGCCGGGGGAAAGAGGATCTTGCCCTGGCGATCCACGAGCGTCGCCCGGACCTCGCGCCGCGCTTCGTCCTCGAACTCCCGAAGAATGGGCTGCCATGACACGAGGGCCTCGACCACGCCCACGCGCGTTCCCTTCTCGTCCACGACCGGCTGTGCCAGGACCGCCACCGTTCCCACGGTCACGACGGCGAAGGGATTGCCGGCATAGCGCACGCCATCGCGCGCCGTTTCGAATCCCTTGCGAAACTCGAAGTCCATGTCCGGCGAATGGACGTCGGGCCCGACGAAGCTGCCTCGGCCGTCGAGGTTGACTCCCCGCAGAGCGGCGAGCTGCGTCTGGCTCGCCAGGACGGAGCCGAGGATTTCCGGCCCGTCGGAGGAGCCGAAGGGGTCCTTTCCCGTCAACTGGACCGCCAGGCGGATCGCGTCGGCCGCCTTGGTGAGCTGCTGGCCCGCCGCCGCGTAGTAGGCCTGGATGTGATCGGCGATCGCCGCCGAGGAACGCGTCAGGTACTTCTCTTCCAGCGTTTCGAGCGTCCTCCGGTTGCGCCGGATGAGCACCGCCTCGGCCACGGCCAGCGGGATCAGGGAGGCCAGGATGAGGGCGCCCGAGAGAAGAACGAAGAGGCGGATCCGACGTCGACCGGAACGCCCTTTCACGATAGGGACATTATAGCCGCTGCCTCGAGCCACTCGCGCGGCGGGACGGTCTCGTCGACCCGCGCGGAGCCGATGCGTGCGAGGAGGACCGAGGCGAGTCCGCGCGACGTGGACTTCTTGTCGCGCGCGAGGAAACCCTCGAGCCGCGCGGCGTCGCGCACGGGATCGGGAAACGGACCGAGGCCGACGAGAACCGCGCGCACCGCGTCCGCGTCCGCGTCCGGCAGGCCCGCACGCCGGCGCGAGATCTCGAGAGCCGCCGCGATGCCCCACGCGACGGCCTCTCCGTGGCGCAGGCCGCCGAAACCCGAAGCCCCCTCGAGGGCGTGCCCGAGCGTGTGGCCGAAGTTCAACAGGCGCCGCGATCCGCCTTCCGTCGGATCCGAGGCCACGATCGACGCCTTCACGCGAATGGATCCGGCGAGGAGGTCGAGGAGAGGACCGTTCTCGCGGGCGAGAATCGCGGGCCGCCGCGCCGCGGCGCGCTCGGCGAGAGGCGCGTCGGCGATCCAGGCATCCTTGTAGGCCTCGACGAGGCCCGCGCGGTAGTCGCGATCGGGCAGCGTTCCCAGCGCCGCCGGATCCACGAGGATGACGGCCGGCGGATGAAAAGCCCCGAGCAGGTTCTTCCCCAGCCGATGGTTCACGCCGGTCTTGCCGCCGATCGCCGCGTCCGCCATGCCGGCCGTCGTCGTCGGCACGGCATTCCATGCGACGCCGCGGAGAACCATCGCGGCCGCGAATCCCGCCATGTCCGTGACGACGCCTCCGCCGACCGCGACCAGCGCGTCGTCCCGGCGCAGACCCGCGGCGAGGGCGGCATCCGCGATCCTCTCCACCGATGCGAGCGTCTTGGCGGCCTCGGCGTCTTCCACGGCGACCTCGCACAGGAGCCGCGGTCCCAGGGCCCGGCGGATCGCCTCGACCGCCCCCGCCGGAGCCGTGGAAGCGGCGAGCACGAAACGCCCGGAGGGTGAGTGGAGATACCGCGCCGCACCGGCGAGCACGCCCTCGCCGACCCATGCGGCGCTCTCGAAGGGCGGTCCGGTAACCGGGATTCGCTCCGGCGGGGCCGGGCTCACCGCTCGCGGGGCGCGGGCGGCTCGAGGCCGAGCTCGCGCAGCTGCTCCGGGAAGACGGACGCGGGCGCCTTCGTCATCAGGTCGATTCCCGAGGTCGTCTTCGGGAATGCGATGACGTCTCGCAGCGAGGTCGCGCCCGAGGCGATGGCGCAGATCCGGTCCAGGCCGAGCGCGATCCCGCCGTGAGGCGGCGCGCCGTAGCGGAGCGCGTCGAGAAGAAAGCCGAAGCGCTCGCGGCCCTCGGCCTCGCCGATGCCGAGAACCCGGAAGACCCGCTCCTGGACGTCGGCGCGGTGGATGCGGATCGAGCCCGACCCGAGCTCCCAGCCGTTGACGACGACGTCGTAGGCGCGCGCCCGGACGCTCCCCGGGTCGGTTTCGAGGCGATCGAGATCCTCCTCGCGGGGACCGGTGAACGGGTGGTTCATCGGAAACCACTGGCGATGCTCCTCGTCGTAACCCAGAAGCGGGAAATCCGTCACCCAGCAGAAGACGTGGCGCGACTCGTCCACGAGCTTGAGCTCCCGGGCCGCCTCGGCGCGCAGCGCGGCGAGAGCCGCGAACGCCGCCTTCTCCCTGTCGGCGACGACCAGGAGCAGGTCGCCGTCGGCGACGCCCGCCGCCGCCAGGAGGGATTCGGTGGTCTTCTCGGAAAGAGCCTTCTTCGCCGGCGAGGTCAGCTCGCCGGCCGACCTCTTGAACCAGACCAGGCCTCCCGCCCCGTGCTCCCGGGCGCGCTCGGTCAGCTCGTCCAGACGCTTTCGCGAGAAGCCCGCCCCGCCGGCGACCCGGAGACCCCGAACGGTCCCGCCCGACGCGAGCGCCTTCTCGAACGGAACGAACCCGCTGCCCGATGCCGCCGACGAAAGGTCGCAGAGCGGAAGGTCGTAGCGCAGGTCCGGCCGGTCGGTGCCGTAGGAATCCATCGCCTCCCGGTACGTCAGCCGGCGGAAGGGCCGCGCCGCGGAGATGCCGGCCGCAGCGAACGCTTCGACCAGGAAGGCCTCCACCGTGTCGAAGACGTCCTCCTCGGTCGGAAACGACATCTCGAGGTCGATCTGCGTGAACTCGAACTGCCGGTCGGCCCGCAGGTCCTCGTCGCGGAAGCAGCGCGCGATCTGAAAGTACTTCTCGAAGCCCGAGATCATCAGGATCTGCTTGAAGATCTGCGGAGACTGCGGCAGCGCGTACCACTGGCCCGGGTGAACGCGCGAGGGAACGAGGAAATCGCGGGCGCCCTCGGGCGTCGAGCGCGTGAGCATCGGCGTCTCGATCTCGAGGAATCCCCGCTCGTGAAGCACCTTCCGGACTCGAAACGCGATCTCGTCGCGGAGGACGAAGTTCTTCTGCATGACCGGCCGGCGCAGGTCGAGGTAGCGGTATTCGAGGCGCAGCTCCTCGGTCGCGTTCGTCCGGTCTTCGACGACGAAGGGCGGCGTCGCCGAGCGCGCCAGGAATTCGAGCCGTTTCGCGAGGACCTCGATCTCCCCCGTGGGCATCTCCGCGTTGCGCTGTCCCTCCGCACGGAGCACCACCTCGCCCTCGATCGCGACGACGTCCTCGCCGCGGGCCTCCGCGGCGGCCGCGACGGCCTCCGGAGTGCAGCGCGCGCGGTCGAAGACGACCTGGACCAGTCCGCTGCGCTCCCGGATCGTCAGGAAGATCAGCTCGCCGAGGTCGCGGCGGCGCGCAACCCAGCCCTTGACGAGGACCGTCCGTCCCGCGTCGGATGCGCGAAGGCGGCCCGCCGGTTGCCGCGCGAGGGTCATCGCTCCCTCCCGGCCAGGCGCTCGGCGAGCTGACCGCGCGGAAACGATTCCTGCGTTCCGGTCGAGAGATCCTTGAGGGTCACGTGGTTCTTCTCCCTCTCGGCCGAGCCGAGGAGCACGGCATGGACGCGGCCGATGCGAAACGCATGCTTCGACGGGTCCTTGGCCAGCTGGCCCGCGCGGCCCAGGCTCTTGACGATTCCACGGGCGGTCAGGTCGCTCTCGACGACCGCGTCCGGCAGGAGCGAGCGAATCTCCCCGGCCACGCCGAGGGCATAGAGAAGGTCTTCCGGGCCGTCGGGAATGACGGCGAACAGCGTCCGGATCGGCCGGGCGTCCTCGGTCATCGCCTCCACCAGGCGGTCCTCGCCGATCGCGAACCCGACGGCGGGAGTCGGCGGCCCCCCGAGGTCCGCGACGAGATCGTCGTAGCGCCCGCCTCCGAGCAGCGCATTCTGGGCTCCGAGCCGATCCGAGCGTCACTTCGAACACGGTCAGCGTGTAGTAGTCGATGCCGCGCACGATCGAGGCGCTCTCCGAAAACCGGACCCCCGCGAGCGGGAGCAGGCGCTTGAGCTCCTCGTGATGGGTCCGCGACGCGTCGTCGAGAAACTCGAGGGTGGCGGGCGCACCGGCGAGCACGCGCCGCGTCTCCGGATCCTTGGAATCGAACAGCCGAAGGGGATTTTCCTCGAGACGCCTGCGGTCCTCCGGACCGAGGCCCGAGGCGTGCGGGCGGACGTGCTCCTGCAGGGCGCCGGAGAAGCGGGCGCGCGCTTCGCCCTTCGGAATGCAGTTGATCGTCGCCGAGAGGTCCGTCAGGCCGAGCGCGCGGAGGAACTCGAAGAGCATCCCGAGAACCTCGGCGTCTCCCGCGGCCGAGGCGACTCCGACGAGCTCGACGCCGATCTGGCGGAACTCGCGGTACCGGCCCGCCTGCGGCTGCTCGTAGCGAAACTGGGGACCCGCGTACCAGAGGCGGATCGGCCTCGGAATGTCCTGCATTCCGCGCTCGACGAGCGCCCGGATCACTCCGGCGGTGTTCTCGGGGCGAAGCGTCAGAGAGCGGCCCTTGCGGTCCGGGAACGTGTACATCTCCTTGTGGACGATGTCCGTCGTCTCTCCCACCGAGCGGGCGAAGAGCTCCGTCGACTCGAAGATCGGCGTGCGGATCTCTCCATACCCGTGCGCGCCGAAGACGCGGCGCGCGGCGGCCTCGACGGCGGCGAGCTTCTCGCTCTCGGCGGGAAAGAGGTCGTGCGTGCCCTTCGGCGCCTTCACGCGCGCCGTCATCGCGCCCAGGCCCCGTCGACCCGGAAATACTCCTCTTTGTAGCCGAGGTAGTTGCGGTGGTAGCGCTTCAGCTCCTCGACCTCCGCATCGGACAGGACGCGCGCCTGCCGGGCGGGCGAGCCGAGCCAGAGCGTGCGCGGCGGGACCTTCGTCCTCGGCGTGACGAGGGCGCCCGCACCGATGAAGGCCGACTCCCCGACGTCCGCGCCGTCCATGACGGTCGCGCGGATTCCGATGAGCGCGCCCCGGCGCACCGTGGCGCCGTGGACGATCGCTCCGTGCCCGAGCGTGACCTCTTCCTCGAGGGTCGTCGGATGCGTTCCGACGGTGACGTGGATCGCGCAATTGTCCTGGATGTTCGAGCGGGCGCCGATGCGGATGAAGTTGCAGTCGCCCCGGACGACCGAGTTGTACCAGACCGACACGTCGTCGCCGAGGACGACGTCTCCGATCACCGCCGCGGTTTCGGCGAGATAGACGCGCTCCCCGAGCGACGGGCGCTTGCCGGCGTATTCCCTGACGATGCCCATAAAAGCGGGCAATTTAGCATGGAATCAGGGCGCCGCCGGAGGCCACGGGAACGCCCCGCGGCGGAGCACGCGCGCCGGATCGACCGATGCGTCGACGAGCGTCGACGGCGGGCCTCCGGGAGCGATGCCTCCGTCGACGAGCACGTCGATCTCCGCGCCGAACTCGCGGGCGGCCTCGTCCGGATCGAGGCACGGGGGATGTCCGGAACGATTGAGGCTCGTCGCGGTCAACGGGCCGGTCTCGCGCAGGATCGCCCGCAGGCCGGCGTGAGCGGGAACCCGCACGGCCAGAGTCGCCGAACCGCCCGAGGCCGCGATCGGCGCCTCGATCGGCATCACGACGGTCAGCGGCGCCGGCCACAGCGCCGCGAATCGCTCGCGCATCGCCGCGGGCGTCACGACTCCGAGCGGCTTGAGCTGTTCGAGGTCCGCGAGGAGCACGGGGAGCGCCTTGTCCGCGTCGCGGCCCTTCAATGCGAAGACCCGGCGAACCCCCTCCTCGCTCCGCGGAGCCACCGCCAGTCCGTAGGAGCTCTCCGTGGGAATCGCCAGGACGCCTCCCGAGCGCACGAGGGCCGCCAGTTCCCGGAGGGCGGCTCCGCCGCTGCCGAGGTCGGCGATCGGCACGCGCCTCACGCGTCAGCCTCCGACGTATCGGTCGTAGTAGCCCCGCGCCCGCGCCGGATCGTCGGTTCCCCGCACGACGCACCGACCGTCGGAGAAGATGGTCAGGCTCACGTCGGGCAGGTCCGCGTTCAGGAGCTGCGGCGAACGCCGGACGCGCGCGAGCGACGCGAGACGGCTCTCGATCAGGTCGAAATCGGGCCGTTCCCCGCCGGGCGGGGTGATCTGGACGGACTGACGGCCGCACAGCTTGACCGTTGCGCTCGAAGCCCCGGCTTCGAGAGCCGGGTACCGGGTCCCCGCGCAGACCGGACACGCCGGCGACGGCCGGAGCCCCTCGAAGCGGCGCTCGACCCGGAGACCGCCCTGCCAGACCGTGAGCGTGAGGATTCCCGTCGACGGCTCGTGTCCGGACGCCAGCCGAAGCGCCTCGGTCATTCCGATCGATGCGACGAGCGGCGGCAGGGTCGGCACGACGCCGGCCGTGTCGCAGGTCGGCCCGGAACCGGGCGGCGGCAGGGTCTCGAGGTAGCAGCGCAGACAGGGCGTCGCACCGGGCCGCGAGAAGGCAACCCTCCCCTCGTCCCCCACGCAGGCCGCATAGATGGACGGGATGCGGAGGAGGCGGCAGGCGTCCGACACCAGCAGGCGGGTTTCGAAATTGTCCGAGCCGTCGAAGACGAGGTCGTGGCCGGAAAGCAGATCCCGCACATTGCGAGGCTCGAGGTCGGCCACGATTCCCTCGACCGGCACGCTCGGATCGATCTCCTTCAGACGGGCGGCTGCCGCCGAGGCCTTCGGCGAGAGCCGCTCCGCGTCCTCCGCGTCGAAGAGGAGCTGCCGCGCCAGGTTCGACGGCTCGACGATGTCCCGGTCGATCAGCGACACTCCGCCGACGCCCGCCCGCACTGCCATCTCGGCCGCCGCGGCGCCGACCGCGCCCACGCCGACGAACGCGATGCGGAAGCGCCCGATGCGCTCCTGCCCAGCCGGACCGATTCCCGCGAAGAGCTCGGTCCTCGAGTGGCGCCCGCTCAACGCGCCGCTCCCTCGAGCAGCGTCCGCGCGTGCCGGAGGGCCGTCTCGGGCACCTTCTCGCCGGCCAGCATGCGTGCGATCTCGGCGACGCGCTCCCGTCCCTCGAGCCGCCGCACGGATGCCACCGTTCTTCCGCGCTCCTCGCGCTTCTCGGCCATGTAGTGCCGGTCGGCGAGCGCCGCGATCTGGGGAACGTGGGTCACGCAGAGAACCTGGTCGCGCGCCGACAGGTCCCGGAGCCGCCGCCCCACGACCTCGGCCACCCGTCCGCCGATCCCCGCGTCCACCTCGTCGAACACGAGGGTCCGGCCTCGTCCGCCCCGGCTGGCGGACACGGACCGAATCGCGAGCTGCAAGCGGGACAGCTCGCCGCCCGACGCGATTCTCTCGAGCGGCTTCTCGGGCTCGCCCGGATTCGGCGCGAAGAAGAACGTCGCGGACTCCGCGCCCGACGCGCGCGGGCTGTCCTCACCGGCCGGCGCGAGCGCGACCCGCAGCTTCGCCTTCTCGAGGGCGAGGCCGCGCAGCTCCTTCTCGACCGCCGTGCCGAACCGGCTCGCCGCCGCCGATCGCTTCGCCGTCAGCACCGCGGCGGCGGCTCCGTAAGCCTTCTTCGCCGCGGCTTCTTCCGCGGCTCCGCGCTCGAGCGTCTCCTCGACGTTTCCGAGCTCGGCGCGCTCGTCTCTCAGGGAGGCCAGCCGCCCGAGGATCTCGCCGGCGGAGGACCCGTACTTGCGCTTCAAGCGCGTGATCTCGACGAGCCGCGTCTCGAGCGAGGTCAGGCGATCCGGGTCGGCCTCGATCGCCTCGGCCGCGTCGCGAGCCGCCGCCGCGAGATCCGCCACCCGCCGCTTCAACTCCTCGGCTTCCTGAAGGTGGGCCTGCTCTCTCGGGTCGATTGCCGCGAGCTCCGCGAACGCGCGCCCGGCCTCGCCGATGCGGTCGGCCGCGGAATCCTCCCCCTCGGAGAGCGCCGCAAGAGCCGCCTCGCCCGCGCGCCGGATTCGATCGGCGTGCATCAGGCGGTCGCGCTCGGCGGGCAGCTCCTCGTCTTCCCGCTCGTCGAGCTTCGCCGCCTCGATCTCGCGGATCTGAAACTCGAGCATCTCCATCCGCTCGCGCCGGCCGCGGCGGGACTCCTCGAGCGCCTCCCGCCTCTCCCGCGCTTCCGCCCACCGCGCCGCGGCGTCCGCCACGCTCGCACGCTCTTCGCCGGCGGCGGCGAAGGAGTCGAGGAGCTCGAGCGCGGCGCCCGAATCCGCGAGCTCCTGCTCCGAGCTCTGCCCGAGAATGGCGACCAGCCGCTCGCCGATCCGGGCCAGGGTCCTCACCGAAGCCGGCTCGTCCTCGATGAAGGCCCGTCCCTTGCCGTCGGGCGTCAGCTCGCGCCGCAGGAGAGCCGTCTCCGCGGACGGCAGGCCGGCCTGCGACAGGCGGCTCCGGACCTCCGCGTCGGTATCGAACTCTCCCGCGACGACGAGCCGGGGCGCTCCCCGGCGAACGAGCTCGACCGAGCCCCGTCCTCCCGCGAGCAGCGCCAGGGCGTCGACCAGGATGGACTTGCCCGCGCCGGTCTCGCCTGTGATGACGGTCAGGCCGCTCCCGAGCTCGAGCTCCAGGTCCTCGACGATCGCCAGGTTCTTGACCGTGAGACGGCGCAGCACCCCGAAAGTCTACAGGCAGCCGGCCCGGCGCGCGGCCGCCGCAAAACCGACCGCCTAGGGCTTGGCGCTCTTCTGCCCGATCTGCCGGGCGGGAATTCCCCCGACGATCCAGCCGGGCTCGACGGGCTTGGACGCCACGCCCATCGACCCGACGATCGCGTCCTGGGCGACCTTCACACCGGACAGGATCACCGCATGGTACGTGACGCGTGCCCGGGCGCCGATCTCGGTCCGGGCCAGCGTGACGTCGTGGATGTCTTCGATCGCGTGGGAGTGCGAATAGATGTTGGCGTAGTCGGAGATCGAGGCGTCGTCGCCGATCACGACCTCGCCGCGGTCGTCGATGAGCACGTTGCGGTGGATCGTGACGCCGCTGCCGACCGTCAGGTTGTAGCCGAACGAGAACTCGACGTCGTGGAAGATGCGGACTTTCTGGCCGCACTTGCGGAAGACGCGCTGCGCGAGCATGTAGCGCATCTGCGTTCCGAGCCGTACGTTGCGGCCGACCGGGGAGTGGTCGAACATCTGCCAGAACCAGAGCAGGGGCTTGGTGCGCGCCCATTTCGCGAGATCGAGCTCGCGGTAGTACTCGGCCTCGAGCGTGCCGTTGCGCGGATCGAACGACGCGATGAGCGTCCTGGTCGCGAGCGGCAGATCGGGATCCCCGACCACCGCCTCGAAGTCGATCGCCCGGCCGAGGTAGAGCTGGGAGAGCGCGTCGCGAACGACGACGTTGCGATCGAGCGCGGCGTCGTCCAGCTTCTCGGCCAGACGCGCCACGAACCGGGGATAGACTTCTTCCCCGACGGGACCGATCGCGAATTCACGGAGCGGCATGGTGCGGCGCAAGCTAGCAAAGGGTCTTCGAGGAGTCAAACTCGCGGCCGTGCTCTTCGCGGTGTCGTGCGCGGTGTACGCCCAGGATCCCGCCGAGCCGCGGCCCGACGCGCGAGCGCCGCGGCCCCCGCCTCTCCCGGCGGCGGGAGTCTCCCGAGCTTCGGTGTCCACTCGGGACCTGAAGCAGTCGATCGACGAGCTCGTCGCGTGCGGCACGCGCCACTCCCTTTCGAGCTGGGACGATCCGAGCCACGGGATCGGCTGCGCCCGCGATCGGATCGTGGCCCGCTACCGGAAGATCGCCGAAGCGTCGGGAGGCCGCCTGGAGATCGTCGTGGACCGGTTCGAGGCGATTGCCCCGCGAACCCACGATCAGCGGGCGCGGCTCGAGAACGTCCTCGCCATTCTTCCCGGCACCGATCCCGTCCTCTCGAAGACGGTCTTCGCCGCCGCCGGGCACTTCGACTCGATTCCCTCGTCGGTCATGGATCCGACGACGGACGCCCCCGGCGCCGACGACGACGCCTCGGGCGTGGCCGCGGTGCTCGAGGCCGCGAGGCTGCTCGCGGGCGGCCGTTACCGCGCGACCCTGGTCTTCGCGGCCCTCTCGGGAGAGGAGCAGGGCCTGCTCGGCGGATCGCGTCTTCTCCTCGACCTCCAGCATCGCGGTTACACGATCGGCGGTTTTCTCGACAACGACATCGTTGGGGCCGACCCGTCTCCCGGCGCGCCGCACCGCGTCCGCGTGTTCTCGGGCGGGGGGCCGGACGGCATCGACTCGCCTTCCCGCGATCTCGCGCGTTCGGTCGAGGAGGTCGCGGGCCGCGACGCCGTGCGTCTCGTCTTCCGGCTCGACCGCCTCGGGCGCGGCGGGGATCACCGTCCCTTCGTCGAGGCGAATCTCCCGGCCGTCCGATTCACCGAGCCTCTCGAGAACTACGACCACGAGCACCAGACGCCCCGGGTCGAGGACGGGCGCCAGTACGGCGACCTGACGCCATTTCTGAATTTCGACTTCCTCGGCAACGTCGCCCGCGTCAATGCCGAGGTGCTCCGTCAACTCGCGCTCGCGCCCGCGCCTCCGCGGGACGTCCGCCTTTCGGGCGGAGTGACTCCGGACGCGAAGATTGCGTGGGCGGCCGACGACGACCCCGCGCGCGCGGGCTTCGAGATCCTCTGGCGCGAGACCACCGATCCGCGCTGGTCGCCCTGGGGCTTCGTCGCGTCACCCGGCGAGACGACCCTCCAGGGCGTCTCGACCGACAATCGATTCTTTGCCGTGCGCTCGGTCGGCGCGGACGGCGCGCGCTCGATCGCCGTGGCGGCGGAACCGAAGCCTCCCCCGGCGAAGAAGTGACTCCCGGTCCGGCCGGTGGCCGGGGTGGGGTCGCCGCCTAGAACGACCGCGTCAGGCCGCCGTCGCTCCGCAGGCTCTGGCCCGTGACGTAGCTCGACTCCTCGGAGAGGAGAAACGCGGCCACGCGCGCGACCTCCTCGGGCTCGGAGATCCGCGCCATGGGAATCGCCTTCGCGAACTTCTCCGGCACGGGGTGCGTCGCGGCGAACCCGGCGAGGACACAGTTCATCCGGATCCCCTCCGCCGCGTAGCGGTCCGCATACAGCTTCGTGAAGGCGGAGAGAGCCGCCCGCAGCGTCGACGACACCGGGGAGTCGAGGCTCGGCTCGACGGCCCAGAGCGACGAGACGTTGACGATCGCACCGCCGCCCTGCTTCTGAAAGATCGGGGTCACCCGGCGCGCCATGCGAATGACCGACAGGAGAACGAGGTCGAGGCCGCTTCGCCAACCCTCGTCGTCGACGGCGAGCAGCTCGCCCTTCGCCGGATGACCCGTATTGTTGACGACCGCGTCGATCCGGCCGTAGCGCTCGAGCGCGGCGCCGACCAGGCGCTCGAGGTCCGCGGCCGACTCGACCGATCCTCGAACCGCGACGGCGCCCAGCTCGTCGGCGACGCTCTCGATCTCTTCCGAGCGGGCGAGCAGCGCGAGCCGATAGCCGCGGTTCGCGAGCACGCGCGCGCAGGCCGACCCGATGCCTCGGCTCGCGGCGGTGACGAGAGCGACCGGCGCGGGGACCGCGGCCTTCTCAGGCAGAGCGATCTCCGAAGCGGCGACGCAGAAACTCGAGCGTCAGTCCGACGCCGAAGCCGGTCGCCCCGGCCGGCCACCCGCTCTGCTCCTTCTCGAAGTGGGCGACGGCGGCCACGTCGAGGTGCCCCCAGGTGACGCCCTCCGGGACGAACTCCTTGAGAAACACCCCCGCGTTGATCGTGCCGGCGGCGCGTCCGCCGGTGTTCTTCATGTCCGCCCATTCGGATTTCAGGTTCTCGCGATACTCGTCCCAGACCGGAAGGCGCCACAGGCGCTCCCCCGCCGCCTCGCCCGCCGCCACGAGATCCCGCGCCAGCGCGTCGTCGGGCGTCATCAGGCCCGCGCACTCGCTGCCGAGCGCGATCACGACCGCACCGGTCAGGGTCGCGTAGTCGAGCAGGACGTCCGGCCGGAACCGCGCGGCGTAGGACAGCGCATCGGCGAGAACGAGCCGGCCCTCGGCATCGGTATTGTCCACCTCGACGGTCTTTCCGCTCCTCATCCGCAGGATGTCGCCGGGGCGCGTCGCCGACCCGCCGGGCATGTTCTCGGTGACCGGAGCGAGGGCGACGACATGGACGGGAAGATCGAGGGACTTCGCCGCCGCGAGGCACGCGAAAACGGTCGCCGCGCCCATCATGTCGTACTTCATCTCGCCCATCGACGCCGCCGGCTTGAGCGAGATGCCGCCCGAATCGAAGGTGATTCCCTTGCCGACGAGGACGGCCGTGCCGCGCGGATTCGCGGGCGCATGCTCGCCGACGAGAAACACCGGCGGTCGGGCGCTCCCGGCGTTGACGCCGAGCAGGCCCCCCATCTTCTCTTTCTCGATCTCGCGCTTGTCCAGGACGCGGAGCCGGAACCCCTCCTTCGCCGCCAGCGCCTTCGCTTCGCGCGCGAGGTCGCTCGGTCCGAGGTCGTTTCCCGGAGTGTTGCCGACGTCCCGGGCCCAGGCGACCGCCGCGGCCACGCTCTGCGCGTCCCTCGCGGCGCGCGCGAAGGCCTTCGCCTCGAGTCCCGGAGGCGGAACGAGCGTCGCCGCGGACCCGCCCCGGTCCCCATCCCGGGGCTTCGACTTGTAGCGATCGAAGGCGTAGTCGGAGAGCGCGACGTGGAGCAGGATGGCGCGAAAGGCCTCCTCGGGAACCGCCGCGTCGAAACAGATCGAGAGCGAGGGCCGGCGAGCCTTCAGGGCGTCCCGAAGCCCCCGCCGCAGGGCCGCCCGCAGCCGGGCGGCGGAGACGGGCGCCGGTCCGAGGCCGCAGAGGACCCAGCCGCCCTCGGAGACGACCTCCCGGTCCTTTCCGTGGAAGCCCCCGGCGCGCGCCGCGGCCCGCAGCCGCGTCCGCAGCGGGGGCGGAGCGCCCGACGACGGATCGCGGCCTTCGTGCAGGAACGCAATCCGGTGCCCGCCCGCGGGAAGCCGATCGCTCAGTCGGATGCGCATGACGACGGACGATAGCAGAGAGGCATCGGCCCCTTCCTTGTGCTAACTTTCCCGGCCCATGACGACGATCACGGAAACCCACCTTTCGGGCGCGCGGCTTTCCCGCCGGGGCAAGGTTCGGGAGCTGTACGACCTCGGTTCCTCACTTCTCCTTGTCGCGAGCGACCGAATCTCGGCGTTCGACGTCGTGCTCTCGCCCGGAATCCCCGACAAGGGCAAGATCCTGACGCAGCTGTCGAACTTCTGGTTCCGGAAGTTCTCCGACGTCGAGAACCACCTGATCGAAACCGACATCTCCCGGTTTCCCGAGGAGCTCCGGTCGGACACGGCGATGCTCGCAGGGCGATCCGTCGTCGTGCGCAAGTGCGAGGTCATCCCCTTCGAGTGCGTCGCTCGCGGCTACCTCGCGGGCTCGGGCTGGGCCGAGTACAAGCGAAACGGCCACGTCTGCGGGATCCGGCTTCCCGAGGGACTGCGCGAGTGCGACCGGCTGCCCGAGCCGATCTTCACGCCGGCGACCAAGGCCGAGACCGGCCACGACGAGAACATCAGTTTCGAGACGATGGCCCGCGAGCTGCCTTCCGGGGACGGTGAGCGGCTGCGCGACCTGACGCTTTCGCTGTACCAGCGCGCCGCCGACTTCTCGACCGAGCGCGGCCTCATCCTTGCCGACACGAAGCTCGAGTTCGGGCGTCTCGATGGCCGGATCGTGTGGATCGACGAGGCGTTCACGCCCGACTCGTCTCGCTACTGGGACATGGCCGCCTACGCCCCCGGCAAGGGCCAGCCCTCATTCGACAAGCAGTTCGTGCGCGACTGGCTCGACTCGACCGGATGGGACAAGAAGCCGCCGGCTCCGAAGCTGCCCGAGGGCGTGGTCCGAACGACGCGCGAGAAGTATCTCGACGCCTACCGAAAACTGACCGACTCGATGCCGGAGCACCTGGGACAGTAGAGAGCGGCGGCGCGAGGCTACCTCGCCCGCCCGAAGGTCTCCAGAAAGTCCGCCACCCGCTGAACCGGCCGGGCCTCGAGGTCGGGAAACGCCGCCGCTTCTCCGGCGTTGCCGGCGGGCAGATGGACGAGCCGAAAGCCCAGGGCCGAAGCCTCCTTGAGACGGGACGACGCCGCCGGGACGCGGCGCACCTCCCCGAGCAGGCCGATCTCGCCGAAGAAAACGCTGCCCTCGGGCAGCGGCCGCGCGCGCGCCGACGAGACGAGTGCGGCCACGATCGCGAGGTCGGCCGCGGGCTCGGTCACCTCGATCCCTCCCGTGCACGAGACGAAGACCTCTCGGGTCGACAGTCCGAGACCGGCGCCGTCGAGCACGGCGAGCAGGAGCGCGAGCCTTCCCGAATCCACGCCGATGCCGACGCGACGGGGCGAGCCCGCCGACGCCGCGCCGACGAGCGCCTGGATCTCGACGAGGACCGAGCGGGTACCCTCGCGGGCGGCCGTCACGGCGCTGCCGGCGAGCCCCGGCCGCCGTTCGGCGAGCAGCGTCGCGGATGCGTCCGGGAGCTCCTTCAGGCCGTCGCCCGTCATGTCGTAGAGCGCGATCTCGTCGACCGGCCCGAAGCGATTCTTCGTCGCGCGCAGCAGCCGTCGCGACGAGCCCCGGTCGCCTTCGATCGAGATCACGGCGTCCACGAGATGCTCGAGGGACTTCGGACCGGCCAGCGAACCGTCCTTCGTGACGTGACCGACGAGAAGCACCGGGATGCCGCGGGACTTCGCGAAGCGCGTCAGCTCCGCCGCCGCCGCGCGGACCTGCGAGATCGTACCGGGCGCGGAAGCCAGCGAGGGCTCCCGCACCGCCTGGACCGAATCGATCACGACCACGGCCGGCCCGCGCGCCTCGGCCTCCGCCACGATCCGCGAGACGTCGGTCTCCGCCAGCACGAGCAGCTTCTCCTCGACGATCCCGAGGCGCCCGCCGCGCAGACGGACCTGCGCGGCCGATTCCTCGGCGCTCGCGTAGAGCACGTCGCGCTCGCGGGCGGCGAGCCCGCGCCCGGCCTGGAGGAGGAGCGTCGACTTCCCGATGCCCGGCTCTCCGCCGATCAGGATCACCGAGCCCGGGACCAGCCCTCCTCCGAGCACGCGATCCAGGCCCTCGAGACCCGTGTCGAGCCGCGCCCGGTCCTCGACCTCGATCCGGCCGATCGCGAGGGCTCGCGCCGCCGGCATCGCCGGACCCTTCGCGACGGGCCCGCGCAGCTCTTCGGCGAAGGAGTTCCACTCACCGCAGTCGGGACAGCGGCCGAGCCACTTGGGCGAGGTCGCGCCGCAGGACTGGCAGGCATAGACCGCCACGACCTTCGCCGCCATCGCTAGGGCCCCGTCCGATCCGGCGGCCCCGCCGGAACGCCGAGAACGCCGCGGTCGATGCGCGCGACCCGAGGCCCGAATCCGCAGAGAATCTCGTAGGGAATCGTCTCCGCCGCCCGCGCCAGCTCCCAGGCCGTGATCGTCTCCGAGCCCTGTGAGCCGAGGCACGTCGCGAGATCCCCGCGCTCGACCCCGAGCCCCGTCGCATCCACCAGCGCCACGTCCATGCTCACGGCGCCGATGACCGGGGCGCGCCGGCCTCGCAGCAGCACGGCCGCCCGGCCGGAGAAGGCGCGGCGGAACCCGTCACGGTATCCGATCGGAAGGACGGCTGCGACCGTCTCGCGCGTGGTGACGAAGCGCCCGCCGTATCCGAGCGGCACGCCGCTCGGGATTCGCCGCACCGACACGACGTGGGTTTCGACGGACATCGCCGGCCGCAGCCCGGGTGGGCCCTCTCCGGCCCGAGACGGCACGCCGTAGAGCGCGAGGCCCGGCCGGACGGCGTCCAGCCACGACTCGTGGCCGCCGAAGATCGCCGCCGAGTTCGCGGCATGGACGATCCCGGGACCCACGCCGGCGCGGCCGAGCCTCGCGGCCCCTTCGCGGAGCAGCGCGATCTCCCGCGCCGTCGCGGGAGAGCCCGGATCGTCCGCGGACGACAGGTTGGCGAACGTGCCGACGACGCGAAGCCCGGGCGAGCGGCGAAGGACGTCGATCGCCGCGTCGAGGTCCTCCGGCCGGATTCCGGCTCGCCCCATGCCGGTGTCGAGCTCGATGCTCGCCGGGATCGGCGGGCCGACGGAGCGGGAGACCGCCGCGAACTCCCGCAGCTGGATCGGGTCGTACAACGCCGGCGTCAATCCGTAGGCACGCAGCCGTGCAAAGTCCCGCGCTTCGGCGTGCGACAGCAGAAGGATCTCGCCGGCGACGCCCGCCCGCCGCAGCGCGGCGCCCTCGTCGGCGTTGGCCACGGCAAAGCGCTCGGCGCCTTCGGCCGACAGCCGGCGGGCGACCGCGGCCGCTCCATGGCCGTACGCATCCGCCTTCACGACCGCGAAGACCGGCCGCGGCGCCACGCGATCCCGCAGCGTCCGATAGTTCGAGGCGATCGCGTCGAGGTCGACGACCGCTCGCGCCGGCGATCGGCTCTCCGTCATCGGGCCACCGGGAACCTGGCTCCTAGAACGGCTGTCCCTCCGCCGGCGCAGGCGTCCCGCCGGCATAGTTGACGAAGGTCATGTGATCGCCGAGGAAGACCACCGGGAAATCGCCCGTGGGTCCGTTGCGCTGCTTGGCGATGATGACGTCCGCGATTCCCTTGCGCTCGGTCTCCTTGTCGTAGAGCTCCTCGCGGTAGAGGAAGACGACGATGTCGGCGTCCTGCTCGATCGAGCCGGAGTCCCGCAGGTCGGCGAGCTGAGGCTTTCGCATGTCTCCCTTGCGTTGCTCGGGCTGACGCGAGAGCTGCGACAACGCGATGATCGGAACGCGCAGCTCCTTGGCGAGCAGCTTCAGGCCCCGCGAGATCATGGACACTTCCTGCGTCCGATTGTCGAACCGGCCGTGGCCGGCCATCAGCTGCATGTAGTCGACGATCAGGAGGTCGAGACCGTGCTCGCGCTTCAGGCGCTGGCCCTTGGCCCGCATCTCGGGCACGTTCAGCGCCGCGCTGTCGTCGATGTAAAAGCGGGCGCCGTGGATCTTCGACTGCGCGAGGACCAGCCGCTGCATCGCTTCCTTCGAGGCGAATCCGTCGCGGACCTTCTTGGCGTCCACGTCGGCCTCGGAGCAGAGGACGCGGAAGCCGAGCTGCTCCCTCGACATCTCCAGCGAAAAGAAGCCGACCGCCCTATCCCCGCGAATCGCCACGTGCTGCGCGATGTTGAGCGCGAAGGACGTCTTCCCGACCGAGGGTCGCGCGGCGAGAACGATCAGGTCCGTGGCCTGGAGGCCCGAGGTCATCCGGTCGAACTCCAGGAACCCCGTCGCGAGGCCCGACAGCATGCCCTGTCGCCCGCGCGCGTCCTCGATCGTCTGGAGGTTGCGGCCGACGACGGGCCCGATCTGCTCGAAGCCTCCCTGGATCGAGCCCTCGGCGATGTCGAAGATCTCGCTGGTGGCCTCGCCGAGCAGAGCCTCCGCATCCCGTTCCCCGGCGAGCCCGTCCCGGACGATCCGCTGGCCCGCCCGGATGAGCCGGCGGAGGGTCGACTTTTCCTTGACGATCCGCGCGTAATGCTCGACGTTGCCGACGTCGGGCACGCCGTCGACCAACGCCGAGAGGTAGGCCGCGCCGCCCACCTTCTCGATCGCACCCTCCCGGTCGAGCTCTTCCTTGAGCGTGAGGACGTCGATTTCCGTCGAGCGCTCGTTGAGCTCGCGCATTGCCGAGTAGATGCGCCGGTGGCTGTCCGGCAGGAAGTCATCCGCGTCGAGAATGGGAACGACGAAATTGATCGAAGCGGGGTCGAGGAGAACCGCGCCGAGGACCGAGCGCTCGGCCTCCAGGTTCGCGGGCAGCGATTTATCGGCGGTGACTTCTTCAAACATCGCGGAGTTGGGCGCGAGTGTCCCCCCGTTGCGCCGCAAAGTCATCAGCAGATTTTTCGACAGGCCTCCGATGTTTTCCACAACCGCATTCGACGCCCGACGGTCGGACACTTGACGTCCGACCTGCGCGATGCGCCGGCCATTCGAGCCTGCGCGGCCGACACACGGAAGCGGAACGTTTCCGAGTCCGGACGCGGGGCCGCGGTGCGGTGTTCCCTCCGCCGTCCGGCGTGTCGCGCGCCGCTAGGAGTGCTTTCGCGCGAGCAACGCGTCGAGCATGCGGGCGTCCCCGGTGACGGCGCCCGGCTTCTTGCGGCCCTGGTCGGTTCCGTGGAAGTCGCTGCCGGCCGTCTGCACGAGGCCGAGCTCGCGGGCGAGCGAGCCGAAGCGCCGTTCCTCGTCCGGCCCGTGATCGGGATGAAACACCTCGATCGCATCGAGTCCCTCGGCGGCGAGCGCCCGGGCGAGAGCGTCGACCTCCTTGTACCAGACCGCGTGCGCCAGCGAGGACACCCCGCCCGCTTCGCGAATCGCGCGGACGACCTCGACGGCTTTCCACTTCTCGTAGGGCACGTACCAGGGATGTTCGCGCCCGAGAAACCGGCGGAACGCGTCGTCGTTGTCCCGGGCATGACCGGCGAGCACGAGCGCCCGCGCCAGGTGCGGCCGTCCCCAGACCCCGTCGCCGACGTCCCTCCGGATCGCGTCGAGATCGAGGGCATACCCGTGCTCGACGAGCCGGGCCGCCATCCGCTCGCCCCGCGAACGCCGCTCCTGCTGCCGCACGGTGAGCGCGGCATTGAACGGCCCGTTGTTCTCGTCCACGAAGAGCGCCAGGATGTGAATGTCGTCCTGTCCGCCCCAGTCCGCCGAGATCTCGGCGCCCGAGATGAGATCGATGCCCGCGCGCTTCGCCTCGGCCCTCGCCTCCGGCAGGCCCTGCAGCGTGTCGTGATCGGTCAGGGCGAAGGCCGAAAGCCCGGCCTCGGCCATCTTGCGCACGAGGGCGGCCGGATCGTCGAGCCCGTCCGAGACGGTCGAATGGCTGTGCAGGTCGATCTTCATGCGGTCGGGATGTTACACGCCTCCCCAAGAGACCCGCGGCGGGAGAACGCCGCGCGGGAGCACGGCGCGGACGAAGTCCGGGGCGGGCCCTGCCAGGAGACCCGCCGCGGGGCGAAAGAGGACCCCGCATGCAGGATAGAATCGCGCCCCCCGCGGCGAAGAGGCCGCGGCCAGGAACATCCGCGAAGGAGCGACCACATGACCCTCAAGCCCGGCGACGCCGCCCCCGACTTCACCCTCCCCTCGACGGTCGGCGACAAGGTGACTCTGTCCGACTACTTCGGCAAGAAGAACGTGATCCTTCTCTTCTACCCGCTCGACTTCTCGCCGGTCTGCTCGGTCGAGAACAAGCAGTGCGGCGAGCTGCTTCCGAAGCAGGGCGCCGGAGACGTCGAGGTCCTCGGGATCTCGGTCGATTCCCTCTGGTCCCACAAGGCGTTTGCCGCCCAGCAGGGCGTGACGTATCCGCTGCTGGCGGATTTCCACCCGAAGGGATCGGTCGCCGAGAAGTACGGCGTCTACCTCCCCGAGAAGGGCATCTCCGCCCGCACGGCCTTCATCATCGGCAAGGACGGGAAGATCAAGGACGTCGTCGCGAGCGACATCCCCGTCGGGCGCGACATCGCGGGTCTCCTGGCCAGGGCCCGGGCCGCGTAGGGGCGCGACGCGCATGAGCGACGCGGCGCTCACCGTGCCGGGCCTCGCCGATCGGGAGCGCATCCGGGACATCGCCGGGCACTTCCGAAAGATCATCGAGCTGCTCGGTCTCGATCTCGACGACCCGAACCTCCTCGAAACGCCCGAGCGCGTCGCCAAGATGTATCTCGAGCTCTTCTCGGGCCTCGCCGAGGGAGCCGAGCCGAAGGTCACGTTCTTCCCGAACGACGAGCAGTACTCGGCGATGGTCATCGAGAAGGACATCCCGTTCTACTCGCTCTGCTCGCACCATTTCGTGCCGTTCTACGGCCACGCGCACGTCGCGTACATTCCGAACCAGTCGATCGTGGGGCTCTCGAAGATGGCGCGGATCGTCGAGTTCTACGCCCGGCGCCCCCAGCTCCAGGAGCGGCTGACCGAGCAGATCGCGCGATACATGGCCGGGAAGCTGGACCCCCAGGGCGTGATGGTCGTCGTCGAGGCGCGCCACCTCTGCGTGGAGATGAGGGGCATCAAGAAGCCCGGCGCCCTCACCGTGACCTCGGCGATCCGGGGGATCTTCAACACCCAGTCGGCACGCGAGGAATTCCTGGATCTCCTGAACCGCCGCGGCACCTAGGCGACGGCCCCGGAGGACCCGGACCGCGCCTACTTCGGCGCCGCCCGATCGTAGAACCGCGCCAGGTCCGCCTTCAGCCGCTGTCGCGAGGCCTCGTTGACGTAGATCATGTGGCCCGACGGGTAGTAGCCGAAGTCGATGTTCTTCTCGAGTGACGGGTCGAGCCCCATGTGCGCCAGCGTGTACTCGGTCTCGAAGAAGGGCGTCGCGAAATCGAAGTAGCCGTTGGCCGAGAAGATCCGGAGGTTCGGATTCATCGACATGACCAGGCGCAGGTCCTCCGCCACGTCGGGCATCGGCGCGCGGCCTGACCCCGTACGGTGTCGGTCGTCCCATTCCTTGGCGACCTCTTCTTCGTTCTCCGGCTTGTAGAGGCTCTCGGTCTTGTAGCCCAGGGTCTCGCGAGCGTAGGCGTTGAACGCCGTGACGAACGCGGCCGCGAACGCCGCGTCGGCCGCATCGAACTCGGGCGTCTCGCCGGCGGCGTCGTGATCGATCCCCCGGTACCGCGCGTCGAGGCGGCCGACGGTCCGCCGTTGGCCCCGCAGGAGCTCCTTTTCGAACCGGTTGGGGTCGATGCGCAGGTTCGCGTCGACGATGTACGAGACCGGAAGGCCCGTGTAGCGCGAGAGCTTCGTCGCGACCGCCCGGCGCGTCGCATCGTCGAGCTTGTTGCCCTTCTGGAGCGCCTCCTCGTATTCCCCGAGGGCGAAGGCGCGGACCTCGACGAGGAAGGCGTCGAGGTCGGGCGGCCGCGGGTCGAGTTTCTTGTGGTACCAGGCCGTCGCGGCCATCGTCGGCAGATACAACTCGTAGGCCCGGTCGTTCGAGAATGGCGGCCCGTTGAAGTCGTCCCAGGCGTTCAGGTACGAGGAGATGAAGACGGCGCCGTTGAAGGCGATTCCGCGCCGCTGGAGGGACGCGAGCAGGGCCGCGCCTCGAGTGGTCCCGTAGGACTCGCCGATCAGGAACTTCGGCGAATTCCACCGGGCGTTACTCGTGAGCCAGCGCTCGATGAACTGGGCGAAAGCGGCGACGTCCTGATCCGTGCCGTAGAAGTCCTTTCCCTCGCCTTTCCCGATGATCCGCGAAAACCCCGTCCCGATCGCGTCCACGAACACCAGGTCGGTGCGGTCGAGCAGGGAGTCGGCATTGTCCACGACGCGGTAGGGAGCCGCACCGGCCGACTCCGCGTCGGGAAGCTCGACCCGCACGGGCCCGAACGAACCCATGTGCAGCCACAGGCTCGCCGAGCCCGGTCCTCCGTTGAAGGCGAAGGTGACGGGCCGCTGTTTCGAGTCCGCGCCCTCGGCCGTGTACGCGACGTAGAACATCCGGCCGTTCGGCTCCTCCTTCGCGTCCTTCAGGTCGATCGTCGCCGCCGTCGCCGTGTACGCGATCGGCTTTCCCGCCAGCGTCAATCGCCGGTGCGACACGGCCGGCGCGGGCGCCGGAGTCGGAATCGGAGTCGGCGTCGCCTCTCGGGCGGCCTCCGCCTTCTTGTCGGCCTTGTCCGGGGCGGACGCTTCCTGCGCCCGCGCGGCGGCGCTCCCGAGCAGCAGGGTGATCGCGGCCACGGTCAGAAGGTCTCGCATGATGGCTCCATCGTTGCTCATGGACGCCTCGCTCTTTCGTCGCGGAAAACCTCGCCGTCTTTCATCACGAACGTCACCGATTCGAGAACCTTCGGGTCCTGGAGCGGGTCGGCGTGGACGGCCACCACGTCGGCATATGCCCCGGGAGCGATGACGCCGAGCCTTCCGGACATCCCGAGCATCTCCGCCGCCCGCGAGGTCGCGGCCTGGATCGCGGCCATCGGGGTCATGCCGAACTCGACCATCTTCGGAAACTCCTGGGCGATGGGCTCGGTCCAGGGGAAGCCTCCGACGTCCGTTCCGAACACGATCTTGACTCCCGCGCGAACCGCGCGCCGGAGCGAGGGGCCGTGCACTTCGGCCCGCTTTCGGTCCAGATCGCCGTCCGCCGTGCCAGCGGGCGCCCATTCGAGCTCGTAGGCGGTCATCGTCGGGCAATACCACGTGCCCTGGCGGACCATCTGGGACACCGCGGCGTCGTCGAGGTCCAGGCCGTGCTCGATCGAGTCGCAGCCCCCGTCGAGCGCGCGGTGCAGGCCGATCCCGCCGTATGCGTGGCAGGCGACCTTCCGGCCCCAACCGTGCGTCTCGTCCACGACCGCCTTGAGCTCCTCGACGGTCAGGGTGGGCTGAGAGACGAGTTCGCCGTGCTCGCCAATCCAGGACCGGTGCGTCATGTAGACCTTGATCCAGTCCGCCCCGTGGGAGAGCTGCTCGCGGGCGGCCTTTCGCGCCTCGACGGGGCCGTCGACCAGCTGCGCCCCCTTCGGCATGTCGAGCTCCGGGGCGTAGCCTTCGAGCGGGTACCCGCCCGTCGTCGAGATCGCGCGGGTCGCGACGAACATGCGCGGTCCAGGTATGTAGCCGCGTTCGATGGCCTGTTTGATCCCGACGTCGCCGTACCCGGCTCCCTCCGTCTCGACGTCCCGAATCGTGGTGAACCCCTGCTCGAGCGCACGCCGGGCGGACACCGTCGCCCGCGCCGCCCGCAGAGCGATGCCCTGCTTCAGGATCTCCGCGTCGTACCCGCCTTCGGCCGGCACCTCGCCCTGCAGAAAGACGTGCGTGTGCGCATCGATCATGCCGGGCAGGACCGTCTGGTCGGTGAGGTCGATCACGGCCGCGCCGGCGGGAACGGCGGACGGCGACCAGGCGGCGACGCTCTCGATTCGATTTCCGCGGATGACGACGGCCCGGTCGTGCGCCGGGGCGGCCGAGACGCCGTCGATCAGCGTTCCCGCGCGGATGACTCTGACCGCCGGCGCCGCCGCGGGTGCAGATCCGGTCTGTCCGGCGAGCGGCAGAGTGAACGCGGAGAGGACGAGCCCGATCGTTCCGAGGCGACGCATGAGCACCTCCGGCGGCCGATTCCAACACATCCGGACCGTGTACACTCGCGACAAACCCGATGACCCTCTCTGCCGGCTCCAGGCTCGGCCCTTACGAGATCCTCGGCCAGATCGGCGCCGGAGGAATGGGAGAAGTCTACCGGGCGCGCGACCCGCGCCTCGCGCGCGAGGTGGCGATCAAGGTTCTTCCGGCCTCCTGGTCGTCCGATCCCGACCGGCTACGCCGGTTCGAGCAGGAGGCCCGGGCGGCCGGCGCGCTGAACCACCCGAACATCACGGCCGTCTACGACGTCGGCACGTCGGGAGACGCTCCGTACGTCGTCCAGGAGCTCCTCGAAGGCGAGACGCTCCGGTCCGCCCTCGCCGGTGGCCCTCTGTCGGCCCGCCGGGCGATCGACTATGCCACCCAGATCTCGCACGGTCTCGCCGCTGCCCACGACAAGGGAATCGTGCATCGGGACCTCAAGCCCGAGAACCTGTTCGTCAACCGGAACGGGCAGGTCAAGATCCTCGACTTCGGTCTGGCGAAGCTCTCCCGGTCGGAAGGCGCGGACTCGAAGGTGACGAGCCTTCCGACCGAGACGGCCGGCACCGAGCCCGGCGTGGTTCTCGGGACCCTCGGGTACATGTCTCCCGAGCAGGTCCGCGGCAAGGCGGCCGACGCGCGCTCGGACATCTTCTCCTTCGGCGCGATCCTCTACGAGATGATCTCCGGGCAGCGCGCCTTTCGCGGCGACTCCGCCGCGGACACGATGTCCTCGATCCTGAAGGAGGATCCCCCCGATCTCTCCGCGACGAATCGAAGCGTGCCGCCGGGTCTCGAGCGGGTCGTCCGACACTGCCTCGAGAAGAATCCGGAGCAGCGGTTCCACTCCGCGCACGATCTCGCTTTCGCCCTCGATGCGCTCTCCGAAGCGTCGGGCCCGGCCGCGTCCATGGCCCCGGGCCGACGAGCTCGCGGCACCCTCGCCCTCCCCGGGGCGCTCGGCGCCGGAACGGCCCTGCTGCTGATCGGATTCGCGGCCGGCCGCCTGACCGTGGGACCTCCCCCCGCGCCGCCGGAGGTCCTGCCGCTGACCTTCTCGGGCCGAGACCGCCAGCCCGCCGCTTCCCCGGACGGCAAGATGGTCGTCTTCACATCGTGGAGGGACGGCAAGAGCCGGATCTGGGTCAAGCAGCTCGGCGAAGGAACCGAGGCGGCGCTGACGGCGGGCCCCGAAGACTTCCATCCGCGCTTCTCCCGCGACGGAACCGCCGTGCTCTTCGCGCGCGCATCCTCCCAGACCGACGCGTCTCTCTACCGGGTCGCCGCCGTCGGCGGCGAGCCCCGGAAGATCCTCGCGAACGCCTTCGAGGGCGACTGGTCGCCCGACGGCGGGAGAATCGCCTTCCTGCGCGGCTCGCGCGGCGGACCCGAGATCCAGGTCGGCGTCGCGGCCGCCGA
This sequence comes from uncultured Acidobacteriota bacterium, assembly GCA_963738945.1. Taxonomy (GTDB): domain Bacteria; phylum Acidobacteriota; class Thermoanaerobaculia; order UBA5066; family Gp7-AA6; genus DAHUXD01. The sequence continues at coordinate 1,260,312 of CAVTYD010000002.1, forward strand.
CGGCGGCGGGGCTCGAATCCTCGCCGAGTACAGGGGGATCCAGCTCCAACGGCCCCGCTGGACTCCGGATGGCCGGGCGATCGTCGTCGTCCAGAGCGAGGGCACCTCGACGGCGCCGGGGGTCTTCCACGAGGTGCCTGTGGACGGAGCCCCGCGCCGGGTTCTTTCGCCGCCGCAGGCGCGCGGGCAGCTCTCCTCGGTGTCCTGGTCCGGGTCCCGAATGGTCTACATGCAGGGAGCCGCCACGACTTCGGGCGTCCGCGCCGTGACGGGGCGGGTTCTGGAGCAGAGCCCGGGATCCCGCTCCGCGCGGGTGCTGCTCCATGTCCCGAGCTTCGGGGATACCCTCGACATCCTGGGCGACGGACGGATCGTCTTCGAGTCGAACGTCGCGCGCATGATGCTGCGTGAGGTAGCCGAGGCGGGAGCCGCGGCCAAGCCCCGGGGCTGGGTCGCCCGAAGCCAGAGCTCCGACCGCCAGCCGGTCTACTCCCCGGACGGCAAGCGGATCGTCTTTTCCTCCGATCGCAGCGGCGATTTCGACGTCTGGGAGGCGAACACCGAGACCGGAGCGCTCCGCAAGCTGACCGACCAGGCGGGCGAGGACTGGGACCCCGCCCTCTCACCCGATGGCAAGAGTCTTCTCTGGAGCTCCGACCGGACCGGACACTTCGAGATCTGGATGGCGGACGCCGACGGCAGCGGAGCCCGGCAGGTCACGCACGACGGCGTGGACGCCGAGAATCCCACGATGACTCCCGACGGACGATGGATCGTGTATTCGTCGGCTGGCGACACGCCTCGCCGCGGGCTCTGGAAGATCCATCCCGACGGTTCGGGAGACACCCCGCTCGTGTCGGGCGACGTCGTACATCCGGAGGTCTCCCCCGACGGAGCGTATGCGGTCTATCACCTGGCCCGGGCGTCGCATGTCGTCCGGATGTCGGACGGCCAGGTTCTCCCCTTTTCGATCGACCTCGTCTCCCTGCGGATGAACGGCGGGCGGGCCCGCTGGATGCCGGACGGAAAGAAACTCGCCTTCGTCGGAGGGACGCCCGACGGCTCCGCCTACGGCGTTTTCGTCCAGGACTTCGCGCCGGAGACCGCCGATACCTCAGCCACGCGCCGGCGGCTCGGCGGGTTCGACCCCGAGCGCGCGACCGAGAGCTTCGGGATCTCGCCCGACGGTTCGCGCGTCGTGCTGTCCGAGGCCGAGTACCGCGACGATCTCTTCGTCGCCAACGGCATCGCCGGGATCGCGCGCGCTACCCATATTAAATAAGGAATATGGCTTATCAGTCCTTATTTCATTAGGGACGTTACGGCACGTAACCCCTCTAGCGTTCGGACTCCGTGCCAGCAGTAGTTGTCCCCGTCCACGAAGACGCGACGCGTCCCCGTTCCAAAGAGTCTCTCGGCGAGCTCGCCGTGCCGCTCCTCCGAGAAAGGAAAGGGCTCGCTCGCAAAGATATGGACGTCCGGCCGCCGCGCCACGGCCTCCGCGGGCTGGACCGTGGGGTAGCGGGCGGTCTCGGTGCCGAAAACGTTCCGGCCGCCCGCCAGACGGATGAGGTCCGCGACGTACGTATCGTCCGAGATCGTCATCCAGGGATCCTTCCAGATCCAGTAGGCGTAGCGAAACCCCGCCGCCGGCCCGCGAGACTGGAGGTCGCGGCCGGCCTGCTCGATCCGGCCAGCGAGGGCCTCGGCCTCGTCCGACGTCCCGAGACGATCGCCCCAGTGCCGGACCGCGCCGGGCACCTCCGCAACGGTCTTCGGCAACGTGACGTCCACGTCGACGCCCGCCGCGCGCAACGCCTCGACGTCCTCGCGCCGGTTCTCCTCGGCGTTGGCGAAGACGAGGTCGGGAGCGAGATCGAGGATGCGCGCGATGTCGGGAGTCTTCGTCCCCCCCACGCGCGGCAGGCCCCAGAGCATTCCGCTCGGCCGGGTGCAGTAGCGCGTGACGCCCGCGAGGGCGCGGAGGCCTCCGATCGCGACGATCGTCTCGGTGATGGACGGGCAGAGGGACACCACCCGTTTCGCGGACACGGCGACAAGTCTATGCCTGGATTCTTCGCTAGACTCGGCGCAGTTTGGACATCGCCGCCAGAGACCTCGCGCTGCTGCTGCGCTCGCGCCACCCCCTCGTCATCTGCGAGACGGTGGAAGAGCAGCGCTTCGAGGCGCTCGTCCGGGACGTCTCGAGCGGCCTCGCTCTCCCCTTCTGGGCCTGGAGCGCCGCGAGCGGACTGTCGCCCTGCCATCCGCAGGATGCGGAGGGCTCGATCGAGCTCGCGGCGGCGCTGCGGCTGATCCGCAAGACATCCGGCGACGGCACCTTCCTGCTGAAGGACCCGATGGCGCACCTCGAGAATGCCTCCACGCTGCGCATCCTGCGGGAGACGGCCCAGGATTTCGCGGGCTCGCCGCGGACGATCGTCATGGTGGGGCCGTCGATGTCGGAGAAGCCCGAGCTCTCGGATGTGGCGGTCCGGTTCGAGTTCGCGCTGCCCGGCGCCGACGAGCTCCGCGAGCTGCTTGCCCGCGTCGTGCGCGGGTTGCCCCGCGAGAATCCGGCCGCGCGGGTGGCGCTCTCGCGGGCGGACAGCGAAGGAATCGTGTCGGATCTCCAGGGTCTGACGCTCTTCGAGGCCGAACGGGCGCTCGCCGAAGCGATCGTCCAGGACAACGCGCTGACGGGCGCCGACCGCGAGCGGCTCCGCCAGCTCAAGAAGGGCCTCGTCGAGGGCGGCGGCCTTCTGGAGTTCCTCCCGACCCCGGACGGACTCCAGGAGCTCGGAGGCCTGGAGAAGCTCAAGAAATGGATCGCCACGCGCCGGTCCGGACTCCTGCCGGACCCGGGAGATCGGCCGCTCGATCCACCGAAGGGCATTCTGCTTCTCGGCGTGCAGGGCTGCGGCAAGAGCCAGGCGGCCAAGGCGGTCGCCGCGACGTGGGGGCTTCCTCTGCTCGCCCTGGACGCCGGCAAGTTGCTCGCGCCCTACATCGGCGAGTCGGAGCGCAACCTTCGCGACGCCCTGCGCCGGGTCGAGCGGATGGCGCCCTGCGTGCTCTGGATCGACGAGATCGAGAAAGCGTTCGTCTCGTCCCGCTCGAACGAGTCCGACGGCGGGGTTTCCAAGCGCCTGATCGGGATGCTGCTCGTGTGGATGCAGGAGCACGCCTCGCGCGTCTTCCTGGTCGCGACGGCCAATTCGGTCCAGGAGCTCCCCCCCGAGATCATGCGCAAGGGCCGGGTGGACGAGATTTTCTTCGTCGACCTGCCGTCCCTGTCGGCCCGGGCCGAGATCTTCCGCCTCCACCTCGCCCGCCGCGGCGAGGACCCCGCGCGCTACGACCTTCCGGGCCTCGCGCGGGCCGCGTCCGGATTCTCGGGCGCGGAGATCGAGCAGGCCGTCGTCTCGGCGCTCTATGAGGCGCGAGCCGGGAAGTTTCCGCTCGACTCCGCGGGCGTGCTCGTGGCGCTGAGGTCGACGCGGCCCCTCTCCGTCACGCGCGCCGAGCAGATCGATGCGCTGAGGCGCTGGGCCGCGGGGCGGTGCGTGCCGGCGGGAGAGACGGACTCCGCCGACCTGCCGCCGGCGTGACGGGTCTCAGGCGACTTCCCGGTAGACCTCCAGGCATCGGGTGGCCGGGATCCTCCACGACATGCGCGCGACCTCGGCGCGCCCCATCCGCGAGAGGCGGGCGCGAAGCCGGGGCGAGTTGAGGACCCGGAGAATCCGATCGGCGAGAGCCGGGACGTTGCCGGCGTCGACGCGGATCACGCTGCGGACGACCTCGTTGACTCCCGCCTGCCGTGCGGCGATCGTGGGAACGCCCTGGCGAAGCGCCTCGAGCACGGTCAGGCCGAAGGGCTCGGCGATCGACGGCAGGACGTAGACGCTGGCGCTCCGATAGAGCGCCGTCAGCGCCGGCCGATCGAGAAACCCCGGAAAACGCACGGCGTCCGCGAGGCCGAGCTCGACGGCGCGGGCCCTCAGCCACTCGAGGCGGTCGCCCGTTCCGGCCATCACGAACCGCGCCTCCGGCCGGATCGCGCGGACGAGGCTCGCCGCCTCGAGGAAGCGGGACGGGCCCTTCTGCCGAGTCAGCCGGCCGGCGAAGAGGACGAGCGGCGCCGTCGAGGGCGGGTCCCCCGGCGCGGGGCCGCCCGCCGAGCCGTCGATCGCGTTGTGGACGACCCGGATCCGGTCCTCGGAGACGCCATAGCGGCGGTGGACGACGCCCGCGGTGAATCGCGAGACGCACAGGACGCGCGTGGCCCGCCGGAGCGCGACGTGCTCGATCTCGCCGATGAACGGATCGCCGGCCAGGCCGCCGCTTCGTGAGAACTCCGTCGCGTGCACGTGGGCCAGCAGGGGCCGGCCGGAAACCTCCTGCGCGGCCAGGCCCGCCGGATAGGTCATCCAGTCGTGCACGTGGACCACGTCGAACCGCTCCTGGCGGGCCACCACGCGCGCGACCGCCGCCAGCCGGCTGACCTCGTCGCGGAGGTCCTCGCCGTAGAGGCCGGCCGCGCTCCCGTAGGGGACGAGCCGGGTGCTGACGGGAATGAGACGGAGCGAAGCGGGGGTCTCACCGCCCCCGCCCGGCTGCGCCCCTGGCCCCGGCGGCCGCGGGCGGCGCGGGAGAAGCAGGGCGATCTCGCACCCGAGGGACAGGAGACCGCCGACCAGCCCTTCGCACGCCACGCCGAGTCCGCCCGAAAGGACGGGAGGGAACTCCCATCCGATCATCAGCACCCGCATGCCCGCTCCGGAGCTCGTAAAGGCGCTACTTCGCGGTGGCGACGACGTGGTCGCGCCGGTTCTGCTGCCAGCAGCCGTCGCTGTCGGCGTCGCAGAACGGACGCTCCTTGCCGTAAGAGACGGTCTGGATGCGATTGCCGTCCACGCCGAGCGAGACCAGGTACTCCCTCGCCTTGGCCGCCCGCTCCTCGCCGAGCGACAGGTTGTAGGCCTCGGTCCCGCGGTCGTCGCAGTGGCCCTCCAGGAGGACCTTCACGGAGGGGTACTTCTTGAGGAACTGCGCGTCGCGGTCCAGGTCGGTCCTCGCGTCGTCCCGAAGCTCCGAGTGGTCGAAATCGAAGTAAGCGTCGATCAGGTAGCCCTTCCGGTTCAGAGTCGCCAGATCTTCGGACATCACGTCCGGCTGCGCGTCGCGGGCGGTCGAGGACACCGGGGGCGGCGAAACGGCGGTCGCGGCGGGGGCCGCGGCCTTGTGCGATGCGGCATCGGCCGCGGTCGTGGGCGAATGCTTCTGGCACGCACCGAGAGCGACGACGCTCGCGGCGAGTGCCGCCAGGGCCACCGGACGAATTCGAGTCATGGATTTCCTCCCTGCTCCCTGCGAACTTCATCGCGGCGCGATATATTCCGCGATTGCGAGACATATCGTACTACGATACTCTCCAGCCTCCATGACGAAGCCAAGGACGCGCGAAGCGCCCAGGGAGGCCGACTATCATCGCCTGGCCCGATTCCGCTTCGCCCTTCGGAAGTTCCTCCGCTTCTCGGAGGAGGCGGCTCGCCGGGCCGGGATCTCGCCCGGCCAGTACCAGCTGCTCCTCTTCGTGCGGAGCTTTGGCTCGGACCCTCCGGCCGTCGCCGAGCTGGCCGACCGCCTTCAGGTGCTCCACCAGAGCGCCGTCGGGCTCGTGGACCGCTGCGTCCGCGCGAGGCTCGTCCGGCGGCGGCGCGACTCCGTGGACCGCCGGCGCGTCCGCGTGGAGCTGACCCCGTCCGGTCGACGACTGCTCGCCCGGCTGGTTCGAGAGCATTACCGCGGCCTCGCCGACCTGCGGCGGGCCGTCCCCCGGACCGCCGCGCTCGGGATCGATCTCGGCCGCCGGAGCGCACGGGGTGTCTGAGGCGACCGAGCACTCCCGCCTCCGCGACTACTCGACCAATTCTCGCGTCGTCGTCCTCACGGCCGCGGCGCTGTTCATCGGCATCATCGGGGCCTTCGTCGCGAAGGCGCTGGTCTGGCTGATCGCGGTCATCACGAACCTCGCCTACTTCGGCCGCGTCTCGTCCGCCCCCGTCACGCCCGCCCAGAACCTTCTGGGTCTCTGGAGCATCGCAGTTCCGATCGCCGGAGGCCTCGTGGTCGGCGCCATGGCCCGCTGGGGCTCTCCCAAGATCCGCGGCCACGGGATCCCGGAAGCCCTGGAGGCCATCCTGATCGGCCGCAGCCGGCTCGAGCCCAAGGTCGCGATCCTGAAGCCGGTCTCGTCGGCCGTGTCGATCGGGACCGGTGGACCGTTCGGGGCCGAGGGCCCGATCATCATGACCGGGGGCGCATTCGGATCCCTCTTCGCCCAGCTCTTTCACTTCTCATCGGCCGAGCGCAAGACGCTCCTCGTCGCCGGCGCCGCCGCGGGCATGTCCGCGATCTTCGCCGCGCCGATCGCCGCGACCCTGCTCGCGGTCGAATTTCTCCTCTTCGAGTGGAAACCCCGCAGCTTCATCCCGGTCGCGCTTTCGTCGGCGATCGCCGCGATCGCGCGCGTCTGGCTGCTCGGGCCGGGCCCCGTCTTTCCGCTTCCGCCGCACGGAAGCCTGACCGCCCTCGACTCCCTCGGCGCCCTCGGTCTCGGCCTCGTCGCGGGGCTCATGTCCGGGGTGCTGACGGCTCTCGTCTACGGCTTCGAAGACCTCTTCACGAAGCTCCCGATCCACTGGATGTGGTGGCCGGCGATCGGAGGCCTCGGCATCGGAATCGGGGGACTGATCGACTCGCGCGTCCTCGGCATCGGCATGGGCACGATCCAGCAGCTCCTGCTCGGACACGTCGCCGCCGGCCAGGCCGCGCGCCTGGTCGTGACCAAGTCGCTCGTCTGGTCGCTCGCGCTCGGCTCGGGGACCTCGGGCGGAGTCCTCGCCCCCCTGCTCATGATGGGGGGCGCGCTCGGATCCGTGGCCTCGGCCGTCATGCCCTGGGGCGACGCGGGGCTCTGGGCGACGCTCGGGATGGCCGCCGTCATGGGAGGGACGATGAGCGCGCCGCTGACCGCCATGCTCTTCGCCGTCGAGCTGACGCACGACTGGAACCTGCTGCCGGCCCTTCTCCCCGCCTGCGTCGGCTCGTACTGCGTCACCGTCCTGATGCTCAAACGGTCGATCCTCACCGAGAAGATCGCGCGCCGAGGCCACCACATCTCCCGCGAGTATTCCGTGGATCCGTTCGACATCCACCGCGTCGGCGAGGTCATGGACCGCAACGTTCCCACCGTGCCGACGGCGATGAGCGTGGCCGAGCTGGCCCGCCGGGTCGCGGGCGCCGACCCGGAGCTCGCGCGGCGGCAGGGCACGCCCATCGTGGACGGAGGCGGCCGGCTCGTCGGAATCATCACCCGCAGCGACCTGATGCATGCCCTCGAGAAGGATCCGACGGGGGCCGTGGGCGTCCTCGACGCCGGCAGCCATCCGCCGATCGTGGCCTTCGAGGACGACCTCCTTCGCGATGCCGTCGAGCGCATGCTCTCGCACGACATCGGCCGGCTTCCGGTCGTGGCGCGCGGGGATACGTCGCGCCTCGTCGGCTATCTGGGCCGCTCGGGAATCGTCGCCGCGCGCCAGCGCCTGCTCGATGACGAGAACGTCCGCGAGCGCGGCATGGCGCGCACGGTCACTTCGTGACGCTGTAGGGCAGGGCGAGACCCTTCGGATCGGCCTCCGCGCCACCGAGATACCGATGCAGCCAGTCCATCACGGTGTTGTGCCAGAGGCAGGAGTTCCCGGGCTTCAGGACCCAGTGCCCCTCGTCCGGGAACGTCAGCAGCTTCGAGGGCACAGCCTGGACCTGGAGCGCCGTGAAGAGCTGGAGTCCCTGGCCGAAGGGGACCCGGTAGTCCTTCTCGCTCGTGATGACGAGCATCGGCGTCTTGAAGTTGCCGGCCGACTCGAGCGGGCTCCACTTGCGATACTGATCGGAATTCCACGGCCAGCCCTTGAACTCCCAGAGGGGGAACCAGAGCTCCTCGGTCTCCAGATTCGCCGAGGCGAGGTCGAACGTCCCGTCGTGGGAAACGAGGGCCTGGAACCGCTTCGTGTGGCCGGCGATCCAGTCGATCATGTAGCCGCCGTAGGAGGCGCCCGCGGCTCCGATGTGCGCGCCATCCACGTAGGGCAGCGACTCCAGGTCGTCGGTCTGGCGCATCAGATCGTCGTAGACCTGTCCGCCCCAGTCGCCGCTGATCGCGTCGGTGAAGTCCTGGCCGAAGCCCGTCGAGCCCCGCGGGTTGGGCGCATAGACGACGTAGCCGTAGGCGGCCCAGACCGCCGGGTTCCAGCGATTGGACCAGCCGTCCACCCAGGCCCCCTGGGGTCCGCCGTGAACGAGCAGCACCGCCGGGTACTTGCGGGCCGGATCGAAGGACGGCGGCCTGACGACCCAGGCCTGCAGCTTGCGGTGGTCGGAGGATTCGGTGAATCGCTCGGAGACCTCGCTCGGCGCGATGTCGCGCAGGCGCGCGTCGTTGACGTGCGTGAGCGCGGCGGGGCCGCTCCCATCCACGCCGACGCTCCAGATCTCCGTCGGTCGCCGCAGGGAGCTCGTGCCGAAGACGACGCGCCCCCCCCGGACCTCCAGGCCCGCGACCGCGCCGCCCGTCCAGATCGCCGTCGGAGCGCCGCCCGCGACGGAGACGCGATAGAGCGTCTCGCGGCCTCGGACCTGCGAGGCGAAGACGATCGTCTTCGAGTCGGGCGTCCAGCGAAACTCGTCCACCCAGAAGTCGAAGTCGTCGGTGAGGCTGCGGGCCTGCCCCGACGAGGCCTCGCGAACCAGGAGTCGGAAACGGTCCGACTCGAACCCCGGGCGCCTCTGGGAGCGGTACGCGATCCACTTTCCGTCGGGCGAAAACCGCGGGTCGCCGTCGAAGGCGGGATTGGCCGCCGTCAGGTCCTTCGCCGGGGATCCGCCCGAGAGCGCGACGCTCCAGAGGTCGGAGTTCGTGGACCTTGCCTCGTCGCGGTCGGGATTGGAGGAGTACACGAGCTCGCGGCCATCCGGCGAGACGTCCCAGTCGACGCCGCCTCCGATGTGGAAGGGCGGCGCATCATGGTCTCCGGGCGTCAGATCGACCGCCTCGCCGGAACCCGAGGACGGCACCTTCCAGATGTGCGTCCGGGTTCCGTCCTTCCACGAGGTCCAGTGCCGAAAGAGCAGGCGCTCCGCGACGCGTCCCTTGACCTTCGCGCTCTGTCTCGCCTGCAGCGTCTTCTCGAGGCAGGCGGTGTCGGAACACTCGGGGTACACGTCCGAGGAGATCAGGAACGACCGGCCGTCCGGCGACCACGTGTAGTCCGACACGTCCGTGGGAAAGGACGTGGCGCGCACGGGATCTCCCCCTTCGAGGTCCAGGACCCAGATCTGAGCGCCGCCGTCCCGGTTCGAAACGAACGCCAGGCGACTCCCGTCCGGCGAGAACTTCGGATCGTCGTCCCGCTTCTCGCCCGAGGTCATCCTCCGCGCCTCGCCGCCGGAGGCCGGGATCATCCAGATGGCCGAACGCGAGGCATTGGCCTCGACGTCGGGAGTCGAGACGGCGAAGGCCACCATTCGCCCGTCCGGCGAGACCGAGAACGCCCCGAGGCGCTCGAGCTTCACCATTTCCTCGAAGCGCATCGGCCGCTCGGCGCCCGAGGCGGCGGCCGCGAGCGCCGCGAAGGCAAGAAGGACCGTCGGACGACGAAATCGCATGCGAGAAGCCTCCCGGGCGGCGATTCTACCCGCCTCGCCGCGGCGGCCTCGCGGATCGCTTTGGTATCATTCGACCCCCGCGGGTGCGACCCGCCAAAAGGAGGAGCATGTCCACCGCCGTCCTCGAAGAGAAGCGCTCCGAGCCCGCGAGCCGGCCTCCCGTGATCAACGATTTTTCGATCCACGTCGCCACCGCCAACGGCTCCGGCTCCCAGTCGTCCAACACGATTCTCATGCGCTCCATCTTCCAGATGGGAATCCCGGTCTCCGGAAAGAACCTGTTTCCTTCCAACATCCAGGGCCTGCCGACCTGGTTCACGATCCGCGCCTCGAAGGAGGGATTCATCGCCCGACGCCGCGACGTCGGAGTCCTGATCTGCATGAACCCGGAGACCGCCCACGAGGACGTGCGGACCGTGGCGCCCGGAGCGGCCGTGATCTACGAGGAGACGCTCAAGCTCGACGGCCTGCGCTCGGACGTCGTCTTCTACCCCGTGCCCTTCCAGAAGCTGGTCCTCGAGCTGGTCCATGACGGCAAGCTGCGCCGCCTCGCCGTCAACATGATCTACGTCGGAGTGGCGGCGTGGCTGCTCGGGGTGGACATGGCCGAGATCGAGAAGGCGGTCGCCAAGCAGTTCCGGAGCAAGGCCGCCGCCGTCGAGATCAACATGAAGGCGATCCGCGGCGGGCTGGAGTGGGCCGAGAAGAACCTGACCAAGCGGGACCCGTTCCGGTTCGAGCGCATGAACGCGACGGCCGGCAAGATCATCATCGAAGGCAACGCCGCCGCGGCGATCGGCTGCATGATGGCCGGCGTCCAGTTCCTGGCCTGGTATCCGATCACCCCGTCTTCCTCGCTCGCCGAGTCCCTCATCGACTACGCCGGCAAGTATCGTCTCGACCCGGAGACGGGCAAGCCGACGCTCGCGGTCGTTCAGGCCGAGGACGAGCTCGCGGCGCTCGGCATGGTGCTCGGCGCCGCCTGGGCCGGCGCCCGCGCCATGACCACGACGTCCGGCCCCGGCATCTCGCTGATGTCGGAGTTCACGGGCCTCGGCTACTACACCGAGATCCCGGCGGTGATCGTGGACGTGCAGCGGGTCGGCCCGTCGACGGGCCTGCCCACCCGGACGATGCAGGGCGACATCCTGACGACCTACAACCTCTCCCACGGCGACGCGCGGCACATCCTGCTCATCCCCGGCTCCGTCGAGGAGTGCTACACGCTGGCGATGGAGGCCTTCGACCTCGCCGAGCGTTTCCAGACGCCGGTCTTCCTGATGACCGACCTCGACCTCGGAATGAACAACTGGATGGCGGATCCCTTTCCGTTCGTCGACCGGCCGCTCGACCGCGGCAAGGTGCTTCGGACGAAGGAGGAGTTCGAGGCCCACGTCGCCAGGCACCGCGAGTTCGCCCGCTACCGCGACGTGGACGGGGACGGGATCCCGTGGCGCACGCTGCCGGGCTTCATCGACTCCCCCGCCGCCACCTATTTCACGCGCGGATCGGGACACAACGAGCGCGGCCAGTACACCGAGCGGCCCGAGGATTACCGGAACAACATGGACCGGCTGTCGCGCAAGTTCGAGACCGCTCGGAAATTCGTTCCGCGGCCGGCCGTCTCCACGGCGGCCGGGGCGAAGGTCGGCATCGTGGCCTACGGCTCCTCGGACTTCGCAGTCGAGGAAGCCCGCGCCATCCTCGGACGCAAGGGCCTCGCGACGAGCTACCTGCGGCTGCGCTCGCTTCCGTTCACCTCCGACCTCGCCCCGTTCGTGGCCGCCCACGACCGCGTCTACGTCGTGGACCAGAACCGCGACGGCCAGATGTACGACCTGATGCGCCTCGAGCTCGCCGCCGACGCCCTGAAGCTGCGCTCCATCCGCCACTACGATGGCTTCCCCCTCGACGCCGAAACGGTGATCGAAGGCATCGAGGCCGGGGAGAAACGCTGATGTCCTCGACCGCCGAACCCAAGGCTCCCGCCGTCAACCGCGCCGGCCTCTCCGTGAAGGAGTACGGCGGCTCGAAGTCCACGCTCTGCGTCGGCTGCGGCCACGACGTCATCACTCGCCAGATCACGCAGGCGCTCTACGAGATGTCGATCCGGCCTTTCAAGGTCGCCAAGCTCTCCGGCATCGGTTGCTCGTCCAAGACGACGGCCTACTTCGCCGACCGCGGCCACGGCTTCAACGCCGTTCACGGGCGAATGCCCGCCGTCGCGACCGGAGCCCTCATGGTCAACTCCTCGCTCGTGGGGGTCGGCGTGTCGGGCGACGGCGACACGGCGTCGATCGGCGCCGGGCAATTCGTGCACCTGCTGCGGCGCAACGTCCCGATGGTCTACATCGTCGAGAACAACGGGGTCTACGGCCTGACGAAGGGCCAGTTCTCCGCGACGGCCGACGTCGGCTCGAAGCTGAAGACGGGGGTCGTCAACGACCTCCCGGCCATCGACCTTTGCGCGATGGCGATCGAGCTCGGCTGCGGCTACGTCGCGCGGTCCTTCTCGGGCGACATGAAACAGCTCGTCGCCCTTCTCAAGGGCGCGCTGGCCCACCGCGGCACCGCTCTCCTCGACGTGATCTCCCCGTGCGTCACGTTCAACAACCACGACACCTCGACGAAGTCCTACAAGTGGGCCAAGGATCACGAGATCCCCATCCACGAGATCGGCTTCGTCCCGTATTTCGACGAGATCGCGGTCGACTACGACCCCGGCACGACCCAGGACGTCGCGCTCCACGACGGCTCGCACATCCGCCTCCGCAAGCTCCGCGAAGACTACGACGCGACCGACAAGCGGAAGGCCCTCGATCTCTGCCTGGAGTCTCAGGAGAAGACCGAGTTCCTGACCGGTCTGATCTACGTCGAGCCGCGCAAGAAGGACTTCTTCGAGCTGTCCGGCACGGCGGGAGACCCGCTCGTCGAGATCCCCGACTCGCGCCTCCGGCCGCCGAAGAAGGCCCTCGAGGAAATCATGGAAGGGCTCAAGTAGGACGAGGGCGCTGCGCCGCTCCCGTCTTCAGATCCGGCGTTACGGAGTCGGTACGGCCAGGCGGCGGTAGACGACACCGTCCACGTCCCACGGCGCCTCGGCCGCCACGGCCGCGTAGACCGCGCCGAACGCTCGGAGGGCCGAAGCCTCGCCCGGCGGCAGCTCGGCTCCGAGCGTCAGCGTCCAGCCCTGCCGCGGCAGCGTCAGAAACGCCGGCCGGCAGCTCACACCCGCCGCGCGCGCCAGCCGGATCGGCCGTGGATCCAGCCGGACCCGGCCGCCGAGCCAGTCCACCTCGACGGACTGGCCGCCGGGCAAATCCGCGGCGAGCAGGAGGCTCCCGGAGCGGAGGGCCGTTCGGAGGCGGTGAACACGGGACGCCTCGAAGACGTGCGGGAAGCGCATCGGGAACCGGGCGTCGAAGATCCGGTCTCGCGCCTCCATCTCGGGCCGTCGGAGGTTGTGGGGGCCGAGCGCATTGGCCACGGGCACGCCATGCGAGCGCAGGCAGTAGCGCAGCGCCCCGAGCGAGCCGAAGTGCGCCGTGAGGTAGACCGTCGGCTCCGGGCCCGGCGCCGTGCCGTCGAGGCGCGGCCGCCATCGCCCGGTCGAGAGGGCCCGGGCGCAGAGGTCATGGAGGTCTCGCCGGGCCCTCGCGGCCCGAGGGCCGGGCCGCTCGCCGAGCAGTGGAAAGGCGCGGGCGAGCTCACCCCACTCGTCCGGAGCGATGCCGGTCCATTCCCGGATGCGGGCGTCCGTCGAGCGCGGCCAGCCCCGCCGCAGCCGTCCCGAAATCTCGCGCAGCTTCACAGGGGGGTCAGGCCGCCGCGCGCGAGGCCCGTTCGGCGAGCCCGCGCTCCGCCCGCCGGGCGCTCAGGCGGTGAAGGCCCCGCCCTTGGCCGCCTGCGAGGGCGCGTTCAGCGGGCCCGGCCCGGGATCCCGTTCGGGGAGGGGAACGCTCTTTTCCCGCAGGCGATCGCGTTCGCCGCTGCCGGCGAGCACGGGGAGCATCGAGGCGTCGGTCGGCGGCGTCGTGCCGTCGCCGGGGTAGTACGGGCGGTAGCCGTAGCCGTGGCGCTCGACCTCTTCCTTCGTCTCGCGCAGCCGGTCGATCGAATAGATCGCGTCTTCGCGGTTGAAGAAGGCCATCTCGTAGTTGCGGGTCATCCAGATCGCATCCTTCGGGCACGCGTCCACGCAGAAGCCGCAGAACACGCAGCGCATCATGTCGATGTCGAAGACGACCGGATACTTCTCGTACGCGATCTTCGGGTGTTCGCCGGCGACGATCGTGATGCACTCCGCCGGGCAGGCCTGCTCGCACATGTAGCAGGCCACGCACTTGAGCGTCCCGTCCTCGCGGCTCTTCAGGATGTGCTTGCCCCGGAACCGGTTCGAGTAGTTGCGCCGCTGCTCCGGATACTGGATCGTCGGCATCCGCCGCCGGTTCGCCAGGTTGCGCACGAGATGGCGGAGGGTCACGGCCATTCCCTTCACGATCTCGGGCAGATAGAGGCGCTCGAGGAGCGTGAGGCGTTCGGGCAGCCGGCGGCCGACGTCGACGACGCCGCTCATCGGTCGAGCTCCCCGGCGATGACGTTGAGCGTTCCGAGCGTGGCCACGGCATCCGAGATCGTCCCGCCCACGATGATGTGCTCGAAGGCGGCGAGGTTCGGGAAGCAGGGCGGCCGCACCTTCAGCCGGTACGGGCCGCCGCGGCCGTCCGAGACGGCGTAGAAGCCGAGCTCGCCGTTGCTGCCCTCGATCCATTCGTAGCGCTCGCCGGCCGGCGCGCGGATGCCTTCCATCGTCAGCTTGAAGTGGTAGATGAGCGATTCCATGTCGTGGTACACGGCATCCTTCGGCGGCAGCACGACGCGCCAGTCGTCCGAGTTGACGGGACCCGAGGCGGGGAAGATGTCGAGGGCCTGGCGGATGATCTTCAGCGACTGGCGCATCTCCTCGAGGCGAACGAGATAACGCGCGAAGTTGTCCCCGTCCCGGGCCACCGGGACGTCCCAGTCGAACTGGTCGTAGAAGTCGTAGGGCCGTGCCTGGCGGACGTCGTAGGGCACGCCCGAGGCCCGAAGCATCGGCCCCGTGAGGCCCCAGGCGATCGCCTGCTCCTTCGTGACGATCCCCGTGCCCGAGAGACGGTTCCGGACGATCCGGTTCTTGTCGATCAGCTTCTCGACGTCCGCGATCAGCTCGGGAATCGATTCGAGCAGCGCGCGGCTTCGCGCGACGAAGTCGTCGGGAACGTCGATGGCGAGGCCGCCGACGCGGACGTAGGAAACCGTCAGGCGTGCGCCGCAACACGCTTCGAGCAGGTCGTAGATGTTCTCGCGGTTCTGGTAGAGGTAGACGAAGGTCGTGAGGGCGCCGATGTCGACGAGGTTGGCGCCGATGCAGACGCAGTGGTCCATGATCCGGGAGAACTCGGACAGGATCGTCCGCACGAGCCGGCCGCGGTCGGGCACCTCCACGCCGAGCATCTTCTCGACCGTCCGGACGTAGCCGACGCCGTTGATCATCGCGGAGACGTAGTTGAGCCGGTCGCAGTACGGGACGATCTGGTTCCAGTGATGCGTTTCCGCCATCTTCTCGAAGCAGCGGTGCAGGTAGCCGATCATGGTTTCGGCGCGCACGATCCGCTCGCCGTCGAGGCGGGCGACGAGGTGGATGATGCCGTGGGTCGCGGGATGCGAGGGTCCGATCGAGATCGTCTGCGTCTCGAAGTGCCCGGCGCGGACGTCGGTCTCCTTCGACCACTCCGGCATGCGGATGTCTTCTTCGGCGAAGAACCACCGCTGGCCCGGCGCGTAGTCCTTCCGCAGCGGATGGCCGACGAACGCGTCGTGGCACAGGATGCGCTTCAGATTCGGATGCCCCGGAAAGTCGAAGCCGTAGAGGTCGAACGCCTCTCGCTCGAACCAGTTGGCGGCCGGGTAGACGTCGGCGACGCTCGGCAAGGACGGATGCTCCGCGTCCGGAAGCGAGACGCGAACGCGCACGTGCTCGTTGCGCGACAGGGAATGCAGGTGGACGACCGCCTCGAACCGGGTCCTCGATCCCGCGCGCCGAAGGTTGTCGACGCCGCAGAGATCGATGAAGAGATCGAAACGGCAGCCGGGATCGTCGCGGAGAAAGCGCGCGACGGTGGGCCAGGCGTCCGGCAAGATCTCGATCGTGGGCAGGTCGCGGTCGAGGACCTCCGCCCGGCCGGCGGCCGGCGAGGCCCCGATCCGCTCGCGCAGGCGCTCGGCCGCCGGGGAGAGCGCCGCTTCGGCGGCGACGGTCACGAGGCGTTCTCCGCGGCGAGCCGGCGGGAGCGGCCGTCGCGCGATTTCTCGCCCGAGGCGATCTTCTTCTGCAGCTCCATGATGGCGAAGATCAGCTCTTCCGGCGTCGGCGGACAGCCGGGGACGTAGACGTCGACGGGCACGATCTCGTCGATGCCCTGGGTCACGTGGTAGGCGCGGTAGAAGCCGCCCGACGACGCGCAGACGCCCATCGAAACGACCCACTTCGGCTCGGGCATCTGGTCGTAGATCTTGCGCAGCACGGGCGCCATCTTGTCCGTGACCGTCCCGGCGACGATCAGGAGGTCCGCCTGTCGCGGCGAAAACCGCATGACCTCGGAGCCGAAGCGGGAGATGTCGTAATGGGCCGCCGCGACCGACATGAACTCGATGCCGCAGCAGGCGGTGGCGAACGGGAACGGCCAGAGGGAATTCTTGCGGGCCCAGCCGACGAGCTCTTCGAGCCGGGTCACGAAGAAGTCGGCGCCCCCGGGCCCCCCCGCCTTCGGAGACGGGAGCGTCGGCAGCTCCCCCTTCTTGCCCGAGACGCTCATCGCGGGCCGGATTCTATCAGCCGAAGTTCACGGTGTAGGAGAGCGACTTCATGTCGCGCATCCGGTCGAGGTAAACCAGGCCGTCGAGGTGATCGATCTCGTGCTGGAGCACCCGGGCGTGGTACCCCGCCGCCTCGAAGACCACGGGCTTGCCCGAGCGATCCACGGCCCTGACGCGGATCGCCTGGAATCGCGGCACCACGCGCCCCAGAAGAAACGGGACCGAGAGACAGCCTTCCGAATCCTTCTCGACTTCGTCCCCCAAACCCTCGTAGCTCGCGTTGAAGAGCGCGGTCAGTCCGACCTCCGGCTCCTTGCGCTTGCGCGTCTCGGGATGCACCTCGTACAGGAAGATGCGCAGGGGCGTGAAGACCTGCGGGGCGGCGATTCCCGTCCCGTCGTACTCCCGCATCGTGTCCTCGAGATCCGAGAGAAACGGCTCGTAATCGCCGCGGGCGATCGCCCGCGGGTCCACGTCTTCGGAGCGCGATCGCAGCGACTCGACTCCGAGCTTGGCGACTTTCAGAATCATGGGCGAGCGTTCGGCAAGTGGTGCCCAGGGACGGAATTGAACCGCCGACACAGGGATTTTCAGTCCCTTGCTCTACCGACTGAGCTACCTGGGCTCCGGGCGGGCCGTCGAACCGGAACGCGGAGTCTAGCCGAATCGTCCGACGGGGGCAACGCGGCGCGGGGACGTATCGATCGACTACGGGCGTTCGACGACTCGGGGAGCGGGGATCGCCGGCGGAAGCGCCGCCGGCGCGCCGCGAGGGAACTGCGCCTGACCGACGGCGAAGAGGTGGCCGTTGTTCTGCGTGTACACGACGCCGTCCGGGCCGAGCGCGACCGGCGTGTAGGCCGCCCCGAGCGCGGTGTCCAGGAAGATCTTCCCCACCACCGCGCCCTCCCGATCGAAGCCGTAGAGCGTGCCGTCCTCGCTGTTCAGGTAGACGGTCCCGGTCGCGTCGATCGCCGGCTGGTTCACGCACCACTCGAACCCCTCGGGATGATCGTCGACGCAGGCGATCGAGCCGTCGGTCTGCCTCACGCAGCTTTCGGTGTTGGTCGCGCGAAACGACCATTCCGGCACGAGCCCCGCGTCCAGCGACGTCACGTCGTAGTAGGAATCGCCGTTCGGGCTCGAATAGTGGTTGTCCTTGAGGAGCAGCGAGTACGTCCCGTCGTGCGGCCACACCGCCGGAGTGATGTCCCAACCGAAGTCGTAGGTCGCCAGTGCGTCGCCGTTGCCGCTGAACTTGAAGAGGTGGCCGCGAAAGAAGTTGTACGACGTGAAGGTGCCGACGAGCACCGATCCGTCCGGCAGCACCACCGGCGACGAGGTGCCCTGATCGCTGACGCGCCCGGCGGGCCGGTCGTTGGTCGACGGATCGACGCCCGGATTCGCGCCGGCGCGGCATCCCCCGTTCGAGCCGTCGTCCTGGAGCAGCACGCCGCAGCCGTCGCTCAGGATCCCCCGCAGCGACGCCGCCCACTTCGGCGTCAGGTCCGCTGCGGCGGCGACGAGGTACGAGTAGCGGTCCGCCACGTGGGCGCGGCTCAGCGTGTAGATCGTTCCGTCGGGCGCGATCGCAGGCACGACGTTGATGCCGGGGCGCTGCGCGCCGCACAGGACGGAAGGCGGCACCGCGCTCGTCGAGGGCGGCCAGGGAAGCGGGTCGCTGTCGCTGTCGAAGCTGCCGAGGCAGGCGCCCCCCGGGTCGGGCGCACCGGGCACGAGCGCCGCAAAATCGGCTCGCGCCACCTCGCCCGCGGCCGAGATCTTCACGAGCCACGCACCGGAGATCGGATTCTGAGGATTGTCCGCCGCGAAACCGACCGCGTCGTAGACGAGGCTGGCGTCCGGACCGATGGCCACGCCGCCGACGAGGTACCGGTTCGGGTTGACGTCCGGGAAGGGATTCCAGAGGCCGATCTCGGCCCCCGTGTCTTTCGAGACCCGATGGACCGTGGCGCCAAGGCCGGGCACGTAGACGGAGTCGCTCCCGAGCGCCGGGAGAAAGATGGGCTCCCACCCCGCGATCTCGATCGGCGCCGGCTTCCAGTCGCTGTCGAAGCTCCAGACCACCTGGAGCGATCCGGCGATCCACTGCAGCTTCTTCACGCTCCAGGTCAGCGTGCTCCACTGGCCGAACCCCCGGTACACACCCGACTTGAACACCATGTAGACGCCCGTCTCATCCGTCAGCGGGGGCGCATAGTGCGCCAGCAGATCGCCATCGCCGTCGATCTTCATCTGCTCGACGAACGGATCGTACGAAACGTCGGCCAGGATCGCATCGAGCGGCTGGGCGACCACCGGCGACGCGCCGCCATGCTGCGGCGTTCGCCCGAACTGCGGCCAGGGCGGAGCCGGTTGGCCCGACAGCGTCCCGGCGGCGGCGAGAACGAGGGCCGCTCCCGCTCCGAGGCGCCAGGCGGCCCGCCCGAGGGGCTTGTCCGAGGCTCGGATTCGGGCAATCATCGTCCGCCGCATCATAGGCGCTCCCCCCCGAAAGGGGAATTCTCGCGGTCCACGGAGGGTTTTTCCGCCGAATGCCGACATCCAAGCTTCTGATTCGCTCGATGCGGACGGGCGTCTGCTTCGCCGCCCTCGGCGGATGGGCGCTCGCCCAGCAGCCGGCGCCGACCGCCCCGGCGCCCCCGAAGTCCTCGATCAGCCGCAAGGTGCGCAGCCCCGGAAACGCCGTCTGGGCCGCCAGCGTCACGGAGGCGCGCAAGATCGCGAAGGCCGACCACAAGCTCGTCTACTACGAGTTCGTGAGCAAGGAGTGCGGGGACTGCCGCCGCATGCAGGGGCTGCTCGACCCGGCGTTCGAGTTCGAGGCGCTGCTGGTCGGGATGGTCCCGGTCCAGGTTGCCCTCTCCTCCACCGACGGGACCGCGCTCTCGGAGATCTACAAGATCTCCGAGGAGCCGAGCGTCCTCATCACGAATCCCGACGGCCGCCTCGTCTTCCTGATGCAGGGATTCAAGGATGCCGGCGACTTCTACGCGCACGTCCACAAGGCCCTCGACGATTACCGCCAGTTCGCCAAGACGGTGGACCACCAGGACCTCACGAAGCTGACGGCGGCCGAGGCCTACGCGACCGGCAAGGCGCTCTACAAGCGTTACGACTTCGCGGGCGCCGCGGCGCGCCTCGACCGGGCCGCGAACGCCCCGGACACGCAGCCCGAGATCCGCGAGAGCGCCCTGATGGGCTTCGCGACCTCCGAGGTCCAGCTCGGCAACTTCGGTTCCGCCCGCAGCGCCGCCCAGACGGTCGTCGACACGACGAAGAATGCCGACCAGAAGGAGCGGGCCGAGCTTCTCGTCGCCGAGATCGCCCTCTCCGAGAACAAGCCGGGCGAGGCTCTCGCCGCCTACAAGCAATTCCAGAAGGAACATCCGAAGTCTCCGTACCTGCCGAAGGTCAAGGACTTCATCGCCCGACTCGAGACCGCCAAGCCGAAGTCATGAAGCGATTCGCGCTCGCCCTCGCCGCGCTCGCCGCCGCGGGAGCGATGCTCGCCGCGGACGCCGGACCGCCCGATCCGAAGACGCTCCTGAAGGTGCAGGCGTCGCTCGCCGCCGCGGCGTCGGGGCGCGGAACGCTCACCGTCCGTGCCCGGCTCGAGACCGGATGGCACGTCAACAGTCACAAGCCGTCCGAGGACTATCTGATCGCCACGGAGATCAAGCTCGAGCCGTCCGAGGGCGTGCGATTCGGGGAGGCCAGGTACCCGGAGGGCAAGCTCCAGAAGTTCGCCTTCTCGCCGGACACTCCGCTCTCGGTCTACGCGGGCGAGTTCGTCGTCGAAGTTCCCGTCGAGTGGACGGCCGCGGCGCCTCCGGCCATTTCGGGCACGATCGAGTACCAGACCTGCAACGACTCCCAGTGCCTCGCACCGGCGTCGCTCCCGTTCCGCTCGGAGCTCGCCGCGTCCCCTCCGGCCGCCGCCGGAGCCTCGGGCTCCCTGACCGGAGGCGCCGTCCCCCTGTCGGAGGCCCGCCGGCTCGAGGGCTCCGCGCCCGCCGCCGGGGCGTCGGAGGACTTCGGCGACCTCCTGAAGCGCCGCGGCCTGGCCGGAGTGCTCCTGCTCCTGTTCGGGTGGGGCCTCGCGCTGAACCTGACGCCGTGCGTGTATCCCGTGATTCCGCTGACGGTCAGCTTCTTCGGCGGGCAGGCTCAGGGCCAGAGCCGCCGGACGCTGCTGCTCGCCTCGGTATACGTGCTCGGCATGGCGACGATGTACTCCGCGCTCGGCGTGGCGGCCGCGCTCTCCGGCCGGCTCTTCGGCGCCGCGCTTCAGTCGCCGTGGGTCCTCGGCGTCGTCGCCCTCGTCCTCATCGGGCTGGCGCTCTCGATGTTCGGCCTCTACGACATCCGGATGCCGACGGCGCTGATGCAGAAGGCCGGCGCCCGGCAGGGCGTGGCCGGGGCGTACGGCATGGGCCTGCTCGTGGGCGTCGTCGCCGCGCCGTGCGTGGGGCCGGTCGTCCTCGGGCTGCTCGCCTTCGTGGCCGCGACCCAGGATGCCGTCCTCGGTTTCCTGTTCTTCTTCGTCCTCGCTCTCGGCCTCGGGCTGCCCTTTCTCGTGCTGGCCGCGTTCTCGGGCCGGATCGCCGCGCTGCCGCGTGCGGGCGCCTGGATGGACGGAGTCAAGAAGGTCTTCGGCTGGATTCTGCTCGCGATGGCCGCCTATTTCGTCCGCAACGCCATCCCGGGCCTTCTCGGCGCGTGGCTGCTGCCGGCCATCCTCGTCGTCGGCGCGCTGGCGCTGCTCGCGATCCACACGACGCTCAAGCTCGGAGTGCGCGCGGCGGTCGCGGTGCTCTTCCTCGCCGCCGCGCTCTTCTTCGCGCCGATGGGACGCGCCGAGGCTCAGGGGCCCGGATGGGCCGCCTACGAGCCGGCGAAGGTCGCCTCCCTCGGACATGCCGCCGTCGTGGACTTTTCCGCTTCGTGGTGCCTGCCCTGCATCGAGCTCGACAAGAAGACGTTCTCGGATCCCCGAGTCCGCGAAGCCCTGGAGCGCCGAGGCCTCTTCAAGGCGGACATGACTCGCGCCGCCGCTCCCGAGACGATGGCACTCGCCGAGAGGTACGCGATCCTCGGGGTGCCGACCGTCATCTTCCTCGACGCCGCCGGCAACGAGCGCAAGGACCTGCGGCTCGTCGGTTTCGAGGAGCCGGACGCGTTCCTGAAGCGGCTCGAAAAAGCGCCGTAAGGACCGGCGGATCCCCCTCACCCCAGCCCTCTCCCCCGCCGGGGGGAGAGGGGGTAAGAGCGGCTCGTCGCGCCCAACTCTCAAATCAGCTCGCGGCGTGAGAAGTCACCCGAGCGAAGCGAGGGTGGAGGCTCACGCCGCGGGAGCCGCAGCGAGCGAGGGGCCAGGTGAGCGGTCGAGCCCGCATCCGGGCGAGCCGCTCACCGGTGCGCCCGGAGGGCGCAGGCCCCGAGCGAGCGGAGGCGACGGTTACCCCGGGAGCCGTCCCAGCTTCTTCAGAGCTTCCTTGGCGGCCTTGCGCTGGGCCTCGCGCTTGGAGGGTCCGCTTCCCTTGGAAAACGCCTCCCCGTCCCAGGCCAGCTCGACGACGAACGCCTTCTCGTGGTCGGGTCCCGACTCCTCGACGACCCGATACTCCGGCAGCGGGAGGCCGAGGCTCTGCGCCGTCTCCTGGAGAGTCGTCTTGTAGTCGTGAAACGAGAGGTCGCCGAGGTCGATCCCCGAGATCTCCGGCCCGAAGACCTGCCTCAGGAACGCTTCGGTGGCCGCAAGGCCTCCGTCGAGATAGATCGCGGCCACGATGGCCTCGAACGCGTCGGCGAGCAGGGAGGACTTCTCGGCTCCTCCGGAGCGGGCCTCCCCCGCACCCATCCGGAGGAAACGGCCGATTCCGAGGGCGCGGGCCTTGGCGGCCAGCATGCTGGCCGACACGAGGTGCGCCTTGATCTTGGAGAGCGCCCCCTCCTGCAGGTTCGGAAAGGACCGGAAGATCAGCTCTCCCACGACGAAGCCGAGGACGGCGTCGCCGAGAAACTCGAGCCGCTCGTTGTTGGGTGATCGGACCTCGCGGTTCTCGTTCGAGAAGGACTTATGGGTGAGCGCCCGCTCGAGCAGATCGAGGTCGCGAAACGTGTGACCGAGCGATTGCTGGAAGGCGGAAGGCGCCTCCGTCGGAACGAAACTCATGAGGGGATCAGTGGTGCCGGAGGCCGGAGTCGAACCGGCACGGGCCTTTCGGCCCTCGGGATTTTAAGTCCCGTGCGTCTGCCCATTCCGCCACTCCGGCGCGTCGGGATCGCGCTCGAGCCGTCGACCATAAGCGGTGAGTCGCAAGACCCGGATTCGTCGTCTCGGTGTTCATGGTGTTGTGGCTTCGGTTCACGGCTCAGGACTCACGCGGAATGGAGGCGACGGGCGGATTCGAACCGCCGAATAAAGGTTTTGCAGACCTCTCCCTTAACCACTTGGGTACGTCGCCAGCGGTGCGAATTCTACCGCAGCCGGCGGGCTCGCCGGTTCAGCGCGGGCCGTGCGCGTAGTCGCGAATCAGGCCGGTGACGACACCCTGGATCGTCACGTCCCGCGCATCGAACGTGAGAGGCCGCATGGTCGAATTGGCGGGCTGCAGGCGAACTCGATGGCCTTCGGTGTAGTAGCGCTTGAGGGTCGCTTCTCCCCGCACGAGGGCGACGACCGTCTGGCCGCTCTCGGCTTTCTCGCGCCGGGACACGACGACGAAGTCGCCGTCGAGAATGCCGTCTTCGACCATGGACTCTCCCCGAACTCTCAAGACGAAGTGCTCGCCTTTTCCGAGCAGAGTCGAGGGCACCTCGATCGATTCCTCCTGCGGAAACGGCTCGATCGGGCGCCCGGCAGCGACGAGACCGAGCAGCGGCACTCCTCGCCCGGGGGCCGCCGCCTCCTCCTTCGGTGCGATGCCGCGGCTGCGGTTCCATTCGCGGGCGAGCGCGCCCTTCTCCTCGAGCCGCTTCAGGTGCTTCTGGACGGTCCCGAACGAGGAGAGCTTGAAATTCTCGCGAATCTCCCGTTGCGTCGGGGAGATGCCGTGCTCCCCGCGATAGGCCCGGATGAAATCGAGGATTTCCTTCTGTCTCTTCGTGAGATTCATTCTTTGCCTAATTTCATTAAAGTAGATTAATAGTCTTAACTAATTAAATAAGGCCGAGGGAACCACCGCGGCTGGCCGGAGGCCTTGCCGGTCCAGCCCATCGGCCTCGAATTCGGAGCCTAGGCGCAAAAGAGGCGTAAGTCAAGTGACCCCTCCGCGCGACGGCATCGGCGATCATGCTCCGCGCGTGGAGCGTACGAGGCGGGTGGCGATCGTCGGGGCCGGTGCGGCGGGCACCATGGCGGCGATCTTCGCGGCCTCCTCGGATGCCGAGACGCTTCTGCTCGAGCGGACGCCCGACGGCGGCCGGAAGATCCTCATCAGCGGAGGTGGACGCTGCAACGTCCTCCCGGTGCGGGCCGATCCCGGCCGTTTCGTCACGGAGTCGGCACCTCGGACGCTTCAGAGAATGCTCCGATCGTGGCCGTTGCGCGACCAGAGGCTCTTCTTCGAGGGCGAGCTCGGCGTGGCGCTCGCGGAGGAGGCGGAGTCGGGCAAGCTCTTCCCGGCATCCAACCGTGCCCGCGACGTTCGGGACGCTCTCCTGGGGCTCGCCCGGCGCCGTGGCGCCCTGTTCCAACCCGATAGCCTCGTCACGAACCTGACCCGGGGCCGGGAGCGATGGACGATCACTCGCGAGGGCTCTCCGCCGCTGGAAGCCGACGCCGTCGTCATCGCCGCCGGGGGACAGTCCGTTCCGAAGTCCGGCAGCGACGGCGCGCTTCTTCCGATCCTCGCCGCGCTCGGCCACACGATCCGTCCCACGTATCCCGCGTTGACGCCGCTGACCGCACCTCCCTCCGCCTTCGCCGGCCTCGCCGGGCTCTCTCTGCCCGTCCGGCTCTCGGCCGATGGCGGGGGCCGGGTCGCCGCCGCCTCGGGCGGATTTCTCTTCACCCATCGTGGATATAGCGGTCCGGCGGTGCTGGATGTTTCTCACGTTCTCGTCAGGGACCAATCTGCCCGGCTCGTCGTGCGCTGGACGGAGCTCGACGAACGAGGCTGGCAGGACCTCTTGCGGCCCGCGGGCTCCCGCACGGTCGCGGCGGCCTTGCGGAGGAGGCTGCCCGAACGCCTCGGAGAGGCGGTCGCCAGGTCAGCCGGAGTGGACTCCGGCCGCTCGCTCGCCCAGCTGACGCGGGAGGATCGCCTCCGCCTGACCGAGGCGCTGGCTCGCGGTACACTTCCCTGCAACGGGCACGAAGGTTACGCGAAGGCCGAGGTGACCGGAGGCGGAATCAGCCTCGACGAGGTCGATGCCTCCACCATGGAAAGCCGCAGGGCCCCGGGCCTCTTTCTCTGCGGAGAGATTCTCGACGCCTTCGGACCCATCGGCGGCCACAATTTCCAGTGGGCCTGGTCGACCGGCCGGTCGGCCGGGCTGGCAGCGGCCCTTCCGGAATCCTCTCGGACGGATCCCCTCTCCTGATCCCCTTTCTCCGCCTCCTGCGCGTGAGAGACGCGGGCAACGCCCGTGCCGCCATCCCGATATGGGTTCGGTCGCGGCCAGACGGAGTCTCGGCGACCCGCCGGCTCCGAAACAGGATGGAGTGCCGCATGTCGCTGAACCGGTCTCGCGCACGGACTCACGGACGCCGCCGCCTCTCGCCGATTCTCCTCGCGCTGGCTCTCCTCGGGATCCCCCACGCCGGCCGCGCCGCCTCGGCGATCTGGAAGTCCACGGCCGCCGACGGGAACTGGTCGAACGGCAACAACTGGCTCTCCGGCCATGCTCCCAACCCGGGCGACGACCTCACTTTCCCCGCCTCTTCCACGGTCCTCGCGACGAACAACGACCTGACGGCCGGGATCAGCATCATCGCGATCACCTTTCAGGGGCCCGGCTACACGCTGTCCGGCAACACGATCACGGTCGGAGAGATCCTTTGCGCGTCCGGCGTCGCCGGGACGAACACGCTCAGCCTGCCGATGACCGTCAACGCCACCGTGGTCGTCGGGACGCCGGCCCCCTGCACGCTCGATCTCGAGGGCGACATCGACGGCCCGGGCGGCATCCTCGCCACGGGCGGGGGTCCGGTGATCCTGGGAGGCAACGACACTTACACCGGCTCGACCACGGCCGGGGCGACCAGCGGATTCCTGCTCGTCAATGGAACGCTCGCATCGAGCGGCGTGACCGTCGCGGAGTCGAGCGGCAACGCGACCCTCGGCGGCCACGGTTCGTTCACGGGCCCCCTGTCGGTGAACAACAGCTTTCCCATCGACACGGCGACCGTCTCGGTCGGCCAGGGGACGAGCACCGGCATCCTCGGAACGGGCAACGCCACGTTCGGCTCGAGCGGCCAGCGAGCGGTCCTCGCCGTCAAGCTCAACGGCACGACCGCGGGAACGGACTACGATCAGCTGAGCGTCGCGGGAACCGTGAGCCTGACGCACGCCTATCTGCAGGTCGCCCTCGGGTTCACGCCGATCGAGGGGACCGAGTTCACGATCATCAAGAACAACGGCGGCAGCGCCGTGTCGGGACAGTTCACGGGAATGGCCGAGGGATCGCTTTTTCTCGCCGGCGAGACCACCTTCCTGATCAGCTACGTTGGAGGCGGCGGCCACGACGTGGTCCTGACCGTCGTTCCCACGCAGGCTCTTCCCCAGGCCCTCGCGGTGGATGCGGCGGGCAACGGCGTCCTCGAGGAAGGCGAGACCGTGGCGTTCCAGCCGACCTGGGCGAACACGGCCGACTTCTCCTCGCACCTGACGGGCGCCACGAGCGGGTTCACGGGGCCCGCTCAGCCCGGCACGACCTTCGACAACGCGGACGCGAGCGGCGATTACGGGACGCTGGCCGGCGGGGACTCGGCCGAGTGCAGCGACTGCTACACCGTCGGCGTCACGGCGCCGGGCCGTCCCGCCCAGCACTGGGACGCGCAGATCGACGAGACGATCGCGCCGTACTCCGTGATCAAGCGCTGGTCGCTCCACATCGGCGAAAGCTTTCCGGACGTCACGACCTCGCACCCGTTCTACAAGTTCATCGAAAACCTCTTTCACAACGGCGTGACCGGAGGCTGCGCCGGCGGGAACTTCTGCCCCTCGAACCCGGTCACGCGCGCCCAGATGGCGGTCTTCCTCCTCAAGGGCGAGCACGGCAGCAGCTACGTGCCTCCGTCATGCATCGCGACACTCTTCGCGGACGTCCCCTGTCCCGGCGGAAGCTTCGTGGACTGGATCAACCAGCTCGCCTCGGAGACCATCACCGGTGGATGCGGTAACGGCGATTACTGCCCCGGGAACTCCGTCACGCGCGGCCAGATGGCCGTCTTCCTGCTCAAGGGAGAGCACGGCGGAACCTACTCGCCGCCTGCCTGCTCCTCGACCCTCTTCACCGACGTCCCTTGCCCCGGAGCCCAGTTCGTGAACTTCATCAACCAGCTGGCGAACGAGGGAATCACCGGAGGCTGCGGCGGCGGCGACTACTGCCCCGGAAGCTCCGTCACGCGCGGCCAGATGGCCGTGTTCCTCGTGAAGGCGTTCGGGCTCGAGCTGTACGGCCCCTGATCGGGATCAAAGGGACCGGCCCCGCCTGCGCTCCCGGCGAGGCGGCGATTCTCCCGGGCATACGAGCGAGGGTCGGACCGACGTGGAACCGGCACGACCGCTGCATTCGAGCGGCGGTAGCATGGAGTGCACGGCATGAGCGGCGAGGCCGACCCCCCTTCGGGCCCGAACTTCGAGGCCGGCGTGGAGATCTCGACGATTCCCGACGGGGGAATCCTCTCCGGCCGCGTCGGCGAGGATGCCGTGATCCTCTGGCGCCGCGGCGAGGAAGTCTTCGCCACCGGCGCGACCTGCACGCACTACGGCGGACCCCTCGCGGAGGGACTGGTCGTCGGCGACACCATCCGATGCCCGTGGCATCACGCCTGCTTCAGCGGCAGGACGGGCGAAGCGCTCCGGCCCCCCGCCCTGAATCCGGTGCCGGCGTGGAGCGTGGTTCGCGAAGGCGACCGCGTGCGCGTCGGGCCGAAGAAGGCGGACCCTGTCTCGAGGCGCGCACCGTCGCCGGCGCCCGACGCGATCGTCATCGTGGGTGCCGGACCGGCGGGTCTCGTGGCGGCGATGACCCTGCGACGGGAAGGCTACGGCGGTCCCGTGACTCTCATCGGCGCGGAAGCCACGCCTCCCGTCGACCGGCCGAATCTCTCGAAGGATTTCCTCGCCGGTAAGGCACCGGAGGAGTGGCTGCCGATCATGCCGCCCGAGTTCTTCCCCGAGCAGAAGATCGAGCTCGTGACGGGCGTCGAGGTCCGCGAGCTCGACGTCCCGAGGCGGCGTGCGGTGCTCGCCGACGGCCGATCGATGCAATACGGCGGCCTGCTGCTCGCGACGGGGTCCGAGCCCGTGCCTCTCGACATCCCGGGCGCCTCGCTGCCCCACGTCCGCTACCTGCGGACGCTCGCCGACAGCCGCGCGATCATCAGCCGCGCGGAATCGTCCCGGAAGGCGGTCGTCATCGGCTCGAGCTTCATCGGCCTCGAGGCGGCGGCGGCCCTCCGCCAGCGCGGGCTCGAGGTCCACGTCGTCTCGCGCGACGCGCGTCCGCTGGAACGAGTCCTCGGCCCGGAGGTCGGCGATTTCATCCGCGCACTGCACGAGTCCCGGGGCGTCGTCTTTCACCTCGGGGAGAACCCCGCGTCCATCGACGCGCGCGCCGTGGCCCTCTCCGGCGGCGCCTCGCTGCCGGCCGACCTCGTCGTCGTCGGCATCGGCGTGCGCCCGTCCACGGGCCTGGCCGAGCGCGCCGGCCTCGCGGTCGACCGCGGAATCGTGGTGGATCGCCACCTCGAGACGAGCGCGAAGGGAATCTTCGCCGCCGGCGACGCCGCGAGCTATCCGGATCCGCGGGGCGCCGGCCGCCTCCGCATCGAGCACTGGGTCGTGGCCGAGCGCCAGGGGCAGACCGCCGCCCGCAACCTGATGGGGCGCCGGGAGCCCTTCGACGCCGTGCCCTTCTTCTGGAGCCAGCATTACGACCTCTCGCTCAACTACGTCGGCCACGCCGAGCACTGGGACTCGACCGAGCTCGACGGCTCGTTCGCGAAGCGCGAGTTCCGGCTCACCTACAGGGACGGCGGCAGGACGCTCGCCGTGCTGACCCTTTCGCGGGACCGGGAGAGCCTCGAGGCCGAGGCGGCGATGGAACGCTGAGGACTACTTCGGCCAGAGCTCGCGGAGCGTCCGCTCCTCGTCGGGCGTCAGCGGGAAAAACCGGGGCGTCGCCGACTCGAACGTCGCCGGCCGGCAGGGCGCCGGCCGGCCGCACATGAGTGTCGACGGATCGCCGTTGTGATCGAGGCCGAGGGCGTGGCCGAGCTCGTGCGCGGCCGCGTTGCGGGCGACGTTCGGCAGCGACAACGGCTCGATGTCGCCTCGCCTCAGCGAAACGAAGCCCTTCGTTCGGGAGGTCCGTGCCGTGCCGAACGACATCCGGTCGCTCCGCGACAGCGCGACGACGATCTCGCCGGGAATCGGCGGGAGGAGCCGGCGCAGCGCATAGGTGTCGCCGACGCGAAGCTCGCCGTTCTCGAGGCTCTCCAGCACCCGCGCGGCGCTCTCGTCGTCGAAGAAGCGCACCGGTCCGAGCCGCACGCCGGCGCCGATCCGCGCGAGCTCGCCGTTCCAGAATCCGACGGCCTCTTCGACTGCCGCCGCGCGGGGGTCTCGGGGATCGCCGATGACGGTGACGGACAGCGACTCTTCGGCTCGCATCGCGACTGGACCGAGGAGCGCAGACAGAGCGAGTACCAGGGCAGCGGCGCGGCGACTCATCGGCCGGGGCTCGCCGCCGCGGCCGTCTTCAGGTCCTTCACCAGCAGATCGTAGATCTTTGCGCGGCTTTCGTCGTCATCCGCCCGGAGGGCCGCTGAGGGATGGTAGGTCGCGAGAACCCGCGGCGCGAGCTCGCTCGGAACGAATCGGCCCCGCTGCGCGAGCAGGCGAAAGGACGGACCGATCACCGCTTTCGCCGCGGTCGCGCCCAGGCACACGAGGACGTCCGGCCGGATCACCTCGAGCTCCTTGAAGAGCCACGGCCGGCACGCCTGGAGCTCTCCGCTCGCCGGCGTCTTGTGGATACGACGCTTGGGAGTGCGCTCGAACTTGAAGTGCTTGACGGCATTCGTGACGTAGACATCCCTGCGCGCGATCCGCGCGTCCCCGAGCGCACGGTCGAGGACCGCGCCGGCGGGTCCGACGAACGGGCGCCCCTCGATGTCCTCGCGATCCCCCGGCTGTTCGCCGACCAGGACGAAGCGGGCGCGCGCCGGGCCCTCGCCGAAGACCGCCTGCGTGGCGTGGCGATACAGGTCGCACCCCTTGCACTTCTGAATCGAGCGCGAAAGCTCGGCCAGGCTTCGCGTCTCCGGCACGTAGGCCGCCGCGCCCTCGAACCTCGTCCTTCGATCGATCACGCCGCCCGTCCTTGCAAGGACGGGGCCGATGCGAACCGAACTCAGTTCCGCTCCAGGACGACGATGCGCTCGTCGTTGTCGCGCCACCAGGCGTCGGTCGGCGGCGTCGGGCGTTGACCCGCCTCGAACCGGATCGAGTAACCCGATCGGATCGCGGCGTCGAGGTCCGAAAGGCTCACCGGGACCACGAACCGGGGCGACGTTCGCTCCAGGGCTTCGCGCATTTCCCGGGTGCGCCGCACGGTCGTCTTCGCCGGCAGGCGCGAGAGCTCCTGCCGCAGAAGCCCGAGCTCGCGGGCGACGAGGACCTCGTCGGCCGGCCGCGAGTGCGACACCAGCCAGTCGATCGCCAGGACGCGGGAATCCCGCAGGGCGGCCCGCTCGCGGGCGTGGGCGGCCACCGGCAGACCGAACGCGGCGAGGATCCACGCGGCGGCCGCGAAGTCCGCGAGGAAGGGGCGCCGCATTCGGGCGCGGAGCCGAACGAACGCGAGACTCGCCGCGACACAGACGATCGGCGTCAGGGGCAACAGGTTCCGGAACGGCTGGAAGGCCTGACGCGAGAAGAGCCCCAGGCTCAGTGCGCCGAAGGCGCACCAGCCCCATACCGTCGGCGCGATCCGGCGGTCGCGCAGACCGAGGACGAGCCCGCCGAGCGCGAAGGCGACCACCGCGACCCCGAGCTCCGCGTGACCGAATCGGAGGTCCCACTCGGCTTCGACGAACGCCTGATGCGCCAGCGAAGGGGAAGGCATCCTCCCGTACACGCTCGCCTGCTCGCCGATCGCCTCGAGGACGGCGCGGCCGTGCGAGAGGAGGGCCGGCATGCCGGCGGCGGCGCCCGCGATGAGGCCCGCCATCCCGAGACCGAGCCGGCGGCGCTTCTCGGAGAGGGGAACGGCCAGAAGCACGGTCGTCGTCACGAAGGCGGCGAAGACGAGGACGGCCGGGTACTTCGAAGCGAACGCGAGCCCGGCCGCCGCGCCGGCGCCGAAGGCGAGCCACCCGGGGCGAACGCCGTCGCGCGTCCGGTCGGTCAACCAGAGCGATACCAGGACGAAGAAGGCGGCGAACGGGTCGACCGCGGCGTTCGGTCCGCGCAGCACGAGCGCCGGCAGGAAGGCGGCGACGGTCACGGCGGCGGCGCCAGCGGCCGGACCTCCGAGGCGGCTCGCGAGCAGGCCGGTGCCGGCGACGATCAGCATCCCAAGAACGAGCGACAGGAATCGGCCGATCAGGAGCAGGCTGAACGGCTCGAAGTCGTCGTAGACCTCGACGCGCTCCGGCAGGCGGTCACGGAGCGGTCTCTCCGCGAAGGCGTCGTGGATGCGCGCGTACGAACGCATCGCGCCGACCGCGATGGTCGTCGGCAGCTGGGGGTAGAGATATTGCCCGGAATCCCATCCACCCCGTTCCAGCAGACCGAGCGACGAATGGAGAAAGTTCCCCTCGTCGACGTAGTGGAAGTAAGGGCGGGCTCCGGAGATCGGGGCCGCGCGCAGGGCCAGCGCCGCGACGAGGGAGGCGCCCCAGATCGCACGCACGGACGGCGCCGTCCTCGAGATCGTCCGCAACGGGCGCTCGACCTTCAGACGAACCCGCCTAGGTCAACTCGAGCCCGCGCAAGCTGCGCACCAGCTCCTCCACGAGCGGCGAGTCCGCGCCTTCCGGCCCGTCTCGTGACTTCGGTCAAGAGAGACGAACTCCGTTCAGTGACAGTGCTCCGCGGCCGCCTTCCCCGAGAGCGATACGGCTTCGCCCGCGCAGTCCAACTCGAGTGAAACCTTGTAGTCCTCGTAGTGGTTCACGCGCCACCCGGTCGAATCGATTGCGAAGTGAAAAACGCGGCAATCGGTGTGCCGGAAAACGGCGGAGTCGTCGAAGGGGTGCGCGTTCGAGAAGACGCGCGCTGCAGGGCCGGAGAGCGGGTCGACCACCAGGCGCACGGTGTAACCCGCCGCCTCGTCCGGGAAATCCGCTCCGAGGAACTGCTGGCGCTCGCCGGAGACACAGGCGGCGGTCGACAGGGCGACCGGCGGCGCGCCCGCGCGGGTCAGCGTGAAGGCACCCGGCGGCGATCCCGTCCCATCCGACGAGGTGGTGGCGCGGTTCGACAGGCAACCGGCCGCGAGCGCCGCGAGTCCCAGTCCCAAACCGGCGAATCTTCTCATCGTCTCTTCTCCTGAATCTGAATGCGGCGGGCAATCGCCGTCACAGCCCGCCGCGACGCGATCCGCGCCTCGTCCGCGAGCGTACTCGAATCAGGATCGAGGGATTCATCCTCTCGCAAGTCGCTGAGAGGATTTGGTCGGGGCGAGAGGATTTGAACCTCCGACCACTCGGTCCCGAACCGAGTGCGCTACCAGGCTGCGCTACGCCCCGGAAGAGTGCGCGTTATACGCGATTCCGGGGCTTTATGCAAAGGCCCGGAGCCGCGCCGGCGGTCACTGCAGATGGACCGCGAGCTTGCCGCCCGAGTAATCGAGCTGCAGCGTCTTCGTGTCGCCGCCCGAGAGTTGCGCGCTCGTCGTCGCGAAGGCCGAGGGCATGTCGGGACCGGAGAGCCAGACCTTGACGAGGGCGAGGCCGGGAGGCACCGAGATGCTCGCCGAAACGGCGTGGGTCTCGCCCTTCTTGAACGAGAACGGCCGCCTCAGGAGGATCTGGTCGTTGACGGCCACCATGACGTGGCCCTCCGGCATCGGCGCGTCGAAAGCGAGGCGGAGCGTGGCGGTCGACGCGGCGGTCCCCGGCGCGGATGCCGCCGTACCGGCCCCCGGGGCGGCCGGGGCCGCCTTGGCCGCCGGGACCGGCGATGGAGGCGCCACCGGGCCCTTCTTCGCCTGCTGGTCCTTCGCCTTCGCCCCCTTCTTGCGCGCGGCCGCTTCCGCCGCGACCTTGGCCTCGGCGATCTTCCGGTCGGCCTCGTCCCGTAGAGCCGGTGCATCGGGATTCGCGGCGTCGAGACGCAGGGCCTCGTCCACCTGCGCGCGCGCCTCTTCGTTGCGGCCGTCGGCGAGGGCCGTCTTCGCCGACGCCACGAGATCCGCGGCCTGCTTCTTGCGATCCGTCTCGTCCTGCCGGGCCTTGATGGCGCTCTCGGCCATCTGGGCGTACTTGCGGGCTTCCTCGTTGTTCGGACTGCGGCCGAGAACCTCGCGGGCCTTGGCGAGACTCTGGTCGTACTGACCTGCCGAGAAGAGCTTCTTCGCTTCCTCCAGCGCCTCGCGCCGATCCTTGACGTCCTGCTCGAGGACCGCGTCCGGCTCGGCGGCCGGCTTCGACGCCGAGCGCGCACGCACGACGAAGAACGCGACGACGAGAACGAGAATCCCCGCGGCCGCGGCCGTGACCATCCAGAACCAGCGCGGATTGACCTCCGCTTTCGCGAGCTTCTTCCACTCCTGGGGTGCTCCGGCCGCCGGTGCCGAGTCCGGGAGCGTCGACGGCGGCGGACCGAGCGGGGGCATCGTGTCGTTCGCAAAGGCGCCCTCGAAGTCGCTGCTCGGGGGCGGCGCGGGTGGCGCCGCCTGCATCGCCGCGGCGAGCTCCGGGCCCGCTGCGGTGGCCTCGTGCTCGTCGGACTCCTCGCCCCAGCTTCCCGAGGCTTCGACGGCGGGCGGAAGGTCCGGCGGCGGCGGCACCGGGGGCGAGGTCAGCGTCTCGCGCGGCGCGCCCAGGGCGGCCATTTCCTTCAGGTTCGCGAGCTTGAGCGTCGGGAGGTTCTCGGCGGCCGAGACCATCGTGCCGAGGTCCTGCAGCGCCTTCTGCTCCTCGAGGTGAGCCTTGAGCTGGTAGAGCGCGAGCGCCATGTCCTTGCCGCGCTGGTACCGGTTCCAGGGGTCCTTGGCCATCGCCCGCGCGACGATGGGATTGAAATCGTTCGGCACGTCGGGCGCCAGATCGCCCGGCGGCGTGAAGTCCTCGTGCACGATCTTGTAGGAGATCGCCGTCAGGTTGTCGCCCTGGAAGGGCTTGCGATTCGTCAGCAGCTCGTACAGAACGACGCCGAGCGAGAAGATGTCGCTGCGTCCGTCCACCGGCGCGCCGGAGACCTGCTCGGGCGACATGTAGTTGGGCGTGCCGAGAAACTGCCCGGTCGTGGTGAGGTTGGAGGATGCGACCTTGGCGATGCCGAAGTCGGTGATCTTGACCTTCCCGTCGGTCGTCAGGATGATGTTGGCGGGCTTGATGTCGCGGTGGATGATTCCCTTGCGGTGGGCGTAGTCGAGCGCCTCGCCGATCTGGGCGATGAGGTCGGCGACCTCGTCCCAGGTGAACTTCTTCTTGTCCGCGAGCAGCGACTTGAGGTTGCGACCCTCGATGTACTCCATCGCGATGAACGACGTGCGGCTCTCGCTGTCCTCGCCGATGTCGTGGATCGTCACGATGTTCGGGTGGGAGAGGATCCCCGCGGTCTGCGCCTCGCGGACGAAGCGCTCCCGAAACTCGCGGGACTCGGAATCGTCGTCGTCGCCCTGGGACGTCCGGATGGTCTTGACCGCGACGAGGCGGCCGATGACCGGGTCCTTGGCGAGGTAGACCACGCCCATGGCACCCTTGCCGAGCTCGTTCAAGACCTCGTAACGGCCCAGCTTCGTCACGCGCGCTCCTGCCGCCGTCTTTCCCGACATGGGTCTGGAATGAATCCCTCCGGCCCGAAGGCTTCCCGATGGAGACACACCCGCCCGATGGCCTTCATGGCCAGGCGAAATTCTAGCAGGTTGGCCTGCGCCGAAGGGGACAGAATCTCGGCCGCGAACGGCCCCGGATGTGAAGAACGGCCCCTCCGGACCAGCGTATCCTGCGCGACATGGAACCGAGCGCTCCCGCCGTCCGAGGCGTTTCCATCGTCCGAGTCGGCGCCTCGATGGAGCGCCGCGAGGACCGCGTCAGCGTCGAGGAGCCGCTCGAGATCCGCGTCGGCGCCGAGACGCTCGCCGTCACGATGCGCACGCCCGGCGACGACTTCGACCTCGCCGCGGGCTGGCTCCTCGCCGAGGGCATCGTCCATCGCCCCGCCGACATCGTGCGAATGGAGCACTGCCGCGAAGTCCGGGCGCCCGAGGAGGAGGGTAACGTCGTCATCGTGAGGACGACCGAGCCCGCCCGCGGCGCCGTCGACCGCGCGCGGAGGCTCCTCCTCACGTCCTCCTCCTGCGGCCTCTGCGGCAAGGGCTCGATCGAGTCGCTTCGCGGGTGCTTCCCGGCCATCGCGTCGAACGCGCGCGTGACCCCCGCGATCCTGCGAGGCCTGCCCGATGTCCTGCGCGCCGCCCAGCCGAACTTCGCCGAGACGGGGGGACTGCATGCGGCCGGCATCTTCACGACCGCCGGCGAGCTGCTCGTCGTGCGGGAGGACATCGGCCGCCACAATGCCGTGGACAAGGCCGTCGGATCGCTCTTTCGAGGAGGGCAACTGCCCCTTCCGGAGGCGGTCCTCCTGGTGTCCGGGCGCGCCTCCTTCGAAATCGTCCAGAAGGCCCTGGCGGCGGCGATCCCGATCGTCGCCTCGGTATCCGCTCCCTCGACGCTCGCCGTCGACCTCGCCCGGGAGTCGGAGATGACCCTCGTCGGTTTTCTGCGGAACGGGGCCTTCAATCTGTATTCCCGGGAGGATCGCCTTTCCGGGCCCTCGCCCGCTCGATGAGGGCCGGGATCACCCACCCGGCGAGGACTCCGGCGAAGACGAGCAGCCCGACCGCCACCAGGAAAGCGACTCCGATGGCGACGCACGACAGGGCCGTCATGGATCCTCACTCCCCCCCTCCGGCGCGGGCTCCCGGCGGAGGCCTTCAATATAATCCGCCCCCATGAAGCCACTCTCCGCTCCGCAACTGCGCAACGTGGCCGTCGTGGGCCACAACACCGTCGGCAAGACCACCCTGATCGCGGCGCTGCTCCACGCGGCCGGCGCGACCACGCGGCCCGGCCGGATCGAAGACGGGACCTGTCCGACCGATTTCGACGCCGAGGAAATCGACCGCAAGATCTCGATCAACCTCTCCTGCGCCCATGTCATCCACCGCGACACCCGGATCAACTTCCTCGATGCCCCCGGCTATGGAATCTTCGCGCCCGAAGCGAAGGCCGCGATCCATGCCGCCGACTCCGCGCTGATCGTCCTCGATGCGGTGTCGGGAGTCGAAGTGCAAACCGAGCGCGCCTGGAAGTTCGCCCTGGAGTTCGGGCGCCCCGTGCTCTTCGTCGTCAACCGGATGGACCGCGAGCGCGCCTCGTTCGACCGCACGGTCGAGTCGCTGCGCAAGAAGTTCGGCCGAGAAGTCGTGCCGCTCCAGATCCCGGTCGGCGAGGAGAAGGCGTTCCGCGGATCGGTGGATCTCGTGCGCATGGAGGCGCACATCCAAGAGGGCGGCAAGCGCGTCGATGGCCCGATCCCCGCGGACCTCGCCGACCGGGCGAAGGCCGAGCACGAGGCCCTCGTCGAAGCCGTCGCCGAGGGCGAAGACGACCTCATGGAGAAATTCTTCGCCCAGGGCACCCTCGAGCCGCAGGACATCCTTCCGGGCTTGAAGCGCGAGATCGTCGAGCGAAAGATCTTTCCGGTCCTCTGCGCCTCGTCGTCGCTCGGCATCGGCACGATCCGGATCCTCGACGCCTGCGTGGCCCTGCTCCCCTCTCCCGAGAGCCGCCGGGAAGAGGGCGTCGGCAAGGACGGAAAGCCCGTGGTCGTCTTCTGCAACGAGAAGGACCACGCGGTCGCGCAGGTGTTCAAGACCGTCTCCGACCCGTTCGCCGGGCGCATCTCGTACCTGCGGGTGCTCGCCGGGCATTTTCAATCGGACGGCACCTACTGGAACTCCCGGCGCAGCTCCCCCGAGCGCTTCTCGGGCCTCTTCCTGCCGCAGGGAAAGGAGCACGTCGGCGTCCCGGAGGCGCACGCGGGCGACATCGTCGCGGTCGCCAAGCTCAAGGACACCTTCACGGGCGACACGCTGACCACCAAGGACAA
Source organism: uncultured Acidobacteriota bacterium (assembly GCA_963738945.1). Classification (GTDB taxonomy): domain Bacteria; phylum Acidobacteriota; class Thermoanaerobaculia; order UBA5066; family Gp7-AA6; genus DAHUXD01. The sequence goes on from CAVTYD010000002.1 coordinate 1,297,445, forward strand.
CCCGGTCGTGCTCCCCGCGTTGACCGTGCCCGAAGCCTCGATCGCGTATGCCATCGAGCCGAAGGCCAAGGGCGACGAGGACAAGATCTCGACCGCCCTGCACAAGTTGATCGAGGAGGATCCCTCGCTCAACTTCCAGCGGGACGACGAGACCAAGGAATTTCACCTCGCGGGCGCCTCGCAGCTCCACGTCGAGATCGCGGTCGCGCGGCTGAAGAAGCGCTACGGCGTCGAGGTCATCCTCCATCCGCCGAAGGTTCCGTACCGCGAGACGATCACGAAGAAGGCGGAGGCCCACGGCCGACACAAGAAGCAGACCGGCGGACACGGGCAGTTCGCCGACTGCCGCATCCGCGTCGAGCCGCTGCCGCGCGGCAAGGATTTCGAGTTCGTGGACGACATCTACGGCGGCGCGATCCCGCGCAACTTCATCCCCGCCGTCGAGAAGGGAATCCAGGAGGTCCGCCGCCGAGGCTTCCTCGCGGGGTTCCCGATGGTGGACTTCCGCGTCACCCTGTACGACGGCCAGTACCACGACGTGGACTCGTCGGAGCTCGCGTTCAAGCTCGCCGGCGCCCTCGCTTACAAGGAGGCGATGGCAGCCGCCCGGCCGACGCTCCTCGAGCCGGTCATGAACGTCGAGATCTCGGCGCCGAACGAGTACGTCGGCGACCTGATGGGCGACCTCTCGTCGCGGCGCGGCAAGGTCGAGGGCATGGACGCAGCCGAAGACGACACCGTCATCAAGGCGCAGGTCCCGATGGCGGAGCTGCTGACGTACGGCGCGCAGCTGCGCTCGATCACGCAGGGCCGCGGCTCCTTCCACCTCGAGTTCTCGCACTACTCCGAGGTGCCGCACTCCCTTCAGGAAAAGATCATCGCGCAGTCGAAGGCCGGGAAAGAGGTCGCGAAGGAGGCCTGAGAGCTCGACGGGACGGCCCACGTCCGTCGCGGATTCGTCACCGGCGGCTGCACCGGCGGGAACTACTGTCCGGCGAACCCCGTCCTGCGCAGCCAGATGGCGGTGTTCCTGGACAAGACGTTCCAGCTCGCGCTCTACGGGCGCTAACGACCCACAGCAGAAGTCCAGTGTTGCCTTGTCTTCGTAGGGGCGGCCCTTGCGGCCGCCCCCGGGCGGGGACAGGCCCCGCCCCTACGATCCTTCGGCGTTACCGACTCTCGATACGGAATACTCGAGGTTGGACCGGCGGATTCGAAGAAGGGCGGGCGGCGGGATTACGCTTTCCGCCCTCGTTTCTCAGAGCGTCCTCCACCGCCGTCCATCCTTCTCGAGGAACCGGTCGGCGGCTTCCGGACCGAACGTGCCCGCGGCGTAGTTGGGAAACTCGGGCGCGGGCGTCTTCGACCAGGCGTTCAGGATCGGCGTCAGGACCTCCCAGGCGTGCTCGGCCTCGTCGCCGCGGATGAAGAGCGTCTGGTCGCCGTGCGTGACGTCGAGGAGCAGCCGCTCGTAGCCCCCCGCGATCGGCGCGCCGAGCTTCGAGTACGGAAAATCCATGTACACCGACTGGATCTGCAGGACCGAGCCGGGGATCTTGACGCCGAACTTCAGCGACACGCCCTCGTCCGGCTGGATGTGGAGCCGCAGCACGTTGGGAGGAAGCTCCCCCGAGGCCTTGCTGAAGAACCGGTGCGGAACGCCCTTGAACTCGATCGCGATCTCGGTGACCCGCTTGGCCAGCCGCTTTCCGGAGCGGAGGTAGAACGGCACTCCCGCCCAGCGCCAGTTGTCGATCGCGAACCGTACCGCCGCGAACGTCGCCGTCTCCGAGCCCGGGTCGACCTTCGGCTCTTCGCGGTAGCCGGGGACCTTCTTCCCGTCGACGACGCCGGCTCCGTACTGGCCGCGCACGGCCCAGTCGTCGATGGCGTCCCCGGGAAAGGGTCGAATCGACTGGAGGACCTTCACCTTCTCGGCGCGGATCGCATCGGCCTCGTAGGCGGCCGGCGGTTCCATCGCGGTCAGCGTCAGCAACTGCAGCAGGTGGTTCTGGAACATGTCCCGGAGGATGCCGGCGCTCTCGTAGAACGCCGCGCGATGGCCCACCCCCACCGACTCGGCGACCGAGATCTGCACGTGGTCCACGTAGCGATGGTTCCAGAGGGGCTCGAAGATGCCGTTCGCGAAGCGCAGCACGAAGATGTTCTGGACGGTCTCCTTCCCGAGATAGTGGTCGATCCGGTAGATCTGCTTCTCGGGAAAGACCGAGAGCAGCACGCGATTCAGGTGGCGGCCGGACTCGAGGTCGTGGCCGAACGGCTTCTCGACGACCGCCCGCACCCAGCCGTTCTCGACCTTCTCGAGCCCCTCGGCCCCGATCGCCTTCACGATGGTCTCGTCGGCGTCGGGAGGCGTGGCGAAGTAGAAGATGCGGTGGCGGGGGCCGCCGCGCTCCGACTCGATCTGCTCGAGCTCCCCGCGCAGCCGCCGGAAGAGGCCCGCATCGCCGAAGTCCCCCGCGACGTACGACACGCGATCGGGAAGGTCGCCGGGCCGGCCCTGCGTGGGCGGCGTGAATTCGCGCGCCCCACCCTCGAGGTGCGCGCGGAACGCCTCGTCCGTGTACTCCGACCTTCCGATGCCGACGATCGCGAACTCCGGCGAGAGGGCGCCGTCCCGGTTCAGGTGGGCGATGGCGGGCGCGAGCAGGCGCCGGGTGAGATCGCCCGAGGCGCCGAAGATCACGAGTGTGGCCGGCGGCCGGATCTCCTCCTCGCGCCGGGGAGCCGAGCCGGCGGCCGAAACGCTCACGCGGCCGACTCGCGGGCAACCGCCGCCGTGAGCCCGGCGATCCCGCTCGCCGGATCCGCACCGAGCCGCACGCGGACGGCTCGCCGGCCCCGTGCCACCAGACCCTCGAGCTCCGCGTCGGCCTGAGCCGCGAAGACCGTTCCGAACCCCAGGGGCGCGCCGGGATCGGCAGGTCCGCCGCGGCGGCCGCGGTCAGCTGCAGAGACGCGCCGCGGGGCGGGCCTCCCTTCTGGACCTGTCCGGCGGCGTACTGCACTCGCGGGCCGAAACCCGCCGTCGTCGCCACGCGCTTCGAGCCGCGCACCGCCAGCCGCAAGGCCTCGATCGCCGCGGCGGCGTCCGGGGTCTCCGGCAGGTACGCGGAGATCGCGAAGTAGTCGCCAGGCCGGATCGAGGCCAGCAATCGCGCGAAACCGCCGTCCGCCGAGGCGGCTGCCGCGGCGGGCTCGAGGGAACCTCCGGCGAGTATCCGGCTCGCGCGATTTCGCACGTCGGCCTGGTCCGACTCGTCGAAGGGATTGACGGCGAGCAGCCGCCCGGCGACGGCGGACGCGAACTGCCAGCGATAGATCTCGGCGCCGAGATCGAGCTCGTCGCGCAGGACGAACCCGAGCAGGGGATGCCCGTGCTCCACGAGCGTCGCCAGCCGCTGATCCGCTGCCGCATCCGGAGCGCCGGCCAGCTCGAAGCGCGCGAAGACGCGGTCCGAGCCATACACGTCGGGAGCACCGAGCGGCTCGCCCTCGACCGGAACGATCCCCTTGGCGTCGTGGCCCGTCGCGGAACCCACGAGGGCCTCCAGCCAGCGGGCGAACCCTCGAACCTCCCGCCCCGCCGAGAGCGTCAGCTTGTCGCGCCCGGCGGCCGCCTCCGCCCCGAGCGCGGCCCCGAGCAGGAGGCCGGGATTCTCGGTGCCCGGAGCGCGACACGCCTCGGCCATGCGGCCGGCGCGATCGAGCACGTCCCGGATCCTGCGCCCGGCCAGAGCCGCCGGGACCAGGCCGAACGGCGAGAGCGCGCCGAAAACGGACGGCGTGCGCGGGTCCGCCGGAATCACGGCGCGGGCGCGACGCTTCCCCGCTTCGGTCGCGAGAGCCGAGCCGGGCTCCGTGACGGCGACGAAGCGCTGGCCCGCCGCGGCTTCGCCGAGCGCCTTCGACGCCTTCTCGAACAGGACGTCGAAGAGGAGATTCGTCTCGAGGATCGCGCCGGTCCTCGACGAGATGACGAACACCGTTCTCGCGGGATCGAAGCCGCCGACCGCCGCCGCCACCGCCGATGGCTCCGTCGTGTCGAGCACGGAGAGAGCCGGGAATCCCTCGGCGGGCTCGAGGATTCCCGCGAGCGCCCAGGGCGCCAGGGCGGCCCCGCCCGCGCCGACCACGACGACGCGATCCGCCTCCGTCCGAATCGCCGCGGCGAGCTTCTCCAGGCCGGGCACCAGCTCGGTCATCCGCTCCGGAAGCGTCAGCCATCCGAGCGAAGCCTCGATCTGCTTTCGCGCCAGGGCCTCCGGCCTCCAATAGGAGCCGTCGCCCGACCAGATCCTCTCGACCGCCCTCTCGGAAATCAGCCGCGCGGCCGCCTCCCGGCAGCGGAGAGCCGCGCCGTCGGGCTGGAGGTTCAGGCCACCCTCATCGCGCGCTGCTTTTCGCCGATGGCCTTCAGGAGACTGTCGAAGGAGCCGGTGAACTTCTGCACGCCCTCCTTCTCGAGCTCGTCGGCGACGTCGTCGATCGAGATCCCGAGATCCCGCAGCGCCCGGAAGTCGGCCTGGGCCACGTCCCGATCGTCGCGGATGCGGACCTTCGGGTCTCCGTGATCGCGGTAGGCGTCGAGCGTCTCGGGCGGCATCGTGTCGACCGAGTCGGGTGCGATGAGCGCCTCGACGTAGTAGAGATCGGGCAGGGACGGATCCTTCGTCGACGTGGACGCCCACAGCGGGCGCTGCCGCCGGGCGCCCTCCCCCTCGAGCGCCTTCCAGCGCGGGGTCGCGTACACCTCCTCGAAGGCCTCGTAGGCGACGCGCGCGTTGGCGATCGCGATGCGGCTCCGGAGGGCCGCAGCTCGCGTATCGCCCGCCCTGGTCCGCGCGTCGAGCTTCGGATCCACGTTGGTGTCCACGCGCGACACGAAGAAGCTCGCGACCGACCGCAGGGCGCCGATCGGCTCGCCGGCCTTCCGGCGCGCCTCGAGCGCGGCCAGGTGCGCCTCCATGACCTCCCGGTAGCGCGGGACGGAGAAGAGCAGCGTGATGTTGATGTTGATGCCATCGGTCAGGCACTGACGGATGGCGGGGACGCCCTCGGCGGTACCCGGGATCTTGACCATGACGTTCGGGCGGCCGCACTCCTTCCAGAGGCGCCGCGCCTCGTCGATCGTGCCCTGCGTGTCCCGGGCGAGCTGAGGACCGACCTCGATCGAAACGAAGCCGTCGTCGCCGCTCGTCGCATCGAACGACCCGCGGAAGACGTCGGCCGCCGCCTGGACGTCGCGAACGGCCAGGGCCTCGAAGACCTGCGCGGGAGAGCGCCCCGTTGCGGCGCCGCGGATGTCCGCGTCGTAGAGCGAGCTTCCCGCGATGGCCTTCTCGAAGATCGTCGGGTTCGAGGTCATGCCCGAGAGGCCGTCCTCGGCGATCAGGCGCGCGAGGCCGCCGCCGTCGATCAGGTCCCGGCGGATGTAGTCGTACCAGACGCTCTGACCGAGCTCGGACAACGCCTTCAGACGATTCGGATTCATGAGGACCTCCCTGGTCCGACGAGGCGGCGCGCGAAGGCGGCCACGTGGTCGGCCGTGAAGCCGTACTCGCGCATCACGACGTCGCCCGGCGCCGACGCGCCGTAGCGATCCACTCCGATCGAGCCGCCGCCGTCGCCGACGTATTTCTGCCACCCCAGCGTCACGCCGGCCTCGATCGACAGGCGCGCCTTGACCGAAGGGGGAAGGACTTCGTCGCGATACTCGCGCGGCTGCCGGTCGAAGAACTCCCAGCACGGCATCGAGACGACGCGGGCCGGGATGCCCTCGGCCTCGAGCTTCTGCCGTCCGGCGACGGCCAGCTGAAGCTCCGAGCCCGTCGCCATCAGGATGACCTTCGGCGCACCCCCCGAGGCCTCGGCGAGAATGTACGCGCCGCGCGAGAGGTCCCCGCGGGCACCGCTGCGGTCGAGGACGGGAACGTTCTGGCGGCAGAGCACCAGCCCGATGGCCCCGTCGCGGTGCTCCATGATCGCCTTCCACGCGTCGACCGTCTCGTTGGCGTCCCCCGGCCGGATCACCGTGAAGGACGGCATCAGCCGAAGCGACATCAGTTGCTCGACCGCCTGGTGCGTCGGACCGTCCTCCCCGAGACCGATCGAGTCGTGCGTCCAGACGAAAATCGTCGGAAGGCGATTGAGCGCGGCCAGCCGGATCGCCGGACGCATGTAGTCGGAGAAGCAGAAGAAGGTCGCGACGAACGGACGGACGCCCCCGTGGTAGCTGAGCCCGTTGGCGATCGCCGCCATCGCGTGCTCCCGCACGCCGTAGTGAATGTTGTTGCCCTCCCCGGTCTGCCCGTCGAAGTCTCCGGCCGACTCGATCTTCGTCTTCGTCGACTCCGAGAGATCGGCGTCCCCGCCGAGGAGCCACGGCACGCGGGGAGCGATCGCGTTGATCGCCTTGCCGCCGGCCACCCGGGTCGCCAGCGACTCGCCGGCCTTCCAGGTCGGAAGATCCGCGTCCCAGCCCTTCGGCAGCGCACCCTTGCGCGCGGTCCGCCACTCCTCCGCGAGATCCGGATACGCCGCCGCCCAGGCCGCGAACCGGCGCTCCCACTCGCCCTCCCAGTGGACGCCTCGCTCGATGGCCGTCCGGAAGTGCGCCAGCGCCTCGGGCGGCTCGTGGAAGGCATCGGTCCACTCCCAGCCGAGCGTCTTCTTCGTGAGCGCGACCTCCTCGACGCCGAGCGGACTGCCGTGCGCGGCGGAGGTGCCGGCCTTGTGGGGCGAGCCGTAGCCGATCGTCGTCCTCACGGCGATGATCGTCGGCCGCTCCTGCTGCGAGACGGCCACCTTGATCGCGCCGTCGATCGCCTCCAGATCGGCGTTCCCGTTCTCCACCCGGAGGACCTGCCAGTCGTAGGCCTCGTAGCGCCGCAGAACGTCTTCGGTGAACGCCTGCCTGGTCGGCCCGTCGAGCGAGACGTGGTTGTCGTCGTAGAGGTAGACGAGCTTGCCGAGCTTCAGGTGGCCGGCGAGCGAGCCCGCCTCCGAGGAGATCCCTTCCATCAGGTCTCCGTCGCCCACGAGCGTGAAGGTTCGATGGTTCACGATCTCGTGGCCGGGCCGGTTGTATCGCGCCGCCAGGAACCGCTCGGCGATCGCCATGCCGACCGCGTTCGCGGTGCCCTGGCCGAGCGGTCCGGTCGTCGCCTCGACCCCGGGTGTCAGGTGCGTCTCGGGGTGGCCGGGCGTCCGGCTGCCCCACTGCCGGAACGCCTTGAGATCGTCCAGCGTCAGGTCGTACCCCGTCAGGTGCAGCAGGCTGTAGAGCATCGCGCAGCCGTGTCCGGCCGACAGCACGAACCGGTCCCGATCCGGCCAGTGCGGGTCCCGCGGATTGTGGCGGAGGTAGCGCTGCCACAGGACGTAGGCCATCGGGGACGCACCGAGCGGGAGCCCCGGATGGCCCGAGTTGGCCTTCTGCACCATGTCGATCGAGAGAGTCCGGATCGTGTCGATGCAGAGCTCGTCGAGAGAAGTCTTCACGGTGCTCAAGAGGGCCTCCTCGATCTTCGATCTTATTACGCGCCCCCCGGCGCACCCGAAGACCGCATGAAGGACACCGAAACCGCCATCGGCGGCCCCATTTGATAGAGAATCGGCCGGAGAGGTTTTCGCGCCGCGTGTCTCGACCCATGCCCCCGCAAGCCGCGTCGAGCGTCCGCAAGCCGCTCGAGCGGACCGCCGCCGAGCTCGAGGGCCGCGCTCTGGGTCTCGAGTGGCTGGAGACCGACGGCCTCGGCGGCTTCGCCTGCGGCACCGTGGCCGGCACCCGCACGCGCCGCTACCACGGCTGGTACGTGCCCGCCATCCCGCCGCCGCGGCGGCGCTGGATGATGGTCTCGGGATGCGACGAGTTCGTGACGGCGGCGGGCGTGACCCGGGGAATCTCGGCGCAGGCCTACCGCGACGCCGAGCATCCCGACGGACCCCGCACGCTCTCGCGATTCCGCCTCGAGCCCTTCCCGACCTGGAGGCACGAGTCGGGCGGCTTTGCCGTCGAGCGTTCGCTGTGCCTGGTGCGCGAGCGCTCCCTCGCGATCGCGCGCTGGGTCAATCGGGGCGCCTCGGAGATCACCCTGAGGGTGCGGCCGCTGCTCGCGTTCCGGGGCTCGCACCGCCTCCAGAGCGAGACGGAGGGATGGGACCCCGCGACCGAGGTCCGGGGCGAGGTGTGCTGGGTGCGGCCCGTGGCGTACCTGCCGCGACTCTATCTGCGCGGCGTCTTCGCATCCGTGCAGCCGGACCCCGTCTGGTATCGCCACTTCCACTACGCCGAGGAGGCCGAGCGCGGCTACGACGCCGAGGAGGACCTCTGGAGCCCTCTCGAATGGACGTGGACGCTGCGGCCCGACGCACGCGCCTTCGCCCTGTTCTCTCTCGAAGAGGTGGCGGCCGATCCCGAGCACTTCCTGGACGAGGAGCGTCAGCGCCGCCAGATCTTCGCGCGGACGCATGACCCCGTCTTCGACGAGCTTTCCCGGCGCGCCGAGAACTTCGTCGCCGAGGCCGATCCCCGTCGCGCGACGATCCTCGCGGGTTTTCCGTGGCTCGCCGACTGGGGCCGCCAGACGATGATCGCCGCTCCCGGGCTCGCGCAGGCGACGGGACGCGCCGGCTCCATCGCGCGCGTGCTCAACACCTTTGCGGCGCTGCGCCGCGACGGGCTGATCCCCAGCCACTTCTCCCGCGAGGAAGGCGAGCCCGAATACGACTCGATCGACGCCTCGCTCTGGTTCGTCCTCGCCGTGGACTCGTTCGGACGCGCGCGCCGCAACCCGCTCGCGCCCTCGCCCCTTCTCGGCGCCGTACGCGCGATCATCGAGGCCTACCGCCGCGGCACGCGCTTCGGGATCGGCGTCGGCCCGGACGGGCTGCTCGTCGGCGACTCGCCTTCGCGCGCCCTGACGTGGATGGATGCCGTCGTGGACGGGCTGCCCGTCACGCCTCGCGCCGGCCGCACGGTCGAGGTGAACGCGCTCTGGCATGCGGCGCTCAAGGCCGCGGCTCGTCTCGAGCGGCTCTCGGACGAGGCCGGCCGCGCGCGCGAGCTCGAGTCCGAGGCTTGGCACGTCGCCCGCCGCTTCAACGAGACCTTCTGGAACGGAAGCCAGGGTTGTCTCTACGACGTCGTCGGCGACGGCGGACCCGACGCGAGCCTGCGCCCGAACCAGATCCTCGCCGCCGCGCTGACCGAGGATCTGCTTCCTCCGCACCGAGCCCGGTCCGTCTATTGGACGGTCCGGCGCGAGCTTCTGACGCCCTTCGGCCTGCGCACGCTCGACGCCGCCGACCCGCGCTACCGCGGGCGCTGTTCGGGAAACGAAGCGGCGCGCGCGGCGGCCGCGCACCAGGGAACCGTCTGGCCGTGGCTCATGGGACCGTTCGCGGACGCGCACTTTCGCGTCTTCGGGCACAACGAAGACTCGCGTCGCACGATGCGGGCGCTGCTCGCTCCCCTGCGGGCTCACGTGCGGGAGGCGGGTCTCGGATCCATCTCCGAGTCGTTCGACGGCGACCCGCCGCACGCGCCCCGGGGCTGTTTCGCTCAGGCATGGTCCGTGGCCGAGGTCCTGCGCGTGGTGTACACCCATCTCCTGGGAGAGGACTAGCTCTCCGGCGGTCTCCACCATGCGCGTCCTCATGTTCGGGTGGGAGTTCCCGCCCCACGTCAGCGGCGGGCTGGGCGTCGCCTGCGAAGGCCTCGTCCGCGGCCTCGTCGAGCTCGACACGGAGGTCACGCTCGTCCTGCCGCGCCGCGGATCCGCGCCCGCCCCGCCGAACCTGCGGATCGTCCCGGCCGTGTCCGAAGTCGAACCGCCGCGGTCCCAGGCGCGGCCCCGCCGCATCCGCCTCCGGCGCATCGCGAGCCGCCTCAAGCCCTACACGACCGAGCTCCTCGAGCCCGATCGACCGGCCGACGGTGGTGCACCGCCCGCGGCGCCCCCGGGGCTCTACGGACCGGACCTCTCGCGCGAGGTCCTCGCCTACGCATCCGCGGCGGCCGAGATCGCGGCGCGCGAGCCCTGCGACGTCATCCACGCCCACGACTGGATGACGTTTCTCGCCGGGCTCGAGGCCCGACGGAGGATCGGGAGGCCGCTCGTCCTCCACGTGCACGCGACCGAGCTCGACCGCGCGGGCGGACGAGGCAGCGGCCTCGTCTCCGAGATCGAACGGGCCGGGCTCGCGGCGGCGGACCGCGTCGTGGCCGTATCGCGGTACACGGCCGACCTCCTCGCCCGCGAGTACGGCGTCGAGCCGGGTCGCCTGCGCATCGTCCACAATGCCATCGACCCGCGCGGCGCCAGGGACCGCTGGGCCGTCGAGGAGGGGGAACCGCTCGTCCTCTTCGCGGGCCGGATCACGCGGCAGAAGGGCCCCGAGTACTTCGTGGAGGCGGCCGCCCGCGTGGCGGCGGAGCGGCCCGACGTGAAGTTCGTCATGGCCGGCTCAGGCGACCGGCGGCCCGCGATGATCGAGCGCGTCGCCGCGGCGGGGCTTCTCCCGCGGTTTCTCTTCACCGGGTTTCTGCCCCCGGCCGAGCTCGACCGGCTGTACGCCCGCGCCGACGTCTTCGTCATGCCGTCCGTCTCCGAGCCGTTCGGACTCGCCGCCCTCGAGGCCCTCCAGCACGGGACCCCGGTGATCGTCTCGAAATCGGCCGGCGTGTCGGAAGTCGTCCGGGACCTGCTGCGCGTCGAGTTCGGCGACGTCGACGACCTCGCCTCCAAGATCCTCTCCGTGCTCGCCTTCGAGCCGCTCCGCCGGGCGCTCTCGGAGCGGGGCCGCGCCGAGGTCGACCGCCTCACGTGGCGGGAGGCCGCCGCGCAATGCATCGCGGTCTATCGCGAATTGGTGGGAGAATCGGAGCCAGCCGGTTGACGAGCACCAGCGCCATGATTCCCGTCTGTCTCTACTTCCAGGTCCATCAGCCGTACCGGCTGCGTCGCTACAACTACTTCGACGTCGGCCGCGAGCACCACTATTTCGACGAGCCCGGCAACCGCGAGGTGCTGCTCGCCGTCGCGGAGAGGTGCTACGGGCCGGCGACCGCCCTCTGCGAGCGCCTCCTCGAGCAGCATCCTCGTTTCGCCGTCTCCTTCTCGCTGTCGGGCACCGTTCTCGGGCAGCTCCGGGACTGGGCGCCCGAGGTGCTCGACGCCTTCCGGCGCCTGGCGCAGTCCGACCGCGTCGAGTTTCTCGCCGAGACCTCGCACCACTCGCTCGCCTGGCTCGCCTCGAAGGACGAGTTCGCGGAACAGGTGGGGCTGCACCGGCGCCTCATGGCCGACACGCTCGGCGTCGAGCCGCGGGTCTTCCGCAACACCGAGCTGATCTACTCCAACGCCCTGGCCGCCGCCGTCGAGGAGATGGGCTTTCACGGCGTGCTCGCCGACGGAGTCGAGCCGCTGCTCGGCCCTCGCGACCCCGGGCACGTCTACCGGGCCGCGACGCCGAAGGGGCTGCCTCTCCTCCTGCGCCACTACCGGCTCTCGGACGATCTCGCGTTCCGCTTCTCGGACCGCGGGTGGCCGGACTGGCCGCTCACGCCCCCGAAGTACGAGCGGTGGATCGCGGGCGTGCCGGGCGAGGTCGTCTCGCTCTTCATGGACTTCGAGACGTTCGGCGAGCACCAGCGGCGGGAGACCGGGATCTTCGAGTTCTTCGAAGAGTGGGTCGGCCGCCGCCTCGCGAAGCGGAGCGGCGCCTTCCTCACGCCGAGCGCCGCCATCGCGCGATGCGAGCGCCGCGAGACGCTCTCGGCGCCGCGGATCCTGTCGTGGGCCGACGAGGCCCGCGACGTGTCGGCGTGGCAGGGCAACGACCTGCAGCGCGACGCGCTCGGCAGGCTCTTCGCCCTCGAGCGGCGCGTCCGGTCGAGCGGATCGGCCGATCTCGCCGAGGACTTTCGCCGCCTCTCGACCTCGGACCACTTCTACTACATGGCGACGAAGACCGCCGACGACCGCCGCGTCCACGACTACTTCTCGCCCTTCGAGTCGCCGTACGACGCCTACATCGCGTACATGCACGTGGTCTCGGACCTCGAGCGGCGCCTGCCGCGTCCGACCCGCGCGCCGAGTCCGCAACCCGCCCCCCGACGTCCGGCGCCCCCCGCTTGAAGAACCGTCCGGTCCTGCTTCTGATCTGCGACGGCTGGGGCCATGCGCCGCCTTCCGAGGGCAACGCCATCTCCCGGGCGCGCACGCCGATCTACGACCGCTGGCTCGCCGAGTATCCGTGGACGCTGCTCGAGGCCTCCGGCGAAGCCGTCGGATTGCCGGCCGGCGTGATGGGCAACTCCGAGGTCGGGCACCTGACGCTCGGCGCCGGCCGGATGGTCCCGCAGGACCTTCTTCGGATCGACCTCGCCCTGCGCGACGGGTCGTTCTTCGAGAACCCGGCTCTCGCGGAGGCGATCCGGAAGGCGAAGGCGCGCGGCGCGACGCTCCACCTGATGGGCCTGCTCTCGGACGGCGGCGTGCACTCGCACGAGAGGCATCTCGAGGGCCTCCTCGAGCTCGCCGCGCGCGCCGGCGTGCCGCGCGTCCGCGTGCACGCCTTCACCGACGGCCGCGACACGCCGCCCCGCTCCGCGAGCGGCTACCTCGAACGCCTGGAGAAGGCCCTGGCGAAGTGGGGCGGCCGGATCGCGAGCGTCTCGGGGCGCTACTACGCGATGGATCGCGACAAGCGCTGGGATCGCGTGGCGCGGGCCTACCAGGCGCTCGTGTTCTCGTCGGGCCTCCACGCCGCGAGCGCCGCGGAGGCCGTCGAGGCCTCCTACGCCCGGGACGAGTCCGACGAGTTCCTCCAGCCGACGGTCATCGTCGAGAAGGGCGAGCCCGTCGGGCCGATTCGCGACGGCGACGCCGTCGTCTTCTTCAACTTCCGCGCCGACCGCGCCCGTCAGCTCACCCGCGCCCTGACGGAAACGGCGTTCGCGGACTTCCCGAGGCCGAAGCCTCCGCGGACCCACTTCGTCTGCCTCACCGAGTACAAAAGCGACTTCGGCCTGCCCGTCGCATTCCCCGCGCGCGACCTGGCGCGCATCCTCGCGGACGTCTGGGCCGATGCCGGCGTCGCGAACCTGCGCCTGGCCGAGACCGAGAAGTACGCGCATGTCACGTACTTCTTCAACGGAGGAGTCGAGATCTCCTCACCCGGGCGAGGAACGCATCCTCGTGCCGTCCTGGAAGGGCGCGACGTACGATTTGCACCCCGAGATGAGCGCGGCGCAGATCACGGAAGAGGCGGTCCGAGCCCTGCGCGACGGCCGCTTCGGCGCCTACGTCGTCAACTTCGCCAACGCCGACATGGTGGGACACACGGGCAAACTTCCCGAGACCATCGCGGCGGTCGAGACGCTCGACCGCTGCTTCGGCATCCTGGAGGCCGCCTGCCGCGACGCCGGCGCGCTCCTGGTCATGACGGCGGACCACGGCAACGCCGAGCAGATGCTGGATCCGATCACGGGCGCGCCCCACACGGCGCACACGACGAACCCGGTTCCCCTGATCCTCTGCGGCAAGGAGGGAGCTCTCGCCGACGGCGGCACGCTCGCCGACGTCGCGCCGACGCTGCTCGGAATTCAGGGGCTCGAGGCTCCGGATCCGATGACCGGGAAGGACCTCCGCCGCTCCCGGTAGCGTTCTGTTACGAAAGGTCCGATCGCAACGATCGCCGTAGGACCGGGGCTTATCCCCGCCCGCGGGCGGCCGCAAGGGCCGCCCCTACGAAACCCGAGCGCGCACACGATTTCTGCTACGGGACGCTCGATCTAGCCTCCCGTTTCCTTGTGCTCGCGCGCGTCGGGGAAGATGCGGCGCTGCTCGGCGCGCAGCTCGGCGGCGGAGTGCGGGTCGCCGAGGATCTCGTAGGTCTTGATGGCGGCGAAGTAAGACGTCGGCGTACCGACTTCCTTGATGAGGTCCGCCAGAGTCTTGCGCGCATCGGCCTCGCGGCCCTGGCTCGCATAGAGCATCGCGAGCGCGGTCCAGGGCGCCGGGCTCGAGGGGAAGTCGTGGATCTCCTCGAGAAACGCCTTCTCCGCCTCCGCCTCGCGGCCGAGCCTCGCGAGACTGTCGCCGCGCAGGTAATTGAGGTTCTGGAGCGGGACGTTCTCCGCTCCGCTGCGGCGCGCCGCGAGCTCGACCTCGGCCAGTGCGCCGGAGTAGTCGCGCCGGTCGTGGCGGACCCGCGCGAGGATCAGGTGGGGCACGCGGCGCATCGGGTACTTGCCCAGGGCCGCCTCGGCTTCCCGCTCGGCGGAATCGAGGTCGCCCTCGACGAGCGCGATGCGCGCCAGGTTCTCGTGCGGGCTCGTGGTCCCCGCGTCGCCGGCCGCCTCCGCGTGCCGGCGCGCCTCGGCGTAGTTCCCGATCGCGAGGTAATAGTCCGAGAGCGCCATCAGCACCTGCGGGTTCGCCGGCGAGATGCGCGCCGCCTCCGTGAGCGCGGCGAGAGCCTCCTTCTCGCGGCCGAGCTTGAGCAAGGCCTCGCCGTACATCTGCCACACGTCGGTCATGCCCGGCTCGGACTCGAGCAACTTCTGAAATACACCCGCGGCCTCGGCGTAATTGCCCGCGTGCAGCGCTCCGAAACCCGCCTTCAGCTGCGCCACGGCTCCGATGCGGTCGCGCGGCGCCGGCAGATCCTTGCGGCCGAAATCGGCGCTCGTCGCGCTGATGTACCCGAGCGCCGCGAGCTTCCTGACCTGCTCGGGATCGGAGCCGCCCGGCGGGAGCATCGGCCTCGGCATCTGCGAGAGCTCGGCGCGCATCGAGCGAAACGCCGGCGGAAGGCCGGCCGAGAGGTCGTTCTTCTCGCCGGGATCGGCCCCGATGTCGTAGAGCTCCGCGTGCGGCGAGTCGATGTAGTGGTCGCGGGAATCGACGAGCGAGGCGAGATCGCTCCAGCCGAGGTGCAGGCGGGGATAGAGCGTCTCGCTGTAGATCCGGCGGCCGGCCGCCTCCGGCCCTGCGGGCCCGCGCAGGAGGGCCGCGACCGAGCGTCCCGCGAGCCCCGGGGGCGCCGGCAGGCCGAGGACGTCGGCGACCGTCGGAAAGACGTCGACGAGCGCGACCGGATCCATCACGGTTTCCCCGCGCCGGGCCGATTTCGGAAACTTCACCATCAGCGGCACGTGAATCTCTTCCCGGTAGAGAAGGACGCCATGCTCGTCCTCACCGTGGTCGTTCAGACCCTCACCGTGGTCGGAGAGAAAAATGACGAGGGCCCGGTCGTAGATGTCCCGATCCTTCAGGAAGCGCACGAACTGTCCCAGGATCTCGTCGGCGCGGGCGATCTCGCCGTCGTACAGGAGCGGATAGCGCGACCGGTAGGGCTCGGGCGGCTCGTAGGGCGAGTGCGGCTCGAAGAGATGCAGAAATGCGAAGAACGGCCCGGCGGCGTGGCCCGAAACCCAGTCGGACAGGAGCGCTTCCGTGTCCGCGCCGCCCCGCTGCACCCGCGAGATCGACTGACTCGCCTGGGTCGGCTCGATGTTGTCTTCCCAGAAATCGAAACCCCGCGCGACACCCGTCGCGTGCGACAGGACGATCGAGGAGACGGCGCCGCCGGTCGCGTAGCCATTGGCCTTGAGAAACGCCGCGAGCGTGGCCGGCTGCGGTCCGAGCGCGTAGCCGAGGTTGTCGCGCACGCCGTTTTGCGGCGGCAGCAGCCCCGTGAAGATCGTCGTGTGCGAAGGGAGGGTGAGCGGAACGTGCGAGTACGCGTTCCCGAAGAGCACCGCGTCGGCGCGGAGCGCGTCGAGGTTGGGGGTCGCGACGCCCGTGTACCCGTACGCCGGAAGGTGGTCGGCCCGCAGCGTGTCGATCGAGACGAGGATGACGGGAGCCTTCGGCGAGCGAAGATCGCCCTTCCCGCGACAGCCCGCCGCGAGCCCGATGACCCAGGCCGCCGCGGCCAGGGCCGCGAGGCACCGGCCCGACCGGCCGAACCGTTCTGCTAGCATGCGCGCCATGCCGACCAAGCCTGAAATCTACCTCCAGCGAATCGAGACCGTCCGGCAGCGCCTTTCGTCCCTGGGCGCCGACGGTTTGTTCGCCACCCCTTCGTCGAACCTGTTTTACCTGACGGGCGTCGATTTCCACCGCAGTGAACGTCTGACCGCCCTGCTTCTCTTCCAGGATCGCGATCCCGTGATGATCTGCCCGTCCTTCGAGGCGTCGCGTCTCAAGACGATGGCCGCCGTCCCCCGCGTCGTGACCTGGGAGGAGACCGAGGACCCCTTCGGGAAGGCGGCCGGGCTCTTTCCCGGGACCGCGGGCACGCTGGCGGTCGAGCCCTCGACGGCCTACGACGACGTGGAGCGCCTCCTGAAGGCGCGTCCGGGCTGGAAGCCGGTTTCCGCGGCGGCGACCTTCGGCGCCCTCCGGATGGTCAAGTCCGCGGCGGAGCTCGACATGATCCGCCACGCGATCGGCGTCGCCCTCCCGCGCTTCCGCCGGGCTTTCGAGGCCCTCGAGCCCGGCTCCACCGAGGCGGAGATCTCCGCGCTCGTCGGCGGCGAGAACATGGTGCAGTTCGGCGCCTCCTCGGCCTACCCGCACGGCGCCTCGGGCTCGACGCCGCTTTCGCGCGACCAGGCCGTCCTGATCGACGCCTGGGATCGGCCGGACGGGTACTTCTACGACATCACGCGTTCGACGTTCTACGGGACGCCGACGGACGAATACCGCAGCGTCTGGTCCATCGTTCTCGACGCGCAGACGGCGGCGATCGAGAGGGCGGCGCCCGGCGTGCCCTGCTTCGAAGTGGACGCCGCCGCGCGGGGAGTGATCGAGAAGGCCGGCTACGGCCAGTACTTCACGCATCGCCTCGGCCACGGCCTCGGCATCGACGTCCACGAGGCGCCTTACATGGTGGGACACGATCGAACGGTGCTCGAGCCCGGAATGACGTTCACGTCGGAACCGGGGATCTATCTGCCCGGCCGCTTCGGCGTGCGGATCGAGGACGACATCGTCTGCACGGAGCGGGGCGCCGAGTCTCTGTCGCCGCGCGTCTCCGCGCTCGAGCCGATCGCCGCCTGAGGCACCTTCATCCCCGCGACCAGGGCGCTCGTCCTTCGGGGGAAGTCTCCGGGAGCGTATAGTGTTTTGCTTGGCGCCATGACGTTCCGTTTCGGTGCGCTCCTCCTCGACACCGAGAGTCGGGCGCTCACCCGCCAGGACCGACCCGTCGCCATTTCGCCCAAGGCCTTCCGGCTCCTCCAGGTCCTTCTCGAGGCGCGTCCCCGGGCGGTGCCGAAGGCCGAGCTGCACCGCCGCCTCTGGCCCGACACGGTCGTCTCCGACGTCAACCTCCCGACCCTGGTCGCGGAGGTCCGCCACGCCATCGGCGACGCCGCCCACAGTCCCGAGTTCATCCGGACCGTCTATGGATACGGGTACGCATTTTCCGGAGAGGCCGTCGCGCTCCATCGGGACGGCCAGCCGGATCGGGGAAACGGCCACGTCTTCCGGCTCATCTGGGGCCAGCGGGAGGTCGCGCTGGCCGACGGCGAAAACATTCTCGGCCGCGGCGCGGATTCGCTCGTGTGGATCGATGCGCAGAGCGTGTCGCGCCGCCATGCGCGCCTGATGGTCGCCGCGGGACTGGCGACGCTCGAAGACCTCGGCTCGAAGAACGGGACCTTCGTCAACGGCATCCGGCTGACCGCGCCCGTCGCCCTGCGGGACGGGGACGAGCTGCGCGTGGGCAGTGTTCCGATGACGCTCAAGATCCACGAAAAGCCGGGCTCGACCGAGACGGCGACGGGACATTGACGCGGCGGGAGAACGCCGCGTCGCCTCTCCGGCCGAGCGCAGCGAGGGCGGTGAGGCGAATGGAAGAAGTCGCGGCGGGGAAACGCCGCGCCGGCTTCCGGGCCGAGGGCACCGAGGGCCGGAAGCCGAAAGAATTGACGCGGCGGGAGAACGCCGCGTCGCCTCTCCGGCCGAGCGCAGCGAGGGCGGTGAGGCGAATGGAAGAAGTCGCGGCGGGAGAACGCCGCGTCGGCTTCCGGGCCGAGGGCACCGAGGGCCGGACGCCGAAAGAATTGACGCGGCGGGAGAACGCCGCGTCGCCTCTCCGGCCGAGCGCAGCGAGGGCGGTGAGGCGAATGGAAGAAGTCGCGGCGGGGAAACGCCGCGTCGGCTTCCGGGCCGAGGGCACCGAGGGCCGGAAGCCGAAAGAATTGACGCGGCGGGAGAACGCCGCGTCGCCTCTCCGGCCGAGCGCAGCGAGGGCGGTGAGGCGAATGGAAGAAATCTCGGAGGGCCGCCCCCCGAGACGACGATCCGCTCGCACCGCGCTCGCAGCCGCGCTCTTCATCACCGCACTTCCTCTCCTCGCGCAGCAGCCGCCGGCCTCCGGACCTCAGGCCGAGGAAGCCGCGGACTTTGCGCGCCGGAGCGCTCTCGCCGCGCTGCACGGTCCATCGAAAATTTTCCTCGATTCGATCGACACCGACGGAATCCTGCGGCGACTCCTCGGTGCCGAAGTCTGGACCGGACTGACGGGCCGCCAGCAGGAGCTCTTGCGGGGAGCCGTCCGCGACCACTTCGCACAGGCCCTCGCTCCCCCGCCCGGGACGTCCGGCGAGATCGCCTGGGCGTCGGTCGCGGACTCCGCCGGGGGCACGCTCCTGGCGGATCTCGGCATGCGCTACGGCAACTCGACGCTGAAGACACGCTGGACCGTCCGGCCGACGCCGAAGGGCTGGACCGTCGAGGACATCCTGCTGGTCGACCCCGGGCTCTCCCTCGCGGCGGAGGTCGGGCGCCTGCTCGGCCCCGACCCGGTCCGGCGCCGCGACACCGCGGCCGACGCTCGCGCCCGGGCGCTGCCGCGGGTGGCGGGCCTGATTGCCATTGCGATCATCGTCGTCATCTTCATCCGCCGCCTGCCGCCGCAGCGGCGCAACGTTCTCTGGATCGCCGCCGTTCCTGCCCTCCTCTTCCTGCTCGACGGCTCGCTCGCGGTCGAACGAGCGCTGTCCGAGAAATACGCCCTGGCCGACAGCCCGCCGCCTCAGCCGTGGCGTCAGCTCGAGAAGGACGCGCTCGCGGCCCAGGCCGAGGGACGGACGGAGGATGCACGCGCCGCATGGAAACAGGCGCTCGACGGGGGCGCCCCGGCCGGGCCGATCGAGTACCAGATGGGCCTGTCCGCGCGCAGCCGCGGGGCGACCGCCGAGGCCGCCGCCGCCTTCGCGAGCGCGCTCGACGCGAAGCCGCCGGCTCCCGGCGGTGCCCGGGAGCTCGGCACCCTCGCCCTCGCCGAGGGACGCAACGAGGATGCGCTCGAGCGCCTCCAGTGGTACCTGCGCGAGGCCGGACCCGATCCCGAGAGCCTCGCGGCGCTCGCCGTCGCCCAGATCAATCTCGGGCACCCGGACGCGGCCGTGGCCTCGATCGCCGCGGCTCGGGCACTGGTCGGAGAGGACTGGCGCAAGTCGGAGCTCGAGGCGCAGATTTATGCGCGAGCCGGAAACGCCGCCGCCGCCGTCGCGGCGCTGCGGCCCCTCGACGGACAGGGCAAGCTCGACCGCTCGGTCCTGCGCGCGGAGCCGCCGTATCTTCCGATCGCCACGGATCCCGTCTGGGTCAGCTTTCTAAACGAGGGGTGGAAGTAGGGGAGCTCGACGCCGTGCTCCGGACGGGGCGCGGGAGCTGCGCCCACGCCCTCCAGCGCGCGAAGAGCTCCTCCTCGGAGAGGCCCGTCTCCGAAACCAACGCGTCGCCGAACGAGCCGCCGCGCGCCGTCGTTTCGACGAGACACGCGATGGTCCCGGGGCCGCGCGCGGCGACCAGGTACTCGACGAGCGACAGGGCCTGGGAGTAGCTCGCCCGCGCGGCCGCGCGCGGCCGGCGGCCCGAGAGAGCGCGGTTCAGGTCCTGAGCGCTCGCGGCGGCTCGAGGCCCCACCGTCTCCCGGATCTCGGGGACGGGAATCCGCCGGCCTTCGCACCATTGCGCGAGCCCCTCGTGGAACCACCCCGGCAGCCGGTCCCCCGCGCTCTGCCGAAGCAGCGCATGCGCGAGCTCGTGGCGGAGCACGCCCGCAAGGGCTCCGGACGCCTCGATGCCCGGCTCGACCGAGATGCGGATCTTTCCGTCGAAGAGCCCGGAGCTCCATTCGGGAACCGAGATGAGGGAAAAGTACGCGCGACCGCCGTAGAGGACGACGACCTGTCGTCCGGCCAGGCCCGCGCCGAGCAGCTCGGACTGTCCCGGGTACGCGGCTTCGAGGTCGGCGCCGGCCGCCTGCACGACGCCTTCGTCCACGGCGGGATCCGCGTAGAGCGTGAAGTGTTCGAGGGTCAGCGACCGCTGGCCGCGTGAGACCGCGACCTCCTCGCGCGCGTGCGCCAGCCGCGCGAGCAGGGCGGGATCCGAGCCGCCGAAGCGCACGAAGTCTTCCCACGCGACGATGGCGTCGTCGAGGCGGTGAAGACCGAAGTACGCGTCGCCGAGAATGCCGTAGATCTCGGGCGGTGCGTGGGCCACCCGCTCTTCCGCCCGTCGCAGGTAGAACCTCGCCGCATCGAAGTCCTCGGCCCGGAGGTAACAGAGCGTCAGCTCGGCGAGCACGAGCCCGTTTTCCTCGTCGAGGGCGTAGGCCTCGGACAGCAGCTCGGTCGCCCGGCCGGCGTCCCCTTCGGCGAGATACGCCGATCCGAAACGCTCGAGCTCGCCGGCGAGAAGACCGGCCTCGCGGGAACCGGGCGAGGCACCCTCGGCGCGCCCGTGCACCGCGGCGATCGCACGGTCGCGCGCCGGGCCCGGGGCAGGAACCTGCGCCGACGAGGCCTCCTCGGCGACGCGGAGGACGACCGCGGCGAGAACGCCGAGCGCGATCAAGGAACCCGGAAGGGAGCGGTGGCCTGCCGCGTCGCGCCGCCGGCGGCGCCCTGGAGGAAGACGCGCAGTCCGTAGCGGCCCGGAGCGAGGCCGGGCGGAGCGGAGAACGAGAGCAGGAGCGTCCGCCGCCCGTCGGCCCGAGCCGCGGTGCTTCCGATGACCGCGAGCCGGGCCGTCTGGAGCGGCTGACCGTCCGCCCCCAGGATCTGACTCCCGAGCTTCAGTTCTTCCCGATCACCCGCATCGAAGTGATACGCGACCAGGCAGACCCGCGAGGCGGCGCCCGGCTCGACGCTTCCCAGGACAGCCGGAGTCATGCCCTCGGTGGGCAGCTCGGCGAAGAGACCCGGCATCTCCGCGGCCGATTCCCCGTGGCCGCTCTCCCCGACCGTCAGCCACGCATCGGACCGCTCGAGGAAGACCGGCGGAAGCAGGTACGGCTCCCCGGCGGAAAAGCCCGGGACCTGGAGCGGCGCCGCGGCAAACCCCATCCTCCCGGTCGAGGCGTTGCGCACCAGGGTCCGCAGGCGATACGCGCCGGGCGGCAGGCGCAGCACGCCGAAGTACCGCACGCCTCCGCCGAGCAGGCGCTCCCGGCTCTTCGAGACATCGGCCGCCAGGGTGCGGACGAAGTAGTCGGCCAGGCGGCCCTGCTCGTCGAAGGCGTAGGCGTAGACTTCGACCTGGAGCTTCTCGCTCCGGTCCGCCTCGAGCAGCGCCGGGCCCGGGATCTCGAGCAGAACCGGTACGGTGGCCTCGCTTCCGGAACCGGCGAACGGAACCGCCAGGACGCGGGCCGGGATCTCGTCGGACGGGATCTCGTTGGCGATGACGTCGGCCGCGACGAGTCGCCGCTCGAGCGGCGAGAGCCGGCGAAATCCGCGGCGATCGTAGTAGCCGGCGCGCGCGAGCACCCGCGCGCCCGGAACCGACACCTTCACCTTCAGAGAATGGAAGCGGCCCTCCTCGGCCGGCCGGCCGGGCCGAAACGCCAGCACGTACACCAGGCTCGTCTGGCGCACGATCTGGGCCAGCTCCGAGCCGAAGTCGTTGGCGTTGCGAAAGACCTCTCCCCCGCTCCCCGCCGCGATCTCGTACAGGGCGTTGCCGCTCTCTCGAAGGCCGATCGACGCGCCCTCGCCGTCGGGGTCGTTCTCGGCGCGTATGCCCGCGATGTCGACCGCATGGATGACGCAGTCGGAGCGCCGGAATACGTCGCCCAGGCCGTCGAGCTCTTCGCGCAGCGTGATCGATCCGAAACGCTTGTCGGCGTCGACCTTCCAGACCTCCCCGTGAATCAGGTACTGCCGCTCCTCCTCGGTCTCGGGAGCGCCGACCAGATACCGCCCCCGGAAACCCTCCGACAGGTAGATCACGTCCTTGCGCCCCTCGACGGTGTCGAGCGCCTGCGACAGCTCGCGGAAGGACTGGAAGAGGTGGCGGACGCGGTCCCGGGCGTACTCGTCGTCCCGCATCTGGCGAAGGATCGACAGCGACTGCAGGCTCTCGATGATGCCCGCGACGTCGGCGCGGCTGCCCGTGGGACGCGACGTGGGCAGGGCGCCCGGCGGCAGGGAGCCCTCCCGGTCGAAGGCGAACGCCAGCGGATCGCCGCTGTCGCGGGAGGTCTCGAGGCCGAGGGTGTCGACGGCGCGGGCGAGCGCCCCGCGGTCGGCCGTGAAGGTCACGAGGAGACGCACGCCTTTCTCGACGGAATACGTCGCGACCGCCGCGAGATCCCGGTCGCCGAGACCCGACAGGACGAAGTCCCTGGCGGCCTTGCGCGCGAACACGATCGCCTTCGGCTGCGAGAACGAAAGATCGAAGAGGATCAGGAAGCGGCGGCGCGCGGCGGGGCTCGAGAGTCCCGCCGCCCCCGGGTTCCGGTCGGCCAGATCGACGGCGTCGAAGCCGACGATCGTCTGACTCCTGCCGTCGTCCTCGAGGGAGAAGGCGTCGGCCGTGAGGCCTCGCACCGGCAGCCCATCGCGTCCGATCACGCGCACGGGCACCTCGACGAGAGAAACCTCGGCGCTCTCGCGGACGGAGCCCGGCTCCTGCGGACGGGCCGGCTGCGGCGCCGCGGAGACGATTCCGGCGAGCGCGAAGATCGTGAGGGCTCTCATGGGTTCGAGCCGGGGCCATTATCCCCCGGCGCGGCGTCAGGAGAGCGTCTTCAGCAGGTCCTTGATGTCCTTGGCGTCGGGTCCGTTCGGGGCGAGCTCGAGCGCCTTGCGCAGATCGGCTCGGGCATCGGCGTTCTCCTTCAGCTGCATGTGGCAGAGACCGCGGTAGTAGTAGGCATCCGCCTGGTCGGCCTTGACCGCGATGGCCCTGTCGAAGGCGCCGAGGGCTCCCCGGGGGTCCTTCTTGTTGAGAAGAAGGATGCCCAGGTTCATGTACGGCTGCGGATCGGTGATCCTGTCGGCGGGGACCTTGTCGAGCGCCGCCCGGCCGGCGTCGAGATTGCCCTTCTGCAGCTCGAGCTCCGCGACCATGCGCCACGCGCTCGCATCGTTCGGGTCTTTCTCCGCGGCCTGCCGCGCGTACTTGAGCGCATCGTCGGTCTTGCCGTCGGCGAGATAGGTCGCGGCAATTCGTTCGAGCAGGGCGGCGTTGTCCGGAAGCTCGGCCGAAGCCTTCAGGTAGCTCTCGCGGGCGGCGGCCCAGTTGTTCGCCCCCATCGCCGCGTTGCCGGCCTCGATCGCGTCGGCCGTCTCCTTCGAGATCTTCTTACCGCCGACGCTGACCTGCGGAGCGGCGGCCGGGGGAGGCGCCTGCGCCTGAGGAGCCGGCTCGAGCTGCACGTCGACGGACGGATTGCGGCCGCCCTCCTGCAGGGAGACGTTGATCTTCCTGGTCTGGTATCCGGCGGCATCGAAGTCGACGTCCCACGGACCTCCGGCGATTCCGAAGATCGCGAAGTGCCCCTTGGCGTCGGTCGTCAGATCGGGCCCGCCGTGGCTGCTTCGCCCCCACCGCAGCATCACCTTGCAGCCCTCGATCGGCTCGCCCTTCTCGTTCTTGACGGTGCCCTCGACGCGGGCGCGTCCTCCGCGCCAGTCCTGGGCGACGAGAGCGGCCGAGAATGCCGCCGTCAGCAGCGCCACCGCGACTCCGACCTTCCATCGCATGCCGCGCCCTCCCGAGCGCGGAGTATATGCGCGCCGCCTCGGGGACGGCCTCTCCCGAAACCCGTCCCGCCGGCTCACGGACTCGTCCCGCCGGCGGATATCTCCGTCCCCCGCGAGGTCTCGCCGCCGTAGAAGTCGATCAGCGCTTCGACCAGCGCCGCCGCCACGCGCTCGCGGTACTTCCGGGTCCGGAGCAGACGACGGTCCTCGGGATTGTTCAGATTGCAGATCTCGACGAGCACGCGCGCGGGAATGCGGTTGTACCGCAGAATCGCGGGGACCCATTCGCCGCCGCCGCGAATGACGTGCCCCCGCACGGGCTCGAAGGCGTGGAGCGGAAGGTCCGCGGCCCGGAAGGCGGAGACGATGTGCTCCGCCAGATCGCGCGAGACGCCCTCCGCCTGCAGTTTCTCCTTGCGCGTGAACGAGACGCGAGGCGATTCGCGGACCTCCAGCCGGGAGTCGTACGGTTCGCCGGCCTTGCCGTAGGAGCCGTTGAGGAACTTCTCGCCCGGAACGTAGACCATCGTGCCGCGGACGGCCGGATGGAGAGAGTCGGCGTGGAGCGAGAGGAACACCGTGCGGTCCTCCTTGCCCCCGTTTGACCGTACGTTCTTGTACACGAAGTTGGCCAGGTACCACCGGAAGTTGACGCCGACGGCGGCGTCCTCGATCGCGTAAGGGGGCGTGGTCAGAACGCGGGCGCTGCGCGAGGAGCCGACCGCGTCTCCCGGCGGGTTTTCGCACGGCGTGTCCCGCCCGACCGTCGGCACGACGCGCGCCCGGGTCCGCGTCTTGACGAGCCGCTCGACGCGGCAGGCGATGTCGTACACCGACGCGGCCTCCTCGAGTCCATCCACCAGGGCGCCCGTGTCGCGGCCTCCGTGCCCGGCGTCGAGAACGAGCGTCACCCCCGACAGGTCCGCCGCGCGCACGCGGTTGGAGAACTGCGCAGCCTCGCGGCGGTCCTTCTCCTCTTCGATGCGCTCGGGATCGTCCGGCGGCCGGAACTCCGGCGAAAGGTCGGCGACCGGGATCTTGACCGCGAGACCGACCGGCATCGCGTGCACGTCGGTGATTCCATTTCGCGCCGCGATCTCGGCGGCCTTGGCGTTCACATCCTCGGCATGCAGGCGTCCCGTGAAACGGACGACGACCGCGCTGTAAAGGGCCTCACCCTTCTTCAGCCGATACAGGGCGTAGCGTCCCTGCGCATCCTCGCCGAACTCGAGCGGCGGCGTTCCGGCTTCCACGTCCGGTGCCGGAGCGGGCGCCGCCTCCTTGACCGCGTTCCGGAACGGCTCGATGAGCCAGCGTCCGGGCACGACCACGATCTGGCCGTCCCGGGTCTCGAGCGACGGAATCGAACCGGCCTCGCGGATGTCGCGATAGCGCGCGCCGTCGCCCGCGAACCACTCGGCGATCCGCCACAGGCTCTCGGGCCTGCCCGAGGGCGAGCTCACGCGATGCTCCCAGCCCTCGGCGGTCGCCCGATCCGCGGGAAACAGCGCCGCGACGGCCATCCCGCGGAAGCTCGGAGCGAGAAGCGCGTAGGGCACGCGGACCGAGCGCGACGACTTCCACCGCGACAGGCCGCCGTTGGCCGACCGAACCGCGCTCTTCATCCTGGGGTCCCCGGTCACGCGCCGGACGAAGGCGTCCAGGCTCTCCTTCGGCAGCGGGCGCACCGAGAGGAAAATCTCGCCCCCGGGTGAGATCGACGCGCGAACCTCCGGCGACACCGCCACCGTCTTCTCGCGAGGAGCGGCCGAGAGCGACGCCGCTGCCAGCACCACGGCGGCGCCGGCGCGCCGGAACCGGCGCCTAAGCCGGGATTCCAGGAACGGCATCCGGAAAGCCCGCTCTCGCCTCGAAGACGCTCGCGGCCGCGAAGACGGCGTCCTCGCCGAAGCGGGGGCCGAGCACCTGGATCCCGAGGGGAAGACCGCCGCGCGTCAGGCGCGAGGGGATCGAGATGGCCGGCAGGCCGGCGAGGGAGGCCGGCACGGTGAAGACGTCCGAGAGGTACATCGTCAGCGGATCGTCGGTTCGCTCGCCGAGCCGGAACGCCGGGCCCGGAATCGACGGACAGACGATGACATCGACCTTCGCGAAGGCGCGGTCGAAATCCGCTTCGAGCAGCCTCCGCACGCGCATCGCCCGGCCGTAGTACGCCTCGTAATAGCCCGACGCCAGCGCGAACGTGCCCAGCAGGATGCGCCGCTTGACCTCGGGACCGAAGCCGGCCGTCCGCGTCTCGACATAGAGCGACCGGAGGTCGGCGTCCGTCACCCTCGGTCCGTATCGAACTCCGTCGAAGCGGGCCAGGTTCGAGGACGCCTCGGCGCTGGCGAGCACGTAATAGATCGCGATCGCCGCCGACGCGCGCGGGACCGAGACCGACACGACGTCCGCGCCCGCTTCGCGGAAGATCCCCCGGGCCGCCTCGACGTCGGCGGCGACCTCGGGATCGAGGCCTTCGCCGGCCGCCTCTTCGAGAAACCCGACTCGCATTCCCTCGACGCCCCGCCCGAGCGCGGCCTCCGGATCCCCCGGCTCCCGCGGGGCCGTCGTCGAGTCGAGGGGATCGAAGCCCGCGACCACCCGATACAGGCGGGCGGCATCCGCGACCGAGCGGGCGAGCGGCCCGATTTGATCGAGCGAAGACGCGAAGGCGACCAGCCCGTACCGCGACACCCGGCCGTAGGTCGGCTTGAAGCCGACGACGCCGCAGCACGCGGCCGGCTGCCGGATCGATCCGCCGGTATCGGAGCCGAAGCTGCCGGGCACGAAACGGGCCGCGACCGCGGCGGCGCTTCCGCCCGAGGAACCGCCCGGAACGCGCTCGGGATCCCACGGATTGCGCGTGACGTGACTCGCGCTGTTTTCCGTCGAGGATCCCATCGCGAACTCGTCCATGTTGGCGCGCCCGATGAAAACGGCTCCGGCGCGCCGAAGCCTGGCCGCCACGGTGGAATCCCCGGGCGGCCGGAACCCGTCCAGGATGCGGGACGCGCAGGTCGTCCGCCGGCCTTCCACCCACATGTTGTCCTTCATGGCGAGCGGAACGCCGGCCAGAGGCAGCGACTCGCCGGCGGCCACTCGGGCGTCGACGGCTCCGGCTTCGGCGAGGGCACGGTCGCCCGTGACCTCGAGGAACGCCCGGACACGCCCCTCTCCCTCCGAGATTCGGGTCAGGGACTCCTCGACCACGCGGACCGCCGTCTTGCGGCGCGCCGACACGTCGGCCGCCGTTTGGACGACGCCCGCCGGGATGTCGTGAACCGGCACTAAGATCCCGAGCCGACGACCCGCGGAACGACGCCGTAGCCGTGGAGGCGGCGCGGAGCGTTGGCTTCGAGCGCCTCCTCGCCGTGGCCCGGACGGGGCTCGTCGGGCCGGACGGGGGTCGCGGGACCCGGCGCCGCCGCGCCGAAGGCCTCCTCGGGAATCGCCGAGAGCTGATCGATGTAGGAGACGATCCGGGAGAGCTGACCCGCCCAACGGCCCAGGTCCGACTCGTCCACCCGCAAGCGAGCCAGTTCCGCCACTTTCCGGACGACCTCCGGGGTGACAACGGGACGATCGGATGTCATCCTCGAAATTGTAGAGCCGAAAGTGAATTCGAACCAGCGAAAGCGCGCCCTTCGGGGCCTCCGGCGGCGCCCGGAGATCGCGGCTCTCCAACGCGCGACTCGGCGTCGCGGCACACCGGCGTGGATCGTGGGCGGCGCGCTGCGGGACCGGGCGCTCGGGCGTCCGGTGCCCGAGATCGACGTGGCCGTCGCGGGAGACGCCGAGGCGGTCGCCGCCGATCTCGAGCGGGAAGGGCTCGGACGCGCCGTCTTTCTCTCGAAAGACCGGCCTGGTCCCCGCGTGTTTCGCGTCGCGGGAGCCCGGCCGCTCGACATCGCCGAGGTCGAAGGAGGGTCGATCGAGGCGGATCTCGCCCGGCGCGACTTCACCGCCAACGCGCTCGCCCTCGGCGTCGCGTCCGGCGAACTGCTCGACCCCTTCGGCGGGCTGTCGGATCTTGCGAAGCGGCGCCTGCGGTGCGTGCGGCCCGAGAACCTCTCGGAAGATCGGCTTCGGATCCTTCGCGCGGCGCGTTTCCTGGCGACACACGGCCTCGTTCCCGACGCCGCCGTCCTCCGCGCTTCGCGCGAGGCGGCGCCGCTCTTTGCGCGTGTCGCACCGGAACGGATCGGCGCCGAGCTCGCGAAGCTCCTCGAGAGCCCTCGGGCGGCCCCCTCCCTCGCGTGGGCGGCGCGCGCCCGGATCCTTCCCGCGACGCTCGGCCGGGATCTCTCGCCCCGTCGCGCCTCCGCGCTCGGGCGCTCGCTCGAGGTCCTCGACGGCGCGCGGACGCGCCGCCTCGCCCCGGCGACGCGCCGCCGATTGCGCCTCGCCATGATCGCCCTGCGTCTCGGGCTTGCGCCGGCCGAGACGCGGGGATGGCTCGCCGGAAGGCGCTGGGCCCGCGAAGAGAGCCGGGACGTCGTCCGGCTCGTCGATCTCGTGGGCGCGTCCCGGCGCTCGCGGACGGCGCGGCAGGAGTGGAGCTGGATTCTCGAGGCGGACGAGCTCGCGCCGGAGGCGCTCGCCCTTCTCGATTCCCTCGGCGCGGCCGGACGGCGCCGGGCTCGTCGCCTGCGCTCACGGCTCCGGGTCCGCCGCAGACCGGTCCCCGTCAGCGGCCACGACGTGGTCCAATGGCTGGGCCTGCCGCCGGGCCCACGGGTCGGAGAACTGTTGCGCGCGGTCCGGGTGGCGAGCGCCCTGGGCGAGGTCGCCAATCGTCGGGAAGCCCGACACTGGCTGACCGGACAGGTCCGAAGTGCCCCGTAACCGGCTATAATCGTTACACTTTGACGCTCTCCGAGCTCCTGAAATTCATGGCCAAGAAGGAGGCCTCGGACCTCCACTTGAAGCCCATGAGGCCTCCCCTGCTTCGAATCAAGGGACGCCTGATCCCCTTGAACGCGGACGCCCTGCAGCCCAAGGACCTCGAGGAGATGCTCCTCTCGATCCTGACTCCCGCCCAGAAGGACCGGCTCGAGGCCCACCAGTCGGTGGACGTCGGCTACGGCCTGACGGGAGTGGCGCGGTTCCGGTGCAACATCTTCGTCCAGCGCGGCTCGTATGCGGCGGTCTTCCGGCGGATCCCCTTCAAGCTGCCGTCGATCTCCGAGCTGAGCCTGCCCGAGGTTCTCGAGAGCTTCGTTCACCTCCAGAAGGGCCTGGTTCTCATCACCGGGCCGACCGGCTCGGGCAAGTCCACGACGCTCGCCGGCATCATGCGGTCCGTCATCGAGAAGCGCCCGGTCCACATCGTCACGATCGAGGATCCGATCGAATTCCTCTTCGCCGACGGCAAGGCCGCCGTGTCTCAACGCGAAGTGTCGACGGATTCCCCCAGTTTCAACGAGGCGCTGAAGAACATGTTCCGGCAGGACCCGGACGTCATCATGGTCGGCGAGATGCGCGACTGGATGACCATGCAGACCGCGATCACGGCGGCCGAGACGGGACATCTCGTCTTCTCGACCCTGCACACCAACAGCGCCGCCCAGTCGATCGACCGGATCGTCGACTCCTGCCCGCAGGAGCAGCAGGACGCAGGTGCCGCGCGCAGCTCTCGCTCGTCCTCCGGCGATCTGCTCGATGAGCCTGATCGAGACCTCCGACGGAACCGGGCGCGCGCCGGTCGTCGAGATCATGGTCAACTCGCCGAAGATCGCGAAGCACATCCTCGCGGGCGAGGTCAAGGAGATCCACGAGGAGATCGAGAACTCCGTCGACTACTACAAGATGCAGTCGATGAACCAGTCGCTCATCGCGCTGCTCGTGAACCGGCGGATCACGTACGCCAAGGCGATGGAGCTCTCGACCGACCCCGAAGACCTGTCCCTCAAGCTCCGCAAGCTCTTCCCGCAGATCGAGGAAGACCAGCGAGGAGGACTCATGGCATCCGACAGCGATTTCTCCGCAGATCACCCAGCTTCTCGAGATCAAGCGGCTCTACGAGGAACAGGAAGAGAAGTGGAAGCTGCGCCTCACCGAAAAGGACGAGGAGACCAACAAGTTCATGATGGAGCTGAGGGACCAGAAGCGGGTGATCGAGGGCCGCGACCAGGTCCTGACCGACATGGAGTCCGAGAACGGCCGGCTGAAGGCGGACGCCGACCGCGTCGGCCGCGAGTTCCAGCAGAAGATCGCCCAGCTGAACGAGCGCATCAAGGAGCTCAACCAGAGGCTGATGCTCGCCGAAGGCGGCGGGCGGGCCGCCGCGGGACAGAGCGGCGCCGGCGCCAGCGGAGGATTCTTCAAGAAGTAGGCCGCCGCCCTTCCGCGGCCGGGACCCCCCGGTTTCGATTCGGTTCCGAATAAGATGTCCCCGTGTCGATCCTGCTGGCGCTCCTGCTGGCCGTCCTGCGCCCGGAGCCGACGCCGGCGGCCGATCCGCTGACGCGGGGCGAGCAACTGCTCTCCCGCAGGCAGTACGCCGCGGCCGAGAAGGAGCTCCGCCTTGCCGTCGAGGCCGACCCGAAGTCGGCGCGGGCCCACGGCAATCTCGCGCTCGCCCTTCTGCCGCAGAGGAAGATTGCGCCGGCGGTGGACGAGGGCAGGCTCGCGGCCGCCTTCGCGCCGAAGAGCGCCGAGGCCCGGTTCATCTATGGCCTGGCGCTCACGGCCGCGGGCCGGCCGATCGAAGCGGCGCGCGAGTACGAAGAGGCCGTCAGCCTCAGGCCCGGGCAGGCCGGCCCCCTGGCCGCCCTCGCCGCCGCGTACGCCGCGGCCGAGGACGCGCGCACGGTCGCGACGTACGAGAAGCTGATCGCCCTCGACCCTTCGCGCCCGCAGCCGCGCGAGGCCCTCGCCGAGTTCCTCTGGTCGACCGAGAAGACCGCGCAGGGCAATGCGGCGATCGAGGCGGCCATCGTGACGTTCCCGTCCGACTCGAGCCTCGCCCTCGCCTACGGACGGGCGCTCGCCGGCCAGGAGCGCTTCGAGGAAGCCGCCCGGCAGCTCGAGAGAGCGCGGAGCCTCGGGGCCTCGGACTCGCGGACGCTGGCCCTGCTCGCGACCGTCTACGAGCGAGCCGGCAGAGCCGATGAGGCGGCCGCCGCTTACGAGGCGGCGCTCCAGGCGGATCCGGACGACGCCGCGCTGCACCACGACCTCGGCCGCCTGTACCTGGCGGCGGGCCGGCCGGCCGACGCGCTGACCGAGCTCGAGCGGGCGATCCGGATCGACAGCGCCGTGGCCGCCTATCATCTCGACGAGGGCCGGGCTCTCGAGGCCTCCGGAGATCTGACGGGCGCCGAGAGGGAGTATCGGCGCGCGGTCGAGCTGTCTCCGAACCTTCCGGGCGCTCATTTCGCGCTCGGCCGGCTCCTCCAGCGCGAGGGGAAGAAGGAAGAAGCCGATCGCGAGCTCGCGACGCACCACGCCCTCTACGAGCGGGCGCTCCATGCGATCTCGGCGTCCAACGCGCAGAAGGCCTCCGCGGCCCTCGCCTGGAAAGAGCTCGAGGCGGGCAAGGCCTCGGAGGCGCTGACACGATTCCGATCCCTGCCCGAGAGCCCCGACTCCCTTCGGGGTCAGGCCCTGGCCCTCTCCCGCCTGGGCCGCCACGCGGAGGCGGTTCGTGCGCTCGAGAAGGCTCGCCAGCTCGCCCCGGACGACGCGCCTCTCGGCCTCCTGCTGCTGACGGAGCGGTCGCGGGCCGCGGGATCCTCATGATCCTCGCCGCCCTGTTCGGGGCCGCGCTCGTGTCCGGGGCCGCGTCCAGCGACTGCCCGGTCACGCTCCGCGACGTCGCCGCTTCCGCCGGCCTCCGGTTCGTGCACGACCGGGGCGCCACGCCCGGGCACCGGCTTCCCGAGATCGTGGGTTCCGGGCTCGCATGGCTCGACTACGACGGCGACGGGTGGATGGACCTCTTCGTCGTGCAATCGGGGCCCCTCCCGCCGGCGAAGGCCGCCGGGTCCCGCAGCCGCCTCTACCGCAACAACCGCGACGGAACCTTCACCGACGTGACCGACAAGGCCGGCCTTCGGGACACCGGGTACGGGCTCGGCGCCATCGCGGCGGACTACGACAACGACGGCCACGTGGATCTCTTCCTGACGAACTACCGCGGCAACGTCCTGCTCCACAACAACGGCGACGGAACGTTCACCGACGTCACGGCCCGGGCCGGAGTCGCCGGCCCTCCCTTTGCCACCAGCGCGGCCTGGGCCGACGTCGACGGCGACGGTTTCCTCGACCTCTTCGTCGCGCGCTACGCCGACGATCGCCGCGACAAGGATCTCTTCTGCGGCGACCCGGCGACCGGACGGCGCGACTACTGTCCTCCCGTGATGTACGACGGCACCGTCAGCGTTCTCTATCGCAACAACGGCGACGGGACGTTCACCGACGTCACCCGGGACGCCGGCCTCGGCCGCGCGATCGGAAAGGCCCTCGGCGCGGTCTTCGTGGACGTGGACCTCGACGGCAAACCCGACCTCTACGTCGTCAACGACGAGATGATGAACTACCTGTTCCGGAACCTCGGGGGCGGCCGCTTCGAGGACATCTCGATCAGCTCCGGCACGGGTTTCGGCCTCGAGGGCAATCCGCAGGGCGGCATGGGCGTGGACGCGGGCGACCTCGACGGCGACGGGCGGCCCGATCTCGGCGTCGCCAACTTCGAGAACGAGACCAACGAGTACTACGGCAACCTCGGGTCCGGGGTCTTCGAGGACCGCTCCGTGTCTTCGGGCTTCGGGCCGCCGACGGCCCGGTACGTCAAGTTCGGGTTGAACTTCGTGGACCTGGACGGCGACGGCAATCTCGACGTCTTCGTCACCGACGGCCACATCTACGACCGCCCCAAGGGGTCGGCCGTCCGTGCGGAGCAACCCCTGATGCTGCTCTGGAACGACGGCACCGGCCGGTTTCGGAACCGGGGATGCGGTCTCGAGGTGAACGGAGAATACGTCGGCCGCGGCTCGGCGGTCGCCGACTACGACAACGACGGCGATCCC
The DNA here is from genome assembly GCA_963738945.1 of uncultured Acidobacteriota bacterium. Taxonomy (GTDB): domain Bacteria; phylum Acidobacteriota; class Thermoanaerobaculia; order UBA5066; family Gp7-AA6; genus DAHUXD01. Next base: position 1,330,526 of record CAVTYD010000002.1, read on the forward strand.
GACGTCGCCGTGTCCAACTCCGGCGGGCCGATCCAGCTGCTGCGCAACGACGGGGCGCACGGGAACTGGCTCGGCGTCGAGCTCGTCGGAAAGAAATCCAATCGCCAGGGAATCGGGGCGCGACTGGTTGCGGAGACGCCCGGCGGCCGGCGGCTGACCCGCTTCGTCCAGGCCGGGTCGAGCTATCTCTCGTCCTCGGACCCGCGGGTGCTCTTCGGCCTCGGCAACGAGAAATCCGTCCGGACGCTGACGATCTCCTGGCCCTCGGGAATCGTGCAGACCCTCTCGGATCTGCCGGCCGGAAAGTACGTCAGGGTCGAAGAGCCGTCGCCTCCGGCCCCGCGGTAGACCGGCGCCGGTTCGCGAGCGCGGCGGCCAGGCCGCCCACGAAGCCGGCGATCGAGTCGGTCAGGGCATCGGCCCCTTCCATCGAGCGGCCCGGAATCCATGCCTGGTGGAGCTCGTCGAGGGTGCCGAAGACCGCGAGCAGGCCGCCCACGAACATCGCGGCGAGCCAGGGCGACCGGGGCGGGGAAGGCCAGCGGATCGCGAAGAAGAGCAGGAAGCCCTCCCCCCCGTAGAGCACGGCGTGGCAGAACTTGTCGAAGTTCGGGATCGACGTCACGCCCGGGATCTCCGGAGGCGACGGCCACGAGGTCAGGGTGAGGAGGAAGACTCCCCACAGAACCGCGAGCCATCGCGCCTGCCGCAGCGAAAACGTCATCGCCAAACGAAACGGGCGCCGCCCGAAGGCGGCGCCCCGCGAAAACCCGTCAAGGGAGCCTCACGCTCCGCGCTTGGACGGCCCCGTGCGCGACGGGCCCTTCTTCGGCGCCGTCTTGGCCGCGGGCTTCGTCCGCTCGGCCTTGCCACCCGAAGCCTTGCGCGGCGGCCGCGGTGCGGCTTCCCGCGCCGGACCCTCCTCGCCCTCGCCGCCCTCGGCCTTGTCCTTGCGGACCGTCTCGACGCGGCCGCCCGACGCCCGGCGGGCCCGATCGGACAGGGATTCCTTCTTGGGTCCGCGATCCTTGGCCTCGAACCGGTAGTCCACGAACTCGAGGATCGCCGCCTCGGCCGCGTCGCCCCGGCGCGCTCCCAGGCGCAGGATGCGCGTGTATCCGCCGGGCCGGTCCACGAACCGCGGCGCCAGCGTCTCGAAGACCCGCTTGATCGTCGTGCGGTCCGGAATCCAGCGGGAGACGTGCCGCCGCGCGGCGACGTCGTCCTTCTTGGCGCGCGTGATCAGCCGCTCGGCGAGGGGCCGGAGCTCCTTGGCCTTGGAGAGCGTCGTCTGGATGCGCTCGTGGTTGAACAGCGAATCGAGCTGGTTCGAGAACATCGCCAGCCGGTGCGCCGTGGTTCGGCGGAGCTTTCGCCCCGCCCGGTTGTGCTGCATGACTTACTCGCTCTTCGCTTCGGCCGGCTCGAGCTCCATCCCGAGGGACAGGCCCATCGGGCGGAGGATGTCCTTGATCTCGTTCAGGGACTTGCGGCCGAAATTCTTGGTCTCGAGCATGTCCTTCTCGGTGCGCTGCACGAGGTCCCGGATCGAGCGGATCCCCGCGTTCTTCAGGCAGTTCGCGCTCCGAACCGAAAGCTCCAGCTCGTCGACCGACTTGTTGAGGTACTCAGCCAGGTTCTCGGGAAGCTCCCCTTCGCCGACGCCCTCGAACGCCGTCTCGTGATCGGCGTTGACGAAGATCGTGAGGTGGTCCCGCAGCAGCGTCGCCGCGAGGCCCACCGCGTCGGTCGGCGAGATCGTGCCGTTCGTCCAGACCTCGAGCACCAGGCGGTCGTAGTCCGTGGCCTGGCCGATGCGCGCGGCCTCGACGTGGTAGTTCACGCGACGGACGGGCGAGTGCACCGAGTCGATCGGGATGTAGCCGATTCCCATGTCGTCGTCGAAGTTCTTGTCGGCCGAAACGTAGCCGCGTCCGGTCGAGACGCGCATCTCCATCTGGAGACGGCCGTTCTCGGACAGGGTGGCGATCGGCGCGTCGGGGTCCAGGACCTCGATGTTGGAGTCGCCCTGGAGGTCGGCGGCCGTCACCTTGCCCTTGCGCTCCACGTCGAGGGTCAGGATCTTCTCGTCGGTCGTGTGCATCTTGATGGGGATCTGCTTCAGGTTGAGGATGATGTCGGTGACGTCCTCGACGACGCCCGGCAGGGACGAGAACTCGTGCAGGACGCCCTCGATCTTCACGGCGGTGATCGCCGCGCCTTCGATCGACGAGAGCAGGACGCGGCGCAGGGCGTTGCCGACCGTCGTGCCGAAGCCGCGCTCGAAAGGCTGCGCGTAGAACTTCCCGTACACCGAGGTGAGTGTCTCGGTGTCGATCTCGAGACGCTTGGGCTTCTGAAATCCTTTCCACAGGGTCATGTGTGCTCTCCTAGCGTCGGCGGCTACTTGGAGTAGAGCTCGACGATCAGCTGTTCCTGAATCGGCAGTTTGATGTCTTCGCGCTTCGGCAGCTCGACGACCGCGCCGCTGAAGGTCTCGGGCGTCAGGTCGAGCCAGGCCGGGACGCCGCGCGCCCGGGCGGTCTCGACGGAGGCCTTGATCTGCTCGTTCGTCCGGCTCTTCTCCTTGATCGAGACGACCTGTCCCTTGGAGACGCGGAAGGACGGGATCGAGACTTTGCGGCTGTTGACCGCCACGTGGCCGTGGCGCACGAGCTGGCGCGCCTGCGCGCGCGAGGCCGCGAACCCCAGCGAATACACGACGTTGTCCAGCCGGCGCTCGAGCTCCTCGAGGAGGTTCGCGCCGGTGATGCCCTTGCGGCGCTCCGCCCTCGCGAACGCGAGGCGAAACTGACTCTCGAGCAGCCCGTAGATCCGCTTGACCTTCTGCTTCTCGCGGAGCTGGATGCCGTACCCGAGCAGCTTCGAGCGCCGCCGGCCGTGCTGGCCAGGCGGATAGTTGCGCCGCTCGATGGCGCACTTGTCCTTGAAACAGCGGTCCCCCTTGAGGAACAGCTTCATCCCTTCGCGCCGGCAGAGCCGGCAAACTGATTCGCTATAGCGGGCCAAGCCCAAAAACCTCCTCGATCCCTCATTGGTTGTTTTGCGTCCTTCATCCCGGCCGGAATCGACGAGCCGGTTTACAGACGGTCCGACGACGCGAGGTCGTCAGAGATTAAAACGCGTGCCTATTCCCTACACCCTCCGCCGCTTGCGCGGACGGCAGCCGTTGTGCGGGATCGGGGTCGAGTCCTTGATGGACTTGATGTCGATGCCGTTGGCCTGCAGCGCCCGGATCGCCGACTCCCGGCCGGCGCCGGGTCCCGTGACGCGCACGTCCACCGAGCGGACGCCGTGCTCCTTGGCGTGCTCGGCGCAATTGGCCGCGGCGAGCTGAGCCGCGAAGGGCGTGCCCTTGCGGGAGCCCTTGAAGCCGATCCGCCCGGCCGACGACCACGCGAGGATGTTGCCCTCCTGGTCGGCGATCGAAACGATCGTGTTGTTGAAGGACGCCGCCACGGTCGCCTGACCGTGCGGAATCGACTTCTTCTCTTTCTTGCCCGTGCGGGCGCGCTTGCCCTTCTGGGGTTTCGCCGCGCCCTTCTCGGGGGTGGCACTGACCGGTGTCGCTTCAGCCATAACCTTCCTCTATCCGGCTTCCGATTCCGAAATCCGGTATTACTTCTTCGTCGCCTTCTTCTTGCCGGCGATCGTCTGCTTGCGCGGGCCCTTCCGGGTCCGGGCGTTGGTGTGCGTGCGCTGGCCGCGGACCGGGAGGTTGCGGCGGTGGCGCGTCCCCCGGTAGCACCCGATGTCCATCAGCCGCTTGATGTCCACGGAGATGTCGCGGCGCAGATCGCCCTCGACCTTGACGTCGTCCGTGATCACCTTGCGGATCCGGACGACCTCCTCCTCGGACAGGTCCTTGACCCGGGTGTCGGGACGGACGTCGGCCTTCTCGAGGATGAAGTTGGCCTTGGGCCGGCCGATCCCGTAGATGTACGTCAGCCCGATCTCCACTCGCTTATTGAGCGGAAGATCCACTCCCGCGATGCGTGCCATGTCTTACCCCTGCCTCTGCTTGTGCTTGGGCGTCGTGCAGATGACCCGGACGACTCCCTTGCGGTGCACGATCTTGCACTTGGCGCAAATTTTCTTGACGGACGCTCGGACTTTCACTTGAGTCTCCCTACTTGTACCGGTAAATGATCCGACCCCGCGTCAGGTCGTACGGCGACAGCTCGACGAGGACCTTGTCCCCCGGCAGGATGCGAATGAAATTCTTTCGCATCTTGCCCGAGATGTGCGCCAGGACCTGATGCTTGTTCTCCAGCTCCACCTTGAACATCGCGTTCGGCAACGGCTCCACGACCGTCGCCATCACCTCGATGGCTTCGTCTTTGGACATCGGCTCAGGCCCCCACGGCGGCCGGCCGCAGGGCCGACAGACTACCCGTCCCGAGGATCACCGCCCCGTTCGGCTCGAGCGCGATCGTATGCTCGAAATGGGCCGAGGTGGAGCGGTCGCGGGTCCGCACCGTCCAACCGTCGGCGTCCACGGAAACTTCCGCCCGGCCCAGGTTGAACATCGGCTCGATGGCGAGGACCATCCCGGCCTTCAGCAGGCTTCCCCGCCCCGCCGGACCGTAGTTCGGGATCTGCGGCTCCTCGTGGAGCGCCGTCCCGACGCCATGGCCGACGAAATCCCGCACCACCCCATAACCGTGGACGACGGCCACCGACTCGACGGCGGCGCCGATGTCGGAAACCCGGCCTCCGGGCTTCGCCGCCGCGATTCCGGCGGCGAGCGCCTTCCGGGTGACCTCCAGGAGCTTCGCGGTCTCGGCCGCGACCTTCCCGACGGGCACCGTCCGGGCGGCGTCGCCGAAGTAGCCGTCGAACACGGCGCCGCAGTCGATCCCGATGACGTCTCCGGCCTTGAGCGACCGGTTGCCCGGGATGCCGTGGACGACCTCGTCGTTGACCGAGGTGCACAGCGTCTTCGGGATAGCCGCGGTATCCGATGAAGGCGGGGCGCGCGCCCTGCCGGCGGATCTCGGCCTCGGCGATCCGGTCGAGATCTTCGGTCGTCACGCCCGGCGCAACCGCCTTCTCGACCTCGTCGAGCGTCTCGAGGACGATGCGCGACGCCTCCTCGAGCTTCAGGAGCTCTTCCTGGCTTCGGATCGTGATCACGCGGCCCCCCCCGCCCGGCGGACGGACGCCAGCGCGTCGTCCACCCGCGCCGCGACTTCGGCGACGGTGCCCACGCCCTTCACGTCGGCCAGGATGCCCCGGCTCCCGTAGAATCCGACCAGGGGCTCGGTCTTCTCCCGGTAGACGCGCAGCCGCTCCCGGAACGTCTCCGGCCGGTCGTCCGCCCGTCCCTCGGCCGACGCGCGGCCGTGCATGCGCTCCACGAGAGTCGCTTCGGGGACCTCGAAGTTGACGGCCGCCGAAAGCCCCTCTCCGCCCTCCTCGAGCAGCCCCTCGAGCGCCTGGCCCTGCGCGAGGGTCCGGGGAAAGCCGTCGAGGATGAACCCCCGGCGTGCGTCCTCCCGGGCGATCCGGTCCCGGATGAGCGCGACGATGAGCGCGTCCGAGACGAGCTCTCCCTTCTCCATGATCGCCTGCGCCTGCATCCCGAGCGGCGTGCGGTCCTTGACCGCGGCGCGCAGGATGTCGCCGGTGGAGATGGCGGGCACCTTCAGGCGCTCCGCGAGGAGCTTCGCCTGGGTTCCCTTGCCGCTGCCGGGGGGACCGAGAAAGACCACGCGCATCGGCGGACTAACTCCTCCGCCCTCGGACGCGGCTCTTCTTCAGGAAACCGTTGTAGTGATGCTCGACGAGCTTCGACTCGATCTGCTGGACCGTGTCCATGGCCACGCCGACGACGATCAGGAGCGACGTGCCGCCGAAGTAGAAGTTGAACCCGAAACCCTGCGTCAGGAACTTCGGCAGGGCGGCGTCGAGCCAGGGCCCGATCCCCGGGACTCCCTGGATCTTCAGGCCGTTGTTCAGGAATGTCCGGCAGCAGGGCCACGAACGTCAGGTACGACGGCGCCCACGATCGTGATGCGCGACAGGACCGTGTCGATGTAGTCGGCGGTCTTCTTGCCCGGGCGAATGCCCGGGAATGAACCCGCCGTACTTGCGCATGTTGTCGGCCGTGTCGCACGGGGTTGAAGATGATCGACGTGTAGAAGTAGCAGAAGAAAACGATGCCGGCGGCATAGAACAGGATGTACAGCGGGTGGCCCATCGAGAGCGACGTCGCCGACCCGCTTCATCCAGTCCGCGCCCGAAATCTGCGCGAGGTAGCTCGGGCAACGAGAGGATCGAGATTGCGAAGATGATCGGGATGACGCCGCCCGTGTTGACGCGCAGCGGCAGGTACGTGTTCTGGCCGCCGTACACCCGGCGCCCGACGACGCGCTTGGCGTACTGCACCGGAATCCGGCGCTGGGCCCGCTCGACGAAGACGATCGACGGCGACGATCGCCGACCATGAAGATCAGCACGGCGATCAGCGGTGATGATCGAGATCGTCCGATTGCGGATCTGATCGAACAGGCCGAAGATCGCCCGCGGCAGGTTGACCACGATGCCCGCGAAGATGATGAGCGAGATGCCGTTGCCGATGCCGCGCTCGGTGATCTGCTCGCCGAGCCACATGATGAAGATCGTTCCGGTCGTCAGCGTCAGGACCGTCATCAGCTGAAATCCCCAGCCCGGACGCGGAACCAGCGGCGCGCCCCCCGGGGCGATCTGCTTCTGAAGCCAGAGGGCGATGCCGGCGGCCTGGATGATCGACAGGAGCACCGTGCCGTAGCGCGTGTACTGCGTGATCTTCTTGCGGCCCATCTCCCCTTCCTTGGAGAGCTTCTCGAGGTAGGGCCAGACGACCGTCAGCAGCTGCAGGATGATCGACGCCGAGATGTACGGCATGATGCCCGAGCGCGAAGACCGAGAGCCTCCGCAGCGCGCCACCCGAGAAGATGTCGAGAAATCCGAAGATCGAGCCGGCGGACGCCTTGAAGAAGGCGCTGATCGCCGCCGGGTCCACGCCCGGCGTCGGGATGTGCGCTCCGAGCCGATACACCGCGAGCAGCAGGAACGTGAAAAGGACCCGCTTGCGCAGGTCCGGCACGTTGAAGATGTTGAAGAAGTTCTGGACGGCGCTCAACGGGACAGCACCTCACAGCGGCCGCCGGCCGCCTCGATTCGGGCCTTCGCCGATGCCGAGAACTTGTGCGCGGACACCGTCAGGGCCTTCTTGATCTCGCCGTCGCCGAGGATCTTCACCGGCCGGCTCTTGCGCGCGAGGCGCGCCGCGGCGAGGGCGTCCGGCGTGACCGCGGCACCGGCCTCGAAGCGGTCGAGGTCGGAGAGGTTGACGATGTCGTACTCGACCCGAAAGATGTTCGTGAATCCGCGCTTGGGCACCCGGCGGTGGAGCGGCATCTGGCCGCCTTCGAATCCGCGCTGGTGGCGGTAACCGGTCCGCGACTTCTGCCCCTTGTAGCCGCGGCCGGCGGTCTTGCCGTGGCCGCTGCCCGGTCCGCGGCCGACGCGCTTGCGGTAGTGCGTCGCCCCGGCGGCGGGCGCCAGATCGTGGACTCCCGTCGCCGCGGGCCGCGAGGGCGCCGGCCCCGCCTTCCTCTGGGGGCGCGGCGGGCGGGCGGCCGCCGGAGGCTTCGGCGCCTCGGGTGCGGCCGCGCGCGCGGTCTTCGCGGCCTTCGGAGCGGCCTTCGCCGCGGGCCGGGCCTTGCCGGCCGCCTTCTTCGCCGGCCGAGCCGCGGGTTTGGACGACTTCTTCTTTTCGACCATAGCTGGATTAGCCCTTCGTGACTTCGACGAGGTGGCGGACCTTGCGGATCATTCCGCGCACCGCCGGCGAGTCGTCGCGCAGGACGCGCGTGCCGAGGCGGCCGAAGCCGAGCCCCCTCAGCGTCGCCTTCTGATCTTTCGGCGTGCAGATGCCGCTCTTGACGAGCGTGATCGCGAGGCGACCCTTGCCCGACGCGGCGTCCTTGCCCGTCTTCGCCTTCTCGGCGCTCTTGCCCGTCTCGGTCACGCCTTCTCCTCCGCCGGCTCCGCCGCCGTGCGGCCCCGCCGCCTGGCGATCTCGTCCTCGTTCCGGAGCCGCAGCAGGCCGTCGAACGTGGCCTTGATGACGTTGTGCGGGTTGGTCGTCCGCAGCGACTTGGTCAGGATGTCCTGGATTCCGACGGACTCGAGCACCGCGCGCACCGGACCGCCGGCGATGACGCCCGTACCGGCGGCGGCCGGCTTCAGCAGCACGCGTCCCGCGCCGTAGGCGCCGATGACCGTGTGCGGAATCGTCGTTCCCTTCAGCGAGACTTTCTGCATGCTCTTCTTGGCCATCTCGATGCCCTTCTTGATCGCCATGGGCACTTCCTTGGCCTTGCCCGAGCCGTAGCCGACCCGCCCCTGGCCGTCGCCGACGACGACGAGGGCCGAGAAGGAGAAGTTCTTGCCGCCCTTGACGACCTTCGTCACGCGGTTGATGTGGACGACGCGATCGATGAGCTCGCGCCCCTGCGCGTCCCGCTCTTTCTCGCGCTCCCGCGGCGCCCTCGGTCCCCGGTTGCTGCTCATCGCGCTTCTCCCCTGTTCGTGCCCACGACTAGAACTCCAGCCCGCCCTGCCGGGCGGCCTCGGCGAGGGCCTTCACCCGTCCGTGATAGCGGTATCCGCCGCGGTCGAAAACGACTTTCGTGACGCCGGCCTTCTTCGCTCGCTCGGCGACCAGGACTCCGACTTTTCCCGCCGAGTCGCGCGAGACACCGGCCTTCGCCTTGGCGTCCTTCCGCAGGCCCGGGTCGAGGGACGACGCATGGGCGAGCGTCGCGCCCGAGCCGTCGTCGATGACCTGGGCGTAGATGTGCCGCGCGCTCTTGAATACGGCCAGCCGCGGACGCGCCTCCGCGCCCCGGACCACCTGGCGGATCCGGCGCCGGACCTTGTCCCGGGCCTCGGTGCGTGCTTTCGATCGGTTCATGACTACTTCCCGCCGGCCTTGCCGACCTTGCGCCGGATCACTTCGTTCACGTACTTGATTCCCTTGGCCTTGTACGGGTCCGGAACGCGCAGTCCGCGAATCTCGGCGGCCGTCTGCCCGACCTTCTGCTTGTCGGCGCCCGTGAGCGTCATCCGCCCCGCCTTGGCGTCGATCGCAATCGCGATGCCCTCGGGGATCGGGAAATCGATCGGATGCGAGAACCCGAGCGAGAAGACGACGGACTTGCCCTTGACCTCGGCCTTGTAGCCGACGCCCGAGATCTCGAGCTCGCGGGTGAATCCCTTCGTCACGCCCTCGACCGAGTTGGCCACGAGACTGCGCAGCAGCCCGTGGCACGCCCGCATGTGGGGCTCGTCGTTCGACCGGTCGATCCTCACCTGGTTGTCCGCCACCGCCACGGTCAGTCCCGCGGGAATGGCGCTGACGAGCTCGCCCTTCGGGCCCTTGACCCGGACCTTCCCGGCGTCCGCCTTCACTTCGACCCCCTTCGGGATCGCGACCGGCATCTTTCCAATGCGCGACACGGCTGTGCTCCTCTTACCAGACGTTGCAGAGAACTTCGCCGCCCAGGCGCTTCTCGCGCGCGACCTTGTCGGTCACGATGCCCCGGGACGTCGAAACGATGGAAACTCCGAGCCCGCCGAGCACCGACGGGATCGCGTCCGCTTTGGCGTAGATGCGGCGGCCCGGGCGCGAGACGCGCTCGAGGCCCGCCACGATCGGCTCGCCTTCGTGATCGTACTTGAGCCCGACGCGGAGGACCGGCCGCCCGTCCTCCTCCACCCGGCGATAGGGCCCGATGAAGCCCTCCTGCTCGAGCACCTTCAGGACCGACTCCTTGAGGCGCGAGCTCGGAACGTCCACGCGGTCGTGGCCGGCCCGCATGCCGTTGCGCAGCCGGGTGAACAGATCGCTCAGCGAATCGCTCGTCTTCATCGCGTCACCACGAAGCCTTCAGGACGCCCGGGATGTACCCCATGTTGGCGTTCTGACGGAAACAGATGCGGCAGAGGCCGAACTTCCGGAGCACGCTCCGGGGACGGCCGCAGACCCGGCAGCGCCGGATCGTCCGCGTCATGAACTTCGGCTTCCTCGCCGCCTTGATGCGCATTGCCCGTGTGGCCATAGATCCCTCAGTCTTCTCCGATTACTTGGCGAACGGCATGCCGAGCTCGGTCAACAGGGCCTTTGCCCGGTCGTCCCGTCCCGCCGTCGTCACGATGGTCACGTTCAGTCCCTTGGACTTGTCGGTCTTGGCGTAGTCGATCTCGGGAAAGATGAAGTGGTCGCGCACGCCGAGCGTGTAGTTGCCGCGGCCGTCGAACGCCTTGCGCGACACGCCGCGGAAGTCGCGGACGCGCGGCAGGGCGATGTTGATCAGCCGGTCGAGAAACTCCCACATCCGGTCGCCCCGCAGCGTCACCCGGGCGCCGATCGGCATGCCCGTCCGCAGCTTGTACGTCGCGATCGACTTCTTGGCTTTCGTCACGATCGCCCGCTGGCCCGCGATCGAAGAGAGCTCTTCGGCCGCGCCGTCGAGCATCTTCGGGTTCGAGACCGCCTCGCCGAGCCCCATGTTCAGGACGATCTTCTCGACGCGCGGGATCGCCATGGCGTTGTCGATCCCGAACTCCTTCCGGAGGGCCGGGGCCACTTCCGTGGCGTAGCGTTCTTTGAGTCTGGCTGCCATTGCTCTTTCTTCCGTTTCTCGTTTTCTGCCGTCGCCGATGCGCTCTCGCCTACGCGAGCACCGCTCCGCTCTTCTTGGCCACCCGTTCCGGATTGCCTTCGGCATCCCGGCGGCGTCCGATCCGCGTCCCGACGCCGCGGTCCGGATCCACCAGCATCACGTTCGAGATGTGAATCGCCGCTTCCTTCTCCGAGATTCCACCGGCGATGTTCTTGGCCGGGTTGGGCTTCATGTGTTTCTTGATCAGGTTGACGCGCTCGACGATCACCCGCCCCGTGGCCGGAAAGACGCGGAGAATGCGGCCCTGCCGCCCCCGGTCCTTGCCCGCGACCACGACGACCGTGTCGTCCCGCTTCAGCTTCGGCCGTGTCTTCATTCTGGCTTTGGCTTTCATCACAGCACTTCCGGCGCGAGCGAGATGATCTTCATGAACTTCTTCTCGCGCAGCTCGCGGGCCACCGGCCCGAACACGCGCGTCCCGATCGGCTCGCCTTCGTTGGAGACGAGCACGGCGGCGTTGTCGTCGAAGCGGATGTAGGAGCCGTCCCTCCGGCGGTGGTTGCGGCGCGTCCGAACGATCACCGCCCGGACGACGCGCTTGCCGTGCTTCTCGACGAAGGGCGAATCCGGCGCGCACTCCTTGACCGACGCCGTGATGATGTCGCCGAGGCCCGCGTACTGGCCGGCCGAGCCGCCCCGCATCCGAATGCAGGCGATCTTGCGCGCGCCCGAGTTGTCCGCCACCTCGAGGATGGTTCCCATCTGGATCATGGCACTCTCCCCTAGGCCTGGGCCTTGGTCACGATCTCGCGCAGCCGCCAGCGCTTGAGCTTCGAGAGCGGCCGCGTCTCCTCGATACGAACGCGGTCGCCGACCTTTGCGGCGTTCGACTCGTCGTGCGCATGGAACCGGCTCGTGCGCTTGATGGTCCGCGTGTATTCCGCGTGCTGGACGCGGCGCTCGACCTCGACGACGATCGTCTTGTTCATCTTGTTCGAAACCACGCGGCCGACCTTGGTCGCGCGGTCCTTCGGGGCCGTCTTTTCCGCCATCTCGGTCACTTGGCCGCCTCTCCCTTCAGCACCATCGCCCGCCGGTAAGTCTTGACGCGCGCGAGATCCCTCCGGAGCACTCGCAGACGCGTCGGGTTCTCGAGCTGGCCCGTGGACTTCTGCAGACGAAGCTTCCAGCTCGCCTCGCGCAGCTCCTTCTCCTTCTCCGCGAGCTCGCCGTCGCCCTGGAGGGCGAGCGTCTCGCGCTCCTTCTTCTTCATCGGACCTCCATCTCGGACTGGCGGGTGATCAGCCGCGTCCGGAGGCCGAGCTTGTCGGCCGCGAGCTCGAGCGCTTCCTTGCCGGTCGCGAAGTCCACGCCTTCCATCTCGTAGAGGATCGCGGCCCGGCTTGACGACCGCCACCCAGCCCTCGGGGGCGCCCTTGCCCTTGCCCATGCGCGTTTCCGCGGGCTTCTTCGTGTACGGCTTGTCCGGGAAGATCCGGATCCAGATCTTGCCGCCGCGCTTGACGGCGCGGGTCATCGCGATGCGGCCCGCCTCGATCTGCCGCGCGGTGATCCAGCCCGGCTCGAGGACCTGCAGGCCCATGTCGCCGAAGGCGAGCTCGCCGCCGCGATAGGCCTTGCCCGCGCATGCGTCCCCGCTGCTGCTTGCGGTACTTGACTTTCGAAGGCATCAACATGACTTATCCCGTCTTTCCTAGGCCGCCGACTTCCTGCGGTTCTTCGCCTTGTGCTGTTCGCCGCGGTAGATCCAGACCTTCACGCCGATCTTTCCGTACGTCGTGTTGGCCTCCGCGAACCCGTAGTCGATGTCGGCCTTCAGCGTGTGGAGCGGAAGCCGCCCCTCCTGATACCACTCGGAGCGCGCGATTTCGGCGCCGTTCAACCGCCCGGCGCACCGGATCTTGATGCCCTGGGCGCCGAAGCGGAAAGCCGACTCGATTCCCTTCTTCATCGCCCGCCGGAACGCCACGCGCCGCTCGAGCTGCATTGCGATCGACTCGGCCACGAGCTGCGCGTCCGTCTCCGGGCGCTGGATCTCGATGATGTTGATGTGGACCTCGGTCTTCGTCCGCTTCTGGAGCTCGTCCCGGAGCTTGTCGACCTCGGCGCCGCGCTTGCCGATGATGATCCCCGGCCGCGAGGTCTGGATGTTGACCTTCAGCTTCCCGGCGAAGCGCTCGATGTCGATCTCGGAGACGCCCGCGTGCGACAGGCGCCGCTTCAGCTCCTGGCGCAGCTTCAGGTCGTCGTGAAGGAACGTGAGGTAGTCCTTCTCCGAGAACCAGCGCGAATGCCAGGTCCGGTTGAATCCGAGCCGGAATCCGTAGGGATGAACTTTCTGCCCCATGGTGCTCCTTATGCCTCGTCCGACAGCTCGATCGTGACGTGGCTCTTGCGGTGCAGGACACGGTACGCGCGTCCCATCGGCGCCGGACGGACGCGCTTCTCCTGCGGCCCCTTGTCCACGGTGATCCGCCGGACGCGGAGCTGGTCGACGTCGAGGTGCGCTTCCTTCTGCTCGGCGTTGGCGACGGCCGAGCGCAGGGTCTTCAGGAGGTCGCGCGCCGCGGCCTTCTTCGCGTGGCGCAGGATCGCCACGGCGTCGTTGACCGACTTGCCGCGCACGAGGTCGGCGACGAGCCGCACCTTCTGCGCGGAGCCCTTCATGTACCGGAGCCTGGCGGTCGCTTTCATTCCCTATCCCTTCGGTGCGGCCGGAGCGGCGCCCGGCGCCGCCTTCGGGGCCGCGCCCGGAGCTCCCGCCACCGCGGCGCCGGCCTCGGCCTTCTTGCCGCTGTGGCCCTTGAAGATCCGGGTCGGCGCGAACTCGCCGAGCTTGTGCCCGACCATGTTCTCGGCGACGTAGACCGGGATGAACTTGCGGCCGTTGTGGACGGCGATCGTGTGGCCGACCATGTCCGGAATCACGGTCGAGCGCCGGGACCAGGTCTTGATGACCTTCTTCTCCCGGGTTGCGTTCAGCGCGGCCACCTTCTTGCTCAGGTGGTCGTCGACGAACGGGCCCTTCTTGACGGAACGCGTCATCGGTTATGCCTTCGACTTGCGGCGCCGAACGATGAAGCCGTCGGTCCGCTTGTTGTTGCGCGTCTTCATTCCCTTCGTCTTCCAGCCCCACGGCGAGGTCGGGTGGCGGCCGCCGGAGGTCTTGCCTTCGCCGCCGCCCATGGGGTGATCGACCGGGTTCATCGCGACGCCGCGGTTGTGCGGACGCCAGCCCAGCCAGCGGTTGCGGCCGGCCTTGCCGATCGAGACGTTCTCGTGCTCGATGTTGCCGACCTGGCCGATCGTGGCGTAGCACTCGATGTGGACTTCGCGCACCTCGCCCGAGGGCAGGCGCACCTGCGCGTAGGCGCCTTCCTTGGCCATCAGCTGCGCGGACGCGCCGGCGGACCGGACGAGCTGTCCGCCCTTGCCGCGCGTGAGCTCGATGTTGTGAATCGTCGTGCCGAGCGGAATCGCCTTCAGCGGCAGCGCGTTGCCGGCGACGATGTCCGCGGTCGGTCCCGCGACGACCTTGGCGCCGACCTCGAGGCCGTTCGGCGCCAGGATGTAGCGCTTCTCGCCGTCGGCGTAGTGAAGCAGCGCGATCCGCGCGGTGCGGTTCGGGTCGTACTCGATGGACGCCACCTTCGCCGGCATGTCCACGCTTGTCGCGGCGGAAGTCGATGATGCGGTAGAGACGCTTGTGGCCGCCGCCCATGAAGCGGCTGGTCTGCCGTCCCTGGCTGTTGCGGCCGCCCGTCGCGCGCAGGCCGACCGTCAGGCTCTTCTCCGGGCGAACCGGAGACAGCTCCTGAAAGTCGGGCATCGTCTGGAATCGCCGCCCGGCGGACGTCGGCTTGAATTTCTTGACTGCCATTACACGCCCTCGAAGAACTCGATCTTCTGATCCGGCGCGAGCCGGACGTAGGCCTTCTTCCAGGTCTTGCGCTGGCCGACGAACCGGCCCATGCGCTTCCACTTGCCTTCGCGGTTTGCCACGCGAACGTCCACGACCTTCACGCCGAACAGCGTCTCGATCGCGCGCTTGACCTCGATCTTGTTGGCCGAGCGGGCGACCTCGAAGCACACCGTGTTCGACGCCTCCTTCAGGCGGGTCGCCTTCTCGGTGATCAGCGGCCGGCGGATCAACTCCTGCGGCAGCATCATTCGCCTCCCAGGTTCCGGACCACGCGGGTCAACGCCTGCTTGGTCAGGACGACCGTGCCGTGGGCGAGCACGTCGTAGGCGTTGACGCCGAGCGCGTCCACCAGCTTCCAGGACCGGACGTTGCGCGAGGCACGCACGAAGTTCGCGTTGTCGCGGGAGTCGACGAAGAGCGCCTTGCCCTCGACGCCGAGCTTCCCGACCGCGGCGACCAGATCCTTCGTCTTCGTGCTGTCGACGTCGAGCCGGTCGACCACGAGAATCCGCTCCTCCGCGGCGCGCCGCGAGAGGACCGCCTTGAGCGCGTTCTTCTTCTCGCCCACCGACACGTCGTGCGCATAGGACCTCGGCACCGGGCCGTGCGCGGTCCCGCCGTGGCGATGAATGGGCGGGCGGCTGCCGCCCTGGCGGGCGCGGCCGGTTCCCTTCTGCTTGAAGGGCTTCTTGCCCGAGCCCGAAACCTCCGAGCGGACCTTCGTCTTGTGCGTTCCGGCTCGAAGCCCGGCGAGATAGGCCTTCACGACCTCCCACACGAGGTGCTTGCGGTACGGGTAGTCGAAGACGCCGGCGGGCAGGGCGACCTCCCCCACCTGCTCCTTCTTCCAGTTCCAAACGGGAATCTTGGCCATGCCGCGCCTTCCTTACGCTTTCTTCTTCGCGAAGCTCGAGCGCACGATCTTCACGATCGCGTGCCGGGCGCCCGGGACCGCGCCGCTGATGTACAGCAGGTTGTTCTCGGCGTCCACCCGCACGACGGTGAGGTTCTTGGCCGTGGACTGGCGTCCGCCCAGCCGGCCCGAGGAGCGCGTGCCGGGATAGACGCGCGACGGGAACGCCGACGGTCCGATCGAGCCGGGGGCGCGGTGGAACATCGAGCCGTGAGTCGCCGCGCCGCCGCGAAAGCCGTGCCGCGCGACGACGCCCATGAAGCCCTTGCCCTTCGACGTGCCGATGACGTCCACGTGGTCCTTCTCGGCAAAGACGTCGCAGAGGACCTTGTCGCCGGGCTTGAGCTCGTCGCCCTTGTCCGCGCGCACTTCCATGAGGGTGCGCATCGGCGCGACGCCGGCCTTCTCGAACCGCCCTCGCGCCGCCTGGTTGGCGCGCCGGTCCGGCCGCGACCCGACCAGCCCGATCTGGAAGGCATCGTAGCCGTCCTTGTCGGCGGTCTTCTTCTGCACGACGAGGCAGGGCCCGGCCTGCACGACCGTGACGGGCACGACGATGCCTTCGGCCGTGAAGATCTGGGTCATCCCGACCTTTTTCCCAATGATGCCGTGAACTGCCATTTCTTACTCGCTTGACTCTTACTTCCCGAAGGCCTTGATCTCGACGTCCACGCCCACCGGGAGCTCCAGCTTCATCAGCGCGTCCACCGTCTGCGACGTCGGCTCGAGGATGTCGAGAAGGCGCTTGTGCGTCCGCATCTCGAACTGCTCTCTCGACTTCTTGTCCACGTGCGGCGAGCGGTTGACCGTGTAGCGCGAGATCGCCGTCGGCAGCGGGATCGGACCCGCGACCTTCGCGCCGGTGCGTCTCGCCGTGTCGACGATCTCGCTCGCCGACTGGTCGAGAATCCGGTAGTCGAAGGCCTTGAGCCGGATCCTGATCTTGTCGTTTTTCATGTGTTTATCGCCCGCTCGCAGTTAAAGAGACCACTCTCAATCCGCTCACTACTCCAGAATCTCGACGATGGTTCCGGCGCCGACGGTGCGGCCGCCCTCGCGGATCGCGAAGCGCAGCCCCTTCTCCATCGCAATCGGCGTGATCAGGTTGATCTCCAGGTTCACGTTGTCCCCGGGCATCACCATCTCGACGCCCGCCGGCAACTGCGCCGTCCCCGTCACGTCCGTCGTCCGAAAGAAAAACTGCGGCCGGTACCCGTTGAAAAACGGCGTGTGCCGCCCGCCCTCTTCCTTCGTCAGGATGTACGCCTGCGCCGTAAACTTCAGGTGCGGCGTGATCGACCCGGGCTTGGCGCACACCTGCCCGCGCTCGACGTCCTTGCGCTCCGTGCCCCGCAGCAGAAGACCCACGTTGTCCCCCGCCTGCCCCTGGTCCAGAAGCTTGCGGAACATCTCGACACCCGTCACGACCTTCTTCTGCGTCGGACGGATCCCCACGATCTCCACTTCCTCGCCCACCTTCACGATCCCGCGCTCGACGCGCCCCGTCACGACCGTCCCACGGCCCGAGATCGAGAACACGTCCTCGATCGGCATCAGAAAATCCTTGTCGATCGCCCGCTCCGGCACCGGAATGTACCCGTCCACCGCGTCCATCAGCTCCAGAATGCACTTGGCGTCGGCCGAGTTCGGGTCCGCAGACTCCCCGGCCTTCAACGCCGACCCCTTCACGATCGGCATCTTGTCTCCCGGGAACCCGTACGACGTCAGCAGCTCCCGAACCTCCAGCTCCACGAGCTCCAGCAGCTCCGGGTCGTCCACCATGTCCGTCTTGTTCAAAAACACCACCACGTACGGCACACCGACCTGACGCGCCAGAAGAATGTGCTCCCGCGTCTGCGGCATCGGCCCGTCCGCCGCCGACACCACCAGAATCGCCCCGTCCATCTGCGCCGCCCCCGTGATCATGTTCTTCACGTAGTCCGCGTGCCCGGGACAGTCCACGTGCGCGTAGTGCCGCTTGTCCGTCGAATACTCCACGTGCGCCGTGTTGATCGTGATGCCGCGCGCCTTCTCTTCCGGCGCGTTGTCGATCTGGTCGTACGCCTTCGCCGTCGCCAAACCCTTCTTCGACAAAATCAACGTGATCGCCGCCGTCAACGTCGTCTTCCCGTGATCCACGTGCCCAATCGTCCCGATGTTCACGTGCGGCTTCGACCGATCAAACTTCTCTTTAGCCATCTCTCCCTCTTACTTGCTTCCGACCTTGGCGATGATCTCTTCGCTGACCGATTTCGGCACTTCGTCGTAGACGGCAAACTGCATGGAGTAGTTGCCGCGGCCCTGCGTCATGGAGCGGAGGTTGGTCGAGTAGCCGAACATCTCCGAGAGCGGCACCCGCGCCGTGATCACCTGGACCCCGGCCCGCGGCTCCATGTGCTTGATGTGGCCGCGGCGCGACGAGAGGTCGCCGATGACGTCGCCCATGTAGTCCTCGGGGACCACGACCTCGACGTCCATGATCGGTTCCTTGATGATCGGCTGGGCTTTCTTGGCGGCGTCCTGGTAGGCCATGGAGCCCGCGATCTTGAAGGCCATTTCCGAAGAGTCGACGTCGTGGAACGAACCGTCGTAGAGCTCGACGTGGACGCCCGTCGTCGGGTAGCCGGCGAGGATGCCCGTCTCGAGGGCTTCCTTGATCCCCTGCTCGATCGGCTTGATGAACTCCTTCGGGATCGCGCCGCCCTTGATCTCGTTCTCGAAGACGAAATCGTGGCCTTCCTCGGCGGGCTTGATCCGGATCTTGCACTCGCCGTACTGGCCGCGGCCGCCGGACTGACGGATGAACCGGCCGTGGCCCTGGGATTCCTTCGTGATCGCCTCGCGGTAGGCGACCTGGGGCTTGCCGATGTTCGCGCCGACGTTGAACTCCCGAACCATGCGGTCCATGATGATCTCCAGGTGCAGCTCGCCCATGCCGCGGATGATGGTCTGACCCGTCTCCTTGTCCGTGTGGACCTTGAAGGTCGGGTCTTCCTGCATCAGCTTCGCCAGGGCCATTCCCATCTTTTCCTGGTCGGCCTTGGTCTTGGGCTCGATGGCGACCGCGATGACGGGCTCGGGGAAGTTCATGGCTTCCAGGATCACCGGGTTGTCCTCGTCGCAGATCGTGTCGCCGGTCTGGACGTTCTTCAGGCCCACCGCCGCCGCGATGTCGCCCGCCCAGACCTCCTTGATCTCTTCGCGCTTGTTGGCGTGCATCTTGAGGATGCGGCCGATGCGCTCGCGCCCGTCCTTGGTCGAGTTGTACACACCGGATCCGGCGTCGAGGTGGCCCGAATACACGCGGAAGAACGCGAGCTGGCCGACGAAGGGGTCCGTCATGATCTTGAAGATCAGGGCCGAGAACGGCGCCTCGTCCGAGGCCGGGCGCTCGAGCTCCGCGCCGACGTCGTCGTGTCCCTTGATCGAGGGGACGTCGAGCGGCGAGGGGAGATAGTCGACCACGGCGTCCAGCAGCTGCTGGACGCCCTTGTTCTTGAACGCGGAGCCGCAGATCACGGGCTGAACGTGGCCCACGATCGTGGCCCGCCGCAGGGCGTCCTTGATCTCCTGGCCCTCGACCTTCCCGCCATGGAGGTATTTCTCGAGCAGCGTGTCGTCGGTCTCGGCGACCGCCTCGATGAGCATCTCGCGGTACTTGTCGGCCTCGTCCTTCATGTCGGCGGGGATGTCGAGGATGTCGAACTTGGAGCCCTGGGCGTCGTCCTGAAACTCGATCGCCTTCATCGCGACGAGGTCGATGATGCCGCGGTGAGCCGCCTCGGTGCCCCAGGGGATCTGGATCGGCGCCGGCTTGGCGTTCAACTTCGTTTTCATCATCTCGACGCACCGCGGGAAGTTGGCGCCGATGCGGTCCATCTTGTTGACGAAGGCGATGCGCGGGACGTTGTAGCGGTTGGCCTGGCGCCACACGGTCTCGGACTGCGGCTCGACGCCCGCGACGGCGTCGAATACCGCGACCGCGCCGTCGAGGACGCGCAGCGACCGCTCGACCTCGGCCGTGAAGTCCACGTGGCCGGGGGTGTCGATGATGTTGATGCGGATGCCGCCCCAGTAGCACGTCGTCGCGGCCGACGTGATCGTGATGCCGCGCTCCTGCTCCTGGACCATCCAGTCCATGGTCGCGGTGCCTTCGTGCACCTCGCCGATCTTGTAGTTGACGCCCGTGTAGAAAAGGATCCGCTCGGTCGTGGTCGTCTTCCCGGCGTCGATGTGCGCCATGATCCCGATGTTGCGGATGTCTTTCAGCGGATGAGTGCGGGGCATGGCGTTTCTCGGTCCTGTGCTCTGGGTCGGCGTTCCGCTTACCAGCGGTAGTGGGCGAAGGCCTTGTTGGCCTCGGCCATCTTGTGCGTGTCGTCCTTCTTCTTCATCGCGCCGCCGCGGAGGTTCGACGCGTCGAGCAGCTCGGCGGCGAGCTTCTCGCGCATCGTCTTCTCGCCGCGTGCGGTCGCATACTCGATGATCCAGCGGATCGCGAGCGACGTCCGGCGGTTGGGCCTCACTTCGACCGGAACCTGGTAGGTCGAGCCGCCGACGCGGCGCGACTTGACCTCGAGCGCCGGCTTGACGTTCTCGATCGCCTTCTTGAAGGTCTTCATGGGATCGTCCTGCGTCTTCTCGGCAACCTTGTTCAGGGCGCCGTACAGGATTCCCTCGGCGACGGCCTTCTTGCCCTGGATCATCACGGAGTTGATGAACTTCGTGACGAGCTGGGAGTTGTAGAGCGGGTCCGGCAGGATTTCGCGCTTGGCAACGACTCGGCGTCTCGGCATGGTCTTAAGCCTTCGGGCGCTTGGCGCCGTACTTGGAACGTCCCTGCTTGCGGTTGGCGACGCCGACCGCATCGAGCGTTCCGCGGATCACGTGGTAGCGGACTCCGGGCAGGTCCTTGACGCGCCCGCCGCGGATCATCACGATCGAGTGCTCCTGGAGGTTGTGGCCGACGCCCGGGATGTAGGTCGTGACTTCGATCCCGTTGGTGAGCCGCACGCGCGCGACCTTGCGCAGCGCGGAGTTCGGCTTCTTCGGCGTCGTGGTGTAGACGCGCGTGCACACGCCGCGCTTCTGCGGCGAGCGCTGCAGGGCGGGCGAAGCCGTCTTCACCGCGAGGCGCTCGCGGCCCTTCCGGACGAGCTGAGAAATTGTCGGCATCGACTCTCCTGATCTCCCCGTGTCCCCCGGAGCCGTGGAAGGACCCGAGATCGACCGTAAACGCTTTACTTCGAACCGGGCGAATCAGTCCCACCGACTCGCCCGAGTCCAGAGGAAAAACCCGCGAATCTTACGCGGGCATCGGGGACCTGTCAACGTTTAAATGGCTGACCCCTCTCGGTTTTGGCCGGGCGCCCCCTCGACCGCCGGTCCGGAGAGGGCGGCTCTCGCCGGCTGCGCCTCGAAACCTCCGCCGGGATTGCCGCAGCGGTTCCTCTAAGTCGAGGATTTCGAATCGGATACCCGCCCGGCGCCGTCCCGGGGATTGATCCCGTACCGGCACATTTCGCGCGTGAGGACCAAGGAGACTCCCGTGGCAAACGCAAACCGTCCCCGACGCCCGCGCACCTGGGTCGACGCGCTCGTGGCCACCGCGCTGCGCTGGAACGACCGGCTGAGCCGACCCGTCGGCGCGGACGCCTCGGCCCGTCCGCCGAGCCGCCGGGTCGAGGTCGGCGCCGCTCCGGCCGCGCCGCCGCCCGCCCCGGCGCCCGGCCACAAGTAGGGCGCCGGGCACAAAAGAAACGGGGCCCGTCTCCGGGCCCCGCGGGTTTCGCGCCGAGAGACTCTCTACTCTTCCTCGCTCGCATCCACCTCGGCGTCGGCTTCGGCCAGCGCCAGCTCCTCGGCGGGATCCGTGAGGAAGTCCTCGAGGGCCGGCTCCTCGACCTGGGGGATCTCCTCCCGTTCGAGGACGACGTTGCGGTAGTACTCCATGCCCGTTCCGGCCGGGATCAGACGGCCGACGATGACGTTTTCCTTCAGGCCGCGCAGGCTGTCCACCTTGCCCGAGATCGACGCCTCCGTGAGCACCCGCGTCGTCTCCTGGAAGGACGCCGCGGAGATGAACGAATCCGTCGAGAGCGAGGCCTTGGTGATCCCGAGGAGCATCGGCCGAGCCGTCGCCGGCTGACCATTGGCCGTCAGCACCCGCTCGTTCTCGTCCTCGAAACGGAACCGGTCGACCTGCTCGTCGATCAGGAAATCCGTGTCGCCCACGTCCTCGATCTTCACGCTCCGCATCATCTGCCGGACGATGACCTCGATGTGCTTGTCGTTGATCGCGACGTTCTGCGAGCGGTAGACCTCCTGGATCTTGTCCACGAGGTACCGCTGGAGCTCCTTTTCGCCGAGGATCGCGAGAACGTCGTGCGGGTTGATCGGTCCGTCGATCAGGGGATCGCCGGCCCGGACACGCTCGCCCTCCTGGACGTTGACGTGCGTATAGCGCGGGATCAGGTACTCGCGCGTCTCGGCGTCGTCGCCCGTGATGATGACCTTGCGCATGCCCTTGGCGATCGGTCCGTGCGAGACCGATCCGTCGATCTCCGTGATGACCGCCGCGTCCTTCGGACGCCGGGCCTCGAAGAGCTCGACGATGCGCGGCAGGCCGCCCGTGATGTCCTTCGTCTTCGTGGTCTCGCGGGGGATCTTCGCCAGCACGTCGCCGGGGTGGACCTCCTGCTTGTCGGTCACCATGAGGTGCGACCCGATCGGCAGCAGGTACTTCCGCTCGCCGGACTTGCCGCCGCGGATGATGACCTGGGGCGAGCGCTTCTCCGCGCCCACCGTCTCGACGATGATGTTCTGGGCCAGGCCCGTGACCCGGTCGGTCTCCTCGCGGAGGTTCTCGCCTTCCACGATGTCGCGGAACTCGACCGCGCCGCCGACCTCGGTGAGGATGGCCGACGTGAACGGATCCCACTCGACGAGCTCCTGGCCCGGGACGACCTCCTGCCCTTCCGCGACCTTGATCGTCGAACCGTAGACGACCGAGTAGCGCTCCTTCTCGCGCCCCTTGTTGTCCACGATCGTGATCTTGCCGTTCCGGTTGACGACGACGAGGTTCCCGTCCTTGCGCGTCACCGTCGCGATCGACAGGAACTTGACCGTGCCCGGGTTCTTGGCGGCGTGCTTGGACTGCTCGGTGACGCGGGAGGCGGTGCCGCCGTAGTGGAACGTCCGCATCGTCAGCTGCGTGCCCGGTTCGCCGATCGACTGGGCGGCGATGACGCCGACGGCCTCGCCGATCTCGACCATCTTGCCCGTTGCCAGCATGCGGCCGTAGCAGAGCCGGCAGACGCCGCGCTTGGTCTCGCAGGTCAGCACCGAGCGGATCTTGACGCGCTCGATTCCGGCCTCCTGGACGCGGGAGGCCAGGTCTTCGGTGACCTCGTCCCCGATGCCGATGACCTTCTCCTCCGAGAGCGGGTCGAAGATGTCCTCCTGGCAGACGCGGCCGACGATGCGGTCGCGCAGGGGCTCGAGCGTGTCGCCGCCTTCCATGATCGCGGAGACCGTGATGCCGTCGGAAGTCCCGCAATCCTCCTGGATGACGATGACGTCCTGCGCCACGTCCACGAGCCGGCGCGTCAGGTAACCCGAGTCGGCCGTCTTCAGGGCCGTGTCGGCCAGACCCTTGCGGGCGCCGTGGGTGGAGATGAAGTACTGAAGCACCGAGAGGCCCTCGCGGAAGTTCGCCGTGATGGGAGTCTCGATGACCTCGCCCGAGGGCTTGGACATGAGGCCGCGCATGCCGGCGAGCTGGCGAACCTGCTCCTTCGAGCCTCGGGCGCCCGAGTCGGCCATGATGTAGATCGGGTTGAACTCGTTGCCGACCTGGTCGGACTTCTTCATCTCGCGGAACATCTCGTCGGAAATGTTCTCGGTCGTCCGGTGCCAGATGTCGATGATCTTGTTGTGGCGCTCACCCGTCGTGATCACGCCCGAGGAGCGCTGGGACTCGACCTCGGCGACCTCCTTGCGGGCGGCCTGGAGGAAATCCTCCTTCTTGGCCGGGATCACCATGTCGTCGACGCCGATCGAGATTCCGGCCCGCGTCGCCGCGGCGAACCCGAGGTCCTTCAGGTCGTCGAGCATCTGGACCGTCATGCCGTCGCCGAACGTCAGGTAGACGTAGCTGACGAAGTCCGTGAGGCCGCGCTTCTTGAGATTGCCGTTGATGAACGGGACGACGCTCGGAAGCGCCTGGTTGAAGAGGACGCGGCCGACGGTCGTGTCGATCAGCGTCCGCTCGACGTCCTGCACCTCGGCGTGCGAGATGTCCTGGTCGTTGTACTGCGTGGTCAGGTCGATGTACCGGCCCGAGTATCGCACCCGGATCGGCGTGTGCGTCACGACGTCGCCCTGCTCGTAGGCCAGGACGACTTCGTCGAAGTCCGAGAAGATGCGGCCCTCGCCCCGGGTATTCGAGCGCGACTTCGTCAGGTAGTAGATGCCGAGGACGAGGTCCTGCGACGGCACGGCGAGCGGGCGGCCGGAGGCCGGAGACAGGATGTTGTTGGACGAGAGCATGAGCAGCTCGGCTTCGACCTGGGCCTTCGGCGACAGCGGGACGTGGACCGCCATCTGGTCGCCGTCGAAGTCGGCGTTGAACGCCGGGCAGACGAGCGGGTGAATCTTGATGGCCTTGCCCTCGACGAGCACCGGCTGGAACGCCTGGATGCCGAGGCGGTGAAGCGTCGGCGCCCGGTTCAGGAGCACCGCGTGATCGCGGATCACTTCCTCGAGCGCGTCCCACACCTCGGTCACGCCGGATTCGACGAGCTCCTTGGCGGCCTTGATGGTCTGGGCGAGCCCCTTCTTCTCGAGCCGGTTGTAGATGAAGGGCTTGAAGAGCTCGACGGCCATCTTCTTGGGAAGGCCCGCCTGGTGGAGCTTCAGCTCCGGGCCGACGACGACGACCGAACGGCCGGAGTAGTCGACGCGCTTGCCGAGGAGGTTCTGCCGGAAGCGGCCCTGCTTGCCCTTCAGCGTGTCGGAGAGCGACTTCAGCGGCCGATTGTTGGAGCCCTTCAGGACGCGGCCCCGGCGGCCGTTGTCGAACAGGGCGTCCACGGCCTCCTGGAGCATGCGCTTCTCGTTGCGGACGATGACCTCGGGCGCACGGAGCTCGAGGAGCTTCTTCAACCGGTTGTTGCGGTTGATGACGCGGCGATACAGGTCGTTCAGGTCGGAGGTCGCGAAGCGGCCGCCGTCCAGGGGCACGAGAGGCCGCAGCTCCGGTGGGATGACCGGGATGACGTCGAGGATCATCCAGTCCGGGCGGTGGCCCGAGCGGCGGAACGCGTCGCACACCTTGAGGCGCTTGGCCGCCTTCTGGCGTTTGATCTGCGAGGTCTCGGTCTTCATGATCATGCGCAGCTCTTCGGCCAGCATGTCCACGTCGACCCGCTGCAGCAGCTCCTTGATGGCACCCGCGCCCATGCGCGCGACGAAGACGTCGCCGAGCTCGGTGCGGAGCTGCCGGTAGCGCTCCTCGGAGAGAAGCTCCTTCTCCTTGAGGTCCGTCTCGCCGGGATCCACCACGACGTACGACTCGAAGTAGAGGATGCGCTCGAGGTCGCGCAGCGAGATGTCGAGCAGGTGGCCGATCCGCGACGGCAGGCCCTTGAAGAACCAGACGTGCGATACCGGCGAGGCCAGCTCGATGTGACCCATGCGTTCGCGGCGAACCTTCGACTTCGTCACCTCGACGCCGCACTTGTCGCAGACGACGCCGCGGTGCTTCATCCGCTTGTACTTGCCGCAGAGGCATTCCCAGTCGGTGATGGGGCCGAAGATCTTGGCGCAGAAGAGGCCGTCCCGCTCCGGCTTGAACGTGCGGTAGTTGATGGTTTCGGGCTTGGTGACTTCGCCGTAGGACCACGAGCGGATCTTCTCCGGCGAAGCCAGAGAGATCTTGATCGCGTTGAAGTCCTTCAGCGCCGTCGGCCTGTTGGCAAAAGCGAGCGTTTCCAATTTAGCCGCTCCTTTGAGTGGGTCGCTCGACGCGACCCGACGAGAGCAGGCGGACGCGGTTCACCATCCCATGGTGAGAACGCCGCGCCTGCGGGCCATTCGAAATTCCGAGAATTTGCTTCATCGCTTGATCAGCTCCACGTCGAGACACAGGGACTGGAGCTCGCGGACGAGGACGTTGAACGACTCGGGCAGGCCCGGCTCGGCCGGAACCTCGCCCTTGACGATCGCCTCGTAGGCCTGCGAGCGGCCCTCGACGTCGTCCGACTTGACCGTCAGGAGCTCCTGGAGCGTGTACGAGGCGCCGTAGGCCTCGAGCGCCCAGACTTCCATCTCGCCGAACCGCTGGCCGCCGAACTGGGCCTTTCCGCCCAGGGGCTGCTGCGTGATGAGCGAGTACGGCCCGATGGAACGCGCGTGGATCTTGTCGTCCACCAGGTGCGAGAGCTTCAGCATGTAGATGTAGCCGACGGTGACCTGCTGCTCGAAGGGCTCGCCGGTCATGCCGTCGTAGAGCATCGTCTTGCCCGAGCTCGGCAGGTTGGCGTCCTTCAGAAGCTTCTTGATCTCCCCTTCGGTCGCACCGTCGAAGACCGGCGTCGCGATCGAGATCCCGAGGACCTTGGCGGCCCAGCCGAGATGGGTCTCGAGGATCTGCCCGACGTTCATGCGCGAGGGCACGCCGAGCGGGTTCAGCACGATGTCCACCGGCGTTCCGTCCGGCAGGTAGGGCATGTCGGCCTCGGCCAGGATGCGCGAGATGACTCCCTTGTTGCCGTGGCGGCCGGCCATCTTGTCGCCGACCGAGAGCTTGCGCTTCATGGCGACGTAGACCTTGACCATCTTGATGACGCCGGGCGGCAGCTCGTCGCCCTTCTGGAGCAGCTCGATTCGCTCGGCGTTGACGCGGTTGAGGACCTCGATCTGAGAATCCTGGCGCCGCAGCACGAGCGTGATCTCGTCGGCGATCTCTTCGTCCTTCAGCTTGAGGCGCTTCAGCTGCTGCGGGTTCAGCCGCGCCACGCCCTCGGCCGTGAACTTCGAGCCCTTCTTGACGATCTCGCTGCCGTCGCGATCCGAGACGTCCTCGGCCGCCACGCGGTTGACGAGCAGGTCGCGGATCTTCTTGTTGGCTTCCTCGCGGATGATCCGGATCTCGTCCTTCGAGTTCTTCTCGATCTTCGCGATCTGATCCTGCTCGATGGCGAGGGCCCGGAGGTCCTTGTCGATCCCCTTGCGCGAGAAGATCTTGACGTCGACGACGGTGCCCTCGATGCCCGGCGGGCACTTGAGGGAGGCATCGCGCACGTCGCCGGCCTTCTCTCCGAAGATCGCGCGGAGCAGCTTCTCTTCCGGCGTCAGCTGGGTCTCGCCCTTCGGCGTGACCTTGCCGACCAGGATGTCGCCCGGCTTGACGTTCGCGCCGATCCGGATGATGCCGGACTCGTCGAGGTCGCGCAGGGCGTTCTCGGAGACGTTGGGGATGTCGCGGGTGATTTCTTCGGGGCCGAGCTTGGTGTCGCGGGCCTCGATGTCGAACTCCTGGATGTGGATCGAGGTGAAGTAGTCGTCGCGGACGAGGCGCTCGGACACCAGGATCGCATCCTCGTAGTTGTAGCCGCGCCACGGCATGAAGGCGACGAGGACGTTGCGCCCGAGGGCGAGCTCGCCGTCCTGCGTGCAGGGTCCGTCGGCCAGGGCCTGGCCGCGCTCCACGCGCGTGCCCTCCTGGACGATCGGCTTCTGGTTGATGCACGTGTTCTGGTTGGAGCGCCGGAACTTCGTCAGCGGATAGATGTCGGCTCCGAACTCCTTGCCGCTGCCCCCCGTTTCGCCCGGGCCGCCCTCGACGCGCACGATGATGCGCTCCGAGTCGACCTGGTCCACCACCCCGCCGCGCTTGGCCAGGATGACGGCGCCCGAGTCCCGGGCCACCGTGGCCTCGAGGCCGGTGCCGACGAGCGGCGCCTCGACCTTCAGCAGGGGCACGGCCTGGCGCTGCATGTTCGAGCCCATCAGGGCGCGGTTCGCGTCGTCGTGCTCGAGGAACGGGATCAGCGCCGTCGCGACGGAAACGAGCTGCTTGGGCGAGATGTCCTTGTAGTCCACCTTGTCGCGGTCCGCCGTGATGAATTCGCCGTTGAAGCGGGCGATGACCCGCTCCTCCTTGATGCGCCCGCTGCCGTCGGTCTCGGCGTTGGCTTGTGCGATGACGAAGTTCTCTTCCTCCCACGCGGAGAGGTAGAACGCGAACGGCAGGGCGTCGGCCACCTTCTTGTGGTTCTTGCGGACGCGCTCGTTCTCCTCATCGAGATCCTTCTTCTCGACGATCTGGCCGAGCTTGTAGGACGTGTCGCCGATCTG
Source organism: uncultured Acidobacteriota bacterium (assembly GCA_963738945.1). Classification (GTDB taxonomy): domain Bacteria; phylum Acidobacteriota; class Thermoanaerobaculia; order UBA5066; family Gp7-AA6; genus DAHUXD01. The sequence continues at coordinate 1,358,439 of CAVTYD010000002.1, forward strand.
CGCGACCTGGTAGTGGTCGATGACGCGGCCCTTCTCGACCTTCTTGTAGGGCGTCTCGATGAAGCCGAAGTCGTTGATCCGGGCGTAGCACGACAGCGACGAGATGAGGCCGATGTTCGGGCCTTCCGGCGTCTCGATCGGACAGACGCGGCCGTAGTGCGTCGGGTGGACGTCGCGGACCTCGAACCCCGCGCGCTCGCGCGAGAGGCCGCCCGGCCCGAGGGCCGAGAGGCGGCGCTTGTGCGTGACCTCGGAGAGAGGGTTCGTCTGGTCCATGAACTGCGAAAGCTGCGAGGACCCGAAGAACTCCTTGATCGAGGCGATGACGGGCTTCGAGTTGATCAGGTCGTGGGGCATCGCGGAGTCGATGTCCTGGTGAACCGACATCTTCTCCTTGATGGCCCTCTCCATCCGGACGAGGCCGATGCGGAACTGGTTCTCGAGCAGCTCGCCGACCGAGCGGACGCGCCGATTTCCGAGGTTGTCGATGTCGTCCGTACGGCCCACGTCGCGCTTCAGGCGCAGCAGGTAGCCGACCACCCGGAAGATGTCCGCGGGCGTCAGCGTCCGCGTGTCCTCCGAGGAGTCCGCCTCGAGCTTGATGTTGAACTTGAAGCGGCCCACGCGCGAGAAGTCGTACTTCTTGGCGTCGAAGAACATTCCCTCGAAGAGGTTCTTGGCCGACTCGTACGTCGGCGGGTCGCCGGGGCGCAGGCGCCGGTAGATCTCGAGGATCGCCTCGTTCTTCGTCTTGTGAGTGTCCTTGCGGATCGTGTTGACGAGCACGTCGCGTGGAGAGGTCCCAGTCCGGGAAGAAGACCTCGACGTCCTTGATTCCGCGCTCCTTGAGGGATTCGACGCCTCCGGCGCCGAGCTCCTGGCCGGCCTCGAAGAGCACCTCGCCGGTCGCGAGATCGACGACGTCGGCGAGAAAGCACGCCTTCTCGACCGCGGACTCGTCCACCGAGCGCTCGATCGAGCCCTTCCGGGCGATCTCCTTCTGGTCATCGCCGGAGAGCTTGATGCCGGCGAACACGAGCTTGGCCTCCCGCTTGACGCGGGAGTACCGATCGCGCATCTCCTCCTGCCGGAGGGCATCCTTGGTGACGGTCAGGTGCGCGCGGCCGCGCTCGAAGCGGGCGGGCACGACGGCGTAGAACTGCCGCAGGATCGCTTCGTCGGTCTCGAGGCCCAGAGCGCGCAGGAAGATCGTCGCCGGGAACTTGCGCTTGCGGTCGATGCGGACGAAGAGCACGCCCTTCTGGTCGTACTCGAACTCCACCCACGATCCGCGGTACGGGATGATCTTGGCGAGATAGCCGTGCGCCGACTCCTTCGTGAAGAAGACGCCCGGCGAGCGGTGCAGCTGCGAGACGATGACGCGCTCGGTCCCGTTGATCACGAACGTGCCGTGCTCGGTCATCAGCGGGATGTCTCCGAAGAAGACTTCCTCTTCCTTGGCGTCCCGCATCGTCTTGACGCCCGTGTCCGGGTCCTTGTCGTAGACGAAGAGACGGAACGTGACCTTGAGGGGCACCGAGTAGGTCATGCCCCGCTCCTGGCACTCGGCCACGGAGTACTTCATCTGCAGGTCGACCGGGTTGCCGCAGACGTCGCAGAGCGAGACCTTGTTCGGGTTCTGCGCGCCGCACTTGTCGCAGGAGACGACCTCTTCGTGCGGGTGGGCCGTCACGATCCTCGCGCCGCACGAGCGGCAGTCCATGCGCAGGTGCTCGAGGCCCTTCAGTCGTCCGCACTTGCATTCCCAGTTGCCGATGGCGTACTTGACGAACTGCAGCTCGCACGCCCCGCGGAAGTCGGCGAACGGGAACACGCTCGTGAACACCGACTGGAGCCCGGACTGGTCCCGCTCCTCCGGCAGAAGGTTCATCTGCAGGAAGCGCTCGTAGGACCGCCTCTGGACGTCGATCAGGTTCGGAAGATCCATGAACGAGCGGATCTTCGAAAAGTTCTTCCGCTCTCTCGAGACCACGACCTCTGTCATCAACAGACTCCCCTGTTAGCGCGAGGGACGCTTCGCGCCCTCGCAATTAGGCACCGAGAACCGGGGACGAGAGTCTTCAACGACTACTTGATCTCGACCTTGGCGCCGACGTCCTCGAACTTCTTCTTGATCGCGGCGGCCTCGTCCTTCGAGACGCCCTCCTTGAGGACGCCCGGAGCGCCGTCGACGAGATCCTTGGCCTCCTTGAGACCGAGGCTCGTGACCTCGCGGACGGCCTTGATCGTCTTGATCTTGTCGCCGGCCGCGGCCAGGTGCACCGTGAACTCGGTCTTCTCCTCCTCGACCGGAGCCGCCGCGGCCACGGCGCCGCCCGCCGCCGCCATCGGCATGGCCATCGCGGCCGCCGAGACGCCGAACTTCTCCTCGAGGGCCTTGACGAGGCCGTTGAGCTCGAGGACGGTCATGCCCTCGATCTCCTTCACGAACGTTTCTGCCGTCATCGCCATGATCGTTACCTCTCCTCTACTCTCTCTAAAAGAGTGAACAAATCCCTATTTCATTGAGCCGGGGCGGCGTCGGCCGGCCCCGATTTCGACTTCTGGTCCGCGATCTGGGCCATGACGCCCGCCAGGTTGCGGACCGGCCCGTTCAACACCGTCACGAGGCGCCGCATCGGCGACTGCATGACGAAGAGCAGCTTCGACACGAGCTCCTCGCGCGAGGGAAGCTCGGCGATCGCCTTGATCTCCGAGGCCGCGACGGCCTGGCCCTCGATGACCGCCGCCTTGAAGACGAGATTCGGGTTCGTCTTCGCGAAGGCCGTCAGGACCTTGGCGAGCGCCACCGGGCTCGACTGGTTGTACGCCACCCCCGTGGCTCCCGTGAAGTGCTCGGCGACGGCCTCGAGCGCCGTGCCCTTGGTCGCCCGCAGCGCGAGCGTGTTCTTCACGACGAGGTACTTCGACTGGGTGCCGCGCACCTGGCGCCGCAGCTCCGTGACCTCCGGGACCTTCAGTCCCGCGAACGCGAACAGGATCGCGTTCGAGGACTTCGCGAGGTCGCCCGAGAGCGACTCGACCATTGCCGTTTTTTCGGTTTTGTTCATCGTCGCTCCCGCCTACGTGGCCTCGATCGACGTGGTGTCGATCACGACTCCCGGCCCCATCGTCGATGAGACCGAGACCGTTCGGAAATACTTGCCCTTGGCCGCCGAGGGCTTGGCCTTGAGCACCGCCTTGATGAAGGCCGAGGCGTTTTCCTCGAGCTTCTTTTCGTCGAACGAGATCTTCCCGATCGGCGCGTGAATGATCGACGTCTTGTCCACCCGGAACTCGATCTTTCCGCCCTTGATCTCCCGGACCGCCTTGCCCACGTCGGGGGTCACGGTTCCGGCCTTCGGGTTCGGCATCAGGCCCTTCGGGCCCAGGACCTTTCCGAGCTTTCCGACCAGGCGCATCATGTCCGGGGTCGCGACGAGGGCCTCGAACTCCAGGAACCCGCCCTGGATCTTCTCGACGAGGTCCTCCGCGCCGACGTGATCGGCCCCGGCCTCCTGCGCCTCCCTGGCCTTGTCCGCGCCCGCGATCACGGCCACCCGCTTGGATTTGCCCGTGCCGTGGGGCAGCACCACCGTGCCGCGCACCATCTGGTCGGCGTGCTTCGGGTCCACGCCGAGCAGCATCGCGAGATCGACCGACTCGTCGAACTTCGCAAAGCGCACGTCGCGGACGAGCTTGACCGCATCCGGCAGCGGATACGGTCGAGCCTCGACTTTCGCCTTGGCCGCCAGGAACTTCTTACCGCTTTTTGGCATCATCCTCCTTCGTCGTGCGAGCGATCCGGCCATCGCCGGATCTCCGACTCCCGTGTGGTCTGCGACTCGATCCGAATGCGAACTAAACGACCTCGATTCCCATGCTGCGCGCGGTGCCCTCGACCACGCGAATCGCCGCGGACAGGTCCGACGCGTTCAGGTCCGGCATCTTCGTCTTCGCGATGTCCTCGACCTGCTGCTTCGTGACCTTGCCGACCTTCTCCTTGTTCGGCGTCCCCGACCCCTTCGGCACTCCGGCGGCCTTCAGGAGCAGCACCGCGGCGGGCGGCGTCTTCGTGATGAAGCTGTACGACCGGTCGGCGTACACCGTGATGACGACCGGAATGATCAGTCCCTTCTGGGGCGCGGTCTTCGCGTTGAAGCTCTTGCAGAAGTCCATGATGTTGACGCCCTGCTGGCCGAGCGCAGGCCCGACCGGCGGCGCGGGGGTCGCCTCCCCCGCCGGGATCTGGAGCTTCACGTATCCGGTGATTTTCTTCGCCATTTCGCTCTTCCTCTTCCGCTTAGCCGCTTACAGTTTCTGAACCTGCAGGAACTCGAGCTCGACCGGCGTCGAGCGCCCGAAGATCGTGACCATGACCTTCAGCGTCGAGCGGTCGAGGTTGATGTCTTCGACCACGCCGGTGAAGTTCGTGAAGGGGCCGTCCGTGATCCGGACGTGCTCGCCCTTCTCGAACGTGTGCTTCGGCTTGGGCTTCTCCTTCGTCGAGGTCACACGGTGGAGGATCTGCTCGACCTCTTCCGCCGTGAGCGGGGTCGGTTCCTTGCCGGAGCCGACGAAGCCCGTGACCTTCGGCGTGTTCTTGACGAGATGCCAGCCCTCGTCCGACATCTCCATCTCGATGATGATGTAGCCGGGGAAGAACTTGCGCTGGATCTCGCGGCGCTTCCCGCCCTTCATCTCGACCAGCGTCTCGGTCGGGATCCGGATGTCGCCGAACTTCTCCTGCATGCCCATGGCCTCGATGCGCTGGCGCAGGTTCTGCCGCACCCGCTCCTCGAAACCGGAGTAGGTATGGACGATGTACCAGTTCTTCGTATTGGTCTCGGTGATCATGACGTCACCAACCCCACTGCCTTGTAGAGGCGGTCCATCACCCACGAGAGGCCGGCGTCGACGACGAAGAGGTAGAAGCCGAAGAGGAAGCAGGCCACGATGACGACGACCGTCGTCCCGGAGACCTCGCTTCGCCCCGGCCACGTGCACTTCCTGACCTCGGACCAGACGTCGCGGAAGAACGTCTCCGTCGCCGGCCACCATTCTTTGATTGGCATCATTTTCGTTGTCCGCCTACTCCGATTCGTTTCCCGGCTTATGGCAGGGGTGGAGGGATTCGAACCCCCAACCTACGGTTTTGGAGACCGCCGCTCTACCAATTAGAGCTACACCCCTCCGGAACTTTTTCAGCTAAACCTTGCCTTCCTTGTGGGCCGTGTGCTTGCGGCAGAACCGGCAATACTTCGCCAGCTCGAGCTTCTCGGTGTTCGTCTTCTTGTTCTTCGTGGTCGTGTAGTTCCGGCGCTTGCATTCGGAACACGCGAGGCTGACGTTCTCTTGCATCGGTTACTCCAAAATCTCGACGATGGTTCCGGCGCCGACGGTGCGGCCGCCCTCCCGGATCGCGAAGCGCAGCCCCTTCTCCATCGCAATCGGCGTGATCAGGTTGATCTCCAGGTTCACGTTGTCCCCGGGCATCACCATCTCGACGCCCGCCGGCAACTGCGCCGTCCCCGTCACGTCCGTCGTCCGAAAGAAAAACTGCGGCCGGTACCCGTTGAAAAACGGCGTGTGCCGCCCGCCCTCTTCCTTCGTCAGGATGTACGCCTGCGCCGTAAACTTCAGGTGCGGCGTGATCGACCCGGGCTTGGCGCACACCTGCCCGCGCTCGACGTCCTTGCGCTCCGTCCCGCGCAGCAGAAGACCCACGTTGTCCCCCGCCTGCCCCTGGTCCAGGAGCTTGCGGAACATCTCGACACCCGTCACGACCTTCTTCTGCGTCGGACGGATCCCCACGATCTCCACTTCCTCCCCAACCTTCACGATCCCGCGCTCGACGCGCCCCGTCACGACCGTCCCACGGCCCGAGATCGAAAACACGTCCTCGATCGGCATCAGAAAATCCTTGTCGATCGCCCGCTCCGGCACCGGAATGTACCCGTCCACCGCGTCCATCAGCTCCAAAATGCACTTGGCATCGGCCGAGTTCGGGTCCGCAGACTCCCCGGCCTTCAACGCCGACCCCTTCACGATCGGCGTCTTGTCTCCCGGGAACCCGTACGAGGTCAGCAGCTCCCGAACCTCCAGCTCCACGAGCTCGAGCAGCTCCGGGTCGTCCACCATGTCCGTCTTGTTCAAAAACACCACCACGTACGGCACACCGACCTGACGCGCCAAAAGAATGTGCTCCCGCGTCTGCGGCATCGGCCCGTCCGCCGCCGACACCACCAGAATCGCCCCGTCCATCTGCGCCGCCCCCGTGATCATGTTCTTCACGTAGTCCGCGTGCCCGGGACAATCCACGTGCGCGTAGTGCCGCTTGTCCGTCGAATACTCCACGTGCGCCGTGTTGATCGTGATGCCGCGCGCCTTCTCTTCCGGCGCGTTGTCGATCTGGTCGTACGCCTTCGCCGTCGCCAAACCCTTCTTCGACAAAATCAACGTGATCGCCGCCGTCAACGTCGTCTTCCCATGATCCACGTGCCCAATCGTCCCGATGTTCACGTGCGGCTTCGACCGATCAAACTTCTCTTTAGACATTTCCTCTCACCTTTGACAAAACTCGAATCCCGCCACATTGGAGCCCACGACCAGGATTGAACTGGTGACCTCGTCCTTACCAAGGACGTGCTCTACCGACTGAGCTACGTGGGCGCTTCCGATCCGTGAATCGGAAACCGGGAATCGGGAATCGAGCTGCTTCGACATTTCCTCGGCGCGCACCTTTTTCGATTTCCGATTTCCGTTTCCCGATTCCCGCCTTATGGAGCGGGAGACGGGATTCGAACCCGCGACCAACAGCTTGGAAGGCTGTGACTCTACCCCTGAGTTACTCCCGCGCTCCGGCGACTCGTCCTCGATCAATGGTGGGCAGTGAAGGATTCGAACCTCCGTAGCGCGAAGCGCGGCAGATTTACAGTCTGCTGCCATTAACCACTCGGCCAACTGCCCGAGCTCAAGAGACCAACCGAGAAAACTTCGAGTGCGGGTCTGCCTCCATTTGGAGCCGGCGATGGGAGTCGAACCCGCAACCTTCCGATTACAAATCGGGTGCTCTACCGTTGAGCTACGCCGGCGGAAAAAACTCTCGAGCGGACCTTCGCGGTCTCCCACCCTCGAAACCGGCATTCAAAGAGCAGACCCGTACCTATCCCCCACCGGCGTGAATCGCGGAGTCTACCAGCCGCAAATCACTCGATCAAGACCCCTTTTTCGCCTCCGCCGACCGCTGCCGGAGAGCCACGTAGGCCGCCGCGGAGGCGGCCGTCGAGACGTTCAGGGAAGCCACCTTGCCGCTCATCGGAAGCCGGCCGAGCTCGTCGCACCCCTCCCGGACCAGGCGCCGCATGCCCTTGCCCTCGGCTCCGAGGACGAGGGCGAGGTCGCCCCGCAGGTCCAGGTCGAAGTAGTCGCGGCCGCCCGGATCGAGGCCAATCACCCGAAACCCTTCATTCTTAAGATGATCCAGGAATCTCCGCAGGTTCTTGGCCCGCACGATCGGAACCCGTTCGACCGCCCCGGCCGACGTCCGGGAAACGGCATCCGACAGCGGGGCCGAGCCCCTCTCCGGGACGACCACGGCGGCCCCTACGGCGTCGGCCACCCTCAGGATCGCCCCGAGGTTCTGGGGATCCTGGATCTCGTCGAGAACGAAGAGAAAACGCTCTCCGCGGGCCCCCCTCAAGGCCTCCTCCTCGCCCAGGTACTCCCGGACGGCCAGCCGCGCGACCGCTCCCTGGTGGGCCGCGCCGGCGAGCTGGTCGAGGGCCCGGCGCTGGCCGTATCGCACCGCCACCCCGTTTTCCCGGCAGAGCCGCTTCAAGTCGCTGACGCGGCGGTCGTGCCGTTCGGAGTCGAAGAGCACCCACTCGACCTCCCGCGGCCGCGCCCGGACGGCCTCGGCGATGGGGTGGAGGCGCGAGAGGATCATTCGGGCCGGTTCAGCAGGACGACCGCCATCGCCGCGACGCCCTCGCCCCGGCCGGGAAACCCGAGGCGGTTCGTGCTGGTTCCGCGCACGTTGACCGTCTCCGGGTCGATGCCGAGGATGTCGGCGATGCGGGTGCGGATCTTCGCCGCGTGCGGAGCGATGCGGGGCGCCTCGGCGATCACCGTGGCGTCGATGTTGCCGACGACGAACCCGCGCTCGCGCGCCAGGTCCTGCGCCCGCTCGAGGAAGGCGGCGCTGTCGGCGCCTTTCCACTGAGGGTCCGTCGGAGGAAAGTGATCGCCGATCGAGCCGTGTCCCGCCGCTCCGAGGATCGCGTCGGTGATCGCGTGCATGAGCGCGTCGCCGTCCGAATGGCCCTCGAGCCCCACACCGTGAGGGATCACGATGCCCCCGAGCTTGAGCTCTCCGGACAGAGCGAACGGGTGCGCGTCGAACCCCAGACCCACGCGAATCGTCATGGCCGCCTCCGCGCCAGGATCGCCTCGGCCAGCTCGAGGTCCTCCGGCGTCGTGATCTTCAGAGTGAACCGGGAAACCGGAACGATGGCAACGGGGATTCCGAGCCTCTCGCACAGCGCGGCTTCGTCGGTCGCATCCTCGCCGGACGCGAGCGCCCTCCGCAGAATGCCCGCGCGAAACGCCTGGGGCGTCGCGGCGCCGAAGAGCGCCGAGCGGTCCACGGTCTCGACGATCCGCCCGTCCGCGACGCGTTTGATCGTGTCCACGACCGGCGTGGCGGCGATCGCCGCGCCGGTCTCCTCCGCCGCCCGAAGAACCGCCGCGATCTCGTCTTTCGTGACGAAGGGTCTCGCCGCGTCGTGAATCGCCACGACGTCCTCGTCGCGGATCTCGAGCGCCTCGCAGCCCCGGCGCACCGACGCGGCCCTCGTCTCCCCTCCCCCGCAGACCCGCGCGCGGCCGCCGACGAGCCGCTCGAAGTCGGCGATGCGATCCGGCGGCGCGGCCACCACGATCCTCGCGAAGGCCGCCGGAGCGAACGCGTCGAGCGTCCAGGAAAGCAGCGGTTTGCCGGCCAGGGGGACGAGCGCTTTCGGCTCCGGGCGCCCGAGCCGGCTTCCCGAGCCGGCGGCGACAATGACGAGCAGGTTCGCCACTTAGACCGCGAGGATCTCCTGCTCCTTGGCCTTCAGGAGGTCGTCGACCTCCTTGATTTTCTTGTCCGTCAGCTTCTGCGATTCCTCCAGGCCGCGCCGCTCGTCGTCCTCGGAGATGGTCTTGTCCTTGTAGAGCTTCTTGATCCGATCGTTGCCCTCGTGGCGATAGCGGCGGACCTCGACGCGCGCCTCCTCGGCCATCGCGTGCGCCTTCTTCGCCAGGTCCTTGCGGCGATCCTCGGTCAGAGACGGGACTGGAATCCGGACGACCTTGCCGTCGGACTGCGGGTTCAGGCCGAGCTCGGACTTGCGGACGGCGCGCTCGATCTCGACGGCCATCTTCGGGTCCCACGGCGTCGCCACGATGAGGGTCGGATCCGGAACCGAGAGGTTGGCGACCTGGTTGATGGGCACGTCTGCCCCGTAGGCCGAGACGAGAATGCCGTCCAGCATCCCCAGGTTGGCGCGCCCGGTGCGCAGCGTCTTGAAGCGCTCCTTCAGGGCGGCGATCGCTTCCGTCATCTCCGTCTCGATGTCCTTCAACTCCTGCCTCATGGCCTCATGCTCCCCCCGCCGTGACCAGCGAGCCGATGTTCTCGCCGAGCACCACGCGCTGGATGTTTCCCTTGATCTTGAGGTTGAAGACCTTGATCGGAATCCCGTTCTCCATGCAGAGCGCCACCGCCGCCGCGTCCATGACCTGCAGTCCCGCGTCGAGCGCCTGGCGGTAGGTCAGCGTCTTCAGGAAGTTGGCCCGCGGATCCGTGTCCGGGTTGGCGTCGTAGACGCCGTCCACCTTCGTCGCCTTCAGCAGGACGTCGGCATGGATCTCGTTGGCGCGAAGGGCCGCGGCCGAATCGGTCGTGAAGAAGGGATTGCCGGTCCCGGCCACGAAGAGGACGACCCGGCCCTTCTCGAGGTGGCGGAGGGCGCGGCGGCGGATGAACGGCTCCGCGATCTGCCGGATCTCGACGGCCGACATGAGACGGGTCGTCACGCCTCGCTTCTCGAGGGCGTCCTGCAGCGCGAGGCCGTTGATCACGGTGGCGAGCAGGCCCATGTGGTCGCCGGCGACGCGGTCGATTCCCTGCGCCGCGGCGGACACTCCACGGATGATGTTTCCGCCTCCGAGGACGATCGCCGTCTCGACCCCGAGCGCATGGACCTCGCGGACCTCGTCGGCCATGCGCGCGACGACCTCCGGGGAGATGCCGAACCTCTGGTCTCCCATGAGCGCCTCCCCCGAAAGCTTCAGGAGGATGCGTCGGTACATGGGCTGCTCGGACATGTCGTGGCGGGATTATAGGTTTTCCGCGGCGCCCGGACACCCCGAGCTTTCGCGGGAGAGGATTCCTTCGAGACTTTCCCTCTCTCGTCGGTTGGCCCGCGAAGCGGGCCGCTCAGAATCTAAGCCGCTTCCTCGGCGCGGCCGAGGCCCTCGCCGAGCTTGAAGCGGACGAACCGCAGGTCCAGGGCGCCCTTGCCGGCGCGCTCGACGATGACCTGGCCGACCGTCTTCTCCGGGTCCTTCACGAAGGGCTGCTCGACCAGGACGGCCTCCTGGTAGAACTTCTCGACCTTCCCCTCGGCGATCCTCTCGACGACGTTGGGCGGCTTTCCGGCCGCGGTCGCCTGCGCTCTCGCGATCTCGCGCTCGGTCTCCAGCGCCTGGGCGCTGACCTCCGACCGCACCGCAAAGCGCGGGTCCGAAGCCGCGATGTGCATCGCCAGGTCCTTGCCGAGCGCCTCGTCGCCGCCCGGAATGCCGACCACGACGCCGATGCGGCCGTTGCCGTGGATGTAGCTCGCGAACTGCTCGCTCGCTCGGGGCACGAGGCGGGCGAAGCGCCGGACCTGGATGTTCTCCTTGAGCGTCGCGATCAGCTGCGTGACCGCGTCTCCGACGGTCTCGCCCGCCGGCCAGGACAGCTTCGCGACCTCGGCGACGTCGCCCGAGCGCGTATCGCCGAAGGCGTCGTGCGCCGCGATCCGGTCCGCCAGCTTCTCGGCGAACGTCCGGAAGTCTTCGGTCCGCGCCACGAAGTCCGTCTCGCAGTTGACCTCGAGGAGCACCGCGCCCTTGAGGGTGACGTGCGCGACGACGAGCCCCTCGGACGCGGCGCGGCCGGCCTTGGACGCCGCGGCGGCGAGGCCCTTCTTGCGGAGGATCTTCTTGGCCTCCTCGAAGTTGCCCTGCGCCTCCACCAGCGCCTTCTTGCAATCCATCATGCCGGCGCCCGTCTCGGAGCGCAGGTCGGACACGAGCTTGGACGAAATCTCCATGGTTCCCCTCTAGCGCGGAGGCGGGCCGGGATCGGGCCGTGGCCCGACTCCCGTCTCCTGCCCCGCTTCCTGTAACTAGGACGCGTCGGCGACGACGGCCGTCTGCGAGAGCTCCGGCGTCCGCGGACGATCCTCGGTGGCCGCTTCCTCGGCCCCCTCGCGTTCCCCGTGGGCATGCAGCCCCTCGAGAACCGCGTCGGCCATCTTGGCCGCGAAGAGCCGGATGGCGCGGATCGCGTCGTCGTTGCCCGGGATCACGTGGTCCACGAGATCCGGATCGCAGTTCGTGTCGACGACGGCGACGACCGGGATGCCGAGAATGTTCGCTTCCTTGACCGCGATGTACTCCTGCTTGGGATCGATCACGAAGAGCGCGTCGGGAAGCTCGTCCATCTCCTTGATGCCCGTCAGGTTCTTTTCGAGCTTCTCCTTCTCCCGCTCGAGCCGCAGCCGCTCCTTCTTCGTCAGGTTCTCGTTGTCATCCTGCGCGAGGATGCCCTCGATCTCCTTCAGACGGTGGATCGACTTGCGGATCGTGGAGAAGTTGGTCAGCGTCCCGCCGAGCCAGCGCGTGTTCACGTAGAACATGCCGCAGCGGTTGGCTTCTTCGTAGATCGCATCCTGGGCCTGGCGTTTCGTGCCGACGAACAGCAGGTTCTTGCCCGCGGAGGCAAGGTCGGTCACGAACTTCGAGGCTTCCTTGAACTGCTTGAGCGTCTTCTGCAGGTCGATGATGTAGATCCCGTTGCGCTTGCCGAAGATGAACTTCTTCATCTTCGGATTCCAGCGCTTCGTCTGATGACCGAAGTGGACGCCAGCCTCGAGCAGTTCCTTCATCGAAATAGATGCCAGATCACACCTCCCTTTCCTTGGACGTCAATCGTGTGCGGTGAGCCGAAGCGCGAAATCGCGACATCAGCGCTTGGAGAACTGGAACCGGGCCCGCGCTCCGCGCTGACCGTACTTCTTGCGCTCCTTCATCCGAGGGTCTCGCGTCAGGAAGCCTTCCTTCTTCAGCTTCTTGCGCAGCTCCAGGTTGTAGATCGTCAGAGCGCGCGAGATCCCGTGGCGGATGGCTCCGGCCTGGCCCGAGGGGCCGCCGCCGGCGACCGTGGCGTGGATGTCGAACTTCTCGGCCGTCTCGGTCGAGAGGAGCGGCTGCTTGATGACCATCTTCAGGACGTTGTTCGGGAAGTAATCGTCGAGCGATCTCTTGTTGACGGTGATCGCTCCGGTTCCCGGAATGAGGCGGACGCGCGCCATCGACGTCTTTCGACGCCCGACGGCCCTGTGCTGAATTTCGACGGCTGCTGCCAAAGTTCCTCCGGGTTACTTCCCGCCGCGAGCGGCGCTCACTTTGAGGGGGCGGGGCTGCTGCGCCTCGTGCGGATGCTTGGCTCCGCGGTAGACCTTGAGCTTCTTGAACTGCTTGCGGCCGAGCTTCGTCTTCGGAAGCATCCCGCGCACGGCTTCCTCGATGATCCGCTCGGGATGCTTCTCCTGCACCTGCCGCAGGCCGACGGTCTTCAGTCCGCCGGGGTATCCCGTGTGGTGGCGGTAGACCTTCGAATCGCTCTTGACGCCCGTCAGCTTCACCTTCTCCGCGTTCAGGACGACGACGAAGTCGCCCATGTCGAGGTAGGGGACGAAGGTCGCGCGGTGCTTTCCCGACAGGACCCGCGCCACGCGGGTCGCCAGCCGCCCGAGCACCTCACCCGAGGCATCCACGACGAACCAGTCGCGGCGAACCTCGGCGCTCGAAATGTTGGTATCCAAAGCCATTCTCAAAACCCCTCAAAAACTGGTTCTCAAGGTGGCCCGCGCCGGCCGCGGGCAGGACAGACCTCCCCCGGGAGGGCGCGTAAGAATACGTAAGGGGGTGGGGCCTGTCAAGAAGGCCGGCCTCTCGGGCCGCGCGAATCAGGGCAGGCTGAACGTTCGAACCAGGAAGGTGGCCATCTGGCCCCGGGGAGTGGCCGAGGCCGGGCAGTAGTTTCCTCCCCCGCAGCCGGCGGTGATTCCCTCGTGGAAGAGCCGCTCGACCCAATTGGCGTACTGGCTCGGGCAGGGCACGTCGCCGAAGACCCCGGTACAGGCGGGCGGCGCGTACGACGGGCCCTGCTGGGTCTTGAGGAGGAAGACCGCCATCTGCGCCCGGGTCACCGAGGCGGACGGACAGAAGTCGCCGCCCCCGCAGCCGGCCGTGATTCCCTCGTTCGACAGCCGCTCGATCCAGTTCGCGTACTGGCTCGGGCAGGGCACGTCCCCGAAAAGACCCGTGCAGGCCGGCGGGACATAGCCCGAACCGTGCTCCGCCTTCAGCAGGAAGACCGCCATCTGGGCCCGGGTGACGACGGTCGAGGGGCAGTAGTTTCCTCCCCCGCAGCCGGCCGTGATCGCCGCCCGGAACACCTTTTCGACGTCGCCGTGGAAGAGGTTAGCCTGCGGCACGTCGAGGAAATCGGCGAACCAGCCCTTCGCCAGCGTCCCTGTGAGGTTGCCCGGATTGATGACGGTCACGTCGTCGAGCGTTCCGGGCGCGAGCGCCGGCACCGTCGCCGACATGAGCGAGCCGTTCGTCACGACCACCCCGGTCGCGGCGACGCCGCCCACCTTCGCCGTCGCTCCCCCGACGAAGTTCGCCCCCACGATCCCGAGGGCCATGCCGCCCGAAGCGAGGCCGGAGGTCGGCGCGATCGACGAGACCGACGGCGACCCGGGTGGCGGCGTCGGGGTGCGGGTGGGCGTGCGCGTGAACGTCCGGGTCGGAGTCGCCGTGGCGGTCGGCGTCCGCGTGAACGTCGGCGTGAGGGTCGGGGTCCGTGTGGAGGTCGCCGTCGCGGTCCGGGTCCGCGTGGGTGTGGCCGTGAAGGTCCGGGTCGGCGTGGGCGTTGCCGTCGGGGTCCGCGTCGCCGTCGGGGTCCGCGTGAAAGTCGGCGTCGGCGTGGGTCCGGTCGGCGTGGGCGTCGGCGTGCCGCCCGTGTAGCTGACGAGGGACACGAGACCCGCGCCGGTGGTCAGATCCTGCGTCAGATAGTAAAGGCGGCCGTCGAAGCCGCCGAGCACGTCGACCGGGCCATCGATGTCGGTCGCGAAGGTCGTGTAACCGCCGGGCGGGCTCGGGTTACTCGGATCGATGTACCGGATCCATCCTCCGCAGAGGTCGGCGAAGAAGTACTTGCCGATATACGAGGCCGGGAACCCGGAGGCGGTGGGGTGATAGATGTCGCCCCCCGTGATCGCGCATTCCGGGTTGTGCGGATACCAGAAGATTGGCTCCGCATAGGCCGGAAACGACGGCTCGCACTGAGTCGACGTTCCCGTCAGAAAGGGGCCCTCGCAGTCCGGCCAGCCGTAGTCGGCTCCCGGCGCGGCGACGTCGATCTCTTCCCAGGTGGTTTCGCCGACGTCGTTGATGTAGATCGTGCCGTTCAGGGGATCCATGCCGAACGTGAACGGGTTGCGGTGCCCGTACGTCCAGATCTCGCCGCGATCACCCGAAATCCCCACGAACGGGTTGTCGCTCGGGATCGAACCATCGCTGTTGATTCGCAGGATTTTTCCGAAAAGATCGGTCAGATCCTGAGAGCAGGCGTTGCAGACGTTGTTGCCGGATGCAATGTAGAGCTTTCCGTCCGTGCCGAAGTGCAGCGCTCCGCCGTTGTGATGGAGGTTGGTTAGAGGATCGAGGTCGAGAAGGACGAACTCGCTGCCCGGGACCACCTGGTCTCCATCGCCGGTGAATCGACTCACGCGATTGTGGACCGGGTCCCCGGAGGTCCCGGGCACCGTGTAGTAGATGTAGACGTACTGGTTGGTCTCGTAGTTCGGATCGAGCGCCACGCCGAGCAGTCCGCGCTCCCCGCTCGGGTCCACTCCGACGTTCAGAAACGGCGTCGAGAGGAGAACCCCGTTCTCGATGATTCGAAGCGCCCCCTGCTGCTGGCACACGAAGATCCGGCCGTCCGGGGCGAGGTCCATCGCCGTGGCCTTCGTGAGACCCGGGATGGTCGTCTCCGAAAAGCCGGGGGGCAGCGTCGCCGCGCCCGACCAGGCCGCCGCGAATAAAGTTAGGGCGAGTCCTACACGCAACGTCTTCTTCATATGTGCCAACGGTGGCCGGAGGCTATGCCGGAGGCCGAAGCCTGTCAAATGATCGTCCCTCCGAACCCGCTCTTGGTACCATCCGTCGGGGGCGGAAGAAACGACTGGCAAAGCGATGACAGGCCGCTCGGAACGGCCGCGCGAAATTCCTGCGCTCATCCTGGGCAAGGGGATAACGGCTCTCGGCGCCCTTCGATCGTTCGGCCGCCGGGGCGTCCCCGTTTTCGTCTTGGGCGCCGGCGGCGATCTCGTGCGGCGCTCGCGCTGGTACCGGGCCCTCCCCGGGGACGTTCCGGGCGACCTGCCGGATCAGGAACTGGCCGAACGCCTCGAGGCCCTGTCGATTCCCCGGATGGCCCTCCTTCCGACCTCCGACAAGTGGGCCATGTCGGTCAGCCGCCTGCCGGCGCGCCTCGCATCCCGCTTCCCCTCCTCCCTGCCGCCTCCCGAGGTCCTGGAGCGGCTCGTGGACAAGGGAAGGTTCGCGAGCACGCTGGACGAGCTCTCGGTGCCTCACCCGCGGACCATGCTGCTCTCCGGTCCCGAAAGCCTGCATCCCGTCCCCGACGATCAGCTGAAAGGATGCTTTCTGAAGCCGACGCAGTCGGGGCCCTTCGCCCAGGTGTACGGATACAAGGCGCTGCACTTCAAGGATCGGGCGGCGGCGGAGCAGCTTCTCGCGGAGGCCGCGGAGAAGGGCTTCTCGCTGATGCTCCAGGAATACATCCCCGGCCCCCCGACGCAGCACTACTTCGTCGAGGGCTTCCTCGACCGGACGGGAAGAGCGTGCGGCCTCTTCGCCCGCCGGCGGCTTCGCATGTACCCCGCCGATTTCGGAAACAGCAC
Source organism: uncultured Acidobacteriota bacterium (assembly GCA_963738945.1). Lineage (GTDB taxonomy): Bacteria > Acidobacteriota > Thermoanaerobaculia > UBA5066 > Gp7-AA6 > DAHUXD01. The sequence goes on from CAVTYD010000002.1 coordinate 1,374,755, forward strand.
CTCGACCGAGAGCATCCCCCTGAGCGAGGTGTCGGCGGCGTCCGAGGCGCTTCTGGGGCTGCTCCGCCAGATCGGCTACCGCGGGATCTTCAGCGCCGAGTTCAAGCTCGACGAGCGCGACGGCGTCTTCAAGGTGCTGGAGGTCAACGCGCGCCCGTGGTGGTACGTGGGGTTCGCGGCGAGATCGGGCATCGACGTCTGCGACATGGCCTACCGCGACGCCCTGGGCGAGGCCGTCGAGCCGGTCGAGACCTACCGCGCGGGAAGGCGCTGCGTGTTTCCCCGACTCGACCTGGAGGTCGGCCTGCTCGAGTGGCGCGCGGGGCGCCTCCCCCTCTCGCGCCTGTTCCGTTCGTGGATCGGAGCCGAGCAGCTCACGCTGTGCTGGGACGATCCTCAGCCGGGCCTGCGCGAGATCTTCACCTGGAGCAAGGGCCGGCTGCGGCGGAAGCTCGGCTGGTGAAGGCCCCGCTCTCCGTACGAACTCTCCCGGAGAGCGAGTTCCCCTCCTGGAACGACCTCATCGCCGGCTCCGCCGAGGGCTCGGTCTATGCCGCTCCGGAGTACCTCGAGGCGTTGTGCGGGGCGGCGGGGGGCTCCTTTCGCGTTTTCGTCGCCGAGCGGGGCGGCGAGATCCAGGGCGGCATCGCGCTGTACGAGCGCTCGTCGAGGCCGGGCACCTTCGTGGCGCCGCGACTGCTGCTGTACTACAACGGACCGGTCCTCCGAACGTTCGAAACGCACTACCCGTCGCAGCAGACCGCCCGGCGCAACGAGATCCTCGAGGCGCTCCGCGAGGAGCTGGCCGGGCGCGGCTACGGCCGCATCGCCTTCCGCTGCCGGAGCCCTCTGACGGACGTGCGCGTGTTCCTCGCAAGGGGCTGGACCTCACGGCCCCAGTACAGCTACGTCGTGCCGCTCGAGGACCTCGCCGCGTTGCGCGGGCGCATGGAGCAGAATCTCCGGCGGCTCGTCGATCGGTGCGGCGCACAGGGGCTGACGATCACCGAGGATGACGACTTCGAGAGCTTCTTCCGAATGCACTCGCAGGTCCACGACCGCAAGGGCGCGGCCCTGTACCTCCCGAAAGCCGCCTTCCAGCGCTACTTCGAGCGGATCCGCGCGCAGCGCCTCGGCCGCCTGTTCCACGCGCGCCTGCCGTCCGGCGAGTCGATCTCGACGCAGCTCGTGCTCCTCGGCCCGCACCCCGTGTCGCACACCGTGTCGGCGGCCGCCGACGCCGCGCACCTGAAGCTCGGGGCGACCGCCTTCCTGCGATGGGGCGTCTTCGAGCGGCTCGCGGCACTCGGAAGCACGGCCAACGACCTGACGGACGCGGCCCTGAATCCGGTCACGCACTTCAAGGCTCAGCTCGGCGGAGACCTCGTCGCCTGCCATCTCCTCGAGGCCCCCGACTCGCCGCCCTTCCGCCGGCAGCGCCGCCTCGAGGAATTTCGCCGTTTTCTGCGGAGGCGCGCCGCGGGGCTCGCGCGCCGCTTCCGGAGAGCCCCGGCGAGCGAGCCGGCATGAACGGCGCCGAGCTTCTCTGCCGGACCCTCGAAAACGTCGGAGCCGACACGGTCTTCGGCCTGCCCGGAAGCCAGAACGTCGTCCTCTTCGAGGCGCTGCGCACCTCGCACCTGCGCACGGTCGTCGCCGTGCACGAGCTCGGCGCCTCGTTCATGGCCAACGGCTACGCCCGGGCGTCGGGACGTCCCGGGATCCTCACGACGATTCCCGGACCCGGGTTTACCTACGCGCTGACCGGCCTCGCGGAGGCTCGACTGGACTCGGCGCCCGTCGTCTACGTCGTCGGAGCGCCGGCGTCGAAGCCGGGCCGCCGCTATCAGCTCCAGGCGCTCGATCAGCGAGCCATGCTCTCCGCGGTCGTCAAGCGGGTCATCGCCGTGAGCGAAGCCTCCGACATCGAGCGGTCGGTCCGGGAGGCGTACCGGCTGTGCCGCGAGGGCGAACCGGGCCCGGTCGCGGTCGAGATTCCTCCGGCTCTCTTTGCCGAAGAGGTCGCCCCTCGGGCCTCCTCGGAGCCCCCGGCGGCGTCCGCTCCGGTCGACTTCGATCCGATTCGACGCCGCCTCCTCGGCTCCCGGCGCCCCCTCTTCTACTGCGGCCAGGGCGCGGCGGACGCGGGAGAGACGCTGCGCGAGCTCGCCGCCGCGATCGGCGCGCCGATCGTCACGACGACGTCGGGGCGCGGCGTCGTACCGGAGGACGACCCGCACGTCCTCGGCTTCGACCGGCGAAAGACCGAGGTCCTGAACGAGCTCGTCGAGAGCGCCGACCTCGTCCTCGCGCTCGGCTGCAAGTTCTCCCACAACGGAGCACAGGGATTCCGCCTGCGCCTGCCCGCCGGCCGGCTCGTCCACGTCGACGCGTCGCCGGAGGTGCTCGGCGCGAACTACGAGGCCTCGACCCTTCTCGAAGCGGACGTCCCGGCGGCGATCGAGGCGCTTCGTTCGAGCGCCCCCGCCGCCTCGTCCTGGAAGGCGGAGGAGCTGGCCGCCTGGAAGGAGCGGGCCTTCCGCGCCGTCGGCGAGGGAACGGAGCCCCGCATCCCCGACCTGCGCGGCGGAACCCCGGCGGCCTTCTTCGCCCTGCTCCGGAAAGCGATGCCTCGCGATGCGGCGCTCGTTCTCGACTCGGGCCTGCATCAGATGCTCGCGCGCCGCCACTTCTCCGTGCTCGGCCCGCGGACCCTGATCCTCCCGACCGACCTCCAGTCCATGGGCTATGCCATCCCGGCCGCGATCGGGGCCCGCCTCGCCCGACCCGATCGGGCGGTCGTCGCGCTGCTCGGCGACGGCGGGTTTGCGATGTCGGGGCTCGAGCTCCTGACGGCGGTCCGGGAGCGAATTCCCCTGACCGCCATCGTCTTCAACGACGGGCGATACGGGCTCATCCACAGGCAGCAAATGGGCGCTCATGGCCGGTCCCACGGCACCGAGCTTCTCAACCCGGAGATCGAATCGCTCGCCGGCTCGATCGGCGCCCGCTACGTCCGGCTCTCCGATCGCACCGCCCGAAAGCTGTCGGGCCTGATCCGAGGCGGCGGCGTCCACGTCGTCGAGGTCGTGCTCCGCGACCGGAGCCGGCGGCGTTTGCGGCGGGCAGCCCGCTCGGTCGCCACGACGCTCAAGAACTGGCTTCTGCCGGAGGACTAGGCGTCTCTGCTGCTGCCGGAGGACTAGCCGTCTCTAAGGTAGGGGCGGGGGCTTGCCCCGCCCAGGGCGGCCGCAAGGGCCGCCCCTACGAAGACAACCCACTCAGCCCAAGCCCAGGGCAAAGTAGGGGCTGCTGCTGCCGGAGGACTAGGCGTCTCTAAGGTAGGGGCGGGGCTTGCCCCGCCCAGGGCGGCCGCAAGGGCCGCCCCTACGAAGACAACCCACTCAGCCCAAGCCCAGGGCAAAGTAGGGGCTGCTGCTGCCGGAGGACTAGGCGTCTCTAAGGTAGGGGCGGGGCTTGCCCCGCCCAGGGCGGCCGCAAGGGCCGCCCCTACGAAGACAACCCAATCAGCCCAAGCCCAGGGCAAGAGGGGCGGGCTGCCGAAGGCGGCGCGCTAGGGTAGGGGCGGGGCTTGCCCCGCCCAGGGCGGCCGCAAGGGCCGCCCCTACGAAGACAACCCACTCAGCCCAAGCCCAGGGCAAGGTAGGGGCGGGGCTTGCCCCGCCCAGGGCGGCCGCGAGGGCCGCCCCTACGAAGACAACCTACACAGGAGCTCGGCCCGCCTCGGTCAGCGCAGCATGCCGGAGAGCGTCCGCCGCTGAAGCCACGCTCCCGCGCGATTTCCGTACCGGATTCTCTTCAGCCGCTCGGCCATCTTCAGAACCGGCCGCCGCCAACGCGACCGCCGGGCGCTCCGGCCGATGGCCCTCGCGATGTCGGGACGGCCACGCTCGAGCGCCACGCGGTAGAGGTCGCGGTAGAAGGCGACGCGCCACCCGCGGATGAAGAGGCGCGAAATCCGGTCGAGGTCGACCTTCTGCGCCGGAAAGGTCGAGGCCCGCTCCAGAGCCCCCAGGAGCTCGAGAATGATCATGTTCCGGCAGCACTTTTCGCAATCGCCGCAGTTCTCGTCGGAGGTGTTGCGGCTGCACACGCGCAGCGAGGGGAGGACGACGTCGAACGGCGCCAGGAATTCGAGCTTCTGCCAGCGCGCGAGGGCGGCCCCGTCGTGCAGAAACGACGTCGCGCCCGTCGACAGAAGCGGATCGGTGAGAGGGTGCGAGCCCCAGGGACCGATCTTCGCGTACTCCTCGCTCGAGGCGATCAGGATCCGTTCGTAGCGGTTCTCCAGAAGGAGCCCGACGCTCGCCAGAGCGCATCCGTGCCAGAGGTCCGACATCGAGAGCTCTCGCAGCCGCGTCTGCCGCAGATTCATGCGCACCGGCAGCAGCGTCTTTCCGGTCGCGGCCGCGACGCGCTCGAGCCGACGCCGGTGGCGCTCGAAGGCGTCGTCGTTGCCGAGAAGGATGTCGAATCCGTGGATCGCGATCAGCTCGTCCACGGGAAAGCCCGCGGCCTCGTCCTCCTCGTTGTGGAGCAGCGTGTAGAACGAGTCGACTCCGCCCGAGAAGAACATGCCCGTCTTTCGCTTCATCACGACGGAAGGCGGCGAGGAAGCGAGCGTCTCGAGAGGGACAACCCGCAGGCGCGGGAACCAGCCGCTCCAGATCACCATCACCTCGCGCAGGTTGCGAACGAGGAGGCGGTCGACCGGGAGCGGAACGCGCAGAGGCTCGCCGAGCGCCGCGGCCATCGGCAGGAGCGCGACGAGCCACGCGTTGCCGGAATCGGAGATCGACTCGGCGACGCCGGCCGGCACCTCGAACCAGTACTCCTCGGTCGTCCCGGGCCGGTCGTCGTAGGCGATGGTGCCGGTCACGCGCACGCGGCCGGCCTCGACCGTTTCCTTGCGAACCGAGATCAGTTCCATCGTCCGCCGGCCGCCTCGGCTCCCCTCTCGACGGAGCGGCCCGTCTAGACCGAGCGGTCGAGCTGCGTGTACGTCAGCAGGATCAGGTCGGCCCGGCGCCGCACCCCGTACTTGGCGAGCAGGTTCGAGACGTGGAACTTCGCGGTCCGCTCGGACATGTTGAGCTTGGCCGCGATCTCCTTGTTGGACAGGTTCTCGAGGAGGGAATCCATCACTTCCTTTTCGCGGCGCGACAGGCGGGCCGGCCCGGCCGGGCCCCGGGGACGGCGGGCGGTGGTGATCGTCTCGTCGACGAAATTCGAGAGCAGCGCCCGCGGAACCCAGAAACCGCCTCCGACCACCTCGAGGACGGCCCGAGCGAGCTGCTCCGAGCACTCCGCGAAGGTCAGCAGCCCTTTCGCCCCGAGCCGGAGCAGCGGAAACGCAATCGACTGATCGAACTTTTCCGAGACGACGAGCAGGCGCGCCGTCGGATGGCGCGACAGCACGCCGACGACGAGGGCCTCCAGCGTCGGACGGTGGGCGTGACTCTCGAGGACGTAGACCGACGCCTTCGGAACCTCGAGCCGGCTCGGATCCGCGATGAGATCCGACTCCAGTCGCCGCCCCGTCACCGCGAGCGGGTGATCGGAAAGCAGACGTTCGAACTCCGAAAGTACCAGCGGATGAAACGCCAGCAGGCACACGGACGCTCGTCGTGTCGACCGACCCGCCGCCTTTGTCATTCTGCCGAAGGTTACGCGATTGGATCCGTCGCGGCAAGCGCCATCCTGTCCGCGAGGACAGGTGACGGTCGAACGGGAACGCCTGTCCGTCGTCGGGACGAACGGAACAGTAGCCTTCGAGGGGCGACGAGACCTAGTCTCTCACCCAGTGTCCCCGAAGGTTCTGACCCGTTGGCTTCTGGTACTCGCGTGCGCGCTCGCGCACCGGACCGCCACCGCCACCGACTTCTACGCGGCCCCGAATGGATCGCCGTCGGGCAACGGCAGCATCAATAGTCCGTGGGATCTGCAAACGGCGCTCAACCAGCCGTCGGCTGTCCACGCCGGCGACACGATCTGGCTGCGGGGCGGCACCTACACCGGTCACTTCACGAGCAATCTCAACGGGAGCTCCTCCTCCCCGATCATCGTGCGCCAGTACGCCGGCGAGCGGGCGACGATCGACGGCTATTACGATTCCGGGAACCAACCCCGCCATCGACGTCGACGGCTCCTACACCTGGTTCTGGGGCTTCGAGGTCATGAACTCGAGCCCGACCGCACTACGACCAACGGCCGGAGCATGACCCGCCGTCGCCGCGGCGACGGGCGTCCGGCTTCGACCTCGGAGCGCCGGGCATCAAGCTCATCAACCTGATCGTGCACGACAACCCGCCAGGGCCTCGACCTGTGCGGAGGCGGCGACCAACGCCGAGATCGACGGAAATCTCATCTACTACAACGGCTGGGACGACGCGCCCGACCGCGGACACGGCCACGGGATCTATGCCCAGAACGATCGGCTACCCGACGGCAAGAAGATCCTCGACAACATCATCTTCGAGGAGTTCGGCTACGGGATCCACGGCTACGCCGAAGGCGGCTACCTCGACAACTTCCTGATTCAGGGAAATACGTCCTTCGACAACGGCGGGCTGTCGCTCGAATCGCGGCTATGCCGCGAACCTTCTCCTCGGAGGGACGATCAACGTCGCGCACAACCCGACGCTCAACGCCAACTACGCCTACAATCGTTCCATCGGGCGGCAAATACAGCAATCTCGGCTACGAGCGCCGGATGCTCGAATGCGACGGTGACCGGCAACTACTTCATGGGCGGCCAGTCCTTCAAGCTCGTCAACTGCACTGCCCGTCACCATGACGGGCAACACCTTCTACGGAACGTGGCCGGATTCTCCTCGTCCCAGTATCCCGAGCAACACCTACTACTCGTCCCGCCCGACCGGCGTCGTAGGTCTTCGTGCGCCCGAACGCCTACGAGGCCGGCCGCGCCAACATCACCGTCTACAACTGGGACTCTCAACTCGACCGTGAGCGTCGACGTCAGCGCCGTGCTCAGCGTCGGGCAGGGCTACGAGGTCCGCAATGCCGAGGACTTCTTCGGCTCGGCGGTTCTGAGCGGTACCTACGACGGCTCGCCCCTCGTCCTTCCCATGACGGGACTCTCGGTCGCCACGCCCGTTGGCGTGGCGGCGCACCGCTCGCCGACCGGACCCGAGTTCAACGTCTTCGTCCTGCTTCCGGCGTCCTCGGGCGGATCGCCGACCCCAACCTCGACCGCCACGCCGACGCGCACGCCGACCCGGACTCCGACGGCCACCGCCACGCGAACCCCGACGGCTGCGCCTCCCACTCAGACGCCGACCCGGACCGCGACCGCGACGCCGCCCGTCCCGACGAGCACGCCGACGAGAACGCTGACAAACACGCCGACCAGGACCGCGACGAATACGCCGACCAGGACCCCGACCGGCGTGCCGCCGACCGCGACGCTCACCTCTCCGCCGACCGCCACGCGGACGCCGACTCGCACCGCTACCGGCGTACCGCCGACGGCGACACATACCGCGCCGCCGACCGCGACGCGGACGCCCACCCACACGGCGACCGGCGTTCCTCCGACGGCCACTCACACGGCCACGCCGACGCGGACCCCGACCCCGGCTCCGCCGACGGCGACTCACACCAGCGCGCCGAGCGCCACGCCGACCCGCACTCGAACCGCGACGCCGAGCCGGACCCCGACGTCTTCCGGCGGCGCTTCGACGCCGACACCCACACCGACGCCGTCTCACCTGTACATGTACAAGGAGGCGGAGGCCGCGACGCTCGCGAGCCCGATGGCGGTTGGCTCCGATCCCCTCGCTTACGGAGGCAGCTACGTCGCTTCGAGCGCGAACAACGCCGGGACCGCGAGCTGGACGGTCACCGTGCCGAATGCGGGCAACTACTACGTCTGGTGTCGCGTCCTCGCGATCAACGTCTACCACGACACGTTCTTTACGAAGGCGAACGGCGGGAGCGAGGACGTGTACGACGACGCCGAGGGAACCTGGGGTCCGAACTGGCAGTGGACCATCGTGAACGGCCGCGGCCCTTCCGGCGTTCCCCTTTCGATCGACCCGCGCATCTTCACGTTCTCGGCCGGGGCGAACACGATCCGGTTTCGGGGACGGGACACGGGCAGCGAGGTCGACCGGATCCTCGTGACCGACGATCCCAACTTCGTTCCGACCGGCGGCAACGTGATCACGTTTCCGGATACTCCGCCCTCGAATCCGTTCTTCGACTTCGTCGAGACGGCGGGACGCAACCAGATCACGTCCGGCTGCGGCGGCGGCGACTACTGTCCGTCCGCGGGTGTGACCCGCGCCCAGATGGCGGTCTTCCTGCTGAAGTCGAAGTACGGAGCGAGCTACACGCCCCCGGCGCCGTCCGGGTCGATGTTCCACGACGTGCACACGAGCACGTTCGCCGCCGGCTGGATCGAGAAGCTCGCCGCCGACGGCATCACGACGGGATGCGGCAACGGCAACTACTGCCCGAACGCGATCGTGACCCGGGCCCAGATGGCCGTCTTCCTGATGCGCGCCCGGCACGATCCCGGCTACGTGCCCCCGCCTCCCGTCGGACTCTTCGCGGACCTGGTTCTGACCGACCCGTTCACGCCCTGGATCGAGGAGCTCGCGAACGAGGGCGTGACGGCCGGCTGCGGCAACGGCAATTACTGCCCGAACGTGGCGGACACCCGCGGCCAGATGGCGGCGTTCCTGGTTAAGACCTTCGGACTACAGTAGTTCGGGGCGCTCGGGCCCCTCTTCGACCTGTCCGTTTTTTGCCTGAATGGACAGTTCCGGACGGCGGGTTTGCCTAAGTAGTATCCATTCAGTGATCCCGAATTGGACCCGTTTCGGAGCCCGCATCGCGGCCCTCGCCCTCGGGGCAGCCGGACCTCTGCTCGCCTCCGACTTCTACGTGGCGCCAGCCGGATCGCCGTCGGGCAACGGCAGCATCGGCAGTCCCTGGGATCTGCAGACCGCGCTCAACCAGCCGTCCACCGTGCACGCCGGCGACACGATCTGGCTGCGGGGCGGCACCTACACCGGCCACTTCACGAACAACCTGAACGGGAGCTCCTCCTCCCCGATCATCGTGCGCCAGTACGCCGGCGAGCGGGCGACGATCGACGGGTACGACGGAACGAGCTCGACCGATCCCGCCATCACCGTGGACGGCTCCTACACCTGGTTCTGGGGATTCGAGGTCACGAACTCGAGCCCGAACCGGACCACCAACAACGGCGGAAACACGCCGCCTCCCGGCCGCGGCCCCGGCTTCTACCTCGGCGCGCCGGGCGTCAAGCTCATCAACCTCGTCGTGCACGATACGTCCCAGGGCCTCGACGTCTGGGAAGCCGCGACCGACGCGGAGGTCACGGGAAACATCGTCTATTACAACGGCTGGGACGACCTCGGCACGCGCGGTAGCGGCCACGGGATCTACACGCAGAACCTGACGAGCACCAAGCACTTCTACGACAACATTCTCTTCGAGGGCTTCAGCTACGGAATTCATGCGTATGCGGAGGGCGGCCACCTCGACAACCTCCAGTTCCAGGGAAACACGTCGTTCGACAACGGCGGCCTCTCGCACGTCAGTCCGTACGCGGCCAACCTCCTGGTGGGCGGAACCGAGAACATGGCGCAGAACCCGGCCCTCCTCGACAACTACACGTACTTCCCGTCGGGCGGCAAGTACAGCAACCTCGGCTATGAGGCGGGGTGCTCGAACGCCAACGTGACCGGCAATTACTTTGCGGGCGGCCAGTCGTTCCGCCTCGTCAATTGCACGAACGTGTCGCATGACGGGGAACGTCTTCTACGGCACGTATTCCGGATTCACGTCCTCCCAGTACCCGGACAACACCTACTATTCGTCGGCTCCGACCGGAACCCAGGTCTTCCTGCGGCCGAACGCCTACGAACCCGGGCGCGCCAACATCACCGTCTACAACTGGGACCACGCGGCGACCGTCAACGTCGACGTTTCGTCCCTGATCGTCACCGGGAGCTACTTCGACCGTCCACGACGCGCAGGATCACTTCGGCGCGCCAGTCCTCTCCGGAACCTACGACGGGAATCCCATCGGACTTCCGATGACCGGCCTCACGCCCGCAGCTCCGGTCGCCTGGACGGCACCGGCGCCGTCCGGTCCCGAGTTCAACGCTTTCATCTTCACGTCCAGCCTCGGGCCCGTACGAGTTCTTCGACGTCCCCCAATCCAACCCGTTTCACGATGCGATTCACACCATCGCGCAGGACGGCCTGACCGGAGGCTGCGGGGGCGGCGACTATTGCCCCAACGCGCCGGTCAGCCGCGCACAAATGGCGGTCTTCCTCCTGAAGGCCAAGCACGGCGCCTCTTACGCTCCTCCCGCCGCGACGGGCACCGTTTTCACCGACGTCTCCGCACAATCCTTCGCCGCGGCCTGGATCGAGGAGCTCGCCGCCGAGCAGATCTCGTCGGGGTGCGGCGGGGGCGGCTTCTGCCCGACCGCCTCGGTGACCCGGGCGCAGATGGCGGTCTTCCTGCTGAAGGCCCTGGAGGGCCCCGCCTATGCTCCGCCCCCGGCGACCGGCTCGGTCTTCAGCGACGTTCCTGCCGGGGCCTTCGCGGCGTCCTGGATCGAGGATCTCGCGGCCCGCGGCATCACCTCGGGCTGTGGAGGCGGAAATTTCTGTCCGACTAACCCCAACACCCGCGGGCAGATGGCGGTCTTCCTGGTCTCGACCTTCTCCCTCCAGTAAGAACGCCTAAACCCGGCGGCCCGGCCGGGCCGGGGCGCGGTAAAATCGCCCCTTCATGGTCAAATTGCGCCCCTGGCTCACCGCCCTCTGGCTCGCCTCCACACCCCTTCTCGCGTCGAGCTACTACGTCGCTCCGAACGGCTCTTCGTCGGGCAACGGATCGAAGCTGAAGCCCTGGGACCTCGCGACGGCTCTCGCCCAGCCGGCCACCGTCAGGCCCGGCGACACGATCTGGCTGACGGGGGGCACCTACGTCGGCCACTTCACGAGCAAGCTCACGGGCTCCGCGAGGGAGCCCATCGTCGTGCGGCAGGCCGACGGCGAGCGGGCGATCCTGGATGGCAACGACGGGACCAATTCGGTCACGCTCCTCATCAACGGGTCCGACGCCTGGTTCTGGGGCTTCGAGATCACCAACTCCGACCCGACGCGGTCGACGAGCGCAACCGGCAATACCACGCCCGCCCGGCGTGGCGAGGGCGTCAACCTCTTCGGCCCCCGCACGAAACTGATCAATCTGGTCATCCACGACACGGCACAGGGAGTTCTCTCGACGGCCATGGCGCCGGACACCGAGATCTCCGGAAACCTCATCTTCTACAACGGCTGGGACAACCCGGATCGCGGGAGCGGACACGGCATCTACGTCCAGAACGACACGGGCAAGAAGACCATCCAGGACAACATCATCTTCGCCCAGTTCGGCTGGGGCATTCACGCCTATACCGAGGGCGGAAAGCTCGACAACCTCGACTTCGAAGGCAACACGTCGTTCAACAACGGAATCCTGTCCCAGGTCAGCGGAAAGACGACGGACATCCTGCTCGGGGCGAGCGGGACCGCCGCGGCGAGCCCGTCGAGCTCGACCAAGGTCGCGAAGAACACGGTCCTGCGCAGCAACTACACCTACTACTCTCCCTCGGGAGGCGCGGCCGCCAATCTCGGATACAGCAAGGGCATCGCATCGCCGACGATCGTGGACAACTACTTCGTCGGGGGCACCGCGCTCGCGCTGGTCAATGCGTTCGCCCCGATCACCATGAACGGCAATACGCTCTACGGAAGCGTCTCCGGGTTCAGCTCGAGCGACTTCCCCAACAACACCTACTACTCCTCCCGGCCCACCGGCACGAAGGTCTTCATCCGGCCGAACAAGTACGAGCTCGGCCGCGCCAACGTCACGGTTTACAACTGGGACAACGCCTCCAGCGTCGACGTCGACCCGTCCGCCATCGTCAAGGTCGGCGCGCGCTACGAGCTGCGGAACGCGCAGAACTATTTCGCTCCGCCGGTGGCGAGCGGCATCTATGCCGGCGGTGCGATACACGTCCCGATGACCGGCCTCGCCCCCGCGACGCCCGTGGGCCTTGCGACGCCGGCGCCGACCGGACCCGAATTTCAGGTCTTCGTTCTCGTGCAGACTTCGCCGACGACGTCGGCGCGAGGCCGTGTCGGCCGGTCACCCGATCGTGACGTCGCGCGCCCGCTCGGCGATCGCAGCGTGGCGATGAAATCCGCGTCAGCTCCGAAGGCGGCAGAGCTGCCGTCCACCATCGCCGATGCGGCGGCCCCCGCGCCCTGCCCGGTCGACCTGCCCGGCGAGGGCGCCGCGGCCTCCGCCGGAATTCGAGACGCCTCGCCGGACGATCAACCTCGCTCGAGCCTCTATCCCGTCGCCCGATCCGGGGCGGGCCTCTGCCGCACCTCGCTGGTCGCGACCAATTCCGGGCTCCAGGCAGCCGGCATGCGCGTGACGTATCTCGAGCACGAGACGGACAACACGAACGCGACCGCCGTTTCCGTCGTCCTGAGTCCCGGAGCCTCCTGGAGCGCCGACGACGTTCTGGAGTCGGCCTTCGGCCTGCGGGAGGGCCAGGGGACTCTCGAGGTGGAAGCGGACGACGGCGTCCGCGTTTCCGTGCTGTCGCGCGGATCGCCGGCAACCTCGTCGGAGCCCACGCCGCTGCCCGCCGTTTCGACCGGGGAGCTCTCGCCGCTCCGCACGCTCCGCGGCGTCGCGCCCTCCGATGCCGCATTCACCGACGTGCGCGTGATCAACCCGAATTTCTGGGGAGGACCGGTCGCGATCACGCTGCAGGAAGAGCCGTCCGTGGCCCTCGCCACGGCTTTTCTCGTCGTGCCGCCCCGCAGCGACGTCCGGCGCGGGCTCACTTCGCTCTTCGGACCGCTGGAGGTTCCGGCCGACGCGGCCTTGTCCCTCGTCGTCGACGGCGGAGCTCTCCCGATCTACGCCTTCACGTCGACCCGCGCGACCGGCTCGTCCCGCAGGACCGATCCGGCCGCGCGCTGAACGCTGTTTCCCCCGCCCGGGCGCCGGCTTGACGCTCGGGTTAGCATCTGTCAATGGCAGAGTCCGATGCCGGATCGGGGCCGCCCCGGCCTCTCGTCACTATCGGTCTGCCCGTTTACAACGGTGAGGAATACCTGGGCGAAACGCTCGCCTCGATCGCCGCGCAGACTTTTGACGACTACGAGCTCATCATCTCCGACAACGCGTCCACGGATCGGACCGAGGAAATCGGCCGGGCGGCCGCGAAGCGCGATCCGCGGGTCCGGTACGTCCGCAACGCGGCGAACATCGGCGGGGATCGCAACTATTACCGGTGCTTTCTCGAGTCCTCGGGCACGTACTTTCTGGGAATCGCCCACGACGACCGCCTCCATCCCGAGTACCTGCGCACCGTGCTGGACGTTTTCGGCCGCGATCCGGCCGTCGTGTTCTGCCATGCCCGGACCTTTCAGCTCGACCGGGACGGCCAGGTGATCGGAACCTTCGACGCCCGGCCGTTTTCCAAGTCGTCCTCGCCGCACGAGCGGTTTCGCGACGCGATCGCGCCCCGACCCGTCGTCGCCCATCTGGGGGTCATCCGCACGGACGTGATCCGGCGAATGCCGCCGCTGCTGGCGTATCCCTCCTCCGACGCCTACTGGCAGGCCGAGTTCGCCCTCTACGGACGGCTCGTCGAAGTCCCGGACACTCTCTTCTACCGCCGGATCCGGCAGGACAGCGGCGGCGCCATCCCGATCTACGAGCGCATCCGCTGGTCCGACCCCTCGCGTTCGGGCCGCGTCATCTTTCCGAACTGGCGCCGGCCGGCCGAGTACCTGCGCTCGATCGGCCGTTCGCCGCTCTCGCCCGCCGAGAAGATCCTCTGCGCCCGAGAGGTCTGGAGATACGTCCGGCGCCGCGGAATGCACTCGCTCGTGCGCGACGTCCGGGTCGCGGCGCGAACGGTCCTGGCGCGGTCGAGAACGGGGGCGCGCATCGTCGCGCTCCGCGACCGGGCGAAGAAGCCTTGAGCCTCCCGGCCTGCCGGTTTTGCGCGGCTCCCCTGCGCCGCGTCTTCGTCGATCTCGGCATGTCGCCGCTGTGCGAGTCGTTCCTCTCGCCCGACGAATTGAATCGCATGGAGCGGTTCTTCCCGCTCCGGGTCTGGGTCTGTGAAACCTGCTTTCTCGTCCAGCTCCAGGAGTACGTCTCTCCGGACGAGATCTTCACGGAGTACGCCTACTTCTCGTCCTACTCCACGTCGTGGCTCGAGCATGCCCGCCGATACACCGAGATGGCGGCGCAGCGGTTCGGCCTCGGCGGACACTCCCGCGTCGTCGAGATCGCGTCCAACGACGGCTATCTGCTGCAGTACTTCGCCGCCCGGGGCATTCCGGTGCTCGGCGTCGAGCCGGCCGCCAACGTGGCCCGGGCCGCCGTCGAGAAGGGAGTCCCGACCCGCGTGGCCTTCTTCGGACGCGACACGGCGGCCACGCTCGCGGCCGACCCGGGGCCGGCCGATCTCATCGTCGGCAACAACGTCCTCGCGCACGTTCCCGACATCAACGACTTCGTCGCGGGCCTCCGGATCCTGCTCCGGCGCGGCGGCACCGTGACGATGGAGTTTCCGCATCTCTGGCGCCTGATGGAGGGCAACCAGTTCGACACGATCTATCACGAGCACTTCTCGTATCTCTCGCTCTCGACGGTGATCGAGATCTTCGCTTCGCACGGCCTGCGCCTCTTCGACGTCGAGGAGCTCTCCTCCCACGGCGGCTCGCTTCGCATCTTCGCCTGCCACGCGGACGACGACCGCGCGACGGAGCCGGCGGTGGAGAACCTTCGGAGGGCGGAGGAGGCGGACGGCTTCCGTTCGATCGAGCGCTACGCCTCGTTCGGCCCGCAGGTCGAGGAGACCAAGCGCGCCCTGCTCGAGTTCCTGATCGGGGCACGCCGGCAGGGCAAGACGATCGCGGCCTACGGCGCCCCGGGCAAGGGCAATACCCTGCTCAACTACTGCGGCATCCGAACGGACTTCGTGGATTTCGCGGTGGACCGTAACCCGTACAAACACGGACGTTTCACGCCGGGCACGCACATCCCGATCTACGCGCCCGAACGCCTGCGCGAGGCTCGCCCCGACTTCATCCTGATCCTTCCATGGAATCTGAAGGACGAGATCGTCGAGCAGCTCGCCTACGTCCGGGAATGGGGAGGCCGCTTCGTCGTGCCGATTCCCCGCGTGACCGTGCTCTCGTGACGCCATGATCTTCCATTCGACGCCCCTCGCGGACGCTCACGTCGTCGAGCCCGAGCGCTTCGCGGACGAGCGCGGCTTCTTCGCGCGCATCTTCGAGCCTCGCGAGTTCGAGGCGCGGGGTTTGAACCCGAACGTCGCGCAGGCCAGTCTCTCCTTCAACCCCCGCAGGGGAACGCTGCGAGGCATGCACTTCCAGCGGCCTCCGTTCGCGGAGGCCAAGCTCGTGCGTTGCACGCGGGGCTCCGTCCACGACGTGATCATCGACCTGAGACCCGGCTCGAAGACGTACTGCGGCCACTTCGGCGTCGTGCTCGACGCCGACTCCCGCCGGATGCTCTACGTGCCGGAGGGCTTCGCTCACGGCTTCCTGACCCTGACCGACGAGGCCGAGGTCACGTACCAGATCTCCGCCCGCTACAGTCCCGAGCATGCGTCGGGCGTGCGCTGGAACGATCCCGCGTTCGGAATCGCATGGCCGGGGCCGGTCGTCCTGGTCAACGAGCGCGACCGCACGTATCCGGACTTCCGGCCGTGACGAGCGAACGAAGCGTCGCCGCCCTGGCGGAAAGCGCCGACTTCGCCGCGCTCGGGCTCGCGATGCACGGTCTCGCGCGAGACCTCTACCCGATCTGCCGGAGCATCACCGGAAACGGCCTTCGCGAGACGCTCGCGCTCCTGCAGCGGGTGGCGCCGCTGACGATCCACGAGGTCCCCACGGGCACCGCCGTGCTCGACTGGACCGTGCCGCGGGAATGGAACATTCGCGACGCCTGGATCGCGGATGCGGGCGGTCGACGAGTCGTGGACTTCCGACGGTCCAACCTCCACGTCGTCAACTACAGCGTCCCCGTCCGCAAGCGGCTCTCGCTCTCGGAGCTCCGGCCGCGCCTCCATACGCTGCCGGACCGGCCCGACTGGATCCCGTATCGCACGTCGTACTACCAGGACGACTGGGGGTTCTGCCTGTCCCACCGCGCCCTCGAAGCGCTGCCGGACGGCGAGTACGAAGCCGTCATCGACTCGACGCTCGCCGAGGGAGCCCTGAGCTACGGCGAGCTGTTCCTGCCCGGCGAGGAGACGGACGAAATCCTTCTCTCCGCCCATGCCTGCCATCCCTCGCTCGCCAACGACAACCTTTCCGGTCTCGCTCTGCTCGCCGTTCTCGCGCGCTCCCTGGCCGACGTGCCGCGGCGCCATTCGTACCGATTTCTCTTCGTACCGGGCACGATCGGCTCGATCGCCTGGCTCTCCCGCAATCCCGAGGCCGCGTCGAGAACCCGTCACGGCCTCGTGGCCGCCTGCGTCGGAGACGCCGGACCGCTGACGTACAAGAAGAGCCGCCGCGGCGACGCCGAGATCGATCGCGCGGCGGCCCACGTGCTCCAGCGCATCGCCCCCGGCCACAAGATCCTCGAGTTTTCCCCGTACGGATACGACGAGCGCCAGTACGGCTCCCCCGGGTTCAACCTCGCCGTCGGCAGCCTGACGCGCACGCCTCACGGCCGTTATCCCGAGTACCACACGTCGGCCGACGATCTGTCCTTCATCCGTGCGGAGGCTCTCGCCGATTCGCTGAGGGCGTACCTGTCTGTGCTCGGGGTTCTCGAAGGCAACGGCCGGTACGTCAATACGAGCCCGAAGGGCGAGCCGCAGCTCGGGCGGCGGGGCCTCTATGCCTCCATGGGCGGGTACCCGAACCCGGGCGAGCTGCAGATGGCGATGCTCTGGGTCCTCAACCAGTCCGATGGCGGACCGACCCTGCTCGACATCGCCGAACGGTCGGGGCTCGCCTTCGCCACCCTGCGGGCCGCGGCGGACCGCCTCCTCGAAAAGGGCCTCCTGATTCCCGCCTCCGACCGGGAGACATTGCAGTAACATCGTTTCCGGCGGTTGCCCATGGCGGTGTTCCACCCTCCTCGTGCTGTGGCGACCGATCGCGCACCGAGAGCGCGACCGGCCGGTTCCCCTTCACCGCTCCCTTCCTCCCCCTGCCCATCGCCACGGGCGGTTTTCCGAGAATCGAGGGTGGACCGTGGTTTCCATCGATCCCCGCCGGCGAAGCCCGTCGATTGATTCACCCGCGGAGCGCTGCGCCCCCGGCCTGACGCCCTCTCACCCGTCGTCCGACGGGGACCATCAGCGCGCCCACTTCGATGCGGCGTATCGGGCCGTGGACGTCGACCGGCTGGTGACCCTGGTCCTCGAATGGCGGGCCGACGCGTCGCGCCTCCGCGCCTTTCTCGATCGCATGACGTCCGTCCACGCCAGCTGGCATGGCCTCTACCTCGGCGGCTTTTCCGGGAGGCTCCGGGGAACGAGGGTCCTCGAGCTCGGCTCGGGGAACGGCCAGAACGCCTGCGTCATGGCGGCGCTCGGGGCCGACGTGACGGCTTCCGACATCTCGATCGAGAGCGGGAGGATCCTCCGCGAAGTCGTCGATCGGACCGGCCTCTGCAACCTGCGATTCGAGAGCGCGGCGACGTCCCTGCGTTCGGTGCGGCGCCGGTCGCTCGACTTCGTCGTCGGCAAGGCCTTTCTCCATCACCTGACTCACGACGAGGAATCCGACGCGCTCGCCGAAGTGGCGGATCGGCTGCGCGAGGGCGGCGAGGCGCGATTCTTCGAACCCGCCGTCAACAGCCGGCTGCTCGATCGCGTCCGCTGGATGGTCCCGGTCCCGGGACGCCCCTCGAGCCTCGCGCGGCGGGCGTTCCGGGAATGGCAGGAGGCCGACGTCCATCCTCCTCGCGACAATTCCTCCGATCACTACATCGCCGCGGGCCGCCCGTTCTTCGACCGCGCTCAGGTCGTGCCGCTCGGATGTCTCGAGCGGTTCTACCGCCTCATGCCGAGATCCCGGTTCCAGCGCTCTTATCGCCGTTGGGCGCACCGGGCCGAGATGCGCCTTCCGGAGGCGCTCCGGCAGAGCGCGGCGCGCTCGCAGCTGATCGTGTTCGGCGCGCCGCGCCGCGGAACGGCCTGAGTTCCCTTACTGTTCCGCAACGAAAGTCGCTATGCGTGGAGTCGTAGGGGCGGGGCTCGCCCCGCCCGCGGGCGGCCTCGAGGGCCGCCCCTACAATGTCCGAGTGCGCACCGGATTTCTGCTAAGGATCACAAGCGGGCCCGTTCTCGAGGACCCCTCCGTCGCTGCTGGTACAATGGGGGCTTACCAAGAAACCAGTTCATGAAGGTCGTACTCTTTTGCGGCGGCCTGGGGATGCGTCTCAAGGAATACTCCGAGATCATCCCCAAGCCCATGATCACCATCGGCTACCGGCCGATTCTCTGGTACGTCATGAAGTACTACGCCCACTTCGGGCACAAGGACTTCGTCCTCTGCCTGGGCTACAAGGCCGACATCATCAAGAACTACTTCCTCAACTACAACGAGTACCTCTCGAACGACTTCACGCTGACCAACGGGGGCCGCGACATCGCTCTCGAGTCGAGCGACATCCAGGACTGGAAGATCACCTTCGTGGACACCGGCCTCCATGCCAACATCGGCATGCGCCTGAAGGCGGTCCAGAAGTACGTCGAGAACGAGGAGTATTTCCTCGCGAACTACACGGACGGCCTTTCGAACTGCCCCCTGCCGCTGCTCATCGACAAGCTGAAGGCCTCCGAAAAGACCGGGATCTTCCTGTCGACGCGGCCGGGCTTCACCTTCCACCTGGTCAGCGCCAACGGAGACGGCTCGGTCACGGACATCAAGGACGTCTCTCGAGCCGACATCTGGGTCAACGCCGGGTTCTTCGTCTTCCGGCCGTCGATCTTCGACGCACTCGGGCCGGGCGAGGAGCTCGTGCAGGAGCCTTTCCAGCGTCTCATCGCGAAGAAACAGCTGATCACGAACAAGTACGAAGGCTTCTTCGTCGGCATGGACACGTTCAAGGAGAAGCAGCTCCTCGACGACATGTACACGCGCGGCGAGACTCCGTGGGAAGTCTGGAAGACGGCCCCGGGCGCCTGACGGTCCGCGCATGACCGTCAGGATCCGTTCGACCGAACAGCCCGGCGCCCCCCCGTTGACCGACTCGCCGGCGACGGCGGAACGGCGCGCCCGGGCCCACGACCTCATTCCGGGCGGCGCCCACACCTACGCCAAGGGAGACGACCAGTATCCGGCGGGAGCGCCGGCCTTCATCGCGCGCGGCCGGGGCTGCCACGTCTGGGATACCGATGGGCGCGAGTTCGTCGAGTACGG
Source organism: uncultured Acidobacteriota bacterium (assembly GCA_963738945.1). Lineage (GTDB taxonomy): Bacteria > Acidobacteriota > Thermoanaerobaculia > UBA5066 > Gp7-AA6 > DAHUXD01. Next base: position 1,394,276 of record CAVTYD010000002.1, read on the forward strand.
AATGGGCCTGCGCGCCGTGACGCTCGGCCACGCGTTCCCGAGCGTCGTCGAGGCGGCGGCCGCGGCGATGCGGCTCGGCACGAACTTCACCCGCCCTTCCCCCCTCGAGGTGGACTGCGCGGAGGCGCTTCTCGGCGTCGTGCCTGGAGACATGGTCAAGTTCGCCAAGAACGGCTCGGATACAACGACCGCGGCCGTCAAGCTGGCCCGCGCCGCCACGGGGCGCGATCTCGTGGCGATCTGCAGGGACCAGCCCTTCTTCTCGACCGACGACTGGTTCATCGGCACGACGCCGATGGCCGCGGGGATTCCTCAGAGCATCCGGGCGCTGACCCAGGGCTTCCGCTTCAACGATCTCGAGAGCGCGGAGACGCTCTTCCGGCGATTCCCGTCGCAGATCTCGTGCCTCGTGCTCGAACCCGCCTCCGCCCGCGAGCCGGAGCCGGGCTTTCTCGAGGGCCTGCGCCGCCTCTGCGACGCCGAGGGGGCGTTGCTCCTCTTCGACGAGACGATCACGGGCTTCCGCTGGCACCTGGGAGGCGCCCAGACGCTCTACGGCGTTTCCCCCGACCTCTCGGTCTTCGGAAAGGCCCTGGCGAACGGCTTCTCGCTGTCGGCCCTCGTCGGCCGGCGGGCGATCATGGAGCTCGGCGGGCTTCGCCACGACGACGACCGGGTCTTTCTGCTCTCGACGACGCACGGGGCCGAGACCCACGCTCTGGCGGCCGCCATCGCGACCATCCGCGTCTACGAGCGCGAAGGCGTCGTCGAGATCCTGCACCGCCAGGGCCAGCGTCTCCGGGAGGGGATCGAGGACGCGGCGCGGGAGATCGGCGTCGCCGAGCACTTCCAGGTCGTCGGCCGGACGTGCAACCTCGTCTACTCGGCTCGCGACGCGGACGGCAACCCGTCCCAGGCATTCCGGACGCTGGTCCTCCAGGAGACGCTCAAGCGCGGGATCCTGATGCCGTCGCTCGTCGTCAGCTTCTCCCACGAGGACGCCGACATCGACCGGACGGTGGAGGCGGTGCGAGGAGCGCTCGCGGTATACCGCCAGGCGCTCGACGGGGGGTCGAGCGATTCCTCGAGGGCCGGCCCGTGCAGCCCGTCTTCCGGACGCGCAACGGATGATCCGCCTCGAGCTGCCGCGACCGGCCCGCGGACCCCTGCGAATCCTGTGCGTGGGGGCGCACTCCGACGACATCGAGATCGGCTGCGGGGGAACGATCCGCCACCTCGTCGAGACGCGCGGCGTCGCTCTCGACTGGGTCGTCTTCAGCGGTGACTCCGTCCGGGCGAAGGAGGCCCGCGCGAGCGCGCGAGCCCTCGGAAAGGGTGCCGGCCCGCTCTGGATCGCGACCCGGCGCTTCCGGGACGGATTCTTTCCGTCGCAGGCCGCGAGGATCAAGGAAGAATTCGAGCGCCTCAAGCGCCGCCCCGCTCCCCACGTCGTCTTCTGCCCCCGGCGCGAGGACGCCCATCAGGATCACCGGGTCGTGGCGGAGCTCGTCTGGAACACGTTCCGGGATCACCTGATCCTGGAATACGAGATCCCGAAGTACGACGGCGACACCGCCTCGCCGAACGTCTACGTTCCCCTCGACGAGGCCGCGTGCCGGCGCAAGGTGTCGCATCTCGGCCGCTTCTTCCCGTCGCAGAAGGGCAACCAGTGGATGTCCGACGACACCTTCTGGGCCCTCCTCCGTCTGCGCGGAATCGAGTGCAATGCGCGCTTCGCCGAAGGGTTCACCGGCCGGAAACTGGCCCTTTCGCCCGACCGGGAACCGCGGCGGTCCTCCTCGAAACGATCTTGAACGCGCCGGCCCGGGCGGCTCACGCCGACGATCGGCGGACCGCTCGCTCCTGGATTGCCGCCGTCCTCATCTTCGCCGGCTCGCTCTGCGCCTTCGCGTACCTCGCCCGGCGTCACCAGATTTGCACCTATGTCGACGCGGATTTCTATGGGCGCTACGCACCGGACGCGGAACGGATCGCCGGCGGACTGTTTCCGAGGGACCGGTTCACCGGACCCGGCTTCGCCGTGGCCCTCGCGGTCGTCCGGCCGCTGGCGGGCGACCTCTTCGCGGCGGGAAAGGCGATCGCCGTTTTCAGCGCCGCCCTCGCGGGTCTCCTCGCCTTCCTTCTGTTTCGGGAATCCTGGGGGGATACGGTCGGTCTCGGCGCGCAGCTGCTGCTCATCGCCAATCCGGTCTTCGCTCGACTCGCGATCGAGCCGGTCACCGACATGCCTTTCCTCATGTTGTGCATGGCCGCCCAGACCGTCTTCCTGGCGTCGCGCCTCCGCCCGGCCTGGAGGGTGGGAGGCGGAGCCGCCCTGGCGGCGCTCGCATTCCTGATTCGATTCAACGCCGTATTCCTCCCCGTCGCGTTCGCCCTGGCGATCGCTCTCGTGAACCTGTTCGAAGTGAGCTGGCGGAAGCGGCTCCTCCTGCTCGGGGGTCTGACGGCCGTCTCGCTGGGCATCGCCGCCCCCTGGCTGTACGCGAACTATCGCCACCGGGGCTCGCCCTTCTACAACGAGAACTACCTGAACATTGCGACCGAGTTCTATCCGGAGATTTCCGGTCAGGACACCTCTCGAGAGGGCGTGGAGGCGGTGGCGGCCCGGTTCCACTCCTTCTCCGACGTCCTCCGCCATGACCCGGTGCGCATCCTGACCCATTACCCCTCGAACCTGGTGAGCAGCTTCGTCAAGAGCCTCGGCTCGTGGCCCATGGGGCTTCTAACGATGCTCGGGTTGATCTTCGCCTGGAGGAGCGGGTTGTCGAAGAGAGCGATCGCGCTCCTGCTGCCGGTCGGCCTGCTCCTCCTCCTGATGGCCCTGAACCACTTCGAGCCCCGTTACTACCTGTTCGCGACCGTCCTCTACGGCGCGCTCGCCGCGCTCGCGGCGAAGGCCTCGGTCGAATGGCTGGCGAGCCGGACGCCCCTGCGGCCGCCTGCGGTTGCGGCGGCGACCACCGGGGCGCTCGTCCTGGCTGCCCTTTTCGAGGGGTCACGTGCGGCGGAGCGGCTCCGGGTGATGTATGCGGAGGAGCCGCGCGAGATCTTCGCCGCGTGCGCTTACTTTCGGGAGCACGGCCTCCGTCATTCTCCGGTCCTGGCATACAAGCCTCACGTCGCCTACGTCTGCGGGCAGGACCCCGCCTACCTCCCGCGCTTCGATTCCGAGGCAGCCATGGAGCAATGGATGCTCGAGAGCGCGGGGCGCTTCGTGGCCGTCGGACCCGAGGAGATCAAGCGGCGGCCCCAGGTCGCGAGCTGGAGGGATCCGGCGGCGCTCCCGCGCTGGCTCCGGCTGGTCTGGTCGAGCGAACGCCTTTCCTTGTACGAGATCGTTCGCCCGACACCCGGCCCGAAAACGCCCTGACCATCGTGCGGTTGTCTTCGTAGGGGCGGCCCTCGCGGCCGCCCGGGCGGGGCAAGCCCCGCCCCTACGGTGCACTCGGTGTATCGCGACTCGCATTGCACTGTCGTCATAGGGGCGGCCCTCGCGGCCGCCCCGGGCGGGGCAAGCCCCGCCCCTACGGTGCACTCGGTGTATCGCGACTCGCATTGCACTGTCGTCATAGGGGCGGCCCTCGCGGCCGCCCCGGGCGGGGCAAGCCCCGCCCCTACGGTGCACCCGGCGTATCGCGACTCGCATTGCACTTGTCGTCGTAGGGGCGGCCCTCGCGGCCGCCCCGGGCGGGGCAAGCCCCGCCCCTACGGTGCACCCGGCGTGTCTCGCGACTCGCATTGCACTTGTCTTCGTAGGGGCGGCCCTCGCGGCCGCCCCGGGCGGGCAAGCCCCGCCCCTACGGTGCACTCGGTGTATCGCGACTCGCATTGCACTGTCGTCATAGGGGCGGCCCTCGCGGCGGCCCCGGGCGGGGCAAGCCCCGCCCCTACGGTGCACTCGGCGTGTCTCGCGACTCGCATTGCACTTGCCGTCGTAGGGGCGGCCCTCGCGGCCGCCCGGGCGGGGCAAGCCCCGCCCCTACGGTGCCATCCGTGTGCCGAGGGCGCGAGCGCCCGGCCGGTCAGCCCCTACGAGCCCTCGGTGTGCCTCGACTCGCTGCGTTGCGTTTGTCTTCGTAGGGGCGGCCCTTGCGGCCGCCCCGGGCGGGGCAAGCCCCGCCCCTACGGTGCCTTCCGTGTGTCGAGGACGCGAGCGCGTCAGCCGGTCAGGCGACCGGCGGCGGGAACGGGGTTTCGCGCGCGGACCCCTCGGCCTTTCGCGACGGCTCGCGCGTCGAACGGCGGACGCCGAGATTGGCCTCGGGCAGAAGGGAGTTCAGGAACTTGCGGACGGCCGTGCCGTCCCCCTCCCGGGCGAGCTCCTCGAGATATCGGAGGGCATGGGCCACCGTGTCGGGCGGATACGCCTGGAGCTTGCCGACGTAGATCTTGGGATGCTTCGTCTTCGAGATCTGCTCGCCCGTCAGCTCGAGCTCCTCGAACAGCTTCTCTCCCGGCCGGAGTCCCGTGAACACGATGTCGATGTCCACGTACGGCCGGAGGCCCGTCAGCGTGATCATCTCCTCCGCGAGGTCGAGGACTCGCACCGGCTCGCCCATGTCGAGGATCAGGATCTCTCCGCCCTCCCCCATGGCCCCGGCCTGGAGCACGAGCTGGGACGCCTCCGGGATCGTCATGAAGTAGCGGCGCATCTCCGGGTGCGTCACGGTGACGGGCCCGCCGCGGCGAATCTGTTCCCGAAAGATCGGGACGACGGAGCCGGCCGAACCGATCACGTTGCCGAACCGGACGGCCACGAAACGCGTGCCGCTCTCGCGCGCCAGGTCCTGGATCGCGAGCTCCGCGATGCGCTTCGTCGCGCCCATCACGGAGGTCGGCCTCACGGCCTTGTCCGTGGAGATCATCACGAACGCCTCGACGTCGTGCTCGCAGGCGAGCTCTCCCAGGAGGCGGGTGCCGAGGACGTTGTTCTTGATCGCCTCGCTCGGGTTCGCCTCCATCAGCGGCACGTGCTTGTGCGCGGCCGCGTGGAAGATGACCTGCGGCATGTGCTCCTGGAGGAGCATGCGCATCCGCGCCTCGTCGCAGACGTCGGCCACGAGGGCGGCGACGTCGACTTCCGGTTGGGCGCGGCGCAGCTCGCCGTCCACCTCGAAGAGCGCGAACTCCGCCCGCTCGACGAGCAGGAGCTTCTTCGGACCGAAACGGGCGACCTGCCGGGCGAGCTCCGAGCCGATCGAGCCGCCGGCGCCGGTGACCATGACGCGCTTGCCCGCCAGGAACGCCCCGATCTGCGCCTCGTCGAGATAGATCGGCTCGCGTCCCAGCAGGTCCTCGATCTGGACGTTGCGTATGCGCGTCACGTGCACCTTGCCCTGGAGCACGTCGTAGAGGCCCGGGATGATTCGGACGCTCACCTCGATCTTCCGGCAGACGCCGATCAGGCGCAGGATCTCCTGCCGGGAGATCTGGGCGATCGTGATCACGACCTGCTGGATGCCGAGGTCCCGGACGAGGCGCGGAAGGTCCTCGGTCGTGCCGAGCACGCGGATGCCGTGGATCACGGCGCCCCGCTTCTCCAGGTCGTCGTCGATGAAGCCCTTCACGTCCATGTTGACGTCGCCGCGGCCCGTGATCTCGCGCGCCGCCAGGACCCCCGCGCGTCCGGCGCCCACGAGCAGCGTCGGGATCTGCTCCTGGCCTTTCACGCCGGTGGCCGCCCGCTCCCGGCGCTGGGTGACCTCGTAGAAGTGGCGGCGCAGCAGCCGCAGGCCGAGGACCCCTCCGAAGGCGAGGACCGTCCCCATGAGAATGACGGAGAGGGGGACGCGCCAGTCGCCGAATCGATTCGGGAGGCCGAACCGCAGCACCCCCAGCACGAGTCCCGACCAGAGGGCCGCGTACAGGAAGGCCTTGACCTCTCCCATGCCGACGTATCGCCAGATGAAGCTGTAGACGCCGGCGAGCAGGAGCGCGCCGAACTGCACGAGCACGACGTACGGAAGCTGCTGGGCCGCCTGGGCCATCTCCTTGTCGGGGACGGCGAACTCGAAGCGGAGCAGATAGGCGAGCAGGAACGCGACGATGAGCGTCGCGATGTCCAGCAGGAACTGCAACCCCCGCGTCAGACGTGGCTGAAGTGCTTTGAGGTTCACTCTACGAATCTCCCGCTGCTCGCACTCCGAGGGCTTCTCGCAATGGAGGACGGCCACGAGGCTGCCGGGCCGTCGAGGCCCCGAGCACTCCCCCTTCCCCGCCCCGCCAACGCGACGGCAAAGAGAATCACTTGAACTCCGAAGCCACTAAGCTACCCGAACCCTTGGTCTTATTCAAGATTCGAGCCGACATGAGGATCGATTTACGGCGTCTCACGGGGCGGCATACGTAACAGGACGACTCGAATTGTGTCCCAGATCACAGCAATATCCGTCATCCAGGTCCGGCGGCGGAGGTACTCCACGTATCCACGGAGCTTCTGCGGCTGCAGGGTCTCGCGATAGTACGCCTCGCGGTCGCCCACGACGACCGCCAGCAGCCCCTCCTCGTCGCGCAGGCGGAGAGTCGTCGGATCGGTCAACCCCGGGCGGGCCTCGAGCACTTCCTTCCAGAGGGGATCCTCCCGGCGGACGTAGCGCTCCACTTCCGGACGCGGTCCCACGAAGGACATCTCACCCCGCACGACGTTCCAGAGCTCCGGAAGCTCGTCGAGCTTGGTCCGGCGCAGAACTCGGCCGACCGCCGTCACTCGCGGATCGCCGCCCGCGGTCACCGACGGTCCATCCCCCGACCGGCGCATGCTTCGAAACTTCACGAGACGGAAGGGCTTGCCCGCGCGGCCCACTCGCGTCTGGAGGAAGAGAACGGGAAGGCCCGAGGTGACCGCGATCGCGGCGGCGGCGAGGACCATCACCGGCGCCGTGACCAGGAGTCCCGCGACCGCGACCGGCGCCTCGACGATCCGCGGCAGTCCGGCGCGAATCCGCCCGTCGCCCTCCGAAGACGCCGAGCCGCTCAGGAGGCCGCGGTCGCCGCCCGGGAGGCAACCGACCGATGTTCGCGGCAGAGATCCCGCACCGTTTCGACGACGTGCGCGATCTCGCCGGCGCTCATTCCCGGATAGATCGGCAGGCTGATCGACCGCTCCCAGGCGCGCGTCGACTGGGGAAGCTCCGCCTCGTCCCAACCGAAGGTCTCCTGGTAATAAGGATGCAGGTGGAGGGGCCGCCAGTGCACGGAGCATCCGACGCCGCGGCCCTTCAGCTCGTCCATGAACGCGTTGCGATCGATGTCGAGACGGTCGAGACGCAGCCGGATCGGGAAGAGGTGCCAGGAGTGAAGGCGGTTCGCGTCGGTCGGCGGCAGCTCCAGCTCGTCCGTGCGGGCGAACGCGTCAAAGTATTCGAGCGCGACGGTCTCGCGCTCCTGCCGCATCGCGTCGGCCCGCGCGAGCTGATGGATTCCGATCGCGGCAGCGAGGTCCGTCAGGTTGTACTTGAAGCCGGGAGCGAGAATCCGGTAGTCCCACTTCCCGCCTCCCGAGTACCGCCCCCAGGCGTCGTGCGAAAGGCCGTGCAGCGACATCAGACGCATCCGGTGACCGAGCTCGGCGTCGTCCGTCGTCGCCATTCCGCCTTCGCCCGTCGTGATCGTCTTGTTCGCGTAGAAGGAGAAGCAGCTGATCGCGGAGGTCTTCTCGCCGCACCGCTGCCACGCGCTCGTCGCCGTCGGGCGCCAGGCCGCCGGAAAGGCGTGCGCGGCGTCCTCGACGACCCAGAGGCCGTTCTCTCGCGCGAGCTCCTCGACGCGCCCGACGTCCATCATCAGGCCTCCCACGTGGACCGGGATGATGCCGACCGGCCTCGCGGAGGCGGGAATCTTCGCTCCGAGCTTTCCCGAGCGCAGCGCCGCGAGCTTCTTCCGCGCGTCGGCCAGATCCATGTTCGACGTCACCGGATCGCAGTCCACGAGGACGGGGTGCGCGCCGAGATACCGCACGACCTCGGCCGTCGCCGCGAAGGTCATCGTCGGCACGAGCACCGCCTCGCCCGCCTTCAGCCCCAGCGCCTCGACCGCGAGATGCAGCGCCGCCGTGGCCGAATTGACGGCGACCGCGTGCGGCGCGCCGACCGCCGCCGCGAATTCCTCCTCGAACCGCTTGACCCTCGGGCCGGTCGTGAGCCAGCCCGAGCGGAGGCTCGCGACGACCTCCTCGATCTCGGCATTTCCGATGGATGGGCGGAAGTAGGGGACCTGCTCTTTCATGTTGACCTCTTCAATAGAACGGCGACGCAGTGGGTCCGGAGGACGGGAATCGCTTCGAGGGCCTCCGCCAGCCACCAGATGCGGGGAGCGAGCAGGCGGACCAGGGGCGGAGCCAGGGTGGCGGATCGGATGCTTCCGGAAAGCCCGGGGAAGAGCCGGCGGATCTCCGCCGCCTTGAGACCCCGGACGTTGGGATTGCCCGGGTTGTCGACGGTCATGTCGTACCAGAGCATCGCGCCGCCGGGGCTCATGACGCGAATGATCTCCGATGCGGCCGCGGCCCGAACCGAGCCGTCCAGAATCGAGGAGAAAACCGTGGAGACGACGATCAGCCGGAAGGCGCCGTCGTCGAACGGCATCCGCGTGGCGTCGCCCACCCTCAGATCCGCTCCGGGCAGGATCGCCCGGGCCTTCCGGGCCCGGGCCTCGTCGAGCTCGATGCCGTGCAGATCCTGTTCGCGAACGCCCCACGCGATGAGATCGCCCAGCCATCCCAGCGAACCGTACCCGACCTCCAGGCACGGGTCTCCGGCCGACGGAAACGCGCCGGCCTTCTTCAGCATGCCGGCCGCGAGCCGGGTCCGGCCGGCTCGCAGGAACGCGGTCGCGGGCAGCCAGGGGGCATAGCGGTCGGCGTCGATCTCCGACTCGCGGCGGCGATACTCCGCCAGGAGTCTCGTGCGCTCGGCGAGCACGGCCTGCTCCGTCTCGGAGGGGTTCACGACTTCAGGCTCCCCGCGATGACGTCGACGATCCGTCGACTCGCGTGGCCGTCCCACAGAGGCACGGTGCCTCCGCGCGGCCAGCCGCCCGACAGGATGAGGTCGGCAGAGCGCCGGATCTCCCCCGGATCCGTGCCCACGAGCCGGTTGGTGCCCTGCGAGACCGTGACCGGCCGCTCCGTGTTGTGCCGCAGGGTCAGGCAGGGAACACCGAGCGCCGTCGTCTCCTCCTGGATTCCGCCCGAATCCGTCAGGACCAGCCGGGCCTTCGCCATGAGCCCGAGGAACGTCATGTAGGGCAACGCATCGCAGGTTCGAATCCCGGCCGCCACCGGGATTCCGGAGGCCTTCAGGCGTCCGAGCGTTCTCGGATGAACCGGGAACAGGATCGGAATCCTCGAGGCGATCTCGGCCAGGACGCGAAGGAGCGGCGCCAGGACCTCGGGCGAATCGACGTTCGAGGGACGATGCAGGGTGAGCAGGCCGTACTCCCCGGGCCGAAGGCCGAGGGCTCCCCACGGCTCCCGGGCCACGGCCTTCTCCACGTTCTGAAGCAGCGTGTCCACCATGCAGTTGCCCACGAAGTGGACCTTCGACGCCGGAATGCCCTCGCGCGCGAGGTTCTCGTTGCCGCTCTCCTCCGTGGTGAACAGATGGTCCGAGGCGTGGTCGGTCAAGATCCGGTTGATCTCTTCGGGCATGCTTCGATCGAACGACCGCAGACCGGCCTCGACGTGCCCGAGAGGGATTCCGAGCCGGGCCGCGACCAGCGCGACCGCGAGGGTGGACGTCACGTCGCCGCCGACCAGGATGAGGTCGGGGCGCTCCCGCTCGCACGCCGCCTCGAAGGCCGTGAGGATGCGCGCCGTCTGCCGCGTCGGGGAATCGGACCCCACCTCCAGGTTCAGGTCGGGTTCGGGCATGCCGAGCTCTTCGAAGAACACCTTGGACATCGCCTCGTCGTAGTGCTGCCCGGTGTGCACCAGCACGCTCCGAAGCCCGCGGCGTCGCAGCTCGGACACGACGGGAGCCATCTTCATGAAGTTGGGACGGGCGCCCACGACGCTGCAGATCAGCACGCGCGCTCCTCCAGATGTCCGATGAACCGGTCGGCGATCGTGCGGCGGTCGAAGCCCGCGAGGGCGCCCGCGCGGCCGGCCTGCGCCATGGTCCGGCGCCGGCCGGGATCCCGAGCCAGGCCCTCCATCGCGTCCGCCAGTCCCTTCACGTCGCCCGGCGCGACGACCACGCCGGCGCCGGTTTCGCGGACGACCTGGGCGGCCTCGCCGTCGGCGACGAGGATCACCGCGACCCCGGCCCCCATCGCCTCGTAGAGCTTGGACGGCACGGCCCCCGGGATGTGAAGGCGAAGCGGAACGAGGGCGAGGTCCGCCGAAGCCATCAGCGACGGCATCTCGCTCCGGCCCTGGGGCTCGAGGAACCGGACGTTCTTCAGACCGAGCCTCCGCCCCTGCTCGACGAGCCGCGCCTTCTCCGGCCCGTCTCCGACCAGCAGGATTCGAAGGGCTCCGTTGCGGACGAGCGCGGCCGCCTCGAGAATCTGGTCGAGACCCTGCGCGATCCCGTGGAGGCCGGCGTAGACGGCGAGGCATCCGCCGTCGGGGGCCCCGGCGTCCATGAGCCGGCCGCGCCGATCGTCGGAACGAAGGTCGGGACGAAACATGTCGGTATCCACGCCGTTGGACAGATGGTACGTCGCGACGTCGGGAAACCGGCGCGCGATGTCGGCGAGGATCTCCCGGCTCTGCCCCGCGACGAGCCACGCCTTCCGGTAGCAGAAGGCCTCGAGAGCATAAGCCGCCCGGAGGCTCGCGCCGTCGTGAAGCACGCCGAGGCGGACCGCGCTCTCGGGCCACAGGTCGGACACGTTGAAGATCCACCGGGCTCCGGAGCGCCGGCTGAGCAGATAGCCGCTCAGGCCCAGGAAGAGCGGCGGGCTCTCCGTGATCAGAAAGTCGAGCTGCCTCATCGCAAAGACACCGACCACGAGCGACGAGAGCACGAAGGAGAAGTAGGAGGCGAGCCTCGGCAGGAGCGAGGTGCGCTGGGTCGGATAGAGCGCGCAGCGCACGACCGCGACTCCCGCGCGCTCCTCCCGCCGCCAGAGACCGCCGTATCCGGGAAAGACCTTGCCGGTCGGATAGTTGGGCATGCCCGTCAGAACCACGACCTCGTGTCCCCGGCGGACGAACTGTTCGGCCAGGTGCGACAGCCTCGCCTGGGGCGCCCCCATCTCCGGAGGGTAGTACTGGGTGAGGATGCCGATCTTCACCGACTGAGTACCTGACCGCGATCAGGCAGCAGCGACACTTGGATTCGAAACTTTCCGGCACTCGTTCGAGCTATCGCTTCCACGCGGTCGACGTGAACCTCGACCTCTTTGCCCATCCGCGCCTTGATACCGTCGATCAAGTCTCGTTCATGCTCTGGACCGAATCCGGGAGCTGGAACCACGTTGACTCGGTATCCGCCGAAGGGTTTCTTGAACGATCTGCGCTTCGCGCATTGGAAGCCCCGAATGAAAAACGGTGTCGAGACCGCCGACCGGGCTTCCGTCCGGAGTCAGCATTAGATCGAAGCATCGTCCATCGATCGACTGAAATCGCGGTAGACCTCGGCCGCAGGAGCACGGGGCCTCTCGTGCCCAAGTGTCCCGCGGTCGCCGACGGCGTAGCGAATCAGGCGGCATGTCGGGATTGAGAAAGGCCGTGCAGATCAGGCGACCCGCAACTCCTGGTTCGACCGGCTGATCATGCTCGTCAGCCAAGACACTCCGTCACGCCAACCTCAGGCCAGAGATGGAGGGAACCCGAGGTGCATTCGCTGGCCCCGCACGACGATCTCGGCCTGCCCGTAGGTGTCCCGAACCGGACAAGAGAATGCCTTGGAAATGAAATCGCGCTGAAATCGGTAGAATGGTTCCGCATTGCTAACGGCGAACCTCATCGGTGGTGCATCGAGACGCTGATCGACAACAATCCGCGCAAGTGCATGCATGGCCGATGGGTAGCCGAAGAGATAAGCGACCCGGTACCGGCGGAGAGCGCTGACGTAGGCCTCCGCCGACTTGGGAATGATGTGGTAGCTCGACATGTAGAGCTGGTTCATCCCGGAGTTCCAGACCCAAAAGGGCGGCTCACGCCGTGAGATGGGCGTCACTCGCTGACCACCCATGTGCGCCCACCGATCACTGAGGGACGCGCCATTCCAACGACGGATGCGCGCCTCGAAGAGCCCGTACCATTCCACGAGCGTCCGGCGTGGCTGCCACAGACGAAGGGGGGTCCCGGTCGTTCCGCTCGTCTCCGCCGGGTACATCCCTCGGGTGTCGGACCCGTCCGCGAGGAAGGCTGAAGGGTTCTCTCGCAGTTCCTGTTTCCCCAGTACCGGCCAATTCGCGAGTAGCTCCGCGGAAGCCCGGTCGCCCCGACGTCGACGCTCCGCCCACTGGCTGCGGTAGTACGGAACGTTCGTGGCCGCGTGATGGAGTAGTCGAGCCGTCCTTTCCTCCTGCCATGGCTTCCACCGAGATTCGTCCCAGAGGTCTCGTTCGAGAGCAGCGGCTACGAGATCCTCGGTCTCGGGACCATAGCGGCGCGATTGAAGCCGGCGCCCGCGAAAGCTCGCTGCGATCGATTGCAGTCCTCCTGGCAACTTCCAATACAGTTCTTTCAGCACGGCTGGACCTCGCGGCTGCGACGTCGACAATCGAGTCGAGAAGGCTCTCCCACTTCGGAAGGAGGATACTCCAGTCCATGTTCCGAGCCTTCTGGATTGCGTTCCGGGAGAGGGTTTGGGCAAGATCGTCGTCTGTCAGCAGGGTTCGGACTGCGCTCCGCCATGACATCGGGATCCCGCGGTGCCACCAGAAGGGCGTCCGATCTCGTGTTCGAGCAGATACGGGGATTCCTCCCACGTTAGTGCTCACGACGCACAGGCCGCAGGCCATCGCTTCGAGGACGCTCGTGGGCGTGTTGTCTACGTCGGTCGTATTGAGAAAGATGTTCCCTCGTTGCAGCCAAGTTGGTACGTCGCGCTTTGACACACCGCCCGGAAAATCGACGTGGTCCGCGACCCCAAGGTCGCGAGCCCTCCGCCGCGTCCGTTCCAAGACTCCCATCTCCTTGGTCCGGACCGACCATCGTCAACCGAGCAGCTGGAAAGTCACGACGAACGCGCGCCAGGACTTCGACGGCGAGTTGCGGGTTGTAGATCTGGTGGAACGCTCGAAGCCAGACCATGGAGGGGGCTACTGGACCCGTGGCGCGCACCGGGTAGCTAGCCACGTCCAGCCCGTTCGGAATGAGCACAATGTCGGGCCGGTAGGGCGCAAGCGCCTTGAGCAGGTACGGGGATGGCGCCGTCACCGCAGCGGCCGATCTCAAGAGGCCGCCGACCAATCGCGGCCAGCGTCGCGAGAAGTTCGGCAGATCTCCTCCCCGGAGCGTCAGCACGTAGGGCCGCCGCGCTCGTCGAAGCGTTGCGCAGACCGCCCACGCCCAGAGAAACGCGGGCCCGCTGAACACGTCGACCTGCGCGGCCTCGTAGCGTCGCCTCTTGCGCCATGCGGTTCCGACCATGTCGAGGAGCTTCGCAAGACGCCCGGGCTTCGGAGACGTTCTCAGAACGGCCCAACCCTTCTGTTCCAGGCGGTCCGTCAGTTCTTCACACGCGAGGCGATACGGTCGGCTTCCAGACAGAAAGTTCCCGACCATAAGCATTCGCGGGCGGGAACCTCTCCGTGATTCCGGCACGGCATCCCCGTGCGCGATCGCTGCTCGCCCATTCGTTCACGCAGCTCGTAGCTCGAGGAGACTTCGGACCGCCTCGAGGTACGCGTCGTAGGAGAATCGGTTGGCCGCCGAAGCGGCGCGAGCAGATTCGTGCTGCCAGGACTCGGGTCGACGAGATAACCGGCGATCGCCGACGCAAATCCCTGTATGTCATCGGCTGGCAGCGCATGCCCGATCTTGAAGCGCTCGAGCATCTGCGGAATGCTACTGACGTCGCTCGCTATGGGGACCACTCCATAAGCCATCCCCTCGCTCAGGACCTTGGGCCACCCCTCGCTGCTGGTCGATGGAAGCAACAGAAAATGGGCTCGCCGATAGATCTCCGACAAGTTCGGCCGCGGGAGCCAGCCACAAAACTGAACGTATGCCTCGAGCCCAAGGTCTCTCGCGAGCGTCTCGAAACGAGAGCGATCTTGCCCGTCACCGACGATCTCGAGAAACGCAGGGACCTCGCACGGCATGAAGGCGCTCGAGCACGCGGATCGCCCGCCCGACGCCCTTCTCCTCTTCGAGCCGCCCCACGATCAGTAGCCGGAGTCGGCGCTTTCGAACCTCTTTGATGCCACCGCAACGGCGCCGTCGCAGAGCTCTTCCCGGGTCAAGCAGGGGTTTAGAAATGCGCGGACGTAACGCGGCTGATCCGGCCATTCACCGTTGACCGTGACGAGCGCGCGGGGGACCCTCTTGATGAGAAGCCACCTCTGGATCAGGTAGGACAAGACTCTCCGGCAACCTCGGCCGCCAATTTCCCGCGTATTTGACCCAACGTCGCAACGGTCGTCCCTCGTACCGCGAGGAGGAAGATCGCGACGAGGCCTATATTCGAAGGGCATCGGACATGTGCCACGTCGCTTCGGCCGAGCTCCCTCCAGATTACCGAGACATAGCGAGGGAGAACCCGCAAGAGGCCCAGCTTCGCGGCGAACGTCTCGCCTCCCGCGGGTTTCACCGCCGCGAGGCGGACATTCGAAGCCTCGTACGGAAGCTCGCTCGGCGGCGCCGGGCCCTCGTGGACGGGCGCGACGTGAATGACCTCGTCGAAGAGGGCGCCAGACGATCGATCTCGCGTACCGTCGGGCCCCAGCCCACGAAACGTGGTCACCCGACCGGTGATGGGACGTATGCGAGATTACGACGATCCTCATGATGCCCTCGATGGCAACTGTGCTCGTCACGGAAGGCGGTGACGCCTAGGCCATTGAACATGCCACATCAGTGCGCGGCACGCGTGTTCGGCGCAGCCGCGGAAGCAGCATCGCGCTCGCGAGGCCGACGGCGAAGGCTCGGGGCTGCCAATCGCGTCGCGTCGACGGCCATGAACAAGGCTGCATAGGCCAATAACGCCGCTGAGATTGCGCGGCCCTCACGAGCGTCTGACGCCGGACGGCGCGGATCCGATGGCAACGATCACCACGAGTGCGAGGCCGCCGATGATCCCGTGTTCGGCGAGCAGCCGCGTGTACTCGGTATGCGCCGTGGGAACGTGGAAGTACTTCAGTCGGTTCGCACCACCCATTCCCGGGCCAAGCCCCACGATCGGGCTTTCGACGAAACTGTCGAAATCGCCTTTTATGAGCTCCTCCCGGCCCGTTCCACCCGTGTTCTGAAACCGGGAACTCAGAAAACCCCTCGTCATGAGCTCGAGTCGCGGAATGACGAGAAAGAAAAGGACGGCTCCAATGACGACCGCTCCCAAAAGGAATCGCCGTCCGAAGCGCTGGATCCTGTAGGAGGAAAACGGCGGCGGCGAGGGTCGCGCCGACAGTCATGTACATCCCTCCTCGCGATAGCGTGATCAGGCATTGGCGCGCAAGGAGGAGCATGATCGCCATCATCGTCGCGGTGACGATCTTGAGGCGGGTCGCAGGATGAGATAGACGAGAATGGCGACCATCCCCAAGCCGAGCGCGGCTGAAACCTGATTCGGTCCGAAAGCCTCCGCTGGACACGGCGTTGGACGATCCGCCGGCAAACTCGAATTCGGGGTCTTCGAGCGCCTGCTGGAGGTTCTGAGCGGCGACGATCGCGATCCCGAAGATCGGCGCGACTAGGGAGACGGCTACCCACCTCATTTGGGATCTCGAAAGGCGTATCGCGGAGAAGAAGAGCACGCTCATGGTCAGACAGAGAGGTCCACTCAGGTTGAAGCTCAATGACGAGCGAGCCTCCTCCCAGGGCACGGCCGAAAGCGTTAGCGGAACGGAGGGTAGAAGCAGCGCAAAATAGAGGACGGGAAGCCCCGGCCGGGACACCCGGACCGCGAAGAGGATCGCAGCGCCCAAGATGGCGATGATGGCGTACTTTCCAGCCTCCCATGGCAAGAGCGGCGCTGCCCGCATTCGCCAGAAGACTGCGGCACCCGTTATGTAGGCGCATATGCATGCGACGACTACGGGCCGCCGCAACAACACAGCTGCGAACATCCCAATTCCGAACGTCAGCAGCGCCTGATAGGTCGCGAGCGTCGAGTGTTTGGGTATGAGTAGCGCGATCGGCCCTTGTATGAGTATGAACGCCAGCTGAAGCAACGCTGCAGAAGTCTCCCGTTTGCGAGCAGCCGCGCCGGCCGAGATGACGGGACCCTCTGCCCTCTTCACGGGCGCTCCTGGTGATCGATCTCGGGCACGGTCGGCCCCCATCCCGCGAGCCGCTGGCCCTCGCGATAGTGAGAGGTGTGCAAAATGACGGCGAGCTTCATGGGCGTCTCAGAGGGCCGCTCGCGCGGCTCGATCCGTGCGGCGGATCTTCACCGACCTCGCGAGGTCGCGGAGAAGGGCATCGTAGGCGCGAACGCGGACGGCCCAGGTCTGGTCCCGCTCCGCCCGAATCCTCGCGTCCTCTCCCATGCGCTTCCGGAGGGGTGGATCCTCGAGCAGGCTCGTGACCGCGCCCGCCACGGCGTCGGCGTCGTTCTGGGCAACCGCGATTCCGGTCTTGCCCGGCTCGATGGCCTCCTGCAGACCCGAATCGGAAGAGACGACCGACGGCTTCCCGCAGAGGGCCGCCTCGATGGCGGCGATGCCGTAGCCTTCGACGTCTCCGTCCGCCGTGCGCCGGCTGGTCATCACGAAGACGTCCGCGTCGTTGAGCAGGTCGACGAGGGTCTTCCCGTCGAGCCGCCCGAGAAGGTGGACGCGATCCTCGACGCCGAGCCCGGCCGCGAGGTGCCGCAGCTCCGCTCCCCGGGTCGGCAAACCGACGACGGCGTACTGGACGTCCCTGACCCGCTCGAGGATTGAGGGAGCGCCCGGACGACGACGTCCTGCCCTTTCGCTCCGTCACGTTGCCGACGGTCACGAGCAGAGGGCCGGCAGGCAGCCCGAGCGCTCGCCGCAGGGCCGCGGAATCGACCGAGCGGACGCCGAACTGGCCGGGGTCGGCGCCGTTCGGAATCACGCATTCGATTTTCGGACGGATTCCGGCCGAGAGCATCCGGCCGCGCGTGTACTCGCTGACGCAGGCCACGGCCGTCGCCGCGCGAAAGGCCGAGAGCGTCAGACGGCTCTGCCAGCCGCCAGGGCCGCCGAATTCCGAGCCGTGCCCGATGGCGAGCCAGGGGATCGTCCTGCCCGCCCAGCGTCCGGCGGTCAGGATGACCGCATTGCCGCCGGAGGCCAGGAGAACGTCCGGCCGGCTCCGGCGAATCCACCGCGCCAGAACGGATCCCCGGTAGACCGCTTCCACTCCCCGACCGGAAACCGGGCGCAGGCGGACAACCCGGAATCCCTGCGCCTCGCTGAAGCGGCGCGCCTCCTCGGGCGAGACGTAGTCCTGGGGCGTCACGACCGTGACGGTCCAGCCGAGGGCATCGAGCCCCGCCGCGAGCTGGTGCGCATGCGTGCCGATGCCGCCGGGCCCGGGCGGAAACTCGGTACAGGTCATCAGGACGTTCACGGTCGAACATCCGGGCTCGTGCGCGCGTCGGTGAGCGGCGGGATTTTCGGAAAGCTTCCCATCATCGCGTCGACCTGCTTCCAGCGCGAGCGCATGATGGAGAGGCTGTGCGGCAGGAGGGCGAGCGACAGGGCCCCCTTCGCGAGCTTGCGCCAGCGACTCCCTCGGATCGCAAAGGTTCCCGCCGCGTACAGCCAGATCATCTCGCGGACCTGCCGGGGATTGAAGTAGCGCCGCGCAAGGTAGATCTCGGTCCTTGCGGGAAGGTGGCGATCCGAGATGCGCTGGCGGCTGCTCGCGTACGTGCGCACGCGGGCCTTGTGGATCCGCAGCCCGCCGCTCGGCGCGTGATGGTGCAGAAGCGTGATCTCCGGATTCAGGACCATGAGGGTCCCGCCCAGGTAGAGCCGCATGCCGAGGTCGCCGTCCGCGCGCGCGCCGCGGTCGTAGGCGAGGTCGAAGAGGCCGGACCGGCCGAGCGCGGACTTGAGCAGCAGCGTGTTGTTCGTGGGAAAGACGTCGCTCGTGCGGATGGTGCGGAACCCGTCGGGAAGCGGCCCGGCGCCGACCTCTTCGGCCACGCCGCAGGACGCCTCCGACCGAAAGCGGGCGAGGCTCTCGAGGTGACGCTCGATCAGGTCGGGCGGAACCTCGTCGTCGTCGTCGACGAACAGGATGTAGTCCCCCCGGGACGCCTCGAGGCCCGCATTGCGGGATGAGCACTGCCCCGCCTGGTCCAGAACGAAGACCCGCAGCGGAAGGTCCGTAAATCGGGCGGCCAGGTCGGTCTGCCGCCGCTCGCGCGCCGTCTGATCCACGATGATGATCTCGAAGGCCTTGACGGTCTGCTCCCGGAGCTGCTCGAGAAGCTTGTCGAGATAGGGATAGCGGTCGACCGTCGGAATGAGCACCGTGACGCGGCCCCCGCCGGAGGGCCCGCTCACCGGGCTCGAGTCCGTCGGCCGGAGAGCCGGGGGCTCGGCCGGAATCTCCTCTCGGGAAAGAAGGCGGCGAATCCTGCGCGCCCGGCCGAGACCGGCCTCGCCCGCGAGCACGGCCCGGAACAGGCTCCAGCGCAGCCAGAATCGCCCGAAGCGATGAAGAACGAAGCGCATCTCGTCTTCGAGCGAGATGCCCTCTTCCGGTTTCCTGGCCTCCGGCGCGAGCGAGGGAACGTGCCGCAGCAGGGCGCCGCGCACGATCCAGCGGTGGCCGAGCTCGCAGGCGGCGCCGGCGAGCGTCTCGAACTGGGGCCGGACGCCGCCGAGAGCCCGAAGCACCTCCGTCCGGACGAGGCAGGCCTCGAGGGAGAGGCGCCAGGACGTCGCCTCGCGCGAGGGATCGGGATCGCAGTTGAGCATCCACGTCGGGGCCACGTGGTCGATCGCGGCCGGCAGGCCGTTCATGCCGAGGTTCAGTCCCGAGTGCCAGACGTCTCCGGGGCGTTCCAGGATGGCGGCGACCCGCTCGGGATCGGGCGCGCCCGCGTGCGGTCCCCAGAAGAGCCACGCGGCGGCCCGCGATTGCGGCAGCTCGCGCGCGATGCCGTCGGCCAGCGCCGCCGGCTGCGCCGCCGCGCGAATCGTCCGGCCGAGCGGCCACCGCGGCGGCTTCCCCGCTCCGACCCAGATCAGGTCGACTTCAGCGCTCATGCAGGCTTCCATGCGAGAGCGGCCGCCCGATCTCGGCGAGCGAAACAGCGGGAGCGGCCGGCTCGGCTCCGTGTCGGCCTTGCGCGGCGGCCGCGTAGAGCCGTTCGAAGGCCGCGATCTGCGCCGCGAGGTCGAAGAGCGCCGCCGCCCGGCGGCGTCCCGCGCGCCCGAACCGCTCGCGGGTCTCGGAATCGCGCGCCAGCGTCTCCAGGCGATCCGCCGCTTCGCGAGGCTCGCGCCGGGCCACGACGTAGCCCGTCTGTCCGTCCGCGACGTTTTCCGGCAGGCCTCCGGCGTCCGAGCAGACGACGGGAAGGCCGGCGGCCTGCGCTTCCACCACGGCGTTGCAGAATCCCTCCGAGACCGCCGAGTGGAGGACGAGGTCGGCCCAGCCGAGCTCCCGGCGAACGTCCTCGTTCGGCAGGGCGCCGAGCAGCTCGACGACGCCGTCGAGTCCGAGCTGATGGCGCACGAAGGCGATCAGGCCGCGATCCTCTCCGTCGCCGACGATCCGGTACTCGCACTTCAGCCCGCGCGCGGCCGCCTCGGCCACGGCCGCCAGGCCGTATTCGTATCCCTTCTTCCACGTCAGCCGGCCGATGCTCAGGATCCGCAGCGGCCGCTCCGCCGTGCCGAGAACGCCGCCGCGCGGATCGCGGACGGGGAACCCCGCGACGTCCACCGCCGGAGGGATCAGCGCATGGAGCCTGGACGGGGGACAGCCCCGCTCCTGCGCCCGGCGCCAGAGATCCTCGCCGAGGAGATGAATCGCATCCGCGGCCTCCCAGACCGGGCCGTAGTGGGCCGGGTCTTCGGAGCCCGTGAAGTTGAGGTCGTAGCCGCGGAAGCTGACCACGACCCGGCAGCCGAGAAGCTCCCCGAGATGCGTGCGCCCCGCGGCGAGCGAGCCGAACTCGAAGTGCACGATGTCCGGCGAAAGCGCGACGATCGGGGCATCGAGGTAGAGCGACTTGAGAAGGCTGGCGCCGAGGCGGCGTCGTCCCCGCGCGACGTATCGCCAGGTCCCCGCCGGATTGCGCAGGAAGCAGCCGGCCACCGCGGGAATCATCAGCGCCGCCGCGAGCCACCGCGGCCGATGCGGCCAGACCCGATGGACGCGCCGCTTCAGCTCCGGCCGGCGGAGCTCGGCCGGAAGCCGGCTCCATTCCTCCCGCTCGCTCGCCGAGCACACGACGTGAACGTCCCACCCGGAGTCGCGGAGTCCGGCGAACTTCCGAGCGATGAAGATCTCGGAGAGCTTCGGAAAGGCGGAGACGACGAGAACTAGGCGGCCCATCCCGCCGCCTTTCGCATCAGCCCGACGAACTCGCCGATCTGGCGGCGCGAGTCGAAGTCGGCGGCCACGCGCGCGCGAGCCGCCCGCCCCATCGTCTGCCGCGCCTCGGGCGACGAGGCCAGGCGTCCGAGCGCGTCCGCCACCGCCTCGGTATCGCGGATCGGCACGACCCGGCCCGACACGCCGTCCTCCACGGCCTCTCTCATCCCGCCGCAATCGGTCGTCACGACGGGAAGGCCGCAGGCCATCGCTTCCAGGGCGGCGTTGGAGATCCCTTCGCTCAGGCTCGTCAGCAGGAAGACGTCGGAGCGGCGGAGCGTTTCCCGGATCTGGTCTGGCGTCTTCCGGCCGAGCAGCCGGACCTGCGGCTCGAGGCCGAGATCGCGGATCGTGAACTGCGCCCGATCGCGCTCCGGCCCGTCGCCGATGATCGAGAACCTCGCAGAGACTCCGCGGTCGGCGAGACGGCGAATCGCCAGGAGCGCGTATTCGTGGCCCTTGATGCCGACGAGAGAACCGGTCGTCACGATCTCGAGCGGTGCCTCTCCGTCTCCGGGGCGAGGCTCCTCCGCGGGCCGGAAGTACGAGGAGTCCACGGCCGGCCGGATCACGACGGCTTTCGCGGGGTCGAGCCCCCACGCCTCCGCGTCCTTTCGAGTCGCCGCGGAGACGCAGTGAACGGCGGCGGCTTTCGCGAAGGTCGCGCGCAGCCCCTCGCGCAGCCGGCCTCGCTGGGGATCGTGCGGCGCCACGCTCACCTGGGACCCGCGGCAGCTGATCAGGGCCGGGCGTCCCAGGTCGAAGAGCCCGAGGTGCTCGATCGCGGCCGAGTTCCAGGGGAAATACACCAGGTCGAATCCGCGACCCGCGAACGGGGCCAGGCGATTCCAGCGCCGCAGCCGGCCCGCTTCCTCTCCGCGGCGGCTCGCGCGGCCGAGCACGACGGTCTCGCGGGGCGATCGGAGCCATGCCCCGGCGCTCGAGCGCGCGAGCCGCGCCAGACGCCGTGGAGCCGGCCCGCTCCAGGCGGGAGTCGCGACGTGACGGAGGCCCCGGCGCGCGAAATCGGGGTCGCGCGGAGTCGAAGCGGACGCCACGAGGACGTCCACACCGTTCTCCGACAGGCCCGCGATCAGGCGCATGACGAACGTCTCGGCGGGCCAGGCCGCGCCGACGACGAGAACGCGAAGGCGGCGGCCCTCAGGCATGACGCTCCAGCCACGCGGACAGGGTCAGCAGCATCGAGACCGTATAGCCGCGTCCCTCCTCGAGCGGCTGCGCGCGGAAGCGCCCGAGGAGCTCCTCGATGCGCTCGCGAGCCACGAGGTCGTGCAGCCTCAGTCCGGGCCTCGTGAGCCACTCGGCGAGCCCGCGTTGGCCGCGCTCTCCCCGGAACTGGACCTCCCAGTTGCGCGATGACATCCGCGGCGGAGCCAGAGTCCTCCGGAGCTTGCGGAGCGCGCGCGCCGGCAGCAGCCACGAATCATAGTAGCGATAGCGGAAGAGATTCGTTTCGTAGGCCTGCCACGTCACACGGGCGAGGTCCGGAGCGAATCGCTTCAGGTATTCGATCTGGAGTCCGCGGCCGGCGACGAAGGAGCTCGGGACGGTCGCGAAGAAGTCGGTCAGGCGGGTATCGCAGAACGGCAGCCGCTGAAACACGCCGGCCTGGTACATGCGGATGCCCGCGAACGTCCAGCGAAAGATCCACTGACTGATCTTGAAGGCCTTGACGCGGAAGTCGGCGTCCTCGATCGACTCGAGCCCCTGGAGCTCGCGCCCCACGGCGCCGCGCAACGCTTCGCCGGGGTCCCGGCCGAGATTCGGCCGCGCGACGTTCTGCAGAAGCCAATCGCCTCCGCGCTTGCTCGTCCTGGCGATCGCATGCGAGACCAGATCGGGCCGATCGCGCTTCCCCGCTCCCACGAGGCCGATGTCGTCCAGCCAGACGTCGCCGACGTGCGCCGCGATGACCGCGTCGGCTTCGCCGGCGAGCAGCGCCGTCGCCGCTGCCTGGCGGCTC
Source organism: uncultured Acidobacteriota bacterium (assembly GCA_963738945.1). GTDB lineage: Bacteria > Acidobacteriota > Thermoanaerobaculia > UBA5066 > Gp7-AA6 > DAHUXD01. The sequence continues at coordinate 1,416,922 of CAVTYD010000002.1, forward strand.
TGCGTGAGGTCGTTGAATCCCTCGACGCAGGCGGCGATTTCGTCGATCCGGTCGAAGAGGTACGGGCCGATGGTCAGCGGCCGAAACGGCAGCCGGCGACGGCGCGCGATCTTCCCGGCGATCCGGATCTCCACGGAGTCGTCGGAATAGCCGTAGGAATAGGACCAGAACCGGGCGTCTCCGGGCCGGCGATCGGTCCGCGTCAGAGCGGCGACGGCCGTGCGCGAATCGAGACCGCCCGAGATTGGCAGGGCGATCCGTCCCTCCTCGGTCTCCTCGTCGAGCACGGCGTGCAGGGCGTCGGCGAATCCGGCCGTGGTCTCCTCGAGCGTCCGCCGGGAATCCGGACGGTGGGACCATTCCCAGTAGCGCTCCTGGCGCTGGAGGCGTCCGTTCTCGTCGAAGACGTAGTGAGACGCGGGCCGGAGGATGCGGACGTCGTCATGGTGCGTGCGGTCGCCCTGAAAGTAGCCGAAGGCGAAGAAGCCGGAGAGGGCCTCCCAGTCCAGGCGCTTTCGCGACGCGCTCGCCGCGACCGCGGGAGCAAACGTCCCGAGGGCGGCGCGCGAACCATCGCTCGCATGGTAGAGATGGATCGTCCCGAATCGGTCGGTCCAGGCGTGCCAGGATCGCTCCGTCTCGTTCCACGCGAAGACCGCGAGGTGGCCGTTGATCGCGCTGCCCGGCCGCTCCCCGCGAACGAGGGCCTGAAAGAACGCGCTCCCGGTCGAACCCTCCGCGCGGCCGCTCGCCTCGCCGATGATCCAGATCTTCCAGGGCGGCGAGTCGAGGACGGTGACCGGGAAGCCCCGCCAGGAGGCGCTCGGCGGCTGGCGCAGGACGGTCCATCCGCGGTGGCGAGCTGCCGTCTCCCACCGCGTCGAGCCGTCGCGGCCCTTCACCGGGCGGACGTCACCCCATTGAACGAGCACGTCGCCGCAGACCGGACCCGCCGGCGCCACGTCGGTGCCTTCCGGAGCCGCCATGGTCGCTGGAGCGCTCACGGCGCGGGTTCCGCGGCGGAATGCGCGGCGCCGAAGTCATGGCCGGCCAGCCTCGGCGCATTGACGGCATAGAGAATGAAGAGCGGCTCGGCGCGGACGTAGACGGGCTCGAGCCATTCCGGCGCGCGCGCCGGGTCCCGGAGCTCCGCGAGACCCCTGCGGCGGCCCGCCTCGATCGCGCTCATGACGACGTAGTCGGCGGGATGCTGCCGGACCCACTCGCCCAGCTCGTCGACCGACGCCAGCAGCGGGAACTCGGCGTCCGTCTGCCCGCATACGAAAGCCAGATGCGGCTTGCGCTCGAGGATGCGGGCGCCGTGGGCGCCTCGGGCTCGAAGCGCCTCGCAGGCATCCAGGACCTCCACCGGATCTGCCCGGAGGAACGCTCTCGCCTGCGCGACCGAGGCGCGCGCCGACACCGCCCCGAACAGGAGCACCAGCGGGGCGGCCGCCCAGCGGGCCGACCGAGGAGACCCGAGCCGCTCCGCGGCCCAGCGGCAAAGCCGCCAGAGGGCGCAAGCCGCGAGCCCCGCATAGAGGGCGCCCGCGAAGAGGTAGTACCGCGCGTCCCAGTGCGTCAGCCCGAGAAGCGCCATGTACACCAGCCACCCCGTCGCGAGGGCGGCGGCGAGGGCCGTCCGCGGCCCGGTCCGCGCCAGAAACAGGGCGCCGACGATCGCCGCGACACCGATGAACGGTCCGACCAGGTGCGTCGTGAAACTGCGAGACACGTTGGTCGCGAGGTTGACGGGATAGTGGCGAACGATCCGCGCGGGATCGAAGCGCAGGACCTCGCCGAGGGAATGGAAGTGCCGGCTCATGATCCCGGTGCCGTCCCCGGTCGCGTCGGCGCCGAAGCGTGCGCCGTAGAACTCCGTCGCGACGTTCAGATAGTTCGAGTTGAACAGCGGTGAACCCGTGTGCCGGGCATTGGCATAGAACCAGGGCAGCGCGACCAGGAGCGCGCCGGCGAGCAGGAGCCCCGCATGTCCCAGCCGGGCGCCGAGAGTTCGGCCGAGCTCACGCGACACCAGGATGCCGACGACGAGCGCGGGCAGGAGAAACACGCCGTTGTACCGCACGAGGAAGGCGCCCCCCGCGATCATCCCCGCCGCGAGGATGCGCACGGACGGGCGCACGCGGCTTCCGAACGCCGCGAAGGCCGCCAGGCACAACGCCAGGAACAGCATGTCGGTCGAGGCCGTGAGCGCCAGGGTCGGAAACACGCCGCCCGCCAACAGGAGCAGCTCACTCGAGAGCCCGACCGCGCCGCCGAACAGCTCGGTGAAAAGCGCATAGGCCAGCAGGCCGGAGGCCGCCGCGCAGACCGCCGAGATCACGCGGCCCGCGAGAAACGGATCGGGGATCATCGTCTCGACGACCGCCAGCACCGCCGGGTAGCCGGGGCCCTGGAACTCGTTCAACGGAAACTGGCCGGTCCGGAGCCGTACGGCGTCGGGCGCGTAGTCGCCGTAGAAATCCGTCTCGACGCCGTAGCCCGCGACGCGGCGCCGGCTCGAGACGGAAAGGAAAACGAACAGCGCCGCGGCCGCCAGACCGACGGCCACGATCGTCGTTGCGCGCTCGACGCTCATCGCTTCCGGGCGACGACGATCGTGTGGAGGCCGTAGCCGAGGCGCAGGCGCCATGCATCGAACACGTCGCCGAGCCCGCAGAGAGACAGGACCCGGCGCAGCCGATAGGAATTGAGAAAACGGCGGACTCCCGCCACGCCGAAGTTGGGGACGATCGTCGACAGCCGCTTGACGCGGAAATAGGGCCGAAGCAGTCTCCGCAGCTCCCCGCGGCTCAGGAGGGACTCGATCGGCTGCTGGGACCAGCTCGCGCTCTGATCGGCCTCCATGGCATCCATGGTCTCGGCGTTCGGCGTCGTCAGAATCAGGAACCCGCCGGACTTCAGGAGATCGTGCGCGATGCGAAGGTATTCCGCCTGATCGGGGACGTGCTCGATGACTTCCTGGCTGATGACGATGTCGAAGGCCTGGCGCGGGTACTTCCAGGCAAAGATGTCCGACTGGACGAGGCCGATGTGTCCGTAGCGGGCCGCCGCCGTCTTGACCGCCTCGTCCGACAGCTCGACGCCGATCGCCGGACCGAAGGTGCCGACGATGGCGGTCAACCAGGCCGATCCGCATCCGAGATCGACGATCCGCGGCTCGCGGAGCTTGGTGAGTGCCAGGCTCTCCAGGATCGAAACCGCCCGGGCGAGCTTCAGGCTGTTGGCGAATTCGTACCCGCTCCACCGCTCGTTGTAGAACTCGCGCTGGGAATCGATCGGCGGGACCGCCGTGTCCGCGGAAAGCACGGCCGCATCGGAACCCGCGGCGATCGAGGACGCCGCGGCGGCCGGAGCGGCGGGAGGCATCGGAGATGTCCCGGCCCACCAGTACTCGCGCACGAACGCTGGCAGCGAGCCCGGAGCGCTCAGGCGCGGAAGCAAAAAGCGGTTGCTCGAAGGAGTTGCGGTTCCCGGACGGGTCGTGAACGCGAGCGTGTAGCCCGCGCCGGCGACCTCCTGCGCCGAGGACGCCACGAAGTTGCCGTTCGGAAAGGCGAACGTGTTGCAGGGCCTGCCGAGATGTTCCTCGAGCTCGCGGCGCGATTCGACGAGCTCGACCGTCCGGGCCTCGGCCGGCTGGAAGTCGTGATGGATCTCGTGATTGAGCCCGTGGCTGCCGATCTCGACTCCGGCGTTCGCCAGCTGCTGGATCTCGGCCCAGGAGAGCATCCGGAAGGCCGGGAATCGGTCGACCAGGCGCGCGGACTCTCCGGGCGGGAACTGCTGCCTCAGGCACTCCATCGTGGTCTTTCGCTCGGCCGCCGGCATGGACTTGAGCATGTGCCGCAGGAACTGAAAGGCGGTCTCCCGCTCTTCGCGGCTCGCGAGCGACCAGGCGCGGTCCTTCACCTCGACGCGGTTCGCCTTGCCGTAGAGCATCAGCAGCGAGAGGTCGACCGTCCACATCGCGCGGTCCTGACCCACCTCGCCGGCGGGAACGAACAGGAACCAGGGGATCTTCCGCTCTCCCAGGACTTCGGCCGCCATGAGACTGTTCGCGCACGCGTCGTCGAAGGTGATCACGGCCGCCGGGGCCTTGGGCTTGGTCGACGACGCGAGCTCGTCGAGCAGCCCCGGCAGGCTCAGGATCCGGAAGCGACGCATGTACTCGACCTGACTGATGAAGCGGGAGAGCAGGTGCTGGTTCCGCTCGACGCGGAGATCCACCTTCCGCTCGACCACCCCGTGGTAGCAGAGGACGCGGACCCCGGAGCGGTGCACGACGCGGGGATCCATCCAGCCGCCGAAATACCCGCGGGCGACCTCCCGGGCGTCACTCAGTCTCACGCGCAGCCCCTAGCCGACCGATGCGCCATGCTTCTCTTCCACGCTCGTCGTCCAATCGAGTAGCGGCCGCACCGCGCCGTCGAACGCCCCCGCATAGTCTCCGCGCGCCGAATCCCCGGCGAGGCTGTCGACCACCTGGAACGCCACCGCGTGCTGCTCCTTGAAGTGACGATACTGAGGCTGCAGCGTGCGCATGCTCACGTTGACGACCACCGTACCCTCGGCCAGGAAGTTACCGGGAATCCTCGCCGACGAAACGTAGCGGCCAAGGGGCCGGGGCCGGTCCCGCCAGTCCGCCTGGTCGATGGAGCCGAAGATGCACGTTCCTTCCTCGTTGTAGAAATCGACGATCGGGCAGAGGACCCATCCCGGTTCGAGCACTTCGTACTCGAGCTCGATGTCCACCGGCTTCCGGATGTCGACGGCCTCCCGGATTTTGCCGTCATCGGAGCGGACGCGGACCGCGCGGAGCCGGACGATACGGTTGCCGGGCGCCCGCTCCCCTTCCTTCCATTCCCGCATGGCCGTCGTGCCAAGGCCGGAGCGAAGGTACGCGCCGACGACTTCGTGCGAAGGCCCGTCGCTGATGACCGTCCCGTTATTCAAGAGGATGGATCGCTCGCACAGGCGCGTGATCGCCGGCATGTTGTGAGAGACGAAGAGCACCGTGCGGCCCCGCTGCCCCACTTCCTCCATCTTGTCGAGACACTTCCGCTGGAACGCCGCGTCGCCGACGGCCAGCACCTCGTCCACGAGCAGGATCTCGGGCTCGAGGTGCGCGGCGACGGCGAAGGCGAGGCGCAGGTACATGCCGGACGAGTAGTGCTTGACGGGCGTGTCGATGAACTTTTCGACCTCCGCGAACGCGACGATCTCGTCGAACTTCTGCTCGATCTCGCGGCGGCGCATGCCGAGGATGGCCCCGTTCAGATAGATGTTCTCGCGGCCGGTCAGCTCCGGATGGAAGCCGGTTCCCACCTCGAGGAGCGAGCCGACGCGCCCATGGATCTCGACGGACCCCGTCGTCGGCTCCGTGATCCGCGACAGGATCTTCAGGAGCGTGCTCTTGCCGGCGCCGTTGCGGCCGATGATGCCGACGACCTCGCCGCTCCGGACCTCGAAGGACAGGTCGCGCAGCGCCCAGAGCGTCTCGGACTCGTCCGGAGTCTCGGCGCCCCCGCCCAGGAGGGAACGCACGGCCCGGAACGGCCGCGTCACGCCGTCCGCGACCATGTCGCGGAGCGTCTTGTAACGCTCCCGCTTCTGCCAGAGCCGGTAGCGCTTGCTCAGGTTCTCGACCCGGATCGCCCGCTCACTCACGCTCGGCCTCACACCACGTCGGCAAAGGTCTGCTCCATCCGCCGGAAGTAAAAAGCGCCGCCGATCAAAAGCAGCACAGAGGCCGCGGCCGACACGGCGATCGTCGGGCCCGGAGCCGAATTCGTGCCGAGCAGCGCCCAGCGGAATCCCTCCACGACGCCGACCATCGGATTCAAACCGTACAGCGTCCGCCAGGGCTCGGAAAGCAGGCTGCTCGGATAGACGATCGGCGTCGCGAACATCCAGAACTGGGTGATGAACGGGATCGTGTATCGGACGTCGCGGTATTCCACGTTCAGCACGGACAGCCAGAGTCCGACGGCCAGGGCGGTCACGAACGCGAGCAGCAGGAAGGCCGGAAGCCAGAGGACCCGCGCGGTCGGATAGATGTGGTACCAGAGCATCATGCCGAGAAGCACGATGAACGCGATCGCGAAATCCACCACGCCGCCGAGGACGGTCGAGATGGGGATGGTCAGTCTCGGAAAGTAGACCTTGCGAATCAGGTTCGCGCTCTCCACGAGGCTGTTCGACGACTGGGCGAGGCCGTTGGCGAAGAAGGTCCAGGGCACGAGTCCGACGTAGCTGAAAATCGGATAGGGAACTCCGTCGGAGGGCATCTTGGCGAGCCGCCCGAAGAAGATGCTGAACACCACCATCGTGAAGAACGGCTGGATGATCGCCCACAAAACGCCCAGGGCCGTCTGCTTGTAGCGGACCTTGATGTCCCGCCAGACCAGGAAGTAGAGGAGCTCGCGAAACGCCCACAGGTCGTGGAGCTTGAGGGCGGTCCAGCCCTTCGTCGGCGTGATGACGATCGAGGGGAGATCCGCCGGCGGTGCGATCGCGCGGCTCATGAGGTCGCCACACCCCGACCGGCCGGGCGCGGCGCCGCGCTCGGGCCGAAGAGGCTTCCGGTAATGACCCGCCGACCGCTCCAGCCCTTCGGCCACGCCCACGCGGGGGCGAAAGCCCAACGCCTTAGCCGAATGGTCGAGGTCGGCGAGCGAGTGCTGGACGTCGCCCGGCCGGCTCGGCTCGTACCGGGGCTCGAGGCCTCCTCCCACGGCTTCGCCGACTCGGCGCGCCAGCTCGTTCACGGTCGTGCGGCTGCCCCCGGCCACGTTATACGCCCGGCCGCACGCCTCGAGCGGCGCCTTCGCGGCGAGCAGCGTCGCGTCGACCGCGTCGTCGACGAAGGTGAAATCGCGGCTCTGCGTCCCGTCCCCGAAAATGACGGGCGGGCCCCCCGTGAGGCAGGCCTTGAAGAACCGGGGAATCACGGCCGCATAGGGACCGTCCGGGTCCTGACGCGGGCCGTAGACGTTGAAGTAGCGAAGACCGACGAAACCCATTCCGTAGCACCGCCCGAAGACGGCGGCCAGCTGCTCGTCGACGGATTTCGACAGCGCGTAGGGAGAGAGCGGCTCGCCTTCCTCCCCTTCGCGCTTCGGCAGGGCCGCGCTGTCCCCGTAGACGCTCGACGACGAGGCATACACGACGCGGTCGGCCTCGGCGCGCCGCGCCGCCGCGAACACGTTGACGGTTCCTCCGACGTTGACCGCGAAGCTGGTGGCGGGGTCGTGGATCGAGCGCGGGACGGATCCGAGAGCGGCGAGGTGGAACACGGTCCGGACTCTCTCGACCGCACGCTGACAGATCTCCGCGTCGCGGATGTCGCCCCGCACCACTTCGATCCGGTCCCGGATCGGCTCGAGGTTCTCCTCCTTACCGTTGGAGAAGTCGTCGAGGACACGAACGACGGCTCCGCGCGCGACCAGCGCGGCGGCCAGGTGCGAGCCGATGAAGCCGGCGCCGCCGGTGACCAGGACTCGCTCGCCCGCGAAGTTTGCTGCCGACGGAGCGCTCATGCCTTCACGACGTTCGGCGCGGGCTGCCGGTAGATCCCGCGCGTGTCGACGATCAACGGAGCGCAGCGAGCCACCATGCCGTAGTCGACCTTCGAGTGATCCGTCACGATCACGACCGCGTCCTGCCCGCGCAGCGTCTCCTCGGTCAGCGAAACGGAGGTCATCGTCGGCAGGTCGGGCCACGACCGCATCCGCGGGGCCTTCGGAACGTGCGGATCGTGGTAGGTCAGGTCGGCGCCGAGATGCAGGAGGCGCTCGATGATCTCGAAGGCCGGGCTCTCGCGGGGATCGTCGATGTCCTTCTTGTAGGCGATGCCGAGGACCAGGACCTTGCTTCCGCGGATCGCCTTCCGGCGCTCGTTCAGGGCCAGCCCGAGCTTCTCGATCACGTACTCCGGCATGCGCACGTTCACTTCGCCGGCGAGCTCGATGAACCTCGGGGAGACGCCGAACTCCCGCGCCTTCCAGGACAGATAGAACGGGTCGAGGGGGATGCAGTGCCCGCCCCAGCCCGGACCGGGGTTGAAGCGCATGAAGCCGAAGGGCTTCGTTTCCGCCGCGTCGAGCACGTCCCAGATGTCGATGCCCATCTTGTCGAAGACGATCTTCAGCTCGTTGACGAGAGCGATGTTCACGGCGCGGAAGATGTTCTCGACGAGCTTGGCGGCTTCGGCCTCGCGTGCGCTGCCGACCCGGACCGTGCGGACGATCACCTGGTCGTACAACAACTGCGCGAGGTCGCCGGCCGCCTTGTCCACGCCGCCCACGATCTTCGGAATCGTGGCGGTGTTGAACTTTGCGTTGCCGGGGTCTTCCCGCTCGGGCGAGAACGCGAGAAAGAAGTCGTGGCCGCAGCGGAGGCCCGTTTCCTCGAGGATCCCGCGGACGAGCTCGTCCGTCGTTCCCGGATACGTCGTCGATTCGAGCACGACGAGCTGGCCCGGGCGCAGACGCTCACGGACCGCGCGCGTCGTGTTGACCACGTAGCTCATGTCCGGCTCGCGCTGGGCCGTCAGCGGCGTGGGAACGCAGATGATCAGGACGTCCGGCTCGGAGAGACCGGCGAAGTCCGCGGAGGCGACGAAGGCTCCGGCCGCGACCGCCTTCGTCAAGCGTGCGGAATCCAGGTGCTTGATGTAGTTCTTTCCGGCGTTCAACGCTTCGACTTTGGCGGCGTCGACGTCGAATCCGCGGACCCGGTAGCCCTTCTCGGCGCACGTCAGGGCCAGCGGAAGGCCCACGTAGCCGAGGCCGATGATGCCGACCGGCGACGTTCGCTGCTCGATCTTCTTGCGGAGGATCCCGGCGCGCTCATCCGAGCTGGTCATTGCATGCTCCTGCTTCCGAATCCGACCCCATCCGGTTCGCGCGTCTCGGTGCGCTACCGACCGGGAGAAGACCCGACGACGGGCCGGGATCCCGGCGCGCATCGGACCTCAGCACCCGAATGCTCCGACAGCTCAAACAGCTTCCGCGGAAATGCCTCCGACCCCCCGCTTCAGCAGAGGCACAGCTTGAATCCTCTCTCTCCCGAACCGCGGCTAAATGGCTGCAGCCACGGGATTTCTTGTTTTGAGACTCAATTATAACACGCGAAACCGTCCGGCCGATCAGTTCGCCGGACGGCTGGCCTTCCCTGCGGATTCCAGGCCAAGGAGGCGGGTTTTGAGGCTCTGGGTCATGCCGGCATCCCCCGAGGAGACCTCCAGAGCAGTCCGAAGAACCCCCGGGTCCGAAGGAAGGATCTGGACGACGGGACCGGGCCCCATGACCGCGGCCGCCTGCCGGAATCGAGCGGCGACGAAGGTCGGGTCGAGGAAGGCGCGCGCGGTTACGGAGGCGGCGCGCTCCTTCTGTTCGGCCGACAGGCGCGGCCAGGCCGCGAGGTAGCGGTCGGTCAGCTGCTCGGGCGCCGCATCGAGCCCGGGCGCCGCGGTCCAGGCCGCGCGCAGCGGCTCTTCCCAGAGCCGAACCTCGGAGTCCGGCGATGCCGTACCCAGCAGAAACCGCGCGTGCGCGGAGCCGGGCCGCTCTTCGAGGGCGGCGAGAAGGAGCTCCCGGGCCTTTCCCGAATCCGCCTGATCCGATCCCGGAGCGCGGCGAACCCGATCGCCGAGCAGCCACTCGGCGACGAGCTCCGCGACGCCGAAATCGTCCCGCATCAGGGCCGCCGTCTCGAGCGCCGCGGGCTCCCGAACGGCGAGACCCGTTTCCACGGCGACGGACGCGGCCCGTCGTCTCCCCTGGACGAGGCGCGCCGCCTCCACGATGTCGGCGGCGACGAGCGCGGCGCAGAGGAACGCGAGGAGAAATCGCCTCGGCTTCACGAAGGAGGCCGGTCCTGGCGAGCTCTCCCCGGGCATCATGGTCGGGAAACCTTCAGCTCGTCTGCGCGGCCACGGGAGCGGATTTCTCCGCGATCTCTTCCTTCGCCACCTCTCGAGTGGGGCCGTAGCCGTACTCGTAGTGGCGATAGCCCGGGCCGGATTCGAGGCCGTTGATCAGCACGCCGAGAATGGGGATTCCGCCTCGTTGCATCAGATCGCGCGCGCGCGCGACCTCCTCGCGCGACGTCCTGCCGCCGCGCACGCAGAGAACGACGCCGTCCGTCTGCTGCGCGAAGACGAGGGTGTCGGAAACCGGCAACACCGGGGGCGTATCGACGATCACGTAATCGAAGTTGGAAAGCGCGAGCTCCATGAACCGGTGCATCGCGTCCGACGCGAGCAGGCCGGAGGGATTGGGCGAATCGGGTCCGGCGGGCACCACGAAGACTCCCGGTACGCGGGTCTTCACGATCGCTCGAGAGGGCTCGATTCCCTCCGCCAGGATCGAGACGAGGCCGGGTTTCCCGCTGACCTCGAACACCTCGTGCACTTTCGGCTGATGGAGATCCGCGTCGACGAGGAGAACGCGCTTGCCGAGCTGTCCGAGGACGACGGCGAGATTGACGGCGGTCGTCGTCTTGCCCTCCTGCGGCAGCGCGGAGGTGATCACGAGCGACTTCACGCCGCCCGCTCGCGAGAGAAGCAGGGAAGTCCGGAACGCCCGGTAAGATTCCGCCACGGTCGAGCGGGGATCCTCGTGCGGGAGCAGGTCGATCGCGTTGCGCGCGGCCACGGCCGGAGCGTCCTTCTTCTTTCTTCCGACCCGGAAGGCGCGGCCGAGCGAGGACGGAGCGGCCGCCGACGGGCCGGCCGGGATCACCCCGAGGGCCGGCAGCCGGAGGCCCGTCTCGACCTGCTCCACGGTCCGAACGCTCCGGTCGAGGTGCGACAGAAACAGGGCGACGCCGACGCCGAGCATGAGACCGAGGGCGCCGCCGCCGAGCAGGTTCTTCTTCAACGAGGGCTTGTAGGGCTCCCCGGGCTCGAGGGCGCGGTCCACGATCCGGACGCTCGTGAACTGGTCTTCGTGGGCGCGCGAAAGGACCTCGAGCTCTCCCTGCTGCTTCATGAGCGTATCGAGGAGCGCCCGCTTGTTGTCGATCTCCGTGCGCAGGTTCCGGTACTCGACCGTGCTGCTGCCCTGGGCGATGGCCTCCGTTTCCTGGGTGCGCGTCATCGCCCTCAGGCTCTGCTCGCGGCGGAGGGCCGTCTGGTAGTCGCTGCGCGCGCTGCCGACGGCCTTCGAGGCCGACTCGGCGATCGCCGTTTCGATGTTCTTCCTGGCCCCGTCGATCTGGGACTTCAGCTGCTGCATCGCGGGCCACTCGGGCTTGTAGACGTTGAGCTTCTCCGCGTAGTCGCGCTCCTGGCGCTGCAGGTCGCTTCGCATGGTCGCGATGACCGCCGCGGTGGCGGGGTCCACGAGCGCCTCCGGCGTCTGGGCGCGAACCTCCTCGTAGCGGGATTCCTTGCCCACGCGGTCCGTGATCGCGCTGGCGAGGTCCCGGTTGACCGAGTCGAGCCGCTGCAGAGTGGGGTTCGCGTTCGAGTCCGCGGAGACGATGTCCTTCTGGCGTCCGTACGCCAGGAGGTCCTTCTCCTTGGCCTGGATCTCGGACTTGGTGTCCTCGATCTGCGCCGTCAGGAACTGCGACGACAGCCCGATCTCCTTGAACCGCGACTCGATGTTCCACTCGATGTAGGCGTCGGCGATCGCATTGGCGATGGCGGCGGCCAGCCGGGCGGAGCGAGCCGTGCAGCTGATCTCGACCAGGCTCGTGCCCTTGACGATGACGGCCTCGGTGCTCTCCTGCACGTCGATGGCGGCATCGATGAGGCTCTCCGCCGAGGGTTTCTGGGCCTTGCCCTTCGCGTCGGGGCGATAGTTTTGATAGTGCTCGGGGTTGAAGTCGGGATCGCCGAGTAGATTGAGCCGCTGGACGACCCGCTCCGCGATCTCGCGGCTGGCCATGAGGCGGATCTGACTCGGGAGAAACTCGGCCGTCAGCGCATCGCCCCGCGACCCCGAGAACACGACCGGCGTGGGGGCCTCGCGCTCGACGTCCACGACCGTGACGGCCATGAAGCTCGGCCGGGAGATGACCGTGATCAACGCGGCGAAGAGAAGCGCGACCACCAGGCACGCGCCGACGAGGCGGCGCCGCTTGAAGACGATGTCCCAGTACTCGGCGAGGTGCAGCTCGGGACGCGCTCTCCCCCCGTCGGGAGATTCGTCGAGAGAATCGAGATCGGCCATCAGAAGAACGACTCCTTTACCACGATCACGTCGTTGGCCTCGATGGGATAGTCCGGTTCCTTCCCGGAAATCACCTTGCCGAAGTCCACGACCTTTTCGACGTCCTTGCCGTCGGGACCGCGCCGCTTGATCCGGATCGTCTTCGAGGCGCGGTCCGTGAGACCTCCGGCCTTGGCGATGACCGAGAGCAGCGACAGGCGGTCGTCCGAGTCGAACTGGAGAGCCCCCGGCGTCTTGACCTCGCCGAGGCAGAAGACCGTCAGAGATGTCCGCGGCACCACGTTGATGACGTCCCCCGGGAGGATCGGGATGTTCCCGAACGGCGTGGCCTCGGCGAAAAGATCGTCCGTCTTCACCTCGAGGGTGTCGGACAGGCCGTTGTCGGCCCTCCGCAGGACCAGGATGCGCCGGCCGGCGCGTTCGTTGAGTCCTCCGGCCGCCGTGATGGCCTTGACGAGCGTCCAGCGGCCAGAGATCGCGAGCGCGCCGGGGCGCTGCACGGCCCCGAGGACCGAGACCGGTTTCGCGGTGAATTCCTTGACCACGACCGAGACGTTGGCGCGGTTCACGTACTTGGAGGTGAGGATCTGTTCGATGCGCGACCGCGCTTCGGCTTCGGTCATGCCCGAAATCGGGATCTCGCCGACCATCGGCAGCTCGATGGTGCCGCTGTCGGAGACCCGGCGATCGACGTTCAAATCCGGGATCTCGAGGACCTTGATCTCCACGAGATCCTTCGGCCCGATCTGGTAGTCGCTCGTCACCGTCTGGGCTGCGAGGCCGCCCGCGCCGGCGAGGCAAAGCGCCAGGACCCACGCGAACGTCCTCATCCGGCGAACGGTCATCGAAGGAATTCTCCCGTGAAGGTCAAATACGTCGAGAACTGCAGCAGCGAGTAACTGCTGCCGGGGATGTTGGAGTTGTCCTGCTTGTGGGTCACCAGCCCCGTCAACGTCACCTTCTTGTAAACGATCGCGGAAATGCCGCCGCCGTAATTGAGGACCTTGTCGAGCCGCTGGACTTCGACCGGCCCGACGGCCTGCGGGATCGGGTACTTGTTCTCACCGGTTTCCGCATAGCCCCTGAGGAGAACCCGCGGCAGGACCTGAATATTCAGTCCGCCACCGATCGAATTCGAGAAATAGTAAGGATTCGTCGATGGAGATGCTGTAGGAAATCCGGCGGGCCCCGTAGGTCCGGATCTCGAGCCATGGCCTCAGGAAATACGAGACGAAATAGGACCCGACGGGCGTCGCGTAACTCGGGAAGGACGATCCCTGGAACGATTCGCCCTCCCGGTACCCTCCAATGAGGTTCAGAAAAAACTTCGGCTGGTTGTAGCTGACCCCGAGCAGGTAGCCGGTGCTCGTGTTGTTGCGCTCCTCGGGCGTCAGGACGAACTGGGAGTTCGTGTACTGCACCTCCGGGGCGATGACCCAGGACCCGAGCGCGAGCCGCAGGCCCGCGTCGTAGGCCTGGTCCGTGCGGTCATTGAGCGCGACGTTGACGTCGCCGGGCGAGACCGGACTCTCCTGCGTCTGGCGCACGCGCTCCCCCTCGCCGCCGAGGAAGAGGCCGAGCTTGTGCGTCAGATCGATCTCGACGTGCGCGAAGGCATCGGCCGTCTTCTCGAGCGTGGGTTGCGGCTGCTCCGGCGTCGGCGCCGCGATGCCCTGGAAGCCGTTGCCTCCGAACTCGAAGGACAGGCGGTTGAAGTAGCCGGCGATGGAGGCCTTCGCGTGTCCGCCCCAGGTGTCGAGGTTCGAGAAGTTGGCGTACCAGGTGTACGTCGGAAAGGCGTCCCCGACGAAGTAGATCTTCGAGCTGAACGGGATGATGACCTTCGTCCCCAGACCGAGCGTCGCCGTCCAGTCGCCCACCGGGTTGAACTGGGATCCGAACACGTTGCTGTTGTAGCCCGCGTTGTTCACCTCGAAGCCCGGAAGGAGCCGCATGGGCCCGAGATGGAACCGGCTGTCCTTCAGGTCCTCGTCGAGCTGCTCCTGGGCCGTCACGGTCCGGTCGCGCGGCACCTCGTCCGAGACGAGCTGGCCGCGCAGCAGCGACGGGATCGCCAGCACCGCCGCGGCGCCGAGAAGCCGCACCGCGACGCGGAGCCGGGACGGTGACCCGCCCTCTTCAGTGCGTTCCAAGGATTTTTCTCGCGTACTCATCCACCAGAACCCCCGTCACCTTCGGCCGCGCCCGCTCGAAGTAGGCGCGAGCCTCGTCCACGTGCCCGGTCTCGTAGAGGGCCACGGAGGCGTAAAAGAGCGACGGCCCCTCGGAATCGGCCAGCGGCTTGACGGCGCCGACCTGCGCGGCCGCGATCTGGTACGACCGCGACAGGCAGGCCGCCTCGAGAAGCTCCAGGCGGAGGTCCCGGTTGCCCGGATCGGACCGGACGGCGTCGGTCAGGAGCCTCTCGGCCTCGACGGCTTTTCCGGTGCCGATCAACCGGCGGCTCTCTTCCAGAGCGCGTGCGCTCTTCGCGGCCGTGTCGAGCGGCGTCGGAGAAGCCGCGGGCGCGGCCGTCGTTCCCCTGGCGACGCGCGTCGGAGCCGCCTCGCGAGAAGCCTGCGGTTGCGCGGCGTCGAACCTCGAACGGGCGCGAACGACGTCCGGGCGGTTCGCCGCGCTCTGCGGCACCCGGGGCGCGGCCGCGGCGGCGCCATCCCAGTTGCGGGCGTCCACGTCGCAGACGAACAGGTCGGCGTAGAGCTCCGGGTGCTTTCCGAGCTCTTCGGCGGAAAGCGCGGCCAGATCTCTGAGTGCATCGGTGCACTCGCCCCGCGCCGTGCGAGCCGCCGCCCGCACCGCGAGGGCGTCGGCGCTGGTGGGCTGGATGGCGAGCGCTTTCCCCGCCCATCGCTCGGCTTCCTTCGCGTCACCGCGATCGAGAGCGTCGCGAGCGAGAGCGACCGGCCAGATCACGTTGCCGGGCTCACGCCGCGATGCGGCCTCCCAGGCCTTCCGCCGCTCGGCCGGGGGAAGCGCGGCGATCTTCTGCTCTTCCGTTTCGACCATTCCCGCGAGCGTGGGGACCGCCAGGATGGTCGCCTGGCCGACCCGGGCGAGAAGAAGCGTCTTGAAAGACGCCCGGAGGTCGGCGGGCAGCTCGACGGTCGGGTAAACGGAAAATCGCCGTTCGATTTCGAGGAAGCGCTCGATCGTCGCGTCGGTTTCGGTCGCCTTGTTCGCGGCGGCCTGAGCGAGCGAGAGCTGGATCAGCGCGGCCTCGAGCTGCGCCGGTTGACTCAGGTAGCCGAAGGCCGCCACCCGGAACTGTTCGATCGCTTCCGTGTACCGCTTGTCCCGGTAGAGGCTCTGTCCCGACTGAACACGGTCGCGGTCGAAATCGTCGTCCGGCGTCGCCGCCCGGGCGTGAAGGGCGAGCGCACCGAACAGTGCGGTTAGGATAACGGCGTGAGTCCGACTCATCGATGGTCCGCCTGGATGCGCGATGTCTGGGCTCCGGCCGACGGCGACGCGCTGGACCGAACGGCCTTCTCGCTGCTCGTGGTGCTCGCCGCTTTCGCGCCGTGGCTCTCCGCGACGACCCTTCCCGCGACGCTCGCCGGGGGATTGCCGGCGCCGGTCGGTGTCCAGGTGCTCACCGCGATCGCCCTTTGCATCGGTACCACGACGTTCCTTTCCCGCTCGTGCTTCCGGCCGTTTCGACCCCTTGCGCTTCCAGCATGGGGCCTCGCGGCATTGACACTTTTTGGCGCCCTGCAGATGGTCCCGCTACCGGAGCCGGTACTTAGCCTAATTGCGCCTGTGAACCAGCAAATTTACCATGAAATCGGCGGTCTGTTCGCCCTCTTCGAGCGGACTCCCGCGCCATTGCCACGGATTACCATTGCCCCCCAGGCCACGATTCTGTCTACTTTGCAGCTTGCCGGTTTCCTGGTCCTCGCCCTGTCGGCCTGGTCTCTATTGAGGAACCGTCCCCGGCGGCGCTTTCTCGCCGCGGTCGTCATCCTGTCCGCGGTCGGGCAGGTCGCCGGACTGGCCCTCTCCGGAGGTCGGATCTTCGCCGGGGTCTGGCAGAGCCGGTCGGAGTTCCCGACTTACCTTCTCGTCATCCTCCCCATGGCCTTCGGAGTGGCGTGGGCCGAGGTCATTACAGGAAGCGACCGTTACCAGGACTCCGACCGGGGGCAGATGCTGGCGGATCGCCTGGGCCCGCTCGTCCTCCGCGGCGTGGGCTGGCTCGTTCTCCTGGCCGGCATCGCCTTCTTCTCCGCGGCAGACCGATTCCTCGCCGCGGCCGCCGGAACCTTCGTCATGGGCGGCCTCCTCTTGAGGGTGCGAGCGGGCCGGCTCCCCACCTCCGGCCAGCGATGGGCCGTCTCCGCCGCGTGCCTCGGCGTTGCCGCCGCGACGCTCTGGCTCTTCCGATTCGGCTCGGGACTCGACGAACGTGCCGTTCCCGTGTGGCGCGCGGGAATCGAGGCCTGGAAGAGCTTTCCGTTCGTCGGAGCGGGCTTCGGAGCCTTCGCGGATGCGTTTCGCCGCGTCCAGCCTCGAAGCCTGCCGGGCCTGATCGAAGACCCCGGCTCGGATCTTCTCCAACTTCTCGTCGAGGGCGGAATCGCGGCCGCTCTCCTCGCGGCGATCACCGTGCTCTCGCTCTTCTGGTCCCTGCTGCGCCGCTGGAAGACCCAGCGACACCGCGAGGAGAGCGCGCTGGCACTCGCCGGCATCGGCGTCGTCGCATCGCTGACGATCGACGGAGTCTGGCACAGCAATCTGAGCTCTCCGGCCGTCGCCGCGACCGCGGCCTGCGTGATCGGCCTGGCGCTGGCGAGCGGAAACGACGCTTCCGCGCTTCGCTCGACCCGGATGGACGGATAGATGCGTGGAAGACGCACCCTGCCGGATGCGCCGCCCGCCGCTCAAGGCGAGGCGGGACGGATGTCGTAGAGGCGAATCGAGCGGCCCACCCGCGTGTACGGACGGCCTTCCAGCCAGTCGTAGGGACCGGATGGCTTTCCGGACTCGCGCCGGATCTGGTCGGCATCGATCGTCCGGCTGCATTCGCTGACCGCCACCCAGCCCGTCGCCGGCTCGTAGGGCACGAGGTTTCGATACGGCGGCAAGCCCCTGTCCATCCAGGCTCTCGCTTCCGAAATACGCCAGCGAAACCGAATCGGCATGCACGTCTCGAAGACGCGCCGCCAGCCGCCAGAGGTCCTGCCCCCAGTCGAGATCCGAATCGACCAGGAAGCGCTCCGGGTGGCGCGCCGCGATCTCGTTGAAGTAAGCCAGGTAGTCGGGATGGGCCAGTGCGGACGACACGAGCTGCCACGAGACCAGGGCAACGCCCACGAGCGCCGCGCCCAAACGCGCTCGCCGCGCCTCGAGAAGTCCCGCCACGCCGCGGCCGGCGACGATGGCGAGAAACGGATAAACCGCGAGGGCGTGTCTCAGCCCGATGTTGATCCGGCTCGCCATGCACACCGCCAGCACCGACGCGGCGGCGAGCAAGGGAGCCCACGACTTCCAGTCCCGCTCCCTCGCCTTCCCGAGAAAGAGCGCTCCCGCGGCGGCGAGCGCGAGAAACGCGAGCGGCGTCTTGACCGCGATCGCGACGGGAAAGAAGTACCACCATCCGTCGCGCCGAATCCGGCCGAGCAGGAAAGCGGGATGACCATGTCGGTCATGCTCCCGGACCCGGTTGATCCCCAGCAGGAGCTCGCCGGCGGGGAGGGGCATCTCCAGCATGGAGTTGCCCACGCGCGCGAGCGGTCCGCCGCGAGCCAGCGCGCGATCCACCGCCGACAGGCCCACGTGATGGGGCCGGCGCTCGGCGCCGGTGAGCGGGGTCATCGAGAAGCGATAGCCCGCCCAGACGACCAGGAAGGCGACGGCGGCGGCGAGGCACGCCCCGCGCACCAGCGGTCCGAGCCGCCGACGCCACGAGGCGCGCGGCGGCCGCTCGATCGCGACCCGAAGCGCGAAGATGGCGACGGCACTCGCGGGCAGGAAGACGATGGCCGAAAACTTCGAGAGGACCGAGAGCCCGGCCGCGCCGCCGAGCAGAAGGCTGCGCCGCCCGTCGGGCTCGTCGAGCCAGTACACCAGCGCATAGACGGCCAGCGGAAAACAGGCCGCCAGCGCGGCGTCGGTCGTCGCCAGGCCCGAGTGAGCCAGGATCGGAGGCAGGGTCGTGAACAGCAGTACGGCCGCCACGGCCGCGCGGTCGCCGAAGAGCCGCCGCGTCCACGACCAGACTACCCACGACGCGAGCACGAAAAACGGAAGGATTCCGGCGCGAGCCTCGGCGAGGTTCGCCTCGTACTTCCCGGCGCTTCGCAGGATGCGATTTCCCTCGGCATCCATCTGCGCCGAACCGCTCGATCGGAAGCCACGCGCGTGGAGGACCGCCGCCGCCGCGACCCGTGCCAGCGGCGGATGTTCGATGCCGAGAAGATGCGGGGAATCGAACCATTCCATCCCGCAGGCGATGTGATGGGGTTCGTCGCAGGTCTGGAAGAAGACCGGGTAGGTGAGAACGATCCGGACGAGCCCCACCGCCGTGAGCGTGAGAAATGCGATGACCGAAAGCGTCCCGGCTCCTCCGGGCGCCGTCGGCCGGCGCCGAGGTTCCAACGGGGCGGAGTCTTTCACGAGGGGTCTCCATGATAGCGCACCGCCGGCGCCGATCCGGGAGCGCGCACCGCCGTCCGCCAACCCGGATATGCTTTGCGGCGTGTCTCCCTCGCTCGATCGGGGCGTCCGTCTGGATGGAACCGCCCTGGCTCAAACGCTTCGGCACCGCGCGCGCGAAGCCGCGGACGCGATCGCGCGCGGCGCGCGCCCCCCCTCCCTGCGGGTCCTGCTCGTCGGCGACAATCCGGCATCGGAAAGCTACGTCTCCGCGAAGGCGAAGGCCGCTCACGAGGCCGGAATTCGGGCCGAGACCCGGAGGCTTCCCTCCGACCTGTCCGCGCCGGCGCTGCTGGCGGAGATCGCGGCCGCGAATGCGGACCCCGAGGTCGACGGCATTCTCGTTCAGCTTCCACTGCCTCCCCAACACGACCCGGCGCGGGTCCTGGATGCGGTCGATCCGGAGAAGGACGTGGACGGATTCCATCCCGAGAACGTCGGACTCCTCCATCAGGGGCGGCCGCGCTTCGTTCCCTGCACGCCGGCCGGAATCGTGGAGCTGCTGGCGGCCTACGAAGTTCCGCTGGCGGGGCGTCGCGCCGTCGTGCTCGGCCGAAGCGACATCGTCGGCAAGCCGATGGCGGCGCTGCTGACGGCGCGCGACGCGACCGTCACGATCTGCCATTCCCGGACTCGCGAGCTGCCCGCGGTCTGCCGCGAGGCCGACGTCCTCGTCGCGGCCATCGGACGGCCCGGGTTCGTGACGAGCGAGTTCGTGAAGGAAGGCGCGGCGGTCGTCGACGTCGGAATCAATCGAGTGACGGCGCACGATGCGCCCGAGAACCTTCGCCGCTCGGAGCGCATCCGGAAGGCGCTCGACGAGAAGGGTCGCGCTCTCGTCGGCGACGTGGATTTCGACGGCGTCGCGCCCGTCGCCGGCTGGCTCACGCCGGTTCCCGGGGGCGTGGGGCCGCTCACGGTCGCCATGCTCCTCCACAACACCATCAAGGCGGCCGGCTTCAGATCAAAATAAAATAAGGAGTTTTAGTGAGATTTCCTAATTTAATTAGGACTTGTTGCCTCATTGCCATATCGGCGAGCTTGCCCGTCCCGACGGCCACCGGCGCGCGAGACCCCGTCCCCTCTCCGTTTCGAGCTCTCGTTCCCTGCGAGCATGCGCTCGGAGCCCGTGGATGGACGCGTGTTCGTCATCCTGACCCGGAAGGCCGCTCCCGAGCCGCGCCTCCAGTTCGGCAAGTCCGGCGGCCAGTACGCGTCGACTCCGTTCTTCGGCGAGGACGTGACGGGATTGCGCGCCGGCGCCCGGGCGGTGGTCGACGGCCGAAGCGACGGCTATCCGATCGCGCGGCTCGGCGATCTCCCCGCCGGCGACTACTTCGTTCAGGGGATGCTGAACGTCTACACGACGTTCCACCGCGCCGACGGCCACGTCGTCAAGCTCCACATGGATCAGTGGGAGGGCCAGAACTTTCCGATCTCGCCCGGGAATCTCTACAGCGAGCCCCGCAAGATCCATCTCGACCCGGGCAAGCCCGAAACGATCCGGCTCGAGCTCGATCGCGCGATCCCTCCCATTCCCGTGCCGCCCGACACGGAGTGGGTCAAGCGCATACGGTTTCAGAGCCCGCTCCTCTCGAAGTTCTGGGGGCAACCCATCTTCATCGGCGCCACGATCCTTCTTCCGAAGGACTACGCGCGCGACACCCGCGTCGCCTACCCGGTCGACTACGAGCAGGGCCACTTCACGACGCGCGCGCCGGGCGGATTCGGCGAACCTCCGGAGGTGCCGGCCGGCGCGTCCGAGCGCGAGAAGGCGCGCGCGCGCGCGATGTCCGAGTTCACCGCGGCCTGGCAGTCCGGCGACTTTCCTCGCATGCTCTTCGTGACCTTTCAACATCCGACCCCGTACTACGACGACTCCTACGCCATCGACTCGCCCAACATGGGGCCATACGGACAGGCGATCACCGAAGAGCTGATTCCGTACATCGAGAAACACTTCCGCGCGATCCCGCAGCCTTGGGCGCGCATTCTCTCGGGAGGATCGACGGGCGGATGGGAGTCGCTGGCGCTTCAGATTTTCTATCCCGATCTCTTCGGCGGAACGTTCTCCTATTGCCCCGACCCGGTGGATTTCCACTACTTCGAGCTCGTCAACGTCTACGACTGGACCAGCGCGTGGTACCGGGGCGACGAGTGGCGCCAGACGCCGATCTCGGGCGAGCGGCAGCCGGACGGCCTCGTCCTTTCCACGATGAAGGAGCAGCTCGCCTACGAGCGGGCCATGGGGCCCGGCGGCCGCTCCGGAGAGGACTGGGACTGCTGGCAGGCCGTGTACGGCCCGACCGGCGCGGATGGCTACTTTCAGCCGGTGTTCGATCCCGCAACCGGGGCGATCGACCACGGCGTCGCGGCGTACTGGAAGGACCACACGGACCTGAACGCCTACCTCCAGCGCCACTGGAAGGACATCGGGCCCAGGCTCGCCGGCAAGATCCACATCTGGACCGGCGACATGGATACCTACTACCTGAACGACGCCGTCCACCTGATGGAGGGGTATCTCAAAACGACGGATTCGCCGCCCTGGGGCGGATCGATCACGTACGGCCCGCGAGAGCCGCACTGCTGGACGGGGCCCTACACGCTGGCGGAGCGGCTGAAGATGATGGCGCAGTACGCCGCGGCCGCCGCCCCTCGCGGCGCCGAGCGGGACTGGTGGAAGCAATGAGCTCGGAGCGTTCCCGCGGGTGGACGCGCTCCAACGCGGTCCGACTCGCGGGAGTCGTTCTGCTCGCCGCCGTCGCATTCGGAGCGTTCTCTCTTCACCGGCGATCCGTTCGTCGCCGCGCTCCCGATTTGCAGTGGTCGATCGGCATCTGGGAGGGGCCGTCTCCCGTGAAGCTCGGCCCGGCATCCGGCGTCGCCAATCCCGTCATGTCGGCCCGCGACGTCACCGACGTTGCCGCCGAGTTCGTGGCGGACCCGTTCATGGTGCGGCGGGGCTCGACCTGGTACCTGTTCTTCGAGGTCATGGAGAAGGACACGCACCGGGGCTCGATCGCCGTGGCGACGAGCCCGGACGGCCGGAGCTGGACCTACGGCCGCATCGTGCTGCGCGAGCCGTTCCACCTTTCTTATCCCTACGTCTTCGAGGACGGCTCCGACGTCTACATGGTGCCGGAGACGTACGAGGCCGGCGCCGTGCGCCTGTACCGCGCGGTGAACTTCCCGTACGACTGGAAGCTCGAGCGGACGCTGCTCTCGGGAAAGCCCTTCGTGGACTCCTCCTTCGTGAAGTACCGCGGGCGGTGGTGGATGTTCACGTCGACCCCGGAGAACAACGAGCTTCTCCTCTACTTCGCCGCCAGCCTCGAGGGCCCGTGGGTCGCCCATCCGAAGAGCCCGGTCGTCCGGGGAAACTCGCGGATCTCGAGGCCCGGCGGACGGGTCCTCGCGATGGAAGATCACGTGATTCGCTTCGCGCAGGACGACGAGAAGGTCTATGGGAAGCAGGTCTTCGCTTTCGCCGTCAACCGGCTGGACGAAACGTCCTACGAAGAGTCTCCGGTCGGGGACGGCCCGGTCGCCGGCCCCTCGGGATCCGGATGGAACCGCGATCGCATGCACACCGTCGATGCCCACCCGATCGCGCCGGACCACTGGATCGCCTGCGTCGACGGAAAGGGCGCGGCTCTCCCCGCCGGCAGATAGTCTCCGCGACGAGGGTCGCGACACGGCCCGCGGGCGGCCGCAGGGGCCGGCGCTACGAAGCCTGGCCTCCCGGCAAGTCCTCAGTTCGGCGCCGCGCCGCCCGGGGCGTAGGCCGTCAGCATCCCGCTCTCGTCGGTGATGTAGAGAACGCCGTTGGCGACGATCGGGCTTTCCCAGTGGATCGAACCGATCCCCGCATCGCTCCAGAGCGTCGCGCCGGTCGTGGGATCCAGGGCGGCGATCCGGTGGCTGCCGGCGACGAACACCATCCCGTTGACGACGATCGGCGAGCTTCCGACGATCCCCTTGTTCCACCGCGAGGCGAGCGTCGGGTTGCCCGCGCCATCGACGAGGACCTGGAGGCCCGAGATGCCGATGGCGTTCGCGACGAAGACCCAGACGCCTCCGTCGGCCGGGTTGGTCCACACTGCCGGCTGGGTCAGGACCTGTCCGCCCTGAGGAACGGGAACCATCTGGATCTCGCCTCCCAGCTGTCCCGGCCCTCCCTGGCCGCTCAGGTTCGCGAGATCGAGCAGTCGCAGCTGCGCATCCTTGCCGGATTGCATCGCGAGCGCGCGCACGACGCGGGTGTCCGAGATCGGCAGAATTGCCGGAGCGGTGCTTCCGAGGTCGAGATCCGAGTCGTTCAGGTGCTGATAGTCGGTGGGCGTGTAGGTGTCGAGCGGGTTGCCGCCGCTCCCCGCGCCATCCGGAGTGATCGCGAAAACGGTGTCGCCCCAGTCGTGGCCGCCGGCGTTGCCGTCGAAATCGCCGTTGCCGGTCACGGCGTAGGTGCGGCCGGTGCGCGCGTCGAACACGACGCCCGGGCGCGCCCAAACGGCGGACTGCACGTGTGGGCAATCGTCGGCGCCTCCGTTTTCGTCGAAATGGATCGTCCGGTCGCTGCAGTTCGCGTTGAAGACCTTCTGGGAGCCGTCGGAGAGGCGAATCGTCGTCACGTGCCCCTGGTAGTCGCCCTGATCGCCCGGATACCCGCCGTTCGGCATGTAGAGATACGTCTGGCCGGCGACCGTCGCGAAGGACAGGGCCGGGGATCCCTTCTCGACGTCCGGCTTCTTCGTCGTCAGCTCGGGCCAGCCGCCGCCCGTGACCTCGTGGCCGTCCGCGATCCCGTACTTGTGGACGAAGCCGTCGAGGGCGTAGCCGTAGACGAACTGCCGATCAGGGTCCAGGGCCGGGGAGCTCGTCGTGTATTTCGGGCCGGAGGGCGGCGTGCTGGACCACAACGTCGCACCCGTTCTCGCGTCGAGCGCGACGACGCGTCCGGCCTTCGTCGTCACGAAAACGACGTCCTTCGTTCCCGACGACGTCGGAACCGCTGCGGCGAGGACAGGCGCGCCGTCGGCGATCTCGGGAAGAGAGACCGAGAAGACCCGGCCGAGAGAGGCGACGTTGGCGCGCGAGAGGACCGACTCCCGCGGATCGTTCCCGCTGTGCGCCGCGTCGAACCCGAACTGGGGCCAGTCGTACGCGGCCGCGCCGCCGCAGGCAAACGCCGCCGTGTCCTGCACCGGGACAAACGCGGTCCCGGCGGTGTTCGTGTAGTGCCGCGTCTCGTTCGTCGCCACTTCGGTCACGGCGAGGTCGAGCTCCACGTTGGTCAGGCCTCCGGCAAAAACCCACCGGTGCCCGTCGACGCCGCATCCGTCGAGGACCTTGACGACGAGCTCGATGTTCGCGGCCTGAAAGAACCAGAAATAGCCGGTGTCGGACGTGATCGTCACCGCCTGCCCGGCCGCAAAGGGCTCACCCGCCGACGCGTGCCACTGCACCGCGACGCGAAACTGCGAGTCCAGCAGACAGAGTGTCGTCGGCGTGGCGGCGCAGGAAGCCGCGGAGCCCGCGGCGGCGGGTCGGGCGACGAGGATCGACGCCCCGGCGAGCAGGAGAACGATGCGCCGCGCGGCGATCCTCGGGGCGATGAAAGCCATGTCGGACGCTCTAGCAAGTTCCATGCTCGTCACACCCTCGTCGCCGGCCACGGACGGGCTCGGGACTGGCCATTCTGACGCCCGACCCGCCTTCCGGTTGACGGACCGTCCCGGGACTGGCACCATCCGGGGCATCCCCATGCGCGTTCTCCTGACCGGCCACCGGGGCTACATCGGCTCCGTGATGGCCCCGATCCTCCTGTCCGCGGGCCACGACGTGGTGGGCCTCGACGCCGACTTCTACGAGGCCTGCACGTTCGCGGGCCGCCTGCCGGAGGTGCCCACCCGCCGCATGGACCTGCGCGACGTCACGCGCGCGGACCTCGAGGGCTTCGACGCGGTCGTGCACCTGGCGGCTCTTTCGAACGACCCGCTCGGCGACCTCGACCCGGACCTGACGTACGACATCAACCACGTCGGCTCCGTCCACCTCGCGCGGACCGCGCGCGAGTCGGGCGTCACCCGATTCCTGCTCTCCTCGTCGTGCAGCAACTACGGGGCCGCGGGCGACGCGATGGTGGACGAATCTTCCCCGCTCGCCCCGGTGACGCCCTACGGCGTCTCGAAGGTCCGCGCCGAGCGCGACATCGCGGCGCTCGCGGACGAACGCTTCAGCCCGACCTTCCTGCGGCCGACGACGGCCTACGGACTTCTCCCCGCCACCGCTTCGACATCGTCCTGAACAACCTCGTGGCCTGGGCGGTCACCACGGGACGCATTCACCTGAAGAGCGACGGGACCCCCTGGCGGCCGCTCGTCCACGTCGAGGACATCTCCCGGGCGTTTCTGGCGGCCCTCGAGGCGCCCCGGGACGCGATCCACAACGAGGTGTTCAACGTCGGCCGCACGGAGGAGAACTTCCAGATCCGGGAGATCGCCGAGATCGTGCGCCGGACCGTCCCGGACACGCGACTCGAGTTCGCCGAGGGCGCCGGGCCCGATGCGCGCTCGTACCGCGTCAGCTTCGAGAAGATCGCCAAGCGCCTGCCCGCGTTCCGCCCGCGGTGGACCGTGCGCGACGGCGCGCGAGAGCTCTACGAGGCCTACCGCGGATCCGACCTGAAGCTCGAGGAATTCGAGGGCCCGCGGTACCGCCGCATCGACAGCATCCGGGGGCTGCTCGCGTCCGGCCGGCTCGACAAGAGCCTTCGCTGGACGGCCGCCGCCGCGGGACGCGCCTGACGTGACCGCCGTCTTCCAGGATCCCGCATTCTCCGACGAGCAGCGCCGCGGCCGCCTCTACTCCGGCGATCTTCTCGTGTTCTCCCCCCGGCCGAGCGTCAACGCGCTGCGCGACTTCGCCCGCGCGATGATCGCGGAAGCGTTCGGCGCGCTCGACCCCGTCATGGCCCAGTTTCGCCTGCCGGTCGAGGAGTACGTGGCGATCCTCGCCCGTCTGAAGCCGGCCTTCATCAACCACCCGAGGTGCAAGGAGCTGCTGCGCGCGATCCTCTCCGACTTCGGCTGCGACCTCGAGAAGACCTACTTCGACGTGCCGCGCCTTCGGACGTCGACGTCCGGCGGCTATCTGACCTCCGGCATCGCGTACGCGTTTCATCCCCACCGCGACACGTGGTACTCGGCTCCCCTCTGCCAGCTCAACTGGTGGTTCCCGGTGTACGAGATCGAGCCGTCCAACGGAATGGCGTTTCACCCCCGCTACTTTTCCGAGGGCGTGCGCAACAGCTCCCGCATCTACAACTACGCCGAGTGGAACGCGCACTCGCGCCACGACGCGGCGAAGCACATCCATTCGGACACCCGCCCGCAGCCGCACGCGGAGGAGGAGATCGAGCTCGATCCGCAGATCCGCCTCGTCCCGCCGCCCGGCGGCCTGATCATGTTCTCGGGGGCGCAGCTGCACTCGACGGTGCCCAATACGTCGGGAAAGACGCGCTTCTCGATCGACTTCCGGCTGGTCCACCTCGACGACGTCGCGGCACGGCGCGGCGCGGCCAACGTCGACTCGGCCTGCACCGGAACGACGCTTCGCGACTATCTTCGGGGCACCGACCTGGCGCACATCCCGGACGAGCTCGTCTCCGCCTACGACACGCCCGCGCGCGGCACCGCCGAAGCGGCGCATCCCTGACGCTCGTCTCGCTCCGTCCGGAATCGAACACCTCCGTCCCGGAGACGGCCACACTCGTACCTCGACGGGAACCGATCATCCTTCTCGCGCAATGACTTAGCGCGGCCCCGCGCTGGCACGGTTCTCGCCCTTCCCTGGGGCGTGGATATCGTCCGCGAGGACTTCGCCGAGAAGAAGAAGAAGCGCCGGATCGTGATCGCCGCGGGAGCGGCGGCCGGAATCCTGCTGATCACGCTCGGGCTCTCGCGCCTGAAGCCTGCCGCGCCGACCGTGGACAAGAGCGCCGTCTGGATGGACACGGTCAAGCGGGGGTCGATGCTGCGGCAGGTCCGGGGGCCGGGCACACTCGTGCCCGTGGAGATTCGCTTCATCACGGCGGAGACCGACGGACGGGTCGAGCGGCTGGTCATCCTGCCCGGCGCACCGGTTCGCCCCGACTCGATCCTCATCGAAATGTCGAATCCGGTGGTCGAGCGCGACGCCCTGGACGCCGAGTCGCAGCTTCGGGCGGCGCAGGCCGAGCTCGTCAACGTGCGCGCGCAATCCGACAAGGAGATCATGGACCAGCAGGCCGCCGCGGCCACGGTCCGCTCGGACTTTCACCAGGCCGAGCTCCAGGCGGCGACCAACGAGGGCCTCTTCAAGGAAGGCCTCATCGCGGAGCTGACCGTCAAGCTCTCCCGCGTCCGCGCGGAGGAGCTCGCGACGCGCAACGGCATCGAGGAAAAGCGCGTCAAGAGCGTGGCCGACGCCGCCGAGGCGCAGGTCGCCGTCCAGGAGCAGCACGTCGAGCAGCTGAAGGCCCTCGCGGCGCTCAAGCGCGCGCAGAAAGAGGCCCTGCACGTTCGCGCCGGGATCGCCGGAGTCCTGCAGGAGCTGCCCGTGCAGGTCGGACAGACGCTCGCGCCGGGGACCACGCTCGCCAAGGTCGCGGAGCCGACGAAGCTCAAGGCACAGCTGAAGATCGCCGAGACGCAGGCCAAGGACGTCCAGATCGGCCAGCCGGCCTCGATCGACACGCGCAACGGCATCGTGGCGGGCAAGGTCTCGCGCATCGATCCGGCCGTGCAGAACGGCACGGTCACGGTCGACGTGGCGCTCGAGGGCGAGCTGCCCCAGGGCGCGCGGCCGGATCTCTCGGTCGACGGCACGATCGAGCTCGAGCGTCTGAAGGACGTGCTCTACGTCGGCCGCCCCGCCTTCGGCCAGGAGAAGAGCCAGGTCGGGCTCTTCCGCGTCAACGAAGACGGCGACGAAGCGTCGCGGGTGCAGGTGCGGCTCGGAAAGAGCTCGGTCAACACCGTCGAGATCCTCGAGGGGCTGAAGGTCGGCGACAAGGTGATTCTTTCGGACATGAGCGCGTGGGATGCCTACGACCGTGTCCGCTTGAAGTAAGGAGCGAGGTTTCGCATGAGCGCAAACGCCACTCACGGAAACGGCCACCCGCTCATCAAGCTCGACGGCGTCACGAAGGTGTTCTACACCGACGAGGTCGAGACGCACGCGCTCTCCGGCATCCACCTCGAGATCGACCACGGCGAGTACGTCTCGATCGCCGGCCCGTCCGGCTGCGGCAAGTCGACGCTGCTGTCGATCCTCGGCCTGCTCGACTCGCCGACCGGCCGGAAAGTACGCGCTGAACGGCAAGCCGGCGGAGTCGCTGACGCTCTCCGAGCGCGCACGCGATCCGCAACCGCGAGATCGGCTTCATCTTCCAGAGCTTCAACCTGATCGGCGATCTCACCGTCTACGAGAACGTCGAGCTGCCGCTGACCTACCGCGGCATGCCCGCGCACGAGCGCAAGAAGCGCGTCCAGGAGGCGCTCGAGAGGGTCGGCATGGCGCACCGCGTGAAGCACTTCCCGTCGCAGCTCTCGGGCGGTCAGCAGCAGCGCGTCGCGGTCGCGCGCGCGGTCGCCGGCTCGCCGCTGATCCTGCTCGCCGACGAGCCGACCGGAAACCTCGACTCCGAGAACGGCGAGGCGGTCATGGACCTGCTCCAGGAGCTGCACCGGGCCGGCGCGACGATCTGCATGGTCACGCACGATCCGCGCTTCGCCAAGAACGCCGACCGCACGATCCACCTCTTCGACGGCCGCGTGGTCGAAGAGGAGAGGGGCGAGGAGCGCGCGCACTCGGAAGAGGAGCTCAAGGAGAGCGGCTACCGGATGAGCTGATGCGGAACCTGGCACAGGACCTCCGCTACGCGGCGCGCTGGCTGGCCCGCAATCCGGGATTCACCGCCGTCGCGGTGGCGACTCTCGCGCTCGGCATCGGCGCGAACACCGCGATCTTCAGCGTCGTCCGCGGCATCCTGTTGAAGCCGCTTCCCTATCCGGCCGCCGACCGACTCATCCAGGTCTGGATGACGGGCGAGCGCCAGGGCCAGCTCCGCACCGACATCCCCTTCGCTCCACCCGTTCTTCGCGACTGGAGGGAGCGTAACCGTTCCTTCGAGGGTCTCGCCGGATACACGGACTGGACCTTCAATCTGACAGGGGGGGCGGCGCCCGAGCGCGTGAGAGCGGCTCTCGTGTCGGCCGATTTCTTCCGCCTCCTGGGTGTGAGCCCGCTCGCCGGACGCACGTTCGCCGCCGGCGAAGACGCGACGGGCCACGACGCCGTCGCCGTCATCTCCTCCCGTTTCTGGACCCGGCGTTTCGGGCGGGACGCGAATACCGTCGGATCCTCGATCACGCTCGATGGGACGAGCTACGCGATCATCGGCGTCGTGCCGTCGGGTCTTCCCCTCGCCACGCTCGACCCCGAGAACGAGGTCTACGCGCCGACCTCGCACGGGTTCGCTCTCGACAACCGCAACGGTCACTACCTCGGCGCGATCGGACGTCTGAAACCGGGCGTGACGCTCGCCGCCGCGCGCGCGGACCTCGCCGCCGTGGCCGACGGCCTGGGAAACGAGCACGGGGACTCGGACCGCGGATACGGCGCGAACCTCGTCCCGGCCCGGGAGCAGATCGTCGGCGAGGTGCGACCGGCCCTGTACGCGATGCTCGGCGCCGTCGTGCTCGTGCTCCTCATCGCCGCGGCCAACGTCGCCAACATGCTGCTGGTGCGCGCGTCCTCGCGGGAGAAGGAGATCGCCGTCCGCGTCGCCCTGGGCGCCGGCCGTGGACGCCTCTGGCGGCAGCTGCTGACCGAGAGCATCCTCCTCGCTCTAGGCGGATCGGTGCTCGGCCTGATTCTCGCGACATGGGGCGTCGACCTGCTCAAGGCGTTCGCCCCGGCGGACATCCCGCGCCTGGCCGAAGTCCGCGTGGACGGCACCGTCGCCGCGTTCGCGCTGGGCGTCGCCCTCGTGACGGGAATCGCTTTCGGCCTGGCACCCGCCTGGCAGGTCTCGAGGGCCGCCCTCTCGGACGGTCTCCGCGACCGGGGCACGTCGTCCAACCGGCGGAGCGGCCGCCTGAGGAACATCTTCGTCGCCGCGGAGCTCGCGCTCTCGCTGGTTCTCGTCGTCGGCGCCGCGCTCCTGCTCCAGAGTTTCTCCCGACTGGCCCACGCCCGGCTCGGCTTCGAACCGTCGAACGTCTTCTCGTTCGAGCTCGACCTGCCCGACGCGAAGTATCCGAAGGACGAAGACGCGGCGGCCTTTCACGACCGCGTCCTGGCGAAGCTGCAGCGCCTTCCGGGAGTCGATTCGGCGGCGTCGATCACCGGCATTCCGCTCACGGAAGAGAGGACGATGCACCTCGCCTTCCGCGTCGAGGGGCGCACGGTCGACCCCTCGAAGGTACCGACCGCGCGCTACAACTCGGTCAGCCCCGATCTCTTCGCGACGCTCCGCATTCCTGTCCGGCGCGGCCGCGGGATCGAGTCGAGCGACACGGCGGATCACGCGCCCGTCGTCGTCATCAGCGAATCCATGGCGAGGCGCTACTTTCCGGGGCAGGATCCTCTGGGCCGCCGGATCTCGCTCGGCGGCAAGGGAACGGCCGCGAAGGACTGGCGGACGATCGTCGGCATCGTCGCCGACATCCGCGACACCAGTCCCGGCCGCGCCGGTGATCCCCAGATGTACATGCCCTTCGCGCAGCGTCCGCTCGGCGGCCTCTCATTCGTCGTGCGCTCTCGGCGAGATCCCCGCGGCCTGGCGACCGAGGCGCGGGCCGCCGTCGCCTCGGTGGATCCGGAGCAGCCGATCTATGGCGTCCGGACGCTGGACGAAATCGTCGGCGAAGCGCTCGGGCAGCCCCGGTTCCGGACCCTGCTGCTGGTGCTGCTCGGCGCGGTCGCCCTCCTGCTCGCCTCGGTCGGGATCTACGGTGTGATGGCGTACTCGGTGTCGCAGCGAACCCAGGAGATCGGGATCCGCATGGCGCTCGGGGCCGGCTCGGGACAGGTGCTCGGCCTCGTGCTCGGCCAGGCCATCAAGCTCGCGGCCGTCGCCGTCGCCGCCGGAATTCTCGGCGCCCTCGCGGCGTCCCGCTCGCTCGCCTCCCTCCTGTACGGAGTGGGGCCGACGGATCTGCCGACCTTCGCCGGCGTCACCCTGCTCCTCCTCGGCGTCGCCGCGTTGGCGGCGTACGTCCCGGCCCGCCGCGCCGCCGCGACCAACCCGGTCGAAGCCCTCCGGCACGAATGAGCGAGGTGACGCGATGAACGACCTGATGCACGACGTTCGCTACGCCCTCCGGACCCTGGCGCGGACCCCCGGCTTCGCGGCGGCGGCGATCCTCATCCTCGCCCTCGGAATCGGCGCGAACACAGCGATCTTCAGCCTGGTGGATGCAGTCGTGCTCCGCCCCCTGCCGGGCGTGGAGCACCCCGCGGCGCTGGCCGACGTCACCGGCCCGACCGCCTCGTATCCCTGGTACCGCTCCGTCCGCCGGGACACGGCGGCGGCGTTCCAGGGCCTCGCCGCCTGGAGGGAGCGGACCCTCGTCCTCTCGGGCGAGCGCGGGGCCGAGCCGGCGCTCGGCGCCGTCGTCTCGGGAAACTATTTCGACGTCCTCGGCGCACGCCCGGCCGCGGGCCGGCTCCTTCAGCCGGCGGACGAGACGTCCGGCGAAGCCGTGGCGGTGGTGGGAAACTCCGTGTGGCAGTCGCGCTTCGGCTCCGATCCCGCGATCGTCGGCCGGGTCGTCCGCTTGAACGGCGCGCCCGTCACGATCGTCGGACGAGTGGCCGACGGGTTCCGGGGAACGGCCTTCGGAGTCGCCCCCGATTTCTGGATCCCGATCGGCGCCTGGCCGAAGCTCGCCACGGGAAACTTCCGGTCGATCAATCTCGAGTCCCGCGGGTGGGCATGGCTCTCGCTCTTCGGCCGCGTGCGGCCGGGCGTCACCTTCGCGCAGGCGCAGGCAGCCTTCGATCTCGCCGCTTCGAGGGAGAACGCGGCTCACCCCGACGACGCTCCGCCGCCGGACCAGACGACGCGGCTGCTCCCGACGCTCCGGGGCGCCGCCGGCTATGGACAGTCCGGCAACCCCGTCGGCTTTCTCGCCCTGTTGATCGCGGCCGTCGCCGTCGCGCTCGCCATCGCCTGCGCGAACCTCGCCAACCTCCTGCTGGCCCGCGCCGCGGCGCGTCAGAAAGAGATGGCCGTCCGCCAGGCGCTCGGCGCGAGCCGGTCGCGGCTGATTCGACAGCTCCTGACCGAGTCGCTGGTCCTCGTGACCCTCGGAGGCGCGGCCGGCGTCCTCCTGGCGAGCTGGGCGATCGGCCTGATCGTCCGGCTGCCGCTGCCGAGCGACGTCTCTCTTTCGATGTTCTCCCCCGCGGTCGACGGCCGCGTTCTCGGTTTCGCGGCGGTGCTGTCCGCGGCCACCGGACTCGCCTTCGGCCTCCTGCCGGCGCTGCAGGCCTCGCGCCGCTCCGCGAGCGCGGGACTGAAAGCCGCGGGCCGCGCCACGCCCGCGTCGAACCGGGCCCGGGCCGTCTTCCTCGTCGCCCAGGTTTCCCTGTGCATCGTCCTGCTCGTCGCGGCCGGGCTTCTCGGCCGGAGTCTCCAGCGGGCGCTCGCCGCGGACGTCGGCTTCCAGCCGCGCGGCCTCACCCTCGCCTCGTTTCAGCTGGGCCTTCAGCGGTACGACGGCCCACGGGCCCTGGGTTTTCTTTCCGAGCTGCGGCAGAGCGTCGCCGCCTCCGAGGGAGTTCGGTCCGCCGCCTGGGCGGGCCTCCTGCCGCTGGCGGGCGGTGAGTGGACGGAAACGTTCACGATCGAGGGAGCGCCCGTGCCGTCCCGGCGGCCGGAGGTCGCCACCAACGTGGTCGGCACGGACTTCTTCCGCTCGCTCGGGATCCCGATGGTCTCGGGCCGGGAGTTCCGGGACGAACTCGATCGCGGCGGCTCGACGCCGTCGATCGTGATCAACGAGTCGATGGCGCGGCGGTACTGGCCCGGCGAGAACCCGCTCGGCCGCCGGATCGACATCGCCGGGGCGCCGCACACGATCGTCGGCGTCTGCCGCGACTTCCGCACGCAATCGCTCCGCGACGGGCCCGTCCCGCAGGCCTACCTGCCGCTGTCGCAGGGGACGGCGGATGCCGCCCTCGGCGGCATGACGCTCGTCGTCCGCGGGCCGTCGCCGGGGGCGACGTCCGATCTGATCCGCCGCGAGGCGCACAGGCTCGACCCCGCCGTCGCGGTCTTCGAAATCTCCTCCTACGACGAGCGGCTCGGCGGCCAGCTGCTCGCCCAGCGTCTGGGTTCGAGCCTGCTCGGTCTCTTCGGTCTCCTTTCCCTGGCGCTCGCCGCCGTCGGGATCTACGGCGTCGTCTCGTACGCGGTCGAGCAGCGAACGCGCGAGATCGGCATCCGATTCGCCCTCGGCGCCCGGGCCGCCGACGTGACGTCGCTCGTCCTCTCGCAGAGCACGACGCCTCTCGCCGTCGGCCTCGGCCTCGGTCTCGTCCTCGGCGCGGCCGCCGGCCGGCTCCTCCGGGGTTTTCTCTACGGGATCTCCGCGTCAGACCCGGCGACCTACATCGCGGCCGCCGCCCTGCTCGGCCTGTCCGGTCTCGCCGCGGCCTGGCTTCCGGCTCGGCGCGCCTCGCGCATCGACCCCGTCGTCGCGCTGAGGAACGAGTGATGGGAGCAATCCGGCCTCCGTCGCCTTCCCCTCTCGATCGTCGGACCTGCCGCGAGCGCGATTGAGGACCGAAGCATGAACGGCCTGATGCAGGACCTTCGCCATTCCGTCCGATCGCTCCTTCGCACTCCCGGATTCACGCTGGCCGCCGTCGCGACCCTCGCCCTCGGAATCGGGGCGAACACCGCCGTCTACAGCCTCGTGCGCGGCGTGCTCTTCCGCGCGCTCCCCTTTCCGGCGCCGGAGCGGCTCGTCGCGGTCAGCGAGAGCTACCCGGCCCGGGGCTACCCGCAGATGGTCGCCTCGCCGCCGAACTACATCGACTGGAAGGCGCAGAGCCGGAGCTTCTCCGCGCTGGGGGCATACTCGACGACCGACCTCGCGCTGTCCGAGGGCGGCGAGGCTGAGCGCCTGCGCGCCACCGCGGTCACGGCCGGCTTCTTCGAGGCCCTCGACGTCGCACCGTCGGCGGGCCGGTTCCTCGCCCCCGCCGAATTCGTGCCCGGCCGCGACCGGGTCGTCGTCCTCAGCCACGGCCTCTGGAAGCGGCGATTCGGGAGCGAGCCGTCGCTCGTGGGAAGGACCATCCGTCTCGAGGGCGAGCCTTATCTCGTCGCGGGCGTCATGCCGGAGGGATTTCGATTCCCGGAGGACGGGGCCGACGCGTGGATTCCCCTCGCCTTCCCGGCGGACATCGGCACGCAGCGCGGGGCGCACTACCTGGAGGTGATCGGACGCCTGAAGACCGGCGTTGCGCGCGAGCAGGCCGATGCTGAGATTCGAGCGATCGCCGCCGGCCTGGCGAGCCGCTACCACGACACCAACGACGGCCACAGCGCGATCGTGACGCCGCTGCGCCAGAAGCTCGTCCGCTCCGTCCGACCGGTGCTCCTGACTCTGCTCGGAGCCGTCGCCTTCGTGACGCTGATCGCCTGTGCGAACGTCGCGAACCTCATGCTCATCCGCGCCGCGCACCGCGGAACGGAGCTCGCGATCCGCACGGCGCTCGGCGCGGGCCGGGGGCGCATCGCGCGTCAGCTCCTGACCGAAACGCTCGTGCTCGCGGTCGGCGGCGCGGCGCTCGGCGTGTTCCTCGCGGAGATCGCGGTCGACGCGATCGTGCGATGGGGCCCGCCCGACATCCCGCGGCTCTCGGAGATCGCCCTGGACGGGGGCGTCCTCGCCTTCACCGCGGCCTGGACCCTCGCGGCGGTGATCCTCTGCGGGCTCGCCCCCGTCTCGGGACTCTTCGCGAGGGCGCCGATGGCGGCGCTCAAGGCGGCCGGCGCGGACTCCGCCGGCCAGCCGGGCGCGGCGCGTCTGCGCCGCCTGCTCGTGGTCGCCGAGCTCGGCGTCGCCCTCCTGCTCCTGGTCGGAGCGGGACTGCTCGTGCGGAGCCTCGCGCGTCTCTCCGCGGTCGACCCCGGCTTCTCCCCCGATCGGCTCCTGCGCTTCGACCTCTCGCTCCCCGACGCGCGGTATGCCGACAACGCCAAGTCCGCGGCCTTCACGGAGGAGCTCCTGAAGCGCCTGCGCGTCCTGCCCGGCGTCCGGTCGGCCGGCGCCACGTTCGGACTGCCGCTGACGGATTTCCGCTACAACAGCACGTTCCGCGTCGCCGGCCGTCCGGACGATCCGGCTCACGAGCCCTCCGCGCAGGTCCGCGTCGCGAGCCGCGGCTACTTCGCGACGATCGGCTTGCCGCTGCTCGCCGGCCGGGCCTTCGGCCCCGAGGATTCCCTCGGCGCGCCGATCGCAATCCTCGCGAGCCGGTCCGCGGCGACGAAGTTCTTCCCCGCCGGCGATGCGATCGGCCAGCACGTCCGCTTCGGCGCCCGACCGGGCAGCGTCCGCCTCGAGGGCGTGATCGTGGGCATCGTCGGCGACGTGCACGACCAGGGCCTCGCCGAGGGCCTCACGCCGGAGTTCTACGGCAGCCTCGAGCAGGCCCCGACCGGCGGCTTCAGCGTCGTGGTCCGAACGACCCAGGATCCCGCGAGCCTGGCGGGAGCCGTGCGGCGGACCGTTGCACGCGCTCGACGCCGAGCTCCCGGTCACGGAGCTCGAGACGATGCGCGAAGTCGTCTCCCGCTCGATCGCGCGGCCCCGCTTCACGATGTCGCTGCTCCTGGCGTTCGCGGCGGCCGCCCTGCTGCTCTCGGCGGTCGGGATCTACGGGGTCACCGCGTATGCGGTCTCCCAGCGCACGCGCGAGCTCGGAATCCGAATGGCCCTCGGCGCCGATCCCCGCCGCGTGCGCGGACTCGTGCTGCGCGACGGCATGCGCCTCGCCGCCGCGGGGCTCGCCCTCGGGCTCGTGGCCGCGCTCGCTCTGACGCGCGTCCTGCGCGGCCTGCTCTTCGAAATCCCGCCGACCGATCTCGCGACCCACGCGGGCGTCGCGCTGATTCTCCTGGCCGTCGTCCTCGCCGCGTGCTGGTTCCCGGCGCGCCGCGCCGCGAGCCTCGATCCCTGGCGTGCGCTGCGCGCGGAGTGACCCGGATGCCCACGCTCCTGCAAGACCTCCGATACGCCGTCCGGTCTCTGCTGAAGACCCCGGGCTTCACCGTGATCGCGCTGGCGACGCTGGCTCTCGGAATCGGGGCGAACACCGCGATCTTCTCGGTAGTGCACGCCGTGCTGCTGCGCCGGCTCCCCTACCCCGAGCCGGACCGCCTGCTCGTGATGCGCGAGACGCAGATCCGGCGGAACGGCTCGATGGGCGTCGCGTGGCCGACGTTTCTCGACTGGAGGGCGCAAAGTCATTCGTTCCGGGGACTCGCCGGCTTTCGCCTCTACCACGCGATGCTGAGCGGCGCCGGCGAACCGGAGATGCTCCGGTCCGCCGAGGTCTCGGCGGAGTTTTTCCCGCTCCTCGGCGCGCGGCCGGCCGCCGGACGGTTCTTCGGCGCCGCCGACGACCGGCCCGGCGCGCCGCCGACGGCGGTCCTCTCGTACGGGCAGTGGAAGCGGCGCTTCGGCGGAGACCCCTCGGCCGTGGGGCGTCTCGTCGATCTCGACGCCGTTCCCCACTTGATCGTCGGGGTGCTCCCGCCGACCTTCGGCTTCTTCCCGGAGCCCGTCGACGTGTACACGCCGTTGGGACTCATGGGCAGCCGCCCGGACTGGCTGAACCGGGGGAACCACTCCGGGGTGCGGGTGCTCGGGCGTCTCGCTCCGGACTCCTCCCTCGCCGCGGCCCGCCGCGAGATGGAGACGATCATGCTTCGCCTCGAGAAGCAGTACCCGGACTCGAACAGCGGTCAACGCGCGGTCGTGGCGTCCCTCGACGACGTCCTGTTCCGAGACTATCGGGCGGCGCTGTGGATCCTGCTCGCCGCCGTCGGCGTCGTGCTCCTGATCGCCTGCGCGAACGTCGCGCACCTCCTCCTCGCGCGGGCGTCGGCCCGCCGACGGGAGTTCGCGATCCGAACGGCGATCGGGGCGAGCCGCGGCCGGCTCGTGCGCCAGCTCGTCACCGAGAGCCTCCTCCTTTCCGCCATCGGGGGCGCGCTCGGCGTCGCCCTCGCGGCCTGGGCGCTCGGGCCCCTGCTCGCCCTCTCGCCGAGCGAAATCCCGCGCCTCGCCGACACGCGGATCGATCCCACGGTGCTCCTCTTCACGCTCGGCGCCTCGATCGCGACCGGAATGCTGTTCGGCCTGGCGCCGGCCGCGCAGGCCTCGCGCACCAATCCGCAGGGAACGCTGCGCGAGTCCGGCAACACGGCGACGGTGGGGCTCGACCGGCAGCGGCTCCGCGGCGCGCTCTTCGTGTCCGAGGTGGCCCTCGCCTTCGTGTTGGCGGTCGCCGCCGGGCTCCTCCTCCGGAGCCTGAAGAGAGTCGAGGGCGTCTCGCCGGGCATGGAGACCGATGGGGTGCTCGCCCTCGACGTCTACCTGCCGGAGACGAAGTACCCGACGCCGGCCGAACGGCGGCTCTTCTTCGAGCGGGTGCTCGACGAGCTGCGCCGGCTGCCGGGCGTCGAGACGGCGAGCGCGAGCCTGTGCACGCCGGTCGTCGGCCAGTGCTGGGGCTCGGTCTACCTCGTCGCGGACCGTCCCGTGCCGAGCCAGGCGGACCTTCCAAACAGCGACTTCGACATGGTCGAATCGTCGTTTTTCCGCACGATGCGGGTGCCGCTCCGGGCCGGCCGGTTCTTCGACGCGACCGACACGCCCGATTCGCCGCCCGTCGTCGTCATCAACGAGACGATGGCGAGGAAGTGGTGGCCGCACGAGAGCCCTATCGGCAAGCGCATCAAGCAGGGGTTCCCGCAGGATAAGACGCCGTACCGCGAGATCGTCGGCGTCGTCGGCGACGTGCCCCAGCGCGGCCTCGACGAGGCGATCCACACCGAGGTGTTCCTGCCCATGTCGCAGGACCCCGGACCCGCGATGACACTGCTCGTGCGCACGAGCCGTCCGCCCATGACCCTCGCGAAGCCGGCGATCGCAGCCGTCCACGCGATCGACAAGGACCAGGCCCTGACGGCGGTGCAGCCGATGTCGCAGTACATCACCGAATCGCTGGCGCGCCGGCGTTTTCACACGCTTCTCCTCAGCCTGTTCGGCGGTCTCGCGCTCGTCCTCGCGTCGGTCGGGATCTACGGCGTCGTCTCCTTCGGGGTCACGCAGCGTCGGCGCGAGATCGGCATCCGGACGGCCCTGGGGGCGGCGCCCCGGGACGTGTTGAGGCTGATCTTCCGCCAGGCTCTGCGGCGGGCCACCATCGGAATGGCGATCGGTGCCGTCACCGCGCTCGCACTGACGCGCTTTCTCCAGAGCCTCCTCTTCGGGGTCGGACCCACCGATCCGCTGACGTTCGGAGCCGTCACGCTCGTCGTGACCGGCGTCGTGGTTCTCGCCTGCGCGCGTCCGGCGCGGCGGGCGATGAGCGTGGATCCGGCGGCGACCCTGAGATCGGAGTAGGAATGACCACGCTCGGCAAAATCGAGGACCGGGATGAACGCGATCGGGTCTGAGCTGCGCCAGGCGCTGAGGGGCCTCAGGAGAAGCCCGGGCTTCGCCGCCGCCGCGATCGGGACGCTGGCCGCGGGGATCGCCGCTTCGACGACGATCTTCTCGATCCTGCACACCGTCGTTCTGGCCCCCTTGCCGTTTCGCTCTCCCGACCGCATCGTCGTTCTTTGGGAAACCGGCCCGGACGGCCGGCCCTGGCGCCCGTCGCCGGCGAGCCTGCACGCCTGGCGGGAGCACGCGCGGTCCTTCGAAAGCCTGGCCGCGTTTCAGGGTGCGACCTGGACGCTGACCGGACAGGGCGAGCCGGTCCAGCTGCACGGCAGCCGGGTCACGCCCGACTTCTTCCATCTGCTCGGCGTCTCGCCCGTGCTCGGCCGGGCATTCCTTCCCGAGGAGGCGCAGTCGGGCGCGGGTCCGGTCGTCGTTCTGGGCCACGACACCTGGGTCTCCCGCTTCGGCGCCGATCCAAACATCGTCGGCCGATCCCTGACGCTCGAGGGCACGGCGCGGACCGTCGTCGGCGTGATGCCGCGTGCGCCCTACCCCGTCGCCGCGCTGACCATCGGAAAGATCGGATTTGCCGCGGGACAACCCGAATTCTTCGTTCCGGCCGCCCTCGAAGCCACCACCTCTCCCGGACGGCGCAGCTACGTTCTCGGCGTCCTGGGCCGCCTGGCCGACGGCCTCTCGCGTGAGAGCGCGCAGAAGGAGATGACGGCCCTCGCGCGCCGGCTCGCCGCCAACGACTCGAGCAACCGCTCGACCGACGTCCGCCTCGAACCGCTCGACCGCGAGACCGAGGGCGCGATGCGGCCGGCCCTCTGGCTGCTGTTCGGCGCGGTCGCCTTCGTCCTCGCCATCGGCGGCGCCAACGTCACGAGCCTCGAGCTCGCCCGCGCCGAGGCCCGCAGTCACGAGCTCGCCGTTCGCGCGGCGCTCGGCGCCGGCCAGGCACGGATCGCCGTCCAGATCCTCGTCGAAGCGGTCATCGTCGCCGCCCTCGCCGGAGCTCTCGGAATCCTCCTCAGCGCCTGGGGTCTTCCGCTCGTCGTGTCGCTCATGCCGGCCGACGTTCCGCGTCTGGCCCAGGTCCGCCTCCACGGCGGGATCCTGGCGTTCGCCGTCGGGGTGTCGGTCGCCGTCGGCCTGTTGTCGGGGCTGGTTCCCGCGCTCTCCGCCGCTCGGCGCGGGACGACCGGCGCGCTCTCTTCGACGGAACGCGGCTCGACCAGGTCCCGGAACGCGCGAAGATCCCTGCGTCTTCTCGTCCTCGCCGAGACCGCGATCGCCGTACTCCTCGCTTCCGGCGCGGCTCTTCTGACGCGAAGCTTCCTCGAGCTCTCGCGCGTGGATCCCGGCTTTCATGCCGACGTCGCGATCACGTCCTTCTCGCTGCCCCGGTCGCGATATCCGGGCGCCGCGGAGGTCGCCCGCTTCGAGGACCGCCTGCTCGCGCAGGCTCGCGCGCTGCCGGGCGTCGCCTCGGCATCGCTGGCCTACAACCACCCGCTCGAGGGTCAGTGGATCGGGGGCGGCACGCCCGAGGGCTCGCGGCCCGAGGACGCGGGGCCTTCCTGGTTTCGCTCGGTCGGAGAAGACTACTTTCGATCGGTCGGCGTGCCGCTGCGCGCGGGACGCGAGTTCACGTCGAGCGACGACGCGCGCCATCCGCCGGTGGCGATCGTCAACGAGGCCTTTGCCCGGGCGCACTTTCCGGACGGGCGCGTCCTGGGCCGCTTCCTCGAGACTCGCGACGCGGTGTCCTGGTGGGGCGAGGGACTCCCGACGCGGTTCGAGATCGTGGGCGTGGCCGGCAACGTCCGCTTCCTCGGACTCGACAAGGAGACTCCGCCCGCCTATTACCTCCCCGTTCGCCAGTTCCCGCTCGAGGACATGCAGCTCGTCGTCCGCGGAGCGGAGGAAGCCCCCGCCATTCGCCGGATTTTTCACGACCTCGATCCGGCCCTCCCCGTTCCGGCGGTCGCCACGCTGCGCCGGATCTACGAGGAGGCCCTCGCGCCCTCCAGGCTCAACATGCGGTTGATGCTCGGCTTCGGCGGCGCCGCCGTCGGGCTCGCGATGCTCGGCGTGTATGGCCTCCTGTCCTACGTCGTCGCTCTGCGCCGCCGGGAGTTCTCGATCCGGATCGCGCTCGGCGCCCGGCCCCCTCAGGTCCTCGGGTCTGTGCTCGCGGAGACCGGACGGCTGGCGATCGCGGGCATCGGCCTCGGACTGGCGGGCGCGCTTCTCCTTCGGCCCGTCCTCTCGCACGTTCTCTACGGCGTCGGCGCGTCCGATCCGGCTTCGCTGGCCGGCGCGGCCGTGGCTCTCGCCCTCGTCATGTTTGCGGCCAGCGGCGTGCCAGCCCGACGCGCCGCGCGCATCGCTCCCATCGAGGCTCTGAAAGGCGAATGAACACGATGATCCAGCTTTCGAACGTCGAGAAGTCCTACGCCACGCGGGCCGGCGAAACCTTCGTCCTGCGCCGCATCCAGCTCGAGATCGCCGCCGGCGATTTCGTCACCATCATGGGCCCCTCCGGCGCCGGGAAGTCGACGCTGCTCGCGATCCTCGGCATGCTCGACCATGACTGGCGGGGCAGCTACCGGCTCCTCGACCAGGACGTGCACGCCCTGAAGCCGAGGGACCGCATCGAGCTCAACAAGAAACACATCGGCTTCGTCTTTCAGCAGTATCACCTGCTCGACAACCTGACGGTCGCCGAGAACCTCGACATCCCGCTCTCTTACCGCAACGTCAAGTCCGCCGAGCGCGCCTCGATCGTGGCCGACACGCTCGACCGCTTCCAGATCGTCGGCAAGAAGGACCTGTTTCCGAATCAGCTCTCGGGCGGCCAGCAGCAGCTCGTCGGCGTGGCGCGCGCACTGATCGCCAAGCCGCGCCTGCTGCTCGCCGACGAGCCCACCGGCAATCTCCATTCCGACCAGGGCCGCGAGATCATGCACCTCTTCAAGAAGCTCAACGACGAAGGCACGACGATCATCCAGGTGACGCACTCGGAGGAGAACGCCACCTACGGAAATCGGATCGTTCGCCTGCGCGACGGCTGGGTCGTCAACGACTGAGGGAGACACCCGCGATGAATGCCCTTTTCCAGGATCTCCGCTACGCCGTCCGGGGCCTCTCGAAGAGCCCCGGCTTCACCGCGATCACGGTGGCGACGCTGGCGCTGGCGATCGGCGCCAACACCGCGATCTTCTCGGTGGTGCGCGGCGTCCTGCTGCGCCCGCTCGCCTTCGCGCATCCCGAGAACCTCGTGGCGCTCGAGGAGCGCGACCTGGACGGCTCCCCATCCAACACGGGCTACGCAACCCTCCTCGACTGGAGGAGCCGCAGCCGGTCCTTCGACGGCGTTGCCGTGGCCGCGTACTGGATGCCCAAGGTCGGCGCGAGCTCGGCCGCTCCCGCCGAACGCATCGAGGGCCTGCGCGTGACCCAGGGATTCTTCGGCCTCCTGGGCGTTCGATTCGCGCTCGGCCGGGATTTCCTGCCCTCGGAGGACGCCCGGGGATCCAATCGGGTCGTCATCCTCACCGATGGCCTGTGGCGCCGTCGGTTCGGGGCGGACCCGACGATCGTCGGCAAGACTGTTCGGCTGGGCGACACGGCGTACCTCGTCGCGGGGGTTCTGCCGCGCGAGTTCGAGTCGGTCTTCGCCAGCGACCCGACGAAGCCCACCGAGATCTTTTCCCCTCTGGGCTACGACACGAGCCTGCCGCAGGCTTGCCGGAGCTGCCGCCACCTCCGCGCGATCGCACGGCTGAAGAACGGCGTCACCGTCGCCCAGGCGAGCGCCGAGATGAACGCGATTTCGGCGGCTCTCATGAGCGAGCATCCCACCGAGTACCCGAGTCCGGGCATCTTCGTAAAGCCCTTCGCGGAGCGGTTGACCGCGCGCGAAAGGCCGCTCCTCTGGACCCTTCTCGCCTCCGTCGGCCTCGTGCTCCTGATCGGCTGCGCCAACGTGGCCAGCCTGCTGCTCTCCCGAGCAGGCCGCCGCCGCAAGGAGGTCGCGCTGCGCACCGCCCTCGGCGCCTCGAGGGCGCGGATCACCGCCCTCTTCCTGACCGAGGCGGTCATCCTCGCCCTCCTCGGAGGAGCCGCCGGCCTGCTCACCGCGGCCTGGACGCTGCAGTCGCTGATCGGCTTCGCCCCCGCCAGTCTGCCGCGCGTGAGCGGGGTCCGGCTCGAGGGCGCCGTCCTGCTCTTCACGCTGGGGGTTTCCCTGGCCACGGGAATCCTCTTCGGCATCATCCCCGCCCTGCGGATGAGCCGCCTGGATCCCGAGCCGGTGCTTCGCGAAACCTCCGGAGCCTCGACGAGCCGGCGCGCGCGGCGCTTCGGAGGCGAGCTCGTGGTCTTCGACGTCGCCCTCGCCGTCATACTCCTGGCCGGCGCTCTCCTGCTGATGAAGAGCACCTCGCGGCTGCTGCACGCGGATCCGGGCTTCCGGAGCAGGGGCGTCCTGACGATGGAAGTGGACGTTTCGGGCGCCAGGTATCCCGACGACGCGGCGGTGAGCCGCTTCTGGGATCGGGTGCTCGAGGGGGTCAGCGCGCTGCCGGGAGTCCAGAGCGCGGGCCTCGTCAGTCAGCTTCCGCTGGGCGGCGACCTCGACGGCTACGGGATTCACGCCCAGGACAGGCCCTCCGCGAATCCCGAGTTGGACCCGAGCGCCGACCGCTACGGCGTCAGCGCCGACTACCTGCGCACGATGGACATCCCCGTGCTGCGAGGACGCGGGATCGAGCCCGCAGACCGCGCCGAGGCGGCGCCGGTGGTCCTGATCAACCCCGCGCTGGCACGACAAATCTGGGGCGGCGAGGACCCGATCGGCAAACGTGTGGCGGTCGGAGGCGACAAAGGGCCATGGCGCTCCGTCGTCGGCGTCGTCGGCAGCGTACGCCACACCGCCCTCGACGCGCCGGAGACGCCCCAGGTCTACGTTCCGCGGGAGCAGTTCACCGACGGCTCCATGGTGCTGGTGGTGCGCGCCGCGGATCCCGAACGCCTTGCCGCGCCGGTCCGCGCCGTCATCGCCTCGATCGACAGCGACCAGCCAATCACCCGCGTGGCCACGATGGAGCGAGTTCTCACGAACTCGGCCGCGCCGCGCCGTTTCGCCGCGGATCTCCTGACTGCCTTCGCCGCACTCGCGTCGCTGCTGGCTTCGGTCGGGATCTTCGGCGTGCTGTCGGGGTTCGTCGGCCAGCGGACGCGTGAGATCGGCATCCGCGTCGCGCTCGGCGCCGACCGGCTCCACGTCGTGGGCCTGATCTCCTGGCAGACCCTGCGGCTGACTCTGTCGGGCGTCGCCCTCGGCCTCGCCGGCTCGCTCGCCCTCTCGCGAACCCTCGCGAGCCAGCTCTACCACGTGGCGCCGCACGACCCCCTGGTTCTGGCTGCCGCCTCGACGCTGATGGTCCTCGTCGCCCTGGCGTCGAGCCTCGCGCCGGTGCGGCGGGCGTTGTGCGTGGACCCGATCCGGACCCTGCGCGCGGAATGACGGAAAGGAAACGCTCCTGATGCCTCTCTGGCAAGACCTGCGCTACGCCCTGCGGACCTTTGCGAAGAGCCCCGGCTTCTCGGCCGTCGCCGTCCTGACGCTCGCCCTCGGCATCGGCGCCAACGCCGCCATCTTCGCCATCGTCGACCGGGTGCTCATCCGGGAGCTGCCGGTCCGCGAGCCGCAACAGCTCGTCCTCCTCCGCTCGCCCGGCCCCCGACAGGGCCACACCTCGAGCGACGGCGACGATGCCGCATGTTTTTCCTTCCCGATGTATCGAGACCTGGCCCGGAACGCCACGGTCTTCTCGGGCTTGATCGGCGAAGTCCCATTCCCGGCCAGCGTCGCGTCGGGCGGTGAGACCGAGAGGGCCGCGGGCGAGCTGGTCACGGGAAACTACTTCGGAGTCCTCGGCGTGCCGCCGGCCCTCGGTCGGACCCTGACCGCGTCGGACGACCAGGCGCCGGGTGCGAATCCGGTGGCCGTGCTCTCGCACGGTTACTGGAAACGGCGGTTTGGCTCCGACCCCGGGATCCTGGATCGATCGCTGACCGTCAATGGCCAGCCCTTCACGATCGTCGGTGTCGCGGCGGCATCCTTCGAGGGCATCCAGGCGGGGCGGCCGGCCGACCTCTTCGTCCCGATGATGATGAAGGCCCAGATGACGCCGTTCTGGAACGGCCTCGACGACCCCAAGGACTACTGGGTCCAGATCGTTGGGCGGCTCAAAGCCGGAGTCTCGCGGCCGACCGCGGAGCGACAGCTGGCGCCGACGTATCGGTCCGAGCTCGAGGCCCTTCTCCCGACCATGACGGGTTGGAGCG
Source organism: uncultured Acidobacteriota bacterium (assembly GCA_963738945.1). GTDB lineage: Bacteria > Acidobacteriota > Thermoanaerobaculia > UBA5066 > Gp7-AA6 > DAHUXD01. Next base: position 1,461,905 of record CAVTYD010000002.1, read on the forward strand.
ACGGAACCAGGAAGCAGTTCCTGGACCGCCGCCTCCTGCTGATGTCGGGCGCCCGCGGTCGAAGAGTGCTGCAGGACGGAGTAGGCGCACCGCTCATCTCTCTGATGGGAATGGTCAGCCTCGTGCTCCTGATCGCCTGCTCGAATCTTGCCGGACTGCTCGCCGCGCGCGGGGCGGCGCGACAGAGAGAGTACGGGATTCGCCTCGCCATCGGCGCGAGCCGGCTGCAGCTTCTGCGGCAGTCCGTCGTCGAGTGCCTCGTCTTCTCCGTTGCCGGCGGCGCTCTCGGATTGATCCTGGCTTCCTGGATTCTGCACGGTCTGCTCTCGACCTTCCCGGCCGATGCGGATCTGCGCCAGATCGCCGCCCAGGTCGATCCCCGGGTTCTCGGTTTCGCCGCGGCCCTGTCGCTCCTGGCCGGGATTCTCTTCGGCGTCGGGCCCGCCTATCGAGCGGCCCGGCTCGATCCCGCACGCACGCTGCGCGGACAGGGACGTGGCTCGGCCTCGCCCGCGCGTGAGGCGCTGCGATTCCGCAACGGCGTCGTCACGGCCCAGGTCGCCCTGACGCTCGTCCTCCTGATCACGGCCGGCCTCTTCACGCAGAGCCTTCGCAACCTCGGTCGCGTCGAGCTCGGCCTGAAGCCCGACCACATCATCGGTTTCTCGATCGCCCCGAAGCTCAACGGCTACTCCTCGGAGAAAACCATGGTCCTCGCGCGGCGGCTGACGGACGATCTGCGGGCGCTGCCCGGCGTGCAGTCGGTCACCGCGGCCCAGATCGGCACGCTCACGGGCAACGACTCCGGCGGAAACGTGAAGATCGAGAACTCCCACGCCCCGGACGGTGCCGACACCTACTCGCGGCGCAATCGGATCGGCCCGGACTACTTCGTGACCCTGGGCATACCGCTGCTGACGGGAAGATCGATCGGTTGGGCCGACGATCTCTCGTCCTCCAAGGTCGCCGTCGTCAACGAAACCTTCGCGCGGAAATTCTTCCCCGGCCGGAGCGCGGTCGGCGGACGCTTCGCGTTCGGCGGGGGCCCGGAGGTCAAGCCGGACGTCGAGATCGTCGGCGTCGTCCGCGACAGCATCGGGTCCGACGTCGGCGAGGGCCCGGTCGCCTACGCCTACCTGCCCTACCTCCAAAACGCGGCACTCGGCGACCTGACGTTCTATGTCCGCACTCGGCTGGACCCGGCGGCCCTATCCCCCGCCATGAGAGCCGCGGTCCGCCGGCTCGACCCGCAGCTGCCGGTCGATGACCTGAAGACCCTGAAGAGCCAGCTGCGCGATTCGCTTCTGACACAGCGGCTCACGATGCTTCTCGCCGTCGCCTTTGGAGGCCTCGCCGCGGTCCTCGCCGCGATCGGGATCTACGGCGTTCTGGCCTTTGCCGTGTCCCAGCGGCGCCAGGAGATCGGCGTGCGCGTGGCTCTCGGAGCCGACCCCGCCGCCGTGCGCCGGCTCATCCTCGGCGAGGTCGTGAGATTCCTTCTCGTCGGAGGAGCGGTCGGATTGCCTGCCGCCTACGTCCTGGCTCGCGTCGTCGAATCGATCCTCTTCGGAGTCCGCGCAACCAGCGTCGGAATCTTCGCCTTCGGACTCGCGCTCATGGCTGCGGTGGCGCTGGCCGCGGCGCTGCCCCCGGCCCTTCGCGCCGCGCGCACCGACGCGCTGGACGCGCTGCGGAGCGAGTGAGAGGAAACGTCGATGAGAAACCTACGCTACGCCCTTCGTCACCTGCTCCGGAACCCGTCCTTCGCGATCCTCGCCGTCGCGACCCTCGGCCTCGGCATCGGCGCCGACGTCGCGATCTTCACCGCGGTGGACGCCGTGCTCTTCCGGCCGCTCTCGGTCCGCGACCCGGGCTCGCTCGTGCGCCTCTATGCGACCGACGTGGAGGGCCTCGAGATCTCCAATTCGTCGTACCCGGTCTACACCGACTACCGCGACGGCGCGACGAGCTTCGACGGGGTGGCGGCGTTCGACGACGCCGAGCCCCTGCATCTCTCGACCGGCGGCAAGCCCGAGCGCCTGGTCGGCGCCGTCGTCAGCGGCAACTTCTTCGACGTCCTCGGCGTGCGCGCCCAGCGCGGCAGGCTCCTGTCCTCGAGCGACGACCGGGTTCCCGGAAATCATCCCGTCGCCGTCGTCAGCGACCGGCTCTGGCGGAGCCGCTTCGCTGGCAGCGACGCCGCCGTCGGCGCCTCCGTGCAGATCAACAACCACCCCTTCACGATCATCGGCGTCGCGCCGCGCGGCTTCACGGGGGTCAACCTCGACAGCCTCCCGGACCTCTGGGTGCCGGCCGCGATGGTAGACCAGGCGCTCCCGGAGCTCGCCGAAAGCCACGTCCTGACCGGGCGCAACCTCGGCTGGCTCGACATCGTCGCGCGGTTGAAGCCCGGCGTCTCGATCGCCCGGGCCCAAGCCAAGCTCGACACGATCGCCCGCCGGCGTGCCGGCCTCGGTCTCGGAGCGCTCGGCAGCGCGGCGGCTTCACGCCTGCTGCGCAGTCTGCTCTTCGGAATCTCGGCCTTCGACCCTCCGACCTGGATCGCGGTCGCGGCGCTTCTTTCGGCGGTGGCCGTCGTCGCCGCGCTGATTCCGGCACTGTCCGCCGCGCGGATCGACCCCGTCGTCTCGCTTCGGAGCGAGTAGGGGCCGCCCCCCACGCGGCCCCTCGGTGGTAGATTCCCGGCCATGGCGGAGGAAAAAGGCCAGCCCGCCGCTCCGGTCCGGAAGGCGGAGGAGGAGTGGAAGGCGGCGCTGACGCCGGAGCAGTACCGGATACTGCGCGAGAAGGGCACCGAGCGCGCATTCACGGGCAAGTACTGGAATCACCACGCGGCCGGCGTCTACGTCTGCGCGGGCTGCGGCAATCCCCTCTTCGGGTCGCAGGCGAAGTTCGACTCGGGGACCGGCTGGCCGAGCTTCTCCGAGCCGGCCGGGACCGAGAGCGTCCGCACCCACGCCGACAAGAGCCTCTACATGGCGCGCACCGAGGTCGTGTGCCGGCGCTGCGAATCGCATCTCGGCCACGTGTTCGACGACGGGCCGGAGCCGACCGGCCTCCGTTACTGCATGAACTCCGCGGCCCTCGACTTCCGGCCGCGGTGAGGCCGCGGCAGCCGTGAGGGGCGCCGCCCGCATCCTGGTCGCGGACGACCAGAAGGACGTGCTCGAGGCTCTGCGTCTCCTGCTCAAGGGAGAGGGCCTCGACAGCGAGACCGCCTCCTCCCCGGCGGGCGCTCTCGCCGCGCTCGAGGCACGCGACTTCGACGCGGTGCTGATCGACCTGAACTACGCGCGCGACACGACGTCCGGCCAGGAGGGACTCGATCTGCTCGGCAGGATCCGGGAGCTCGATCCGCACCTTCCGGTGCTCGTGATGACGGCCTGGGGCACCGTCGACCTCGCGGTCGAGGCGATGCGCCGCGGAGCGCGCGACTTCGTGCAGAAACCGTGGGACAACGCCCGCCTGCTCGCCACGCTGCGCACCCAGATCGCGCTCGGCCGCGCGCTGCGCCACGGAGAGAGGCTCGAAGCCGAGAACCGCCTGCTGCGGCTCGAGGGCGAGCCCGCGATGATCGCGACGTCGCCGGCGATGCGCCCCGTGCTCGACGTGATCGCGCGCGTCGGCCCGTCGGATGCGAACGTGCTGATCACGGGCGAGAACGGCAGCGGCAAGGCGGTCGTCGCCCGTGCGCTCCACGCCGCATCCCCGCGCGCCGGCCGGCCATTCGTGACCCTGAATGCCGGAGGAATCTCCGAGGGTGTGTTCGAGAGCGAGCTCTTCGGCCACGTCAAGGGCGCCTTCACGGACGCGCGATCCGACCGCGTCGGCCGCTTCGAGCTCGCCCAGGGGGGAACGCTGTTCCTCGACGAGATCGGCAACGTCCCCGCCTCGCAACAGGGGAAGCTCCTTCGCGTCCTCGAGACCGGCGAATTCGAGCGCCTGGGCTCGTCCCGGACGATCCGCTCCGACGTGCGGATCCTGTCGGCCACCAACGCCGACCTGCGCGGCGAGGTCTCGGCGGGGCGATTCCGTCAGGACCTGCTCTTTCGCCTGAACACGATCGAGATCCCGATCCCGCCCCTGCGCGAGCGGCGCGAGGACATCCCCGCGCTCGCGCGCCACTTCCTCGCGGCCCACGCCCGCCGATACCGCAAGCCGATCGGTGGATTCGAGGCGTCCGCCCTCGACGCCCTGCTCGCGCATCCGTGGCCCGGGAACGTCCGCGAGCTCGACCACGCCGTCGAGCGCGCGGTGCTCATGGCTTCGGGAGACCGCGTCCGTTCGGCCGACCTGGCGCTGAGGCGCGGCGGAGACGGGGCCCGTCTCGACGAGCTCTCCCTCGAGGAGGTCGAAGGCCTGCTCGTCCGAAAGGCCATGGAGCGCTACGCCGGAAACGTGAGCCACGCCGCCCGGGCGCTCGGAATCTCGCGGAGCGCCCTCTACCGCCGGCTCGAGAAGCACGGGCAGTAGGACCGTGCGCAAGCCGCTGACGCACGATCGGCGGATCGTCCTGCTGGCCGCGGCCGCCGCCCTGCCCGCGGTCGCCGTGTCGCTCGGCATCCTCTGGGCCGGCGACTACTCGTCCAAGGTGCGCTGGACGCTGACCGTCTTCGTCGTCTTCGCGTGGCTCGCCTTCGTCCAGGCCCTGCGGGAGCGCGTCGTCCGGCCGCTCCAGACCGTTTCCAACATCCTTGCGGCCATGCGCGAGGAAGACTTCTCGATCCGGGCCCGGGGCGCGCGGCCGGACGACGCCCTCGGAGAAGTCCTGGTCGAGGTCAATGCCCTGGCCGAGACGCTCCGCGAGCAGCGCCTCGGGGCGCTCGAAGCCACGGCGCTGCTCTCGCGCGTCATGGCCGAGATCGAGGTGGCGGTGTTCGCGTTCGACGACGCCGGCCTGCTCCGCCTGGTGAATCGCTTCGGCGAACGCCTCCTCGCCCAACCCGAGCCGCGCCTGCGCGGGCGCCGGGCCGCCGAGCTCGGCCTCGCCGCCTTTCTCGAGCCCGACGCCCCCCGGATCCTCGAGGCGACGTTTCCCGGAGGCGCCGGCCGCTGGGAGATCCGGCAGAGCGCGTTCCGCCTCGAGGGAGCGCCGCACACGCTGTTGGTGCTCGCCGACGTCAGCCGCCCGCTCCGCGAGGAAGAGCGCCAGGCCTGGCAGCGCCTGATCCGGGTGCTCGGCCACGAGCTCAACAACTCGCTCGCGCCGATTCAGTCGATCGCGGGCAGTCTCCAGCGACTCGCCGCCGACGAGCATCCGCCGGCCGACTGGCGCGCCGACCTGCGGCAGGGGCTGACGGTCATCGCCTCCCGCGCGGAGGCCTTGTCGCGCTTCACGACGGCGTACACGCGCCTGGCGAAGCTGCCGCCGCCCCGGCTCGCCCCGGTCGCGCTCGAGCCGCTCCTTCGCCGCGTGGCCGGGCTCGAGACGCGCCTCGCCGTCGGGATCGTTCCCGGGCCCGCGCTCGTCGTCTCGGCCGACGCCGATCAGCTCGAACAGCTTCTCATCAACGTCGTGCGCAACGCCGTGGATGCCGCGCTCGAGACGCAGGGCGGCGTCGCGATCGGGTGGAAGCGCGCTGCCGGCTCCGCCGAGATCTGGGTGGCCGACGACGGGCCCGGCATGCCGAACACGTCGAACCTCTTCGTGCCCTTCTTCACCACGAAGCCCGGCGGCTCCGGGATCGGGCTCGTCCTCTCGCGGCAGATCGCCGAGGCGCACGGAGGAACATTCGCCCTCGAGAACCGCCACGGGCACCGAGGCTGCATCGCGCGCCTGCGGCTGCCCGCCTGACGGACCTCGCGCCGCTCAGAGCCGCTCCCAACGCGGGAAGGGCGGCTCGCCTTCCCTCGATCGGTCCTCGCCGCGCCGCCGCCCGTCCGCGCTTCGAAGCCCTTCGTCCCGGGAGGATTGAGCCCGGAAGAGTCTTGGGGTCTTCTCGGACGTGTTGGCCCGCCGATCCCGCCTGCTCTCCGCCCTCGTGACGGCCGCCCTCGCCGGGGCGGCGGCCCGCGGCCTGGACCCCTCGATCCCGCTCTCGCAGTACGGCCACGACGTGTGGACGAGCGACTCCGGGTTGCCCCAGAACTCGGTGAGCGCCATCGTCCAGACCCGCGACGGGTATCTCTGGCTCGGAACCCAGGAGGGGCTCGTCCGATTCGACGGCGTTCGCTTCACCATCTTCGACACGCGAAACACTCCGGCTCTCTCGGACGACTGGGTCCAGGCGCTGGCCGAGTCCCGCGACGGAACGCTCTGGATCGGGACGAGCTCCGGACTCGTGCGCCTCCGGCGCGGAGAGTTCGAAGCGGTCCGCACCGGAGGGATCGACCACGCCATGGTCGCCGCTCTGTACGAGGACCGCGAGGGAGCCCTCTGGGTGGGATCCACTCTCGGCGTCACCCGGCTCGAGGGCGAGCGCGCGAGAACCTACGGCGATTGCGAGGGCGTTCCGGGCCGCGTCGCGGCGATCAGCGAGGACGGGCGCGGAGACCTGTGGATCGGCGGAAGCTGGGGCGCCGCGCGATGGGATGGCGAGCGCTTCGCGGCGTGGGGGGCGCCGGATGGATTCCCCGGCGGCGCCTTCGCGCTCCTGCCGGACGCCAACGGCGGAGTGTGGATCGGCACGGGCCGCGGCCTCGCCCGCGTCGACGGCGGCGCGATCACCCTGCTCGGCGAGGGTTCCGGCCTGTCGAACGACTTCATCCATGCGCTCTTTCGCGACCGCGACGGAAGCCTCTGGGTGGGGACCGACGGCGGCCTGTTCCGCTTCCGCGACGGCCGATTCCAGCGGCACGGCGTGGAAGACGGACTGTCGAGCGATCGCGTCCTCGCGCTGCAGGAGGATCGCGAGGGCAGCCTGTGGGTCGGGACGACCGACGGGGGCCTCGACCGGATCAAGAAGCAGCGCATCGTCTTCGACACCTCCCGCGACGGCCTCTCCGAGGACAAGCTCTGGTCGGTCTTCGAAGACAGCCGCGGCACGCTCTGGGCCGGCACCGCCGACGGCGTCCTCAATCGCCGCCTGCCGGGACACGAGCGCTTCGAGCCGTACACGAGGTTCGACGATGCCGTTTCCGCGATCGCGGAAGACTCCCGCGGCGCGCTCTGGGTCGGCACGAAGGGCTCCGGGCTCTACCGGCTCGACGGACCGCGGCGGTCGCACTACACGTCCCGGGACGGCCTCGCCGGAAACGGGGTCGTGTCCGTGCTTGTGGACCGGGACGGCGCCGTGTGGGTGGCGACGATGGCGGCGGGAGTCAGCCGCTTCGAGGCCGGGCGGTTCGTGAACTTTCGCGCCCGGGATGGTCTCGGGTCCGATTCGATCTTCTCCCTCTTCGAGGATCGGGATGGGGCGATATGGATCGGGACGGTCGGCGGCGGAGTCACCCGCTATTCCGAGGGCCGGTTTCGCACGTTCACGACGCGCGATGGCCTCGCGCACAACGTCGTCATGTCCACGTTTCAGGGAGCCGACGGGACCTACTGGTTCGCGACGCGGGGAGGGCTGTCCCGATACCGCGGGGGCCGGTTCACGACGTACCGCCAGAAGGAAGGGCTCTTCCACGACGCGCCGCAGCGCGTTCTCGAGGACGGCCGCGGCTATCTCTGGCTGACCTCCAACAGCGGGGTCTTCCGGGTCTCGCTCGCGGAGCTCGAGGCCGCGGGCCGCTCGGCGGCGCGGATCACCGATCGCGTGACCTTCGGGACGGCGGCGCGCATGATCCCGGCCGAGTGCAACGGCACGCAGCACGGCGGCTGGCGGAGCCGGGACGGCCGCCTGTGGTTCGCGACCATCAAGGGCCTCGCCATGGCCGACCCGGCGCGGATCGAGCTCAACCCGCTCGCTCCGGCCGTGGTCCTCGAGCAGGTCGTCGCCGACGGCGTGAAGATGCGCGTCTCGGAGCCGCTGAGGCTGCCCCCCGGGACCGACCGGCTCGAGTTCGGCTATACGGCGCTGTCGTTCCGCAATCCCCTCGCCGTGCGCTTTCGTTTCCGCCTCGAGGGCTTCGACCGCGGCTGGTTCGACGCCGGACCGCGGCGCACCGCCTACTACACGAATCTGCCTCCGGGGCACTATCGGTTCCACGTCGTCGCGGCCAACGAAGACGGGATCTGGAGCCCGGCGGGGGCTTCGGCGGATCTCGTCATCGCCCGGCACATCTGGCAGACGGCCGGATTCCGCGTCGCGGTTCTCCTCGCGCTGGCGGCCTCGGCGGCCGGCGCCTACCGCCTTCGCGTGCGGCGTCTCGAGGCGAAGGAGAGGCTGCGCACCTCCCTCGTCGAAGCGCAGCTCGACGCGCTGCAGTTCCAGCTGCGGCCGCATTTCCTGTTCAACACGCTCAACAGCATCCTTCCCCTCATCGGCCAGGACCCGGAGCGCGCGCGCCGCATGGTGGTCCGCCTCGGCGAGCTGCTGCGTCTCTCGCTGCGCTCGGAGGAAACGCCGCTCGTGCCCCTCGAGGAGGAGCTCGTCATCCTCGACAAGTATCTCGACATCGAGAAGGTCCGCTTCCGCGACCGTCTCGAGGTGGCGCTCGACGTGGATCCGGCGGTCCACGCGGCCCGCGTGCCGACCTTCCTCCTGCAGCCGCTGGCCGAGAACGCGATCAAACACGGCCTCCTGCGGCGCGGCGGGCGCGGGCGGATCTGCATCTCGGCGCACGCCGACGGCGACTCCCTCCTTCTCGCCCTCCGCGACAACGGGCCGGGCCTCAAGGATGAGAACGTCTCGCCGGGAATCGGCCTGGCCAACACGCGCCGGCGCCTGGAGGCGCTGTACCCGGGCGCGCACGATCTCGCGCTCGTCGGCGCTCCAGAGGGCGGCTGCGAGGTTCGCCTCCGCATTCCGCTGGACCTCGGCGGGCTTCGACCCGGCCGTCCCGACGCCGCGCGGATACTCCGGGCTTCCTAGGGATCCGTAACGAGAGTCACCAACGGTGAACGGTCGTAGGGGCGGGGCTTGTCCCCGCCCTCGGGCGGCCACAAGGGCCGCCCCTACGAAGGCAAAGCCACACAACACCGGGCTAGAGGTCGGCCGGGCGGACGGGCAGGCGCCGGACTCGCTTCTTCGCCGCGTCGAAGAGGGCGTTTCCGACGGCCGGAGCCACGCAAGGCACCGGGATCTCGCCCATTCCCGTGGGCGCGCCGCCCTCGGAGGGGACGATGATCGTCTCGAGATCGGGCATCTCCGCGAGCGTCATCAGCGGATAGTCCGCGAAGCCGGTCTGGACCACCCGCCCGCCGGAGATCGTGACATCACCCTTGAGCGCATAGGAGAGACCCCAGATGACGCCGCTCTCGACCTGCCCTTCGACGCCCAGCGGATTGACGGCGCGCCCGCAGTCGACGGCGGTGACCACGCGATGCACGGCGACGTCTCCGCCGCTCCCCACCGAGACTTCGGCGACCTGGGCGATGAGCGTGCCGCCGTCGTACACGTTGCACGCGAGGCCGCGGCCCGATCGCCGTCCGGCGCGTTTCGTCAACGGCGAGCCCCATCCGGCTTTTTCCGCGGCGAGGCGCAGCACGCGGGCCAGGCCCGGCCGATCGAACCGCTGCCTGTCGACGGCCGCCGGCGCCGATCCACCGAGCATGGCCAGGCGAAAGGCGAGGGGGTCGCGTCCGGCGCGCCCGGCGAGCTCGTCGAGAAAGCTCTCGCGCGCAAAGACGTTGGCCGGATAGTAGACGGCGCGCCAGGCTCCGGTCGGAATCGGGGATTCGATCTCGCTCCACGCCACCGCAACGTTCGGAATGTCGTAGGGATTGTCGTAGCCGCCCCAGGGGTTGCCCTCGGGATCTTCGTCGGCCTTGTAGGCCCCGAACATCGAGAGGTGAAACGTCGCGGCGTGATGGGTCCAGGCGACGAGCCTCCCCGACGCGTCGAGACCGCCGGCGACGTCCACGCGCGCGGCCGGGTGGAGGCGGTCGCGAAGGAAGTCGTCGCGGCGCGACCAGACGACCTGAACGCCGCGCCGGGCGGCCTTCGCCACCGCGGCGGCCTCGACCGCGTAGTCCGCGTCGAGCCGGCGTCCGAACCCTCCGCCGAGCAGCGTGACGTGGACCGCGACGCGGGACGGGTCCACGCCGAGATGCTTCGCGGCCTCCCGTTGGACGCGCTGCGGGTTCTGCGTCGGCGCCCAGATCTCGCAGCCGCCGTTTTCCGTCGGACGCGCGGTCGCATTGCCCGGCTCGAGCGCGGCGTGGGCCTGGAAGGGAGTGCGGTACGTCGCCGACAGCCGCGTCGCCGCGGTCGCGAGGGCGGTCCCGGCGTCGCCCGACCGCCGCGACACCTTGCCGCCTCGATCGGCGGCGGCGTCCAGGCGCTTCCAGAGCTCCGCCGAGTCGAGGCCCCCGGCGGGGCCGTCGTCGTACTCCGCCTTGAGCGCGTCCCGCCCCGCAAACGCCGAGAAGGTGTCGTCGGCGAGGACGGCCACGGCGCCGTCGACCTCCAGCACGTCGCGGACGCCGGGCACCGCCCGGGCGGCCGCGCGGTCGAATCGGACGACCCTTCCGCCCGGAAGCGGAGAGCGCGCGATCGCGGCATAGAGCATGCCGGGCAGCCGCGTATCGAGGCCGTAGGCGGCGCGGCCGGCCACGATCTGCGGACCGTCCACCCGCGGCACGCGCGCTCCGACGATGCGGAAGTCCTTCGGATCCTTGAGGCGCGGATCCTTCGGCACGGGCAGCGCGGACGCCTCCCCGACGAGGGCGCCGTACTCGAGCGCGCGCCCCGTTGCGCCGTGACGAACGCGTCCATCGCCAGCCAGGCACTCGGAGGCCGGAACGTGCCAGCGCCGGGCCGCCGCCTCCACCAGCATTTCGCGAGCGGCGGCGCCGGCCTGCCGGAGCGTCTTCCAGGACCCCTCGACGCTTCCGCTGCCTCCCGTGCTCATCCGCGAGTAGTCGGGACCGGGCATCGCCTGGAGGACGGCGACCGCCTTCCAGTCCACGTCGAGCTCCTCGGCGAGGATCATGGCGAGCGAGGTTCGCACGCCCTGGCCCATCTCCGAGCGCGCGACGACCGCCGTGACCCTTCCGTCGCTCCCGACGCGCAGCCATTGGTTCGGCGCAAATGGAGAGGCGGCCGCCGGGGCGCCGGGGCCGTCGGCGAGGAGCGGCAGGCGCAGGACGAGCGCCGCTCCGCCGAGGGCGCCCGTCCGCAGAAACTGGCGTCGGGTCGCCTTCATCGCGACCCCGGCCCGGGAGCCACCAGCCTCCGGACGGCTCGCCGCATCCGGCCGTACGTGCCGCAGCGGCAGATGTGACTGGTGAGGGCCGTCTCGATCTCCGCCTCGGCCGCCTTCTTCTTTCCGGAGGTCAGTGCGGCCGCCTCCATGATCATCCCCGGCTGACAGTAGCCGCACTGCGCCACGTCCTCCGCCAGCCAGGCGAGCTGACACGGATGCGTGCCGTCGGCGGAGAGTCCCTCGATCGTGGTCACGCGCCGGCCCGACAGGGCCGACAGCGGAACCTGGCACGAGCGCATCGCCGCTCCGTCCACGTGCACGGTGCACGCGCCGCATGCCCCGACGCCACAGCCGAACTTCGTGCCGGTCAGACCGAGCCGGTCCCGGAGGACCCAGAGCAGGGGCATGTCCGGGTCGGCGGCCTCGACGGCCTGCACCCTGCCGTTGACGGTGATCGAGACGGTCGCCATTCGCACGGGCCTCCCCCGTTGTTTAAACGGAGGAATCGGCCCCCGGTTTCCGGTCCCGACTCAGCAGCCCCGCAGCGCGACCATGGGATCGACCGCGGTCGCGCGCCGGGCGGGAATCAAACAGGCGATCGCCGCCACCGCGAGCAGCATCAGTGCCACGACCAGGAACGTCGGCGGGTCCGTCGGGGACACCTCGTAGAGGAGGCTCGACCACAGCCGCGTCAGGACGAGCGCCGCGGCGACGCCGAGCGCCATGCCGATTCCGACCTGACGCATCCCCTGGCGCAGCACCATCGCCCGGACCGTTCCGGGCAGCGCGCCCAGGGCCATGCGAATCCCGAACTCCTGCCGCCGCTGCCCGACGGAGAACCCGATCACGCCGGCGATCCCCGTCGCGGTGATGATCAGCGCGAGGCTCGCGAAGAGCACCAGGAGCGTCGCCGTCAGGCGCGGCGTGTCGAGGACACCCGAGCGCACCTCGTCGAGCGTGCGGATGTGGTCGACCGGCTGCTCGGGGCCGATGGCATGGACGGCCGCCCGAACGATCTGCTCCAGCCGCAGCGGATCGGCCGCCGTGCGGATGAGGCAGGTCCCGAGCCCCGTGAACTGCCGGATCGAGAGGAAGACCTGGTCGAGCGGCGCGGCGGCGAGCGAATACTGCCGGACGTCGCCGACGACCCCCACGATCTCGACCGAGGACATCTTCCCCCGATCGGTCTCGATGCGGATGCGCTTGCCGATCGGATCCTCTCCGGCCCAGACGTGCCGGGCCATGTGCTCGTTGATCACGGCCACCATCGGCGCCTCGAACTGATCGGAGCCGGCGATGGCGCGGCCGCGCAGCAGAGGGACCCCGATGGTCTTGAAGTAGTCGGCGCTGACTCGCTGAAAATCGGCGTGGGGCTTCCTGTCCTCCGAGGGGGCCGGACGGCCCTCGACGTCGAACTGGCCGTCGGCCGGTCCACCCTCGTTCAAGGGAAAGGTGCCGGCCAGAGCGACCGACAGGACTCCCGGTTCGCCCGAGAGGCGTTGGAGCAGGCGGTCCTGAAAGTCGAGCCGCTGCTCCTTGGTCGAGTAGCGCGTGAAGTTCAGACTGACGCGCGCGGTGAGCACGTGCTCGGCATGAAATCCCGTGTCCACGTGCGACAGCTTCCAGAGGGTGCGCAGCATGAGCCCCGCGCCGACGAGGAGCACGAACGAGATCGCCACCTGTCCGGCGATCAGCACGTTGCGCACGCGCAGACGCGCCGGCGTCGAACCCGAGGAGTCGCGCCCGTCCTGGAGCGCCGAGGACAGGCTCCGCCGCGAGGAGAGAGCGGGCAGGAGGCCGAGCGCGATCCCGACGGCGAGCGACACTCCCAGCGAGAACAGGAGCACCGGCAGGTCGATCGCGATCTCCGCGGCCCGGGGCGTGAAGCGTTTGGCGAAATGGACGAGCAGCCCTCGCCCCGACGCGGCGAAGGCGACGCCGAGCAGGCCTCCCGTCAGAGAGACGAGCAGGCTCTCGGTCAGGAGCTGGCGCGCGAGACGGCTGCGCCCCGCGCCGAGCGCCGAGCGGAGCGCCATTTCCCGTTCGCGGCGGACCAGCCGCGCGAGCGACAGATTCGCCACGTTCGCGCAGGCGAGCAGGAGGACGAGACCCACGGTTCCGAAGAGAAGGAGGAAGGTCGGCCGGGCCTGCCGGGTCATCTCCTCGCGCAGGGAAACCGGGGCGAGTGCATAGTGGACGGAGGCCGGATAGTCCACCGGGTGATCGCGCGCGACGCGCGCCGCGACGGAGGCGAGATCGGAGCGGGCGGCGTCGAGGCTCACGCCCGCCTTGAGCTTCGCGAACGCCTGGAGCATGCCCATGTGCCGGTCCGTGTCCATCATCGGATCGGAGCGGAAGGGACAGGCCGAGACGGGCATGTAGAGGTCGTTGTTCTCGGGATAACCCGGGATCGGCGGCAGGACGCCGATGACCGTGTGCGGCCGGTCGTTCATCTGGAAGACTCGGCCGACGACCGACGGATCGCCGCCGAAGGCGCGCATCCAGTAGTCATGGGAGAGGACGAGAACGGCCTCGGCGCCGCGCCGGTCCTCGCCCGGAAGGAACGTCCGGCCCAGGATCGGGGTCACGCCGAGCGTGTCGAAGTAGTTGGCCGAGACCACCCCCGTCTGGACCCGCTGGGGCTCGGTGCCCCCGAGGAGCACGAAAAACATGGAGTGATACTCGACGATCCCCTCCACCGTCCGGCTGAGGGTCCGCATGTCCTCGATCTCGGGAACGGCGAAGCGCCCGTCCTCGATGCCTGCTCCGGGGGCGTCCACGCGCAGACGGACCAGTCGGTCGCCGCCGCCGTACGGCAGTGACTGGAGCAGCACGCCGTGGACGACCGAGAAGATCGCCGTGTTCGCCCCGATGCCGAGGGCCAGCGTCAGGATCGCCGCGGCCGCGTAACCCGGGCTCTGGCGGAGCGTGCGCCAGCCGTATCGCGCATCCTGCAGGACCGTCTCGAACAGCATCGCGCGGCTCGCATCGCGGGACTCGTCCTTCGCCTTGTCCACGCCTCCGAACTCGAGGAGGGCCGCCCGGCGAGCCTCTTCGGGCGGCATTCCCCTCCGGAGGTTCTTCTCGATCTCGTGCTCGAGGTGAAAGGCGATCTCCTCGTCGAGCTCGCGTTCCTTCCGCCCCGACCCGAAAAGCACCCCCAGGCTGCTCGTGATCTTCCGAAGCATCGCGTCCTCCTCGCTCGTTGCCTACGTCGCCGCGAGAATCCGGCCGACCGCCGCCGCAAACCGCTCCCAGCTCTCCGTCTCCTCGGCGAGCTGCTTCCGGCCGGCCCGCGTCAGGCTGTAGAAGCGGGCCCGCCGGTTGTTCTCGGAGCTGCCCCACTCCGCGGAGATCCAGTTCTTCTCCTCCAGACGATGGAGTGCCGGGTAGAGAGAGCCCTGATTGACCTCCAGGACCTCTTCGGAAAGCTGCTGGATCCGCTGGGAGATCCCCCAGCCGTGCATCGGCCCGGAGGAAAGGGTCTTCAGGACCAGAACGTCCAGGGTTCCCTGCAGCAAGTCGCTCTTCGAAGGCGCCATCGGTTCTCCTCTCGACTCTCTACAGGAGTCTACGTCGGTTCCCCTCGAAGGTTTTCCCGCCCGCGATAGGCTCTTCGGTCGAATCCGAGGAGGAATCGTGAAAAAAAGTCTCGCTCTGGCCGCCCTTGCGTTGACCGCGGGCCTGCCGCTTTCGGCCGCCGACCCGCCCGCCGCTCCCCCGACGCCCGTGGCCGTTCGGGCCGCGCGGCTGCTCGACGTCCGCTCCGGACGCTACATGGAGCATCCGGTCGTGGTGGTCGTCGGCGACCGGATCGACTCGGTCGGGACGGCGGTGCCTCCCGGCGCGACGGTCATCGACCTCGGCGACCGCGTTCTGCTGCCCGGGTTCGTGGACGCGCACACCCACATCCTCCTGCAGGGCGACGCGACCTCGGCCGAGTACGAGGACCAGATCCTCAAGGAATACCCCGCGCACCGCGTCGTCCGGGCGGTGAGGGCCATGCAGATCGGCCTGTCCCACGGCTTCACGACGATGCGGGATCTCGAGACCGAGGGAGCGGGCTACGACGACGTGGCGATCCGCGACGCGGTCAACGAGGGAGTCGTCCCGGGTCCGCGCCTGAAGGTGGTCGGGCCGGCGCTCTCGACGACGGGCTCGTATCCGATCACGCACTTCCGGCCCGACTGGAAGTTCCCGACGGGCGTCATGATCTGCGACGGCGCCGACGCCTGCCGCAAGGCCGTGCGCGAGCAGATCTCGTACGGCACCGACTGGGTCAAGGTCTATGCCAACACCGGAGGCCTGCGGCTCACGGCGGACGGGTACGTGGATTCGCCGCCCAACTGGACGAAGGACGAGATCGAGGCGGTCGTCTCGGAAGCCCATGCGAAGGGGGTGAAGGTCGCCGCCCACGCCCGGTCGGACAGCGGCGTGCGCCTGGCGGTCAACGCCGGCGTCGACTCGATCGAGCACGGGGATTCCATCCGGCCGGAGATCGCCGCCGAGATGGCGAAGAAGGGCATCGCGTTCTGTCCGACCCTGACGGTCGTCCGCTACGTCTCCGGGCCCCGCGCGGCGGCGGGCTGCGAGATCTGCAATCAGTCGGTGAAGATCCAGGCGAGGTCCTTCGAGAACTGCCGGAAGGCCGGCGTGAAGATCGTCTTCGGCACCGACGCGGGCGGCTTCCCCTGGACCGAGATCAACGAGGCGAAGGAGTTCGGCTACGAGGTGGAGCTCGGCATGACGCCGATCGAGGCCATCCGGACCGCCACGTCGAACGCCGCGGATCTCCTCGGCCTGACCGGCCAGATCGGCGTCGTCGAAAAGGGCGCCTACGCGGACCTCGTCGCGGTCTCGGGCGACCCCCTCGCCCGGGTGACCGTCCTGGAGAACGTGGACTGGGTCATGAAGGGCGGACGCGTCGTGACCGGTGCGGGGGCCGCGAATCGGTAGCCGAGAATCGAGATGCTGAGAGCGGGACTCACGGGCGGCCTCGCGACCGGAAAGTCCACGGTCGGAAGGCTGCTCGCCGACCGCGGGGCGGCCGTCTTCGACGCCGACGAGCTGGTGCGCGACCTCTACCGGCCGGGCGGCGCGGCGGCGCGGGCCGCGCGGGACCTTTTCGGGGACACGGTGCTCGACGAGGCGGGCGCGGTGGACCGCAGCCGCGTGGCCGCGATCGTGTTCGACGATCCGGACGCCCGGCGGGCCCTGGAGGCCCGGATCCATCCCCTCGTCCACGAAGAGCGCGAGCGCCGGTTCGGCCAGGCCGCCTGGGCCGGCGCGAAGGTGGCGGTGTGCGAGGCGACTCTCCTGTTCGAGGCGGGAACGGAGTCCGAGTACGACCGCGTCCTCCTCGTCGTGGCGCCGATCGAGGCGCGAATCCGCCGCTGGGTCGAGGGCGGCGGATCGGAGGACGATGCGCGCCGGCGCATCGCGGCGCAGATGCCGCCCGAGGAGGCCGCCCGCCGGGCCCACGACGTCATCGTCAACGACGGCTCGGCCGAGGACCTGCGCCGCCAGGTCGAGGAGATCTGGGCCCGCTGGCTCGCGCTCTCCCAGAACTGAGGGCGCGAAATCCCGTAGACTTCCTTCATGCCGGCAAAGAAGCTCAAGATCCCCACTCCGTACGGCCTCTCGGTTCGCGACGGAGACGCGCTCCTGCTGGTCGGAACGATGAAGGGACTCTTTCTCTTCGGCTCCAAGCCCGCCCGCCGGCGATGGGCGATGGCGGGCCCGTTTTTTCCGGGCTCCTCCGTTTACGGAGCGGCCTTCGACTCTCGGGCCGGACGAAAGCGCATCTGGGCCGCGCCCTCGAGCATGCACTGGGGAGCCGAGCTCGCGTGGAGCGACGATTTCGGCAGGACCTGGGAGCGGCCCGAGATGCCGCTCGTGCGATTCCCCGAGTCTTCCGGGGCCGCGTTGAAGAACATCTGGCAAATCGCGCCGGGTCGCACGACGGAGCCCGACGCCCTCTATTGCGGCGTCGAGCCATCGGCGCTCTTCGAGTCCCGCGACGGCGGAAGTACATGGACGCTGAACAGCGGCCTGTGGGGTCATCCGCATCGAGAGAAGTGGATGCCGGGCGGCGGAGGACTTTGCCTCCACACGATCCTGGTCGACCCCTCGGAGGGCGGACGTCTGACGGTCGCGATCTCCACGGGTGGCGTCTACCGTTCTGACGATGGCGGAAGAACCTGGCTGGCTCGAAACCGCGGCGTTCGCGCCGAGTACTTTCCCGATCCGCACCCGGAGTTCGGGCAGTGCGTCCACAAGATCGTGCACCATCGCGCCCGGCCGGGCCGTCTGTTCCTTCAAAACCACTGGGGCCTCTATCGCTCGGACGACGGAGGCGACACCTGGAAGGACGTGGCGAACGGCGTGCCGTCGGACTTCGGCTTCTGCATGGGGATCCACCCGCGCGATCCCGACACCGCGTTCATCGTCCCTCTGCACTCGGACGGATTCCGATGCACCCCCGACGGACGGCTGCGCGTCTACCGGACGCGCGACGCGGGAGCGTCCTGGCACGCGATGACGCGGGGACTGCCGCAACGGGACGCGCTGGAGACGGTCGTGCGGGACGGCATGTCGGTGGACGGCTTCGATCCGGCGGGCGTCTACTTCGGCACGCGGAGCGGGAAGCTCTACGGATCGCGGGACGAGGGCCGGACGTGGTCGCTCCTCCATGACGGGCTCCCGCCGATCGTGTGTGTGAAGGCGGTGCGGGCCGAGAACGTCCACGTCAGCCGGAGCGTGCGCCGGCCGGCCGCCGCCGCGCGCCCTCGCAAGCGCGTGCGCCGGGCCGCGTGATGGGCGTCCGGTTCCTGATTCCGGGACCGCTCCGGCCGTTCTCGAATGGCGAGACGGCCGTCTCCCTGGAGGGGTCGCCTTCGACGGTGCGCGAGGCGCTCGCCGCCCTCGGGACCGTGCACCCGGGCCTGACGGAACGGATCCTGACCGAGCGCGGCGAGGTCCGCCCCCACGTCAACGTCTTCGTCGCCGAGACGAACATCCGCGACGGCGGCGGCCTGGCCATGCGGGTTCCCGAGGGCTCCGAGATCGCGATCCTGCCCGCCGTCAGCGGCGGGTAGCCGCCCGCCGATGCGGCTCAGGATCGCCACGAGCCCGGCCTGGACGGCGGCCGTCCTCGCGGACCTGGACGCGTTCCTCGTCGATCACGCAGCCAACGAGCGCAAGGCCTCGGCGTCGGCCCTCGCGCTGGTCGCGCACTATCCGGACCGTGCGGAGCTGGTCGAGCGGCTGATCGCGCTCTCGATCGAGGAGCTCGAGCACTTCCGGGCCGTCCACGCGAGGCTCGCCGAGCGCGGAGGGGTTCTCGGCCCGGACGTCCGCAGCCCGTACCTGCGCCGCCTCGCGGCGGAGTTCCGGGAAGGCCGCGAGGCCTACTTCCTCGATCGCCTCCTGACGGCCGCCGTGGTGGAGGCGCGGGGGTGCGAGCGGTTCGGGCTTCTCGCCGCGTCTCTCCCCGCGGGCCCGCTCCAGGATTTCTATCGCGAGCTCGCGCGCACGGAGGTCCGGCACCACGAGCTCTACCTGGATCTCGCGCGGACCTACTTCGCGCCCGAGGAAACCGAGGCGCGCCTCGGCGAGATCCTCGACGCGGAGGCGCGCATCGCGGCGGATCTGCCGGTGCGCGCCGCTCTCTACTGAAAGATAGACTCCCGGCGTGACTTCGGCCAGAGCGGTCGAGCAATACCTGTCGCGCCACGCCGAGCCCGAGGCGAAGCTCGCCGACCGTCTCGAGGGCCGCTTCGAGCACGCCGTCGTCGTCCCCGCCTACGGCGAAGCGCAGAGCCTCTTCGACACGCTCGGCTCGATCCCGCGGGACGAGCGGGGCCCGACTCTCGTGATCGTCGTTTTCAACGCCCGCGCCGACTCCCCCGCCCGGATCCACGAAGTCAACCGCGCCTCCGCCGCTCGCCTCGCGGAGGCCGCGAGCGCCTCCGTCGAGATCGGGGCCGATCCGCCCGCCTCCGCGCTGGCGTATCCGAACGGAACGATCCTCGTCATCGACCGCGCCGCACCGGGCCGCTTCCTTCCGGAAGGCCAGGGCGTCGGACTCGCCCGCAAGATCGGAAACGACGTCGCCCTGCGCCTGCACGCGGCCGGGCGCCTCGCTTCCCCCTGGATCCACAATACGGATGCCGACACCGTCCTCGCCAACGACCTCTTCGATCAGACGGCCGCCGTACCGGAAGAGGGCAACGCCGCGGCCATCTATTTCTTCGAGCATCGCTTCAGCGAGCCGGCCGAGCTCGCCCTGGCCGCCCGCCTCTACGAGATCTCGCTGCGCTACTACGTCCTTGGCCTGGCGTGGGCGGGCTCGCCATACGCCTACGAAGCCATGGGCAGCTGCATCGCGATTCGGCCGTGGGCCTACGCGGCGGTGCGCGGCTTTCCGCGCAAGAACGCGGCGGAGGACTTCTACGTCCTCGACAAGCTCGCCAAGTCCGGATCGATCGCGCGCCTGGCGGGGACGCCCTTTCTCCTCGAGGGACGCATCTCCGACCGCGTGCCCTTCGGAACGGGCAAGGCCCTCTCGCAGCTGCTCGCGAAGAAGGGCGCGCTCGAGGGCTTTCGCCTCTACCACCCGGCGACGTTCGCGCACCTGGCCGCGTGGCTGAGGGCGCTCGACGCGGTCGCGGCCTCGGGCGGCCGGATGGAAGCCGCCCTCGACGAGCTGCCGCGCGAGAACCCGTTCTTCAAGACGGGCCTCCTCGTCGCCTCTCTCGAAAAGATGGATGCCTTCCCGGCGATCCGCGAGGCGGTCGCGCGCTCGAGCGACGCGGACACGATGAGGCGCCACTTTCATACGTGGTTCGACGCCTTTCGGACGCTGAAATTGATCCGCGCGCTTCAGGCCGGTGGCCTTCCCGCATTGCCCTGGCGCGAGGCCCTCGCCGAGGCGCCGTTCACCGGGCTCTCGTCCTCGACCGTGGAGGAGCCCGAGGCGCTGCGCCGGGCCCTCGCGGCACGGGAGCGGGAGCTCGCGGAAACTCCGGCCGGCGTGGCGGCCGCCGTTTCCGGCTCGCGCTGATCCCGGAACATGAATTCGAAGCGGGCGCCGGGAAAGGGCCGGCCCGAACGGGACTCCGGGCCGATGGCGCGCGGTCTCCCGGTCGCGCTCGGCCTCGCGCTCGTCCTGGGCCTCCAGCTCTGGACGTGCCGGGGCCGTTTCACGCGGCCGTTTCTCGACACGCGTCTGCACTACGACTTCGACAACGCCGACTTCGCCTTCCGGGCGCGAAGCGGCCTCCGCGACGGAACCCTGCGCTCGCAGTTCGGCGTCACGCTCGATCGCTACTCGCGCTGGGGCGAGCGACGCGGGCCATCGCAATACAACACCGACCACCCGTTTCTCGCCAAGGCTCTCTTCCAGCAGTGCGCCCGTTTCGCCGGGACGTCGGAGGGGTCGTCCCGGATCTATGCGCTCCTGCTCGCGATGCTGGTCGCGTCGGGGCTCTTCGTCGTCGTGCTCCAGGCGACGGGACGCGCGCTGCCGGCCCTTGCCGCGGGAGCGACGCTCGTCAGCCTCCCCGTGTTCGCCACGTACCAGACCTGCATCAAGTTCGAGATCGACGGCATGGCCGCGGGCGTCTGGCTCTTCGCGAGCCTCGCGGCGTACGAGAGGCGGGGCACGCGCCGACGCCTTCTGGTGTGCGCCACGATGGTCACCGTCTCGATCCTGACGCACTGGACCGCGGCGCTCTTCGCCGGAGTGCTCGGGCTTCGTCTGGCGGCGGCCGCATGGCGCGAGCACGATCCGCTCGCGAAGAGGGCCCTCGCGGCGACTGCCGCCGCGGGCGCGGCCGGACTGGCCGCCCTTCTCGCGGCGATGGCGTATCTCCAGGGAGGCTTCGGCCCGGCCTTCGGCGTGCTGGCTCGGGCGAAGACGATCCGAACGGCACCTGTCCCGGCGTCGGCGTGGTGGCAACGACAGGCCCTCTACGCCCACCAGAACTTCGCGCCCGCCGTGCCCTGGCTCGTGCTCGGCCTCGCCGCCGTGGTCGCCTTCCGCTGGACGAAGCGTCGAGCGGAGTCGCGAGAGAAAACCGGCCCGGCGCCGATCGGGCTCGGGGCCTTCTTCGCCGCTACGCTCGCCGTCGGCCTCGTCTGGGTGGCGGCCTTTCCGCAGGGCAGCTTCATCCACGTCTACTGGCAACTCTGGCTCTGCCTGCCGATCGCCGCACTCGCCGGCGGATTCGTCGCTTCGTTCCCGCGAGGAGGTGCCGGCGAAAGGGTCGCCGCGCTCGTGATCGCCGGCGGCGTGGCGGCCGGGATCGCCGCGTCGCGCGCCGATTACGCAGGGATCCTGCGCGACCAGCTCGGCACGCCCGAGGATGTCGCGTTTCTCGCGTCGCTCCGCGACGACGCGTTCGACCGGTTCGTGTTCGTACCGGTCACGGACACGCCTCTGAACCCCTGGTTCACCGGGCCGCTCTTCGAGTACTACGCGGACCGCGCCGTCGTCGACGCGTCCGCCCCCTCGGACGTCCAGCCCGGCGACAAGCTCCTCGTGCTGCGCTACAAGCCGCGCGAGGACGTCCGGCAGCACGTCGCCGCCTGGAGCGGCCGGAGCCTCACGAACGAGAAGTGCGGGGAGAGAATCTGCGCCTACGACGTGGCGGGCGCCGCCCGATAGGGTCTCGGAGCCTCAGTTCATCGAGCAGCTGCCGGGCCCCCGTGGGTCGCCGCAGGAGCCGCAGCCGCCGGAGGTCTCCCCGGCCGGGCCCGAGCTCGAAGCGGTGCTGACGGCGAACACCGAGAGCAGCTTCTCGAGCTTCCGGCCATCGCACGACGGGCACCGCGGCTGCGCGTCGCCGAGGACGAACTCCTCGAAGCGCTTCTCGCACTGGCGGCAGCGGTACTCGTAGAGCGGCACGGGACCATTCTAGAACGGATATCCGATCGAGAGGAAAATGCGGCCCGTCTGCTTGACGGACCCGGAGGCGAGCGGCTGGCAGCCGGAGCGATTCGGGTCGCCCTGGGTGCAGGGAATGCCCTCGGGGTCGACGGTTCGTGTCACGAGGAAGTCCACGGTCTGCGCCGGCACCGGACGGCCCACCTCGAGCCGCAGCGGCCCGATCGGGGTCATGTAGTGGATGCCGAGGCCGATCGACTGCCGCAGTCCCGACTTCGCGTTCGGAACGATCCCGGCGCGGTCCGACGTGTCGATGTGGAAGTTGATGTCCGCCGCGCTCGCCCAGACCTGCGCCAGGTCGTAGAAGATCGACACGCCGAAGTTTCCGGCGATGGGAACGCGGTACTCGAGGCCCCAGGCCATGAAGCCGTTGCCTCCGATGATGCGCGGGCCGGGGCTGCAGTCGTAGAGATTCGCGTTGGGCGCGTTCGGATACGTCTGGGCGCAGGTTCCATTGCCATTCGGCTGGTACGTCGCCTGCGTGTTGTAGTCCACGGTCGAGCCCGGGATCCCTTCGAGATTGGTGTCGAAGCCGCGGCCCGTCGAGGAGCCTCCGGCGAAAAACTTCTCGGCGATCGGCACGGTGTCGCCCTGCGTGGTGATGCTGTGAGGATAGATCGCGCCCGCGCGGAACGACGCGCCGAGGACACCGCCCGGGATCTTCCAGAAATGCGCCGCCTGGCCCGAGACCTTCCCATACCAGGCATCGGCGGTCAGAAACGGGAACGCGTACCCTCCGGCCATGCTCACGTAGTACCCGGCGTGCGGATCGAGGACGTCGTCGCGGCGGTCGTAGAGGAAGTTCGGCCCGATCGCCGACTGGCGGATCGGAAATGCCGACAGCGGGTACTTCTCGATCACGATCGTCGAGAGGTCCTGAGGATTTCTCGGCGCGATGTACTGATAGGAGTAGCGCAGTCCCACGCGCAGGTGGCCGAACTGGCGGACCGACTCGATGAAGGTGCCGAGACGGTCGATGTCCACGTCCTGGATCGGCTCGCGGCTCGCGAAGGCCGCGACCGTCAGCGGATATTCGGTGTCGAAGAGGTACGGCTCGAGAAAGTTCGCCACCAGATAGCCGCGCCCGCTGATCGGCGCGTATTGCGCCTCGATCGAGGCCGACTGCATCCGGCCGAAGAGGTTGCGGTAGGAGATGCCCGCCGTGGCGAAGGGATCGTTCGGATCCGTCGCTCCGGGAGCGTACTGATAGCCCACGCCGTAGAGCAGCGAGATGCGCCGCGCCTCCGTCAGGTCGACGTCGACGGTGTGCTCCTGGTTGTCCGGGTCGGCGGGCTGGGGCCGGACCTCGATCGAACGGAAGACGCCCGTGCGCGAGAGGTTGCGCTGGGTGTCGGCGATTTTTTCCTCGGAGAAGGGCTCGCCCTCCTTCCATGCGATCTGGCGCGTGATCCGGCTCGTCTCGGTGATCGCGTTGCCCCGAATGATCGTCTTGCCGAAGAAGGTGCGCATTCCCTCGTCCACGGTGAAGACGACGTCCGCCTTCGTCTTGTCCGGCGAAAGGGTCCAGTGGTCCCGCACCGACGCCTGCCGCCAGCCGGTGTTGCCGTAGCGCGTCGTCAGGGCCGCCGCGTCCAGGCGCACGGCGCTCGGATTGAAGGGCTCGCCGACCCGCGTCGTCATCAGCGCGTCGAGATCGGCCTCGGTGAGGTGCTCGGCGCCGTCGACCTGCCGGGTCGCGACGAACGTGCGCGGCCCCTCGACGATCCGGAACCCGACGTCCAGGCGATCCGGCTTCGGACCGTCCGTGACGGACGGCTTCTCCACCTTCGCCTCGATCCACCCGCGCGTCTGGTAGTAGGCGAGGATCGCGTCCGCGTCCTTCTCGAGCTCTCCATCGATGAGGTAGCCGTTCTGGATGAGCGGCAGGCCCCTCTGCCGCGTCACGATGAGATCCCGCAGGGCCGCATCGGAGACGGAAGCGTTCCCCGACAACTCGATCGCTTCAACCGAATACTTCGCGCCCTCGCGAACCGTCACGCGGAGGGTCACGGGATCGCGCCCCTCCGTCTTCGCCTCCACCGTGGCCCGGTAGCGCCCCCGGCCCTGCAGGTCTTCGCGGGTGGTGTCCACCCATTGCTCGATCAGGTCCTCGTCGAAGCTCTGGCCGTCCAGGAGCGCGAGAAACTCGCTGCGGACGCGCTTGGTCGCGATTCCGGTGGCATCGATCTCGAAAAGGGGTCCGACGCCGATGCGATAGACGGGGCGGATCGCGGAGCCGTCTTCGGTCGGCTCCGAGGCGATGAGCTCGACCACGGCCCGGAAGCGGTTCTCCTTGAGGAGAAACTTGCGAAGGCGATCGGCCGCGGCGCGCGCCTTCGTCTCGCGATAAGGCTTGCCGACCGCCAGCCCGAGCCGGCTCGTCAGCGTCTCTTCCGTGTACGGTGAAATTTCGCCGTCGAACACGGGAGGCGCGACGAGGGCCTGAGCCCCGGCGTCGATCCGGTACACGACCGCGGCCGAAAACGTCGCCGTGTCGAAGTTCACTTCGGGCTCGACCCGCGCATGGATGTAGCCTTCCGCGGCGAGCTTTCGCTCGAGCGCGCTCGCGCCGTCCGCGAGCGCCCGGGCCTGGAACGGTCCCCGATCCTGCAGCGGAACGGCTCGCAACATCTCCTCGTGGGAGAGGTGCGCGCGTCCCTCGAAGACGATCCCCGCAACCCGGTACGACCGCCAGAGGTGGATCGTCACGGCGACGCCGCCCGACGGCGCCTCGCTCGCGACGACCAGCACGTTGGCGAACTCACCCGTCGCGAAGAGATTCTGGATCGTCGCGCCGGTGTCGTCTTCGGTGAGCGGATGGCCGACGGAGAGCGCCACGAGGCTCGCGATCCGGCGCATGTCGGCGGGCCCGTCACACGTGTAGGCCAGGGACTCGATCGGCCGCCCCATCAGGCCCGCGGGCACCTGGGCCCGGGCCGCAAGCGCCGCGGCGAACAGCGCGGCGGCAAGAAGGAAGCGCGCGGCCTCGCCCCGCCTCACAGGCGTTGGCGCCGCCGCACGCTGATCGAGAGGATGCCGTTCTCGTCCCGGATCAGTTGCACGAGGATGTCGTTGGTCGCCTGCCACTCGACGCGGACGATCGGCTCCTTGCTCGAATCGAGGGCGATCGAGGAGGTGACCGAGAGGTCCTGGGTGATCTGCTTGCCGATGGTGGAGCGCACGGTCGTGACCTGGCTCCCCGTGAACACGGGGTCGATCTGGAATCGGTCGAGCTTGAAGAGCCGCCGCGTCTGTTCGCGCAGGCCGCCCGTCACCGCGCCGGCGACGGCTCCCCCGGCGGCCGAGACGAGCTGGTTGGCGGTATCGGTCGGGTTGCGCGTGTCCGGCGGAGACCCGGACAGGAGCAGCCCGAGGATGGCGTCGTTGGCGAGCGGCGGATCCGAAGTGAAGTTGGCCGAGATGCGAGGCCATGTCCCCGCGAGCAGGACCACGAGGTTGTAGCCCTTGACCTCCGCCCGGGCGCGCACGTCGATGAACGGCGCGATCCGCGACACGTTCGAGAACGTGAGCGTGCCCGCCTCGATCTCGTAACGGATGTCGCTGAAGACGACGCGGCCGCCCTCGTCCAGGATGACCTGACCGAGCAGAGACGGATCGGCCAGCGTGCCGCGGGCGCGCAGGTCCACGGTGCCCGAGAGGCGCGCCAGGTTATTGCGGACCTCCAGCGCCGCCGCCGAAACGATGCGCACGTCCAGGGTCGTCCGCTCCATCCAGGGGTCCCGAACGGCGATCACGCCCGTCGGGCGGCTTCGCTCGATCAGATCCGAGAGGGTGACCTCGACGTCCTTCGAGTAGGTGCCTCGCAGAAGCGTGACCTCTCCCCGGAGCTGGTTGCCGGATTCGTTGCCGGTGGCGACGAGATCCGCGTCGACCGTCAGGCGAAGCGCCGGAATCGCGCGCACGCCGATCCGGCGGCCCTGAGCGGTCAGCCGGAACTCCTTCAGCGAGGCTCCGTCGAGCCGGAAGCTTCCGGCCAGAAACGCCTCGCCGTCGGCCACCTTGGCCCGCACGCCCTCGATCTCTCCCGCGGAGCCGTGCATCCGCACCGAGCCCTCGATCTCCTCGAAGGAATATCCGGCGACGCGGTATCGGCCGTCCTCGATGCGGATCGTGCCGTTGAAGCTCGGCGACGAGGCCGGGCCCGACGCCGCGAGATCCACGACGAAGCGCCCGCCGAGGCCGAGGTCCGGTGCCACGAGCCCGAGGACCGAGGCGTCGGCGGTGCCGGTGGCCCGGGCGTCGAGAGCCGGCTTTTCGCCGGACAGGTCCAGCGACCCGCGCAGGCGCACGTCCACGCCCTGCCCGACCGCATGGAGATCGCCGACGGTCACGCGGCCGCCGGCGATGGACAGGGAGACGTCGCCGTCGGTCGCGACGATTCCCTTCCGGTCGCCGGCGTCGAGCCGCAGGGCCGTGACCGAGAACTCCCCGGATGGCTGCTCGCCCTCGACCGACGGGAGCCTCACCCTGCCCCGCGCGGCGAGAGCCCCCCCGTCGGCGACGGGCAGCGTGGCGGGCGTGAACCGCAGGAGGGCCGCCAGGTCGGGAGCGTCGATCGACACGTCCAGCACGACCGGCGTCGCGCCGGCGTCGCCCTTCACAGCCAGCGTCGCATGGCCCGGCACCGAAGCGGTTCCGTCCACCACCCCGTGCGCCACGCGCAAAGCAAGGCGCGGCGACAGCTCTTCCGGGATGGCGTGTCCGAAGAAGGTGGCTTCCGAGAGGGTGGCGGAAGCCGTCAGGTCGGGCCGGCTGAAGGTCCCGGATCCGGAGATCTCGAACGAGAGTCTCCCGGAGATGTCCTCCCCGAATCGGCCGAGCGCCTCCAGCGATTGAATCGGAACGCCGTCTCCGGCCGCGCGGGCCTCGAAGGTCTTCTCCTTGAAAGCGATCGCGATGCGGCCTCCGAGGCCGCCCCCGCCGAGCTCCGCCCGGATGTCGTCGAGCGAGAAGTGCCCGGGCGTGAGAGCCATGCGGCCCGTCAGGCGAGGCACCTTCTGTCCCCAGAGGACGGCATCGTCCAGAGCCGCGGCTCCCGAGCCCGAGACCGCATCGGGCGGGCTGCCCACGAGCGGAAAGCTGCCCGTCAGCCGGCCCTCGATCGGATAGTGCAGGTCGAGGTAGTCGAGCATCCGGGTGACCGGGTAGTCCTTGGCCGTGAGGACGAAGTCGAGAGTCGGCCGCTTCGGGTCGCGGCGGTACCGGGCGGTCCCCTCGAGGGAGAGCGTCGCGTTGCCGTCGTAGACGCGGAGGGGGTGAAACACGAACGCGCCGTCGTGCATGTCCGTGGCGCCGCGGACGCTCCCGAACAGGACGCCTCCGTATCGCGCGTTCTCCGCCGAGAAGCGGGCCGTCAGTTCGGGATCGCCCCACGATTTCGCGATGTGCCCCTCCACCTCTCCGCTGCCGCCGAAGCCGAGCGGCGCCGGCGAGCTGCCGGAAGCCGCCACGAAGTTCTGGAAGATGCGGTCGAACTCCGCCAGGTCTCGCGAGCGCAGGATGAAGTCGAAATCGGGGAGCCACTGGCCGATCCGCAGCCCCCCGGTGACTTCGAGGCTCGAGACCGGAAAGTGGAACTGCGCCGCCTCGAATCCGATGCGCCCGTCCACGATGGGCAGGTTCCCCCCGCCGCCGATCGGGATTCCGAACCTGCCGCGGACGATCGAGGCCGCGGGACCGGGCGCGATCGCGAGCCGGGCCGCGCCGCTCGCGTGCGCGATGCCTCCCTCCGTCCAGCGCAGCGTGGCCGACATCGCCGCCGACCCGGAGAGCCCGGTACCCGGCAGATGGATGTCGCCGAAGAAGCGCTCGACCGAGATTCCCTTGCCGTCGAGCGAGAGCGTCATCGGCTGCGGGCCCGCGCCACTCGCCAGGCTGTCGATCCGGTACACGCCGGTGAGGTCGCCGCCCGCGTACCGGCCCCGATCGATGTGCGCGACCAGGGATTCCGGCCGCGCCAGGACCGTGGCGGCGAAGTCCCCGATCGGGAACTGGCCGGCCGAGAGCTTCGGCACGGAGAGATGCCCCGTGATGCGAAAAGCCCCCGACGGCGGGACGGCGAGCTCGGCCTCTAGCGCGGCGTCGCCCGAAAAGCCCAGCTCCGAATGAAAGATCCGCTCGACCTCGGCGACGTGAAGGTCCGCCGAGACCCGCATCCGAAGTGCCGGGTCCTTCAGGCTCTCGACCGATCCGGAGGCCCGCAGCTCACCGAAGTCTCCGTCGATGCGAAGCGACTCGACCTGCAGCCCCGACGCCGGCGAGAGGCGGAAGGCGAGGTCCACGCCGAAGACGAGAGGCTCGTCGTGGGGCAGGCGAAGGGTCGCCCGCCGGCAGGCGAAGGTCCCGCGATACCGATTGGGCGGCTGCGAGGCGAGCTCCGCCGCGAAACCCTCGAGGCGGCCGTCGAGGCCGGTGCGCCGGCCGTCGTACTCGAAGACTCCGTTCTGGACCACGAGCTCGCCGATCCGCACGGAGAGCCCACCGCTGCCGGCGGGGCGCGACAGCCCCGGCGGAAGGTTCCACGATCCGTCGGGAAACTGGACGAGCGCGATCCGGGGACGGACGGCGCGCACCCGGCCGAAGCGCAGCTCCCCTCCCGTGACCGACAGGCCCCCGCCGACCGTGAGCTCCTCCGCTTCGAGCAGCGGCCCCTCGGAGATCCGGGGGTCGTTGCCGACCCGCACGTCGGCCAGATGCACGGAGGGAGGAAAGATCTGAAAGTCGACCCTCCGGAAGCTCACCGGCCGCTGGAGCAGCTCCGACAGACGCTGCTGCGAAACTCCCTGGAACATCGACTGAAAACGGTCGGAGTTCCAGATGGCATAGGCGGCGAGCGCCAGGAAGACGACGACGATCAGGAAGAGCCGGGAGGTCGAGAGCCTCTGCGCCTCGTGGGGCTCGTTCCGCCGGCCGTCGCGCGTGTCTTCGCCCGCCATGCGATCGGAGGTTCTAGCAGGCTGCTGAAAGATGGACGCGGGCGTCGTGGCCGGCACTTTGCATCCGGCGCCCGTTCCAGGACGTGACGACTCGAGGCTCCATCGCGCTTGTGCGGCGGCCGGCCACTCGACCAGCGGAGGCAGTCCCCCGGCGGTAGAGAACGCCGGCTCCGCCGGCGTTTACGTGCCGGCCACCCTTCGGGTTACGGCGGCGCGGGGCCATCTGCGCGAGCCTCATCGCTCGGCTCTACTCGCGCGCCTTGACGGCGCGACGATGCTCTCGAATCGCCGTCGTCGCTCTTCCTTGCATCTGACCCCACGGCGCTCGTAACGCCATCCCACACCCTTTTTCAGCAACCTGCTAGATGCCCCAGGAGAGCTTGCCCGCGAGCTGGTCGAAGTGGTCCGACTCCGCCGGGCGCAGGAGCGTCACGAACGAACCGCTCGAGCGGACGTCGATGGGGCTTCCCGCGAGCACGGGAAACCCCTCCTGGCCGTCGAGGGTGAGATAGACGCCTCCGTCGCGGCGCTCCGGGCCGAGGACTCGAATCCGGATGCGCGTCGTGTCGGGCACGACGAGCGGCCGCTGCCCCAGCGTATGAGGACAGATCGGGGTGATCACGATCGCGGGCACCGCCGGATGGAGAATCGGTCCGCCGGCCGAGAGGTTGTAGGCCGTCGAGCCGGTCGGCGTCGACACGATCACTCCGTCGGCGCGGAACTCCGAAACCGGGTGACCGTCGAGCGCGACCGTGAACGTGGAGATGCGCGCGAGCGCCTCGCGATTCAGGACGGCGTCGTTCAGAACACGGTACTTGCCGTGATGGGGTCCGCGGGAAATGGAAACGTCCATGCGCCCGCGCTTGTCCTCGCGGAACTTCCCGGCGAGCACGTCGTCGAGACGGTCGAGCACTTCCTTCCGAGTCAGCCCCGAAAGGAAACCGAGGGTTCCGAGGTTGATGCCGATCAGCGGCGTGCCCGAGGGCGCTCCGCGCGCGACGGAAAGAAGGGTCCCGTCGCCGCCGAGAACGAACACCAGATCGCTCTCACTGGCAATCCGGGAACGGACCACGCCTCCGGTCCGGCCGAGGTGGGCCGCCGTCTCGGAGTCGAGGACGACCCGGCGGCCGCGCCGGCGCAGCGCCTTCTCGAGCAGCGCCGCCAGCTCGCCGGCGGCCGTGGACCCGATCTTCGAGACGATCCCGACGCACCGAAACCGCGGCGTCGGCGCGCGCGACCCCTTCATCCTGCTCAATTTACACGAAATCCGAGGAGAAACTCCGCGTTGCCGCGGGCCCCGCGAATCGGTGACGGGAGCACGCCCCGGACCTCGAGGCCGAGCTCGCGGCCCGCCTCCGCGATCTCGCCGACCACGCGCCGGCGGGTCTCGTCGGAGCGCACGACGCCGCCCCTCGGGACCTCGGCCCTTCCGGCCTCGAACTGCGGTTTGACGAGCACGACGATCTCACCGCCCTTCTCGACCAGTGGAACGACAGCCGGCAGGATGAGGCGCAGCGAGATGAACGAGACGTCGACGACGGCGAGGGAGATTCTCTCCGGCACGTCCGCGTCCGAGAGAGACCGCGCATTCACCTTCTCGCGAACGACGACGCGCGGATCCTCCCGGAGCCCCGCGTCGAGCTGCCCGTACCCGACGTCCACGGCGTAGACGCGCGAAGCCCCCCTCTGCAGGAGGCAGTCCGTGAAGCCGCCCGTCGATGCCCCGACGTCGAGGCACGTGCGGCCCGATGGATCGATCGCGAAGCCGTCGAGCGCCGCCGCGAGCTTGACGCCGCCGCGCGAGACGTAGGGATGAGCCGGCCCGGCGACCGCGAGGGCCACGTCGGCGTCGTACGCGTCGCCCGCCTTCCCCGCCGGCTTTCCGTCGACCTCGACGAGGCCCGCGAGAATGAGGGCCTGCGCCTTTGCGCGAGTCGGCGCGAGGCCTCGGGCGACGAGCAAAGTGTCGAGCCTCGACTTCAAAACGTGATCACGACTTTCATCGAGCCCTCGGCCCGCCGCGCCCGGGCGAAGGCCTCGCGCGCCTCGGCGATCCCGAATCGATGGGACACGAGGTCGGCGACGCGCACGCGGCGGCTCGCGATCGCGTCGAGCGCCTCGCGCGTGTCGTCCGGACCGCAGGAGTACGACGGCACGACCGCGATCTCGCGGAAGTAGAGAGCGTTCAGGTCGGCCTCCCAGGTCTGACCGGGTGCCGCCATCGTGAAGACGAGAAGCGTGCCCCCCGGCGCGACGGCTTCGACCGCCTGACGGATCACCTCGGGCTTGCCCGGGCAGACGAAGACGAAGTCGAAGCCGCGGCCGTCCGAGATCCGCCTCGCCCCGGCCCCCGAGAGGCTCGCTTCCGACGTCCACGACCTCGTCGGCTCCGCTCGCGAGGGCGAGAGCGCGCCGCGAGACGGCGAGGTCGGCGGCGCCGACCGCCGAGGCGCCGGATGCGCGCGCCAGACGCACGGCGAGTTGACCGGCCGTGCCGAGGCCGACGCCGAAGAACGACCGTCCGGCGGCGAACCGGCCCCGGCGAAACGCCTTGACCACGGTTGCGAGGGGCTCGGTGAAGCTCGCCTCCTCGTCGGTGACGCCTTCCGGGATCCGGAGGGTATCGACCGCGAGGTTGCCCGCGGGGATCCGGACCAGCTCCGCCATGCCGCCGGGATCGAGGCGCGACGCGCGCCACGCGGCGCAGTGGACGTATCGACCCGCCTCGCATTCGCGACAGGCGAAGCAGGGCGCGTGGTGATGCGGGACGACCCGGTCTCCCGGCTCGAAGTCCGTGACGCCCTCGCCGACCCGCACGATGCGGCCGGAGACCTCGTGCCCGAGGATCGAACCGGCCTTGCCGCGGACGTACCAGTCGAGGAGGTCCGAGCCGCAGATTCCGGAGACCGCCGTCGCGAGGAGTGCCTCGGCCGGCCCGATCTCCGGATCCGGCACGTCCACGACCGCGACGTCTCCCGCGGCGTCCATGCGCACGGCCTTCACGCGAGGGATTATCGGTCACTCCGGGTAGACTCGCCCCTATCGTCATGGCCGACTCGCGGATCGAGAACGTCAGCGATACGGCGCGGTGGGTCGCTCTCTACCGCGCGATCGAGTCGGAGCGGAGCGATGCCCATTTCCGGGATCGCTGGGCGCGTCAGCTGGCGGGCGATCGCGGCGCGGAGATCGCCCGCACCCTGCCGCGCTTTCGCTCGGGGTTATGGCCGCTGGTCGTGCGGACGTGCCTCTTCGACGAGCTCATCGTCCGCACCCTCGCCCGCGACGGCGCCGACACGGTCGTCAACCTCGCCGCAGGTCTCGATGCGCGGCCCTGGCGCATGACTCTTCCGCCGGGGCTTCGATGGTACGACGTGGACCTGCCCGCGATTCTGCGCCACAAGGCCGGCGCGTTGTCCGGGCACGCTCCGGCCTGCCGGTACGAGCCCGTGACCCAGGATCTGACCCGGCGCGCCGAGCGGCGCGCGCTCTTCGAGCGGATCGGTGCGGATTCGCGCCAGGCCGTGGTGCTTTCGGAAGGATTGCTCATCTACCTTCCGGAGACGGAAGTCACGGCTCTCGCCGAGGACCTCCATGCGATCCCGAGCTTCCGCTGGTGGATCGTGGACATGGTCTCGCCGCCGCTGCTCCAGATGCTCAACCGCCGATGGGGATCCTCGCTCGAGGCGGCGCAGGCGCCGCTCGTCTTCGCGCCGGAGGAGGGCACGCGCTTCTTCGAACGCTCCGGCTGGCGCGAGGCGGAGTTTCGCTCGACCTTCGAGGAGGCGAGGCGGCTGAGGCGCGCGCCCCGAATCGCCTGGCTCTGGCGCCTGATGATGCGATTCGCGCCGCCCGAGCGGCGAGAGGCCGTTCGACGCATGGGCGGCGTCGTCCTTCTCGAGAGAGTCGCCTAGGCCGCCGCGACCTCCGCGACCCCGTCGAGGAGCCGCTCGATTTCCTCCTCGGTCGTGTAGGCGGCGCAACCCGCCCGCACCAGGCCATCCTCGGCGTGGCCGAGCCTCTGAACGACCGTCCAGGCATAGAAGTCGCCGCTCGAGAGAAACAGCGCCTGCCGCGCGAGGCCTTCGGCGACCGAATCCGCGGTCCGGCCCGCGACCGTGAAGGCGACGGTCGGAGTCCGAGGCGAGTCCGGCGCCAACCCGTAGCGCGTGACGCCGCGGATCGTGCCGAGCCCGTCCCAGAGCCGCGAAAAGAGGCGTTTCCCGCGCTCGTGCATCCCGGCGTAGCCGGCCGCGAGGGCCGCGCGGCGTCCGCCGGCAGCCTCGCCCCCGAGCGATGCCAGGAACTCCACGGCCGCCGCGGCTCCCACGATCCCCTCGTGCGAGAGCGTCCCCGTCTCCAGCCGCTCGGGGGACCAATCGGGCGCCGGCTCGAGGCGCGGGACGTCCAGCCCCTCGATCAGGTCCTGGCGCCCCCAGAGCACCCCGAGGTGCGGACCGTAGAACTTGTAGGGCGAGCACGCCAGGAAGTCGCAGCCGATCTGCGCGACGTCCACGAGGACGTGCGGCGCCGAATGCACGGCGTCCACGAACGAGAGCGCCCCGGCCTCGCGCGCCAGCTCGGTCGCCCGCCGCACGTCGTTGATCGTGCCGAGCGCGTTCGATGCGCCGCCGATCGCGACGAGCTTCGTCCGCGTCGAGACGGCCCGCTCGAGGTCGGCCATGTCGAGATCGCCCGTCTCCGGCCGCATGCGCACGACCCGGACCTTCACGCCGCGCTCCCTCTGAAGCGCCTTCCACGGATCGACGTTGGCGTGGTGGTCGAGCTCGGTCACGACGACCTCGTCGCCCGGGCCCCAGGCGCGCCCGAGGGCGCGCGACAGGTGATAGGTGAGCGTCGTCATGTTCTGGCCGAACGCGATCTCGGACGGGCGGCCGTTCAGAAAATCGGCCAGGGCCTCGCGCGCGCCTTCGAGGGCGGCGTCCGTCTCGATCGAGGACGGATACTTCCAGTGGGTGTTCGCGTTGTGGCGAAGGAGGTAGTCCGTCATCGCGTCGGCGACGGTTCGAGGCACCTGCGTCCCGCCCGGCCCGTCGAAGTACGCCACAGGACGACCCTCGTGCACCCGATCGAGAGCGGGGAACGCGCGGCGAATCGTCTTCACGTCGGAGGCGGGAGCGAGCGTCGAGACCGGCACGGCGGCTCGGGAGAATATCAGGCGACGGACCGCGGGAAATGGATCCCTGCTAGTCTTCCCCGATGGATCGGCGGTGCCGTTGACGCGTCTGTCCGCGGACGACGCGGCCGCGATCGCGCGCCACCGTTACGGTCTCGCCGCCGCGGCGCGAGAGCTGCCGAGCGAGCGCGACCAGAACTTCGAGCTCGCGACCGAGCGCGGCGCGTTCGTCCTGAAGATCGCGGGCGTCTCGGAGCGCCCGGAGAACCTCGACCTTCAGAATCGGGCGCTCGACTGGATCGCCTCGCGAGCGCCCGAGCTGCCGGTTCCCCGCCTCGTGCGCGCCTCCGACGGGAAGGCGACCGTCCTCGACCGCGATCGCGCCGTCCGCCTGCTGACCTTCCTTCCGGGAACGGTCCTGGCCGAGGTCCGCCCCAAGGCCGCGGAGATCCTGGAGGCCGAGGGCCGCTTTCTCGGCCGGCTCGACCGCTGCCTCGAAGGGTTCTCCCACTTCGCCGCCAGAAATCGCGACCTGCCCTGGAACCCGGACCGGGCGCTCGACGTGATCGCGCTCCACGCCGCCGCCGTCGAGAATCCGGAGCGCCGGGAGATCCTCGATCACTTCGTCGCGGAGCACGGCCGCGCCGCCGCGCCGGCGCTCGGTCGCCTTCCCCGCGGCGTGATTCACAACGACGCCAACGACCACAACGTCCTCGTGGGCCCGCCCGCGGCCGCCGGCCGCGCCATCGCCGGAATCCTCGACTTCGGCGACATGGTCGAGAGCTGGACGTGCGTGGAGGCCGCCGTCGCCATCGCCTACGCGGTCCTCGAAAAACCGGACCCCGTGGAGGCGGCCTGCGCTCTCACCGCCGGCTACCACGCGGAACGGCCGCTCGCGGAGGCGGAGATCGAGGTCCTCTGGATTCTCGCGGCGATCCGGCTGTGCACGAGCGTCTGCCTCGCGGCGCACCGCCGGAAGACGGAGCCGGAGAATCCCTACCTCCTCGTCAGCGAGGCGC
Organism: uncultured Acidobacteriota bacterium; assembly: GCA_963738945.1. Taxonomy (GTDB): domain Bacteria; phylum Acidobacteriota; class Thermoanaerobaculia; order UBA5066; family Gp7-AA6; genus DAHUXD01. The sequence goes on from CAVTYD010000002.1 coordinate 1,497,173, forward strand.
CCGCCTGGAGGGCGCTCGAGGCGATGCGCCGGGTTCCGGCGCGCCTCGCGCACTACCGGCTCCGCGCCGCCTGCGGTCTCGTGCCCTGTCCGCAGACGCCGTCGATCGAGAACTGGCTGCGAGGCCACCGGCAACGGATCGGGCCGGTCGTGGACGCCGATCCGGCAAAGGCCGTCGTCTTCGACCTCTCCGTCGGCAGCCCCGTGTTCGGATCGCCGGCCGACGCGACCGACACTCCGCGAATGACGGCGAGGCTCTTCGGCGCGATGCGCTCGCGCGGGGCCGTCCTCGGGATCGGCCGCTACGACGAAGCGCGGCTGCTCTACGTCGGCGACGCCTTCGCCGGGAATCGGGGCGAGCACCCGGAGCGGCGCACCGTCCACCTGGCCCACGACCTCTTCATGGAGCCCGGTTCTCCCGTGCTCGCGCCCCTCGAGGGCCGGATCCACGGCGTCCGCGACAACGCCGCTCGGCTCGACTACGGCCCGACGGTCATCCTCGAGCACGACCCCGACGGCGGACCGAGGTTCTACACCCTCTACGGCCACCTCTCGCGAGCATCGATCGCCGGCTGGAAAGCGGGGGACGCCGTCGCCCGGGGCGACCAGATCGGCGCGATCGGGCCCGCGCCGGAAAACGGCGACTGGCCTCCCCACACGCATTTTCAGATCATCGCGGACCTGCTCGGTGCGTCGGGAGACTTCCCCGGCGTCGCGGCCGCGAGCGAGCGCTCGACGTGGCTCTCGCTCTGCCCCGACCCGAACCTCATTCTCGGCGGACCGGCTCGCTTGCGGGCCGCAGACGACGGCGCCGCCCGGCTCCTCCCCGAGCGCCGCCGCCGCATGGGGCCTTCGCTTTCGCTCTCGTATCGCCGGCCGCTCGAGATCGTGCGCGGCGCGGGTGCCCGGCTCTATGACGAAACCGGCCGCGCGTATCTCGACATGGTCAACAACGTCGCCCACGTCGGGCATGGCCATCCCCGGATCGTCCGCGCCGGCGCGCGGCAGATGGCCGTCCTCAACACCAACACCCGCTATCTCCATTCCTCGATCCTCCGCTATGCCGAGCGGCTGACGGCCACGCTGCCCCCGTCCCTGTCGGTCTGCTTCTTCGTGTGCTCGGGCTCGGAGGCCAACGAGCTCGCGCTCCGCCTGGCCCGCGCCGCCACCGGGGGCCGTGACGTCGTCGTCCTCGACGGCGCGTACCACGGCAACACGCAGACGCTCGTGGACGTCAGCCCCTACAAGCACGGCGGTCCGGGGGGAGGCGGAGCGCCGGCGTGGTCCCATTCCGTGCCGATGCCCGACGACTATCGGGGCCGCTACCGCCGCGGCGATCCCGATCGGGCCTCGAAGTTCGCGGCGCACGTCGGCGACGCGTTCGCCCAGGCCCGCGCCTCCGGCGGAAAGCCCGCCGCGTTTCTCGCCGAGAGCCTCCTCTCCTGCGGCGGGCAGATCGAGCTCCCGGCCGGCTACCTCGCCGCGGCCTACGCCCACGCGCGCGAGGCGGGGGCCGTGTGCATCGCCGACGAAGTCCAGGTCGGCTTCGGCCGGGTGGGCACGCATTTCTGGGGGTTCGAGACGCAGGGAGTGATCCCGGACGTCGTGACGCTCGGCAAACCCATCGGCAACGGCCACCCTCTCGGCGCCGTCGTGACGACCCCGGAGATCGCCGCGGCGTTCGCCAACGGCATGGAGTACTTCAACACCTTCGGCGGGAACCCCGTCTCGTGCGAGATCGGCCTCGCGGTTCTCGACGTGATCCGCGACGAGGGCCTACAGGAGAACGCGCGCCGCGTCGGAGCGAGTCTCGAGAACGGGCTCCGGCGGCTGGCCGAGCGCCACGAGATCGTCGGCGACGTGCGCGGACGCGGCCTCTTTCTCGGAATCGAGCTGGTCCTCGACGCGTCGGGCCGGACTCCCGCGCCTCTCCAGGCGGCCTACGTCGTCGAACGCATGAAGGATCACGGCATCCTGCTCTCGACCGACGGGCCCGACCACAACGTCATCAAGATGAAGCCGCCCCTCGTCTTCTCCGAGGCGGACGCGGACCAGGCGCTCGAAGCGTACGATCGCGTTCTTTCCGAGGACTTCGTGAGGTACCGATGAAGGCTCTTCGCCGAATCTCCGCCCTCTGCGCCGCGATCGCCCTCTTCTCCGCCTGGGCCCCGGCGCTCGCCGATCCACAGCCCGGCGCGCCGGAGACCCGGAACGTCGTCGTCATCGTCACCGACGGGTTTCGGTGGCAGGAGGTCTTCCGCGGCGCCGAGACCGCCCTCGTCAGCGAAAAGCCGGGCGGCGTCGAGGACGTGTCCGCGACCAAGGCCGCCTTCTGGCGGCCGACGCCGGGCGAGCGGCGCGAGGCCCTTCTCCCGTTCTTCTGGTCGGTCATCGCCCGGGAGGGGCAGATCTACGGCAACGTGGACGCGGGCAGCTCCGCCCGGGTCGTGAACGGCTACAAGTTCTCGTATCCCGGCTACAACGAGATCATCACCGGAGCCGGGGATCCGCGCATCGACCGCAACGAGTACGGCCCGAATCCCAACGTCTCCGTCTTCGAGTGGTTGAACGACATGCCGGAGTTTCACGGGCGCGTGGCCGTCATCGGAGGGTGGGACGCGTTCCCGCGGATCTTCAACCGCGAGCGCAGCCGTCTTCCGATGCGGACCGGGTGGGACACGCCGTTTCCCGACACGTCGGTTCCGCGCCAGCAGCTCCTGAACACCCTCTACCGCACCGTCACCCACGAGTTCTCCGACATGCCCTGGGACGCGTTTCTCCAGCAGACGCTGCTCGACTACGTCGCCGCCGAGAAGCCGCGGCTGCTCTTCGTCGGCTTCGGCGAAACCGACGAATGGGCCCACGACGGCCGGTACGATCTCGTGCTGCAGTCGGCCCACAACGTGGACGGGTTCATCCGCGAGCTGTGGACCACGATGCAGGCCATCCCGCAGTACCGCGACCGGACGACGTTCCTCATCACGACGGACCACGGACGGGGCGACGGGCCGGAGAACTGGAAGAACCACGACTGGAACGTGGAAGGCGCCGAGAACATGTGGATCGCGGTGCTCGGACCGGACACGCCGGCTCTCGGCGAGCGCAAGAACGCGGCGCCCGTGACCCAGAGCCAGATCGCCGCCACCGCCGCCGCGCTCCTCGGAAAGGATTGGAGGTCCTTCAACCCGAAGGCCGGCGCACCGCTCGCCGAGGCCATCGGAGCGGCGCCGGGCAAGTAGGAGGTTCGCCTACAGGCGGACGACCGCCGGCCCCGGACGGGTGAGGAAAAAGCGCGAGGATTCGGTCACCGCCGGAAACGCGCGGGCATAGGTTTCCGCCCAGCGCCGGCGAAACGAATCGGCGTCCTCCGTGCGCGTCAACGCCCAGACGCTGCCTCCGAAACCGCCGCCGAACGCGGAGGCCGCCGCGGCGCCGAGTTCCCGCGCCGTTCGCGCGAGCGCGATCGTCTCCGGAACCTGGTTGCCCAGGCAGCGCTCGGCCAGGGACTGCGACCGGTCGACGGGGTCGCCGAGAAGGCCCGCCTCGCCCCTCTCGAGGAGGTCGCCGGCGCGGGGAACCAGGACGAACGTCTCTTCGACGAACTGATCGAGACGGCCGATCAGGAAATCCGGGGCCCACCCGGCCGGCGGAAAGGCGCGCAGCAGGCCGCGGATCCGATCCGGGACGTCCGGGCCGCCGGCCAGCGACCCGAAGAGGGTCGCGTCCCGGTTTCCGGTGGATCGGTTCCAGAGGTCCAGAATCCGCGCCGCGGCGAGGGAGAGGCGGTTGTACGACTCCCGCGCCGCTCCGGTCTTGTCCGCCACGACGCCGCTCGACGCGACGACGAAGCTCCAGTCATCGTCGAGGGGCATGGCACGCTCGCGGCGGACGGGACCGAAGGCGTACTGCCCGATCTCCCCCGCGTGGCTGCAGAGAATCGCGGTCTGATCCTCGCTGCCGCCGTACGTGCCGACGCCGCGGTCTCCGCGGAGACCTCTGAACGGACGGCCGTTCTCCAGGGCTCCGAGGTAGCCGCCGAGGTCCTCCGCGTCTCGAATGTTCGCGGTCCACTCCTCCCGGCCCGGCAGGTCGTTCCGATCGGCGAGCGCGGTGAAGAGAGCGACGACGAGGGCGCTCGAGCTCGACATCCCCGAGGCGCGCGGCAGGTCGCTCGCGAAGGCGACGTCCACCCCTCGAAGGCCCGGGAAATTCGCGGCCGCGCGAGCCGCGACGGTCCGAACGTAGACGGTCCAACCGGAGCCGGATGGGTCGAGCGCGGAGTCGAGCGGCGCCTCCGCCGAGAGACCCCGCCCGGCGTCGGCGACGCGGACCACCGAGTCGGTCCTCGGCGCCGCGCTCACGCAGAAGCCGCGGCCCACCGCGCACAGGAGGCTTCGTCCGCCCGCATAGTCGGTGTGCTTGCCGAGCACCTCGATCCGGCCCGGAACGAACCAGCGCTTCACCGGGGCGGATTCGCCCGCGAGCGACCGGAGCGCGGAGTCCACCTCGGCGAAGAGCTCGCGCTTGCGCCGTGCCTCCGCCGGCAGCAGGCCCGCCGCGAGGAGCCGCCGCTCGATTTCGTTCATGGGCGAGCCTCGACGCCGCGCAGGCTCCCGGCGACGGCGGCGACGTCGCTCCGTGCGGACAGGTCGAGCACGCCCTCGTCGCAGCGAAACGTCGCGAACCGCAGGCCGAGGCGCGCGATCCCGAAATCGACCGCCTGCGGGAGCTCCCATTCACCGCGCGCCGAGGGAGCGACCCGCCGGCACGCCTCGAAGATCGGCCTCGAAAAGCGCCACAGGTTCATGCTGAGAAGGACCTCGCCTCTCGCCGCCGGAAGCTCCCCGGGCGTCGGCTTCTCCACGATCCGCTCGAGGAAACCGTCCCGTCCGACGACGAGGACGGCAAAGCGCTCCACGCGCTCGGGCGGAAAATTGCTCCGCCGGAGAAGCGAGTCGCGCTCGAAGACGGGCAGCCCCGGACCGTCGAGATGCGGGAGGCGGCGAAGGGCCGACGCGGGATAGAGATTGTCCGAATTGAGGACGAGGAAGTCTTCGGCGCCGAGCGAGGCCTCGGCGGCGAGCAGCGCGTCCGCGGTCCCGCGGGGGGCCTCCTGCGTGGCAAACGACAGGCGCAGGCGCTCGGGCGGCGAGGCCTCGTAGTGACTGCGGATCGCGAGCGAGGACGGCCCGATCACGACGACGACGTCGCGAATCCCGGCGTCCGCGAGGCCCGAGAGGACGTAGTCGAGAAAGGGCCGGCCGCCGATCGGGACGAGCGCCTTGAGTCCCCGATCGGCCGCCGACACCTGCGAGGCGTCCAGGGCCGCGCCCCGGTCGGGCCGGCGCATGCGCGACCCGAGCCCGGCGGCGAGGACGACGGCCTTCACGCTCGATGGAGCCGCGGCGCGCGACCCTCCCCCCGGAGGCTAGCCCTTCTGCAGGCCGGCGAGCGCGGCGAGCACTTCGTCGCTGTGATCCGCGGGCTTGACCTTCAGGAACACCTTGACGATCTTCCCGCTCGGATCGATCAGGTAGGTGTTGCGCGCCGAAAGCTTGTTGCCCTCATAGTCCATGACCGAGGCGTATTCAGTCGAGACCTTCGCGTCGGGATCGGACAGCAGCCGGAAGGCCAGCCCTTCCTTGGCGCAGAAGTCCTTGTGCGAGGTGGCACTGTCCACGCTCACGCCGAGGATGACGGCGTTGGCCTTTTCGTACTTGGCGAGGTCGCGCTGGAAGTTGTGCGCCTCGAGCGTGCAGCCGGAGGTGAAGTCCTTCGGATAGAAGTAGAGGACGACCCACTTCCCCTTGAAGTCCGTGAGGCTCGTCGGTTTGCCCTCGTTGCTCGTCAGCGTGAAGGCCGGAGCCGGCTGGCCGACCGAGGGAACCGCATCCGCCGCGAGGCCCATCGGAACGGGAATCAGGGCGCCGAGCAGGGCACCGACCGCGAAGAGGCGAAGCGTCCGGTTCATGAATCCTCCCCTGTGGCCGGCGTTTCGAAGGCCGCCGGCCGGCCAAGCATATCGTCAGACGACCGCGCTCCCGAGGCTCCGCCTCCCGACGCCGCCGCGACGACCCTCACGCCGCCGCCTCGACCGCATAGCGGATTCCCCGCCCCCGGGCCTGGGCGTCGAGAAAGCGCGGCACGTCGGAGAGAGTCCCCCGCTCCGAGAGAAGCCCGCGTGGATCGATCTCGCCGGAGGCCAGTGCCGCCAGGGCCGCCGTCGCATCGGCCGGCGCGTAATGGAACGAACCCGCGAGCGTGATCTCGGCGTAGTGCAGCCGCGCCGCGTCGAAGGTCACCGTGGCCCCCGGAGCGCAGCCGCCGAAGAGGAGCACCTGCCCTCCGGGCCGCACCAGCTCCGGCAGCCGCTCCCAGACTTCCCGGTCGCCCGTGCAGTCGACCGCGATGTCCGCGGAGCCTTCCGGCGACTCGGCGTTGGCGTCCACGTACCTCGCGCCGAAGTCCGCCGCGAGCGCTCCCCGCTCCGGGCGCCGGCCCGCGACCGACACCTCGAGGCCGCGCCGCGACGCCACCCCGGCCCAGAGCCAGCCGAGGGCTCCCGCACCGTAGACGAGGACCCGGCCCGCCGGATCGCGCAGGCGGCTCCAGCCGTGGAACACGGAGGCGAGCGGGTCGAGAAACGCCGCGACGGAATCGCTGAGACCCTGCGGCACGCGATGCAGGTTCGACGCGACGACCGGGGCCGGCACGCGCGCATACTCGGCAAACGCTCCCCAGAAGCGCCCCGAATGGCCGGAGGAGCAGAGGTTCGCGCGGCCGGACCGGCAATCCTCGCAGCGGCCGCACGGGCCGGAGATCCCGGGGACGACCCGCTCCCCTTCCTTCCATCCGGACACGCCGGCCCCCACTTCGACGATCTCGCCGCAGATCTCGTGCCCCATCGTGACCGGGAGACCGATGCGTGGGTGGCCGCGGGAGAGGAGCTTCACGTCGGTGCCGCAGGTCAGCGCCGCCCGCAGCCGCAGGACGATTTCGCCGGGCCCCGCCGCCGGCCGGTCGAGGACCCGCTCTTCGAAGGTGCCGATCGCGGTCTGGACGAACGCCTTCACGACTTGCGCGCGCCGATGAAGCGCGCGAGGCCGGGCAAGACTCCTCCTCCGCGAGGCAGCGCTTCGGCGGCCGCGACGGCCTCGGCGATGTTCTCGTCGAGCAGCATCCTCGAGCGCTCGACGCCCCAGACGACGGGGAACGTCGCCTTTCCGGCGGCCGCGTCCTTGTTCGAAGCCTTGCCGAGCGTCGCGGCGTCGGACTCGACGTCGAGCAGGTCGTCCTTGATCTGGAACGCGAGGCCGATCCGGCGGCCGTATTGATCGATCCGCTCGAGCACTCCCTCGTCTGCACCGGCGAGGATCGCGCCGGCCGCGAGTGAGGCTCGCATCAGGCGTCCGGTCTTGTTTTCGTGGATGCGCTCGAGCAGCTCGGCCGTAGGAGCCGTCTCCTGCTCGGCCTCGATGTCGGCCATCTGGCCGCCGATCATGCCCTGCGTGCCGATCGCGCGGACGACCGTCTCGAGCACCCGCACTTTCGCGACGGCGAACCGATCGCCCCTCGGATGGCTCGCGAAGATGCCGAGGCCGTGCGTCAGCAGCGCGTCGCCGGCCAGAATCGCCGTCGCCTCGCCGAAGACGACGTGGCAGGTCGGCACGCCCCGCCGCAGATCGTCGTTGTCGAGGGCCGGCAGATCGTCGTGGATCAGCGAGTACGTGTGGATCATCTCGAGGCCGCATGCCGGCTCGAGCACGTCCCCGGCCGAGGCGCCGAGCACCTCGGCCGAGGCGAGGCACAGAATCGGACGAAGCCGCTTGCCGCCGGCGAAGACGGAATGGCGGATGGCGCGGTGCAGGTTCTCGGGCCAGACGTCTCCGCCCGGAAGGAGCCGCTCGAGCGCGCGATCCACGGCCTCGCGTTGCGCGGCGAGATACTCGGCGATGCCGCGGGCCGCCGGTTCAGTCCCGGTCGTCATCCTCGTCCTCGTCCGGCGCCGTGCGCACCGGATCGAAGGGCGCGGTCTTCCACTCGCCGGCCGCCTCTTTCAGCACGATCTCGACGGACTTCTCGACGTCGCCGAGCTTGCGGTCGCAGAACCGGGCGAGCTCCATCCCCTCCTGAAAGAGCGCGAACTGCTCCTCGAGGCCCCGCTCCTCGCCCTCGAGCTCCGCCACGATGGCGTCGAGGCGGGCCATCGCCTCCTCGAAGGTTCGCTCCTTGCGCGGCCGCCCGGTCACGCGGGCTCCTCGCCCTCGGAGAAGAGCGGGCCCGCGGAAGGCGTCCGGCCCCCCTCGCGGACGACCGCCCTGACCTCGCCCTCGTGCAGGCGCACGCGGATCCGCTCGCCGAGCGCGACCTGGGCGGCGGACATCAGAGGAGCGGCCGAGCCCTCGCGATAAGCCACGGCATAGCCGCGGGCGAGGATCGAAAGCGGAGAGAGCGCGTCGAGTCGGCTCGCGTTCTCCTGCAGGCGGGCGCGGCGCCGCTCGAGCGTCCGCCGGGTCTTCTCGAGGGCGAGCGACCGGAGATTCCCGATCCGGTCACGGCGGCGGGGCAGCTCCGCGACGCGGGAAAAGTCCGCGAGATATCGGAAGGCGGCGCCGAGCCGCGCGGCGTATTCGGCGGGCCGGCGACGCAGGTGCTCGACCAGCGCGTCGCGGCTCTGCGAGACCGACTGTCTCTGCTCCGCCACATGCCGCGGAAAACCGAAGAGCGCGTCGGAGCGTCCGGCCGCCGAGAGGTGCGCCCGCGAGAGCGCGAGGCGGGCGCGGAGGATCCGGACGAGCTGCCGCCGGCCGTTCTCGAGCCGCCGCAGGACCTCCTCCTTGCGCTCGATCACGAGCTCGGCCGCCGCCGAAGGCGTCGGCGCGCGCAGGTCCGCCACCAGGTCGGCGATCGTCACGTCGGTCTCGTGCCCGACGCCGCAGATCGACGGGATCATCGAGGCGGCCAGAGCCCGGGCCACGCGCTCGTCGTTGAAAGGAGCCAGGTCTTCGGGCGAACCGCCTCCGCGGGCGAGGATCAGCACGTCGAATCCGCCGCGCCGGCCGAGATGGGCGATCGCCGCAGCGATCTCGACGGCCGCGAGCTCCCCCTGGACGCGGACCGGGTAGATCGTGATCGCCAGGCCGTCGAACCGCCGGGACAGGACCTGCAGGATGTCCCGCACGACGGCGCCGGTCGGCGACGTCACGACGGCGATGCGCCGCGGCAGCTTCGGGATCGCCCGCTTGCGCGCCGGATCGAAGAGTCCCTCGGCCTCGAGGCGCGCCTTCAGCTGCTCGAACGCGAGCTGGAGGGCTCCGCGCCCGACCGGTTCGACGGCGAACGCCTTGACCTGGAACTTTCCCTGGGGCGCGTAAAGGTCGAGCGAGCCGCGGACGACGACCTCGAGGCCCGGCTCCAGGCGGAAGGGGACGCGCTTCAGGTCCGAGGCAAAAATGATGGCGGAGAGGGAGGATGTTCGATCCTTCAGCACGAAGTAGCCGTGGCCGCCGCGCTCGTCGAAGCGCGCGATCTCTCCGACGACCGAGACGTCCCGCCAGGTCGTCCGAAGCGCCACCGCCACTTCGGCGACGAGCTCGGTGACCGTGTACGGCCGCGGAGGCACGGGGGCGGGAACCGGCCGCAGAAGCATCGGCAGGATTCTAGCCCGGATCGTTCGCACCGGCCGGCCCCTCCGGGACCGCCGCCCGTGAGAACGGGAGGCCGAGGACGATCAGCGTCGCCATCTCGACTTCCGTGTCGCCGAAGTTGTATTCGAACAGCCCGGCGATCGTGATCGCCGCTCCGGCGAGCAGGACGCCCGCCCACAGCACGGCGCGATCGGGTCGGTCTCTCCGGCGCACGAGGGCGATCGCGCGCGCGAGGAACATCGCGACGATCGCGAGATAGGCGGCGGCGGCGAAGAGCCCGTTGGCCGCGGCGATCTGGATCACGTTGTCGTGGAGGTGGGGCACGTTCCAGCGCAGCGCGCCCGGGTCGCGGTAGAGCGGGTAGTAGGCCTGGACCATCTCCGGCCCGAGGCCGAAGACCGGACGGTCGCGGACCATCCGCGCCCCCGCGTGCGCCATCGCCACCCGATCACGATTCGTCGGGTCCGAGAGATCCACGGTCGAGCGGATGCGCTCCCGGATGCCGGCCGGCGAGGCGAAGTAGACCGCCACGAGGACGACCGCGCCCACCGGGAGCAGCCGGGGCCGTCGGACCCCGGCATAGAGGACGAGCGCGGCGACGATTCCGACGTAGGCGTTGCGCGTGAACGTCAGGAGGACCGCCGTCAGGGGCAGGATGGCGATCAGGCCGATCGCCCTCGCCCTCCCCCGCCCCTCGAAGAGAAACCCGAGCAGCAGGCAGGCCGCGATCAGCTCGATGCCCGAGAACGTCATGTAATGGGAGAGCGTCGCCCGGATCCGGCTCTGGAGATCGTCGCCGCCGTGGAGAAACTGCCAGATCCCGTCGATCGAGAGCACGACGGCGCTCGCCGTGAGCGCGAGGGCGAGGATTCGGGCGCGTCGTGGCGTGTCGGCGAGATCCATCGTCGCCGGGACGAGCAGAAAGAGTCCGAGACCTCCGAGGTGACGGGAGCTCGCGGCCGGATCGCGCGAGAAGACGGCCGAGAGGATCGTGAAGGCGGCGAGCAGGAGGAACGCGAAGAAGAACTTCGACCGAAAGCCTTCGGGGCGCCGCCCCGTCCGCCGCAGCTCCACGATCCACGCCACGAGCAGAAGCCCCGAAGCGATGTACGCGGGGGCGATGAACGGGGTCAGGAAAGCGAAGAGACACAGCAGGCCGAAGGCCGCCGACGAACCGGCCGTCTCAGGCCGCCCCGAACCGTCTGCCGTCTGCAGTCTGTCGTCCGCGGCCGGCGTTCTACCGTCCGGCCGCCTCGGAACCGGGAAGCGCCTCGTCGATCAGCATCACCGGGATGTCGGAGACGATCGGGTAGACGAGGTTCGCCTGCCGGGAGTAGAGGCCCTGCGTCACGACGGGCTCCTCGTCCCGAAACTTCTCGCGATACTTTTCGACGAGCGCCTTTCGAGTGGCGTCCTTGAGCTCGACGAGCTCGAGCGGGCCCTTGGTCTTGGGGCACACCAGAATCGCCAGCAGCTCCGGATCGACGGCCATGCTCTCCTCCGCCGCGCGAGTATACCGGCCCCGGAACCGCCTTCTGCCGGAAGCAAAACCCGCCGCTCAGAGCCCCGCCAGGATCTCCTGCGGGTGCGACTTCGGCCCCACCTTCGGGTGCGCCTGGGCGATGCGCCCGTCCGGCCCGATGACGTAGGTGATCCGGCTGGCGTATCCCGCCCCGGCGTCGTCGGCGGCGCCGTAGGCAATCCCCAGCTCGCGGCGGACGTCGCAGAGAAGCGGAAAGGGAAAGTCGAACTTCCTGGCGAAGGCGGCGTTCTCCTCGACGGTATCGAAGGAGACTCCCAGGATCTCGGCGTTCTTCTCCTGGAATTCGGCGTAGAGGTCGCGGAACCCGCAACCCTCGACCGTTCAGCCGGGCGTGTCGGCCTTCGGATAGAACCAGAGCACGACCGTCCGGCCCCGGTAGTCACCGAGGTGGCGCGTACGGCCCGTGTGGTCCGAAACGGCAAAGTCGGGGGCCGGGTCTCCCACGTTGAGCATCGTCGGCTTCCTCCACATCGATTTGAGAATCCCGATCAAGGGGCATGCCCCTCCCAGGTCTCCGGGGACTCATCATACGCGGGCAGTTCCACGGGCCACCCGTTGAGACGGAAGCGGTTCCACTCCCAGACGCGCGCCCACTTGAGGAAGACGCCCCACGCCTGAAGCGCACAGAGAACGAGGCCGTGCCTCCCGTCGAGAAAGCCGCCCTGGACGACGTACATGCGGACGAAGCGCCAGAGGGGCCGCAGGAGAAGCTCGACGAAACCCGCGCGGCGTCCCTGACGGAAGGCGTCGGCGGCGCCCCAGGCCGCGTACCGGTGCAGCTTCTCGAGGTACTGCGGAAGGGACCGGCACGTGTAGTGAATCATCGGCGCGAGCAGCGTGGGCGTCGGCCCGTCGGCCGGGAGATCCGCGTGGACCCGGCGGTTCGGATACCGCACCGTGCCGCGGCGGATCAGGCGCACGACCTTGTCGGTGGACCAGCCGGAGTGACGGATCACTCGATCGATGAAGACGTTGTCGCGGCGGACGAAGAACTGGCTTTCCCCGGGCTCGCGCTCGATGACGGCCCGAATCTCGCGGGCGAGCCGCTCCGGGATGCGCTCGTCGGCGTCCACGATCAGAAGCCAGGGCGTCGTGACCTGGTCCATGGCCCAGTTCTTCTGGGCGGCGGAGCCGAAGTACTCGCGCTGGACGACGCGGACTCTCGGAAACACGCGCGCGATCTCCACGGTGCGGTCGGTCGAGAACGAGTCGACCAGGAGGACCTCGTCCGCGAACGCGACGCTCTCGAGGCAGTCGCGGACGTTGACCTCCTCGTTCAGGGTAGTGATGATCGCGGTGAGCGTCGGACGCGACATCGCGCGGCGATTCCTAGTCCACGATTCCTAGTCCACCCTCACCTGGACGCGCTCGATCCGGCGCGCCCTGCCGGTCGTCTCGTCCACGTCGACGACGGCGCCGGAAAGGCGGATGTCTTTCTTCGCCGTCTCGAAGGAGCGCGGGGTCTGCGACAGGAACTTCTCGATGATCCGATCCTTCGAGAAGCCGATGATGCCCTCGTACGCGCCCGTCATTCCCGCGTCGGACAGGTACGCCGTCCCTCCGGGCCGGATCGTCTCGTCGGCGGTCGGAACGTGCGTGTGCGTGCCGACCACCGCCGACACGCGCCCGTCGAGGTACCAGCCGAGCGCGGTCTTCTCGGACGTCGCCTCGGCGTGGATGTCGACGAAGACGACCTTGACGTCGCCGGCCCGGGCCAGCTCCTCGTCGGCGACGCGGAACGGCGAGTCGGCGTTGGCCGGCATGAACACCTGTCCCTGGAGGTTCAGGACGCCGACCGGGACTCCCGCGGCGGTCGATTGGACCGTCCACCCGCGGCCCGGATTGCCCGGCGGGTAGTTGGCGGGCCGGAGGAGACGCTCCGAGGCGTTCAGCGTGTCGTAGATCTCCTTCTTGTCCCAGATGTGATTGCCGGACGTGAAGACGTCGATCGGCATCTTCGAGAGGTCGTCGAAGAGCTCGACCGTCAGGCCGAACCCGCCCGCGGCGTTCTCGATGTTGACGATCGTGAAGTCGATGCGATGGCGGTCGATCACGCCCTCGAGCGCGTCGACGAGCGCCCGCCGGCCGGGCGCCCCGACGACGTCGCCGATGAAGAGGATGTTCATCCGAGGTCAGCGCGCATACTCGACGGCGCGCGTCTCGCGGATGACCGTGACCTTGATCTGCCCGGGGTACTGCAGCTCCGCTTCGATCTTCTTGGCGACGTCGCGGGAGAGCCAGAGCGCCTCGTCGTCGGTGACCTTGTTCGCCTCGACGACGATGCGGAGCTCGCGTCCGGCCTGGATCGCGAACGCCTTCTGCACGCCCTTGAAGCCGTCGGCGATGTGCTCGAGCTTCTCGAGACGCTTGACGTAGGTCTCGAGGATCTCGCGACGCGCGCCCGGCCGCGCCGCCGACAGGGCGTCGGCGCCGTTGACGAGAACGGCCTCGAGCGACCGCGGCTCGTAGTCGCCGTGGTGGCATTCCATCGCGTGGATGACGTCGTTCGATTCGCCGAACTTCTTCAGGACCTCTCGTCCGAGCTCGAGGTGCGTCCCTTCCATCTCCCGGTCGATCGCCTTGCCGATGTCGTGGAGCAGACCCGCCCGGCGCACGACCTCGACGTTGGCCCCGAGCTCGGCGGCCATGTTCATCGCCAGCCAGCCGACTTCCTTCGAGTGCTGCAGCACGTTCTGGCCGTACGACGTCCGGTACTTCAGCCGTCCGAGCATCTTGACGAGCTCGGGATGAAGGTCCGGGATGCCGAATTCGAGCGCCGTCGCCTCCCCCTCCTGGCGGATCTTTTCCCACAGCTCGGAGCGGACCTTTTCGACGATCTCCTCGATGCGGGCCGGGTGGATGCGTCCGTCCACGATGAGCTTCTCGAGCGCATGGCGGGCGACCTCGCGGCGCAGCGGCTCGAACGCGGAGATGACGATCGCCTCGGGCGTGTCGTCGATGATGAGGTCGACGCCGGTCGCGGCCTCGAGCGGCGCGGATGTTGCGCCCCTCGCGGCCGATGATGCGTCCCTTCAGGTCGTCGGAGGGGAGCTCGACGACCGAGACGGTCGCCTCGACGACGGTGTCGGAGGCCAGACGCTGGATCGCCATGCCGATGATCCGGCGCGCCTTCTGCGTCGCCTGCTCGTTCGCCTCTTCCTCGATGCGCCGGATCAGGCCGGCGGCCTCGAGCCGCGCCTCGTTCTCGACTCGACTTGACGAGGTCCCGCCGGGCGTCGACGGCCGTGAGGCCCGAGATCTGCTCGAGCCGCTTGCGCTGCTCGTCGATGACGACCTGGACCTCCGCCTCCTTGTCCTCCAGCTTCTTCTGCTGGTCGCCGACGGCCTTTTCCTTCCGGGCGTAGTCCTCTTCCCGCCGCTCCTGCTGCATCAGCTTGCGGTCGAGGTTTTCTTCTTTCTGCTGGACTCGCTTTTCGAGGGCGGCGATCTCCTGCCGACGCGCCTGAACGGTCTTGTCGAACTCGACTCGGGCGGCCAGGACCTTTTCCTTGGCCTCGATGTCGGCCTCGCGGACCTTGGATTCCGCCTGCTTGCGGGCGTCGGCCAACGCCCGGTCCGCCTCGGTCCGGATGCCGAGGCGCTCCTTCTCGACTTTCTTCCGGGTGAAGAAGTAGCCGATGGCGGTGAGGACCGCGGCAAGGACCAGCCCCGCCACGGCCGCCGCCGCGAAATTTGTCATCATCCCGCCCCCCAAAATGCCCGGGGGCGCCAAAGGACTGGGCGCGGCTACACGATGGAGCGGAAGCGACTCTTCCGACGAGGGTTAAATGCCGTTTGCACCGGACCGCTGCTCAGGACCACTCGTATTCCGATCGTGTGTTCCCCGATTCCCTCGGGGTGCCGACGCCTCGCCTTCAGGCGCCCAGGGCGTCGTCCAGTTTTCGAATCAGGCGCTCCGCGCGGGCCTTCGAGTCCGTGGGGTCGCCCTGCCGACGTTTGTCCGCCTGGTAAAGATCGTCCGTAATGTTCAGGGCGGCGAGAATCGCGATCTTCGTCGTGTCCACCGTCGCGGTCCTCTCCGCCACTTCTTTCATTCGAGAGTCTACAAATCGGGCCAGATCGTGAATATAGCCGCTATCACCCTCGGCGCGGACGCTGTACGTCTGCCCGAAGATCTCGACCTGAGTCACACTGCCCCGCTTATCCAAATCGAGACACTGACTCCTTTCCGCGGCGAGTCTATTGCGCCGGGACCAACGGAGTCAACGGTTTAGCCGCAACTCACTGCCGGCCTTTGACTTCTTCAGGACTTCTTTTCGTCCGCCGCCTCGAGGGCGCGGATCAGCTTCTCCAGGCGTTCGCGCACGAGCTCCTGCTCCCTTTCGAGACGTTCGACCGTGCCGCGCGACTCTCCCGCGTCTTTCTCCGCCTTACGGGACGAGGCCAGCTCGGCTCGCAGCTTCTCGTTGTCGGCCTCGAGCTGCTTGAGCCGGGCGATGAGCTTTTCGATTCGCCGATCCAGGTTGTCGAAAACTTTGACGGTGTCCATCTTCCTTCCTTCCCTTCAGCTTCGAGTCTCGCCGAGCGTGATTCCGGGGCGCGAGGAGAGGGCGTCGGCCAGGCGCCGCACCTCGCGGTTGACCTCTTCCTGCTCGAGCGTCCGGTCGGAGGAGCGGAACGTCAGCCGGATCGTGGTCTTCACCACGTCCGCCGCGACGCCGGGTCCCTCGTACCGGTCCAGGCAGGCCAGCGACTCGAGGTGCGACAGTCCGAGGCCTCGCACGTACGCGGCGATCTCGTCCCAGGGAAGCTGCCTCGACTGGGCAATCGTCAGGTCGGCCGTGACCGCCGGAAGCACCGGATACGGGGCGAAACGGAACGGCCGCGCCTCGAACGGAATCGCATCCACGAGAAGCTCCCCGGCGAAGACGGGCGCCGCGAGAGCGCGGCGCTCGCGCTCGCCTCCCGCGACGAGCCCCGCAATGCCGAGGAGGCGGCCCGACGGCGTCCGGACCGTGGCCGCCGCACCCTCGGTGAAGGCTCGGACCCGCGCCGGTTTCCAGATCAGATCGGTGGCCGGAATCCAGGCGGCCAGCAGCCGCTCGACGAGCCCCTTCGCATCGAAGAAATCCGCGGGCCGCAGCTTCTCGGGCAGGCTCCAGTGCGAACGCCGGTCCCCGGCCAGGGCGAATGCGAACCGGCGCGACTCGTAGGACTCGGGCTTGTCGGGCTCGCCGGGGGCGCCGAACGCGCGGCCGACCTCGAAGAGAGCGACCTCGGCGGCTCCGTGCCGCAGATTGCGGCCGACCGCATCGAGCAGGCCCGGAAGCAACGTCGCGCGCAGGTGCCGCCGCGACGCATCCAGCGGATTGACGATCGCCAGGGGCTCCCGAGCGGTGTCGGTCAGGCTCAACCAGTCGGCGAAGGGCGCCTCTTCGCCCTCGCGATCAACGAACGGGTAGTTAATGGTTTCGAAGAGTCCCGCGGCGGCGGCGCCGTCGCTCAGCCGATCCTCGACCAGCCGGCGAGGCTCCTTGATCTGCCCCGCGCCGGGGGCGGGCGGCAGGCGCGAAGGCAGCCGGTCGTAGCCGTGGACGCGGAGGACTTCCTCGACGAGATCGTCCTCGCGCCGAACGTCGGCGCGGAAGAGAGGGATCGAGACCGACAGGCGTTTGCCGCGGCGTTCGGTCGCGAAGTCGAGCCGCGCGAGGGCCTCTTCGGCGAACTCGAGCGTCAGGTGCGGATCTCCGGAGAGCAGGCGCAGGCGCGCCAGGCGCAGCGCCGTGCGGCGCACGCGGAAGAGCTTTCCGTGGGCGTCGAGAAGTCCCGGCGCGACCGTGCCGCCCGCCGACTGGACGATCAGGCGCGCGGCCATGTGGAGCGCTCCGGGGATCGCGTCGATGTCGGCGCTGCGCTCGAAGCGGTGCGAGGCGTCGGTGTGCAGCCCGAGGCGCCGCGCCGTGCGCCGGATCGTCGCCGGATCCCACCACGCGGCCTCGAGCAGCACGTTGCGGGTCTGCGGGCCGACGGCCGTGTCGAGGCCGCCCATGATGCCGGCCAGCGAAACCGGGCGGTCGGCGTCGGCGACGACGAGGTCGGAAGACTCGAGGCTCCGTTCGACGCCGTCGAGCGTCACGATCTTCTCTCCGCGGCGCGCCCTGCGGACGAAGAGCACGCCTCCGGACAGCTTGTCGAAGTCGAAGGCGTGCAGCGGCTGCCCCGTGTCCCAGAGGACGTAGTTGGTCGCGTCCACCGGGGCCGAGATCGACTTCGCGCCGATCGCCGCCAGCCGTTCCCGAACGAGATCCGGCGCCGGCCTGCCCGAGACATCGCGCACCAGGCGCGCCCCGAATCGGCGGCAGAGCGACGGAACCTGGATGACGACCGACGTCAGGTTCTCGGTCGACTCGCCGCCGGACTCCGGGCTCGCATAGCGGGCCGCGACGTCCCGCATCGGCTGGGCGGACATCGCCGCGATCTCGCGCGCGAGCCCGCGATGGCCCATCGCGTCGGGGCGGTTCGGCGTGATCTCCGCCTCGAGGATCGTGTCGGCGCCCGACGGCTCGTCCGACTCGATGGGAATCCCGGCCTGCTCGAGCAGGCCCCGGACCCCCCGGACGCCGCCGGCGGCGGCGATGTCGACGAAATCGTCGAGCCATGCGAGAGAGAACTTCACGCTTCCCCCGCGAACTGAGAGAGGAACCGCTGGTCCCCTTCGAAGAGCAGGCGCAGGTCCGGGAACCCGTACTTCAGGAGCGCGACGCGGTCGAGCCCCAGGCCGAAGGCGAAGCCCGTGTACTCCTCGGGATCGATCGCCACACCCTGGAGCACCCGCGGGTGCACCATGCCGGCGCCCATGATCTCGATCCAGCCCGAGCCCTTGCACTTGGCGCAACCGGACCCGCCGCAGAAGATGCAGCTCATCGACACATCCACGCCGGGCTCGACGAACGGAAAGAAGGTCGGGATGAAGCGCGTCTTCGTCCCTTTGCCGAAGAGCTCTCCGAGAAATGCGGCAATCGTTCCCTTCAGGTCGGCCATCGAGATGCCATGGTCGACGACGAGGCCCTCGACCTGGTGGAAGACCGGCGAGTGCGTCGCGTCCACCTCGTCCTTCCGATAGACCCGGCCGGGCACGATCAGGCGCAGCGGCGCGCCGTGGCGCCGCATCTCGCGGACCTGGACGGGCGATGTATGGGTCCGCAGGAGCAGGGGCGAGGCGGCCTTGCGGTCCACCATCAGCGTGTCCTGCGAGTCGCGGGCCGGATGGTCCGGCGGAAAGTTCAGCGCCTCGAAGTTGTGAAAGTCGTTCTCGACTTCGGGGCCATCGGCGATCGAGTAGCCCATTCTCAGAAAGATGTCCTCGATCCGCCGGCGCACGATCGTGATCGGGTGAAGTCCTCCGGTCCGCGTGCCGCGCCCCGGCAGGGTCACGTCCACGGCCGACGCCCGGTCGCGCGACGCCGCCTCGCGGCCTTCGATCTCCGCGCCGAGCCGCCGCACGCCTTCCTCGATTTCGGTCTTCGCGGCGTTGGCGCGGGCGCCGAAGGCCGCGCGCTCTCCGGGTGGGAGCCCCTTGAGCTTCGAGAACAGCTCCGGCACGAGACCCTTGTCGCGCCCGAGAAAGCGGCCCTTCAACCGCTCGAAATCGGCCCGCGAAGACACACCTCGGGCGGTCTCCTCGCGAAAGGAGTCGAGCAGGATCTGAATCGGGTCGGAGGTCACGTGGGCCCTCTGCCGTGTGCCGTGTGCGATCGGCCGTCCGCGGTCTGCCGTCCGCGACCGCGGTCCGGCGTCAGGCGATCTTGAGTGCCTGCTTGGCGACGCCGACCAGGTGCGTGAACGCCGCCGGATCGGAAACGGCCAGATCGGCGAGCATCTTGCGGTTGATCTCGTTGCCGGCCTTCTTCAGCCCGTCCACGAGCTTCGAGTACGACATCTCGTGCTCGCGCGCCGCGGCGTTGATGCGGACGATCCACAGGCCGCGGAAGTCCCGCTTCTTGGCCTTTCGGTCGCGGTACGCGTATCCGAGCGACTTCTCCACCTGGAGCTTCGCCATCCGGTACGACTTCGATTTCGTGCCGTAGTAGCCCTTGGCGAGCGCCAGGGTCTTCGATCGGCGGTTCTTTCTCTTGGGTCCCCTCTTGACGCGAGGCATGGTGCAATCTCCTTCGTTTTATCGGCGCGCCTCAGGCGTACGGCAGCATTTCTCGGACGCGATTCGTGTCGCTCTTGGAGACGGTCGTCCCCTGGGCGAGGCCGCGCTTCCGGCCGGGCGCCTTCTTGGTCAGGATGTGGCTCTTGAAGGCCTTCGCCCTCTTGAACTTGCCGGACGCGGTCTTCTTGAACCGCTTCGCGGCACCGCGATGCGTCTTCAGTTTCGGCATGTCTCACTCCCGGCGCACGGCTCAGACCGCCGCCTTGGTTCCCTTCTCGTGCTTCTCGTGCTTGACCGGCGACAGGATCTGGTAGAGCCGGTTGCCGAGCATCTCGGAACGCGACTCGGCGATCGCCTTGCCGTTCAAGTCGATGAGCAGACGATCGAGCACCTTCTGGCCATTCTCGCGGCGCGCCATCTCGCGTCCGCGGAACTGCACGGTCGCCTTGACCTTGTCGCCGTGCGCCAGGAACTTCTCGATGTTCTTCATCTTGAACTCGTAGTCGTGGTCGTCGATGTTCGGCCGGAACTTGACTTCCTTGACCTGTGTCGTCTTCTGCTTCTTCTTCGAGTCCTGCTGTTTCTTCTTCTGCTGGTAGATGAACTTTCCGAAGTTCATGATCCGGCAGACCGGCGGCTGAGCCGTCGGCGCGATCTCCACCAGGTCGAGCGCCGCCTCGCGCGCCTTCTGGAGCGCGTCGGACATGGCCACGACGCCGAGCGCTTCCCCCTCGGCGCCGATCAGGCGGACTTCCTTCCACCGGATCTGTTCGTTGACGCGGATGTTCTTCTTATCGATCTTTCACCTCCGTGGTCAGTTCGCGGCTTCGGTCGGCCGTCGCACTCGCGGCGGCCGCGATGAAATCTTCCACAGACATCGTTCCGGCGTCCCCGCCGTGGCGCAGGCGCACGGCGACGGTGCCCGCCGCGGCCTCCTTCTCTCCCACGACGAGCATGCAGGGAAACTTCGAGAGCTCCGCCCGGCGGATGCGGGCGCCGAGCTTCTCGTTCTTGTCGTCGCACTCGGCGCGCACGCCCGCGGCGCGGAGCCGGTCGGCGACCGCACGCGCGGGGTCGGCGAAGCGGTCCGACACGGGCAGAACGACCGCCTGCACCGGACGCGATCCAGAACGGGAAGTTGCCGGCCGTGTGCTCGATGAGGATGCCGATGAACCGCTCGAAGGAGCCGAGGATGGCCCGATGCATGATGACCGGCCGGTGCTCGCGGCCGTCCTCGCCGATGTACGTCAGGTCGAAGCTCTCCGCGTGCTCGAAATCGCACTGGATCGTCCCGAGCTGCCACGGGCGTCCGATGGCGTCCTTGACGCGGAAATCGATCTTCGGGCCGTAGAAGGCGCCATCGCCCGGCGTGACGACGTGCGGCCGCTTCGACTTCTCGAGCGCGGCGGCCAGCGCCTGCTCGCCGCGATCCCACTGGTCGTCCGTTCCGATGCGCTTCTCGGGACGCAGCCCGAGCGAGATCTCGACGTCCGTGAACCCGAAGGCCCCGTAAACCGCGTCCGTGAAGTCGAGGAACCGGAAGATCTCGTCCTCGACGCCCTCGGGGGGCGTGAAGATGTGCGCGTCGTCCTGGGAGAACGAGCGCACGCGCGTCAGCCCGGCCGTCACACCGGAGAGCTCGTACCGATGCAGCCGTCCGAAATCGGCGAATCGAACGGGCAGATCCCGGTACGACCACAGCCGCGTCTTGAAGAGGAGAAAGTGCCCCGGGCAGTTCATCGGCTTGACGCCGAACTCGCGCTCGTCGATCTCCGTCCAGTACATGTTCTCGTGGTAGTTCTGGTAGTGACCGGAGAGCTTGAAGAGCTCGGCGTCGAAGATCTGGGGCGTCAGGACCTCCTGGTAGCCGCGCTTCGCGTATTCGCCTCGGAGATACTCGAGGAGGCCGTTGTAGAGGACGGCGCCCTTCGGGTGGAAGAACGGCGAGGCCGGCGCCCACGGGTGGAAGGAGAACAGGTCGAGCTCCTTGCCGAGCTTGCGGTGGTCGCGGGCGCGCGCTTCCTCCTGCTGCTTGAGGTACTCGTCGAGCTCCTTCTGCGTGAGGAAGCAGGCGGCATAGATCCGCTGGAGCATCGGGTTCTTCTCGTCGCCCTTCCAGTAGGCGCCCGCCGTGTGCGTCAGCTTGAAGACGCCGAGCTTCCCCGTCGACGGGACGTGAGGGCCGCGGCAGAGGTCGATGAAGTCCTTCTGGCGATAGCAGGAGACGCGGTCGTCGGGGATCCCGCGGATGATCTCGACCTTCAGCCGGTCGTTCTGGCTCTCGAAGATTCGAACGGCCTCGGCCTTCGACATCTCGAGCCGTTCGACGGGATTGTCCTCGGCGATGATCTTGCGCATCTCGGCTTCGATCGCCTCGAGGTCCTCGGGCGTGAACGGCCGCGCGGGGTCGAAGTCGTAGTAGTAGCCGTTCTCGATCGCGGGACCGATGCCGATCTGGACCGAGGGGAACAGCCGCTTGACGGCGTTGGCGGTCAGGTGCGCCGTCGAGTGGCGGTAGAGCGCGAGCGCCTCGGGCGAGCGTCGGCGTCACGATCTCGACCCGCGCGTCCGATTCGACCCGCGCCGCGAGGTCCACCAACCGGCCGTCGATCTTGCCGCCGAGCGCGTCCTTGGCGAGGCGTGGGCCGATCCCCTCGGCGATCGCGCGCAGCGTCGTCCCGGCCGGAACCGTGCGCGTCGAACCGTCGGGTAGCGTCAGCGTGACCGTGTGCGCCAGGGCTTCCATTCTCTCCTGCTCTCCCAAAAACGAAAAAACGCGGGCACCCCGCGTTCGATGGACCTGGTGGTAGGCGCTAGCGGGATCGAACCGCTGACCTCTTCCGTGTGAAGGAAGCGCTCTCCCGGCTGAGCTAAGCGCCTGAAGTTCGAAGAAATTGGTAGGCTCGAGCGGATTTGAACCGCTGACCCCCACAGTGTCAATGTGGTGCTCTCCCCCTGAGCTACGAGCCTGCTCTTCGATCCCGGTTTCCCGGGGGGCTATCGGCCGGAAGCCCGCAGGGGCATTTAGATCCCGGCCTTCGTCCCGATTTGTAAAAGACCTACCCCGGCGGTCGAGCGCCGGAACGGCGGAATGTACCAGAGTGGGGGTTCGCGGGCAACGATCCACCCCCTGCAGGCATTCCTCGCGAGCCACACCAGGAACACGGCTCGCGGCGTGAGAAGTCACCCGAGCGAGGCGAGGGTGGAGGCTCACGCCGCGGGAGCCGGAACGGAGCCGCGGGATCAGGCCGGCGGTCGAGCGTGCTCCGCGAGCCGCCGGCCGGTGCGCTGAAGGCGCAGATCCCGCAGCGCAGTGAAGGCGACGGTTAGGCCCAATCCCCCGCCTTGCGCGACAGGACGGGCGCCCCCTCGAGGAAGGTCAGGATGGCTCGCGTGGTGTCGGCGACGCCGAAGAGGATGCGGTCCTCGGTGCGGGCGTACTTCTTCTGCACCGCGACCTCGAACTGCTTCAGGAGCGGATCGAAGTACCCGCCGATGTTGGCGATCACGATGGGCTTGCCGTGGATGCCCATCTGCTTCCACGTGATCATCTCGATGACTTCCTCCATCGTTCCGAAGCCGCCCGGAAACGCGATGAAGGCATCGGAGAGGTCGAACATGAGCTGCTCGCGCTCGTGCATGGAGCCGACGACCCTGAGCTCCGTCAGGCCCCGGTGCGCCGCCTCGCGGCCCTCGAGGGCTTTCGGGATGATGCCGGTCACCTTCCCGCCGGCCGAGAGCACCTCGTCTGCGATCGCGCCCATCAGCCCTCGCGAGGCGCCCCCGTAGATCAGCCGCACGCCGCGCCCCGCGAGCTCGCGGCCGAACGCCCGGATCTCCTTTTCGACGACCGGGTCCGTCGCGCTCGAGCCGCAGTAGACGCAGACGCTCTTCAAGTCCATGCGCCCGCATCTTACAGGTCCGGCGCGGAGAAGCGACGACGAACTCCCTCGCGTCGCATTCTGCCGGTTCCAGTCCGACGAGTGCGACTCCATGAACTTCGTCAGCTCTTCTGAAACCGGCTGCCCGGCGAGTCGATCGGCGTTCCCGCGCGGCAGAGCGGGCATTCGGCCTCGGGCCAGGAGGGAACCGAAAGCGACAGCAGCGACCGCGACGGTACCGCAAACGCTCCCGGCGGCAATCCTCGGTCCACGATCGACCCGACCGCCACCACGCGTCCGCCCGCGCCCTCCACGGCCTCCGCCGCCTCGCGCGTGGACTTGCCGGTCGTGAACACGTCTTCGACCACCACCACGGGCATCCCGCGTTCCAGCGCAAAGCCCCGCCGCAGCGAGAAGGCGCCGTCCTTGCGCTCGACGAACATCGCCGGGACCCCGAGCGCGCGTCCGGTCTCGTGTCCGATGACGACCCCCCCGAGGGCCGGCGAGACGACCGCGCCGGCCGAGAACTCACGAAGCCGTTCGCCGAGCGCGCGCCCGGCCCGCTCGGCGCGCTCGGGCCACATCAGCAAGCGCGCGCACTGGAGATAGCGATCCGAGTGCAGGCCGCTCGATAGCCGAAAGTGGCCGGTGAGCAGCGCGCCGGTCTCCTCAAAGTCCTTCAGCGTGATCATCGCCGCGAAGTCTAAGCCAGCCGCCCATGCCAGCCGCTCGGTAGTCCGCCCTCCCCCTCACCCCAACCCTCTTCCCCCTTTCTGGGGGCGAGGGAGTAAGACTCGAAGAGCGGCGCTGTCGGTGAAGCTCGCGGCGTGAGAAGTCACCCGAGCGAAGCGAGGGTGGAGGCTCACGCCGCGGGAGCCGAAGCGAAGTGAGGGGCCAGCCGGGCGGTCGAGCGCCTTTGCGCGAGCCGCCCGGCGGTGCGCCGCGCGGCGCTTGCGCCGCGGCAGCGCAGGCCCCGAACGAAGCGGAGGCGACGTGAGCGGAGGCGACGGCTATGAATCGCTCTCCCGCGAGATCTTGTGGTGCTCGATCTTCTTGTAGAGGTTGGACCGTGGCGTCCGGATGACCTCCGCCGTCCGGCTGATGTTCCAGCCGTTCTCGCGCAGGCGCGCCACGAGGAACTCGCGCTCGGCGAACTCCTTGAAATCCGACAGCGTCGCGAGCTCCAGTCCCCGGTTCGAGATCTCCGCCGGCTGCACTCGCACCTCGGACGGGAGGTCCCGCGCCTCGATCGGGTCCGCGTCGGTCATGATGAGCACGCGCTCGACCAGGTTCTTCAGCTCCCGCACGTTGCCGGCCCACGAGCGCGCGGCCAGCAGACCGAGCGCGCTCGGCGCGAAGCGGCGCGGCTTGCGGTGGTCCCGCTCGGAAAAGACGCGGGCGAAGTGGAGCACCAGCGCGGGAATGTCTCCGGCGCGCTCCCGCAGCGGGCGGCGTGGTCAGGGGGACGACATTCAGGCGGAAGTAGAGATCTTCGCGAAACCGGCCGGAGCGGATCGCGTCGGAAAGGTCGCGGTTGGTCGCCGCAATCACGCGCACGTCCACGTGGCCCGATTTTGCGGCGCCGACGGGCTCGACTTCGCCCGACCTCGAGGACGCGGAGCACCTTGGCCTGGGCCCTCGCCGACATGTCGCCGACCTCGTCGAGAAAGATCGTGCCGCCGTCGGCCTCCACGAACTTGCCGATCTGCTTGCGCACGGCGCCCGTGAAGGAGCCCTTCTCGTGGCCGAACAGCTCCGATTCGATGAGCTCCTCCGGAATCGCGGCGCAGTTGACCTGCACGAAGGGGCCCGAGGCGACCCGGGACGCGCGGTGAATCTCCCGGGCCACGAGCTCCTTTCCGGTGCCGCTCTCGCCGAGGATCAGGACCGTCGCCGCCGTCGGCGCCGCTCGGGCGACCTCCGCCCGCAGCCGCCGCATGGGCTCGCTGTCGCCGAGGAGAACCGACTCCTCGTCCACCCGGCGCTTCAACTCCTGGTTCTCGGCCCTCAGCCGGTTGCCCGACAGCGCGTTGCGGACCGAGACGAGGACGCGCTCGCGCTGGAGGGGCTTCTCGAGGAAGTCCACGGCGCCCCGCCGCGTGCACTCGATGGCCGTGGCGATGTCGCCGTGGCCCGAGATCATCAGCACCGGCGGCGCTCCCTCGCGAGCGACGATGCGATCGAGCGTTTCGAGGCCGTCGAGACCCGGCATCTTGATGTCCAGCAGGATGGCCGCGACGGGCGACTCCTCGAGCGCCTCGATCGCGGCGCGCCCGTCGCCGACGGTCGACACATCGTAGCCCTCGTACTCGAGGACCATCCGCAGCGTGTCGCGGATCGCCGCTTCGTCGTCGACGACGAGAACCCTCTGAGCCATCGCCCTCCCCTACAGCCGCGGAGCCGAGGTTATTCCCTCTCCGCTTGCCCGCGCTGCCCGAAAACGCCTGCGCCCGCCGAGAGGCGGGCGCAGGGACCCATCGAGGGACCGGATTCTCAGTCGCCGATCTTCACCAGGGCGAAGCGCGAGATGTTCGCGCGCGGGTTGAAGACGTAGAGCTTGAGGTAGTCGCCCTTCTTCGCCTTGCCGACGAGCTTGGCGAAGTCTTCGGTCGAGCCGACCTTCTGGCCGTTGACCTGCGTGATGATGTCGCCTTCCTGGATGCCGGCGTCCGCCGCCGCGGAGACTTCCTTGACGTGGACGACGACGAGCCCGTCGACGTCGGCCCGGAGGCGCTCCATCTGCCGCATCTGCGGCGTCAGCTCCGTGACCTGGATGCCGATACGCTCGTGCGTGTCCTCCGACGACAGCTTCTCGGGATCGCCCTTGCCGTCGGTCGACTCCTCGCGGCGCTCGGCGAGCGAGGCCGTGAGCGTCACGTCCTTGCTGTCCCGGACGACGCCGAGCTGCACCTTGCTGCCCGGGGCCTTGCCCGAGACGTAGCCGATCAGGTCGCGCGTGTCCTTGACCGGCACGCTGTCCACCTTCACGATCGTGTCGCCCGGCTTGACGCCCGCCTTGTCCGCCGGCTTGCCCGGCTCGACGCTCTCGACGAACGCCCCGTCCTCGGACTTCAGGCCGAAGGCCGCCGCGCGGTCGGAATCCACGTTGACGATGTTGATCCCGAGGAAGCCGCGCGTGACCTTGCCCTTGTCGCGCAGCTGGGGAAGGATCGTCTTCAGCGTGTTGACCGGAACCGCGAACCCGATGTTCTGCGCGGGCCGGAAGATCGCCGTGTTGATGCCGATGACCTCGCCGTTGACGTTGATGAGCGGGCCGCCGGAGTTGCCGAAGTTGATCGCGGCGTCGGTCTGGATGTAGTTCTCGAAGGAGCGCGTGTTCGCGTCGCTCGTCAGGCCCGACCGGTCCTTGGCCGAGACGACGCCGACCGTGACGGTCTTGTCGAAGGCGAGCGGGTCGCCGATCGCCATGACCCACTCCCCGACGCGCAGCTTCTCGGAGTCGCCGAGCGGCAGGGGCGTCAGCCGCTGCTTGGTCTCGACCTTGAGCAGCGCCAGGTCGGTCGCGGTGTCGTGCCCGACCAGCTTGGCGATGTACTTCTCCTTGTTGTTGATCCGGACTTCGATCTTGTCGGCGCCCTCGATCACGTGGTTGTTCGTGACGATGTAGCCGTCCTCGGAGATGATGAAGCCCGTTCCACCCTGGACCTGCTTGTGCTCCTCGTCATCCGACTGTCCGCGGCGCTGGTTGCCCGGGGGGCCGAAGAAAAACTCGAAGGGATCGCCGCCGCCGTCGCCGCCGAAGGGATTGGCGTACCGGCGGTTCTGGCTGCCCTTGACGATGTCGGTCGACGTGATCGACACGACCGAGGGCATCGCCTCCTGGGCGATGTCCGCGAAAGACAGCGTCCCGAGCGGAATGCTCGCATGCGCGTGGGCGGCGGGCGTGGCCTCACGCTGCGCCTCCGAGCGAGGCGTAATGTTCACCGAACTCGCGACGACCATGCCGAAAACGACGGCCGCAGCGATCAGCGCGGAAAAGGAAAGGGCGCGTTTGGTGCTCTTTTCCATGACGGAAATGTTCTCCTCAATCTTCTTTCCGGTCCCGGTTCGGGACCTCTAGGTCCCTTGTCGGGACATGAAAGAAACGCCGCCGGCCCCCCCGGCATTCCTCGATTTGGCGGAGATTCCGAGAGTCCGATGCTCGACGAGGATGCAGCGATCCATGGCGACGCCGATGCCCGCCCCCTCGAGCCGCCCCGCCGCGACGGGGTCCTCGACGCCGAGCTGCATGAAGAAGAACGGCACGCGGCGGGCGATGGCCTCCTCGGCGATGCCGGCCACGTGCTCCGAGCGCCGGAAGACGTCCACGATGTCGACCACGAGATCGGCCGGCACCCGGGAGAGGCTCGGGTAGCACGGCTCTCCGAGCAGCTCCCGGTGCCCGGGGTTGACCGGAACGACCCGGTACCCCTGGCGTTGCAGGTATCGGGCCACGTCGTGGGACGGACGCATCGGGTTCGGCGAGCAGCCGATGACCGCGACCGTCTGGGCCGTTTCGAGGGCTCGCCGGATCCGTTCGGGGTCGTTCACGGCTGCGCTCGGGCCTCTTCCGATTCAGGACGCATGTTGTAGAAAAAGGTTACGCTCACGCCTTCGCGTTCCTCGTGAAGGGCCTCCGGAAGCGGGCGAAACGGCGACGACTTGAGGATCGCCTGAAGGGCCGCGTTGTCGAAGGGGGGGATCCCCGAGTACCGGATGATCTTGGCCTCGGCCACCGTGCCGTCTTTCTGGATGTAGAAGCGGACCGTGAGGCTCCCCTTCCAGCCGAGCCGCGCGAGCTCGGGGACGTCCCAGTGCAGCTTGATGCGCCGCACCATTTCGGCGCCGTAGGCTCCCCAGTCGAACCACTTCGTGTCGAAGGAGACCGGCCCGGAATCCACGAAGCCTCCGTCCGGATTCGGCGGCGGCGCGCCGCCTTCGCCGCCCGCCACCGCTCCGCGGGCCGCGTCCTGGATCGCCCGGTCGAGCCCCGCGAGCTTTCCGATCTCCTGGGGACCGGTGCGGGCGCCGGGCTTCGGCTCGGTCGGAAAGTCGGAGGGCTTCGCATCCGCCGACTTCTCGGCGATCTTGCTCTGATCCTGCGTCGGGGAGCCGGCGCTGGCCTGGGCGGGAGGCTGAGGCGCAACGGCCGGGCGGCGCGGTCCCGGATTGCCGGGAATCCTCGGAGCTCGCGGCCCCGGAGCGAGCCCCTCGATGCCGTTGGTGCGGGGTATCAGGGGTGAATCCGCCTTCGGCTTCGACGGGTCGCCGCCGCCCCGAACGCGATCCTGATCGGAGAGCGGCGCCGGCTTCGGGTTGCGCCGCGCCGGCCCCGGGGCATCGAGGATGACCGGGATCGGCGTGTCGTCCTTCGGCTGAGGCTCGACCATCGCGAAGAGATCTCCCTTCGAGCCGCCGGGAATGCGCGCGGGAAGGAGCAGGATCATGAGCATCAAGGAGATGTGAAAGAGCAGCGAGATCAGGACGCCGCGCTCGATCGGCCAGTCGCTCCCGATGTGCTCCTCGAGCCCGGCGAGCTCGGCGATCGTGCTGTGCAGCGTCTGGTGACCGAAGGCGTCGACGTCATCCGGGTCCGCCGCGGCTGCCCCGTCCAACGCCAGCATGCTGGATGGCCCGTCCGTGACCGATCCAGAAGCCGTCTCCGGCCCGGCGCTCTCGGCAAGGCTCGCGAGCATGCCGCGCACCGGAGGCTCGTCGTCCTTCTCCTCGGCGTCGGCCTCCTCGGCGTCGGCCTTCAGAAACCGATCCGCGGGGGTCGGGGCGGGCTGCGCCCGCGCGGGACGCGGAGGGGGTTCGACCCGCGGCTCCGCCCTGCCGGAGAACACCCCGAGCATGCTTCGTCCCGGGGGTCCGTCGTCCTCGGCGGCGCCGGAGGCCTCCGGCAGCGCGGGACTCCGGGCGTTCGCGTCGTCTTCGACGACCCCGCCGAAGAAACGCCACCGCCGCCGCGTGCCGATCGCCGCGATCGAGCTTCGTGCGAACGGGAGGTCTTTTTCTTCGGGTTCGGGCAAGCTCTCTCCCTGGGCGCCCGGGGCGCTACCTCTTCACAACACGGACTTTGGCGCCGGGATTCTCGGGATTGTAAGCTTCCGCCGCTCGAACCCCGTGAAAAGCCGCGCCCGGCGCCGCGATCGCCGCGTACACACTCCTGCCGTCAGTGATCCGCTCCCGAAGGAGTCACCCGGCTCCGGCCCGGTCGGGCGGTGTCCGTCCGTTCCCGATCTTCATTTCCTCGGCATCGTTCCATTCGTCGTGATTTCGACCATGGCCCGCCGGCGCCTTCGCCCCGGTCCGCCGCGCCGACGCGCGCCCGCTCGCATTTTCCGCTTCTCGCCGTCTGGGAGGAGATCCTCGGCCTCCACGGCCTGCCGATCGGCGTGATGGACGGCCCTCTTCCCCGGAACCTGCACTACCTTCGGCCTCGCGTTGCCCGGTCCGATTTCTCACGGCTCCGACCCGCGAAGCCCGGGCCAACGCCGTCCGGACCGCTCGAGACCCGGGCCCCTGGGGGGGTAACGGAGGCCGCCGGGCCGCCGTTTCAGCGGTTTGGAACGAAGTAGACCTTCTGATATAAAGTCGCCTGTTGAAATGCGGGCTCGGCCCGCTTTTTTGTTCGATGAAAACGACTTTGGGAGCCAAAACGACCCTCGAAATCGGGGCCATTGCGGAGGAAAAGGGCTGCCGGCTTCTCGCCATCGAATCGGCGGGAGCGGGCTCGTCGACCGTCCTGCGCGTGGTCCTCGAGCGTCGGGACGGCGGCGCCGTGACGGTCGAAGACTGCGAGACCGTTTCGCGCGACGTCTCAGCGGTGCTCGACGCCTCCGACGAGATCGCCCATCGCTACACGCTCGAGGTTTCGTCGGCCGGCCTCGACCGCAAGCTCTATTCGCTCGACGACGCGCAGCGGTTCGTCGGCAGGCGTGTGCGTGTGAAGACGGAGGAGCCCGTCGTGCCGGCGGCGCTCGACCGGCCGGGCGCCAAGCCGCCCGTGCTCCCTCCGGCGCGCAACTTCGGCGGAACCCTCGAGCGGATCGACGGCGACGTGCTCACCGTCGTTGATGAGGCGGAACGCCGCAAATATAATGTCCGTTTCGGCGATATACGACTCGCCCGGCTCGACTTCGAGTGGCCGCGACGAGAGGGACCGGGGCGATAGGAGAGCGGGTTGCCATGATCATCGATCCGTCGGTCATCCGACAGGTTTCGCGCGAGAAGGACATCGATCCGGAAAAGATGTTCGGCGCGCTGGAAGAAGCCATGTCTTCGGCGGCCCGCAAGTACTACCACGACAAGGCCATGGTCACGCTCATCGACCGGCAGACCGGCGCCATGACCGTGTACTCCCCGCGGACCGTCGTCACCGAGCTCGACACGGAGTCCGAGGAGCCGCCGCCGCAGATTCTCCTCGACGAGGCCCAGACGCTCGTGGCCCAGAAGGGCGTCAAGGGCGAAGTCCGCGTGCTGCGGCCCGGCGCCGAGGGCGAAGCGCCCTCCGAGGTTTCCAGCGTGGCCCTCGGCGACGAGGTCCGAATCTACCGCGAGACGGTCGGCCTCGGCCGCATCGCGGCACAGACGGCGAAGCAGGTCCTCTACCAGAAGGTTCGGGAGGCCGAGCGCGACAACGTCTACAACGAGTTCTTTCCGAAGCTGGGCGAGCTGATGAACGGCACCGTCAAGAGGTTCGAGCGCGGCGACATGATCGTGGACCTCGGCAAGACCGAGGCGATCATTCCTCGCGACCAGCAGTCGCGCGCCGAGCGGTACGGACAGGGCGAGCGCATCCGCGCGATCCTCTTCGACGTCCACAAGAACCCGAAGGGTCCGCAGCTCGTTCTTTCTCGCACCGATCCGCGCCTGCTGATCCGCCTCTTCGAGATGGAGGTCCCCGAGATCTACGACGGCACGGTCGTCATCAAGGGAGCGGTTCGCCAGCCGGGCGAGCGGGCCAAGGTGGCCGTGCGCTCTCGCGAGCGCGACGTGGACCCGGTGGGAGCGTGCGTCGGCATGCGGGGCAGCCGGGTCCAGTCCATCATGCGCGAGCTGCACGGCGAGAAGATCGACGTCATCCTCTATTCGGACGACCTCATCACCTTCGCGCAGAACGCGCTCGCGCCGGCCAAGATCACCCGCGTCTCTCCGATCCACCACGAGGACGCGACCATGAGCCTCGACTGCGTCGTCGAGGACGACCAGCTCTCCCTCGCGATCGGCAAGAAGGGGCAGAACGTCCGCCTCGCCTCGGCCCTGATCGGGCTGAAGATCGAGATCAAGGGCGAGAGCGAAGTGAAGGGCGAGGTCGCGCAGGCCCTGTCGCGGATGCTGGAAGCCTCGCGCCGCAAGCAGAAGCCGATCGCGGAGATCCCCGGGGTCGGCGAGAAGACGGCCGAACGGCTGGCCGAGGCGGGAATCGCCACGCTGGGAGACCTGCTCGAGAAGTCCGCCGCCGAGCTCGCCGAGCTGCCGGGCATCGGCGAGAAGTCCGCCGAGAAGATCCTCGAGGCGGCCCGCGCCGCCCAGGAGAGCGAAGCCGAAGAGGAAGAGTCCGAAATGGAAGAGAGTCCGGCCGACGAGTCGCCGGCCGAAGCCCCCGCCGAGACGGGTGTCAGGGAGTAAGCGCGCCGCATGGGAAAGATCCGAGTCGAAGAACTGGCCCAGCAGATGGGCCTCCCGAGCAAGGAAGTCCTCTTCCTGCTCCAGTCGATCGGCGTCGACGTCAAGTCGGCGCAGGCGGCACTGGACGAGACCACGGTCCTCGCGATCCTCCAGGGACGGACGCACGCTCCGAAACAGCTGATCGTCCGCGACACGGAGTCGCGCGCGGTGCGGCCCCAGAAGAGCGCGCTGAACCGGATCAAGATCATCGACCGCCCGTTGTCGTCCGGGGGCGATGCGTCCGAGGCGCCGACGTCGCCGCAGGGCGCCTCCGAGCCCGAGACGCCGGCTCCGAAAAAGGTCGCGGAAGCCGCGGAGACCAGGGAGACCAGGACGTCCGTCAAGGCCGCGGCCGAGCCGGCCCGGACGGCCGTGGTTCCGTCGGAGCCCGAGGCGGAGGCGCCGGCGCCAAAGCCCGCGCCCGCTCCGGTCCCTCGCAAGATCGTTCTGCCCCCGCGCCCGGCCGCCTCGCCGCGGCCCGCCGCGCCCGCCGCCGGACCCGGAGCGGCCCGGCCGGCCGGACCGCTCCAGCGCCCGATGGGCCCTTCCGGCGGCATGAGCCGGCCGATGGGACCAGCGGGAGGCGTCAGCCGCCCGATGGGTCCGGCGTCGGGACCGGGGCGGCCGATGGGCCGTCCTGCCGGACCGTCGGTCTATCGCCCGTCACCGGGGGGGCCGGGAGCCCGGCCTCTCGGCGGACCTCCCCGTCCGGGAGCGCCGGTCGGACGGACCGCGCCGGCCGGCCCGGAGCGCGGCGCCGCGAAGCGCAAGAAAGACAGCGAGGACGAGAAGAAGAAGGCCGCCGCGGGCAAGCGCGGCGCGCGCCCGAAGATCACGGTCGCCGACGAGGTCGACCTGCGGGAGTTCGTGGGCACCTACCAGGAGGACACGTACTCGGACATCTCGCTGCCCCTGATCGAGAAGACGGGCGAGGAGACCGAGGCGCCGGCCGAGCCGCGCCCCGCGTCGAAGTCGGCGATCCGCCGGGCCGCCAAGGAGACTCGCGCCCACGATTCGGGCAAGCTGCTCGAATTCCGCAAGCCGGCGCCCACCGGTCCGGTCTTCTTCACGGAAGGCGTGACGGTCAAGGAGCTCTCGGAGAAGATCGGCGTGCTCGCCCGCGACATCCAGCGCCTGCTCATGCAGCGCGGCGTGCTCGCGACGGTGAACCAGACTCTCGACGCCACGACCGCGGTCCAGATCGCCAAGGAGATCGGGGTCGAGGCGGCCGTCGTGTCGTTCGAGGAGGAGCTCGACCTGTCCCGCTCCGCGCGTGAATCGAGCGACGGCGGGGCGACCGCGGAGCGCGTCCCGCGGGCGCCGGTCGTCACCGTCATGGGCCACGTCGACCACGGCAAGACCTCCCTGCTCGACGCGATCCGCCAGACCAACGTGGCGGCCGGCGAGGCCGGAGGCATCACCCAGCACATCGGCGCCTACCGGGTCGAGATCCACGGCAAACCGATCGTCTTCCTCGACACGCCGGGCCACGAGGCCTTCACGTCGATGCGGGCCCGCGGCGCGAAGGCGACGGACATCGTCGTGCTCGTCGTCGCCGCCGACGACGCGGTCATGCCGCAGACGATCGAGGCGATCGCCCACGCCCGGGCCGCCAAGGTCCCGATCGTCGTGGCCATCAACAAGATCGACAAGGCCAACGCCAACGTCGACCGCGTCAAGAAGGAGCTCGCCGACCAGAACGTGCTCCTCGAGGCGTGGGGCGGCGACACGCCGTCGGCGGAGATCTCCGCCGTCAAGAAGGAAGGGATCGATCACCTGCTCGAGCTCATCCTGCTCGTCGCCGACATGCAGGAGCTGACGGCCCCGGCGGGCGGCGCGGCCCGCGGCGTCGTCCTCGAGGCGAGACGGGAGGCCGGCCGCGGCAACGTGGCCACGGTCCTCGTCCAGGCCGGGACCCTCAAAGTCGGCGACGTCTACTTCGCCGGATCCGTCTTCGGCCGCGTCCGTTCGATGCAGGACGACCGGGGAGAGAAGGTGGCCGAGGCCGGCCCCGCGACGCCGGTCGAGGTGACCGGGTTCGAAGAGCTGCCCCAGGCCGGGGACGCCTTCCAGGTCGTGGAAGACGAGGCCAAGGCGCGCTCCGTCGTTTCCTTCCGCCAGCTGAAGGAGCGGGAGAAGGTCATGGCCGCGAGCTCGAAGCTCTCCCTCGATCAGCTCTTCTCGAAGATCCAGGAAGGAAAGATCAAGGACCTGCCGATCATCCTGAAGACGGACGTCTCGGGCTCGATGGAGGTCCTGTCGCAGTCGCTGAAGAATCTCTCGAACGAAAAGGTCAAGATCTCGCTGCTGCACGCGGGCGTCGGCGCCGTGACCATCAACGACGTGCTGCTCGCCTCGGCGTCCGGCGCGGTGATCGTCGGCTTCAACGTTCGCCCGGAGAAGAAGGCCGCCGAGGAAGCCGAGAAGGCGGGCGTCGAGATCCGCCTCCACACCGTCATCTACAACGTCACGGACGAGATCAAGAAGGCCATGGAGGGCCTGCTCGATCCGACGCTGAAAGAGGTCGCCCGGGGCCGGGCCGAGGTGCGCAACACCTTCAAGGTGCCGAAGTTCGGCATCGTGGCCGGCTGCTACGTCACGGAGGGCGCGATCCCGCGCAGCGCCCAGCTCCGCCTCCTTCGCGACAATCGCGTCATCTACGAAGGCAAGGTGGGGTCGCTGCGCCGCTTCAAGGACGACGTGTCCGAGGTCAAGCAGGGCTTCGAGTGCGGCATCGGGCTCGACCGCTACCAGGACGTCAAGGTGGGCGACGTCATCGAGGCCTTCCAGGTCGAGAAGGTCGCGGGGGTGATGGGATAGCCGGTTCCCGGATCCACGACCCGGCATGGTCATCGCCTACGCGATCCTCGATCTCCACCTGCCCGGGTGCCGCGGCCTGAAGGAAAAACGGATGATCGTCAAGAGCCTGAAGACGCGCATCCGCAACCAATTTCAGGTCTCCGCGGCGGAAGTCGCCGACCAGGACCTGCTCCAGCGCGCGTGCCTGGGGGTGGCGGCCGTCGGAGGCGAGCAGCCGCCACTCGACGCCCTGCTCCAGCACGTGCTCGCCTTCGTGGAAGAGAATCTGGACGGAGAGGTCTTGAGCTACCAGAACGAGTTCATTCATGTTTGAGGGCCGATGAGGAAAGAATCCCGCCGCAGCCAGCGCGTCGCGGACGTCGTCCGCGCCGAGCTCTCGCGCCTCGTCCTGCTCGAGGCCCACGATCCCGATCTTCGCCTCGTCACGGTCACCGACGTCGAGATGCCCCCCGATCTGAAGACGGCGAGGGTGTACTTCTCGTGCCTCGGAGGCGACGACGAGCGCGAGAAGGCCGGGGAGGCCCTGCGCCGCGCCTCCGGATTCCTGCGGCGCGAAGTCGGACAGCGCTGCCGGCTGCGCTACGCGCCCGAGCTCTTCTTCATCCCGGACCTCTCCCTCGAGCGCGGCGCGCGCATCGAGGAGCTGCTCCACCAGGTGCAGCCTCGGCCGGAGGATGAGGACGGCGAGGAGACGCCGTGACCTCCGCTCCCGAGGCCCTGAAACGCGGCTACCTTCTCCTGCTCGACAAACCCGAGGGCCTGACGTCCCACGACGTGGTCGAGCGCGTCCGCAAGGCCACGGACCTGTCGCGCATCGGCCACAGCGGCACCCTCGATCCGATGGCCACGGGGCTCCTGCTGCTCTGCGCCGGGGGCGCCGCGCGGCTCCAGGGGTTCTTCACGCTCATGGACAAGTCCTACGAGGGTGTCATCCGGCTCGGCCGCGCGACGACGACCTACGATCGCGAGGGGGAGACCGTCGGCGCCGAACGCGACGCATCGGGCGTGACGGCGGCCCGGGTCGCCGAGGCGTCGGAGGCCTTCCGCGGGGAATTCCAGCAGTCTCCTCCGCCCTACTCCGCCAAGAAGGTCGGCGGCCGCAAGTTCTACGAGATGGCGCGCAAGGGCGAGGCGGTGCCGTCGCTGCCGAAGAAGGTCCGGGTCACGAGCCTCACCTTCGGCGAACCCGCGTCCGGGCGGCTGCCCTTCGCCATCGCCTGCTCATCCGGAACGTACATTCGCTCGATCGCGAGCGAGCTCGGCGAGAAGCTCGGCTGCGGCGCCCACCTCGAGGCCCTCCGGCGCACGCGCATCGGCACATTTCGCGCCGAAGACGCGGCGCCGCTCGATCGCTTCGAATCGCTCTCGCCCGACGAGCGTCTGGCGCCGCCGCACGCGGTGCCGCTCTCGCGCGTCTCGTTCCCCTTTCCCCGGATTCAGCTCGCCTCGCTGGAGGCCTGGAAGATCCGGCGGGGTCAGTCGGTTCCGGCCCGCGGCGTCACCGCGCGCGAGGGAGACTGGGTGACCCTCGTCGGGCCCACCGACGACATGCTCGCCCTCGGTCAGGTCAATCCGATCGGCGACCGGGGCGTCGCCATGATCAAGCCCCGGATCGTCCTCGCCTAGCGGCCGGGGCGCCTGATCCCCGGGGCAACCCTCGGCCCTGCAGCGCGTTAGCGGCACCGCGGCTTCTATGATAATCTCCGCGGCTTATAAAAAAGAGTGAGTATCTCGAGTAAGTTGGAGGCATGGTGAACGTCACCGAATACGAGTCCGGAAAGGCCGACATCGTCAAGCAGTTCCGGACGCACGACACCGACACGGGATCCCCGGAGGTCCAGGTTGCGCTGCTGACCAACCGCATCGCGTACCTGACCGAGCACTTTCAGTCGAACGCGAAGGACCACCACTCTCGGCGCGGGCTGCTGCAGATGGTCGGGCGCCGTCGCCGGCTGCTCGAGTACCTCCGCAGCGAGGACGCCGATCGCTATCACAAGCTGATCGAGCGCCTCGGCTTGCGCAAGTAGTCCGTCCGGCGTCGGTTCCCCGGGTGCGGCTCCTAGCCGCGCCCCCATCCCGGCCCTCCGCGACGACGGCCGACCTCCGACGCCATTCACAAGAAGGGTGAAGACCATGATCGACCAGATCACCGTTCCGCTCGGCTCGAAATCCATGGAGATCCAGATCGGCAAGCTCGCCAAGCAGGCCGACGGCGCCGCCGTCGTCCGCTTCGGGGACACCGTCGTCCTCGCGACCGCCGTCTTCGCGAAGGAGCCGAAGGAGAACGCCGACTTCTTCCCGCTGACCGTCGACTATCGCGAGGCCACCTACGCGGCCGGCCGCATCCCGGGCGGCTGGTTCAAGCGCGAAGGACGCCCGACGGAGAAGGAGATCCTGACCTCGCGTCTGATCGATCGGCCGATGCGGCCGCTCTTCCCGAAGGGCTTCCAGCACGAGACGCAGATCATCGCGTTCGTCCTCTCGGCCGACGGCCAGAACGATCCCGACGTCCTCGCCATCAACGGCGCCTCGGTCGCGCTGACCTGCTCGCTCATCCCGTTCTACACGCCGGTCGGCGCGGTCCGCGTCGGACGGCTCGACGGCCGGTTCGTCCTCAACCCGACCAACGCCGAGCGCGACAAGTCCGACATCGACCTCGTCGTCTGCGGCACGGACGACGCCGTGTGCATGGTCGAGGCGGGCGCGCGCGAGGTGTCCGAGCGCGACATGATCGACGCGATCCTGTTCGGCCACGAGGCCGTGCGCCAGATCGTCGGCGCCCAGGTCCAGCTCCAGCGCCGCGGCGGCTTCCAGAAGCCGAGCTGGCAGGCGCCCGAGTCCTACCCCGCCTCCGTTTTCGCCGAGGTTCGCCGGGCCTGGCAGGAGCCGATGATGGCGGCCATGACGATGCCGAACAAGATCGCCTCCTACGCCGAGATCAAGGCCGTCAAGAAGGCCGCGGTTTCGCTCGTGCCCGAGACCGAGGAGGCGCGCCGCAAGCAGACCGCGAAGGCCGCCGACGATCTCGTCAAGGTCCTGACGCGCGAGACGATCCTTTCCGGCAAACGGCTCGACGGCCGCGGCTTCGACGAGATCCGCCCGATCACGTGCGAGGTCGGCCTCCTTCCCCGCACCCACGGCTCGGCGCTCTTCACGCGCGGCGAGACGCAGGCGCTCGTCACAGCGACCCTCGGCACGTCCGACGACGCGCAGATCATCGAGGAATACGAGGGCGAGAGCGAGCACACGTTCCTGCTCCACTACAACTTCCCGCCCTTCTCGGTCGGCGAGGCCAAGTTCCTGCGCGGCCCCTCCCGCCGCGACATCGGCCACGGCAACCTGGCGCGCCGGGCGCTGTCGCCGATGCTTCCGTCGGAGGAGGCGTTCCCCTACACGGTCCGCGTCGTCTCCGACATCCTCGAGTCGAACGGTTCCTCCTCGATGGCCACGGTCTGCGGCGGCACGCTCTGCCTCATGGACGCCGGCGTTCCGATCAAGGCGCCGGTGGCGGGCGTCGCGATGGGCCTCGTCTCCGACGGCGACCGTTTCGCCGTCCTGACGCGACATCGCCGGCCAGGAGGACCACTACGGCGACATGGACTTCAAGGTCGCCGGGTCGCGCGACGGGCATCACGGCCCTCCAGATGGACATCAAGATCAAGGGCCTGCGCCGCGACATCCTCGAGAAGGCGCTCGAGCAGGCGCGCGCCGGCCGCCTCCACATCCTCGAGAAGATGGCGTCGGCCATCGCGAGCCCGCGTCCGAACATCTCGCGCTACGCCCCGCGCATCTTCACGATCCAGATTCCCAAGGACCGCATCCGCGACGTGATCGGCTCGGGCGGCAAGACGATCCGCTCGATCATCGAAGACGCACCGGCTGCAAGATCGACGTCGAGGACTCCGGCACGGGTGTCGATCGCTTCCGCCGACGAGGCCGCGGCGATGAGGGCGATCGAGATCATCGAGGGGCTCACGCAGGAGCCCGAGATCGGCAAGGTCTATACGGGCAAGGTCCGCCGCGTCGAAGCGTACGGCGCGTTCGTCGAGATCATGCCGGGCCAGGACGGCCTGGTGCACATCTCCGAGCTCGCGCCGTACCGCGTGCGCCAGACGACCGACGTCGTCAAAGAGGGCGACGAGGTCACGGTCAAGATCATCGCGGTCGACCCGATGGGCAAGATCAAGCTCTCGCGCAAGCAGGCGATGACCAAGGAGCAGCTCGACGCCGAGATGGCGCTGGCTCCCGTCGGCGCCCCCGGCGAGGACGAGGGCCGCGACGAGTTCCCGCGCGGCGGGCACGGACCGAGCGAGCACCGCGGCCACTTCAACCGCGATCACCGGGGACCGAGGGGACCGAGAAAGTAGGCTTCGGCGATCCCGAGCGACACGCGAGCGCGGCGGCAACGCCGCGCTTTTCGTTTCGGCCGCGCGGACGCATCGCGGAGCGGGCAGCGCGCGGCATCCGAGGTCTTCGCCCGTTTGGAGCCTCTGCGGGCCGCGTCGCCCCCCGGAGAGCTCGCGGCCTTCGCCTCTCTCCCGGCGGCGCGCCAGTATCGCCTTCCCTACGGCCTCGCGCTCCGCACCGTCGCCGCCGGCTCGCGAGTCCTCGACTGGGGGTGCGGGGATGGCCACTTCTCACACTTCCTCCTGTCTCGCGGCCTCGAGGTCACGGCCTACTCGCTGCAGCATCGGCCGTTCGCGCTGTCGGCTCTCCCGAAGGAGTGGGGCGCCCGGCTCCGATTCGTGCAGGGCGACGCCGCGGAGCCCGTGCGCCTGCCGTTCGGCGACGCGTCGTTCGACGCGGTCTTCAGCGTCGGGGTGCTCGAGCACGTCCGGGAGACCGGTGGCGACGAAGGGGCCAGTCTCGCCGAGATCCTCCGGGTCCTCGCCCCGGGGGGCCGCTTCCTCCTCTTCCATCTCCCCAACCGCTTCAGCCACGTCGAGGCCCTCGCCCGGCTCGTTCGGCGCCGCGTGGAGTGTCCGGAACACGACGGCTACCACCGCTTTCGCTATTCCGGGCGCGAGCTCGCCGCGCTCCTGACGACGGCAGGGCTCGAGCTCGAGGCGCGCGGCCGCTACGGGTTCCTGCCTCGCAACGGCTTCGCGCGGCTTCCGGCGAGGCTGCGCGGCTCGGAGCTGCTCGCCAGGCTCATCGATGCCGCCGACGACCTTCTGACCGGCCCGCTCGGCGCGATTTGTCAGAACCACTTCGCCGTCGCGCGGCGGCCCGGATCGGCGAAGCCTCCCGCTACTTGAGCTGGACCGGGATCTCGACCCACCAGGCGGCGCGGGGCGGCGACGGATACTTCGCGTCGCGAAAGTCCCGCTCGGCGCACTTCCCGACCGAGGTTTCGGGCTCGAAGAGAACCTCCTCCGCGTCGCCCGAGCCGCCGATGCGAAGGAGCACCGCGAAGGACACGGCGTCTTCCCGGCTGGCGGACTTCGCACAGCGCTCGATCGCCTTGCGAAGCCACGCGTCCAGGCTCGACTCGAGCGCCGACTCGTAGCGCCGGCCGGCCGGCGTCTTCGCGTTCGATTCGGCCTCTTCGCGGGCGACCGCGGGGCTGGTTCTTCCTTCGTCCGCCGGGACCGAGCCCGCGCCGGCGAGCGCGAACAGGAGGGCGGCGGTGGCGATTCGGCTCTGCGGGCTCCTCATGGCCCGACGATATCAATCCTTCAGAACGGCATCTCGTCGTCGCCGAGGCCGAGCATGTGGCCGACCTCGTGGACGACGGTGTCGCGGATCTCGCGCACGGCCTCGCCCCGCGTCTCGCAGCAGCGCAGGATCGGTCCCCGAAAGATCGCGATCTGGGCCGGGAGGCTCGTGACCATCTCCGCGCGGTCGAAGAACGAGGCGCCGCGGAAGATCCCGAAGAGCTCCTGCTCGTCGGGCGTGTCGGTCTCCTCGTAGTCCTCGACCGAGGGCTCGTCCTCGACGAGCACGGCCACGTTCTCGAGGTACTTCCGGAACTGGGGCGGTATCGAGGCGAGCGCCTCGGTCACGTACGTCTCGAACTCGGCGTCGGAAATCCTCTGAGAGCTCACGCCCCGAAGAGCCGCCCGAAGTTGGCCGTCGTCGCGGCGGCCACGGCTTCGAGCGAAACTCCCTTGACCTCGGCGAGCCTCCGGGCCGTCTCGACGACGAACGCGGGCTCGCTCGGCTCACCGCGGTGCGGCACGGGCGCGAGAAACGGAGCATCCGTTTCGACGAGCATACGATCGAGCGGAAGCCCGGCCGCCGAGGAACGGATGTTGTCGGCCGCGCGAAAGGTGATCATCCCCGAATAGGACACGAGGTAACCGAGGGCGAGCGCATTTCTCCCGTACTCGGCGCTCTCCGTGAAGGAATGGAAGACCCCCGCGTTCTCGCGAGGACCGCGGCGCGCCAGAATCGACAGCATCTCCGTTCCGCTCTCCCGGTTGTGCAGGAGGACCGGGAGCCCGAGCCGCATCGCGCAGTCGAGCATCCACTCGAGGACCTGGACCTGCTTGTCCCTCGGCGAGTGGTCGTAGTGAAAGTCGAGACCGATCTCGCCGATGGCTGCGACCTTCGGCCGCCGCGCGAGAGCCTCGAAGGCGGCCCCGTCGCGCTCCGGATCGAAGTCCTTCGCCTCGTGGGGATGGATGCCCACCGCGGCCCAGACGCCGTCCCGGGTCGACGCGAGCTCGGCGGCGGCGAGCGAGTCGCCGAGCGTCGTGCCCGGAACCAGGAAGCGCGTCACTCCCGCGAGCAGAGCGCGCTCGATCTGCGCGTCCGCGCCGTCTCCCATCTGCAGGTGACAGTGGGAATCGGCGAGCATGCTACTTGACCTTGCTGCCCGGCGGCACGTCGGCGGGAACGTCGAGGAGGACCGGCGCACCGGCCTCGCCGACCGACGCCGCGAGGACCATGCCGTTCGACTCCACGCCCATCAGCTTCGCGGGCTTGAGGTTGGCGACGACGACGACGTTGCGCCCGACGAGGGCCTCGGGCTCGTACTGCGCCGCGATGCCCGCGACGATCTGGCGCCGCTCGTCGCCGAGGTCCACCTCGAGGCGCATGAGCTTGTTGGACTTCGGGACGCGCTCCGCGACGACGATCTTCGCGGTGCGCAGTCGCACCTTCTGAAAATCCTCGATCGCGATCCGGTCGTCGACGGGCGCGGACGGGGCCGAGGGACTCGCGGTGTCGGTCATGGTTCCATCCTTCTTCTCGAGGTAGACGGCCGAATCGACTCTCGGGAACAGCGCCGGCGCCTCGGGCATGGGCGCCGCCACGGGCAGCCGGCCCCAGACGAGCTCGGCGGGGGCGGGATCCTTCGGGGCGAGGGCGAACGTCTCGAAGATCTTCCGGCTCGTCGCCGGCACGAAGGGCGACAGCATGACGGCCGAGAGGCGCACGCCCTCGGCCGCCGCCGAAAGGACGCGGTGAAGCCGGGCCGAGTCCGCGCCCTCCTGCTTGCGGATCTTCCAGGGCTCCTTGGCGACGACGTAGCCGTTGACGGCCGTCAGGAGGCGCCAGACGGCTTCGAGAGCCCGGTTGAACTGGCACTCCGTCATCGCGGCGCGCCATTCCGCCTCGGCCGCGCCGAAGGCCTGCAGCACCTCGTTGTCGGTGCAGACCTCTCTCGGCGTGCCGCCGAACGACTGCCGGCAGAGGGCGGCGACCCTCGAGACCGTGTTGCCGAGATCGTTGGCGAGATCGGCGTTGTAGCGCGTCAGAAATGCCTCGTCCGAGAAGTTCGCGTCCTGCCCGAAGGCCATCTCGCGCAGGAGGAAATAGCGCAGGGCGTCCGGGCCGAAGTCCGCGACGAGCTGATCCGGACGGACGACGTTGCCGACCGACTTGGAGACCTTTTTCGCGTCGCGCAGCCACCAGCCGTGGGTCCACACCGTGGTCGGCAGCGGAAGGCCGGCCGACAGCAGAAACGCCGGCCAGTACACGGCGTGGAAACGGAGGATGTCCTTGCCGATGAAGTGCACGCGCTCGGCGTCCGGGTGGTCCCAGAACTCGCGGTATCGGCGGTCGTCGTCCGCTCCGAAACCGAGCGCGGTGATGTAGTTCGCGAGCGCGTCGAGCCACACGTAGACGACGTGGCCCGGATGTCCGGGGAACGGGATCCCCCACCTCACCTTCGAGCGCGAGACCGACAGGTCGTTCAGGCCTCCCTGGACGAAGGCGACCACTTCGGCGAGGCGGCTCTCCGGCCGAACGAACTCGGGATGGCGGGCGTAGTGGTCGAGCAGCGGCGCCGCGTACTTCGAGAGGCGAAAGAAGACGTTCTCCTCCGACTCCCAGGTCGTCGGGCGCGCGTGGACGGGGCAGCGCTTCTCGGCGTCGAGCTCCTTCTCCGTGTAGAAGGCCTCGCAGCTCGAGCAGTACCAGCCCTCGTGCCGGGCCGTGTAGAAGTCGCCCGCCGCGGCGATCCGCGCGATCAGCGCCTCGACGCCGCGGCGATGGCGCGGCTCGGTCGTGCGGATGAAATCGTCGTTCGAGAT
Source organism: uncultured Acidobacteriota bacterium (assembly GCA_963738945.1). Classification (GTDB taxonomy): domain Bacteria; phylum Acidobacteriota; class Thermoanaerobaculia; order UBA5066; family Gp7-AA6; genus DAHUXD01. The sequence continues at coordinate 1,540,335 of CAVTYD010000002.1, forward strand.
CTCGAACGTCCGATAGAGCTCGCGGTACCGCTCGACGACGCGGTCGGCGAGCTCGAGCGGGGCGATTCCCTGCGCCGCCGCCGCCTTCTCGATGTTCTGACCGTGCTCGTCCGTGCCCGTCAGAAAGCGCGTCGTCTCGCCGGTGAGGCGGCGGAAACGCGTCACGACGTCCGTCACGACCGTCGTGTAGATGTGCCCGATGTGCGGCAGATCGTTGACGTAGTAGATCGGAGTCGTCGCGTAGAACGTCTTCATCGGGAGGGCGAAAGATATCTCAGAAGAGCGCCGGCGCTCATGCGGCCGCTCACAGGAGTCCCGCCTCGCGGAACGAGACGCAGCCTTCGCGCCCGACGACGATGTGGTCGAGCAGCCGCACGCCCACGGCTTCCGATGCCGAGGCCAGCCGGCGCGTGAAGTCGCGGTCTTCGCGGGAAGGCGTCGGGTCGCCCGAGGGATGGTTGTGGTACAGGATGACGGCGGCGGCGCGGCCCACGAGGGCCCGGCGAAGGATCTCGCGGGGTTCGACGACCGCGCGGTCGAGCGTGCCGCGGTAGATGTCCGGATCATTCTTCAGCAGGCGGTTCCGGGCATTGAGAAAGAGCGCGCCGGTCCGCTCCTGCGCGCCGTCCGACTCGGCCTGGCGCAGGAACTCCTTGACGAGCCGGGGCTCGTTCAGGAGGTCCCGGCCGGCCAGCGACTCGGCCGGCATCCGGCGGGCGATCTCGACGGCCGCGGCGATCGCCGAAGCCCGCGTCGGCCCGATGCCCCGCTCGCCGGCAAGCTCCGCCGCGGAGACTCCGGCGAGGCCCACGAGTCCGCCGCGTCCCGCGAGAAGACTTCGCGCGCGATCGAGGGCGCTCTCGCCCGGTATTCCGGTGCGCAGCAGAAGGGCCAGAAGCTCCTCGTTCGACAGCGCCGCCGGCCCGAGGCGCAGCAGCCGCTCGCGGGGACGTTCCTCGGAAGGCAGATCGGCAATGCGAAAGGCCCGTCGCGTCGTGGGTTCGGTCATGGGTTCTTCGCCGGAGGCGAAGCGCCTGCGCGGGCCGTGAGGACACGGCGATAATGCCACGGATGCCCGGCCCCGTACAGAGCTCGATCCGAACGCTGCTGATTCTCGCGGGAGCCATTCTCCTGGCGCTCGGCCTTCTCTGGCCTCTCGTCTCGCGCTACTTCGGGAGACTGCCCGGCGACGTGGTCGTGCGGCGGGAAGGCTGGACGTTCGCCTTCCCGATCGTCACGTGTCTCATGCTGTCCCTTCTCCTGTCGCTGCTGCTCTGGCTCTTCCGGCGCTAGGGCTCGCGGCAGCGTCCCCCTCACCCTCCTCACCCCCCGCCGGGGGGAGAGGGCGTTTGGCCGGACAGTCGTTTTCCGCGGTGACGGTCGATCGCTCGCGGCGTGAGAAGTCACCCGAGCGAAGCGAGGGTGGAGGCTCACGCCGCGGGAGCCGCAGCGCAGTGAGGGGCCAGGTGAGCGGCCGAGCCCGCACCCGGGCGAGCCGCTCACCGGTGCGCCGCAGGGCGCAGGCCCCGAACGAAGCGGAGGCGACGTCTATTCCGGAACCAGGACGATCTTGCCGTGCTGCTCCCCCGCCTCCATCCGGCGGTAGGCGGAGACGGCATCCGAAAAAGGAAAGGTCCGATCGATCTTCGGCCGCAGCCTCTGCGCGGCGACCGCGGCGTAGAGGGCCCGGAACTCCCGGTCGTTCGCCATCGTCGAGCCGAGGATCGAAAGCTGCTTCCAGAAGACGAGGCGGATCTCCTCCTTCGGATTCGGGCCCGAGGTCGCGCCGCACGTGACGATGCGCCCCCCCTTCGCCGCCGCCTTCAGCGAGGTCATCCAGGTCGCCTCTCCGACCATGTCGACGACGACGTCCACTCCTCGCTTGTCGGTGTGCGATCGCACCGCCTTCCCGACGTCCTCCGAGCGGTAATCGAGCACGAGCTCCGCCCCCGCGTCCTTCGCCCGCCGCATCTTCTCGTCTCCCGAAGTCGTCGCGATCACGCGCGCCCCGCAGAGCAGGGCGATCTCGAGGGCCGCGCCCGCGACCCCTCCGCCGACGCCGTGGATCAGCACGGTTTCGCCGGGACGGACGGCCGCCCGGCCGACGACCATGCGCCAGGCCGTCTGATAGGCGAGCGGGAAGGCCGCCGCCTCGGCGAAGGAAAGCCCGGCCGGAACCGGAAAGACGTTCCGCGCCGGGACGACGACCCGCTCGGCGAAGGTTCCGGCGACGTGCTCGCCGAGGATCCGGTACGTGACGCAAAGACTCTGCTCGCCCCGCCGGCAAAACTCGCACTCGCCGCAGAAGAGACCGGGCTGCAGGAGCACCCGGTCGCCCGCGGCGATCCCCGCGACGCCCGGACCGACGCCATCCACGATGCCCGCTCCGTCGCCGCCCGGAATCTGCGGCAGCGGAACGTCGGGAATCCCGTCGCGGACGAAGAGGTCGAGGCGATTCATCGCCGCGGCGCGGATGGCGACGCGGACCTCCCCGGGACCAGGAGCGGGATCCGGCCGCTCGCCGTACTCGAGCACCTCGTTGCCGCCGTGGCGCGTGAAGAAGACGGCCTTCATTTCAGGTATCCCAGCGATCTTAGCTTCTCCAGGTACTCGCGGTCGCTCTCCGGAGTCCGCGTCGCGGCCGGGGCGACGCGAGGACCGTAGCTCGCGACCGTGGCGGTTTCCATCGAGCCCGGAGCGAAGAGCGCCGGCACCGGGACGCCGGAGAGATCCCGGGCCGCGGGGATCCCGGAGCGAGCCAGGATCGAGGGCGCGGCGTCTTCCGGCTGGACCCGAACCGAGCGGCCCGGCGATGCGGCTGTGCCGTCGAACACGATCATCCGGCCGAGCGCTCCGCGGAGCGCGAGGATGGCTGTCCGCCGCGAGGACGACGAGCACGCACTCGCTCTTCCGTGCCCGCTCGATCCATTCCGCCAGCAGGCGCTCGATTCCGAGCAGGGCCCTCCCGCGGGAGGGCGGATCGTCGCGAGCGATGTCGCAGCCCGGCAGATACACCGTCGCGACTCCAAAGCTTCCGCCGGCCGCCGGAGCGAACCGCTCGAGGGCCAGGCGGTCCACGTCGACACCGTTCTGCGCCTCTGAAAGAATCGCGCGATTTTCCACGACCGCGGCGCCGGGCCACGGCGCGGCCGCCCACCAGCCGACCGAGAGGCTCGGGATACCGGCCGACGCGGACACCTCCCAGAAGTCGAGCCGACGGCGGTCGGCTCCGGAGACGGGAGCATTCGACACGAACCCGAGCCGCGGACCGATCCCCCGCAGGAGCCACGACGTCCCGAACGGAGGGCGCAGCGGCATCGGGGACCGAAGGGGCCGCACGCGGGCGAGAGCGCGGACTCCATGTTCGCGCGCCGAGACGCCCGTCGCGAGATCGGTCCAGAGCTCCGGCGGGGAGAGCCTGGTGCTCGGCCACCATCCGACCGCGGCCGGGGAGAGCAGCCCCGCAATGACCGCCGGACGGCCGGGACCGTCCAGGTCGAGCCCGTCCACGGCGAGAACGACGGTCGAGACCTTGCGCGGGGAGACGCGCGGCGCCTCGACGGGCGCCGGCTCGTGCTGCGAGCCGAGCAGCACGATGGCCGCCACCAGGCCCACGGCGGCCGCCGCCGCGAAGACGCGCCGCGCGGCAAAGCCCGGGAGCGAGCCCGCCCGCTCGAAGGCGGCGGCGAGGAAACCGAGCCGCACCGCGGCCGCCAGGAACAGGGCCGCCGCGGCCACCGGAATCCCCCAGAGGAGGGAGCGCATCGAGAGCTCGCGCGCGAGCCCGTAGGTCCCGGCGATCCACAAGACGAAGATGCCGGCCGCGGCGCCGAGGCCGGCGCCCGTCGCGGCGAGACCGGGCCGGCGCGACCGCTCCGCCGCCGTCCGGAGGAAGAACGCCAGGATCGCGGCCGGGATCAGGTCACCGAGGAAGACGAGGCCGAAGAGCGCCGCGATCGCCGCGGCCGAGCCGCCGAATCCGATCTCCGACGCGTCCACGGCGGCGAGCGCCGCGAGCGCGGCCGCGAACGCGCCGATCAGGATCGCCGGCAAAAGGGCGCCGCCCCGGCCCTCGAAGACGGGACGAAAGAGGAGCCGGTCCACTCCGGCGTCGAGATAGCCGAGCTCCTTGAGGCGGGCGCGGGCCTCGTCGAGAGTGGGACGGGTCACGAACGGCGGTCTCGGACGATCCGCGCGAGATCGGCGAGGACGGCGGCGCGCGGGCCGAGCGGCTCGAGTGCCGACAGGGCCGACGCGAGCAGATCGTCGACCAGCCGGTGCGACGATTCGGGTCCGAGGACGGTGGCGAAGTTCGCGCGGTGGGCGTCGCGGCCGACGTCCTTGCCCATCTTCTTCGGATCTCCCTCGAGATCGAGCAGATCGTCGGTGATCTGGAAGGCGAGGCCGAGGTTGCGGGCGTACCGCGTCAGCAGGTCGAGAAGCTTCTCGGCGGCGCCGCCCGCGATCGCGCCGCTGCGGACCGCCGCGACGAAGAGCGCGCCCGTCTTTCTCGCGTGGATCGCCTCGAGGTCATCGAGCGCGATCGACGCGGGGTCGGCCGAGAGGTCGGCCGCCTGCCCGGCACAGCAGCCCGAAGCGCCGACGGCCGCGGCGAGCTCGCCGCCGATGCGGGCTCGGGCGCGAGGAGGGATCCCCGGCGCCCCGGCGACGATCTCGAACGCCCGGGAGAGCAGCGCGACCGCCGCGAGCTCCGCGGTGGCCACGCCGTGGACGCGGTGCAAAGCGGGCCGGCCCCGGCGGCGGCCGGCGTCGTCCATGGAAGGCAGGTCGTCGAGGACCAGGGAGGCCGCGTGGACGAACTCGACCGCGACCGCGGGGGCGAGGGCCGCGTCCCGGGGAGCCCGGGCCAGTTCGCCCGCGGCCAGCAGGGCCAGCGGACGCAGGCGCTTGCCGGGTGAGAGGGCGGCTTCCGCCATCGCACGCGTCAGCGACTCGGCCCGCGCGGAGGGGGCGGGGAGACCCTTCGCGAGCGCTTCCTCGAGCGCGGGGCGCGCCGACGCCGCAAAGCGGTCGAACGCGCCGCCCGGGGAGGAGCCCGTCAGGACCGTCGGTCCCGGCTACCCGCGGAAGCTCGTCAGCGCCTCCGACTCGTTCTCGTACACGTCGAAGACGGTGATGAGCTGCGTCACGGTGAGGACGTCGTTGATCTTCGGAGGAAGGTGGAGGAGCTTCAACTTTCCGCCCTTGTTCGTCACCGACGTGTAGCAGCCGACGAGCTCGCCGATGCCCGACGAATCGATGGTCGTGACGTCCTTCATGTCCACGAGGATGTGCTTCTTGCCCGAATCGACGAGCTTGTTGATCGTTTCACGCAGCTGGACGTCGCCGGATCCGATCGTGATCTTCCCCTTGAGCTCGACGACCTGCACGCCGCCGGCATCACGCACGTTGGTTTTCATGCTGGGTTTTCCTCCTTCTCGTTGACCGCACCCAAATGTTTCTTCAAGACGATTTCCATGCCCCCGCTCGCGTGCCGCCGGAACCGGACGTCATCCATGAACGTCCTCATGTAGAAGATGCCGCGGCCCGACGTCTTCAGTCGGTTTTCGGGGGCCAGGGGATCGGCCACCTCTTCCGGATCGAAGCCCGGCCCCTCGTCGCGAATCGAGATCGCGAGCGTGTCGGCGACGATATCCATCTCGAGGTGGACGTGCTTCGAGGAATCCTGCTGATTTCCGTGCTTGATCGCATTCGCGAGACCCTCGCGGAGGGCCATCAGGATCCAATGGCGCAGCTCCTCCGGGACGTCGCGCCCTTCGAGCAGCTTCGAGCAGAGGTGCTGGACCATTTCGATGTTCTCGAAACGGCTCGAAAGGGACATCCGGATCGGGCCGGCTTTGCTGGACGGTCGCGGTGCGCTCATTCACGGACTTCTAAAGTCGCGCGGATCTTAGTCCAAAGGCCCGCCGGAAGGAAGGTGTGGCCGGCCGTGCTACCCTCGGGCATGTCGCGAAAACGCTTCGCGGGCGCGGTCCTTTTCGCCCTCGGAGCCGGCCTGCTCCCGGCCGCGACGGACCTGCTGCCCGACCGCATTTCCGAGATTTCCAAGCAGGTCGAGGACGTGCGCGGCCTCAGGTTCCAGCGGCCGGTCCCGGCCACCGAGATCAGTCCGGCCGAGGCGCGCCGCATGCTGCGCGGCAAGATCGTCGAGGCCCTTCCGGCGTCGGCCGAGGAGTACCTCCGCTCGCTCGCCGTCCTCGGGCTCCTCGAAGACTCGCCGGCCCTGCTCGACCGGATCGTGGACTTCTACGTCTCTCAGGTCGTCGCGTTCTACGATCCGGAGCCTCGCCGCTTCTACGTGGTCCAGGGCGCCGAGGACAAGGTCGCCGACTCGGCGGCCGCCGACATGAGCAGCCTCGCGCAGGGTCTCATCTACTCGCACGAGCTCGTCCATGCCCTCCAGGACGAGACCCTCCACCTCGACGACCTGACCCGCTCGATGAAGGACAACAGCGACCGCGGCTTCGCCCTCCAGTGTCTCCTCGAGGGCGAGGCGACCTACGTCATGATCAAGGTCGCCCTGAAAGATGTCCCGAGCGCCGACGCACGCGTCGAGGAGGAGCTGGCTCCCCTGCTGACGGCCGGAGGCCTCGAGCGGTCGAACGTCCCCAGAGACGTGCCGGCCTATTTCGTCGACCAGCTCTTCTTTCCGTACACCGAGGGCACCGCGTTCGTGCGCGCCGCCTACCGAAGGGGCGGCTGGGCCGAGATCGACCGGCTCTGGAAGAACCCGCCGGCCTCGAGCGCCGAGATCATGCACGGCGCTCCCTACCCGCCGCCGGTCGAGGGGCTGTTGCCCCCCGACGCGGGCCGGCTCTTCCCGGGTCAGCGCCTTCTCTACACCGACACGCTCGGCGAGTGGACGCTGCGCTTCCTGCTCGGGCGCGCCCTCTCCGAGGAGGATGCCTCGCGCGCTTCGGCGGGCTGGAGGGGAGATCGGATCGCGTTCTTCGTCTCCGGTGCAAAGATGGGATACCTGTGGCGCATCCGGTTCGACGACGACGCCGCCGCGGGCCGTTTCGAAGCGGCGCTCCGCAAGGCGCGCGCGGCGCGTCCGGTGGCGGGCGTCGAGACGATCCAGAAAAACGGCCGCGACGTGGTCGTGGAGGCGGGATTGCCGAAGGTGCCGGAGCTCTGACCGGATGGCGCCGGCGGCGCCGACGAGGCTACGCGACCTCGGCCTTCTCGGCGCTTTCGACACGATTCTTGCCCGAGCGCTTGGCGCGGTAGAGCGCCTCGTCGGCCGACGCGATCAGCGCTTCGGGGGATGACGCCAGTCCCGGCGCCGACGTCGCCACGCCGAGGCTGATCGTCACGATGGCGAGCGGCGCGCTCGGATGCTTGGTCCCGAGCATCTCGACCCGGGAGCGCAGCATCTCCGCCACGGCCTGGGCGCCGCGCGCGGGGGTGGACGGAAGCACCGCGGCGAACTCCTCGCCGCCGTAGCGGGCGACCAGGTCGCCCGGCCGCGTGAGCGCCTCCCGGATCTCGCCGGCGACCCGCCGCAGGCACTGGTCGCCGACCTGGTGGCCGAGCGCATCGTTGAAGTCCTTGAAGAAGTCGATGTCGATCATGATCAGCGAGAGCGGCATCTCGTCGCGCATGGCGCGCCGCCACTCGCGGGCGAGGGTCTCCTCGAACCGGCGCCGGTTGGCGATTCCGGTCAGCGGATCCACCTCGGACAGCTGCTGGAGCTTCGAGTTGGCCTCCTCGAGCTGCAGGGTTCGCTCCGTCACGGTTCGCTCGAGCTCGCGCTCGCGCGCCCTCGCCCTCGCGGCCCGCATGCGGGCGGCCCCGAAGCCCGCGAGAACCAGACCGACGGCACAGACGCCGAGAAACCAGGGCGTCTGACGGAAGTGCGGCCGGAGCCGGAACCGAACGACGGCGTCGCGATCGCTCCAGACGCCGTCGTTGTTGGCCGCGCGGACGCGGAAGGTGTACTGCCCCGGCGGAATGTTCGTGTAGAACGCGACGCGGCGCGCCCCGGCATCCACCCACTCGCGGTCGAAGCCCTCGAGCATGTAGCGGAAGGTGACGCGGTCCGGGTCGACGAACGAGAGCCCGGCGTAGTGAAATTCGAGGTCTCCTCGTCCGGGCTCGACCTCGGACGCGTCCGGGTGGGCCACGAATCTCCGGTCCACCATGACCCGGTCGATCACGACCGGCGGGGGAAGGCCGTTGGTGCGGATCCGGTCCGGGTCGATCACGACGGCGCCCTCGATCGTCGGGAACCAAAGCTTGCCCTCGCGCGTCTTCCAGGCGGCCGGCTCCGTGAACCCGGAGCACTCGGCCGAGCGCATTCCGTCGGCGCGGCCGTAGGACTGCGAGACGACGGAGTCGCGGCGGCCCTCGGCCAGGTCCTCGAGGTCCGCCCGGTGGACCCGGAAGATTCCGCGGCTGCAGCTCATCCAGAGATTTCCGCGGCCGTCTTCGAGGATCGCGTATTGCACGTCGTCGAAGAGGCCCTGCTGGCGCGTAAAACGCGTGAACTTCCCGTCGCGAAAGCGGTTCAGCCCTCCGCCGTCGGTTCCGATCCAGAGGCAGCCGTCGGCGTCCTCGTACAGCGCGAGGACCGTGTCGTCCGAAAGGCCGTCCTTCTTCCCGAACGCCGTGAACGTTCCGTGGGAAAACCGGTCGAGGCCCCCGCCCTCGGTGCCGAGCCACAGATCGCCGTCGCGGTCCTGCAGGATCGCGAGGACGGTCGGCGCCGACAGGCCGTCGCGGGTCGTGTACGTCGTGAACTTCCCGTCGCGCTCCGAGACGAGGCCGCCGGAGTCGGTGCCGATCCAGAGCGTCCCCGACCGGTCCCGGAAGAGGCTGCGGATGATCTCGCTCGGCAGACCGTCCTTCGACCCGAAGGCACGGAAGCGGCCGTTCTCGAGAACGTCGAGGCCGTCGCCCCACGTTCCGGCCCAGAGGCGCCCTGCTCCGTCCTCCGCCAGCGCGCGGACGAAATCGCCGGAGAGGCCCTCCTTCGCGCCGAAGGTCGTGAAGCGGCCGTCGCGAAAGCGCGACAGCCCGCCGCCGCGCGTCCCGAGCCAGATGGAACCCTCGTGGTCCTCGTAGACCGTCCGCACGCGATCGTTGACGAGGCCCTCCTTGTGGGTGAACGCCGTGAACTTGCCGTCTTCCAGGCGATTGAGGCCGCCGGCGACCGTGCCGATCCACAGGCTCGCCTCCCGGTCCTCGAAGATCGACAGGACCGTGTCGTCCGAGAGGCCTTCGGCCGGCGTGAAGCTCGTGAACTTCCCGTCCGCCAGCCGCGAGATCCCGCCGCTCCGGCACCCGATCCAGAGATTCCCGTCGCGGTCCTCCTGGATCGTTTCGACCGTGTTGCTCGCGAGGCCGTCCTTCGCGCCGTAGAACGTGAACGTCCCGTCCCGCAGACGTCCGAGGCCGGAGCCGTCGGTCCCGATCCAGACGTCGCCTCGGCTGTCCACGAAGACCGCCTCGACGATCGGCGCGATCTCACCCTCGTTGCGGCCGTAGGCCGTGATCTTCCCGCCGCGAAGCCGGTCGAGGCCTCCGCCGTCCGTCCCGATCCAGAGGCCGCCATCCCGGTCGGGCACGAGGGACCAGACATGGTCGTTCGTCAGGCCGTTCTTCGCCGTGTAGACGGCCGTCACGCGGCCGTTCTGCACGCGGTCGAGCCCTCCCCCTCCGGTGCCGACCCAGATCGCGCCGTCGCGGTCTTCTCCGATCGCGAGAACGCGGTTGTTCGTCAGCCCCTCGCGCGTCGTGAAGCTCCGGATGCGGCCGTCCTCGAAGACGTGGAGGCCGCCCCAGGTGCCGACCCAGAAGCGGCCCTCGCGGTCCTCGAAGAGGGCCTGGACGTTGCTGTTCTGAAGCCCGGGCGTGTTCCCCTTGTCGAAAACGGTGAACTGCACGCCGTCGAATCGGACGAGGCCGCGCTCCGTGCCGAGCCATATGTAGCCGTCGCGGGTCTGGAGGATCGCCTGGATCGAGTTCTGCGGCAGCCCCGAGTCGGTCTTCCAGACCTGGTGCGCGTACTGGGTGATGGCCTTGCTCGGGTCGAGCGCCCGAGCGGCGCTGACCGCGAAGAGCGCGAAAGCCGCGAGGGCGGCGCCGCGTCGGAAGGCGCCCGGATCAAAGCCCCGACGGCGCCGAAGATTCATGTCACATATTAGCAAAGCGCGCCCGCGCGCTCGGTTCAGGGCGCCTGGAGCTGGTGGAGGTAGAGAGGTATCACCACGAACATCTGGATCGCATCGAAGACGCCATGCGCCGCGATGCAGGGCAACACGTTGCGGGACTTCGCGAAAGTGATCGAGAGCACAGTCGAGATGACGAGAATGCCGACGAGCATCAGCGGCTGGCCGTAGGCCCCGTGGGCCGCTGTGAACATCAGCGTCGCCGCCACCGGTCCGACGCGCGTCTGCAGGAAGGACCGGAAGAAGAGCTCCTCCACGACCATCGCCGAGGCCACGATCAGCAGCTTGACCCCGAGAGGCCGCGAGACGAGCCACACGATCGTCGGCGAGATGCCCCCGCCGCCCGAATCGCCGCCCCGCAGACGGTGAGAGACGAGGAACCAGAGGCCGAGCAGGACCATCGCCGTCACGATCGTGATGAGCCAGCCCGCGAGGCCGATCGCCGCGCCGCGCGCGAGGTCCGCGGCGGGGTGCTCGCTGCGCAGGCGCAGAAAGTCGGCCACCGACCGCCGGCCGGAAAGCGCGAAGTAACAGGCGAGAAAGAAGAGGAGCATCCCGTGGACGGCGAACACCGAAACCAGCGAGAGCTCTTTCGTCTCCGGTTGCGCCCCGGCGAGACCCCCGGCGAAAGGAATCGCCACCGTCAGGAGGAGGACGCCGCCGAGCAGTCCCATCGCGACCGCGCGCCGGCCCGGCTCCTCGAACCCGTCCTCGGCGAGCACGGCCCGCGAACGAGCCTGCGCAAACGAGAGAAGAATGCCGAAGCTTCCCGCCAGGACGAGCAGGACGAACGTCAGGGAGGTCATCGGTTCGGTCGGGGCAAGCGGCGCAGATTAACCCAGGTCCGTGAAGGCGACAAGACGCCGTCGAGGATCGAGGCCCGCGATCGGCTAGGATGCACTCCGAATGGCGGGCGGCGCACTTCCCCTGGAGATCCAGGACCTCTCGAAGGCGTTTGGCGAGCGCCAGGCCCTCGACGGCGTCTCCCTGTCCCTCCAACCCGGCGAAATCCTGGGCCTGCTCGGCCCCAACGGCGCCGGCAAGACGACGCTCGTGCGCAGCGTCGCCGGGCGAGTCGTGCCCGACCGGGGCACGGTCCGCGTCCTCGGTTTCGACGCCTGGGACGATCGCGCGCGCGCGGTGCGGGGCTGGGTTCCCCAGGAGATCGCGCTTTACCCGCCGCTGTCGCCCCGGGAGAACCTGTGGACGTTCGGGCGCTACCAGGGCCTTTCCGGGGAGGCGCTCGAGGCGGGAATCCGGACGAGCCTCGAGTGGATCGGCCTCGCCGACCGCGCCGACGAGAAGACCGACAAGCTCTCGGGAGGCATGAAGCGCCGTCTGAACATCGCCGCCGGAACGATCCACGGGCCCCGCGTGCTGCTGCTCGACGAGCCGACGGTCGGCGTCGATCCCCAGTCGCGCGAGCGGATCTACGCGATGATCGGCGAGTTGAAGGGCCGAGGGGTATCCCTCGTCTACACGACCCACTACATGGAGGAGGCCGAGCGCCTCTGCGACCGCGTGGCGATCATCGACAACGGCCGGATCATCGCGTCCGGCACCAAGGACGAGCTCGTGCGGCGCACCGTCGGCGGGCGCCAGGCCGTCGCGGTGGAGGTGTCCTCGGCGATGCCCGCCTCGCTCGTCGAGAAGCTCGGGGGGCTCGGCGCCGCCGTCGATGGAACGGTCGTGCGGCTCTCGGTCGAGGATCCCGCCGGCGAGATCCGCCGCCTGCTCGACGTCTTCCACTCGGAGCACGTTCCCGTGCGCGACCTGACGCTGAAGTCGCCGACCCTCGAACAGGTCTTCCTCCAGCTGACCGGGCGTGAGCTGCGCGAATGAGCCTGATCCTCGCCGTCGCGAAGAACCGCCTGATGAACCTGAAGCGCGACCGTGCCGCGTTCGTGCTCGCGTTCGTCCTGCCGGTGGCGTTCTTCACCATCTTCGCCTCCATCTTCGCGGGTTCGGGCAAGGCCCTGACGCGGAAGATTCCCGTGGCGATCGTCGACGAGGACGGCAGCGACGTCTCGAGACGCTTCGTCGCGGGCCTCCAGGCCGAGGCCGGGCTGTCGGTCGGGCTCAAGCCCGGCGACGAGAACGCGCCGGGTCCCCTCTACACCGCGGCCCAGGCGGAGGAAGTGGTGCGCAAGGGCGACGTTCCGGTCGCGCTCGTGATTCCGAAGGGGTTTGGCGCGAGCCCGATCGCCTTCGGCCCGGGAGCGACGCGCGTCGCCCTCCGGATCCTCGCCGACACGGCCGACCCCGTCGCGCCGCAGGTGCTCAACGGAATCCTGCAGAAGGTCGCAATGACGTCCCTGCCGGCGGCGATGGCGCGATCGGGAATGGCGGAGCTCGAGAAGTGGAGCGGCGGATTGACGCCGGAACAGAGGGAGCGCATGGAGTCGGCGATCCGCCGGATCGACGAGGCGCCCCCCGCAGGCTCGGCGCCGGCCTCATCCGCGCGCGCGGGAGCCTCCGGCGGCGGCGGCCTCGTCGCGGTCGAGACGAAGGACGTTCTGGGCGAGACGAAGAAGAACCCGACGGTGACCTTCTACGCCGCCGGACTCGGGGTCATGTTTCTCCTCTTTTCGGCGGCGGGCGCCGGCGGCGCCCTCATCGAAGAAGCCGAGAGCGGAACGCTCGATCGCATCCTCGCGACGCGCGTCTCGATGACGAAGCTCCTGCTCGGCAAGCTCCTGTATCTCGGCGGCGTCGGCGTCGTGCAGCTCGTGCTGATGTTCGTCTGGGGCGCGCTGCTCTTCGGGCTCGAGCTCTGGAGCCACATCCCCGGATTCGTGATCATGACGGTGGCGACGTCGCTCGCCTGCTCGGCCTTCGGCCTCATGCTCGCCTCCGTCTGCCATTCGCGCATGCAGCTCGTGGCCCTCTCGAACCTGGCCATCCTGCTGATGTCGGCCCTCGGCGGGAGCCTCTTCCCGCGGTTCCTGATGTCCGAGAAGCTCCAGAAGATCGGCCTCGTGACCCTGAATGCCTGGGCCCTCGACGGATTTCAGAAGATCTTCTGGCGCGACGCCCCCCTCTGGACGATCTGGCCGCAGGTCACCGTGCTCGTCGGGCTCGGCGTCGCGTTCTTCCTGATTGCCCGGCGCGTCGCCGAGCGGTGGGAGGCGGCCTAGACCCCGTATTTTTCCGAGTCCCAATCCACCGCTCAAAGCGCCACTCTATCGACGCGGGCCCCGAGGCCCCGGTACGAAGAGGAAACGACGCATGGCGGAGATCGACTGGTTTTCGGATCTATTGAAGGAGACGCTGTCCGGCGTCGGGTTTTTCGCGGACTACGTGCAGCTGCACTTCAATCTCAATCCCCTGCTCAACATCTACACCCCGGTCCGCGTGACCGTGAACGGCACCTCGAGCGAGACGGGCCAGCCGGAATTCGCCAGCGCCCTGCTCGGCCAGATGCACAAGCACGTCGCGAAGGTCGCGATCGAACCGGGAGAGCGGATCGCGATCTACTTCCGCGACGGCTCGGTTCTCTCGTTCGCGTCCGGACGCCAGGACGCCTTTCCCGAGGCGTTCACGCTCTTCACGAGCGCCGGCGTGTACGAGGAGTGAGCCTGACCCCCCCTCGCCCTACTCGTACACGCGCTCGTTGACGGTCAGCCGCTCGAGATAGACGGTCTCGCAGGAGTTCGGGCCCTCGTCGGTCCGCGAGGTGCTCGTGCCCCAGTGGAAGGCCGGGTCGGTGATGCCGTCCACGTCCACGAGCCAGCCCTCGAGGCGCACGTCGTCGCCCTCGCCGACGCAGGCGACCGCCCGGCGAAGCCGGAGCGTCGCGGGGATGACGTGGGTGTTGGCGGCGTGTGAGACGATGGTGCCGCGGTCGAGCGAGCCGTCGGAGTATCTCCAGAAGAAGAAGCGCGAGCCCTGGCTGTAGGAAACCCGGCCCGCAAACGGCGGCCGCAGGAGCGGACCCCAGGCGAGCGCGAGGTCCTCGGGAATCAGGGCGCCGGCCTCGCCCCAGCGATACGGCTCCTCCGAGACGACCCGTGCCGATTCGTCCCACCGGAACCGGGGAACGATCCGGAAGCGCCGGCTTCCGGCGGCGAACTCGAAGGGTGCGCGTTCCCCGGCGGTCTGGATCGGGTCGCCGGTCACGTCCGGGTGCGGCGCCGGCCGGTGAGAAAGCAGGCGCAGGCCGAGCGCGTGCCGCCATGCGAAGAGAGCGACGGCCCCCGCCGCCACGATCGCCGCCGTGCGTGTTCGCATCGTCCCCTCCATTGTCGCCCCGATCACTTTCCTGTTGACTCCCCCCCTCGCGCGCGACGGATAATCCCGCGCTTCCGTGGACGTTCCCGGGTGCCCGCGTCCGGTATCCGTCGCCCCTTTCGACAAGGAGAAACGCATGCGCCAGCGGCCGCCCCGCCTCCGCACCGTCGCGGGCTTCGGGCTCGTCTTCGCGATCGCCGCGGCGGTCTTCGCCGCCGATCCGCCGGCGCCCGGCAAGGACAAGACCGCCGACCCCGCCGCCGACATCAACACGCCCCGCTCCGACACCCGCACGATCGCCTTCACGGCGACCGAGGGCACGTGGATGTCCGTGGACGTCTCGCCGGACGGCCGCACGATCGTCTTCGATTTGCTCGGCGACATCTACACGGTGCCGCTCTCCGGCGGCGCGGCCACCGCGATCACTCGCGGTCCGGCCTTCGACTCGCACCCGCGCTACTCGCCCGACGGAAAGGCGATCGCCTTCACGAGCGACCGCGGCGGCATCGAGAACGTCTGGCTGATGGACGCGGACGGCAAGAACCCGCGCGCGCTGACGACCGAGAAGGACGCCTACGTTCGCAGCGCCGCCTGGACGCCGGACGGGAACTACCTCATCGCCCGCAAGGAGGACGGCAAGCGGGGAGGCATTCCTCCCGTCGAGCTCTGGATCTACCACCGCGAAGGCGGCGGCGGGATGAAGCTGACCAGCTCCGACGACGTCAACAACGCCGGCGGCGCCGTCGCGACGAAGGACGGCCAGTCGATCTACTACGAGGCCCGGGAGCGCCGCTTCAGCTATACGCCCAACCTCGTCGACGGGCTCTGGCAGATCCTCCGCTACGACCGCGACCTCGCCCAGAGTTTTCCGGTGACGACGGGCTTCGGCGGAGCGGTGCGTCCGGCCGTGTCGCCGGACGGGAAGACGCTCGTCTACATCTCGCGGCGCGACGACGACACCGTGATGGTGGCTCGCGATCTCGCCTCCGGCTCCGAGCGCATCCTGACGCGCGCCGTGACCCGCGATGAGGAGGAGGGATTCGCCCAGATGGACCTCTGGCCGAACTATGCGTTCACGCCGGACGGCAAGACTCTCGTCTTCTCCGACCAGGGGCACCTGACGAGGCTCGAGCTCGCGAGCGCGGAGCGCCGCGAGATCCCGTTCACCGCCGCCGTCGAGCAGTTCGTGGCGCCGCGCGTCACGTTTCAGGATCGCGTCGAAACGGGCCCGGTGAAGGCGAAGATCCTGCGCTGGCCGAGCCAGTCGGCCGACGGCCGCTGGATCGCCTTCGAGGCATTCGGCCGCGTCTGGCTGCAGGAGATTTCCGCGGGCAAGACCGTCGGCTCTCCCCGGCGCCTCACGAAGGACGACGCCTCCCTGCCGCGCCGCGAGTACGCGCCGGCCCTTTCGGCCGACGGAAAATCGATCGTCTACGTCTCCTGGAGCGATGCGGAAGGCGGGCACGTCTGGAAGGCCGCGGCCGTCCCGGGCTCGACACCCGTAAAGATCTCGCGCGCGGCCGGCCACTACGCCAACCCGTCGTGGTCGCCGAAGGGCGACCGGATCGCCGTCCTGCGCGGGTCGGGCCTGGAGTTCCGAGGGCACCAGCCCGAGGAAGAGGACTTTTTCGAGATCGGCGTCCTCGACGCCTCGGGCGGCGACTTCCGGCCGATCACGGCGGTCAAGCTCGGCGAGGGACTGCGCTTCCACCCGCAGGCCTTCTGGAACTCCGACGGCACGCGGATCTACTACCGCGACCCCGTCGAGGCCAAGAAGCCGACCGACGACCCGAAGAACGATCTCGTCTCGGTGCGCGTGGACGGCACCGACAAGAAGAGATGGATGCGCTTCCCCGCGGTCGACGACCTCGTCCCGTCGCCGGACGGCCAGTGGATCGTCTTCACGTCGCGCGACAACGTCTACGTCACGGCGATGCCGGGCGTCCTTCTGAAGGAGCCTCCGGAGGTTTCGCTGAAGGAGGGCGCCGTCCCCGTCTACCGCCTCTCCGACGACGCGGGCGGCTACGTGCGCTGGGCCGACAACGGCCGCACGATCACGTGGGCCCTCGCGAACACCTTCTACCGCCTGCCCCTCACCTCGGCTCTCGACTTCGCCCGCGAGGAGCGCCGCAAGGCCGAAGAGAAGGCGAAGCAGGAGGAGGCGAAGAAGGGCGCGCCCGAGACGGAGAAGGAGAAGACCGACCGGGAGAAGGCGAAGGTCCAGGATTCGCGCGTCCCGAAGTCCGAGACGATCGAGATCGCGATGACGGCGCCCCGGCCGGCGCCCCAGGGCTCCTTCCTGCTGCGCGGCGCGCGGGTCATCACGATGAAGGGCGACGGCGTCCTCGAAGATGCCGACGTGCTCGTCACCGGCAACCGCATCGCCGGCCTGGGCCCGGCCGGGACCCTGGCGGCCCCCGCGGGCGCCCGCGTGTACGACGCGAAGGGCGAGACGATCCTGCCCGGGTTCATCGACACCCATGCGCACCTGCACTACTCGGGCTTCGAGCTCTTCCCGGAGGTGAAGTGGGAGTACGCGGCGAACCTCGCCTACGGAGTCACGACCGTGTACGACCCCTCCGCGCCGTCGCTCGACGTCTTCGCGCAGGGCGAGGACGTCGAGGCGGGGCTGATGCTCGGTCCCCGCATCTACTCCTCGGGCGACGTCCTCTACGGCGGCCAGCAGGCCGGGGTCTTCGCCGAGGTCAACAACCTCGACGACGCGAAGCACCAGGTCCGGCGGATGAAGGCCTATGGCGCGCGCATGATCAAGGTCTACCAGCAGCCGCGCCGCTCCCAGCGGATCTACTTTGCCGAGGCATGCCGCGAGCTGCACATGCTGCTGACGGCCGAGGGCGCCGGCGAGCTCCAGACGGACATGACGATGGTGACGGACGGCTTCACGGCCTGGGAGCACGCCCTGCCGGTGGCCCTGAACAGGGACATCGTCGAATTCGTCGCCCGGTCCACCACGTTCTACACGCCCACGCTGCTCGTCGCCTACGGCGGCCCGTGGGGCGAGGAGTATTACTGGCAGACCGCCAACCCGCACGACGACCCGAAGCTGAACCGCTTCGTGCCGCACGAGTACCTCGATCGCAATGCCCGGCGCCACCCGTGGATCTGGCCATCCGAATACCACTTCCCGACCGTGGCGCACGGCGCCGCCGAGGTCCTGCGCGCCGGCGGCAACGTCTCGCTCGGGGCGCACGGGCAGCTCCAGGGGCTCGGTCCGCACTGGGAGATCTGGGCGATGGCCGGTGAAGGGGCGACGCAGAAGAACTGGGCGATGACGCCGATGGAGGCGCTGCGCGCATCCACGATCCTCGCGGCCGAGAAGATCGGGTTCGCCACCGACCTCGGCTCGATCGAGCCGGGCAAGCTCGCCGACTTCATGGTCCTCGACGCCAACCCGCTCGACGACATCCACAACACGACGAAGATCCGCTGGGTCGTCAAGAACGGAGAGATGTGGGAAGGCGAAACGCTGAAGAAGGTGTGGCCGCAGGAAGCGCCGCCGCCGAAGTTCTTCTGGAAGAAGGAGCCCGACGGGGCGAAGTAGACTCCGCCCCATGAAGACCGTGTTCAAGTGGGTCTTCGGCGCGATCGACATCGCGCTGATCGCCGTCGTGACCCTGGTGTTCGTGCGCGCCTTCGACGCGCGCTCGAAGCCGCCGCTCGAGCCCTGGCACGGCGCGCTGTCCGCCGAGGTCCGCGCCCGGGACCTTCCTCCCTCCTCCACGCTCGCCGACTACCTCCGGATGGAGGACACGCTCTTCGCGCAGATGCAGCGGACGATCATCGTTCCCGGACACCCCGACGCCCGAACCCTCTACAACCGCTACGCCGCGGACGCCGTCGTGAACCCGCTGCGGTTTCCGAAGAACTGGAATCGCACCTACGAGATGATTCCCGACGGCGAGATTCGGGGCGGCGTCCTTCTCATCCACGGACTCACCGACTCGCCCTACAGCGTTCGTGCGGAGGCCGAGATCTATGCGCGCGAGGGTTTCTACGCTCTCGCCCTCCGGATGCCGGGCCACGGCACGATCCCGGGCGCCCTGACGGAGGCCCGCTGGGAAGACTGGCGGGCGGCCACGCGTCTCGGCGCGCGCGCCGTCCGGGCGCGCATCGGACCGAAGCTCCCCTTCCACATCGTGGGCTATTCGAACGGAGGCGCTCTCGCCGTCCAGTACTCCCTCGACGCTCTCGGCGACGCGAACCTGCCGCGCGCCGACCGAGTCGTCCTCTTCTCTCCGATGATCGGCGTGACGCGGTTCGCGCTCGCCGCGAGCTGGATCGCCAAGCTCGTCGGAGCCGTGGGTGCGATCCCCTACTTCGCGCAGTCGCGCTGGATGGACATCCTTCCCGAGTACAACCCGTTCAAGTACAACTCCTTCCCCGCTTTCGCGGGCCAACAGACGACCGAGATCACGCGGGAGATCCAGGCCTCGATCGAACGCGAGGCCGGGAGCGGCCGGATCCGGGGGCTGCCGCCGATCCTCGCCTTCGTCTCGCTCGTGGACTCGACGGTCGAGACCTGGGCGACGATCGACGCCCTTTTCGGAAACCTCCAGGACAACGGCAGCGAGCTCGTCCTCTTCGACGTCAACCGGGCCGCGGTCGCGCTCGGGTTCCTCAAGAACAACTTCGACTCGCGGCTGGCCGCGCTGCTCGAGAACACCGGCCGCCGGTATCGGCTCTCGCTCGTGACCAACGCCGGCGCGGGCTCCCGCGACGCGATCGTCCGGACGCTGGCGCCGGGATCCGCGGCGGCGACCGAGACGCCCCTCGGCCTCGCGTGGCCGCCTCAGGTCTATTCGCTCTCCCACCTGGCCACGCCGTTTCGATTCGACGATCCCCTCTTCGGCCTCGCCCCCGACCTCACTCAGGACTACGGGCTGCGGCTCGGGCTGCTCGCCCCGCGCGGCGAGCGCGACGTCCTGACCGTCCCGATGGACAGCTGGATGCGGCTCAACTGCAATCCGTTCTTCGACTACGTCGAGACGCGGCTCCGCGAGGCGATCAGGAAGGAATAGTCTCGCCCAGGCGTTCGAGCACGTAACGCCGGATGTCGAGGCTCTGGTCCTCCATCGGCGCGTAATAGCCGAAGCGGTGAACGCGGGAGGTCATTCCGCGCTGGACCTCCTCGCAGATCGTCCAATCCTGCCGGTTGATGAGGTCCCAGAACTCGACGGCGTCGGACGGATCGAAGCCCGGGTCGGCCGCCACGGCGGCGTCGAAGAGAAACTCGCAGACGATCCGTGTCCGGTCCGGCGCTTCGGGCATCAGGGTGAAGGCGACCACGTGCTCGGGCGAGAGCGACAGAAAGAGATTGGGATACACGAGCTCGCCCTTGTGGCGCGTCCGCTCCTCCTCGGACAGGCCCGGAAACGGCGGCCGCGGCGAGGTCCCGCTGCGCGTGAACGTGTAAGCGCCGTCGCGGTGCGGCACGCCGTGCTCCCAGTCGAGCCCCGAGCCGCCCTTCTCCTTGAAGGCCGGGACCAGCTCGCACAGCTCCGGGTGGACACCCGCGCAGTGATAGCACTCGTTGTAGTTTTCGGCGACGACCTTCCAGTTGGCGCGAACGTCGTACTCGAGGCGCGCTCCCGTCACGAGCGAGTCGAGGGGATAGCGCCGCACGCGTTCCGCCGCCGGACCGATGTGGAGCGGGAAGTCGCGCGCGGCCGGCCCGGCCGGCCAGAGATTGAGAAAGACGAAGCCGCCCCAGACGTCGATTCCCACGGGGTGGAGCGAGAAGTCCTCCTCGCGCAGAGACGGGTCCTGGTTGAGAAACGGCGCGCCGAGAAGCCGTCCGTCGAGGCCGTACGTCCAGGCGTGGTACGGGCAACGGATCGCCGCCGTGACCGCGTCCGCGGCGCACAGGCGTGCGCCGCGGTGACGGCAGACGTTGTAGTGCGCGCGCAGCCGTCCCTCCCGGGTCCGCGTGACGAGAATGCTCTCCCCGGGCAGCTCGAGCACGCGCAGGGCGCCCGGTTCCGGCAGGACGTCGGCTCGTCCCGCGCAGATCCACTCGCGGCTGAAAATGCGCTCGCGCTCCCGGGCGAAGATCTCCGGGGACCGGTAGTACTCGCTCGGCAGCGACTTCTCGAGAGCCATCGGGGCCTTACCCTCCTTCGTTTCCCGCCGCGCTGTCTTGCGTCGAAGCCCGGCCCCTCGCCTTGCCGGGCGCCTGCTTCGACGCGGCGTTCTCCCGCCGCGCTGTCTTCCTTCGAAACGGGCCCCTCGCTTCGCTCGGCGCCAGTTCCGACGCGGCGTTCTCCCGCCGCGCTGTCTTCCTTCGAAACGGGCCCCTCGCTTCGCTCGGCGCCAGTTCCGACGCGGCGTTCTCCCGCCGCGCTGTCCTTTCTCGAAGTCGGCCCCTCGCTTCGCTCGGCGCCGGCTTCGACGCGGCGTTCTCCCGCCGCTCAGTCCTTTTTCGAAGTCGGCCCCTCGCTTCGCTCGGCGCCGGCTTCGACGCGGCGTTCTCCCGCCGCGTCGTGCTTGTAGTACTCGTAGGCCGACATCGGTTTGGAGTAGTCGACCGACCACTTCCGGTTCTCCTGCGGAAGCTTTCCGAGCGCCCGGGCCATCTCGCGGACGTGGACCGCCACCGAACCGCAACAGGAGCCGATGTAGTCGATGCCGAGATCGCGCGCCTGCTCGGCCCATCGGGCCATCTCGCGGCGCGAATGCTGGAGCGGATCGAGCTCGAACGGAAAGGCCGGCAGGCTCGTGAAGTCCGGGCGCTCCGGCGACGTCCGGTACCCCACCGGCTGGCACGCCACGTATCCCTTCACCGCCCGGCGCATCTCCTCGATGAGCGGCAGCGTCGTCTCCGGCCCGCGCAGGCAGTTGATCCCGACGATGTCCGCGCCGGCATCCTGGAGCGCCTTCGCGCAGTCCGCGGCGCTCTGGCCGTCGGACGTGACCGGCTTGTTTTCGAAGCACACCGTGACCATCACGGGAAGGTTCGTCTTCTTCGCCCGCTCGACGGCGAGGAGCGCCTCGCCGAGCCACGAGAACGTCTCGCCGATGACGAAGTCGATCCCTTCCTCGGCCTGAACCGCGAGCTGCTCGTCGAAGGTGCGGCGCACCCGGTCGTAGGAGGCCGGGCTTCCGTGCTCGTACATCCAGGTCAGCGAGAGGTTTCCCGCGACGAGGCACCGGTCGCCGGCGACCTCGCGAGCGATGCGCACGGCCGCACGGTTCAGGTCCTCGAGCCGGTTCTCGAGCCCCACGGTCGCGAGCTTGTCGCGGCTCGCATAGAACGTCAGGGCCTGGAGCACCTCCGCGCCCGCCTCCCGAAACTCGACGTGCAGCTGCTTCAGCGCCTCCGGCCGCGTCAGGGCCACCTCGGGCGTGAACGGGCCGGCACGCACCCAGCCGCGCTTCTCGAGCTCGAGCAGGTACCCGCCGTCGCCGAGGACGGGTCCTTCGGAGAGTCGTTCGAGGATCCCCTTCTTCTTGTTGTTCAAGCGCCGTCTCCTATACGAATACCGGAATCACGTGTACGCCGCCGGCTCTTCGTCGCCGTATTCCCATTGCGCCTTGATCGGACGGCCCCTCGCGAAACGCTCCGGATCGAAGGCCGAGATGTCGACGGTCTTCGCTCCTCCGTCGAGCAGGAGCTCCGAGACCACGAGCCCGATCGCGGGCGAGATCTTGAACCCCATGCCCGAGAAGCCGCACACGACGTAGAGGCCCTCCACGCCGGGCGCGACCCCGAGCAGCGGACGGAAGTCCGGGCTGACGTCGTACACGCCGGTGACGCCCCGCCAGATCGCGGCGTCGGCGAGCGCCGGGACGCGTCCGACGGCGCGCTCGACGAGCGGCGCGAGCGAATCCGCGGTGGCGGTCTGCGAGTACGAATCCGGATTGGCTCCGCGCTTCCCCCAGAAATCGCCGACGAGCGTCAGGCCTCCGACCTCCGGTCGAAAGTAAGTCGTCGTGATGCCGTCGATGCAGGCCGGCCCCACCCCGGCGAGACTCGGCGGGTTCTTCAGGATCGCGACCTCGTGGTACTCGCCTTCGACCGGCAGGTCGAAGCCGACGCCGGCAAACAGCGGCCGGCTCCAGGGACCCGTCGCCGAAACGACGACCGGAGCGGAGACGTCGCCGCGATCGGTCGAAACGCCCGCCACACGGCCGTTCTCCGTCCGAAACGCCGTCACACGCGTCTGCGACCGGTACGTGACGCCCATCTCGCGCGCGCGCTCGAGGAAGTCGTTCGCGACGCCGGCGCCGTCGCCGTGCCCGGAGCCGGGCTCCCAGGCGGCGTACGGGACGTCGTCCACGCTCCAGTTCGGGGCGATCTCGGAGAGCTCGCGGCGATCCACGACCCGCGCGTCCACTCCGTGCTCGCGCTGCATCGCGACGTTTTTCTCGAGCCGCGGAAGCTCCGCCTCCGGCACGATCCGGACGAAGCCCGTCGCGCGGAAGTCTCCGTCGCGGCCGACGTAGTCCTTCCACGAGCGGAAGATCTCGAGGCTCCGAACGGCCAGGTCCACCTCGGGCGGGAAGCTGTAGTGCATGCGGACGAGGGCCGAGGAGCGCCCGCTGCCGCCCCCGGCGACGTCGCCCTTGTCGAGAACGAGGATCCTTCCCGCGCCGCGCCGGGCCAGATGAAACGCGATCGACGCGCCCATCACCCCCGCCCCGAGGATCAGGAAATCCGCGGTGCGATCGAGCTCTGCGCTCAGGCGACGCCCCGCTTCCAGTCGCGCAGGATCTGGCACGAGGCGTTGTGGCCCGGTGCACCCGTGACGCCCCCGCCCGGATGCGCCCCCGCCCCGCAGAGATAGAGCCCCGCAATCGGCGTCCGATAGCGGGCGAACCCGGCCACGGGCCGGAGAAAAAAGAGCTGCTCGAGCGAGAGATCGCCGTGAAAGATGTTGCCCTCGGTCAGCCCATACGTCCGTTCGAGGTCGAGCGGGGTCAGGACCTGGCGGGCGACGACGGCGCCGGGAACGTTCGGTGCGTACTCGGCGATCTTCGCGACGACCCGATCGCCGAGGAGGTCCCGGTTCTCGTCCCAGGTTCCCGCCTTCAGCCGATAAGGCACGTACTGGACGAAGCACGTCATGACGTGGCGGCCCTCCGGCGCGAGCGACGGGTCGACGTTCGAGGCGACGACGCAGTCCACCCAGAGCTGCTCGGGAATCTCGCCTTCGCGCGCGATCGCATAGCATCGCTCGGCGAAATCGAGCGAGGGCACGAGCGTGAAGAGGGCGCGCTCCGACTTCCGGAACTCGGGAGGCATGGCGGCGACGCGAGGCTCCTCGGACAGCACGAGGTTGACCTTCGCGCAGGGGCCGTCCATCTTGATGCCCGCGACGGCGCGCCGGAAGTCATCGGGCAGGCCGTCCTCGCCGATGAGCCGGAGAAACGTGCGCTTCGGGTCCGCGTTGGAGACCACGACCTTCGCGCCGATCTCGGTGCCATCCTCGAGCACGACGCCGCGCGCCCGCCCCTCCGCGACCGCGATCCGAGCGACGGGCGCCGTCGTCCGGATCTCGGCGCCGAAGCCCCGGGCCGCGGCGGCCATCGCCTGCGTGATCGAGCCCATGCCGCCGAGGACGTGGCCGTAGAAGCCCTGGAGCTCGTGCTCGCCCCCGGAAAGCAGGTGAAAGAGCAGTCCGAGCGCCGTCCCCGGGGCGTACGGACCGCCGTGCTTGCCGTAGACGTTGTTGGCGAGAAAGAGCGTCTTGACCTTCTCCGACTCGTAGTTGCGGTCGAGAAAGTCGCCGAGGCTGCCCGTCAGGAACGAGACCATTCTCGAGATCTCCCCGCCCGTGATCCCGCGGAAGCGCTTCCCGACCCGAAGCGCCTCGAGCGCGCCGGCGAAGCCCCGGGTGTGCACGTCCGGAGGCGGCTCGAGGAAGAAGGGCTGGAGATAGCGCGCGAGCTTCTTCAACTCGTCGTCGACGCGCACGAAGGTGCGCGCGTCCGCGGGCGAGAGCCGCGCGATCTCCTCGACGGTCCGGTCGCGGTCGGACCACCAGGCGGCGGCGCCTCCGTCGAGGAACGGTACGAAGAGGGCCGGATCGC
The DNA here is from genome assembly GCA_963738945.1 of uncultured Acidobacteriota bacterium. Classification (GTDB taxonomy): domain Bacteria; phylum Acidobacteriota; class Thermoanaerobaculia; order UBA5066; family Gp7-AA6; genus DAHUXD01. The sequence continues at coordinate 1,564,808 of CAVTYD010000002.1, forward strand.
AGGGAACCATGCGCAGCCCGTGTCGCGCGAGATCGAGGTCGCGGATGACCTCGGGACGGAGCATGCTCGCGATGTAGGACGTCGTCGAAGCCCGGCATCCCGCCGCGATCTCTTCGGTGACGCATGCGCCGCCGACGACCGCCCTTCTTTCGAGGACGAGAGTGGAAAGGCCGGCCCGGGCGAGATAGGCCGCGGCGGTCAGGCCGTTGTGGCCCGCGCCCACGACGACCGCGTCGTAGAGCCGGTGATTCTGATCGGCAGTCATCGCGGACGCCTGTCGCTCTTTGTAAGCTAGCACAGGTTGCTTTTCGGTCCGGACCTTCATAAGCTGACCCCCAGTCATGAGAACCATCGAAGTCCGGACCGTCCCGACTCGTCTGCCGGCTCCGCGCATCCGCGCGGAGGCCAAGCGCGCGCGAATCCTCGAATCGGCGATGCGCCACTTCGCCGAGCGCGGCTACCACGCCACGCGGATCGAGGACATCGCGACCGAGCTGTCCATCGCCAAGGGATCCGTGTTTCAGCACTTCGGCAGCAAGGAAGGGCTCTTCCTGGCCGGCTACAAGAAGGCCGTCACCTCCTTTCCCGCGTGGCTCGACGCTCCGCCGGAGATCGTCGCGCGCGGGTTCTTCGCGACGCTCCGGTACTGGCTCGAGCGCACCGACCGCCTCCTCCGCGAGAACTGGATTCCCTACCGCATCGCGCTGCTCGGAAACTACGGCACGGACCTGAAGCTGCGCCAGGAGATCAACCGGTTTCTGCGCGATCAGGACGTCTACGGAACCGCCGCCTTCGTGCGCATGGGCGTCGACCGCGGCGACCTCCGCTCCGACGTCGATCAGGCCATGATCGTCTCCATGATGGAGTGGACGGTCGACCGCTTCCAGGATGCCCTCCTGACCGAGGAGATGGACCCGGGGCTCTTCTCGCGGTCGGGAAACCGCGCCGAGAAGACCGCCGCCCGCATCGAGCAGTTCCTCGAGCTCCTCTCCGGCGCCATCGCGCCGAAGGCTCCGGTCCGCGCCGCGGGGCCCCGTCGGGAACGCAAGGCGTGACTCCGAGTCCGGACGACTTCGTCTTCGAAACGGATCTGGCCTCCGCGGCCACCCTGCCGTCGACGTGGTATCGGGACCCGCTCGTCCTGGTGCGCGAACAGGATCGGCTCTTCGCGCGGACCTGGCAGCTCGTCGGCCACACCGAGCAGGTGCGCCTGCCCGGGGACTACTTCACGTGCACGGTCGCGGACGAGCCGCTCGTCGTCACGCGGGCGGACGACGGGGCGATCCACGCCTTCTCGAACGTCTGCCGCCACCGCGCCGGCCCGGTCGCGCGGGGAGCCGGGCATCGCAAGGCCCTGATGTGCGGTTACCACGGCTGGACGTACACGCTCGACGGGAGGCTCCAGTCCACGCCGGAATGGGAGGGCGTGCGGTGCTTCGAGAAGAGCGCCCAGGACCTTCCCGCCGTGCGCGTCGAAACCTGGGGGCCGTTTCTCTTCGTCTGTCTCGATCCTTCCACGCCGCCCCTGGCGCACGTCCTCGGATCGATCCCGGCCGAGACGAGGGACCTTCCCCTCGAGCACATGAGCCTCTTCAAGAAGGTGGACTACGAGGTCGCGTGCAACTGGAAGGTCTACGTGGACAACTACCTCGAGGGATACCACATCCCGATCGTCCACCCGGAGCTCTTCAAGGAGATCGACTACCGCGCGTACCGGGTGGAGACCGCCGAATACCACTCCAAGCAGCACGCGCCGATCCGCTCGAAGAGCGAGGATTCGCTGTACCGGCGCAACCTCGCCTCGGGCACGGAGCCCGAGGCGCTCTACTACTGGGTCTTCCCCAACCTGATGCTGAACCTCTATCCCGACAACCTGCAGACCAACATCATCCTTCCGCTCGGTCCGGACCGGACGCTGACGCGCTTCGAGTGGTACGTCCTCGAGCCGAACAGCCCCGGAGTCGCCGAGGAGTTCGCGCGGTCGTTCGCCTTCAGCGACCAGGTGCAGCAGGAGGACATCGCGATCTGCGAGGCCGTCCAGAAAGGCCTGCGCTCGCGCACCTACGACCGCGGACGGTACTCGGTCCTGCGCGAGAACGGCCTCCACCATTTCCACGAGCTTCTGACCCGCGCCCTCCGGTGATCCGCCTGCGATAGGCTCGCGGCCATCGCCGACCTCGCCCCCCACGACCGCTGCGAAACGGGATCGCATCCGGCCGGCCTGCACCGGGGGATGGGTTTTCGGGACGTCCTGCTCTTCCTGATCACGGCGGGGACGAACCTGCAGTGGGTCGCGACCGCGGCGGCCGGAGGCGTGTCGGCGCTCGCGGTCTGGATCATCGGATTCTTCGCGATGGCGCTCCCCCTCGGGATCTGCGTCATCGCCCTCTCCTCGCGGCATCCCGAAGAAGGCGGGGTCTACGTCTGGGCGAAGGTGGCGTTCGGCGATTTCGCCGGATTCATCACCGGCTGGACCTACTGGATGTCGAACCTGCCCTACTTTCCGGGGGTTCTGTATTTCGCGGCCGCCAACGCGCTGTACGCCGGCGGGCCGCGCTGGATCCGCTACTCGGCGAGCGCGCCGTACTTCATCGGCGCGTCGCTCTTCGGCCTCGCCCTCGGCACGGCCGTCAACGTCGCCGGCGTCGAGATCGGCAAGTGGCTCTCGAACGTGGGCGCGATCGCTCGCTGGCTCGCCACCGCGCTTCTGGTGGTCATCGGGGTCGTCGCCTTCGTGAAGCTCGGCCCGGCGACGAGCTTCACGGCCCGCTCCCTGATTCCCGGCACCCACCTGAAAGACGTGATCTTCTGGTCCACGATCGCCTTCGCGCTGACGGGCCTCGAGTCGGCGTCCTTTCTGGGAGACGAGATCCGCGACGCCCGCCGGACGGTCCCCCGGGCGATCCTGGCGTCGCTGCCGATCATTCTCGGAATCTACGTCGCCTGCACGCTGAGCGTTCTCGTCGCCACCCCCGCCCGGGACGCGACGAGCCTTCAGGCCATCATGCAGGCCATCGCCCGCGCGGAATCGCGCATCGGCCTGTCGGGCCTGTCGCCGATCGCGGCCGTGCTCATCGCCGTGACCGCGCTCGGAAGCGTCGGCGCGTGGCTCGCCTCCGTCGCCCGGATTCCGCTCGTCGCGGGACTGGATCGATACCTGCCGGCGGAATTCGCGAAGATTCATCCGCGGTGGGGCACGCCCTGGGCGGCGCTGGTCCTCCAGGCGGCCGTCACCGCGGTCTTCGTCTTCCTCGGGCAGGCCGGCACTTCCGTCCGCGGCGCCTACGACGCCTTCGTGAGCATGACGATCATCTGGTACTTCATCCCGTTTCTCTATCTCTTCGCGGCCGCGATCAAACTGCGCGGCGAGGCCGCGATTCCGGGGTTCCGGATCCCGGGCGGCCGCCGCGCCGTCGCGGTGCTCGGAGTCGTGGGTCTCTTCACGACGCTCGCCTCGATCGGTCTCTCGCTCGTGCCCGCCGAGGACAACCCGAACCGGTTCCTCGCCCTCGCGAAGGTCGTCGGATTGACCGCGGTGATGGTCGGAACGGGCGTCTGGGTCTACGCGAAGGAGCGGCGCAAGATCGCCCGTCAGGGTCCGTAGAGCGTCAGCCCGAACGTCGCATCGAGAAAGGCCGCCATCTGGGCGCGCGTGTTGGGGCTGTCGGGACAGTAGTCGCCGCCGCCGCATCCCGCGGTGATTCCCTCCGCGGCGAGCTCCTCGATCCACGGCGCGAAGACGTCGGAGGCCGGAACGTCCGCGAAGACGCCGAGCGCCGGCGGCGGCGCATATTCGCTGCCGTGCAGCGCCTTGAGAAGGAAGACGGCCATCTGGGCGCGCGTCACCGGGCGGTCCGGGCAGAAGAGAATCGCGTCGCAGCCCGCCGTGATGCCGCTGCCGGCGAGGTCCTCGATCCAGTCGAGGGCGAAGGCCCCCGGAGGCACGTCGGCGAAACGGGTCCCGGAGCCGGCCGGCGGCACGTACGCCGCGCCGAGCTTTCCCTTGAGGAGGAAGACCGCCATCTGCGCGCGGGTGACCGACGCCGCGGGGCAGTAGTTGCCCCCGAGGCATCCTGCCGTGACGCCGGCGTGATAGAGCGTCTCGATCTTCGCGTAGAACGGGTCGGCCGCCGGCACGTCGGGAAAGCTTCCTCCGACGTGAAGAGTCCAGGTCTTGGCGGCGGCGCCGTTGATCGTCTCGAGGAGGGTCGTGTCCCAGTGGGCCGACGGACGCGCGGCCGGGCTCGAGACGGCGACGGCATAACAGTCGCCGCCCGCCTGGCCGCAGCTCGCCGGTGAGCCCGAGGGCGGAGAGCCGTACGACGCCGACGCGTCGGTGAGCGAATAGCTCGCACCCGACGGTCCGACGAACCCGGATGCCGTGCCCGTGAGCGTCACGGTCGAGGTCGCCGGGTTCTCCCAGGACGGCGCGACGACGACCGTCTCCCCCGGCTCGAGCACGCCGTTCTGGTTGGACGAGCCCGACGGCATCGTGTCCACCGCGAGCGCCGGTGCCAGCGGCGGCTGCCAGCCGAGTTGCACGACCTCGAAGTCCGACGCCGTCAGGGAGCCGAACGCCGGATTCAGCACGTCGTTGTCCCAGCGGACGTCCCAGGTTCCGCTGACGTACATGTCCGATCCGTTGTCGGCGACGATCAGGCCGTACTTCTTCATCGCCCGAAAGATCTTCTGGACCGCCGGGTCGAATCCGGAGATGTCCGTGGACGCCTTCAGGCGCAGGCGGGCGCCCATCGGCGGCGCGCCGGAGACCTGGGTTCCCGCCAGGTGCGAGCCCGGGTACATGTAACCGTCGGTATGCCGCACCGTGAACCGGAAGGCGTGATGGATCTCGTCCGGGCCGTAGACCTCGTCGTAGCGCACCAGGCCCGGAAGGATCGCGAGCCCCGCCGCATCGGCGGAAGTCCAGCCGTCGGGCCGCCGGTCGTTGGTCTTCAGGTCGAAGAACGCTCCCGAGTATGCCGTCCACTGCGAGCCGTCCCACCACACGTTGTAGAGCTCGTAGAGATACCGGTGGTCGCGGTCCAGGATGAGCATGTGGCGATCGATCTCGCCGGTGTCGTCGATCGAACCGGGGTCGCCGCCCTCGATCCAGTGCGGCTGCGAGATCGCCGCGTCGGGAATCGGATAGAAGGGATAGGACGTCTGCGTCGAGTGGTCCACGCCGTCGCTCTCGTCCGCCTGATCGAACTGGACCGTCTTCTTCGCCTGACTGCCGTCCACGACGATGAACGGAAACCCGTAGATCCCGATCCCGTCGTCGAGCGTGCCGCCGAAGTCCGGGTGCAGGGGACGCGGGCTCCCGTTGTTGATGTAGGCGATGAAGCCGTCCGAGCCGGAATCGACCGGCGCGGACGTGACCTCGGTTGCCCACCAGTTCGTCGGCAGCGTGAGGCCGGACCCCGGAAGGCCCGACTCGAGCCGCGGCGGCATCGTCTGCCCGGGCGCCGCTGCGCACGCGAGCACGCCGGCCGCCGAAAAAATCGTCCGAAGCGTCAACGTTTTCACGGCGAGATCGTCCGGGAAGATTATGAGGCGGTCCCCGCCTTCCCGAAACCTGATCGATCGGCCAGCGCCGCCGCGCGGCCGGCCCCTGTTCTTCTTCGGCCCGGCGGATCAGTCGCGCCGCAGGCGGCAAGACCGTAGTCTCCGGACACCTTGTTCGCGAAAGTCGAAGCCTCCTGTGATCCGCGTCACCTCGCGATTCGCACCCGATGGCTACAATTCCCGCACCCGAAAAATCCATTGTTTCTGGCGGCAGTGAGAAAGGACTTATGCCGATGAGAGAAAGTTCCTCTCCCCGAACGTCCCTTCCCTCTCTCGCGAGAGGCGCCGCGAGGCCGCTGGCGTTTCTCGCGACCCTCGGACTGGTGTCCGGGGGTATCGCCCTCGGCGCCACGGCGACCTCCACTCCGTTTCAGCTCGCCTACGCATCCGGGACCTCGGGTCCGGCCGGCGGCGGCACGAACGTCAACCTCGTCGGCAACCAGTTCCTGTCCGGCGCCACGGTGACGATCGGCGGCGTCGGCGTGAGCGCGGTCGTCCACAGCGCGACGCTCATCAAGGCGACGAGCCCGTCGCTGACGGCCGGCGCGCTCTACGACATCGTCGTCAACAACGGCGGCCCGGCGAGCGTTCTCTCGAGGGGCTGGCTCGCCGACTTCGCCGACGTGCCGCAGTCGAGCGCCTTCCACGCTCCGGTCGAGACGATCATCCGCGACGGGATCACGGCCGGATGCGGCGGCGGCAACTACTGCCCGTCGGCCTCGATCACGCGCGCGCAGATGGCGGTCTTCCTGCTGCGCGCCGAGCACGGCTCGGCCTACGTGCCGCCGCCGGCGACCGGCACGGTCTTCGGCGACGTCCACCAGGGCGACTTCGCGGCCGACTGGATCGAACAGCTCTACGCCGAGGGCATCACGGGAGGCTGCCAGGCCGGCACGCCGCCGAAGTATTGCCCGAGCTCTTCCGTCACCCGCGGCCAGATGTCGGTCTTCCTCCTGAAGATCTACCACGGCACCGGCTACGCGCCGCCCGCGGCGACCGGCGTCTTCTCGGACGTCCCGACCACGAGCCCGTTCGCTCCGTGGGTCGAGGAGCTCTCCCGCCTCGCCGTCACCTCGGGATGCGGCGGCTCGCTCTACTGTCCGAACAACGCGGTCACGCGCGGCCAGATGGCGGTCTTTCTCGCCAAGACGTTCCACCGCCCGGATGCGACGCGCTTCCTCGAGCAGGCGACGTGGGGCCCGAAGGACTCCGACATCTCCGGCGTGCTCGGGCAGGGATACCTCCCGTGGCTGGCGAACCAGTTCTCGCTGCCGGCCTCGGGTTACCCGGCGCAGAATCTCGTTCCGAACAACGTCCCGGACAGCTGCGGCGACGGCACCGCTGCGAACCCGCCGAACTGCCGGCGCGACAACTACTCGACGTACCCGCTCTACACGACGTTCTTCACGAACGCGCTCTATGAGCCCGACCAGCTCCGCCAGCGAGTCGCCTTCGCGCTCCAGAAGGTCGACATCGTTTCGACCAACACGATCACGCGGCCGAGCCAGGTCATCCCGTACCTGAACATCATCTTCAACAACGCCTTCGGCAGCTATGGCGACATCCTGAGCCAGCTGACGCTCAACCCGGCCATGGGCGACTTCCTCAACATGGATTCGTCCACCAAGAACAACCCGAACGAGAACTACGCGCGCGAGATCATGCAGTTGTTCTCGATCGGGACCGTGCTCCTCAACCAGGACGGCTCGACGCAGAACGACCCGATCTCGGGATTGCCCCTGCCGACCTACGACCAGTCCGTCATCGACAACCTGAAGCTCGTCTTCACCGGCTGGAAGATCCCGAACGTCACGGTGCCCACGCTCGCCGGCGACAGCGGCGAAACGGCCGGCGACTACATCAGCCCGATGACGCTCCAGAGCTCCAACCACAGCACGGTCGAGAAGGATCTCTTCGTCCAGGACGTGCCGGACGCGCAGCCGTTCCTGCCCGATCAGAACGGCAACGGCTCGCCCACGATCATCGCGGCCGGCGGGTCGGGCACCACGGACCTCCCCACGGCTCTCGACGCCCTGGCCAACCACCCGAACGTCGGCCCCTACCTCTGCCGGGAGCTGATTCACAGCCTCGTCACGTCGAACCCGTCGCCGGCCTACCTCGAGCGCGTGACGGGCTTCTTCAACGACAACGGCTCGGGCGTGCGCGGAAACCTCTGGGCGGTCGTGAAGGCGATCCTGCTCGACCCGGAGGCGCGCAATGCCCCGAGCGATCCCACCTACGGCAAGCTCAAGGAGCCCGTCCTCTTCGAGCTCGGCGTCCTGCGGGCTTTCAACGCGCAGTCGGCCAACCGGAGCCTGCCGTCCGACGGCGCCCTCTCCACCTGCACCAACTGCACGCGCGACCAGGGCGAAGAGGTCTTCAAGCCGAACACCGTGTTCAGCTACTTCCCGCAGGGCTACCTCGCGCCTCCGGCCTCGGCGGGGCTGCTCGGCCCCGAGTTCGGGATCATGGACGCTTCCACGTCCCTGAAGCGCGCGAACTTCATGAACACCATCGTCTTCGCGACGTTCGGCGTCAGCTGCAGCGCGACCTCGTGCTACCAGCCGACCGGCACGTCGATCGACCTGACCGAGCTCCAGGAGCTGGCTCCGAACTCCGCCAACCTCGTGGATCGGCTGAACCGGCTTCTGTTGCACGGCACGATGTCGGACGAGATGCGCACGTCCGTCGTCGGCGCCGTCGAAGCGGTGACGCCCTCCACGGATACGCTGAAACGCGCCCGCCAGGCGCTTTATCTGGTCGCGACGTCGTCGCAGTACCAGGTGCAGAGGTAACGCCATGTCGCATTCGAGAAGGGATTTCCTGGTCCGCACGACGTGCGCCGCCCTCGGAGCGGCGGCGCTGCAGGGCACCGTCCGAAAGCTCGGCCTCGCCAACCTGCTCGCGACGCCCAACAGCGTGAGCGGAAACTACCGCGCGCTCGTCTGCGTCTTTCTGCAGGGCGGCAACGACTCCAACAACATGGTGATCCCGACCGACTCCTTCTACACGTCCTACGCGAGCCAGCGCCCGACGCTCGCGATCCCGGCCGGCAACATCGCCGCCTTCGCGAACCCGCCGGCGAGCCTCGGAGGACGAACCTTCGGGCTCCACCCGAACATGCCCGAGCTCAAGGCCCTCTACGACGCCAACAAGATGGCGGTCGTCACGAACGTCGGGCCCCTGGTGATGCCGATCTCACAGACCGAGTACGTGGGCAACACCAAGCCGAAGCCGTACGCCCTGTTCTCGCATTCGGACCAGGTCCAGGCCTGGCAGTCCGGACGCGCCGACATCAAGATCTCGACCGGCTGGGGAGGACGCGCCTCGGACGCCGTCGCGACGTGCAACGCCGGCAGCGGCTTCCCCACGATTACCTCGATCTCCGGACAGCAGACGTTCGCCATCGGGCTGCAGCGCCCGCTCTCGATCGGGACCGGATCGCTCACGAGCGTTCTCGTGCTCAACGGGTTCAGCGGGTCGGCCACCGACGTCGCGCGGCGAGCTTCGATGGACTACCTCCGCTCGATCGACCAGACCGCGACGATGATCGCGGGCGCCAGCGCCACGACGCAGCAGGGCGTGGACATCGGCGCGGACTTCACGACCGACCCCACGATCAACACGGCCTTCCCGAACACGGGCCTCGGCAACCAGCTGAAGCAGGTCGCCAAGGTCATCAAGCTCGTCCAGAGCTCCCCGAGCCTGAACCTGTCGCGTCAGATCTTCATCGTGCAGCAGGGCGGCTACGACACGCACCAGAACCAGCGCAACGACCAGGACGCCAACCTGCTCGATCTCTCGCAGTCTCTCAACGCCTTCTACAACTCGACCGTCGAGCTCGGTCTCCAGGAGAACATCACGGCGTTCACGCTTTCGGACTTCGCCCGGACGCTGCAGGAGTCGGGCTCGGGCGGCGGCGCGGGCACGGATCATGGCTGGGGAAGCCACCAGCTCGTGGTCGGCGACGCGGTGTCCGGCAACAACTTCTACGGCACGCCCAACGGCTCGACCGGCTCGATCTTCCCCGTCCTCCAGCCGGGCGGCCCGGACGACACCACCGCCAGCGCCTCGAACGGCCGCGGACGATGGATCCCCACGACCGGCGCCGACCAGTACGGCGGCACGCTCGCCAAGTGGTTCGGCGTGGCGGACATCGACTTGTCCACGGTGTTCCCGAACGCCGGCAACTTCGGGACGATGGACCTCGGGTTCATGGGCGCCCCTCCGGGGAGCTGCTGACACAGGCGCACGTCGGGGGCGGCTGCGAGGCCGCCCCCGCTCTTTTCAGGATCGGCGTATGAATCGAAAACTGGCCGCCTCGATCTCGGTGCTCGGCGTCGGACTCGCCGCGGTCTGGCTCGCGAAAGCCGGCGCGGCGCCCACCGTGACCTTCGAGATCGATCCTCCGAACCCGGTCGCCGGCCAGACCGTCCTTCTGCGCGACACGTCGCCCTCCGCCGCGACCTCGTGGCTCTGGACCTTCGGCGACGGCAGCTCGGCGACGAGCGCTTCCCCGTCGCACGTGTGGACGGGGGCCGGCGCGTATACGGTGCAGCTCTCCGCGCAGGGCACGATGGTCGAGCAGAGCGTCAACGTCACCGCCTCCACGACCCTCCGCATGCTCTCGTCGCATCCCTTCGACGTCGCGATCGCGGCCAGGGACCCGAAGACTGGGGCCGACTCGCCGGGCCAGGCCGTTTCCGTGACGGACCGGTTCGGCTGGTTCAGCTTCCCCGGCATCACGCAGGACCCCGGGAACCCGGAGGTCACGGTGAAGCTTCTCGAGGCGCCGACCTTCGGCCACTACTGGATCTTCTGGAGCGCGATGACGAGCCTCCAGTACACGATGACCGTCACCGACGTGACGACGGGTCAGGTCCAGGTCTACGCGAAGACCGGCTCCGATCCGAGCGGCGGCTGGGACCTGACCAGCTTCCCGTGGGTCGCGCCCACGCCGACCGTCCCGTCGGGACCGACGGAGACGCCGGTGCCGGGCCAGCCGACCCGCACGCGGACTAATACTCCGACGCCGAGCGCCACGGCGACGGGGGTGCCGGCCGCCACTCCGACGCCCACGCCCACTCCGGGAATCACGCAGATCACTCTGAGGGCCCAGTCCTGGCAGTGGAACTGGTGCTTCGCCGCCGACCAGTCGGTCTATCCCTGCGTGGCCGGAGCCTGCCCGTACGAGATCGAGCAGACCAGCGTGGTGGGGCAGCCCCCCAACACGTTCACATGCCACAAGTGCGTCATCCACCTGCACGAAGGCTGCTCCTACAACCTGACCCTCTACAACGGAGACCCGCCCGACGGCGAACCGTCGAGCGCGCACGCGGTCAGCGACAACCCGGCGATCGGCCTGCCCGCGACCACGGTCAATCCGGGTCAGCAGTTCACCTACCTCCTGACGATTCCGACGGGAACGCCCGAGCAGGACTTCCACTGCACCAACGATTCCTGCGCCCAGGGCGGGCCGCCCGAGACGACCCACGAGCTGATGCTCGGCAAGATCCTGATCGACCCTTAAGCCCGGGCATCCGGCGTCCGCCTCGGATATCCTTCCGGCACCAGCCGGGAGGAACCGGTGCCCGAGCCCACTTCGAACGTCGAGTTCGCCCACAAGATCCACGAGCAGGGCCACCGCGGCGGCCCGCACGGCCGCGCGGAGTGGCTCGAGGTCATCGAGGCGGTGGCTCTCGCGGTCGTCGCGGTCATGACGGCGTGGAGCGGTTACGAGGCGGCCCTCTGGGGTGCCCGCAGCGCGGCCTCCTATGCCCAGGCCTCGGGCACCTCCGCCGCTGCCCAGGAGCAGCTGACGCTGGCCGGCCAGGAGCACCTCTACGACATCTGCACTTTCAACTCCTGGATGGCCGCCGAATCGAAACACGACGGCGCTCTCGCGGAAGTCTTCGAGCGGCGTTTTCGGCCCGAATACGCCGTGGCCTTCGCCGCGTGGATGAAGACCGACCCGATGCACGATCCCAAAGCTCCGCCCGGCCCGAGCTTCATGCCGCAGTACAACGATGCTCGCCTCGGGAAGGCGCGCGCCCTGAGCGACGAAGCGAAGGCGCAATACCAGAACGGCGTGGCGACCCGACAAACGGGCGACGACTACGTCCGCATCACCGTGGTCCTCGCCACCGTCCTGCTGCTGACCGCGATCTCCCAGCGTTTCCGAATCTTCGCCGCTCGCCTGGCGCTCGTGGTCATCGCGTTCGCCATGCTGGTCGTCGCGATGGCTTGGATCTCGACCTTTCCCCGGGCGTGAAGCCCCCAGAGGAGTCCGACGATGCCCCTCGAAGAGAAGCCGTTCCGTTCCGAGGCCGAGCAATCGGCCGCGCCGACCGAGATCCACGTCCGCATCGGTCATCCCCGCGTCCGTCCACACGTCGTGCCCGGCGCCGGCAAGGGCGAGACGCCGACGGCGGGCGACTTCGTGACGAGCTTCCTCGTCGCGTGGCAGCCCTCCCCCACTCCCCCGGCTCACTGGATCGAGCTGTTGCGCCAGGCGCCCTTCGGGACGCAGATGGTCCGCTCGAGCGCGCTGCATTGGGACGGACACGCGCTCTCGATCGAGCTCCTGAACGAAGCGGACATCGAGGCCTTCGCCGTCGAGATGCCCGACTGGGTGGCCTTCGCGAACGCCGAGTTCGGGCGCCGCATCCATACGCCGGCCGAGGAGGCGCTGGCGGCTGCCGCGAAGCGGGCCGAGGCGCTCGAGAACCGGCTCCGAAAATAGAGCGATCCGCAGGCGCGGACGGGGGCGCCTACTTCCGCGTAGTCGGCGTCGCCGCCAGCAGCTTCGCCACGACCTCGTCGTAGTACGGCTTGTCCTGGAGGCCCGCGTACTTGCCCGGGAAGTACGCGAGCGTCAGGTCCGCGCGGGAGGCCGCCGCGTCGAAGGCGTTCAGAACGACCGCCAACCGCTGGTCGTGCGGGAGGCGCGTGTTGTCGATCATCGGGAAGTCGAAATGGCCCACCCAGAACTCGGTCGAGACCGTCTCGGTGCCGGTCGGCTCCGCCGTGCGCACGGTGACACGCAGCTGCACCTGCTCGTTGGCCCTGTCGAAGTCGAGGACCTCGAGCCTGAAGTTGCGCGTGATGCCGTCGACCGTCAGATCGCGCGCGAGGTAAGGGACCGTGGCGCTCCCGTCGGTGCCGACGAGCGCGAGGTTCTTGCCGTCCACCGAGGCGTCGAAGTTCGCGCCGCCCTCCTCGATGACCAGCATCTGCTTCTTCGAAACCTCCTCGGCGACGCGGTCGAGGCGCGCGAGGAATTCCGCGCGCTGCGGGCTCTCGTGGACCGCACGGGCGAGATGGAGGAACAGCGGCTTCAGGTTGAGGGACTCGTGAAAGTTGTAGACGAGGAGCTCGAGGTTCAGGACCTTCTGCTCGAGGCTGCCGCCGCCGCCGCCGAGAAAGGAGTTGATGATCGACGTGAACATGTCCTTGCGCAGGGCGCTCTCGGACTCCTCGCGCTTGCTGGTGAGCTCCGAGTAGAGGCGCGCATTGGTCTCGCTCGTCTGCATCCGCTCCCGCAGGGCGGACTCGCGCGCCTCGCGGTCGCGCAGCCAGCTGGAGGTCCAGAAACCGAGCACCGCCACGGCGAGGGCGGTCAGCAATCCACCGACCGGCTGAAGCACGATGGCGGCCTTGTCCCAGGCGTCCCGCCGGTCCGGCGCCGGCGGCGCGGGCTCTCTCATCTCATTTCCTCGACAGGACGAGCTTCCCGCCGTCCTGGTGCACCGCGACGTCGTAGCGGCTCGGCTTGTCGTACACCGTGACGCCGAGCGCGGCGGTCCCGCCCTGGTAGGTCACGGTCAGCTTGCACTCGCCCGTGCCGGCGATCTTCAGGCTGTAGGAGCCGAAGTCGTCCGTCTTTCCGGCGGCCGAGGCGCCTCCACACTCGAGCCGCAGCGCCACTCCCGCCGGCACGGGCTTGCCGCCGTCGCTCAGGGTGCCGTGGATCTCGGCGGCGGACGCGAGCGACGCGGCCGCCAGGAGCGAAATTCCCGCGATCAGAGAGACTTGTTCATTCCAGAGCCTCCACGGCCCACTCTAACGAAAGGCGCCGGGCGGGGCATTCCGTGATGTACCTTCGAAGCGTCCGCCGACATCGAGAACGAACATGAGCGACACGGGCCCCAGGCCCCCCTCTTCCGAGATGACGCCGGAGGCGGTCTACGCCGACCGGAGGCGGTTTCTCAGGGACGCGGCGCTCCTCACGGCGACCGCGGCGGGATTCGGCGGCGGCCTCCTCTGGTTGACGCACGGAGCGCGTCGCCGCAGCACTCCCAAGGCGGTCGAGGCGTCTCTCCCCGCCGCGCGCCCCGGGACCTTCGACACGTCCGAGCCGCGAACGCCCTTCGAATCCGTCACGACCTACAACAATTTCTACGAGTTCGGGTCGAACAAGGACGATCCGGCGCGTCTCGCCGGCAGACTGCGCACGCGCCCGTGGACCGTCGCCGTCGACGGCGAGGTCCGCCGGCCGCAGACCCTGGACATCGACGCGCTGGTGCGCGCGTTTCCGGCCGAGGAGCGCGTCTACCGGATGCGCTGCGTCGAGGCCTGGTCGATGGTCATTCCCTGGGACGGATTCCCGCTCGGCAGCCTGCTGCGCCGCGTCGAGCCGACGTCGAACGCGCGGTACGTCGCCTTCACGACCCTGCTCGACCCCGCGCAGATGCCGGGCCAGCGGGAGTCGTATCTCGAGTGGCCCTACGTGGAGGGGCTGCGCCTCGACGAGGCGCTGCACCCGCTGACGATCCTCGCGACCGGGCTCTACGGCAAGCCGCTGCCGAACCAGAACGGCGCGCCGCTGCGGCTCGTCGTGCCGTGGAAGTACGGTTTCAAGGGGATCAAGTCGATCGTCCGCATCACGCTGACGCGCGAGCAGCCGCCGACGAGCTGGAACATCGCGGGGCCCGACGAGTACGGCTTCTACGCCAACGTGAACCCGGCCGTCGACCACCCGCGCTGGAGCCAGGCGACCGAGCGCCGCATCGGCGAGCTGTCGCGCCGGCCGACGCTGCCCTTCAACGGCTACGGCGAGCAGGTGGCGTCGCTGTACGCCGGCATGGACCTGCGCCGGTTCTTCTGATGGAAGCGCGCGCGATCGCGGCGCCGCGGCCGAGAAGCCGGCGGGCGTGGCTGAAGCCCGGCGTCTTCGCGGGCTCGCTCGTCCCCCTCGCGGCGCTCCTTCTCGAAGCGGGCCGCCGGGAGCTCGGCGCCGATCCCGTCGCCCAGGCGCTGAACCGCCTCGGTCTGACCGCGCTCGTCTTCCTGATCGCCTCGCTCGCATGCACGCCCCTGCGCGAGATCGCGGGCTGGACGTGGCCGATCGCCCTCCGGCGGATGCTCGGCCTCTTCGCGTTTTTCTACGCGTCGCTCCACTTCGCGACCTACGCGGCGATCGACCAGGGGCTCCGGCTCCGCGCGATCTTCGCCGACGTCACGAAGCGTCCGTTCATCATCGCCGGGTTCAGCGCGTTCCTCCTGCTCGTGCCGCTCGCCGCGACCTCGACGGCCGCGTCCGTCCGGCGCCTCGGCTTCGTGCGCTGGAAGCGCCTGCACCGGCTCGTCTACGCGGCGGGCGCCCTGGCCGCGGTGCACTTCTGGCTGCGCGTCAAGGCCGACCACCGCGAGCCGGCGGCCTACGCCGCGGTCCTCTCCGTCCTCCTGCTTGCCCGCGTCGCGCTCTGGATGCGGGATCGGGCGAGGAGACATTAGCCGAGGTGGCGTAGGGGCGGGGCTTGCCCCGCCCCTACGAAGACACAAGCAGCGCCGCACGTCCGCGATGGCGCACTAGGGCTGGGCCGGCGGGAGGCCACTCCAGTTGAGGATTCCGTTCCAGAGGAACCGATAGTCCGAGTGGTTCAGGTTGCGGTGGACGGGGTTGAAATTGAAGGCGATGACGCGGCCCTTTCCCGACGGCACGTCCAGGATCGCCGGGAATCCCTCGAGCTCCTCGAGCCGGCGGCCTCCGCCCGAGACGACCATCGAGGAATCTCCCGAGGCCGGCGCCTTCGGTTCGGGCTTCGGCTCGGGCTTGCGCTCGAGGCCCTCCTGGAACTCCCGCTCCTCCTTCGTCGGACGCGTGCCCCACTGGAGAACCACGAAGCGCTGGTCCGCGGGCCGCACCGAATACGACCAGAGGTCCGTGCGAAACGCCGAGCTCTCGAGCGGATAGCCGTAGGCGAGCGGATGCTCGGGACGGTCGAACTTCACCTTCAGCTCCACCCCCGGCGTGTAGGCCGAGCTGGTCCGGCGCGACACCCCGCGCACGAGACCTCCCTCGAGCGGGAGGGTCGAACCGTTGCCGAGCGTGATCATCAGGCCGCCGGCGCCCAGGAACTCCTGCAGGCTCTGCATGCCGGTCCAGCCGATGCCGCCGGTGATGTCCTCGGAAGCGTCCGGAACGCCGTGGCTCGGAAACTCGGCGGTCTTCGTGTACGCCATCGGGCCCCACTTCGTGTCGATCCCCTGGATCTGGCCCTTGAGGCTCTCGTCGTTGTGGCCGTAGAGAAGGACGTCGTACTTCTCGCGCAGGTGTCCGGCGCGGACGTCCTCGTCGCGGATGTAGGCGTACGGAATCTTCTCCTGGTCGAGGGTCATGCGCAGCCAGCCCGTCATCTCCGTGTCGGACCAGAGGTGCCAGAGGGCGATCCGCGGAATCGGCGCGCCGTGGGCGGGGACCGACGGGGCGGCCGCGGCGCTCTCGAACGAGAGACCGAGCTCGTTCGCGACCGATCCGAGCGCGGCGGATAGCCCGTCCTGCGCCGGCAGGATCCAGGAACCCGCGGGATAGTCGACCCCGCCCGACTTGAACGGCTTCTCGGCGATCGACAGCTGGAAGGATGCCAGGCGGAAGCGCGCCGCGAGGAGCGCCTCCTGCCCCGTGTCCTTGAGGAGATAGACCGGTCCGCTTCCCGCGACCCGGCCCACGACCGCCGGCGGCGAGACGACCGGCGCAAGGCTCGCCGACGAAATCTTTGCGTCGTCGATCTTTTTCGCCTCGAGACCGTAGTGGACGGGCAGCGCCCACGACACGTCGTCGTACGGCGTGTACGGAGTCTCCGGGAACTTCTGCGGCTCGAGCAGGTCGACGGCATAGTTGCGATACGGCTGGTCGAGCTTCACGACGAAGTCGCCCTTCGCGAACGTCCCCTCCTGGACGGTGACCGGCGCCGTGAGCCGCGACACCTCGATCCCGTCGGCTCGCAGGAGGTCGATCATCTGCGCGACCCGCCGGGGGTCGCCCTGGTCCTGCGGGATCGCGAAGGCGTACGGATTTCCCTTCACGCCCTTCTGCCAGGAGTTGTAGCCCTTTCGGTAGAAGTCGCGCAGCAGCTCCTTCGAGTTCTTCGCCGCCCAGTCCAGGATCGAGAGACAGCCCGATTCCATGTAGTTCGTGTTGTCGCGCAGGGACCAGAGAAACTTCTTCTCGGGCGGCCAGGCCCGGTACCACTCGCGGTCGGTTACGGGCCGGTCCACGTAGCGGTGGGAGGGCCGCAGCGTCCGCTCGACCGTCTCGGCCGTGTGGTTGCCGAACGTCTCGTAGCCGCGGCCGAGCGAGTTGTGGTTCGACGCGATCGAGTCGAGGTAGTGCAGGCCCCACGATTCCGTGTAGCCCCACGTCCAGACGCCCGGCATTCCGAGGGCCGTCAGGGCCTCGACCTCGTGGAACGACATCTCGAGCCACTCGTCGATCGTGATGGGGTCGAGGTGGGGGTTGTAGGGACCCGTTCCGTTCCAGGTGAGCATCAGCGGAATCGATTCGTGGAGGTCGTGGATCGCGACCGGGTGATACTCGTAGAACATGCGCGACACGGCCTGCGTCAGCTTGAGCGCCTGCTGATGGGTGTCGCGGTTGTTGTCGTGGAACACGTAGTAGCCCCAGTACGGCGGCGACATCTCGGGCAGGTTTTCGTAGTCGGTCTTTCCCTTGAGGTACCGGTAGAACCAGTCCGCCGCCTTGTCCCGCCCGTCGGGCTCCGCGACGGGATTGATGAGAACGATCACGTTCTTGCGGATCCGATCGATCATCGGCTGGTTCGAGACCGCGAGGCGGTAGGCGAGCTCCATGACCATCTCGGGGCTGCCCGTCTCGGTCGAGTGGAGGCCGGCGTTGAAGTAATAGATCGGCCGGGCGGTCTCGAGAATCTGCTCGGCCTGTTCCGGCGTCGTCGTGCGCGGATCCGCGAGCGCGGCGGTCGCCTTCTTGAGCCGGTCGAGATCGCGGATGCCCTCCTCGTCGGCGATGGCGACGAGCAGGATGTCGCGGCCTTCCTCGGATTTCCCGAGGACGTCCACCCTGACTCGGGGCGTCGCCTTCGCGAGCTCGCGAAAGTATCCGTAGATCTGGGAGGTGCGCGACAGCTCGCCGGCCGCGCCGGCGACGTGGCCGAGGTACTTCGTCGGCGACGGGACGGTTTCCGAGGCGGGCACGTAGGCGACCCACGGGTTGCCGAACCGCGGCTCCGTGGTGAACTTCGCGATGGCCTCGACCGAACCCGGCTCGGCCGTGTCGGGCGCGTATGGCGAATCCGGTGCGGCGGCGGCGGCGCCCGCGGCGAGAATCGTGAGGCATAGGGATCGCGCGACCCAGCGAATCATGCGAGTGCTCCTCGGATCCGCGGCGAACGCCGCATTGGTCAAACGGCTCGGTTCGGCGCGTAATCTAGCACGCGACCGACCGTAGACTGGTCGCGCATGAATCGATGCTTCGCGAGATGGGCGCGAGCGGCGCTCGCCGTCTTCGCCATCGCGGCCGCCGTCTCCCCGCCGGTTCCGCGTGGGTGGACCGATCCGGCGTGGTTCGACGGCCGTCGCTTTCACCAGCCGGAACCGCTGGTCACCGGGTTCCGCGACTGGCTCCGCCGCAGCACCACGGCGTCGCGCGGTCCGTGGCGCTCCTTCACGGACACGCCGCCGGGCCCGCGGCCGGCCGCGTGCATCGAAAAGGGCGGGCTTCGAGTGACCTTCGTCAACCACTCCACGTTCCTCGTCCAGACGGAGGGCATCAACGTGCTGACGGACCCGACGTGGTCCGAGCGATCCGCGCCCTTCGTCGGCGCGCGGCGACATCGGCCGCCCGGAATCCGCTTCGACGACCTTCCCCAGATCGACGTCGTGCTCGTCAGCCACGATCATCACGACCACATGGACCTGCCCACCCTCGCGCGGCTCCAGGCGGCGTGGAAGCCCGCGGTCTACACGGGACTCGGCAACGCCGCCCTTCTCGCCCGCCACGGAATCGCCGGCGCCCGGGAGCTTTCCTGGTGGCAGACGCTCGTCATCGCCCCGGGCGTCACGCTGACCGCCGTACCCGCCCGCCACATGTCGGGCCGCGGCCTCTTCGACCACGACCGGACGCTCTGGTGCGGCTTCGTTCTTTCCGGACCGTCGGGCTCGGTCTATTTCGCCGGCGACACGGGCTGGGGCTCCCACTTCGCTCCGATCGGCGAAGCCTTTCCGAACCTCCGGCTCGCGATCCTTCCGATCGGCGGCTTTCAACCCGCCTGGTACATGCGGGAACAACACATGAGCCCCGACGACGCCGTCGCGGCCCATCGGATCCTCGGAGCCTCGACTTCCATTCCGATGCACTTCGGAACCTTTCCCAATGCCGCCGACGGCGAGCTCGAGCCGGCCGATACGCTTCGCGCGGCGCTCGCGAAGGCCCCGGACGTCGCGCCCCACTTCGTCATCCTCGACAATGGCCAGTCGCTGGACGTTCCTCCGGCGCGCCCGGAGGGGCTTGCCCCGGGGCCGCCGTGATGCCCGCGGGCGGCGGCCCGGCCGTCAGAACACGGCGGTGACGGCGAGCCCCTTCACCTGATCGCTCAGGAGCGGGGCGAACGCGATCCGGACTTTTCCGTCCCCTTTGCGCAATCGGTCGTTCAGGGCCACGATGCCGCGGCCGACGAACGTGCCAATCGCGGCGCCGGCCGTCACGTCGGAGGTCCAGTGCGCGTTGTGGTACACGCGCGCAAAGCCGACGAGGCCCGCCACCGTGTACGCCGCGACGCTGACCCAGACCTCGTCGGAGTGCGCGCTGATGACCGATGCCACGGCGAAGGCCTGCGTGGCGTGGCCGGACGGGAACGAGTTGTCGCTGCCCTGGAAGGGGTGAAAGTCGGTGCTGCTGACGGACTGGCTCGGGCGATCGCGGCCGATGACGAACTTGAGCGTCGGCGTGATGATGCCGGAGGCGATGATGCTCGCCATCACGCTGTCGAAGAAGATCTCCTTCGCGTCGGGAGCGTGAAAGAGAAAGCCGGCGATTCCATAGGCCCCGATGACGGCGAAGGAGTAGGCTTCGCCGAACGGCTCGACGATCCGCGTCATGTCGTCCAGCGCCTGGGTCTGGTGCGCCTGCGTCTTGTCGCGCATCGGGATGTCGAACGCGAAGCCGACGGCCACGACTCCGGCCGCGACGCCGCCGAAGACGAGCCAGTTCTTGGCGGTCCAGTGGATGGGAGCGCCGAGGATCGTGACGGCGTCCTTCAGCGCGATCGTTCCGACGCCGGGCGTGCCGTCGTCCGGGGCCGCCTCCGCCGGCGGCGAGGACGCCTCCTGCTCGACGACGGCGGCCGGAGCGTCCTCACAGGGAGCGAGAGCGACGTCGGCGACGCCGCTTTGGTCCGACTCCGGCTCGGCCCGGGCCGCGCCGATCCCCAGGAGAAGCACGATGACCGCGGCCGAAGCGGAGCGGAGTCTCATTGGGGTGCCTGCTGGATGTCCTGGATCACGCGCTCGGTGACCCAGCCGACGGAGGGATCGCCCAGGGTCGAGCGGATTTCTCCGATCGCGGGCGCCGAGGCCTTTCCGATCGAGCCCAGGGCATAGAGACACGCGCGCGCCACGGCGCCCGACTGGCCCGCGGCATGCGACGCCGCCGCGAGAGCCGGAACGGCGCGGGCCGCCGCGGGGCCATGGGCTCCCAGCGCCCGCGCCGCCGCTTCGCGGACGTTCGAGTCCGGATCGCCGAACGCCCTCTCGAGGCCTCCGAGCACCTCGGCCGAAGCCGGCGCTCCCGAAAGCGCGAGCGCCGCCATCGTCCGGACGCGCGGGTTCGGGTCGCTCAGGGCGCGGAGGTCGCCTGTCGTGTCGGTCGCGGTCAGGCGGGGCTCCTTCACCGCGGCGGCGAGGTCCCAGCCTTCCGCTCCGACGCGGGCGAGGATCACGTTGTCCACTCCCAGCGTAAACCCGGAGGACGCCGGGTTCTTCCCGAGACAGACGAAAGTCAGCGTGTGCCGGCCGGCGGCGAGATCCATCCAGCCGAGCCGCCGGTCGAGGCCGACGTAGGTGTCGTAGGCGTATCCGTCGAAGCGCGTCTGCTCGCGGATGTCGGCCCCGGGCTCGTGCTCGAGCTCGCGCGCCGCGACGGGCTTGCCGTCGAGCCAGATCTCGTACACGCCGTAGTCGGGGGCCTGCGCGACCTGGGTGGAGAGCTCGTACCGGCCGCTCTCGTCCACCGTAAACGGAACCTCGACCCGCGAACCCGGTCCGTCCGCCACGAACAGCAGCACGTCCTTGCCCCAGAAGAGGTCCTTCGAGACGGACACTTTCCCGTTCTCGGCCTTCGAGTCCGCGATCGAGTTCTCCACCTCGATCTGCTTCGCGTTGCCGTGGGGAAGCCGCGCGGCGCCGTACGGCACGGGCGGCTGATCGGTCGCGATCTCCTTCTGATACCAGTATGCGACCGAGGAGATGAGATCCTCCCTCTCGCCGAACGCGGTCTTGACCCGGCCGTTCGGAAGGTAGGTCCAGCCCTTGTGCTCGATCTCGGCGCGCAGGGCTGTCCGGAACGGAATCGGATCCACGAGGTGCCAGCGGTAGGCCGTCATGCGCGCGCCGAGACCCTCGCCCTCCGAGATCGGCGAGCCCGTGTATTCGCCTTCGGCGACGTGAAGGCCCCAGGCGTCGTTGAAGTAGTCCTCCGAGCCCGTGCCCTGGATGGACGGCGTCTTCTCGCCGTCCACGTAGAACATGTCGTCGCCTTCGCCGAACCAGCCGGGCTCGGCCTGAAGGATCGAGAGCACGGTCCCGACGTAAAAGCCGCGGCCCTTCGTGTCGAGAAAGACCCAGGGCTTTCCATCGGCGGGAGCCGGCAGTCCCTGGCGGTACCACGCATGGAAGTACGCGGTGTCCGCGGGAAGCGAGGGAACCTTCTCCCAGTCCACGTGGTAGTAGAGACCGACGCGCCGCGAGCCTTCGTTCGCGACGGTGATCCGGCAGGATTTCCGGAACGCCATCGGCCAGTAGCTGTTTCGGGCCCGGCCGTCCGAGAGATTGCGGATCACGAGCGAGCGAATCGGCCGCTCCAGGCCGTGTCCGACCGCGAAGAAGTCGCCGTACGGGACGTCCACGCTCGGGGTCGGGCTGCCGTCGTAGTAAACGCGAATGCGCAGGAGGCGCGGCCAGCCGTACTCGGTGCCCGATGCCGTGGTCCAGATGTGCGTCACGACGCCCGGGCCGGCCAGATCGGCGATGGTCAGTGTCTCCCCCGGCAGAGGATGCTTGCTGTCGTCGTTCCAGTCGGGCAGGGGCGAGTTCGACGACGAGCGATGAGCGGTGAAGTCCTTCAGCTGCGAGAAGTCGATCGGATCCACGGGGCCCGTGATCGCGGGCTGGCCGAGAGCGGGAGCGCAAGCTGCGGCGAGGAGGACGGCGCAAAGGTGAAGTCGCATGGCGTCATCCTATTCCGATGAGGGGAGCGGCGCGCTGGCGCGCGGATCGGATCCGCGCTAGCTTCGCCCCATGAGTCAGACGTACGACGCCATCGTCATCGGGACGGGACAGGCCGGGCCCCCCCTCGCGGTGCGCCTCGCCGGAGCCGGAATGAAGGTCGCCATCGTCGAGCGCGGCAAGTTCGGCGGCACCTGCGTGAACACGGGGTGCATACCGACGAAAACGCTCGTCGCCAGCGCCTACGCGGCCCACCTGGCCTTCCGCGCCTCGGACTTCGGAGTCCGGCTTCCCGGCGCGCCGGCGGTGGACATGAAGGCCGTCAAGGCGCGCAAGGACTCCATCTCCGGCGACGCGCGAGCCGGCGTGGAGAAACGGCTCCGGGAGACCTCCGATGTCACGGTCCGGACCGGCCACGCCCGGTTCGAGTCCGCCCGCTCGGTCCGGGTCGACGGCGATCTGCTGACGGCGGACCGGATTTTCGTCAACGTGGGCGGCCGCGCCGTCGTGCCCTCCATCACGGGTCTCGAGACGGTGCCTCACCTCGACAACTCCTCCATGATGGGCCTGGACATCGTTCCCCGCCACCTGGTGGTCCTCGGAGGCAGCTACGTCGGCCTCGAGTTCGGCCAGATGTATCGCCGCTTCGGGAGCGCCGTGACGGTCGTCGAGCTTTCGCCGCGGCTGATCTCGCGCGAGGACGAGGACGTCTCGGAGGCCGTGCGCGACATCCTCGAGCGGGAAGGGATCACGGTCCGACTCTCGGCGCGTTGCCTCGGAGCGTCCCGGACGGCGGACGGCCTGCGGCTCCGCGTCGACTGCGGAGACGGGGCCGGCTCCGAGGTCGAGGGGTCGCACCTGCTCGTCGCGACGGGGCGCCGCCCGAACACCGACGACCTCGGCCTCGATCGGGCGGGTGTCGCGACGGACGCGCGCGGCTACATCACGGTGAACGACGCGCTCGAGACCTCGGTGCCCGGAATCTGGGCCCTCGGCGACTGCAACGGCCGCGGTGCATTCACGCATACCGCCTACAACGACTACGAAATCGTGGCCTCGAATCTCCTCGACGGCGGCTCTCGCCGCGTGACCGACCGGATCACCGCGTACGCCCTCTACATCGACCCGCCGCTCGGGCGCGCCGGCATGACCGAAACCGAGGCGCGGAAGGCGGGCCGGCGGCTCCTCGTCGGCAAGCGGCCGATGACGCGGGTCTCGCGGGCCGTCGAGAAGGGCGAGACGCTCGGCTTCATGAAGGTCGTCGTCGACGCGGATTCGAAGGCCATTCTGGGCGCCGCGATCCTCGGCGTCGGGGGCGACGAGGTGATCCACTCGATCCTCGACGTGATGTACACGAAGAGCCCCTACACGGTGATCCAGCGGGCCATGCACATCCACCCGACGGTATCCGAGCTCGTCCCGACGGTCCTCGGCGAGCTCGAGCCCGCGTAAGCAAGCGTCAGGAAAAGCGGGTCACGACGAGAATCGCGAGACCGATCGCCACGACGTCTTCGCAGAGCGCCGCCGGAAGATCGCGGCCGAAGGCGCGCGCGAGGCGCACCCGGAACTCGTAGCCGCCCAGGGTCCCGGCGACCGCTCCGAGCGCGCCGGCAAGCAGTCCTCCGGCGAGCATGCCGGCGCTCTCGCCGATTGCCGCGCCCGAGAGCGCGCCGGTCAGGATCCGGCCGATGAACTGCGGCGGCGCCTTCCGGCTGCCGGTCTTCGGCAGCGGGTCGTTGATCAACTCTCCGATCGCGAGGACCGTCGCGACGTACGGCGTGACCGCGGCTCCGAGAAACGCCAGCGGGGTGCCCTGCAGATGAAGCCATCCGAGGCGGGCCGCCCAGCTCACGGCGGCGGGAGCCGTCATGGTTCGAAGACCCGCAACGATCCCGATCAGGAACGCCAGAACGAACAGTGTCACGAGCTCACCTCGCCGGACATCCTATACGCGGCCGGATGAGATACTCGTCATTGCGCCGGCGGCAGGCGACCGATGACATCGAATCGAACCATCCTGATCACCGGCGCCGCGGGGAATCTCGGCGGAATGCTGGCACGGCATCTCGCGTCCGAGGGGTGCGCGCTGCGCCTCATGTATCACCGCAAGCCGATCGCTCCCGACCTTCGCGACGCTTCCCACGTCCGGGCCGTCGCGGCGGACCTCGCCCATCCCGAGACCCTTCCGGCCGCGGTGGAAGGGGTCTCGGCTCTCATTCACTTCGCGGGCGTGCTCTTTCGCCCCCGGCCCGAAAAGTTCCTGCCCCGGACCAACGTCCAATGGTTTTCGAATCTGCTCGACGCCGCGCTGAAGGCCGGAGTCGAGCGCGTCGTCCTCGTCTCGTTTCCCGCACGTCGAGGGCCCGACGACACCCGAAGACCCGGCTCGAGGAAGCCTCGAGCGCGAGCCCGTCTCGGTGCACGCCCGGACCCGGCTCGAAGCCGAGCGCCTCCTCGACCGCCGGACCCGGGGTACATCCACGACGCCCGTGATTCTCCGCCTGGGAATGGTCTACGGCCGAGGCGTCCTCATGATCGACGCGGCGCGGTGGCTGGCGCGGCGGCGGCTCCTCGGCGTGTGGCGCGAGCCGACCTGGTATCAGCTCATCTCCGTGCCGGACTATCTCGAGGCCGCGAAGGCCGCGCTCCTCAAACCCGGAATCCGTGGGATCTACCACGTCGGCGACGAGAGGCCGGTCACGCTGCAGCACTTCCTGGACGAGGCCTGCCGGGCCTGGAAGTGCCCGAAGCCGTTTCGAGCGCCGGTCTGGTCCGTCTACGCCGCGGCGGCGCTCTGCGAGCTCGCGGCCGCGGCGTCCCGCAAGCCGTCCCCGTTCACGCGCGACTTCATCCGGATCGGGCGCGTCTCGCACTGGGGCGACACGCGACGCGCGCGCGAGGAGCTCATCCCGGAGCTTCGCTATCCGACGCTCGAAGACGGCCTCGGGCTCCTGTGAGCCGGGCCCGGCGACTCCTGCGGCGAATCCTCGGCCGGGCGGACTCCGACTGGGCGGGACCCGACCCGGCGCGGAAGGCCATCCGCCGCGCCTCGCCGATCCGGGAAGAGAATCGCCACGAGGTGGTGTCGTTCGAAGAGTCCGGGGGCGATCTCGATCCCGGGCTCGGCGCGCTCGCGTCCTCGGGGCATCGGATCTTTCGAGTCCTGCCGGAGCCCGCGGGCGCGAGCACGGCCTACGAATCGGTCGAGCGCGAGCGCCGCGTCTTCGACGTTCGCCTGTCTGAGCCGGCCTTCGCGTCCCTCGACGTCCTGCGCCGCGACGTCGGCCTCGGCGCCACGATCTCGATCGTCCGAGGCGCCCGCCGTCTCGAGCTCGCCGGGCGGATGCGGGTCGAGCGCGGCTGGCCGCTCTTCGACCTCCGCGTCGGGGCCGGCGACGGCGATGCCGGTCTCCCCTCTCTCCTCGCGGGCCGCTTCCCGCTCGCCTCCATCGTCGTCGTGACCTACGGCAACCGGGAGTTGAACCGGATCTGTCTCGAGAGCCTGTTGGCGCGGACGGAGTGGCCCCGGTACGAGGTCATCGTCGTGGACAACGGCTCGACGGACGGAACCCCGGAGCTGCTCGCCGAGCTTTCCCGCCGGCACGCGGCCCTCCGGGTCATCGCCCTTCCGGAGAATCGGGGATACCCCGCGGCATGCAACGTCGGGCTCGCGTCGGCGCGAGGCGACTACCTCGTCCCCCTGAACAACGACACGATCCTCACGAGGGGCTGGCTCACGGCCCTGCACCGCCACCTCTCGTCGCAGCCTCGCCTCGGCCTGGTCGGGCCCGTGACCAACGCCATCGCGAACGAGGCGAGAGTCGAGGCCGGCTATCGAAGCCTCGACGATCTCGCCGATTGGGCGTCGCGGTGGATCCGCGACCACGACGGAGAAACGTTCCCGATCCCGATGCTCGCCTTTTTCTGCGTCGCCATCCGTCGCGAGGCCTTCGCCGCGATCGGCCCGCTCGACGAGCAGTTCGGAGTCGGCCTCTTCGAGGACGGCGACTACAGCCGCCGCGCGCGAGCCGCCGGATGGGAAATCGCGTGCGCGAGGGACGCCTTCGTGCACCACTGGCAGAACGCTTCGTTCCGGCGGCTCGGCCGCGACGTCTACTTCCGGCTGTACGAGGAGAATCGGAAGCGATTCGAGGCCAAGTGGGGCTCGGACCCGCCCGTCCGCGGCCGCTCCGCCTAGCCCGCCGCCTCGAGAGCCGCTCGCAGCGCGTCGCCGACGAGGCGGCCGTGCTCGACGAGGAAGCTCGTGTGATCCCCCGGCACGCTCACGACGTCGCCATGCGAGACCACACGCCGCCACGCGGCGGCGTGCCCCTTGGCCCTCCCCTCCTCGCTCTCGACGAGCAGGACCCTTCCGTCGTACGGCTCCGGCGGCCACGACAGCGCCGAGCCGACGTAGGACGCCCGCCGCTCCAGGAACCGCCGCCGCGCCGCGCTCTCGGGCGGAGCGAGTCCCTTCGCGCCGACCCGTCCGAGGCGGAGAACGTAAGCCGCTCGAGCCCGCGGCAGCGTCCGGAGGACGCCGAGGTGATGGGCGAGGCGCCCCCGGAAGTATCCGAGCCGCTCCATCGCGCGCAGCGCCCGCGGCGCGTGGCGCAGGGCCCAGGCCCGGCGGCGCCGCCCCGCGCTCGGGAAGGGGGTGTCCAGCAGCGCGAGGAGGGCCACCTCCTCACCGTCGGAGCGCAGGATCCGCGCCATCGCCAGGGCGACGATGCCGCCGACGCAGTCGCCGACGAGCGCATAGGGGCCCCGGGGCGCCTGCGCGCGCAGCCGCGCGACGTAGCTCCGGGCGAGCGCGGGCAGGGGCGGATGCGGAGGGGCTCCCGAGCGAAGGCACAGGAATGGGAATCCCGCTCCCGTCGCCGCGGCGATCCGCCGCGCCGCGAAGAGATCCTCGCGATCGCCGGCGCCTCCCGGGACGACGAAGACCGCGCGGCGGTCTCCGTCCCGAAGGCGGACGAGCCCGTTTTCCGGAACCGGGGCGCTGACTCGCACGCGCGCCGCGAGAGACGCCGGCGTCGGTGCTTCGAGAAGGTCGGCGGCCGAAACCTCGGAGCCCCGCGAGGCCGACAGCGCGGTCAGCGCCTCGACCGCGGAGAGCGAATCGCCGCCCAGATCGAAGAAGTCGTCGTCCGCCCCGACCCGATCCAGGCCCAGGGCGTCGCGGAATGCCGCACAGACCTCGGCCTCCGCCGGATTCGCCGGCTGGCGAAACGGCGTCGAGATCGGCGGCCGCGCTCCGTCGGGCTCGGGCAGAGCCGCTCGATCGAGCTTGCCCGAGGCCGCGCGAGGCAGGGCCTCGAGGAACACGAACGCGGTCGGGACCAGGGCCGCGGGCAGCTTCGCGGAGAGGACGCGCCGCAGGTCCGAGGCCGATGGCCGGGATCCCCGATCGGTCGCGACCCAGGCCATGAGCTTCGTGCCGCCGGACGTCCGGCGCGCACCCGCCGCGGCCTCGCGAATGCCCGGAATCGCCGCGAGCGCCGACTCGACCTCCGCGACCTCGACGCGATGCCCGCGGATCTTCATCCGCGCATCCGTCCGGCCGGTATGGAGCAGGCAGCCGTCGGGCAGGACCCGGCCGAGATCTCCGGTGCGGTAGAGACGGAAACCGGGCCGTCCCGCGACGGGCCGAAACGCGGCGGCGGTTCGCTCCGGATCCTTCCAGTAGCCGACGGCGAGGGTCCGCGCGCGGATGCCGATCTCGCCCTCCCGTTCGGTCTCGTTTCCCACGGGGTCCAACAGAACGACCTCGGTCTCGTCCACGGGATAGCCGAGCGGGACGCCGCCCGGCCACGGCGTATCGGGACCCGCCGACCACTGCCGGATCACGTTGATCTCCGTCGCCCCGTACCCGACGTGGAACACGCAGCGCCTCGAGAAACGATTGCGGTAGAGATCGAAGTCGGAGGCGAGCACCGTCTCGCCTCCGAGCTTCACCACCCGCACCCTCGAGAGGTCCTGCCGTCCGTCGAGTGTCGCGGAGAGGGTGCGAAAGACGCTCGGCACGGAGTGATAGATCGTGATTTCCCGCCGCTCGAGAAAATCCGGCAGGCCGCGGAGGCCGTCCCCGCCGAGCGCATGCGGACAGACGGCCGCCCCGTTCAGAAGCGCTCCGAAAACATCCGACACCGACGCCCCCACGCTCGGCGATGCGAGGAGCGTGATGCGGTCGTCCGGCCGGATCCGGAGCGCGGTCGAGAGCTTCCAGACGTTGTGGAGGACGTTGCGGTGGCTCTGCATCACTCCCTTGGGCCGGCCGGTCGAGCCCGAGGTGAAGAGCACGTAGGCCAGGTCGTCGGGGCGCGCGGACGTCCGCGATCCCTCCGCCGGCGGCGAGGCGGAAATCTCCTTCGCGGTCCAGACCGGCGCGCGGCCGTTCGAGAGCTCGCGCGCGGGAGCCCGCAGAGTCTCGCCCGAGATCAGCGCCGCGGCGTCGAGCGTGTCCCAGACCGACCGAAGCCGGGCTTCGGGAAACGTCGGATCGAGCGGCACGTAGAAGCGGCCGGCCTCGAGAACGCCGAGCATCGCGGCAAAGAGCTCGGCTCCGGGCGCCATCAGGAGAGCCACCGGACCGGGAGCATCCGGCAACTCCTCTCGAAGGCGGGCCGCGATTCGACGGGCCGCCTCGGCCAGGTCGGCATACGTCGTGACCGATGCGCCTTCGACGACCGCGGGCCGCTCCGGAACCGCTCCGGCGACTGTCCCGAACCGGTCGGCGATCGAGCCCTCGATCTCGGCCCGGGGAAACGGCAGCGTTTCGGTCATTCCTCGAAGCCGCCGTAGAGCGCCTGGGCCCGCGTATAGAACTCGAGATCTCCCGTGCCCCGCTCGGGCGGCCCGACCCCGGAGCCCTTCCAGCCTCCGAAGGGCGCGAACGCATCGGCATCGGCCGTCGACGCGTTCCACTTGAGCACGCCGGCGCTTGCCCGGTCGAGAAACGCCTCCCGCCACGGCCCCGGGCCGGCGAAGAGCGCGGAGACGAGGCCCTGGGGCACCCCGCCGGCGAGAGCGAGCGCCTCGTCGAAGTCCGACGCACGCTCCACGACGAGGACCGGACCGAAGGTCTCCTGCTGCACGATCTCGCTCTCGTGCGGCGGCGCGACGACGAGCGTCGGCGGCGCGTACGCGCCTTCGGAAGCTCCCGGAAACGACGCCCCGCCGTGCGGCACGCGAACCTCTTCGGCCGATTCCGCCGCGGAGTCGATCGCCGCGCGGACGCGATCCCGCGCCTCGCGCGAGATGAGCGGCCCGACCTCCGTGCCGGACTCGAGAGGGTCGCCCCAGACGAGAGACGCCACGGCGGACGTCAGCATTCCCAGGAACTCCTCGAAGCGATCCGCGCCGACGACCACGCGGCGGTTAGCCGTGCACCGCTGCCCGGCGAAGAGAAAGGCGCCCTTCGCCACGAGCCCGGCGGCGCGGCCGAGGTCGGCGCCCGTCCACACGATCGCCGCGTTGTTGCCGCCGAGCTCCGCCTGCAACGGAATGCGGCGGCTCGCGCAGGCTTCCTGCGCGGCCCATCCGGCCGCCGAGGAGCCCGTGAGGCTGACGGCGTCGACGGCGGGATCGCTCATGAGCGCGGCCGCCGTGCGGTGGTCGCCCGTCACGAGCCGCACGGCATCGGCCGGAAGGCCCGCCTCCGTCGCGAGCTCGAGCAGGCGCACGGCCGCCCGGGTGGCCGGAGGAGAGGGCTTCCAGACGACCGTGTTACCGAGCACGAGCGCCGCGGCGATCTTGCCCCAGGGGATGGCGAACGGATTGTTCCAGGGCGTGATCAGAGCGACGACGCCGACGCTCACGCGTCGCGACGCCGACTCCGCTCCGCCGCGCTCGATCCCCGGGACGGGAAGCGAAGCCGCGCGGCGGACGAGCTCGCCCGTGCGGCGGATCTCCGCCTCGCCCAGCGAGACCGGCTTTCCCAGCTCGACGGCGGCCTGCCGGGCGAGCGGCGCGGCCTCGCCTTCGAGGCGGGCGGCGAGGGCATCGAGCCGACGCGCCCGTCCCTCCGGCGCGATCCGGCGCCAGGACTCGCCCGCCGCGCGTGCCGCGCGCGCGGCCTTCGCGACTTCCCGCGGGCCGCAGACCGGCACGGTGAAGAGGCGCTCCGCGAGCCGCGATGGCGAGAAGTGAGCGAGAGGCTCGGGATCACGCCCCGAGAGAACCGCCTCGATCTCGGCGACCGGCGCGAACCGTGCCGCGCGAGCTTCGAGATACCGCCGCGTGACGGCCGCGTGAAGCGGATCATCGCTTCCGACCGCGTCCTCCGCCACCCAGACGTCGAGGCCGCGCTGATACCCGTCGAGAACCGTGGCCCGGACGCAGGCGTGCAGGTGGACCCCCGCCACGACCAGCGTATCGGCGCGGGTCCCCTCCAGGGCCCGATCGAGCCCGGGCGCCGAGAACGCCGAGAAGAACGTCTTCGAGAACGTCGGCTCTCCGACCCGCGCGGAGACGTCCGGGGGCGATGCGTGCCCGGGCGTGCCTCGCACGCAGCGGAGCCGTCCGAGCGACTTCCAATGGGGCATGGAGTCGCGCCCGTCCGGCTCGATCGACGTGACGACGTGGATGACCGGCACGTCGGCGGCGCGCGCGGCCCGGAGGAGCCGGGCCGCCTGCCGGACGACCGACGTCGCCGCCGGCTCCAGTCCCGGGGCGTTCAGGAAATCGGCTTGGAGGTCGACGAGGAGTAGGGCCGGCCTCATTCCATCCCGCGCGCGCGGCGCTCGACGGCGGACGCGATGCGCTGACCGAGCTCGGCGGTTCCCACGAGGGTCGTGCCGGGCGCCGCGACGTCGAAGGTCCGATACCCGTGGCGCAGAACTTCCTCGGCGCCCTCCTCGATCCAGGACGATTCCCGGTGCAGGCCGAAACTCTCCCGCAACAGCATCGCGAGCGAGAGGATCTGCCCGACGGGGTTCGCCCGATCCTGTCCGGCCAGGTCGCGCGCCGAGCCGTGGTTGGTCTGGTACACGGACGCGCCGCCTTCCGAATAGTTGCCCGAGAAGGACACGCCGCGGGACCCGAGCAGGACGGCCCCGAGGTCCGCGAGGACGTCGCCGAAGAGATTCGAGGCGGCGATCACGTCGAAGGAGCGGGGCTCCTGGACCAGCAGGTAGGCGATGAGATCGATGTCGAGAACCCGCAGCGCGACGTTCGCGCGAGCCGCGGCTTCTCCGGCGAGGTCGCGCCACAGGGAGCTCGTCGCGGGAAGGCCGCCCTCCTTGATGACGACGGCGAGGCGGCCCGATCGCGACGCGGCGAGCCTTGCCGCGGCCTCCAGCAGGCGCCGGACCCGGGTCTCGTCGTACTCGAAGGAGTGGTGCGTGACCCGGCCGCGCTCGTCCCGTGTCTCTCCCCAGCTCCCCAGATACTCGCCGCCGGCGTTCTCGCGCACGATCAGGATGTCGGCGCCTTCGACCGCCTCGGCCTTCAGGCGGCTCGCGTCCTGGAGCGACCCGATCGGCTGGAGCGGGGAGATCTTGCAGTAGAGGTCGAAGCGCCGGCGCAGGTCGTACACGAACCTCCCGCCGCCGGGACCCGACAGGACCGCCCCTCCGGCCGCGAAGGTGCCGGCGCAGAACTCCTCGACCTCCCCGGTCAGGACGCGCCCGAAGAGGACCTCCGCGTCGCGTCCGATCGGCCCGCCCGTCGTGACGTCGAAGCCGGCGCCGCCCTCGGAGACCGCCGCGAGGACCTGGAGAGCGGCCGCGACGACCTCGGGGCCAATGCCTTCGCCGGGCAGCGCTCCAATGGAAAACCGCCCGGAGAGCGCCGATCTCGGTTCGCGGAGCACGGCGTCACTCCACCGGCATCCGCTCCGGACCAGATGGGAATTGGTCTGCAACCGATTTATCGTCCTTTGAGGGCCGAGTCTATCCAAACGTTCGAGCCGGAGGCCAATGTCCGCGGCCGATACCGCCTTCTCCACGCTCGCGGCCTCTCGCGTGGATGCTCGGGACGCTAGGCCGTCCCCGGGGAAAGCTGACATACTGGTTTCGGTCCTGGGGGGACTTCATGGTCATCCGTTCCGGCCTTCGCTCGACGGCGCTCGCGCTTCTCGGCCTCGCGCCATTCTCCATCGCCCGCGCGGACTCGAACCCTCCGGCGCGCGCCGTGATCAGCGGAACGGGCAACGACGTCAAGATCGTCTATCGAGTTCCGGTGGCTCCCCCGTCGCGGCCGCCGCTCGCGACGTCGCCGGCCGCGCCCGATCCGCTCGCCGAGGCGCTGGCCCTCAAGAAGACGGGCTCGACCGACCAGGCCGTCCTCAGCTTCCTGGCGCGCAACGACGCGGACCTGCCGGACGTCATCGACGCGGATGTCCTCAAGGATTTCCGCCGCGCCGGCGCGGGCGATTCGGTCATCGCCTTTCTCACCACTTCGGCCGCGATCGGCATCGGCGAGACCGGCGAGGGCTCCGACGTCCAGCCCCAGATCTATGCGGACGCCGCCCCGTACGCGGGGGCGTTCCCGGATGAGATCTCGATGGGCTACCCCTTCTACGGAAGCTACGGCGGCGGATACTTTCCGGGCGGCCTGCGGCCGAACTTCCGCAGCGGCAACCACGGAGCCTTCACGAAGCGCGCCGCGTTTCCGCGTTTCGGCCATCCGTCGCATCCGGTGTTTCCGAGGCCTCACCCCCTCCCCGCCGGCATGTTCCACGGCGGCGGAATGGGCCACCGGACCCGCTGACCCGAACCTTTTTCCGCGAGCGCCGTACCTCCTGTAGACAGACTACAGGAGTCCTGTCCTTCGCGAAAAGGAGGACCCATGCGGCGTAGAGACTTTCTCAAGACCTCGGCGGCGGCGGGCATGGCGGCCGCGTTGCCGGCCCGGATCCTCGACCATGCCGGTTCCGAAGCGGCGGTGAGCCCTCTGAAGCCGCCGGCGAAAGGCCCGATTCCCGTCGCCTTCGTGATCACCGAGGGTGCCGTGTTGATCGACTTCGCGGGTCCCTGGGAAGTGTTCCAGGACGTCCTCGTCCCGTCCCGCGGACCGGACATGGACGACCAGATGCCCTTTCAGCTCTTCACGGTGTCCGAGAAGACCGAGCCGGTGCGCGTCTCCGGCGGACTGCGGATCGTCCCCGACTACACGTTCGCCGATGCGCCCCATCCCCGGGTCATCGTCATACCGGCCCAGAGCGGGGGGACCGCGGCCGTCGACTGGGTCCGCCGGACGGCCGGGGCGACGGACGTCACCATGTCCGTCTGCACGGGCGCCTTCCTGCTGGCCGAGACCGGGCTCCTCGCCGGCAGGTCAGCGACCACGCACCACTCCGCATATCGCTCTTTCGCGATGAAGTACCCCGGGATCCAATTGAAGCGCGGCGTGCGCTTCGTCGACGAGGGAAGCCTCGCGACCGCCGGCGGCCTGACGTCGGGCACGGACCTCGCGCTCCACGTCGTCGAGCGCTATTTCGGCCGAGACGTCGCGGCGAGCACGACCTACCAGCTCGAGTACCAGGGACAGGGCTGGCGGCACCCCGAGTCGAATGCGGTCTACGCGAAGGCCCTCGTCTCGACCGACGCCCACCCGCTCTGCCCGGTGTGCGAGATGGAGGTGGACAAGACCAGCGCCCCGAAGTCCGTCTACTCCGGCAAGACGTACTACTTCTGCTCCGGCGCGCACAAGCAGACGTTCGACGAGGCTCCCGGCAAGTGGCTCGCGCCCTAGACGGCATCTCGACCGTCCACGACCGGGCGCGAGCCTCGAGGGACCGAGCGGTCACTCCGACCCGGGTGTTAGAGACCCTGGCGCCCGCCGACCGCCGCTACGTCGCGTCGAACACGTACTCGTGCTGCCCGTCGCGGATGATCAGCGTCTTCTTCGGGCCCGACCCCACGACGAACTCGAACCCCTCCCCTCCGGGCCTCGTCGTCAGGAACGAGACGCTGCCGTCGGGGTTCTTGCGCGAGGCCATCGGGCTCTTCCACTCGCCGAAGTCGAACACCGTCGTCCCGTCGGGATGCGTCACGGCGATGTCGCCGAGCGCCGCGCTCGTGTACTTCGACGCGAGCTTCGCGCCCTCGGCCGGGTCCGCCGGAACCGTCATGAGCTTTCGCTCGGCGGCGAGGTCCGCGTAGAACGACTTCGCCTGCGAGGCGACCTGCGCGTCCGCCTCGGGCTTCCCGTCGAAAAGCACCTCGAGAAGCTTGCGGCGATAGATCGTTCGCAGGATCCAGCCCGGGTCCGCGTTGGTCAGGATGACCGCTCCGACGTCCTGTCCCGGCAGCCACATCATGTCGCTGTGGAAGCCGATCATGTCGCCGCCGTGATGCACGACGGGAATGCCGTAGGTCGTGTTGACCATGAGACCCATCCCGTAGATGTCGTCCTGCCCGATCGGGACCTGCTTGACGCGCCGCTCGAGCAGCGGCTCCTTCGGAATGTACGTCTTGCCGTCCGGGAGCTTGCCCTCGTCGAGCTCCATCTGGACGTAGTGCAGCATGTCGTGGACGTTCGACCAGGCCGCGCCCGCCGGACGCAGCGGAATGATCGCGTAGTTGATCTCCATGACGGCGTGCGCCGTCTTGCCGTCGACGTCGGGCGAGTGCGGCATCGCGTGGTCGCCGCGCGAGCGCCTTCGCGTAGTCGAACGTCGTCGACTTCATCCCGAGCGGATCGAAGACCTCGGTCTGCATCGCCTTGTCGTACGCGGCGCCGAGCTCGATGTTCGGGTAGAGCACGTGGCCCGCGGTGAAGCCCGCGGCTCCCGCCATCAGGTTCGAGTACTGGAACAGCTCGCCGAACTTCGCTCGTCGGCTGCATCGTGGCGAGGGTGGCCATCGCGTCCTCGGGCGTGACGCCCTGGAACTGGAAGAGCCACTCGAGGTCCTGACGCGGCAGCCCGGTGCAGGCGCAGATGAGCTGCCGGATCTTGACCTCGCGCGTCGTCTCGGCGTTGCCGAGCTTGAAGGTCGGCAGCACCTTCGTGACGGGCGTGTCCCACGTCAGCTTCCCTTCCGCGACGAGCTTGGCGAGGAGCAGCGTCGTCAGCGCCTTCGTGTTGGAGGCGATCATGAAGAGCGTGTCGCCGTCGACGGGCGCCGGCTTGCCGAGCTCGCGGACGCCGAAGCCGCCGGCGAAGACGACCTTGCCGTCCTGGACGATCCCGACGGCGACGCCGGGAATGCCGAGCTCCTTCATTCCGGCCTGGACGAACTTGTCGAGCTCGGCCAGCCGGGCCGCGTCGAGCTTGTGCGCCGTCTTGCCGGCGAAGGTCTCGCGCGAGTAGCCCTTCGGCAGCAGCCGGCTGAAGATCAGCGCGACCTGGGCGCCGCGCTTTTCGCCGACGGCGTCGCCCATGTCGTAGATCACGACCGTCCAGTGCCCACCGGCGAACCGCGCCCCCGCGGAGACGTTCCGCTTCTCGTTCGGCGACGTCTGATAGTCGTATCCCTTCTGCTTCGACCAGCCGTCGCGATCGGGCGCCTCGTTCGTGACCTTGAGCGGCCACTTCGCGCCCGGCTTGTACGCGGCCCAGCCCGCCGCGACCGCCGCGTCCGCGTCCGCGGCGTCGACGTCCACGAGCGCGATCGCGGAGCCGCCCTCGGGCGGCGAGAGGATCGTCGCCGGACCGCGGACCTCCATCGTCCAGCCGGCCGGAGCGATGAACGTGTTGCCCATGACCGTGGTCTCGGGCGTGTCGGCCGCGAGCGGCTGGGCGGCGCGAGCCTCGAGAACCGCCGCGGCGGCGAAGACGAACAGGGAAACCATGACTTTCTTCATGGTGCGGAACGCTATCGCAAATCCGCCCTCGGTCGTCGCTCTCGCGGGCGTTGGTATGGCTCGACTCGAGCCGGAAGGTCACGATGCAGGCTCTTTCGGGCGGCAGGTCGACCTCGTAGCGGCCCGTCCGACGATCGCCGCCTCCGGCCCGGATCCGCCAGCGCCCGGGAGCGTCGGCGGAGAGACGCTCCGGAGGAGTGTCAGAACGCGGGCGAGGGCCGCGGCTCGATCGTCGCGCCGAGGACCGTGACCGTTCCGACGATGTACAGCCTGCCCTGAAGATCTCGCAACCGGACGAGAGCAACGCCGCGAGGAGCAGGGGCGACGCGAGCGCCTTCGACATGAGTGCGGGCGATTGCAAGACGCGAAGCTCCGGATTCGCCGCGATATGCTCCGGGCTTCGCAACCGGAAGGCTCGCCGGCGGCAGCCTTCCTCGTGGAATGAACGAGATCGAAGGAGGATTCCCGATGGTCACGCTTCAAGACGCAAGACGGGTCATCGCCGCGGCGGAGAAGAAGGCCGCAGGAGATCGGACAGCCCATGAACATCGCGGTCGCCGACGCCGGAGGCAACCTCGTCTCGCACGTCCGCATGGACGGGGCCTGGATCGGCAGCATCGACATCTCGATCAAGAAGGCCTACACGTCGCGGGCGTTCGACATCGCCACCAGGGACCTCGCGACGCATTCGCAGTCCGGCGGCCAGTTCTTCGGCATCCACGCCTCGAACGACGGGAAGATCATGATCTTCGCCGGCGGAATCCCCCTGAAGAAGGACGGGAAGGTCGTCGGGTCGATCGGCGTCA
This sequence comes from uncultured Acidobacteriota bacterium, assembly GCA_963738945.1. Lineage (GTDB taxonomy): Bacteria > Acidobacteriota > Thermoanaerobaculia > UBA5066 > Gp7-AA6 > DAHUXD01. The sequence goes on from CAVTYD010000002.1 coordinate 1,601,629, forward strand.
GCGGCGGATCCGGCGATCAGGACCATGCCGTCGCCGAGGCCGGAGCGAAGGCGTTCTAGATTTTTCAGTCGGCGAGCCGCCGAGAGAGGCAGGAGTCTCATGGCCAAGAATCGCGGTGTCGCATACCTCAAACCCGGCAAGGTCGAGGTGCAGTCGATCGACTATCCCAGGTTCGTGGCTCCCGACGGCAGGAGCATCCAGCACGGCGTCATCCTGAAGGTCGTCTGCACGAACATCTGCGGCTCGGATCAGCACATGGTCCGCGGCCGGACGACGGCTCCGAAGGGCTTGATCCTCGGCCACGAGATCACCGGAGAGATCATCGAAAAAGGAAAGGACGTCGAGTTCCTGAAAGTGGGCGATCTCGTCAGCGCGCCGTTCAACGTGGCCTGCGGCCGCTGCCGGACGTGCCGCGAGGGGAACACGGGCGTGTGCCTGAACGTCAATCCCGGCCGCGCCGGCGGCGCCTACGGGTACGTCGACATGGGCGGCTGGGTGGGCGGCCAGGCGGACTACGTGATGATCCCCTACGCGGACTTCAACCTCCTCAAGTTTCCGGACAAGGCGCAGGCCATGGAGAAGATCCGCGACCTGACCATGCTGTCCGACATCCTGCCGACGGGATTCCACGGCGCCGTCACGGCGGGCGTCGGCGTCGGATCCACGGTTTACGTCGCCGGCGCCGGCCCGGTGGGCCTCGCCGCCGCGGCCTCGGCGCGGATTCTCGGCGCCGCCGTCGTCATGATCGGCGACATGAACAAGGAACGCCTCGCGCACGCCAAGGCCGTCGGGTTCGAGCCGATCGACCTGACGAAGAGCGACAAGCTCGAGGAGCTCATCGAGGCGGTCGTCGGCGTGCCCGAGGTGGACGCCGCCGTGGACGCGGTCGGTTTCGAAGCCCACGGACACGGCAAGGCCCACAAGACGGAGGCGCCGGCCACGGTCCTCAACTCCCTCATGACGATCACGCGGGCCGCCGGGCGCCTCGGAATCCCCGGACTCTACGTCACGGACGATCCGGGCGCCGAGGACGAGGGCGCGCGGCACGGGAATCTCCGCATGCGCTTCGGGCTCGGCTGGGCCAAGTCGCACGTCTTCTCGACCGGGCAGACCCCGGTGCTCCGTTACAACCGCTCGCTGATGCAGGCCATCCTCCACGACCGCCTGCCGATCGCGAAGGTCGTCAACGCGACCGTCATCTCCCTCGACAAGGCCCCCGAGGGGTACAGGAACTTCGATTCGGGAGCCGCGAAGAAGTTCGTCATCGACCCGCACGGGATGGTGGCGTAGGACGAAGCGAGGCCGCCGGGATCGGGAAAGCCTTCGCCGTCAGGCGAGGGCTTCCCGCCGCGGCGCCGCCCGGAGCGCGCCGGTCCGGATCGCCTTGCGGAAGAGCGCGTAGTCCTTCTCGGTCTGATCGGCGTAGCGAAGAGCGAATCGCGCGATCGCGCGGTCGAGCCGATCGGAGCCGCCGCAGTATCCGGCGATCGCCGCGGCGTCGCCAGTTCGGGCGTGCGCCTTCGCGAGGATTTCTCCCGTCACGAGGGCAAACCGGTCGAGCGCTCCCCCGTGGAGATCGCTCACCTCGACCTTCGCCTTGTGATCCGCGAGTTGACGGACCAGATAGTCCCGCCCCTCGAGCCGCGTCCATCCGAGGAAGGGATCGGTCGCGCTCTGCATCCGGTGCTGCCCCTCGGCGACTCTCCGGCCCTGATGCGGGTAGGGCGGGACTTCGGGCAGATACGCGTGATAGCACGAGGGTAGCTCCTCCTTGACCTGGAGGAGCAGCGGATCACGCGGACCGCCCCCGAACATGAGGACGACGTAGTCGCGCGTGCCGACGCTTCCCGTGCCCACGACCTTGAACGCGACGTCCACCGCGCGATAGACGTTCAGGGCGAGCTGCCGGTCGGGCCCGAGCGTATCGCGGTAGCTCTCGAGGCTCCGGATCACGCCGGCCGCGACGCGGTCCGAAACGTGCCGCAGGACCGGCGCGCGGTCGTGGAACGTCGGCATTCCCGATCGCTTCGCCACGGTCAGTTTCGCGAGCGCGTGCTGCGGCGACGAGCGCTCGGCCCTCGCGAGGGCGACGTGCGCGGGCCCGGCGCGCAGGTACCGCTTCACCTCGTACCGGACGATCTCGAGAAACGTCATCTCCGCGAAGCGATCCATGGTCTCGCGGTAGGCCCGGACGAACGACCGAACGGCGTCCGCGTTCACCCGGTTCGGGTTGCCGGCCTCGCGTCCCGCGAGCACGAGGCTCGCCGCCATCCGCTTGACGTCCCATTCCCAGGGACCCGGAATGGTTTCGTCGAAATCGTTCAGGTCGAAGATGAGGTGGCCGTCCGGGGCGGCGAACGCTCCGACGTTCTGGACGTGCGCGTCGCCGCAGAGCTGCGTGCGCAGGCCCGTCGCCGGGACGAAGGAGAGGTCGCGAGCCATCAGGGGCGCCGCCCCCCGGTAGAAGGAGAACGGCGAGAGCGCCATGCGCGTGACCTTGATCGGGATCAGCGCGGGGAGCCGCTCCGCGTTGGATTCCTGGAAAAGGACCACCGGGTCGGTCCGCCTCGGGTGAGGCTTCCAGTCGCCGTGGGACGTCCGCGGCACCCGATCGCGCCAGCGCTTTCCGAACGCGCGCCGTTCCGCGGGCGCCGGGATGGAAGCCCTTCCGGGTCCGACTCGCCTCGTGGCGACCGTCCTTTTCATGACGCTCCTCCGACGACTGAGGACCGGATTCTCCGCCAATCCGCCAGCCGAGAGAAGCGGCCGGCCGGCTCACCCACCCCGGGAGCGGCTCCTCGTCATAGGCTTTCCCGACGAGAAAGAGGGAGGCCGAACATGAAGCACGCTCGTGACCGGTTTCTGGCGGCGGCGCTGGGGATGATCACCTCCGCGATCCTGCTCGCCCAGCCAGCGCCTGCTGCCCCCGGCCCGCCCGCGAGCGTCCGAAAGTCCGTCCCCGCGCGCCCGCAGACCTACGGAACCACGGCCGTCTCGTACCTCCAGATACCGGCGAGCGCGTTCGTTCCGGCCGATTCCAACACTCCTTACGCGAGCGACAATTACGGCGCGAGCGCACGATGGCCGAAGGGCGGGTCCGAGACGTTCTCGGCCCCGCTCCACCTTCCGAGCGGCGCCCTCGTGACCTACCTCGAGCTCGACTATCTCGACAACAACGCCCTTGCCACGACCTACGCGGGTCTGTACGCGTGCGACTACCTCGGACAGAACTGCACGACGCACCCGTCCGCAGGCTCCGGGCCCGGCGACTGCCTGATCGCGGGCTACATCTGCACCGGCGTGGCGGACGCCAGTCCCTTCTTCACTCATGCGTACGTGGACGTGAGCGGCGAAGGGATCGTCGCCGACAACTTCGAAGGCTCGATGTCGCTAGTCGTGTCGCCCGAAGCCGATGACGGCAGCGAAAAGCTCGCCGGGGTGATCGTCGGCTACGTGCTCCAGGTCGGTGTCCCGACGGGGACGCCGACCTTCAACGACGTGCCGGCGGTCGACCCCGGCTTCCAGTACATCGAGGCGCTCTACGCCTCCGGAATCACCGGCGGGTGCGGCGGCGGGAGCTACTGTCCCGACAACCCGGTCACGCGCCGGCAAATGGCCGTGTTCATCGCGAAGGCCCTCGGCCTGCAGTGGCCCTAGCCGGACGCGCTAGGCGGGCACGGCGTCGACGATGCCGACGGCGGAGTCGGTCGGGACCACGCGCTCCAGGCGGAACCCGGCCTTCGCGAGCAGCGCCCGGTACTCCTCCGGCGTCCGCTCCTGGCCGCCCGGCATCACCAGCATCGTGATGTCGAGGAGCTTCCCGGGATGCGGCGTGTCGCCCGGAGGAAGCACCATCTCGACGATCAGCAGCCGGCCGCCCGGCGCGATCGCCCGCCGGCAGTGGCCGAGGATCGTCAGGCACTGCTCCTCGGACCAGTCATGGATGACGTGGGAGAGCACGTAGGCGTCGGCGCCCTTCGGAACTCCATCGAAGAAGCTCCCCGCCTCGATCGTGACCCGGTCCGCGACGCCCCGGGACTTCAGGAACGCCGGCGCGTCGCGAACGACGTGCGGGAGGTCGAAGAGAATTCCGCGCGGCGCCGGGTGGCGCGTCAGGATGGCCGAGAGCAAGTTGCCGGTCGCGCCGCCGACGTCGACGATCGTCCGGAAGGCCGAGAAGTCGTACGCGGCGGCCACGGCCGGCGTCTCCTCCCCGTGGATGCCGACCATCGTCTGGCTGAAGAGCGAGGCCTCGTCCGGGTGCCGGGCCAGGTAGTCGAACGCGGGCATCCCGTGGACTTTCTCGAACGCGGTCTTCCCGGTCTCGACCGAATAGAGGACCTCCTCCCACGCGCGCCAGAACAGCTGGCCTCCGAGGGTCAGCACCGTCGCGTGCGCGGACCCCGGAGCGTCCTTGCGCAGCGCCCGGCCGAGCGGTGTCAGCGCAAACTTCTGTCCCTCGCGCTCCGTCAGGACGCCGAGGCCGGCGAGCGAGCGCATCACGCGATGCAGGGACGGGGCGTGCGTTCCGGTCTCGGGCGCGAGCTCCGCGGCGCTCTTCGCTCCGTCCGCGATGCGGTCCGCGAGCTCGAGCTTCGCGGCGACGAAGAGGATCCGCGACACCCAGTTGGCCGTGACCATCTGGATCAACTGAACGTGAGGGGGCGGGGCGGCGGATCCGGCCCGGGCGGTGTCGTCCATCGCGATCTCCTTCGGTGCGCCTCTTTCGACGCGGGTCGAGCGGCCGCAGCTTACGACAGTCGACCCTCGATCGCCTGATCGGTTCCGACGTATCCTCGGAGGATCGTGTTTCCCAGGCCCCCGAGACTTCTCTTCGCGGCCGCCATCGCCGCCGCCCTGGTCGGGGGAGCCGTCCTCGCTCGACCCGCTTCGCCACGCCCGAATCCTCGCCGCCGCGTCCCTCTCGAGCTCGTCGTTCTCGGCTCCGGCGGACCTCGGGCGTTCGGCCGCGGCGCGACGAGCTACGTCGTCCTCGTCGACGGCGTCCCGCGGGTAATGGTCGACGCGGGCGCCGGGGCGTTCGTGGAGATCGGAAGGCTCGGCCTCGACCTCGACCGGATGGAGATCGTCCTGCTCACTCACCTTCACATCGACCACTCGGCCGATCTGCCCTCCGTCTTCAACGAGCGCGCCCTCACCGCGAGCGACCCGATCCGTTTCCGCGTCTTCGGCCCCGCGGGCGCGGGAGACTTCCCGCCGACGACGCGATTCCTGCACCTGCTCTTCGACGAGGGCGGCGCCTACCCGTATCAGAAGACGTTCGGCGCCGAGGAGTCGATCGAGGGAACCGACCTGCCGATCTCCCTCGATTCACCGGAAAAGGAGATCGTGTCCGACGGCGACCTGCGCGTGCGGGAGATCGCCACCCATCACGGCGACTGCCCGTCCGTGGCCTACCGCGTGGAGACGAAGGCGGGCAGCATCACGTTCGCCGGCGACATGGACGCCTCGGCGCTTCCCAACCTCGAGCGCCTCGCCCGGGGCACCGACCTTCTCGTCGTGCACGCCGCCGTCCTCGACCCTCCCGGCGATCCCGAAATCCTGTACACGCTGCACACGGCTCCGCGCCGACTGGGCGAGGCCGCCCGCGCCTCCGCGGCGAAGCGCCTGCTCCTGAGCCACATCCCTCCGGACGTCGAGGCGCGCGAGGACGCCGTCCTGCGCTCGATCCGCGCCTCCTACGCGGGAAGGGTCACGTTCGCCACCGACGGAATGCGAGTGGCCGTCGGACGCTCGTCCTCCGGTTCCTGACGGAACGGGTAAACCTGCCTAGTCCTCGATCCGATCCGCCGCGGCCTCCGCATCCTCGACGGCCTTCCTGTCGTCCGGGCTCATCGCCGGCGGCTTCACGTCGACGGTGACCTTGACGATTCTTCCGGTAAACGCGTTGTCGCCCTGTTTGTAGTTTCGCGACACCGCCGTTTCGCCGTCCAGGCCGACGTCCGTTCCTTCGTCGGCGGAGAACGCGTAGGGCTGCGTCTTCGGAATGTGCCCCTCGGCCACCTTCCGGCCGTCGACGAAGAGCGTCCCCTTTCCTCCCGCCCCGGGCTTCGGCGCGTCGGGAACGAATGTGTAACGGATCTCGTGCCTGCCTGCGGGGACCGGCGTCGTGCCGGCGATGTCGGTCCACTCGACCCCGAAGAAGTTGTACTCGTAGTGAGGCTTTCCGTCTTTCATGTACAGCGTCCAGCCTCCGAAGGCCCCGGCTTGGGCGATGATGACGCCCTGCGTCTTCGCGTCCGACAGCTCGACAGGGGCCGTGATCGTGTGGCCCACGTTCTTCACGTTGATGAAGGCGTTCTCGGTCATTCCGGTCATGCCCGGATAGACCGTCAGCGTCGTCCGCCCGTTCATGAGGTCGGGGCGCCCCGCGATCTTGGCGTCGAAGCGTTCCGAGCGGCGGTCGTCGATCGGAAGAACGTGATTCGCGATCGCCTGCTTCGTGAAAATGTCCTGCATCTCCTTCAGCTTCGCCGGATTCTGCGCCGCCAGATCGTGGGCCTCGCTGAAGTCGACGGCCGTGTGGTACAGCTCCCACGTGTCGGCCGTCAGCGGCGGCAGCGGGACCATCAGCCACGGGATCGAATGCCGCGCGGCCGCGATCCATCCGTCGTGGTAGATGCCGCGGTTGCCGAACATCTCGAAATACTGCGTCGTGTGCGTTTCCGGGGCCGCCGGGTCGTCGAACGTATAGGCCATCGAGGTCCCGTCGAAGGGGCGCTGGACGGCGCCGTCGACCCTCTGCGGGAACGGCAGGTTCGCCGCCTCGAGCACGGTCGGCGCGATGTCCGTGACGTACGTGAATTGCGGGCGTACGCCGCCGCCCTTCTTGATCCGGGCCGGCCAGTGGACGACGACGCCGTTGGTCGTGCCCCCGTAGTGCGACGCGATCTGCTTGGTCCACTGGAACGGGGCATCGCCCGCCCAGGCCCAGCCGATCGCGTAATGCGGAAACGTCGTCGGGTCGCCCCAGTGATCGAGGTGGGGCATGTTGACCTGGGCCGTCGCGATGATTCCGTTCAGCGCCATCATCTCGTTGTACGAGCCCTCCGGCCCTCCCTCGGCGCTCGCGCCGTTGTCGCCGACGATGTAGACAAAGAGCGTGTTGTCCATCACGCCCATCTCCTCGAGGCCCTGGACGAGACGGCCGACCTGCTCGTCGGTGTGCTCGCCGAAACCGGCGAAGGCTTCCATCTGACGCGCCTCGATCTTCCTCTGGTCGGGAGTCTGGGAGTCCCACGAGGGGATCTCCCTGGGGCGAGGCGTGAGGTCCGCCGTCGGCGGGATGACGCCCATTTTCTTCTGGCGGGCGAAGGTTTCCTGCTGCAGCGCGTCCCAGCCCTGGTCGAACTTGCCCTTGTAGCGGTCGATGTACTCCTTCGGGACGTGGTGGGGCGCGTGGAGCGCGCCGGTGGCGAAGTACACGAAGAAGGGCTTGTCGGGTGTCAACGAGTGCTGGGCCTGCATCCAGGCCAGGGCCTGGTTCGTCATGTCCACGGTGAAGTGGTAGTCGGGAGTCTGGGCGTGCTCGACGCGGACCGTTCCGTCGAAGATCGCCGGCGCCCACTGGTTCGTCTCGCCGCCGATGAAACCGTAGAACTTGTCGAACCCGGAGTGCGTCGGCCAGCGGTCGAAGGGACCCGAGACCGAGACCTCCCAGGGCGGTGTCTCGTGGTACTTGCCGAAGGCCGCCGTCGAGTAGCCGTTCAGCCGCAGCATTTCGGCCAGAGGCGCGACGCTCTGGGGCCGGATGCCGGTATTCCCGGGGAAGGCCGTCGCGAGCTCCATGATCGCGCCCGCGTTGTTGACGTGATGGTTCCGTCCGGTCAGCAGCGCCGTGCGCGTGGGAGAACAGAGAGCGGTCGTGTGGAAGTTGTTGTAGCGGAGGCCCTCGGCCGCCAGCCGGTCGAGCGTCGGCATCCGGATCGGTCCGCCGAAGGCGCTCGACTGGCCGAAACCGATGTCGTCGAGCAGGACGACGACCACGTTCGGCGCCCCCTTCGGCGCCTTCACCTCGAAGCGCGAGGGTGGCTCGACGTCCCGCGCCGAGAGCTCGGTGATGGAGACCGGCGGCGGCTCGGGAATGGGCAGCACCGTGCGATCGAGCTGCTGGCCGAGGGCCGCGGCTCCGGCGAAGACCAAGGCCACGGGGGCCGCCCCCAGCACGAGCATCTTGCGGGTCGATGGCTTCAAGGGTTCCTCCTCGAAAAGCGGAAAGAGCACGACATCGTATATCGCGCCGCCGTCGCCCGCTTCGCATACGATTTCGGTCTCCGCTCGCGCGATCCTGGTCGCGTGTGGTCCGATCCAAGCGGGAGAGGAGGAGTCATGCGGAAGTCTCTGGTCGCCTCCCTGTGCGGAGCGCTCATCGCGGTCACGGCCTATTCGCAGACGGCGTCGTCGGCCGGCATGCCGCCGGCGGCTCTCAAGGTCGGCGTGGTTCACACGGAGCGGCTGCTCCAGGAGTCCGTCGCCGGCAAGGAGGCGCTCCAGCGGCTCCAGAAGATGGCCGATGAGAAGCGGCAGGAGAGCGAACGGATGTCGGCGGAGCTGTCGGGAATCGAACGCAAGCTCGCCGACCAGGGGCCGTCTCTGTCCGACAGCGTGCGCGAGTCCCTCCAGAAGGCGTATCAGGAAAAGGCGATCGCGCTGCAGCGCTTTCAGGACGACGCCGCGCGGGACCTCGAAGGCGCCAAGAACAAGGAGCTCGCCGATCTCGAGAAGCGGCTGACTCCCCTGCTCGCCGAGTACGGCAAGGAGCGGGGCTTCAGCCTGATCTTCAACTGGGTGCAGGCGAATCTCGTCTACGCCGACAGCGCCCTCGACGTGACCAACGACGTCCTGCTCGCGTTCAACAAGAGCGCCGCGTCGCTGACCCTCGGAGGCAGCCGCACGCCGACGCCGACGCCCGGTCCTCGATGACGCTCGCCGCCGGCGCGCGTCTCGGCCCCTACGAGATCCTGTCGCCGCTCGGCGCGGGCGGAATGGGAGAGGTCTATCGCGCACGGGACCGCAAGCTCGAGCGGTACGTCGCGATCAAGGTCCTTCCCGAATCGGTCGCCGCCGATCCCGACACGCTCGCGCGATTCGAGCGCGAGGCGAAGGCGGTCGCGGCGCTGTCCCACCAGAACATCCTCGCGATTTTCGACTTCGGAGACCAGGACGGAGTCGCCTATGCCGTCATGGAGCTTCTGGAAGGCGAGACGCTGCGTGCGAAGCTCGACGCCGGCCCGATCCCGCAGAGGCAGGCCGTGGACTATGCGCTCCAGGTCGTGAAGGGTCTCTCCGCCGCCCACGAGAAGGGGATCGTCCACCGGGATCTGAAGCCCGAGAACCTCTTCATCTCGAGGGACGGCCATCTGAAGATCCTCGACTTCGGCCTGGCGAAGCGGGTCGAGGCCGTCGCGCCGGGCCAGGAGACGAGCGCCCCGACGGGCTCCGGCCACACGCAGCCCGGCGTTGTCATGGGGACCATGGGTTACATGTCCCCCGAGCAGGTGAAGGGGCTCCCGGTCGATCACCGTTCGGACATCTTCTCTTTCGGCGTGATCCTCTTCGAGCTGCTCTCGGGAAGGAAGGCGTTCCGGCGCGAGACCAACGCCGAGACGATGGCCGCGATCCTGCGCGACGAGCCTCCCGATCTGTCGGAGTCGGGGCGAAACGTCTCGCCGGCTCTCGAGCGGGTCGTCAGACATTGTCTGGAGAAGGACCGGGACCAGCGGTTCCAGTCGGCCCGAGACATCGCGTTCAACCTCTCGGACCCGTCCCCGCCGGCCGAGGCGAGCAGCGCGCCAAAGGTCGCCGTTCCCCCCGGGCCGTCGGGGTTCCGAATCGCCGTCCTTCCATTCAAGTGCGGCACCTCCGACGCGGACATGCTGGCGCTGGCCGACGGGATGTCCGAAGAGGTCGTGAGCGGCCTCTCGCGGTTCCGCTATCTGTCGGTCGTCGCGAATGCGTCGGCGGATGGCGCCTGGTACGTCGTGGAGGGAAGCCTGCGGCGAGGCGGCTCCGACCTTCGCGTCACCGCCCAGCTCGTCGACACGCAGACGGGAGCGCGGCTGTGGTCCGAGACGTATCGCCGGAATCTTCAGGCAGCGGGCCTGTTCAAGGTGCAGGACGACGTCGCCGGGCGCATCGTCGCGACCGTCGCCGACGGGTATGGCGTGCTCGTGCATTCGATCAGGACCGCGAGCCGAGAGAAGGACGACGCCGATCTCACGCCCGTCGAGTGGCAGTTCCAGTACTTTGCATACCGCGAGCAGATCTCGCCCTCCTCCCACGAGGCGCTCAGGAGCCGGCTGCAGCGCGTGGCAGAGCGGAACGACCGTCAATCGGACGTCTGGGCCTGCCTCGCGCAGATCTACGTCGACGAATACTCGTTCGGCTTCGGGGCCGACGCGACCTCTCTCGACCGAGCACTGGCCGCGGCTCGGCGCGCGGTCGAGCTCGATCGCGCGAACCAGTTCGCGCTCGTCGCGCTGGCGCAGGTGCACTTCTTCCGGCAGGATCTCGGGGCGTTCGGTCCGGCAGCCGAGCGCGCGATGGCTCTCAATCCGCTCAACACCGACGCCGTCGGGATCCTGGGCCTGCAGATCGTCCACACGGGGGAATTCGAGCGGGGCGCCGCGATCGTGCGCCGCGCGATGGAGCTCAATCCCAATCACGCGGGCTGGATGCATTTCGCTCCCCTCTGGGAGCACTTCCACAAGGGCGAGTACGAGCAGGCCCTGGAGCGCGCAAACCGGGTGGACGTGCCGGGCCACTTCTGGCCCTTTCTCGTCGTGGCGTCGGCCTGCGGGCACCTCGGGCGACGCGCCGAAGCCGAGTCCGCGGTCCGGGACCTTCTGGCGCTCGATCCCGAATTCGCGGCGCACGTCCGTTCGAACGTCGGAACCTGGCACTTCGCGAGCGGACTCATGGAACCCATCCTCGAGGGGTTGCGCAAGGCCGGCCTCGAGATTCCCGCGGAGGATGGATCGGCACCGGCGCGGGAAGCCGCGACATCTTCGGGACGGATCGCGTCGGGGGCGGTTCGCGCCGACGAGGGATTCTGGGTCGCGGTGCTGCCGTTCAAGTACGGCGGTGGCGACGCGTCGCTCACGGCTCTTGCGGAAGGGCTGTCCGAGGAGATCGCAACCGGCCTGTCGCGCTTCTCGTATCTCAAGGTGATCTCGCGCAGCTCCACCGTCGACTCGCGGTCCGCCGGCCAACAGCTCGGCGCGCGCTATGTGATGGAAGGCAGCCTGCGTCAGGCCGGGGCCAAACTACGGCTGGCGGTTCAGCTCGTCGATACGATCAGCGGCGCTCATCTCTGGGCTGAAAACTTCGAACGCACTTTCACTCCCGAGACGGTCTTCGACCTCCAGGACGACCTGGTCCCGCGCATCGTCTCCACGGTCGCGGACATGCATGGTGTCTTGCCCCGCAGCATGAGCGAAGTCGTGCGCCTGAAGGCAGCCGATCAAATGAGTCCTTACGAAGCGTTGCTGCGCAGCTTCGGCTACAACGAGCGCTTTACTCCGGAGGACCTCGCCGAAGTCCGGACCTGCCTGGAGCGGGCTGTTCAGCAGGCCCCTGGCAATGCCGAGTGTTGGGCCATGCTGTCGGTGATGTACGCCAACGAGTACGGGCACTGGGACAGTGCCGCGCCGGACTCTCTCGACCGGTCGCTGCGAGCCGCGCGGACCGCGGTCGAAGCGGCGCCGCTGCATTCCCTGCCGTATTACGCCCTGGCTCAGGCTCTCTTCTTCAAGCGAGAAATCCCGGCCTTCCGAGTCGCGGCCGAACGAGCGGTGTCGCTCAACCCAATGGATGGAGCCACGAGCGCCTTCATGGGATTGCTGATTGCCTACGCGGGAGATTGGGAGCGCGGCTGCGCGCTATCGGAGAATGGTTCGCAGCTGAATCCCAACCATCCGGGATGGTATCGCTACACAGCGTGGCACGATGCCTACCGAAAGAAAGACTATCGCACGGCGCTGGACGTGGCGCTTCGTCTGAACGCTCCCCAGAACTACTACACCCATGCAGTGCTGGCAATGTGCTACGCGCAACTCGGCCAGATGAAAGAAGCGCGCAAAGCGCTCGCGGACATGCTCGCGCTGAAACCGAACTACGCCCAGGTCGCGCGCGAGTTGCACGGAAGATGGATCGAGCCGGATCTGGTGGAACAGTTGATGGACGGGCTACGCAAGGCAGGACTGGAGATCGGTGACAAAGCCGGAGCGTCTCCTGCGGTCAGGGCGTCAGACTCAGGAGCGGTTCGCGCCGACGAGGGCTTCTGGATCGCCGTGCTTCCGTTCAAGTGCGCTGGCACCGACGCATCTCTCACGGCGCTGACGGACGGGCTGACCGACGAGATCGCGACCGGTCTGTCGCGCTTCTCGTACCTGCGCGTGGTCGCCCGAAGCTCGACCGCGACATTTTCCGGCGAGTCGGGAGACGTGCGCAAGATCGGTGAGGAGCTCGGCGCGCGATATGTCATGGGGGGAACCTTGCGCCAGGTGGGCAGCAAGCTGCGCCTCGCGGTGCAACTGGTGGACACGGTCTCCGGGGCACATCTTTGGGCGGAGAGCTTCGAGCGTGCCTTCAGGCCGGAATCGCTCTTCGAGTTGCAGGACGACCTGGTTCCGCGGATCGTGTCGACCGTCGCGGACATGGCCGGCGTTCTCCCGCGCAGCATGAGCGAGAGTCTGCGCAGCCGTCCTCCCGAGCAGCTGAGCCCCTACGAGGCGGTCCTGCGCAGCTTCGGCTACTTCGAGCGCTACAACCCGGAGGAGCTCGCGGCCGCGCGATCCGGACTCGAGGCCGCGGTGCGCAAGGCTCCGGCGTACGCCGATGCCTGGGCCATGCTTTCGTACCTCTGCGCCCAGGATTACGTGCATGGCTACGACCTTCAGCCGGGCGCGTTGGAAGCGGCGGCGTCCGCCGCGCGGCGCGCCGTCGAGTTGGGCCCGTCGAATCATCTGTCCTGGTTCAGCCTCGCCCAATCCCTCTCGTATCAGAAAGACTTTGATTCGTTCCGCCACGCGGCGGAGCGCGCCGTCGAGCTCAACCCGATGGACGGCAGCTCCGTGGCTCTCCTGGGCGAGTTGCTCATCTACGCCGGCAGCGCGGATCGCGGCATGCAGCTGGCCGAGCGAGCCAAACGGCTGAATCCCATTCACGCGGGCGGGTACTACTACGCGGATTTCTACGACGCCTTCTCCCGGGGCGATTATCGCGGCGCGCTCGACTTCGCGCTGAAATCCAAACTGCGCGGCAACCCACTCGCGCCCATGTTCATCGCGGCCGCCTCCGGTCAACTGGGTGAAGCGGATCAGGGCTCGAAGGCCGTGAGGGATTTGCTGAGGTTCCGTCCCGAGCTGCCGGCCTTGATGCGCAAACAGGTCGCAAAGATCTGGAACCCCGAGTACAGCGAGCGCTTTCTCGCGGGCCTGAGCAAGGCGGGGCTCCAGATTCCGGAGGTCGGAAGCCCCGCGAGCCGGACCACGATCGTCGATTCCGGCGAGATGCGCGCCGATGAGGGGTTCTGGGTCGCGGTGCTGCCGTTCAAGCACGGCGGAGCGGACGCCTCTCTCACGGCCCTGGCCGAGGGGCTGACCGAGGAGATCGTGACCGGCCTGTCGCGGTTTTCCTACCTGAAGGTGATCGCGCACGGGGCGACGGCCGACGGCCGCTCCGCCAGGGATCTCGGCGCGCGGTACGTGATGGAGGGCAGCCTTCGCCAGGCGGGAGCGAGGCTGCGCGTCGCGGTGCAGCTCGTGGACGCGGCGTCCGGCGCGCATCTCTGGGCCGAGAACTACGAGCGCCCTTTCAGCCCGGACGCCATCTTCGAGCTCCAGGACGAGCTGGTTCCGCGGATCGTCTCGACGGTCGCGGACATGCACGGAATCCTTCCCCGGACCATGAGCGACGCATTACGGGGCCGCGCTCCCGAGACGTTGAGTCCCTACGAGGCCGTTCTGCGAAGCTTCGGCTACTTCGCGCGTGTGACGCGCGAGGAGCTCGCCGTCGCGCGGGCGGGCCTGGAACTGGCGGTCGCGAAGGCGCCGGACCTAGCCGATGCCTGGGCGATGCTGGCGTTGCTGTGCGTCCAGGACTACGGGCAGGGGTTCGATCTTCAGGTGGATTCTCTGTCGCGGGGCTTGAGCGCCGCCCGGAGGGCCGTAGAGGCGGCGCCCTCGAATCCGCTCGCCGCGTTCAGCCTTGCCCAGGCGCTCTTCTTCCAGAAGGAATTCGAAGGCTTCCGGAACGTGGCGCAACGGGCGGCCGCGCTCAATCCCATGGATGGCAACGCCATTGCCTTTCTCGGTGAGCTGTTGACCTATGCGGGCGATTCCGAGCGCGGCCTGGCGCTAGCGGCGCGCGCCAAGCAGCTCAATCCGAATCATCCCGGTTGGTACTGGTACGCCGACTTCTACGACGCGTATCGACGAGGCGACGACCGTCGCGCCATCAGCGTCCTCCATAAAGTCAATCTTCCGGGCCACTGGGGCGCGCACGCGGCGATGGCCGCGGCCTGCGGGCAGCTCGGGGATCGGGATGCGGCCGCGAAAGCGCTGAGAGACCTGCTCGCGCTGAGGCCGGACTTCGCCACCACCCTGCACGAACAGATTGAGAAGTGGTGGGAACCCGAGTACGGGGAGCGGATGATCGACGGCCTTCGCAAGGCCGGGCTGGAGATCCCCGAGCCCGCACGAGCGGGCCCCGCCGGCAACCCCGCCGCGGTCGTCGGCATCGCCGTGCTGCCCTTCTCGGACATGAGCCCGGCGAGGGACCAGGAGTATCTCTGCGAGGGCATGGCGGAGGAGATCATGAACGCTCTCGTCCGGATCGAAGGGATCCGGATTGCCTCCCGCACATCCGCCTTTCGAGCGGGTCGCGACGGCGGCGACCTCGCCACGATCGCCCGCACGCTTTCGGTCGGCCACGTCCTCGAAGGCAGCGTGCGCACCTCGGGCAGCCGGCTTCGGGTCACCGCGCAGCTGACCGAGGCCGCGAGTGGATATCAGCTCTGGTCCGAACGCTTCGATCGCAACGCGGCCGACATCTTCGCCGTCCAGGACGAGATCGCGGCCGGCGTCGTCAGCGCGGTGAAGTCCCGGCTCGCTCCGGGGACGGGCGCGTTGCCCGCCCGGCCGCAGCCCCGCAACCTCGACGCTTACCGCGCCTATCTCCGCGGACGGCACCTTCGCGGCATCGAGGACCATGCCGGGGCGCTTCGCGCGTTCGAGGAGGCGGTCCGCCTCGATCCGTCTCTGGCGCCGGCGTGGACGGGCCTGGCGGAAATCACGGTTCTCTCCGCGCACTTCAGCATCATCCCCGCGCGCGAGGCATGCGCCGCCGCGCGAAAGGCGCTCGCCGCCGCGGAGGCGCTGCAAGGCGAGTCGGCCGAGGGCCTCCACGTCGAGGCCTTCGCGGCGTTCATCGAGCGCCGCTGGGACGCGATGGACGCGGCGTGGCGCCGGGCGCTGGAGCTCGAGCCGCGCCACGTCCTGGCCCTGGGCTCGTACGGGATCACCCTCTGCGCGCGCGGGAGGCCCGACGAGGGCCTGGCTCTCTGCGAGCGCGCCCGGGAGGCGGATCCGCTGGCCTCCTTTCCGTACACCCTCACGGCGTGGGGGCTGCTCCTTCTCGGAAAACCGCAGGAGGCCCTGCGCTACGCCGAGGACGCGCTCGGCTTCGAGAAGGAGGACGCCTCGGCCCTCGTCGCCGCGTCCATGGCCAACGTCGCGCTGGGGCGATTCGCGGAGGGCATCGCGGCGGCGGAGAAGGGTGTTGCCATCTCGCACCGCGGGCCGGCCTTCCTCGGAGGGCTCGGCTGGGCGCTTGCCTCGGCGGGCCGACGCGAGGAGGCGCGGGTGCTCCTCGAGGAGCTGCGAGCGCGGCCGGACGCCTCGCCCACGACGGTGTCCGAGGTCTGGATTCTCGGCGCTCTCGGTGAGATCGACGAGGCCTTCGCCGTCATCGCCCGGGCCGAGGAGGAGTGCCAGGGACAGCTCTACTACACGGGGCTGCCGGGCTTCGACGCCCTCCGCTCGGACCCGCGTTTCACGGCGCTGGAACGGAGACTGGGGCTGTCGGCCGCCTGACGGCGGCGCACGATCCGCCCCGCGGGCCTCACCTCAGCCCGTCGACCACGAAGAGGCTGGAATCGTGAATCTCCTGGGCGTCGAAGGCGTAGCTCTTTCCGTCGCGGGAGACGAAGAGGTCGCCGACGGCGATGAAGTCGGTCGGGTCCTCCGGGCCGAGCGTCAGCCAATCGGTTCTGGCGCCCGTCGCGATCTCGTACCGCTCGATCGGAACGGGAATGACCGCGAAGCCGAACCTCCGCAGGTACAGAAACCGGCCGTCGGCGCTCCACTGGATCGGAGCCTGGTCGGTCGGAAGGGAGATCTTCCGGCAGCCGGGATTCTCGAGCTGACAGATGGCCATCTCGCGGGGGCCCGTTCGATACGCAAACGCGCCGCCGCCGGGAGCGACGGCGACCGCGAGTTCATTGAACCCCGGGGAGACGCCGAGCTTGCGGAGACCCTTCGCGGTGACGATCGCGACCTCGCCGCGGTCCGCACTCTCGCCGATCGTCGCGAGAAGACGAGGCTCCGCGCCCGGCAGAAACACCGCGGCGACCAGACCCGCGCCGCCGAGGTCGACGGCGATCGGCTGTCCGGCGCTGCTCGGCACGATCGAGTAGCGTTCGGGCGTCCCGACGCTCCGCGCGAGCGCCCACCGGCCGTCCTCCGAGAACGCGATGGCGGCTCCGTCCGCGAGCCGAACCGCGGGCGATCCGTCGAGGGCGCGTAAATAGACCCCTCCGGCCCGGGTGCCCGCCTCGAAGTTCTCCGAAAACAGCAGCGTGAGACGCTCCATCGAGACGCCTGCCAGCGTCGAGCCGTCGAGCCAGGAAAGCTCCCGCTCCTTCGCCTCGCCGGCGAGCCGCGCGCGCAGACTCTGTCTCTGGATGGCTCGCTCCAGCAAGAGCCGGCCATCCGCCGCGATGTCGTGAAGAACCCAGCCGCTCGCGCGGAGGATCGGCCTCGTCCGCCCGCCTCGAGACACGGCGTAGAGACCCGGTTCCTCGCCGAGGTCCCGCGAGTACCAGACCTCGCCGCTCGGGTGCCAGACGACTTGCGTCGTGCTGGCCGGTGCGCTCCAGAGGGTCTTGCCGGCATCGTCGAGGACGACGATTTCGCCGCCCGCGCTCGTCTGCCGGGAGATCGCGACGAGCCGCCCGTCCCGGGACGACCGCGGGGCCGATCCGGAGTAGTCGAGACGACGCGTTCCCGCTGGAATCTGGAGCTCGTCGTGATTGAAGTCGATGTGCTTTTGCACGACGACGGCGGCACCGGTCAGCCAATCGGCGGAATGGACCTGCTCGACGAGGTCGCGAGGCGCTCCCCCCGAGAGGGGGACGCGGGCGAGCGTGCCGATGCCGCCGGGTGACTTCAACGTGTCGCTTCCCACGAGGACGAGCAGCTCGCCGGTGCCCGAAACGGCGAGCAAGTCGGCATTCTTCAGGCCGACCGGGCGGGACTCCGTGCCATCGACGCGCTTCGAGTAGATCTCCGCCGGGCTGCCCTCCCACGACGCGCTGTAGAGAACCGTCTGGCTGTCGGGCCCGAAGCGTCCGTGGAGAATGTTGCCTCGCTGGAACGTCACGCGCCGGAACGTGGGGACCGTCGAGGCGGAGGTCGAGCGTCGCCCCGCGAGCCACGCCCCAGCGGCGCCAATGATGCACGCGGCGAGAAGAAGCGCGGCCGACCGCAGGACCGGACGCCTCGGCGCGACGGCGGAGGGCGAACCGGCGCCGGAAACGCTCGAGAGCTCCGACAGATGTGCCTCCGCCGACCGCAGGTCGCGAGCCAGATCCTCCGTCGAGGCGTAACGCTCGCCCGGACTCTTCGCGAGACACCGTTCGATGATCCAGCGAATCGGCGCCGGGACCTTCGGGTTCGCGGTCCCGATCGGCTCCGGCTCCTCGCGGATGATCGCGGCCATCACCTCCGGCCTCGTCTCGCCGGCGAAGGCGCGCCGGCCCGTCGCCATCTCGTAGAGGACGGAGCCGAGCGCGAACTGGTCGGACCGGAAGTCGAGCGGGCCGCCGCGCGCCTGCTCCGGCGACATGTACCCGACCGTTCCCATCACGACGCCCGGCTCGGTGGCGGCCGAGACCGTCGCCGCGGCCGTCTCCTGCCCCGCCTCGGATTCCGCGGCGGTCAGCTTCGCGAGGCCGAAGTCGAGGATCTTGACGAAGCCGTCCTTCGTGACCATCACGTTCTCGGGCTTCAGGTCTCGATGCACGATCCCGGCGGCATGCGCCTTGGCGAGCCCCTCGGCCATCTGCGCCGAGATCGAGATCAGCCGGCGGATCGGAAACGGGCCGTCGGCGAGGAGCTGGCGGAGCGTCGCGCCGTCGACGAGCTCCATGGCCATGTACGCGACGTCGTCCGCCTGCCCGATCTCGTAGATCGTCACGATGGCCGGATGGTTGAGCGCGGAGGCGGAGCGCGCCTCGCGCTCGAAGCGGCGCAGCCGGTCCGGGTCCGAGGCCACGGCGGCGGGGAGCACCTTGATCGCCACGTCGCGGCCGAGGCGCGCGTCCCGCGCGCGATAGACCTCCCCCATCCCGCCCGCGCCGAGCGGGGAGACCACCTCGTAAGAGCCGAGCCGCGACCCCTGTGCGAGCGTCAAACTGCGGGAATCTTAGAACGGGTGCGCGGCGGCGACGGAGTGAAATTGTCCGGCGCCCTTGGGACTCGAAACCGAGGGAATCAAGGAAGGAAGAATATCTTCGACACGAAGACGGCCATTTGCTGGCGAAGGACCGGATCGAGGGGACAAAACAGATGGTCCCCGCAGCCTCCGGTGATGCTCTCGTTGTAGAGGCGTTCGATCCAGTCGGCGAACTGCGATGGACAGGGGACGTCGTCTAAAAAGCCTCTGCAGGGCCCGGGCACATACGCGGCGCCGTGCTCCGCCTTGAGCAGAAACACGGCCATCTGCTGTCGGCTGATGGGGTCGGTGGGACAGTAGTTGCCGCCGCCGCAGCCGGCCGTGATGCCCTCCGCCGCAAGAGCCTCGATCCACGGCGCAAACGGGTTGGAGCACGGCACGTCGGCGAAGACGCCCGAGCACGGCGGAGGCGTGTAGCACGCGCCGTGCTGGCCCTTGAGCAGGAAGACCGCCATCTGCTCCCGGAGGGTCGGACTCGCGGCGCCGTAATTTCCTCCGCCGACACCCGCGGCGATGCCGTTGGTCACCAGCCGCACGACGAAGTCGTGAAACGGGTTGGTGGCCGGCATGTCGGAAAAATCTGTCATCCAGCCGTTCGGCAGCGTGCTCGACAGGCCGCTCGGGTCCGAGACGGTGAGGTCGTGGAGCGTCCCCGCGGGAAATGCGGGCATGGTCGCCGTGATCGTCGTCGGGCTCGTGGCGGTGACGTTCGTGGCCGAGACGCCGCCGACGGTGACGGTCGCGCCGAGCTCGAGCTCCATCCCGTGAACCGTCACGTCGGTCGTTTGCCCCGCCGGGCCCGAGAGCGGAAAGACGGTGAAGACGATCCTTTGCGAGAATTCGGACGTGTTCCCGAGTGGGTCGGTCGCGGTCGCGGTCACGAGCTGTCCGGGTAGGAGAACCCCCGGAACGTCGACGGCGAACGTCGTGTTGCCGAACCCATCCGTCGCGACGTCGACCGAGCCGAGATAGGTCTCCCCTTCGAGATGACCGCGCGGCCGCCGATAGCAGGCCGGGTTCGAGTAGAGGTCGATGTGGAAGGAAGTGAAAGGCTTGCTGTTGAGCCGGCCCTCGACGTGCGTCGTGGAGGAGCCCGGTACGACGCCGGTGATCAAGGGAAAATTCTGCAGACCGTTCGCGCCGGTGTCCACGTCTTCTGGATCGTTCACCGTGATGTTGACGCCGACCCCGCTCGCGAGATCGATGCCGAGCGGCTCGTTGTCGAAAATCCGGTTTCCTCGGATGGTCACGGAGAGTGCGTCCACCTCGACGGCCGCGAAGAAGCCGTTTCTGTTGTTGAAGGCGATGACATTGCCCTCTCCCGGCTCCGTCCCCCCAATCTGAGCGAAGTCGGCGAAGACCCCGATCCCCTCCGAGCGGTTGCCGAGATCGAGCGTGGCGGTCTCGTCAGTGCCGATGAAGTTGCCCTGAATGACGGCGTACAGGGGATGGCCACCGATGTCGATGCCGCGGAAGTTGCCGGAGACGACGTTGCCCTTCACGATCGCGTTCGACCCGTCTCCGCTTTCGAGGAGAATCCCCAGGTCACCGTTCCCGATGGGTTTCGTGCCGCTCGCATCCGTTCCGATGTAGTTGCCGAGAATCTCGATTCCATCGGACCCGTCCTCGACGTCGATTCCCTCACCAGCTTCGTCGATGACGTTTCGATCGGCCGGAGTATCGCCTCCGATGATCACCCCCGTCGACGCCGAAACGCGGATGCCGGTGCTGGCCGAGCCGGAGAGCCCGGCGTTTCCGGCCGCGTTGATCCCGACGAAGTTTCCCTTGATCACGGTGGCCGTCCCTCCGGGGCCGACCGAGATGCCCGGGGTCACGTTTCCGGGACCGATCTTGACGCCCACGTTGGTGTCCACGGTGATCTTTCCGCCGTTCGAAACGCTGCCGGTCGCATCCGTTCCGACGTAGTTCCCGGAGATGATCGCGTTCGTGCTGTTGGAGGTGACGTAGATCGAGGGGACGACGAGACCCTGGATGACCATTTCGGGAAACGGCCCGGTGAAGCCGGCATCGACCTGGATTCCGTAGCCCGTGATCTGGATCAGGATCACGGAATTGAAGCCCCCGCCGGGAGGCGCCGTATTGGCCGAGGAGCCCGGCTGTGTGTACCCGTCGATCTGGACCGCCCGGATTATCTGCGGCAAGGGCGCGAGCGCCGCGATCGTCTGCATGCCGGTTCCCGGAATGGCGAACGCGATCGTGTTGACGTCCATCGTGGCGTTCGAATCCAGCATTGCCTGGCGCAGCGAACCGGGCCCGGAGTCGTTCGTGTTCGTGACCGTGAACGTCGTGAAGGCGGCCGCGGGCGGCGCGAAAGCAGCGAAGGCGAGCAACGCCGGAAGGAGGGGAAGGCGAAGAAACCGTCTCATGACCACCTCGTCGGGAGTTGACGACCGTCACACCAGAACCCCGCGATCCGTCCGGGATCATAGTCCCGCCGTTCCCGGGGAGAGCCTGGCCCGAGGGTCAGGATTGGCTCTCGGCCGCCCTCGCGGGAAGACGAGTTGTCCCGATCGAGGGACATGCCCGATGCGGCCGAGCGTGCAATGACGCGTGTGCGCCGGCCCGACAGACCAGGCAAGGAATATGCTCGGATTCCCGGCAGGAGGAGGACCCGATGAGACACGTTCGCGCGGCTCGCACATTCGGTGGCCTCCTCGCCATCAGTGCGCTCCTTTCGGCCGCCGCCGCCCGCGGCGAAGTGAACCGCTGGGACAGCATCGGACCGCCGCCGATGTTCGGGGGCAATCAGGTCATCAACGTCTATGGCCTGGCATTCGGTTCGGACGGCACCCTCTTCATCGCCGATTCGATCGGAGTCTTCAAGGGCACGGGCGACGGCACCTGGCAGGCCGTCCTCCAGATCCCGTTCCCCGCAGCATTTCCCCCCTTTCAAGGATTCACCTCGATCCTGGCCCAGCCTGGGTCGCCGGACACGATGCTCGCCGGGCTTTCGAATGGCAGCGTGTACCGCACGACCGACGGCGGCCGGACGTGGACGAGCGGATTGGGCGGCTCCGGGTTTCTCTCGATGGCCAACGGCTCGTCTTCTCCGCGGGTCGTCTACGCGTCGGTCAGGCTCGTCCAGTCGTTCGCGACGTCCCGGTCCGCGGACGGCGGCGCGACCTGGACCGAACTTCCGGCGCTCGACGCCTCGCCGGTTCAAGTGCTGGCGGTCGATCCCTCTTCGAGCGACGTCGTGTACGGCTACATCGGCGCATCGTCGTCCGGCATGCCCGCCGGCGTCTACCGCTCGACCGACACCGGCGGGACGTGGTCCCGGTTGAGCGGCGGCCTCGCCGACGACGTCTATAAGGCTCTCGCGGTCGATCCCTCCTCGCCCTCGACGGTGTACGCGGGATCGAACGCGAATGGCATCTTCCGCAGCGACGACGGCGGCGCGAGCTGGTCGCCGGTCGACGAGGGCCTCGGCAGCCTCGGAGTGCGCCAGATCGTCATCGATCCGACCGATCCGGACCTCGTCTATGCGGGGACCACGGCGGGGGTCTACCGCAGCACGGACCGGGGAGGCCACTGGAGCTCGATCGGTTTCCACCAGCAGACCACCATGTCCCTCACCCTCGACCCCTCATCGCCTTCGACGCTCTACGCGGGAGTCTTCGCGGGTTTCGCGCGCATCACCCTCGCGCCGGCGGCGCCGTGCGTTCCCGGGCCGGAGTCGCTCTGCCTGAACGGCGGCCGGTTCCGCGTCGAGACGACCTGGCGCACACCGACGCCGGCCGCCAGCAACGTCGCGCAGAGCTTTCCGATCACCGACGACACCGGGGCCTTCTGGTTCTTCGACGCCGCCAATCTCGAGATCGTCCTGAAGGTCCTCGACGGCCGCGGCGTCAACGGAAACTACTGGGTCTTCTTCGGGGCGCTCTCGAACCTCGAGTACATGATCACGGTCACCGACACGCAGACGGGGAGCATCCAGAGCTACTACTACCCGGGCGGCACGGTCGTGAGCAACGCGGACACCTCGGCGTTCCCGGGCGAATCGGGTGTCTCGTCGCCGCTCGTCCGGCGGTCCGGCTCCGCGGCTTCGACCGCCGGCGTCGCGGGCCTCTGCGTGCCGGATGGGCAGACGCTCTGTCAGCTCGGCGGCCGCTTCCAGGTGCGCGTCGCATGGCAGGGCTCGCCGGCGGGCCCGATCCAGAGCGCATCCGCCATCGCGTTGACCGATGACACCGGGTACTTCTGGTTCTTCGACGCCGCCAACATCGAGCTCGTCGTCAAGACGCTCGACGGAACGGCGACCAACGGGCACTTCTGGATCTTCTCGGGAGCGCTCTCGAACGTGCACTACACGATCACGGTGACCGACCTTCAGACGGGGGCCGTGCAGACCTACGAGAACCCTTTCGGCCGGCTCGAGAGCTTCGCGGACACGTCGGCGTTCTGAGGCGGCGCCCGTGAGGCTCGCTCAATCCGGAGTCGGGCTCGCGGAACCGATCCCGGTTTCGCTTCCGGGCACGACGTGCTCGATGCGATTCTTCCCCTGCCGTTTCGCCTCGTACAGGGCGGCGTCGGCGCGCTTCAACACCTCATCGAGCGCCTGTCGCGGCTCTCGGAGCGTCAGAGCGCCGAAGCTGAAACCGATTGCCCACCCGTTACTCTCCATCGACGCGAGCAGAGACGCCCGGAGCCGCTGCAGGACGGACCGGGCCACGAGCGCGTCCGTCTCCGGAAGCAGGATGAGGAATTCGTCGCCGCCGATTCGCGCGGCATAGTCGGTCCGACGCAGCCCCCGGGTCAGTTCTTGAGAGACGGCGCGCAAGGCGAGATCGCCCACGGCGTGGCCGAGACGATCGTTGACCTCTTTGAAATCATCGAGGTCGACCGCGGCAACCGTGACGAAGTGGGAATAACGCAAAGAGCGAATCAGCTCCGCCGAAGCGACCTCGAAAAACGCGCGCCCATTGGCGAGGCCCGTCAGGGAATCCGTGCGTGAAAGCTCCCTTTCCCGCTTGAGCGACGAGCGCAGACGCGCGACGAGGACGCTCGCCAGCAGGAAGAAGCCCAGCCGCGTCGCCGCGTTCCAGTAGTAGATCCACACCCGCGCGAGCCTCTCGCCGGCCATGAAGTTCGCGAGATGCCAGACCACGGCCGAGAGAACCGAGATCGCGACGGCGAAGCGCTCCCCGACCAGCCATGCCGCGATGGCGACCGGGAGCACGTAGAAGACAGCGAAGGAGATCTCGAATCCCGTCGCGTAGTCGATGAGCCCCAGGACGAGCACGAACCCGACCACTCCCGCGGCCACCGTCCCGGTGCGCCGCAACTCGAGCCAGCCCAACGTTGCGGCACGCAGGGAGCGCGTGGCACCGGCGTTGTCCATGCGCCCAGTCTAGC
The DNA here is from genome assembly GCA_963738945.1 of uncultured Acidobacteriota bacterium. GTDB lineage: Bacteria > Acidobacteriota > Thermoanaerobaculia > UBA5066 > Gp7-AA6 > DAHUXD01. The sequence continues at coordinate 1,625,761 of CAVTYD010000002.1, forward strand.
GAAGACGTCCCCACCCGGACTATCGAGCCGAGAGCGGAAGCGAATTCCCGAGGAACGCCCTGACCTGCCCGTCGCCGGTCAGACGGAGCTTCACCGGAGCGCCCTTGCCTCGAACTTCGATCCCGAACTCCAGGAACGGACAGCACCGCGCCTCCATCTCCACCCACTCGGCGAGCTCGACGACGCAGAAGGCCTGCCCTTTCGAGTCCGCGGGAAGGTGGCGCAAGTCGAGGGTGAGCTCGTAGCCGTTCGGCAACTGCCTCGTTCCGACGACCGCCTTCCTGAGCTCGTCGGCAAGATGGTCGTGCCGATCGCGCTCCGGAGCGCTGAGGGCGGCGATGTTGCAGGCGAGCGGCTCCGAGGTGGAGGACGTTTGAGGCGATGCGAGCAGCAGCAGAAGGGGCAGGAGCCGGGATCCGAGGTTCATGGCGATTCTCCTTTCGCCGCCACCCTAGAACTTCAAGTACACTTTAAGTCAAGGAGTTTCCGACATGACGATTCGCGAGGTTTCGCGGCGCATGGGTCTGACTCCCTCGACGATCCGGTACTACGAGCGGGAGCGTCTCATCCCGCCCGTCTCCCGGCGTTCAGGCCGGCGCCTCTTCGACGACCGATCCCTCGCTCACCTCGCGGTCGTGCAGCTCGCCCGGGACGCCGGATTCAGCATCGCGGAGGTTCGCCGGCTCGTGACGGAGTTCGGCCGGACGAGGTGGCGGCTGCTCGCGGAGCGCAAGCTCGGGGAGATCCGACTCTCCGCCGAACGCCTTCGCACCATGACCGGAATGCTGGAGAAGCTCATGGCATGCGAGTGTCCCGACATCGAGTTCTGCGGACAGATCCTTCGGCGAAAGGCGCGGCGAAGCGCGTCGGGAAAAAAGCCCTGAAGCGCGGCCGACGGGACTCGGGGCTCGAACCCCCGGCATCTCACCGTTTCCCCGGCGAGCTCGACCGCGTTACCTGGCGCTGGTCCGAACCGTCGGCGCCCATCGACCAGACTTCGACCACTCCCGTCCGATCGCTCTGAAACGCGATGCGGCGGCCGTCGGGGAACCACGCCGGGACCTCGTCGTTGTAGGGCTCGGTGTGAGCGCCGAGCCGGCGGCCGGCTCCCGTCTTCAGGTCCACGACCCAGATGTGGGCGGGCTCTCTGGAGACGTTCGCCTGCACGGCGAGCATCGAGCCATCCGGCGACCAGGCAGGCATCTGCTCGGCCATCCCCGAAGGCTCCAGTCGGGTCAGCCGTTGCCGCCCGGAGCCGTCGGCGTCGATGGCATAAATGTGAATGACGCCGTCGGCCTCCTTGCTGCCGAACGCGATTCGCTTCCCGTCCGGCGACCAGCGGCCGCCCCAGACGACGCCGCTCCCGTCGGTGAGCTGCCGCGGCGCGGACTTGTCGAGACCCGACTCGAAAAGCTTCATCGCCGTCCACGAGCCGGTCCAGTAGAGGACTCGCTTGCCGTCGCGGGAGACCCTCATCGCCCGCCCCGGAACGGTTCCGATTTGTTTCGGGGATCGATCGTCGAGCGCCATCGAGTAGATTCGGCTCGCACCGTCGTCGTAGACCGAATAGAAGAGGCGTGAGCCGTCCGCGGACCACTCCGGCTGGCTCTCGGCCTCGGGCGTTTTCGTCAGTTGCACTTCGCCGGTCCCGTCGGCGCCGATGAGGAAAATGTCGTCGGCGCCGCCGCGATCCGAGAGGAACGCGATCTTCGTACCGTCCGGCGAGACCGCGGGCGCCCCGCCGTGCAGCGGCGGCTGCCGCGACGCCTGACCGGACGCGGCGGACCAGGCGACCACGAGCCCCACGGCGATTCCGACGAGCGGTTTGCAGCGCATGAGAGCCTCCTCTAGTCATTCTACAAGAGCGATGGCCCGGGCGGCTGCGCGCGCGCCGCGTGCGATACTCACGCCCCGATTCCGGAAAGGACCCCGATGACGATGCCTGGGCCGGGACTCGACCGCGCCGCCCGTCTCGGTCTCGCGGCCATGGCGGTCGCGGTGCTCGTGATCGCCAACGATTTCACGGCCCTGTCCTATGCGCGGCTCGGACCCAAGCGAATCGTCTGCGCCGGAGCCGCATTCCTCTCGGTCGGGATGTATCCCTCCCGCGCGAGCCTCGCGGGCGGCATCGTCTACATGTTCCAGATCGGGGGCGGGTCGATCGGGCTCGGCCTCAACACGGCGATCGTGGATTCGTCGAATGCGCTCGCCGTCGGCATCGGCAATGCGTTTCGTGTCGATGCGATCCTCGCGATCTGCGGCCTTCTCGTCGCCGCGCTCTTCGTCGGAGGCGACGTCGACCTCGAGCGCCTGGCCGGCCTCCGGCACCACCACCGCGCACACGCCTGAAGGCGGCGGCCCCGGGGCGTAGGATCCGGTCGTGATCTTCACGAAACGCCTCCGCGACGGCGTCCGCAGCGGCAGGATCACTTCCAGCGTGCGGATCTGGATGCGCCCGCACGTCAAGGTCGGCAACCGCTACCGCATGGACGAGGGAGAGATCCAGGTCCTCGCCGTGCTGCCGATCTCCCTGGCGGACGTCACCCCCGAGCTGGCCCGGGAATCGGGCTTCCGGGGCGTGGTCGATCTGCTCAAGATCGCCAAGCATGGCCGGGGTGAGAACGTCTATCTCATCCGGTTCCGCTACCTGCCGCCCAAACGGCGCACCACCCGAGAGGCCCGCGGCAGGAAAGAGCGTTCGCCGCGTCGCCGGACCGTCAGCGCTTGATGCTGCCGGCAACCACGGTGCCGTCCATCAGAACGACCACGGGAACGCTCTCGCTCCCAGCGAGATCACCGTGATCCTGCCCACGCCGCCGGAACTCACCGCGCCGGCCTCGCCACCTTCCTGTGTGAACGGGTCAGCCGGCTCGGATGGTAGGGCGACCGCCGGTCGAGGGCGTCATCCACGTGGGCCAGACAGTCGTGGACGAGATGGCCGACGAACACGTCGTTGACCCGGTAGTACGTGAGCCTGCCCTCGTCCCGCGACGCAACGAGAAGCATCCGTCGGAGGAGAGCCAACTGGTGGCTCGTGACCGACAGCGAGAGATCCAGGGCGTGGGCGATGTCCCCCACGGTCAGCTCGTCGTGCGCGAGCGCGTGCATCAGCGAAAGCCGGACCGGGTTTGCCAGGAGCCGGAACACCTCCGTCGCTCCCCGAAGGACCTCCGGCGCCGGGAGACCGCGCCGGGCCGCCCTGACCTTCTGCCGGCTGACGATTTCGGGGAGAGCGCGCTTCGTCTCTGTTACCATAGTTGATGAGTTTATCAAGTAAGCATTCAATGAGCGAGCAGGAACAGGCCAGGCCGTGACGGACCACGGTCACACGCCGACGGACGAAACATGAGTCGCGCCACCAACCCGCCGCGATCGAGGCCGGGCGTCTCGCTGATGCTTCCCAAGGGCATCTTTGCGGCACTCCGGCGTCAGCCGCCCCCCATCCGTGTTGCCCCGCTCCTCGTCGAATCGGCGACGCTCACCTCCGAGGGTGTCTATCAGCGGCTCGGCAGCCGGGCGACCGGTCTGACGGCGGTAGAGGCCGAAGAGCGGCTCACCGAACACGGCCCCAACGTCGTCGCCGCCGATGGAAGCAGCGGCTTGCTGCTTCTCGTCTGGCACGCCGTCGTCAACCCGCTCGTGCTGCTCCTGGCGGTTCTCGCCACCATCTCCTACGCGACGGGAGACGCGCGGGCAGGGATCGTCATGTCCCTGATGATCGTGTTGGGGGTGGGCTTGCGGCTCGTCCAGGAGAGACGAGCGGACACCACGGCGGCGAAGCTCAAGGCGATGATCTCGGTGACCGCGACGGTGCTGCGCGATGGACAGCCGGAGGAGCTGCCCGTCTCGCGGGTGGTCCCCGGCGACGTCGTGAAGCTGGCGGCCGGGGACATGATTCCGGCGGATGTGAGGATCGTCGCCGCCAAGGACCTGTTCGTCATCCAGGGTTCGCTGACCGGCGAATCGTTTCCCGTGGAAAAGTTCGAGGTGGACAAGGGTCAGCCCGGAAGGTCGCCGGTCGAGCTGGCCAACGTCGCATTCCTGGGCACGAGCGTCGAGAGCGGCACCGCGATGGCCGCCGTCGTGGCGACGGGACGCCAGACGTACCTCGGCAGCATGGCCGAGGCGCTCGCGGAGCAGCCGACGCAGACCGCGTTCGACCGGGGCGTGGCGCGCTTCACGTGGCTCATGCTCCGCTTCATCCTGGTCATGGTGCCATTGGTGTTCGTCATCAACGGCCTGACGAAGGGTCGCTGGCACGACGCCTTTTTCTTCGCGCTCGCCGTTGCCGTCGGGCTAACACCCGAGATGCTCCCGATGATCGTGACGGTCTGTCTGTCCAAGGGCGCCATGGCGATGGCCCGCAAGAAGGTCATCGTCAAGAGAATCAATGCCATCCAGAACCTCGGCGCCATGGACGTGCTCTGCACGGACAAGACGGGCACGCTCACGATGGATCACGTGATTCTGGAGATGCACTGCGACGTCGTCCTGAAGGAGGACGATGGAGTGTTTGCGCTGGCTTACCTCAACAGCCACTTTCAGACGGGTCTCAAGAACGTGATGGACCGGGCGGTTCTCGCCCATCCCGAGAGACACCTGCATGCGGACCTCTCGGATTACGCCAAGGTCGACGAGATCCCGTTCGACTTCCAGAGGCGAATCATGTCGGTGGTCGTCCGCACGACCGAGGGCAAGGATCGAATCATCAGCAAGGGCGCCCCCGAGGCCATCTTTCCTCGCTGCGGGAACTTCGAGCTCGACGGCGAGCTCCTGCCGATGGGGGACGTCCTGATCGATGACCTCCGCCTCGAATACGAGCGTCTCAGCCGGGACGGGTTTCGTGTTCTGGCGATCGCGTCGAAAGACGTGCAGCCCGGGCAGCGAGACGGGGGCTACGGGAAGGATGACGAGAAAGACCTGATCCTCAATGGGTATCTCGCCTTCCTCGACCCGCCGAAGGAAACCGCGGCCGCGGCCATTCGCGTCCTTCAAGAGCACGGCGTGGCCGTGAAGGTGATCACCGGCGACAACGACCTGGTTGCCAGGAAGGTCTGCCTGGAGGTCGGCCTTCCCGCCGACCACACACTCCTCGGCAGGCAGATCGAGGAGATGACCGACGAACAACTCGCCGATGCGGCCGAGCCGACGACGCTCTTTGCCCGCGCCTCCCCGGCGCACAAACAACGCATCATCCGGGCCCTCCAGTCGCGCGGCCACACGGTCGGCTTCATGGGCGACGGGATCAACGATGCGCCGGCCCTGCGGGCGGCGGACGTGGGCGTCAGCGTGGATACGGCCGTGGACATCGCCAAGGAATCGGCGGACATGATCTTGCTCGAAAAGAGCCTGCTCGTGCTCGAGGAAGGCGTCATGGAGGGCCGCAAGGTGTTCGCCAACATCCTCAAGTACATCGGCATGGGGGCGAGCAGCAGCTTCGGCAACATGTTCAGCGTGCTCGGGGCGAGTATCTTCGTGCCCTATCTGCCGATGACGCCGATCCAGATTCTCACCAACAATCTCCTCTACGACGTTTCCCAGACCGCCATTCCGACCGACGATGTGGACCCGGAGCAAATCGCGAAGCCGCGGCCATGGGACATGAGCTCGATCGCGAGATTCATTCTCTTCATCGGACCGTGCTCTTCGATCTTCGATTACACGACGTTCCTGATGATGCTGTACGTCTTCAAGTGCTGGCCCGTCGGGAGGGCCTCCGTGTTTCAGACCGGCTGGTTCGTGGAGAGCCTGCTGACGCAGACACTGATCATCCACGTCATTCGCACCCGCAAGGTGCCGTTTCTCCAGAGCCGGGCGTCGGCGTCGCTGACCGCCATGACCGTGGCCATCATGGCCGTCGGCGTGCTCATCCCCTTCTCGCCGATCGGACCGTATCTCGGTTTCGCGAAGCTTCCGGCGCTCTATTGGCCGCTGCTGGCCCTGACGCTGTTGGCGTACATCCTTCTGACCCAGGCCGTGAAGACCTGGCTCGTGCGACGCGCCTGGGTGTAACGGCACCGAGCGCCGAGACGAACGAAACCGACGACACGGAAGAGGAAGTGGCGGGGCCGACGGGACTCGAACCCGTAGGCTTCCAGTCTAACTCCAAGCGGCTCAGCGGTCGAGTGCGCCGCTGTCCGTGTTTCTGTCCGTGTAGCTTGGTCCGGTCGCCCATCGAGCGAAATCCTGACCCGGAAATCCGCCGACGCTCTCCTCGATCCAGGTTACAAATGGCTTGGAGCATGGCACGTCTGTGAAGACGCGTTCGGACCAAGTAGTTCGTGAAAACGCGAGGCCATGTGCCGCCCGCAACTTAAATATAGCCATCTGGACGCGGCTGACAGGCGCCGCCTGGCAATACGCCCGCCGCCGCATCCCGCGGCGTGTCAGAGCGGGAAGCCAGCGGATGGATCGTGGATCGCCGGTCGGTTCGGCCCGCCGACTACGGGAGGGAGAAGGTCTTCGTGAGGAACACAGCCATCTGGCCCCGCGTGTTGCTGCTCGCCGGGCAGTAGTTGGACCCCCCGCAGCCGCCTGTGACGTTCTCAGCCCTGAGCTGCTCGATCCAGTCGGCGAAGAGAGACGGGCACGGGACATCGCTGAACTGGCCCGTGCAGATCGGAGGCACGTACGAGGCTCCATGCTCCGTCTTCAGGAGAAACGCCGCCATCTGGTCCCGCCGAACCGGAGTGGAAGGACAGTAGTTGCCGCCGCCGCAGCCGGCGGTGACGCCCTCCGCGGCGAGTTGTTCGACCCAGTCGGCGAACGGACTCGAACACGGCACGTCGGGAAAGACTCCGGCGCAGCCCGGCGGCGTGTAACCGCTCCCGTGCTCGGCCTTCAGGAGGAGCACGGCCATCTGGTCGCGGCGAACGGGGCTGGTCGGGCAATAGTTCCCACCGCCGCAGCCCGACGTGATGCCGGCGCGAAAGATCGTCTCGATGTCGTCGTGGAAGAGATAATCCCCGGGCGTGTCGAGGAAATCCGAGAGCCATCCGCCGGGCAGAGTGAACGAGGTTCCGTTTCCGTTGGAGACCGTCACGTCCTGCAGGGTGCCGGGAGGAAGCGCCGGAGCGAGGGCCACGACGCGGGACTCGCGATCGAAATAGGTCGCCGATCCCGCCGCTCCACCGAACGTCACCGCGACGCCCTGCCCGAAGTGATGGCCGTGGACCGCCACCGACGCGCCGCCGGCCGCGCGGCCGGACGACGGCTCGAGGGTCGTGATGGACGGATCCACCGGGCTCGGGAGCAGCCGGTAGACGACTTGCGCGGTCCCGTAGAGCGCCCCATCAGTGGCGAGTACCACCGGGGCGAAGGGATCGTTGCCGTCGCCCGCCGCGGCAAAGTCGTGCAGCGAAGTCACCGTGCCCGAGGCGTCCGTCTGGAAGACCTCGCCGAACGCATTCGCCTGGGAGGCCGTTCCGTAGAAAGTGCCGCTCCCGACCTCGATGAGCACGGCTCCCGGATACTCCTGGCCGAAGAAGGGAAGCCCGGGAGCCCCGAGGTCGTTGATCGTCGTGTAATTGCCGGCTCCATCCAGCTTGTAGATCGTTCCGTCGGAGTTCGTGCCGCCGTCCGGGGTGGTGCCGTAGAGGATCCCGTCGGAGGCGGGCAGCACCGAACTCCGCGGAAAAAGACCCTCCTGCAGCGCGAAGCTGAAGCTATGGAGGACCGCGAAGCCGGTGACCGGGTCGATCTTGAAGACGGTTCCCTCGCCCTGGTCGCCGCCCTCGTTTGTAGTCCCGTAGAAAGTGCCGTTAGCCGCGCGGGCCAGGCCCGCGTACGGATACGACCCGTCCGAGCCGGCAAAGTCGTGAACAGAAGTGAACGTCCCTTGTGCGTCGATCTTGTAGATCGTGCCGAAGCCGTTCGCCCCACCCCCCTGGGTCACTCCCCAGAATTCGGGGCCCGGCGCTTCGGTAACGCTCGCGGGCGGTTGGCTTCCGTCCGTTCCGGAAAACGTGTGCAGCGTGGTGGGCGTCCCGGAGGGGTCGACGCGAACGACCGTCCCGAAAGTCGTCGAGGCGTCCCCGACCGTCGTGCAGTAGAAGTTTCCGTCGCTTCCCAGGCGCAGCTCGTTCGTCACGATCACGCCCGTTGGGAAGGTGTACAGCGTCGAGAAGTCGCCCGACACCGGATCCGTCCGCACGATGCCCGTTCCGTAGAATCCGCCGAAGAGCCCGTAGAGGCCTCCATCCGCCGACTGGACGAGATTCGACGTGGCGAAGAAGGGAGTGGGATCGTTTCCCGTGACGAAGGCGACACTCACCGTTCCCGTCAGGTCGATCCGGTATACGGAGCCTCCGTAGTGGGCGTTCTCCGTGCCCGGGGAATACAGGTTCCCGTCGGCGCCGAGGGTGAGGGGACCCGGAAGGTTGGCATTCGAGAGCGTGGTCAAGACTCCGGCGGGCGTGATTCGAAACATCGTCTGAGGGATGGGCGGAATCTCCGGCACGCCGCCGGACGGAGGCGGGGGCGGAATGTAAGGCGTCAATCCGTAGAGGTTCCCGTCACCGGCGCGCGTGACTCCGTCCGGATAGGCTCCATCCGCGCCGCCCGTGAACGAGTACAGCGGGGTCAACGTGCCCGAGGTCGTGATTCGGAACACGGTTCCGTACGACTGCGCTCCACCGGCGGACGTCGTTCCGAACAGCTCGCCGCCGGCGACGGCCAGCGTCGACGACGGGCTCGCGCCCTCGGCGGCCGAGAAGTCGTGGACGATCGTCGGGGCCCCCGTGGCCACGTCCACGGCATACACCGTGCCGGTACCTCCCGTTCCGCCGCCCGATGTCGTGCCCCAGAGGCGGCCGTCGGGCCCGACGACGAGGCCCGCCTTCGGCGTGAATCCGTCGTGGCCGTCGGATTCGAAGTCGTGCAACACCTCGAAGGTTCCGAAGGCGTCGAACCGAAAGAGAGTTCCCAGCGAGTCCGCGCCTCCCATCTGCGTCGTCCCGTAGAACTTTCCGTCGGGCCCCTCGACGAGCTCGGAGGCGTCGACTCCGAAGCCTTCCGGGAAGCCGTGGAGCTGCGTCAACCGGCCGGCGGCATCGAGAACGAAGATGGTTCCGCCGTTGACGGCGCCTCCGGCGTACGTGGTGCCGTAGTAGCGGCCATCGGAGGCCAGGATGAGTCCATGCCGCGGCGAGCTTCCGTCGGGACCGGAGAAGTCATGCAGATCTTCGAAGGTGAATCCTCCGGCTCCGTCGGGCGAGAGAGAAAAGACAGAGCCCCCGAAGGCGAAGGGCCCGCCGTTCCAGGTGGTCCCCACGATCCGACCGTCCGGCAGAGCGAGGAGGCGGCCGATGGGGGACCCGGTCTCCTGTAGCGGGCGCGTGCCGAGAGTCTCGAAGGTCTGGCCTCGTGCGACGCCGATCGTCGCCGCCGCCCAGACGCCGAACACGAGCGACGGGAGTACCGACCTGCGAGAAGTCACTTTCATGCGTTCACCTTATCTCTACAGGAAGGGGCCTTCGGGACGCATGGATTCTAGACAAATCGAGGCAGGAATGCCTCGAAACGCCCCCGCCGCGGCCACGCGCTTCCGACAAATTGTCCATTTCAGGAGTGAAGACGGGCAGATCGCCGGGTCAGCCGCCCATTTGATTGGCGCCGAATCGCCCTGCCGCGAATTCAGAAATCGTGGTTGACCCGAAGATGGCGGGGCCGACGGGACTCGAACCCGCGACCTCCGGCGTGACAGGCCGGCGTTCTAACCAACTGAACTACGACCCCGCGGTGCGAACGGCGCATCATACCGGAAAGGGCGCGCACGTCAAACCGGCGCGCCCTTCCTGTCATCCCGAGGAGCGCAGCGACGAGAGATCCCTTTCCTAGCCGCATGGTGACTCGAAAGGGATCCCTCGCTGCGCTCGGGATGACAGAGAATCCGCCCCGCTACCAGACGTCGCAGCGCTCGGCTTCGGGCCGCACCATCGGCGAGCCGGGCTTGCAGCCGAACGCCTTCGCGAACTCCGGCAGGTTCGAGAGCGGACCGATCACGCGGAACTTGCCGATGGGGTGCGGATCGCCCTGCACCATCGTGCGCGCGAACTCCGGCCGCACGGCGTCGCCGCGGAACTGGCCCCACGCGATGAAGAACTGCTGGTCGGGCGTGTAGCCGTCGATCGTCGGAAGCGGCGGCTTGCCCTTCTGGGAGATCTGGAACGCGCGGTAGGCGATCCGCGCTCCCGCCAGATCGCCGATCGACTCTCCCGCGACGAGCTTGCCCTGCTCCGGGATTCCGGGCTCGACCTCGTAATGGTCGAACTGGTTCACGATGCAGGCGACCCTCTGCTGGAACTTCTTGAGGTCCTCCGCGCTCCACCAGTTCTGAAGCTTGCCCTGGGCGTCGTACTGAGACCCCTGGTCGTCGAAGCCGTGGCTGATCTCGTGGCCGATCACGACGCCGATCGCTCCGTAGTTGACGGCGTCGTTGGCCGTCATGCTGAAGGCCGGCGGCTGCAGGATCCCGGCGGGAAAGACGATCTCGTTCAAGAGCGGGTTGTAATAGGCGTCGGAGGTCGGCGGCGTCATCCCCCAGCGGCCGCGGTCCACCGGCTTGCCGATCGTGGCGAGGTTGTCCTCGACGCCGAAGCGCCGCCCCGCCAGCACGTCGTTCCAGTAGCTCGTCCGCGTGATGTCGACGTGGCTGTAGTCCTTCCACTTGTCGGGGTAGCCGATCTTGGGATTGAACGTCGAGAGCTTCTCGAGCGCGCGCTTCTTGGTCGCGGGGCTCATCCAGTCGAGGCCGTCGATCGTCTCCTTCATCGCGAGCCTCAGGTTCGCGACCATCTCCTGCATGCGAGCCTTGGCGGCCGGCGGGAAGTACTTCTCGACGTACTTCTTTCCGAGCGCCTCGCCGAGCAGCCGGTCGGCCTGTTCCGCGCACCGCTTCCAGCGAGGCTTCATCTCCTTCTGCCCGGAGAGATAGGCGCCGTTGAACGCGAAGTTCTCCTCGACGAAGGGCCGCGACAGCGACGGCGACGCCGCGTCGAGCAGCTGCCAGTCGAGATACGTCTTCCAGTCCGCCACCGGAACCGATTCGAGCTGCCGGTTGAACTCTTCGAGAAACTTCGGCTCGGCCACGTTGACGCCGCCGGCCTTGACGCCCAGCTTCTGGAACGCCGCCGCCCAGTCGTACCGCGGCGTCAGCTTCTGCAGATCGGCCATCGGGGTCTTGTGATCGGTCGCCTTCGGGTCGCGCAGCGCCACGTTGTCGAGCGAGGCCCTGGCCATGTCGGTCTCCATGCGCATGACGGTCGCGGCGGACGTCCTGGAGAGGGTGGTGCCGTCGCCCGCGAGCTCGAAAGTCTTCGCGACGTGCGCGACGTACTTTTCGCGCGCCTCCTGAAACCGCGGCTCGGTCTTCAGGTAGTAATCGCGGTCGGGCAGCCCGAGGCCGGATGCGTAGATCTGGGCGATGACGTCGTTCGGGCTGTGATTGTCGGATCCGGCGATCAGTGCGAACGGAACGTAGATGCCGATGCTCTGAAAGCGGGTGATCATCCGGCCGACGTCGGCGGAATCCTTCATGGCGTGGATCTCGGAGCGGATCGGATCGAGCGGAGCGGGGCCGAGGCGGTCGATCTCCGCCTCGTCCATGCAGGCGGCGTAGAAGTCGCCGATGAGCTGCTCGGTGCTTCCCTTCGGAGGATTCTTCGCGGCCGCCGCCTCTTCCAGGATCCCCTTGAGGCGGTCCTTCGATTCCTCGCCGGCCTTCCACCGGCGGCTCCAGCGCTGCATCTCGGCCGGGATCGGGTTCATCGCCCTCCACGCGCCGTTCGAGAACTCGTAGAAATCGGTGCAGGCCTCGACCTTGCGATCCATGTCGGCGAGCTCGGGCCCGCTCTGCGGGGACGGCCGCGCGACGGCCACGGCCGAACCGAGGATCACGAAGGCCAGGGAACGGGAAACGCGCATGTCCTCTCCTTATCGAAACGGGTGCCGAAGGCGATACGTGCCGGGCGTCTCCGGGCAGACGGACTAAGATCCCGCCGGCATTCATGACTATAGACCGCGACCAGCTTTCCCGCCTGATCGAGGCGGAACAACGGCGGTTCGTCGAGACGCACCCGCGTTCCCGCGAGATCTTCGCCGAGGCGCAGAAGTGCCTGCTCGGCGGCGTGCCGATGAACTGGATGGTCCGATGGGCCGGGGCCTTCCCCGTCTTCGTCCGCGATGGACAGGGCGCGCACTTCACCGACGTGGACGGCCGCCGGTACCTGGACTTCTGCCTGGGCGACACGGGAGCCATGGCCGGCCATGCTCCCCCGCCGGCCGTCGAGGCCATCGCCGCCCGGGCGAAACACGGAGCGACGTTCATGCTGCCGACCGAGGACGCGATCCGCGTCGGCGAGGAGCTGTCGCGGCGCTTCGGCCTCCCGTTCTGGCAGGCCGCGCTGACGGCGACCGACGCCAACCGCTTCGCGATCCGCCTCGCGCGCCACGTCACGCGGCGGCCGAAGATCCTGGTCTTCCACTGGTGCTACCACGGAACCGTCGACGAGACCTTCGCGGCGCTACGGGGCGGACGGGTCGTCGCGCGGGACGGCAACCTCGGGCCGCCGGTCGATCCGGCCGTCACGACGCGGGTGGTCGAGTTCAACGACGTGCCGGCGCTCGAGGCCGCGCTCGCGCACGAAGACGTGGCGTGCGTCCTCGCCGAGCCGGTCATGACGAACATCGGGATCGTGCACCCCGAGCCGGGCTTCCACGAGGCGCTCCGCGCGGCGACGCGGCGCTCGGGGACCCTGCTCGTCCTCGACGAGACCCACACGATCTGCGCCGGGCCCGGCGGCTACACGCGGGCGCACGGGTTGTCTCCCGACATCCTGACGATCGGCAAGCCGATCGCCGGCGGAGTCCCCGCCGCGGTTTACGGCCTCACGGCGGAAACGGCCGAGCGCATCCGCGCGGCGACGACCGTCGAGGGCGCCGACACGGGCGGCATCGGCGGCACGCTCGCCGGCAGCGCGCTCTCTTTCGCCGCCATGCGCGCGACCCTCGAGAAGGTCCTGACGGAGGAGGCCTATGCCCGGACGATCCCGCTCGCCCGACGGTTCGTCGAAGGCGTCGCGGGCGTCATCGCGGAGCATGCCCTCCCCTGGCACGTCACGCAGCTCGGATGCCGCGCGGAGTACTGGTTCCGCGCGATGCCGCCGAAGAACGGCTCCGAAGCCGCCGCGGCGGCCGACCCCGCGCTCGACCTCTACATGCACCTCGCGGCGTTGAACCGCGGAATCCTGATGACCCCGTTTCACAACATGGCGCTGATCGCGCCCGAAGCCGTCGAGGCCGACATCGACTTCCACACGCGCGTCTTCCGCGAGTGCGTGGAAGCCCTGCTCGGCGTCTGAAAGAGAGGAACCATGACGTCCCGAACCCCGGCACTCGTCCTCGCCGCCGCCGCGCTCGCCGCCACGGCCGCGGCCCAGCAGGACTCCCTCGAGTTCACCAAGCTGAAGGACTTCACGGCGCACCGGTCCTCGTCGTCCAATCCGGATCCGGCGTCGAACAACGACAGCAAGCACCCGATCCCGGGCGAGACCGTGACGCTCGCGGACGTCGAGGGCCCGGGCATGATCACGCACCTCTGGATCACCGTCGCGGCCAACGAGTACGGCTGGCCGCGGCTCATGCGCCTGCGCGTCTACTACGACGGCAGCGCCGAGGCCTCGGTGGACGCGCCGCTCGGCGACTTCTTCGCCGTCGGCCATGGCTTCGAGCGCGGCGTGGACTCGTCCATGATCCGCGCGAGCTCCGACGGCCGCGCGCGCAACAGCTACTGGCCGATGCCCTTCGCCAGGTCGTGCCGCATCACGCTGACGAACGAGGGGCGACGGAGGGTCGATCATCTCTACTACCACGTGGACTGGGAGAAGCTCCCGTCGCTCCCGCCCGGAACCGCGTACTTCCACGCGCGCTACCGGCAGGAGCTTCCCGGCACCCGACGACGGCCAACCGTACGTGTTTCTCGACGTCAAGGGGCGCGGCTTCTACGTCGGCACGGTCCTGTCGGTCGTCCAGCCCGAGGCGGGATGGTTCGGAGAGGGAGACGACCGTTTCTTCGTCGACGGAGAGAAGAAGCCTTCGCTCATGGGAACGGGCTCGGAGGACTACTTCACCGACGCGTGGGGCCTCCACGTCATCAACGGCCTGTACGCGGGCGTCACGGTCGCCGACGGCACCGGGCTCGGAAGCCGGATGACCGGCTATCGCTGGCACGTCCTCGACCCGATCCCGTTCACGAAGTCGCTCCACTTCGACATCGAGCATCTCGGCTGGACCTACAACCAGGACGGCTCGATCAAGTCGGCATTCGGTCGCCCGCAACGACCTGATGTCCTCGGTCTCGTTCTGGTACCAGGACGGCATCGCGACCGGTCTTCCTCCGGTCCCGTACGGCTCGGCGCGACTCCCGCAGGGCAACGCGCGGCAGTTCGAGGTCGAGACGGTCATGCCGTCGATCACGGCGGAGAAGGGGAAGGCGGAAGTCGTCAAGGATCTCTTCTGGTCGAAGGACGTCGTCGTGTTCCAGGGCGAGGGGCCGGGCTCGAGGCTGACGATCCCCTTCGACGTCGAAGAAGCCGGAGACTACGAGCTCTACACGCAGGTCGCGCAGGGCTCGGACTACGGGATCTACACGGTTCTCCTCGACGGGAAACCGCCGGTGGCGCCGGTGCTCGAGCACGAGCCGGGCGCGGACGTGCGGCCGCAGCTCTCCTTCGACGGCTATGCCTACGAGACCTACGTCGGCCTCGACTACCAGATCGGCTGGCCGCGCCTGACGAAGGGGCCGCACACCGTCACCTTCGTCTGCGTCGGGAAAAACGCCGCATCCACGGGCTATGCGCTCGGCGTCGACAACCTCATTCTCGCGCAGACGGGACCCGCCGGCTGGAAGAAGGCCGGCGACGTGCGGCCGCCGAACGTCCCGAAGGGAGTCGCCGCGCTGATCGCGTCGCTGTCCGATCCCGATCCGGTCGTGCGAGGCCTCTGCGCGCTGGAGCTCTCGAACCTCGGCCCGGAGGCCGCTCCGGCGGTGACGGCGCTGATCGCGCGGCTCCAGGACTCCGACCCGATCGTCCGCATGGAGGCGGCCGTCGCGCTCGGCGCGATCGGTCCGAAAGCCCTATCGGCCGTGACGGCCCTGGTCGCGGCGTGCCGGGCCCCGGGCCAGACGCTCGAGGTCGTGCGCGAGTCGGCCACGGCTCTCGGCAACATCGGTCCGTCGGCGGCCGCCGCGCTTCCCGCGCTGAAGGAGATCGCGGCGCATCCCATCCCCCACGTCGGCGGCGTCATCGACCTCACGCCCGCCTGGGCCGCCTCGCGCGCGATCCGGAAGATCGAGGGCAAAGCGACGAGCTGAGCGGTTCAAGACCCCCTCTCCCCGTGAGGGGAGAGGGTTGGGGTGAGGGTCTCGGGCCCGTCTCGTTTCCTACGTGGACCGATGTGAATTCCCCCTCACCCTCGCCCTCTCCCCCCGCCGGGGGGAGAGGGTTATTTTGGGGCGCCCGGCGGTCCGTTCCGGGGGCGACACCTGCCCCGCTACTTCGCTCCCGCCAACACCTCCGCCCGTCCGGGCACGTCCGGATCGGCGTTCTTCCACTGCGCGCGCAGGCGAGCCCGGGTCTCCGCCGCGAGGGCGGCATCGCCGGAAGCCTCCGCGGCGCGCGCGAGGCCTTGCAGCGACAGCGACCGGCCTGGGTTGTGCGCGAGCGAGGCCTCGAACTCGCGCCGCGCGTCGGCGGGCTTGGCCGCGGCGAGCAGGATCTCGCCCGACAGCTCGTGCGCCGGCTTGACGACGGCCGGCGGCCCGAATTCGAACGACATCGCGTCCTCGGCCGCGGCGGCCTCCCCGGCGAGACGCACGGCGCCCGCCTGATCGCCGCGGTCGAGCGCGAGCAGGGCCTCGAGCTCGAGGCGCATCACGTTGCCGACCGCCGGTCCGCCGCGGCCATAGGCCATCGCCGCTCCGCCATGGGCGTGTCCTTCGTCCGCGGCGGAGGCGGAGCCCGAGAGGGCGTCGAGCGCCGCCTTCGCGCCGGCCTGATCGCGCGCCGCCCGGGCGCAGAGTCCCCGGACGAAATCGTCCCGGGCCGCGGCCGCCGAGGGCGGCGGCACGACGTCGCACCGCCCCGTCTCGACGATCCACGCGGCGCGCATGCTGGAGAGGCCGCTCGCCGTCTTCTCGCCCGGCGCCGCCTTCGCGTCCGCTTCCATCGTGGAGAGCTGCGCGCGCGCCTCGTTCCAGCGCCCGAGCTGCAGGTTGGCGTACTCGAGCCACGAGAGCGCGTGGAAGCTGTGGTCGCCCGGCTCCGAGCCCCTTGCGCTCTGCCCGGTCCACGGAGGCCTTCCACGACGCTTCGTTGGAGGCGACCGCCGCCTCCCACATCCCGAGAGCGAAGAAGATGTGCGACGGCATGTGCAGCGCGTGGACCGCCGCGGGAGCGATCGTGGCGTAGACGCGCGCCGGCCTCATCCCGAGGGGTGCGTGCACCGGGTCGTCGTAACAGTGAATCAGGTAGTGCGCGGCGCCGGGATGCTGCGGGTTCTTCGCGAAGACCTCTTCGAGCACCGCCGCGGCCTTCATGTAAGTGGCGAAGTCCCGATGGTCCTCGCAGGTGCCGAGCAGGGCGAGCCCGTAGAAGGCCGCCGCGTCGAGATCGTCCGGGTACTTTTCGTGCAGCCGCCGCATCGCGTCCGCGTAGGCACGGTCGCGTTCAGCCTTCGGGCCCTCGGCATAGAGCGTCTCGACGGCCTCCAGGTACATCTTTTCGCGGCCCGTCGGCGCTTTCGCGAGACGCCCCTCCGGCGTCGGCGCCAGTCTCTCGAGAGCCTTGACGGCGGCATCCCGGTCGCGCTCCATCCAGAGCGGGTGGTTGTAGGTCATGGCCTCGCCCCAGTAGGCCATGGCGAAGCCGGGATCTTCCTTCTGGGCTTTTCGAAACGCTTCGGCGGCGTCGGCGTATTCGAAGCTGTGGAGGAGGAGGACGCCCCGGAGAAAATCGGGCATGGCCGCCGCCGAGCCGGAGGCCGGAAAATCGATCCGGCCGAGCGCGGCCTCCTGGCCCGCCGCGGCGGCCGCCGCCGCGAAGCCGAGCATGGCCGCGAAGACTGCGGCACGGGTGCGAGCCAGCGCCATCGAACCCTCCCGGCGCAGAATACTCCGTCGGCGGGCTGAAAAAACGTTCGGCGGGGTGTCGATTCCGGCCTCTCCGTTCGACTTTAGGGTGAAGGAGACGAAATCATGCGCTACATGCTTCTGATCTACGACGCGGAATCCCAGTGGGCATCCATGACCGAGGCGCAGAGAGGACAGATGTTTCAGGAGTACATGGCCTTCACCGAGGGCATCAAGAAGAGCGGCCACCACGTGTCGAGCGCCCCGCTCCAACCGGTCGCCACGGCGACCACGGTCCGGGTCCGCAACGGCAAGACCGCGTCGACCGACGGCCCGTTCGCCGAGACCCGGGAGCAGCTCGGCGGGTACTACATCATCGAGGCCTCCAACCTGGACGAGGCGACCGGAATCGCCGCCCGAATCCCGTCGGCCCGGATCGGATCGATCGAGGTGCGACCCATCATGGAGATGGGCGGCTGAGGGTGGGACGAGCCCGAAGTTCAAAACCCTCTCCCCCCACGGGGGGGAGAGGGCGGGGGTGAGGGGGGCTCGCCCCTCCCAGCATGTCTCTCGAGAACCTCTACCGCGACGAAGGCGGCCGGATCCTCGCGACGCTGATCCGCGTCGTCGGCGACTTCGATCTCGCCGAGGAGGTCATGCACGACGCCTTCGCGGCGGCGATCGAGCAGTGGCCCGGCCACGGCATTCCGGAGAACCCGCGCGCGTGGCTCGTCGCCACCGCCCGGCACAAGGCCATCGATCGCCTGCGTCGCGACGCGCGCTTTCGGGAGCGCCGAGGCGACCTGACGCGGTGGGAGGCACTGCGTGAGGGGGCTGCCCCCGATTTCGAGGACACGGCGGACGGACGAATCGCCGACGACCGCCTGCGTCTGATCTTCACCTGCAACCATCCGTCGCTCGCCCTCGAGGCGCGCGTGGCGCTGACGCTGAGAACGCTCGGAGGACTCACGACCGAGGAGATCGCCCGCGCGTTTCTCGTCCCCGGTCCGACGATGGCCCAGCGCCTGGTTCGCGCGAAGCAGAAGATCCGGCAGGCGCGGATCCCCTACCGGGTCCCGCCCGAGAGCGAGCTGACGGAGCGCCTGGACGGAGTGCTCACGACGCTGTATCTCGTCTTCAACGAGGGCTACGCGGCCACCTCGGGAGGCGCGCTCGTGCGCCGCGAGCTCTGCGCGGAGGCCATCCGCCTGGCGCGGCTGGTCGTCGGGCTGCTGCCGCGCCAGCCCGAGCCACGCGCCCTGCTCGCGTTGATGCTCCTGCACGATTCGCGTCGGGACGCACGCGTCTCCGACACCGGCGAGCTCGTCCGCCTCGAGGACCAGGACCGCACGCGCTGGGACGGGGCCGCGATCCGGGAGGGCCTCTCGTTGACCGAGTCGGCGCTGCGCGAGGGCCCCGGCTACTACGCCCTGCAGGCGGCGATCGCGGCCCTCCATGCGGAAGCGCCGCGCCCGGAGGCCACGGATTGGCCGCAGATCGCGGCCCTCTACGGCGAGCTTCTCCGGCGCCATCCGTCGCCGGTCGTCGAGCTCAACCATGCCGCGGCCGTGGCCGAGGCTCGCGGCGCGACCGAGGGGCTGCGCCTTCTCGACGTGCTCGAGCAAAGCGGGCGCCTCCCCGACTACCACCTGCTGCCCGCGGCCCGCGCCCAGCTGCTGACGCGCGTCGGCCGCCACGCCGAGGCGGCGGAAGCCTACCGGCGCGCGATCGCCCTGACCCAGAACGCGGCCGAGCGGCGTTTCCTCGAGAGGGCGCTTTCGCGCGTCACGGCGTCGTGACGAGCGGCAGCTCGACGAAGCTGGCGTTGCCGGCGGAGTGGTATACGCGCTGCGTCGCGGCGCGGTAGTCCGACGGCTTGGCCCAGAAGATGTTCGGCACGAACGTCTGCGGATTGCGGTCGTAGAGCGGGAACCATGCCGACTGGACCTGGACCATGATGCGGTGGCCGGGCAGGAAGACGTGGTTCGACGTCGGGAGCGCGAAGCGGTAGAGAAGGGGCTTGCCCGACTCGAGCGGCTTCGGGTTCTCGAGACTCTCGCGGTAGCGGCCGCGAAAGATGTCCGCGGCGATCATGAGCTGGTAGCCGCCCATCGGCGGGTCGTTGGCGACCTGCGGCGGATACACGTCGATCAGCTTGACGACCCAGTCCGAGTCGGTGCCGCTCGTGGACGCGACGAGGTTCGCGACGGGCTGGCCGCTGATCTTGACCGGGGTCTTGAGAACGTCCGAGGTGAAGACGGCCACGTCGGTGCGCCCGGAGATCTCGCGCTGGTCGTTGACGAGCCACTTCTGCCAGTCGGTGGCGGACTCGTCGACGGGGCGGGGGCGGTAGGGGGTCGGCCTCGCCGGATCGGAGACGTACTCCGTGTACTCGGCCGAGCCGGCCGGCGGCGCCGCGAGCGAAGCGCGTCCGGCCGCCCCGAGATAGAGCGGCGCCGCCTTCACCGTGCAGCCGGAGGCGCAGCCGGCCGGCCACGCGGGGAGCCGGCGCCACGCGTTCGTTCCCGTCTCGTAGGCCGTCACCGGCGCGACGTCCGCCTTCGGCGCGCCGTCCTTCAGGTACTGCGCGAGAAACGGGGCAAGCACCTCGCGGCGAAACGTCAGCGCCGTGTCGCTCGAGAACTTGATCGCGCCGAGCGAGCTTCCCTCGTGGATGGACTGGCCGTGGCACCACGGTCCGAGGACGAGATAGACCATGTCGTTTCCGGTGTCCTTCGGCTTGATCGCCCGGTACACCGCGGTCGCGCCGTAGATGTCCTCCTGGTCCCAGAGGCTGTGGACCAGCATCACCGGAACCTTGAGAGGCTCCTTCGCGAGGAGCTTGTCCACGGCCTGGTCCTGCCAGTACGCGTCGTAGCTCGGGTGCGCCAGGATCCTGCGCCAGAAGCCGACCTGCTCGAGGTTGTGGATGCGCCCGAGCTCCCCCGCCGACACGGCGTCGAGGAACATGTCGTAGTCGTCGTAGTCCCCGCGCCACCACTTCTCGTCGTTCTTTCGCGTGGCTTCCTGCTCGTAGATGTATTGCATTCCCTGCTGGCGAAACGCGCCGTTGTGGAACCAGTCGTCGCCCATCCACCCGTCCACCATCGGGTTCATCGGGACCGACACCTTCAGGGCCGGGTGCGGATGGACGAGCGCCATCAGGGGCAGGAAGCCGTCGTACGAGATTCCGATGATGCCGACCTTGCCGTTCGACTCGGGCAGGTTCTTCACGAGCCAGTCGATCGTGTCGCAGGTGTCGGTCGCATGGTCCACCGGTGTCGGGTTCTGAGGCCCGTGGAGGGGCCGGTTCATGACGTAGTCGCCCTCCGAGCCGAACTTGCCGCGCACGTCCTGGACGACGCGGATGTAGCCGCCGTCCACGATCACGTCCGTCGCGTTGTCGTAGCCCTCGAGCGTCGGCCCGAGATGGGTGCTGTGGGCGTGAGTCGTGAGCGCGGTGGCGTCGTAGGGCGTACGCGTCAGGAGAATCCCCGCGCCCTTCGCGCCGCGCGGTACGAGGATGACCGTGTGCAGCCGGACCCCGTCGCGCATCGGGATCATGACTTCCCGCCGGACGTAGTCGAACGTGTCCTCGGCCGGCTTGACGACCGAAGGCATCTCGCTCGGGTAGTTCGGATACTTCGGCGCCGGCGCGGGCGCCTGGGCGAGAGCGAGCGCGGCGGCGTAGAGCGCCGCGCCGGAGAGCACGGGAATCCTGACGAACGATTTCATCGGGCGGTCTCCTCTTATCGGACGGATTTGGGCGCGATTCTACCGCCGGCGAAGGCTGACCTCGAGTTTCACGGCAGGAAGAACATCTTCGTCAGAAACGCCGACATCTGGCCGCGCGTCACCGCTGCCGTCGGGCAATAAAGGAGAGGCGACGCCGAGCACCCCCCGGTCACGTGCAGGCCGTAGAGCAGCTCGACCCAGTCGGAGAACGAACCCGGGCACGCCACGTCGCCGAAAACGCCGGAGCAGGGTGGCGGTGCGAAGCTCGATCCGTACGCCGTCTTCAGGAGAAACACGGCCATCTGCTGGCGCGTGACGGGGCTGGCCGGACAGTAATTGCCGCCGCCGCATCCTGCCGTGATCTGCCGGGCCGCCAGGTCCTCGATCCAGTCGGTGAAGGGGCCGGGACACGGCACGTCCGAGAAGACGCCCTGGCAGGCGGGCGGCACGTACGCGGCGCCGTCTTTCGCCTTGAGCAGAAACACGGCCATCTGGGCGCGAGTCGCCGGATCGTTGCGGCAATAGGCCCCGCCGCCGCAGCCCGCCGTGATGCCGTCCCGGAAGATCGTCTCGACCGCGTCGTGGAAGATGTCCGCGCCGGAGACGTCGGTGAAGTCGGCCAGGAACCCGGCAGGCAGCGTCGCCGTCGACGTGTCGGGCAGCGTGACGGTCACGTCGTTGAGCGTGCCGGGCACGAGCGCGGGAGTGATTCCGGACAGCTCGGTCGGGTTGATGAACGAGATCGCCGTCGCGTCAGCTCCGCCAATCGACGCGGTCGCGCCATTGACGAACGCGGACCCCGCGACTCCCACGCCGGCACCGCCGGACGCCGGTCCCGATGAAGGCAGCGTTCCCGTCACGGCAAACGTCGACGGAGGCAGCCCGAGCCGGAAGACGGTGCCGCCGTTGAGCGAACCGCCGCCGACCGTCGTACCCACGAGGCTTCCGTCGGACGCCAGGATCAGGGCGCCCTGCGATCCGACACCTCGGGAACCGCTGAAGACGTGCAGGACCGAGAACCCGGTTCCCGAGAAATCGGTGCGGAACACGATGCCCGGGAACGACGGTCCGACCTGGTCGGTCGTCCCGTAAAGGAAGCCGTCCGGCGCCTGCACGAGGCTCGCCGATGGAGACATGGCCTCGTTTCCGAAGTCGTGGATGACGCGCACGGTACCTGCCGCATCCATCCGGAAGACGGTGCCATTGCCGTTGACGCCCCCCATCTTGGTCGTTCCATAAAAAGCGCCGTCACTCCCCTTCACCAGGCCGGCCACCGGGTAGAAGGCTCCATTCGGCGGCCCCGGGAAATCGTAGAGGGTCGTCACCGATCCGGAGGAGTCCATGCTGAAGATGGTGCCGGCGGTGAACGCGCCGCCGCTCGCCGTCGTTCCGAGGAAGGTCCCGTTCGACTCGATGAGCGTGCCGTACGCATAGTCGGGGCCCCCGTCGAGCAGCGTGAAGTCGCCCGCGGTCGTGGCGCGGAACGCCCCTCCGAATGACGCGAGTCCATAGAGGTTTCCGTCCGAGGCGGACAGGAGTCCCGCATAAGGCCCGAAGGCCGTCTGGCCGAGGAAAGCGTGAATCAGTTGGAACGTCCCGAGCTCGTCGATGGCGAACACGCTGCCCCCGACGCCGATGTTCCCCGAGAGACTGGTTCCATAGAGGCGGCCGTCCGTCCCGAACGTGAGGCTCGCCACCGTGAGGCCGCCGTCGCTTCCGTCAAAGGCGTGCAGCGCCGTGGCGGTTCCCGGGCCGTCGACGCGAAAGATCGTCCCCTGTCCGTGCATGCCGGCGTACTGAGCGGTGCCGAAAAAAACCCCCGGTGCCCCTTCGACGACACCCGCAGCGGGGCTCGAGCCTTCGGGGCTTCCATGGAAGGCGCGAACCAACGACATGTTTCCGGCGAACGTGCAGTCGAAGAGGGTTCCATAGTCCCCGTCGCCGTCGTCGAGCGCGGCCCCCAGGAGATGCCCCGTCACGAGCTCCGCGAGAGGCGCCACGACGAACGTCCCGACGCTCGCCGAGAACGAGGCGATGGCCATGGCGGTCCCTGCGCCATCGAGGCGATACAGCGTCCCCCTCCCGGCGGAACCGCCCAAACCGGTCGTACCGTAGAGATTTCCGTCGGACGCCTCGAGGAGCCCCGTATGGGGTCCGCCGCCGACCTCGTCGAAGCCCTCGAAGGTCCGGACGGTCGTGACGACGCCGCCGGAATCGACGCGGAAGATCACGCCCAGGGAGCCGCTGCCGCCGGCGGTCGTGACGCCGTAGAGGTTGCCGTCGGCTCCGGCGACGAGCTCGCCGAGCGGCCAGGATCCGTCGGTGTACGAGAAGGAGTGCAGTGTCGTCAGCGTCCCGCCGAGGGTCAGCCGATAGACCGTCCCCGCGATGCCGGGGCCGCCGCTCGACGTGAGGCCATAGAGGTTGCCGTCGGCCGCTTCCAGCACGGTCCCGGAAGGGTTGCCGCCGTCGCTGTTGGAAAAGCCGTGTAGCGTCGTCAGGGTGCCCGGCGGATCGAAGCGAAAGACCGTGCCGAATTGATTCGGTCCTCCCGTCGTCGTCGTTCCGTAGAACGAGCCGTCGGTTCCGAGAATCAGGCCGTTGGGTTGAGCGCCGTTGACGCCGTCGAACGAGAGCAGGCTCTCGAAGACGCCCGCCTTACTGACTCGGAAGAGGATCCCGTCATCGTCCGCGCCGCCGAAATACGCCGTGCCGTAGAGGAGCCCGTCGGCGCCCTCGACGAGGGGGCCTCGGAAGTCGGCGCCATCGGACTCGAGCGCCAGCTCGTAGATCTCGGCATAGGAGTAGCCGCCGAGCCCGTCGGGGGAAAGCTGATAGACGCAACCGAGACCGTGGCTCCCGCCGCTTCCCGCGGTTCCATAGAACTTCCCATCGGAGCCTCGGACGATGGGGCTGTTGGGATTTCCGGCTCGTCCGGAGAACTCGTAGAGCGTCGAGTAGTCATCGGCCACGACCGGCGACGCGACGAGAAGACTGGTCAGGCCGGCGATACCGCCGAAGAGCCGAAGGGCCCGAAGGGGATCCTTCTTCATCACAGACCTCACTTCTTTGCTCCGAGAGTTGACGAAATTCTCTCCCCGCCGCTCCGGAAATTCAATCGCGTTTCGCGAAAGGCGGCCGCCGCGACCGGCCAGAGCGGGCCTAGAAGGAGACCTTCAGGACCGCACGAAAGGATCGGGGATCGGTGCGGCCCGTGATCTTCAGATAGTTCGGGTTATCGGGACAGGGCTTCGTGCTCGCGCACGACGTTCCGTCGGGGCCGTCTGTCCCCGGCTGTACGCCGGCCTGTCCGTAGTAGACGCTCGTCGGGTCCGTCACGAAACTTCCGTTCGGATTGAAGCGGGTGTCGTACGCCGTCGGCGTCTGGTTGTTGAAGAGGTTGAACGCGAGGATCTGCGGTGAGACCGTCACCGGGCCGAGTGCGAAGTTATAAGCGAGAGACAGGTTCATCTCCGTGTCGGTCGGTGTGCGGCCGGTCGAGCCCCGGGGGTCGAGGTACAGCTCCTGCTGATAAAACTGGTTGAACCAGCCATTACGTGTGTACGGTGTGCCGGACCGAACATAGAACTGGACTCCGGCCGACAAGCCGAATGGCGCGTTATAGACGGCATCGATCCTGGCCTGGCTGGGCCGATCGAGCTCGAGACGGCCATATGAATTGATCGCCAACTGGTAGTAGTCGAAATCGGCGTTGATACCCGGGTCCGTCTGGCCGCTGCTCTCTTTCACTGCGCCCGAATAGTTTCCCTCGAGCGACGAATAGAGATAGGAGGCCTGGATCCAGAGCGCATTCGAGACCTGCTTTCGGGCCATCAGCTCGATGCCGCGAAAGATGCGCTTCGCCTGAGGCATCGGCACGCCCTGCCCGGGGCCCGTGCAGACAGGAGTCCCACCGTTCGGTGGATAAGCGGCGCTGTTCGGGTCGGTCGGATTACCCGAACCGTCGCACGTGGCATAAAAGCCTCGGGACGCCGGGCCGGAACTTCCCGGGTTCGCGAGGGCGCATGACGAGTTTTCGGGAGCGGTGCTGGGGTCGAGATCGCACCGGTCCTCGATCGTGCGCCCGAGCGTTCGGTAGGACGCCTTCACACTCACCGAAAGCGTCGAGTCGATCGCCTTCTCGAAGCCGATGGTCAACTCATCCTGATAGGACTCCTGGATTCCGGGATCGACCGGCTCGCCCTCGAAGGACCCCACCTGAATGGACTGTGGGCGAGGTGCTGACGGGTCCTGCACCAGGCTCGTGGGGCTGTAATTGTAGGTGGCGACGAACGTGTTGGCCGTAAAGACGCGCACCGCGAGATCGGTCGGCAGCGCATAATAGAATCGGCCCGCAGAAGCATAGATTTTCGACGTGCCGTTGCCCGCGATGTCCCAGGCGACTCCCACCCGCGGCGACCACTGCCCCGTCAGGTTGAACGCCGCGACACCGTCTCCGCGCACCACCTGTTCGGCGTCGTAGCGCAGACCGACGTTCACGGTCAGCCGCGCGCTCGCACGCCAGTCGTCCTGCAGAAACGTGCTCCAGCGTTTCAACGGAACGGCGAACGGCGACTCTTCGAGCGGCGTCAAATCCGTTCCGTTCGCCGCGAAGAATTGGTGACCGTAGAAGATCTGAGTCGTGTTTCCCTCGCCGTTCGTGTAAAGCGGCGCGCGCGTCAAGTCGCAGCGCGAGGTTGCGTCCTGGGTACAGGGAAAGTAGGCCACGTCCGAGCCCCCCGTCCAGTAGGTCGCGCCCTGTGTGAGGTCTCGCTGGTAGTCACCGCCGCCTTTTATCTCGTGGTTGCCCGCGTAGACAGTCATCGAGGCGGCATAAGAGTTCCGCGTTGAGGAGTTGTTGTTGTACGGACCGAATACAACGCCGTAGCCTCCGTAGTAGTCCACCGCCGAAGCCCCGAAGACGAGAGGGGTGTAGTCGAAGATGCCCTGCTCGTTTCGACCAGTGGGCTTGGTCTGGAAGCGCTCCTCGTGATGGCCGTATTGGAGCGTGAGAAGACCCGACGCACCGAACAACTGATTCAGGCGCGCTCCGTAGTCCGGACCGCCCGTGTCGACCCGTCCGTCGTAGCTGGCCGGATCGACGCTCTGCGGAACTCGTAGCGCGCCCGTCCGCGTCTCGCGATCCGAGAAATAGCTTCCCACGAGGCTCGTGCCCGGCGCGATATTGAAAGTCAGCTTGCCGGCGTACTTGTTCTCGACGTAACCGGTCGGAAAGACGCCGCCCTCGACCGGCCCCGAGGTCGGGGTCTGCGCCTGGTTGGTTCGCGCGCGGTCGTAGGCCATGAAAAACCAGATCCGGTCCTTCAGTACGAAGCCCCCGAGGTCCGCTCCGGCCTCCTGACGGTTGTCCGTGACAATGACTCCCTGGCCGGCGGATTGCGCACTACCCGTTTCGGCGTAGTTCGGCGTGCTCACGAAGTTCACGGCCGCCTTCATGCCGGTGCTGTTGTAATAGCCGAATACCGCTCCATGGAACTCGTTGCCGCCCGACTTCGTGATCACGTTGATCACGCCGCCGGTGTTGCGGCCGTACTCGGCCTGATAGCCGCCCGTCTTGACCTCGACCTCCTGCACGAACTCGTTGTTGATGTCCTTGCCCTGAATGCCCTGTACGACCCCGGTCGTGTTGATGCCGTCGATCAGGAACGAGTTCTCGGCGGAAGTCGAGCCATAGATGGAGATCGCCAGTGCTCGGCCCTGCGTCGTACCGTTGTCGGCCTGGACACCCGGCTGCGTGAAGACGATGTCGGCGTAGTTGCGGCTCGCGAGCGGGAGCTTGTCGATGACCCTCGCCGAGTAGTTCGTGCCAGCCGTCGTCGAGGTCTCGTCGATCAAGGGTGCTTCTCCCGTAACCGTCACCTCCGCGGTCGCCGCGAGCCGAAGCTGCACATCGACGGTCACCGTGGCATCGAGCGTCACGGTCGCTTTCTTTTCGACCGTCCCGAAACCCTCGAGCGTGGCCCTGAGCACATAGCTTCCCGGAGGCAGACCCGGAAAACGGAACCGCCCATCGGCGCCGGTCGTCGCGTCCCGCACACCCTGCAGGCTCGTGCTCGAGAGCTCGACGGTGACTCCCGGGAGCGCCGCCCTGCTCTGATCGGCGACGGATCCCTCCAGGTTGCCGGTCGTTTGAGCGAGAGCGGTTCTGGCAAGAGCCATGGCCAGGCTCACGCCGACCTCAAGAACACGTGACCCACGCCGACCTGTTCCTGCCCTGTTCATTGTGTGCCTCGCTGACGGGGGCGTGTGCGAATCATAGCGATTCCGAGACGGGGCGACTCAGCAGCGTGCGATTACTTTAATCCTTCGACGACGTACAGATCCGACGTGAGCTCGACGTAGCTGGAGTACGCGTAGGACTGCCCGTCACGAGAAACCAGGACGGCCCCCGCGAATTGAATTCCCGTTGGATCGGCCGGCTCGAGACTCTTCCAGGGCGACCGTCGACCGGTCAGCACCTCGATCTGGTCAATCGCCACAGGCAATCGCCCCTGTCGGGCGACATAGAGAGTACGGCCATCGGCGCCCCATTGGACGAGAGAGTCGTTCGGTTTCCACGAATCCGCCGCGGGTATCGCTGCGCCCGGACCCCCGCCTGTCGGAATGATCCTGAGTTGACCGGACTTGGTCGAGTAAGCCAAACGGTCGCCTTCCGGAGAGATCGCGATGCCCGGGTTCCGAGCGAAGTCCTCGGCCTGCAGAAGGGTCGGCCTGCCGCCTCCCGGACCGACGACCGAGAGAACCGGATTCCCGTCCCTGGCATCACTTCTGATCACGTAGCCCTTCCCGGCCGGAAGAAGCCAGGCCTCCAGCGGCTCCAGGCCCTGCACCGGTATTTTCCTCGCGGTTCCCGGGCCGGTCGGGACCAAGACCATCTCGCGGTGCGGCGCACCCTGCAAAGCCAGCACCCACTTCCCATCCGCCGAAATGGCCTGCGCCTCGCAATCGCATATGCGCACGGCAGGAGTACCGTCGGTCTTCCGCAAATATCCGTTCGGAAAGAGGATGAGGCCTCCATCCTCCGAAAGGTCGTTGGCACCCGGAGAGGCGAGCCACGCGACGTCCCGCTCCCGATCTTCGCCTCGCCTCCTGCACATGACGCTCCCCCTGCCCTCACTGGCCTCCACGAGGAGGCGGCCATCGGCCGCCACGTCATAAAGACAGACCAGGTCGAAGGCGCTGGGAAGGAGCACGCGCTCCCGCCCCGAAAGGGAGACGGAAAAGATCGACCACCTGTCGTCCGTGCGCGTGCCGGCCAGGATCAGCTCGCTTCCCGTCGAAGACCACACCCACTCGTTGATGCTCGCCCAGTTCTGGGAGACGACGCGACGTTTCCCGCCTCGATCGACCGTCACGAGCGCTCCGCCATCCATGAACGCGACGAGATTCCCATCCGGTGAAATGCGAACGGCTCCAACGATGCCATCGCCCTTCGCGAGAACCGTTCCGATCGGGTACTGGATCTCGGTCTTGCCGTCGGGCAACACGTGCACCACCGCCAGGTCTTCGCCATTGGGAGCCCAGTCGGCGTTCAAGACGTTCTCCATCAGCTCTCTCGGCGCACCGCCGCTGAGCGGCATTCTGGCGAGAACGCCCCTCCCGCCCCAGACGCCGTTGTCCGATCTCAGGAGAACTGCCAGCTCGCCCCTGGACGAAACGGCAAGGGGAAGTTGCCGTGGCTCACTGATCGGGACGGATTCTGATTTTCTGGAATCGATTCGAACCGAGAAGCCCTGAAGCAGCGCTCCATCCCAGGCGGCGCCGTAGACCACGCTCTGACCGTCCGGAGTAAATCGCGCGGTCAGCACGTTGCCACGACGAAACGTGATCCGGTGGAGAGCAGGTATCGAAGCGGCGGCGCCCTTCGACGAGAGCAGGCGGTGTGCCAGCCCGCCGGCAAGGATCAAAACGAGCGCCGCCCCGACGCCCAGGGACGGGCGAAGGACATGACCTCGACTTCGGATCCGGCCACCGGCAGCCGAAACGCTGCTCGACAATTCCGATAGGTGATCGCGCACTCCCGCGAGCTCCCGCGCGAGATCATCGGTGGCGCTGTAGCGCTGGCGAGGTTCCTTCTGCAGACACCGTTCGACGATCCAGCGCAATGGGGCCGGCGCCTGAGGGTTCTGCGTGGCGACCGGATCGGGCTCCTCGTTCAGGATCGCCGCCAGCGTGTCCACCGCCGTCTTCTTCTGGAACGCCCGGCGTCCCGTCGCCATCTCGTAGAGCATCGAGCCCAGCGCGAACTGGTCCGACCGAAAGTCCACCGCCTTGCCCGAGGCCTGCTCCGGCGACATGTAACCGACGGTCCCCAGCACGATCCCGGGACTCGTCCCCGTCACCGTCGGCAGCTGCGACTCCTCGTCGCTACCGCCGGACATCGGTCCCGACAACTTCGCCAGACCGAAGTCGAGGATCTTGACGAGTCCGTCCTTCGTCACCATCACGTTCTCGGGCTTCAGGTCGCGATGCACGATCCCGGCCTCGTGAGCTCTCGCCAGCCCCTCCGCGATTTGGACGGCCACGTTCAACAGCTTCTTGGTCTGGATCGCTCCTTCCGCCAGCAGCTTCCGGAGCGTGTCGCCTTCCACGTGCTCCATCGCAATCCACGGAACACCGTCGGAAGATCCGGTCTCGTAGATCGTCACGATGTTCGGATGGTTCAGAGCGGAGGCCGAGCGGGCCTCCTTTTCGAAACGCTTGAGCCGCTCGCGATCCTCGGCCACTTCCCCGGGAAGAACCTTGATCGCCACATCCCGGCCGAGACGCGGATCTTTCGCGCGGTAAACCTCTCCCATGCCACCCGAACCGAGCGGCCCCAGAATCTCGAAGCTCCCCAGACGCGCCCCGCGAGTCAGCGGCTTGCGACTCGGCGGCACCGCCGGACTCACCGACTCCATCCCTTCGATCGCCGGCATCCCCGGAAAGCCATCCGGCGCCGCCTCATGAGACGCCAGAAGTGACTCGACCTCTCGCCGCAGCTCAAGGTCCCCATCGCACGCACCGTCCAGATACGCCGCGCGCGCCTCTGGCGCGCGGCCCACAGCCGAGGCGAACATCTCTTGCGCGCGACGAAAACGATCGGGCGTCATCACGACCTACTTCAACCCCTCTGCCACGTAGAGGTCGTCGCTGAGCGAGCGGAGGTAGCTATACGCATAGGACTGACCATTACGGGACGTCGCGAATCCCCTGATCTCGACCACGCCGGATGGATCAGCCGGCATCAAGGACTTCCACAACTCTCGGCGGCCGGTCGCAAGCTCGAGACGATCGACGTGCGCCGGGACTCCACCGACTCCCGGCGTGAAGATGTAGATGAATCGACCGTCGTCGCTCCACTGAACCGGGGAATCCGAGAATTCGAGTGGAGCGCCCGGGACGCTCACGGTTTGCCCGTTTGACAGCGAGCCAATCTTGATTCGAAGGTCGTTCGCCAGGTACGCGACACGATCTCCGTCGGGCGAGCCGCAAAGGCTCCGATCCACGGAAATTCCGTCGGGGTCGAAGGCTCTTGCCGAACCGCCCTCGGGCCCGACCACGAAGAGGCCGGGCTTGGCCGTACCTATACGTTGTCCGAGAATGAGAAAGCCCTTGTCGTTCGCCAGAGGCGCCGCGGCCTGGAGCTCGAGACCATCGATGGGAATCCTCCTGGTCGTACCGGCGCCGGTAGGAACGAGTCTCAGCTCGCGCGGTGGACCGTTGACAATCGTCAGGACCCCTCGCCCGTCGGGCGACAACGCCTGGCCCACTCCGTGACCCACTTCGAGGGGGGCCGCATCACCGGCTCGCCGCAGGAGGACCTCGCCGGGTCGGGATGAGTCCGAGAAGAGAATCCACCGGCCGTCTTCCGAAACGTCCACGAGCCACGAGTCGTACAACCCACATTCGCGCTCATGATCCTCTCCGGGGCGGCGGCACACGATGCCTCCCAGCTGCTTGAAATCCTCCAGTAGAAGCCGCCCATCCACGGCGACATCGTGGAGGGCAAGAGAGTGGCTGAGGTTCGCCAGGATCCGTTCGCGTCCCGAGAGCGACACGGCGTGGAGAGCCCTCTGCCCCTCGTCGGAGCGAAAGCCCGTCAGGAAGACCTCGTCCCCCCTGGCGGACCATGCGAAGTAGGTGACGCTCGACCATCCCCGCGAGAGCACCCGGCGTCGGCCGCCGCGGTCGACGGTCGTGATCGCGCCCCCCTCGACGAACGCGACGAGATCTCCTCCCGGCGAGACCCGGATCGGAGCGAAGATCGTGTTGCCCGTTGCCAGCGTCGTTCCGATCGGATACTGAAGGTCGGTGTTGCCGTCGGGCATTCGATGGAGTACGGCGAGATCCTCCCCGTTCGGGGCCCAATCGGCACTGAAGGCGTTCTCCAGGATCTCCCGGGGAGTACCGCCGCCGAGCGGTACCCTGGCCAGCGTTCCGGTTCCGAGTCCCGTGGCGGTCTTGTAGAGAAAAACGGCGAGCTCGCCTTTGGACGAAACCGAGAGCAGCTCCGCTCGCGGAAGCCCGATCGGCCTGGACACCGTCGAGTCCGTCCGGACCGTGTAAATCTCTGACTGGCCGCCGTCCCAGTCGGCGCAATAGACGACGGTTCTCCCGTCTGGCGCAAATCGGGCCGAGCGCACATTGCCGCGACGGAAGGTCAGCTGGCGAAGAGAGGGGACCCGGACGTTGGGACCGCGCGACGCCAGCCACGCGCCGCCGACGGCGGCCAGCGCCAAAGCCGCCGCCACGACAAGAATTCGAAGCAGGCGACCTCGCCGCCCGCGAGCGGCGTCGGTCGCGACGAACTGCCTTCCACCGGTCGCTTCCGCCAGATGATCGCGTACGCCGCCGAGGTCTCTGGCGAGATCTCGCGTCGTGTCATAGCGGCCCTCGGGCTCCTTTTGCAGGCATCGCTCGACGATCCAGCGTAGAGGTGCGGGCGTATGGGGACTGAGCGACGCGATGGGCTCGGGCTCCTCGTTGAGAATCGCCGCCAGGGTGTCGACCGCGGTCTTCTTCTGGAACGCCCTCCGCCCCGTCGCCATCTCGTAGAGCATCGAGCCCAGTGCGAACTGGTCCGACCGGAAGTCCACCGCCTTGCCCGAGGCCTGCTCCGGCGACATGTAACCGACGGTCCCCAGCACGATCCCGGGACTCGTCCCCGTCACCGTCGGCAGCTGCGACTCTTCGTCGCTCCCGCCGGATATCGGGCCCGACAGCTTCGCCAGACCGAAGTCCAGGATCTTGACCAGCCCGTCCTTCGTCACCATCACGTTCTCGGGCTTCAGGTCCCGATGCACGATCCCGGTCTCATGGGCTCGTGCCAGACCTTCCGCGATCTGGACGGCCACGTTTAGAACCTTCTTGGTCTGGGTCGCTCCTTCCGCAAGTAACTTCCGGAGCGTGTCGCCTTCCACGTGCTCCATCGCGATCCACGGAACACCGTCCGAGGACCCCGTCTCGTAGATCGTCACGATGTTGGGGTGGTTCAGGGCAGACGCCGAGCGGGCCTCCTTCTCGAACCGCCGCAACCTCTCCCGATCAAATGCAATCCCGACCGGCAGTACCTTGATCGCCACGTCCCGGCCGAGACGCGGATCCCTGGCGCGATAAACCTCCCCCATCCCGCCCGCTCCCAGGGGCCCCACGATTTCGAAGCTGCCGAGGCGCGCTCCGCGCGTCAGCGGTTTGCGAGCTCTCGCCGCCGGCGCGATCGACTCCGACCCCTCAATCGCCGGCTTCTCCAGAAAACCCTCCGACGCCGCCTCGTGCGACGCGAGAAACGACTCCACCTCGCGGCGCAACTCGGCATCGTTCCCGCACGCCCCATCCAGGTACGCCGCGCGCGACTCCGGCGGCCGCGTCACCGCAGACGCAAAGACCTCCTGCGCACGACGATACAAGTCTGACGTCACTTGAGCCCGTCGACGACTACCAGGTGACTGAACAAGCGGTGGTAGAAGGCAACCCACCCGTCCTCGTCCGCAGCGACGATCAGCGCTGCGAGCCCGCCGGCACCCGTGCGGCCCGTAGAGGAGAACGTCCGCCAGGGCTTCCTTTCACCGGTTGCCAGATCGAGACGATCCACCCGGTGAGGGCGCGTGCTCTCCTCCCCAATCAGGATCGACTTGCCGTCGGCGCTCCAATGGATCGGTGTGTATCTCTCCGGCAGTCGAGTCACCCGAAACGGCTTCGCATCGGATCCGTTCGTCGCGAAGAGGCCGACCTCGTCGTTTCCCTGGATTCGCGCAAGGAGAAATGCGCCATCGCGGGAGATCAGAAACGGCCGGGTCCCTTCCTCACTGACTGCCCTCGGCGCTCCCCCGTCAAGGCTCAGCCGGTAGGCACGCACTCGATGCCCCGGTTCGCGCGCCGAGAAGAAGATGCTCCTGCCGTCGGGATGAAACGCCGCCCAGTCCGTGAAGCGATTGAATACGAGCGAGCCAATGGCGAGAGTCTTCTCCTCGCCCGCTCCCGTAGTCAGCAAAACGAAGCGGCTGGTCTCAGAGACAGCTTGGGTGGCCAGCGCCCACTTGCAGTCGGGGGACAAGGCATGGGCAACGCCGTCGCCGAGGCGCACGGCCGGCGTACCGTCCGTGCCCCGAATGAAAACCGCGGTCGTCGTTCCGGCCGTATCGCCACGATCGGTGAAGAGAAGCGTTCTGTTGTCCGCCGACAATGCAACCGGCTCGGATTGGTCCAGCCACTCCAGATTTCGCTCCGGCTGGCCCGGAAGCGTCGCTACCGTTTCGTAGCTCTGTTCGAATCTTTCGAGAAGAAGTCGCCCGTCGCGCGACAGGTCGTGCAGTTCGAAGTCGCCGGCCAGCGTCGCCACGGTCCGGTCCTTCCCGTTCAAGGCGACGGAGTGAATCTCCGTGCTCTCAGCGACATATTCGCCAGTCTTGCTCCTGCTCCACCAGAGTTCGTCGCCCCGGGGCGACCAGGCCTCCCAGCCGACCGCGTCCTTGAGGAGAGTCCGGACCGGGCCATCACGACTGACGACGCACAAGTCCGTAATCGCTTCGCTAAACGCCACGGTCTGGCCATCCGGCGAAACCCGTGGACTATTGAGTTCGTTTCCCCTGCGAAGAACGTTTCCAATCGGAAACTCGAGCTGCGACTTGCCGTCGACGTTCCGCGTCACGGCAAGCTCTCGGCCATCGGGAGACCAGTCCGCTCCCGTAACGCCCTCCAGGAGCTGCCGGGGCGCCCCGCCGGAAAGGGATACTTCGGCCAGCGTTCCGATTCCAAAGGTCAGGAGCGACTCGGGCGGAGGCAGGCTGATCGCCAATTGTCCGGTGCTCGAAACCGAGAGAATGTCGGCCGCGTGGAGGCCGAGAGAACGGGCGTTGGGACTACCGAGACGGCTCGCATAGAGCTCGGGAGGCCTCAAGTCGTCCTCGACGCAGGCCATCGCGTAAACGATGGTCTCATTGTCGGGCGCAAAGCGCGCACGCTCGATCGTTCCGCGCTGAAACGTGATCCTCTGAAAGCGAAGCTGTTCCACTGGCCGCGTACGCAGCTGCGACACGAGGTAGCCGGCGCCGAGGAGAGCAAGCGCCGCGGCAGCGATTTCGGCTGCCAGCTTTGCGGACAGTCGTCGTCGGTTTTGCGGAACAGTCGACGCAATACCCGATGACTCCGACAGGTGATCGCGCAGGCTCGCGAAGTCGCGCGCCAGATCCGTGGTCGAGGCGTATCGGCCCTCCGGTTCCTTCGAGAGGCAGCGCTCGACGATCCAGCGGAGCGGCGCGGGAGTCTGGGGATGGAGAGATGCGATGGACTCGGGCTCCTCGTTGAGGATGGCCGTGAGGATTTCAACGGCCGTCTTCTTCAGGAAGGCGCGCTTCCCTGTCGCCATCTCGTACAGAATCGACCCGAACGAAAACTGGTCCGACCGGAAGTCGACGAGTTTGCCCGACGCCTGTTCCGGCGACATGTAGCCGACGGTACCCAGCACGATCCCCGGACTCGTTCCCGTCACCGTCGGAAGCTGCGACTCCTCGTCGCTGCCTCCCGACACCGGCCCCGACAGCTTCGCAAGGCCAAAGTCCAGGATCTTGACCAGGCCGCCCTTAGTCACCATTACGTTCTCGGGCTTCAGGTCTCGATGCACGATCCCGGCTTCATGCGCTCGCGCCAGCCCTTCCGCGATCTGCGTCCCGACTTGAAGAAACCTCTTGACCGGTAGGGCGCCCCCGGCGAGAAGCGCCCGAAGCGTCGCCCCCTCCACGTGCTCCATCGCGATCCACGGAACACCGTCCGACGATCCCGTCTCGTAGATCGTCACGATGTTGGGGTGGTTGAGAGCTGAGGCCGAGCGGGCTTCCTTCTCGAATCGCTTCAGCCGCTCGCGATCGGTAGCGACTTCGCCCGGCAGCACCTTGATCGCCACGTCCCGGCCGAGCCTCGGGTCCTTCGCCCTGTACACCTCACCCATCCCGCCCGCGCCCAACGGCGCCACGATCTCGAAGCTGCCCAGACGATCGCCGCGAGCCAGAGGTCTCCGGGTCGACAGCCTGGCTGCCTCCACCGCCGGCGACTCCAGGAAACCCGACGACGCCGCATCGTGCGAGGCCAGCAGCGACTCGACCTCCCGGCGCAGCTCTGCATCGTCCCCGCAGGCGCCGTCCAGACAGGCCGCCCGGGACTGAACCGGCCGCGTCACCGCCGACGCGAACACCTCCTGTGCGCGGCGATAGAGGTGGGGCGTCACTTCAGCCCGTCGACAACAACGAGCTGGCTGAAATAGCGATGGTACGAGGCGATCCAGCCGTCCTCGTTCGCGGAGACAGCAATGCTCTCGAGCCCGCCCGACCCCACCCGGCTTCCGGGTGAAAAGTCTCGCCAGAGCGTCAACTTCCCGGATGCCAGATCGAGACGATCGATTCGCTTCGCCGGAGGACGTGCCTCCTCAATAAGGACGGATCTGCCGTCGGCGCTCCAATGAACTGGCGCGTAGAACTGCGGCAATCGGGCGACAACCCGAGGCGGCCTCGGGTCGGATCCGTCGGTCGCGATGAGCCCGATGTCGCCGCTCCCCTCGATTTGGACGAGCAGGGACGCACCGTCGGGCGAAATCAAACTCGGCCGGACCCCCTCCACGCTCACGGCCCGTGGCGCTCCGCCTTCGACGTTCAGCCTGTAAACACGTACCCGGTGCCCCGGCTCGATCGCAGAGAAGAGAATGCTCTTACCGTCGGGATGAAAGGCGGCCCAGTCCGTGAATCGATTGAAGACGAGCGTACCGATGGTGAGAGCGGTCTCCTGGCCGGCTCCCGTAGGCAGGAGAACGAGTCGAGTGTTTTCGTCGCCCCGAGCCGCGAGCGCCCACTTGCCGTCTGGTGACAGTGCGGCCGCCCAACCATCGCCCAGCCGCACCGCCGGCGAACCGTCCGTGCCTCGAATGTACGCGGCGGTCTTCGTTCCGGCGGCATCACCGCGATCGGTGAAGAGCAGGGTCCGGTTGTCCGCCGACAGCGCGACGGGCATGGATTGATCCAGCCACTCCAGGTTTTTCTCGGTTTGCCCCGGGAGGGTCGCGATCACGTCGTAGCTCTCGTCGTTTCTTTCGAGGAGCACGCTCCCGTCCCGCGAAACGTCGTGCAAGAAGAGGTCACCGCCGAGCGTCGCCACGATTCGATCGTGCCCGTTGAGATCGACTGCATGGACCTCGGTACTCTCGGCGATGTTGCCGACCTTGATCTTGCTCCACCAGACCTCATCACCGTGAGGCGACCAGGCGACGTGGCCCAGCACCCTGTCGAGAAGCGTCCTGACCTGGCCCTTTCGGTCGAGGAGGCGCAGGCGGAAGGTACCGGGATCCACTTCGATAAACGCGACGGCCGTTCCGTCCGGAGAGACCCGAGGGCCCGCGAGCTCGATTCCCCCTTTGTAGAGGATTCTTCCAATCGGGAACTCGAGCTGCGGCTTGCCCCCAACCATACGCGTCACGGCTAGCTCCTTGCCGTCTGGCGACCAGTCTGCTCCCTCAACGTTCTCGAGGAGCTGCCGGGGTGCTCCGCCGGAGAGCGAAGCCTCGGCCAGCGTGCCCATTCCGAAGGATCGGGGATCGTCGGGCGGAGGCAGACTGATTGCCAGCTGGCCGGAGCTCGAAACGGACAGGATGTCGGCTGGCGACAGCCCCAGCGACCGGGCGTCGAGGCTTCCGACATGGGTCGCAAAGAGTTCGGAAAACTTTAGGTCGTCCCCGACACCCATCATTGCGTACACGACGGTCTGACCGTCGGGCGCGAAACGGGCTCGCTGGACCGTCCCACGTTGAAACGTGACCCTCTGGAAGCGCAGCTGGCCGACGGGTCGCGAGCGAAGATTCGCGATGAGGTAGCCACCACCGAGCAGGGCCATGGCCGCGAGCGCGATTCCGAGCGCCTGCTTCGAAGATGGGCGTCGTCGAGCTCCCGGCTCCAGCATTGCAATTCCCGATGCCTCCGAAAGATGGTCGCGGAGGCCCCCGAGCTCGCGGGCCAGGTCTTTCGTCGAGGCATAGCGACCGTCGGGCTCCTTGGCGAGGCATCGCTCCACGATCCACCGCATCGGCACCGGCGTTGCCGGATTGAGCGTTGCGACCGATTCGGGCTCCTCGTTCAGGATCGCCGACAGCGTGTCGACCGCCGTCTTCTTCTGGAAGGCCCGCTTGCCCGTGGCCATCTCGTACGAGATCGACCCGAACGCGAACTGATCCGACCGGTAGTCCACCATCTTCCCCGAGGCCTGTTCCGGGGACATGTAACCCACCGTTCCCAACACGATTCCGGGGCTGGTCCCGGTGACCGTCGGCAGCTGCGACTCCTCGTCGCTCCCGCCGGACATCGGTCCCGACAGCTTCGCCAGACCGAAGTCGAGGATCTTGACGAGCCCGTCCTTCGTCACCATCACGTTTTCGGGCTTCAAGTCCCGATGCACGATCCCGGCCTCGTGGGCGCGAGCGAGGCCTTCGGCGATCTGGACGGCGACGTTCAGGAGCTTCTTGACCTGGAGAGGGCCGTCCGCGATCAGCCTCCGCAGCGTCTCTCCCTCCACGTGCTCCATCGCAATCCACGGGACACCATCGGAGGAGCCGGTCTCGTAGATCGTCACGATGTTGGGGTGGTTCAACGCCGACGCCGAACGGGCTTCCTTTTCGAACCGCTTCAATCGATCCCGATCCGCGGCTACCTCCATGGGCAGGACCTTGATCGCGACGTCTCGGCCGAGGCGCGGGTCGCGCGCCCTGTACACCTCGCCCATCCCGCCCGCGCCCAGAGGCCCCACGATCTCGAAGCTGCCGAGGCGAGCCCCACGCGCCAATGGCTTGCGGCTCGGGGAGTTCGGCGCCACCGACTCCATTCCTTCGATCGCCGGCGTCTCCAAAAACCCCTCCGGCGCCGCCTCGTGCGACGCCAGCAGCGACTCCACTTCCCGGCGCAGCTCGGCATCGTCCCCGCACGCCCCGTCCAGATAGCCGGCGCGAGACTCGGGCGAGCGCGTCACCGCTGACGAAAAAATCTCCTGCGCACGACGAGAACGATCCGGCGTCACTTGAGGCCGTCTATGACGAGCAGCTCGCTGAAGTAACGCTGATAGCCGACGACCCACGCTCGTTCGTCGTCCGTCAGCGCCAGGCCGCCGAGGCTGCCCGCACCCAGCGCTCCAGGTGGTGTGAACTCGCGCCAGAGGGTTCGCTTCCCGGATGAGAGATCGAGGCGCTCGACTCGAATCGGGCGCGACCTTCCGTCGGGAACGACCAGGATCGAGCGTCCGTCGGGACTCCAGTGAACGAAGGTCTCGGCCGTCGCTTGGAGCGGAATGGTGCGCGGCGACGATACCCCGCCGTCACCGAGCTGCCACAGCGTGAGGTCGCGTGCACCTTGGCCACGAGTCAGGATCTGGGTTCCGCCCGGAGAAACGGATGCGAGACCGACGCCCTCCGGCGTGTTGATCATTCTTGGGGGGCCGCCGTCGATGTCCTGTCGATACACGCGCTCCGGGCGATCGGGCTCCGCACCTTCGAACAGGACGCTCTTCCCGTCAGGGTGGAATTGCACCATCCCGTTCGGGATCGCCGCCGACGGCGGAAGGACGTGGTCCTGCCCGGCCCCGAGGGGTATGAGGACGAGATAGTGCTTCGGCAATTTCCGGCAGACCAGCGCCCACTTTCCATCCGGCGAAATGCCACCGGCCGAGCCTTCTCCCAGTTTCACGGCAGGAGAACCGTCCGTCTTGCGTAGGTAGGAACCTTCCGTCTTACCGCCTGCATCGCCGCGGTCCTCGAAAAGGAGGAGCTTGCCGTCGGGTGAAAGGCTCCCGGGCGCCGATTGATCGAGCCACGCGAGGTCACGGTCGCCCGACTCGCCCGGGAAGGTCCCCATCATCGCGTAGCTTCTCGAGACATGTTCGGCCAGCAGCCGCCCGTCCGCGGAGATGTCCAGCAGATTGAATTCCCCGGGCAACGAGGCGATGGTGCGCTCCTGACCCTTGAGATCGATGGCGTGCAGCTCGGTCGAGATGACCCGGCCGACGTTGGGCTGCTTGAACCACCAGAGCTCCCTGCCGTCGGGAGACCAGCAGACAACTCCCGCGCCCGTATCCTGAGAGAGCGTCCGAAGTGCTCCCTTGCGGTCCACGATGCGGAGGTGCATCGTCTCCGGCCCTTCCAGGAACGCAACCAGTGCACCGTCCGGCGAGACGCGCGGCTCGGCGACGTACTCGGTCGATTCGCGTAGGGCCTTGCCGATCGGGTACTCGAGAGTGCTCTTGCCTCCCACCACGCGCACTGCGGCGAGCTCCTTGCCGTCCGGGGACCAGTCCGCTGAAAGCACGTCCTCGAGAAGAGGCCGGGGCGCTCCGCCGGTCAGCGATGCCTCCGCCAGAGTCGCCGCGTCCTGGATGTGAGGATTACGAGGCAATCCGATGGCCATCATTCCCGTTCTCGACACGGAGAAGATGTCCGCCGGCGGCAGCCCGAGCGGTCGCGGATCGAGGCTCCCGACTCGCGTCGAGAAGAGCTCGGCCGGTTTGAGGTCCCCGCCGACACCAACCATCGAGTACACAACCGTCTGGCCGTCCGGTGCGAATCGGGCCCGCCAGAGTCCACCCTGCTGGAACGTGACTTTCTGAAATTGAGGAATCGCGGCGGGACGGCTTCGCGAGGTGGCGAGCAGGGACGCGGCGACGATGGCAGCAATAACTCCGAGGGCGCCGACGGCCCGCGAACGCCAGCGAGCTCGCGGCCCGGAGACGGGAGTCGGCCCGGAAAACGCCTCGGAGAGGTGGCCCTGTACGGTCGCGAGCTCCCGCGCCAGATCCCGTGTCGAGACGTACCGGTCCTGCGGGTCCTTGGCGAGGCAGCGCTCCACGATCCAGCGCAAAGGGGCCGGCGTCTGAGAGTTGATCGACGCCACCGACTCGGGCTCCTCGTTGAGAATCGCCGACAACGTATCGACCGCCGTCTTCTTCTGGAACGCGCGGCGGCCCGTCGCCATCTCGTACAGCATCGATCCCAGCGCGAACTGGTCCGACCGGTAGTCGACGAGCTTTCCGGAGGCCTGCTCGGGCGACATGTATCCGACGGTTCCCAGCACGATCCCGGGGCTCGTGCCGGTGACCGTAGGCAGCTGAGATTCCTCGTCGCTTCCGCCCGACACGGGTGTCGAGAGCTTCGCGAGTCCGAAGTCCAGGATCTTGACGAGCCCGTCCCTCGTCACCATGACGTTCTCCGGCTTCAGATCCCGATGCACGATCCCCGCCTCGTGGGCTCGGGCCAGACCCTCCGCAATCTGGGTCGCGACGCCGAGGACCCTCTTGACTGGCATCGACCCCTGCGTCAGCAGCGTCCGAAGGGTCAACCCCTCGACGTGCTCCATGGCGATCCAGGGAACCCCCTCCGAGGTTCCGGTCTCGTAGATCGTCACGATGTTGGGATGGTTGAGAGCCGAGGCTGATCGCGCCTCCTTCTCGAACCGCTTGAGGCGCTCTCGATCCGAGATGAGGTCTCCGGGAAGAACTTTGATCGCGACATCCCGCCCGAGACGCGGATCTTTCGCTCGGTACACCTCGCCCATCCCGCCCGCTCCCAGCGGCGCCACGATCTCGAAGCTGCCCAGTCGGTCGCCGCGCGAAAGTGGCTTCCGGCCCGAGCCCGTCGGCGCAAGGGACGTCATCTCGTCGATCGCCGGCGACTCGAGGAACCCCGCCCCCGCGGCCTCGTGCGACGCCAGCAGCGACTCGACCTCGCGCCTGAGCTCGGTATCGTCCCCGCAGGCCCCGTCCAGATACGCCACCCGCGCCTCCTGGGCACGGCCTACCGCCGACGCGAACAGGTCCTGGGCGCGACGAAAGCGGTCGGGAGTCATCGCGCCGAACCCGAGAGCTCGCGATGCAGCCAGGCCCTCGCGGCGATCCACCGCCGATGGACCGTCGCGACCGACACCTCGAGGGCGGAAGCCACCTCTTCGACCGAGAGTCCCGCGAAGAAGCGCAACTCCACGAGCTGAGCCTGCTCCGGGTCGAGACTCGCGAGCTTCTTCAGAGCGTCGTCGACGGCGATCACGTCGACGTCGCGCGGGGCGGTCATCGCGACGGTCTCGATGCGCGAAGAGGCCGGATCGCCCCCGCGCTTTTGCGCGGCGCGCCGGCGCGCGTGATCGACGAGGATCTGCCGCATCGCGCGAGCCGCCACGGCGAAAAAATGAACGCGATTCTGCCAGTTTCCCTCCGGGCGGCCGACGAGCTTCAGATAGGTCTCGTTCACCACCGCCGAGGGCTGAAGCGTGTGGCCCGGCCGTTCGCCTCGGAACTGTCGCTCGGCGATCCTGTGGAGGTCTTCGTAGACGAGCGGGATCAACCGATCGAGAGCTTGAGCGTCGCCGTTCTGCCACGCGCGGAGAAGCCCGGTGACCTCCCCGGGGGCGAGGGCATCTTCGGGGGCGCCATGAGTGCCGGTCATCGGTGATTCTTTGAAACAGCCTACGGCGTCAATGAGCGCATGCGGTCAGGCACTGTTGTCCGTCAAGCCGGCGCCGCTCAGCAACAGGAGTCGGACGAGCGCGCTCTGACGATTCGTTCCGGTCTTCTCGAAGAGATGCCGAAGATGGGTCCGGGCCGTGTTGATCGTGATGGTCAGGCGTTCGGCCGCCGACCGAAGATCTTCACCTTCGACCAGCCTCGAGGCGAGTGCCGCCTCGGCCGCTGTCAGACCGTAGACCCGACGGAGCTGCGAAGAACCGTTCTCCAATTGCCGCTCCGGATCCGAGATGAAAATTGCTGCGGCTGCCTCGCGCTCGCCGAATGCCGAATCCTTCGATCGCAGCGGAGTGACCATGATCGCGTAAGGGCGGCGGAGCGACGGCCGTGTGATTCGCATCGTGCCTCCCGAGCCCGTTCCCTTTCCGGCACCGGTGATGACGGCGCTCGCGACGAGAGAATGCAGCGCGTCGGACTCCGCCAGTCGCGCGGCCGATAGTCCCCCCGCGCCGAGACTCAGGCCGTCCCGGGCGCCGAAGATGGCCTCGGCGGCCCGATTGGTCAGTCGGATGTGGCCGCGCCGATCCACGACGACGACACCGACGTCCACGCGGTCGAGCGCTTCGGTCGCAGCGCTCCGGTCGACGCCGATATCCACGATTCTCCGGTGAAGCTCGAGCGATCGCCGCAGGTGGGGCGCGAGCCTCTCCAGGAGAGCGACGTCCTCCGCATCGAACGGCCCCCGGCGCTTCGGGGCGATCAGGCTCAGGTGCGCCAGGGCATGAGTGTCGCGAAGCACGAACGCGCCGACGAGATAGCGCGATCCCATCTTCTTCAAGAAGTCGTTGTAGTACTCGGTCTTCAGGAATTC
Organism: uncultured Acidobacteriota bacterium; assembly: GCA_963738945.1. Classification (GTDB taxonomy): domain Bacteria; phylum Acidobacteriota; class Thermoanaerobaculia; order UBA5066; family Gp7-AA6; genus DAHUXD01. Next base: position 1,668,462 of record CAVTYD010000002.1, read on the forward strand.
GGAATCGGGCAGGAGCGCCTCGCTCGTCGCGATCGAGCCCGCCCCGAAGCGATCGGGCGTGGCAGCACGCATCCACGCGTTGCGCGCGGCGAAATAGTTCTCGTACGCGGGAATGAAGGCCGGGTCGAAGCCCACAGAGCGAGCCACCGAGGCGTGTCGCGTCCGGACATCCTCGAAGACGAGCGCGTTCAGAGTGCTGCGGAGCCGCTTCCCGATGCGCTCGAGAAACACGTCCCAGCGACTCGGGTCCTCCGCGGCCGAGTAAACGCAATCGACCAGGTCGAGGACTGCCGCTTCGCTGTACATGGCGTCTGCGGGACTTGTGCGCATCGTACTCCAGGAGCGACTAGTCCGTGCGGCGGCAAGGTTTGCGCAATCTCATCCAAATGGATGATGCGCCATCCCGGGGACCGGCGACAGGATCCCTCGACGGCCGGCGCCGTCGGCGGTGAGAGGGTTTCGGCGCCGTCTGCGCTTCCAGATGAAGGGGGGCGTGCCATGCTCGAATGCCCAAGGGTCGCCGGCGGGGGCCCGGGGTTCATGCGGATGGCTGTCCTCGTCGGTTCGTTCGCCGCGCCCGTGATGCAGGCGGCGACCTACACGGTCAATTCGGTCGCCGACACCGACGACGGAGTCTGCAACGCCTCCAATTGCACGCTTCGCGAGGCCATCAACGCGGCGAACGCGAACGCCGGGCTGGACACCATCGCCTTCGCGATTGGGAGCGGGCAGAAGACGATAACGGTCTTGACCGCCCTGCCCGCGATCACCGACTCCGTCCTCATCGACGGCACGACGCAGCCGGGATTTGCAGGGAAGCCGCTGATCGAGGTCACTGGCTCGGGATCGACCGTAAACTTCGGTCTCGACGTCGCCGGCAGCGACTGCGTGGTCAAGGGGTTGATCCTCAACGCGTTCAACTACGGCATCTACCTCGAGACGAGTGGGAATGCCGTTCTCGGCAACTTCATCGGCTCAGATCCATCCGGGACGATCGCCGTGGGCTTCACGGTCGATGGGGTGCTGGACCTCGTCGGCGGCAACACGATCGGTGGAACGACGACCGCGGCTCGCAACCTGATCGTCGGGGCCGGCGGCTTCGGCATACAGCTGAACGGAATCGGTAGCACCATGATCGGTAACTTCATCGGGACCGATCTCACCGGAACGGCCGCACTCGCGAACAACGTGGGTGTCGGTGTGACCGGAAGCAACAATGTGATCGGTGGCACGACTCCCGGTGCCCGCAACGTCATTTCCGGAAACACCTTCTACGGGATCTTTGTCGAACCCACGACGGGAACACAGATCCTCGGCAACTACATCGGAACCGACGCGTCCGGCACCTCGGCCATCGGAAACGGGTCGTGGGCGATCCTCGACGAGGGAACTGGAACCCTCATCGGCGGTACGAGTTCGGGAGCGGGAAACCTGATGTCAGGAAATGGCCACGGCATCAGCACGGGGTACGGGCCGACGATCCAGGGGAACCTCATCGGAACGGATGCCACGGGCTCCAGTGGGCTCGGCAACGCCGGATACGGCATTTTTACCGCAGCGGGTAGCGGGGATGTCATCGGCGGCACCTCGACCGCCGCTCGAAATGTCATCTCGGGCAACGGAATCGCATACACCGAGAACGGGAACAACGGCGGTCTGCCCGCAAATCTGGTCCAGGGCAACTTCATCGGGACCGACCTCACCGGATCGAATCCCATCCCCAACGGACAGGGCATGATCCTCGACGGCGTCGTTACGCCAACGACGCTCATCGGGGGAACCGGAGCCGGCGCGGGAAACATCATCGCCTTCACGACGGCGGGGCCCGCCGTGGCCGTGACCCGCGGCTTCAACTATGGCGTTCTCGGGAACTCCATCTTCGGCAACGCCGACCTCGGCATCGATCTCGGTGGCGACGGGGTCACGCTCAACGACATCGGCGACGGCGACTCGGGCCCGAACAACTTGCAGAATTTCCCGGTCCTGACGTCCGCCGTCTCCAGCGCCATGGGGACCGTCATCCAGGGAACGCTCAACAGCACACCGAACACGGCCTTCCGCGTCGAGCTTTTCTCGAACGACGCCTGCGACCCGTCGGGCTACGGAGAGGGAAAGAACTACCTCGGCTTCGTCAACGTCACGACCGACGGCGCCGGCAACGCCTCCCTCAACGCGACTGTGCCGACGCCCGTCACCGGCGGCTGGGTGATCACGTCGACCGCCACCGACCCGAGCAACAACACCTCCGAGTTTTCCGCCTGCCAGCTCGTCATTCCGACCTTCACCATCAATGACGTCTCGGTGGGCGAGGCAAACGGCCCGGCGAGCTTCACCGTGACGCTCGCCCCGCCGAGCGTCCAGGCCGTCACCGTGCACTTCGCGACGGCCGACGGAACGGCGACGGCGCCGGCGGATTACGCATCGTCGAGCGGCACGAAGACCTTCAACCCCGGCGTCACGACTCAAACGGTGTCCGTTCCGATCGTGAACGACACGCTCCACGAGAACAACGAATCGTTCGTCGTCAACCTCACGAGCCCGGTCAACGCAGTGATCGGCGACAATCAAGGTCAGGGAACGATCGTCGACGACGATCCGCCGCCGTCGATCTCGATCAACGATGTCTCCCATCCCGAAGGCAATTCCGGAACGACCCCCTTCGTCTTCACCGTGAGCCTGTCGACCGCGAGCGGACTTCCGGCCTCCGTCAACTGGGCTACGGCCGACGGCACCGCGACGGCACCTTCCGATTACACGGCCGGCAGCGGCACACTGAACTTCCCCGCAGGGACGACCTCGCAGCAGATCACGATCCTCGTCAACGGCGACACAGCCGTCGAGCCGGACGAAACGTTCTTCGTCAATCTCAGCAGCCCGTCGGGAGCTTCGATCGCGGATGGCCAGGGCCTCGGGACCATCGTCAACGATGACACGCCGACTCCGACGCCGACGTTCACGTTCACGTTCACACCGACAGCGACGCGGACTGCCACGTCCACCGCGACCCGGACGAGCACGGCGACGCCGACGCGAACGTCGACGAACACGTCGACGAGCACCGCAACTCCGACGCCGACCAGGACTCCGACGGCTACCCCGACGGCAAGCACGACACCGACGCGCACGGCGACACCAACGGCGACTCTCACCGGTACGATTCCGCCCACATTCACCTTCACGGCCACCGCAACCGCGACTCGGACCTTTACTCCGACGGCGACCGATACGGCGACCGCGACTCGGACCGCGACTCGGACCGCGACGAACACCCCGACGCTGACCGTGACCCAGACTCAGACCGGCACGGCCACGTCGACGCCTACGCTCACTCCAACGCGGACTCAGACGCCGACCGGCACGATTCCGCCGACAGCGACCTTCACCCCCACGGCGACCCGAACGGCGACAGCCACGGCGACAGCGACGAACACGCCGACGATGACGGTCACGGCCACGCCTAGCGCGACGGCGACCGACACACCGACGCCGACCGCGACGCCGGGCCTCGCGGTGACCGCGATCGCTCCCGATTCCGGTTCCGGGGCCGGCGGGACGGCCGTCGTCGTCACCGGATCCGGATTCCTGCCCTCCGCCTCGCTGACCATCGGCGGCGTGTTGGCCGAGAACGTGGTCGTCGTCGCATCCACCGAGATCGACGCGGTCTCACCGACCCTCTCACCCGGGACTCTCAACGACATCGTCGTCAGCGATCCATCCTCGTCCGTGAAGGTCAGACCTGCGTTGTCCGCAAGCCTCGCCGCCGGCTGGCTCGCCGACTTCCTCGATGTCCCGCAGTCGGATCTCTTCCACGCCGACATCGAAAAGATCTTCCGTGCTCGGATCACCGCGGGCTGCAGCGGCGGGAACTACTGTCATAACAACCCGGTCACCCGCGCTCAGATGGCCGTCTTCCTGCTCAAGGCTGAGCACGGCTCGACCTACGTTCCGCCGGCCTGCACCGGGGTCTTCGCCGACGTCGAGTGCTCGCCGACACCCGCGTTCGCGGTCGACTGGATCGAGCAGCTCCACGCCGAAGGGATCACCGGGGGATGCGGCAGCGGCAACTATTGCCCGGACGCCGCGGTCACGCGCGCCCAGATGGCGATTTTCCTGCTGAAGACCGAGCACGGCGTCTCGTACACGCCGCCCGGCTGCACCGGTCTCTTTGGCGACGTCTCCTGCCCGAGTCTGTTCGCCGACTGGATCGAGGAGCTCTACGTCGAAGGCGTCACCGGAGGTTGTTCGGTCTCGCCGCTCCTCTATTGCCCGAACAGCGCCGTCACCCGCGGCCAGATGGCCGTGTTTCTCGTCAAGACGTTCAGCCTGCCCTGAGCATGGAGGAGACAATGGTTGGAACTCGCTCGCGATGGATTCCCTTCCTCGCTTTGACCGCGTCCCTCGTCTCCACGGCGGCTCGCGCATCGGACCCGTGGGCCAATACGGGGCCAACAGGAGCCATCGTCAATGCGCTCGCGATCGACTCGCAACATCCGGGCACGCTCTATGCGGGCACGAAGCAGGGAGGGGTCTACAAGACGACAAATGGCGGCGCGTCCTGGCAGGCGGTCAACCAGGGAGTTACGAGCCTTTGGATTCTTTCACTCGCCGTCGACCCGACCAATTCGGCGACCGTCTATGCGGGAACGATGGCCGACAGCGGCTCGGACGGCCTCTTCAAGAGCACCGATGGTGGGGCGAGTTGGAATCCCATAACTCCCCTGTACCTGGGCACATCCCCGTCTCCCGTCTACAGCATCGTCATCGACCCTTCGAGTCCATCGACGCTCTACGCGGGCTCCGGCGGCGTGATCTTCAAGAGCACGGACGGTGGCGGCAGTTGGACGACGATCCAGGATTTCTCGGCAGCGGTCATTGTCGTTCTGGCGATGGATCCGACGAATTCGTCGGTTCTCTACGCCGCCGGTCCCGGTTGTGCCCCCGGCGCCCTATACAAGAGCACGGATGCGGGCGCCACGTGGCAGCAGCTTGAAGACTTCCCCAGTACGGGCGCTCAAGCCATCGTCGTGGACCCGGTCGACCCCAACGTCGTTTACACCGCGGATTACGGGTGCGCCGGAACCGGCGTCTCCAAGAGTACGGACGGAGGCATGACGTGGAGCGCGCCGGCATCAGGCCCGCTCGGTGCGGCTTTCGCGCTGGTCATGGACCCATCGAACCACAACACCCTGTACACGGGCGTCCAATACGGAACGGGATACGCCGGCGTCTACAAGTCGACGGACGGCGGCGAAAACTGGGGTCTGGAGACCGCCTCGGTTTCGGCGTACTTCTCGGTCTCGGCGCTCGCGGTCGATCCGTCGAGCCCCTCCACGGTCTACGCGGGAGGCTGGGACTACGGCCAGGTCTCTTCGGGCGGCGTCATCAAGTCGGCCGACGGAGGACAGAGCTGGAACGCCGTCGACGCCGGATTCCTCAATACCTTCGTGAAGGGCGTCAAGGCGGACCCTTCGAACCCATCCATCATCTACGCAGGCCTCACGGGTGACGGCCGAAACACGAGCGGCGTGGGAAGGAGCACCGACGGGGGCCAGACGTGGACGCTGACCGAGCTCTTCGATCCGCTCACCGACGTCGCGGCCCAGGTCTACGATTTCTCGATCGATCCCACCAATCCGAGCACCGTGTGGGCCGCCGCCGGCGTGGTTTACAAGTCGACCGACCACGGCTCGACGTGGCAGGTACTGAACAACGACGTTTCTCCCTACGTCGGCATCACGACCGTCGCCGCCGATCCCTTCACGCCCACGACGGCCTATGCGGGGAGCGCCAACGGATACGGCCTGCTCAAGACGGTCAACGGAGGCAACGACTGGGTCGCGACGGCCTTCCCCAACGCCTATGTCTCCGGTCTGGCGGTCGACCCGAACTCAGGCACCGTGTTCGCCATTTCCGGCGGCGTCTGGCGCAGCAGGGATGGCGGCGATACGTGGGATGGCCCTCTCGGGTGCGGCGCTCTGGGCCCAGTCGCGATCGCGTCGGATTCCACGGTGATCTATGCCGCCTGTTACTACCCGACGGCTGGCATCTCCAAGAGCCTCGACGGCGGAGACACCTGGGTACCGGCCGACTCCGGCATCGACACCCTCTTCGTCACTTCGATCGCCGTCGACCCCGCGCACCCCTCGATCGTCTACGCGGGAACGGATCAGAACAACTACTACACCGGCGCCGTCTATCGCAGCGTCGACGCCGGTGATCACTGGGACCTCTACGGAACCGGGCTCGAACCCAACTTCGTGTACGGCCTCGCCGTCTCGGCGGCCGGGAAGCTCTACGCCGGCACCGACGGCACGGGAATCTTCCGAATCGACACCTGCGTCCCGGTCGATCCACCGGCGGCGTCGGGCACCGGCGCCGTCTGCTCGGGTCAGACGATCCAACTGAACGCGCCGACCATCACGGGCGCCACATACCGATGGACCGGGCCGAACGGCTTCACGTCGAACGTCCAGAACCCGTCGATCCCCTCGGCGACGATCGACGCTTCGGGCACCTACAAGGTCTACGCGACGGTCGCTTCCTGCGAGACCGCGCCCGGCACTCTCGACGTGACGGTCAACCAAACGCCGACGGCCCAGGCGTCCGGCGGCGGGGAGATCATCGCCGGTGGCTCGGGCACGCAGATCCAGGGATACGGCGGCGCGACCTGCGCCTGGCTGCCCGCGACAGGCCTCGACAATCCGAGCTCCTGCTTTCCGAATGCCAACCCGGCTTCTACGACTCTGTACTCCCTCACCGTGACGAGCGCCGAAGGGTGCTCCTCCACGAACACGGCGACGGTCCTGGTCACGGTCATCCAGAACGACGTCACACCACCGACCGTCACCGTCACTCAGCCGAACGGGGGCGAGCGCGCCTTCACCGGCAGCCCGTACGTCATTCAGTGGACGGCATCGGACGACATCGGCGTCGTTTCGGTGGACGTTGCGGCCTCATCCGACGGCGGCTCGACCTACAATCCCATCGCGGGCTGCACAGGCCTCGCCGGCACCGCGACGAGCTGTGCCTGGGCGGCCCCCGGTCCGACCACGACGAATGGCCGCGTGCGAGTCACGGCTCACGATGCCGCGGGAAATGCCGGCCTGGACGCCTCGAATGCGAACTTCTCGATCCTCTCCGGCGCTGCGTCCGTGACGGTCACCGCCCCGAACACCGCCGTGACCTGGCGCATCGGCGACGCGACCCGGCAGATCAAGTTCAATCACACGCTCGGCAAGACGCAGAAGGTCGCAATCGATCTCTCGACCGACGGTGGCACGACGTGGAGCTCGATCAATCCGGCGTTCTCGACCAACGCGGCGACGACCGGGACCTATACGTGGCCTTCCGTGGCGGGGCCGACGACGACTCAGGGGTGGATCCGCGTTACGTGGTCGGGAAGCCCGACCGTCACGGATTCGAGCGACGTCAATTTCAAGATCATCGATCGGGTCACCGTCACGGCTCCCAACACCGCGGTGAGCTGGACGGTCGGGACCAGTCACGCGATCACCTGGACGACGAACCTCGGCGCCTCCGACACTGTAGACATCGACGCCAGCGCCGACAGCGGCGCGACGTGGATGCCGATCGTCGCGGGCGTGCCCGCGACCGCCGGCACCTACGGCTGGCTGGTCTCCGGACCATCGACGGCTCACGCCCGAATCCGCATCTCTTGGAGCGCGAACCCGGTTCGCAATGACGTCAGCGACACGGACTTCACGATCGCCGACGCGCTGATCCACAACCTGTCGCCCAATGGCGGCCAGGCGTGGCGCATCGGCGACAGCCGCAACGTCACCTTCAGTCACAACCTCGGGACCGGGCAGACGATCGACGTCGAGATCTCCCGCGACGGCGGCTCGACGTACTCGTCGCTCGGCAGCTTCGTGACGACGTCTGCCGGCTCCGGCAAGTTCCCCTGGACGGTTACCGGACCCACGACCTCCCAGGCGCGCGTTCGCGTCTCCTGGGCCGCCAACGCGAGCGTTCAGGCCGCGAGCGCGGCGAACTTCACCGTCAACGACCGCATCACCGTCACCGCCCCGAACACCGCCGTCACATGGACCATCGGCTCGAGCCGAAGCATCAAGTTCACCCACAACCTCGGCGCGGGCCAGCTCGTCAACCTCGCCGTCAGCCGGGATGGCGGTTCGACCTGGTCGCCCATCGCAACTTCGACGACGACCGGAACGAGCGAGACCGTGGGCTGGTCCGTCACCGGACCGGCCACGACCAGTGCTCGAATTCGCGTGAGCTGGGCTTCCGATCCGAGCGTAAATGACGTCAGCGACGTAAACTTCAAGATTCAATAGAAGCGAGCCGCGGCCGCCGCATCGCGCCGTCCCTTCGCCAGCGGGAAGGGCGCTCTTGTATCCTCCGGGCCACCGAGGAGGCATCGATGCGGCTCTTCCATGCGGCAGTCTTCATCGCCCCGGCAGCCCTCGCCTTGATCGCGCTCGCCGGCCTCGCACCGGTGTCGTGGCCCCCGGCGCCTCGCTTCTCGGTCACCTACCGCGCCGACCGGAGCGCAACGCCGCTCGATGGGCGTTTGCTTCTCATGCTGTCGACCGACCCATCCGCCGAGCCGCGAACGCAGATCAGCGAGTCGATCACGAAAACGCAGGAGATCTTCGGAGTGGACGTCGAGGCCTGGAAGGCCGGCGAGCCGGCCCTGATTGCGGGCGACGTCCTCGGCTACCCCGTCGAGAGCCTCGCGGCGATCCCGCCCGGCACGTACCAGGTCCAGGCTCTCCTCCATCGCTACGAGACCTTCCACCGCGCCGACGGCCACGTCGTGAAGCTGCCGATGGACCGGGGCGAGGGCCAGCAGTGGAGCAAGGCTCCCGGCAACCTCCATTCGACGCCGCGCGCGATCACGATCGAGGCCGGCAAGCCCGCGAGCTTCGAGATCGAGCTCGACCAGACGATTCCGCCGATCCCGGACCCGCCGACGACGAAGTACGTCAAGCACGAGAAGATCCAGTCCGAGCGCCTGTCGAAGTTCTGGGGCCGGCCGATGTACCTCGGCGCGCACGTTCTCCTGCCCGAGGGCTTCGACGCGCACCCGAACGCGCGCTATCCGCTCGTGATCTTCCACGGGCACTTCCCGTCCTCGATCGGCGGCTTCCGTGAGACTCCTCCCGACCCGAACCTGAAGCCCGTCTACTCCGAGCGCTTCCACGTCGACGGCTACAACCGCATCGAGGAAGAGCATGCCTGGCAGTTCTACAAGGACTGGACCGGTCCGAACTACCCGCGCTACATCGTCGTCGAGATCCAGCACGCCAACCCGTACTACGACGACTCGTACGCCGTGAACTCCCGGAACCTCGGCCCGTACGGCGACGCGATCACCTACGAGCTCATCCCCTATCTCGAGAAGAAGTACCGCGCGATCGGCGCCGGCTGGGCGCGGTTCATGTACGGCGGCTCGACGGGCGGATGGGAGGCGCTCGGGGTCCAGGTCCTCTATCCGGACGAATACAACGGATGCTGGGCCGCGTGCCCCGATCCGATCGACTTCCGGCAGTACGGCGTCACCAACATCTACCAGGACGAGAACGCCTACTGGTGGACGGGACCGTGGGGCCGCGTCGCGAAACCCGCGCACCGCGACTATCTCGGCCACCTCCAGACGACCGTCGAGCAGTCGAACCGCCTCGAGCTCGTGCTCGGGACGAAGTCCCGCTCGGGCGGACAGTGGGACATCTGGCAGGCGGTCTTTTCGCCGCTCGGCGACGACGGATATCCGCGGCCCATCTTCGACAAGCGCACCGGCGTCATCGACAGGACGGTCGCCGCGTTCTGGAAGGAGAACTACGACCTCGTCGACCTCATGAAGCGCGGCTGGGAGACCGGGCTCGGGGCGAAGCTCGAAGGCAAGATCCACATCTACGTCGGCGAGGCCGACAATTACTACCTGAACAACGCGGTCTATCTCGCCGACGACTTCCTGCGGAACACGAAGAATCCGCCGTACGGCGGCGTCATCGACTACGAGCCACGCGCGGAGCACTGCTGGAACGGCGACCACACGAGGCCGAACGCGACGTCGCGCCTGCGCTATCACCAGTTCTTCGCGCCGAAGATCGTGGAGCGGATCCTGAAGACCGCTCCTCCGGGCGGCGACGTCACCAGCTGGAGGTACTGAGCTACTTGCGGCCCGCGCGCGCCTCGAGCGCCGCGAGCACTTCCGCCGCCGTTCCGAGCTCGCCGATTCGCGGAAAGACGTTCTCGATGCTGTGGCGGTGGTTCTCGGCGCTGCGATCGGTCATCGCATCCACCACGAACGCTACGTTGTAACCGAGATCGTAGGCGCTCCGAGCCGTCGACTCGACGCCGACCGACGTCGAGATCCCCGCCATGACGACCTGTGTGACGCCGCGACGCTGGAGCTCGGCGTGGAGCATCGTGCCGAGAAAAGCGCCGAAGCGCTGCTTCGTGACCCGCACGTCTCCGGGCTGCGCATCGAGCTCCGGGACGAGATCACTCCAGTCGGACGGCCTCGGACCGGCGGGCAACGTGGACTCGGTTCGCCCTGGCGCACGGCCGTCCACGTTGACGAGCACGACCGGAAGACCCTTCTCGCGGAAAGCATGCGCCAGCCGGGCACACCGGCCGACGACCGCGCCGACCGGGTGCGCCGTGGGAATCGCGACGATCCCCTTCTGGAGATCGATCACGATCAGCGCGGGCCAGTCGTCGAGCGTCAAGGGCATGGCTGCTCTCCCCTGCATGGTTCGGAGGCGAGGGGTTCGAACCCCCGACATCCTACGGGAAAGCCTCCTCACTCGTAAGCCGGAGGGGCGACTCCTCCGGCCGCCCGGCGCTCACGGGCAGGGGAACGCGGACGTGTCCTGGACCGGCACCGCGGGGACATTGTCCGTGTTGGAATAGGTCTTCGCCGCGGACGTCACGGTGTCCAGGACGTGAAGATTGAAGCCCACGTTTGTTCCGGCGGTGACGAAAACCCAGAACTTGTGGTTGACCGTGCAGCCGTTGAGCACCTTGACGAGGACCTCCGGATTGTTCTGGCTGAAGAACCAGAAGCTTCCGCCTTCGCCGATACCGAGGGTTCCGAGCGATGCCTGCCCGGACCCGGAGGCGCCGCCGGCGTGGGCAAAGTCCATCGTCAGCTGGAAGCGCTTGTCGCCGGAGTTGTTGTCGATGCACAGGACCGTGTCGCTCTTGATGCACTGGGTCGTCTGGTCCTCCTGCTCGATCTCGATCCCCATCGTGCCCCTCACCTGCACGTCCAGGGGAGGACTCGTGCCGATCGTCTCGTAGGCTCCGCCGCAGTTGCCCGAAGAACCGAAGCCGCCCGTGCCCGCGTCGAAAAACAGCACGCCGGGTCCCGACCAGGTATGCGTGATGGTGAGCGTGTCGCCGGGAGTCACCGGGGCGCCGTCGAACTGACCGCCGAAATGAAAGTCGCCATCGACGTCCGCGGTCGCGTTCTCGTCGAGGTTGAGGTAGATGCTCTGCGATCCCACGATCGGCCCGTCGAAGGCGCCGCGGCGGATCTGCGCCGTGATGAGGTACTGACCGGTCGTATCCGCGCCGTAACCGATGTGCAGGCGCCGAACGTTGTTGCCGGGGTAGTTCGCGAGGACGATGCCGCTGTCGGCATGATCATTGGCCGCACCGCCGAACGGGCACGAGACGACGGTGCTGCCCGGCGATGGTGCCGCGGCACAGAGAAGCGCAAGGACGGCCAGAGCTGGCTTCGCCGCCGCCAGGGCGGCGGACGCGACCGGGTGAACAGACAGGCGCCGTGTAAGCATCGTGCTCCTCCTTGGCCTCTCCTTCAATGCGAATGAAAGGAAGAGGCGACCGCTGGCGCGGATTCTATGAATCGCACGGGACGAGACGATTTAGCCCTGCGACAGGTTGGCTTGACCGTGGTCCTCACCGGCGCAACGCCAGCGCAACCTCCACACCCGGCCTCTCGATTCCTACGGCCGCCGCACCTTGCCCATGCGCGGCGGCTGCACCGGCTCGGCCACCCCATAGATGACGTTGATTCCGGTCCCGCCGCCCCAGGTGGAATGTGCGGGGTTGTCATTGATGCCTGTGGCGACGGGAAGATCATTCCAGTTGTTGGTAGACCAGGCATTGCCCGCGGCGTCAATGGAGAGGTCAATGATGCTCTCGAAGACGCCGCTGTTGAACACGTGCAAAACATCGCCGGTCTTGGTGCCGGGCGGATGTCCCTTCGTGTCCGCGCCGGCCATGTACACGACCCGGAGTGCCCAGCAGTTGGTCGTCCACACGTCGTCGTTGCCGTCGACATTGGCTCCCCACGGAATGCTGATGGCCCCATCGCCGTTGTAGCCGCTGCCCGCCGCGGGCAGTTGTGCGCCGTCCGGACGAATCATGCTGACGAAGCCCGTGGACTTCACCTGCCCTGATTGGAGTGGGACGAGGAGGTCGCGGAACGCCTTGAACTCTTCCATGATCGTCGCGTGCGGCGGGAGTGGCTTCAGGCCCGGAAAGTCCGGAGACAGGAAGCTGACGACCCAGACGTTGTTCTTCGAATCCAGGGCCAGGGCACGGGGCGCCACCCCGACTCGGAAGGTCTCCACCTTGGTCGGATCATTGGCCGGGAATCGACTGACCGTAACGGACCGCGAATTCGAAACCCAAACGCGATCCTGGTCATCGATGACCACATCGAACGGGCTCGCGAGACCGGCGACTTTGACGATCTTGCCCTCTTTCACGCGGCCGCCCGGGAAGTAGAGCAATTGGTCGCCCTCGCCGTCGGCGATCCAGACATCGCCCTTGGCCGACACGCCGATGCCCATGAGGCCGTGCAGCTTTTCTTTGAACGGAAAGTCCTGTTCGGTCGCGACCGGATGGCCCTGAAAGTCCATCACCAGGATCTTGCCGTTGAAGCTCGAGGCCCAGACGTGGTCCTTCGTGACGGCTGTGCCCCAGCCGATTCCGTTGATCCCTGCACCCATGAACCCGGTGACCGGGGGCGAGAGCGTGGCTCCGTCGGGGCCGAACTTCGCGACGCCTCCGCCGATGCCCGTCACGGCACTGGATTGCGAGCCCGGCATCCAGTTCGAACCGCTCCAGAGATTGCCCTCGGGGTCGACCATCACCCGACCCGGTGCGTAGTTGCCACCGCCCGCAAAGCGCAAGATGAGCGCGAAGTCTTCGGGTGCATACTGCAGGTAAGGCACAAACGGCATCGGGGTCAGCAAACCCTCCTTCACCTGCGGATAGGCTTCCTCGAAGAGAGCGAAGAGGTCCTTGGGATGCGCCCACGATTCACGGGCAATGCCCGCGATCGCTCCGAGCGTGGTCGAGGGAGTCGTTCCTCCGGTTGGCGTGGCCGCTTTGAAGAACCGCGTGCGCCACTCATTCCCGGCAGAGGTGCCTGCATACGTGATGAGGGACGCGAGGGTATTAAATTTCGCCAGCGTCGTGCTGCGCGTGATGTTGAGGCTATCGATGATGACGGATCCCCAACTACCGCTTTGCAGGTTCACGAGATTCGGGACGTTCATGGCGGCGATCCGCAGCCCGAGCGGATTCCCGGAGATCGCTTCTTTATTGATGAATCGCGCGGCCGTGAAGGCCGAGGCGACCGTGGTGAGCTCGTTGACGACCACTTGTTGCGGGGGCTTGCTTCCCACCAAGGCAAGAAGGACGACCGCCGGATTATCGCCACCCGCTTTGCTCGCCCTCGGCACGCCGCCGGACGCCACGATGTAGAGCACACCGTCGCCATGCGCACCGTTCCCGCGAACCTCGAAACGGCCATCGTCGGACGACTTCGTTTGGTCGAGCCGTCTGGGCGCGCCGGCGCTGGCCTCCCACAGGGTTACGGTGGACTTCGCGACGGGCGCACCTCCCACAGCCACCAGCCCCTTGATGCTGTCGGCGGCAAGAGCTGCACCAGCCGACATGAGGAGAGCAACGACCATGTTCCCCAGAATCCGCGTTCGAACGATCGATCGAGTCATTATTTTCCTCTCCTCCCGCCCTGCTTCGGGGCGGGCGAAACTGCGACGGTGCGGGTGGCACTCCAGAGAACCCGGAGAGTCTACATCTCCGCTCGACCAGGCCGGGTTTTCCGCCGAGTGGATCGTTCGCCTCTCCGCTAGCATGGATGTGTCGTGACAGATCCGAACATCGCGAGCCCCTCGTTCAAAGCGGACCCGTACCCCTTCTACGTCCGCTTGCGCGCCGAAGCCCCGGTATTTCGCGTCCGGTTGCCGGACAAGCAGTCTGCATGGCTCGTCACCCGATACGACGACGTCGCGGGAGTCTTGAGAGACGAACGGTTCGTCAAGGACAGAAGCAACGCCCTGACCCCGGAACAATCCAGAAAACAACCGTGGGTTCCGGACCTTTTCAAGCCGCTGGCGCGAAACATGCTCGACGTCGATGCCCCGGACCACACGCGGCTGCGGGCCCTGGTTCACAAGGCGTTCACGCCGCGCCTGATCGAGGAGATCCGTGATCGCGTCCAGAGCCTGACGAACGACCTGATCGACGCCGCTGAGCGCCGGGGCCGAATGGACCTGATCCGCGACTACGCGCTACCCATACCCACGACGATCATCTCGGAGATGCTCGGCGTGCCCGTGTCGGACCGCCACAGATTCCATCGCTGGTCGCGGGTCATCGTCGCGTCCTCTCCCTCCGGCTGGAGCATGCTGCGTGCCTTGCCGAGCGCGATGGCTTTTCTTCGCTACATCCGAAAGCTCGTCAAGGCGCGAAGGTCGAGCCCTCGGGAGGATCTCGTGACGGCTCTCGTTCACGCCGAGGATGTCGGAGCACGCCTCAGCGAAGACGAGCTGGTGTCGATGGTGTTTCTCCTGCTGATCGCGGGACATGAAACCACGGTCAACCTGATCGGGAACGGGTCGCTCGCGCTCCTCCACCACCCGGATCAGATGCGCCGTCTTCGTGAAGATCCCGGCATCATCAAGCCCGCCATCGAAGAGCTGCTCCGGTTCGACGGGCCGCTGGCGACGGCGACCGAGCGATACGCCCGCGAGGACGTGGCGATCGGCGGAACGACGATCCCTCGAGGAGCATTGGTCTACGCCGTGCTCGGCTCCGCCAACCGGGACGAGCGGCAGTTCCCCGATCCCGACACACTGGACCTGACCCGCGAACCGAATCGACATCTGGCCTTCGGGCTGGGAATTCACTACTGCCTCGGCGCGTCGCTCGCGCGACTCGAAGGGCAGATCGCGATCGGCACGCTCCTGCGCCGGCTGCCGAATCTATTGCTCGCGATCCCGCCGCAGGCGCTGCGCTGGCGGCGCGGGCTCGTCCTGCGCGGCCTGGCCGCGCTTCCCGTCGACTTCTCCGCTCCTCCGGGTCAAGCCGTGGGACGGTGATGCCGGCGACCGCAGCTCGAAGAGGTCGGATGTGGTGGGAGGTGCAGGGATCGAACCTGCGACATTCCTCATTCGTTCTTTGAGCCGACTCGCGGGAGATAGTCATGCACATATTGGACTACGACCGAGCCTTCGCCGACCGCGGCGGCAACGCGTTTTGCAGATCCCGCTCTAACATCACCGACGGCGAAGACGCCCGGCTGTGACGTTTCAAGAGGAGACCCGGGACCGGTGACGATGTAGCCTTCCGAATCCAGTTGGATCCAGCCCTTCAGCCATTCTGTGTGGGGAACGGCCCCGATCATGACAAACAGATGTCGAATGGGTTTGACCCAGGAGCGCCCGTCCGCGCTTCGCCATTCCACTTTCTCAAGAAGCTCGTGCCCCGCAAGCGACGTCAAATTCGCTTCGAAATAGATTCGAACTTTGGGTGAAGCCAGAAGGCGTTCAACGAGATAGGTTGGACATGGTGGCGGAGAGGTTTCCCTGCCGAATCAGCAGGTGGACCTGGGCCACGGTCCTGCTCAAGTAGAGCGCGGCCTGACCCGCTGAATTTCCACCGCCGACAATGACGATGTCCTCGCCAGCGCAAAGCTGCGCCTCGATCATGGTGGCCGCATGGTGGATTCCGCGTCCGACAAACCGATCGTATTCCGGAATGTCGAGCTTGCGGTACGTTGCACCTGTCGCAAGAACAACCGCTTTCGCACGGACCTTCGCTCCATCTCGAAGGGCCAGCTCAAAGAAGTCTTCTTCCGTTCTGGTGATCCGGTCGACGGGGCGAGGACTAACCAATCGGACCCCGAATATCAGCGCCTGTGCGGCCGCACGGGATGCCAGTTCCTGACCCGAGAGACCAGTGGGAAACCCGAGATAGTTCTCGATTCGTGAGCTGCTTCCGGCTTGCCCGCCCGGTACGAATGCATCGAACGCGATGGTGTCGAGTCCTTCGGAGGCACCATACACGGCCGCCGCGAGTCCTGCAGGTCCGGAACCCACGATGGCGAGGTCATAAACATGCTCGGAGGGGAGGTCCTCGAGGAACCCGAGTTCTGAGGCCAGGTCGAACACGCTCGGCTTTCGTCAAGACGCGCTTACCTTGAATGAACGCTGCCGGGAGATCCGCGATGCCGAGTCCGAGGGACTCGAATCTCGGTTTGCCGTGTTCGTCTTTCGCATCGGGCTCGAGCAGATTGTGGGGATAGTCGCTGCGGCTGAGGAAAGTCCGAAGCTTCAGGATATCGGGGTCGCTGGCCTTCCCGATCAAGACGACTGCGCCGACACCATGGCGGAGTTTAAAGCCCTGGCGCAGAATGAATGCGCGCAGAATGACGGCGGCTAAATCGGGTTCCGCCGAGAGCAGGCGGCGGAAGTCAGAATGCCTGACACGGAGAATTCGGGTCGCTCCAGTTGTCCGCCCGTCCCCTACAAGCGGAGTATTCGTAAAAAAAGACAGATCGCCCGTGAAAGAACGCTCTGGCAGACGAACGACAGGGATGTTCGTCTTGCCGAAGCTGTCGGCTGCAGAAAACTCAATGCCGCCTCCAAGGACAACCAAGAAGTCGAGGTCGGTCTGGCCTTCGCGGAGAACCAATTGATCCGCGGGTATCTCCAGTTCTTCGGCGAACGGCCGGATCGCATCGATTTGCTCATCGGTTAGCAGGGCAACTGTTTCTTCCTGACGAAACGTATCAGGCGAGCCATCGGGATTCCGCAGAACCAAAATATTTGCCCAGGATACGTCCGCTGGCATGGCGTCCCTCCTTGGGGAACCTGGTTGAAGTGAGGTTGGCTGAAGGGCGCTGTCGTGAGCGATTCGTTCAGCGCTGAAGTCGCTCTACGATGGACACGCTGACTCCCGCCGATCAGCCGCTTCCGGCGATCCGCGGAACTCCATCGTCACAAAGCTCGAACGGAGGTCGCATCGAATCGCTGCTCGGTAATCTCCCCCGGTGGGGCGGGTTCGCCCATGCCGGCGCTCGAGTAGCCCTTTTCCCGCTCGACTGTATCGAACAGGCGGTCGAGGTCGCCGCGCACGCCCGTCACATTCCGGTCAATGAGCTTGACGGCCTCATCGAGCGCCTCCCGCCTCCGGCCCGAGTGTGGCACGGCGAACCCGCTGGCGGAAGCCCCCCGGCCCCCGCCCCGGTGAACCCCGCTTGTGAACCCCACTGGACCGCTAAAGACGAGTCGCGCGAGCGGCGATGCGGTCGGGAGGCCCGTCGTTACGGGCTGCAAGGATTGGTGGGAGGTGCAGGGATCGAACCTGCGACATCCTGCGTGTAAAGCAGGCGCTCTACCGCTGAGCTAACCTCCCGGTCCCGGAAATTCTACGTCCCGGCGAGCCTTTGACGTAAACCGGCCCGGCGCCCCTCACCCCACCCTCTCCCGCCGGGAGAGGGCTTTGAGGAAGCGCGCGCAGAACGCGCGCATCGGACTTTAAATGGCGATCGAGGCGAAACGCTCGATCTCGGAGACCGGCATCGGCCGCGCGAGCAGGAAGCCCTGGCCGTACGGCACGCCGAGAGACTGCAGGACGCGCAGCTCCTCGCGGGTCTCGATTCCCTCGGCGATCACCTTCGTGTGCATCTTGCGGGCGAAGCTCATGAGGGCCTCGAGCAGGTCCTGCTTGACCTGCTTGCGGTCGATGCCGCGCACGAAGACGTTGTCGAACTTCAGGTAGTCGGGCTCGATGTCGGCGAGCGAGGAGAGGTTCGAGTAGCCCGTGCCGACGTCGTCGACCGCGATGCGGAAGTTCTGCGAGCGGAACTTCGACAGGACCTCGCGGAAGAGGCCCTCGTACACGGCGTACGTGCGCTCCGTGATCTCGAGGACGATGCGGTCGGGCTCGAGGCCGAGCGCCCGGACCTGATCGCGGAACACGGGTCCGAGAAACTCCGGGTCCGATGCGGCGGCGGGAGACAGGTTGATGAAGATCTGCCGGCGCGGGTTCGCCTCGGCCGCGGCTTCGAGCGAGGCCTGGCGGCACACGCGCTCGAGCGGAACGAGCAGCTCGGTGCGGTCGGCGAGCGAGAAGAGCGTCTCGCCGCTCTCGAACTCGCTGCCGCGCGGGCCGCGCGAGAGCGCCTCCATGCCGATCATGTTTCCGGTTGCGAGGTCGAAGACGGGCTGGAACACCGGGCGGATGTCGCGGCGCGAGATGACGTCCTGGAGAAGCTGGCCTCCGCGGATCTCGGCGCGCACGGTCTGGCGCGTGACCTGATCGCGCGCTTCCTGGACCCCGCGGTAGAGGAGCCGCTCGATCCGGTGCTTGGGGTCCTTCATGATGCGCGACGAGCCCACGAACGAGCGGAAGCGCGCCGAAACGTCCGCCCGCTCCGCGAGATAGCCGCGGATCAGCTGGTCGAGCTCCGCCGCCTTCTGCCCGAGCGCCGTCGGCCCGTCCACGAGCCCGCTCCCGTCGGGGCTGACGAAGAGGATGATCTCGTCGGATCGCACGTACGGGAGACACAGGGCTCCGCCCGGCACGATGCCGTCGGTCTGGAAAGCCTTGAGACGCCGGACGAAGTCGAGGAGCAGATCGTCGTACGCCTCCCAGCCCCAGACCTCCTCGACCTGTCCCTCGGTGCTCGGGCGGAACACCAGCACCGAGATCGAGCCGCGCTCGGCGAGCTGGTTGCGGAGGTCGTCGACGAGGACCGCGACGGTCGGGAGACCTGTCTCGCGATCGTAGAGGCGCGTGCGCTCCTTGAACCACTTGCCGCGAAGCGCGACAAGCTCGCTCTGTTTCTCCTTGGCCAGCGCGGCCTGACGATCCTTGTCCAAGGTTCCGCCTGAGGATAGCACTGCCCGGGCGGTCAGGATGGGGTCAGCTGCGGCAGCGGCGCGCCCTCGCGCAGCCGGGCGATGGCGTCCTCGCTGCCGATCAGGACGAGCACGTCTCCATGGACGAACCGGTCCGCGGCCTCGGGCACGAAGCGCCGCTCGATGCCCTCGCGCGTGAGGCGCTTGACGGCGAGCACGGAGACGCCGAACCGGGAGCGCAGCGCGGCCTCCGAGACGGTCAGGCCCTCGATCGCCCGCGGGACGTCCATTTCGACCAGCCGGTGCTTCTCGGGCAGCTCCAGGTAGTTGACCGTGCCGGTCTCGCCGACCGTGCGCACCCGGGCGAGGAGCCGGTTGTGCTTGAGGACCTCGCTGTCGAACGCGCCGAGGAGGTCCCGCTGCGTGACGATGCCGAGGAATCGCCGCGTGTCCCCGTTGTCGACGACGGGAAGCTGGCCGACGTCGCGGAACCAGAGTTTCTCGTTGACGCGACGTCAGGGGCTCGTCGGGCGTGGCGAACGGGATGTCGGTCGCGAGGTCCTCGGCGAGGACGAGGCCGGAGAGGTCGCGCTCCTGGAACGACTCCTTGATGTTGTGGATGTCCACGGCGCCGACCAGCCTCCCCTGCTCGTCGCCGACGTAGAGGAAGAGGCTCCGCGAGCGCAGGAAGTCGGACACGATCTCGGGCAGAGGCGTCGTTCGCGGAATCAGCGCGACGTCGCGCCGCATGATGTCGGAGACCTTGAGGCTCGCCAGGCCCGTCGCCTCCGGCGTCCGCTCCCAGACGATGCCGGCCGAGCGCAGGCTCGCGATGTACATGGACTCGCGCTGGAGCAGCCGCGCCGTCGTCACCGCGAGCACCGAGACGACCATCATCGGCAGCAGCACGGCGGTGTTCTGCGTCAACTCGAAGATCATGATCACCGCGAGCAGCGGCGCGCGCGTCATGCCGGCGAGAAGCCCTCCCATGCCGAGCAGCGCATAACCGCCGACGGGAGCGTCGAGCGCGGGCGCCACGGCCTGGAAGAGCTTCGCGACGATGCCGCCGACCGTCGCCCCGAGCATCAGCGACGGCGTAAAGACGCCGCCCACGCCCCCGGAGCCGATCGTCGAGGACGTCGCGACCATCTTGCCGGCGAAGAGCAGCAGGAGAAACGCCGCCGTCGGATTGCCGTGAAGGATGCGATCGGTCGCCTCGAAGCCGTTCCCGGCGACGTCGGGCAGCCCCAGCGCGATCGCGCCCACGACGGCGCCGCCGGTCATCATCGTGGCCCAGCTCGGCCAGCCCGTCGCGCGAAAGATCCGCTTGCCGGCCGACAGCACCTGCGCGAACAAGGCCGACACCGGTCCCGCGACGAGGCCGATCGCGACGAACGGCACGTACTCCACCACCGACTGCACGGAGAACGGCGCCACCTGGTAGACGGGCTCGTCGCCGAGGACCGAGCGCACGAGGAGCGTCGAGACGACCGCCGCCACGACGGCGGGGCCGAAGAGCGTCATCGAAAACGAGCCGACCACGACCTCGAGCACGAAGAGCGTCGCCGCGATCGGCGTGTTGTACGCGCCGGCCACGCCGGCCGCCATGCCGCACGCCGTCAGGATCCGCAGCCGTTCGGGCGAGACCTTCCAGCGCCGGGCGAGCGCGGACGCGAACGCGGCGCCGATCTGGATGATCGGACCCTCGCGCCCTTCCGAGCCGCCGGACGCGATCACCGCGACCGACGAGGCGCCCCGGGCGAGCGACGGCCGCAGGCGCACGGACCGCCGTCCGAGCGAGACGACCTCGATCATGTGCGAGATCCCGCTCGGGCCCTTCTCCTGGAAGAAGAAGTGCGCGACGAGGCCGCCGACGAGCCCGCCCGCCGCGGGAAGCGCGACGCGCAGCCACGGAGCCGCCATGCCGACCCCGCGGACGATGTCCTCGCTCCCGTAGAGGAAACGCGTCAGCCAGTGGGTCAGCGTGCGAAAGACGATGGCGCCGAAGCCCCCGAGCAGCCCCGCGGCGGCAGCCAGGATCAGGAACTGAGTGTTGGGGTCGCGCCAGAAGAAGCGGCCGAAGGTAGCGGGCCGCGCCGGGGTCGGAGGTTCAGGCGTGCTCATTCATCTTCGAGAAGGTGCAGATCCGATTCGTCCTCGACGTCGTCCTGGCCGCCGAAGAAGAAGGCGTTGGCGCAGGCGCTGCCGCAGAAGACGCTGCCTCCCATCCGGAAGGCGCAACCCTCGCAGACCGCCTTCTTGCAGATGGGGCAGATCGGCAGCGCAAAGGCGAGCTCCGTGCCGCACACCCCGCAGCGGTCCGCAAGGCCCGTCATGAGAAGAGTATAGGCCCGTGGTCCAGCGGGCCGCCGGCCTTTGCTATCATGCGCCGTCCCAACGGCGGTGTAGCTCAGTTGGTCAGAGCAAGCGGCTCATATCCGCTGTGTCCGGGGTTCAAATCCCTGCACCGCCACCAATCCTCACCGGAGTCCTTCGATCAGGTACAGCTCGGAGAGAATGCGCGCCGTGCCGTAGGCATACGACTTGCCGTCACGGCTGATCAAGAGTCGCGGAATACCGGCCCGCGACTCGTCGGGCGGGAATATGTCACGCCAGGGGCGCCGAGCCCCGCTCGAGGGATCGAGCAGCCAGACCTTGTTGGGGATCCCTCCGCGCTTATGGACGTAGAGGAAGCGCCCATCGGCGCTCCACTGAATCGGGATCTCCCCCGCTTCCAGGCCCGCGATGGGGAGCTCCTCTCCACCCTCGACGCGGTAGAGCGAAGCCTCGGCGGCCGACTGCATTCCGATGACGAGCTTTCCATCCGGCGAGACCGGGCTCGCCGAGGCCGGTATCACGCGCCCTTCCGGTGTGAGCGGCCGCGCGGTGCCCTTCTCGACGTCCTGGATATAGATGCGAGAGTCATGGCCGCTCTTGCTCGCCGAAAAAACGACCTTCTTGCCGTCGAGCATCCAGCCGCCCCCGTCTCCGAACCTCTCCAGGCCGTCGTTCTGGAGCGTCCTCGTCTCGCCGGCCCCGGTGGGCAGAAGAACGAGGTGTTCCTCTTTTCCTCCGGCGGAACGAACCGAGGCGAGAACCCTCTTGCCGTCGGGAGAAAGCGCGATCGCCGTGCCTTCTCCCAGGCGCGCGGCGGGCGAACCGTCGGTCGGGCGCAGATAGACCGTTGGTCTTCCTCCGCTTCCTTCCCCGGTCTCGGTAAACACGAGGGTTTTTCCGTCTCCCGAGAGATCGGCGGGAACCGACCCATCGAGCCAGGAGAGATCGCGCTCCTTCTCCTCCCCCGCGACGAGCCCGTTCAAGATTTGAACGATCGTGTGATGAGCGGCGAGCACGCGGCCATCGCGGGAAATATCGTCCAGCTCCAGTGTTCCCGGCACGCGCGCGACGAAACGGGGCTTACCCGCAAGGTCGACCGCGTAGAGGCCGAGGCTCGCTCCGGATTGCACCGCGGTGGTCCAGATCTCCCGGCCATCCGGCGTCCAGCACGGTGCGCCGCTGAAATCGCTGAGTCCTTTCCACAGCGTCCGTCTCTCCTTCCCGGAGGCCTTCACGACGGCCAGGGAGACGTTGCCCGAGTCGTCCGTCTGGTAGAAGGCGATCTGATCCCCTCGAGGCGAGAACCGGGGACTGGAGAAATCTTCTGCCCTGGATTCCACGATCACCGTCCCGATCGGGTACTCGAGCCGGGCACGATTGGCCACCTCGTGCGAGATCACGAGGTCCTTGCCGTCCGGAGTCCAGTCCGCGCCCCCGTAGAGAACTCCTTCCAGGACTTCCCGGGCGGCTCCGCCGGTCAGCGGAGCGCGGGCGAGAACCCCCATCTGTGAGTGCCCAAGCAGAATCGCCATCTCACCCGAAGAAGAGATCGCGAGGATGTCCGCGTCCGAAAAATCGAAAGGCCGCGACTCGGGGCTATCCGAACGCGTCAGGAACAACCCACCGGGTCCTCCCGCCCAGCTCGCGCCATAGACGATCGTCCGACCGTCCGGAGCGAACCGAGCGTTGGCGATCTCACCGTGGCGAAACGTCAGCCGGTGAAAGGACGGGGTCGATGCCGGCGGCTTGGACAGACCCTTCACGGCCAGGGCACCGGCGGCGATGCCGGCGGCGAGGGTGCCCGCGGCAAGGAGTAGCGGTCGAAGGCGCTCTCCCGCCGCCGGCGAGGCCTGTAAGAGAGCCCCGACCGAGGCGCCGCTCGACATGTCCGATGCGTGGTCACGGACGCTCGAGAGGTCGCGCGAGATGTCGTCCGTAGCCGAGTAGCGCCCTCGCGGTTCCTTCGACAGGCACCTCTCGACGATCCAGCGCAGCGGCACCGGCACCTGCGGGTTGATCGAGGCGATCGGCTCGGGCTCCTCGTTCAGGATCGCCGCGAGCGTGTCGATCGCCGTCTTCCTGTGAAACGCCTTCCTGCCGGTCGCCAGCTCGTAAAGGATCGAGCCGAACGAGAACTGGTCCGACCGGAAATCGAGCGGCTGGGCGCTGGCCTGTTCGGGTGACATGTAGCTCGCCGTCCCGACGACGACGCCCGGCGTCGTCTCCATCAACGTCGACAGCCTCGATCCCTCGGCGCTGCCGGACGGCGTGCCCTTCAACTTCGCCAGGCCGAAGTCCAGGATCTTGACGAGCCCGTCCTTCGTCACCATCACGTTCTCGGGCTTCAAGTCCCGGTGCACGATTCCCGACTCGTGCGCCTTGGCCAGGCCGTCGGTGATCTGCGGCGCGATCTCGAGAATCTTCTTCACCGGCAGCGGGCCCTGGAGAATCAGCTCCCGCAGCGTCGCCCCTTCCACCAGCTCCATCGCGATCCACGAGACACCGTCGGTCTGGCCGACGTCGTGGATCGTGACGATCGCGGGATGATTCAGGGCCGAGGCGGACCGCGCCTCCGTCTCGAATCGGTTCAGCCGCTCCGGGTCCGAGGCCACAGCGGCCGGTAAGACCTTCACCGCCACGTCGCGCGAGAGCCGCGTGTCCCGCGCCCGGTAAACCTCTCCCATCCCGCCCGCGCCGAGTGGCGCGAGAATCTCGTAGGGGCCGAGACGGGTTCCGGGAGAAAGTGCTATCGGATCACCGCTGCGAGGATTCTACGTCGCGGGATGAACAGCCGTGGGGGCACGTTCCGCTGACCGCAACTGGGGCCACCCTGGTTGCCGGAAACATTCACACATGTATTCACACGTGCCCGGAATTCCGAAGGAACTCGCGGTTTTCACCCGCCTTCAAGTCCCTGCACCGCCACCAACTTCACAGGGACATTTGCGAGCCTCATTCTTGGTACATTGAGATCCTGACCCTCATCGTCCCCGAACGAACGCTGGCACCGACGGACCTCGCGCGAACCCGGCCGCGGCGCGGGCTGCTGGCGGTCGTGAGCACTTGGGCCGTCCTCTCCGGATGCGTTCTCTCGCTCCCGGGTTGCTCGCCGGCATCGACTCCGCCGCGCTCAACGGGGGTCAGCGCCGCATCACTCGCAGGCTCGGCCCCGGGCTCCTCGGGCCTCAAGCCGATCGACCAGGCTTCGCTGCGGGCCATGGTCGAGACGACGGCCCGAGAGCTCCTCGTTCCCGGCGCCTTCGTTCTCCTGCGCGCACCCCAGGGTGAGTTCACGGTCGCCTGTGGCACCACGCGGCTGGGCAGCGCGACACCGCCCCGCGCCGATACCCACTTCCGGATCGCGTCGAACACCAAGACGATGACGGCCGCGGTGATCCTGCAGCTGGCCCAGGAAGGCCGGTTGAGTCTCGACGATCCCATCTCGAAATACGTCCGGGACGTCCCCAACGGCGACCTCGTCACCATCGCCGAATTGCTGGACATGCGCAGCGGCCTCTTCAACTACACGGATGCCCCCGAAGTGCCGGCGAGCTTCGACAGCGACCCGACCAGGGTTTGGACCCCGGAGGAATTGCTGGCCATCGCGTTCAAGCGTCCGCCCAACTTCCCGCCCGGTACCGCTTACGAATACAGCAACACGAACTACGCGCTGCTCGGCCTCGTTGCCGAGCGGGTCGATGGAAGGCCGCTGGCCCGGGCGATGCAGGACCGGTTGTTCGGGCCGCTGGGCCTGCAGCAGACTCTGCTCCCCGCCCGCAGCGTGAACGCCATCCCCGAGCCCTACTCGCACGGCTACCTGTATGGCAGCGCCTCCCGGATGTTCGCCGGCACGCCGCCGTACACGCCCGAGATCCAGGCCGCGGCCCGAGCCGGAGCCGTCCTGCCCCACGACTTCACCGACCTGAACCATTCGTTCGCCGCGGCGGCCGGCGGCGTCATCTCCAACGCCGACGATCTCGCCACCTGGATCCAGGCGCTGGTGGCGGGCCAGGTGCTCAACGCCGAATATCAGCGCCGCTGGCTCGACAGCTTGAAACCCGAGGACCCGCGCAAGCCCGAGGGCCAGAAGTACGGGTACGGCGTCAGCCAGCTCAGCTGGGGACCGAACACGATCTATTTTCACGGCGGCGAGACACCCGGATACAACTCGAAGATCAGCTACGACCCCGCCAACCGGATGACGCTCGTCGTGTGGACGAACCTGACCGTGTCGCTCGACGAACAGCAGACCGCCAATACCCTCTTCGTGAAGGTGCTCGATCAGATCTACGTGGTGTCGCCGCTGGCGCCTGCCCCGTCGCCGACCGCCTCTCCTTAGTGTCGGCAAGCGGTTCGTCCGCCGCGCGACGTTTGCCCCGGCATCTCCGTAGAGACACAATGACGAGGTGAATCTCTCCGTGCTCACTCTCGCGCTGAGTCTCCTCGGGCTCGTCTCCCGGGTCGAGCCGAGAATTCATTGGGAGAGCGCCGGCCCTGCCTACGCGGTCGTCGACGCCGTCGTCGCCGCGCAAGACGACGAAACGGTTTACGCCGCGGCGCACGATCCGAGCTCGGGCGCGAGCGGGCTGTTCCGGACCACCGACGGCGCCGAGAGCTGGGACACGCTCGCGCAGGCGCCTCCCGGCGAAACGATCCATCAGGTCGCCATCGATCCGACGGACTCGCGACGGATGCTCGCGCTCACGACCTTCGCACTTCCGTTCGGACAGTCGAACGCCCGGATCTATCGAAGCAGCGATGGCGGGGCCTCATGGGGGCTCACGACCACGCTCGCCGGGACGAACCGGGACGAGGATCTCTTCTTCGACCCCACGCGGCCGGACACCGCGTTTCTTCGCGGTCAGAGCGGACTCCTTCGCAGTGTCGGCGGCGATTCCTGGATGCCCATCGCGCAAGGTTCTTCGGCCTCGAGCGCCTGGATGACCCCGAGCGGAGTTCTCTTCTGGGTCGGCTCGGCGCAGGTCTGCCTCGGCATCCCGTGCTACCCCGGCGCGCCCGTGTACGGAGAGGAGGCGCTCTACACCAGCACGGACGCAGGACAGACGGCGGCCGGCGCCTTTTTTTCCGGCGAGCCCTGCCTGCCGCTCAACGCGGCATACGCCTCGTCCGACCCCGCTACCGCCTACGGATCGCATCCTTCCTGCAGCGACCTGCTTCGCAGCCTGGACGGAGGCCACACGTGGCAGTCCTGGGACCCGTCCGGTGAGATCTCCCAGGCGCTCCATGGCAATCCCGGCCGGCGCATCGCTCAGATCGCCGTCGACCCGTCGAATCCGGCGGTCCTCTACGCTCTCGCGCTCGCGTACACGAACGGAGATGCGGGAATCATTCTTCGAAGCCTCGATTCGGGCGAGAGCTGGCAAGCGCTCCCGAGCCCGGACGGCGGCCTGACTTCGATCGCGATCGGCCCCTCGGGCGCACTCCATGCGGGCACGACGGCCGGCGTTTTTCTGGCGCGAGACACCCAGACCGTCGCGCCGCGCGCGAGGTAGGCTCTCGGCCGGATTCGAGCGGCCCCGGCCCCTCTCGAATTCTCCGGGTCACCCCTCGACGAGCTGCTGGCCCCCGTCGATGTCGAACGTCGCACCGGTGACCGCCGTGTTCGTCATGAGGTGAATCGCGAGCGCGGCGATGTCCTCCGGGCCGACGACGCGCCGGATGGGCAGCGTCTTGCGGAGCTGCTCCCGGCGCGCGTCCAGCCGGTCGCCGAGGATCGCCGCGGACAGAGGTGTGTCGACGAAGCCGGCGGCGATCAGGTTCACGCGGACGGGCGCGAGCTCGAGCGCCAGGTTCTTCACCATGGCGGGGCCTGCGGCCGTCAACGCGGAGATCAGGGACAATCCCACGGCCGTCCGGCGGCCACCCGTACCGCCCATGAAGAGCAGGGTTCCTCCCGCACGGACCTTCTTCGCCGCGCCCTTCGCGACCACCAGCGGCAGCAGAAGATGGTCGGCGTCCCGGCGTGCCTTCTCGAGCTCCAGCTCCGCCAGCGACGCGTAGTAAGGTCCGGGACCCGTCACCAGCACGTGGTCGATGGGCGCCGGGAGCTCGTTGAAAAATCTCGCGAGCCGATCAAAGTCGGTCGCGTCGAAAGCCGCGGTGCTCCTTGCGCCGATATCGGCCGCGACCTGCTGCAAGCGGCCCGAGTCGCGCGCCGTGAGGATCACGTCGGCTCCCTCGGCCCGGGCGCGCTGCGCGGTCGCGAGTCCGATGCCCGAGGTGCCGCCGATCACGACGACGGTCTGTCCGGCGAGCCCCATATTCATGTGTTGGTCGCTCACTCGGGCAGCTTTGCGCCGCTCTGCTCGGCCACCATGTACTCCGCGTACCAGTCCGACCAGTTCGCATCGCGTTGCCCGGTGCGCTTCTCGTGCTCGCCGTGGGCGGCCTCCGCGCGACGCATGGCGCTCGCCAGGTCGGCGGCGTCCGCGAACGTCGTCGCGGCCGAATCGATGCGCACCGGGAAGCCGGGCCGTGATCTCCTGGAGGAGCCACCGGTTGCCGTCCGGATCGTGAAACGACGCGAACGACCGATAGGTGCCTCGCTCTGGATCCAGGCCGCCGGCCTTGCCGTTCGCTCCGATGTGGAAGACCTCGTCGACGGCGGCCCCGGCGGCGGCCAGCTTGTCCAGCGCGGCCTGGATGTCGGAAACTATCAGCCAGAGCCCCTGGCTGGACCCCGGCGTCGCCGTCGTCCGGCCGGCGCCCCATTGGACCGAACATCCGGAGCCCGGAGGCGTGAACTGGAAGATGCCCGATCCGGGAGGCGTGACGTCCTGTCTCCACCCGAGGCCGGCGTAGAACCTCGCGGCGCGCTCGGGGTCGGAGACGGGGATCTCGACCACCTCGAGCTTCATGTCCACCGCTCGGACGCTCGCAAGCTCGACGGCCGGCTGATTGCTTGTCCGGGTGCTCATCGGTTCCTCCTTCGTCTGGCGCGGACTCGTCGGACGACGAAGCGTCTGCGTCTGCGCTACGGCGTATAGCGAGTAAACAGGTAGTCGCGAGCCTTGATCGGCTCGTGGCAGGGGTAGCACGTCTTGAGCTTCGCCTCGGTGGCCGGTTTGCCGTCCTTGTCGAATTGCGCGTATCCCCAGCCGCCCGTTGCGGCATATTTCCTGGAGTCCTTGACCATGAACTGCAGATACCAGTCCGTGGGCGGCCCGGGAACGAATGATTGGGCGCGGCCAAACACCTTGTTGTTCTCTTCCGATGGGACGTAGCTCCAGGCGATCCGGGCGATGATCGCGCCGTCCGGAAACGGAAGCTTCCCGGCCCGGTACGCCTGGATCGCGAGGTCGTTTCCGAGAATCGCCCGCAGATCGTTGAGGTTCCCTTCTTCGTGAGCCACGGAGACGAGCCTCCAATCGCGGTAACCGGCCGGAATCCGGGTGACGGAGATCTCCTGATCCGCGCTCCCCGTCCCGGAGACGAAGAGGACCGCGCCAGCGACGGTCGCGACCGAAATCAGCCAGACAGACATACGTCTCATGTCCGCTCCTCTCGACGGCTGCGCATCGGGCTCGTCGTCGCCGTTTCCGACCCGGACGGCGGCGGCCTCATGAAACGCGCCCGACGGGCAACGATGTCGGCAAGGTCGAGCAATGAATCACGCGACGCCGTCCTGGAGTCCCGAGCCTATACCCTCATGAACGAAGCCGTCGGAAAAAGCGGACGAAGCGCCTGGCAACCGGTGTGAATTCAGCGTTAAGCGTAGACGGACGCATGAACCGGGTTGCACTGCGACGGAGTTTCGGGATTGGATCCCTCACGTGACTGCGGAACGTCCCGAGACGGGGCCTCCCGAGACGGAAATCTTTCCGGTCTTGACGCCCGCGCAGATCGAGCGGATCACCCCGTTCGGACGCGAGCGCTCCTTCCAGGCCGGCGACATCCTGTGGGAGCAGGGCGAAACGGGCCGCCCGCTCATGCTCATCCTCGAGGGCGAGATCGAGATCCATTCCGACCGCGACACGGTGGTGACGATCCATCGCCCCGGCAACTTCTCCGGAGACGTCGACATGATCGCCGGTCATCCCGCCGTCGTCCGGGCCCTGGGACGCAGCGCGGGCCGCGTCCTCGAGGTGCCCGCGGAACGCGTTCGCAGCCTCGTCCTGACGGACCCGGAGCTGAGCCAGATCTTCCTGAGGGCGTTCATCCTGAGGCGCACCCTGCTCATGTCTCGCAACGCCGGAAACGTCGTCCTCATCGGATCGAGGCATTCGGCCGGAACCCTGACGCTGCAGGAGTTCCTGACGCGCAACAACCAGCCGTACGAATACGTCGACGCCGACCGCGACGCGAGCGTGCAGGCGGCGCTCGAGCGCTTCGGCGTGGGTGTCGACGACGTGCCCGTCTTCATCTGCAGCGGCGATCGCGTCCTGAGGAAGCCGACGATCGAGGAGGTCGCCGAGTGCCTGGGGCTCAATCGCTGGAGCCGGGACGTCGTGCGCGACCTCGTCGTCATCGGAGCCGGCCCCGCCGGACTCGCGGCCGCGGTCTACGGGGCGTCGGAAGGCCTGGACGTGCTCGTCGTGGAGTCGACCGCGCCGGGCGGGCAAGCCGGCTCGAGTTCGCGCATCGAGAACTACCTCGGGTTTCCCACGGGCGTCTCCGGGCAGGACCTGGCGAGCAGCGCGCTCCTGCAGGCGCAGAAATTCGGCGCCGAGCTCGTCGTCGCGCGGACGGCGGTGGCGCTCGAGTGCGAACGCCCCACGCATCGTGTCGCGCTCGGCGGCGGCGTGTCCGTCTCGGCGCGAACGGTCGTGATCGCGACGGGCGTGAAGTACCGCAAGCCCGACATTCCCAACCTCGCCCGCTTCGAGGGCGTCGGAATCTACTACGGCGCCACGTCGGTGGAAGCGCTCCTCTGTCAGGGCGAGGACGTCATCGTCGTCGGCGGGGCGAACTCCGCCGGTCAGGCCGCGATCTTTCTCTCCGAGGGCCAGCGGCGCGTCACGATGCTCATCCGCGGAGAGGGGCTCTCCGACACCATGTCGCGCTACCTGGTCCGCCGGATCGAGGAGACTCCGAACATCGAGCTCAGAACACACTGCAGGATCGCCGCCCTCGAAGGCTCCGACAGCCTCGAGCAGGTGACGTGGAAGGACACCGCCGGGAAGATCACCACGGTCCCGATCCGGCACGTCTTCATGATGACCGGCGCCGATCCGAACACCGGATGGCTCGAGCACTGCGTGGCCCTCGACGAAAAGGGATTCGTGAAGGCGGGACCGGATCTCTCGCCATCGGACCTCGCGGCATCTCAATGGCCGCTCACTCGTCCCCCCCTCCTCTTCGAAACGAATCGCCCCGGCGTTTTCGCCGTCGGCGACGTGCGCGCGGGAAGCGTCAAGCGCGTCGCGGCCGCGGTGGGCGAGGGCTCCGTCTGCATCCAGCTCGTCCACAAGGTGCTGGCGGAGTAGCGCGGGACGGACCGGCGGCGCGCGCACGGCGGCTTGTCCGCCGCCCGCTTCGGGAGAGACTCAGCTCTTGTGCCGGCCCCGGACGTGCACGCCGCCGACGACCTCGACGTGCGCCCCGTCGTACTGGAAGATGAAGGAGTGGCCGCGGCCGCAAAGCGTCGTGCCGGTGTGGCCGGGCTCGGCGTTCGGAGGCAGATCGACGAGCACCTGGTCCCGGCACGCCGGACATCGGAGCGACCAGTTCTTGCGTTCGGGTGGACAGCTTCGGAAGCC
The DNA here is from genome assembly GCA_963738945.1 of uncultured Acidobacteriota bacterium. GTDB lineage: Bacteria > Acidobacteriota > Thermoanaerobaculia > UBA5066 > Gp7-AA6 > DAHUXD01. Next base: position 1,699,651 of record CAVTYD010000002.1, read on the forward strand.
TCCGGGCGGCGGAACCGTATTGCTCTCGCGTTAAGGCCCCTTGAAGTCGAAGTCGACCGGAGCGCGGGGGGCGCGGTCCTTCCTCGGGGCGGTTCATTCCTTTGGCGGGTGCTCTCCGGGGGCCAGAGGAAAAGAGCGCCGGGCGGTCGCCCGCCCGGCGTCATCCGAATCAGGCTACGAAGAGGTGCAGCAACAGATGTCGACCTGCTCGCCGGTGAGCGTGCAGATCATCGCCCCGTCTTTCACGACGCAGCAACAGGAGTCGACGACGGTGCCGGTCTTCTCGCAAACCATCTGCGAGCCCGCGGTCGCGAGCGCGGAGGCGGCCACCACGAGCGCCAGCGCCAGAGATCCGAGAATCTTCTTCATCGCAAAATCCTCCGACGTATTGAGTTGTTGGTCGATGTTTCGTCGGCGAGGACGCGATCAGTTCCGCATAGGTCGTCGGAACGCGTGAGACTGGAAATGCGGAATCGAAAGAAGGACTTCCGGCGCGAGCATGGCCGACTCTCCGAACCGGACGAGAGCCACGTTCGGCGCCGGCGCGGGCGCGAGGTCCACCTTGGGAGATGCGTCGGCGGCCGTCCCTTTGCAAAACGTGATCGGGCAGCTCTCGCACGTGGCCGAGCAGCAGTTCGACGGCACGATGCCGGCGGCCCATGCCGTCACGGCGAGGAAGCCGATGAGCGCCGTCAGCCCGACTGCCCTCCGGCGCACACTCATGCTCCGATTATCCACCCGATCGGAAACCCGGCACTTTCGTCCCGCCGGCTCACTGGTTGCCGATGGACTTCGTCGCTTCCGCGAGTCTCAAGCGGTCGAGAGACGCGAGGGGAAGGGCCGTGAACAGGCCGAGTCGCCGGTAGATTTCGAGCGCGATCTTCCTGACGGCCTGCCGCCTCGCCTCGTCCCCGCCTTCGACGGCATCGGGGTCGTCCGATCCCCAGTGAGCGACGATCGGCTGGCCCGGCCATACGGGGCACGACTCCCGCGCCCTGTCGCAAACGGTGATCACGAAGTCGAATTTCACGTCGCGGAATTCCTCCCACGACTTGCTCCGCGCGCCGCTCGCGTCGATCCGGTAGCCGTCCCTCAGAATCTCGAGCACGAAGGGATTCACGCGACCCTTCGGGTGCGCCCCGGCGCTGAACACCTCGAAATGGACGGGGTCCAGGCGGCGGAGGAAATACTCGGCCAGGATGCTGCGGGCGGAGTTGCCGGTGCAGAGGAATAGGATCTTGAAGCGCCTGGGCGGAGCGACGTCGGGCATCATTGCTCCTTCGGTTCGAGCCAGCGTGCGAAAAGAACGAAGGCGGCGGCGCCGGCGGCCTGACCGATGAGGAAGCCGGGCATGTCGGCGGGGCGGATTCCGGCGAACGTGTCGGTGAGGGATCGCGCGAGAGTGACTGCGGGGTTCGCGAATGCGGTCGACGACGTGAACCAATATGCGGCCGCGATGTAGCAGCCGACGCCGGCGGCAACCGCCCCGACGCCTCGGCGGGACGAGAAGAACACGACGATCAGCAGCCCGAGGGTCGCGACCGCTTCGGCGAGAATCAACGGCGCGCCGCTCCGATCCTTCGAGGAGAAAGTGAAGAGAGGCTCGCCGAACATCGCGTTCGCCGCCGCCACCCCGACGGCGGCCCCGATGACCTGCGCCGAGACGTAGGGCAGAAGGTCCCGGGCCGGTCGTCCGCGTAGGGCGACGTCCACGAGGGTGACGATCGGGTTCAGGTGAGAGCCCGAGACGGGTGCGAAGGCGAGAATCAGGGCGACGAGCCCCGCTCCCGTGGCCAGGCTGTTCGCGAGGAGAGCGAGGGCGGCGCTCCCACCGGACAGGCGCTCGCCGGCAATGCCGGAGCCCACGATCACGGAGAGGAGGAGCGCGGTCCCGAGTCCCTCGACGACGGATCGACGGGCGAGCGAAGACGGAGACTCCGCCGATGGCGAACCCGCGGGGCCGGGCGCGACTACTGCGCGCAGCACGCCGTCTTCGCCTCGCGCGAGACGTCCTCGATGTCTTCGAGGACCGTGTAGACCTCCCACCGGTTGCCGTCGGGATCGGTGAGCCAGAACTTGTCCTGAATCGCATAGCAGCAGGCTTCTCTTTTTTCCTCGTCGGACACGATGCCGCGAGCCTTGAGGTCGGATCGCCACCGCCTCACGTCCTCGACGGTTTCGACCCGAATGCCCAGGTGCGAGAGCGAGCCCGGCGTCGGGGCACTCAAACCCGGCTGCAGAGAGAGATGGAGCTCGGGCTCCGCGCCGACGAACTTCGCATAGTCCGCCTTGAGCTTCTTCGGCTCTCCAAAGAAGCCCCGGTAGAACTCGACGGACTTCGCGAGGTTGCCGACCTGGAGAGAAACATGAACGGACGCAGCCATGGGAGTGTCCTTTCTATTGTTCGAGAAGTTTCGAACTCATCGGGCAATTTTTTTTCGATCCCGTCGAGCGTTGCCATCGTCCATGCGTCAGACCGCCTTCGCGACCGCATCCGCGATCCCCCCGATCGCCGCTTCGTTGCGCGCGTAGTAGACCCAGCGCCCGCGCTTCTCCGCCGTCACGAGCCCTGCTCGACGCAGGAGTCCCATGTGGTGATTCACGGCCGCCTGGGAGAGCCCGACCGCCTGCTCGACGTCGCAGGCGCAGAGACCGGGTTCGTTCCGGGCAATGAGGTCGCAGCACGATCGGCCCTTCGACTTCAGAAGCTCGAGGATCCTGAGCCGAGTGGGGTCGGCCAGAGCCTTCAACGTTTCGACGAGGGAAACACCGTCCTTCATAGATCGATAACTCTAGAACTATAAGGATAGCGCGTCAACCCCTCCCAAAGCCGCGGACTTTCGCGGGAGCCTCTTCCGGGCGGCCGGCCCGGGCGTACACGGTGAGCTTCTGCCCCGACGAGGATCCCGAGATCACCCGGAACCTTCCCCGACGCGGCGCGTCACTTCCTCAGGTCGCTGCCGCACCGTGGAAAGAATGCCGATCCGTTCCTGGCTGATGCTCCTCGCGGCGATTGGCGCCGGCGCGACTCCGGCCTTCGCGTCCGGGGATGGACCGACCCCGGCAGCCGCCAGGTATCGGGTCAAGCTTCTCAGCGCTTCCCCGCTGCGGTTTTCGGTCGACGCCGATCTCCCCATCCAGGGCGCCCGGCTGGACATGGATCGCACCTACCCGGCCGAGCTTCCGGAAATGGCTGCCCGGGGCTGGCCGGCGCTCATTTCCGGAATGAAGGCGTTCGACTCTTCGGGAGAGCCCATCGCGCTCGCGGGGCCCGACAAGCGAGGATGGAATCTCCCGCGGTCCTACGAGGGCCGTGTCACCCTGCGCTACGACGTCGACTTCAGCCTGTTCGCGGCCAGGGGTTGGTCGAGTCCGCTCGAGTCCGCGTTCGCGGACGCCCGCCACATCTCGGTTTCGGGGCGGGCGCTCTTCATCGTCACCGGCCAGGTCGCCTCGGCGGAGGTCGATTTCGACGTGGGCCACCCGTGGCGCACCGTCATGCCTTGGATGCCGCGCGCGTCCACGTCGCACGGCTACGCCGTTCGGAGCGCAAAGGACCTGACCGAGAACCTGCTGGTGTTCGCGACGGTCGCTCCCGACGTGGTGACGGCCGCGGGGTTCACCTTGCAGATCGTCGCCATGGGGCACTGGGAGCCGTTGCGGCCGTTGATCCGTGAGGTCCTCGGCGCCGTGATCGCGCGAGAAGTCGACCTCATGCAATACGAGGAGCGCGACGTCTACACGGTCGTGCTCCTTCCGATCGTCGACGAGGGTGGAGAGGCATACCGACAGAGCTTCGCGTATTGCTTCGAAGATCCGTCCGAACGGAATCGGGCGGCGTGGGCCAACACCCTCGCGCACGAGATCTTCCACTATTGGAACTACGCTCGACTGCGGGGCGCGGACTATGCCGGCACGCAGTGGTTCCAGGAGGGCTTCACCGAGTACGTCGCCAACGTGACCCTGGTCGCCGCCCGGATCGTCGATCCCGACACCTTCGTCGCCAAGCTCAGCGAGCACGTCCAAAACTCCCGCCAGCTCACCACGACCCTCGAGGCGATCGGCACCAGGAAGGGACCGCCTCTCTACAGCGCCGGGGCGCTCGTGGCCTTCTCGTGGGACGTGACGATCCGGCAGGCCTCCGGCGGACGGAGAAACATCGGCGACCTGTTTCGCAACCTCTGGCGACAGGCGGACGGCGGCACGCGCGAGTACGCCTGGGCCGACATAAGGTCCGCGCTGCAGGCGACCGCAGATGCGGACTGGGAGGGCTTCTACCAGGCTCACATCAAGGGACGCGAGGCCTTGCCGCTCGACCAGACGCTGGCCCTCGCGGGCCTGCGGCTGTCCCGGGACGCCACGGGAAAGGAGCTCGTGGAGATCGATCCGGCGGCGACGGCGTCCCAGCGGTCGCTGTGGATCGCCCTGACCAGCGGGAAGTGACTGGCGACCTCGTTTGACCTCCACTCACGAAACGTCGCCCGCTAGAACGTGACCTTGAGCGCAAACCGGAACTGCCTCGGGCCCGTCTGCGCCGTCGTCTTGCGGTAGTTGGGATTGTCCGTGCACGGGCTCGTGGCATTCGCCGGGCAATCGTTGCCGTTCGGCCCGGTCGTCCCCGGTTGGACCCCGGCCTGTCCGTAGAAGGGGCTCGTCGGGTCCGTGACGAAAGTTCCCGACGGGTTGAAAGCGATGTTGACCGCCGTGGTCGTCTGGCGATTCATCAGCTGGAACGCATAAGCCTGCGGCGTGACCGTCACGGGACCGACTGCGAAGTTGTAGGCCAACGACACGTTCATCTCGTAGTCCGTCGGGAGGCGGCCCGCGTAGCCGCGCTGGTCGAGGTAGAGGTCCTGCGGATAGCCGCCGTTGTAGAACCCGCCGATCGACGTGGGCGTGCCGGTGCGAACGTAGAACTGCAGGCCGGCCGAAAGACCCCACGGCGCGTTGTACACGGCGTCGAGGCGGCCCTGGTTCGGGCGGTCGAGCTCGAGAATTCCGTAAGCGTTGGCCAGGAGTCCCGCGTAGTCGAAGTCGGCGTTGATGCCCGGGTCGGTCTGGCCGGAGGACTCGCGGATGGCGCCGGAGTAGTTGCCCCGGAGCGAGGAGCCGAGGTACGACAGCTGCGCCCAGATTTCGTTGGTGAACTGCTTGCGGACGACGAGCTCGATGCCCTTGAAGATGCGCTTGGCCGCCGGCATCGGAGTGCCCTGGCCGGGATCGGTGCACGCGTAGCCCGTCGGGTTGGTGACCGGGTTGCCCGAGCCGTCGCAGCTCCCGTACGCCCCGGTCGCCCCGGGATTCTCGATGCCCGTGGCGCCCGGGTTGATGAGGGCGCAGGAAGAACCGTTGGGCGCGGTGTTGTAGTTCAAATCGCAGCGATCCTCGACGGTGCGACCGAGCGAGCGGTATGTGCCCTTCAGACCCACCGAGAGTGTGGGATCGACCGCCTTTTCGACGCCGATCGTGAACTCGTCCTGGTACGAAGCCTTGAGGCCGGGATCCGGCGGGTCCCCGGACAGAGTGCCGACCTGCACCTGGTACCTTCGGGGAACGCAGCCGGGAGTCGGGGCGCCGGGTGCGCAAACGGAAGAGACGCGCGCGAGGTCGGTCGGGCTGTAGTTGAACGTGTCCTGAGACGTGTTCGGCGCAAACACGCGGACGTTGAGGTCCGTCGGAAGGGCATAGTAGAACCGGCCGGCCGAAACGTACAGCTTCGAGGTGCCATCGCCCGCCCAGTCCCAGGTCAATCCGAATCGCGGCGCCCACTCGTTGGTGAGGCTGAATGCTTTGCCGCCCAGGCTGTTGTCGAGGGTTTCGGCGTCGTAGCGAACGCCGAAGTTGGCGGTCAGCGCGGGAAGGATGCGCCACTGGTCCTGCGCGAAGCCGCTGTAGCGCTTCGTCGGCGTCTCGAAGGGAGCCACCGGGATGAACGACGACGGGTCCGCGTTGGCCGAGTAGTAGAGGTGCTCGTAGAAGACGGGGTACGTTTCGCCCAGCGAATTCGTCCACAAGGGCGCAGCATCGAGATCACAGGTCCTTCCGCTCGTCTGGGTGCAGGCGCGAATGATCACTCCCTGCCCGCCCGTGTAATAGCTCGACCCGGCGGTGGACACTCTCTCGTAGTCGCCGCCCGCCTTGAACTCGTGCGTCCCCGCATAGCCGGTGTAGTTGGCCGCATAGGCGTTGCGGGAGGAATGGTTGTTCTGTGTCGCTCCGAAGACCGATCCGTACCCGCCGAAAACGTCGGCATATCCGGAGGTGGCGCTCGTGGTCTGATCGACAAAGGCCACGCCCGGGCCCTTCGGCTTGGTCTGGTATCGGTCGGCGTGCTGGCCGTAGGCGAGCGTGAGAATCCCGCTGGCCCCGAAGAGCTGATTCAGCCGCGCTCCGTAGTCCGGACCGCCGACGTCGATCCGACCGTCGTAGACGAACGGGTCGAAGCTCTGCGGGTTCGACCAGATGGTGCCGACCTGGGACTGGTGATCGGAGAAATACACGCCCTGGAGCGTCGTCGACTGCGCGAGATTCAGCGTCAGCTTCAGCGAGTACTTGTTCTCGGTGTAAGTGGCCGGGAAATCGTAGCCCGCGGTGATGCCGCCCGTCGGCTGGATCTCGGTGCCGGTGATGACGCGGTCGTAGGCGGCGAAAAACCACACGCGATCCTTGACCATGAAGCCCCCGAGGTCGAGGCCGCCCTCCGACCGGGTGTTCTTCGTCGTGAGCGTCGTGGCCAGGGAGTTGCCCGTCTCCGAGAAATCCGGCGTGATGACGTTCTTCTGGTCCGAGGCGAGGTCCAGGCTGTTGTAGTAGCCGAAGACTCCGCCGTGGAACTCGTTGCCGCCGGACTTCGTGATCACGTTGACCACGCCGCCCGTGTTGCGGCCGTACTCGGCCTGGTAGCCCGAGGTCTTGACTTCGACTTCCTGGATGAACTCGTTGTTGATGTCCTTGCCCTGGATGCCCTTGATGACGTTCGTCGTGTTGACCCCGTCGATCAGGAACGAGTTCTCGGCCGAAGTCGAACCATAGATCGAGATTGCCAGCGAGCGGCCCTGCGTCTCGCCGTTGTCGGCCTGGACGCCCGGCTGCGTAAACACGATGTCGGCATAGTTGCGGCTGGCGAGCGGGAGCTTGTCGATGACCTTGGCCGTGTAGTTCGAGCCGGCGGTCGTCGAGGTCACGTCGATCAGCGGCGCTTCGCCGGTGACCGTCACCTGCGCACTCGTCGAGAGAAACATCTGCAGGTTGGCTGTCGCCGTCGCGTCGAGAGTCACGGTGGCCCTCTTCTGCACCCTGCCGAACCCGTCGAGCGAGGCCGTCAGCGTGTAGTCGCCGGGAATCAGGCTGAGGAAGCGGTAGCGGCCGTCCGCCGCCGTCACGGCCGTCCTGGCACCCTGCAGCCGCGCTCCCGCGAGCTCCACGGTCACACCCGGAAGCGCACCGCCGCTCTGGTCGGTGATCTGCCCCTCGATGGTGCCGGTCGTTTGGGCAAACAGGGCAACGGGAGCGGCGAGAGCTAGAAGCGCCAACGCAACGAAGCCGAAGGTGTAGACGGCTTTCATACGCCCCCTTCGAAGAACAGCCAGGTTGTGTGGGGCACCGAGAACGGCCGGGATCGCTACCGAGAGACTACCCGAAACGACGAATCCTGGGGTCCTGGACGAGAATTGGTTATCCGCAGTCAGTGGAGACCATCGATGACATAGAGCCGGGAGAGGCTGCGCATGAAGCTGTAGCAGTAGGACTTGCCGTCGGGCGTCAGCCGCGCGTCGGAGAGCTCGGCCACGCCGGTCGGATCGGCTGGGGTCATTTCCCTCACGAACGTCCGCTTCCCGGTCGCCAGGTCCACGCGGTCGAATCGGATCGTCAGGCCGCCGGACGCGAGGTAGACGCCCTGACCCGTGGCGTCAAAACCGTCGATGCCCTCATCTCCTCGGACGAAGGGTACCGGCCGCGGGTCCCCGCCGTCGATCGGATAGAGGGCCCACTTTTCGGTCTTCCGGTCGAGCGCGAGGACGCGCGCGCCGTCTGGCGAAAGCTGCATCCCCACGGTTCCCTCCGGGGTGACCGCCCGCGGCGGCCCATCCGAGACGTCACGCACGTACACGCGCGGCCCATGACCCGGTGTTGACGCCGAAATGAGCAGTCGCCTGCTGTCCGGGAACCAGAGCACCCTTCGGTACTCGAAATCCTTGTCTCGAATCTCTTTCGCCTCGCCGGGCCCCACGGGAATCAGGGTCAGGTGGTCCGGCACGTATTGGACCACCCACTTCTTGTCTGGCGAGAGATCCGCCGCGACCCAGCCCTCGGCGAGCCGGACCGCCGCCGTCGATCCGTCGGTCTTGCGCAGGTAGAGGCCGCCGGTCGCGCCCTTCGCCGCGCCGCCTTCGAGAAAAAGAACGTCCTGTCCATCCGCCGAAAGCGCCGTGCTCTGCGAAAAGTCGAACCACGTCAGGTTGACCTCTCGCGAGGCTCCGGGCGGGAGGCACATCATCGTCTCCGGCCAGTCGTCGCTGCGCGCGAGAACCCGTCCGTCGCGGCCGATGTCCTCGACGATCAATAGCTGCGGTGTCTGCGCTACGAGGCGCTCGGCTCCGGCCAGGGAAATGGCGTGGAGCTCGACGACCCCGATCCCGACGTTCAGTTTGCGTCCCGAGAACCAGATCTCGCCGGTGCCGGGATGCCAGGCGAGGGACGAGATGATCTCCCATCGTGTCGACAGGATCCTCGCCTTGCCGGTAAGGTCCACGACGCCGAGTGAAAAATTGCTCGGGCCGTTGGCCTCGATGAAGGCGATCTGGCGTCCGTCGGGCGAGAACCTCAAGCCGAGCACCTGCGCGGTCGGGGACGACGGGACGAGGACCTTGCCGACGGGAAACTCGAGTCCGCCGTCCCGGACGACCGCCAGGCGGTCTTCGCCGGGGATCCAATCCGCCGCCTGATGGCCAAACTGCAGAGCGTCCGGAGGGTCGGTCGCGACGAGCTCCCGAGGCGCTCCCCCGGCCAGTGACGCCTCGGCAATGGCCGCGGGGTCGTTGCCATGAAGGACGCGGATCGCCAGCTTGCCAGCGCTCGAGACCGAAAGCAGGTCCGCACTGGGGAACGGCAGCGCGGTCGACTCGGTCGAGTCGAGGCGCGTCGAGTAGAGCTGCGGCGGCTTTCCCTCCCATGCGGCGGAATACAGGATCGTCTTGCCATCCGGCGCGAAGCGCGCGCCGCCGAGCGCACCGCGGTGGAAAGTCAGAGGACGGTAAGTCGGCGGCGCCGAGCGGGGGCGCCGCATCGCGACGATACCGGCGGCCGCGCCGATCACCAGGGTGGCTGCCGTCAGAGCATAGAGGCGCTGCCTTCCCGGCCGGGCAATCGGGGCTGCGATCGCGGTTCCCGAGAGGCTTCCTTCCGTGAGGCCCTCCCGGAGTCTGGCGATGTCGCGGGCGAGGTCTCTCGTGGCGGCGTAGCGCTCCTCGCAGTCCTTGGCGAGGCATCGCTCGACCACCCAGCGAAGAGGGACGGGCGAGTCGGGGGCGGCCGTCGCGAGGGGCTCGGGCTCCGCGCGAATGATCGCGGTCATGATCTCCGGCGGGCTCGGGCGCGCGAAGGCCCTTTTTCCGGTGATCATCTCGTACAGGATCGAGCCGAACGAGAACTGGTCCGAGCGAAAGTCGAGGGATTCGCCGAGCGCCTGTTCCGGCGACATGTAGCCGACCGTCCCGAGCACGATCCCGGCTTCGGTCCCCGCCGACATCGTGGGTGACTGCGTCGCCTCGCCACCGTCACCGGTCGGAGCCGTCAGCTTGGCGAGGCCGAAGTCCAGGATCTTCGTGGTGCCGTCCTTCGTCACCATCACGTTTTCGGGCTTCAGGTCCCGGTGCACGATCCCCGTCTCGTGGGCCTTGGCCAGGCCTTCGGCGAGCTGGGCGGCGACGGCCAACAGCTTCTTCAGGGGCATCGGCCCCGTGGCGAGGAGCTTTCGCAGCGTCTCTCCCTCGACGCGCTCCATGGCGATCCAGGACGTGCCCTCAGTCGAGCCGATGTCGAGGACGGTGACGATGTTGGGATGGTTGAGCGCCGAGGCCGAGCGGGCCTCCTTCTCGAACCGCTTCAGGCGCTCCGGGTCACCTGCAAGCGCGGCGGGAAGAACCTTGATGGCAACGTCCCGCCCGAGGCGGGTGTCCTTCGCCCGATACACCTCTCCCATCCCACCCGCACCGAGAGGTGACAGGATCTCGTAGGGACCCAGACGAGTGCCGGCGGAAAGTGCCATCGGGATGCCGCTGCTCGGATTCTACGTCGCGGGGCCCTTCCGAGGGCCGTCGTGGCGCGGTCCTACCCGCAGCGACGCCCTCGATCCAGCGGGGTCCCGGAGGCGCCAGTCCCGGCCGTCGGTTGACCTCGGAGGCGGCGCACCGTATTCTGGAAGGACCTTGAGAGTGCGGAAGCTCTGGGCCGGCCTGCTCCTTGCGGCGACGTTCGCGGCCTCGGGCGCGCTCCACAATCACGAGGACCTCGCCGGCACGATCCAGGGACAGCTCGCCGGAGGTGCGATCGAGCTGGTCGTCTCGACGCACAGCCCGCTTTCGAAGGCTCCTCACTGGCATTCGGGCGTCGTGGTCAAGGAAGACGCGTGCCTCGCCTGTCAGAGCCAGAGGTTCGCCGGCGTCCCGGCGAAGCCCTGCCGCGAAGCACCGATCTCCGCAGCCCGGTTCGTTCCCGGAGTCCTGGAAGCATCCGCCGGCTCCGCCACACCGCTCTCCAACGGCTCGCGCGCTCCTCCCGCTCTCCTCTAGAGCGCCGATCCCCCAATAACCGGACGAGCCTGCCTGCGCAGGCCAGCGGCCCACGCTCCGGCGCACCGCGGTCTCGTCCCATTTCGAGGAGAGCCTCATCATGGCGAGAACGCCACGTCGACTCCTGGCGGCCTTCATCGCGGCCGCCGCATTGGCGCTGGGTCCGGCCACGCCCGCGCGGGCTGCGGACTCCGGCACGGTTCGCGGAACGGTCCTGGGACCCGACGACAAGCCGCTCGCGGCGGTCCTCGTCGTCCTGCGCAATCGCATTTCGGGGTTCAACGCGGAGGTGACGACCGGCCGCGACGGCAGTTTTCGGTTCTTCAACGTTCCGTTCAATCCCTACGAGCTGCACATCGACACCCAGGGGTTCGCGGCCGTGCACAGGCCCGTGGACGTCCGCAACACGATCCCCGTGATTCTCGAAGTCAAGCTCGATCTGCCCGCCGTCTCCGAGTCGGTGAGCGTCATGGCCGAGCCCTCGGCGGTGGTGCTCGAGACCGACAACACGATGTCGCACGTCGACATCGACAAGACTCAAATCGCGCGAGTCCCGGCACCCGTGCCGATGCGCGCGATGGAGGAGATCGTCACGTCCACGCCGGGCTTCGCGATGGACGAAAACGGCCGCTTTCACTTCCAGGGCGCGCACAGCCAGAGCGAGTACGTCATCGACGGCCAGACGATCGCCGACCAGACGGGCGTGACGTTCTCGAACTCGATCGATCCGAGCATCGCGCAGTCGCTCGAGATCATCTACGGCAACGTCCCGGCCGAGTACGGAGAGAAGGTCGGCGCGGTCATCAACATGTCCACGAAGTCGGGCCTCGGCTCGCCCTTCAAGGGCGAGGCGATCGGCACCTACGGCAGCTTCGACACCTACCAGGGGGGCGCCTCGGCGGGCGGCGGCTCGGAGACGCTCGGCTGGTTCGCGTCGCTCAACGCGGCCGGCTCGAACCGCTTCACGGACCCGGTCAACTTCGACAATTTCAACAACGACGGCAACACGCAGCGAGGCTTCATCCGGCTCGACGCCGCGTCGCCGGACCACTCGAACGCCTTCCGCCTGACCGCGCTGCTCGGCCGGACCGACCGCGACGTCACGGACACCTTCACTCAGGAGGCGTCCGGCCAGGCGCAGCGCGTCGAGACCTACGACCAGAACTACAACCTGGGCTGGCAGAAGGTCGTCTCGGCGACCGGAGTCATCGACGTGACGGCCTACGCGCGGCTGGCGCGGTTCACGCTCTATCCGTCCGCCGGAGACACGCCGGTCACGGCGGACTCGAATCGGTCGCTCGACAACTTCGGCATCTCGCCGTCCTACACGCAGACTCTCGGCATCAACGAGTTCAAGGTCGGCGGCGTCTACAAGAGCTACGTCATCAAGGAGTTCTTCCGCTTTGGCGTAACGGATCCGTCCTTCAACGATCCGTCGTCCGACGGCTACAACCCGAACCTCGCGCCCTACGACCTGACGCGCGGGGGAAGCCCCTTCGTGTTCAACGGTCATACGACCAACGTCTATTACGCCGCCTACCTCCAGGACACGATTCGCTGGAAGAACCTGACGGCGAACGTCGGGCTGCGCTACGAGAACAATTCCATTCCCACGACGAACGTGCAGCTCTCGCCGCGACTGGGTGTCGCCTATTTTCTTCCGGCCACCGGAACGGTCTTTCGGGCCACCTACAGCCGGATCATGTACACGCCGGAGTTCGAGAACATCCTCCTGAGCTCCTCCCAGGCCGCCGCGGATCTCGCTCCGCCCGTCGTCCAGGACTCGCGACCGCTCGGCGGCGGCGCGCTGCCCGTTCAGTCCGAGCGGCAGAATGCCGAGACGATCGGCCTCCAGCAGGCCCTGGGCTCCCACGTGCGCCTCGACTTCGACTACTGGTGGCGAAACACAAAGAACGCCGGCGACCAGGACCAGTTCTTCAACACGGGCATCGTCTTCCCGCTGTCCTTCGAGAGCGGCCGGTACGAGGGCTGGGACCTGCGGCTGGACCTCGCCCCGACGTACGGGTTCCGCGGCTACGTGTCCGCGGGCCACGTGCACGCGCTCTACGTGCCCCCCTTCACCGGCGGATTGTTTCTCGACTCCGAGTCCGTGGACGCGATCACGGGCGGACCGTTCGTCATCGACCACGATCAGAAACTGCAGATCCAGAGCGGCCTGTACTACGACGTCTCCAAGACGGGCCTGTGGCTGGGCACCAATGTTCGCTACGACTCCGGCCTCGTCAGTGGCGCGGGGTATGGCGATCTCATCAACGACCCCGACAACGCCTTCGCCATTCCTTACATCGATTTCAACCATGCCGGAACGGATCTCGACCCGTACCGCATCAAGGCGCGGACGATCGTGGACTTCCAGGTGGGCTACGACCTGACGAAGGTCGCCGTGCCGGTCCAGCTCCAATTCATGGTCCTGAACGCCTTCGACGTCCAGGGTCTCTACAACGTGCTGTCGACCTTCGGCGGGACGCACGTCATTCCGCCTCGAAGATTCGTCGGCCAGGTGCAGATCGCGTTCTAGCCCGTCATGGCACGCTCGAGGAATCGTCGCCCGGTGAAGACCGGGCGACGGAGCGCGCTGTGGGAGGTCCTGCCGCCACTGCGATGGTGGTGGACCGCCCCTGGGTTCGCCGTGTTCCTCATCGCGTTCTTTCTGGCACGCGACCACACCCGGGAACCGAACACGGTCGACAGCTTCCCCCGGGACGACATCGCGGCGGCGAGGCTCAGGATCATGCCCTACAGGCAGTCCGGATTGATCTTTTCCTGGGAGGACGAGGGAAGTACGGTCATCGTCACAGGCTCGATGTGGGAGGCGCTGCCGACGGACACGCAACGGGAGCTCGGCCAGGCGATGGCCCTCGCGAAGGACGTCAAGCTGGTTCGGATTCTGGACCGGATGTCGAACGCGCCGATCGCCACATGCACCGCGGCCGGCCAATGCCACGAGGGGCCTCCCGATGCGGACGACCTCGGCGCGACGTCGCTGCGCAGGGACCGCGACTAATCCGCCCGAAGACGACCTCGCGAGCTCCGTGGCTCCGCAGGGTTCGGCCGACGCCACGCAAGAAACGAGAGCAGGCAGACGACGACGCCGCCCCAGACGACCTCGTGGGAGTGCACCACGTTCGCGACGACCGCCGCGAGGGCGAGCAAACCCGCCGCCAGAGCAATGCGCCGCCGCGCCGCTTCCGTCACCCGAGCCTCCCGTCAGTCTCCGCGCTCTCCGCGCGACCGCGGCACCAGCCGCCGCTCGTGGACCTGGACGAGCACCGGCCGGCCCGGCTCGATCGCCGCCACCTGACGCCGCGCGTCCTCCGCCTCGACCCCGAGATCGCGCAGCGACACCACCAGGCTCGCCGGGTTCGCATGCACCCGCGCCCGGCCGCCGCCAATCCGGATCTCGAACCCCTCGCTCGTCTGGCGCAGCTCCACCGACAGCGGCCACGTGCCGAGGCTCCGGCCCGACCCGAGACAGGGCCGCCCGCCGGCGTCCTGATGCTTCTCCTGGACCACGACCATCTTGCCGACCTGGGCGCGGCGGATCTGCCCGGCCAGCGGCCGGCCGCACCAGTCGCACTCCACCTCGAAGGGACGAGCATCTTCCATGGGGCGCTCCGTTTGGCTCGAGATCATAGTCGCCTCCGTCCTCGGGAAGGGGCCGCCGCCCCGGCGGCGTGCACGTCGCCCGGTTCGGACTCCCTCGTGAAGGAGAACGCGAAACCCCGGCCGATCGATTACACGCGTCGTCGGGAGATTCTGAATGCGCGATAAACACGTGACGAAATCCTCTTCCTTCCGCCGGGTGTGACACTCGAAGCAGGGCGCCCGATGCTCTTCGGTGAAACCCCGCTCCGTCCTGCTGTCGCCCACGAAACGCTCGAACCCCCAGTCTCCCGATTCGGGAAACCGCTTCGTGTCCTTGACCATGACGGCGAGACGCTGCCGGGCTCCCTCGACCGTGATTCCGTCCTTCGTCTTCGCCTCCAGGAGGTCGAAGACCAGGATCGCGCCATCCGGGAACCTGCGGCTTTCGAAGCCCGCCGGGGCCGCATCGTTCGCGTAGATCTGATGGATTCCCCCTCCGGAGCCGAAAAACGGGCTTTCGGGGCCGATGACCTGAGTCTTCACGTGAGCCCACCGCCGGTACCGTTCGGGATAGTCCAGGGCCGGACCGGCCGCGCCCGAGGCATGACCACTCCGACGCGCGAAAGAGCGTACCCTCAGAGCCACGGGAGGACCGAAAATGCTCACTCGTCGCATCCTGGGCGGCATCCTCACCACCCTTCTGTCCGCTCTGGGTCTCCTCTTCCCCACCCCTCCGGCGGCCGGACAGTCGTATGGGCTGGGGGATCAGATGACGACGTTCGGTGCGGCGGGCTTTCGCGCGGACGTTCCGGCCCAGACCTTCTCGTTCGGCTTCGGCTATCTCTACGGCGCGGGCACGTACCGGGCGCCCCTCGATCTCCCGGACGGCGCCGAGGTCTTTCGGGTGTGCGTCTACGGGAGCGTCTCCGATCCCGGGACGGACGTCGACGTCGGAATCGTCGGCTACAAGCTTCCGGATGACGGGAGCCTGCAGTTTCAGGCCTTCATCGACGGGTCCGAGGTCGCGTATCTCGACAACACGCTCGGAGCCGGGTCCGCCTGCACGACCCCGGATTTCTCCTGGACCTTTCACGACCAGGTGGACTTCGACGGAGACGGGACACCGGACGCGACCATGTACGTGCTGCACCTGACGATCGACGGCACGGCCGGCTTCGGCGCGGCGCGCGTCTGGTGGCGCCGCCAGGTCAGCCCCTCTCCCGCCACGGCGACGTTCAACGACGTCCCGACGACCGACTTCGGTTTTCAATACATCGAGGCGCTGGCGTCCTCCGGCATCACCGGCGGCTGTGGCGGAGGAAACTACTGCCCGGACGCCGGCCTGACCCGTCGCCAGATGGCGATTTTCCTCGCCAAGGCCCTCGGGCTGCACTGGGCCAACTGAGGCCGTCCTGTTTTCTACTCGGGCGTCCCGTCGGACCAGTGGCTCACGGGCAACAGGAACAAGGTCACCGGCTCCGTCGGCGAGATGTTGCGTCAGCTCCGGCGGTTCCGTCCGACCGCCGGCAGGACGAGGTCAGGCGCCGTAGAGAGCGAGCGAAAAGACCTTCACCAGGAAGACGGCCATCTGGCCACGGATGTTCGGGTCATTCGGACAATAGTTGCCGCCGCCGCACCCGGCCGTGACGCCCTCCGCGGCGAGCTGCTCGACCCAGTTCGCGTACTGGGAAGGGCACGGAACGTCGCCGAACATCCCCATGCAGGCGGGAGGCACATACCCGCCGCCGTGCTCGGCCTTCAGCAGAAACACGGCCATCTGCGCGCGCGTCACCGGCTGGCTCGGGCAGTAGTCTCCCCCGCCGCAACCGGCCGTGATTCCCTCCGCCGCGAACTCCTCGATCCAGTCGGCGAACTGGGACGGACAGGGAACGTCCACGAAAGTCCCGGCGCACGCGGGCGGGACGAAGCCGGCACCGTACTTCCCCTTCAGCAGAAAAACCGCCATCTGGGCGCGGGTGACGGTTCCGGTCGGGCAGTAGAGCCCGCCGCCGCAGCCGCCGGTGGCGCCGCTGTGGAAGAGGTTCTCGATGAAGGCGTAGAACGGATAGGTCGTCGGGACGTCGGCGAAGCTGTTGCCGAGGTGGATGGTCCGCGCCCACGTCGTCGTCGCGCCGTTCAGGGTCTCGGTGAGGACGGCGTCCCAGTGAGCGACGGGACGCGCGCCCGAGATCGTGAGAACGTAGCAGTCGCCGGTCGCGTCGTGACAATCGGCGGTCGCGCCGCCGGCGATCGATCCATAGCTCGCGCTCGCGTCCTCGATCGTATAGGTCGGTCCCGCCGGACCGGTCAGGCTCGCCGCGGTTCCGGAAACGCTCTGAGCGCCGGCGAGCGTGTTGTGCCACGCGGGGGAGACCTCGACCGTCTCGCCCGGTTCGAAGACGCCGTTGACGTTCGAGCTCGTGCCGGACGGCGCGTGCGCGTCCACGGACGCGGTCTCGGCCGTGAGCGAGGACAGCGTGGTGCGGCCGATCTTGTTGGCGTCGATCTCCGTGAGCCATACGCCGCCATCCGGCCCGGCCGCCAGAGCGATCGGTCCCCCACCCGGGGTCGGGAACTCGGTCACCACGCCCTTCGGCGTGATCCGGCCGATCTGACTGGTGTCCGCCTCCGCGAACCAGAGGTTTCCGTCGGGACCCGCGGCGATGCCGAGGAGGTTCGCGTCCGCCGCGGGAATCGGAAACTCCGTGATGACGCCCGCGGGCGTGATCCGCCCGATCCGGTTCGTGCCCGTGTCGGTGAACCAGACGTTCCCGTCGGGTCCCGCCGTAATCCCCTGCGGCTCGCTCCCTGCGAGCCCGGTGGGAAATTCCGTGATGTCGCCGCCGGTCGTGATTCGGCCGACTTTCCCCGCGTCGAACTCCGTGAACCAGAGGTTTCCGTCCGGACCGGCGGCGATCTGCAGCGGAACGCAGAAGGTCGGGGTCGGAAATTCCGTCACCGTTCCCGACGTCGTGATCCGGCCGATCTTGCTGGTACCGCCTTCCACGAACCAGAGGTTCCCGTCCGGGCCGGGGGCGATCCCGACGAGACTGGCCCCGCTGGACAGAACGGGGAAATCGCCGAACGAACCGGACGTCGTCATGTGGCCGATCCGATCGACGGTCGTCTGGGTGAACCACAGGTTGCCGTCCGAGCCGACGACGATGAACTGCGGGTTGCCCCCGGCCGCTGCCGGGAACTCGGTGACCGTGCCTCCCGTCGTGATGCGGCCGATCTTCCCGACGCCGAACTCGGTGAACCAGAGGTTTCCGTCCGGACCGGCGGTGATCCCGCCCGGCTCGCTGTCGGCTGTCGTGATCGGGAAATCGGTGATCGTCTGGGCCGAGACGGCGGAGACGGCGAGGCCCGCGTAGAGGAGGAACGCGGCTCCGATGCGGGAAGTCCAGCGGGAGAATCGCATGCGACCACCTCCTCGAGTGCGGCCGGAGGATCCTATCGCGGGTCGGCAAGATCCTGTTGCGCTCTGTCGAGGAACCGGTCGTCCCTCGAGACCGCTCCGAGCTCAGTCTTCCAGCGTCGGCAGCGTCTTGAGGACCTCCGCCGCCCGCGGACGGTTCGGTACCGGGTCGTCCTTGCGGATCCGCCCGTCCTTGAAGATCAGCACGCGTTTCGCGAACTGGGCGATGTCCGGCTCGTGGGTGACGAGCACGATCGTCAGTCCCTGGTCGTTCAAGCCCTGAAAAATCTCCATGACCTCGACCGACGTCCGGCTGTCCAGGTTGCCCGTGGGCTCGTCCGCGAGCAGGATCGACGGCCGGTTGACGAGCGCCCGGGCGATGGCGACCCTCTGCTGCTGCCCGCCGGACATCTGCGACGGGTAGTGGTGGGCCCGCTCCGCGAGCCCCACCATGGCGAGCGCCTCGGCGGCGCGCCTCACGCGCTCGGTGCGCTCGATCTTCGTGTAGAGCGTCGGAAGCTCCACGTTCTCGTGGGCCGACGTGCGGGAGAGAAGGTTGAAGCCCTGGAAGACGAAGCCGATCTTCTGGTTCCGGATCAGCGCCAGCGCCTTCTTGTCGAGGGCCGCGGCGTCGACGCCTTCGAGGAGGTACCTTCCCGCGCTCGGGCGGTCGAGACAACCCAGTATGTTCATGAACGTCGACTTGCCGCTTCCGCTCGCGCCCATGACGGCCACGAACTCGCCGCGCCGGATCTCGACCGAGACGCCGCGGAGCGCGTGCACCCGGGTCTCGCCGAGGTCGTAGTACTTGTGGATCTCCTCGGCGCGAATGACGGCGAGGTCCCCCGAGCCCGTCAAGGCTAGCGCCGGATCCCCGCCGGCCCCTGGGACTTCGGCGAGACGGAGCGGACGACGAGCTCGTCGCCCTCCTGGAGGGAGCCCTTCCGCATGCCGGTCACCTCGGTATACGTGTGGTCGGTCAGCCCGAGCGAGACCTGGACCGGCTCGATCGTGCCGTCGGAGGAGTGAAGCTTCCACACCACGGCCGAGTCCCGGCCGGGCGAGCGGGTCGCGCCGGGCGCGGCACCGTCCGCGTTCGGCGCGGCGGCGGACGAGCCCTTGCCGGGCGAGGGCGCCCCCGTCTCGATTCCATGCTTCTCGTAGATCGCCCGGATTTCCTCGAGGGACATCGCCGGCTTGTACCGCAGGGCGGTGTTCGGAAGCTTCAGGGCATTCTCGGCGGTGGCGACCGGGATCGTCACGTACGCCGTCATTCCCGGAAACAGCCTCTGATCCGTGTTCGCGAATTCGATGATCGTGTCGTACGTGACGACGTTCTGAACGGTCGTGGGATTCATGCGCACCTGGCGGACGATTCCGTGAAACGTGTCCTTCGGAAAGGCGTCGACCTTGAACGTGACGGCCTTTCCCGGACGGATGTTGCCGACGTCGGACTCGTCCGTCTTGGTGTAGACCAGCATCTTCGTCAGGTCCTGCGCGATCGTGAATAGGGTCGGCGCCTGCAGCGACGCGGCGACGGTCTGTCCGAGCTCCACGTTCCGCGCGACGACGGTGCCGTCGATCGGGGACCGAATCACCGTGTAGTCGAGGTTCGTCTGCGCCACCCGGAGGGCCGCCGCCTTCTGGCTGACCTGGGCATCCGCCTGCGTGACGCCGGCGGCCGCGGCGCCCACGGCGGCGTGGGCCGCCTCGAAGTTCGCCCTGGCCTGGTCGAGCTGCTGCTGACTGAGGAGGTTGGACTTGTTCAGGTCCACGGCGCGCTCGTAGTCGGCCTTGTTCTGAACCGCGACGGCCTTCTCCTTGTCCAGGTTCGCCTTCGCGGCCACGACGTTGGCCTTCGCGTTGTCGACGTCGGCGGAGGCCTGCAGCACCGCTCCCTGGAAGAGCGCGGGATCGATCAGGGCGATGACGTCGCCCTTGTGAACGCGGGAGTTGAAGTCGGCGTTCAGCCGGGTGACGCTGCCCGAGACCTGGGAGCCCACCTGCACCGTCGTGACCGCGTTGATCGTCCCCGTCGCCTCGACCACGTCGTGGATCGATCCGCGTTCGACGCGGGCCGTGAAGTACTGGGTCTTGCCGTTGCGCCCGAGCCCGACCAGGACCAACAGGCCCGCGACGGCCACCAGGCCGGCCGCGATCAGCCAGCGACGTCTCGGAGTCACGAGGCCGCCCTGCTCACTCGTACCGCAGCGCGTCGATCGGATCGAGCCGGGATGCCTTCATCGCCGGGTAGTACCCGAAGAAGACCCCGACCGCGACGGAGAACATCGCCGCGACGGCCACGGCCTCGGGGGACATCTGCAGGGGCCACTGCAGCGTCTGGCCCACGAGATAGGAGGCGAGGATCCCGAGCAGGACCCCGGCCCCGCCGCCGACGAGGCTCAGCATCACCGATTCGCCGAGGAACTGGAGCCGGATCGCTTCTTCGGTCGCTCCGACGGCGACGCGCACGCCGATCTCGCGCGTGCGCTCGGTGACCGAGACCAGCATCACGTTCATGATTCCGATGCCGCCGACGAGGAGAGAGATCGAGGCGACCGCGATCAGGAGCACGGTCAGCGTCTTGCTGGCATCGAGCTGCGCCTGGATGATGTCCTCCGGATTGCGGATGTTGAAGTCGTCCTCTTCCTCCGGGCGCAGGTGATGCCGGTCCCGGAGAATCGCCGCCGCCTCCTGGCCGGCGACCTTGACCGCGTCCGCCGACACCGCCGAGCAGAGGATGTCGTCGAGCCATTCGACGCCCTTGAGCTTCTTCTGCGCCGTCGTGTACGGCAGGATGACCGTGTCGTCCTGATCCTGTCCCGAAAGCGAGAGCCCCTTGGGCTCGAGCGTCGCGACGACCTTGCAGGGAAGGTTGTTGACGCGGATCACCTCGCCGATCGGGTCCTCTACCCCGAAGAGCTGGGCGCGCACCGAACGGCCGATCACGCAGACGTCGGCGGCTCGGTCGACGTCGTCCTGGGAGAACACGGCCCCCTGGTCGACGACCCATCGCTTGATGTCGAAGTACTCGGGCGATACCCCCCGGTAGGACGTGTGCCAGTTCTGATTGCCGTAGACGACCTGGACCGGATCGTCGACGTTCGGCGAAACGCTCTTTATCAGGGACACCTGGTTCTTGATCGCCACGCCGTCGGCCGCCGTGAGCGTCGTCGTGTCGTGCGTGCCCGTCCGGACTCCGTTGACGGCGCGTCCGCCCGCCTCGATCCACACGAAGTTGTCGCCGAGGTTCAACAGCTGCTGTTCGACTCTCGCCTGGCCCGCCTTGCCGATCGCGACAACGCAGATCACGGCGGCGATCCCGATCGTGATCCCGAGAACGGTGAGCGAGCTACGCAGCTTGTTTCGCAACAGCGCGACGAGCGCCGAACGGAGCAACGCCGAGTAGTCCAGGAGCCCTCCTTGACGGCCGCCTCGCGGCAGCGCGAGATCCGAGGATTCGAGCTTACGACAACACGCGGCTGGCAGGGCCGGCGACGAGTCTCGCCTCTAAACGCGGGCTAAATCGTGGCGCGCGATCCAGTAGAATCCGGCTCCTCATCGGGGCCCGAATCCCCGCACGGCCACCGGGGCGGCTTCCGCGAGGGAAAGGAACGACGACATGGCCCACCGATTCCTGATCGAGGTTCCCCACGATCCGACGCCGGTGGCCTGCGCACGAGTCGTCGACGTGTTCCTGTCGAGCGGGTCTCACTACCTCACTCAGGCCGATTGGGGATGCCGGGATGGAGAGCACAAGTCCTGGATCACCGTCGAAGTCGACGGCAAGGAAGACGCCCGCCGCATCCTGCCTCCGGCACTCCGCGCCCAGGCCCGCATCGTGCAGCTCAATTCCTTCCAACCCGAGGAGATCCAGGAGATTCTCCGGCAGCACGAGGCCTGACCCCGCGAGCTAGGGCGTCTTCTTCCGGAGCTCTTCGAGCGTCTTCGCCTCGGCCGCCTCGTCCTCGGCGATCAGCTGATAGGCGATGTAGTACTTGTAGATGTTGGCCACGTACTGAACGGTCTGGCGGCCGACCTCGGCGGCCACGACGAGCTCGACGTTGTTGAACCACACGTTGGGATCGAGGCCGCGCTCGCGGGCGATACGGCGCAGCTCCTCGATGCGGTTCGGT
This sequence comes from uncultured Acidobacteriota bacterium, assembly GCA_963738945.1. Lineage (GTDB taxonomy): Bacteria > Acidobacteriota > Thermoanaerobaculia > UBA5066 > Gp7-AA6 > DAHUXD01. Next base: position 1,721,601 of record CAVTYD010000002.1, read on the forward strand.
CCGGCGTTGTAGGACGCGAAGGCGAAGAGGCCTTTGTTCAACGCGGTCATCGGCGACTTCGCGTAGTACTGGTCCTCCACGAACCGGATGTACTTGACGCCGGCGTGGATGTTGTTCTCGATCTGTCGGATGTCGCCGACGTCCATGGCGCGCCCGGTATCGGGCATCAGCTGCATGACCCCGATGGCGCCGACCCGGCTCCTCGCATCCTGATGGAGCTGCGATTCCTGGTATCCCTGCGCCATCATGAGCAGGTAGTCGAGATCGTACTGGCCGCCGTACCGGCGAAAGAGCTCGACGGTTCGGTGAAAACTCGCGAGTCCCTCTTCGGACCGGGCTTTCTTCACCCAGGTCGTGCTCTTGAGATACCGATTCAGGATCTCGTTGCGAAGCAGGGATCCGGGCGGGTACTTCGCGATAAACCCGTCGACCGCTCCTTTGAGCTCCGGGCTGTCCTTGCGGAACATCCAGCCGGTCTCGGCTTTCCGGGCGACGGCGGCGCCGGGATGCGGGTGGATGTCCGGAAAGACCTTCACCCAGAAGTCGGCGATGTCGTCGTCGGCGACGACGCACTGGACGAGACCGGCGTTCAACATCTCGAGGAGGTCCTCGTCCTGGAGATCCTCCGGCGCGACGCGCAGGCGCACGGGCGCTCGGCCGTCCTTCGCGAACCGCGCGTTCAGGCGCTCGAGGTTCTCGTAATAGCTCGAGGATCTCCGGACGAACACTTCCCGCCCCGACAGATCGTCCACGGAAGCGATCGGCGGCGAGTGGGGCCCCGTGATGGGAATCTCGTCGATGTGGGAGAAGATCGGCGTCGAGAAATCCACGGCGGCGAGGCGTTCGGGCGTGATCGTCAGATCCGCGGCGGCGAGGTCGCCTTCCCCGGAGAGCAGCATCGGGATGATCTGATCGCGTCGCACCGGATAGAAGAGGACGCTCACCGGAACCTTCCGCGTCCCGAGCCTCTCGTTCACGTATTTCTCGAAGAGGTTCAACGCGTCGTACGAGGCTCCCCGCTGCGTCCCGCGGTCGATGAAGTAGAACATCCGGCTGTAGACGACGAGGGCGCGGATGACCCGCCGTTTCGCCATGCCGCCGAGGTCCCCCGTCCACTTCCCCGTGCGGAGCGGCAGGGTCTGATCGAGCGATGCCGTGCCCTTCTCGCCCGCGGGCTGGGCCGCCAGGACCGTCGCCGCGAAGACGGCGGCGGCGAACAGGGCGATTGCGGCGAATGGCCGCCGGATCCGGGCCCTCTTTCGCGCCGCGCGGATCACGCCGAGGTGACCGACGCCGCCAGTCCCCGCAGGACTTTCGAGAGAGCCGCGACGACCGCCGGACGATCTCCGATGCCGTGCCGCGCCGCCAGGTAGGCCGGCTCGTCGTACTCGATCCGGACGTCCCCGGCCTCGTCCTGCCAGACGAGCATTTTCAGCGGCAGATCGATCCCGATGGTCTGCCGGCTCTGCATCAGCGGCGTCCCGCCCTGCGGGCTGCCGAAGAGAAGCAGCTGAGTGAAGCGCAGCGGTAGACCGGCCGCCGCCGCTCCGCCCGAGTGGTCGATCCGCGCGAACAGCGTGAGACCTCGATCGCGGATCGCCGATTCCAGGCGTTCCATCGTCGCCCCGGGCGAGAATCGGCTCTCGACCGTGACGAGTCCCGGCGGAGACGTCGGCGGAGTCATGCCCGACAGAACGCCGGACTCGCGGCGGTTGTTTCCGAAGTCTTCGAAACCCCTCGCTTTCATCAGCCATTCAGGCTCGTCCTCCGCGCGGTTTTCGCGCGCCGAGCGGTCGAAGTGTAGCGGCAACGGCGCCGCTCCAACCCGTCGAAAGGACAGGCGACGGCCGCGTCCTTTCCGGGGCCGGCGAGCCGGCTCGGATAGAGTCTCTCCATGGCGAAACCGAAGAAAAGGAAAGCGACCCGCCGAACGAAAGCTGTCCGGAAACCCGCGCCCCCGAAGCGGAAGAGCGGTCGAGCAAAAGCGGCCCGCCTGCCGCCCGCCTCGCGCCGCCGCAAGCCCGTCCGCGGGAAGGCGACCGCCCGCCGGAGGCCGACGGCCCGCAAGCCCCGCCTCCGCAGCAAGACGACTCGAAAGCCGAAGAAGCCGGTGCGGCCGGTGCGGACGTCGTCGCGGCGCCCGCGAGGCCGCGCGGATGCGACCGACGAGCGGCCGGAATACGGGCGCGGCCTGGGACCGGAATCGGGCGGCCAGTCCGGCGACACCGAGGGACTCTCGCGCGCCGAGCTCGCCGACTCGGAGAGCGTCGAGGAGCTCGTCGAGGAGGGCCAGGCCTTCGAGGCCGGCGTCATCGAGGGCATCGAAGACGCTCCGGATGCCGACGAGGGCGAGGTCAGGACGCGGGAGGTTCCCGAGGACGACGTCCCCGAGGAGTACCTCGACGAGGACTGACCCGGCGGCCGGTCAGCGCAGGTTTTTCGCGATCGTGATCTTGAAGCCGTCGGGGTCGGACAGCGAGATGTCCCGCATTCCCCACGGCTGGTCGCGAGGTTCCTGATCGAGCCGGCCGCCCTTCGCCTTGATGCGCTCCGCGATCGAGTCCACGTTCCGGCTCGTCGTACAGAAGATCCGGAAGCCCTCGCCCTTCTTGCGGTCGCGGCCCTTCTTCCAGTCGTCCTGTCCGATCATGAAGGAGACGTCGCCGGCGCGCAGCGAATAACCCATCGGGACCCCGGCGTCGTCCTTCCAGGTTTCCTCGATGGCGCACCCGAGGATGTCGCGGTACCAGGCCAGGCTCTTCGCGACGTCGTTGACCGTGAGGCTCGGCGACGCCGAAGCGAGATGAGTCCCCGCCGGAGCGGGCTTCTTCTTGGCCGCGGCCGCCTTCGGTTTGCGGGAGGGAGTCTTCTTCGCGCCGGTCTTCGCCGTCTTTCGTGACGCCATGTTCGAACCTCCAGGACCGAGAGCCTATGACCGGCGCAACGGCGAGTCAAAGGCCGCACGCCGCGCGGTTTGGGCCTACTCGCAGCGGAGGGCCCGGGTCGGCGCGATCCGCGAGGCGCGCCGGGCGGGCATGTAGGCGGCGAGCATGGTGACCGCGATCATCAGCGGCACGACGGCCAGATAGACGATGACGTCCACTCCCCCGGCGTTGAAGAGCATCGCGTTCATCATCCGTTCGACCGCGAAGCCCAGGCCGAGGCCGATGGCCGTCCCGATCGCGACGAGGACGAGACCCTTGCCCATCACCAGCCGCAACACGTCTGTCCGCCGGGCGCCGAGAGCGATCCGGATGCCGATCTCGTGCGTGCGCCGGCTGACGTTGTACGCCACGAGCCCGTACAGGCCGGCAACCGCGAGCGCGAGCGCGACGCCGCCCATCATTCCGACCAGGTCGATCGCGATGCGCGGTCCGTAGACGGCCTGGTTCAAGTAGAGGTCCTCGTATGCCCGCGTCTGCATCATTGGCAGGTTGGCGTCGAGACGGCGGACGACGTCGCGCACGGCGGGGACGAGGTCGAGCGGGTTGCCGCTCGAGCGCACGAGCAGGGTCATCCCCGCGACGGGATGCTGGGCGAGCGGCATGTAGATGAAGTCCGTGTGGAGGTCGGAGCCCGACTGGTACTTGATCGTGCGCGCGACGCCGACGATCTCGACCGGGGCACCCAGAGCACCGCCGAGGCGGATCCGCTTGCCGACCGCGTCGGCCTTCGGCCAGTAATGCTTCGCGAAGGCCTCGTTGACGACGGCGACGCGCGGCGAGTCCTCCCGGTCCGAGGTCCGGAAGGCGCGGCCGCGGAGGATCGGGACCCCCATCGTCTCGAAATAGCCCGTGTCCACCGTGCCCATCATCGAGGCGAACGATTCGCGGTCGCGTGGCATCTCGAAGCCCTCGGGCGCGAAGGTGAGGCCGTCGAAGCCCTCCTGTCCGAACGGGACGCTCTGCGTCAGCGTCGCGCGCTCGACCCCGAACGCGTCGCGCACGCCGGCGAGCAGGCGCTCGTAGAAGCGCTTCGTCTGCGCCGCGTCGTACTGAACGAGGCGAGGATCGAACCGGACCATCAGCAGGTGATCCTTTGCGAAGCCCGTCCCTTCCAGCAGCGAGCGCTGGAAGCTTCGCGCCATGAGGAACGACGCCGTCAGCAACATGAGCGAGGCCGCGACCTGAGCCACGACGAGAACGTTGCGGCTCCAGAAGCGCTTGCGGCCGGGCACGTCCGCGTCCGCCGCCTTCAGGCCCTTGACGAGGTCCGTGCGCGTGCTCTGGAGCGCGGGAGCGAGGCCGCAGAGAACGGCGGAGAGACCGGCCAGAACGAGGGTCGCGAGGAGGACCCGCGTATCCATCCGCATCGGCACGGACATCGGGAGGTCGGTCTGGAACACGATGGCCTGCTTGCTCTGGAACCACTCGACGAAGGCGTACCCGACCGCGACGCCGACGACGCCGCCGAGCACCGCCAGCACGAGGCTCTCCGCCAGCAGCAGGCGGACGATCCGCGAGCGCCCCGCGCCGATCGCCAGCCGCACCGCGATCTCCCGGGTGCGGCTCCGCGCGCGGGAGAGGAGGAGGCCCGCGACGTTGGTGCAGGCGACGAGGAGCACCGCCAGGGCAAGGATCGCGAAGACGACGCCGAACTTCCAGTTGTCGTCCTCGACGGTTTTCGCCTCGAACTGCGTGTACACCGCCGCGCCGCGCCCGCGCGAGGCGTCCGGGTACGCGGCCTGGAACTGCTTCGCGAGCACGGCGAGCTCGCTGCGGGCATCCGCGAGGCGGACGCCGGGCTTCAGGCGGGCCCGGACCGTCAGCTCGCGGTCGTCGCGGTCCTCGAAGAAGCGCTTCTGGAGGTTGGTCGAGAAGACCGGAGCCATCGCGAGCGGCACGTAAAAGTCGGGATGCGAAAACGTTCCCATGCCCGGGAAGGTCCGGGGCGCGACGCCGACGACGGTGAAGCGCCGGCCGTTCAAGACGACGGTCCGGCCCACGACGGACGGATCGGCGCCGAACTCGCGTCTCCAGAAGGCGGCCCCGAACACGACGACGGCGTCCCGGCCCGGAACCCGGTCCTCGTCGTCGCGGAATCCCCGGCCGATGGAGGGCTCGACGCCGAGCTCGCGGAAATAGTTGCCCGAGACGAGGACGCCGCCGCGCACGCGCGGAGCCGCTCCCGGTTCGGCGGCGAAAGCGACGGCCTGCATGTCCAGGTTCGCGACCACGCCGTCATAGCTCCGGGTGCGATCGCGGAGGTCGAGGTACTCGCGATAGGAGAAGGGCTCGAAAGCGCTGTCGCGCGTCGTGCCGGACAGCGTCACGACCCGGCCGGGATGAGGCACCGGGTACGGGCGGAAGATGAGCGCGTCCACCATGCTGAAGGTCCCGGCGGCCATCCCGATGCCGAGGGCGATCGTGACGACGACGAAGGCGGTGAGTCCCGGCGCGCGTCGGAGGCTCCGAACCGCGTAGCGAAGGTCGTCCACGAAGTCGGTGAGCCAGTGAACCCGCCGCGCGTCCCGGATCTCCTCCTTGCGCTGGTCGAGGCCGCCCATGGCGCGCAGCGCGCTCCGCCGCGCCTCCTCGGGCGAGAGACCGCTCGCGATGCCCTCCTCGATCCGGCGGCCGAGGTGGAACTGCAGCTCCTCGTCGAGCTCGTCCTCGACCCGGCGGCGGCGGAAGATCGACTTCAGCCTCAGCGGCGCGGTGAACCACCAGTGCTCGGGACGCATGGCCGGCTACGCCTCGGAGAGCGCCACGACGTGCGAGATCGCCGCCGAGAGCCTCTCCCAGTTCGCGGTCTCCAGGTCGAGCTGCCTTCGGCCCAGACGGGTGAGCGAGTAGAACTTGGCGCGGCGATTGTTCTCCGTCTGTTTCCACTCGGCCTTGATCCAGCCCTCCTGCTCGAGCTTGTGGAGGGCCGGATAGAGAGAGCCCTCACTCACCTGAAGGATCTCGCCGGAGAAGGACCTCAGGCGCAGGCTGATGGCCCAGCCGTGAAGCGGCTCGAGCGCCAGGATCTTCAGGAGAAGAAGGTCGAGGGTGCCCTGGACGAGGTCGGCGGGCTTGCTCATATCGGTTTCCTAGGGGAGTGTACGGCGGTTCGGCCTGCGGGTTTCAGTCTTTCTATCGGTTTCCGAGGGGAGGGTCCGATTCTTTCGAAAGGTCAGCCTCCGAGCAGCGCCAGCCAGCGATCGACGCCCGGGGCGAGGGTCCCCGCCAGGCCGTACACCCAGAGCGCCGTGACGGCGCCGGCATAGACATCCATCGTGTAGTGAGCTCTCAGGACGAGGACCGTCAGGGCCTCGACGAGCACGATCGCTCCTCCGAGAATCGCTCCCGCCGCTCCGCTCGAGCGCGCGAGCTCGAGGCTTCCGTAGACCGCGATCGCCGTGTGGCCGGAGAAGAAGAGGTCGGTGGACGTCCCGTAGGTCACGAGGAGCGAGGGGAAGCCGGGGCGGCGCCAGATCATGCCCTCGGGCGCCGGCAGCGCGCAGAGGGCCTGGCAGGTCTGCCGCAGCGCGAAGAGCAGGGCGAGTCCGAGCAGGGGGCGAATGCTCCGGCCGAAGACGCCGAGGGCGAGGACGAAGATCCCGAGCAGGTCGATGAGCGCGGACGTCGCGATGAGCAGCGCATCGGCGCGCCGCGGGCTCTCCCGAAGACGGCGGTTCCACGACGCGGTCAGATCGAGCAGTCGGTCGCCGATCCGGCCCGCGGGGAACGCGCGGCGGGCGATCCACGCCTGCGTCCAGAACCAGCCGCCGAGCCCGACGACCACGAGCCCGGCGCGCAGCAGCCACGGCGGCAAGGTCATGAGAGATCTCCTTCGGTGAATGCGCCCGAGAGGCGCGCGAGCTCGTGCAGCTCGGCCGCCAGCCTCCGGCGACGCTCGGCCAGCCGGCGCGGAAGGCCCCGGTCGGCGAGAAAACGGAAGAATGCCCGCGCCTCGCCTCGGACGTGATCGAAGCGCTCCGACCAGGCGAGCGCGAAGAAGCCGGTGGCGGGAAGGGCGATGAGAAAGAGAGTCAGCCCCGTCCGCCCGCCGAGCCGATGAGCCAGCCACGCCTCGACGGCCCAGCCGATCGGATAGAGGACGAGCCCGGCGGCGATCTTGTCGGCGGCTTCCTCCTCGTCCGTATGCGGAATCCACCGGACCGCCAGCGCGGTCAGCCGGTAGGGAATCCCGTGGACGAGCAGCCCGCACAGCGCCAGCGGCGCCGAGATGAGCAGCGCGACCGCCTGCGTCGCGGCGAAGCGCAGCACCGTCGCGGCCGAATATCGCCGCGAGAGCCGGTCCGCCGCGAGGCCCGCCCGTTCGACGTCGGAGTCGAACGCCTCGAGCTCCCCGCGAACCGCCGCGACGCGCTCGGGCTCGCGCTTCTTCAGTTCGCGATAGGCGCGCATGGCGCCCTGGAGCCACCGCACGCGTTCGGCCGTGTCCGGCCTGGCCGCCCCGTCTCCCCGCCAGAGCTCCTCGACGAGATGAAGCAGGCGGAGCGTCCGCCGGTCGTCGGCCTCGACGATCTGTCCGCGCAGCGCCTCGGCCAGCCGGGCCGTCAGGGCGCGGGCCGACGCGGAGTCTCCGCCCTCGATTCCCTCCGTCGAGACCGGCGGCCCGATCAGGACGAGGGCGCGGCCGCTGCGAAACGTTCCCGGCTCGTCGAAGACGAGGCCCACCGGGAGGAGCGCCACGGCGGCCGCTTTCCCCTCCTCGGCGGCGAGCAGCATGCGCGCCGTTCCCGTCCGGACCTCCTGCAGCGCGGGCTCGGGCTGCGTGCGGCCCTCCGGAAAGATCGCGATCGCCTCCCCCGCGCGCAGCGCCGCCGTCGTCGCGGCGAAGAGCGCGGCGTTCTTCTGCGGATCGTCGCCGGCTTCCTTCCGGCGGTGAACCGGCAGGCCGCCCATCAGTCGCAGGAACGGTCCGATGAGCGGGTGCCGGAAGAGCGGAGCGTTGGCGAGCACGCGCAGCGGGCGGTCGAGCGCGGCGATCAGCAGCATCGCGTCCACGATCGAGTTGTGGTGGTTGGCCGCGACGATGAGGCCGCCGGATTCCGGGACGCGCTCCTTCCCGACGACCTCGATCCGCTCGTAAAAGAGCGCGAGCAGGAAGCGCGTCAGGCCGCGCACGACCGCGTAGCCGCGCGGGATCCGCGTCACGGTCCGTGGCGGGCGAGGCGCGTCCCGGCCAGCGCCGTGTCGCGCTCGAGGAAACGGGCGCCCGCGAGCCACACGATCCCGGCGATGACGAACATCGCCCCCACCACGACGAACGCGGTGTGCATGCTCCGGCGGTCGCTCACGATGCCGATCACGACGGGCGAGATCACGTCCCCGAAGGCGTGGATCACGAAGATGTTCAGCGCGAACCCGGCGGCGCGGATCGCGGGGTGGCTGACGTTCGCGAGGACGGTGTTCGTCGGGCCCGTGTTGAAGAAGAGGCAGAAGCATGTCACGAAGATCCAGATCCAGATCAGCGGGAACGGCGCCGAGAGAGTCAGGAGCATGAACGGAAACCCGGCGATCATCGCGAAACCCGAGACGAGGAAGTACGAGCCCGGGTAGCGCCCGCGGAGCCGGTCGCCCGCGATGCCGCCGAGGAGCGTCGCCACGAGCCCCGCGACGCAGGTGATCGCTCCGAAGATCACGGTCGCCGAGGCCGGCGCCCCGGGCCGGCTCGCGAGGTAATAGGGCATCCAGAACGCGATGCCGCCGATCGCGAAGGTCATGGCGGTCATCCCGATCGTGCAGAGAAGCCACGACGGCGTCTTCAGGAGGACTCCGTAGTCGCGCCAGCGGATGCGCTCGGGTCCCGCCGCCGCTCCGTCCGAGGCGCCCCGCGGCGGGTCTTTCTGGAAGAGCGACCAGATCGCGAGGACGATCCCCGGCGGCACGACGAGAAAGAACGCCCAGCGCCAGCTCTCGGCATGGATGCCGAGGAGCCGCGAACCGATCGCCCCGATGTCCGAGGCGGCGACCGCGCCGCCGAGCACGTAGCCGAGGGCGCTCCCGACCGGGATCGCCATGTAGAACCAGGCGAGGATGCGGCCGCGATCCTTCACGGGGTAGAGATCCGAGAGGATCGTGGGCGCGACCGGCCCGTACGCCGCCTCGCCGACACCGACGAAACATCGCGTCAGGAGCAGCCCCAGGAAGGTCGCCGCCAGCCCCGAGGCCCCGGTGGCGAGGCTCCAGAGAACGACCGCGACGCCCACCAGCATCCAGCGCGAGTGCCGCTCGGCCAGGCGGCCGAAGATCGGCGCGCCCACCATATAGAGGACCATGAACGCCATCGAGAGCACGCCGATCAGCGCGAGCTCGGGCTTGAAGCCGAGGTGCGCGCGGCACCAGTCCTGGATCGCGTCGAGGGTCGCCGAGTGGGCCGTGCCGCCGGCTCCGAAGAAGCTGCGCTCGATCGAGGGCACGACCGCCGCCAGGACCTGGCGGTCGACGTAGTTGAAGAGGTTGATGAGGAGCAGGAGGACGAGCGCGCGGCGCGCCGGTTGCGCCGTCACGACGGCCTCCTTTCCAGGGATCCGCGGGCGGTGTCCGGCTTCGGAGCGATGACGTCATTGTAAGGGGCCGAGATAGAATCGGCGCGCACTTCGATGACACTCCCCGCCGGAACACGTCTCGGCCCCTACGAGATCCTCGGGCCTCTGGGCGCTGGAGGCATGGGAGAGGTGTACCGGGCGCTCGACGCCAAGCTCGACCGCGACGTGGCGGTCAAGGTCCTCCCGCCGCACCTGACGGCGAACGCGGACGCCCTGGCCCGTTTCGAGCGCGAGGCCAAGGCCGTTGCCGCCCTGTCGCACCCGAACATCCTGGCGATCTTCGACTTCGGGACGCACGACGGCGCGTCGTATGCGGTCACGGAGCTGCTCGAGGGCGAAACGCTCCGAGGCAAACTCGACGGCTCGACCGTCTCGCAGCGGCAGGCCGTCGACTGGTGCCTCCAGATCGCGAAGGGACTCTCGGCCGCGCACGGCAAGGGCGTCGTGCATCGGGACCTCAAGCCGGACAACGTCTTCGTCTCGAACGACGGCCACGTCAAGATCCTGGACTTCGGCCTGGCGAAACGGGTCGATGCGTCGGACGACAACCGGACGAACGCCCCGACCGGATCCGGCCACACCGAGCCCGGGACGGTGATGGGCACGATGGGCTACATGTCGCCGGAGCAGGTCCGCGGCATTCCCGTCGATCACCGCACGGATCTCTTCTCGTTCGGCGCGATCCTCTACGAGCTGCTCGCCGGCCGGAAGGCCTTCAAGCGCGACACGGCGAGCGACACGATCGCCGCGATCCTGAAGGAGGAGCCGCCCGAGCTCATCCACTCGGGGCGCAACGTCTCGCCGGCCCTCGACCACATCGTGCGTCATTGCCTCGAGAAGGACCGGGAGAACCGGTTCCAATCGGCCAAGGACGTCGCGTTCGCGCTCTCGGAGGCGTCGAGCCCGATGACGCTGACGAGCGGGCAGCACGCGGTGACGCCGACGACGCCGGCGGCGGGCCGCGGCAGGACGATCGGCATCGCGGCGGCGGTGCTGGTGCTCCTCGCGGCGGCCGGGGTCTTCCTTTGGAAGCGGCCGAAGACTGGCGCGTCGGATGCCGTCCGCCGCGTCGCCGTGCTGCCCTTCGAGAACATCGGCGCAGCCGAGGACGACTACTTCGCCGACGGGATCGCCGACGCCATCCGCGGCAAGCTCGCCACCGTCCCCGGCCTCGAGGTCATCGCCCGAGGCAGCTCGACGCCCTACAAGAAGACGACGAAGACCCCGCAGGAGATCGCCAGGGAGTTGAACGCCCGCTATCTCCTCACGGCCACCGTTCGCTGGCAGAAGTCGGCCACGGGCAATCGCGTCCAGGTCAGCCCGGAGCTCGTCGAGATCAAGGAGAGCGAGGCGCCCGCGACGAAATGGCAGCAGCCCTTCGACGCGTCGCTCACGGACGTCTTCCAGGTGCAGTCCGACATCGCGGCGAAGGTCGTGGATTCCCTCGGCGTGGCTCTCGCCGAGAAGCAGGAGAAGACTCTGACGGACGCTCCGACGAGGAACGTCGCCGCTTACGACGCCTATCTCAAGGGCGAGGAGGCCACGACCGCGATGGCCCGGTCGGACGCGCCCGCCCTCCGCAAAGGCCTCGGATACTACGAGCAGGCCGTGGCCCTCGATCCGAAGTTCTCCGAGGCCTGGGCGCGTGTCTCGACGAGCAGGACGCTGCTCTTCGCCAACAGCGTGCCCGATCCCGCCATGGCGAAGGCCGCGAGGGAGGCGGCGCGCAAGTCGATCGAGCTGGCTCCGAGCAAGCCCGAGGGCGAGATGTCGCTCGGCACCTACTTCCGCGCCGTCGAACGCAACCAGTCGGCCGCCCTCGAGGAGTACCGCAAGGCCGAGAAGCTCGCGCCGGGCTCTCCCGATCCGCTGCGCTCGATCGGCCGCGCCGAGATGTCCATGGGCCGCTGGCAGGACGCGATCGCGCACTACGACGAGGCCGAGCGCCTGGATCCGAAGAACCCGATCAATGTCGGCAATTCGGCCCAGCCCCTCCTCTATCTGCGGCGCTGCGGCGAGGCGCGCCAGGCCGTCGACCGCACCCTGGCGCTCTCACCGGACAACCTTCAGCGCAGTGCGCAGAAGCTGCAGGCCATGCTCTGCGAGGGAGACGCCGCCGCCGCGCGCGCCTTCGTGGCGGAAACGTCCCGGCGGATTGGTCCCACGGAGGTCGCCGCGTACCTCGTCAACAACGGCATGGACTGGCTGCTCGACGCGGAGAACTTCGCTCTCGCGCGCCGTTTGACGCCCGCGGCTTTCGACGACGACGAAGCTTCCTGGGCCTACGCCCAGGCGTGGGCGGCCTGGCGAGCGGGGGACTCCACCGCGGCCCGCGAGTACGCCCGGAAGGCCGTCCTGCTCATGGAGCCCCAGGTTCGCAGCTCCCCCCAGGTGCCCGGAATCCACGGGGCATTCGGCGTCGTGCTGGTTCTCGCGGGCCGGAAAGACGATGGGATCCGCGAGTCCCTGCGCGCGACCGAGCTCGATCCCGTCGCGACGGCTCCCTACACCGGGCCGGACAACGTCCTGAACCTCGCGCAGACGTACATTTTCGCCGGCGAGGCCGAAAAAGCCATCGACACGCTCGAGGCGCTGCTGAAGATGCCCTACTACCTCACGCCGGCATGGATCGCCGTGGATCCGACCTTCGATTCGCTGCGCCAGAACCCGCGATTCCAGAAGCTCGTCGCGGCCGCGAAGTAGCGGCCGCTCGCCCTCAGCGGCTCGCCAGGCCTCCCGCGATCTCGCCGCCGTCGATGATGACGGGATGTCCCGTGACGTACGGCGCCTCGTCCGAGGCGAGGAACGCGAAGAGCGCCGCGATCTCCTCGGGCCTCGCGTGGCGGCGGAGGGGAATCTTGGCGTCGACCGCCGCCTTCATCTCCGCCGTGTACTCGGCCTCCTGCATGGCCGTCCAGACGTAGCCGGGACACACGGCGACGACACGGATCTTCGGCGCGAGCTCGAGAGCCATCGTTCGGGTCAGCTCGATCACGCCGGCCTTGGCGGCGTCGTAGTCGGCGTAGCGCGGGTAGCCGTTCATGCCCGACGTCGAGCCCATGTTGAGAATGACGCCGCCCGCTCCGGCGAGCATGCGCCGGGCCGCCTGCTGGGCGACGTAGAACACGCCGTCGAGGTCGACACTCATGACCTTGCGCCATTCGGCGGGCGTGATGTCCATGAAGTCGTGGCGGATGCTGATTCCGGCGTTGTTGATGGCGACGTCGAGGCCGGCGAGGAGGTCGTCGAGCTCGCGAAACGCCCGGTCCACGGCGGCGGGATCCGACACGTCGGCCTCCACGACGCCGGCGAGGTCCGGGTGTCTCTGGCGGAGGGCGCGGCCGCCCGCCGCGTCGCGGTCGATCACCGCGACGCGCGCTCCCTCCTGCAGGAACCGCTCCACGGTCGCCGCGCCGATGCCGCTCGCGCCGCCCGTGATCACGACGCGCTTTCCGGCCAGGCCCTTCATCATCGGTTCACCGCCCGCTCATCCGGCGATGCCTCCGCCGTCGACCACGAGGGCGGCCCCCGTCATGAACGACGAGTCGTCGGAGGCGAGGAAGAGCGCGGCGCGCGCCATCTCCTCCGGCGTGCCGACGCGGCCGAGCGGGCGATTCGCGGCGCCCTTCATGTAGTCCGCGTAGCTCATCCGACGGGCCTCGGCGTCGGCCGCGAGCATCGGCGTGTCGACGTCGCCCGGACAGAGGCAGTTGACGCGAATGCCCTGCCTGCCATGATCGATCGCCATCGCCTTGGTCATCACGACGATCCCGCCCTTCGCCGCGCAGTACGCCACGGCGTCGTCGCCGCCCTGGATGCCCCAGCCCGACGCCTGGTGAATGATCACGCCTCGCCCCTGGGCGATCATCGTGGGCAGCGCGTACTTCGACATGAGCCATGCTCCCTTGAGGCTCGAGTCGAGCGTCGCGTCCCACTCCTCCTCCGTGCAGTCGACGGCATTGTGCGGGTGGAACACGCCCGCGTTGTGGAAGAGGACGTCGAGGCGCCCGCCGAAGGCGCGCAGCGTCTCCTCGACAGTGCGCCGGCAGTCGTCGGCGACCCGGACGTCCGCGCGGACGAAGATCGCGGTCCCGCCGGCGGCGCCGATCGCGGCGACGACGCTCTCGCCGCGCGCCTCGTCGCGGCCGGCCACGGTCACGCGAGCACCCTCCTCGGCGAAGAGGCGCGCCGAGGCCTCGCCGATTCCCGACGTGGCTCCGGTGACGATGGCGACGCGGTCCTTCAGCTTCATATCGGTCACACTCCGGGGGCAGCGTATCGCCGCCCGGGCGAGGCGGTCACTTCTCGAACCCCAGCGTCTTCATCAGGGACTGGAAGCGCGGCTCCGAGCGAAGAGAATCGAACGTCTTGTCGAGCTTGAGGTAGCCCAGCCACTCCGAGTCCTCGGCGCGCGCCTGCTCCAGGGAGTCGATCGCGCGAGAGCGATCGCCCTGGCCGAGATACACGAGCGCCATGTTGAACGGCGTGACGACTCCGCGCAGCGATCGCTTCTTCAGGTCCTGATGCTCCTCCTCCGCGCGGAGGCGATCGCCGGAAGCCCCGTAGGCGTAGGCGAGATAGGCGGACACGAACGCGGGCGACTCCATGGCCTTGGCCTCCCGGAGCTTCGCGATGGCGTCCTGGATCCGCCCCGCCTGGATCTCGAGCCACCCCTCGACGAACGGAGAGAAGAAGTAGGTCGGATCGAGCTCGGCACTCCGCCGGGCCAGCTTCCGGCCGGCCTCGTAGTCGCCCTCGTAGGCGAAGGCCATGACCTCGTCGAGCGGGATCTGGGGGGACAGCGGGTCCAGTGCGGCCGCGCGCCTGCCCTCGGCGATCGCTTCGTCGACCCGTCCCTGGAGCGCGAGCCCGACCCCGAACTGGTCGTGCGCGTACGCATAGTTGGGGTTGAGCGCGATGGCCCGACGAAACTCGGCCTCGCTTCCCGCCCAGTTGTATTCGTACCAGAGCTTGAAATTGGCCAGCGACGTGTGCGCCTCGGCCGAATCGTCGTCGAGGGCGATGGCCTTCTCGGCGGCGACCCTGGCCTTCGGCCTCGATTCCGTGGCGGTCAGGACGCCCTCGTTGAACCCGGCCCAGGCGTAGGCATCCGAGAGTCCGGAATACGCGGGTGCGAACTTCGGATCCCGCCGGGTCGCTTCCTCGAACTTCTCGATCGCCTTGCTCAGGTTTTCGTCGCTCGGGCGGTTGAAGAAATAGCGGCCCTTCAGGTACGCGTCGTAGGCCTCGGGGTCGACGGTCCGCGCCTTCGCGAGCCGCGACTCCTCCGCCGGCGTCAGCTGGACGTGGATCTCCCGCGCGATCGCCGACGCCAGCTCGTCCTGGAGCACCAGGACGTCCCTGGAGCTGCGCTCGAAGCTCTTGGACCACAGATGGCGGTCCGAGCGCGCGTCGATCAGCTGGGCCGTGATTCGAACCTTGTCCCCGGACCGAAGCACCGAGCCCTCCACGATCGCGTCGACGCTGAGGATCCTGGCGATTTCCGGAGTCGGCGGCCGATTGCGTCCCTTGAACTGCTGAGCCGAACCGCGGGAGATCACCCGAATGCGGCTGATGTTCGCGAGATCCGACGTCAACTCGTCGGTCATCCCCTCGGCAAAGTAGTCCTGGCCGGGGTCGCCCGAGTAGTTGTCGAGGGGCAGCACCGCGAGCGACTGAATGGCTCCGGGCGCGGCGGCGGCCGCCGGGGCCGGCGAGCGCGGCCGCGGCGTGCGCACCGCGAAATAGGTGGCGAGGCCGAGCACGACGAGCGCCGCGAGGACCGCGGCCCACGTGAGCGGACGCCGCGAGCGCTCCGCAATGGCCGGGCGATCCGGGGTGGCGCTCGCCCCGGCCGGCGGCGGCGCGGACGCGTCGCGCTGCAGGTCCCGAAGCTCGTTGTACACGTCGCGCGAGGTCTGGTAGCGGTCTCGCGGGTCCTTCTCCAGGCAGCGGCGAACGATCCGTGCGAGGTGCGGCGAAAGACCCTCGCGCAGGTCCGTGACGGGCACGGGCGTGTCGCGAAGGATCGAGGAGATCAGGTCGGCCGCCGTCGCGCCTCGAAACGGACGCTCGCCGGTGAGCATCTGGTAGAGCACGACGCCCAGCGAAAACACGTCCGAACGCGCGTCCACGCGCGCGCCGCGCGCCTGCTCCGGGGACATGAAGGCGAGCGTTCCGAAGACCTGGCCCTCGCTGGTCAAGTCCGCACGGCTCTCCGTCGGCGTGCTGCTGAGGTTGGGATCGGATGGCGCGTTCTCCAGCTTGGCCAGGCCGAAGTCGAGCACCTTCACGCGCCCGTCTCCCGTGACCATCACGTTGCCGGGCTTCAGGTCCCGGTGCACGATGCCGCGCTCGTGGGCGGCCGACAGCGCCTCGGCGAGCGGCAGCGCGATCGCGTCGAACCGCGGAAGCGGAAGTCCGCCGGGAACGAGGAGCGTATCCAGGCTGTCACCCTCCACGAGCTCCATCGCGAGAAACCGAGTGCCGCCGGCCTCCTCGACCTCGAAGATCGTGACGATGCCCGGGTGGTTGAGCGACGCCAGCGTGCGCGCTTCGCGCTCGAACCGGGCCAGCCGCTCCGGGTCGCCCGCCACCGCCTCGGGGAGCACCTTGATCGCCACCTCGCGGCCGAGGCGCGGGTCGCGGGCGCGGTACACTTCTCCCATGCCGCCCGTCCCCAGGGGCGCGAGAATCTCGTAGGCGCCGAGACGAGTCCCCGCCGTCAATGGCATGAGTGCCGCGCAATCTTAGCCTGCGGCTCGAGAGCTCCGATGTAGGATTCGACCCCTGGTGTCGATCTCATGACCGGGACCGATCTCGTCGAACGCCTCGCCAACCACAGGACCCTGGGCGCCGCGCCCCGCGTGGAGCTCGCGTGGCTCGCCGCGCGCGGCCGTGTTCAAAGTCTCGCCGTCGGAGAGCAGCTCGCCGTCAAGGGCGCGCCGGTCGAAGGAATGTACGCGATCCTCGTGGGACGCATGGCGATCTTCCTGGACAAGGGCGGCGCTCCGAAGAAGCTCGCGGACTGGCAGGCGGGGGACGTGACCGGGATGCTCCCCTACTCCCGCCTCGTCAACTCGCCCGGGAATTCGTATGCCCAGGAGCCGTGCGAAGTGTTCATCCTGCCCCGCGAGCACATGCGCGCCATGCCGATCGAGTGTCCCGAGCTGACCACGATTCTCGTGCACCGGATGGTCGACCGCGCCCGCGACTTCACGTCGAACGAGCTGCACGACGAGAAGCTCGTCTCCCTCGGGCGCCTGTCGGCCGGGCTCGCCCACGAGCTGAACAACCCCTCCGCCGCGATCGAACGGAGCGCGGCCCTGCTGGGGACCCGGCTCGACGACGTCGAGCAGGCGACGCGCGTGCTGTGCGCCTCCGGCCTCACCGAGGCCCAGTTCGACGCGGTGGATGCCGTGCGCAGCGCCTGCGCGGTCGCGCCGGAGCACGGCGTGCGCTCGCCGATCGAGCGTTCCGAGCGCGAGGAAGCGATCGCCGACTGGCTTCGCGATCACGGGCTCGACGACACCGCCTCGGAGGCCCTCTCCGAAACCGGCGTCACGATGGATGCTCTCGACCGGCTCGCCGGAGTCGTCCGCGGACCGGCACTCAACGCCGCGCTGCGCTGGGCCGCGTCGGGCTGCTCCGTCCGCCAGCTCGCCTCCGAGATCCAGGAGGCCGGCACGCGCATCGCCGGACTCGTCCTCGCGATCAAGGGTTTCACGCACATGGACCAGGCCACCGTCGCCGAGCCCGTAGACCTCGCGAAGAGCCTGGCGAACACGGTCGCCGTGCTCAAGTCGAAGGCCCGGGGCAAGTCGGTCGCCGTATCGATCCAGCTCGACGCGGACCTCCCCCGCGTGCGCGGGTTCGCCGGCGAGCTCAACCAGGTCTGGGGCAATCTCATCGACAACGCCCTCGACGCCGTTCCCGAGGCGGGACGCGTGGACGTCCGGGCACAGCGCGACACCCGGACCGTCCTCGTGCGGATCGCGGACAACGGGCCGGGGATCCCGCCCGAGATCCGCGCCCGCATCTTCGACCCCTTCTTCACGACGAAGCCGGCCGGACAGGGGACCGGTCTCGGCCTCGACATCGTGCGGCGGCTCGTCCAGCACAACGACGGTCAGATCGAGGTGGACTCGCGGCCGGGGCGGACGGAGTTCCGGGTCACGCTGCCGATCGACGGGGAGCCGGAGCCCGGGGCCAGGGCGTGAACAAGCCGGTTCTCCTCGTCGTCGACGACGATCCGCAGGTGCTGGCGGCGGTGCGACGCGACCTGCGCTCGCGGTACCGGGAGAACTACACCGTCGTCAGCGCCGGATCCGGAGCGGAAGCGCTCGAGACCGCGAATCAGCTCAAGAGCCGGGGCGACGCGCTGGCCATGGTCATCAGCGATCAACGGATGCCGGGCATGCTCGGCGGCGAAGTGCTCGCCCGAACACGGGACGTGTACCCCCTGGCGCGGCGCGTTCTCCTGACCGCGTACTCCGACATCGAGGCGGCGATCCGGGCGATCAACGAGGCGCACCTGGATCACTACCTCTCCAAGCCGTGGGACCCGCCGGAGGAGCGGCTCTTTCCGGTCGTGGACGACCTCCTCGACGCCTGGCAGGCGGAGTCGCTGCCGGAGGCCACGGGGCTGCGGCTGGTCGGCCACCAGTGGGCCACGAGGTCGCACGACATCAAGGATTTCCTGGCGAGCAATCTCGTTCCCTATCGGTGGCTCGACGTCGAGAGAGACCCCGAAGCGGCGAAGCTGATCGAGGTGGCCGGCATCGGGGCCGAAGCGCTGCCCGCGCTCTTCTTCGAGGACGGCAGCGTGCTTCACAATCCCGAGCCGCGGCAGGTGGCGGAGCGGCTCGGCCGGCCGATGTCGGCGGCCTACGACCTCTACGATCTCGTGGTCGTCGGCGCGGGGCCCGCCGGCCTGGCCGCGGCGGTTTACGGCGCCTCGGAAGGAATGCGCACTCTCCTGCTCGACCGGCACGCGCCCGGCGGACAGGCGGGGACGAGCTCCCGGATCGAAAACTACCTCGGCTTCCCCAACGGCGTCAGCGGCAGCGACCTGACGCGCCGCGCCCTCGCTCAGGCCCAGCGCCTCGGCGCCGAATTCCTCGCCCCGCTCGAGGTGACCGGCATCGCCGTCGACGGCGGCTACAAGCGCCTCGCCCTGGCCGACGGACGCGAGCTCGTCACGCGGACCATGCTCGCGGCGACCGGGATGTTGTACCGCGAGCATCCTGCCCCCGGCGTCGCCGAACACACCGGCGCCGGCGTGTACTACGGGGCGGCGACGACCGAGGGCTCCGTCTTCGGCGGCCGCCGCGTGCTCGTCGTCGGCGGCGGCAACTCCGCCGGACAGGGCGCCATGTACATCTCCCGGTACGCGAAGGAGGTCGAGATCGCCGTCCGCCGCGAGGGCCTCGGCGAGACGATGTCCCGCTACCTCGTGGACCAGATCGCCAGGACGCCGAACATTCGGGTGCGGCCGCGGACGGAGCTCGCGAACGTGGACGGCCGGGACCGCGTCGAGCGCGTGACGCTGCGCTCCCTGGAGGACGGCTCGTGCCGGACCGAGGAGACGGACGCCGTGTTCATCTTCATCGGCACGCGCCCGCGCAGCGACTGGCTGCCCGCCGGAGTCCTGCGCGACACGAAGGGCTTCGTCCTCACCGGACGCGACCTGATGGCGGCGAAGACGTATGCCCGCACCTGGAAGGAGCCCCGAGAGCCGCTGCCGCTCGAGACGAGCGTCCCGGGCGTTTTCGCGGCCGGCGACGTCCGCGCCGGGGCGATGAACCGCGTCGCCTCGGCCGTCGGCGAGGGCTCGATGGTCGTGCGCCTCGCCCACGAGTACCTCGCGCTGACCTGAGGCCGGCGAGCAGCCGGCTACCGGTCGAGGTTGCGCTTCTTCACCATCTCCGGAAAGCGCGGGTCGGAGCGCAGATCGTCGAAGAGCGGTGAATAGAGAAGCGCCGGCAGAAATGCCGACCGCGCGTCGTAGGACTTGTCCAGCCAGGCGAACGCCTCGTCCTTCTCTCCGAGAGCCGCGTAGACTTCGGAGAAGAACTCGGGAGGGATGTAGCGCCGGCGGTTGAGCTCCAGAAGCTGCTGGAGAATCGCGCGCGCCTCCGCGGTCTTCCCCATGCGGGCATACGTGACGGCGAGGCCCGGGAGAGGTTTGCCGGTGATCTTCTGCGCCTTCTCGTACTCCGCCACCGATTCGGCGTACATCTTCTTCTCGCGATAGGCGACTCCCGGCCACGAGTCGCTGTAGAAGAAGTGCGGATCGAGCTCCTCGGACTTCCGGTGCTGCGCGATGGCTTCGTCGTACCGGCGGCCGATGCAGAGGCAGTATTCGCGCACCCAGCTCGGCCAGACGTTCAGCGGGTCGAGCGCGATGGCGCGGTCCGCCTCGGCCAGGCCCGCCTCGTACTGCCGCATCTCGCAGAGGGAGATCGCGCGCAGGTTGTGCGCGTCCATCGAGTTGGGGTTCGATTGAAGCGCCCGGCGGAACTCGGCCTCGGAGCCGGTTCGATCCCAGTCGTACAGCCACAGGATGATTCCCAGCATGCTTCGCGCCTCGACGTTCGACGGGTCGAGCTCGAGGGCCCTCTGCGCCGCCGCCTTGGCCTTCGGGTAAGCTTCCCGCGGCGGCAGGACCGCGTCGGCCAGCCATGCCCACGCGAAGGCGGTGCCGGCATAGGCGGGAGCGTAGTTCGGGTCCTTCGCCAGCGCCTGCCCGAAGTAGACGAGCGCCTTCCGCAAACCCTCTTCCGTCTGCTGGAACATGAAAAAGCGTCCGCGCAGGTAGAGGTCGTGCGCCTCCGGGTTTCCGGTCTGGCTCGCCCTGCTGCCGGCCGACTCGCCGGGGGCGAGCTTCAGGCGGAGCGCCGAGACGATGGAACCCGTGATGTCGTCCTGGACGGCGAACACGTCCTTCGCGTCGCGTTCGTACTGCTCGGACCAGAGGACCAGGCCGTCCGCGGCGTTCACGAGCTGGGCGGTCACGCGGATCTTCGATCCGGAGCGGCGCACCGTTCCTTCGAGCACCGTGCCCACGCTCAGCTTGCCGCCGATTTCGCGGGCGTCCGCGGACTTTCCTTTGAAGCTGTAGGCCGAGCTGCGAGCTGCGACGCGCAGGCCCGGAACCTTCGTGAGCGCGCTGGCGAGCTCGTCGGTCATGCCGTCCGAGAAGTACTCGTCGTCGGAGCTTCCGCCCTCGTTGACGAGGGGAAGAACCGCGATCGACGGGGATGGTGAGCTCGAGGAATCCGCCGCCGCCGCCCCCGCGGAGCGCGCCGGACGAGCCGTCCGGAGCACGATGAGTCCGGCGACGGCAGCCACGGCGACGGCGCCGGCGATCCAGAGGCGCCGCCGTCCGCCCCGCCCGGGCGTCGCTCCAGATGGCATCGGTCCCGGCGTCGCGGGAACGGCGCCGGAGCCGGGCTGGCTGCGGAGGCCCTGCAGGTCGTCGTGAAGGGCGCGGGCCGTCGGATAGCGCGGCCCCGGATCCTTTTCGAGGCAGCGCCGGATGATGCGGGAGAGGTCCGCGGGGAGATCCGCTCGCAGTCCGGTCAACTCGGGCGGCGTGTCGCGCAGGATCGAGGAGATCAGCTCCGCCGAGGAATCGCCCCGGAACGGCCGGCGGCCGCTCGCCATCTCGTACAGGATGATCCCGAGCGCGAACACGTCGCTCCGGGCATCGGCGGTCCGGCCCGAGAGCTGCTCCGGCGACATGTACGGCACAGTACCCATGACGACGCCTTCGCGGGTCTGCATCCCGACGGCCGTCGGCAGCTGGGATCCGGCCGGCTCGCCGGACCCCGGCCCGGCGAGTTTCGCCAGGCCGAAATCGAGAACCTTCACGCGTCCGTCGCGGGTCACCATGACGTTGGCCGGCTTCAGGTCCCGGTGAACGATGCCCCTCTCGTGAGCGGTGGCCAGGGCGTCGGTCAACGGCAGGGCGATTTCCAGGATTCGGCGGAGGGAGAGAGCTCCCGCCGCGAGCTGCAGATCCAGCGGCTCCCCCTCGACCAGCTGCATGGTCAGAAAGTGCACGCCGCCGGATTCCTCGACCGAGTAGACGCCGACGATGCCGGGGTGATCGAGGGCGGCCAGGGCCCGCGCCTCGCGTTGGAAGCGTTCGAGCCGTTCGGGATCGGCGGCCATCGCCTCGGGCAGCACCTTGAGCGCGACCTCGCGTTCGAGCCGGGTATCAGTGGCGCGATAGACCTCGCCCATCCCGCCCGCGCCGATCGACTCGGTGACGCGGTAGTGCGCGAGCGTGCGGCCGATCAGGACAACCCTCCGCGTCGGGGGTCGCTGGAGCCTCTCGCCCTGCGATTGCTCATGAACGCGGCGATTCTAGCCCGCCACGTCGCGCGACGCTCCGGCGGCATAGAATCCGCGCGACGCTCACACGATGCCATTGAACTCCGGCTCGCATCTCGGCCCTTACGAGATCCTCGCTCCGATCGGCGCGGGAGGCATGGGAGAGGTGTACCGGGCGAAGGATCCGCGCCTCGGCCGCGACGTCGCGATCAAGGTGCTGCCGGCTACCTTCTCGAGCGATGCCGACCGCCTGAAGCGCTTCGAGCAGGAGGCGCGCGCGGCCGGCGTCCTCAACCACCCCAACGTCACGAGCGTCTACGACATCGGCTCGCACGACGGCGCGCCCTACGTCGTCCAGGAGCTGCTCGAGGGCGAAACGCTCCGCGCGGAGCTTTCCTCCGGCCGCTTCGCGCCGCGCAAAGCGATCGAGTACGCCGTGCAGATTGCCCACGGCCTCGGCGCCGCGCACGAGAAGGGCATCGTCCACCGGGACCTGAAACCGGAGAACGTCTTCGTCACGAAGGACGGCCGCGTCAAGATCCTCGACTTCGGCCTGGCGAAACTGACGCAGGCCGACGGCTCTCCCGACGCGACGAACCTGCCCACGGCGACGGAGCCCGGCGTCGTCATGGGAACGCTCGGCTACATGTCGCCCGAGCAGGTCAAGGCGAGGCCCGCCGACGCCAGAAGCGACATCTTCGCCCTCGGCGCCATCCTGTACGAGATGCTCTCCGGCCAGCGCGCGTTCCGAGGCGATTCGGCCGGCGAAACGATGGCGGCGATCCTGAAGGAAGACCCGCCCGACCTGTCCGTGACGAACCAGAACATCTCGCCGGGCCTCGAGCGGATCGTGCGCCACTGTCTGGAGAAGAACCCGGAGCGGCGATTCCAGTCCGCATCGGACATCGCCTTCGGTCTCGAGGCGCTGTCGGTGTCCGGCGCGTCGGCCCCGCGCGCGGTAGCTTCACGATCCTCCGCGCGATGGCAGAAGCCCGCGCTTCTCGCGATCGCCGCCGCCGCGTTCGCCGCCGCCGGGCTGTTCGCGGGTCGCCAGATCTGGAAAAGGCCGGGCGCCTCCGTCCCTTCGTTTCATCGCCTGACTTACCGCCAGGGCTTCGTCTGGTCGGCCCGGTTCTCTCCGGATGCGCACGCCGTGTATTACTCCGCCAACTGGGAGGGCTCGGAGAAGACCCAGATCTTCTCGACGCGCACGGAAAATCCCGGATCCATGCTCCTCGATCTCCCTCCCTCGTGGGTCGAGTCGATCTCACGCTCCGGTGAGCTGCTCATCCTGTCGGACCGCTTAAGGTCGACGGGCTACGCGCATCGGGGGATCCTCCGATCCGCGACGCTCTCGGGCGGCGCCGCCCGCGATCTCTTCGAAGACGTCGTGGACGCCGACTGGGCCCCCGACGGCCAGACCATCGCCCTGGTGCGCGCCCCGGGCTGGCGCCACCGGCTGGAGTTCCCGGCGGGGAAGGTCCTCTACGAGACGGCGGGATGGATCAGTCATCCCCGCGTCTCGCCCAAAGGCGACGTCGTCGCGTTCCTGGATCATCCCGGGTTCGGCGACGACGCCGGCTCGGTCGCTCTCATCGATCGGAGCGGCAAGAAGACGACCCTGTCGTCCGGGTGGTCGAGCGCGCAGGGCGTGGCCTGGACTCCGTCCGGCGACGAGATCTGGTTTTCGGCGACGGCTGGCGGAAGCAACCGCGCCCTGCATGCGGTGACGCCTTCCGGCCGGGAACGGGTCGTCGCGAGGTCTCCCGGCGTCCTGACGCTGCAGGACATCGCCGCCGACGGCCGCGTGCTCCTCAATCACGCCAGCGAGCGCGTCGGAATCGTCGGCCTCTTCGCCGATGGGAAAACGCGGAACATCTCGTGGCTCGACTGGTCCCGGGCGCCGTGCCTTTCGGAGGACGGCGGGACCGTTGCCTTCACCGAGGAGGCCGAAGGCGGGGGGCCCGGTTACTCCGTGTATCTCCGGAAGACCGATGGCTCGCCGGCCGTTCGACTGGGTGAAGGCGAAGCGATCGCACTGTCTCCCGACGGCAAGTGGGTGCTGTCCGCCCTCGTGCGGTTGAATCCGCCGCCGCTGGTTCTCCTGCCGACCGGGGCGGGTGAGCCGAAGTCCCTGCCGAAGGATTCCATCAACCATGACGCCGAGCCCGCCGCCTTCTTTCCGGATGGGAAGCGCATCGTCTTCATCGGCAGCGAGACGGGCCGAGGCCGGCGCACCTGGGTCCAGGATCTCGACGGTGGAAAGGCTCGGGCCATCACTCCGGAAGGCGTCGTCGGGACGGTCCTGACGCCCGACGGCCGCTTCCTCGCCGCGCGCGGCCCCGATCAAAAGGTGGCCCTGTATCCGATCGACGGAGGCACGCCGCACCCCGTCGAAGGGATTGAACCCAACGACGCCCTGCTGAAGTGGTCCCCCGACCAGAAGTTTCTGTTTGTGAACTCGCGTACCTTTCGGGCGCTCAACGCGAAGGTCTTTCGTATCGAAACCTCCACCGGACGACGCGAGCTCTGGAAGGAGTTCTCGCTCCCCGACCCGACGGGCGTCACCGGCATCGGCTGTTCGGCGATCACGGCGGACGGCAAGAACATGGTCTTCGTGTACTCCCAGCAGTTGTCGGACCTCTATGTCGTCGACGGCCTGAAATGAATGCACGGTGACGGTGACTTGAACGTGATTAGCTTTCGGGAAGGAGGCGCTCCATGAAGAACCGTTTCCGCGCGATCGCACTCTGCTCGACGTTCGCCGCGCTCGCGGCCGTCGGTTTCGACGTTCTCGAAGCCCGCCAGGCCCAGACCACCCCGGCGCTGAAGCGAACCGTCCTGCTCAAACAGGACATGGCCATTCCCGGGCGCGAAGTGATCATGGCCGCCGTCGAGATTCCGCCCGGTGGCGCCGAGGGCCGGCACACCCACGCGGCCGAGGTGTTCGTGTTCGTCGAGGAAGGAACGCTGCAGCTCGAGGTGGAGGGCAAGCCCACGGCGACGCTCAAGGCCGGCGACGTGTTCACCATCGCGCCGGGACAGGTCCACCAGGGACTCAATACCTCGTCGGCGCCGGTGAAGCTGCACGCGGTCTTCGTCGCCGAGAAGGGAAAGCCGCTCACGACGCAGGTGCCGTAGCCGGGGCTCGGTGCCATTGCGCCATGCCGAAGTACCGGATCCTCTCGATCGACGGAGGCGGAATCCGCGGGATCATCCCCGTGCTGCTCCTCGAGCGGCTCGGCGTCGAAGCCGGAAGGCCGGACTGGCTCGACTCGGTGAACCTCGTCGCCGGCACGTCCACGGGCGGACTGATCGCCCTCGCCATCGCGGCGGGAAAGACGCTCGCCGAGATCCGGGACGTCTACGTCACGAAAGGCGCGGACATCTTCGACCGCTCGCTCTGGCGGATGGTCACCCACCTCGGAAGCCTGATCGGCGCCAAGTACGACCTCGCGAACCTCGAGAAGGTCGTCCGCGCCTTCTTCGGTGAGCATGCTCGCCTCGGCGATTTGAAGAAGCGCGTCCTCATCGCGTCCTTCGACCTCGACAGCGGCGGCCGGTCCTCGACGAAGCGGACCTGGAAACCCAAGCTGTTTCACAACTTCCCCCTCGACCCGGGAAACGACGGGGACGAGCTCGTCTACAAGACCGCCCTCTATACGAGCGCGGCGCCGACGTACTTTCCACCGAGCGACGGCTACGTGGACGGCGGCGTCTATGCGGCGAACCCGTCGATGTGCGCCCTCGCGCAGACCCAGGACCCGAGAACCCGGGAGTGCCCCGCGGTCGAGGACGTCGCCCTCCTGTCCCTCGGCACCGGCATCTCGCTTCAGCACATCGCCGCGCGCAATCCCGACTGGGGCGACGCGCAGTGGATCGAGCCGCTGCTCGCGATCATGCTCGACGCGGTCTCGGGCATCGCGGACTTCCAGTGCGACAAGATCCTGGGACGCCGCTACCAGCGCCTCGCGCCGGTCTTTCCCGCCGGCACGTCGGTCGCGATGGACGAAGCCGCCGGCCTCGAGCTCATGACGAGGTTCGCAGGCTCGGTCGACCTGACGGCGGCGGCGGACTGGCTTCGGGCGAACTGGCTCTAGCCGTCCCGAACCGCCGGCGCAGGAAGCGATTGGCCGGCGCCTCGACCGCCTTGTAGAAGGCGATCGCGAGAAGGTTCGCGACGACGAAGAGAACGGAGACGTGGCGAAGCAGGACGATCGCGCTCGCCGCCGCGCCGCTCCCGAACAGCCTCGCGACGGCGAAGACTAGGGCCGCGAGGAAATAGTCGAGCACCGGTCCGAAGTGGACCAGGTAAAACGCGTAGGAGCTGCGTCCGAGCAGATCGGCGATCCCCGTGGACAGCATGGACCGCAGCCATGACCGCTCGCGCATCAGGCCCCAGTAGAACGCCGCGATGAAGAGCGGCAGGAGCAGATTGTTCAGGGCAATCCCCGCGGGGTGGTAGAGCCCGTACAGATAGCCGCGCCCGGCGTCGGAGGACCGGATGGCCGCGAGCCCCCAGATCGACGCGCCGATGCCGGCGAGACCGGCGAGGGTGAAGACGGGAACGCCGCGGGAGGGAGGACCCGAGCCGGCCCGAGCCGCTCGCTTGGCCAGCCCGATCCCGACGTAGAACTCGAAGAAGCGCCCGGGGAACGTGTAGAGCAGCAGCTCCCGCGGCGGCCCGAGAATTCCGTCGAGGGCCGGCACGCGGGCCAGCGGATACAGGGCCGCCAGAACCGCGGCCCCCGCGGCGAGCGGCAGGAGCGGGTGGCGCCGCCACAGGAGAAAGATCAGGGGCGCGCACAGGTAGAAGCACTCCTCGACCCTCAGCGACCAGGCCTGAGGGATCCCCATCTGGAAGTGCGAGAAGACCGTCAGGTTGAAGAGCCAGGCCCAGAAGGAGCGCACCCGCGCGAGGAGCATCACCGCCGCGACGAGGACGAAGTAGAGGGGATAGATCCTCGCGAACCGGTTGACGAAGTATCTCCGCAGGAACGATTCGGTCGGCGGCGCGCTCCGATCGTAGCGCCAGGTGATCATGAAGCCGCTGAGGACGAAGAAGAGCGTCACGCCGACGTGCATCTCCCACCACAGGAACCAGCGTCCCGCCTCGAGGTAGGGGGTCGGGTGGTGGTGGAAAAAGACGAGGTAAGCGGCGAGGGCGCGCACTCCGGTCAGGGCCGGAATCCGGCCGTGGTCCGACACGGATGTTACGGACGTCTTAACCGTCTGACTCAAGTTTCGGTCTCGACTTTACCCCGGCAGCAACCTTTTCCCGGTTTCCTCGGATAGATTTGGATCGGGACGCCCTCGCCCGAGTCTTCGAGGGCCGGTGGTTCATTCAAGGAGGTTTTCATGGCAGGCAAAGTCAAACCCATCCCCGAGGGCTACGCCGCCGTCACGCCGTACCTGAGCGTGAAGGGGGCCGCGGAGGCGATCGAGTATTACAAGAAGGCCTTCGGCGCGACCGAGCGCATGCGCATGCCTTCGCCCGAGGAGGGCAAGATCGCGCACGCCGAGATCCAGATCGGCGATGCCATCGTCATGCTCGCCGACGAGTCTCCGGAGATGGGCGGCCGTTCGCCCAGGACCGTCGGCGGAACCCCGGTCTCGCTCGTCCTCTACGTGGAGAACGTCGACCAGACGGTGGATCGCGCGGTCAAGGCCGGCGCGAAGATTCTGCGCCCCGTCGAAGACAAGTTCTACGGAGACCGGATGGGCGGGATCGAGGATCCGTTCGGCCACCAGTGGTACGTCGGGACGCACGTCGAGGACGTCTCCCCCGAGGAGATGAAGCGCCGCATGGAGGCGATGGCCCACGCCTAGTGTGCTGTAACCGAAGTCCTGTGTTGCTTTGTCTTTGTAGGGGCGGCCCTTGCGGCCGCCCCGGGCGGGGACAAGCCCCGCCCCTACGACCCTTCGCGATATAGAGAATTCCCGGCCCGCGCCCATCGGGGCGGCGGGCCGGGTTCAGCTCGTTCGCGCGGTGAAGAGGCGCCGGGCGAGCGCCTTGTAAGCGAGGGTCGCCGGAATCGCTCCGACGAGGAGCACGAGGATCAGCACAATCCCCTTCCAGAACGCCCGATCCACGACGCCCTTCAGGTCCTCGGCCGTCCGCTGACCGAGCGCGCCGATCTGCGGCGCCGAGCGGTCCACCGAGGCGAGCAGCGCCGTCAGGTCCCGCGCCATCCCGCCGACGTCCGCCGCCGCCTTGCCGTAGTCGAGCGGGTCGAACGGCTTGCCCTTCGGCGCTGGCGGGGCGTGGGGATCCGGCGGCGGCGAGACGTAGTGGACGAAGGCGTCGAGGGCTCCGATCGTTCCCTTGAGCGAGTCCGACATCTGCGCACCCGCGTCGAGTGTCTGCTTCGTCTGGCCGAGCAACTCGCGGAGCTTGCCCTCGCGGGCGTCCATGTCGGCAAGGAGCGCTTCTCGCTGAGCGGTCACGCCCGCGAAGAGCTGGTCGATCGCCTCCTTGCGCTGCGTGTCGACCAGGCCCGGAAAGCCCTCGGCGGTCTTCGCCACGCTCTCGACGGAGTGCGAGACGCGATCGACGTCCGCCATGAGCTTCTGAGGATCGGGCTGGCGGGCGACCTGCAGGGCGAGAAGCTCGGCCTGCCATCGCAGGAGCGTCGGCATGCGCTCGGCGTAGGCGACGGTGCGCGACGCGAGCTCGCGGGACTGTTCGATCGCGACCGTGGTCGGGTCGAGACCCGCGAACGGATCGAGGTACAGAAGCGAAAAGATGCTGGTCGCCTTGACCGTTCCGGGCGTGGAAGCCTTGCCGAGCGCCACCGCGAACTCCCGGAAGTGCACGCCGGAAACGCTGCGCTCGTTCGGATTCTGCCGGCGCCATTCCGCGAAGAGATCCTCGAGCTCCTTGCGCTCCGAGGGCTCGAGGAACTGATCGGCCAGGGTCCAGGCCGTCGCCTCGAGACTCCGATGAGTCTCGACGAGGGGCTCCAGGCCGCCCCCGAAGATCTCGCGCGACCTGGCGTCCTCGATCACCATCCGCGAAACGGTGGCGAGACCGACCATGTCCAGCGCGTTCCAGACGGGATTCTGTCCGGTGGCGTTCACGTACGCGGCGGTGGCTTGCTGAAGCTTCCATTTGAGCGATTCGACCTGGGCATCGCGCGTGTCGAGGTCGCGCGAGACCCGATCCGCGGCATGGGCGACCGAGTCGCTGTAGTTGTCGGCGTACCGCAGCACTTCGAACTGCAGCTCCGAGACGGTCAAGGGCGCCTTGCCCTCGACGGCGATGTTGGGCGGACCCGGGTTCCGCTTGAACGGGAGGTGCGAACACGCGACTCCGCCGCCCAGAAGAGCGATCGGCAGAGCGAACGACACGATGCGGCTTCTCCGCCGGGACGGGCGCTCGGACGTCATGAGGGCTCCTTCGGAAAAATGATACCCGGCGATTCCAGCGGGCGATAGATCAGGCGGCGGCCGTCCGAAACGCTCCTCTCACCACTGCCGCCGATTTCCTCGGAACCTTCGTCCAATACCCGCCGAGCCAGCCCCCGGCGAGCTTCACGATCGACCAGGTCGAGAAGGATGTGGAAGCGAAGATCAAGGCGATGGCGACGAAGCCGCCGCCGGGGAGGTGACCCCCCTAGTCGAACAGCGTGCCCTGGATCAGCTTGGGCAGCACGGGCGTGAACTGGACCTGCACGTTCCACTTCTGCCCGACCGGATCCGGCTGCGTCACCATGTACTGCCCGGCGAGAGAGATCTTGACTGGCAGGCGCCCGAACTTGACGACCTTCCCGGCGCCGAGGCCGATCGGCACGGTCCAGCGGTTGTTCGCCGGCTGCCGCCAGTCGGCCAGGATGTTCCCGGAGTAGCCCACGTTCCAGCCGCCCTCGAAGAAGAAGTTGATGATCGGCTGAAGGTTCATCTGGCTCGTGTTCGACCGGTTCGCGTCGCCGGCGTAGGACCACCACTGCTGCGGGAAGACCCCGAGGATGAATTTCTTGGTCATGTAGGCGGCGACGACGGCGGGACCGACCTGGAACTTGCCCTGGCCCGTGTAGACCGACCCGGCCGTCGGGAAGATGAACGTCGGACCGGCGCCGAGGAGCCAGTCGCCCGTGTTCGTCGGGGAAAGCAGTTCGAGCTGCGTCCAGTCTCCGAAGTTTGTCGTCCGCGCGTCGGCTCCCGTCGACGTCTCGTAAGGAGCGCTGTTGTAGACCTGGATGACGGGGCGCGTGATGAGGTTCCAGCAGCTCGTCAGGCTCACCGGCATGACCGGCTGGAAGTTGAGGTTGTAGTTCCACCGATCGTTCGTCAGCTGGAAGTTGTTGAACTGGAACTGGAGCGACCAGAGGTTCGCGACCGGGTTGGCGAGCGCCTGGGCGAGCTTGTTCGCCTCCTCGGCCTCATCCGCGGCGGACGGCTCGGCCTTGTCCTGTCCGCGGAGGGACACGGCCAGGCCCATCGCCGCCAGAAAGGCCACCGCCCGCCAGCGTGAGCTCATGGAAACCTCCGCGGTGATTCTAGCGGGGCGTTACGATGGAAGCGATGGATCCCGTGCTCGTGGCCCTGAGGGGCGCGCAGGACGCCTCCCTGCTTCCCGCCGGTGTGCCAATTTTGCTCGCCGTGTCGGGGGGAGCGGATTCGATGGCCCTGCTTCACGGCGCGGCCGAGCTCGCGCCCGAGACGGGCTGGCGTCTCTCGGTCGCCCACGTGCATCACGGCTGGCGGGATCGGGAGGCCGACCGCGACCTCGCCTTCGTCGCGGATCATGCCCGGCGTCTCGGCCTGCCCTTTCTGAGCCGGCGCGTCGACGCCGCCGCGGCGGCGCGGGACCTGCGGGCCTCGCCCGAGGCGGGCGCTCGCCACGCCCGTTATGCCGCGCTGCTCGAGATGGCCCGCGAGGCCGCCGCCGGCCGGATCGCGACCGCTCACCAGCACGACGACGCGCTCGAATCGCTCGCCCTCGCCCGCGAACGCCGCGGCGGGATCGCCTCGCTCGCGGGTCCGCGGGAATCCCGCGCCGACGGCGTCGTACGGCCGCTGCTCGCGGTCACACGCGAGGAGATCCTCGCCTACCTGGCCGCCCGGAGAATCGGCCACCGCCGCGACGCCACGAACGGCAATCTGCGTTTCTCGAGAAACCGCGTGCGGCGGTCCCTCGCGGCCCTGCGCGCCGCCCCGGGCGGGGTGGCGGCGCTCTCTGCCATGGCCGAGGAGCTCGACCGCCGGCGCGCCGAGCGTCGGCGTCTCGAGGCCGACTACGAAGAGGAGATCGGCCCCCTCGTCCGGACGCTCGAGGGAGGCCTCGCGGTGCCGTCGCGGACTCTCGCCGAGTCCCCGCTCGAGCTCCAGCGGCTCGCGATCCTTCGCATGGCGGCACCGTTCGCGCGCGAGGGACGCGCGCCCCTGACCGGCCGCGAGCGGGAGGCGCTGCTCGCGCTTCTCGCCCGCGGGAAGGATTTCGGGTTCGAGGCGGGACGCCGCATCCGGTTCGAGAGCCGCGCCGGGACCCTCTCGGTGCGCTCGCGCGAGGCAGGCCCGATGTACCATCCCCTCCGGCCGGACTCGGCCCAAACCACGAGCGGGGAGGCTTCTGCGTGAGACTCGAACGGCGCTACGAATCGCGCCAGATCGCCGAACGGGTGGAGGCCGTGGCCGGTGCCGTGGACCGCGACCTGCGGGACCGCCCGCTCATCGTCGTCTCGATCCTCAAGGGCTCGGCATTCTTCATGGCCGACCTGGCCCGCAAGCTTCGAGGCCCGTTCTCCTGCGAGTTCCTCCACGTCCGGCGCGCCGAGGGCGCCCGCGAGGTGCTGCAGATCGACTTCGCGAGCGGCTTCACGGTCAAGGACAAGCACGTGCTGCTCCTGAAAGACGTCGTGCACACCGGAGTCATCGAAACGTACCTGATGGATCACCTGAAGGGATCCGGGG
The DNA here is from genome assembly GCA_963738945.1 of uncultured Acidobacteriota bacterium. Lineage (GTDB taxonomy): Bacteria > Acidobacteriota > Thermoanaerobaculia > UBA5066 > Gp7-AA6 > DAHUXD01. Next base: position 1,753,354 of record CAVTYD010000002.1, read on the forward strand.
CGGCCTCCATCCACCTCGGCGCGGTCGTGGACAAGCCCCTGGACCGCAAAACCAACGTGGCCGTCGATTTCTCGCTCTTCTCCGCCGAGGGCGACGGCCTCTTTGCGGGCTATGGCATGGAGCACGAAGGCCTGCACGCCCACCTGCCGGACATCTATGAGGTCGTCCCCGAGCAATAAATCCGGCCGGGAGTCCGTTAAACTGGCTGACCGGGTATCGGCCCGGAAGGAGTGTCCGTTTTGAACGCCACGATCAAGAACCTGCTGCTGTGGATGGTCATCCTGGTGCTGATCATCCTGGCCTGGAACGTCTTCCGGACCGGGGCGATGACGGTCGAGGAGATCACGTTCTCTCAGTTCCTGGACCAGGTCTCACAGGGCCACGTCCAGCGCGTGAAGATCCGGGGCGAGGAGATCAGCGGCCAGTACGGCCCCTCGGCCGGAAAGCACGATCCCCAGTTCAAGACCTACGCCGCGAACTACCCCGACCTGGTCAAGGACCTGCGCGCCAAGGGCGTCGAGATCGAAATCATTCCGCAGAAGGACTCGACCTTCGTCTCGGCGCTCGTCATGTACGGCCCGCTCATCCTGCTGGTCGCGATCTGGTTCGTGATCATGCGCCAGATGCAGGCGGGCGGAAACAAGGCGCTCTCGTTCGGCAAGTCGCGGGCGAAGCTCCTGACTCCGACGCAGAAGAAGGTGACGTTCAAGGACGTCGCCGGAGTCGAGGAAGCCAAGGTCGAGCTGCAGGAGATCATCGAGTTCCTGAAGGACCCCCAGAAGTTCCAGAAGCTCGGCGGCAAGATCCCCAAGGGCGTCCTGCTGATCGGCTCGCCCGGCACGGGCAAGACCCTTCTCGCGCGGGCGGTCGCCGGCGAAGCGAACGTGCCTTTCTTCACGATCTCGGGCTCGGACTTCGTCGAGATGTTCGTCGGCGTCGGCGCCTCGCGCGTGCGCGACCTCTTCGAGCAGGGCAAGAAGAACGCGCCCTGCATCATCTTCATCGACGAGATCGACGCCGTCGGCCGGCACCGGGGCGCCGGTCTCGGCGGCGGGCACGACGAGCGCGAGCAGACGCTGAACGCCCTGCTCGTCGAGATGGACGGCTTCGACACGAACGAGGGCGTCATCCTCGTCGCCGCGACCAACCGTCCCGACGTCCTCGACCCGGCCCTGCTGCGGCCCGGCCGCTTCGACCGGCGGGTCGTGGTCGACCGGCCGGACCTGCGCGGACGCGAGCAGATCCTCAAGGTCCACACGCGCAACACGCCGCTCGCCGACAACGTGGATCTCTCGATCATCGCCCGCGGCACGCCGGGCTTCTCGGGCGCCGACCTGGCGAACCTGGTCAACGAGGCGGCCCTGAACGCGGCGCGGTTCAACAAAAAGAAGGTCGAGATGATCGACTTCGAGTACGCCAAGGACAAGGTCATGATGGGCCCGGAGCGCAAGTCCATGATCATGACCGAGGACGAGAAGAGGAACACGGCGTACCACGAGGGCGGTCACGCGCTCGTCGCGGCGCTGATGACGGACGCCGACCCCGTCCACAAGGTCACGATCATCCCGCGCGGACGGGCGCTCGGCGTGACGATGCAGCTTCCGGCCGAGGACAAGTACTCGCACACGAAGGAGTACCTCGAGGCCATGATCACGGTGATGATGGGCGGCCGCATCGCGGAGGAGAAGTTCCTCGGCCACATGACGACGGGCGCCGGCAACGACATCGAGCGCGCCACCGACATGGCCCGCAAGATGGTCTGCGAGTGGGGCATGAGCGAAATGGGCCCCCTGACCTTCGGACGGCCGGAACAGGAGATCTTCCTCGGACGCGACTTCGGCCGCACGCAGGACTACTCGGAAGCGACCGCCAACGAGATCGACGCCGAGGTCCGGCGAATCGTGAAGGACGCCTACTCGCGGGCGAAGAAGCTCATCGACGACCACGAGAAGGCCATGCACCGCATCGCCCGCACCCTCCTCGAGAAGGAAGTGCTCGACGGAGACGAGGTCCTCCAGATCATCGCGGAGGAGTCCGGCATGGACGTCGCGAAACTCCGCAAGACCGGGCCGCCGAAGCCGCCGATCCTGCCCGGAGCGACGCCGGAGATCGCGGACGGCTCGATCGGACCGCTGGTGCCGGAGCCCGCATAGGTCGAATTCGACCCGCTTTCGTCGAATCGCTCCCCGGCCCGACGGCGTATGGCTCGGTATGAGCTATATCGACGCGCTGCTGCCCGAGTTCGACATGGAAATGGCCAAGACCCGGCGCCTCCTCGAGCGGATCCCCGCCGACCGCCTCGCCTGGAAGCCCCACGAGAAGTCCCGGACCCTCGGCGAGCTCGCCACCCATCTGACCGAGCTCGCGCGGTGGGGCACGCGGGCGACGGCCGCATCCTTCCAGGTGGGCAGCGAAAAGGCCCCCGCGATGAAGTCCGCGGCCGACTTCGTCGCCCGCTTCGACGCGAACGTCGCCGGCAGCCGCACGGCGCTCGCCGAGATGCCCGTCGAGACCCTCGGCGCGAGTTACCAGGTGCTCAAGCCGGACGGCTCGCTCTTCTTCGAGGCGACGCGCCGCAGCGTTCTCCGCGGCGTTCTGATGAACCACTCGATCCACCACCGGGGGCAGCTGACCGTCTACCTGCGGGAGAACGACGTCCCGCTCCCCTCGATCTACGGACCGACGGCCGACGAGGGTATCTGAGGGCGCTTCCCGGCCCTTCTTTCCGGTCGAGTAAGCTTCCCGGCCGAAGGAGGCTCGTATGCCGCTCGTCCGCGTCGACGTGCTCGAGGATCGCTCGGATGCGGATCTGGCGGCGATCGGAGACGGCATCCACCGCGCCCTCGTCGAGGCCATCGGGATCCCCGAGCAGGACCGGTTCCAGGTCCTGGGGAGGCATCCGAAGGATCTCCTCGTCTTCGACCCGAGCTACCTCGGCATCTCCCGGTCGGCCGGCGTGGTGTTCGTCCAGATCACGATGAGCCTCGGCCGGACTCTCGAGCAGAAGCGGGCCCTCTACGGCGCGATCGTTCGCCGCCTCGCCGAGCGGCCCGGGGTGCGGGCGGAGGACGTCTTCGTCAACCTCGTCGAGGTGGTCAAGGAAAACTGGTCCTTCGGCAACGGTGTCGCCCAGTACGCCTGACGTCCGCCGCGTCCTCGAGACCGGGCGGCTGCGCCTTCGCCGGCTGACGCTCGCCGATGCGCCCTTCATCCTCGAGATCCTCAACGATCCGGACTGGCTGCGCTTCATCGGAGACAAGGGCGTCCGCACGCTCGAGGACGCGAGGAACTACATCCGGACCGGGCCGCTCGAGAGCTATGCGCGTCACGGCTTCGGCCTTCTGCTCGTCGAGCAGAGGACGGACGGCGCCCCGGCCGGCCTCTGCGGGCTCGTCAAGCGCGAGGCACTCGAGGACGTCGACGTCGGCTATGCCTTCCTGCCGCCGTTCCGGGGCCTCGGCTATGCCCACGAGTCGGCCTCGGCGGTTCTTCATTTCGCGAAGGACGTGGTCGGCCTGCGGCGCGTCGCCGCCATCACCAACCCCGACAACGCCCGGTCCATCCGCGTTCTCGAGAAGCTCGGACTGACCTTCGAGCGCATGATCCGGCTCTCCGAGGAGTCGCCGGAGATCCGCTTCTTCGCCCGCTCGCTGTAGCGAGCGAGAGCGGCGTGTCAGCGCGCCAGGCGGCGCAGCTCTTCCGAAGCCGCGCGGCTCGCGACGACGACGCTCCCGTCCTTGAGCGTGATCGCCAGCCGCCGGTCGTCGTGGGGTCGCATGTGAGCGATCGCGTCGAGGCTGACGATGTGGGAGCGGTGAACCTGCCGGAACCGCGCCGGATCGAGCCGCGCCGCGAGCTCCGCCAGCGTCACGTGGATGAGGAAGACGCCCTCGGCCGCATGCACCTCGGCGTAGTCGCCCTGGGCCTGGATGCGGCGGATGCTGCCGCACGCGATCGGAACGATGCGGTCGCCGTGACGGGCGAAGAGGCGCTCGAGCGGCCCCCGGGCGAGCGAGTCGCGGGCGCGGTCGCCGGCCCCGACCGCGGGCTGGCCGAGGCGCGTCAGCGCCCGTCCGACGGCGCCGACGAGGCGCTCCCGGCCGAACGGCTTGACGAGATAGTCGATGGCTCCGATCTCGAAGGCCGCGACGGCGAAGCGGTCGTACGCCGTCGTGAACACGATCTCCGCGCGATGCCGGATGCGCCGCGCGACCTCGAGGCCGGACAGCTCGGGCAGGCGCACGTCGAGGAAAAGGAGGTCGGGAACCTGCGCCTCGGCCAGCGCGAGGGCGGTTCGTCCATCCACGGCCTCGCCGACGATCTCGACCGCCGGCACGCTCGCCAGGTACTCTCGCAGGCTCTCGCGAGCCGGAGCCTCGTCCTCGGCGATGAGCGCCCGCGCCCGCACCACGCTCATCCCTGCTCCCTCGCGCCGTCGTCGGGCAGGTCGAGCAGGACCGAGAAGCCGCCGCCCGGCGGCGAATCGAACCGGACCCGGGCCCGCTCGCCGTAGAGCGCGGCCAGGCGCTCGCGGAGCAGCCGCAGACCGAGACGCGGGCTCGCCGCGAGCTCGGCCTCGGATGCGCCCGGCCCGTCGTCGCAAACGGAGAGCAGCAGCCGTCCGCCGGACCTCCGGGCCGAGACGACGACGCGTCCTCCGGAGGCCCGGGGAGCGACGCCGTGCGCGATCGCGTTCTCGACCAGCGGCTGAAGGGCGAAGGGAGGCACCGAAACCTCGAGGGCGTGCGGCTCGGCGACGACCGAGACGTTCAGTCGATCGCCCAGCCGGATCCTTTCGAGATCGAGATAACTCGCCACGAACTCCCATTCGCGGGACAGCGGCACCCAGTCCCGGTCGGCCTGATGGACCTCCGAACCGAACCGCAGGAGCTCGCCGAGCCGCTCGAGAGCCTTCTCCGCGCGAGCCGGGTCGCGGCGAACCAGTCCGAGCAGGGCGTGCAGGACGTTGAGGATGAAATGCGGCTGCACCTGCGAGCGGAGCAGCTGGAGCTCGGCGCGCGCCCGCAGCGCCTCGGAGCGGGCGGCCGTTTCGCGGGCGTCCTGCAGCGCCTCGGCCGTGTGCCGGGCGTAGCCGACGCCGGCGAGCGAAAGCAACAGCAGGAAATCGATCACGAACTGCCACGCGACGATGGGAGCCGTGGGCCGGCGCGCTCCGGCGGATCCGACGCGCACGTCGATCTCGACGATCAGGAGCCAGATGGCGACCGACAGGACCGCCATGCCGAACAGCGCCGCGGCCAACCGGACTCCGAGCCGCCACCGCCCCGCCGGAGGCCACGGCCAGCGCTTCGCGAGTCCGAGGGCCGCGAGTCCGACGAGGGCCGGGGGAAGCGCGGCCGCGGCGGCTCCCTTGGCGGCCATCGGCACCGGGACGCCCGAGGCGGCGAAGAGGGCCGTGTAGACGCCGAAGAGCACGGCCCACGCCGCCGCGTAAGACACCCTCGGATGGGGCACACCGTCCCTCGGGATCGTCGTCCCGCTGGTCATGGGAACGGATTCTCGCGGCGCAAGCCCATCCCCTGCAACCGGCGGGGCGCTCAGGGCGCGGCCGCCGCGGCCGGGAGCGCCTCGATCTGGGGGATCAGGACGTCGCGCACGTAGTGCCATTCGGGCACGGCCGTGGCGGCGCCCCGGGCGTAGGCCAGCGCGGCACGCCGGTCCTTCTCCGGCGCGTGGGAATAGAGCCACGCGAGGTCCATGAGGTTCTCCGGCCCGCCCCAGCGCGGCTCCCAGGCCGGGGCGGTCTCGCCGGCCTCGCGCCACGCGCAGGCGACCCCGTGCTCGAGCGTGAGAGCGGCCTTCCCGAAGTCGCCGCCCGTCGGGGGCGGCGCCGACATCTGCATCCCGCCCTTGATCCAGAGCGCCCGGGGATTGTCTCCGGCGTTCTGCATCAGCTCGCGAAACGACGGCAGCGCGTCGGTCAAGAGGGCCTTGCGCCGGGCCTCGTCCTTGCCGGCGAGAAACAGGAGATTGCCCCAGCAGCCCACCATCGCGAGTCGCGCCTCCATCCAGTCGGGGCGGCGCGCGAGCGAGGTCTGAAAGCGGGCGAGCGCCTTCTCGAGGTCGGAGGTCAGATCGTCGGGCGTCGGGGTCTCGTTGAATCCGTTCATGGCCCGGCGCCAGAGCGCGAACCCGCGCCAGTAATCGCGGTACTCGGACAGGGGTCCGTCTCCGAGGCGCCCGAGCTCGGCCTCGAGCCGAGCGAGCTCGGCCCGATCGCCGCGGTAGTCGGCCGAAAGCACCGCATGGGCGAGCTCGCCCAGCCGCGCCGCATCGTCGGGCTTCGGCGGCGAAAGCGCCGGAAGAGCCGCCGCCAGAATCAGGACCCATCTCGAGATCGCCATGGCATCACCTCCACCGCTTCGTACGCCACCGCGGGGCGGGCGCCGTCCGCCGGTCGCCGAACGGGCGCGCAATCCCGGCCGGCGGGTGCCGTGCGCGATCGGCGGCGCGAAATCTCGAGAATTTCGGGTCGGTCGGAGCCTCCCGCGTATCTACTAGACTCGCCCGGTGGCCACCGACCTCGTCGTTCCCGCCGCCGACGCCGAGACGCTGCGCGAGGTCGCGGCCTGGGACGGACACCGCCCGGCGACCTTCGCCGCCTCGGACTTCCCGGTGGACGTACTGCGGTTCGACGGGTCCTCCTCGCCTCCCGTCGCGATCTCGCGGGCGCGTCGGGCCGAGACGCTGAAGGCCCTGCCCGGCAGCCTGCGGAGCCGTGCGGAGGCGGCGTTTGCCCGCGTCGCGCGGCGGCCCTCTCTTCTCCGCCTCGCCCACGGCCGGTCGCTCGACCTGTCGGTCGATCCGGCGGTCATGGGCGTGATCAACGTGACCCCGGACTCGTTCTCCGACGGCGGCATCCACTTCGACCCCGCCCGGGCCGTCGAGACGGCTCTCGCGATGGCGGAGGATGGCGCGGCGATCGTGGACGTCGGCGGAGAATCGACGCGGCCCGCGAGCTACGGCGCGGCCCGCGAGCTGCCGCCCGCCGAGGAGATCGCGCGGGTCGTCCCGGTCATCGCGGGGATCCGCGCGAGGTCTCCGATCCCGCTGTCAGTCGATACGCGCAAGGCCGACGTGGCGCGGGAGGCTCTCGCCGCCGGTGCGGACCTCGTCAACGACGTCACCGCCCTTCGCTTCGACGCCGGAATGGCCGCGGCGATCGCGGGCGCCGGAGCCGGAGCTATCCTGATGCACATGAAGGGCATCGATCCCCGGACGATGCAGGACGACGTCTCGTACGCCCATCCGCTCGCCGACATCGCGGGGTTTCTCGCCGAAGCGGCCGAGCGCGCGATCGGGGCGGGCATCGCCGCCGAAGGCGTCGCCCTCGATCCCGGCCTCGGGTTCGGGAAGAGCCCGGAAGAGAACCTGATTCTGCTCAAGCACCTGGCGGCGCTCGCGTCGCTCGGATACCCGATCGCGGTCGGAGCCTCGCGCAAGGCCTTCGTCCGCCGCTTCTCCGGCCTTCCGGACGACGCGCCACTCTCCGACCGCCTTCCCGGCTCGCTCGCCGCGCTCGCGGCGGCCGCCCGTGCGGGGGCCCGGATCCTGCGGGTGCACGACGTCCGGGAGTCCGTCCGCTTTCTCCGCCTCTCCGGAGCGATCGCCCGTGCGGGCGCGCCGGCGGCGCGGCCGGCCGGAGCCGCCGCCCGGTGATGCAGGCCCTCGCCGCGCGCTTCGGCGCCCTCGGTCACCTGAACTTCACGTGGCGGGACGCCCTCGACATCCTGATCGTCGCGGCCATCACGTACTCGCTGCTGCGCCTGATTCGGGGCACGCGCGCCGTGCAGATGGTAATCGGCCTTTTCGCCGTCTTCGCGGCTTACACGGTCGCGAGCCTGCTGAAGCTGGTGGCGCTGACCACCATCCTGAAGACGCTGATCTTCTACGTCCCCTTCGCGATCATCGTCCTCTTCTCGCACGAGCTGCGCCGCGCTCTGGCGGTCTTCGGGCACACGCCGTTCTTCGCGCTCTTTTCGGGCTATCACGCGGAGGAGACCGTTTCGGAGATCGTCCTCGCGGTGACGTCGCTGTCGGCGCGGCGGGTCGGCGCGCTCATCGTGCTCGAGCGGCGCGAGGGCCTGAAGACGTACATCGAGAACGGGTCGCGAATCGACGCCGCCGTCTCCTACGAGCTGCTGGTGACGCTCTTCGCGCCCGGCACACCCCTCCATGACGGCGCGGTCATCGTCTCGGGCGATCGCATCGCGGCCGCCGCGAGCTTCCTCCCGCTGTCGCTCAAGGAGAGCCTGCCGAAGCGTTTCGGCACCCGCCACCGTGCGGCCATCGGGATCAGCGAGGAAACCGACGCCCTGGCGATCCTCGTCTCGGAGGAGCGCGGCACGATCTCGCTCGCGCGCGCCGGGACCCTCCAGGAGGACCTCGATGGCAAGTCGCTGCGCGACCTCCTCTTCCGCGAGTTCGCGGCCTGACGGGCGCCGACGATGCAGATCTCGCGCATTCTCTTCCGCAACCTCGGAACCAAGCTCCTGGCGCTCGCCGTCGCCTGCGCCACCTGGTACGTCCTGACCGGCCAGCGGCGCGAGCGGATCTCCGAGCGCAACTATCGGATCCCGCTCTCGATCGTCAACGTGCCCCGCGGCACGATGGTCGTCTCTCCCCTGCCCGACGCCGTGGACGTCCGGATCCGCGGCGCGTTCACGCCGCTGCGCGCGCTCGATCCGTCGAAGCTCGAGGCCGTGGTGGACCTCGCCGACGCCGCGCCCGGCGAGAAGCGTTATCCGCTGGGATCCGAGGACATCAACGTCCCGGCGGACGTCGAGGTCATCGCGATCTCGCCAACCGAGATCCGGCTCGTGCTCGACGCCGTGGCGGAGAAGACGGTGGCGATCGAACCCGACCTCGCCGGCCAGCCGGCCTCGGGCGCCGAGCTCGGGGAAGTGACCGTCGAGCCCCGGGCCGCGCGCATCGTGGGGCCCGCCAAGGCCCTCGGGCGGCTGACGGCCCTCTCGACGCAGCCCGTCGCGCTCGAGGGGCGCGACGCGACCTTCAGCGAGACGACGACCCTGGCGCTCCCCTCGGGCGTGCGCGTCCGGGAGGGACAACTCGTCACCGTCCGGGTGAAAATTCTCCGACCGACGCCGCTGCCCGAGCCGACCCTCCGGCCGTCGCCGGTACGAACTCGCAAAGGAAGGCCATGAAACTCTTCGGAACGGACGGCTTGCGCGGAAAGGCCGGCGATTTCCCCCTCGACCCGGCGTCGGTGCGCCGGCTCGGACGGGAGCTCGGCCGCCGGCTCTCGAGCGGCGGCGCCGCCCGCGTCGTCCTGGGCGGCGATACGCGCGAGTCGACGCCCTGGATCGTCGCGAGTCTCGCGGCCGGCCTGGGCGAGGGGGGCTGCAACGTCGCCTCGGCGGGCGTGATCACGACGCCGGGCGTCGCGGAGCTCGTCCTCGAGCTCGGAGCCCGCGCCGGTGTCGCCGTCTCCGCCTCGCACAACCCCTACGAGGACAACGGCATCAAGATCTTCGGCCCCGACGGCCGCAAGTGGCCGGACGAGGAGGAGGAGTACCTCGAGAACCGGCTTCTCGACGCCCGAGCCTCGGCCGGAGCAGCCGGCGCCGAGCCCCCGCCGCCCGACCCGGACCCCGGCCTGATCGCGACCTACGTGTCCCGCCTGAACGCGAGCGTCACCGAAAGGCTCGACGGGTTCGCGGTCCTCATGGATGCCGGCCACGGCGCCGCCTTTCAGATCGGCCCCCGCGCGTTCGAGCGCGCGGGCGCGCGCGTGACCGCGATTCACGCGGCTCCCGACGGGCGCAACATCAACCGCGACTGCGGCGCCCTTCACCCGGCGGCGATGGCCCGGGCCACCCGCGAGTCGGGCGCGGCGCTCGGCGTCGCGTTCGACGGAGACGCGGATCGCTCCATCTTCGCCGACGAGAACGGACGGATCCTCGACGGCGACGACGTCCTCTGGGTCGTCGCCCGCGACTGGAAGGCCCGCGGCCAGCTGCCCGAGGGCGGCGTCGTCGGCACGGTCATGTCCAACTTCGGCCTCGAGGCGGCGCTCGCCGAGGAGGGCATCGCGTTCCGCCGGTCGGCCGTCGGCGACCGCAACGTCGCGCGGCTCATGGACGAGACCGGCGCCGCGCTCGGAGGCGAGACGTCGGGGCACGTCCTCCTCGCTCCCCTCTCGCCGGCCGGCGACGGGATCCTGACCGCGCTGGTGCTCTCCGGGATCGTGCGCGCCTCCGGCAGGCGGCTCTCGGAGCTCGCGACGCTCGAGAAGATCCCGCAGACGCTGCGCAACATCCGGGTGGGCCGCCGCGTGCCGATCGCGGAGTCGGCTCCGATCACCCGGGCCGTGGGAGAAGCCGAGGGAACGCTGAACGGACGGGGCCGTGTGTTCCTGCGCTACTCCGGCACCGAGCCGCTCCTTCGCATCCTCGTCGAGGGCCCCGATGCCGACGAGGTGCGCTCGGTGGCCGACCGCCTCGAGGAAGTCGTTCGGGCGGAGCTTCTCTGAAGAACGTCCGCGCCGTCCTCTTCGACGCGGGGGGCACGCTGATCCACGTGGACGGCGAACGAGTGTGCGGGGCGGCCGGAGCCGCTTTCGAGGACGCGTCATTCCGGCGCGCCGAGGCCGGCGCCGTGACGGCGGTCCGGCAGCTGATCCTCGCCCGCCCCGAGTCCCGCGACGCGGAGCGGGTACCCCTCTACTTCGACACGCTCCTCGCGGGCCTCGGCCTCGAGGACGCCGGGCGGCGGCGGGCCGCCGCGCGCGCCGTCATCGACGAGCACGTCCGCTCGAACCTGTGGTCCCGGCCCGCCGACGATGCGGCGGCCGTCCTGTCCACCCTGCGCCGGCGCGGCTATCGGACCGCCGTCGTCTCGAACGCCGACGGCCGCGTCCGCGGCCTCCTCGAGCAGGCCGGCCTCGCTCCGCTGCTCGAGTTCGTCGTCGACTCCGCCGAGATCGGCGTCGAGAAGCCGGACCCGCGCATCTTCCACGCGGCGACCGGCCGGCTCGGCATCGCGCCGGGGGCCTGCGCCTACGTCGGCGACATCTACGAGATCGACGTCGTCGGCGCCGAGCGGGCCGGCCTCTCCGCGATCCTCGTCGGCGACGGCCCGGCGCCCGAATCGGTCGTTCGCGTCGCCCGGCTCTCGGAGCTCGATCCCCTCTTTACGGGAATTGCATAGACTCCGCCCCAAGGAGGCTCCCATGAGGCGAACGACCCATCGCTCCGTCGCGGGCAAGAAGCTCTACGCGGTCAGGGACTCGAAGGGGAGGTTCAAGGACATTCAGACCTACGAGCGCGCGCACCGCGCCGATCTCGCCCACAAGAGCAAGGCCGAAAAGGCCAAGGCCCGCGCGGCCAAGAAGAAGTAAGGCCGGCACCGGCGCGCCGACTCGGCGCGAAAGGAGGTCCCCATGATCCGCACCCTGGCGCAACACTGGTGGGTCCTGCTCCTGCGCGGCCTCGTCGCGATCGCGTTCGGGCTGCTGGCCTATGCGCGACCGGGCCTGACGATCGCCGCGCTCGTTCTCCTCTGGGGTGCCTATGCCCTGGTCGACGGCATCTTCGAGGTCGTCGCCGGCGTCCGTTCGAAGTACGGCTCCCTGGTCTTTCTCGGCGTCCTCGGGATCGCGGCCGGCCTCGTGACCTTCTTCTGGCCTGCGATCACGGCGATCACGCTTCTCTACATCATCGCCTTCTGGGCCATCGTCGCGGGAATCCTGCAGATCTCCGCCGCGGTCCGGCTGCGCAAGGAGGTCCAGGGGGAATGGCTCTGGATCCTGTCGGGACTCTGCACCGTGGTCCTGGGAGTCCTGCTCATCGCGCGGCCGGGAGCCGGCGCGCTTTCTCTCATGTGGCTCATCGGTTCCTTCGCGATCGCCTGGGGCGTCCTGCTCGTCATCCTGGCGTTCCGCCTCAAGGGCCATGCGGGAAGACTGGTAGCGAAAACGGCGTAGCCCTCGAGACGCGACCTTCGGCGCGGCCGGCCCATCTTGCCGGTCGAGCGACTCCTCCCCCTCACCCCAACCCTCTCCCCCCGTAAACGCCGACCTTCGGTCGGCGTTCCCTACTGCCGCGGGTCTGCCTTTGATGGTCGGGTGCGGGGGGCGAGGGGGTTTGCTTTGCGGCTCGACGCGCGGCACTGTCGGTGAGGTTCGCGGCGTGAGAAGTCACCCGACCGAAGCGAGGGTGGAGGCTCACGCCGCGGGAGCCGCAGCGAGCGCGGGGATCAGGCCGGGGGCCGAGCGCCTTTGCGCGAGCCGCCGGCCGGTGCGCGCCCGAACGGGCGCGCAGATCCCCGAGCGAGCGGAGGCGACGTTTTATCCGTATCGCTCGACGTCCGGTGGAATCGCTCCGATCGTATTCGGCTCGGTGAAGATCACGGCCGTGCCCGCGATGGGGACGTAGATCGTGTGATTTCCTGCGGCCATGTCCAGCCGGCACTCGTAGTAGCCGAGCGGGGAGATGGTCATCAGCGTCGCCGGCTTGTTCTTGAATTCGAGGAGAGGGCAGAACAGGATCACTTTCGACGGCACGGCTCACTCCTTCCCGAGAATCGCGAGCATTTCATCCCAGGTGACGACGCGGACGCCGAGGGCTTTCGCTCGGTCGAGCTTCGATCCCGGTGATTCTCCCACGACGAGGTAGTCGGTCCTCTTCGAAACCGATCCCGAGATCTTCGCTCCGGCCGCCGCGAGGCGCTCTCCCGCGTCCTCCCGGCTGATTCCCTCGAGCGTTCCCGTCAGGACGACCGTTGTCCCGGAGAGCGTTCCGTCGGCTCGCCGCGGCGATTTCTCGCCGTCGAAGCGGACCCCGTGACGCCGCAGCTTCTCGAGCAGCTCGACGTGGCGGGGATGCGCGAACCACGCCCGCACGACCGCCGCCGTGTTCGGGCCCACGTCCTCGACGGCCTGGAGCTCGGCCTCCGAGGCCGCCGCCAGGGCGTCGATCGAGCCGAAGCGGCCCATGAGCGTGCGGGCGGCCTTCTCCCCCACGTGCCGGATCCCGAGCGCATAGAGCAGGCGGGACGCGTCGTTGCCCTTGCTGCGCTCGATCTCGGCGACGAGGTTCGACGCCGACCTCTCTCCCCATCGCTCGAGCGCCACGAGGCTCTCGGCCTTCAGGTCGTAGACCGAGGCCACGTCGGTCAAGAGGCCGGCGCCGACGAGCTGGTCGACGAGCTTCTCGCCGAGCCCCTCGATGTTCATCGCCCGGCGGCTGCAGAAGTGCTGGAGGGCTTCGCGAACCACGGCCGGGCAGCCCGGGTTGACGCAGCGCGTCGCGACCTCGCCCTCCTCGCGAACGACCGGGTCGCCGCAGTCGGGACAGGTCGCGGGCATGCGGAACGGCACGGAATCCGCGGGGCGCTTTTCGAGCACGACGCGGACGACTTTCGGAATGATGTCGCCGCCCTTCTCGACGACGACCGTGTCGCCGACCCGCACGTCCTTGCGCGAGAGATCCTCGTAGTTGTGGAGGGTCGCCTTGCGAACGGTCGTTCCGGCGAGCTGCACCGGGTCGAAATGGGCCGCCGGTGTGAGGACGCCCGTCCGCCCGACATTGACGCTGATCTCGCGCACGACGGTGGTCGCCTCCTCGGCCGGGTACTTGTACGCGAGTGCCCAGCGCGGCGACTTCGCCGTCGCGCCGAGCGCGTCCTGGGTCGCGCGGTCGTCCACCTTGATCACGACGCCGTCGGTCTCGAACTCGAGCCCGTGGCGCTTCTCGCTCCACTCCTCGACGAAGGAGCGGACCTCCTCGAAGCTCTCGCAGCGCCGCCAGTGCGGGTTGACCGGAAACCCGAGGGACTTCAGGCGCGAGAGCGTCTCCGACTGGCTCGCCGGCAGCGCCGGCGCTTCGACGACGCCGTAGAGCCACGCGTCGAGCCGGCGCCGCGCCGTGACGCGGGAATCGAGGAGGCGCAGCGTCCCGGCCGCCGCGTTGCGCGGATTGGCGAAGAGCGGCTCCCCTTCGGCCTCGCGGCCCGCGTTGACCTTCTCGAACGCCTTCTTCGAGTAGTAGACCTCTCCGCGCACTTCGAGCGGCGACGGCTCCGCGATGGTCAGCGGGATCGTCCGGATGGTCCGGACGTTCGACGTGACGTCGTCGCCGCGCACGCCGTCGCCGCGGGTCGCGCCGCGAAGCAGTCTCCCCTCCTCGTAGCGCAGCGACAGCGAGAGCCCGTCGATCTTGAGCTCGGCGACGAACCCGCGGATCGGCCGGCCGAGCACCCTCTCGGCCCGCGCGAGCCAGGCCTCGGCCTCCTCCCACGAGTAGGCATTCTCGAGCGACAGCATCGGCCGCGCGTGGACCACCGTCTCGAAGCCCTCGACCGGCTCGCCGCCGATGCGCCGCGACGGCGAGTCCTCGCTCGAGAGCTCCGGGTGCTGCGACTCGAGCGCGATCAGCTCGCGCATCAGGGCGTCGAACTCGGCGTCGGAGATCTCGGGGCGGCCCTCGCCGTAGTACAGGCGTTCCTGCCGCCGAATCTGCTCGCGGAGCGCGGCGACGCGGTCTCCGGCGTCGGAGGGCGGGCTCTCGTCCTGCATCGGCGCCATGCTACAGTCAGCCCAATGTCCGCGGCAAAAGTGCGAGCCCTCGCCCTCGCGCTGTGCGCCGTCGCGGCGGCTCCCCTTCTCCTCGCCCAGTCGTTCCCGCCGCCGGTCGCGTCCTACCAGATCACTTGCCGCCTCGATACCGAGAAGAAGACGATCGAGGCCAACGAGGTCCTGACCTGGAAGAACACGACGTCGCATCCGGCCCCGACGCTGCGCTTCCATCTCTATTTGAATGCGTTCCGCAACACGCTTTCGACCTTCTGGCGGGAGTCGCACGGCGAGGGACGCGACGGGCAGCTCCCCAGTTCCTGGGGCTCCGTCGAGATCACGCGAATGATCGGCCCCGACGGCGCGGACCTCCTGCCCGGCATGCGCTTCATCGCTCCCGACGACGGCAACGCCGACGATCGAACCGTCGCGGAAATCCAGCTCCCGAAGCCCGTGGCGCCCGGAGAGACGATCTCGATCGCCCTCGACTTCCAGGACCGCCTGCCGCGGGTGGCCGTCCGCACCGGATACAAGGACGACTTCTTCATGGTCGTCCAGTGGTTCCCGAAGATCGGCGTTCTCCAGGAGAAGGGCTGGAACTGCCACCAGTTCCACGCCTCGAGCGAGTTCTTCTCGGATTTCGGCAACTACGACGTCTCGATCGACGTCCCGGCGCGCTACAAGGGCAAGGTCGGGGCGACCGGCGAGCGGGTCGAGGAGCGCGAGACTTCCGCGGGCCGCGTGCTCTACCGGTTCCGCCAGCAGGCCGTGCACGACTTCGCCTGGACGGCCGACCCGAGCTATCTCGTCCTCGAGGACACCTTCCGCGAGGCGGGACTGGGAGACACGCGCCTCTTCCTCTACCTCCAGCCCGAGCACGCCGACCAGGCGCCTCGCTACTTCGGAGCGGCACGGGCGGCGCTCTCCGGATACGGACGGGTCCTCGGCGGCTATCCTTACGCCACGCTCTCGATCGTCGACCCGCCCTGGGGCGCGCACGGAGCGGGCGGCATGGAATACCCCACGCTCATCACGGGCGGCACCGTCTGGAGCGCGCCGAAGGCCATCCATCGACCCGAAGCCGTGACGGTCCACGAGGCCGGCCACCAGTTCTTCTACGGCCTGCTCGCCTCCAACGAGTTCGAGGAGGCGTGGCTCGACGAGGGCTTCAACACGTACATGACCGACCGCGTCATGAAGGCCGTGTACGGCCCGAACCACGTGGACCTCGACGTGTTCGGCCTCCACTTCCCGCTCGGCATCGACATTCACTACCCGCTCGACGTGAACCGGCGCTACTTCGAGGTCGCGGATTGGGACGTCCTCGCCTCCGAGAGCTGGCGTTTTCGCGAGCGGCGGTCCTACGGCGGCCAGGTCTACTCGAAGACGGCGCTCACCCTCGCCACGCTCGAGCGCCTCCTCGGGACGCCGATGATGGACCGGGCCCTCCGCCTCTACGCCGACCGCTGGCGCTTCGGGCATCCCACGACGCGGGACTTCATCGCGGCCGTGAACGACGCGACCGGCGCCGACTGGACCTGGTTCTTCGACCGCACGTTCTACTCCTCCGGCATCGTGGACTACGCGATCGGCGGGGCCGAGACGAGGCCAGCGCGTCCGCCGATCGGCCTCTTCGAGAAGGACGGCAAGCTGTCGGAGGGACCTCCCGCCGCGCTCGCCCGAGCCCGCGGCTACGACTCCGTCGTCACGGTCGTCCGCCGCGGCGACGTGGCGATGCCCGTGGACGTGCTACTGCGCTTCGAGGGCGGCCACGTGTACCGCTCGCGCTGGGACGGCGAGGCGCGCTGGAAGCGTTTCCGCGTCGCCTCGGGGCCTCGCCTGATCGAGGCGGTCGTGGATCCCGATGAAAAGATCCTCCTCGACGCGGACCGCACGAACAACGGCTGCCGGCCGGAGCCCGACCTGCGGGCCGCGACGCGGTGGACCGCCCGCGCGGTCTTCTGGGTCCAGAACATGATCGACTTCATGACGGTGGCATGGTGAAGGGCCGTTCGCCCAGGGCGCTCTCCTGCTTTCTGCGAGGGCTCGGCCTCTCGCTCTCGAAGCCCTATCTCGCCGTGGCGCTCTGGCTGATCCAGCTGATGCTCGCCGCGGCGCTGATCCTGCCGATCGGCAACTCGCTCCATGCCCTGCTCGACCGGTCGCCGGCTGGCGAAAAGATGGTGGCCAATCCGGACTACGGCTGGTGGGAGACGGTCCGCCGGACACATCCGGACGTCCTCGGCAACTTTCCGGAGATCGCGACGGGCCTTCTCTCGCCCGAGGGCATACGCTGGTCGGAGCTGCCGGGGATGCGCGGGGTCGGCGCCACGGCATTCTCGCTCGCGCTGCTCGCCATCGTCCTTCACGCCTTCTCCCTCGGGGGCGTGCTCGGCGCGCTGCGGGAGCCGTCGGCTTCGCTGGTGACCTTCGGCAGAGAAGGAATGCGCCGAATGCCGGCCTTCCTCCTCTTCACGTTCGCGGCCTGGGGCGCGGCTTTCGCCGCCTACCAGTGGATCTACGTGGGCTCGGGCGAAGCCCTGCGTCACCGCGTCCGCGGCCTCCACACCGAGCAGGCGGCCCTCGCGGTGACGGCGCTGCGCCTGGCGGCGGTCGTGCTCGCCCTGGCCGTCATCAAGCTGCTCGCCGATGCAGTACGGACCGTCTGGGTCGCGCGGCCCGACCTGCCGCCCGTCTCCCGGTTTCTCTTCGGCATCGGCGGCGCGATCGGACGGCCGCTTCGCCTCTTCGGGATCCTCGGCCTCTATGCCGTGACGACCGCCGGTCTGTACCTGATCTGGCTGGTCCTCGATCCGTCGGCGGGAGGCGAGGCGCGCTTCGCCCTCGTGCCCCTGATCCTGACGCAGCAGGTCTTCGTCTTCGTCCGGCTCCTGATCAAGATCGGCTACTACGCGGGCATCTCCGAGGCGCTCACGCGCGCGCCGTCGCCCGAGTATTCCTACGTCGCGGGTGCGGCGGACGTCCGCGAAGGCGCCGCCGACGCTCCACCCGCTTCCTGATCGAGAGCCTGCTAGCGCCGGCCCGACGGGACGAAGCCCCGCTCGAGGACGCGCAGGGCGGCGTCGAAGCGCACGCGGTAGACGAAGGGCTCGCGCCGGAGCCCCTGCTCGCCGCCGCGCTGCCACGGACCCGTGAACCAGGGCAGAAAGCGCAGGTCCTGGACCACGACCTCGGTGCCGCCGTCTCCGGACGCGGAAACCGTCTCGAGCGGAAACCGCGCGAACGCCAGATAGACCTCGAAGTCGGTCAGCGCATGCGCCGCCTGCAGCGCCGGCGAGTCGGGCGGACGCTCGAAGCGGCGGATGCGCGCGCGCTCGGGCGGAGGATAGAAGTTCCGGAGGCTCGCCAGGATCTCGGTCCATCGCTCGGGCGGCTTCGGATCGTCGCGACCCGAGGCGAACGGGCCGACGTCGAAGAACGCCACATCCACCGAGTTCTCGCGCTCCGACAGGCCGAGCCAGCGAAACGGCGACAGGAACTGCGGCAGGACCGACACCTTCGCCGAAGGCGGCGGAGCGTCGAGCCGCTTCCAGACGGCGAGCGCATGGGCGTGCACGATCGCGCAGAACCCGATGTAGGCCCCGAGCATGACCGCGCCGGCCACCGCAATCCGGCGTCCGCGCGCCCGGTCCACGAGCGTGAAGACGACCGTGAGCAGCACGATGCCGGTGAAGTACGGATCCAGGATGAACAGCCAGTCGAGCGAGTAGCGCGCCCGCGACAGCGGCGTCCAGAACATCGTTCCGAAGCTCGTCATCCAGTCGAAGACGATGTGCGACGTGATCCCGACCGCGGCGAAGAGCCAGAGTGTTCCGAGACGCGCCGTCTTCGCGAAGAGCTTCGCCACCAGGGCGACCGCCAGGGCCAGGAACGGCATGACCAGAAACGAGTGGGTCCAGCCGCGGTGCTCCTTCAGATAGTCGAGGCGCGACGAGATGTAGAGGAAGTCGAGATCGGGCAGCATCGCGGCCGCGGCGCCGACGATGAGGGCGGCCCGCGCGCCGGGCCGATCCGTCAGGGACCGCCCGAACACGGCGCCGGCGATGCCGTGCGAGATCGTGTCCATGAGAGAGCGGATGATACATTTGCGAAAGCGGCCGGCCCCGCGCTCTTCGCCGTCCGCGGGAGCCCATGGCCGATCAATCGCTGAAGGGAAAGGTCGCGCTGATCACGGGAGCGTCGTCCGGGCTCGGACGCGCCTTCGCGGTCGCGCTGGCCGACGCGGGCGCCCGCGTCTTCCTCGCGGCGCGGCGCGAGGAGAAACTGCGCGAGGCCGTCCACGAGATCCTGGAGCGCGGCGGCGAAGCCGCCTACCACGTCGTCGACGTGCGCGTCGTCCCGGCGCTCTACGACCTCGTGGACGTGCTGCTGTCGAAGTTCAAGCGGCTCGACATCCTCATCCACAACGCCGGCGTCGGCTACCGGTCGCCCCTGCTCGAGACGCGCCGCTCGGAGATCGCCGAGATGATCGAGACGGACCTCGCCGCGGCGATCTACCTGACGCAGGCGAGCCTCCACGCGCTCTTGAAGACCGCACCGTCCGACATCGTCCACGTCTCCTCGATCGCCGGCCTCGAGGGCTTCGCCGAAGGAACCGTGTACTGCGCCGCCAAGTCCGGCCTCGTCGGCTTCTCGCGGGCCCTCGCCCACGAGCTGAAGCCGGCGAACATCCGTGTGACGTCCCTGTGCCCGGGCTCGGTCGAGACCGACTTCTTCGAGCGATTCCGGCCGACGCTCGAGCGCGAGCAGATGCTCCGGGTCGAGGACACGGTGCGTGCCCTGATGTACGTCCTGACCTCTCCGCCGAACGTCCTTCACGGCGAGATCGTGCTGCGGCCCCGGGTCGTGTGAGGCGGTTCACAGCGCCGGCCGGCCCCGCTCTTATAATTCGAGGCGATGCCCGCGATCCTTCTCGTCGACGATAGCGGCCTGTTTCGGGGAGCCGCCGAGCAGGTGCTGAAGCGGACCGGCTGCGAGACGCTGACCGCGGCGGCCGGCACGGAGGCGCTCGACATCGCCCGGCGGGAGCGTCCGCAGATGATCATCGTCAAGGCCGGCATCACCCCGATGACCGGTTTCGACCTCTGCCGGGTCCTCAAGGCCGATCCGGAGTTCGCGAAGACGCCGATCGTCATCGTCTGCCCGGCCGGCACCGAGGAAAGTGCGCGGCGCGCCGGCGCTGACGAGACCCTGCCCCTGCCCCTCGATCCCGAGGCCTTCTTCGCCACCGTGAGACGGTTCCTCCAGGTCGTGCCCCGCGAGGAGGCCCGCTCCGCGGTCGAATGGTCGGTGACCTTCTGGCGCGACGGCCTCCAGCACATCGGAACGATCCGGGACCTCTCGCGCGGAGGCTTCTTCGTCCGTACGCCGGTTCGCCAGCCGGTCGGGGCGCGCCTCGACGTTTCCTTCGACGTCCCGGTCGAGCGCGGCGTCCGCACGATCGTGGCCGAAGCGATCGTCGTTCGGCTGGGCCGCGAGAACGACCCGGGCCTCGGCTGCCGGTTCTTTCAGTTGTCGGCCGGCTCGCGCCAGAACCTCGAGGAGTGCCTCCGGATCCTGGCCTTAGGGGACGTTCCCGCGTAGGGATCACTTGTCATCCCGAGCGCAGCGAGGGATCCCTTTGAAGTCACACGGCAGCCAAGAAAGGTCCCTCGAGCCTTCGGCCCTCGGGATGACATAGCAAGCTTCTTCTCCGAGCGCTACCTCGTCGCGGCCAGATCCACCAGCTCGATGCCGGCGCTCTTCGCCACCGCGACCGAACGCTCGTCGCGATAGAACTCGCCGTAGTACACCCGGCAGAGGCCCGAGTTGGCGATGAGCTTGAAGCACGGCCAGCAGGGGCTCGCCGTCGTGTAGATCTCGGCGCCCTGGATCGCGACGCCGTTTTTGGCGGCCTGGATGATCGCGTTGGCCTCGGCGTGGACCGTGGCGACGCAGTGGCCGTCCTCCATCAGGCAGCCCACGTCGCTGCAGTGCGGGAGGCCGCGGATCGAGCCGTTGTAGCCGGTCGAGAGGATCGTCCGGTCGCGCACGATCACGGCGCCCACGTGCTTGCGGGGGCAGGTGGACCGCGTCGCGACCTGGCGCGCGATGTTCATGAAGTAGGTATGCCAGTCGACCCGCTGCTCGTTCATGGATGGCGATTATGCCAAGCCTGTCAAACCCCGGCCGGCGGCTCCCCCGCGGCACGGTAAAATCGGACCATGCGCCGGCGCGTCGTCATTACGGGAATGGGTGCGGTCACCGCCCTCGGGTCGACCCTCGAGGAGACCTGGAAAGGCCTTCTGTCCGGGGAATGCGGGATCCGGCCCCTCTCCCTCTTCGACGCCTCCGGGTACCGCACCCAGACCGCGGCGGAAATCGGCGAGATCCCGGACGGATTTCTCACGCCGGCCGAGCGCCGGCGCATGTCGCGCGCGGACCGCATGGGCGTGGCGGCCGCCCGCGAGGCCCTCGCCGCCTCGGGCGTCGACACGTCGCGGGAGGATCCGACCCGACTCGGCGTCATCCTCGGCGGCGGCACCTCCGGCCTGATCGACTCGGAGGCCTTCTTCGAGCTGTACCTGCGGGGCCGCAAGGCACGGCCTTCCAAGGTCCTCAACCATCTGCCCGACTCCATCACCGACCGCGTCGCCCAGCGTTTCGGGCTCGAAGGCATCAAGTCCACGATCACGACAGCGTGCTCTTCCTCCGCCAATGCGCTGGGCTATGCCTTCGACGCGATCGTCGCGGGCCTGGCCGACGTGGTCGTGACGGGAGGCTCCGACGTTCTCGCGCGCCTGACTTACGGCGGCTTCAACTCGCTGCGCTCGGTGGATCCGAACCCGTGCCGGCCCTTCGATCGCGACCGAAAGGGCCTCTCGATCGGCGAGGCCGCCGGAATCCTCGTTCTCGAGGAGGAAGCGCGGGCCCGCCGACGCGGCGCTCCCATCGTGGCGGAGCTGCGCGGCTACGGCGTGACGTCGGACGCGTACCACATGACCGCGCCGGACCCTTCCGGCACGGCCGGCGGCCGCACCATCGCGGCGGCGCTCGAGAACTCCGGCGTCAACGCCGGCAGCGTCGACTACGTCAACGCCCACGGCACGGCCACTCCCCAGAACGACTCCGCCGAGACCGCGGCATTGAAGGCCGCCCTCGGCGACCGCGCCCGCCGGATCCCGGTATCGTCCATCAAGTCCATGATCGGCCACTGCCTCTGTGCATCCGGAGCGATCGAGGCCGTGGCGACGGCATTGACCGTCCGCGACGGCCGAGTCCCGCCGACGATCCACTACGAGAATCCCGACCCGGCCTGCGACCTCGACTACGTTCCCAACGAGGCACGCGACCACGACGTTCGCGTCGCCCTCTCGAACTCCTTCGCGTTCGGGGGCAACAGCTCGGTCGTCGTCCTGGCCCGGTACGTCGCCTAGGCTCCCCGGGCGAATCGAGAGCAGCGCCGTGACACGAGCCGACACGAACCGGGGCCGGGGACGCGGCGTCGTCACGGGAAGCGGCGCCGTTTCGCCGCTCGGCCGCAGCGCCGACGAATTCTTCCGCCGCCTGACCGCCGGCGAACGGGCGATTCGCGATTTCTCGCCCGACGAGCGCGGCGATCTCCAGGCGACCCAGGTCGCCTCGTTCGCCCGCTTCTCACCCCAGCCCGAGATTCCCTCGATGAAGGCCCGCCGGCTCGACCGCGGCAGCCAGTTCGCCCTGATCGCCTGCGCGCAGGCCGTGGCGGAAGCGGGCTACCGGATTCCCGACGATCCCGAGGCGATCGGCATCGCGATGGGAACGGGGTCGGCGGGAGCCGGCGCGCTCACCGAGTTTCTCCGCGTCCTCTTCATGGAA
Source organism: uncultured Acidobacteriota bacterium (assembly GCA_963738945.1). GTDB lineage: Bacteria > Acidobacteriota > Thermoanaerobaculia > UBA5066 > Gp7-AA6 > DAHUXD01. The sequence continues at coordinate 1,775,765 of CAVTYD010000002.1, forward strand.
TCGCCCGAGGCCGCGCCGCCCTTCCACTTCCCGAATACGGTCGCCAACGCGCCGGCCTCACAGACCTCGATCGAGCTGAAGATCTTCGGACCGAACGTGACGATCACCCAGAAGGACCCGTCGGCCCTCAATGCCCTGCTCTTCTCGGCGCTCGCCCTCGCATCCGGGCGCGCCCGGGCGATGCTCGCCGGCGCGGTGGACGAGTGGAACTTCTTCTATGCGATGGGGTTCGACCGCGTCGGCGCGCTCCGCGGCGAGAAGCGCGCCTCGGGAATCGTTCAGGGCGAGGGCGCCTTCGTCGTCCTCCTCGAGGAGGAGGCGAGCGCGCGATCCCGCGGCGCCCGGCCGCTCGCCCGGCTGAGCGGGATCGCGACGGCCGGGGTCGCGTCGGAGCCGTACCGGTTCGCCCCGGACGCCGCGGCGATCGGCCGCGCGATCGGCGGCGCGCTCGAGGACGCGGGCGTCGATCCGGGCGACGTGGATTTGTGGCTCTCCTCTCGCGACGGCGTCGTCGAGATGGATCGCGCGGAAGCGCAGGTGATGCGGAAGATCTTCGGCGCCTCGCTGCCCGAAGAGCTCGCCGTCAAGGACGCGATCGGCGAAATGGCGGCGGCCGGCGGAGCGCAGCTCGTCGCGGCGAGCCGGGCGATCGCATCGGGCCGGTGCCGCCGGGCCCTCGTCAACTCGTTCGGAGCCGGAGGCAACTTTCTCTCGGCCGTGCTGGAGGCCGCGTGACGGCGGCGATTCGAGAGCCGGAGCCGCTGCGCGGCCTGACGATCGAGATTCCGGTGCGCTTCGCCGAGTGCGACCCGTACGGCGTCGTCTGGCACGGCCATTACGTGCTCTATCTCGAGCACGCGCGCGAAGCCCTGACGGGGCGCTTCGGCTTCAGCGCCGCCCGCGCCCTCGAGATGGGCTATCGCGTTCCGATCACGCGGATGGAGGTCAAGTATCGCCTGCCGGCTCGGCCCGACCAGAGGATTCGCGTCACGGCCCGCCTGCGCGATCCGAGTGTTGCGCGATTCGTGATGGACTACGAGATCCGCGACGAGACCGGCCGCCAGCTCGCCTCGGCCGTCACCGAGCAGGTCGTCGTCAACGCCCAGGGCGAGCTCCTCCTCACGCTGCCGGCGGGCCTGCGGTCGCTCTGCGCCTCGATCCTCGCGTTCCAGGAATCGCTGGACGAACCCGCGCGATGAAGGCGGCGCCGGGGGCCTCGCCGAAACGGCGTTCGCTCCTGTTTCTCGCCCGATTCCTGGCGCTGCTCGTCGCCTTCTACTTCCTCGTCGCCTGGAACCCGATCAACGACGCCGTCATCGTCCCGTTCACGGCGGCGATCGCGCGAGTCTCGGGCACGATGCTCAATGGCATCGGCGAAAAGGTCAGCGTGGCCGGAACGGAGATCCGGTCGGGGTCCTTCGCCGTGCAGATCGAGAACGGGTGCAACGGCGTCGAGGCCGCCCTCCTGTTCGGTTCGGCCGTCCTCGCGTTTCCCGCCCCGTGGCGCCGCCGCCTCACCGGGCTCCTCGCGGGCCTGATCGCGATCCAGGCGCTCAACCTCGTGCGGGTCGTCTCCCTCTTCTGGATCGGCGCGCACCGTCCCGCGCTCTTCGACTCCTCCCACACGGTCCTGTGGCAGTCCGCGGTCGTTCTCGCGAGCGTCCTGATGTTTCTCTTCTGGGCCGCCCGCGGCGAGAAGACTCGCGGCGCCGAAGCGCCGGCCCGGCATGGGCCGTAAGCGCGCCCGCGCAGCGGATGGTCCGATTTCCGCTCGGCCGGCGCGCCGTGTTGCGGTTGGCGGCCGGGTTCGCCGCGGGACTCGGCTTCTGGTTCCTGTTCTCGGCGCCCTACGAGCGGGTCGTCGCGGGCGCGGCCGGGGCGGTGCTCCGCGTCTTCGAGAGTCCCGCGGTCACGACGCTGTCGGCCGTCGCCGGAGAGATCCGCGTCGAGCGCTCGGACTTTCCCCCCGCCTCACCCCGGCCGGGACTGCCCGCGGCGGACCTGCACTTCAACTTCGTGCTGCTCGCGGCGCTCTTCTCCATGAATCCGAAGCCGCTCGAGCCCCGGCGCTTTGCCCGGTTCTGGGCCGCCGCCACCGTGCTCTTCGTCATCCACGTCGCGGCGCTCGTCTTCCAGGTGGAGGCGCTCTACGCGACGCGCCTCGGCCCCTGGAGCGAAGCGCACTACGGGACCGTCGCCCGGAACGTGTGGGGCGCGGGATTTCACTTCTACCAGATCGCCGGCCGGTTCGCGGCGCCGTTCGCCCTGTGGTGGGGCTTTTCGGAGAACCGGGAGATCGGAGCCGGCTAACTCCGGCGCCCGCGCTCCCGCCGCAGGTAGCGGTAATCCGGAATGGCGAACTCCTTCAGCTTCGCGATCAGCGAGCCCCGCGAGATGTTCAGGATCTGCGCCCCGCGCGACTGATTTCCCTCGACGCGGCGCATGGCGCGGTCGATCACCTCGCGCTCGACGGTCTCGACGATCTTCTTCAGGTCGTCCGTCGAGCGGAGCACGGTTTCGGCCGGGGTCGATTCGGAAGGGGGCGCCGCGGGGGCCGGCTCGTCGGCCCGGCGAGGCGCCGATTCTTCGGCTCCCGGGTCTCCGGCGACTCCGGCGAAGGCCACGCCCGCCATCTGCACCAGCTCCTCGAGGAAGAGAATGGCTCGCGCGGCCAGCCGCGGGGATTCTCGAACCAGGATTCCCGCGCATCCGGCCCCTTCGGCCGGCTCGACGACGAGGGTCAGGACGCCGGTCACGCTCTCGGAGCGTGCGAGGCGTTCACCCCCGCGGATCTCCTGCACCATGGACGGCGGCAGCGCGGGATTCTCCCGGAACGTCGAGGCCAGCGGCCGAAAACCGGCGGCCGGCGAGAACTCGCCGACGGCCCACTCGGAGGGAGGCAGCTCCCGATCCAGGAAATCCGTCAGTTCCGTCGCGAGTCCTTCGGCCGTCCGGGCCTCCCGGCAGAGGCGGTACGCCGAGAGCCGGAGTCCGCGGTACTCGACCTCGGTGGCCGGAAGCGTCGGAGGCGCCGGTGCCGTGGACGCGGCCGGCACGGCGGGGCTCACCGGGGCACTCTCGCCGCCGGTTGCGGATCGCACGGACACGCCCGACGGCGCCGCCTCGACGACCGTGATCGTCGCCTCGCCGAGGGTGATCCGGTCCCCCGGCGAGATCGCGCCGCCGAGGAAGTCGTGCCCGTTGACCTGGACCGCGGCGATCCCGCGGAAGAGATCGAGGTGGTAGACGCCGTCCTTCTCGAGCAGCCGGACGTGGCGCCCGTAGACGCCGCGCGCCCGCACGACCACCTCGTTGCCCGACGACGCTCCGACCGTCGCGCTCGGACCGCTCACCCGGTGCACTTCGGCTCCCGTGCCCGGACGTCTCCTCACTTCCAGGGTCAACATGGTTCTGGATCTCCGTAGGCCAGCGCGACACTACACATATCTGCTCCCGATGCGCAATATCCGTTCAGCTTTTCGGACGAGATCCGCGGCCGACGGGCGCTTCGACTGAGAGCAATGCAAACGGTCTGCCCGGACCGAAAACGAAACCGACTCGAATCGGCTAAAAGAGACCCGACACTCGCCCGGTCTCGTCGACGTCGATCGTCTCCGCGGCCGGTTTCTTGGGAAGCCCGGGCATCGTCATGATATCGCCGCAGATCGCGACGACGAACCCGGCGCCCGCGAAGAGCCGCGTCTTGTCGACGTGGAGCGTGAACCCGGAAGGCCGGCCGCCCTTGCGCGGATCGTCCGAAAAGGAGTACGGCGTCTTGGCGATGTTGATCGGCAGGTTGCCGAAACCGAGCTTCTCGTACCGCGCCAGGCGGCTCTCGGCCTCCTTCGAAAACGAAACTCCCCCGGCGCCGTAGAGGCGCCGCGCGATGATCTCGATCTTCTCGGCGAGCGGCCGGTCCCAGGGATAGAGCGGGCGGTACCGCGCCGATCCCGACCCGATCTCTTCGAGGACGAGGCGGGCGAGGTCCTCGCCCCCGGCGCCGCCGCGGGTGAAGACCTCGGAGAGCGCCACCTTCACGTTGAGCTCGGCGCAGCGCTTCTCCAGAAATCCGATCTCGGCGGGCGTGTCCGTCGGGAAGCGGTTGATCGCGACGACCGCCGGCAGACCGAAGATCCGGACGTTGTCGAGGTGGCGTTCGAGGTTGATCATCCCGCGGGACAGGGCCGCCAGGTCTTCGATGCCGAGGGCGTCCTTCGCGGTGCCGCCGTGCATCTTGAGCGCCCGGACGGTCGCCACCAGGACGACGACCGACGGCCAGATGTCACCGTAGGCGCACTTGATGTCGAGGAACTTCTCGCCTCCGAGGTCGAAGCCGAACCCCGCCTCGGTGACGGCGATCTCGCCGTAGCGCATCGCGATCCGCGTCGCCAGGATCGAGTTGCAGCCGTGGGCGATGTTGGCGAAGGGGCCTCCGTGGACGAGCGCGGGCGTTCCCTCCAGGGTCTGGACGAGATTGGGATGGATCGCGTCCTTCAACAGGGCCGCCATCGCACCGTTGGCCTTGAGGTCGCGGGCGCGCACCGGCTCGGCGTCCCGCGTGTAGCCGACGACGATGGCGCCGCAGCGCTCCTTGAGGTCCTTCAGGTCGCGGGCGAGGCACAGGATCGCCATCACCTCCGAGGCGACCGTGATGTCGAAGCCCGTCTCGCGGGGAACGCCGTTGATCTTGCCGCCGAGGCCGATGACGGTGTCGCGCAGGGCGCGGTCGTTCATGTCGAGGACGCGGCGAAACGGGATGTCGCGCTGGTCGATGCCGAGGGCGTTTCCGTGGTGAAGGTGGTTGTCGATCATCGCCGCGAGCAGGTTGTGCGCGGCGGTGATCGCCGGGAAGTCTCCGGTGAAGTGGAGGTTGATGTCCTCCATCGGGACGAGCTGCGAGTAGCCGCCGCCCGCCGCGCCTCCCTTGACCCCGAAGCACGGCCCGAGCGAAGGCTCGCGCAACGCGATGATCGCGCGCTTGCCGAGCCGGTTCAGGGCCTGGCCGAGGCCGACGGTGGTCGTGGATTTTCCTTCGCCGGCCGGAGTCGGAGTGATCGCGGAAACGAGGACGAGCGGCGCTTCGGGCCGGCCTTCGGCGCGGGCGATCGCCGAGATCGAGACCTTCGCCTTGTCGCGTCCGTAGGGAATGAAGTCGCGCGGATCGATTCCCGCCGAGCGCGCCACCTCCTCCATCGGACGCAGGCGCGCTTCCTGAGCGATTTCGATGTCGGACTTCATCGGTTGGGGATCCTAGCAGGGCCGGCGGCGGCCACCGGGGGTGGGGGCCTTCCCGCCCGGCGACCCCAATAAGTTGTGGCAGCAGGGGGCTCCATTTGCTACATTCGCGCCACATGCTCCGTTTGAAACGCGTCGAGATCTCGGGCTTCAAGTCCTTCTTCGACAAGGTGGATCTCGCCTTTCCGGGGTCGGTAACCGCCGTCGTCGGCCCGAACGGGTGCGGCAAGTCGAACATCAGCGACGCCGTCGCCTGGGCCCTGGGCGAGCAGAGCGCCCGCGTCCTGCGCGGCGAGAAGATGGACGACGTCATCTTCAACGGCTCCGCGAAGCGGCGCCCGCTCGGCATGGCGGAGGTCGTTCTCACGCTCGCGGCCTCCAACGGCGACAGTGAAAAGGGCGACGCCGAGGGAGAGATGCGCGTCGGCCGGCGCGTGTATCGGGACGGCGAGGGCGAGTACTTCCTGAACGACAAGCAGGTTCGCCTCCGCGACATCCAGGACCAGCTCCTCGGCACCGGACTCGGCGTGCGGGCCTACTCGGTAATCGAGCAGGGCCGCATCGATCAGGTGCTCTCGACCAAGCCTCAGGACCGGCGCCGCCTGATCGAAGAGGCCGCGGGAATTACGAAGTACAAGCTCAAGAAGCGGCTCGCGGAAGGAAAGCTCGAGGAGACCCGCGGCAATCTCCTGAGGCTCTCCGACATCATTTCGGAGATCGAGCGCAACGTCACCTCGCTGAAGCGGCAGGCGTCGCGCGCCGCGCGTTACAAGGAGCACTCCGAGCAGCTGAAGCTTCGACGGGCCTCGCTGACCCGGGCACGCGCCGACGCCCTGCGCGAGGCGCTGACGGCGGCCGAGCGGCTGCGCGACGAACGCCGCGACCGCGAGGCCGAGGCCGCGGCGGTTCTCGGACGCGCGGAGGCGGACCTGGCGGCCTCCCGCCTGGCGGCCGGCGAAGCCGCCCTGGAGCGCGACGCGCTTCGCGAGGCGCTCTCCGCGCTCGAAGCCTCGATTGCCCGCGACGACGCTCTTCTCGAATCCAACAAGCGGGCCTCCCTCGATCTCGCGGCGCGCCGCGCGTCGCTCGAGCGCGAGGGCCGCGACTTCTCGGCCGAGCAGGTCCGCGCCGCCCGCGAGCTCTCGGACCTGGAGGAGCGGCTCGAACGGGCCGTGGCGGAGGCACGCTCCCGCTCGCTCGCCCGCGAGGAGGCCGACCACAGGGCCTCGGAGGCGGCCGCCGCGTGCGCGCAGCACGAGGGCGAGCTCGAGGCGACCCGCGCCGCCGCGCTGACGGCCTCGGGCGAGCGCATCGCGACCCGAAACGCCCGGCACGACGTGGACCTCGCGGCCGAACGCATCGCCGCCTCCCTCGCCCGGCTGACCCAGGCGGCCGAGAAGATCCGCGAGGAGCTCTCGTCCCGCGAGCGCGACGCCTCCGAGGCCGAGCGCGAGGCGCAGCGTCTGGCGACAGGCGCCGCCGAGACGACGGCGCGGGTCACGGGCCTCGAGGCCGCGATGAGCTCGATCGCATCGGCCATTCAGACGGCCGAGTCGGAACGCGAGACCGCGCGCCAGTCCTCGGGCGCGCTCGAGCACCGGCGCGCGGCGATCGCCGAGACGCTCCGCGCCCGCGACACGAGCGTGGACGAAGTCCGGCGGGCATTGAAATCGGCCGGGCTTTCCGAGCAGGGAACGCTCTCCGACCGCATTCGCCCGCGCGCCGGATGGGAAGACGCCGTCGGTCTCGTCCTGGGAGCCGACGCCGACGCCCTCCTCGCCGCGGGCGACGTCGGCCGGGCGGTCGAGGCGATGCGCTCGCTCACGGCGGCCCGGATCGTCCGAACCGACTGGCGGCAGGACACGCGGCCCGATCGCTCCGAGGGCGCCCTCCACTGGGAAGACGTTCTCGAGGGCCATGACCGGCTCTCGCCGGCGGAGCGGGCCGCGTTGCCCGAGACCGTCTTCGTCGAGGATCTCGGCCGCGCCCTCGCGCTCTCGGAGCGCCAGCCGCGAACGACCTTCGTCACGCGCGGCCGCGAGGTCGTGCGCGGGCCGGTCGTGCGCGTCGCGGGACCCGCCGCCGAAGCCTCCGGAATCTTCGCCCTCCGGCGCGAAGAAGAATCCCTCGAGCGCCGGCTCGAGGAGGCCCGCGGAGCGCTCGCATCGGTCGAGAGACGCGTGGAAGAGCTGCGCGCCGACCGCCAGCGCGGCGAGGCAGAGCTGCCGGCCCTCCGCGAAACCGAGCGCCAGGCCCGGGCCGCGCACACCGCGTTCGCGGCCCGTCTCGAGGAGCGTCTGGCCGAGCGCGATCGGCTCCGCCGGGAGAGCACGACGCTGTCGGACGAGGATCGCGCCCTCCGCGACGAGGCGGCCGGTCTCGCGACGCGGCGCCAGGCCCTGGAAGAGGAGGAGCGGCGGCACGCCGCCTCCGAGGACGCCGCGCACCAGCGGATCGTGAGCCTCTCGGCCTCGCTCACCGAGGCGCGCTCGATGGCGATGTCCGCCTCCGAGGAGCTCGCTCACCGCCGTACGGAGGCCGAGGTCGCCGCGGAGCGCCGGCGCGCCATGGAGGCCGCCCGCGACACCCTGCGCGAGGCCCGCACGACTCTCGAGCGGCGGCTCGCCGAGGCGACCGAGGAGGAGACGCGAATCACGTCGCGCGGCGCCGAGCTCGTCCAGGAAGAGAGGGACGCGCGCGAGCGCCAGAAGGCGAACCTCGCCTCCCGGGAGGAGCGGGCCTCCGGCCACGCCGCGGCGTCCGAAACGGCGCGGGCCGCCGGGATCCGGGTCGAAACGGCCGAGGCGGCGACGCGCGTGGATCGTGCGAGCCTCGATGCCGCCCGCGAGGCCCGCTTCGAGGCCGAGGTCTCGGCGACGCGGGTCCAGTCGGATCTCGAGCACCTCTCCGCGACCGCCCGCGAGGAGTTCGGCGTCGAGCCCGAGACCCTCGAGGGCCCGGCCGAGACGACCCCGGAAGCCCTGGCGGCTCTCGAGGCGGAGGTCGCCGAGCTCACCGCCTCGCTCGAGCGGCTCGGGCCGGTCAACGTGCTCGCCTTCGAAGAGCACAAGGAAATGTCCGAGCGCCTGACCTTCCTGACCGGCCAGCGCGACGACCTGCTCCGGTCGATCGCGGAGCTCCAGGAGTCCATCCGCAAGATCAACGCGACCTCGTCCGAGCGCTTCGCGGAAGCGTTCCACGCCATCAACGGCAACTTCAAGGCGATGTTCGAGCGGCTCTTCCAGGGCGGGAGCGCCGAGATGAAGCTCCTCGACGACAACGACCTCCTCGAGTCCGGCATCGAGATCGACGCCCACCCGCCCGGCAAGCGCAACCAGTCGATCCTCCTCCTCTCGGGGGGCGAAAAGGCACTGACGGCGATCGCGCTCCTGATGGCGATCTTCCGATTCAAGCCGTCGCCCTTCTGCATCCTGGACGAGGTCGACGCGCCGCTGGATGAAGCGAACATCGACCGGTTCACGCGCCTGCTCCGGGACATGACGGAGGAGACGCAGTTCATCGCCATCACCCACAACAAGCGCACCATGGAAACCGCCGACGTCATGTACGGCGTCACGATGGAAGAACCCGGCTGCTCGAAGATCGTCTCGGTGCGGTTCGACTGAGCGCGTGCCCCGCGATCCTCCCGCACGGGAGGCTGCGGCGGCGGCAACGACTGCCCGGGCAACCCGGTCCCGCGCGGCCAGATGGGAGCCTTCCTTTCGGAGACGTTCCCGCTCCGGGTGAACGCCGTGCTGCCCGCTTCGCTGCGAAGCCGGGTGCGCGGCGATTGACCTCGATCGCGCGCATCCCGTAAGATGCGCCGCTCCCGGGCCGATGTAGCTCAGTCGGTAGAGCAGCGGTTTCGTAAACCGCAGGTCACCGGTTCAAGTCCGGTCATCGGCTCCAGTTCCGCCGCTCCGAATTCGCGACCCCCCGCCTCCTCGCGCAGGAACCGGATCCGAACCGTCGGTGTCCTCCTTTCCAGGAGGGCCGCCATGTTCGACACGACGCTGCTCGAATCCGGGAAGACGCACCGGCTGGAGGGGCGCAAGCGGAGCCTGCCGCTCGCGATCGGGCTCCACGCGGCGACGATCGCCGCGCTGGTGGGAGCGTCGGTCTGGAACCCGGGCGAGCCGCCGGCACCTCCCGATCGCGACGCGATCTTCATACCGGTCTCGCTCGGTCCGCCGCCACCTTCCGGGTCGGAGGGACCGCGCCACGTCTCGAGGACGACGACGTCGGTGCGATCGCCCGCGCCCGTGCCCGTCGTCGCCCGCCTCGCGCCGCCGGACCCCACTCCCGCCACCGTCGAGGCGGCGTCGCCGCCTGAGACCGACGGTCCCGTCATCGACGGCCCGGACGAGGGCGAAAACTCCGGGAGCGGTACGGGGGTGCCGGGAGGAACGGGCGATCGGGACGGCTCGGGAACGGGGACCGGCTCAGCCGGCGCTCCGCTGGTGATCGGCGGCGACGTCCGACCGCCGATGCTCGAAACCCGGGTCGAGCCCGAGTATCCGGAGCCGATGCGTCGGGCCCGGATCGAGGGCGTCGTGATCCTCGAGGCCGTGATCACCTCGTCCGGCGGCGTCGACGAGGTCCGCGTGCTGAAGTCCGCCGGAGGAGCGCTCGACCGCGCGGCCGCCGACGCCGTGCGCCGGTGGCGGTATCGTCCGGCCACGCTGAACGGCCGCGCCGTCAGCGTTTACCTCACCGTGACGGTGACCTTCGGCCTGCGGTCCTGAGCGCTTGCGGGCGACGGGAGGGAATGCCGCGGCGGGCCCGGACGGTTCTCCGCTTGAATGCGCTCCACCATCGGCGAGACAATCCGAGGCGTGCGTGAGTTGAGCCGGCGGAACGCGCCCGGGCGCGCCGGTCGAATGACCTGGCTGCTGCTGACGATCGGCGCCCTGCTGTTCGTCGGGATGCAGAGCCGCGTCGCCCAGAGCATCCCGAGCCGCAGCCCGAAGGACCTCACCCCGTCCCTGAGCGATCCGGTCAAGGTTCCTCCGCCCGAAGAAAAGAGCATCGGGACGGGCCTGGCCCTGACGCCGGCCGTCGGCACGCTGGTTTTCGAAGCGCCTCCGATCCTCCGGCAAGACTCTCCTCGCTCTGCGGACTACGTGAGCGAGCGGCCCGCCTCCGCCAACCTCCTCCGAGCTCCTCCCGTCTCCCTCTGACCAGCGGGCCTTCGGGCCCGCGTCCTCCGGCGCCTTTCGCGGACGGAGGAGGAACCGGCAGCGCGGCGTCGAGTCCGGCCGCCCGGTCGAGGGAGCGGGAATGACCACGCATCGAAAACGGATCTGGATGATCGCGGGCGGCACGCTCGCGGGGGCCCTCGTGCTCACCGTCTTCGCCCGGGCGCGCGCACCGCGTCCGGCGGCGGCCTCGTCCGGCCACGCGGCGCGGATCGCGCCGGTCGCGCTGGCGCGGAAAACGCCCATACGGATGACGCTGACGCTCTCCGGCGAATTCAAGCCCTTCCAGGACGTGGACCTGCACGCCAAGGTCGCGGGCTACATCAAGACGATCTCGGTGGACGTGGGCGACCGCGTCAAGACGGGGCAGGTCCTCGCGGTCCTCGAGATCCCGGAGCTCCGCGCGCAGCTCCAGGAGGCCGACGCCTCCCTCGACCGGTCGCGCTCCGCCCACGAGACCGCCCACTCCGCCTACGAGAGGCTCAAGCAGGTCTCGGACGCCCGGCCCGGCCTGATCGCGGCGCAGGAGCTCGAAGACGCGAACGCGCGGGACAAGCAGGCCGAGGCGCAGGTGGCTCAGGCGTCGGCCAGCCTCCGCCAGTACTCGGCGCTGTCGGACTACTCGAAAATCACCGCGCCCTTCACGGGAGTGATCACGCGGCGCTACGCCGACACCGGCGCGCTCATCCAGGCGGGCACGTCGTCGAACACGCAGGCGATGCCGGTCGTGCGGCTCGCGGAGGACGACAAGCTCCGGCTCGTCCTGCCGGTGCCCGAGTCCGCGGTCTCCAAGATCCACGTCGGCACGACCGTGTCGGTCCGAGTCCCCGCCGTGGACCGGACGCTCGAAGGGCGCGTCGCCCGGCTCTCCGACGACCTCGACCGTCAGACCCGCACGATGGAGACCGAGATCGACGTCGGCAACGCCGACGGCGCCCTCGTCCCGGGCATGTACGCGGAGACCGAGCTCGATCTCCTGAAGAAGGAAGCGTCGCTGACGGTCCCCATCCAGGCCGTTTCCCGCAACGGCAAGGAGGCCACCGTCCTGGTGGTCGGCGCCGACAATCGGATCGCGGAACGCGCCGTGAAGATCGGCGTCGAGGGCGCGCGCCGGCTCGAGATCGTCGCCGGGCTCGTGGAGGGCGACCGCGTCGTGATCGGGAGCCGCAGCCAGTTCCGCCCCGGCGAGCAGGTGGATCCCCGGCCGATCGAGGAGACCGGCGACGGCGCGGAGGGCAGTCACTGATGTCACGCTTCGCGATCACGCACCCGTACTTCGTCGTCGTCGTCTGCCTGATTCTCGCGATCGTCGGCACCACGACGCTCGCCCGCATGCCGGTGGACCTCTTCCCCGCCATTCACATCCCGGTCGTCGTCGTGGCGACGTTCTACTCGGGGATGCCGCCCGAGCAGATCGAGACGGACATCACCGGGCGCTTCGAGCGCTTCTTCACGCTCGGCAGCGACATCGACCACATCGAGTCGCGCTCGCTGCCGGGCGTGAGCCTCATCAAGATCTACTTCCACCCGGGATCGGACCCCAACGCGGCGCTGTCCCAGATCTCGAATCTCGCCCTCGCGGACCTGCGCAAGCTCCCGCCGGGCACGCTCCCGCCCGTCGTCCTCAAGTTCGACGCGTCGAGCCTGCCCGTGTGCCTGATCACGCTGAAGGGCGAGGGGCTCAACGAGACGCAGCTGCGGGACCTCGGGCAGTACGCCGTGCGCAACCAGGTGGCCGGCGTCGCCGGCGCGTCGGTGCCGCAGCCCTTCGGCGGCCAGTACCGCCAGATCATGGTGTACGTGGACCCGCTCAAGCTCGAGGCCCACCAGCTCTCGGTCATGGACGTGGTCCGCACCGTCAACGACGCGAACCTGATCCTGCCCGCCGGCGACGTGAAGATCGGGCCGACCGACTACAACCTCTATACCAACAGCCAGCTCCCCTCGACCGAGGAGATCAACCGCCTGCCTCTGAAGACGCTCGGCGGAGCGTCGGTGCTCGTCCGCGACGTGGGCCGCGCGGTCGACGCGCACACCATCCAGACGAACGTGGTGCGCGTGGACGGCCAGCGCTCGGTCTACCTGCCCATCCTGAAGCAGGGGGGCGACACCAACACGATCTCGGTCGTGGATGGAATCCGGGAGGCCGTCTCGAGCCTCTCCGACATCCCCAGGCAGCTCGTCGCCAGCGTCGTCTTCGACCAGTCGGTGTTCGTGCGGAAGGCGATCGAGAACCTGCTCCACGAGGGCGGGATCGGCCTCGTCCTCACGGGGCTCATGGTCCTGCTCTTCCTCGGCAGCGTTCGCGCGACGGTCGCCGTCTTTCTCTGCATCCCGCTCTCGGCGCTCGCCGCGTTCATCGCGATCCGCGCCGGCGGCGGAACGGTGAACACGATGGTGCTCGGCGGTCTCGCGCTGGCGCTGTCGCGGCTCATCGACAACTCGGTCGTCGTCCTGGAGAACATCTTCCGCCACATGGAGATGGGCGAGCCGGCCGAGGTGGCCGCGGAACGGGGCGGCGCGGAGGTCGCCCTTCCCGTGCTCGCCGCGACCCTGACGACGGTGGTCGTCTTCTTCCCGGTCGTCTTCCTCTACGGCGTCAGCCGGTTCCTCTTCGTGGCGCTCGCGCTGGCCGTCGCCTTCTCGCTCGTCGCGTCGTACTTCGTGGCCATGACCTTGGTGCCGCTCTTCTGCGCGCGCTACCTCAAGCGCGCCCACCTCGAGGAGGACCACGTCGACACCCGATCCGCGTTCGGCCGCATGATCCACCGCTTCAACCACCGGTTCGAGCAGCTTCTCGACCGCTACGGCCGCACTCTCGCCCGCTCGGTGGCGCGGCCGGCCGCGACGGTCGCCGGCGTGCTCGGCGTCTGCGTTCTCGCGTTCTCGCTCGCGCCGCTGCTCGGCGTCGCGTTCTTCCCGCGCACGGATCCCGGCCAGTTCATGATCAACCTGAAGGCCCCGTCCGGCACGCGCCTCGAGCTCACCGAGCAGGACGTCGCGCGCGTCGAGGCCGAGATCCGACGGATCGTTCCGCCGAACGAGCTCGGCATGATCGTCTCGAACATCGGGACGACACCCGGATTCTCCTCGATCTACACCCCCAACTCCGCTCCGCACACGGCCTTCGTGCAGGTCAGCCTGAAGGATGGCCACAAGGTCGGCAGCTACGAATACATGAACCGGGTGCGCGCACGCCTCCGGGAGCGGCTCCCGGAGCTCGCGGCGTACTTTCAATCAGGCGGACTGGTGGACGCCGTGCTGAATCTCGGCCTTCCGGCACCGATCGACGTCCAGGTCAGCGGCATGAACCTCGAGCGGACGTACGGCGCGGCTCTCGGCATCGCCGCCGAAGTGCGGAAGCTCCGCGGGGTCAGCGACCTGCTCGTCCCGCAGGATCTCGATTATCCGTCGCTCCGCATCGACGTCGACCGCGAGCGCGCGAGCCTCGTCGGGCTCTCCTCGAAGGAGGTCGTCACGAACGTCATCACGGCCCTGACGTCGAACCAGATGATCGCGCCGAGCTACTGGGTCGATCCGAGGACCGGCAACGACTACCTGCTGACGGTGCAGTACCCCGAGGACCAGATCCACACGATGTCGGACCTGCGCCAGATCCCGCTGCGGTCCGCGGGCGGCGCCAATTCCACGCCTCTCGACTCGGTCGTTTCGATCAAACCGGTGGAGTCCCCGACCGAGGTGGACCACTACCAGCTGCGTCGCGTCATCGACATCTACGTGGCGCCGACGGGAGAGGACCTCGGCCGCCTCGCGGCGGCGATCGACCGGGTGATCGCGAAGACGAAGCTGCCCGAGGGCGTGCGCGTGGATCTGCGCGGGTCGGTCCAGGGCATGCGCGCCTCCTTCCGCAGCTTCGCCCTCGGTCTCGTGCTCGCGGTCGCCCTCGTGTACCTGATCCTGGTCGCCCAGTTCTCCTCGTTCCTCGACCCCTTCATCATCCTGCTCGCGATCCCGCCGGGGCTCGTCGGCGTGCTCCTGATCCTTCTCGTCTCGGGCAGCACCCTGAACGTCATGTCGCTGATGGGTCTAATCATGATGGTCGGCATCGTTGTCTCGAACAGCATCCTCATCGTGGACTTCACGCGCATCCTGCGCCGGGACGGCCTGCCCGTTTCGGAGGCGGTGCAGAAGGCCAGCCGCATACGGCTGCGGCCGATCCTCATGACGTCTCTCGCGACGATCATCGGACTGATCCCCATGGCGATGAAGCTCGGCACGGGCGCCGAGGCCTATGCCCCGCTCGCCCAGGCCATCATCGGCGGCCTGCTCGTGTCGGTCGTCGCGACGGTCTACCTGGTTCCGGCCGCTTACCGCCTGCTCCACCGCCGCGAGGAGCGTGGCGCGACGGTGCCGGCGTGAGGCGGCACCCGGCGACGATTCTCGCCGTCCTCGGGGCGATCGCCGTCTGCGCGCGCCCTCTCGCGGCCCAGGAAACGGAGCCGCCCATCCGCCTCACCCTTTCGGAAGCCGAAGCCCTGGCGCGCCAGAACAACCCGCGCACTTCGGCGGCGCGGCTCCAGGCGCTCGCCTCCCAGCAGGTGACGCGAGCGGTGCGCTCGGCCTACTACCCGACGCTCGACGCGTATCTGACCGGCGTCGCCGCGCACGAGGGCGGCCGCATCAGCGCCGGCGGTCTCTCCAACCCCGCCATCTACGACCGGGCGGCGGGAGGCCTGGCGCTCAACCAGCTCATCACCGATTTCGGCCGGACCTCGAACCTGGTTCAGACGTCGACGCTCCACGCGCAGGCCGAAGACGAGCGGTCGGTGGCGACGGCCGCCGACATCGTGCTCGCCGCCGACGAGGCCTTTTACGGAGCGCTCGGGACGCAGGCGCTCCTGCGGGTCGCCCGGCAGACGGTCGCGGCACGCCAGAGCGTCGCCGACCAGATCGGGGCGCTCGCGGAGAGCAAGCTGCGCTCCGAGCTCGACGCCAGCTTCGCCCAGGTCGACCTCGCGGAGGCGAAGCTGCTGCTGCTCGACGCCGAGAACGCCCAGAACACGGCGCTTGCGGGGCTCTCGGCCGTCCTCGGGTATCCCGACCAGCGGAACTTCGACCTCGTCGACGAGACGGCGGTGCTGTCGGCGCCTCCGTCCGACGCCGGGCCGCTCATCGCGAAGGCCCTTTCGCAGCGGCCCGAAGTCTCCGCCCTCGAGCTCGACGCGCGAGCGGCCGAGACGTTCCACATCGCGGAGAAGGATCTGATGCTCCCGAACGTCCGCGCTCTCGGAGCCGCGGGCGGCGCGCCGTGGCGAAACGAGAACATCACGCCCTGGTACGGCGCCATCGGCATCAACGTCGACATTCCGATCTTCAACGGATTCCAGTTCCAGGCCCGCGCCGCGGAAGCGGACTTCCGCGCGCAGGCCGCGCGCGAGGTCCTGACCGAGCTCAAGAACGAGGTGGCCCGCGACGTCCGCACCGCCTGGCTCGACACGGTCGCCGCTTACGAGAAGGTCGGCGTGGCGGGCCAGCTCCTCGTCCAGGCGAACCGCGCTCTCGACCTCGCCCGAAGCCGCTACGACCTCGGGCTCTCCTCGATCGTGGAGCTCTCGCAGGCGCAGCTCCAGCAGACGCGCGCGGAGATCGGGGACGCCCAGGCCCGCTACGGATATCGCCTCGCCGGCGCGCGCCTCCAGTATCAGATCGGAGCGCGTTAGCGGCGAGCGGGGAGGGTCGTCAGAAGGGCATGCGGAAGGTCGCCACCCACGCGTGGTCGTACGTGCGATACGCGCTCATCGCGAACTGGTAGCCGGCGCCGACGTCGACGTGAAGCCGGCCGGCGAGCGGAAACCTCCCCAGAACGAGCCCCGCGGTCCCGACGGCCTGCCACTTCCCGTCGCTCGGCCCGTCGGTCCAGTGCGTGAGGTTGACCTCGAACTCGGGCCAGAGAAACTCGCTGCCGACGTGGCCCTGGAGCGCCGTGTTCCAGACGACCGGAACGCCGATCCGCCCCTGGTCGCCCCCCGGAATGCTCACGGCGACCGTGCTCTGGACGTCGAACCCCGCCTTCCGCGTGCCCCAACCCTTGCCGAAGGCGAGGGTTGGCGTGTAGACCGGCGTGCCGGCCGTGGCGAAGTCGCTGCCCGTCGGGACGGAGACGCCGAAGAAGCCCGAGACGACGTAGTTGCCGTGCTCTTCGTTGGCCGACGCGAACCGGCACTTCACGAGGAACGCCTCGTCCGTCCAGCCACTCTGGGTTCCGCGCGGCGTCTCCCGGACGAGATACCCGGGAATGCCGAACGTCACGGCGACGCGGTCCGCGACGATGAGCTCGACCCCCTTGCCGGATCCGAAGTTCGTCTGCTCCACGTCGCTCGGACGGGACTGGCCGCTCACGTCGAAGCGGAAGCGCTCGTTCAACCGCGGCGTCGTCGTGACCAGGGGCGAGATCCAGTGCGGCTGTCCGGCCTGCGTCGCCTCCACCATCCGGAAGTAGCGGTCGATCCAGCGGTCCGACGGCGCCGCCGGCGTATCGGTCTGGGCCCGCGCCGCAGACCCGGCGAGCGCCAGCCCGACGAGGCCGGCCAGGACGATGCGCATCGGTCACATGCTCCGCTTCCCGGACCCTCTGCAAGAGGCGGGCCGAACGGAGAAACCGGGGCCGGCTCAGAAATTCAATATGTAGGTCGCCCGATACACCTCGTGGATCGTCGGAGCGCTGCTGACGGGGAAATCGACGCCGAAGCTGATCGAATTCTCCGGGATGAACCAGAAGCGGAAGCCCGGGGTGACCGTCACGTTGGTCTTGCCCGACGTCGCTCCGTCGAGGAAGGTCTGGCCGAAGAACTCCACGAACGTCGTGAAGTTTCCGAACCCCGGCGTCGACGGAGAGGTCCAGGTCTCGGCGAAGGACACGTCGTAGCTGATGTCGTTCTTCGTGGCCGTCGCCGCGTGGTTTCCGAGAAGGTTCTCGTACTGGAACGAGTAGTAGAGGCCGAAGCGGCCGAGCGCAGGCACGATCGCATGGACGTCCTGCCAGCCCGCGAGCGCGAAGCTCAGGGAGGTCTGAGTCTGGCCGATGCCCTTGTTGGGCGGCGAGACCCGGGCTTGAAGCGAATACGACGAGCACTCGTTCTCGATGAGCTGGAACCGGGTCAGAAAGCCGGCGCCGGAGCCGCTGAACTCGGGCCCGGTGAGGCGGTCGTTCCACTGGTAGTTTCCGATCACCTCGAGCATCAGCCTCCGATTCAGCGCGTACGCCATCAGGACGTTGGCGAAGTCCGTCGAGTCGGTCGTCGTGCTGTTGGCGACCTGGGTTTTCGCATAGTCGCCGCGAAGCTCGCGCTCGAGGAAGTTCGTCGTCACGCGCAACAGGGCCATGTCGGGCGTGTAGTGCCGCCACTTCGCCCAATCCTGGTTCCACCCTTCCGTGAAGAAGTTTCCGAGCGCCAGGTCGGACAGGTGCTGGGGCCGGCCGTGCTCCGCCTTTTCCGGAGAGAGCGCATCGGCCGAAGGCACGTCGGCGTCGAGGCCGGCGTCGGGCGCCGGGTCTTCGGAGCCCATGGCCGGGACGGCATCTGGACCGGACGCGTCGTCCGCGCGAACGACGCCCGACGCGGCGACCGCCGCTCCCAGGATGAGAACCCCGACGATTCGACGCATGGCTCGCTCCTTTCGACCGGGACCGAAGCATCCTGTTTCCACCGGAGCGATGCAAGCGAACCGTATGAATTCGTATAGAATCGGCTGCCATGACCCTCTCACCGCGCCATCCGCTCACGCCCGCCGAGGCCGCTGCGGCGCTCGGCGTCACCTACCAGACGGTCAAGCAGTGGATCTACCGCCGGAAGATCCGCTCGGTCCGCACTCCGGGGGGACACCACCGAATCCCCGCGTCGGAGATCCGCCGCCTCGGCGGTACCGGCCCGATCCGCGGGTCGAGCTCGGCCCTGGACGCGATCAGCGGCCGCAACAAGCTTCTCGGGACGGTCGCCCGCGTCCGCGTTTCGGGCCTGCTGGCGGAGGTCACGATCGACGTGGCCGGCCAGAAACTGACGGCCATCATCACGAAGTCCGCCGCGCGAGACCTCCAGCTGAAGCCCGGTTCCGCGGCGTATGCCCTGATCAAGGCGACGGAAGTCATGGTGATCCGAGCGGAATGAGGAGGCGATCGATGCGGAAAGCTCTCGGTCTCGTTTTCCTGCCCGCGGCGCTGCTCCTCGCGGGCATGGCCGATCCCAAGCCCGAGCTGCTCGTCTTCGGAGCGGCGAGCCTGACGGAGTCTCTCGAGGACCTCGCCAGGGCCTACGAAGCGAAGACGGGACAACACGTGGCGTATTCCTTCGGCGCGTCGAGCGACCTGGCGCGGCAGATCCAGGCGGGAGCTCCGGCGGACGTCTTCTTCTCCGCCGACACCGCGAAGATGGACAACCTCGAGAAAGCCGGACTCGTTCGGTCCGCGGACCGCCGGGAGTTCCTCTCCAACGCCCTCGTCATCATGGTTCCCTCCGACTCGAGCGCGAAGGTCGCTTCGCCGACCGACCTCCTCGTGTTCTCGAAGATCGCCCTCGCGGACCCCGAGGCGGTCCCCGCGGGCGTCTACGCGAAGAAGTGGTTGACCGGCCTCGGCCTGTGGGACAGGGTGGAATCGAAGGTCGTGCCCACGCTCGACGTGCGGGGAGCGCTCGCCGCCGTCGAGAGCGGCGGCGTCGGCGCGGCGATCGTCTATCGGACCGATTCGGTGATCGCCGGGTCGGCGAAGATCGCCTACACGGTGACCGACGGGCCGCCGATCCTCTATTCGGTCGCCCCGGTGACCTCGTCCAGGCACCCGGCGGACGCCGCCGCCCTCGTCGCCTTTCTCGCGGGACCGGAGGGTCGCGCCGAGTTCGAGAAGCGCGGTTTCGTCGTGCGCGCATCGAGGCCCTGATGGGGGCGCCCGACGACTTCTCGATCCTCCTGCTGACGCTTCGCGTCGCGGGGATCGCGACGCTCCTCATCCTCCCGCTCGGGATCTTCGCCGCGTGGCGTCTCTCGCGGCGGGAGGGGGCCGTGAGGACGCTCCTCGAGACCGCCCTCACCCTGCCTCTCGTCCTGCCGCCGACGGCGGTCGGCCTGCTCCTGCTCGAGGCCCTGAAGCGCTCGGGCCCCCTCGGCCGTCTCCTCGACGCGCTCGGCGTCGAGGTGCTCTTCACGTGGAAGGCCGTCGTGATCGCGACCGCCGTGATGTCGTTCCCGCTCCTCGTCCGGCCCGCCCGGACGGCGTTCGAGGAGGTCGATCCGCGGCTTCTCGCGATGGGCAGATCGCTCGGGAGCGGCCCCTTCGCGGTATTCCGGCGCGTCGCGCTTCCTTTGGCGTGGCGCGGGATCCTCGCCGGAACGCTGCTCGCGTTCTCGCGGGCCCTCGGCGAGTTCGGCGCGACGATCATGATCGCCGGAAACATCCCCGGCCGCACGCAGACGATGGCTCTCGCCATCTTCCAGCGCACCCACATCGGCCGGGACGAGGCCGCGATGCGGCTGGTCGGGGTGACGGTCGTCATCGCTTTCGTCGTCGTCTGGGCCACCGAGGTCCTGACGCGGCGGCGCACCCGGCGATCGGCCGCGTGATCGAGCTCGACCTCGTCCTGCCCCTGTCGCGCTTCCGCCTCGAGGTGGCGGCCACGCTGCCCGCCGATACGGTCGCGGTCCTCGGACCGTCGGGCTCGGGAAAGACCTCGCTGCTCGAGTCGATCGCCGGCCTGCGCCCGAAGGCCGCCGGGCGCGTCGTGATCCGCGGCGAGCGCGTCATGGACACGGCGGCGAACCTGCGGCTCCCGCCCGAGCGCCGGCGGATCGGTTACGTGCCGCAGGACGCATGCCTGTTTCCCCACCTCGACGTTTCCGGCAACGTCCGGTTCGGGATCGGCAAGCGCGCCAACCCGCGGATCTTCGAGGAAGCCGTCGAGATCCTGGAGATCGCCCCGCTGCTCGACCGCTTCCCCGCGACGCTCTCGGGCGGAGAGCGGCAGCGCGTCGCCCTGGCGCGGGCGATCGCGATCGAGCCCCGCCTGCTCCTGCTCGACGAGCCCCTGGCCGCCGTGGACGCCGCCCTGCGCGGCCGGATCCTCCCCTATCTGCTGCGGGTCCGGCAGACCCTGGGCGTGCCGTTTCTGTACGTGACGCACAACGCCGGCGAGGCGCGGGCCGTCGCCGAGGCGGCGCTGGTCCTCCAGAGCGGCGCACTGGTCTTTGCGGGAACGCCGGAGGCCGCGATCGAGTCGATGTCGCGCGAGGATCCCGAGGCGCGTTTCGACAACATCCTGGCGGGAGAGCTCGAATCGGCGGCCGCCACGGGCGAGCTCGGCTCGCTCCGGATCGGCGACACGCGCTTCGCCGTTCCCGTGGAGGAGACGGCGCGGGGAACCAGCTTCGCCGTTTTCTCCGTCGCGCCCGAGGACGTCCTCGTCTCCACGCGTCCCCTGACGGGCATCTCGGCACGCAACGTCCGAGCCGGGCGCGTCGTCTCGGTGGCGCCCGTCGGGGCGAACGCCTGGGTGCGCGTCGCCGCCGGGGGCCTCGACTGGACGTCCCGGCTGACGAAGTCGTCCGCCGACGAACTCGGCCTTTCGGCCGGCGCCGACGTGTGGATCGCGGTCAAGAGCCAGGCGTTCCGGCGCCTGCGCTGAGGCGCCTCACCCCTCACCCAAACTCCACCGCTGCCGGTCGGCGAGGCATCGCGCCCGCGCAATACCGACCAAACGCCCCCTCACCCTCGCCCTCTCCCCCCGCCGGGGGGAGAGGGGATTTGAGAGGCGCGCGGAAGAAAAAATAATTCTCTAACGGACGAGGCCCCAGCCCTCCTCGGCACCGCCGCGGCCCGTCCCCTCGGTCCGAGCCTTCGTCCCGCCCGGAATCGTGCTTGTGTCGAGTTTCGTCTCGGCGTTCCGGTTTATGGACGTTTCGTCCGGATTCTTGAGTCCCCCGGCGCCGGCATATTTCGTAACCCCTTGCGTTTCCTTACGTATCACGCTCTGCAGCGTTGCAGGAAAGTTGCAAGAGAAAAGCGAAGGAGGACCAGGGATGAAGATCCGAACTCTGATCGTGGACGACGAGCCGCTCGCGCGCGAGTGGGTCCGCAATGGACTGCAGGACGAACCCGACCTCGAAATCATCGGCGAGTGCGGCGACGGCTTCGACGCCGTCAAGGCGATCGCCGCCGACAAGCCCGACCTGGTACTCCTCGACGTTCAGATGCCCGGGCTCGATGGTTTCGGCGTTCTGGCGAGCGTCGGCGCCGAGGACCTACCCGCCGTCATCTTCGTGACGGCATTCGATCGCTACGCGCTGAAGGCGTTCGAGGCGCACGCGGTGGACTACCTGATGAAGCCCTTCTCGAGCGAGCGTCTCCACGAGGCCGTGGACCGCGCCCGCGCCGCCATCGACCGCAGCTCGTCGAAGCACATCAAGGCCGAGCTCCAGGCGCTCCTCCAGGACATCCAGCGCGAGCGGACGTATCCCGAGTGGCTGCTCATCAAGAAAGACGATCGCAGCGTCTTCCTGAAGGTCGCGGACATCGACTGGATCGAGTCCGCGCGCAACAACGTGCGGCTCCACGTCGGCAAGGACGTCTACGTGTACCACGAGACGACCAGCGGCATCGAGGCGCGGCTGGATCCGCGCCACTTCTTCCGCATCCACCGCTCGACGATCGTCAACATCGACCGGATCCGGGAGATGCACCCCTGGTTCAACGGCGACTACGCCGTGACGCTCAAGGACGGGGCGAGGCTGACTCTGTCGAGCACGTACCGCGAACGGCTCAAGGACTTCCGGAGACTCGCGGTCTAGCCTCGGTCTCATGATCGCGTCGGCCGAACGCTGTCGGGTTCCGGGCCGTGCGGCCCTGGAGCGAGGCGCTGCGGGTCCTCGCTCGTCTCGCCGGCGATCCACGTTGACGATCCTGCTCGTCTGGACGGGGGCGGCGTTCTTCATCGCGACGCAGAGATATCTGCGGGGGCCCTCGCTCCAGCCGCGGCTCGCTCTGCCGTGGACCGACCTGCTCGCGGCGAGCCTCGTCACCGCGTACGTCTGGGCGCTCCTGACACCGGCGGCGATGGCCGCGGCGAGGCGCTTCCGGCCGCGCCGCGGCCAGTGGGCCCGCCGAGCAATCGTCCTCGCTGCGGTCGGCGCCGGAGCGGCGCTCGTCCACCTGACGTCCACGAATCTCTTCTGGCAGGCGGTCGATCGGGCCGGCGCCGGCCCCGACTTCCTCGCCACGTTTCTCGCGACGCTTTCCTTCGGCGGGGCGGCGCGCCTGGCGACCTTCCTCGGCATCGCGGGCGTGACCTGGGGGCTCGACGACTTCCACTCGTACCGCGAGAAGGAGCTCCAGGCCTCCGAGCTCGAACGGGAGCTCGTCCAGACTCAGCTCGAGGCCCTGAAGCTCCGGCTCCATCCGCCGTTTCTCTTCAACACGCTCTCGACGATCCTGCCGCTGATTCGGACCGAGCCCCGCGCGGCCGCCCGAACCGTCGTCCAGCTCGGCGACATCCTGCGCCTCGCGCTCCACAACGACGCCCGGGGCCTCGTGCCGCTGAAGACGGAGATCGACTACATCCGCCTCTACCTCGAGATCGAGCAGACTCGCCTGCGCGACCGGTTGGAGATCGTCTTCGCGATCGAGCCCGAGGCGCTGGACGCGGCCGTGCCCAATCTGATGCTGCTGCCGCTGTGCGAGGGAGCGATCGCCAACGGCGCCTCCGTCCGGCCGGGACGCGCCCGCGTCGAGATCCGGGCCCGGCTCGACGGAGGCGAGGTCCGGATCGACGTGCGGGAGGCCCCGGCGGCCTCGCCCGGCACGGGCCCCGCCGGGCCGCTCGACGAGTCCTTCGTCCGCAAGACGCGGCGGCGCCTCGAGCTCCTTTACCCGGTCACGCACTCGATCTCCCTCGCGGACCGCCGCGAGCGGGGACACGAAGTCTCCCTGACGCTGCCGTACTCGCCGATGTCCGAGGGCGCCATCGCCGCGCGGGGGGCGGCGTGAGCCGGCGCGCGAGACCGGCGGGCTCGGCCGGGCGAACCGCCGCCGGCGTGCGCCACGCGGCCTGGATCCTCGGCATCTGGACCCTCGTCGGACTGTTCCGGGCGGCGGACCGCTACTTGAGCGATCCGTTCCAGCTGCGACGTCTCGAGTTCGGAGCCTGGGAGGCTCTCGCGCAGTCGCTCCTGTCGGCCTACATCTGGGCCGCGCTGACGCCCCTCGTCGTGGCGATCGCCCGGCGCGAGCTGCCCCGCCGGACGCGCTGGGCGGCGCCGATCGGAATTCTCGTCGCCGCCTCGCTCATCCTGCCGGTCCTCCACGGAGCCGTCTATCAGCTCGCGTATCCCCTGCTGATGGGCTTCCCGTGCATCGTCGCGACCCAGCTCGCGGCGCTCGGCTCGCTGCTTCCCCTGTCCTTTCCGACGCACCTCGTCACGTTCTGGGCGATCGTCGGGGCGACGTGGGCCGTCACGTACGCGAGCCTCTCGCGCGAGCGGGAGCTGAGGGCGTCGCAGCTCGCGACGAGGCTCGTCACGGCCCGGCTCGAGACGCTGAAGATGCAGCTCCACCCGCACTTTCTCTTCAACACCCTCAACAGCATCCTGCCCCTGGTCTTTCGCGACGGCGACGCGGCCTCGCGGACGGTCGTCCGCCTGGCGGACCTGCTGCGCCTCTCCCTCCAGAACGAGGCGAGCGACCTTCTCCCGCTTCGCCGGGAGATCGAGCTGCTCCAGGTGTACCTGGAGATCCAGCGAACCCGCTTTCCGGACCGCCTGACCGTGGAGCTCGACGTCTCCCCCGACCTCGGCGAGGCGCTCGTCCCGAACCTGATCCTGCAGCCTCTCGTCGAGAACGCCATCAAGCACGGCATCGCCGCGCGTCCCGGTGCGGGGCGCGTCGAGGTCCGCGTCCGGAGGGAGAGCGAGGCGCGTCTCTCGCTCCTCGTCCGCGACGACGGGCCCGGGCCTCCCGCGGGCGGCCGGTCCGGCGCGGGGGCGGGCGTCGGTCTGCGGAATACGCAGGATCGTCTCGATCTTCTCTTCGGCGAGAACCACGACTTCGCGTTTCGAGGATTGCCGGGGCGAGGCTGCGAGGTCGCGCTCAGCATTCCGCTGGCCTTCGGGCCGCCGGCCGTTCTCCCGAAGACGGCCGTACAGCGGGCGACCCGCGCGCGAAGGACCGGTCCGCCGGCGGAGACCGCGGCCGCGGCGTCGATGTCATGACGCGGCGAAGCCTCCGATCGCGCCTCCTTGCGGCGAGCCTCGTGCTCCTTTTCGCGGGCGCGGCGGCGTTCGGCGGATCGCCGGCGGCGCCCTACCAGCGCGCGATCGACCAGTCGCGCGCGATGCTCGACGAAGTGCTCCAGCTCTATCCCGGGACCGCGGTCGCCGTCGCGGTCGGCAACGAGATCGTCTGGTCGACGGCCTTCGGATTCGCCGACGTCGACCGGCACCGGCCCGTGTCGCGAGCCACCCAGTTCCGGATCTACGAAGTCGCGATGCCCCTGACCGCGACGATCATGGCGCGGCTGGCCGACGAGGGCCGGCTCGACCTCGACGCTCCCATCCAGCGCTATCTGCCCGGAACCATGGACGCGGCGCTTCCGGTCACGGCGCGCCAGCTCGCGGCGCAGCTGTCCGGCGCGCGCGACTTCGCCGACGGCGAGGACCTGCCGGCTCCCTGCGCGAGCGCCCGGGACGCCGTCCGAAACCTGCCTCCGCGTCTCTTCGTGCGGCCGCCCGGCCTGAAGTTCGCGCCCTCGCGCCCCGGTTATGCCCTGCTCTCGGCGGCGCTCGAGTCCGCTTCCGGCAGGAGCTTCGCCGCCCTGCTCGAGGAGACGCTCACGACCCCCGCCGGAATGGCCTCGACGATGGGCGACGATCCCCGCCGCTTCCTGCCGGGCCGCACGCTCTTCTACGAGCGCGGGTGGTTCGGCCTGCTCGGCGCGGCGCGGACGGTCGACACGAGCTGCCGCTTCGGCGGAGGCGGCCTGCTCTCGACCGCCGGCGATCTCGTCCGTTTCGCGGAGGCCCTCCTGAACGGCGAGCTCGTGCGTCCCCGGACTCTCGAGGCCATGTTCACGCCGCAGAAGACGCGAGGCGGCGAGACCACCGACTACGGGCTCGGCTGGCACGTCGACGCCGATTCGCGCGGCCGACGCTACGTCTGGCACGGCGGGCGGGGCATCGGCGGACGCGCCGCGATCGTCATCGTGCCCCACGCGCGCCTCGTGACCGTCATGCTGTCGAACATCGAGGGCGAGCGGCTCGACGAGCACGCGCGCCGCATCGCCGCCTTCTTCCTCGAGAGCGTCGAGGCGTCGGGTGGTCCGCCCGACATGCTCCGCGCTTCGGGTCCCGAAAAGCCCCCTCCGCCTCTGTCGTATCGCGCGATGCCGGCGCCGGGGGAATGACCGGGTGGCCTGGTCGGGCCCTGCCGATCTCCAACCGCGAACGGCGCGTATGATCGTCCGCAAGTGCGCTCTCCGGCCGATGCTTCGCCGCTGATCGCTCCGAGTCCGTGGATCCGAGGCGTGGCCGCTGTGACCTTCGCGGCTTCGGTCGCGGTGGGCACGATCGCGATCGTCCGGGACCTGAAGATCGCGTTCGGTGTGGCCGGTCCGAGCAACGTCCCGGGATCGATTCGCGCCCAGATCGAGTCGATCGAGAAGGAGGTCCCGCCCGGAGAGCCGATCCTCCTCGTTTCGGCCACTCTCCCCGACGAGCTCTGGTACACCCGCCTCGTCCAGCGCGCGATGTACCCGCGCCACGCGGTCCTCATCCGCTACCTGCCGCTGACGAGGCCGGACGCCGACGCGCTGCGGCGGCGCTGGTCGATCCGCTACGGGATCGCCTTCGGCGAGAGCCCGCCCGACGTCGGTTATCTCCGTGCCCGTGATCTCGGTCCACTCCCGGCGATGGCCCACCGCGTGTGGGCCGGAGAGCTGTCGCCACCATGAACATGGCCGGCGGACTGCTCGCCGTCGGGATCCTCACGGCGGGATTTGCTTCGGTGGGCGAGCTCATCCTCCGCCGGCGGTCGCGATCGCTCGCCGCCTGGAACGAGTCCTTCCTCGCCGGCATGGGAATCGCCGCCGCCGCGCTCTTTCCGCTCTCGCTCCTGTTCCCTCATGCGGCCCTCGGCATCGAGCTGGGACTTCTGGGCACTTGTCTCGTCGTCGCGGCCGTCCGCGCGGCCTCGACGCGAGCCCCCGCGGCGCCCGCCCGGCGCTTCGGCGGGCATGCCGTCTTCCTCGTTCTCCTGGCCGCCGTCCTCGCCGCGATCGCCGGCTTCGTGGCGCTCGACCTTCGATACAACCTCTTCTGGGACGGCCTCCTGATCTGGTCGAGCAAGGCCCAGGTCCTCTTCCATGAGGGAGGGCTCGGACGGTCCTGGTATCCCGACGACGCCTACGAGCTGCGGCACCTCACCTACCCGCCGCTCGTTCCGCTGTTCGAGGCTCTCTTCAGCCAGCTCCGCGGCGGATTCGACTTCGATGCGGTCAAGCCGGTGTTCATCCCGTTCTTCGTCTCCCTGCCGGTCTCGGCCTACGCCGCGGCGCGATCCGCTGCGCCGCGGCGGCTGGCCATCGCGGCGGCGCTGATGCTCGCCATCGTCCCTCCCCTCGCGACGAGGGACTCGGCGGGCGGTTACGCGGACATGCCGCAGGCCGCGTTCGTCGCGGGAGCGGTGAGCGCCGCGTTCCGGCGCTCCGACGGCCGCAGCGCTCTTCCCTGGATCGTCGGAGGCATGACGACCGTAAAGGCCGAGGGGACGATCCTCGCCGTCCTCGCCTCGGCCGCGGTCCTGGCCGTCTGGCGGCTCGACCGCGAGGATCGGCCGCCGGCGCAGCGCCGGTGGAGCGCGGCGCTCATCGTCGCGGGGTTCCTCGCCCTGAGATTCGGATACCTCCGGTGGCTCCACGTCGTGGACGTGTCGTACGCGCCTCTCGACGCCGCGCACCTGCGCGAGGCGATCGCGCGCATCCCGACGGTCCTTCGTCTCTGCCTCGTCAAGACCCTGAGCCCGCGCCGGTGGGGACTGCTCTGGCCCGCGTTCGGCGCCGCCGGACTGGTCCTGCTCCTCCGCGGAACGGTCCGCGAGAGAGCGCTCGTCCTGGTCACGACGGCGGCCGCCCTCACGCTGGTGCTTCCCTTTCTCCTGACGAACTGGTCGATCGAGCTGCAGATCGACCAGGCGTACCCGCGCCTGCTCGAGCAACTCGCGCCGGCGGCCGTTTCCGTCGTCGTCTTCGGCTACGTCCGCGCCATGCGGTCCGCGGCCCCATGACCGAGGATCTCGACCGGCCTTTCGCCCGCCGCGCCGCGCTCCTGTTCGCCGCGTTGGCGGTGATCCTCTACTGGCCGATCCTGGTCGGAAGAGTGCCTTTTCCGGCGGACGTCGTGACGACGTTCCCGCCGTGGGAATCCGTGCCGGGCCCCGAGCGCGCCCTCGCGCCGCACGCCGAGATGGGCGACCTCGCCACGGAGCTGTATCCCTGGAAGATGCTCACGCACCGCGCGGCCACTCGTGGAACGCTGCCTCTCTGGAACCCTGACACCCTCCTCGGCGCGCCGTTCGTGGGAGACCCGCAGAGCGCGCTGTTTTACCCGGCGAACCTGCCGTACTTCCTGCTGCCGACGGCCGCTGCGTGGGGACTCGCCTTCCTGATCCGGACGTTTCTCGCGGGATGGTTCGCTTCTCTCTACGCCCGTAGTCTCGGCGCGCGAAGGAGCGCCTCGCTCTATGCGGGGATCGTCTTCGCGTCTTCGGGCTGGGTGACGGCCTTTCAGGCGCGGCAGCACGTCGACGCGCTTCTCTGGCTTCCGATGATCCTCTTCGCGATCGACCGGCTGCGTCACCGATTGGACGGCGCATCGGTCTCCTTGACGGCCGCGGCGTTCGCGCTCCCGGTGCTGGCCGGCCAGGCGGAGGTCGCGGCCCAAGTGACGATCGTCGGACTCGTCTATTTCGCCTACCGCGTCTTCTGCCCGCTGCGGCCTTCACCCGGGCCGCACCGCGGTCGTGTTCGCTTCGTCGGATCGTTTGCCCTTGCGGGCGCGCTCGCGCTCGGACTCTCCGCGGTTCAGAGTGTCCCCACACTCGAATTCATCGGCCAGCTCGACCGCGGCGTGAAGGACGTTTGGGGTCACAAGCCTCTTTCGGAGATCGTGGCCTTCGTCTCTCGAGATCTCGGGTCGAGCCCGAACTCCGCCGGCGTCGAGATTCCGGAGGGCGCCGCCTATGCGGGCCTGCTGACCCTGTTCCTCGCGCCTCTCGCTTTCTGGTCGGCCTCGCGGCGAGACGCCATCTTCTTCTGGGCGCTCCTGCTCGTTGTCCTCCAGATCGTCTACGGCCTCGGCCCGGTTTACCGGCTATCGCTCCATGTGCCGATCCTCCAAGGCATTCCGAATGCGCGTCTGCTCGGGGTAGCCGACCTCTGTCTGGCCGTGCTCGCGGCGCTCGGCATCACCGCCCTCGTCGAACGAGGCGTCGGCCGGGCGGCCGCCCCGGGATGGTGGCTCGCGACGGCGGCGACATTCGTGGGCGCCGCAGCCGGAGTCTGGTGGGTCTTGGAAAGAGGACGGGTCGGATTCCAGCCGCATCCGTGGATCTCCATGCGGACGGTCCGCGGCCCGGCCTCCTCCGCCGGGATCTTGTTGGCGGCCGTCCTCCTCGTCGCGCTCCTGTTGTCCGGGCGGGTCCGACCGCCCCTCGCCGCCGCGCTGGTCCTGGCCTTCGGAGCGCTCGATCTGATGAGCGCGAGCTATCGATTCATTCCCTTTACAAAACCGTCCCGGATCTTCCCTCCGTCTCCGACCATGGAGTACCTGGCGCGCGACCCGGACCCCCAACGCACCGTGGCGATTGACCGAACCTCCGGCTTCGGCTTCGAGGCCGCCTATGGCCTCGAGTCCCCCCTCGGCTTCAACGTCGTCGTGCACCGCACGAAGCGCGTGCTCTCCGTCTTCGGATTCCGCGAAGACTCGCCTGCCTTCCTCTCGGAGCTGGTCGCCGACTCGAAGGGGCGCCTGCTCGACCTGATGAACGTCAGGTACCTCGTCGCCACTACCTTGAATCGGAGCGCGGAGCGGCTGGCCGCGCGGGCAGATCGCTTCCGCCTCGTCTTCCGCGACGCGAGCGTCCTCGTGTTCGAGAATCTCACCGTGATGCCCCGGGCGTTTCTCGTTCCGGAGTCGGGAATCGAAGTCGTCTCGTCGGAAAGTGCGCGGCTTGCGCGGATCGCCTCCGCAGATTTCGATCCATCGCGAGCCGTCGTCCTGGCCGAGCCGGCACCGGTCCGACCGGCTGCCCAGGGGGCCGCCTCCGCGACTCCCCGGGTCTCGGGCTTCGTTCAGGGCATCAATGACATCCGGCTCGTCGCCGACGTGGCCGAGCCGAGTGTCCTGGTCCTCAGTCAGACGTACTACCCGGGCTGGCGCGTCTCGGTGGACGGCGCTGCCGCGACGCTTCTCCGCGCGAACTACGCCTTCGACGGCGTCGCCCTACCGCCCGGACGGCATACGATCCGCTTTGCCCTGGAGCCAAATTCGCTCAGAATCGGGGGCCTGATGACCGGGCTCTCTCTCGTGGTCGCGGCGGTGCTCTGCCGGAAGCGGAGGCCGCGCTGAGCTTTTTTCGCCGGCGTCCGGCTCCGACCCCTTCGCCCGAGTCCCCGATGCCGCCCGTCGACGGCTCGCCACGCGCCCTTTCCTCCGCGAGCCCGGCCGAGCTGTACGACGAGCTCCTGGTCCGCCTCGGGTTCGACTCGAATCAACCCGGCTGGTTTCCGGCGTTGCGGGATCTTCACCGCCAGTCCCGGGAACGGCGGCTCCAGCTCTTCCCCGATTTCTTCTACGCTCCCGTCTTCTCGCCGGGCGATCTGCCGCCCGCGGTCTGGAGCCAGACCTTCCCCGACTGCGGAAAGTTCGACCTCGACGCCCAGCGCGCGTTCCTCCGCGATACGCCGAGCTTCGCCGAGGAGCTCTCCCGCCTTCCGTACGACAAGCCGGCCGACGACGACACGTCCTTCTTCTGGGGCAACGACCAGTTCAGCCACTCGGACGCCTCGCTCTACTACTCGATCCTCCGCCGGTTCCGGCCGCGACGCGTCGTGGAGGTCGGCGCCGGCCACTCGACCAAGCTCGCGGCGCAGGCGCTGCGGGACAACGGCAGCGGCCGGATCCTCTGCATCGATCCCCACGCGCCGAAGTGGCTCTCCTCACTCGGCGCCGACGTCGAGGTCGACGTCATCGCGCGGCCGGTCCAGGAATCGCCGGATTCGCTCTTCCTCGAGCTCGAACCGTCGGACGTGCTCTTCATCGACGGGTCTCACATCTCGAAGACGGGCTCGGACGTCAATCACCTTTTCTTGCGGATCCTGCCCCGCATGCCCAGAGGCGTGATCGTTCACGTCCACGACATCTGCCTGCCGTACGAGTATCCGAAGGCGTGGTCCGAGGACGTGCTCTGCTACTGGAATGAGCAGTACGTTCTCGCGGCGCTGCTCGCGAACAGCGCCAAGTACGAGATCCTGCTCGGCAACTACTTCATGCAGAACCGGGACATCGCCGCTCTGAGGCCTTTCGTGCCGGCCGTTCCCGGAGTCTTCCCGGGCGGCGGGAGCCTCTGGATGCGCGCCGCCGAGTAGAGGCTCACTGAGGGCGACCGGCGCCCTCGCCCTCCGGGGCGCGAAAGCGCCGGAGGAGCCGTCGCACGACGCCGACCTCCTCGGTCTGCGACTCGGCGACGACGGGGATCGGCTCGGGCTCCGCGACGGGCTCGGGCGCCTTCGGCGGGACCAGTCCGAGCTCCACCCGGATTGGATGGATCGCCGAGGCATGCACTTCGTAGGTCTTGTGCAGGACGCATTCGCGGCAAGCCGGATGGACGCGTCCGTCGCGGATGTGCTCGCGGACCGACTGGAGCGCGGGACCGTTCCACGCCGCGCCGACGCTGGCCTCTCCGGCGAACTCGCCGAGGTCCTCATGGACGCTCATGAAGCAGCAGACGCGCGCCTTGCCGGCCGCCGAGAGGTACAGCGTCGTCCACGGATAGTGGCAATACATCAGGGGCAGGCCCGTCTCCGGGTTCGTCGCGACGGGCGGAGGCGGGTCCGCCTCGGGTGCGGCCGGCACCGGCGCCGCCTTCTCGGAGGCCTGGGTCGCGAGCTGCGTCGGAAGCTCCGAGGGCGCCGGCGGCTCGGGCAGCGTCCGGTTGTGGAGCGCCACCGTCTCCGTGCCCGCCGGTTTTTCGGGCCACTCGAACTCCGTGTTGACGAAACACTGGAAGGTCGTGCCGCTCGGCTCGATGATCGCCTTCGCCTCCTGCACGAGCGCCTCGAACTCGGCCCTCGGGACCGCTCCGAGCTGGAACTCCTTGTAGTAGCTCTCGTACGCCCCCACGGCCTCGATGTAGTGATGCAGCGGGTTGACACCCATGAAGTAGATGCCGAGCGGCGCGAGAAGCCGGGCGAGATCCGGCAGCTCGCGATAGTTGTCGTTCTGGGCGACGAAGTTGACGACGATGCGCGGGAACTCGGACTTGCGCCGGGCCTTCTCGTCGCGAATGAGCTCGAGCGTGTGGAGGATCTTCGTCAGGCTCGCGCCGCGCAGCTTTTCCATGGTCGCGTCGGTCGCCCCGTCGATCGAAAAGGTAATCTGGTCGTATCCCGTCGCGACGAGCCACACGACGTCCGCCGGCCGGATCAGGAGGCCGTTCGTGATCCCCGAGGTCCGGCAGCCGTGGTTCTTCAGGACCGTGACGAGCGGGGCGAGCTCCGGGTAGAGGAACATCTCGCCGTATCCGAACGTGTACACCTCGACGGCCGCCGCGAAGAAATCGTTCATGCGCTCGAGGATCGGCCACGACAGGTCGCGTCCGTTCTTGGCCAGCGACGGGTCCCACGCGAACCCGCACTTCTTGCAGCGCAGGTTGCAGCGAGAGCTGACCTCGAGGAAGAGCTGGATCGGCTTGTTCGTCGCCTCGAGGGAGCCCGCCTCGACGTTGGCGAGATAGGCGTCGAAGTTGGCCTTCTTGGCGGCCTTCGGGTCCGGCGGCGGTGCCGGAGCGGCCGGCGCGGAGGCGGGAGGGTTGAACGTAGCTTCCACCCTCCGACTCTACTCCGCTCTCCGCACGATGCCAAATCACCGGAGGCTTCGACGCCCGCGGCGGCTGCATTCGGCGTCCGAGGCGACACTCTCGCCGCGGACGCGTCACCCGTTACGCGACGGGGGCGCCCTTCGTGGAGCGCTCTGTCTCGCTCGGCGCTTTGGCCCCTCCCCTCGAACGGCGCAGCCACTGGTCGAGACCGATGCGGCCGAGGCGCGCCTCGCCCAACGGCACGAGCGAACGCTCCTCGACCCGGCCGCCCCAGTATCGGGCCTCGGGATCGCTCACGACCCGACGCGGGTCACCGATCGCCTTCAGATAGCGGCCGACGATTTCGTCGAAGGGCGCTCGTTCCGGGCCGGCGATCTCGACGATGCCGTTTCGCGCCGCCCCGAGCGCCACGTCGGCGACGATGGCCGCCACATCGTCCGCCGCGATGGGCTGGAACAGGCCGGGCGAGAGCCTGACGACGTTTCCGTCCGCACTCGAATCGGCGATGGCGCCGAGGAATTCCAGGAACTGGGTCGAGCGGATGATGGTGTAGGGGATGCCCGAGGCCTCGACCAGCTTCTCCTGGGCGACCTTCGCGCGGAAATAGCCATTTTCGGACGTCCGGTCGGTTCCGACGATGGATAGCGCGAGGTGGTGCCGGACGCCCGCCGCGGCCTCCGCCGCGAGAAGGTTGCGGCCGGAGGTCTCGAAGAATTGCAGCACCGCCTCGTCGTCGAACGAGGGCGAGTTGGCGAGGTCGATCGCCACCTGCGCGCCGCACATGGCCT
Organism: uncultured Acidobacteriota bacterium; assembly: GCA_963738945.1. Classification (GTDB taxonomy): domain Bacteria; phylum Acidobacteriota; class Thermoanaerobaculia; order UBA5066; family Gp7-AA6; genus DAHUXD01. The sequence continues at coordinate 1,809,073 of CAVTYD010000002.1, forward strand.
CCTCGAGGCCCTCGCCGGTGATCGTGTTCACTCCGGTATTGGGCGAGGCGGCAAGGACCTCATGGCCGCCCTGGCGCAGAATGGACACGGTCTTCGAGCCGATCAGGCCCGTGCCGCCGATGACGACGATCTTCATGATCTACCCTCCTTGGTCGATGACCGGTGACCCCCAACGGGTTCGGCGATGAGGCCGTGCCCTGCGCCGAGAGATGGGGCGTGCAAACAATACGCCAGGCGGTCAGCGTCGAACGGCGCACGCGAGCGCCGTCAGGTTGGCGAGAAGCAGCGCGTCCCACAGTCCCTGAAACGCATAAAGGTGCCGGGACACGTCGCCCAGGTAATCGGCGAAGGAGCAGACGACGAATTCGAGCAGCGCCACCGCAACGAAGAGGACGAGAGCCGCGCGCGCCAGGCGGCCGCGGCGAGTCGGCGGAAGGAGCCACACGGACGTTGCGAGGCTTCCCGCGAGCAGCGCGACGACCGCGACGATACCCGTGCGCCCGCCGAGACGTGACCGAAGCGAGCTCCACGCGCTGAAGCGCGACGTCCGGGCCTGGGGCGGGAAGCCTGCGCGCCGGTCGTAGTTTCCCGGCTGGCCGGGACGCAGGTCGAAGGCGCCGCGGCCCGCGAGTTCGAGGCGATCGAAGAATCGCGCCGGATGCCGCAAATAGAACGCGAGGACCTTCGCATAGCCGCAGCGCTCGAAGAACTGGCGTCGGAACTCGGGAATCGCGAGCGGCGCCTCCGCCTGGTACGCGTTCACGCCCGAGTAGCGAAGAAGCCCGCGATCGAGGCCGAGCTCGTCGAGGTCGCGCGCCGGATCCGGCGAGCGCGGCAGAAGCTCCATGAAGACGGTGTGGTACAGGCCGACTTCGCGGATGGCCCGCCGGGGGATGGCGAAGTAGTAGGTCAGAGAAAGAACGCACAGACCCGCGGCGAACCAGACGGCGGGTTGCCGCCACCAGCGGCGAACGGTCCCTCCGGCCAGACCCAGTCCCAGGAAGGCGAGCAGCGGTCCGTGCAGGAACTCCTGGGGCTTCGAGCAGACGAAGAGCGCGGCGCAGCCGAAATACAGGACGAGCCACGGGCCGTCGAGCTTCCCGCGGCGGATGGCAACCGCCGTGACGCCGATCGTCAGCAGCAGAAAGAGGAGCGATGCCGTCTGGCTGTAGAGCGAGTTGAATTCCGCGACGTAGCCCACGTCGGTGAAGAAGAAGACGGTCAGGGCGAGAAGCGCGCACTGCACCGCGAAAGGCAGGTCCCGCGTCGCCGCCGCGATCAGCCCGACGAAGGCGGCGAAGACGGCGAGGTGAAGCATTCCAAGGATCCGGATGTCGAACTCTTTTCCGGGCCGCAGCCACCGCGAGACCTCGACGGCGGCCTTCGCGAAAAGCGTCTCCGAGCTCCGGTACTCGCCCGGAAAGCGGGCGGCCGGAACGATCGCGAACTTGACGAGGGCCCAGTTCCAGTAGCGCTCGCCGTAGACGTCCGTCTCGTAGGCCAGCCCCGCGGGCGCCATGATCTTCGCGAAGTCGCCGTTGTCCGCGAGGCCGACGATGGGGTGGACGAAGAGCTGCAGCGATACGACGGTTGCCGCCGTGGCGACGGCCAGTATGGCGAGGAGGGTGCGGGCGCGGCCCTCGCTCAGGTTCCGACCTTCGATGCGACGGCCGCGACGCCCTCGCGGGGAGTGTGGGCCTTCCACTCGACGCCGAACTTCTTCTCGAAGTAGGCCTGGTTCTTCTTCCAGAGCGCGTCGTACGCCTCGGGCGAGAGCTTGCGGAAGGCGCCCTGTCCGACGTGGTGGACGTAGGCGTCCTCGGCGCACGCGACCCGGTAGCCCTTCGCGCGCATGCGGACGGCGAAGTCGTCGTCCTCGAACATGCCGATTCCGTATGCCTCGTCGAGAGGTCCGACCTCGTCGAGCACCGCGCGGCGGGCGGCGACGCAGTACATCGCCGCGACGCCGATGTCGAACACGCGGCCCCGATGCGCGCGGGCGCGCCGCGCGGCGAACGCCGGGAGATCCGCGATGTCCGAGTACTCGGGCTCGACGCGGGCCTCGTTGCCGCAGAAGTTGGTCGTCGGGCACAGCAGGCCGATCGACGCGTCCCTTCGGAGGTGGCCGGCGAGCCGCCCCATGAGCCCCGGCGGGACGACCGTGTCGTTGTTCAGGAGCACCACGATCTCCCCCGCCGCAAGCGCGATCCCCTGGTTGTTGGCGGCCGCGAAGCCGCGGTTCTCCCGGTTGAACACGCACCGTACGCGCGGGTCCCGCCGCGGGACCTCGGCGAGGTATTCCGGCGTTCCGTCGGAGGAGGCGTTGTCCACGACGATGACGTCGAGCTGCGGCCATGTTTCGCGCTCGAGGAGCGAGTCGAGACAGGCCCTCGTCAGATCGAGGCCGCCGTACGTCACGATCACGACCGAAACCGCCGGGAACGCCGGGGCGAGGCCTTCGACGATCGCCTCGTAGCGATGCGACCAGTCGTTCTCCTCCGCCACGCGCCGGCGGGCCGCGCGGCGGGGGTCGTCGGCCGGCTCGGCCAGGGCCCGGTCGAGCTGCTCCAGGAACTCCTCGTGCCCGCGGGCGAGATAGGAGAGGTCCTCGTAGGGCAGCAGCTCCGTGAGGGCGGGCGAAACGACGGGCTTGCCGCCGTACAGGTACTCGTAGAACTTCACCGGGTTCGTCGCCTCGGTGATGTCGTTGACGAGGAACGGGATCACGCACGCGTCGAAGTTCCAGAGAAGCTGCGGCATCTCCTCGTAGGGTCGCTGACCGAGGAGGCGAACGTTCGGCCGATTCGCGACGGATGAGAGATCGACGTCGAAGTGCCCGCCGGCGAGCACGATCGTGCCCTGCGGATAGCGATCCGCGATCTTCGTGAGGAGCTTGACGTCCACCCACGACGCGAGCGCCCCGTAATAACCGATGATCGGGCGCGCGGCACCGGCGAGGAGCTCGTTTTGCCGAAAGCGCGTCCGGTAGTGTTCGGCATCCATCGCATTCCGGGCGAGGATGAGCCGGGGTGTCGCCGCCTTCCACTTTTCCTCGAGGCGATCCGCCGAGACGATGGTGGCATCCGCGCCGCGAACGAGCTTCTCCTCGAGCGAGAGGACGCTCTGGCCGAAGCCCGGGAAGTTCGTCCACTCGTCCATGCAGTCGTAGACGACGCGCCAGCCGAGCCTCTCGCGCAGCCGCTGGGCGAGCGGCGCCCAGAACGGGATCTGGATCAGACAGACCGCGTCGCCGATCGCGAGGTCCTCGGCGAGCGCCTCGAAGGACTCCGCGAGCACGTCCACGTCGGCCGCGTCGAGACGGCCGCTGTAGATGTTGAGCGACCGGCGCGAACGGATCCGGAGCTCTCCCACGCGCTCGGCCTTGTGGACGAGGTCCCAGGCGGCGCTTCCCGGCGACAGGAACTTCGTCGTCGAGAGGTAGAAGACCCGGTGGCCGTGGCGTCCGAACTGGGTGGCGAGCTGCTGCGGACGCTGAAAGCGAAAGTCCCAGTCGATGATCGAGAAGACGATCGTGTCGTAGCGGCCCTCCGGCTGCATCGGCACGGCGTCGGTCGCGCGGTGCGCGCCCGGCTCGGCCGGCGCGGCGGCCTCGACGAGCGCCGCGTCGGCGACGGGCGCGAGCCGGCGGCGCAGCCAGCGCGCGAGCGGCCGCGGAATCACCCGCGAGCCGACGGAAAAGAGCGGCGTCCCGGGGGCCGTGGCCCGCCCCGCGGCGCGGCGGATCCGTCCCACGCGGTGGCGGAGCCGCCCGAGGCGCGAGGTCTCCCAGCGCTCGAGCTCGGCGAGCGCGGCATTCAGGTGCGTTTCACGGGCCTCGGAGATCCCGCGCTCCCTTTCGAGCTCGCGCTCGAGAGCGCCGACGCGCTCGGCCATGATCCGGTCGCGAACGGCCACCTCGCCGCGGAGGAACTCGATGCCCTCCTTCTGCTCGCGAACGACGGCATCGAGGCGGCGGATCTCGCGGATGCGAGAGGCGAGGGCGTCCGAGGCGTCCCCCCCCCTCACCCCTCCCCTCTCCCCCCCTGGGGGGGAGAGGGTGTTTCTTTTCGGCACACGCGCGATCGCGTCGCGCAGCGTCGCGTATCGCATGTCCCAGGTGTTCTCCCGGGCGAGCGCGCGGCGGCGGTCGGCGAGGCCGGCAGAGGCGTCCTCGCGGATCGCGCTCTCGAGCGCCGCGGTGAAATCGCGGTCCGCGTCGTAGAGCGCCACGACGTCTTCGAAGGCCTCGATCTCCGGGAGCCGCCGGGCGACGATGGGCTTGCCCGTGGCCAGGTACTCGTAGAGCTTGACCGGGTTGGTCGCCTCGGTCAGCGGCGTCCGCTCGAACGGGATCGTGCACACGTCGAAGCCCGCGACGTATGCCGGGAGCTTCTCGTACGGCACCTCGCCAAAGCGGTGGACGTTCGGCCGTCCGTCGAGCGTTTCGAGCGACGCCGTAGAGGCATCGCCCACGAGGGCGAAGGACCACTCCGGGTGGCGGCGCGAGGCCTCGGCGACGGCCGCCGCGTCGAACCACGACGCGATCGCGCCGTAGTACCCGACGACCGGCCTCGCGAGGCGCGCGAGAGGGCTCGCGTGGCGTGGCGGAAGGCTCTCGAAGTGCGCCGCGTCGCCGGCGTTGGGAAGCCTCAGGACGTCGGGCCGGATCCGCCGGAGCTTCTCGACGAGGACGCGCGACGTGGCGAGAGCGAGGTCGGCTTCGCCGGCCAGGCGCCGCTCGTCCTCGGCCGTGCCCGTCCCGTGCGTTCCGAACCCGGTGTGCTCGTCCATGCAGTCGTAGACGAGGCGCCACCCGTAGCGGCTGCGGAGCTCGCGCGCGAGCGGCTCCCAGGAGGGGTACTGGACGAAGAGGACCGCGTCGGCCGAAAACCCGAGGCGCGGCGCCAGGACGCCGAACGCGGCGAGCGCCTGGGCGAGGGATTCGCCGCCGAGCGTCCTCGAGTAGATGTCGAAGTCGTGCTCCCCCGGCAGGGCGATCTCGGTGACGCCCTCGGCGACCGGCCGGACCTCCGGCTCCCGGTCGAGACCCAGGAAGCCCGTCCGGGCGTAGAAGACGCGGTGCCCCTCCCGCGCGAAGCGCGAAAGCAGCTGCTGGGGCCGCTGGAAGCGGAACCCCCAGTCGATGATGGGAAGGCCCACGACGTCGAACAGGGCTCGTATCTTGCCACGGCCCGCGGAGACGGCGTCAGCGGGCGGCCGGAACCAGGAGGTTCACCTCTTCGATCTCGATCGAGGGCCGGCCGTCTCGCTTCTCGACGTAGTCGTACATCCGCTTCCAGACCGCCTCGACCTCGGGCGGCGCATCGTCGGGCGTGTCGTGATCGCGCCACGTCAGGATCTCTCGCAGATAGGGCTTGCCGCCCGCCTCGGTACCGCTGACGAGAACGTGGGGCGCCTCGAAGACGAGACCGAGGCGGCGAAGCAGCGGCCAGTGGTCCTCGCGCATGAGCTTCTCCATCTCGGCTTCCTTGCCGGGCCGCACATGGTACGTGACGCTCACGGTTTCGGGATCCTTCGCGCCTCCGGCCTTCCCGAGAACCGGGAGGCTCACCCACGCGATCACGGCCAGGGACGACCACAGCTTCTTCATGGAGACCCCTCGAGGCCACTACGGCCGCGGATCCGGAAGGTTGCGGTAGCAGAAACAAACCGGCGAGCCCGAAAAGGGCCCGCCGGCGAACTTCGTCCTTTCCGCGATCGGCCCTGGCGACGCAAGGCCCGATCGCCGACGCGGCGTTTCCCCGCCGCGACGGAGGGCGGTTACCTCAGAACGACAGCCGCGCGCCGAACCGCACGACGCGGGGGCTCTGCATCTCGATGATCTGGTCGTAGACGCCCGGTCCGAGATCCACGCGCGCGTTGCGCTGAAGAACGGTGCCCGAGTTGGCCGCGTTGAAGACGTCCGCGGAGATGGTGATCTCGAGCGGGTTGACCGAGATGACCTTTTCCAGCCTCAGGTCGAGCTCGTAGACGTCGCCGTAGCGGTACTGGCCGAGAGAGGTGATGATGTTGTCGCGCGGACCGAGGCCGTCGCCCGGATCGAAGCGGTAGTAGTTGACGAACGGATAGCCTTCGCGCCCGAAGAAGTTGGCGGCCACCGAGAATCCCGCGGGCAGCTGATAGAGCCCGCTGACGTTGAAGATCCACCGCGAGTTGATGAAGACCTCGTTGCGCGCTCCGCTCGCGGCGCCGGCCGGCAGGGCCGCGATGTCGTCGCCGGCGCAGGTCGAGCCGGTCTGGATGCCGATCGGCGTCCCGGGCCAGAGCTCGTTGTTGCCCCCGCGGTCGCTCGTGGGGTCGTAGCAGGACCCCGCGCCGCCGTGCTGGTTCCAGTTCTGGTAGGTGGCGCCGCCGCGGACGAGCCACTTGTCCGAAAGCCGCTTCTGGAACGTGAGGTCGACGCCGTTGTAGGTCGTGTTCCAGTCCGGACGGTTGGAGAGCGTCAGGCCCGCCGGCACCGCGACGCCCGGCTTGAGTTGGTAGTACGGGATGTCGAAGGGCGTGCCGTTGAAGAGAACGCCGGTCAGGTTTCCGCCGACCTCGTAGTCGTTCTCGGTCAGGCCGGTGCGGTGGGGCCAGAGCGCCCCGTCGTACTTGCGATAGGTGTAGTTCACCGCGACCACGAAGTTCTGCATGAACTCGTGCTCGATGCCCCCGATGATCTCGGTGGTCTTTCCGGCCTTGAAGTTGGGGTCGACGACGTTCGGCGAGATCGCCGAGCCGGGGTTCGCGGGGTCGACGCCGTAATGGGAGACGAGGTTGTTCAGGTTCAGCTCGTCCCGCGTGATGACGTGATCGCCGTTCGCGTCGTTCCAGTAATAGTAGAGCCCCGACAACGCGCCGGCGTTGGTGAACGCGATGGCGTTGGCGCCGAGCTGGTCCGCGTACTGCGAGTAGCTCGCGCGCAGGAGCGTCGTCTTCTGCTGCCCGAGCGCGTAGGTCGCGCCGATGCGCGGGACCACGTTCTGCCACGTGAACGCCGCCGGCTGATCGGTCGTCGTGATGGCCGGCAGAAGGTCCGGGATGACCGGGTTCGCCGGAGTCGTGGAGCCGAGGTTGTGACCCTGCTGCCAGTCGTACCGGACGCCCGCGTTGATCGTCAGGTTGCCGAGGGTCAGCGTGTCCGACAGGTAGCCGCTGTAGTACTTGAGGCTCGTGTTGACGACGGCATCGCGCGTCATGGTCGCGACCGGCGCGTTGAAGTTGGCGAGGTCGCCGTAGTTGCCGTTGCCCGGCCAGGACGAGACCGAGTCGACCGTCGTCGTCCGATAGTTGAAGCCGAACTTCAGCTCGTGGCCAAGGGTGCCGGTGTTGAAGAAGTAGGAGCCGCTCGTCGAGGCCTGCTGCTGAGGCCGGACGGTGTCGGCGAACAGGTAGCTGCCGATGTACTGACCCTGCGGGTTGATGTACAGGTCGTTGACGTCCGTGCCGCCCTCGGGCGTCAGCGAGAATCCCGCCGAAACCGACGAGTACGACGCCGTCGCGAAGAGGCTGGACGAGAAGATCTGATCGATCTCGCCGCGCCAGATGGTCGTCGGACCGGTCTGATCCCAGGACGCCGGCGGCGGACGATTGAAGCTGACGTTGCGGCCGAACTTCTCCTTGTTGCCGTTGGAGAAGGTCCCGGCGAGCGACGTCGAGTCGAAGAGCTGCCAGTTGATCTTGGCGTTGTAGTCGATGAGCGTCGTGTTGTCGGGGTTGCCCTGCGCGTTGAAGAGGTTGATCTGGTTGCGGCCGTACGCGCCCCACGCCCAGATCTTGTCCTTCCAGAGCGGGCCGCCGACCTCGATGCCGTAGTCCTGGACCTCGTTGATCCGGTTGCCGCCGTTGATGACGCCCTGGGCCTGGTCCTCCGGCGTCACGTTGTCCCACTGGAGGTCACTGTTGGCGAGGAAGTACCGGGCGGATCCGTGGACCTGGTTCGAGCCCCGCTTCGTCACCATGTTCAGCTGGACGCCGGGTGTCGCGGCGGTCACGTCGCTTCCGCCGGTCGAGGCCTGGATCTCCTGGAACGAGTCGAAGTCGTAGTAGTTCGGGGACGACCCGAGCGCGCCCATGTCGGTGATGGTCACGCCGTCCACGTTCCAGGTGTTCTGGCTCGAGTCGGAGCCCTTGGCGACGTAGGTGGACTGTTGGCCGCTCTCGTTGCCGCCGACGTTGACGCGGTCGAGCTGCACGCCGGGGACCGTCCCGAGAATGACCCAGGGATCGCGGGCCGTCGGTATCTGCGTGAGCTCCGTCTGATCGACGACGGCGCCCGTCTGGACCTGGCGCGTGTCGAGCAGCGCCGTGCTTTCGACGAGAACCGTCGCCTCGGCCGACGAGATCTTCAGCTGCGCGTCGGCCGCCGTGTTCTGACCGACGGAGACCTTCACCTCGGCGTTGGTCACCTTCGTGAAGCTCTGGAGCTCGTACGTCAGCGCGTAGACGCCCGGGTCGAGATTGGGGAACCGGAACTCGCCCTTGGCGTCGGTCGTCTGCACCTTCGCGGCGCCGATTCCGGACAGCGTCACCGTGACGCCCGGAAGGGCGGCGCCCTGCTCGTCCACGACGGTTCCGAAGACGTTTCCCGTTAGCTGCTGCGCCGAGGCGATCGGAGCGAGGGCGAGAGCGAGCGCGGCCACGAGGCCCGCCGCCCGAAACCCGGCGGTCCATCGGCACGTTGGTCGGTGTGCGTTCATTTCCTGGCATCCCTCCTTGCGCCCGCCACACGCTGGCGCGCCGTTGACGGAGAGCAACGCCAGTGCCACGCGCATCGACAGCGGCGGCGTCGTGCGCGCGGGCCGAGCGCTTCCGAACGACGGACCGGACGAGCCGGCGGCGGGACGGCGAAGCGCGCCGGCGTCCCGCGTACCGCGGAGGATTCAGAACCGTGGACGCGGGGTCGGCGCGCTGAAGCGGGAGGACGAAGCCGAAACGGCGGACCGGAAACGGAACGCTCGGGACGAAGGCCGGGTGCCCGTGGATTTGCTCAGGATCGAAAACGGGGCGCGTCCCGCCCGTACGGAGTTTTGAACTCGCAAGCGCGCTCCGGGCAGCAGGAAGTGCGAATCGATGCGGCCGCGCGCTCGAACCCGAGGATTTTTTGTCGCGGTCAGTTCACCGGCAGCGATTCCGGAGAGGACTCGCGCCGCCGCGCGAAGAAGCGGTCGAGCGAGATCGGTCCCGCGCCATAGGCGCCGAGCCACAGGAGGATCACGATGTAGAGGTACTCCCCCATTCCGAAGAGGTCCGAGAGCTCGTGGATGTCGGCCTTCTTCGCGGTCAGGATCGCGACCGTCATCGTGACGATCAGGGGCAGCGTGGCGACTCGTGTGAAGAGGCCGATCAGGATCAGGGCGCCGCAGACGAACTCCGCCGTGGCGGCGAGCGGCGCCTGGATCTGCGGCGCGGGAATGCCGAGCTCGGTGAAGAAACCGACGACCTTCGGCAGGTCGTGGAGCTTGCCCCAGCCCGTCTGGAGGAACACCCACCCGATCGTGAGCCGGGCCACCGTCGGAGGAAGCCACCGAAGGCGGGAGGCGACCGTGTTCACGAGGCGGTGCAATCCGGAAGAGCGGTCCATGGACGTCATGTGGGCTCCTTGTCGGGGCGAAGCCTATCCCGCGTTTCGCGCCCTCAGAACCAGCGGTACTGGTACGTCAGGCCGTAGGTCGTGAAGTCCTGCCCGATGCGGACGGTGGCGCCCCTGGCCCAGGCCAGCTTGATCAGGTGCCCGTGGCCGAGCGGCACGGCGAGCGTCGCACCGATCCGCGTGTTCTGCTGACGATCGGCGTCGAGGACACCGTCCAGCGTCGTATGGCCGCCCGCGTACCAGGTCCCGTCCAGGGCCAGCCACAGGCCGGGAAGGAACGCGTAGATCACGTGGGCCTGGAGCTCGAGCAGGGCGTCCTGCGTCCGACGGTGGCCCCCGAAGTAGTCGTCGTTGGCCGTGAAGAACCAGACTCCCGTGTAGACCTCGAAGGTCCAGTTGCCGACCGGGTGGAGCAACCCGACCTCGGGCCGAAACGCCCACCGATTGGTCCCGATGTTGATCAGCTTCGTGCCGTCGTACTGCCCGGTGGGCATCGAGACGGTGAGGCTCGCGCCGAGCGTGGTTCCGGGAGTCCACTTCTGGAACTCCCCGGGCGTCAGGGCCGGTCCGCCGAGGATGTTCGAGGCCAGTCGCAGTTGCATGTCGCCCTGGCCGGAGCGCGTCAGCGACCGGGATTGGTCGCTGACGTCCCCCGTCACCCTTGCCCAGACGTACGGCAGCGCCAGGATCGCGCTCGCGGAGCGGCCGAAGAAGGAGAAGGTGCGGTCGTAGTACGGCGTGACGGCGTTGACCTTCGCCTCGACGTTCTGGATCGGGAGGGACGGGTCGGTGACGACGTTGCCCGTCTGGTAGGTGTACGGCGCCCCGGCGATGTTCGCATCGACGGGGCTGGGAGCGTAGGCCCGCGGCTCGAGCTGCTGCGCGGACGCGGTCGCGCCGCCGAGCGCGAGCACCGCCGCCACCGCCGCCACGAGCTCTCGGAACCTGTGCGGTCTCGATGCGCGCGTCATCCGGCGGTCACTCGAAGCACCTCAATTACGGCGGTCACCCGGGTCGACGGCAGCCCGCGATTGCCGGCCTAATCGGACGAGACGCACATCGGTTACGGCGCCGGAACGACCGTGTAGACGACGCCGTTCGCTCCGGAGGACGGCAGGTACCAGACCCCATTCGACACGAGGTACGTCGTCCCGTTGATCGTCGTGTGGACCGCCCCGGCGGGAACGGCGTAGAGGACCGTGCCCGAAGGATGTGCGGTCGCCGCGGCGGCGCCGGTCGCCACTCCCGAGTTGTAGGCCGCCGACGTGTTGGCCGAGCCGGCCGCCACACCCGCGGAGTACGCGTTCGTGGTCGCGGCTGCGGTCGAGGCCGAGCCGGCCGCAACCCCGGCCGCGTAGGCGTTGGAGGACGCGGCGGCCGAGCTCGAGGACGCCGCCGCGGCTCCCACCGCCGCCCCTGCCATCGCCGCTCCCGCGACCGCCCAGCCGCAGCTGCCGCAGGTCGAGGTGGTTCCGACGACGACGGTCGTCGGCGGGTGGTACGGGTACGGGTAGTACGCGGCTGGCGGGTGATAGTACGCGCCGCCGTAGTACGTGGTCGGCGGATGGTAGGCGGTGGCGCCATAGGGCGTCGTGTGGTACGCGCCCGCGCCGTAGGCGCCCGCCGTCGTGCCGCCGTCGACGTTCGTGTGCTCGGTGCCGCCGTAATAGCTGTGCGCGCTGGAGCCCCCGTACGCGTTCGTGTGCTCGGTGCCCACACCATCAGCGTGGGTCGTCGAGCCTCCGTACTCGTTGGTGTGCGTGCCTCCCTCGCCGGCCGTGCCCGACGAGTGGCCTCCGTAGGCATTGGCGTGGGACCAGGCGGCCGCGGGCAGGCACGTGAGCCAGGCGGCCAGAAAGCCGACGACGCCGGCTTCGATCTTTCTTCTCATGGGGAAAACCTCCTCACTGGGGTTTCGGTGTGACCTTCGGCTTCATCGCGGGCTTCCCGGAGCCGCCGGCCGGCTTGACCGCCGCCGGAAGATCCGACTTCATCTTCGGATGGTTGAACGGGATCTTGTCGGCGGCGGCGGCCTTCGTCGTCGTGAACTTCTCCGGGCCCACCGCCGGGTTCAACTGCCAGTTCGAGAACTGCACCGATTGCCGCAGCTGCAGCGGATCGTCGAGGTACATCGCGCGGGCCATTCTCGGGAGCCGGTCGTCTTTGCCGATCCAAATCTGGATGAAGACGCCGTTGGTCTCGTAGGCGACGACGTCGGTCGCGACGCCGCCGAGGAGCATGGATTCGCCCACGTAGAACGCGCCCGTCAGCCCGTCCGACATGTCCTTCCACGGATCCGCGACGATGACGTCCGTAAAAGGGAAGTAGGTGCCGGCGGTGCCGTAGAGTTTCTCCAGCGTCGCGTCGATCGAGGGCGGGGCGTCCATCACGGCGACCAGGTTCTCGGCGGGGTGGAAGCTCATCATGACCTTCCCGTCGTCGTAGAACTCGGTCCGCGGCCCGTCACCGACAGTGACGACCGCGAGCTTGTCGGGGCGCTGCAGAGCCACCTCGTAGATTCGGCCGTAGATCAACGGCGGCCCCCACAGGCTCGGGACCTCGTAGGCGCCGAGCGCGGTGAACGACATCGACCCCGCGGCGGCGAGCCGGGCGCAGGAGGCCTTCAGAACCTCGATCGCCCTCGGCTCGAGAACGGGCGGCGGAGCGGGGGCGGCGGCCGTCTTCGAGGCCGGTTTCGTTCGGGCAGCCTTCGTGGGCGGAGCGGGCGTCTGGCCCGCGGCGAGCGAAGCCCCGAGGCCGATCGAGACCGTCAGAAAACCGATTCGCGCGAAAACGTTGCTGCGGTTCATCGGCGCCTCAGTTGTTCCGGTTGTAGTTGAAGTTGGAGACCTGGACCTCCATCGGCTTGGCCGGGATCTGGATGTCCGCATAGTTCATGTAGGAGAGCCCCGTCGACAGCGTGTTGAAAGTCGCGTTCATCGTGACCGGGTTGCCCTGATAGCTCGTCGCGATGAACGCCTTCACGGCCTTGTGCGTCGCGGCGCTGACCCAGAGCGTCATCGAGTCTCCGGGCGAGACCACGCTGCCGCCGGAAAGCGCGACGAGCCCGCTCGCGTCCGGTCCGCTGACCTGGGCCTTGTTGAAGAAGGCCAGCAGCTGCGGGCTCGCGCCCATCGCATACTGCTCGAGCTGCGCCTTCAGCCCGGACAGGTACTCCTGCACCTCCTTCTGCTTCGCCTCGGCGATCCGCTTGCGGATTCCGAAGCGAGGAAGGGACGGCCCCTCGTTGGAGACCAGGCTCTTCTGGTACTGGCCGTTGACCCAGTTGACCATCTCGACCCGCGTGTCCTTCACGGTCCCGTCTTCGAGCATCTCCGTGCGCTGATCCCAGGTGTACTGCTGCATCGCGGCGGCGTTGGCCTGCCGGGCCGCTGTGACCTTCTCGGCGATGCCGGCGCGCAGGCCCTGGTTGGCGGCGTCCTGGCCGGACGCGGAGGCCGCGAGGAGAACGGGGACGCCCGCCGCGAGCACGGCCATCAGGGTGCGTCTCCGCGTCACGGGATCATCCCGCACTCGAACATCTTGTTCGCGATCGGCGCGGCGATTTTGTTGATGAAGTACTGCCGCATCTGCGGATCCGCCTTGAGCGCCGCGATGACGCGCTGCTCCATCTGCGCCTTCTCGCCCGTCGGCTTCTCGCTCTTCTGCGTCGCGAGCTGCACGCAGGTCGAGTTGGTGTACTTGTCGATGATCCTCTGCGCCAGCATGTCGGCCATCGGATACTGCTGGGGCGCCTGTGCCTGGGCAACGCAAACGAACAGGGTCAGCACCAGGATGAACAGGGAGGGACGCTTGAGCATGGGTTCGTCTCCTTTCAGAAGAGCGGATGAAGTGAAACGGCGAGTGGCACACCAACCTTCGATTTGCCCCGAAGAATGTCAGATCCGCGCATGAGACTCTCTTTCTTTCAGCCGCCGGACGCCCCAGACCAGGAGGAGGGCCACGGCGGCGTGCAGAGCGACGGCGGGCCACAAGAGCAGGCCCTTCATGGAATCCGCCGTCCCCAGCCAGGCGAGATACGACGCGATCGAGACGTTGTAGATCAGCATCGCTCGAAAGGCCGCCGTGCGACCCACGACCTCGGTTCGGCTCGGCCAGCAAGCGAGCGCCAGGGCGATCAACGTGATGCCGAAACAACGGCCGATCATGGTTCCGACGGCGGGGAGCTTCGTTCCGAGCAGCAGCCCCGCGACGATCGGCGGGTCGGCCAGCAGGGCCAGACCGGTGCCGAACTCCACGATCGAGGCGAGGGTGAGGATCTTCCTCAAGGTTCGCTCCTGAATCGGAGCGGCGCCACATCGCGGCGCCGCCGTCCGAATGCCTCTTCCTAGTCCGATGCTCTCGCGATGGCGACCTGCGCCTTCTTCTGGTCTGCTTCGGCCAGCTGCGAGGGGCCGAGCTTTACGGTCAGGTTGTCGATCCTGCCGTTGAAGCGGAACGGCACCTGATAGCTGTCATCCACCGGCGTGCGCAGGTCGATGCCGACGTCGAAGGTCTCATCCGCGGGAATCAGAAACGGGATCGTGTGCTCGAGCTTCTCCGTGGCGAGCACCTTGCCGTCCACTTTCAGGACGCCGGATCCGCCCTTGGCGATGCCCGGACCATCGTAGGTGAAGTCGAACTCGATCGTGTGCTTGCCGGCCGACAGCGAGTCGCCCATCCAGTCGCGGGCGCCGACGCCGCCTTCCCAGCGCGTGCGCTTCAAGTCGAGGAAGTTGTATGTGAAGACCGGTTTGCCCTTGAGGATGTACAGGGCGTATCCACCGAAGCGGCCGCCTGCCGTGACGATCATCCCCTCGGCCCCGTCCCTGGGGACGTCGATCTCGGCGGTGATCGTGAACGACTTGTCCAGGATGTTCGGCGCATTGCCGAGCGGGATCCCGGGATTCTCACCCGAGTAGGTGAAAACGGTCTTTCCGGCGACGGCGCTCGGGCGCGGGGCGATCGCGCGCTGGAACTGCGAGTTGTCCAGCGGAAGGACGCCGTACTTCGCGGCTTCTTCCTGGAACAGGGCCTGCAGCTCCTTGAGCTTGGCCGGGTACTTCGCCGCGAGATCGTCGTACTGGGAGAAGTCCTGGTCGAGGTTGTAGAGCTCCCACTTGTAGTCCGCGATCGGCGGCATCTTCGCGTTGAGGATCCACGGCGCCACCGGCGGGACCGTGTTCGCGTACCAGCCCTCGTGGTAGATCCCGCGGTTGGAAATCATCTCGAAGTACTGGGTCTTGCGCGTCGAGGGCGCGTTGGCGTTGGCCGCGTCGAAGGTGTACGCCATGCTCACGCCCTCGATCGGCTTCTGCTTGATGCCGTCGACCTCCTCCGGCGCCTTGATCCCGGTGGCTTCGAGGATCGTCGGAACGATGTCGATGACGTGGTGGAACTGGTGGCGGACGGCGCCCACGTCCTTGATGTGACCGGGCCACGAGATGGCGAGGCCCTGCCGCGTCCCTCCGAAGTGCGAGGCGACCTGCTTGGTCCACTTGAACGGCGTGTCGAAGGCCCACGACCAGGCCACCGCCATGTGCGGGTACGTGGAGGCGGAGCCCCATTCCTCGAGGTGCAGCAGCTGCAGCGCCTCCGGAACGTCCAGGATGCCGTTGTAGGCCGTGTACTGGTTGTACGTGCCGGACAGGGTGCCCTCGGGGCTGGTGCCGTTGTCGCCGTCGATGTAGATGATCAGCGTGTTGTCGAGCTTTCCCATGTCCTGGACCGCCTGGATGACGCGGCCGATCTCGTAGTCGGTGTAGGCGGTATAGCCCGCATAGACCTCGGCCTGACGCGCGTAGAGCTTCTTCTGGAGGATCGATAGCGAGTCCCAGGTGGGGAGCTCCTTCGGCCACGGTGTGAGCTTCGCGTTCTGCGGGATCACGCCGAGCCGCTTCTGGTTCGCGAAGATCTCCTCGCGCATCACGTTCCAGCCCTTGTCGAACTTGCCCTTGAACTTCTCGATCCACTCCTTCTTCGGCTGATGCGGCGAGTGGCTTCCGCCCGGAACGTAGTAGACGAAGAAAGGCTGTTCGGGCGCGGCGGCGTTGAGGCCCTTCATGTGGGCGATCGCCTCGTCCGCCATGTCGGTCGTGAGGTTGTAGCCGGGCTTTCCGATCCACGGAAAGATCTGCGTGTGATCCTGGAAGAGGTACGGCTCCCACTGGTCGGTCTCGCCGCCCATGAAGCCGTAGAAGTACTGGAAGCCCATCCCCGACGGCCACTGATCGAAGGGCCCCGAAACGCTGTACTGGAAGCCCGGCGTGTTGTGGTTCTTGCCGAACCACGACGTGGCATATCCATTGCCCTCCAGGATTCTGCCGATGGTCGCGTTGTCCGGCCCGATGATCGAGTCGTAGCCCGGATAACCCGTGGAGAGCTCCGTGATCACGCCGAAGCCCACGGCATGGTGGTTGCGCCCGGTGATCAGGGCCGCCCGCGTCGGCGAGCAGAGTGCCGTGGAGTGGAAGTGGTCGTACCGAAGACCGTTCTTGGCGATCCGATCGAGCGCCGGCGTCGGAATGACGCCCCCGAACGTGCCGCTGACGCCGTACCCCTGGTCGTCGGTCATGATCAACAGAACGTTGGGGGCTCCCTTCGGAGGGACGACGCGAGGCGGCCACCAGGTCTTGGAGTCCGCGGCAGTCTCCTTGATGACGCCGCCGAATTTCGGCGGCGGCGCCGGGATTTGCCGGCCGTTGATCGTGGTCGTGGCGGTCGGTGAGCCGAGCTCGCCCGTGACCACCTGGCCGGCAAGCGGGGCGACGAACAGCAGCGCGATGAGTGCAGCGATTCCCGTGACGACCCGTTTCATCGGACCTCCCTCTTCTCTCCAAGTGGACGTCGCCCCGAGGGCAACGTCCGAAATCAAGCACGCCTCTCATCCGGGGAATACGCCGTGGCGAGTTCCGGGGACCTCCGGGAACGGGTGAGAATCCCTTACTTGCTTCCGGCCGCCGGCGGGAAATCCTTGAACAGAGCCTTCATGGCGTCCTGGACCTGGCCACGATCCGCACCGGTGCCGGAAACCTGATCCTGGGCCGTGCCGCGCCAGACCATCTCCTTCGTCTTCGGATCGACCATGTCCACGATGATCGTCCCGATCGGAATGTTCGTCTGGGTCGCCGATGCCATGCCCCCTCCCATCCTCCGGTAGCCGAATCCGCCCATGCTCTGGGCGTTCCACTGTTTCTCGCTGGTCAGAACGACGTGCGCGTAGACGAGCATGTCGGGACCGCTCGTGACGGCCTGCCAGCCCTTCGACGTGAGCGAAGAGGTGATGCCGTCGTCGATGCGCTTCTGGGTGAAGGTGTCGGGACTCCTGGTTCCGTCGGCCAGCGTGAAGGTGTGGATCTGAGACCAGTTCAGCGTGTGGTCGTAGTCGACCGCCGTTTTCATCGTCGAGCAGGCGAGAGTCAGAACGCCGCCGAGGATGCCCAGTGTCCTGATCGAGGTCTTCATGTCGAGACGTCTCATCGGTCCTCTTGCTCCTCTTTGAAGTGAACGTCGGCCTTCGAGGCCGAGTTCGCTAGCCATTCCTCTCCCCGCCTTCTCGAGAGATCGGTCCCGGCGGCGTGCGCAGAAGGAGCTCCACGTAGGGCGTGGCGCCGACGAGTCGAGCGCCTCGAGCCTCGAGGTCCAGCAGGACCTTCGCGCCGCCGGAATCGACGAGCTCGACTTCCGCCAGATCGACCCGATCCGGAAGATCGCTGCCGGCAACGGCGTCCCGGAGGACCGCGAGATCGGAGGCGGCAACGGTTCCCGCCACTCGCATGACAAGCCGGGAGCTGTCTCGAAGGAAATCAATGCGAATCACCTGGGCCCTCGAGAACCACGATCCGTGCCACGGAGCGATCCTCCGGAGTTTCGTTGCCAACCCGTTGAGCGAGAGATCTTTGCCTCTCCGGACGGTCGCTGCCGAGGAGTCGGCGGCGCCACCAATGTCCGCTGTTCCCGCAACTATTCGAGGTTTCGCGGGATGCCGTGACATGATTTCTTCGAGTGCCCGAGCCGCGGTCTCCCTACGGGAAGTTCGTCTCGAGAATCTCGGGGTCCTTCATCGATCTGCCGATCGGCGGGATCGTCGGCGAGGTCGATCGAGCGCTCGAGGCTCTCCTGGAGGTCTTCGACACCGATCGCGCCGTCTTCTACGAGCTCGACACCGACGGCGGTCCGCCGCTCTCCATCCAGCAGGCGGTCCGCCCTCCGGCCCCGAGATACGCCGGCGTGCCGACCACGCTGCGCTGGTATCTCGCCGAGCTTCGCGCGGACCGGACCGTGGCCCTGTCGAACACGCGCGACGAGCTCCCCGCCGGGGCGACACCCGCCGAGCGGGAAGAGGTCGCGAGCTCGGGCCTGCGATCCATCATGGCCGTTCCCCTGCACATCAACGGCCGGCTGGCCTGCGTTCTCTCGACCAGCACCTTTCGGACGTTCCGGTCGTGGACGGCGGAGGACGAGGAGCGGCTCAAGATCGTCGGCAACATCATCGCCAACGCCCTGTACCGCCGGCGCGCGGAAACGGAGCTGCAGATGCGCCTGGCGCAGATCGAAGCCCTCAAGACCCGCCTCGAGGCCGAGAACGTCGTGCTGCGGGAGGAAGTGCGGGCGGCGCACGGTTTCGACGAGATCGTCGGCAAGAGCGAAGCGATCGGACGCGTCCTCGCCTCCGTGGCACAGGTCGCGCCGACCGACGCGACGGTGCTTCTCCTCGGCGAGACCGGAACGGGCAAGGAGCTGCTCGCCAACGCGATCCACGAGCGCAGCGCCCGGCGGCCGCATCCGCTCGTCAAGGTGAACTGCGCCGCCGTCCCCCCGGCACTGATCGAGAGCGAGATCTTCGGGCATGAGAAGGGAGCCTTTACCGGGGCGCAGTCCCTGCGCATCGGCCGATTCGAGATGGCCGACCGGGGGACGATCTTCCTGGACGAGATCGGCGACCTCTCCCAGGAGCTCCAGGGAAAGCTCCTGCGCGTGTTACAGGAAGGAGAGTTCGAGCGCGTCGGGTCGAGCCGGACCAGGAAAGTCGACGTTCGAGTGATCGCCGCCACGCATCGCGATCTCCGGAATGCGATCGCCGCGGGGAACTTTCGAGAGGACCTGTTCTACCGCCTGAACGTGTTTCCCATCTCGGTCCCGCCTCTGCGCGAGCGGCGCGAGGACATACCGCTCCTGGCCTGGGCCTTCATCCAGAGGAAACAGACCGAGGTGGGCCGCCGCATCTCGAGCATCTCCCGCAACGACATGGAGCGGCTGATCGGCTACTCCTGGCCGGGCAACGTTCGCGAGCTCGCCAACGTGATCGAGCGCGGCCTCATTCTGTCGGACGGAGACGCTCTCGTGCTCGGCACGGAGTTCGAGCAGGCGGCGCCGGCCGGCTCCGCCCCGATCGCTCCGAGCCCCGACCTCACGCTGCGCCGGGTCGAGCGCGAACACATCGAGAGCGTGCTGGCGCGCTGCGGCTGGCGGGTCGAGGGGCGCGGCAAGGCCGCGGACATGCTCAATCTGAACGCGTCGACCCTTCGCTACCGCATGAAGATCCTCGGGATTCGCCGGCCCGGATAAAGGGCCGCGGTCTGCGCCTCAGGCGAGAAGGACGAGCGCGAGCCCGACGGCCGCGGGAAGGGCCTGGACGAACAGGATGCGCCGGTTGGCGGTCGCCGCGCCGAAGACTCCGGCCGCCAGCACGCAGGCGAGAAAAAAGACCTTCACCGCCGTTCCGGAGGCTCCGAGAGACAGGCCCCAGAACAGTCCGGCCGCGAGAAAGCCGTTGTAGAGCCCCTGGTTGGCCGCGAGCACCTTCGAGGCCTTCGCCGCCTCCGCCGTCTGTCCGAACGCGCGCAGCCCGCGCGGCTTGTCCCAGAGGAACATCTCGAGCACGAGGATGTAGACGTGAAGCACCGCGATCAGGCCGACGACGACGTTGGCGATGGTGGGCACGGGACCTCCTCTCAGTCGGCGAGAATCACGCGCTCGATGCGGAGCAGTTCCCCCAGCGACCAGGCCTGGAACGGACATCCACGGGGCGTGTGGGGGGCATCGCCGTCGGCGATCTCGGATACGTGGCCGAGGCCCGCCTCCGAGAGGTGGGCCCTCAGCGGGTCGGCGAAACGCCGGCGCGCCTCCTCCCTGGCTTCGGGCGTGCCGCCACGCACGCGCACCCAGGCGTCCACGAAGGCCCCGGCGAGATACGGCCAGACGGTTCCCTGGTGGTACGTGCCATCGCGCTGTGCCGGGCCGCCCTCGTAGCGGCCGGCGTAGCGCGGATCGTCCGGCGAGAGCGAGCGCAGTCCGAGGGGCGTCGCGAGGCGCGCCTCGACCGCGTCCACGATCCGCCGGGCCCGCTCCCCTTCGACGATCGGAAAGGGCAGCCCGCCGACCGCGAAGATCTGGTTCGGACGAAACGTCGCGTCGGCCTGGCCGGGCTCGTGGCCGGGATCGACCACGTCGTTGAGCGACCCGGCCTCTTCGTTCCAGAAACGCTCGTGAAAGGACGCGAGGCCCCGGTCGTGGAGCTCCCGCCAGTGATCCGAGAACGCGGTCGCGATCCAGAGGGCGTTCAACCAGAGCGCCTGCACCTCGACGGGCTTGCCGACCCGCGGCGTGACGACGCGATCGCCGACCCTCGCGTCCATCCACGTGAGCGCAACGCCGGGCTGGCCCGCGGAGAGGAGGCCGTCGGAATCGGCGCGGATGCCGAAGCGCGTGCCCTTCGCGTAGCCGGAGAGGATCGCCTCGACGGCCGTGCGCAGCCGGGCGACGCTTCCCTTCGACGCCCTGCCTCCCGCCGCCGCCATCGCCTCGAAGTACTCGTAGACCGCGACGACGTACCAGAGCGAGGCGTCCACGGAGTTGAACTCGGGCGGCGCGCCCGCGTCGGGAAAGAAGTTCGGCAGCATTCCCTCGGACACGGACGACGACCACTCGAGAAGGATCCCCTCGGCCTCGGCGAGCCGCCCGGTCGCCAGGCACAGCCCCCGCAGCGAGATGAACGTGTCGCGCCCCCAGTCGGTGAACCACGGGTATCCGGCGATGATGGTCCGGCCCGCCCCGCGCCGTACGAGATACGCATCCGCCGACTTCTCGAGGGCGGCCGCGAACCGGCTCCGCCGGCTGCGCTCGGACAGCCGCAGCGACTCGAGCGCCGCCTCGGCTCCTCCCGAGCCGAGCACGCGTTCGGATCCCTCGGCGGCGGCGAGCCATACCGCTTCCCCGCCGAGATCGAAGCGGAACACTGCGGCCGACGCCAGGTCCTCGGAGAAGTCGAGTCCCCGGGCCCTCTCTTCGTCGTACACGAACGCGCGGTACCAGTCGTGCGCCGGAAAGAAGGCTCCGTTGGACCGCACGCGAAAGGCCGGGAGGTCGTCGTAGGGCTGGAAGCGCAGGGTCCGGTCGGGAGTCTCGACCGGCTCGAAGCGAAACGCGGCGTTTTCGTGGTGCAGCGCGTGGTAGTCGCGGCCCGAATGAAACGGCCGCATCTCGAGCGTGATCGGACCGGCGCCCGCGAGAAGCTTCCAGGTCACCGCGACCGCCGACGCGTCCCGCGGCACGAAGATCTCCTGCGAGATCCGCGTCCCGTCCGGCAGCGCGTAGATCCAGCGGGGCCACGGCTCGTGCTCGAAGCGCTCGATCCGCGCGGCGCCGTCCGGATGCGTCACGCCCGGCGCGTACCGCTGGGACGAGATCGCGTAGCGCCCGGCCGCCGTCTCGACGAACGCGTCGAAGCCGTTGACGAGGACGACGCGCCCCGTCGGGGGCGTCCGGGCCGTCAGAAGCAGAGCGTGGTATCGGCGTGTCCGGATGCCGGAGGCGGTCCCCGATGCGAAGCCTCCGAGGCCGTCGGCCTCCAGCCACTCACGCATCGAGGCGTCGCTCATGCGGACAGCGTATCGCCGGCGCTCGAACGGTTCAGGCCGGTTCGATCCCCTGGAACATTCCCTCGGCGACCCAGTCGCGGAGCCAGCGGAAGAGCTGGTCGCCCGCGTTGCCCTGCAGACCCCGGACGGCGACGGCGACGGCCCTCCCGAACGGCCGGCCCTTCGCCAGCGCCGCCAGAAAGTCGTGGGCCGGCTTCGTGAGCTCGAGCCGCCAGACCTCGTAGCGCTTGCGCCAGACGGCGACGTACGTCGGTTTGCGCCCGACGTCCGGATGATCGTGGCGATCGTCCTTGACCGACTGGAGATACGCGTTCACCGGGTAGGCGTAGGCGCCCAGCCGAAAAGCGGCGATCGGCCGGAGAACGGCCGTTTCCCAGGCCTCCTGGGGCAGCGCGGCGGCCTCGGCGGCGGGCCACGCGGGCGACTCCGGGGCGTCGAAGACCTCGGTCACGGAAAGCTCGAGACGCGCGAGATCCGCGACGAGGGCCCTCTTGCGGGTGCCGCGGGACCGCCGGACGAACTCCGGAAAGCGCTGGCCGAGCCGGTTGAACGTGTAGCTCGTCGACGGGTGCGCCGCGACGAAACGCGTGACGAGGGCGGCGAACTCCGCGTCGCCGAGAAAGTGCGCGACGGCCGGATAGTCGCCCTCGAGCGCCTCGATCATCCGGAGCAGGTACATGCCCTGATAGACGCCGACGCGCTCGACCGACGTGAGCGTCTTCGACGGCAGAATCACGCGGTCGATCTCCGACGGATCGAGCTCGGCGCGGGCCGCGTCCGCGAGCACGGCCTCGTCGACGGTCCCGGGCTGCTCGATGACCGCCTGCATCCACCTCTGGACGCGCGGCAGCCCGAGGTCAGGAGACGGCGGTCGCAACTTTTCCCTTTCGAAGCGCGGCGTTCCCTCGCCGCGAATCCATCTCCGGCCGGCGGTACGCGCCGGCCTTGAGCGCTTCCCCGTGGACGACCTCGAAGGCGGGGATGTCGGCGTCCCACTCGAGCAGCGTCGAGACGTTTCCGGTCCGTCCGACCGAACGACGATAAAGCTCCCACACCGGATCGATCACGTGGTCGTTGTGCGTGTCGACGATGTGCGTCCCCTTGTTCGTGTGGCCCGCCAAATGGTACTGCGCCACCCGCGCCGGATCGATCGCGTCGATGTACGCCTCGGGGTCGAACCCGTGGTTGAAGGAGCTGACGTAGACGTTGTTGACGTCGAGCAGCATGCCGCAGTCGGCGTCCTCCATCAGGCGCCCGAAGAATTCCCACTCCGGCATCGAGGACGAAGCGAACTCGGCATAGGTCGACGCGTTCTCGAGCACGAGGGGTCGTTCGAGAACGTCGGAGACGGTCCGGACCCGCGCCGCGACGTGGCGCAGGGCCTCTTCGGTCAGGGGCATCGGCAGCAGGTCGTGCGTATTACGGCCGGCCACGCCGGTCCAGCACAGATGGTCCGACACCCAGTGGGCGCGCGTGCGGGAGGCGAGGGCCTTCAGCTTCGCGAGGTGCTCGCGGTCGAGCGGATCGGTGCTGCCGATGTTCAGCGATACGCCGTGCAGGACGATGGGGTAACGGTCGGCGACCTGGTCGAGGACCCAGACCGGACGGCCGCCCGTGTCCATGTAGTTTTCGGAAAGGACCTCGAAGAAGTCCACGTCCGGACTCCGTTCGAGGATGTGGGGATAGTGCGCCGTCCGCAGACCGACTCCGATTCCCAGGTCGGGAAACCCAAATCGGTTTCGCGACGCCGGACCTCGGGTTTCGGGTTTCTGGCTCTTGGTCACCGGGTTGCCCGCAAAAAAATCTTGGGGGCCGCGGACTCATCCGCAGCCCCCAAGAATATCGTCCGAATCGGGTTAGGCCGCCTTCTTGACGGGAACCTGGCAGCCGCCCTTGCCCTTGCAGGAGTTCTTGCCCGCGCAGCCGGAGTCGCCGCTCTTGCAGCCGCCCTGGCCCTTGCACGAGTTCATGCCCTTGCAGGAGTGCTTCATGTCGGCCGAGGCGCAGCCGCCCTTGCCCTTGCAGGAGTTCTTGCCCGCGCACCCGGCATCGCCGGCCTTGCAGCCGCCCTTGCCCTTGCACGAGTTCATGCCCTTGCAGACGTGCTTGTCCGACGCCGCCTTCGTGTCCTTGGCGGTCTGGTCGCCGGCCGTCGCCTTCGCGCTGCCGTCGTTCGACGACGGCGCCTTCGCCGTCGCGAGGCCCGCGCCCGCGAGGACGCCCGCGATTGCCATCCCGATCGCCTTGCTCTTGAGATCGTTCTTCTTCATCCGGATTCTCCTTTCGTCTCGCCCGTTCCGGGGCTCCGCAAAAAAACGGTCCAGCCGACATGGCTCGACCGAGTTACCCGCGTCGATCCGGTGCCCGGGCTGCCCCGTGGCGGCCCAATGGTTGCGGGATCTTATCCCTCCGAGCCCCGAAAAGGTCAAGGAAAGACGCCCGAGATCTCGCCTCCGGCACCGGGAGCACCCCCTGAGAATTCCGTGGTCACGGGCTCAGTACGGGCGGATGGGGCCGGGCGGATCTATTGAAGACACCCGCGCGTCCTCTCGAGAGGAATGGAAAACCAAATATGTGGATCGCCCTGCCGAATCGATCCGCGCCGGGCAGGAGGATCAGCCGGCCGCCGCCGGCGTGCCGTGGAAGCGGCCCGCCTCCACGTCCTTCAGGAAGCCGATCAGCGCGCGGAAGTACGTCTCCTGGTCGTCCCACTGCGCGAGGTGGCTTCCGTTCTCGCAGATCGCCACGCGCGAGTTCGGAATGAGGCGTCCCATCTTGCGGATGTCCTCGGGATTCATCTCGTCGTAGCGCGCCCCCATCAGCAGAGTCGGGGTCAGGATCCTCGGAAGGTCGTTCCAGCGGTCCCAGTCCTTGAACGTTCCGGTGACCACGAATTCGTTGGGCCCCTGCATGGTGTTGTAGACCTGCGGATTGAGGTGCTTGAAGGCCCGCTGCACCGGGTCCGGCCAAGGGTCGAGCCGGCAGATGTGGCGGCCGTAGACCTCCTTCAGCATCACCGCCTGATACTCGGGAGCCTCGAACTCCCCCTTCTTCTCGTACTTGACCAGGACCTCCAGGACCTCCGGCGGAAGGGCGGCCCGCAGCTTGCCGACGTACTCGACGTAGGACGCGATCGAGGCCGTCATGCTCGAGAGAACCAGTCCCTTGAGGTGCTTCGGGTACTTCAGGGCGTACTCGATCCCGAGCATGCTGCCCCACGACTGGCCGTACAGGTAGAAATCCTCGAGGCCGAGGCCGGCGCGCACCTGCTCGACCTCGTCGCGGAAGCGGTCGATCGTCCAGAGGCTCGGGTCGTCCGGCTGGTCCGAGTAGAACGACCCGAGCTGATCGTAGTAGTAGAACTCGATGCCGGCCCGAGGCAGGAAGTCTTCGAAGCATTCGAAGTACTCGTGGGTGATCCCGGGACCCCCGTGCAGCGTCAGGACCTTGATCTTTCCCGACCCGACCTTCTTCGTCCAGACCTTGTACTTTCCGTCCACCGGGATCAGCCGGATTCCGGCCGTCCGGACGGCGGGCGGGGAACCGGGCGGGTCGGCCCGTGCCACGCGCGCGTGCAGCAGAGAGCCGGCGGAGAGCGCGAAGAGCGTCCGTCGATCGAGAGCCGTCATGGCGAAAATCTATCCCGAACGCGTCCCCGCCCTCTGGCGCTTCGTCCGGTTTTTGACATAATCCGCCCGCTCCATGGAACTCAAGACGAGCGAAGACGGAAACATCACCATCCTGACCGTGGTCGGCGACCTCGTCATCGGCGAGCCGGAGACCACGTTCAAGAAGACGGTGACGCGGCTCCTGGAAGAGGGCCACGTCCACCTTCTCGTCGACCTGGCCGCGGTCGGGTTTCTCGACAGCTCCGGGCTCGGCGCCCTGGTCCGCGCGTTGACGCTCGCCCAGAAGGAAGGCGGACAGGCCAAGCTCCTCCACGCCGGGCCGCAGGTGCGCAAGCTCCTCCAGATGACCAAACTCGATTCGGTGTTCGAGATCCACGAGGACCTGGAGGCGGCCGTCTCGAGCTTCTGACACTCCCCCCGAAAAAACGGCTCGCGCTCCGGCGAGGAGACCTTGGCGGACCAACCCGAAGATCCGGAGGACAGTCCGGTCGAAACGGAGGACGGCGAGGCCGAGATCACGGCCCTCGCCGAGCTCGCGCTCTGCGAGAACCTCTCCCAGACCTCCGGCTGGGCCGCCCGGTGGAGCGCCGCGATGGCCGGCGCCGACGCGAGCCTGCTCTGGGCGCCGGACACGGTCCATCCCCTGTTTCTGTGCATCGGGGCCTCGGGCGACGGATTCGAGAAGTTCCTGCGGCGCACCGCTCCGCGCGAGAAGGGATTCGTTCACGATCTGGTGCGCGACCGCCGGCCGCTCGTCCTCGCCGGCGCGGAGCTTTCCTCCGGGGATCCGTTCGTGCGGGGCCTGCCCCCGGAGCTGCGGGCATGCCTCGCCGTCCCTCTGGAAGCCGAGGGCCTGGTGGTCGGGCTGCTCGCCCTGTACTTCAGCGAGATGCCCGACGCCGACGACGCGCTGGCGAGGCTCGAGCGCTTCCTCGAGCAGGCGGCGCCGGCCCTCGGCCGCGCGCTGCGCTCCGAGCGCAAGACCGTCGGCATGCTCCACGCGATCGAGCGCCTGACGAACCTCTACGACCTTTCCAAGGCCTTCGGCTCGACGATCGACATCGACGAGCTCTCCGAGCTCATCGTCCGCAAGGCCGCCGACTTCGCCACGGCCGAGGTCGCGTCGCTCTGGATGCTCGCCGGCGAGGACGTGAATCTCGCGGCAACGGGCGTCAACGAGAATTACGACCTGGACGTCGTTCCGGAAGCCGTCGGCGCGTCGGTCGTCGGCGACGTCGTCGCGAGCCAGGAAGCCCTGCGCCGCAACCGGATTCCGGAGTCGGACGAGACGGCGACCGAAACCGAGGGCTACGCCATTCAATCGGTGCTCGCGGTCCCGCTCATCGAAGACGAGCTGCCCGTCGGCGCGCTCGTCCTCGCCAACAAGCGAGGCCGTCATCCCGAGTTCTCCGCGGAGGACGAGGAGCTGCTCACCGACCTCTGCCGCCAGGCGGTCCGGGCGCTGCGCACCGCGCGCCAGCACGAAGCCGAGAAGAAGGTCGAGGAGCTCGACGCGCTGCTGGCGGTCAGCCGCGAGATCACGGCCACGCTCGACCTGGACAAGGTGATGGCCACGATCGTCAACGCGACGTCCACGCTGATTCCGTACGAGCGCGGGGCCATCGGGATCTTCGAGAAGGGGCGGCTGCGTCTCGGGGCGGTTTCGGGCGCGAAGGAAGTGGATCGCAAGGATCCGAACGTCCGCCGCCTGGAGGAGCTCCTCCAGTGGGTCTTCCTCTCCGGCACGGACGTGGCCGTCACCCAGACCGATGACGGGGAGATCACGGCGGAGCGCCCGGAGACGGTCGAGAAGTTCCGGGTGATCTTTCGAGAGACCGGGCTGCGATCGTTCTTCGGAGTCGTCCTCAAGGACGAGGAAGGCAAGCTCGGCGCGCTCGGCTTCGAGAGCACCGAGCCCCTGGCATTCGACGACGAGACGCGCGACCTGCTCGCGATCCTCGTCAACCAGGCCACCGTCGCCGTGCGCAACGCCCAGCTGTATCGCCAGGTGCCGCTCGCCGGGTTTCTGCAGCCCCTGCTCGAAAGGCGCCGCCGGCTCCTCGACATCCCGGCCCGGCGCCGGCAGGCGTGGGCGATCGGCGCGGCGGCCGTGGTGCTGGCCCTGATCCTGATCCCCTGGAGGATCCGCGTCGACGGGCCGGTCCGCGTCCTTCCGTCGCGGCGGGCGGCGGTGACCGCCGGAGTGGACGGCGTCGTCAAGGAGGTCTTCCATCGGGAGGGCGACCGCGTCCAGGCGGGCGATGTCGTGGCGACGCTGCGCGACGAATCGTACCGGGCGGCGCTCGCGGAGGCCGCCGCCGCCCTGGCCATCGCCCAGGGCGACGTGGCGCGCTACACGCAGGAGGGCGACGCCGCCGCGATGTTCGAGGCGCGCTCGCGCCGCGACCAGCAGCAGGCCCGCAAGGCCCTGGCCGAGGAGCAGCTTTCCCGCACCGAGCTTCGGGCCCCGGCCTCCGGCGTGCTCGTCACGCCGCACATCGAGCAGCGCGTCGGTCAGGTCCTCCTGCGCGGGGCCGAGCTCGCCGTCGTGGCCGACACCGGCAGCGTCACCGCGGAGGTGGCGGTCCCCGAGTCGGAAGCGGCGCTGGTGCATGCCTCGCAGCCGGTGGCGCTCAAGATGAATCCGTTCCCGACCCGCGTTTACCGGGGTTCGGTCGAGCGGGTCGGCGCGGAGCTGCGCCAGGAGGGCGACGAGAGCTTCGTCATCGCCGAGGCGCGCGTCGAGAACCCGGACGGCACGCTGCGGGCCGGCATGCTCGGAACGGGAAAGGTCTCGGGCGAGCGGCGCTCGCTCGGCGCCGCCCTGCTGCGCAAGCCGCTGCGCTACCTCTGGCTCAAGATCTGGCCCCTGCTTCCGTGAGCGTCCGCGCCGGAAGCGCCGCTCTCGTTTCCGCCGCACCGCTCGAGGGGGGCGTCGGCGCCCTCGCGGCGCGCCACCGCACGTCCGCGGAGCGGCCGGCGCTGAAGAAGAACCTGGTCATCCGGCGCATCGTTCAGATGGGCGAGGGCCAGTGGGTCGTCAAGAACCCCGACAAGACCCTGTACTACAGCTTCGACGAAGGCACGTGGTCGCTCATCAGCCTCTTCGACGGCACGCGCACGCTCGGCGAAATCCACGACGCGTACCAGGCGCAGTTCCCGGAAGAGGTCGAGCGGACGCTCGTGCCCGAGTACGCGGAAATGCTGCGGGAGATGGACCTTCTCCACAAGTCGGCGACGGAGCGCAACCTGGAAGAGCTGACCCGCATCAAGGAAGCCCGCCGGCGCACGGCCGAGCAGAAGGCCGACGGCTTCGACATCATGATGATCCCGTTCCACGTGTTCGATCCGAACGAGTTCCTCGAGAAGACCCAGAAGTACGTGCGCTGGATCTGGCGGCCGCCGACCGTCCTGGTGACCCTCGTCGCGGTCGCCATGACCGTGGGCGTGATCGTTCCCCGCTTCGACCAGATCTGGGGCGAGACCCTCCAGCTCTATGCCTTCCTGCGCAAACCGTTCTGGGACGCCGTCCAGTTCTTCGTCATCCTCTCGTGCATCGGTGCGATCCACGAGCTCGCGCACGGCTACGTCTGCAAGTTCTACGGCGGCGACGTGCACGACATCGGGGGCGCCCTGCTCTACTTCATGCCGGCGTTCTACTGCGACACGACCGACGCCCTCCTCTTCCCGAGCAAGTGGCAGCGGCTCTGGGTGCTCTTCGCCGGGATGTACATCGAGGCCATCATCTGCTGCATCGCGACGGGCCTCTGGGTGGCCTCCTACCCGGACACGCTGCTGCACGAGCTCGCATACAAGATGATGCTCTTCACCGGCGTCTCGACGATCTTCTTCAACATCAACCCGCTGCGGAAGATCGACGGCTACTACGCCCTGGCGAGCTACCTCGAGATCCCCGATCTGCGGGAAGAGTCGTTCTCCTACTGCGCCGCGGTGTTCAAGCGCCACGTCCTGCGCCTGAACGTCGAAGTCCCGGCCCTCTCCCGCCGCAAGCGCCGGATCTTCCTGATCTACGGCTCGCTCGCCGCCGCCTTCATGGTTCTCATCATGGTGTTCATCGGGAAGCTCTTCTTCAACTTCTACGCGAAATACTTCCCGCACGTCGCGCTCCTGCTGCTCATCCTCACGCTGCTGCGGCTCTTCCGGAAGGACGTGCGCGCATTCGTGCAGGGCGCGCGCCTCGTGTACCTCGACAAGAAGGAGCTCATCATGTCGCGTCGATCGCGGACGTGGATCCTGGGCGGTTCGGCGGCCCTCCTCGCCCTCGTGGCGATCCCGTGGGCGCCGTGGACGTTCGAGGCCGAGGCCACGCTCCAGCCCTGGACGGAGGTCACGCTCGAGGCCCCGGACGACGGCACGGTCGTTTCGATGCGCGTGCAGGAGGGCGATCCGATCGCGAAGGACGAGGTCGTGGCGGTTCTCGACAGCCCGGCCGTAGTCTCGAGCCTCGCCGGGGCCTCTTCGGAACGGGAAGCGCTGCGCAAGCGGACGAGCCGCGAGCGCGAAGCCGCCGATGCCCCCGGCGTCTTCGGTGCGGAGCGAAGGGAGGCGGCGAAGGACGTGGAGGTGCGGAGCGACGAAGATCGCCTCGCGCGTCTGTCCGTCCGGAGCCCGATCGCCGGCCGGGTGCTCACGCACCGGACGAAGGATCTGGACGGCCGCTTCCTGACGGCGGGCGCTCCCATCGCGCGCGTCGGAGACACGGCGACGCTCAAGGCCGAGATCGCGGTCACGGAGCGGATGCTGTCCTATCTGCGGCCCGGCTCCCCGGTCGCGATGCAGGTCCGCGCGCGTCCGACGCGCATTCTCCATGGCCGCATCACCCGGGTGGGGACCGCCGCGCGGACCCTGCCCGGAACCGCCGACGGAAATCGCCAGACCCTCCGTGCGGGAGAGATGCCCGAGCAGTTCATCGCGGTGGCGGCGTTCGACAATCGCGACGGCGCGTATCTGCCCGGGATGCACGGCCCCGCCAAGATCGCGCTCGGGCGCCGGTCTTTTCTCTCGCGGTCCTGGCGCGTGCTTCGTCACTGGGTCCAGACGGTCATCTGGTGGTAACGCGGCGGGAGAACGCCGCGTCGTCTACCGGGCCGAGGCAACCGAGGACCGGCAGACGAGAAAAACACCGCGGCGGGAGAAGACCGCTAAAACAAACGCCCCGCCGGAGCGGGGCGTTCGAAACCGGCATCGTTACTGAGCTTACGCTTGGGCGCGCATCGCCTTCTGGGCCTTCATGGCCTTCTGCGCCTTCATCGCCTTCTGCGCCTTCATCGCCTTCTGGGCCTTCATGGCCTTCTGCGCCTTCATCGCCTTCTGCGCCTTCATCGCCTTCTGGGCCTTCATCGCCTTCTGGGCCTTCATGGCCTTCTGGGCCTTCATCGCTTTCATGGCTCTGAGCGGAGAGCTCGAGGTCGGCGTAACCGCCGGGCCGTCCCCGAACGTGCTCACCTTGATCTCGGGCAGATTCTGTCCCGTGGCTTCCTTGATCTTCGCCTTCTGGGCGTCCGTCAACTTGATCTTCACTTCGTTTGCCATTTTTGCTTCCTCCCTGCCCGTACACATCGCAAGACCGGGGCCAGCTTTTGAGCGCGCGGCCCTGTATTGGAAATTATTTGTGATCAGTCATTTACGTATCCGACGCGCCGAGCAGCGGACTCGCCGGTTGATAATTTAATCCATCTCTAAGTTGATGTTTTCAACCCTCAGAGACCGAACTTCCGGCACAGGTACTTGATCTGGTTCGCGTCGAGGCCGAGCCTGCGGGCCGCTTCGGCCTTGACGCCTCCCGCGGCGGCGATCGCCTCGCGCAGCAGCCGGCGCTCGTAGTCCTCGACCGCGGCCGCGAATCCCGCCGGGGCCGAACCGGCGGAGCGGGGCACCGCCGTGGCGGCGGACCGGAGCGTCCGCGGCAGGTCGTCCTCGGAGATCTCGGGACCGTCGGAGAAGAGCACGGCGAGCTCGAGCGCATGGGCGAGCTCGCGAACATTGCCCCGCCAGGCATGAGACTCGAGGCGGGCGAGGGCGGCCGCGGCCAGGCGCTTTGGCGGAATGCCCTCGCGCAGACAGACCCGGGCGAGGAAGTGATCGGCGAGCAGAGGAATGTCCCCGCCTCGCTCTCTCAGCGGCGGAATTCCGAGGGGAACGGTGTTGATCCGGTAGTAGAGGTCCTCGCGGAACGTCCCCTCCGCGATGCGCGTTTCGAGGTCCTCGTTGGTCGCCGAGATCAGCCGGAAGTCGACCGGAACGGGCCGCCGCCCGCCCACCCGCTCGATTTCCCGGCTTTCGATCGCGCGCAGCAGCTTGGCCTGGATCCCGGACGAGAGGGTACCGATCTCGTCGAGAAAGAGCGTGCCGCCCTGGGCGAGCTCGAAGCGGCCGGGCCTCGAGGCCACGGCCCCCGTGAAGGAGCCTTTCTCGTGACCGAACAGCTCCGACTCCGCGAGGGACTCGGGAAGCGCGGAGGCGTTGACCGCGACGAACGCCTTGTCGCGGCGGGGGCTCGCGGCGTGGATCGATCGCGCGACGAGATCCTTCCCGGTCCCGCTTTCGCCCTGGAGCAGAACCGTGGCATCGCTCGGGGCGACCCTCTCGATTTCCCGGGCGAGGCGCCGCATTGCGGCGCTTTTCCCGACGAGCGCCTCCGCGGCGGGAGCCGCCGCCCGGACGGCCTCGCGGCGCAGCTCCCGATTCTCCACGAGCAGCCGCCGGCGCTCGAGGGCCCGAAGCAGGATGAGCAGGAGCTCGGAGGTGTCGATGGGCTTCTGGAAGAAGTCGAACGCGCCGAGGGCCATGGCTTCGAGGGCGCGGGCTCGCTCGCCCTCTCCCGACATCATGACGACCGTCGCCTCGGCGTCGCGACGGCGAACGTGCCGAAGCAGATCGAGACCCTCGTGCACCTGGTTGGAGGGAGGCAGCCGCAGGTCGAAGAGATAGAGGTCGGGCTCCGAGTCGCAGAGCGCGCGGCCCTGCGTCGCGTCGCGCGCCGACGCCACGGAGAATTTTCCCTTCAGCGCCCACGTCAGCTGCTCGAGCAGGAACTGGTCGTCCTCCACGATCACGAGCCGCCCGACCGGCCCGCTCACGGCGAGGTCTCCCCCGCGGCCGGAAACGACAGCCGGACCACGGTGCCTCCGCCCGGTTGCGACAGGATCCGGATCGTTCCCCGGTGAAACCGGACGATCTGGCTGGCCGTGGCGAGTCCCAAACCGACGCCTTCGGGCTTGGTCGTCTCGAACGGCCGGAAGAGCCGGTCGCGCAGAAATTCCGGCGTCATTCCCGAGCCATTGTCGATGACTTCCACGACCGCCCGGGCGCGACGGCCGGCGCCCGTCGAGAAGCTCCGGACGAGCACGCGGCCACCGGGTCCCGCCGCTTCCGCCGCGTTTTCGATCAGGCTCCCGAACGCATCGCCGAGATAGAAGGGGTCTCCCCAGATGGTCGGCACCGGCCCGAGGGCCGTTCGCACCTCGGGGGTCCGGCCTCCGGGCCGCTGGCGGCGCGTCGGGCGCGCCGCAACCTCCCGGAGCAGCCCGTTGAAGTCGAGCGAGACCTTGATGAGGACCGCGTTCTCCTCGGCCGACAGCCGTCCCACCGCGCTCTCGAGGCGTTCGATCGTCGAGGCCAGCAGGTCCTTGACCGTCTGACGAAACTGCGGGTCGTCCCAGTGCTCGTCGAGGTTCGAGAGAAGCAGGCGCAGCCGGAACGAAACGTTCTTGACGTCGTGAACGAGGACGCGGTCGAGGGTCGAGCGAAGGCGGGGCGAAAAACGCGGCTTTCCGGCCATCGCGTCAGAAGGGAAACCGCGCTATCGCGCGCCGGCCGGAGCGAACCGGACCTTGACGGAGAGGCCGGGCCGCAGGACCGACTTCGCCGGCTCGCGTCGGACCTTGATCACCACCTGGAACGTGCCGCTCGCCGCGTCGACCGTCGGGCTGACGAACTGCACTTCGCCGGTGGTGCGGACGTCGGGAAACCGCTCGGCGACGACCTCGACCCGGTCCCCCACCCGGACGCCGAGCAGCAGCTCCTCGGGCAGGTAGACGCGGGCGAGCAGCGGCTCGACCGCCGTGATCTTGAACAGGGGGTCGAACTTGTCCTCGATGACCTTCTGTCCGACGCGCGCGTACTTCTCCGTGACGATCCCCGCAAACGGGGCGCGGATCACGGTGTAGTCGCGCACGGCCTTCGCCTTCTCCCACGTCGCCACGGCCACCTGGTACTGGGCTTTCTTCTCGTCCCGGTCCTCGGCGCTCATGACGCTCGACGAAACCAGGGACTCGGCTCGGTCGTACTCGAGCTTCTTCAGGTCCATGTCCTCGCGGGCCTGCCGCACTGCGGCGTCGTACTCGCCCGGCTCGATGGTGGCGAGCACCTGCCCCTGCGTCACGGCGGTGCCGCGATCCACCTGGACCGAGTCGAGTATCCCCGTGATCCGCGCCGCCACGGTGACCTCCTGGTCCACCATGAGGTGAGACGGGTAGACCCGTTCCTCGCCGGCCGCGCAGAGCGTGCGCGCGCCTGCCGCGAGCACGAGAAGCCCTGCGCACAGTGTCTTTTTCACAGCGTCGGTTGGACGCGGGAATGCTATCGTTTGGAAAGCTCGATGTCGATTGCCATCGCCGACGAGACGCCCACGGCCGAGCAGAAGGGCCTGCGCGCCAATTTTTGCTGGACAATGGCCGAGCCGTGGGATGAGCGGCGGCTGGCGGCGTTCCTGATGACCAAGCACCGCCGGAGCGATTCGGACTGGACGCGGCGGCCTTCGCCCTTTTTCGCCTCGCTCGGCTCCACCACGGTCGAGTGCTCGGTTCCCGTCGCCCGCCCGGAAGCCCTGAACGAGCTGGCGGCGATTCTGACGCTGGAGTTGAAGGGCATCCTGACCGGAGCCAGCCAGATCCACGCCCAAATGATGGCCGGGGCCGACTGGAAGTCGGTATCGCCGCCCTAGGAGTCGTCTCGCCGCCCTGGGAATCGGCGTTTTTCATCGGCCCAATCTCATGGGTTCAGACGGCGAGCCCCCGGTATACCCTTTCACCGCCCCGGACCGGCATGGCGAGCCGGGCCGGACGACCGCGTGACTCCGGGCTAGGAGGTGGCCATGATCTCGGTGCCCTCGCTCCGGCTGAACCAATTCGGCGTGCGGTTTTACGAGGCCCTGCTCTCCGGGGCCGATCTTCAGTCTCTGGTCGGATTCGAAGTCCTTTCCTTCGGACCGGGCAGCCAGACGACGCGGGGCCACTCCAAGGCCGCCACCGGACGGGTCAACTGGGAGTTTCTCGAGCGCAAGATCGGGGCCTCCGAGCAGGCTTACCAGCGCCCCATCATCAAGAAGAAGATCGACGAGCTGGTCGCCTACTACCTCCAGTGCGCGGACTCCGGAACGCTCCCCGCGATCCCGGGCAGTGTCCTGCTCGTCTCGGAGAAGCGCCTCGAGTTCGCGCCCTCGAGCGGCCGGTCGGACGCGGGCTCGCTGAAGCTGCCCGAGGAATCCGGGATCCTCCGCGCGCTCGACGGCCAGCACCGGCTGCTCGCCCTGCACCAGCTGGCCGAAAAGCACAGCCTGAAAGACTTCCAGGTTCCGGCCGTCGTGTTCGACAACCTGACGGCGGACCAGGTGGTCGAGCTGTTCGTCACGATCAACAGCAAGCACACGAAGCTGAACCCATCCCACCTCATCTCGCTCGCCGGACGGCGTCTGTACCGCGACGACAACCTCGCCGCCGCGCACGACGTCATCCGGACGCTGAACGAGGACGAGGGCTCCCCGCTCAAGGGCTCGATCAAGGTTCTCGGGATCGGAAAGGGAACCGTCACACAGGCGTCGCTGGCCGACGAGCTGCGCGACGTCTTCGCGGCGATCGACACGGCGGGCGGGCGCGTCGCCCGCGAGTTCCGCGAGAATGCCCGGCGCTTCTTCCTCAACTACTTCAAAGCGGCCGCGCGGGCCTTCCCGGCCGCGTTCGCGGGCCGGAAGTACTCGATCAAGAGCTCGACGTCCCTGCGCGCCTTCATCCGGATCGTGCCCTACGTGATCGCGATGGTCCGCAAGCGCGGCGGGGACGTGTGGTCGGCGGGCGAGCTCGATGCCGCCCTGCGCCCGTGGGCGGAGTCCATCGGCGACCGCCGCTTCGAGACGGAGACCGTCTGGAAGGAGAAGCTCACCGGAGGCACACGGTCGGGCGTGGAGATCCTCGCCCGGGAGCTGCGCCAGGGTTTGAACACCTAGGCGGCCGCCGTGCCGGAAAACTGAGCCCCCCGACTTTGCGTACCTAGAGGGAGAGACATGGCCACGATCGGAGGGTGCCTCACGCTGCTCGTCGTCGCCGCGTTCGTCGGCGCGATCTGGGCCATCTGGCGGTACAACAACCTCATCTCGCTGCGCAACCAGGTCGCCAACGGCTGGAAGCAGATCGACGTCCAGCTGAAGCGCCGCCACGACCTGATTCCCAACCTCGTCGCCGCCGTCAAGGGCGAGATGCAGTTCGAACAGGACACTCTGGAGAAGGTCGTCCAGGCCCGCAACTCGGCGGTCGGCGCCCGCGGCGTCGCCGACGCCGCCGACAAGGAGGGCGCCCTGACGCGGACGCTCTCGCGCCTCTTCGCGCTCGCCGAGAGCTATCCCAACCTGAAGTCCAACGAGCAGGTGAAGACCCTGATGGAGGAGCTTTCGTCGACGGAGAACCGGATCGGGTTTGCCCGGCAGTTCTACAACGACATCGCCACGCGCTTCAACACGGCGCAGCAGCTCTTCCCCGACAACCTCATCGCCCAGTCCTTCAAGTTCCAGCCGGTCGAGCTCTTCGAGATCAAGGACGACGCCGAGCGCTCCGTCCCGAAGGTCGATCTGAACGTGCGCTCGGACCAGACGCGGTCCTGACCACCCGCGCGTCCCGACCGGCGCCGGTCCTCCGCCCGAAATGAACCTCTACGAGCAACAGAAGCGCAACCTCGCCAATACCCGCCTCTTCATCGCCGGGTTCGTGGCCCTGCTCCTGCTGATGGGCATCGGCGCCGACGGCCTGCTCTATGCCGGGGGCTTCTCGCCGGGACTGCCGCTGGCGACCCTCGGAGCACTCGGCATCGGCGGCCTCTCGGCCTGGTGGTCGCTGCACGGGGGCGACCGGGCGGTCATCGAGTCCACGCACGCGGCGCCGCTCGACCCGTCCGACCCGAAGCAGCGAGTGCTCGAGAACGTCGTCGAAGAGATGGCGATCGCGGGCGGACTCCCGAAACCCTCGATCTACGTCGTCCCCGATTCGGACCCGAACGCCTTCGCGACGGGAACGGGGCCGGAGCGCGCCTCGATCGCCGTGACCCGCGGGCTGCTCGATACCCTCAATCGCGAGGAGCTCCAGGGCGTCGTCTCGCACGAGCTGTCCCACGTCCGGAACTACGACGTGCGGCTGATGACCGTCGTAGCCGCGCTCGCCGGCGCGATCCTGCTGCTCTCCGACTGGAGCCGGCGAGGGCTCTGGTGGGGAGGCGGCCGGCGGCGCGATCGGGACGGCGGGGGCGGCCTCGGGATCCTCTTCTTCGCTCTCTGGATCGTGTCGATCGTGCTCGCGCCGGTCATCGCGCAGATCGTCTCGCTCGCGGTCTCGCGCCAGCGCGAGTACCTCGCCGACGCGTCTGGAGCCGAGCTCACGCGCAATCCTCTCGCTCTCGCGTCGGCTCTCGAGAAGATCTCGGCCGCGGTGGCGCCGACGCCCTCGATCAAGCAGGGCATCGCCCACCTGTGCATCGAGGACCCCCGCGGCGGCGATCCGGCCGCGCGAGAGGGCTTTTTCTCCGGCCTCTTCTCCACCCACCCGCCGACCGCCCGCCGCATCGCGCTCCTGCGCGAGATGGCGTATCAGAGGTGAGCGCCGAGGGCGGCGGCCGCGGCCTCGGCCGGAGAGTGCACGACGCGCACCGCCTCGGACAGCGCACGGGCCCCGGCGGCCGCTGACGCCTCGGCGAGCGCCCGCTCGAGCGTCGCCCGCCAGAACTCTCCGACCAGGACGAGGGGCCTCGGCCGCGCGTCGGCCTTCACGACCGATTCGGCGATCCAGACGAGCTCGAGCATCGTGCCGAGGCCGTGCGGAAGAAAGATCCACCCCTCGGTCAGCTCCCGCAGGCGGCGCAATCGGTCCGCCAGGTCGATGGCCTCGACCGCGCGGGTGACCCACGGATTGGGAGCGCCCCGGCCCGCCAGCACGATCCCGAGGCTCTCGCCGCCCGCCTCCGCGGCGCCCCGGCAGGCCGCTTCCATCGCGCCGCCGTATCCGCCGCAGACGACGCGCGCCCCGCGGCGGGCGAGGTGGCGACCGAGCTCGCGGGCCTCCTCGTACGAAGAGTCCGGCTCGGCCGGGAGGCTGGGACCGAAGACGCCGATCGAGATCAAGCTTCAGTCGAGGTCGATGTCCCGAACGGGCTTCGACGTGTCGCCCTTCGTCTTCTCGAAGAGCTCGGCGAACTTCCTGTTGAGCACGTCCTTCTTGGACTTCTCGGCCTCGATCGAGGCGGCGAACTTCTTCTCGCGCTCCTCGTCCTCGCCCTTCAAGGCCCCCAGGGCGTCGTCCACCGAAGCGAACTTGCGCGGGCCCTTCGGCGCCTCGAAGTGGATGACGGCCTTCAGCTCCGGGTCGATCTTCAGCCGCGCGCCGCAGCAGGGACAGGTCAGCTCGAAGTCCACGTCCTCAGTCTAGCCCCGGCGCCGACGTCCTACCAGCCCTTGAGCCGGCGGCGTTCGCGGCGCTCGTTTCGCTCCGGGCGGCCCGCGTCCTTCCGGGGGGCGAGCAGGCGGTCGAGCCGCCGCGCCTCGACGACCTCGGGAGAGGGCGGCGGCGTCACGTCCTCGTAAAGCTTTCGAGCCTCGGCCTTCGGGATGGAGCGCGACGCGAGGCCGCGCACGACGAGCACGCGCCTCTGGCCGTCCGGGCCCGAGAGGCCGACGCGGTCGCCCGGCCGGATCTCGCGGTGCGCCTTGGCCCGCGCGCCATCGACATCCACTTTCCCGCCCTCGCAGGCGGCCTTCGCCCGGGAGCGCGTCGGGAAGAGGCAGGCGACGTCCAGCCACACGTCCAGGCGGACGGAGTCATCGCCCATACGATTCCGAGCGGGCGAGGGCGACGAAGTTCACGCAGTGCGCTGGCCCTGCGGCCGCGCCGCGATCCAGCCGCGAAACTCCGCCGATGCGCTCGGCGGCTCGGGCGCGGGGCGGGCCAGGAAGTAGCCCTGCGCCGCGCCGACACCCTCGGCGGCGCAGACGTCGAGGTCCTCCGCGGCTTCGATCCCCTCCGCCACCAGCGTGAAGGAGAACTCCTTGGACAGGTCCGCCAGAAACTTGAGGATGGCGCGGCGCCTCGGGTCCCGCGCGATGCCGCGGGTGACCTCGGCGTCCACCTTGATCCATTCGGGCTGGAGCGCATGGCAGAACTGCAGGGCGCCGTAGCCGGAGGTGACGTCGTCCAGCGCGAGGACGCCGCCGAGATCGCGCGGCACGGTGAGGGCCTGCGCGAGCTCCGGCGCGGACGGAAGCGTCTCGACCTCGACGAGATCCAGGACGAGGCGCGAGAAAGGAATGCCCCGGCGCTCCGTCTCCTCGCCGAGCGCGAGCAGCGCGTGCTCCGAGCGTCCGATCAGGCGTGGATTGACGTTCAGGAAGATCAGGCTCTCGGCGGGCAGTGCGCGCGCCGCCTCGAGCACGCAGGTCCACGAGAAGCGCTCGAACGCCCGATCCAGGTGCAGCGAATCGGCCGCGGGAAAGATCTCGGCGGCCAGCCGGACGCGTCCGTCCGGGCCCCGGCCGCGCAGCAGCCCCTCGAATCCCAGGACCGCGCCCGCGGAGAGATCGAAGATCGGCTGGAACTCGACGAAGAATTCCCCGGAGGTCAGCTCGTCGGCGAGCCAGAGGGCCTCGACCTCGCGCCGCGCCCGCGGCAGCGTCTGGAGCCTCGACATCGCGTCCCACTTCGTCTGGCGCATGTCCTCGGGGGCCACGCGCACGCGTTCGGCGAGCGGCCCGAGATTTTTTTCGAGCTCCTCGAGAAAGTGCTCGGGAGTCCGCTCGACGAGAAGGCGCCGCGCGCGGCCGTACATCGGCGCCCGCGCCCAGCTTCTCCCGCAGGCCGCGGCGACGGCTCGCTCGGCCTCCAGCCCGTCGGGCCGGACGAAGACCGCGCGCGCCTTCCGCCAGCGATCAAGTCGGCCAAGGGTCTGGCCGTCCAGAACGCTTCCGGAGACTTTCACCGCTTTCGATTCTACGCCGGAGGCGGGGCGCTATCCCTCTTTTTCCTCGTACTGACTCTTCAGGGCCGCGACGACGCCGGCGTCCGCGAGGGTCGTGGTATCGCCGAGGACGCGCCCCTCGGCGATGTCGCGGAGCAGGCGCCGCATGATCTTGCCCGAGCGTGTCTTGGGCAGGTCCGAGACGAAGAAGAGGCGGTCCGGCCGGGCGAGCGCGCCGATCTTCTTCGCGACGTGGGCGCGGACCTCCCGCTGAAGCTCCTCGTTCGCGTGCGCGCTCGCCGTCTTCTCCTTCTCCTTGAGAATGACGAAGGCCGCGATGGCCGTGCCCTTCAGCTCGTCGGCCACGCCGACGACCGCGGCCTCCGCGACGGCCTGGTGGTCCACCAGAGCCGACTCGACTTCCATCGTCCCGATCCGGTGACCCGCCACGTTCATCACGTCGTCCACGCGGCCGAGCAGCCAGAAGTTGCCGTTCTTGTCGCGCTTGGCGCCGTCGCCCGGAAAGTAGACGCCGCGTCCCCACTTCGACCAGTACGTCTTGACGTACCGTTCGTCGTCCCCCCAGATCGTGCGCAGCATCGCCGGCCAGGGGCGCGTGATGGCGAGGTACCCGCCGCCGACCTCGATCTCGCGGCCCTGCTGGTCGAGGATCTTCGCCTCGATTCCGGGAAAGGCGTGGGTCGCCGAGCCGGGCCGCGTCTTCGTGATTCCGGGCAGCGGCGTGATCATGATCATCCCGGTCTCGGTCTGCCACCACGTATCGACGATCGGGCACTTTCCGCGTCCGATGTACTTCTGGTACCAGATCCACGCCTCGGGGTTGATCGGTTCGCCCACGCTTCCGAGAAGGCGCAGGGACGAGAGGTCGTGCTGTGCCGGCCACTCCGTTCCCCACTTCATGAAC
Organism: uncultured Acidobacteriota bacterium; assembly: GCA_963738945.1. Classification (GTDB taxonomy): domain Bacteria; phylum Acidobacteriota; class Thermoanaerobaculia; order UBA5066; family Gp7-AA6; genus DAHUXD01. Next base: position 1,849,327 of record CAVTYD010000002.1, read on the forward strand.
GCGCGAATCGCCGTCGGCGCCGTGTAGAGGATCGTGACCCCATGGCGCTCGATGAGCTCCCAGAAGCGGCCGCGGTGAGGCGTGTCCGGAGCGCCCTCGTACATCAGGCACGTCGCGCCGTTGGCGAGCGGCCCGTACACGACGTAGGAGTGGCCGGTGACCCACCCGATGTCGGCCGTGCACCAGTAGACGTCGTCGTCCTTGAGGTCGAAGACCCACTTCGAGGTCGCGTAGGTGCCGACCAGGTAGCCGCCGCTGGTGTGGAGGATGCCCTTCGGCTTTCCCGTCGTGCCGGACGTATAGAGAATGTAGAGGGGATCCTCGGCATCCATCTTCTCCGGCTTGCAGACGAGGGGCGCCTCCTCCATGAGCCGGTGCCACCAGTGCTCCTTGCCCGGGTGGAACTGGATCGGCGTGCCGGTGCGCTGGACCACGACCACGGCCTCGATGCTCGGCGTCCCGGTCAGGGCCTCGTCGGCGATCTGCTTGAGGGGCACGACGTTGCCGCGCCGCCAGCCGCCGTCGGCGGTCACGAGCACCCGGGCGCCCTGGTCGTTGATGCGGTCGCGCAGCGACTCGGCCGAGAAACCCCCGAAGACGACGGAGTGGATCGCGCCGATCCGCGCACACGCGAGCATCGCGATGGGGAGCTCCGGGATCATCGGCAGGTACAGCGTGACGCGGTCGCCTTTCCTGACTCCGAGTTTTCGCAGCACGTTCCCGAACTTGCCGACCTCCCGGTACAGGTCGCGGTAGGTCAGCGTGCGCTGATCGCCCGGCTCGCCCTCCCAGATCAGGGCCGCCTTGTTCTTGCGCGGTCCCGCGAGGTGGCGATCCAGGCAGTTGACGGACACGTTGAGCTTGCCGCCGACGAACCATTTGGCCTTGGGAGGATTCCAGTCGAGGACCTTTTTCCAGGGCCTGTACCAGTCGAGCTCCTTCGCGAAGCCCTCCCAGAATTTCTCGAAGTCGCGATTCGCCCTTCGGTAGACCGAGGGGCTGGAGACGTGCGCCTTCCGGGCGAAGGCCTTCGGCGGAGCGAACTGCCGCTTCTCCTGAAGAAGGGCCTCGAGGGTCCGGTCCGCGTCCGCCATCTCGGTACTCCTTTCCTTGACGAGCCGCTTTCGCGCAGAGGGGCGACATGTTAACTCTTCGAGCCGGCTGCGAATCCGTCTTGACATCGGCCGAGCCTTCTCAAAGACTTCACGGAAATCCAGAGGGAGGCGGGTGCGCTGACTCTCCGTCGACCGTCCGCAGGGGCTTGGACCCGATTCCGCCGACCGGTCGCGGCGCCGGGAGGCGGCGCGCCTCTCCGGGGATCCGGGGCGCCGGGCGACCTTCCCCAGGCCGTGTTTTCTCCCGCCGTGACCGATCCCGGCGGATTCCGGACGAGCTCCGTCCTTCAATTTTTGTAAGGGGAGGAACCGATGGCAGCGACCGTTGATCCCATTGCCGAGCCAGCCACCAAGCGGGTCATTTTCGCGTCGTCCCTCGGCACGGTCTTCGAGTGGTACGACTTCTATCTCTACGCGACGCTGGCCCCGTTCTTCGCCGCGCTCTTCTTTCCTCCGGAGAACGCGACCGCCGCCCTGCTGGCCTCCTTCGTCGCCTATGCCGCGGGCTTTCTCGTCCGGCCCTTCGGAGCTCTCGTGTTCGGGCGGATCGGCGATCTCGTCGGCCGCAAGTACACGTTTCTCGTCACCATCGTGGTCATGGGCTCCTCGACGGCCGCCGTCGGCCTGCTGCCGACGTACGCCTCGATCGGCTTCCTGGCGCCGGCTCTGCTACTGATCCTGCGGCTGGTCCAGGGTCTCGCTCTCGGCGGAGAGTACGGGGGCGCGGCGACGTACGTTGCCGAGCACGCCCCGGCGGGCAAGCGGGGGCGCGACACGGCCTGGATCCAGACGACGGCGACCCTCGGACTTCTTCTCGCCCTGATCGTCATCGGCCTCTGCCGCGGCAAGATGTCGGTCGACGAGTTCAAGAGCTGGGGCTGGCGCATCCCGTTCCTGATCTCGATCATCCTGCTCGCCGTCTCCGTCTACATCCGGCTCAAGCTGCAGGAGTCCCCGGTCTTCCAGGCGATGAAGAGCCAGGGGAAGGGATCGAAGGCTCCACTCACCGACAGTTTCGCCAACTGGTCCAATGCCAAGGTGGTCCTCCTGGCGCTCTTCGGCGCCACCGCGGGCCAGGGAGTCGTCTGGTACACGGGCCAGTTCTACGCGTTGTTCTTCCTGACGCTGTACCTCAAAGTCGACTACCTGACGGCCTACATTCTGATCGGCACCTCGCTCGTCATCGGCACGCCCTTCTTCATCTTCTTCGGCAGCCTGTCGGACCGGATCGGCCGCAAGTGGATCATCATGGCGGGCTGCCTGATCGCGGCCCTCACGTACATTCCGCTCTTCAAGGCCCTGACCCACAACGTCAACCCGGCGATCGAGGCCTATTCCGCTTCGACCCCGATCAGCGTCGCCGCGACCGACTGCCAGGTCCACATCTTCCCCGGACCGAAGACCGTCTACTCCGACTGCGACAAGGCCCGCGGCTTTCTGAACAAGGCGGGGCTCTCCTTCCAGGAGCTGCCCCCGGTCCCTGGCCAGACGGTCGTGACGAAGATCGGCAACGTCGAGCTGCAGGGGTTCGACGAGGCCAAGTACAAGGATGCCCTCAAGTCCACCAACTATCCCGAGAAGTTCGACAAGACTCAGCTCAACTGGACCATGACGATCCTGATCCTGGTCATCCTGGTCGTCTACGTGACCATGGTGTACGGACCGATCGCGGCGTTTCTGGTCGAGCTATTCCCGACGCGCATCCGATACACGTCCATGTCCCTGCCGTACCACATCGGCAACGGCTGGTTTGGCGGAATGCTGCCGCTGCTGGCCACGGCCATGGTGGCGTCCAAGGGCAACATCTATGCGGGTCTCTGGTACCCGATCATCGTCGCCCTGATGAGCTTCGTGATCGGCGTGCTCTTCATCCACGAGACCAAGGATCGGGACTTGCGCGCGGACTTCTAGGTTCGGACGGAAAAATGGGAGGAGAAAGATGTCTCACAAGAGAGGATTGACGCGACGTCGCTTCGCGACTCTGGCCGGGGCCGGCGCCCTCGCGGCGGGGGGACCGGCCTTCCTCTTTCCCGACCGGGCGCGGGCGGCGGGCCGGACGCTCAGGATCATCCAGTGGAGCCATTTCGTCCCCGCGTGGGACACGTGGTTCAACGGCACGTACGTCAAGGAGTGGGGCCAGAAGAACGACACCGAGGTGATCGTCGACAACATCAACCTGGTGGACCTTCCGGCCCGCGCGGCCTCGGAAGCCTCGGCAAAGAAGGGCCACGACCTCTTCATGTTCCTCTCGCCGCCGGCTTCCTACGAGCCCCAGGTCATCGACATGACGAACGTCTACGCGGAGGTCGAAAAGAAGCACGGAAAGAAAATCGACCTCGCCCACAAGTCCACGTTCAATCCGAAGACCAAGAAGTACTTCGCCTTCTCCGACGCCTACACGCCCGACCCGGGAAACTGGCACAAGGACTGGTGGACCGAAGCCGGCTACCCGAAGGGACCCGACTCGTACGACGACCTGCTCAAGGGCGCCAGGAAAATCCGGGACGCGACGGGACACCCGTGCGGCCTCGGCCTCTCCCAGGAGCTCGACACGTCCATGGCGGTGCGCGCCATCCTCTGGTCCTTCGGAGGCGCGGAACAGGACGAAGCCGGCAACGTCACGATCAACTCGAAACAGACGATCGACGCCCTGAAGTACGTCAAGGACCTCTACCAGCAGACCGAGACGCCCGAGGTCTTCACCTGGACGCCTCCCTCGAACAACCAGGCGATGCTCGCCGGCCGCGTCAGCTTCGTCATGAACGCCATCTCGATCACGCGGCAGTCGGAGAGAGAGAAGCTGCCGATCGACTCGAAGATCATGATCAGCCCGGCGCTCAAGGGCCCGGTGCGCCGCATCGCGGCCGAGCACGTCATGAACTGCTACGTGATCTGGGACTTCGCCGAGAACAAGGACGGCGCCCAGAAGTTCCTGATCGACTGGATCGACCACTTCCGGGACGGTTTCGTCGCCGGGCAGTTCTATAATTTCCCGTGTTTCCCCTCGACGGTTCCGGACCTCCAGAAGCTCATCGCGACCGACGACCGGGCCAATCCGCCGGACAAGTACAGGGTGCTCGGCAACGTCCTCGACTGGGCGACGAACGTGGGCTACCCGGGCTACGCGACGGCGGGCATCTCGGAGGCCTTCAGCACGTGGGTCCTTCCCACGATGTTCGCCAAAGTCGCGCGGGGCGACGAGAGCCCGGAAGATGCCGCGAAGGCGGCGGAGGCGGAGTACAAGCGCATCTTCGCCCGGTGGAAGTAGACTCGTCTCGGATTCTCAGCGGGCCGCGTCGCGGCCCGGCCGACGAGAGAGGGAACGCCGCGCCTCTCGCTCTCCCGGTTCATGTCAGAGCGGCCACGGACAGGAGGCGCGGCAGCTGATGGCCGTTGTCGAGACTCGTCATCTCACGAAGGTTTTCAAACAGGGCGAGCTCGGGGCGGTCAACGACGTCAGCCTGACCACCGAGGAAGGCGAGTTCCTCGTGTTCCTCGGCCCTTCCGGCTCCGGCAAGACCACCCTGCTCCGCATGATCGCGGGGCTCGAGACGCCGACCTCGGGCGAGATCTTGATCGGCGGCCGCGTGGTCAACGATCTGTCCCCGCGCGAGCGCCGGATCGCCATGGTGTTCCAGAGCTATGCGCTCTATCCCCACCTCACGGTCTACAAGAACATCGCGTTTCCCCTGAAGGCACAGAACGTCCCGAAGGCCGAGCACCCCAGGAAGGTCGAATGGGCGGCGGGCCTTCTCGGCATCGGAAAGCTCCTCGACCGCAAGCCCCGGGAGCTCTCGGGCGGAGAGCGCCAGCGCGTGGCCCTGGCGCGGGCGATCGTCCGCGAGCCGGAGGTGTTTCTCCTCGACGAGCCGCTCTCGAACCTCGATGCCAAGCTGCGCGCCTCGGCCCGCGAGGAGCTCGAGCACTTCCACGAGAGCGTCCGGACGACCACGATCTACGTGACGCACGATCAGGTCGAGGCCATGGCCATGGGCGACCGGATCGTCGTCATGAACCTGGGGCAGGTGCGCCAGATCGGAACGCCGGCCGACGTCTATGACGAGCCGGCCGACACCTTCGTCGCCACCTTCCTCGGCTCACCGCCGATGAACCTCGTCCGGAAGGACGACGTCATCGTCGGGTTCCGGCCCGAGCACTTCTTTCCGGTCTCGGTCCTCGCCGGGCGCGCGGCGCTTCCGGAGTCGATCCGCGCCGTCGACCGCGAAGGCCCCTATGTCCCGATCAACCTTCGGGTGAGCCACGAGGAATACCTCGGCTCGGAGCGCATCCTCTACGGGATGGCGGAAGGGGGCGCTTTTCACGGCCACAAGGTGATCTCCCGGATGCCGTCCACGCTTTCATCGAAGTGGGACGCCGGCAGCATGCACGCGTTTGCCGTGATCGAGAGGCACCTCAAGTTCTACGACCCGGCCACGGGGAAGCGGACCCCCCCGATGCCCGGACCGTGGCGGTGAGCGCGCTGCGGCGCCGGCCCGCGGCCGCCGACCGGAGTTTCAGGCTCGGCGTCGTCATGTTCGCGCCGGCGGTGCTCTACATCGCCCTGCTCATCGGCGTCCCCTTCGTCCTGGCGGTCCTCTACGCCTTCAGCGACGCCCGGATCGGCGCGACCGGGTTTCACCTCGTCGGGCTCGAGAACTTCCGCAGCATCCTGCAGAGCCCCAGCTTCCGCATGGCGCTGAAGAACTCGATCGTGTTCACGCTCTGCGCGCAGGCCATCGTCATCGTCTGCTCGACCACCCTCTCGATCGCTCTCGAGAAGCCGTTCCGCGGGCGCGGCTTCGTGCGGTTTTTGATCCTGCTGCCGTGGGTCGCGCCCGTCTCGCTCGGCACGATCGGCTGGAAGTGGATCCTCGACTCGATCTACAGCGTAATCACGTGGGTGCTCGTCGCCTTCCACGTCTACAAGCCGTACGCCGCGCCGATGTGGCTCGGGGAGCCGCACCTGGCGATGGCGTCGGTCATCCTCGTCCACTGCTGGCGGCTGATCCCGTTCTCGACCGTGATCATGCTCGCGGGCCTCTCCGCCATCTCCCGGGAGATCCCCGAGGCGGCCGCGATCGACGGCGCCGGCTTCTGGCGCACGACCTTCCAGATCAACCTGCCGATGATGACGCCGATCGTTTCGGTGGCGGTCCTCTTCGGGACCATCTTCACCTTCACCGACATGACGGTGGTCTACATCCTGACTGCCGGCGGCCCGTTCGACTCGACGCAGACGCTCCCCTCGCTCGCCTTCGCGACGGGAATCGCGGGGAGCGACCTCGCGGCCGGCGCGGCGATCTCGCTCTTTCTCGTGCCGGTCCTCGTCCTGGTCGCATACTTCATGCTTCGCATCGCCCATCGCGCGGAGGTCGTGTGAGCGGCCCCGGTAGGCCCCGCAGGGCCGCGGCTCGGATCGGAAAGATCCTCGTCCTGACGTTCTTCACGGTCCTGCTCGCGTTTCCGTTCTTCTGGATGCTCGTCGCGAGCTTCAAGCAGAACCTCGACCTCTACACGGTCGAGAACAACCCGTTCAAGTTCAACCTGCCGCCGACGCTCGATCACGTCCGGTTCCTCTTCGGCCAGACCCGGTTCGTCCGCTGGCTCGGCAACACGGCCTTCGTCGGCAGCATCGTGGTCGTCATCACCCTGCTCGTCGCGATCCCCGCGGCTTACGCCCTGGCACGGCTGACCGGACGATGGGGAGAGCGGCTGGGGATCGCGATTTTCCTGACCTACTTGATTCCGCCGACCCTCCTCTTCATTCCCCTCTCGCGGGTCGTCGCGGTCCTGGGGCTTCAGGACTCGCTCTTCTCTCTCGTCCTGGTCTACCCCAGCATGACCATCCCATTCTCCATCTGGCTCCTGATGGGCTTCTTCAAGTCGATCCCCAGAGAGCTCGAGGATGCGGCGATGGTGGATGGGCTGACGCGATTCGGCGCGTTTCTCCGGATGGTGGTGCCCATCTCCCTATCGGGAATCCTCACCGTCGTCATCTTCAGCTTCACGCTGGTGACCCAGGAGTTCGTCTACGCCCTGACGTTCATCTCCCCCGAGGCCAACCAGATGGTCGGCGTCGGCGTCCCGATCTTTCTCGTCCGCGGCGACGTCTACTACTGGGGCGCGCTCATGGCCGCATGCCTCGTCGCGAGCCTTCCGATCGGCTTCGTCTACAACCTCTTCCTCGATCGGTTCATCGCCGGGTTCACGGTCGGATCGGTTAAATAATTGTTAGAACCGCGTTAAGATGGTGGCCGTCGAAGGGACGGCCATGCCGCTGCAACGCGTCCCGAAACGGTGCACCGAGGTGCAGCCCTGGGCCGCCCGGCCTCGGGAGGGTCCGCGGCCGGCCTCTCTTTCTCTCCCTCCTCGTTCCTTCTTCCGCGTGGACGGTCCCGCTCGGAAGGATTTCGGTTCGCATCGAGCGTTAGGAGAAAGGAGTCGGCTATGAGGTGGAAGGTTCGGTCCGTTCCGGTCGCGGTGGGAGTCTTCCTGGTCGCAGGGGTGCTCGCGGCGCAGTCGACGGTTCAACTGGGAGGTGCGGGCACGCTCACGCTCAAGGGATTCGTCAGCGTCACCGCCTTCGCGCAGAACCAGAGCACGACCTTCGGCAACGGTCAGAACGCGGAGTTCCCGGCTGGCGCCCAGTGCGAGGTCGACTGCTGGTTCGGAGGGGGGGACGTTCGGAACACGCGACTGACGCTTTCGTTCGACGGTCCCAAGATGTTCGGCAACTGGAAAGCCGGCGGCACCGTCGAAATGGACTTCTTCGGCGGCTTCGGCAGCTCCACGAACAGCGCGTTCGTCGTCGAGCAGCCCGATCCGCGACTGCGCCTGGGCTACCTTCAGCTCACCAATGGCAGCACGACGATCCAATTCGGCCAGCAGTGGTCGCCGCTCTTCGGCAACACCGCCGTCTCGCTCTCGCACATCGCCTTTCCGCTCGGCTACGGCTCTGCCGGGGACATCGGCTGGCGGTTCGTCGGCATCTACGTCTACCAGAAGCTGACCTCCGCCGATTCTCCGATCTCGGCGGACATCGAGACCGCGATCATGTCCGGCTCCTGGAACGGGCCGGCCTGCGACACCACCACCAACTGCGTCAACTGGCTCACCGCCGGCAACGCGACGTGGCCTCAGTTCGAGCTCCGCGCCAACGTCGGAGGCAAGGCCGGCGACAAGGGCACGTGGAGCGCGTACATCGTCGGCCACATCGATGAAAAGGACCTCTCGGGCGCCGGGGCGTCGGGGTGCAACGGCACGCCGAACCCGTGCGGCCCGGGCGTGACGGACGACAAGCTGACGGGCTCCGCGGTCGAGATCGGCGCGAAGATGCAGCTCGGTCCGGTGCTGATCCAGGGAAACGGCTACAGCGGCCACTCGATCGGGCAGCAGTTCGGCATGATCACGCAGTTCGGAAAGATCGAGGGGGAGGGCGGCTGGGCGCAGGTCGGTTTCGACCTGACTCAGAACTGGGGCATCTTCGGCTTCTGGGGAATCGACAACCCGAAGAACTCCGACGTCCTCGCCGCCGTCGGACCCACCGGACGCATGAAGAACATGCAATACGCCGGGATGCTGCGCTGGAAGTGCGGCCCGATGGCGTTCGGGTTCGAGTACATCAAGGACGACCTCAGCGTCGGTCCCACCGAGGCCAAGCGCACCAGCACGCAGCTCGCTCTCTCCGGGCTCTACAACTTCTAGGTTCTTCGGGGCGGGGACTCGTCCGGTCCCCGCCCTCCTCGTTTCGACCCGCCCGGGGCCCGCGCCGGCCGGCCTCCCTGCAGGGCCGCCCGTGCCCGCCCCGGTGGACCTCGAGCCCGGCGCGCGCCGAATATTCTCTTGACAACCGATGCTGCGAGGAATGAGATTTGCATCGGTGTCCCTACCGGGGAATTCCTTGAGAGGAGGTCCCATGGAGGTCACGCGTCGAGGGTTCCTGAAGGCCACCGGTCTTGGAACCACCATCGCCCTCGGTTTCGATGTCTCCAGCGCCGAAGCCGAGATGCGCGAGTTCAAGATCGCACGCACCACCGAGACGCGGAGCACCTGCCCCTACTGCGCGGTCTCCTGCGGGATGATCATCCACACGCTCGGAGACAAAGCCAAGAACGCGACGGCGGCGGTGGTCTACGTCGAAGGCGACCCGGACCACCCGATCAATCGCGGCACCCTCTGTCCCAAAGGGGCGACCGTCAAGGACGACATCAACAGCAAGGATCGCCTCACGAAGCCTCAGGTCCGGCGCCCGGGATCGGATCACTGGGAGGACATCAGCTGGGACGAGGCGATCAGCAAGATCGCCCGGCACATCAAGACGACCCGGGACAAGACCTTCGTGGCCAAGAACGCCAAGGGTCAGGTCGTCAATCGCACCCCCGGCATCGCGATGATCGGCGGGTGCACCGACACGACCGAGTTCAACTGGCTCCAGTGGAAGACGATCACGGCCCTGGGGGTGCCGTACCGGGACAGCCAGGCCCGGGTTTGACACGGCCCCACGGTGGCCAGTTTGGCCGCCACGTTCGGGCGCGGGGCGATGACCAACGGATGGGTCGACATCAAGAACGCCGACGTCGTCCTGTGCATGGGCGGCAACCCCGCCGAGAACCACCCCTGCGGCTTCAAGTGGGCGATCGAAGCCAAGAAGGTCCGTAACGCCAAGCTCGTGGCGGTCGATCCCCGCTTCACGCGGACCGCCGCCGTCGCCGACCTCTATTCGCCGATCCGGCCGGGCACCGACATCGCCTACCTGTCCGGCATCATCCGATACGCGCTCGCCAACAACCGGTACCACGAGGAATACGTCAAGATCCACACCAGCGCCCCGCTCCTGATCAACCCGGACTTCAAGTTCGACGACGGCCTCTTCTCCGGTTTCGACGAGGCCTCCGGCAGCTACGCCAAACGCGAGACGTGGGCCTACCAGCTCGATGCGAAGACCGGGTTCGCGAAGACCGACCCGACCCTGCAGGATCCGAATTGCGTCTTCCAGCTCCTGAAGAAGCACGTCGATCGGTACACGCCGGAGATGGTGGAGAAGATCTGCGGCACGCCGAAGGACACGTTCCTGAAGGTCGCCGAGGTCGTGACATCGACCGGGAACGCGCAGAAGTGCGGCACGGTCATGTACGCGCTCGGCTGGACGCAGCACTCGGTCGGCGTCCAGATGATCCGCACGGCCGCGATGCTGCAGCTCCTGCTCGGCAACGTCGGCCGGCCGGGAGGCGGCGTCAACGCGCTGCGCGGACACTCCAACATCCAGGGAGCGACGGACACGGCGGGCACCTTCGAGATCCTTCCCGGGTACGTCAAGACGCCGCAGTCGCAATGGCAGAGTCTCAAGGAGTACAACGAAGCCAACATCCCGAAGCCGCTCGGTCCCTCGATGAACTACTGGCAGAACTATCCGAAGTTCATGGTCTCGCTGCTGAAGGCCACATACGGCAAGGCGGCGACCAAGGAGAACGAATTCGGATACGCCTGGCTGCCCAAGATCGACGGCAACTACTCGTGGATGTACATCTTCGACGACATGTACCGCGGCAACTCCGACCGGGCGGGCGGCAAGGAGCCCGGGCCCGAGGGGCTGATCACCTTCGGGATGAACCCGGTCGGGATCGGGCCGAACTCGCCGAAGATGATCGCCGCGCTCTCGAAGCTGAAGTGGCTGGTCGTCGGCGAGAACCACGAGATCGAGACGGCCAACTTCTGGCAGGCCCCCAAGGAGTACGGCACACCGGCGGCTTCGCAGATCCAGACCGAAGTCTTCCAGCTTCCCGCTTCGACGTTCGCCGAGAAAGACGGCTCCTTCACCAACTCGGCGCGATGGATCCAGTGGAAGTGGAAGGCGGTCGATCCCCCCGGACAGGCGAAGATCGGATCAGGAGATCCTGTCGCGCATCTTCCTCGCCGTCCGGGAGCTCTACCGGAAGGAAGGCGGCGCGCTCCCCGAGGCGCTCTTCAACGTCGACTGGTCCTACTCCAACCCGGCGGCGCCCGACCTGGCGGAATGCCTGAAGGAGTTGAACGGCAAGGCTCTGGCGGACCTCCCCGATCCCAAGGACAAGACGAAAGTGCTCAAGACGGCCGGCCAGCAGCTCGACGGCTTCGGCCAGCTCCAGGACGACGGCTCGACGATGTGCGGCAACTGGCTGATGTCCGGCTGCTACACCGAGGCCGGGAACCTGACCCAGCGCCGCAGCTCGATCGACGATCCTTCGGGGCTCGGCATGTACCACAACTGGACCTTCTCCTGGCCGGCCAACCGGCGGGTCATGTACAACCGCGCGTCGGCGGATGCCCAGGGGAAGCCCTGGGATCCGACTCGGGTCGGGATCAAGTGGAACGGGGAGAAGTGGGTCGGAGACGTTCCGGACATGAAACCCGACGCGCCGCCGGGCGAGTTCGGCGCCTTCATCATGCTGCCGGAAGGGGTCGGAAAGATCTTCGCTCCCTTGAACGACGGCCCCTTCCCCGAGCACTACGAGGCGGTCGAGGCGCTCATCGAGAACCCGCTGCACCCGAAGGTGACGTCCAACCCGGCCACCAAGAAATTCAAGTCGGACAAGGACGTCTACGGGACGGCGGCCGAGTTTCCGATCGTCTGCACGACCTACCGGCTGACGGAGATGTACCACTACTGGACCAAGAACATCGACCGCCTGAACCAGCTCCAGCCCGGGTTCTTCATCGAGATTCCCGAGGAGCTGGCCAAGGAGAAGGGCATCACCAACGGCGGACGAGCCCGGGTGACTTCCGCCCGCGGCTCCGTCGAAGGCGTCGCCATGGTCACGAAGCGCCTGCGCCCGCTCCAGGTCGACGGGCAAGCAGCACTGGTACATCGGCTTCCCGCTCCACTGGGGCTATGACGCGACGGCGGGCCACACCGGCCCGCTGGCGAACTTCCTGACGCCGTCGGCGATGGATCCGAATACGTGGACCCCCGAGTACAAGACCTTCCTGGTCAAGCTCGAGAAAGCGTGAAAGGAGGGGCGCGATGAGCATCCGAGGCCTCGACGATCCGCCGCTCCTCCGCTTCGGTACTGGGGAGCCTGTCCGGTCTGCGGAAGGAACGAACGGTTTCGAAGTACATCGACACCTCGACCTGTATCGGCTGCAAGGCCTGTGAGGTCGCCTGCCAGGAGTGGAACGACCTCGGCGTGGTCGAGACGCATCAGACCGGCACGTACCAGACGCTGCCGACGCTCCACTCCGACTACTGGAACCTGATCCGGTTCAACGAGCGCGACTTCGACGGCGGCATCGTCTGGCTCATGCGCAAGGACCAGTGCATGCACTGCGACGAGCCCGGCTGTCTCGCGGCATGCCCGGCTCCCGGCGCGATCGTGCAGTACGCCAACGGGATCGTCGACGTCAACCCGGACCAGTGCATCGGCTGCGGGTACTGCGAGACCGGCTGCCCGTTCGACGTGCCGCGTTTCTCGCAGACCACCGGCAAGATGTCCAAGTGCACGCTCTGCGTCGACCGGGTTTCCGTCGGACTCGAGCCCGCGTGCATCAAGGCCTGCCCCACCGGCTGCCTCCACTTCGGCGCGAAGGACGACATGGTCGCTCTGGGTCAGATGCGCGTCTCCCAGCTCAAGGCCAGCGGCTTCGCCAACGCCTCGCTCTACGATCCGCAGGGAGTCGGCGGTACGAGCGTGGTCACCGTCCTGGCGCACGGAGATCACCCGGACTGGTACGACCTGCCCGCAAACCCGCACGTGCCGTGGGGCGTGAAGCTCTGGAAGAAGGTGCTCCGGCCGATCGGGGTCCTCGCGATCTTCGGCGCCGTGGCCGGCGCGTTCGCGCACTACACCAGGTACGGCCCCAAGGAGGCGCGCGGCGCGAGCGATTCGGACGCGAACCTTCCGAAGGCCTGAGAGCGAGACGGAGGAACCATGAGCACCGCCGCCCCCCGCGCGCCGATGGATTCCGCGATCGTCGTGGCCCGGACCCGGGAAGACGTCGTGGTCGGCCCCGAGATCGTCCGGCACCGCCTCTTTTCCCGCCTGGTGCACTGGACGGTGGCCGTGACCTTCGTCATTTCCGCCTTGAGCGGGATGCCGATCTGGACGCCGGTCTTCGGATGGATGGCGAATCTCTTCGGCGGGCTGTCGGTCTGCCGCGTCATCCATCCCTGGGCCGGAGTCGCGTTCTTCCTCGCCTCGCTCGTCCAGTTCTTCGAGTGGATCTCCGACATGCATGTCGAACCCTGGGAGAAGGACTGGTTCGGGCCGCGCGTCATCCGCTACATGCGCTACGAGGAGGACGACCCGCGCACCGGCAAGTACAACGGCGGCCAGAAGCTCTATTTCTGGGCGGTCTCGCTCGGCGCCGTCGGCCTGCTGCTGTCGGGCCTGATGATGTGGTTCCCCAGCGCCTTCCCGCGGCCCCTGATGGAGCTCGCCTACCTGATCCACGACTTCACGTTCATCTGCTTCGTCGTGTCGCTCGTGTTTCACATTTACCTGGGCACCGCCGCGGAGCCGGGAACGTTCGGCTCCATGATCCGGGGCACGGTCACCCGCGTCTGGGCGCGGCTTCATCACCCGCGCTGGTACCGCGAGGTCACGGGCGAAGAGCCGCGCCGCCCGAAAGCCTGAGCGCCGCCTCCGACTTCGAGCGCCGCGCCGCCCGCGCTGAGGCCCTCGCGGGGACTCATGAAGCGGTGGCCGAGCCGCTGCGTTTCGCCTCCGGCCTCTACCGCGCTCAGGCGGACCTCGCCGCCTTCGTCGAGCGCTCGCATGCCGAGGAGCCGCTGACCGGGCATCTCGACGAGGACGTCGACCGGTTCCTCGAACGCGCTCCGTCGATTCTCCGCTACGCCGCCGATTCGGGACCGGAAGTCCTCGCCAACGAGGCTCGGACGCAGATGCGGGACCTGCCCGCCACGCGGCGTACGCGCCTCCTCGTCTACTGGGACGGGGGCCGCGACTCCCGCGAGGACTACCTGTCGCGATCGATCCTCCGTCCGTACGTCGAGACGCTCCGCTCGCTGACGGTCCCCCCCGGCCGGCCGCACTCGCGAGGGCAGTGTCCCTTCTGCGGCGGCCGGCCCTGGATCTCGGCCCGCCGCGAGGGCTCGCTGATGGAGGGGGCGAAACGCGTGCTGGGCTGCTCGCTCTGCGGCGCCGAATGGCCCTTTCGCCGCATCCTCTGTCCGTCGTGCCACGAGGAAGACCCGAGGAAACTGCCGGCGTTTTCGACGCCGGAGCATCCCATCGCCCGCATCGAGGCCTGCGAAACCTGTCGCCGCTACGTGAAGTCGCTGGACCTTTCCGAAGACGCCCGTCCCATTCCGGAGGTGGACGATCTCGAAAGCCTCGCGCTCGACATCTGGGCCCTCCGCGAGGGCTTCGAGCGGATTGAGCCCGGCCTCGCGGGGATCTGACGTGGAGGACCCGGAGAGGCTCCTGCGACGCGCGCAGGCGGGGCTCCGGAGCCGTTTCGAGGACTTCCGCCGCGCCTTCGACCGGCGTGACGGCCCGGCATACCGCTTCGCGCTCGCCGATTTCCAGGAGCGCCTCGGGCAATGGACGGCGGCCGAGGAGACGGCGCTGCTGCCGGCCCTCGACCGCGCGCCGGTGGAAGGCCGCGACGCGCGCCGCGAGTTGCGCGTCGAGTTCGTGCAGATCCGGGAGCTGACGCGACAGGCCAGGCTGCAGCTCGAGGCCGGCGCTCCGATGTCGGACGTGCTCGGCCTCGTCGAGAACCTCGCGCGCCGCTTCGCCGCGCACGAGCGCGGGCTCCTCGACGTCTACTACCCGGCGGCGGCGGAGGCCCTCGAGGCCTCCGAGTGTGTCGAGCTCGAGATCGCCGCCCGCGGCCTCTGACTCAGCCGAGCTGCGGAAATTCCGTCGCCGTCGAGGCCTCTTCCTTCGGGCGCAAGGAGTCGTAGGCGCTCGCCATTCGCTCCTGCGCCCAGCCGAGACAGACGCCGTCTCCCCGGTACATCGCTTCCCTGCCGGGAGCTTCGATGAGCGTGACGAACCCGTCCCCCTCGTCGCTCGCGACCGAAAGCCGCCACGCGCTGAGCGTGACCGCCTCCTCGCGAAGGCGCACGGGAACCCGGGAAAGACCCAGGCCCCGCGGATTGGTGAGGCCCAGCTCGATGGCCGCTTCGGCGGTCACGGTCTCGCCTTGCACGAGAAGATCTGAGCTCGCCCGGCCTCGACGACGACCAGGTCCGCTCCCGCGGCGAGGCCCCGGGTGGCGCAGTCGCCCGCCGCTCGGCCGTCGGCGACGGGACATTCGATGCCCGCGGGCAGGTCGCCGAGATAGACGCAGCCGCGCGCGCCGTCTCGATCGACCGTCGCCCGAATCCACGGGCCGGGCGGGGGTGGGGCCTGCGTCACGGCCGGCGACCCGATCGCCTCGGGAGTCGGCGAGACGGGGACGGGCGCGGGAGTCGGCGCTACGGCGACGGGCGCGCCGGGGGTCGAGGCGGACGAACCGCCTCCGGGGGCGGCGGCGGGCTCGGTGGCCGAGCAGGCGTACGCCTCTCCGGAGGGTCCGCGCATCAGGAGGGTGTCTCCGCCCGCGCGCCGCACCTGGTAGCGAAGACACTCTTCGGGGGTCGGCTGGACGGTCAGGCCGCAGCCGACGCTCTCGTCGCGAGAATCCACGCGGCGAATCCACCGGCACGCGGCCACGTCCGACTCACGCGTCGTCACGCGAACCGTCCCGATCAACCGTGTCGCGGTGGCTTCCTCGTTGTAGCCCGCGCACCTCGCGTTGCACACGAGCACGGCCAGCGCGAGAGTCGCGGCCGCGGAAATCGCTCGGTTGTGGCGAGGCCGGGTCGAAATCAACGGCCACAAGCGTATCAGGTCGGCGCGGCGCAATCCGCCTGGCCTCACCGTCCGTCGTTGCGCCGTGCGGCCCCCCGCACGAGGCGGTCGTTCGACACGATGGCGCGGACGTGCAATCCCCGGCCGATTTCCCCGCCGCGGTCGCGGGCGACCACGTCGAAACGATAGTTCCTGTCCTCGCGTCCGAGATAGGTCGCCACGGCCTCGACCGCGGCGCCTTCGGGCGTGGCCGCCGAATGCGTCACGTCGATCCGGACCCCGACCGATCGCTCACCCTCGGCGAGGTACGGCACGAGAAGACGGGCCGACGCGATCTCCATCAGGGCGACCATCCGCGCCGTGGCGAAAACGGGGGGAAAGGCGTCCTCCGGAGCGAGGCGAAACGCGCTGGCCAGATCGGCCGGCCGGACGACCATCCCGGCGGAAGCCGCCGCCCCGATCTCGGGCCCGGCGATGGGTACCTCGGTCATCGCGGCGACGGGCCGCGGCGCGCGCGGACTCGCGCCCTCACGCGGGATCCTCCGCCGCGGGCACCCGATTGTAGAAGGAGGTCCCGCGGACGTTCTCGTCGATGCCGAGCATCCGATGGATCGGTGGAAACGCACGCTGATCGCAGTCCGTGCGCTCGCAGAGCCGGCACGTGATTCCGATCGGAACGGCGGCGCTCGGATTGTGGACGTCGAGGCCGTCGCCGTAGACCAGGTGCGGCGTGTGCCGGACCTCACAGCCGAGCGAGATGGCGAGCAGCGGATGGGCCGCTCCGAACCCGCCGAGAGCCTGCCGGACCGTCCGGGCCACGCAGAGATAGGTCGTGCCGTCGGGCATCCGGGAGATCTGCGTGCGGATGATCCCCGGAGTCATGAACGCGCTGTGCACGTTCCAGCGCGGACAGAGGCCCGAGAAGCGGGCGAACGCGATTCCCGACGCCGAGAAGCGCTTCGAGATGTTGCCCGCGATGTCGACCCGGATGAAGTGAAAGGGCACGCCCTCCCGGCCGGGACGGCGCATCGTCGTCAGACGATGGCACACCTGTTCGAAGCTCGTCCCGAACCGGCGCTCGAGGAGCTCGATGTCGTAGCGCAGCGACCTCGCCGAATCGAGGAACGGGTCGTACGGCATCAGAAGAGCGGCGGCGAAGTAGTTGGCGAGCGCCACCCGACACAGGGCCCCGGAGTCCGGCGTGGTCAGCCGAGACTTCGCCATGATGGCGTCGAACACGCCGCCGGCGCGGAGCAATCCGATCTGGTGGGCGATCTGAAAATCGCGCGCGTGCGGGGGCAGCGTCTCGGAGATCTCGAGACGCTTGCGGGCCGCATCGTACCGCCGCATCGGGCTGCGATCGCGGGTGTGGCGCACGATCGCCAGCGTGATTCCCATGCCCTCGAGATGCCGGACGAGCCCCGAGTAGACGTCCGGCCGTTCCAGGCCGGCCTCCGCGGCGAGACTCTCGGCGGCGGCCTCGAGCTCGGGAAAGTAGTTCCGGCTCTCCTGCAGCACGTCCGAGACTTCCTCGGACGGGAGCCGCGCGGGATCGATTCCGAGCAGGTCGCCTCCGTCCGAGACCCGCGACGCGATCCCCCGCATGGCCTCGAGGGAGTCGCGGTACGCGTGGTAGAGCTTGACGATCGCGCGCGAGACCGTTTCGTTCGACGCGGCCTCGCGAAGGTCGGTCGTCGTCACGTCGTGGGCCTCGAAGAGCGGGTCTCCGAATACCTCGTGAAGATCGGAGACCAGACGGGCCTCGCCGTCCGATCCGAAGCTCTTCAGCTCGGCCGGGTACAGCTCGGCGAGCTTCAACAGGAGAGCCGCGGTCAACGGACGCTGATCGTGCTCGATCAGATTCAAATAGGAGGCCGAGACGCCGAGCTTTTCGGCGAGGTCCACCTGGCGTAAGCCATGCCGCCGGCGAAGCATCCGGACCTTCGAGCCGAACTTGGGTCGATGCGACATGGCGATTTACAGAATACACCACTTGACAACCGGAGGTGACCGGCGATTGACTCCATAACATACTGAATATACTTAAGTTGTTGACTCAGTCCCACGATTCTGATGTCGTGTAAATCCTGATGATGGCGAATACTGAGACCGAGGCCGGTCGCTCCGTGGCAGAGCCGACGCTCGAGGTGCGTGGTCCGATGACTCCCTCGGCTTCGTCGATCCTGACCCCCTCGGCGCTTTCCTTCGTCGCCCTGCTCGAGCATCGGTTCGGCGCCCGCCGCCGGCAGCTTCTCGAGCGCCGCTCCGTCGTTCAGGCGCGGCTCGATGCGGGCGAGCTGCCGGACTTCCTTCCGGAGACGGAGGAGATTCGTCGGGGCGCCTGGATGGTGGCTCCCATCCCCGAGGACCTGCGCGACCGCCGCGTCGAGATCACCGGACCCGTCGATCGCAAGATGGTCATCAACGCGCTGAATTCGGGCGCCCGGGTCTTCATGGCGGACTTCGAGGATTCCTGCTCGCCCACCTGGTCGAACCTCATCGAGGGCCAGCGCAACCTCATCGACGCCATCGAGAGGACGATCGAATTCACTTCCCCCGAGAACGGAAGGATCTACCGCCTGGACGAGCGCGTGGCGACCCTGATGGTGCGCCCTCGGGGGTGGCATCTCGAGGAGCGGCACGTCCTCTTCCAGGGCCGGCCGGTCTCGGCGAGCCTCCTCGATTTCGGCCTGTTCTTCTTCCACAACGCCCGCCGCCTGGTCGCCCGCGGCACCGGACCGTACTTCTACCTGCCGAAGATCGAGAGCCACCTCGAGGCCCGCCTCTGGAGCGACGTCTTCCGCGCCGCGCAGGAAGAGCTGCAACTCCCCTCGGGCACGATCCGCGCGACGGTGCTGATCGAGACGATCCTCGCCGCCTTCGAGATGGACGAGATCCTCTGGGAGCTCCGCGACCATTCCGCCGGATTGAACTGCGGCCGCTGGGACTACATTTTCAGCTTCATCAAGAAATTCCGGAGCCGCCCCGGGTTCGTCCTTCCCGACCGGTCGCGCGTGACGATGCGGACTCGATTCCTGGAGGCGTACACGCATCTGGTGATCCGAACCTGCCATCGGCGCGGGATCCACGCGATGGGCGGCATGGCCGCCCAGATTCCGATCAAGGGCGATCCGGAGCGGAATGCCGCGGCGATGGAGAAGGTCGCCGAGGACAAGCGTCGCGAGGTCTCCGCGGGGCACGACGGAACCTGGGTCGCGCACCCGGCCCTCGTCCCGGTCGCGAGCGCCGTCTTCGATTCCGGGATGCCCGGCCCCAATCAGATCGACCGCCGTCCCGAAGGTCCGCCCATCACTCCCGCGGACCTGCTTCAGGTACCCGAGGGCGCGATCACGGAAACGGGCCTCCGCCAGAACATCGCCATCGGAATCCGATACCTCGAAGCCTGGCTGCGGGGCTCGGGATGCGTTCCGCTCGACGACCTGATGGAGGACGCGGCCACGGCGGAGATCTCGAGGACCCAGGTCTGGCAATGGCTCCGCCACGGCGCAAAGCTCGAGGACGGCCGCGCGCTGACGGCCGCGCTCTACGCGCGCACGCGCGACGAGGAGCTCGCCCGCATCCGCTCGCGGGTCGGCGACGACGCTTGGCGGCGGGGACGATACGAGCGGGCCGCCGCTCTCTTCGACGCGCTGGCGACGTCGCGGGATCTCGCCGATTTCCTGACGATTCCGGCCTACGAAGAATTGATCGAGTCCGAACAGGGAGGTCGCCATGCTGGATCGTGACGCCGCGGCGCTCGTTTCGAGTTGGAAGTCCGACTCGCGATGGGCGGGCATCGAACGCACCTATTCGGCGGAGGACGTCTTCCGTCTGTCCGGCTCCCTGCGGATCCGCTACACGCTCGCCGAGCGCGGCGCGGAACGGCTGTGGAGGCTCCTTCACGAGGAGGACTACGTCGCGGCGCTCGGAGCGCTGACCGGCAACCAGGCCATTCAGCAGGTCAAGGCCGGGCTCAAGGCGATCTACCTGTCGGGCTGGCAGGTGGCTGCGGACGCCAACCTCTCGGGCCACATGTACCCGGATCAAAGCCTGTATCCGTCGACCAGCGTCCCGCACGTCGTCCGGCGCATCAACCAGGCGCTCCAGCGAGCCGACCAGATCCACGCGGCCGAGGGGAAGAACGGGATCGACTGGTTCGCGCCGATCGTGGCCGACGCCGAGGCCGGCTTCGGCGGGCCCCTGAACGCCTTCGAGCTGATGAAGGGCATGATCGAGTCCGGCGCGGCGGCTGTGCACTTCGAAGACCAGCTCGCCTCCGAGAAGAAGTGCGGCCACATGGGAGGCAAGGTCCTCATCCCGACGTCGGCATTCCTCCGCACGCTCACGGCGGCACGGCTGGCGGCCGACGTCTGCGGCGTACCGACGCTCGTCATCGCGCGCACCGACGCCAACAGCGCTCAACTCCTGACGAGCGACGTCGACGAGAGGGACCGGCCGTTCCTGACCGGCGAGCGGACCGCCGAGGGGTTCTTCCGGATCCAGGGCGGCCTCGACGCCGCCATCGCGCGAGGCCTCGCCTACGCGCCGTATGCCGACCTGATCTGGTGCGAGACCTCCGAACCCAACCTCTTCGAGGCCAAACGGTTCGCCGACGCCGTCCACGCGCGCTTCCCGGGGAAGCTTCTCGCGTACAACTGCTCGCCGTCGTTCAACTGGGAGAAGAAGCTCGACGCGCCGACGATCGGACGCTTTCAGCGAGAGCTCGCGGCGATGGGCTACAAGTTCCAGTTCGTCACGCTCGCGGGCTTCCACGCGCTGAACCACAGCATGTTCGAGCTCGCCCGAACCTACCGGGACGAGGGGATGACGGCGTATTCGCGGCTGCAGCAGGCCGAGTTTGCCAGCGAGGCCCATGGCTACTCGGCGACACGGCATCAGCGCGAGGTCGGCACCGGTTATTTCGACGACGTCGCGAACGTGATCGCGGCTGGTCAGGCGTCGACGGCGGCGCTGGCCGGCTCGACCGAAAGCGCCCAATTTTGATGGAGGGCTCCGGCTAACCCGGTCTCCCGGTGCCGCGGGCGTCCGCTGGATGGCGCCCCGGCACCTCGTTCCTCTGCGCCGATGGCGCCCGCTGGATGGCGTCATCGGCGCTCCTTTTGACGCGCGGAGTCGAAGACACCGCGCGTCATCCCGAGCGCAGCGAGGGATCTCTTTCGAATCGACGAGGAGAGGGGCGAGTCGCGAAGCTACGCGCCCCGCCACTTCGCGAAGACTCGCTCGGCTTCCTTCTGGGCCTGCGCCGCGGCCGCTTCGGCCGCCACTTCCCCGCGGGCGACGCGGGCGAACATCGTCGAGAGGACGAACGTGTTGAAGATTTCGTCGATGGCCGCCGTGGCGTGTCCCGGATATCCGACGTTCGTGGACCAGTCGAGCGCGCCCGCCAGCACCGCGTACTTGCCCGGGGGATCCGCCTTCGGATCCTTCCGGAGCGCCTCGGCGAGGTTCGGCACGGTCGACGGGTAGCACGGCAGGTTGTAGAACTCGCTCTCCCGGAAGATCGACTCGAACTGGTCGACGAGATCGATCAGGAATTGCTTCGCCCCGTCGACGTTCGAGGCGAATTTCCAGATCACCCAGCAGTCGATGACGTGCTCGGAGGCGATGCGGCGAACGGGTCCCGCGAGCGCCGGCCGGAGGCCGATCGTCTTCGCGAGGCGCGGATTCTCCTTCTCGGCCGTGCGCGTCACCGAAATCGCGTTCTGTACGAAGGAAGCGCGGCCGGCGAGCATCGCGCGGTTGTTGGAAGCCGGGTCCCACGTGAAGACCTCGGCCGTCTCGGTTTCCCGATGCAGCGCGCGCATGAACTTCAGCGCCTCGACCGTCGCCTTCGAGTCGAGCGTAACCCGGCCCTCCTCGTCCTGGACCGCGCCGCCGAAGGACCAGAGGAGGCTGCGCAGCGCCATGTTCGAGTCCATCTCCTGCGAGAGCCCGATCCCGACCGGGTTGCCGAACTTCTCCTTGATCTTCCGTCCGCCGAGCCGCAGGTCCTCCCAGGTGTCGGGCCCCTCGGGAAAGCCGACCTCGCCCCAAAGATCGATCCGGTAGTTCCCCGGATCGGGCACGTACGAATCCGAGAACGCGAAGTACCTGCCGGTCTTCGGATCCCGGATGGACCTCTCGGCCAGCGGAATCATCTTCCCGTGCCGCCGCTCGACCTCCTCGACGATCTCCCGATGGTCGATGGTTTGATTCGAATAGGCCGCAGGCGGAGACATGAAGAGAAAGAGGTCGTGCCCCTTCCTCGCGGCCGCCTCGGCGGCGCCTCGCGAGTTGACCTCCGTCGCCGCGACGTGGTCGACGGTCACGTCCGTCCCGTTGCGGGCTCCCCACGCCTTCGTGTATTCCCCGTCGAACCAGCGGTCGTACGCCGGCACGAAGTGGCTCCACTGGAGAATGCGCAGGGTCTTCCGCCGGGGACCTGCGCCTCTTTCCCGCCGGGCGCAGGCGAGACCCGGAAGGGCGCTCGCGGCGAGCACCGTTCCGGCGGCCCGGACGAAATCGCGGCGGGAGACGCGCCGCGCCGATTTCTCTTTCATGCGTTCCGGTTTCGCGCGATCCCGAGCGACGGGCGCGTTCGAGGCGGAGTCTATAATCGCCGTCGTGCCCGCCCTCGAACCCGGAGCCCGCATCCCCCCCCTCGCCTTCACCGATGAGCGCGGAAGCTCCTTCCGGGTCCCCTCCGGCGAAAAGCTCTACGCGGTATTCAAGACCACCTGCCCGACCTGCGCCCTGACGTGGCCCTTCCTCGAGCGCATTCGGGCCGCCGCCGACGGCGGAGGCCTCTCGGTCCTCGCCGTCTCGCAGGACGATCCCGCGGAGGCGCGCGAGTTCGCCTCCCGGCTCGGCACGCGCATCCCGACGGCGTTCGACCTCGAGCCATGGCCCGCCTCGGAGGCGCTCGGCGTCGAGACGGTGCCGACCTTCTTCCGGGTCGGGCCGGACGGAACGATCGCCGAAACCGCCGTCGGCTTCGACCGCGCGCGGATGGAGGGATTCGCCCGCGAGGCCGCCGAGCTCGCCGGCCGGGCCCCCTCGCCGCTGTGGCGGCCCGGCGAAAGCGTCCCGGCCGCCAAACCCGGCTGACACTCGCGAAACGCCGGCAGGTAGCCGGAGAAAGCGACCCGTGACCAAGAAACCCCGGACTCTCGGAGATCTCAAGACGAGCGGATACCGCCCCCGCGGCGTCAAGGACGAGCTGCGCGAGAACCTGCGCCGTTCCCTCTCCCGCGGCGAGAAGCCTTTCGTCGGCATTCATGGCTACGACCGGACCGTGATCCCGTCGCTTCAGAACGCGATCCTGTCCCGCCACGACTTCCTGCTCCTCGGCCTGCGCGGCCAGGCGAAGACCCGCCTGCTCCGCCTCCTCGTTCAACTGCTGGATGCCGAGATTCCGGCGATCGCCGGCAGCGAGCTGAACGAAGACCCGCTCGCGCCGATCACCAAGTACGGAAAACGCATCGTCGCCGACCAGGGCGACGCGGCCCCGATCGCCTGGATCCCTCGGGCCGAGCGCTATCGCGAGAAGCTCGCGACGCCGGACGTGACGATCGCGGACCTCATCGGCGACATCGACCCGATCAAGGCGGCGACCGAGCGGCGCTCGTACTCCGACGAGGAAGTCATCCACTTCGGCATCGTGCCCCGCACCAACCGCGGCATCTTCGCGATCAACGAGCTCCCGGACCTCCAGCCGCGCATCCAGGTCGGCCTCCTGAACATCCTCGAGGAGCGGGACCTCCAGATCCGGGGCTTCCCCGTCCGGATCCCGCTCGACATCCTCCTCGTGTTCTCGGCCAATCCGGAGGACTACACGAACCGCGGCAACATCATCACGCCGCTGAAGGACCGGATCTCGTCGCAGATCTTCACGCACTACCCGGAGGACGTGAAAACCGCGGCGCGGATCACCGCCCAGGAGGCCTGGCTCGACCGCGACGGCGGCCCGACGGTCGAGATCCCCGAGCTATTCCGGGAGCTGATCGAGGAGATCGCGTTCGCGGCCCGCGCCTCCGAGTTCGTCGATCAGTCCTCCGGCGTGTCGGCGCGCATGCCGATCTCCGCCGTGGAGATCCTGGCGTCGAACCTGGAACGGCGCGGTCTCGTCCACGGCGAATCTCGCGTCTCGCCGCGTCTCTGCGATCTGCCGGCGACGCTGCCGGCGATCACGGGCAAGGTGGAGATGGTGTACGAGGGCGAGCAGCAGGGCGCGGAGGTCGTCGCCAAGAAGCTCATCGGCAGCGCCGTCAAGAAGCTCTTCGACGCCAAGTTCCCCGCGCCCGACGCGGGCCGTCCGACCGAGCGCCGCCGCCCGGAGACCGAGGAGGACGACGAACCGACCAGCGGCCCCGTCCGCCGGGCGCGGCCCACGCCCGCGCCCGAGCGCATCCACGCGCTCTACGAGCCCATCGTCGGCTGGTTTTCGGCGGGAAACAAGATCACGATCTCGGACGATTCGCCCTTTGGGGAGCACCTCACCTCGCTGCGTTCCGTCCCCGGACTCGAGAAGGCCGTCGAAGAGCACTTCTCGCCCGCCTCGAAGGAGGAGCTCGCGATCGGCATGGAGCTCGTGCTCGAGGGCCTCACCCAGCACCTGAAGATCGCCCGGGAGGACCTCGACTCGCGCGTCTCGTACACGGAGATGCTGAAGTTCAACCTGGTCAAGAATCGGGCGAACTGACCGATGCTCGCGAGTTTTCGCTCCCGGGTCCTGTCCGGCGCGCCTCTGCTCGGCGCCTTCTTGACCTGGCCGACGGAAGGCGTGCTCGAGCTGCTCGCCCTGACCGGGTTCGATTTCGCGGTGCTCGACACCGAGCACGGCTACTTCAATCCGGAGTCGGTCGAGCGCATGGTGCGGGCGGCGGAGGGCGCGGCGCTCCCGGTGATCATTCGAGTGCCGCACTGCCAGGCGTCCGCCGACGTGGGCAGGGCTCTGGATGCCGGCGGCTGCGGCGTTCTTTTTCCGCGTGCGGACGGCGTCGCCGCGGTGCGGAGCGCCGTCGAATCGTCCAAGTACGCCCCGGTCGGGAAGCGCGGTCTCGCCGGAGTGCGCGCCAACCGGTACGGGTCCGTGCCCTTCGATCACTGGGTCATCGAGGCCAACGAGGGATCCATGGTCTTCGTCCAGATCGAGACGGCCGGCGCGCTCAACGCCGTCTCGGAGATCGCGGCCGAGAAGTTCGTCGACCTTCTCTTCGTCGGACCGAACGACCTGTCGCAGGCCCTCGGCGTTCCCGGACGCTACGACGATCCGCGCTATGCCGCCGCCGTCGAGCGCGTCGGCGCCTCCGCGAAGGAGAACGGCAAGGCCGCGGGCATCATGCTGCGCACGGCGGACCAGATACCGGCGCTGCGCCGCCAGGGATACGGCGTTTTCACGACGAGCGACCGCTCTCTCTTCGCGCAGTCGGCGACGGCATGGCGCGGGTCGCTCGCGCGGGACTGACCGGATGCGCTACCGCTACGCCGACTTCCCGCTCGACCTGCTCCGGCAGCTCCTCACGATGCAGGAGCTCGTCAAGCTCTTCCTCCAGCTCGTTCTCCAGTCGGGCGGCGACGTCGAGGAGGCGCTGCGCTGGATGAAGTACCTCCAGGACCGCGGCATGATCGACCCCGGCATCGATCTCGACCAGTTCCGACGCCACCTCCAGGAGAGCGAGATGGTCGAGGAGCGCGGCGGCCAGCTCGAGCTCTCCGCGGCCGGGGAACGGCGCATCCGGCGATCGGCGCTCGAGGAGATCTTCACGTCGCTGTCGCGGGCGGGCTCCGGCTACCACGCCGTGCCGCGCGCCGGCGCGGGCGGCGACATGCTCCCCGAGACGCGGGCGTACGAGTTCGGCGACAACCCCAGCGCGATCGACGGCATCCGGACGATCGGCAACGCCGTGCGGCGCGATGCGGAAACGATCGCGCTTCAGCCGGAGGACTTCGAGGTCCACGAGGAAGAGCATCTGACCTCCTGCGCGACGGTGCTCGCGATCGACGTTTCCCATTCGATGATCCTGTACGGAGAGGACCGCTTCACGCCTGCCAAGAAGGTCGCCCTCGCGATGGTCGAGCTCATCCAGTCGAAGTACCCGAAGGACTCGATCGACGTCCTGCTCTTCGGCGACGATGCCCGACGGGTGCCCATCTCCGAGATCTCGAAGACGCAGGTCGGTCCCTTCCACACCAACACGAAGGCCGGCCTGGCGCTCGCGCGCAAGCTCCTCGTACACCGCAAGAACCCGAACAAGCAGGTCTTTCTGATCACCGACGGCAAGCCCTCGGCCATCTGGGAGAGCGGGCGCCTGTACAAGAACCCGTTCGGCCTCGACCTGAAAATCGTCAACCGAACGCTCGAGGAGGCCGACGCCTGCCGCCGCGACGGGATCACGATCACGACGTTCATGATCGCGACCGACGCATACCTCGTGGAGTTCGTGGACAAGCTGACCCGCATCAACCGCGGCCGGGCGTACTACGCCTCGCCCTACAACCTGGCCGAGTTCCTCTTCACGGACTACATCCGCAACCGGAAAAAGTTCCTGCACTGACGGGGCGCCCGGACATAGGATCTCGCCTCAAAAGGAGATCCGCCGTATGACGCTTTCGCGCTCTGCCGCCTCCGCTTCCGTGACCCTGGCCGCCGTGCTCGCCGCGGCCTCCGCCTTCGCCCAGCCTTCGACTCCGGACTATGGAACGACGAACCTGACCTATGTCCAGATCCCCGGCGTCGCCTTCGTGACGCAGAGCTCTTCGACGATCACGGCCGTCTCGAGCAACGGGATCACGGGCCAGAGCCTGCGCCTCATCGGCGGCTCGGGGGCCAACTACTTCTCGGCGCCGGTGCAGGCCCCCTCGGGCGCGCTCCTGAAATCGCTCGACCTGAACGCCTGCGACAACACGGGCACCGGCGGCTTCGTCGAGCTGGCCCTCGTCGCGAGCGACGCCCTCGGCAACGTCGCCTCCACCTCGACGACGCTCTCGACGGCCGGCACCGGCTGTCAGACCCTGTCCGAAGATCTGACGAGTCTCGCCCTGACCGTGGACAATCACACGAAGCACTACTACCTGGTCGCGACGATGACCAACGCCGGACCTGGACCGGTCGTGGGCCTCGCGGGAGCCGTCGTGGGGTACAAGCTCCAGGTCAGTCCGGCACCCGGCGTCGCGACGTTCAACGACGTGCCGACCTCGAATCCGTTCTTCCAGTACATCGAGGCCCTCGCGGCCTCGGGAATCACGGGCGGATGCGGCAACGGGAACTATTGTCCGGACACTCCGGTCACGCGGGGACAGATGGCGGTCTTTCTCGCCAAGGCCCTGGGCCTTCAATTCCAGTGAGAGAGAGGACCGGGCGGCCGGCCGAGATTAGAGACTCCTAAACGGCGCCGGGACGACGGCGGCAGCGGCCATAGGATGCAGGAACTTCCGCCGGAGCCGGCGGCCGTTCGAATCCGGAGGCGTTCATGCGCTCGAAGATTGCCGCCCTTTTCCTGCTGGTTCTCACCGCGGCCGCGCCGGCCCTGGCGTCTTTCCATCTCATGAAGATCATGGAGGTGTTCCCCGGCACGGTCGCGCAGCCGAACGCGCAGTACGTGATGATCCGATCGTACGCGGCCCTGCAGAACCAGCTCTCGACGCACAAGATCCACGTCTACGACGCCTCGGGGCTGGAAGTGGCCGGTTCGCCCTTCACGTTCCCCGGCGCCGTGCCGAACGCCCCGGACCAGATGGAGGTCCTCATCGCGACACCCGAGGCCGCGACGCTCTTCAGTCTGACGGCGGACCTGCCGATGACCGCGGTGCTGCCGCTGACGGGCGGCAAGGTATGTTACGACGCCATCGACTGTGTCGCCTGGGGCAGCTACCACGGCGTATCGAGCGGAGTCGGGACGCCCGTCAACGCGCCCGTCGGTCTCGTGCAGGGCCAGGCCATCCGGCGCCGCCTCGACATCTGCATGGGCTCGACGACCCTCGAAGCCTGCGACGACACGAACGACAGCGCCAACGATTTTCTCCTCGCGGTCCCGGCGCCCAAGAACGACGCCGGAACGCTCGGGACGATTCCGTCCTCGACCTGCGGCAACTCGATCGTCGAAGGCCTCGAGGGCTGCGACGACGGCAACACGAACGGCGGCGACGGCTGCTCGGCCACCTGTCAGTTCGAGCCCGCCGCGGCCGTCGCGATCTCGCTGACGGTCGACGATTCGGCGAGCGCACCGCCGGCCAACAACGGCGTGTTCGAGCCCGGAGAAACGGTCACGATCGCTCCGGCCTGGATGAACGGCGGTCTCAGCGCCCTCGACCTGGCCGGGACCGCGGCGAGCTTCGCCGGTCCGACGGCGACCTATACGATCGGCGACGGCTCCGCCTCCTACGGATCGATCGCGGCGTCCGACACGGGCACGTGCTCGACGGGTCCCGACTGCTACACGCTGACCGTTTCATCCCCGGCGACGCGCCCGGCTCAGCACTGGGACGCGACGCTGACCGAGGTCCTGTCCGATACCGCGTTCCACGAGTGGCTGCTGCACATCGGAGGCAGTTTCCCGGACGTTCCGAACTCCCTCAACTTCTACCCGTTCATCGAGAACCTCTTCCACAACGGCATCACGGGCGGATGTGCGGGCGGCAACTACTGCCCCGGAACCTCGGTGACGCGAGCCCAGATGGCCGTCTTCCTGCTCAAGTCCGAGCACGGATCGGCGTACGTTCCGCCGACGTGCCAGGGCGCGTTTCCCGATGTCCCCTGCCCGAGTCCGTTCGCCAACTGGATCGAGCAGCTCGCCACCGAGGGTGTGACGGCCGGCTGCGGAGGCGGACTCTATTGCCCCGATTCGACGGTCACGCGCCGCCAGATGGCGGTCTTCCTGCTCAAGGCCAGGGAGGGTTCCTCGTACACGCCGCCGGCAGCGGTCGGGATCTTCCAGGACGTACCCGTCGACGACAGCTTCGCGCCGTGGATCGAGGAGCTGTACCACCGGGGCGTCACCGGCGGATGTCAGACCTCGCCGCTCCTGTACTGCCCGGACAACCCCAATACCCGAGGCCAGATGGCGGTCTTCCTGGTCAAGACCTTCGCCTTGCTGCTCTACGCCCCGTAAGAGAGATATTTTGAGCGCGTGAACGCGCTCATCCTCGGCCTCGCCCTGGCGGCGGTCCTGATCGCCGCCGTGGCGGCGTCGGTCCGCGCCGCCCTCGGCCGCGCCCAGGATCGTCTCGCCCGCCGCCTGATGAACGATGCGGGCTTCCCGTTTCGGCTCCTGACGCGCGCCGAGCTCTGCACCGCCGGCAAATATCGAAGGCTCCCCGGAGTCCTCGGCCTGACCGAGGAGGCTCTCGTCTTCCACGGCATCTTCGAGGAGATCGAGGTCGTTCCGACGGCGCGCATCCAGAAGATCTCGACCGGCACGCGTCTTTCGAGCGGACGGCGCCTTTTCCGGCGCGAGGTGCTTCGCGCCGCCCGATCGGGAGGGTCGGATCTCGAGTGGGTACTCGAGCGGGATTCCGCGTCCGCATGGCGCAGCCACCTCGGCCTCTGGGCCGTCGAGCAGCGCCGGGCCGAGATGGACGTCGTCGGCCCCGGAAAGAAGTAGGGCGCAAAGCCGGCGTCTCTCTTCGCCCGAGCATTCCTCATCTGTTCTTCATGTTCTCGACGTGGGCCCGTTCCCCGAGAAAGGCCGCTCCTTCAACGGATCGCTCCTCACCGGTTCCGTTTCGCTGTCCCCTCCCGGTGTCGTCGCGTGACGAACACCCCGGAAAGTGCTACAAGAACCTCATTCAGGAGGACGACTCATGAATGGCAAGGGTAAATCGCTTCTCGCGGCCCTCGCTACGATCTCCGCGCTTGCGGTCTTCTGCGGCAAGGACTCGAACATGGTGTCCGCTCCCGCCTCTTCGTCCACGGCCAGCGTCGCCGGCACCTGGTCGGGTGCGTTCGCCTCGAGCACACCCGCCTGCGCGGGGGCGCCGATGACCGCGACTCTCGCTCAGAACGGATCGCAGGTCACGGGCAACGTCACTTCGCCGGCCAGCTGCGGGCTCCGTGGAAACTTCAAGGCCACGATGTCCGGAAGCATGCTGACCGGCAACATCAACATGGAAGGCTGCCTCGGAGGCGGAGTCAGCGGGCAGCTCCAGAACGGGGTCCTGTCGCTTGCGATCGGGGACTTCTATCGCCCACTGGTGACCGGGGACCAGGTCATCATCGAGGGCGGGTCCGCCAGCCTCCAGAAGTAATCGGCGGCGCTCCGCCGCAGCTCGACGCGCTCGAGGACGAGTCCGGGCCGACCGGTCCGGACGCGAACTGTTGCCAGCGCCGGGGGTCTCGTTCTGGAACGAAAGTCGCTAGAGCCGACGAATCGTAGGGGCGGGGCTTGTCCCCGCCCGCGGGCGGCCGCAAGGGCCGCCCCTACGAAGACAAGGCCACACGGGACTTCTGTCGCCGAACACTAGCGAACCGGTCCTCCGGGAAGAAAGGGCAGCACGCGTCGGGCGAGGGCCTCGGGAAGCGCCGAGAGCTCCTTGCGGATCTCGTCGGGCGTGTAGCGCTGGGAGAAGTGCGTCAGGACGATCGCCTCGTTCTCGAACCGCTCGGCGCGCTCGAGGATGTCGTCGAGGTGGATGTGGGCGTACTCGCGAGCCCGGTCCCGGTCCTCCGGCAGGAGAAAGGAGCACTCCAGCAGGAGCACACGCGCGTGGAAGAGTTCGGGACATGCCTCGAAGATCTCGGCGCCGCAATCGCCCGGATAGGCCAGCAGCGGGATCTGCTCCCGTCGCGTGACCTCGACGCCGCTCGCGCGCAGCGCCGCGATTTCCGCGCCGCTGCGGCCGGCCAGCTCGTCGCGCAGCTTGTGCCGTACCTCCGAGAACAGATACCCCACGGCCGGCACGCGATGCCGGCCGGGCAGAATCGTGAGCTCGAGATCGTTGCGGAGCCCGAATCGCTCCCCCGGCGACGCCGGCACGATCTCGATCGCGTAGGAGATGCGCTCGAGCTTCTCGCAGGCGTCCACCCACTGCGCCACGTGCGAGGCCGCCTCCGCCGGAACGAAGATCCGCGCCGGGGGCAGGTCCTGCAGGCGCCGGCGGGAGGCGAAGTGGGCGAGGCCCGCAATGTGATCGAGATGGCCGTGGGACACGCAGACGGTGGCATAGCCGAGAACGTCTTCGGGCGCGCGCCCGAACTCGAGGAGGGTCCGCAGGGTCGGGAGCTTGTAGAACGATTCGTGTCCGGCGATCGAGACGCCCTCGATCGGAATGCCGGCGGCCTCCAGGCTCACGCGGCCCCGCCCCGGAGGATAGTCATGCGGCATCGGCCGCAGATTACTACCGCGGCGAGAGAACGCCGCGCCGGTGCACGGACCGAGCGAAGCGAGAGCCGGGCACCCGGGAAAATCACCGCGGCGAGAAAACGCCGCGCCGGTGCCCGGGTCGAGCGAAGCGAGAGCCGAGCACCGGGAAAATCACCGCGGCGAGAAAACGCCGCGCCGGTGCCGGGTCGAGCGAAGCGAGAGCCGAGCACCGGGAAAATCACCGCGGCGAGAGAACGCCGCGCCGGTGCACGGACCGAGCGAAGCGAGAGCCGGGCACCGTGTAAATCACCGCGAGAGAACGCCGCGGAATCACCGCAATCCGGCCGCGGCGAGGCTGACCACGGCTCCCAGGCAGAGGCCCGCGGTCAGGGCGAGAAAAAGGATCAGGCTCGAGCGGTGTCGTCCGGCGATCATCGGTTTCGTCTCCTCTCCCATTCGAAAGTGCAGGCGTCGTACCACCGCCATCGGGCCGCGCTAAAGCATTGAGCGCACGCGAGGTCGACCGGGCGGCCGCCGGGTGGTCCGACCGGCGCGGCCGGGATTCGTTACTTCCGGTGACATACCCTTGGCAGCCGTGCGCGTCGACGCCTTCGACTTCGACCTTCCTCCGGACCGCATCGCGCAGCAGGCCCGGCCGCGAGGCTCGAGCCGGCTGCTCGTCCTCGATCGAAAAGGCGACGACGTATCCCACCGGCGCTTCACCGAGCTGCCCGAGATCCTCGAGCCCGGAGACCTTCTCGTGCGCAACGACGTCGCCGTCCGGCCGGCGCGACTCTACGGCCGCGATGCGGAGGGGCGGGTGGTCGAGATTTTCCTGCTGCGGCCGCTCGACGATTCGAGTCGTTCGTGGGCGGCCATGACCCGTCCCGGGCGCCGGGCGAAGACGGGCCGGCGCATCCGCTTCGACGAAGACGTCCGCGGCGAGGTGGCCGAGATCGCCGCCGACGGAACGCGGACCGTTCGCTTCGACACGCCCCTCGATCCGGACCGGCTCGCTCGCCTCGGCCGCACTCCCCTGCCCCCGTACATCCGCCGCGACCCCGGCGCGCCGGATCGGGCCGAGGATCGGGAGGCGTATCAGACCGTCTTCGCGAGGGATCCGCTCGCGGTGGCCGCGCCGACCGCGGGCCTGCACTTCACCGAAGCGATCCTCGGGCGGATCCGGGCCCGGGGGATCGAGATCGCCGACCTGACGCTGGCCGTGGGACCAGGGACGTTCAAGACCGTCACCGGCGACGACACCGAGGGCCACGTCCTCGCCCCCGAGGACGTGTGGCTTCCGGCCTCCACACGAGCGGCCGTCGCGGCCGCGAAGGCGGCGGGCCGGCGCATCATCGCCGTGGGCACGACCGTCGCCCGATCCCTGGAAGCCGCGGCGCTCCGCGGCGACGACTCGGAGCCTGGAGATCGCCGGTTCGCGACCGGCCTCTTCATCACTCCCGGCTTCCGCTTCCGCGTGCTCGACGGCCTGCTGACGAACTTTCACCTTCCCCGCTCGACGCTGCTGATGCTCGTTTCCGCCTTCGCCGGACGCGACCGGGTGCTGGCGGCCTACGCCGAGGCCGTTCGGGAGGGCTACCTCTTCTACTCCTTCGGTGATGCCATGCTCGTCGCGCCCGGGCCGGACCGCTAAGATGACCGGCCGATGAAGCTTCTCGCCGCTCGCCGGATCGGGTATCCGGCGGCCGTTCTCGTCGTCGCCGGCGCGATCGGGATATTGAGGCTCTTCCCCGACCTCACGGCTTCGTCGGTGGCGTTGTTGCTGCTGCTGACGGTGTTTCTCTGCGCCTCGGTCTGGCAAAGCGGACCGGGCGTCGCCGCCGCGGTGCTCGCGACGCTCGGGTTCAATTTCTTCTTCCTGCCGCCTCTCTATACCTTCACGATCGCCGACCCGCGCAACGTGGCGGCGCTCTTCGTCTTCCTCGTCTCGGCCCTTCTCATCGGCCGCCTCTCGGCGCTCTCGCGAACGCGGCTCGAGCTCCTCGAGGCCGAGCGGCGCGACCTCATCGCCCTGACGCAGCTCTCTCAGGGATTTCTCTCGGACACCAACCGCGAGACCCTGCTCGGGGTCGCCGCGGATCGCTTGCGGCAGACGCTCCTCTGCGAGCAGGTCGCCGTCCTCCTCGCCGACGAGAAGGGGCGCCTGACGCAGCGCATCGAGACGCCGGCCTCGGTCTTCCGCGCCGACATCGCCGAGCTCGTCTACACGCAGGGCAACTCGGCCACGTATCCGTCGGAGCTCGGGGGCATCGACATCTACCTCCCGATTCCCGTGGGGCTGCAGCGCGCCGGAGTCCTCGTCGCGCGGGGCCTTCGCTCGAGCGAGCGGATGGCCGAGGCGTGCGCTCTGTTGCTGGGCCTCGCCGTCGAGCGCGAGCGGTTTCTGAGGCTCGCGGGCGAGTCGGAGGCGACTCGGACGAGCGATCAGATGAAGTCGACACTGCTGGCGCAGCTCGCGCACGACCTGAAGACGCCCGTCGCCGCGGCGCGCGGTGCGATCGAAAACTGGGAGGCGGACAGCGGCGGCTCGGAGGCCGGACGCGCCGCGGGCGAGGCGCTCGACGGGCTCTCGCGCCGTATCGCGGAGCTGATGGATCTCGTGCGCCTCGATTCGGGCGCCGCCCGCCCCCGCCGAGAGCGCGTCGTCTGTGCCGAGATCGTCGAGGCGGCCGTGGCGCGCTTCGGCGAGGCTCTGGCGGGACACTCGCTCTACCTCGAGCCGCCGCCCCCCGACCTCGCCGTCGAGGTGGACCCGGCCCAGATGACGGAGGCGCTCGGGCACGGTCTCGAGAACGCCGCGCGCTATTCACCCCCGGGCTCGACCATCCGCGTGTCGGTCGCCGCCGACGCGGCACAGGTCTTCTTCCGCGTCGCGGACCAGGGAAAGGGCGTGCCGGCCGGCGAGCGCGACCGCGTCTTCGAGCGGTTCGTGCGCCTGGAAGACTCGGGGCAGCTCGGAGGCAGCGGCCTCGGCCTCTCGATCGCCCGCAGCCTGGTCGAGCTGAACGGCGGATCTCTGAAGCTGAGCGAGGCGGAATCCGGCGGGGCCCTGTTCGAGATCACGCTGCCGCGGGCGGCCGGATGAGCCGCATCCTCGTCGCCGACGACGAGCCGGCGATCCGCAAGGTCGTGCGCGACGCGCTCGAGCGCGAGGGCCACGACGTGGTCACCGCGCTCGACGGCCAGGAAGCCCTCGAGCGCTTCGACGAGGGCGGGTACGACCTCGTCGTCACCGACCTCGCGATGCCCCGCGTGGACGGCCTCGAGCTCGTCAAGGAGCTGCGCCGGCGGTCGCCCCTTCCCATCCTCGTTCTCACCGTCCGGAACGAGGAGCGCGAAAAGGTGCGCCTGCTCGACGAGGGCGCCGACGACTACGTCACCAAGCCGTTCGGCGTGGGCGAGCTCGTCGCGCGCGCCCGGGCCCTGCTGCGTCGCGGCGCCACGCCGCACGAACCCGCCCTCACCCGCTTCGGCAACGTCGCCGTCGATCCCGAGAGCCGCACGGTCAGCAAGGCAGGACGGCCGGTCCATCTGACGCCGATCGAGTTCTCGATCCTGGCGACGATGCTCCGAAAGCCCGGAGCCGTCTGGACCCATCGCCAGCTGATGGCCGAAGTCTGGGGCACCACCGCAGGCGTCACGAACGACACGCTCCGAGTCCACATGGGGGGCCTGCGCCGAAAGCTGGAAGACGACCCCAACCGACCGCGATGGTTCCGTACGGAGCCATGGGTGGGATACCGCTTCTCCCCCGAATGACCGGATAAGCCCTTCGGGAAGAGAGACTTCCCGCTTTCGAAAATCTTTCGGCGACCTTCCGGACTTCTTTCCCTTCCCGGCAGGATCCTGCCTGCCATGAGCGAGAAACGGAAAGCGACGGTACTCGCCGGGCTCGCGATCTTCGTGCTCCTCGGGGGCTGCCTCCTGGCGCTCTTTGTCCCGAGGTTACAGGTCGCTCTCGTTGGGGCAGCGTTCATCGGGTACGTCGGCTTCACCCGGCGGGCCATGGCTCTGTGCCGAGCCGACGATCTCGTGTTCGCCTCCGACAGTCGTGGAGCCCGCGAACGGGAGACGCGCGAGGCGGTACGGGCCGGCCTCGCCGCCGGCACGATCGGCGCGGCCGTCCTCGGGCGTGCCATGGCGTCCGGAGGCTCTCGCACTGGTCTCCACGCGCTCCGCACGCCTGCGGCATTTCCTCGAGCCCTGGAAAGCGCCGCGCTCACCAAGACTCGTTGACTCCGAATAAGTGCCGGCGGAGAGCGAGCGTGTCGTCGAGCATTTCGTCCGACGGTGCGCTTCGCGGATGGTCATCCCGAGGAATCCCCTTCCGGGACGCGGTGACGCACGGAATAGAAACCCTTGCCTCGCCGGGGATGACAGCGAATCAGCACCTCAATGATGCACGCAGAGCGGGCCGTTGCTCTTGCGAAATTCTTTCGGTCTACTTCCGGACTTCTTTCCTTGTCGGGAGAGATGCTGCTCGCATCATGAAAGACGCACGGAAAGCGACGCTCTTCGCCGGCCTGGCGATTCTCGTCCTTCTCGGAGGTTGTTTCCTCGCACTGCTCTTCCCGGACGTCGAGATTGCGCTGGTCGCGGCGGCCTTCGTGGGATATGTTGCCTGCGGTCGTCGCGCCATGATCCTGTGGCGGGCCGACGAGAAGGTGTTCGACCTGGGGCGAAAGCCCGATCGGAAGAAGACGCCTGACGCGAAACTGGCCGCGGCCCTCGTCTTCTTCTCCGCACTCGCCGCGCCGGCGATCGCGCAGCAGACGATCTTCAACGTGCCGTCGGCCGACGTGCTCGACCAGGGAAAGACCTACCTCGAGACCGACGCGCTGGGTCGCCCCCAGGACCCGAGCTTCGGCTTCTTCACGATGCGGGGCGTCTACGGGTTCGGCTCGAACATCGAGGCCGGCGCCAACTTCGGCGGGTTCGCGGCCTCCGGGCGCTCCGTCCCGTTTGCCACCGTCAACATCAAGTGGCAGCCCTGGCACAACGACAACCTCGCGTTCACGACCGGCGCATTCGGCCTGTTCTATCTGCGAGGCTCCAGGGACGGCGATCCGGCCGCGCTCTGGTACGGCGAGGCCTCCTACAAGCTGCCCACCAATACTCGCCTGACCGCCGGCGGATACTGGGCGTCGTCGGGGTACGCGGCGCCGGATCCGCAGGCGGGAGCGATGCTCGGCTTCGAGCAGAAGATCAACGATCACCTCAATCTCATCGCCGACTGGTTCAGCGGGGACAACGCCCTCGGGTACTTCACGCCGGGAGTCTCCGTGCCCCTGGGAAACTGGACGATCTACGCCGGGTACTCGATCAAGAACGGCGACTCCAAGGGCAACGCCATCCTGTTCGAGCTGGGATTCACGTTCTGAGGAGGAGGCCTATGGCAGACCTGATTTTTCTCGCGATCACCATCCTTCTCTTCTGGCTCTCCGTCGTTTACACGCGACGGTGCGACAGGGTCTGAGGGGGAC
This sequence comes from uncultured Acidobacteriota bacterium, assembly GCA_963738945.1. Classification (GTDB taxonomy): domain Bacteria; phylum Acidobacteriota; class Thermoanaerobaculia; order UBA5066; family Gp7-AA6; genus DAHUXD01. The sequence goes on from CAVTYD010000002.1 coordinate 1,886,040, forward strand.
GTCATGGGATGGGAAGACGTTCTCGGCCTCGTCGTGACCGTGGGGCTGCTGTACTACCTGCTTTGGGCCATGCTCAAAGCGGAAAAGGTCTGACGCCATGACGAGCATCAATTTCCTGGAAGTCCTCGTGTACCTGGCGATCATCGTCGCGATCACGCCGATTCTCGGCGGCTACATGAAGCGGGTGTTCTCGGGCGAGCGGACCTTTCTCGATCCGCTGCTGAGGCCGGTCGAACGGGGCGTCTATCGCCTCTGCGGCGTCGACGCCTCGAAGGACCAGAGCTGGGTCGACTGGACCGTGACGATGCTCATCGTCAACGCGGCGTCACTCGTCGTCCTCTATGCGATGCAGCGGCTTCAGCAGTTCCTGCCCTTCAACCCCAACAAGTTCGGAGCGGTCTCGCCGGACTCCTCGTGGAACACCGCGGTCTCCTTCACGACGAACACCAACTGGCAGGGGTACTCGGGCGAGAGCACGATGTCCCACTTCACCCAGATGGCCGGACTGGCCCTCCACAACTTCCTGTCGGCCGCGACCGGGATCGCGATCGCCGTGGCCGTCATCCGCGGCGTCGCGCGCGAGAAGGCGAAGGGCATCGGGAACTTCTGGCAGGACTGCACGCGGGCCATCCTCTGGGTCCTGCTCCCGATTTCGTTCCTGGCCGCGCTCTTTCTCGTCTCCCGGGGGGTCGTCCAGAACTTCCGCGCCGACGTCACGGTGAAGACCGTGGAGGGAGTCGAACAGAAGATCGCCGAGGGACCGGTGGCCTCCCAGGAGGCCATCAAGGAGCTCGGGACCAACGGCGGCGGCTTCTTCAACGCGAACTCCGCGCACCCCTACGAGAACCCGACTCCGGGCACCAACTTTCTGGAGATGCTCCTGATCTTCGCGGTCGGCGCGGGGCTGACCAACACCCTCGGCCGCATGACCGGATCCGTCAAACACGGATGGGCGGTCTTCGGCGCGATGGCCCTGATGTTCCTGGTCGGGGCGTTCGTGGCCGAGATCGCCGAGCAAAAGGGAAACCCGATCCACCAGAAGCTCGGCGTGGCCGCCCTTCCGACGGCGGGAGGGACCGGCGGCAACATGGAGGGCAAGGAGGTCCGCTTCGGGATCGGGGACTCCGCTCTCTTCGCCACGATCACGACGGACGCCTCCTGCGGCGCCATCAACTCCTGGCACGACTCCTTCACGCCGATCGGCGGGCTGGTCCCGCTGGCCAACATCGCCTCGGGCGAGGTCATCGTCGGCGGCGTCGGCGCCGGGCTCTACGGGATATTTCTCTTCATCGTGCTCTCCGTATTCATCGCCGGGCTCATGGTCGGCCGAACGCCCGAATACCTGGGCAAGAAGATCGAAGCCCACGAGGTCAAGCTCGCGATGCTGTCGGTTCTGATACTGACCCTCTGCATCCTGGGATTCAGCGCGGCGGCCTCGGTGCTGCCGGCCGGGCTTTCCTCCCTGAACAACAAGGGCCCGCATGGCTTCTCCGAGATCCTCTACGCCTTCACGTCCGGGGCCGGCAACAACGGGTCGGCGTTCGCGGGCTTGAACGCGAACACCCTCTTCTACAACGTGACCCTCGGCTTCGACATGTTCTTCGGCCGCTTCTTCATGCTCATCCCGATCCTCGGCATCGCCGGATCGCTCGCCGCCAAGAAGAAGGTTCCGGAGTCGGCCGGCACGTTTCCGGTCACCGGCCCGCTCTTCTCGGTCCTGCTCGTCGGCGTGATCCTGATCGTCGGCGCCCTGACCTTCTTTCCCGCCTTCTCGCTGGGGCCCATCGTGGAGCAGCTCCTGATGAAGGCCGGAACGCTCTTCTGAGGAGAAACGACTGTGGCTCAACCGCGACGCAATTCCCTCTTCGACCGCGCGATCGTTCGCGTCGCGATCCGCGACGCGTTCCGAAAGCTCGACCCGCGCGTGCAGGCGCAGAACCCCGTGATGTTCGTCGTCCTCGTGGGCGCCGTGCTGGTGAGCGTCCTGCTCGTGCGCGACGTCGCGCGCGGCAAGGACGTCCTGTTCAACGTGCAGATCGCCCTGTGGCTGTGGTTCACCCTGCTTTTCGCGAACTTCGCCGAGGCGATGGCTGAGGGCCGCGGGAAGGCCCAGGCGGCGGCGCTGCGCCGGGGCCGCACCGAGACGATGGCCCGCCGCGTGACCCGTAAGGGCGAGGAGTCCGTCCCGGCCACGAGCCTCCGCAAGGGAGACCGCGTCATCGTCGAGGCCGGGCAGATGATTCCGGGCGATGGAACCGTCGTCGAAGGGATCGCGTCGGTCGACGAGTCGGCCATCACGGGCGAATCGGCCCCCGTCATCCGCGAGTCGGGAGGCGATCGCTCCGCCGTGACCGGCGGGACCCGCGTCCTCTCCGACCGCATCGTCGTCGAAGTCACCTCGAACCCCGGCGAGACGTTTCTCGATCGCATGATCGCGCTCGTCGAGGGCGCGTCGCGCCAGAAGACGCCCAACGAGATCGCGCTGTCCATTCTGCTCGCCGGCCTGACGATCGTCTTCCTGATCGCGACCGTGACGCTGCGGCCGTTCGCCCTCTACGCCCACGGCGTCGCGTCGACGCCGGTTCTCATCGCGCTGCTCGTCTGCCTGATCCCGACGACCATCGGGGGCCTGCTCTCGGCGATCGGCATCGCCGGCATGGATCGCGTCCTCCAGCACAACGTCCTCGCCATGTCCGGCCGCGCCGTCGAAGCGGCGGGGGACGTCAACGTGCTCCTCCTCGACAAGACGGGCACGATCACGCTCGGGAACCGGCAGGCCATGGAGTTCTTCCCGGCGCCGCACGTGCTTCCGGGGGACCTCGCCGAGGCGGCGCAGCTCTCCTCGCTCTCCGACGAGACACCCGAGGGCCGATCGATCGTGGTGCTCGCGAAGGACCAGTTCGGGCTGAGGGCTCGTCGCATGGAGGGAATGAAGTTCATCCCCTTCTCCGCCCAGACCCGAATGTCCGGCGTCGACTTCAACGGCCGCCGGATCCGAAAGGGCGCCGGCGAATCGGTGGTGGACTGGGTCCGCGGACAGGGAGGCACCATCGATCCGGTGGTCTCCGACCTGCTGAACAAGATCTCGGCCGAGGGCGCCACCCCGCTCCTCGTCGCCGACGGCACCCGCGTCCTCGGCGTCGTGGCATTGCGCGACGTCGTCAAGGCGGGGATGCGCGACCGCTTCGACCGCCTCCGCGCCATGGGCATCAAGACCATCATGATCACCGGAGACAACCCCCTGACGGCCGCGGCCATCGCGCGGGAGGCCGGCGTGGACGACTTTCTCGCCCAGGCCACGCCCGAGCAGAAGCTCGCCCTGATCCGCAAGGAGCAGGAGGGTGGCAACCTCGTGGCGATGACCGGGGACGGCACCAACGACGCGCCGGCGCTCGCCCAGGCCGACGTCGGCGTCGCCATGAACACGGGCACTCAGGCGGCGCGCGAGGCCGGCAACATGGTGGACCTCGATTCCAATCCCACGAAGCTGATCGAGATCGTCGAGATCGGGAAGCAGCTCCTGATGACGCGCGGATCGCTGACGACCTTCTCGATCGCCAACGACGTCGCCAAGTATTTCGCGATCCTCCCGGCGATGTTCGCCGCGACCTATCCGGCCCTGAATGCGCTCAACGTCATGCACCTCGGCAACCCGAAGTCGGCGATCCTGTCGGCGGTCATCTTCAACGCCCTGATCATCATCGCCCTCATTCCGCTCGCGCTGCGCGGCGTCAAGTACCGCCCCCTCGGGGCCGCCCGCATCCTGGCGCGGAATCTCTGGATCTACGGCGTCGGCGGCGTCGTCGTGCCGTTTCTCGGAATCAAGCTGATCGACTGGATCGTTCTGGCGCTCCATCTCGCCTGAGGAAGAAGATCATGAAGCTCATCGTTCGCTCGATCCTCTACGTCGTCGTTCTGACCGTTCTCCTCGGCGGGGCGTATCCGGCCGCCGTGACCGGGGTCTCGCGGCTCTTCTGGAGGGACAAGGCCGACGGCTCTTTCGTCACCGCCGGCGGCCGGGTGGTCGGATCCGAGCTAATCGGCCAGAACTTCAAGGGGCCGGAGTACCTTCATCCTCGCCCCTCCGCGGCCGGCAAGGACGGCTACGACGCCACCGCCTCGCAGGGAACGAACAAGGGACCGACCGACGCGGACCTCGCGAAGGCGATCGGAGCCGCCGTCATCGCGGCCCGAGCCGATCGGCCGGGCGACCCGCGTCCGGTCCCCGCGGATCTGGTCACCACGTCCGCCTCCGGGTTCGATCCGCACCTCTCCCCCGATGCCGCGTTCTGGCAGGCCGCCCGGATCGCGGCGGCCCGGGGTGTCCCGGAGGAAAGGGTCGGGGAGGTCATCCGCCGCCACCTCGAGCCGCGGACCCTGGGATTCCTCGGCGAGCCCCGCGTGAACGTACTCCTCACGAACCTCGACCTCGACCGTTCGCTTCCGCGGAGTCGCTAGAATCCCGACGATGACGCAGGACGACGGACGGCGAACGTCTCCGGACGTCTTCCTCAAGCTGCTCGAGAAATCCCGACGCGGGAAGCTCAAGATCTACATCGGACATGCGGCGGGCGTCGGAAAGACCTACCAGATGCTCGAGGACGCCCACCACCTGAAGAAGCAGGGTGTGGACGTCGTCGCCGGCTTCATCGAGACGCACGACCGCAAGGACACGGCCGAGCGCGTCGCCGACCTCGAAGTCATCGCTCGCCGGGCCGTGCCCTACAAGGGGCGCCACCTCGAGGAAATGGACCTGCCGGCGATCCTCGCCCGCCGGCCCGAGGTCGTCATCGTGGACGAGCTCGCGCATACCAACGTCCCCGGCACGGAGAACGTCAAGCGCTACCAGGACGTCGAGGACCTCCTCGCCGCGGGGATCTCGGTCATGACGGCGGTCAACATCCAGCACTTCGAGTCCGTCCAGGACATCGTCTCGCGAGTGACCGGCGTCGACGTCCAGGAGCGGGTTCCGGACCGGATCCTGCGACAGGCCGACGCGATCGTGAACGTCGACCTGCCGTCGGAGGAGCTGCGCGAGCGGCTCAAGGCGGGCAAGATCTATCCCGCGGAGCGCATCGGCCCCGCGCTCGAAAACTTCTTCACCGAGGAGAACCTCGCCTCGCTGCGCGAGCTCGCGATGCGCCAGATCGCCGACCGCCTCGAGGCCGAGCGCCGCGGGCCGGACCGGACCGCCGCGACCTCGCCCGTGGGCACCAAGGTGATGGTCGCGATGTCGTCGAACTCGGAGACCACGCGGCTGCTGCTGCGCCGCGCCTCGGCGCTCACCGGGAAGCTCAACATGAACTGGTTCGCGGTCTACGTCCGGACGGCTCGCGATGGCCCGCGGCGCATGTCCGCGCGCGAGCACCGCCTGCTCGGCGAGAACGTGACGCTCGCCATGGAGCTCGGCGCGAAGGTCGTCTGGCTCGCCGGCGACGACGTGGCCGACGAGCTGCTCCGGTTCGCGCGGGAGCACGGCATCACACTCGCGATCTTCGGAAAGTCGCGGCAGCCCTGGTGGAGGGCGCTCGCCCGCAGGAGCCCGATCGACTCCTTCGCCCGCGCCGGAACCGGGGTCGACGTCTACGAGATCGAGACGGAGGGCCGGTCCGAGGGGAGTCGTTAGCCCCGAGCCGGCGTCGGTGAGGAGTCCAGGACCGCCCGAAGCGCACGCGAGTGCTCCGGGGTCGTGCCGCAGCATCCGCCGACGATCCGCGCTCCGAGGGCGAGCCAGCGCGCCGCTTCCTTCGCGTAGTCGCCGGGCGAGAGGTCCTCGGTGAAGGCCCAGCCCGGCCCCTCGGACGGAAGGCCCAGGTTTCCATGGGCGGCGAGCGGGCGGCCGGGAGACGCTTTCGCGAGAAGGGCGAGATCGCCGGCGAGCTTTCCTGCCGGGACGCAGTTGATTCCGAGCGCGTCGGGCTCGAAGGGCGAGAGCGCGGCGACGGCCGCCGCGATGGACTCGCCGGAGAGGAGCGCTCCCGCTCCGTCGGTCACGAACGAGACGACCACGGGAATTCCCGTCGCCTTCGCGGCGCGGGCGGCGGCGGCGGCCTCGCGAATCGTGTTGTGCGTCTCGGCCAGGATGAGGTCGACGCCGGCGTCGGCGAGGAAACGCGCCTGCGCCGCGTGTTCGCGGACGAGCGCCTCGTCGTCCGGAACCAGGTCCGGGCGGTAGCAGTCTTCGAGCGGCGAGAGCGATCCCGCCACGAAGACCTCGCGCCCGGGAACCGCCGCCGCCTGGTGCGCCAGGCGCACCGCCAGCGCCGAAAGCTCCGACGAGCGGCCGCCGGCTCCCCCCCGCTCGAGGCTGCGTGCGTGCGTGCGAAAGGTGTCGGCCGTGAGGATGTCGGCGCCGGCGGCCACCTCGTCGCCATGGATCGTCCAGACGAGCTCGGGGTCCTCGATCAGCGCGAGCGCGCTCCAGAGCGGCAGCGTCGTCCGCGCCTCCCGGCGCTGGAGCTCCGTTCCCATCGCCGCGTCGAGAAGCAGCGGCCGGCCCCCGGCGAGCCTCTCGCGGAAGCGCTTCGAGAGATTCCCCATGAGTCGGGAGTCTAGCGAACCGGGCCGCCCGCTCGGGCCCGTCAGCGTCCGAGCGGGATCCGCGCGACTCCGGACCCGAGCGAGCCCACGACGAGCGTCTCGTCCGCCTCGTCGAGGGACAGGGCGGTGACAGCGACGGCCGCGCCGCCCGCCGGGAACGGCTGCCAGGTGGCCGCGCCGTCGCCGGATCGGAAGAGTCCGGCGGAGGTTCCCGCGAAGAGCGTGCCCGGTGCGCGCGGATCCACGACGAGGGCGTACACGGGCGCCTGCGGCAGCCCCTCCGACGCCGACGACCAGGTCTCGGCGCGATCCCCGCTCCGGAAGACGCCGGAGTCGGTTCCCGCGTAGACGAACCGCGGATCCGCGGGATCCACCGCCACCGATCGGACGATGCGGTGTTTCAGCTCCTGGCCGCCGCTCTTCCAGTTCTTGCCCGCGTTCTCGGTCCGAAGCACCCCCATGCCCGCGGTCGCGGCGTAGAACGTGCCGGGGTCGGCCGGGTCCGGCTCGATCTCGAGGGCGAAGGTCCCTTCCATGCCCGAGACCGACGGGGTCCAGGAAATCCCGCCATCGGACGACCTCAGCGCGCCCTCGCGGCTGGCCGCCATCGCCATCTCGCGGTTCGATCGGCCGAACGCGAAGCCGAAGATGGCCTTCGTCGGCAGAAACGACCATTCGTCGGCTCCGGCGCCGCGCCGGCCGATGCTTCCGGCCGTACCGACGTAGAGCGCCGGCTCCGGACGCGACGCGAACGCGAGAGCATGCACGAGGACGCCGTCGGGCACCCCGGGGACGGGCTTCCATCCCGTTTGGCTCGAACGCACGAGACCCGTCGACGTCGCCGCGTAGAGATCCCTCGCCGGACCGCCGGGGGAGGACGCCACGGCGTACGCGACGGACGCCGAGAGACCCGCGCTCGAATCCTCCCAGCCCGAGCCCGGCCCCGGGCGGCGAAGGACTCCGCGCGACGAGCCGGCGAGGAAGATCGCCGCACCGGCGGCAAGGCCTTCGATCGGCGCCACGCGCGCGATCCGCCATGGCGCGCCGCCGTTCTCCGACGTGAAGATGCCGTCCGGCGATCCCGCGAGAATGCGTCCCGAGCCTCCGACCGAGAGACTCGTCAGATACGCGCTCTTCAGCGCGGACGGCTTCCACGAGGCGCCGGCGTCCGCGCTCGACCAGAGCCCTGCGCCCGCCGTGGCGGCGAAGAGCCGGCCGCCCGCGGCATCCCACGCGAGCGCCAGCACGCGCTCCGGGAGCTTCGCCGCCGGCTCCCAGGTCAGTCCGCGGTCGGCGCTGCGGAAGACTCCGGCGTCGGAGGCCGCGAAGATCGCATGCGCTCGGGGATCGGCGGCGAGCGCCCGGACGTCGCCGCGATCCAGCGCGGTCGAGAGGAGCGTCTCGCCCCCGTCGTCGCTCCGCAGGACGCCCCGTCCCGCCGAGCCCGCGTACACGACCCTCGGATTGCCCGGATCGAAGGCGATCGACTCCATCGGGAGAAGCGCCGGCGCCCCGCCCCTGCGCTGCCAGGAATCGCCGGCGTCCGCGCTTCGGAAGAGCCCGCCGTCCGTCGCCGCGAAGACGCGCGCCGGATCCGCCGGATCGATGGCGAGGCCGCGGACCGGCGCCAGGGGAAGCCCCGTCGAGGCCGGCTCCCAGCGACCGCCGCCGTCGCGGCTGCGGAAGACACCCGCGTGAGTCCCGGCATAGGCGAGCTTTCCGTCCGCGGAGGCGGCGACGGCGTGCACGGGCCCTCCGTCGGGACCGTCGGAGCGCAGGCGCGCGGTCGGGGTCGCCTCCGTTGGATCCCGGCGCATCGCCGGGACGGATGCCGTTCTTCCGGCCAGGGCGATTCCCGGCGCGAGCCAGCGGCCGAGGTATCGCGTGTCGAGAGACCCCTCGAGCCAGACCATCCTCTGCCGGCCGATCGAGGCCCGCAGGCCGGCGAGCGCGGCGAGAAAGCTCGCGCGGCCGTCGAGGTGCGGCCCGTCGGGCCACTCCGGCGCCTCCACGTTGCCGAGGCGCCACACGACCAGCGGGACCATGACCTCGCCGAGATACGCCTGGGCCTGCGCCGGCGTGAAGCTGCTGATGTTCGGGCGATCGAAACCGGAAAGAACCAGGACGACCGCGCGGACGCGGGGACTCGCACCGAGCTCGTACCCGGCCACGGCCACCGCGTCGGCGTAGCGGGAGAATCGCGAGCGAGGCAGGCCGACGGAGATGAGACCGAGCCTGCGGAGCGGAATGTCCTCGGCGCTCAGGGACTCGTCGGGAGAGACGATGCGGACCTTCTGGAACGCGTCCGATGCCTCGGCCGGGCCGCGCCGCCGCAGGCCCCCGTTCGGACCCGGCGAAAGCTCGACCATCTGGTCGAAGGCTGAGGGCGCCGTGACGAACGCGACCTCGGGCTCCGTCTCCTCGGCGGTCCGAACGGAAAGCCCCGCGCCCCGCAGGGCCGCGGCCGCGTCCACCCCCGTCTCCGGGACGACCGGAATCGCCGACAGCGAGGCCTGCGCCTCCTCGGGATTGAACGCAAAAAGGGCGCGCGTGTACGTGGCCCGGGTCCCGTCCGGGAACTCGACGTCGCACGAAACGACCTGCGGCCGCAGCCCCTTCGCGATCGGGAACGCGACGCGATGCGCAACGACGTCCCATCGTTTCGCGCCGTCGAGCTGGAGCACGAGCTTCTTCGGGTCGAGCTTGTGCGGATGCGCCCAGGTCACGGCGAACTCGCAGACCAGCGTCTTCTCGTCGCAGCTCCCGCCGACGATGACCTCGGGCTCGATTCCCGGCCGGTTCACCCACCGCGCGACCCGCTCGGTGACCCGGCCTGCGACGTCCGAGCGCAACAGCTCGAGGAGATGGACCCTCGGATCCGCGCCGAGATCCACGAGGCAGCCCGGAGCCCGTTCGGTCACCTCGCAGACGGGCCGGCCATCGAGCAACAGATGGGCCGGCGCCGCGGTCTCGCCGAGGTCGACCGCAATCGGGAAGAGCCCGATCAAGAGGCCGATCGGATACGAGAGGATCTGCAGTCAATTCCTCGCGGGCGCCGGCACGAACACGTACGAGATCAGGCCCGTCGGCTCATCCTTCACCGCGACGCTCCAGGCGTACTCCGGAGGGACGTTCAGGACGAAGTCCGTTTCGAAGACGCTCGCCCCCTCCTCCCGAGACGCCGTCCCGCTCCACTCCACGGGCTCCGTGCGGTCGCCGTTCCGGTCTTCGCCGACCGCGACGATCGAGACGGGCCGGTCGGCGGAGGCTCCGGTCTCGAGCGGCGGCGCGTAGGAGATCGCGAGCCTCGTCGCGTGCTTCTGCTTCGTGTTGAGCGAGGCGGCCTGAGCGATCTCGGTGTTCATGGGATTCGAGCGCGGCCGGGGCTCGAGAAATCCTGCGACGACCGTGTCGAGGGTCCGCTCGTCGTCCTGCGGGATTCGATAGCCGCGTCGGAACTCAATCGTCACGCCGGGACGCTGACAGCGCAGCGCGATCCGATGCGAGACGTGATCGCCGTACGGATCGCGAAAGCTCAACATGTATGCCGCGCGGCCGTCGATCTCGTTCAGACGAGACGCCGCCTTCCGGCCGACCGCGATCGCCTCGGCCCCCGTCTCGCTCGCGAGCTCGATCATGGCCGAGGAGGCCTCAACGTGAGGGGACAGGGTCGGGATCGTTGACCCCTGAGCGGACATGTCGAAGTCCCCTCGGTCCATCGCTTCGGCGAAAACCGGCACGAGCTCGATGTCCCGTTCGAGCGTCTTGGCGACGACGTCGTTCATCGTCAACTGGTTGCGGCCCGGATTCACGGCGCGGCTCCAGACCTCAAACGCCACCCGCTGGCCTTCGCGCGCGTGCTCCAGGTCGATGTTCATCTGGGCCTTCGGCCTGGCCAGCTTGTCACGCTGATCGACGACTCCGGTCAGCGGATCCATGGACGTCTGGGAATACGGGACATAGGCCAGATCGCCGGGGCGCATCATCGAGGTACCCCCGTTGACGACGAGCAGGCGGCCCTTTCCGGGCGTTGGGGGAAAGGCCGCCACGGCCTCGAGTAACGCCACGGCGACATTGTTGCGATGCAGGTCGATCCAGGTCGTCGACGAAAAGAACCTCGAAACGTCGCTCGCGCCCACCTCCGCCGCCAGGTCACCCGGCCCCGGAACTCGCTGCGCTTTTCCCCCGAGACCGATCCGGCTCAGGACCGAAGCAGCCGCCTCGGCGTCTGGCGTCCATCCGGTCTCCATGCGGAGCATCCCGTCGTATCGAGCCACGCGGAATTGTCGATTGGCGGCTCCAGCAGACCGAAGGTATCGCGCGAGCTCGGCGCAGACGTCCTTGCGGTCGAACGGATGCGTCTCGACTTCGTCGACGAAGATCATCGTCCGCACGGGCAATCCCGCCTCATCGGAGCCGCGGGCCGCCGGCCCGGGCACCGGCCCGTTGCCGCGAGCCTCCGGCTTCGCCGGGGAGGCAGCCGAGACCTCGACCGGCGCCCGCTCCGGTCCGGAAAACGCCTCGATCGGAACGGGCTTTCCGTCCACGGTCATGACGAGATCGGACGCGTTGAGGTCCTCGATCCGCTTCCCGGCCGAATCGCGGGCGGTCACGCGCACGGTGACGACGTCGACCGCGACCTTTTCGCGCACGGTCTGGGCGGATGCGATTCGGGCAGCGGCGGAGAGAGCCAGGATCGAGCGGCCGATGGAGCGTGCGATCATCGCGTTAGTTCCTCGGAGGGGCCGGCACGAACACGTACGAGACCAGCCCCGTCGGAACGTCCGTCACGGCGACGCTCCAGGCGTACTTCGGCGCCACGTCGAGCATGACCGACGCATCAAAGCGGGCTTCGTCACCCGCGCGCTGCGCGTTTCCGGTCCACTCGATCGGCTCGGTCAGGTTGCCGTCGAAGTCCCGCCCGACCGCGATCAGCTGCACGCGACGGTCATCCGCGGCTCCCGTTTCGAGAGGCGGCGCGTAGGCGAGATCGAGAAGCGTGGAGGATCGGCCCTTCGAGTCGGTGGTTGGGCTCTGATCGACCCTCGCGCTCATCAGAGTGTCCGGGCGGCCCGGAGTCAGGAATTCCGCGACGACCGCGTCGAGCTTTCGCTCCGACTCCTCGGGGATCCGGTAGCTGCGGCGATAGACAATCTTGAGTCCCGGACGCAAACTCTTCAACGTCATGGTGTGGTACCCGTGGTCCGCCGCGGGGTCGCTGAAGGTCAGGAGATAGGACGACCTCTCGTCGATCTGGGCCATGCGCGCCGCCGCGTTTCGCCCGTTGCCCACGGCCTCGGCGCCCGTCTGCTCGGCGATGTTCTCCAGGGCCGCCGCGGTGACGAGGTGGGGGCTCAATCGGCCGTCGCCCGCCGTCGGCACGGACATCCCGGTCTGGCCCGGGTCGGTGCCGAGTGGCGCCATCATGCCAGCCATGTCGAAGTCGCCGCGGTCGATCGCCTCCGTGTACACGGGGATGAATTCGACGCCGTACTCGACCGCCTTGGCGAGCACGTCCACGGTCGTCAGGATCTGGCCGTGGGGGTTGACGGCGCGGCTCCAGCGCTGGAAGCCGGGCGTGTCGTCGAACTTGTGCACGGCGAACGTCATGCCGCTGGATTGCCCGTACCGCGGCGCCAGAGTGGGATTGGACGTCAGGATGTCCGGATTGGTGCCGAGGGCGAGCTCATCGGGACTGACGACCGTCGTTCCGTTCGTCACGAGCAGGAGCCGGCCCCGCCCTCCCGTCTGCGGCAGGGTGGTCAGAGACTCGAGGATGGCTCGCTGCACGAGGTCGGAGTAGAGCGGAATCCACGCGGCCGAGAAGAAAGAATCGGTGCCGGTGTTCGCGCCCAGAGTGGACGGTCCCGGAACGTGCTCGATCTGCCCCCTGTCGGCGACCGTTTGAAGGGCCCGGGCGACGACTCCCCCGTCCGAGGTCCAGTCCGTGACCTTGTAGAGCCTTCCGTCGAAACGCGCGACGAGGAATTCATTGCCGGGACCCGCCGCGGTCCGGACGTACTTGGCGAGCCCCTCGCAGACATCCTTACGGTCGAACGGGTTCGACTGAGTCTCGTCGACGAAGATGAAGGTCCGGATCAGCGGCTCCCCCGCGGCAGCGCGCGACGCGGGCGTCGCGGTGGCCGGAGCCGCCACCGGCGTCTCCGAGGCCTTGCCGGCGGCGCCCGGCGCGTCGACGAGGTTGAGCGGTCCCGACAACGCGTCGATCGGGACGGTCTTCCCGTCCACGGTCAGCTGGAAGTCGGAAACCTTCAGGTTGTCCACGCGATGACCAAGGGCGTCGCGCGCCGTCACCCGGACCGAGATCAGATCGACCGACACCTTCTCGCGCACCGTCTGCGCCCGGGCGGGCAGAGCTGAGGCGGCGAGCACGAGAACGAGGCAACCGGCGGAGCGCAGGGGCATATGTCCTCCTGAGCGTTGCTGCCAGTTCCGAACCCAGCGTAAAATCCGAAAATTCCGAAACCAGCCAGTTCTGAATTAAATAAGGCCAGACTAATGTCTGGCCTTATTAAATTAGGATACCAACGGATCTGTCAGTACGTTTCCAGGTACTTCTCCGTTTCCCAGGGCTGTACGCGGGAGATGTACTCGGCCCACTCCCCGCGCTTGGCCTCGAGGTAATGCGTTGAGGATGTGCTCGCCGAGGGCGTCCGTCACGACCGTCGTCCTTCTCGAGGTTGTCGCAGGCCTCGGAGAGGTTCGCCGGCAGCTGGTCGATCTTCAGGCGCCGCTTCTCGCGCTCGCTCATCTTGAAGATGTTCCGGTCGACCGGCTCGCCCGGATCCATCCGGTTCTTCACGCCGTCGAGGCCCGCGGCGCAGCATGACCGCGAACGCGAGGTACGGGTTGCAGGACGGGTCCGGCATCCGAACCTCGATGCGCGTGCCCATGCCCCGGCGCGCCGGGACGCGGACGAGCGGCGAGCGGTTGCGCATCGGACCACGCGACGTTGATCGGGGCCTCGTAGCCGGGAACGAGGCGCTTGTAGGAGTTGACGAGCGGATTGGTGATGGCCGCAGAAGCCGCGCGCGTGCCGCAGGATGCCGCCCGTGTAGTTCAGCGCCGTCTTCGAGAGCTGGTATTTCGCCTTCGCGTCGTAGAAGACGTTGTTGCCCTTCTTGTCGAGGAAGGACTGGTGCACGTGCATGCCCGAGCCGTTGATGCCGTAGATCGGCTTCGGCATGAACGTCGCGTGCAGGCCGTGGTCGAGCGCGACCTTCTTGACGACGAAGCGGAACGTCGAGACGCGGTCGGCCGTCGTGATCGCATCGGCGTACTTGAAATCGATCTCGTGCTGGCCGGCGGCGACCTCGTGGTGCGCGGCCTCGACCTCGAAGCCCATCTGCTCGAGGGCGAGGACGATGTCCCGCCGGGCCTCTTCGCCGCGGTCGACCGGGGTCAGGTCGAAGTAAGCGCCCTCGTCGTGCGTGTCGATGATCGGCTGCCCGCTCGCGTCGCGGCGGAACAGGAAGAACTCGGCCTCCGGGCCCGTGACCATCGTGTAGCCGAGGGCCGACGCCTTGTCCATCTGCTTGCTCAGGCGTCATGCGCGGGCAGCCCGGCGAACGGGTTGCCGTCCGGCGTGTAGACGTCGCAGATCAGCCGGCCGACCTTCTCGCCGTTCCGGTGCGCCCAGGGATAGATCGCGAAGGAATCCAGATCCGGCACCAGGTTCATGTCGGACTCCTCGATGCGGGTGAAGCCCTCGATCGAGGAGCCGTCGAACTGGATCTCGCCGTCGAGCGCCTTGTCGAACTGCGAGCTCGGCAGCTCGACGTTCTTGATCACGCCGAGGATGTCGGTGAACTGCAGGCGCATGAAGCGGACGTTCTCCGCCTCGCACACCTTCAGAATCTCGGACTTGGAAAGACCCGGGCCCGCCGCGTCGAATTTCAGGATCTTCGCTTTTGCCATCCCGTCCCCCTTTTTCTGACGATGTTGCAGGATTCTAGTGTCAATCTTGTAAAAATCAAGCTCCAAAGAGCCAAATGATGGTCAGAACTGGCGATACATGCACATTTCTGTGTGCACTGCGCCAATCCACCGACCCCGCGGCGGCCGTCCCGGCGGCCCGTTAGAATCCCTTCATGGCGACGGGACGCTGGCCGACGCGCGACGAGGCTCGGAACCTGCTCCACGAATTCACGCAATCCGACGCCTTGCGCAAGCACGGCCGCGCGGTCGAGGAAGCCATGCGCGCCTGCGCGCGCCGCGCCGGGGTGGCCGATCCGTCGGAAATCGAACGCTGGGGCATCGTGGGCCTGCTCCACGACTTCGACTACGAGCAGAACCCGACCGAGGAGACGCATCTCCACGTCGGCGGCCGCATCCTGCGCGAGCGGGGCTACGCCGAGGAGATGGTCGTGGCCATCCAATCCCACGCCGACTACATGAAGCTCCCCCGCGACACCCCGATGAAGAAGGCCATCTATGCCTGCGACGAGCTCGTCGGCTTCATCGGCGCCTGCGTGAAGGTCCGGCCCACGAAGAAGATCGCCGATCTGCCGGCGTCGTCCGTCGTCAAACGCCTGAAGGACAAGGCTTTCGCCCGTTCGGTCGATCGATCTTACGTCTATGGCGGCGCGGAGGCGGTCGGTGTGCCCCTCGAGGAGCACATCGGATTTCTGATCGAGGCCCTTAAGCCCATCGCCGACGAAATCGGCCTCTAGTGGTATAAATATCTCTTCCCGACAGGAGCAAACCCCCTCGGACGAAAGGACTTGTCCATGAGCAGCGTCGAAACTCTCTCTCCCCGGACGATCCGAGCGCGTTCGATCCAGAAGGACCTCTCCGGCGAACAGCTGCGAGCGCTGGCCAAGTCCGGCGAGCAGACGACCGAATACGGCTCCCCCGTCTATGCCACACGGATCAAGAGCCGCTCGGCCAAGAAGACCTACATCGTGGCCGACGGCGTCACGGTCGGCGTCATGCAGCAGGCGATCGAGCCTTCCAGGGCATCCGAAAAGATCCGCCAGGTCCAGGAGAAGCTCGCGACGATGGACCTGATCCAGGTCGACCGGCGGATGGGAATGAGCCCGGAGGTGCCGATCCACTGCCGGCTCTACGTGCCGAAGGACTACGCGCGCATCGCGTACATGTGGCACAACATGCTCTTTCCGTCGAGCTCCGCGCAGGAGCCGGATTTCATCTCGGTGTACGTGCCGGAGTGGCCGGAGACGCTCATTTTCTGCGACGTCGAGCAGGGCTACACGTACATCCTCGGCAGCGACTATCCCGGCGAGGCGAAGAAGTCGATGCTCCGGCAGGCGATGTACTGGATCAAGCGCAAGGGCGGCCTCGGCCTCCACGCCGGCTCCAAGATCCTCCGGGTCAACGGGCCGGACGGCAAGCTCCGCGACGTGGGATTCCTGCTCTTCGGCCTCTCGGGGACGGGCAAGACGACGCTGACGCTCCACGACCACGGACTCCGGGAACCGGAGAAGGCCATCATCAAGCAGGACGACGTCGTGCTGCTCTCCTCCGACGGGCGGGCCTTCGGCACGGAGGACGGCTTCTACATCAAGACGGAAGGCCTCGAGCCCTCGCAGACGGTCCTGTGGGGCGCGGCGACTCATCCGACCGCGGCGTACGAGAACATCAAGGTCTCCGAGAACGGCAAGGTCGACTTCCTCGACACTTCCCTCACCTCGAACGGCCGCGGCGTCGTGCTGCGCCGCTTCATCAAGGGCACGGGCGACGGGATCGACCTCGAAAAGGCGAACAAGATCGTCTTCATCACGCGGCGCAACGACATCGTTCCCGTCTGCGCGCGCCTGACCTCGGAACAGGCGGCCGCGTACTTCATGCTCGGCGAATCCATCGAGACCTCGGCGGGCGATCCCACGAAGGCCGGCCAGGCCAAGCGCGAGGTCGGGACCAACCCCTTCATCGTCGGACCCGAGGCGGAGGAGGGCAACCGGATTCTGCGCATCCTGCGCGAGAACCCCGACATGCACGCCTACATCCTGAACACCGGGTCGATCGGGGCGAAGGCAGGATCGGCGGGCGAGAAGATCACGATCAAGATCTCGACCGAGATCATGAAGCAGATCGCCAGGGAAGGAATCCGCTGGGAAAAGGACCCCGACTGGGGTTACGAGGTTCCGAAAGAGGTCCCGGGAATCGACCTCGAGAAGTACGACCCGCGCCGGCACTACTCACCCTCGGAATACGCGGCCCTCGTCGACAAGCTCCGGGGCGAGCGAAAGCAGTGGCTGGCGAAGTTTCCGGGGCTCGATCCGGCGATTCCAAAGGCGGTCGAGTAAACCCGCGGCGGGGAAACGCCGCGTCGACGCCGGGGCCGAGCAAAGCGAGGGCCCGACGTCGAAAGAATCACCGCGGCGGGGAAACGCCGCGTCGACGCCGGGGCCGAGCAAAGCGAGGGCCCGACGTCGAAAGAATCACCGCGGCGGGGAAACGCCGCGTCGACGCCGGGGCCGAGCAAAGCGAGGGCCCGACGTCGAAAGAATCACCGTGGCGGGGAAACGCCGCGTCGACGCCGGGGCCGAGCAAAGCGAGGGCCCGACGTCGAAAGAATCACCGCGGCGGGGAAACGCCGCGTCGACGCCGGGGCCGAGCAAAGCGAGGGCCCGACGTCGAAAGAATCACCGTGGCGGGGAAACGCCGCGTCGACGCCCCCACTTGTCATCCCGAGCGCAGCGAGGGATCCCTTTGACGCCATGCCGCGGCTCAGAAAGGGATCCCTCGTCGCGCCGCTCCTCGGGATGACAGGAGACCTGCGCGGCGAACCACGAGCGCCACGGGTGGCGGAGACTCGCGCGGCTCCTGCTCGAGCGCCTCATTCGCCCAGGTAAGCTTCCTTCACCCTCGGGTCGGCTGCGACCTCGGCGGACGAGCCCTCGAGGGCCACGCGGCCGGTCTCCAGCACGTAGGCGCGCTTGGAGTGGCGGAGCGCCACGTTGGCATTCTGCTCGACCAGCAGGACCGGCACGCCGGTCTTGTGGATCTCCTCGATCGCCTCGAAGATCGCATGGACGACGATCGGCGCGAGCCCGAGGGAGGGCTCGTCGAGGAGCAGCACCCGGGGCTTGGACATGAGGGCGCGGCCGATCGCCAGCATCTGCTGCTCGCCGCCGGACAGCGTCCCCGCCGTCTGCCGCCGCCGCTCTTTCAGGCGCGGAAAGAGCGTGAAGACCTTCTCGAAGTCGACGCCGGTCTCCCGGTCATGTCGCGCGTAGGCTCCCATCTCGAGGTTTTCCTGCACGGTCAGGTTGGCGAAGATGATGCGCCCCTCGGGGACAAGGACCAGCCCGTCGCGCACCAGCCGGTGCGTCGGAACCGCGCGCGTGGGCGCGCCGCGATACCGCACCTCGCCGCCCGAGGCGGGCACCAGGCCCATGATCGCCCGCAGCGTCGTCGTCTTGCCGGCGCCGTTGGCGCCGATGAGCGTCACGATCTCGCCGTCCGAGAGCGTCAGCGATACGCCGTTCAGCGCGCCGATCGCACCGTAGGAGACCGACAGGTCGCGCACCTCGAGGATCGCGCTCACGCTCCCCCCAGGTAGGCTTCGATGACCTTGGGGTCGCGCTGGATCTGGGCCGGCGCGCCGATGGCGATCGTCGAGCCGTAGTCGAGGACGTGGACGGTCTCGCAGATGCCCATGACGACTTTCATGTTGTGCTCGACGAGGAGGATCGCCATGCCGAACTTGTCCCGGATCCAGCGGATGAGATCCATCAGCTCGGTCGACTCGTGCGGGTTCATGCCGGCCGCCGGCTCGTCGAGGAGCAGAAGCCGCGGCGAGGTGGCCATCGCGCGGGCGATCTCGAGGCGCCTCTGGCTCCCGTACGGCAGGTTGCGGGCCCGTTCGTTCGCGAGGTGATCGAGCTTGAAGATCTTCAGCAGGTCCCGGCTGTGGCCGTCCACGCGGTCCTCTTCCTCGCGGTGCGCCGCCGTGCGAAGAACCGCGCTGGTCAGGGTCGTGGCCTGGCGGCAGTCGAAGGCCACCTTGACGTTGTCGAGCACGGACATGTTGGCGAAGAGGCGGATGTTCTGGAACGTCCGCGCGACCCCGCGCCGGGTGATCCGGCCGCAACGGATGCCGGCGATCGAGGCGCCCTCGAAGACGATCTCGCCGGAGGTCGGCGTGTACACGCCGGTGATGACGTTGAACACCGTCGTCTTGCCGGCGCCGTTCGGGCCGATCAGACCGTAGAGCTGGCCGGGAGCAATGGCGAGATCGAGCTCGTTGACGGCGTACAGGCCGCCGAACCGCATCGTCACCCGCGAGAGCTGGAGGATCGACATGACCGGCTCCTAGGCGTCGCCGGTCGTCCCGGGAGCGCCTCCGATCGGACGGCGCCGGCGGGTCAGGAAGGTGACGAACTCCCGGTGGCCGAGAATGCCCTGCGGCCGCACGATCATCAGGATGATGAGGAGCAGCGAAAAGAGCACCATCCGGTACTGCGCGAACTCGCGCAGGCCCTCGGTCAGGGAGATGAAGAGGACGGCGCCGAGGACCGAGCCGCTGATCGAGCCCAGGCCGCCGATGACGATCATGATGACGATCTCGAAGGACCGCAGGAACGTGAACGAGTTCGTGTTCACGTACATGAGGTAGTGCGCGAACAGGCCCCCCGCCACGCCGGCCATCGCGGACGACACGACGAATGAAATGACCTTGGCGCGCGTGGTGTGGACTCCCATCGCCTCGGCCGCGATCTCGTCTTCCCGGATCGCGATGAGGGTGCGCCCGAAGGAGGAGTGGACGATGCGATACACGATGACGATCGTCAGCGCCGCGAACGCATAGATCCAGAAGAAGTTGGCGAGCTTCGGAATGCCGGCGAACCCGCGCGCGCCGCCGACCGCGTCGATGTTGAGGATGAACACCCGAATGATCTCGCCGAAGCCGAGGGTCACGATCGCGAGGTAGTCGCCCCGGAGCCGCAGGGACGGCACGCCCACGAAGAATCCGGCGATGGACGCGAGGACCGCCCCGATCGCGAGCCCGGTCAGCAGGACGAGGCTGTCGGCCGCGAAAGCGGGCAGCGTCCCGAGCGCCGAGCGCATCGCGTCGCCGAAGGTGACCGTGAAATAGGCCGAGGCATACGCGCCGATCGCCATGAACCCCGCGTGGCCGATCGAGAACTGGCCCGTGTAGCCGTTGATCAGGTTGAGACTGACGGCGAGCGTGATGTTGATGCCGGCGAGGCAGAGGACCTGCAGGTAGTACGGCGACAGCGAGACCCCCGGCACGAGCCCGCCCGTCAGGAGGCCGTTGACCAGGAGCAGGGCCGCCAGGACGCCGGCCGCCCCGAGGAGCGCCTTCACACCTTCTCCTTCTCGACGCGCCCGAGCAGGCCCTGGGGCCGCAGCAGGAGCACGAGGATCAGGATGCCGAACGCAATCGCATCGCGATAGGTCGAAGACAGGTATCCGACCACCATCACTTCCGAGGTGCCGATGAGCAGGCCGCCGAGGACCGCGCCGGGCACGTTGCCGATCCCGCCGAGGACCGCCGCGACGAACGCCTTCAGCCCGTACATGATCCCCATCAGCGGATCGATCTTCGGAATCTGCATCCCGATCAGCACACCCGCCGCCGCGGCCAGCGCCGATCCGAGGGCGAAGGTCACCGCGATGATCCAGTCGGTCGAGATCCCCATGAGCCGGGCCGCGTCGAGGCTGAAGGAGACGGCGCGCATCGCCTTGCCCGTCCGCGTCTTCCGGATGAAGAAGTGCAGCAGAAGCATCAGGAGCAGGGAGACGACGATCACCGTGATCTGCTCGGAGGTGAGCCGGACCCCGGCGACGATGAAGTCCGCCCGCGGCGCGAGCGAGGGGAAGAACTTGGGATCCGGGCCGAAGACGAGCTGGGCGCCGTTTTCGATCAGGAGCGAGACGCCGATCGCCGTGATCAGCAGGGTCAACCTCGATTCGCGCCGCACGGGCCGGTACGCGAGCCGCTCGATGAGGATCCCGAAGAGCCCGCAGGCGACCATCGAAACGACCATCACGACGAGCGCCGAGACGAGCGAGGGCTCGCGGCCCTGGAGACGTCGCGACACGAAATAGCCGACGTAGGCGCCGAGCATGTACACGTCGCCGTGCGCGAAATTGATCAGCCGGAGGACCCCGTACACCATCGTGTAGCCGAGGGCGATGAGGGCGTAGATCGACCCGAGCGACAGGCCGTTGACCAGTTGCTGAAGGAAGGTCGTCATGCGGAGGATCCGGAGGCCTCCGGGCCGTCCGCTATCGCCTGGCCTCTACTGCTGCACCTGGTCGGGCTTGATGGTCTCGGTCAAGAGGTATTTCCCGTTCTCGACCTTCACGATCACCGCGGACTTGACGGCGTTGCGCTCGGCGTTGATCGTGATGTTTCCCGTCACGCCGTCGAAATCCTTCGTCGCCGCGATCTGATCGCGCACCTTCGGCCCGTCGGTGGAGCCCGCCTTGTCGATCGCCGCGGCCATGATGCGCGCCGCGTCATAGGCGAGCGCCGCCAGCGCATCGGGGACCTGCCCGTACTTGGCCTTGTAGTCGTTGACGAACTTCTGCACGAGCGGGTTCGGATCGTCGGTGGCGTAGTGATTCGAGAAGTAGCAGCCGTTCAACGCGGTCCCGCCGATCTCCCAGAGCTTGGGCGAGTCCCAGCCGTCGCTGCCGAGGAAAGGCACCGTGATGCCGAGCTCGCGCGCCTGGTGAACGATCGTCCCCACTTCGGTGTAGTAGCCGGGGACGTAAATCGCGTCCGGATTGGCGCCCTTGATCGCCGTCAGCTGGGCCCGGAAGTCGGAGTCGCCCTGGCTGTAGGACTGGTCGGTGACGATCGTGCCGCCGAGCTTCTTGAATGCCTGGCCGAAGAAGGTCTGGAGGCCGACGGAGTAGTCGCTGCGGACGTCCACCAGGATCGCGACCTTCCGGACCTTGAGCGTGTCGTACGCGAACTTCGCCATGACCGCGCCCTGGAAGGTGTCGAGGAAGCAGACGCGGAAGATGTAGTTGCCGACCTGCGTCACGCGAGGATTGGTGGAGGAGGGCGAGATCATGGGGATGTGCTCGGCCTGGCAGATGGGAGCGGCGGCGAGCGAGTGGGACGAGGCGACGTGGCCGAGCATCGCGACGACGTGGTCCTGATGGATGAGCTTGTTGACCACGGTGCCGGCCTCTTCGGGCTTGGACTGGTCGTCCTCGACGAGGAGCTTGATCTTCTTCCCGAGGACCCCGCCCTTTTCGTTGACGCCTTCGAAGGCGAGCTCGGAGCCGTTCTTGGTGGAAATGCCGAACGTCGCGATGCCGCCCGTCAGCGAGCCGTACTCGCCGATCAGGATCTCCTTCTGCGACTCCTTGGAACCGCAGGACACCGTCGCCGCGATAATCGCCGCCAGACAGGCGGCGGCAAGCGCTCGAAACCTCATGGCTCCAGAACCTCCTCGTCTCCGGATTGCGGAAAGACGGCGTATTGTTTCGCAGCGACGGCAGGAAGTCAAAACATCCTTGCGGTCAATGCGTTAGGCTAGAATTCGCCGGAGAGAAACGACGAGCAGGTTGCTGAAAAAGGGTGTGGGATGGCGTTACGAGCGCCGCGGGGTCAGATGCGAGGAAGCGCGACGATGGCAATGCGAGAGCATCGTCGCGCCGTCGAGGCGCGCGAGAAGAGTCGAGCGATGACGCTCACGCAGATGGCCCTGCGCCGCCGTAACCCGACGGGTGGCCGGCACTTTGCCGGCGACCGTCGAGCAGACGCACCTGAAGCCGGTGGAGTCGAGTTCGGACGCCGGATGCAAAGTGCCGGACACGACGCCCGCATCCATTTTTCAGCAGCCTGCTAAAGAGGCGCCTTCCATTACCGACATCCGACTTCCCCGGGCCGAGACGCTCCCGACCGTTCCGAGCCCCGAACCCGCACCCCGCATCCGGCCGCGCAGCGAACACGCGGTCTCGCGGTCGCGCATCGACCCGGACGCGCTCAAGGTCCTCCACCGGCTGAACGGAGCCGGCTATCGCGCCTACCTCGTCGGAGGCAGCGTCCGCGACCTGCTGCTCTCGCGCGTCCCGAAGGACTTCGACATCGGCACCGACGCCCACCCGGCGGCGCTCCGAAAGCTCTTTCGAAACTGCCGCATGATCGGCCGGCGGTTCCGCCTCGCCCACATCCTGTTCCCGAACGGGAAGGTCATCGAGGTCGCCACGTTCCGGCGGAGACCGGATCCCGTCCTCGACGCGCAGGGCGCCGAGCTCCTCCAGACCTCGGACAACACCTTCGGCTCGCCGCGGGAAGACGCCCTGCGCCGGGACTTCACGATCAACGGGCTCTTCTACGACATCGCCGACTTCTCGATCCTCGACTACGTCGGTGGACTGGACGACCTCGAGGCCGGGCTCGTGCGTACGATCGGCGATCCGGACATTCGGTTCCAGGAGGACCCGGTCCGCATGATGCGGGCCGTCGAGTTCGCGAGCCGCCTCGGCTTCGCGATCACGCCGGACTCGTACGAGGCGATCCTGCGCCATCGCAAGGAGATCGTGAAATCGGCGCCTCCGCGCGTGACGGAGGAGCTCGCCCAGGCGTTGCGCGGGGGCCATGCGCTGCCCACGCTGCTTCTCATGCGCGAGGTCGGCCTGCTCGACGCGCTGCTTCCCGAGCTCGCGACGGTGCTTCGCCAGATCGACCCGGACCACGCGCGGGGGACCGGCCATCTGTTCTGGGCGCTCCTCGACGTGCTCGACGCCGAGAGACGGCGCGGCCGGATTTTCGAGGATGCGGTCCTCTTCGCCCTGCTCTACCTGCCGATCGTGCGTGCCCGCGTCCGCGACATCGCCCCCGACGGGGATCCCGATCCGAACCGGCTCGCCGTCATCATCGAGGACACGGTGTCGCCGCTCGCGTTCCGGATGTCTCTTCCGCGCGCGGCCACCGACCGCATCAAGCAGGCCCTGGCGATGGTCGGAAGGCTCTCGCACCGGCCGGACACGAAGGTGGCCACGCGCCGGCTGGCCCTGCGCGATGCCTTCGCGACGTCGGTCGACATCTTCGAGCTGACGGCGATGGCCACCGGTCTCGGCCAGGAGCTCGTCCGCGACTGGAGAGCCCTGCAGGCGCGGATCGCCCGCGCCCGGGAGACCGGCGAGATCCCGCTTCCGCCGCCGCCCCCCTCGCGCCGACGGCGCCGCCGCGGCGGACGCGGGCCGCGAAAGCCCTGATCGCCTAGAATCCGCGCATGTTCCTCTCGTCCAACTTCCTCGGCATCCCTCCGGAAGAGAACACGCTCGAGAAGAGCCGCGTGGCCGTCCTGCCCTGTCCGTACGAACGGACCGTCTCGTACGGCGTCGGCACCAAGAACGGACCGGCGGCGATCCTCGAGGCGTCGCACTACGTCGAGCTCTACGACGACGAGCTCGACGAGGAGGTCTATCGGATCGGCGTCCATACGCTCCCGGCCTGGCTGCCGGACAACATGGAACCCGAGGCGTGCGTCGAGGGCCTCGAGAAGGTCGTCGGCGGCCTGCTCGCGAGGGACCGGTTCGTGCTGACCCTCGGAGGCGAGCACTCGATCGCCCCCGGGCCGATTCGGGCGCACCGCTCGCGATACCCGAAGATGTCGATCCTGCACTTCGACGCCCACGGCGACCTGCGGGACGAATACGAGGGCCAGAAGTACTCGCACGCCTGTGCGGCCCGGAGATGGGTCGAGCTCGGAATACCTTCCGTGCACGTCGGCATCCGGTCGATCTCGAAGGAGGAGATCGACTACGTGCGCGAGAGCGGAACGATGATCGTCTCGAACCGGGAGATGCACCGATCCGACGCGTGGATGGAGAAGGCGCTCCGAAAGCTCACGGGCGAGGTCTACGTCACCTTCGACGTGGACTTCTTCGACGGCTCGCTCGTGCCCGCGACCGGCACGCCGGAGCCGGGCGGCGGAACGTACGACCAGGCGCTCGGGATCCTTCGGCGCGTGGCCTCGGAGCGGCGGATCGTCGGCGCCGACGTCGTCGAGCACGCGCCGCTCGCGGGCAACCGGGCTCCGGACTTCATGATCGCCAAACTCTGCTACAAGCTGCTGGGGTATGCGTTTTTTCCCGACAAGGCGCGCAGCCCCATCCTCTCTCCGTCGTAAGCCATTGATTCCCGATGACTTCGGCTACGCCCCCGACCGGTCGTCGGGGCGAACATTCCCGCCCATCCTGCGTCTTGTGGATTTGAGGGCCGCGTGAGCACGAGCGACGAAAAAGACCTGGTCGCGCGCTGCCGCGACGGCCAGGACGACGCCTGGAGGGAGCTGGTGGATCGGTTCGGTCCCAAGGTTTACGCCATCGCCTATCACTTCACCCTGAAGCGCGAGGACGCGGAGGAGCTGTCGCAGGAGATCTTCCTCAAGCTCTTCGAGAATCTGCACCGTTACGACGGCGGGTTTCCCCTCGTGGCCTGGATCCTCTCGGTTTCCCGAAATCTCTGCATCGACCGCTATCGGCGCAAGAAACGCGAGAAGTCCTTCCGCTTCGTCTCGGACGAGGCGGTCACGGCCCTCCTGACCTCCGACGACGATCCGGCGAGCGCGGCGCTCAAGAAGGAGCGCACGCAGATCCTCTTCTCGGCGCTGTCCGACGTGCCGGAAGACCTCGCCGAGATCCTGATCCTGCGCGACTTGAACGGGCTCGCCTACGACGAGATCGGCAAGGCCCTGGAACTGCCGGAGGGCACCGTCAAGTCGCGCCTCTTCCGGGCTCGGGCCGAAGTCGCGCGCAAGATTCGCGAGCGTCACGAGAGCAAGGGCGCGCCGGGTGCGTTCGCCTCCATCGCCGTCGCCGCGGCGGGCCTCGTATGAGCTGCCGGGAGCTGGAGCGCCTGTTTCTCTCGGACGGGAGCGACGCCGCGGCGGCCGCGCACCGCGAGGCATGCGGCGAATGCGCGCGGCTGGGCGCCGATCTCGACCGGCTGGCGTCCTCGGCGGCCGACCTGCGGGCCCCCGCCTGGAGCCCGGGGCTGCGCCGGGCCCTGCTCGAGGTTCCCCGCATGACCGTCTCGTGCGAAGCCGCGGACGGACTGACCGCCGCGCTGCTCGAGGGCGAGATCGAAGACGCGGATGCCCGGCGCCTCCGGAGCCATCTCTCGCGCTGCGCGGGATGCGCCGAGGCCGCCGAGACGCTCGGCGCGATGCGGAGTCTCTCCGCGCCCGCGCCGGCGCCCTGGCTGACGACGAAGCTCGGCGCGACGCGCCCGCCGAAGAAGAGATCGCTGTGGCGCTCCGCCTTTTCCGGCCGGATGGTCGTCGCCTACGCCTACGCGGCGGCGCTCCTCGTCATGGTGATGGGACTCAATCCGACCGCGGTCGTGCGCAAGACCGGATTCGCGAGCCTCGGCGAGTCCACGCGGAGCGCCGTGCTCGTCGCGCAGAGCTCGATCGGCGACCGCCTCGGCGCTCTCCAGGAGAAAGCCCTGCGCACCCTGGCGGTCTGGCGGGGTCATGTCGGGGGCTACGGCCGCGCGGCCGTCTCGAACGTGATCGCCTTCGTCCTGAGACCGGAGCCGAAGAAATCGCCGTCCCCGCCGCACCTCGGAAAGGAAAGCGACGCCGCCGCGGCGCCGGGAGAGGTTCAGCTGGCCGGCGACCGGGCGCCGGCCCTCCGACGCGGCGTGACCTCGCCGCGGAGGGAACCTTTTCCGACGCGATTTCGTGTGTAAGAGCGACGACGGAAGATGACGAGGAGAAAACGATGAACGAATCCTTCACGACCCCGCCCGCCGCACCGGTTCCGGCCCCGGCGCCGGCCGCTGTGCCGCCGCCTCCGCCGCCGATCACGCCTCCCTATCCGGTGATCGTCGAGCGCAAGTCCCCGGCGCTCGCGGGATTTCTGTCCTTCTTCCCGGGGCTCGGCCATCTCTACCTCGGGCTCTACCCCCGGGCGTTCGCCGTCGGCGGGGCGTTCATCCTCGGAATCATGATGACCTCGCACGGCGGCCCCGGCGAGTTCTTCGGGCCGCTGATCGCGTTCGTCTGGTTCTTCGCGATCATCGACGCGGTGCGCCAGGCCAAGGCCATCAACCGCGGCCAGCTCGCCGAAGCGGGCTTCGCCGGCGAACAGCAGATCCGCCGCGCGGCCGCCGGCACCGGCGGATTGACGTGGGGCGTGATCCTGGTCGGCCTCGGCTCGCTCCTGTTGATCGACCGGTACTTCGACATCGACTGGTCGTTCATGTCCGACTGGGGCGGGCCGGCCGCCTTCATCCTCCTCGGCATCGTTCTGATCGTCGCCCACGTCAGCAAGCGGCGCCGGGAAAATACCCAGAACACCGGCATGCCGCCGCGGAGCACCTAACAGGAAAACGCACAGCCCCTCTCCCCCGGGAGAGGGGGTTGGGGTGAGGGGCGGCCCACGCGGCCGCCCTTCGCATTTCTACCTGCGTTTGAAGTATTTCTCGAGGTCCTCCTCGGACATCGAGAGGACGACCGGGCGGCCGTGGGGACAAGTGAAACGGTCGCGCGTCTTCGCCCAGTCCGACACGAGATGGCGGATCTCCTCGGGCGCGAGGTGATAGCGGATCGTCACCGCGGAACGGCAGGCGAGGCTCGCCGCTAGGCGATCGCGACGGAGGGCCTCGTCGGCGGTCCCGGAGTCGGCGAGCGCCGCCAGCGCCATCCGCAGCGTCTCGGCCGGATCGCGCTCGGTCGCTTCGGCGGGCAGCGCCGCGATCGCCCAGGAACGCCCCGACATCGGCTCGACCTCGAACCCCGACGCCGCCAGATCCGCGCCTCGCGAGGACAGCGTCTCGGTCTCCTCGGGCGTGGCCTCGAAGAGCACCCGCAGGAGCAGCCTCTGCGACAACACGCGGCCCGAGGCGACGCGGTCGCGGATGCGCTCGTAGAGCGTGCGCTCGTGGGCCGCATGCTGATCGATCACGAGGAGGCCCTCCGGGCCGCTCGCGAGGATGAAGGATTCCCGGTGCTGTCCGATCGGGACGATTTCGGGGAGTCTCCTCTCGGCCGGCGCCGGAGCCGCGACGGGCTCCGGGCTCTCGGGAGGCGGCGCCGGCACGCCCACCGGAACTCCAGGCGGCACGGAGAACGGATCCCGGTACGACGCGGACGGCTCCGCGACGGTCGTCCCGGATGGGACCGGCCGGAGGCGCCGTTCCTCCTTGCCCGCGAGCAGCGCCGAATGGAGCGCGTGATAGACGAGGCGGTAGGCCGTCGCCGAGTCCGCGAATCGGACCTGGGTCTTCGCCGGCGAGACGTTGACGTCCACGGCGCCCGGCTCCGCGGTCAGGTAGAGGAAAACCCCCGGATGGCGATCGAGCCGGATGGCGTCGCGGGCTGCCTGGCCGATCGCCCGCGTCAGCGCCCGATCCTCGACCGGGCGGCCATTGACGAAGAGATACTGATAGCGGCGGGTCGGAAAGGTCGTCGCGCCGCGCGTGGCATAGCCGAGAAGACGCAGGCCTCCCGAGCGCGCCTCGAAGAGCTCGAGCTCCCCGAGCGTCGCGACCCCGAAGAGCTGCAGGATCCGCGCGCCCCGGTCCACCGCCGCCGGCGCGTCGAGGACCTCGCGCCCGTTCGAGCGCAGCGTGAAGGCGACCGCGTGATGCGCGAGCGCCGCCTTCGTGGCGGCCGCGGCGATCGCCCGGGCCTCGGTTTCCGCCGAGGCGAGAAACTTTCGCCGCGCCGGCGTCTTCGCGAATAGCTGTTCGACGAGGACGTCGGTACCCCGGGGGCGCGCCGCGGGCTCCTCGGAAACGGGGCCCCCGTGCTCGATCCGGAGGCGCGTCGCCTCGGGCGACGAGCCGTCGGACGTCGTCAGCGTCAGCACGGACACGGAAGCGATCGACGGCAGCGCCTCTCCGCGAAACCCGAAGGTCGCGACGCGCGCCAGGTCCTCGTCGGAGGAGATCTTCGACGTGGCGTGGCGCTCGAGCGCGAGCCGCGCGTCCTCCGGCGACATCCCCGAGCCGTCGTCGCGGACGAGGATCCGCTCGATTCCGCCGCCGCCCGCCTCGAGGTCGATGCGGGAGGCGCCGGCGTCCAGGGCGTTCTCGACGAGCTCCTTGACGGCGGAGGCGGGCCGCTCGACGACCTCGCCCGCCGCGATGCGGTCGATGACGGCTCCCTCCAGCCGATGAATGCGCGGCATCGCGCGAGAGTCTATCTCCGCGTCCCGAGCGCACCGTCTCGCGACAATCCATAGCAAGAGATTCGCCGGCGAACTCCGTGAAAGGGGTTCGAATCATGAGAAGAAAGCTCGCTCCGGTGCTCGTCCTCTGCGCTCTCGTGACAAGCAATTCTGTCAGCCGCGCCCAGAACGGACCGGACAACGATGCCGACGGCGCGCCGGGTTACGTCCAGAGCGTCTTCCACCACGGCGAGGTGGACTCGATCAACATGTACAACGGGCAGCTCACGGTTCCGATCGCGCTCGGACCGTCCTATCCCGTCGGGCCGAAGCTGCGCGTCCAGGTGGCCCTGACGTACAACTCGCGATCGACCGACTACGGCGCGCCGTCGACCCTGGAGCAGAGCCCGTACTTCTACTTCAGGCCCCTCGCCGGCAACCCGTCGCTCGGATCCGGCTGGGAGCTGACGCTCGGCGCCATCAAGACGTGCAAACACGGGCAGATCGTCGGCAACTGCTATTTCGCAGGCGACGGAAGCCAGCACATGTTCGGGGGAGGGCCGAAGGTGAGCGACGCGTTGCCGCTCTATGTCTCGCCCTCCTCGGGCCCCGGTCCCTACGACATGTGGGACGGCGACGGAAATCACTACGTCTTCGGAACCCACGTCAGCGGATACGACGACATTGGCCTCCCCGAGGGCTACACCCACGACTTCGGCCGCGGGCGCGACGGCTGGTACCTGACCTCGGTCACGGACCCCTTCGGGAACTCCTATTCGATCAGCTACTACGGCACCTCCGAGGTCGCGACTCCGCTCTGGACCTACGGAACCTCGCAGTGCCCGTCGATCATGAAGATGCGCACGCCGGCGGGGGCCGGCACGTGGATTCCCAAGGACGTGACGCTGCCGTCGGGAAGCAAGATCCACTTCACGACGGGCACGGTCCTCGGGATCACGGGAATGATCAAGTCGGTTTCGTTCCCGGAATTCGTGGACGGGGCGGCCACGACGAAGACCTGGGCCCTCGGCTACGAGGACTCGTTTGCGACCCTCAACCACGGCTGCGGCGTCCCGAACGTGCTTGTCGTGAACGTCCCGAGGCTCAAGAGCCTGACGCTGCCGGCGGATGATTCGGGCGCCGCGCCGACCTACTTGTTCTCCTCGTCCTCGGAGTTCTCGCAGGTCCTTCTCGACCAGATCACGCTTCCTGCGGGCGGGAAGATCCAGTACTGCTACAACAACTACACGTTCTTCCACGGCCGGGGCGGAAAGCTCCAGCCCGGGTGCCCCGGGCTGACCCCGCCGTCCAACGATCCCGACAACGTCGTCATGGTCTCCTCGGCGTGCGGCGCTGCCGAGCCTCAGCTCTCCGATCCCGAGAGTCCCGATCCGGAGATCCCGGGCGGCTGCACCCCGTCCAACTCGGAGCGGTGGATCGACACGCAGGCGGGTGTCGTGCGCCGCCGCGAGGTCGTCGGAGGCGCGACCAACGACACGACGTACACCCAGTTCGCGTTTCCGTTCGGAGAATCCGGCAACTCGGGCGACCCGCAAAGCGCGCAGTCGTTGACGATCGCCGTCTTCCCCGGCACCGACGCGAAGAGCGACGCCGGACGGCGCAGAGCGAAGGCGATCCTCTTTCCCACCACGCGGGGACCGGGAGGCGGAGGCAGCGAGCTTCCCAGCGTGCCCGGCGACATCGTCGGCGCCGAGATCGAAGAGCGCGTCTTCGAGACGGACCCGACCGGCGGTCCGCTCCAGGATCCGCCGTGCGGCGGGAGCGTGGAATCGCTCTTTTGCGGAAGCCGCGCGGTCCGCGTCGTCCAGAAGAGCTACGAGTTCGACACGGCGGGCCTGCCCGGAAGCGCCCGCCGGCTTCAGAAAGAAATGACGATCTACGGATCGAGTGACTGCGCCTCGTGCCCGTTCCATCAGGTCGCGTTCACACCCACCGACACCTGGGACGCCAACGGCCGGCATTACGACGTCGAAACCCACACGGGAACCCTCGGCGGGGACAATCGAACGATCACGACCGACTGGGCGCCCGTCAACTGGGCCTCGGGACCGCCCGCGGGCCAGCCCGTCCTGCCGAACCTCTTCAATCAGCGAACGACGGTTCAGGGCTCCTCCACGCGCAACGAATACTTCGAGTTCGACACGACGACCCCGAACGGATTCCTGAGGGGCAGCTTCGTCTACGATCCCGACAAGGACATCGCGTTCATCGATTGCCGGTTCAACGACGGGGCCGGAAACGTCGACAAGGAGCTCACGCGCACGCTCCATTCATCGTCGACGCCTTCCCGCACGTACTGCTCGTCGACCTACCCGAGCTTCCCGGTCTCCGTCGGAACCGACGGAGACCTGTTCGGCAAGGACTACGCCTGGCAACACGGCGAGCTGCTCACGGCGCGATGGATCAACGGCGCGGTCGGCACCGGCACTTTCAACTTCCGGGACTATGCGCGCGATGCGACGACCGGCTGGATCACGGCGTCGAAGGACACCTCGGGCCTCGCGACGGGATATCTCTACGACGCGCTCGGGCGCGTTCACCGGATCACTCCGCCCGTCTCCTCCGAGCTCTCGACGTTCCTCTGCTACGAGGGCGCGAGCGCGACGACCGCGTATCGCGCCTCGAGCCCGCAGGCCTGTCCCGTCGCCGCGTCGAACGCCGCCGCGGCGACCTGGCAGCACTACGAATACGACGGCCTGGCGCGCCTCGTGCGCGAGAAGCGGCTGCAGCCCTCCTCCACGGTCGTCAAGCGGTTCACCCTCTATGACGGCCCCGGCAACGCCTATTTCACGTCCGAGTGGGTCTCCGACGCGACATCGGAATCGATCGCCCAGGACCTCGCGACGAGCTGCGCGTTCAGCGGCGGGTCCTTCTCGGGCCGCGGACGGCCCTCGGGGGCGCCCGGCACGTACCGCCTCTGCTACGACCCGTTCGGCCGGCCGCAGCAGGTCGTCGGGCCGAAGATGTCGAGCCTCGCAACGATCGATCGCACCGATGGTGGAAGCAACGTGTACAGCGACACGCGGGAGGCGGTGAAGACCTACTGCGTCAACGCGACCTTCTCGAACCTCACGGCTCCCTCCTGCGGCGCGGGCGGCATCAACGCGACGACCACGACCCAGAAGGACGCGTACGGCCGGATCACGAGCGTCACCGAACCCTCCGGGGACGTCACGAGCCACGCGTACGACGTCAATGGCAAGCTCCTGACCGTGACGCAGGGCGCGCAGCTCCGAACGTTCACGTACGACACGAACGGATTCCTGCGCTCCGAAAGGACGCCCGAACGCGGGCTCGTCACGTACGACACGATCGGGAGCCTCGGCAACGTGCGTGCCGAGACCCAGCCCGGCGGACTCTCCGTCAGCCGGACGTTCGATTTCGCAGGACGGCTCGTCGAGGAAGACGCGCCCGCCGGAACCAAGTACGTCGTCAATTGTTACGACGG
Organism: uncultured Acidobacteriota bacterium; assembly: GCA_963738945.1. Lineage (GTDB taxonomy): Bacteria > Acidobacteriota > Thermoanaerobaculia > UBA5066 > Gp7-AA6 > DAHUXD01. Next base: position 1,918,147 of record CAVTYD010000002.1, read on the forward strand.
CGCTTCGACGTGTGCGGACGGCAGCCCCGGGTTTGCCGGAGGCGCCCATCCGGCGGGCAAGCTCACGCGCCGATATGGATTCAACTGGATTCCGACGGCCGGGCCGGCCGCCGACGAGCAGTTCACCTACGGCGACGGAGCAGGGCGACTCTCGCAGTCGAAGACCGTCGTCGGCAACGGCGATCTCGGCGGCTCGAACCAGGCCGCGACCCAGTCCTGGACCTACAACGCGCTCGGCCTCCTGCAGCAGCACAACCATCCGCGGGTGTCGGGGTCGCTCCCGGTCGTGTACTCCTACGCGAACGGGCTGCCGACCGCGATCACCGGCGGGCTCTCGACGCTCGTTTCGTCGGCGACCTACAATCCGGCCGCCGGCCTCGCGAGCTGGACGGCCGGCAATGCGGGAACCCCCGTCGTCACGACGATCACCCAGGATTCGACGATGCTGCCTCGCCCCTCCCGAATCAAGGCCTCCGGCTCGTCGACGCTCTTCGACACGGGAACCTATGCCTACGACGGAGCCGGAAACATCCTGTCCGAAAGCGACGCGACCAGCGGCGGCACGTTCACCTACGACGACCGCTCGCGGATCCTGTCGGCATCCTATGGAGCGGGCGCCGGCTCCAAGGCCTTTACCTACGACCGCTTCGGCAACCTCCTCCAGAACGGGTCGCTGACCTTCCAGGTCGACACCGCGGCCAACAACAATCACCTCAGGATCGGCGGCTCGACGAGCGCCGTGGGCTACGACCCGCGCGGCAACATGACGACGTACAACGCCGATACGATGTCCAACGACGCGCTCGATCGCCTGTACCGAAACCAGAGCGGATCGACCGACTCCGTGTTCCTGCACAGCGGCGCGGGCGAGCGCCTGGTCAAGTTCCCCGGTAACAGCTCGCTTCTTCGCCGCGAGATGGCTCGCCTGGTCGGTGAGGCCAACAAGATGGCGGGCAAGAGCGGCTGGTCGAACGCCCCCAACGCGTGCGTGCCGAACACGTTCTCGGACGTGAACTGCACGACCGACGCCGACGGCGACTGGATCCAGACGCTCGTGGTCCACGGCACCGCCGCCGGCTGCGACGGAGGCCGCTTCTGCCCCAACGACCCGTTGACTCGCGCCCAGATGGCGGTCCTGGCCGTGAAGGGCTACCGCGCCGACGGAGCGCCGACCCCGCCCTGCACGGGCATCTTCGCGGACGTCCCGTGCTCCGGCAACTCTCCGTGGGTGTCGTTTGCTCCGTTCATCGAGCAACTCTCGCGCGACGGCGTCACCGCCGGCTGCGGCGGCAGCAACTTCTGTCCCGGCAACCCCGTGACTCCCTGGCAGATCCTCGTCTGGATGTCGAAGACGCCGGCCGTCCCCGGAGGCGTGGCCTGGGGCGCCGTCTACCATCCCGTCCCCCGCGGCTCGATTTATACTTTTCGAGACGAGCAGAACCGAGTCGTCACCGAGATGACCAATGCGACTTCGGACTCCGGATGGAACACTCTGTCGGTTTCTCGCGACAACGTGTTCCTCGGCAACCTCCTGGTCGCGTCGAACACCAGCCTCGGCTGGAACTTCGACGTTTCCGATCACCTCGGCAGCATCCGAGCCGCATGGAGCTCGACGGGTGTGCTGACGGAATGGCACAAGTACTGGCCGTACGGCGAAGACACGAACACCTCGCCGCCAAGCCAGCACCTGGGCTTCCAGGGCATGGAACGAAACGACGGCGTCGCCCAGCACTTCGACCACGCGAGAACACAGCAGTACGCGCTCGGGCGGTTTCTGAGCCCGGACAAGGCCGGCGCCTCGCCTCACGCTCCTCAGTCATGGAATCGGTATGCATATACCCTCGGTAACCCGCTCAAGCACATCGATCCGGACGGCCTACTCACGATCCTCGTGCATGGGACGCGATTCGGCGGAAGAACCCAGGACTTCACTCCGGAAGGGCAGTTCTTCAACCATGTCGCGCGAAGCATCGGCGACCGCACGACTGTCTCCTACAATTGGTCGGGGGGAGATACCCACGCAGCGAGGGTGGCTGCAGCAAAGGGGCTCGTTGACTTCATCCGCAGCTACAAATTCGCGCCCGGAGAGGGTCTCGACATCATCGCCCATAGCCACGGCGGAAACGTCGCGATCGCCGCGATCAACATGGGTCTCGGTCACAAGGTCAACAATCTCGTGACCCTCGGAACCCCGTCGACCCCCTCGTACCGACTGAACGGGACCGCCGGTGTATCGAACTGGGTCAACGTCTTCAATGTTTTCGACAAGATTCAGACTCATGGCGGCGGAGCCGACGACAGCCCGCTCCAGAGCGGCGCCGCCGCTCGGACGCAGCCGCTCGCCACGAACGTCGAACTCGATGAAGATCTGGGTGCCTTCAAGAGTCACGAATGGCTTCATGGTGATCAAGCTTGGGACGACGTGTTTCCCTATCTCAAGCCCATTCAGAGCTTCGGCGAACCCATGTTTCGGTGGGTGTCGGAATGATCGTCCATCCGAAAACGATTGTCCAATGCCTGGCGCTCTGCGTCGCAGCGCTCATCGCGCTGGCGCTCGTCGAGTTCACGGCTTATCCAATCCTGTCCTGGCAGATCAATCGCGCAATTGGGGATGGGCAGGCCGCGGGGAGCTCCATGGGCTACTTCCGCGACATCTACGTCGGACGCGGAGTCCTCGTCTTCGGTCTGATATCGATTGTAGGACTCGCGCTGGCCGCGACAGAAGGCCATCGGGTATTGCATGCGGTCTTCGTCGCTTTGCTGGTGCTCAATGCCACCCTCCTCGTCTCCTCGTCGCTTTGGTACTACCGCGGAATCGCCGCCGCGGCGGGAGCCAAGACGCCCTTTCCCGGTCTCGGAGCCGAAATGAGGCGCCTCGGTGTGAGATCGGCGCTGATCGTCGCATCCGCGTCCGTCGGCGAACCACCCCTTGTGTGGCCTCCCGACGGCAGACACGTCGCATTTCGGAGCGACGGGCGGTGGCGTTGGGTCGCACTTGCGCCCGTGACGCTCGTGGCGGCGACATGGATGGGCAGCGAACCGATCGGTAGAGCCGAGCCCAAACTGGCTACTCCGAGCGTCAGCGAGAGCATGGTGAAGGAATGGCAGAATCAGGGCGCCTTTGGGAATCAGAAAGCAACGGGGCGCGACGGCACGACGGTAGAACTGAAGATGTCGGAGCTCGGGACGTCTTTGGTCGTGACGAAGCCCAACGCACCGCCGGAGACAGTGTGGTCAAGCAAAGTCGGGAATTGCCACTCGCCCTCCCTGTCTCCGGACCAGCGACTGGTCGCGTATATATGTGAGCAGGATGGCCTCATCGTGACCGCTCTGTGAATCCGACGACGGCCGTACTGTGTGCGGGCGGCGCGAGCAGCCGCGTTTACCTGGAGTACACCATCTTTCCCCCGACGACGGTGGCGTCGACCTGGATCTTCTCGAGCTCTTCCGGTTTCACGCGGAAAGGATCCGCGTCGAGGATGACGAAGTCGCCGAGCTTTCCGGGCTCGAGCGAGCCCTTGATCTTCTCTTCGAAGCCGGCGTAGGCGGCGGAGACCGTGTAGGCGCGCAGGGCCTCCTCCACCGAGATGCGCTGCTCCGGGTACCAGCCGCCGGGGTTCTTTCCGTCGATCGTGCGCCGCGTGACGGCGGCGGCGATGCCGAGGACCGGCGAGATGGGAGCGACGTCCCAGTCGGATCCGAAGACGACCGTCGCCTTCGCGTCGAGCAGCGAGCGCCACGCATAGCTCGTCTTCGCGCGCTCGGGGCCGAGGCGCTTCTCGGCCCAGCGCCCGTCGTCCACCGCGTGATAGGGCTGCATCGAGGCGATGACGCCGAGCTCGGCGAACCTCGGGATGTCGGAGGCGCGCAGGTGCTGCGCATGCTCGATGCGGAATCGCCGGTCGCGCGGGCCGTTGGCCTTCTCGACGCGCTCGTAGATGTTGAGGATCTCGTCGTTGGCGCGGTCGCCGATCGCGTGGACCTCGACCTGCAGGCCCGCCTTGTCGGCGGCGGTCACGCGGCCTTCCATCTTCGAGAGGGGAATCGCCCCCGGGGCGAACACGCCGACGTTGCCGGGCTCGTCGCTGAAGGCCTCGAACATCGCGGCGGTCCCGGAGCCGAGCGAACCGTCCATGAATCCCTTGACGCCTCCGACACGCAGCCAGTCGTCCTGCGTCATCGAGGACTGGAGCGCCTTCACCTTTTCCCAGAGGCCGATTCCCGGCCGGGAATTGACGCGCACGATCATCCGCCCGGCCGTCCGCAGCGCGTCCCAGACGGGAAGATCCTCGGTCCCTCCCGGCAGGTCCTGCACGGACGTCACGCCGTAATGGGCCGCATTCTTCATCGCGGCCTCGATCGCGGCGGTCATCTCGGAGGCGGTGCGCGCGGGGCGAACCTTGTCGACGAGGTCCATGGCCCCGTCCTTGAGGATGCCCGTCGGTTCGCCCCCGGCGTCCTTCACGATGACGCCCCCCGGCGGGTCCGGCGTCGCCGCCGTGATCCCGGCGAGCTTCAGCGCGAGGCTGTTGCAGAGGACCATGTGGCCGTCGAGGCGGGAGATGCAGGTCGGGCGGTCGCCCGTGGCCGGATCGAGCATCGCCTTCGTCGGAAGCTCCGGCGGCGTCCACTGCGTGTGGTCCCACGTCCCGTCGGTCAGCCACTGCCCCGCCGGCTTGCCCTTCGCGTATGCCGCCACCTCCCGCGTGAATTCCGCCGGGGACTTGCTGTTGCGCAGATCGAGCGCGAGCAGATCGAAGCCTCCGCTCGTCATGTGCGTGTGGCAGTCGATGAACCCGGGGACCACGCGCCGCCACTTGCCGTCGAGGACGACCGTGTTCGGACCCCGGAGCGCGCCAATCTGCTTGTCGGACCCGGTGGCGACGATCCGGCCGCCGCGGACCGCCAGGGCCTCGACCTCCGGGTTCTTCGGATCCCCGGTCCAGACGCGCGCCGACACGAGGACGAGATCGGCCGGCGGTTCCGCCGGCGGGGCAGCCAGAAGCGCGGCCATGGCAAGCAGCATGTGCATCCGTTTCCTCCGGCCCCGCTACGCGGTCGCCGACCCGGCGATGCTCTTCTCGGCCAGAGCCGCCCGGGCCGCCGCGAGCCGGGCCACCGGCACGCGGAAAGGCGAGCACGACACGTAGTCGAGCCCGACGTGGTTGAAGAACTCGATCGAGCGCGGATCGCCTCCGTGCTCGCCGCAGATGCCCACCTTCAGCTTCGGCTTGACCTCGCGCCCGCGCCGCGTCCCGATCGCGACGAGCTCCCCCACGCCGTACTGGTCGAGGCTCGAGAACGGGTCCTCGGGAAGAATCCCCTCGGCGATGTAGACCGGCAGGAAGGTGCCCATGTCGTCGCGCGAGTACCCGTAGGTCATCTGCGTCAGGTCGTTCGTCCCGAAGGAGAAGAAGTCGCAGTTCAGGGCGATCCGGTTCGCGCGCAGCGCGGCGCGGGGAACCTCGATCATCGTTCCGATCTTGTACGGGATGTCCCGGCCCGACTCGGCGATCACCGTCTTCGCGGCCTGCGTCGACGAGCGTGCGCAGCCGCTCGAACTCGCCCCGCGCGCCGACGAGCGGGATCATGATCTCCGGGTTGGGATGGAGCCCGTCCTTCATGGCCAGGGCCGCCGCCTCGAAGACCGCGCGGACCTGCATCTCGTAGATCTCGGGGTTCGTGATGCCGAGGCGGCAGCCGCGGTGGCCGAGCATCGGGTTGGTTTCCTTCAAGGCGTGAGTCCGCTCGCGGACCTTCTCGATCGAGACGCCGAGCTCGGAGGCGATCTTCTGCATCGTCTCGTCGTCGTGCGGCAGGAACTCGTGCAGGGGTGGATCGAGGAGGCGGATCGTCACCGGCCGGTCGCCCATCTCGCGGAAGATGCCGAGGAAGTCCTCGCGCTGCATCGGCAGGATCTTCGCGAGCGCGGCCCGGCGCTCGTCGAGCGTCTCGGCCAGGATCATCTCTCGCACCGCCATGATGCGCCGGGCCTCGAAGAACATGTGCTCCGTGCGGCACAGGCCGATGCCCTCGGCGCCGAAGACCCGAGCGATGCGCGCGTCGTTGGGCGTGTCGGCGTTGGCGCGGACGCCGAGCCGGCGCCGCGCGTCGGCCCACTCGAGGATGCGCGTGAACGCGCGATAAACGGCGGAATCCTCCGGCTTGATCGTGCCCTCGAGCGCGACCTGCAGGACCTCCGAGGGCCGCGTCGACAGCTTGCCGAGCAGCACCTCGCCCGTCGTGCCGTCGATGGACAGCCAGTCGCCTTCGGCCGCCTTCAGGCCCTTTGCGTTTGCCCGGATCTCCTTGTGGGCGTGATCCACGGTGATCTCGCCCGCGCCCACGATGCAGGTCTTGCCCATGCCGCGCGCCACGACCGCGGCGTGGGAGGTCGCTCCCCCGCGGGTCGTGAGGATGCCGGCCGCGGCATGCATGCCGGCGATGTCCTCGGGCGAAGTCTCCTCCCGCACGAGCACGACCGGCTCGCCCTTGGCCGCCATGGCGACGGCGCCGACGGCCGTCAGCGCGATGCGCCCGCACGCGGCGCCCGGACCGGCCGGCAGTCCCTTGCCCAGCTGCCGCCCGGCCTTCACGGCCGCGGACTTCTCCTTCGTGTCGAACACGGGGGCGAGAAGCTGCACGAGCTGCTCCGGCTCGACGCGAGCCACCGCTTCCTCGGCGTCGATCAGTCCCTCGTCCACCATGTCGGTCGCGATGCGCACGGCGGCGAACCCCGTCCGCTTGCCGTTGCGCGTCTGGAGAAGGTAGAGCTTGTCTTCCTCGATCGTGAACTCGAGATCCTGCATGTCGCGGAAGCGAGTCTCGAGGCGCTCGCGCACGCGCTGCAGCTCCGCGTATGCCTTCGGCATCGTCTCCTGAAGCGAGGTTCCCGACCCGTCCGAATTCAAGGGCCGGGGCGTGCGGATACCCGCGACGACGTCTTCGCCCTGGGCGTTCGGGAGAAACTCGCCGTAGAACTTCTTTTCGCCGGTGGCCGGGTCGCGCGTGAACGCGACGCCCGTCGCCGAGGTTTCGCCCCGGTTGCCGAACACCATCGCCTGCACGTTGACCGCGGTTCCCCAGTCGTCCGGAATGTGGTGGAGCTTTCGATACGTCTTGGCTCGTTCGTTGTCCCACGACCGGAAGACCGCGGCGATCGCACCCCAGAGCTGCTCGCGTGGGTCGTCCGGGAAGTCGTGGCCGGTTCGCTGACGCACGATCTGCTCGCCGCGCCGCACGATCTCCGCCAGATCCGCCGCCGAGAGGTCCATGTCCGAGGAGGCGCTGCGCGCCTGCTTGACCTCCTTCATCGCCTTTTCGAACTCGTGCCGCGGAACGCGCAGCACGACGTCGCCGTACATTTCGACGAACCGCCGGCGACAGTCGAGGGCGAACCGCTCGCCGGAGCGCGCGGCGAGGCCCCGGACGCTCCGAGACGTCAGGCCCAGGTTCAGGATCGTGTCCATCATCCCGGGCATCGAGGATCGCGCCCCCGAGCGGACCGACACGAGCAGTGGATTGTCCGGATCGCCGAAGCGCTTGTCGGCCTCGTGCTCGAGCCGGACCAACGCCGACTCGACCTCGGCGCGGATGCCGTCGAGGGACGCGCCGCGCGATACGTCCGCGCAGACGGAGGTCTCGATCGTGAAGCCCGGCGGCACCGGAATCCCGAGGGCCGTCATCTCCGCCAGGCCCGCGCCCTTGCCGCCCAGCGTCTCCTTACCGAGACCCGCGCCTTCCGCGACGCCGTTGCCGAAGGAGAAAACCCGTTTCATTTTTCCACCACGATTTCGGAAAAGTCGGCGAGGCTCGTGAACTCCTTCTGGATGGAGGCGAGCAGCGCCAGCCGGTTTCGCCGCAGATCCTCTTCCGGGCAATTCACCAGGACGTCGACGAAGAAGCGGTCGAGCGAAGGCGCGATCGAAGCGATCGTCTCCATGGCCTCGCGATAGTGGCGCTCCCCGACGAACGCCGCGATCGCCTGCTTCGCCTGCAGGAAATCGACGGCGAGCACGCGCTCGGCGTCCTCGCGGTAGAGCGACGGCATCGGCTCGCCGTGCGAGTCCTGGCCCACGATGTTGCGGATGCGCTTGAACGCCAGGATGAGGGACCGGAAGTCCATGTGCCGGCGGGCCTCCGAGAGGGCCCGCGCCCGGTCGGCGGCATCGGCGAAGTCCCAGACGCCGACGTTCAGGACGGCCGAGATCTCGTCGTAGTGATGCCCGCGGCGCTCGAGCAGCGCGCGCAGGCGCTCGGCGAAGAAGCGGCCGAGCTCATCGAGCGTCTCGTCGGGCGAAGGGCCGGGCAGGTCCGCGGGAAGCAGCGACAGGGCCTTGCGCGCGATCGGCCTCCAGTCCGTCCGCCAGTTGCGCGACGCGGCGATCGTGACCGCGCCGAGCGCCGCGCGGCGCAGGCCGTACGGATCCCGGGAGCCCGTCGGGACGAGACCGATGCGGAAGAGCGAGCACAGCGAATCGAAGCGGTCGGCGAGAGAGAGGATCGCTCCCGACGCTTCGCGCGGAGGATCGTCCGAGCCGGAGGCGGGGCGATACTGGTCGTACACGGCCTTCCACACGGCGTCGGGATGGCGCTCCCGGCGGGCGTAGATCCCGCCCATGATCCCCTGCAGGTCCGTGAACTCCTTGACGACGAGGGTCGTGAGATCCACCTTCGACAGGCGAGCCGCGGTCCGGACCGCCTCGACGAGATCCGCCCGCCCGACCAGGCGCGCGATCTCTTCCGAGAGCTCCTCGAGGCGCCCGGTCTTCTTCCGGTAGTCGCCGAGGAGGTCCTGGAACGTGAGATGCGCCAACCCGGGCAACCGCGCCTCGAGCCGCTCCTGGACGTCGGCCTCGAAGAAGAAGCGGGCGTCGGCCAGCCGCGCGTTGAGCACCCACTCGCTGCCCTTGGCGATGAACCCCTTGCGGTCCTCGGAGTTGTCCATCACCGCGATGAAGTGCGGGAGGAGTCCCGCCGGCCCCCGCACGGGAACGTACTTCTGGTGCGTGCGCATCGCCGTGACCGTGATCTCCTCCGGAAGCTCGAGAAACTCCGGGGCGAAGGAGCCGCGCACGAGGCCCGGCCACTCGACGAGGTCCGAGAGCGTATTGGCGAGATCGGCGTGGGCCTCGATCTGGCCCCCGACCTCGGAGGCGAGCTTGCGCGCCTTCTCGAGGATGAACATCCTTCGCGCTTCGGGGTCCGGTTCGACGAAACGGCGTCGCAGCTCCGACAGGTAGTCCTCGGGGCCGGTGACGCGAATCTCGCCCTCCGAGAGGACCCGGTGGCCCACGGTCCGATCGCCGGCGTCGACGCCGAGCACCCGCATGGGGACGATGCGGCCCCCGAGGACGGCGAGGACGCCGCGAAGCGGCCTCACGAAAACGAAGTCCCCCGTTCCCCATCGCATCGTCTTCGGGAAGGCCAGCTGCTCGACGATGCGCGGAACGATCTCCGCCAAAACTTCCGCCGCATCCCTTCCCGGAATCGTGCGGCGCGCCGCGACCGTCTTGCCGCGCGGGGAGTCCACGACGACGAGCGCGGCGACATCCACCTTCTGGGCTTTCGCGAATCCCTCCGCGGCCCGGGTCGGTTTTCCGTCGGCGTCGAAGGCGCTGGCCGCGGACGGCCCGAGCACCTCCGAAGCGCGATCCGCCTGCCTCTCGGGCAAGCCGCGCAGCACGACGGCCAGCCGCCGCGGCGTGGCGTAGGACTCCGCGGACGCCGCGGGAAGCCCCTCCTCGACCAGCGCCTCGCTCAAGCGGCGCAGAAGCTCCAGGCGCGCCGGCGTCAGGGCCGGAGCCGGGATCTCCTCCGTCCGGATCTCGAAAACGAAGTCCTGGCTGCTCACTCGGAAGTTTTTCGCCGCCGGGTCGAGCCCGGCCGGCCCCACGCTGTTCTGCCCCTCAAACGGCCGCCGGTTCCGGCTCCGAGAGCGGGAACCGAGACCCTTCCTTGCCGGACACGTATGCCCGCGCGCAGGCGCAGGCGAGATCGCGGATCCGCCGCACGAGACCGACCCGGTCCGTCGCCGAGACCGCGCCGCGCGCGTCGAGAAGGTTGAACTGGTGGGAACAGACGAGCGTCGCCTCGTAGGCCGGCAGGACGAGGCCCGCGTCGAGGCAGCGGCGCGCCTCCTTCTCGTGGCGATCGAGCATCCATGCCGCGAGCTCCACGTCGGCGACCTCGAAGGCGTACTTCGACATCTCGACTTCGTCGCGCCGCCGCACGCGTCCGTAGGAAAGCGTGTCGTTCCACATCACGTCGAAAACGGAGGGGGCCTTGGCGAGAAACATCGCGATCCGCTCGAGACCGTAGGTGATCTCGGCGGTGATCGGCGCGAGGTCGATGCCGCCCGCCTGCTGGAAGTAGGTGAACTGCGTGATTTCCATCCCGTCCATCACGACCTGCCAGCCCACGCCCCACGCACCGAGCGTCGGCGACTCCCAGTTGTCCTCCTCGAATCGCACGTCGTGCTCCGCGAGAACGAGCCCGAGGCGCTCGAGGCTCCGGAGGTAGATCTCCTGAACGTCATCCGGCGAGGGCTTCAGGACGACCTGGAGCTGGAAGTGTCGCGCCAGACGCATCGGGTTCTCGCCGTACCGTCCGTCGGCCGGGCGCCGGGAGGGCTGGACGTAGGCGCAGCGCCAGGGCTCCGGACCCAGGACCCTGAGGAACGTCGCCGGATGCATCGTCCCCGCGCCGACCGGAAGGTCGTAGGGCTGCTCGATCAGGCAGCCTTCTCCCTCCCAGAACGCGGTGAGCTCCGCGATCAGACGCTGCAGCGTGAACATGCCGAACGCGAGTTTATCGCAGGGCCGGAAGGCGATCCCCGGCTACCCCAGCACTTCCGCCAATACCCTCTGGCTCTTCAACTCGTGGCCGAGGAAGTGGCGCCGGGAAAGACGCGCGACGTGAGCGATCTCGGCCAGCCCCTTCGGGCGCGCCGCCGGATCGAGCGGCCCGGAGAGGAAGGCGGAGAGCGTGCGATGGGCGTCGGCCGTCAGCCGCAGCGCTTCACCGTGGCGGCACTCCGAGCCGATGAAGCCCGGCCGGCGCTCGTCGTAGAGGAGCGCCCCCTCGGCCTCGAGCGGCCGCCCGCAGCCGGCGCATTCGCGCGGCGCCGGAAAGAGTCCGGAGAGCTTGAGGATCCAGACGTCGAAGTACGCGGCGACGAGCGGCGCCGGCGCATCCAGAAAGAGAGCGTCCATCGCGTGACGCGCGAGACGGTAGAACGGCTCGGCCGGATCGGACTCGGAAACGAACGTCTCGAGACTCTCCGCCAGGGTCGAGAGCAGGAGCGCCCGATCGAGATCCTTCGACAGGGAAAAGGACGGCCGGATCGGGTCCGCGGCGTTGATCGAAACGAGCTCGCGTCCCTCCTTCTCGTAGTAGACGACGCGCGCCTCGGTCATCGGCTCGAGGGCGCCGGAGAAGGAGCTCTTCGAGCGTCGGGCGCCGCGCGCCACGCCCCGCTTCTTGCCTGCGTCGCGGGTCAGGAACGAAACGATGCGGTCGGTCTCGCGCAGCGCGTGGGTCCCGAGGATGAAGGAATCGGAGGAGTGGAGCCGCACAGAGCGATTATGATCAGACTGCGGCGGTCATCGTATCCTAATAAAATTAGACAAATAGTATAAATGTCCTAATTTAATATGGAAGCTAAGCAGACCTACCGAATGGACCCCGGGGTCGTGGCGCTCGGCTGGGTGTCCTTCCTATCGGACGTGGCCTCCGACATGATCTACCCGCTCCTGCCGGACTTCCTGACCCGGACGCTTCACGCCGGACCCGCGGCCCTCGGCCTCATCGAGGGAATCGCCGAAGCGACGGCCTCGCTGATGAAGGTCGCCTCCGGATGGTGGTCGGACCGGGTCCGAAAGCGCAAGCCGATCGTCGTCGTCGGCTACTCGATCGCCGCGGCCGCGCGCCCGCTCATCGGCCTGGTGTCGACCTGGACGCAGGTCCTCGCGATCCGCTTCGCCGATCGCGTCGGGAAGGGAATCCGGACTTCCCCTCGCGACGCGCTCCTGGCCGACATGGTTCCTCCCGCCGAGCGCGGCCGCGCCTACGGCCTGCAGCGCGCGATGGACAACGCCGGCTCGGTCGGTGGACCGCTGCTCGCGGCACTTCTCCTGAAGTTCTTCTTCGAGGACGAGCGCTCCGTCTTCCTGCTCGCGGCGATTCCCGGCGTCGTCGCCGTCCTCGTGCTCCTGGCGAAGGTGCGCGAAGTCCCCCGGCGTGAACGCGCCGCTCCCGAGGCCTCGTCCCGGGGGGCCGTCCTCCCCCGCCGATTCTGGACGGTCCTCTCGATCTTCGTCCTCTTCACCCTCGCGAGCTCGACCGATGCCTTTCTGCTGCTGAAGGCCGGCGACACCGGCGTCGCGCTCTGGCAGATCCCCCTCCTCTGGGCGGCGTTCCATGCCGTCAAGGCCGCGACCGGCGTTCCGGGGGGCATCCTCGCCGACCGCCTCGGCCACGTCTGGACGATCCTCGGCGGCTGGACCGTGTATGCCTTGGCGTACGTCGGGTTCGCCCTGGCGACGCGGCCCGGGCAGATCTGGGCGCTCTTCGCGTTCTACGCGCTGTTCTATGCCCTGACGGAAGGAGCGGAGCGCGCCCTCGTCGCCGGCCTGGTTCCCGCATCGTCGCGAGGCCGCGCCTTCGGCGCGTACCACGGGGGCGTGGGCCTGGCGGCGCTGCCGGCGTCCCTGCTCTTCGGGATCTGGTGGAAGGCGTACGGCCCCCACGTCGCGTTCTTGATCGGAGCGGCCATTGCGGTCGTCGCCGCCCTCTCGCTGACCGCCTGGCGGCTGACGTCGAGCACGGCTTCCGGAGCGCCATGAAGAAGGCCGGACCGCCGAAGCGTCCGCCCCGCCCGCTGGCGAGGCTTCCGCTCCCGAAGAAGACCGAGAAGCGCCATGGCGACGCCAGCAAGTACAGCCGGAGGCGGGAGAAGGACCGCCTGCGCCGGCACGCCGAAGACTGAGAAGCCCGCCGCTCCGGGCTGCGGCCTGCTGATAGCATTCTCGGCGTGGGACCGGTCTGGAGGCTCATCCGAGGGCAGAAGGACGCCTGCCACCGCTGCGGGCGGGAGATCGTGGACTATCCCGCGGTCGGCCGCGTCATCAACTTCGAGTTTCTTCCCGAGGAGAAGTACTGCTGGGACTGCTACAAGTACCTGACTCCGTTCGTGGACGACATCGCTCCGGAATCCCTGGATCCGTTCCAGAAGGTCACCAAACCCGCGATCCCGTGACGGACGATCTCTTCCGGCACCAGGCTCTCGGTTCTCTCGGCCCTGCTGCCGACGGGGCGCTCTCTCGCCGCGTGCTCTCGACCTTCCGAGGCTCCGACCTCGAGCCGATCGCCGAGAAGGTTCTCGGCCGCGAGCGGCTCTCGTTCGAGGACGGGGTCGCGCTCTTCTCGACCCGCGACTTCCTGGGCCTCGGCCGTCTCGCCAACCACGTGCGCGAGGAGCGTCACGGCAACCTCGCCTTCTACAACGTCAACCGGTACCTGAACCCGACGAACATCTGCTGGGTGGACTGCGCGCTCTGCGCCTGGGCGAAGAAGGTCAACGAGCCCGGCGGTTACGAGATGGCGATCGGCGAGTGCGTCGCCGAGGCCGGGAAGGGCTACAGCGAGGCCGTCACCGAGTTCCACATCGTCGGCGGCCTCCACCCGACCTGGCCGTTCGACTACTACACCGGCCTGATGCGGGCGCTCAAGGAGAAGTTCCCCGGGGTTCACCTGAAGGCCTGGACGATGGTCGAGCTCGACTGGATCGCCCAGATCGGCAAGATGCCCCTCGACGAAGCGATCCGGCGGCTGCGCGAGGCGGGGATGGATTCCTGTCCCGGAGGCGGCGCCGAGATCTTCGCCAGGCGCGTGCGGGACGTCATCTGCACGAACAAGATCTCCGGCGAGCGCTGGCTCGAGGTGGCGCGGGAGTGCCACCGGCAGGGCGTCAAGACTAACGCGACGATGCTCTACGGCCACATCGAGACGGCCGAGGAGCGCGTGGATCACCTCCTGCGTCTGCGCGAGCTGCAGGACGAGACGAGCGGAATCCCCGGCGTCATCCCGCTCGCTTTCCACCCGGAGAACACGCCGCTCGCCCATCTGCCGCCGTCGACCGGTCAGCTCGACCTGCGCGTCATCGCCGTCTCGCGCCTCCTGCTCGACAACGTCCCGCACATCAAGGCGTACTGGATCCAGATCGGAACCAAGCTCGCTCAGGTCGCTCTCTTCTTCGGCGCCGACGATCTCGTCGGAACCGTCGTCGACGAGACGATCACGCACGCGGCCGGCGCCACGACGGCCTCCGGCATGTCGCGCGCCGAGTTCGAACGGATGATCCGCGAGTCGGGCCGCGAGCCGTTCGAGAGGGATTCGGAGTACCGGCGGATCGCCCGCCCCGAGCCGGTGCCGGCCTAGCCTAGTTCGGGGCCTTCGTCGAGTCGACCGCCGAGTCGGTCGAGACCGAGAACTTCTTGTAGTTGCCGTACTCGAAGATCGCATCGACCCGGGCGCCGAAGAGCAGGAAAACCTTCGCGGCGCCCGTAAACCGGGCCTCCGCGGGCAGCCAGATCTCGTCGTTGACCTTGCGCCGCGCGAAGTAGGACTCGGCCCCCTTCTGGAGTCTCGCCAGCCGCGCCGGCCCGACGCCCAGGTTCTCGAGGAGGTGCGCCTCGATCCGGACGAGCTGCCGGTCGGCCTCGTCGATCCAGGCGCGTCCCGCGAGCTTCTGGATCACCTTCCCCCCCGCCGTCACCGGCCGGTAGGCGGGCTTCGGCGTGAAGGACAGGATGACCGTCGGGCGGCCGTTCACGTTCTCGCGGCCCTCGACGACGATCGAGTCCATCCGGAAGACCTCGTCGACGACCTCCTGTTCCTCGCGGCGCTCCTGCTCCTCCCTGGCCTTCCGGCGGGCTTTCGTGGAGTCGTCTTCCGCGGCCCGCTTCTTCTCGGAAAGCTCGGTCTTCTGCTCCTGTTTGCGGTCCTCGTCGGCGAGCTCGGAGGCCGGGATCGGGACGTCGTCCCGCGCGATCAGGCGGCGGTACATCTTCCCCGGCTCGGCCGACGGATAGACCTCGAACGTCTCGGTCTTCGTCTTCTTGACCGCGCCCCGGCCGTCGAGGTGCCGCTCGATCCGCTTCTCGGTGAACGTGTACTGCTCGAGCAGAGCGTCGTCGCTGCGCAGGTTCTGCCGGACTTCGTCGAGGAAGGCTCGGGTGTCGGGAATGGCGTGAGCGACGGGGCGATCGCCGGCCGAGAGCGCGGCCGGCCCCACCAGGAAAAGAACGGCCGCGGCCGCCCGCGGGAAGACCCCATGCATCGCCAGCGTCAACACGCCGGCATCGGCGCAGAATTCCGCCTCGAAGCCCCGCCCCGGCATGCGAAACGGCCTGCATATAATCGCGGAAGCGGGGGCTCGCCCCGCCGGGAGGCGCAAGGGGATGGCAGAAGCCGCGGGGTTTGCCCGCTCGTCGATCGGCCGAAAGGTGATCATGGCCGTGACGGGCGCCATTCTCTTCGGCTTCGTGCTCGTCCACATGATCGGGAACCTTCAGGTCTACCTGGGGCCCGAGGCGATGAACCACTACGCCGTGTTCCTCCGGCAGGTGCTCCATGGAACCGGCCTCTGGATCGCGCGGGCCATTCTGCTGGCGGCCGTCATCCTGCACATCTGGTCGGCCACGTCCCTGACGCTGACGAGCCGGAAGGCCCGCCCGATCGGCTACCGGGAGCAGAAGTGGCGGGAGTCCACCTACGCGTCCCGCACGATGCGCTGGGGCGGCGTGATCATCCTTCTCTTCGTGATCTACCACCTGCTCCACTTCACGACCGGGACGCTGCACCCGAGCTTCATCGAGGGCGACGTCTACCATAACTTCGTCGCGGGCTTCCGAAGCGTTCCCGTGTCGCTCTTCTACATTTTCGCGATGCTCGCGCTGGGGCTGCACCTGCGCCACGGGCTCTGGAGCATGTGCCAGACCCTCGGCGTCTCCCACCCGCGCTATATCCGTGTGGCCCGCATCGGCGCCTGGGCGTTCGCGATTCTCATCGTGGTCGGCAACATCTCGTTCCCGCTGGCCGTGCTGGCCGGGATCGTGAGATAGGCGAGGAGGGTTGACCGTGGAGCTCCAGTCGAACGCACCCTCCGGGCCCATCGAGAAGAAGTGGGACAAGCACCGCTTCGAGATGAAGCTCGTCAATCCCGCGAACAAGCGCAAGCACACGATCATCATGGTCGGTTCGGGGCTCGCGGGCGCCGGCGGCGCGGCGTCGATGGCGGAGCTCGGCTACAGGGTCAAGTGTTTCTGCTACCAGGACTCGCCCCGGCGCGCGCACTCGATCGCGGCGCAGGGCGGCATCAACGCCGCCAAGAACTATCGCAACGACGGCGACAGCGTGTATCGCCTGTTCTACGACACGGTCAAGGGCGGCGACTTCCGCTCCCGCGAGTCGAACGTCTACCGCCTCGCCCAGATCTCGGTCGACATCATCGACCAGTGCGTGGCGCTCGGGGTCCCCTTCGCCCGCGAGTACGGCGGCCTCCTCGACAACCGGTCGTTCGGCGGCGCCCAGGTCTCCCGCACCTTCTATGCCCGCGGACAGACCGGCCAGCAGCTCCTGCTCGGCGCCTACCAGGCGCTCGAGCGGCAGATCGGCCAGGGCTCGGTCGAAATGTTCTCGCGCCACGAGATGCAGGAGCTCATCGTCGTCGACGGGCGGGCGCGAGGCGTCGTCGTGCGGGACATGGTCACCGGAGCGCTCGAGACCCATCTCGGCGACGCCGTGTGCCTGGCCACCGGCGGGTACGGCAACGTCTTCTACCTCGCCACCTACGCCAAGGGCTGCAACGCCACGGCGATCTGGCGGGCGTACAAGAAGGGCGCCGCGTTCGCGAACCCCTGCTTCACGCAGATCCATCCGACCTGCATCCCGGTCACCGGCGAGTATCAGTCGAAGCTGACCCTGATGAGCGAGTCGCTGCGAAACGACGGCCGCATCTGGGTGCCGAAGGCGAAGGGCGACCAGCGTCCGCCGAACGAAATCCCGAAGGAAGACCGCGACTACTACCTCGAGCGGATGTACCCGAGCTTCGGAAACCTCGTGCCGCGCGACGTCGCCTCGCGAGCCGCCAAGCGCGTGTGCGACGAGGGCCGCGGGGTCGGCCCGACCGGCTACGGCGTCTATCTCGACTTCCACGACGCCATCGAGCGCCTCGGCAAGAAGACGATCGAGGAGAAGTACGGGAACCTCTTCGAGATGTACGAGCGCATCACCGACGACGACCCGTACCGGGTTCCGATGCGGATCTACCCCGCGACGCACTACACGATGGGCGGCCTCTGGGTGGACTACAACCTCATGAGCACGATCCCCGGCCTGTTCGTGCTCGGCGAGGCCAACTTCTCGGACCACGGTGCCAACCGGCTGGGGGCGTCCGCGCTCATGCAGGGACTCGCCGACGGCTACTTCATCATTCCGTACACGATCGGCAACTACATCGGCCAGGAGAAGCTGGCGCCGGTTCCGGCCGACCACGCCGACGTCCGCGCCGCGGAGGAGGCCGCCGCCGAGCGCACGAGACGGCTGCTCTCGATCCGGGGAAAGCGCACCGTCGCCTCGTTCCACCGCGAGCTCGGAAAGATCATGTGGGAGCACTGCGGCATGGCACGCGACCGGAAGGGCCTCGAGCACGCGATGGGCAAGATTCCCGGGCTGCGCGAGGAGTTCTGGAAGGACGCCGCGATCCCCGGCTCCGGCGCCGAGCTCAACCAGTCGCTCGAGGTCGCCGGCCGGGTGGCGGACTTCCTGGAGCTCGGCGAGCTCATGTGTCTCGACGCGCTCGAGCGCGACGAGTCCTGCGGCTGCCACTACCGACTCGAGCACCAGATGGCCGACGGCGAGGCCAAACGCAACGACGAGAAGTTCTGCAACGTCGCCGCCTGGGAGTACACGGGGGACGGCCGCAAGCCGAACCGCCTCGTCGAGCCGCTGACCTACGAATACGTGCACCTCGCGGTGCGGAGCTACAAGTAGCCGTGCGAGAAGGAGCCCGGAGCCACCCATGAACCTGACCCTGAAGGTCTGGCGCCAGAAGGACGCGGGTTCCCGCGGCGACTTCGTCACGTACGCCGCGGCCGACATCAGCGAGGACATGTCGTTTCTCGAGATGCTCGACGTCGTCAACGAGGGGCTCGTGCGGAAGGGCGAGGAGCCGATCGCGTTCGACCACGATTGCCGGGAGGGAATCTGCGGGACCTGCGGATTCGTCATCAACGGCCAGGCCCACGGACCGCGGCCGAGGACGACCGTCTGCCAGCTTCACATGCGGACGTTCCGGGACGGCGACACGCTCGTCCTGGAGCCGTGGCGCGCCGCCGCCTTTCCGGTCGTCCGCGACCTCATCGTGGACCGCGGCGCGTTCGACCGCGTGATCGCCTCGGGGGGCTTCATCTCCTCGTCCATCGGAGGCGCTCCGGACGGCAACGCCGTGCCCGTCCCGAAGGAGAGCTCCGACCTCGCGATGGACGCGGCGGCGTGCATCGGCTGCGGCGCGTGCGTGGCCGCCTGCCCGAACGCCTCCGCCATGCTCTTCGTCTCGGCGAAGGTCTCTCACCTGGGACTCCTTCCCCAGGGCCAACCCGAGCGTCCCGAACGCGTCCGCGCGATGGTCGCCCGGATGGACCGGGAGGGCTTCGGCACCTGCACCAATCACGGCGAGTGCGAGGCCGCCTGCCCCAAGGGCATCCGGATGCAGTTCATCGCGCAAATGAACTCCGATTTCGTCAAGGCGAGCGTCACCGCGGGCCGCCGGCCCGCGACCGGGGACACCGGATCGGGATAGAACTCGGATTCTGAGCGGCCCGCTTCGCGGGCCGACCGACGAGAGAGGGAAGCAAGACTCACGAACCATCCCCCTTGAGAGTTGCCAAGAGTCCAGGTCGCGAGCGCCTCGGCGCGTCAAAGAGGAGCAGGTCATGTTCTCCAAACTCTCGAGCGAATTCCTCGGAACCTTCTGGCTCGTTCTCGGCGGATGCGGAAGCGCGGTGCTCGCCGCGGCCTTTCCCGCCCTGGGGATCGGCTTCGTCGGCGTCTCCCTCGCATTCGGGCTGACCGTGCTGACGGGGGTCTATGCTCTCGGACCGATCTCGGGAGGACACTTCAACCCCGCGGTGACCTTCGGACTCTGGGCGGGCGGGAGGTTCCCCGCGAGAAACGTGGCGGGCTACGTGATCGCCCAGGTGGCCGGCGCGATCGCCGGCGCCGGAGTTCTCTACCTGATCGCCAGCGGCAAGGCCGGCTTCGACCTCTCCGGCGGATTCGCCTCGAACGGCTACGGCGAGCATTCCCCCGGCGGCTACTCGCTGACGGCCGCGCTCGTCTGCGAGATCGTCATGACGTTCATGTTTCTCATCGTGATCCTCGGCGCGACGCACCGCCGTGCTCCGGTCGGCTTCGCCGGCCTCGCGATCGGCCTCGCGCTGACGCTCATCCACCTGATCAGCATCCCGGTGACGAACACGTCCGTGAACCCGGCGCGCAGCACCGGACCCGCGATCTTCGTCGGGGGCTGGGCGACATCGCAGCTCTGGCTGTTCTGGGTCGCCCCGATCCTCGGCGCGGTCGTCGCGGGATGGACCTACCGAGCGGTCTTCGAGATCGGGCCCGAGCCGGACATCGCGGGACGGTGACGTGACGCCCCGTCCCGACACGGGAAGACGAGCCGCGCGGCTGCTCGTCGCGCTGGTGCTGACGGGGGTGTCCACTTCGAGTCTCTTCTCGCAGGAGGGCGAGGTGCGCTTCGACGTCGTTCGCGGCAACTGGACGATCACGTCGAAAAACCTCGAGGACGGTGAGTGGGTCACCAAGTACGTCGAGATCTATCAGAACCACACACGCCTGACGGGCAAGTTCCAGGGGCCGAATCAGCAGGGCGGCATCGAGGGCACCATCGAGGGCCATCACATCGAGTTCCACACGAAGACGAAGAACGTCCTCACTTTCCGAGGCGAGGTCGACGGAGACACGATGACGGGCAATTACGGTCTGCACGGACGACACGCTCCGTTCAAGGCCGTCCGGACGAGCTCGGTGCCGGCGCACTAGGAGATCCGGTCCTGGCAGCCGTGCCGATGAGGACGCCGTGGATGTGGACGACGACTGGCGATGGCCGGCGACGGGCCCTCATCGAGTCGCTCGACCGAATCCTGACGAATCAGCCGGAAATTCGAACACCGTGACGTGGAACGGCATGCGCGCCCGAATCGTCACTCACCGACCCGCGATACCATGACGCGCGCATGACCGACCCGAAGAAGACCCGCACCGAATCCGACACGATGGGACCGATCGAGGTGCCCGCCGACCGCTACTGGGGCGCCCAGACGGAGCGGTCGCTCGAGAACTTCAGGATCGGCGACGAGCGCTTCCCGACGGAGCTGATCCGCGCGTTCGGAATACTCAAGAAGGCCTGCGCCATCGTCAACCGCGACCGCCGCGCTCTCCCGCGCGAAAAGGCGGCGGCCATCATCGAGGCGGCCGACGAGGTCATCGCCGGGAAGCTCGATGCGCACTTCCCCCTCGTCGTGTGGCAGACGGGCAGCGGAACCCAGACCAACATGAACGCCAACGAGGTCATCGCGAACCGGGCGATCGAGATCCTCGGAGGCGTCCTCGGCTCGAAGACGCCGGTCCACCCGAACGACGACGTCAATCGAAGCCAGTCGTCCAACGACACGTTCCCGACCGCGATGGCGATCGCGGCCGTCGAACAGATCCGCCATCGGCTCATACCGGCGGTGAAGCGCCTGCGCGACACGCTGGATGCCAAGGCGAAGGAGTTTCAGGCGATCGTCAAGATCGGCCGCACGCACCTGCAGGACGCCGTCCCGATGACGCTCGGACAGGAGATCTCGGGGTGGGTCTCGCAGCTCGATCACGGCCTCGCGCACGTCGAGGCGGCGATGCCCCACCTCCATGAGCTCGCGCTCGGCGGCACGGCGGTCGGCACCGGGTTGAACGCTCCCGCGGACTTCGGGCATCGCGTGGCCTCCGAGATCGCGAAGCTGACCGGCCTCCCGTTCGTGACCGCTCCGAACAAGTTCGAGGCCCTCGCGGCCCATGACGCCCTGTTGAACGCCCATGGCGCCATTCGGACGCTCGCCGCCGCCCTGATGAAGATCGCCAACGACGTCCGCTGGCTCGCCTCGGGTCCGCGTTCGGGGCTGGGCGAGATCCGGATTCCCGAAAACGAGCCGGGCTCCTCGATCATGCCGGGCAAGGTCAATCCGACGCAGTCCGAGGCCCTCACGATGGTCTGCGCCCAGGTGTTCGGCAACGACGTCGCCGTGACCGTGGGCGGCGCCTCGGGCAACTTCGAGCTCAACGTCTACAAGCCGCTGATCATCTCGAACGTCCTGCGCTCGGTGCGCCTGCTCTCGGACGCCGCCGCGTCGTTCGAGGAGCACTGCGCGCGAGGCATCGAACCCGACCGCCAGCGCATCCGCGAGCACCTCGGCCGCTCGCTGATGCTCGTCACGGCCCTCGCGCCCACGCTCGGCTACGACAAGGCCGCCGAAATCGCCAAGAAGGCGCACAAGGACGGAACGACCCTGAAGGAGGCCGCCCTCGAGCTCGGCCACCTCACCGACGAGGAGTTCGACCAGGCCGTCCAGCCCGAAAAGATGACCGGCCCCGGCGACTGACGCGACGCGAGGAGGGACGATGCCCGCGATGCAGGAACCGATCTTCCAGTGGCCGAGCATCCAGATCCTGCTCTTCTCCGTCTCGAGGCTCGGGCTGGCGGCCGCCCTGGGCGCGCTGCTCGGCTATCAGCGGGAGCGAGTCCACAGCACGGCCGGGCTCCGCACGCACATCCTCGTGTGCCTGGGCTCGGCGTTCTTCGTCCTCGCCTCGGTCGAGGCCGGGCAGACGTCGGCGGACGTGAGCCGCATCATTCAGGGAATCGTGACGGGAGTCGGATTCCTCGGCGCGGGGACGATCCTCAAAGTCGGCGACCGGCTGGAAGTCCATGGCCTGACGACCGCGGCGAGCATCTGGCTGACGGCGGGCATCGGCGCCGGCGCCGGACTCGGCCACCTCTGGCTTCCCGCGCTCGGCGCCGGGATCGGGTGGCTCATTCTCGGGCCGGTCGGGAGGCTCGAGAAGAAGCGCTCCGAGGGCTCCGGGCAAGCCTGACGGACCCGCTCTCGACGACCCGGAGCGGCCTCATCGTGGCGGCCGGCCGCGGCCCGCGAGCACGATCGTCTTCCCGATCGGAGCGAGCGCGATCTCGGCGAGCTTCAAATGCTGAAGGCCGAACGGGATCCCGATGATCGTCACGAAGCAGAGAACCGCCGACACGAGGTGGCCGATCGCGAGCCACAGACCGGCGAAGACGAACCAGAGGACGTTTCCGATCAGGCCGAGGAGTCCCGTGCCCACGTCGGCCCGTCCGGTCAGAACCTGCCGGTCGATGGCTTCGCGACCGAACGGCAGAAGGCACAGGTTTCCGATCACGAAACACGCCCGTCCCCACGGGATGCCGACGATCGACACGAAGGCGATCAGGCCGGCGAGCCACCACGCGAAGGCCATCGCGAGGCCGCCGCAGACGAGCCAGAGGAGGTTCCCGAGAGTCCTCACGCGGCCTCGGCCACGCCGCCGAATCGGCGCGCGCACAGGGCGATCGGCACCCCGATGAGAAACATGTGGACGAGGACCGCCGGCACCAGGCCCTTCGGCGCGAAGGACGGCCGGAACGGGGCGGCCGACAGCGGGATGACGACGACGTTCATGAAGACGTAGAGACCGGCTCCGAAGACGATCCCGGCCGGCACGGGACGGCGCCGGAGCACGGGAAGCCCGCCCGACACGGCGAAGAAGACGGCCGCCGCGCCGATGGCGATCAGATACTGGGTTGCCAGCCCGAGGACCGCAATCCCCGCGCCGCCCGAGAATGCCGCCTTGCCGAGCCAGCCGCTCGCGACCGACCGCAGAACGTCCGCCGCGGTCCCGCCGCGCGCGACGCCATAGAAAAGCATGGCGAAAACGATGTCGAGCGTCCCGGCGACGACCCCTCCGGCGAGGACGGCTCGCAGCGCCGAGGACCGGGCGGCGCTCACGCGAATTTCTCCGCAATCCGCCGCACCGTCGTCGTGTTTCGGACCGTCGCCGGCTGGCCGAGGGCCTTTTCCAGTCCGCCGCCGTAGACCTTCGAATCCGTGACACGCGCCCGGCAGAGCCAGTACACCTCGCGGCCTCGAAAGTGGAAGGCATCGACCTCCGACGTGAGGGCCAGGACCCGGCGTCGCGCGGACGCATCGGCCTCGCCCCCGAGGAAGCCGACGAAGAGCGCATGGCCTTCGGCCTCGACCTCCGCCTTTTCGAACGGGCGGTGCCCGGCGATGCCGGCGATCTCTTCCGGGGTCCGGACGAACACGGCCACTTCGTAACCGAGGCGCTTCTCGAGATGCCCGGCGATCCTCTTCTCGAGCGCCGTGTTGCTCCTCGCCGGCGAATGGAAGACCACGTTTCCGCTCGCGATGACGGTCTCGACGTCCTCGCACCCGAGCGCTTCGAAGTGGCCGCGCAGGGCGGCCATCGAGACGGTGTGGCCGCCCACGTTGATGGCTCGCAGGAACGCGACGTACCGCGGCACTCGGATCAGCCTATCCCGAGCCGGTTGATGTCGCGAGTCTCGAGGATGCTGCCCGAAGAGCCGCCGGACGCGGCGCGGATCATGGCCCTTCCGAGAACCGCGGTGCTCGTGACGTAGGAGGGAAAGGCCCGGCGCAGCAGCGGATACAGAAATCCGAACGACGAATACATCGCCTGGTACCAGCCGGTCTTCGAGCGGACGCCCCGTACGGGCTGGATGTAGGCCGGCCGGAACATGTATGCCGCCGGGAAGGGAAGCGCCCGCAGCGCGTTCTCGGTTCTTCCCTTCACGCGAGCCCACATCGCCCGCCCCTCCGCGTCGGTCCCGGCACCGGAGACGTAGCAGAAGACGGGCCGGGATCCGGCATCGAGCAGGGCCCGGGCCGCCGCGAGCGTCAGGTCGTGCGTCACGCGGGTGTACGCCGCCTCGCTCATGCCGAGCGACGACGCGCCGAGGCAGAAGAAGCACGCGTCGACGCCGCCGAAGTGCGGCCGCACCGCGCCTCCGTCGAAGAAATCCTCGACCAGGACTTCCACGAGGCGCGCGTTGCGGACGCCGCAGCTCCTCCGGCCGATCACCACGAGCGATCCCACGCGGGGATCGTCGAGGCACTCGAGAAGGACTCCCCCGCCGACCATCCCGGTGGCCCCGTAGAGGACGACCTTCATCGCGCCGTTCGTCAGGGCGTGAGCGCGGCGAGGGGAACGGGTCCGCTCGAGCGGTTCTCGCCCGTGACCGCGCGACGCACCATCGCCGCCTGGCCCAGGTGATAGGCGGCGTGGGAACAGAGGTGCATCAGGAAACGGTCCGTGCGCAGGCGCAGGCCGTTGACCGGCTCCGGATATTCGCGCCCGTAGGCGTCGGCGGGCAGCCGGCCGAGCGTCTCCTCCACGGCGCGGATCGCCGCCCGGATCTCGGCCTTCACGTCGCCGCGCGGACCGGACCGCCGGCCGAACTCGAGCTCGCGGTTGCGCACGTAGCCGTCGCCTCCGAGAACCGTTCCGACGAAATACCGGACGTTTCCGGCGACGTGGAGGGCGAGATTGGCCGCCGAATTCGAGGTGCCCGGGGCGGGGCGCCATGCGCTCTCGTCGTCGGGGAAGAGGTCGAGCTCGCGCTCGAACGTCTCGAGCTCCCGGACGAGGAGAATGGACAGGTTGCGGCCGAGCTCGCTCACGTTCGCGCGCCCGAGGCCCCCGGAGGCGCCGGCCCGACCCCGTACTTCTCGCCGAGCACCGCGAGGTGGTGCCGGACGTGCCCGACCATGATGAAGGCGAGGGCGCGCACCGAAACGGGCAGCCCGTTCGCGGTGCCGATGCGGACCACCGCCTTCTCGTCGAGGTGGGCGAGCATCGAGACGTTGGCGCGCCGCACGGACTCGAACTCGCCGAGGAGATCCGCGAGGGCGTACCGGTCGTGGCCGGCCTGGTCGGCATAGTCGGTCTGCTCGAATCCCGGCAGGTTCGCGGCCTCGCCCCGCGCGACGCAGAGGGCGCGGTACCCGAAGACGCGTTCCGAATCGACGACGTGGCCGACGAGTTGCCGCACGCTCCACTTTTCCGGCGCGTACCGGTATCCCGCTCGGCCGGCCGGGAGCGACTCGAGCGCCGCGCGCAGCTCCGCCGCCTGGCGCTCGAGGGCCGGAAGGACGTCGTCTTCCGGAACGCGAGAAACGTAGCGCTCGAAGTAGGGACCGTACTCGCCGGGGGCGGGCCTTCCGATCTTCATGGGCGAATTATGCATTCGAAGGATCAAATTCCAGCCGCAGCCGCAGCCGCGGCAGCGCCACTTGCCGGAGTGCCGGCTGAGGACCATCGCCGCGACCCAGGCGATGCTGACGGCGGCGACGCCGATCCAGGCCTTGCCGAGGGCCGGGCTGATCGCGAGAACCACGAGGCTCGCGAGCAGGGCCCGGCCCGCTTAGGACGGAACCGCCAGGGTGTCGGTCCCGCGACACTCGAAATCCTGGTTCCCGAGAGTCAGTTCGAGGCGGCGCGGGGGGTCCTCCGACCGGCTCGTCGGGGCGGCCGTACTCCCCCTTCAACGACGGTGCGAGCCCAGCGTCGGCCAACTTCGCCATCTCCGCCTCGGCCTCCAGCGGTCGGGCATACCAGGAGACCGACACCAGCGTCTCGCCGCTCACCGGGGACCCGATGTTCCGCCCCGCCGCGCGATCCGGGCGCCGCGCTCGACGAGGAGATCGCGGAGGATCGAGCGGTGACAGCGGCGCTCGTCCTCGCAGTAACAGCCGACCGCGAACGCCGCTCGCCGCGAGAGCGCCGCGAGCAGGTCGAGAAGATGCGCCGCCTCGGGCCGCTTCATCTCCGCTCGATAAGCGCGCACGAAGGCCCGCCAGGCCCCGTCCTCGCGGGCGCGAAGCGCGGCCTTCACCAGGCGCTCGGACGGCGCCAGGTTCGGGAGCCACACGTCGTAGAAATCGCGCCGCGCAAACTCGCGCTTCGGAACGCCGCGCGGGGGACGCCGCACGGTCCCGATGCGCAGCCCTTCGAGGCGCGACCGGGGGGAGCCGAGACGGACGACCGAGACGGCCACCGCTACCCGGAGGCCGCCGAGAGCAGGCGTCTCGGCGCCTTGCGGCTCCAGGCGAGGCGCAGCATGCTCTCGAGCTCTCTCGGCGTCACGGCCGCGAGCCGGACGAGCATCCAGTCGTGAGGGCGGTAGTGGTCGGTGAGGTAGAACGCCTTCGGATTGGCCTGGAGCAACGCCTCTCGTGTATCGCGATCGACTCCCACGACGAGCGTCTTCCCATCCTCCCGGAAGCGGGCGAAGAGCCTGCCTCGAACACGATACCCCGGAGTCCCGTAGCACGGGCCTTCGACGCTCTCGGGGAGCCGGAGGGCGAGGCGCCGAGCCCGCGCGGCGCTGACACCGCGGCGCTTCCCGCCGCGGCGAGCTCCCGTCTTCGCGATCACGGCGCCGTCGGCGTCGGTGTGACGAGCTGGATCGATCCCGAATCGAGCCCGGGCGCGAGCACACGCAGCGGACCGAGCGGCGTCGACTGACCCGCCGTCACGTCGGCGACGAGCGGCGTCGGCGTGGTGAACCCGGCCAGCAGGCAGAGCACCTGGTAGCGCCCCGTGGGAACGGCCGGGAAAAGGTAGGAGCCGTCGGACGCGGTGACAACCGTGTCCACCACCTTGCCGCCCTCGGTCTGGATCGTGACCGTGATTCCCGGCAAACCATGGCCGGAGTCGTCGACGGCGATCCCGCTGACGGAGCCGCTCGGCGCCGGGGGCTTGGAGGCGCACGCGAGCAAGAGCATCGCGGCGAGCGCGCCCGCGAGGGTTCGCATCGGAATCGGCATGAAGGACTCCTTCATCGGCGCGGGGAGCGTATGCGAGGCGCCGCTCCCGCCGCAAGACACAACGCATGGGCGCAGCCCCGCACGAGCGGACATCGGTCGCAGAGGGGAGCGCTGCGCCTGCAGAGCGTCCGGCCGTGTTGCTGCAGCAGCAGGTGCGCGGACTGGATCGCCCGGACATTCGCCGGAAGCGAGGCCGCCGCCGCGCGGCTCGCGGCATACGTCTTCGCGTAGGACTTCTCCTCGCGGACGAGGCCGAGGCGCACGAGAACCCTCAGCCCGTTCGACTCGGGCGCGAGACCCTTCGCCCGGCCCGAGAAGAGGAGAACCTTGTCGGCTCCCGGCTCGCCGACGCCGGGGAACGATCGAAGCGCGCGCCTCGAGCGGTCGATCGGGCCGGAGAGCGCCGCGTCGAGATCTCCTCCGAACTTCTCGACGGCGATCCGGGCGCAATCCCGAAGCTTCGACGCGGCGCTCGCCCGGAGAATTCCCCGATCGGCGATCCTCTCGAGGGCGGCCCGGCTCGCGGCAAGCAGGGCGGCCGGGCTCGTTCCGACGCGCCGACGCAGCTCTTCGAAGGCCTCGCGCCGGCCGCCCGGCGACGCCAGGTAAGCGACGTTTTCGAAAAGCACCAGCTCGAACGGATCGATCGTCGGGGGCTTCTTCGGCGCGCCGTAGAAATCGCGCAGCCGCGCGACCGCTCCCGCCAGAGTCCAGGAGCCCCTCTCAACCACGCTCGAGACGCTTCCAGCCCTCTCCCGAGCGAACCCAGCGGTCGCCCCGCATGTCCAGCCATTCCCCGATCGGCTCGCCCTCGTTCGGCTCCGAGCCCATGCGCAGGACGTGGCCATCCGGGTCCTCGACCTGCATCTCGCGAGCCCACTCGTAGTTCGTCGGCGGATGGCGGATCGGGGCCCCGCGCGCGGTGTAGTCCCGGAAGAGGGCCTCGACGTCGGAGACGCCGATCCAGACCCACGTCGGAAACGACCCCTGGTCGTCCTCGCAGAGGAAGAGGCCGCACCGGCCCCGGGACACCGAAGCGAACACACCGGGCGTCTGCCAGTCGAGCCGGAAACCGAGCACGTCGACGTAGTGCGCGATGCTCGCCGAGAGGCTGCGCACGCGCAGAATCGGCGTCATCCCCTCGAAGACGACTTCGCCCGGCGGCGGTTGTTCGGTCATCGCTCGACGGTCATTGAACTCGGCGCCGCTATCCCAGCGTCGCCACGAGGATGGCCTTGATCGTATGCATGCGGTTCTCGGCCTGGTCGAAAACGACCGAGGCGGAAGACTCGAAGACCTCTTCGGAGACCTCGAGGCCCTCGAGGCCGAATTTCTCGTACAGCTCCTCGCCCTTCGTCGTCTCGCGATTGTGAAAGGCGGGCAGGCAATGCATGAACCTCGCCCTCGGGTTTCCCGTCGCCTTCATCAGGGCCGCCGTGACACGGTACTTCTGGAGCCGCTTGATCCGTTCGGCCCACTTGTCGGCCGGCTCTCCCATCGAGACCCAGACGTCGGTATGGACGTAGTCGCAGCCCCGGACCGCCTTTTTCGGATCCTCGGAGAGGAGCACACGGGCCCCGGATTCCTTCGCCAGCGCCCGCGCGCGCGCGACGACCGCTTCGGCCGGCCAGAGCGCCTTCGGCGCGCAGAGGCGGACGTCCATGCCCATGCGCGCGCCGACGAGCAGCAGCGAGTTGCCCATGTTGTTGCGCGCATCGCCGAGATAGCAGTAGGCGATCCGGTGCAGTGGCTTGTCCGAGTGCTCCTCCATCGTCAGCAGGTCCGCGAGCATCTGGGTCGGGTGAGACTCGTCCGTCAGGCCGTTGTAGACGGGAACGCCGGCGTACCGGGCCAGCTCCTCGACGACCGACTGGGCGAAGCCCCGGTACTCGATGGCGTCGTACATGCGGCCGAGCACGCGCGCCGTGTCCTTGATGGACTCCTTGTGGCCGATCTGCGAGCCCGACGGGTCGAGGTAGGTCACGCCCATGCCCTGGTCGTACGCGGCGACCTCGAAGGCACAGCGCGTGCGCGTGGAGGTCTTCTCGAAGATGAGGCAGAGGTTCTTGCCGCGCAGCCGGGGAACTTCGGTGCCGGCGTACTTCGCGCTCTTCAGCTCTTTCGACAGATCCAGCAGGAACCGGATCTCCCCGGCCGAGAAGTCGGACATCTCGAGGACACTGCGATTCTTCAAGTTGACGGGCATGGGCTCGTATTCTAGCGGGCCCGCTTCGCGGCCCGACCGACATGAGAGGGAATGTCGCTCCCTTTCCCTCTCCCAGGAGACTGGCAGCGATTCCCAAGACCCTGCGTCAACGGGCCCAGGGAGGCGGCGGGACCACGCCGACCTCCCGGTCGACCTCGACCGTAATCGCATCGACCGCTTCGCCGATCCGCATCAGCGCCTCTCGGTCCGGCATCTCCGGCGGAATCGGAAAGGGCTCGCCGTATCCGACGACGCATCGGGAGAACGGCTTCGGCACCAGGTACCGATCCCACGACTTCACGAACCACGGGCGGCTGCTCGCGCCGGTAAAGGGAAGGATCCAGGCGCCCGTCTCGCGGGCCAGCTTGAGGACGCCGATCTGGGCCTGTCGCGGCGGTCCCTTGGGGCCGTCGATCGTCAGGGCCGCCGCGTGGCCCGCGCGGACGAGATCGATCATCTCCTGCAGCGCCGCCCCGCCGCGCTTTCCCGTCGAACCGCGCACGGGTATGTAGCCGTTTCGCACGAGCCAGCGCGCGATGATCTCGCCATCCTTCGAGCGCGAGGCCATCGTCACGATGTCCTCGTGCAGGTGCGCGAGGATGCACAGCACCATCCGCCCGTGCCAGAGCGTGTACACGAACGGCTGATTCTTCGCCTTGAGCCCGCGCTCGCGCTCGGGGTGGATCTCCGAGATGCGGAAGGAGCTCCTCAGGCCCAGGACCCCCGCGCCGACGACCGCGGCTGCGAACCGTTCGCCGAACAGCGCCGCCTCCGGCTAGGACGCGGGCGCCGCCGCGAAATGCGCCGCCACCCTCTCGAAGATGCTCGGGATGATTCCCGGAACGTCCTTGACGCCCTTGGTGAAGACGGCGAGGACGATCTCCTCCCCGTTCGGAAGCCGGATGCGGCCCACGAGGTGGTGGTAGTCGTAGGCGTCTCCGGACTTCGCCCAGAGCCTGGACCCCTTCGGAAGGCCCTGACCCGCCAGGCGCGCATCCTCGAGCTCCGCGTCCTCGAGCTTCTCCGGACCGATCTCGCGGGAAAGGAGCGTCATCATTTCGTCCGTGCGCTCCGGCCCCGCCACCTCTCCTTCCGAGAGCTCCTTGAAGAGCCTCGCGGCCTCGGCCGCGGACATGCGGTTCCGGTTCCTGCCGCCGTCGCGGAAGGCCTGCTCCCGGCCGTAGGCGTCCTCGCAAAACGTCTTCTGGTTCGCGTTCAGGTTCGTGTATCCGCGCCTCCGGTACCAGTCGTTGACGGCGTTGCGGCGCGCCTGCCACGTCTTCCACTCGGCGGCGTCGGCGATCTCCGGCCCCGAGGTCGTGCCGGTGATCGAGTCCACGACGAAACCCGTCGCGTCGTTGGACGAAACCGTGATCATGTCCTTGACCGCCCGAACGAGCTCCGGATTGTCCGCGAGCCGGCCCGCTTCCTTCTGCGCCTCGTAGTAGGACAGGAAGCAGATCTTCACGACGGAACAGGGGTAGGAGCTCTCGTCGGCGCGATAGCCGCCCGACGGATGCCCGGCTTCGCCGTGGGCCCGCGTCACGTCGATGACCGCGATCGAAAGTCCTTCGGCCGTCAGGCCCTGCTTCGCGAATTCCTCCACGGCATCGGCGGCGACGCCGGCCAGAAACGCGTCGAGCCCGGCGGACGATTCGAGCTTCGAGATCGGCGCGGCGGCCGGGAGCGGTGGGGGTGCTCCGGCCCGGACCGCGAGGACGAGCAGCGCGGCGGCTCCCCTCAGGAGCCGGCTCCGCCTCGGCCCGGAAACGAAAGCGGCGCGGGAGACGGCGGCAGGGATTCCGCCACTCGCCGCTGGGCGCGCCTGACCGCGACGATCAGGGCGCCGACCATCGAGAACGGCATCAGGACCATCAGCAGGATCGACCAGTACATTCCCTGCCAGACGTTGCTTTGCCCCGGTTTGTCGGTGTTCGACATCGCGTAATTGCACATCGGGCACGCCGCGAGGAGCGCCGGGACCAGGACGGCGACGAGGAGCGCGAGCGCGAGCACCCGGACGGCGCGTTTCATGGCCTCACCTTACCCGAATCGGGCCGTGAGGGTAAAGCTGGTAGAGCATCAGGTAGATCACGACCCCCGTGATCGAGACGTAGAGCCACAGCGGGAAGGTCCAGCGCGCCAGGCGCCGGTGGCGATCGTCGAGGCGCTTCAACCCGAGGTACAGGGTCCTCAGGACGAGGGGCACGATCGCCGCCGCGAGGATCGTGTGCGAGATCAGGATCGTGAAATAGACGGTCCGAACGGGCCCGAGCCCCATGAACCGGACCGAGCCGACGCGCGCGTGGTAGGTCAGGTAGCAGGCGAGAAAGGCGGTCGAGACGGCGGCGGCCGACAGCATGAGCCGGCGGTGGCGCTCGACGTCGTGCGAACGGATCGCCCGGTAGGCGAGGAGGAGAAGCACCGCCGACGTCGCATTCAGCAACGCGTTGACGGGCGGAAGATCCGTGACGTGCAACCGGCTAGATCAGGTACACGATCGCGAAGAGCAGGATCCAGACCAGATCCACGAAGTGCCAGTAGAGGCCGAGCGTCTCGACGCCGAGGTGGTGCTCCGGAGTGTACTTGCCGAGGAACGCCTTCCCCGTGCAGAAGGCGATGCACACCACGCCGCAGAAGACGTGGAAGCCGTGGAATCCGGTCATCGTGTAGAACGTCGAGCCGAAGAGCGACACGTGCGGGTTGAACCCCTCGTGCAGGAGGTGGCGATACTCGACGACCTGCACGGAGAGGAAGATCGAGCCGCCGAGAAGCGTCAGGCAGAGGAACAGCTTCATCTTCGCGACGTTGCCGCGCTGGATCCACTCGAGTGCCTTGACCATCGTCACCGAGGAGCAGATCAGGATGAAGGTGTTCGCCGCCGTGAGCCAGATGTTCAGGACCGTCTTCGGGTCGGGCCACTTCGATCCGAACCGCAGGACGATGTAGGAGCCGATCAGACCGGTGAAGAACATCACCTCCGAGCACAGGAAGATCCACATCCCCATCTTGTCGTGGGGAATTCCGGTCGAGGTCCGATCCTCCTCGGCGTGCGGATCGAACGTGATGGCTTCGGCGTGCTCCATGTCGCTCTCTTTCTTCCTGCGCGCTTACTGGGTGGCGCCGCGGACGACGCCGTGGGCGTAACCGGGCCTCGGCAGGACCAGCTCGCCGATGCCGACCGAAACGAGGATCATCCCGAGAATCAGCGTCGACGCAAAAAGGACGCCCATGGTCCTGCGCTCGAAACGCAAATGCATGAAGTACATCGCCACCAGCACGGCCTTGACGATCGCGAGCGCCACGATGCCGCCCGCCAGCACGAGCTCGGAATGGTGCGGCAAAACCGCCCAGCCGACCTCGGCGATCGTCAGCCCGAGAAGCCACCAGAAGATGGCCATGTAGTTGGGAATCGTGTGCCCGTCGGTCGTCATCGCGCTTCCCCCGATCTCAGTGCGCCCTCGAAACGATGAACAGGATGGAGCCGGCGAAGAGAAGAACCGCGACGCCGAAAAGGAGCCACAGCGTCCGCCGATTGGCCGGCGCCGACGCGCTCATCGGTCGAACACCATGAGCCCGAGAACCAGCGGCAGGTAAAGGACCGAGGCGAAGAAGAGCCCGCGAGCCGAAGTCATCGTCCGTTTCCACGCGAAGTGCGCGGCGCACGCCAGAAACGCGGCGCCGAGGATCAGTGCGCCCCAGAGGTATCCCCGGCCCGCCGCGGCGAGCAATCCCGTGCCGAGCGTGACCGGCAGCAGGGCCGTGGCATAGAGGACCGCCTGGCGGCCCGTCGAGGAGCCGTCGCGATCCGTGACCGCGAGCATCGGGAAGCCGCCGCGCGCGTAGTCGTCCCGGTAGAGCCAGCCGATGGCGAGAAAGTGCGGGAGCTGCCAGAGAAAAAGGATTCCGAAGAGCCCCCAGCCGGCCGCGCCGAGGCTGCCCCGCGAGGCGGCCCAGCCCATGAGCGGGGGCAGCGCCCCCGGTATCGCCCCGACGACCGTGCAGAGGGACGTCACTCGCTTCAGCGGCGTATAGGCCAGGACGTACGACGTCAACGAGGCGGCGCCGAGAAGCAGCGTCAGGGGATTGACGAACGCGAGGAAGGCGAGGCCGGCGCCCGAAAGCGACAGGCCGAAGACGAGGCCCTCCTCGGGCCGGACCCTCCCGGATGCGAGCGGCCGGTTTCGCGTGCGGAGCATTCGCGCGTCCGCGTCGCGCTCGGAATACTGATTCAGGGCCGAGGCTCCGGCGCACAGCAGCGCCGTCCCGGCCATGAAGAGCAGGAAGCGAACGACGAGGAACGTCCCCTCTCCCCCGACGGCATAGCCCACGGCGGCGGTCAGCAGGACGAGCGAGGTGATCCTCGGTTTCGTCAGCTCGACGAAGTCCGCCGCGCGCGACGAAGCGACCGGGATCCCCTCCGCCCGGACTACCTCCATCCCGCCACCCTCCCCGGCATGGCCGGACGCATGGGAATGACGTTGCCCCGCCGGCGCTCGCTCGCGAGCGCGGAGACGCCGAACGCGAGCGTCGAGCCGAGCACGAGCGCCCCCGCGGCCACGTGCGCCGTCGTCACCAGCACGGCCTTGCCCGTGAGCACGGTCGCCGCGCCGAGCGCGACCTGGACGAGGACCAGGGCGGCAATCGCGAGCGAGCCCTTCTCCAGCCCGGACCGCCGCGACCGGAACCCGCGCGCCACCAGAAAGCCGGCGAGCACCGCGATCGCGAGGGCGTTCATGCGGTGCGCGAAGTGAACGGCCACGGGGAACGAGGACAGCGGCGGAACGACCCGGCCGAGCGCGAGCGGGAAATCCGGAATGGCGAGACCGGCCTTGAGGTGGCGCATGGTCGCCCCGAGCAGCAGCTGCACGTAGACGAGACCCGCCATCGCCGCCGCGGCGCGCGCGGCCGGGCTCGACGCGAACGTCGCCGCGAAGCTGACCGGCGCCCGCTCCTTCCAGCGGGGCGAGGTCACGATCGCGAGCGTCACGACCAGGCAGAAGAAGGTCTGCGCGAGGGAGGCATGCGCGATCGAGACGGCCGGCGGCAGCAGCAGGAGGACCGTCAGCCCGCCGAGCAAGCCCTGCGCGACGACGGCTCCGAGCGCCGACCAGCCGAGCACCCGCACCCACCGGCGCTCCTCGCGCCGCGCGATCCAGAGCGCCAGCACGACCGTCAGCATCCCGACGGCGGATGCGATCAGGCGATGCGTGTGCTCGAACCGGATCCCGCCGACCATCTTCGACAGCGGGAACGCGAACATGTTGTAGCCGTAGGTCGTCGGCCAGTCGGGTACCGAGAGGCCCGACTCGGTGGAGGTCACCAGGCCCCCCGCCACGATCAGGACGAACGTCGCCGCCGCCGTCAGAACGGCGAAGCGATGAAGGCCGACGTTCGCCGGACCGCTCCGGCGGAAGGTCTCAGGCATGCGCCTTCGCAGGGGCCGGGCCGCCGGCTTCGTTCTGCGGGAGAAAGTCCGAGCCGTGGCCCGGAACGCTGTACTCGTAGGGGCCGCGGTAGACGGTCGGAATGCGTCCGGTGAAGTTCTCGTGCGGGGGCGGCGAGGCGGTCTGCCACTCGAGCGTGTTGGCGTGCCACGGATTCGGGCCCGCGAGCTTGCCCCGCCGCAGCGAGAGGAAGAAGTTGAGCACGAGGATGATCTGCGCCAGGCCCAGCACGAAGAGCGAGATCGTCATGAACTGGTTCAGCGGCTGGAGGTTGGCGAGGTGCTTGTACTGCGTGTAGTCGTAGATGCGCCGCTGCATGCCGCGCATGCCGAGGAAGTGCATCGGGAAGAACACGCAGTTGAACGTGACGAAGGTCAGGAACCAGTGGATCCTGCCCCACCGCTCGCTCATCATGCGTCCGAACATCTTCGGGTACCAGTAGTAGAGCCCGGCGAACGCGCCGAAGAGCGACCCGCCGAAGAGCACGTAGTGGATGTGCCCGACGATGAAGTACGTGTCGTGGATGAAGATGTCGACCGGCGTCGAGGCCATGAAGATGCCGGAGAGGCCGCCGATCACGAACATGGCCACGAACGACAGCGCGTTCAGCATCGGCGTCGTGAAGTGGATGTCGCCTCCCCAGAGGGTCCCCAGCCAGTTGAACGTCTTGATCGCCGACGGCACGGCAATGACCATGGTCGAGATCATGAACGTCGTCCCGAGGATCGGATTCATGCCGCTCTGGAACATGTGGTGGCCCCACACGATGAATCCGAGGCCCGCGATGCCGCACATCGAGTACGCCATCGCGCGGTAGCCGAAGATCGGCTTGCGGGAGAAGACGGGCAGGATCTCCGAGGTGATGCCCATCGCGGGCAGGATCATGATGTAGACCTCGGGGTGCCCGAAGAACCAGAAGAGGTGCTGCCACAGGAGCACCTGGCCGCCGCCCGCGTTCGGCCACGGCTGCCCGCTCACGACGAGGCCGGCCGGCAGGAAGAAGGTCGTGCCGAGGGTCCGGTCGAAGAGGAGCATGATCAGGGCCGCCGACAGGACGGGCAGGGCGAGCAGCAGCAGGAGCGCCGTGATGAAGAGCGCCCAGGTCGTCAGCGGCAGACGGAAGAAGGTCATGCCCGGCGCGCGCATGTTGATGATGGTCGTCAGGAAGTTGACCGCCGTCAGCAGCGACGAGAGACCCAGGATCAACAGGGCGATCAGCCAGAGGGTCTGTCCCCGCGGCTGGATCGCCGAGAGCGGCGCATACGACGTCCAGCCTCCGGCCGCGGCGCCTCCCGTCACGAAGAACGACCAGATGATCACGACGGCGGCCGGCACGGCGACCCAGAAAGACATCATGTTGAGCTTCGGGAACGCCATGTCGCGGGCGCCGATCTGGATGGGCACCACGAAGTTTCCGAACGCCCCGATCAGGATCGGCATGATCGCGAAAAAGATCATGATCGTCGCGTGCATCGTGAAGAGCGAGTTGTAGTACTCGGGCAGCATCTGGCCGCCCGGCATTCCCTCCGGAGCGATCTTGCCCATGAAAGGCAGCGGCCGCCCCGGCCAGGCGAGCTGATAGCGGACGAGCGTCGCGAGCAGCCCGCCGATGATCAGCATGAAGAGCGCGTAGAAGAGGTACTGCCTGCCGATCACCTTGTGGTCGAGCGAGAAGACGTACTTGCGCCAGAAGGACGTCGGCGCGGCGTGAACGCCGGCGTGGTGGATCTCCCGGGGTTTCGCGACCGTGCTCAAGAATTCCCCCCCTTGTCCGGATTCGCGGCCGGAGCCGCCGCGGCCGGGGCCGGGGCCGACTCGGCGGCCTGCTCGGTCAGCCACTTCTGGTAGTCCTCGGGCGTGTCCACGGTGACGAAGCCCTTCATGCGGAAGTGGCCGAGGCCGCAGAGCTCGGCGCACGCGATCTCCCACTGCCCCACGTGGTTGCCCTCGAACCAGATCCGCGTGTGCATGCCCGGGACCGCATCCTGCTTGACGCGGAACTCGGGCAGGAAGAACGAGTGGATGACGTCCTTCGAGGTCAGGTTCACGACGACCGGCTTGCCGACCGGGAAGTGCATCTGGTTCAGCGTGATGACGTCGTCGGCCGTGCCGAACTTGCCGTCGGGCCCCGGATAGCGGAAGTTCCAGGCGAACTGCTCGGCCGTCACCTCGACCTGGATGGCGTCGTGCGGCATGTTCTCCTTGATCTCTTCCCAGATCCGGCGCGACAGGAGCGCCAGCATCACGCAGATGAGCGCGGGAATGATCGTCCAGATGACCTCGAGCCGGTTGTTGCCGTGCGTGTACTTCGCGACGCGGCCCTCGCGATGCCGGTACTTCCAGAGAAAGAGGAGCAGGATCGCCTCGACGACGACGAAGATGATGCCGGTGATCCACATGATGAGGTGGAACATGCCGTCGATCTGCGGCGCGTACGTCGACGCCTGCTCGGGCAGGTGCATCCAGAAAGGCAGCGCGCGGCCCGCGGCCGGGGAAAGCGCCGCGGCCGAAACGAAAAGCGCCACCCGGAGAATCCGGGCGGCGCGGGTTACCGGCGTGATGTTCTTCACGGTGGGCTAGATTATCGAACTATCCCTTGAACGTGAAATCCACGGTTTTCGACTCGTTGCCCGTGATCGTCACGTTCTGCGTCTGCGCGCCGTACTTCTCCTGCCACGCCTCGATGACGTAGTTGCCCGGCGGCAGGTTCTTGATCTCGAAGGAGCCCTGGTCGTTGGTCACCGCGAAGAACGGGTTGGTGAACACGCCGCAGTAGGAGCCCATCCACTTGTGCACGTCGCACTTGAAGTGCAGGCCGGTCTCGGGGTTGTCGAACTTCTTCAGGGTCGCCATGCCCTTGAACGGCTGGCCGATGTTGAACTCGGTGTTCTTCTTCGGGAGGGCGTGGATGTTGTGGAGCGTCCCGTCGCTGTTCAGGACCCTCAGAGGCTGGCCGACCTGGATGCCGAAGACGTGCGGATGATACTGGCATCCGCGCTGGTCGAGCGTGACGGGCTCGGTGGGCACCGGGTAGCTGCCGCTGACGCCTTCCTTGACGTAGACGAGCACCCACTCCAGGGTCTTGTTGGGATTGACCACGACCTCCTGCTCGTAGACCGGCTCGGCGTGCTGGGACTTGCAGTAGGCGTCCGCGTCCATCTTGATCTGCGCCATCTGGGGCGCCGTGCCTTCGAAATTGACCTTGCCCGTGATGGTGGCGCCGCCCGTGGCGGGAGCGGCGGCCGGAGCGGCCGCGGGCGCCGCCGCCGCAGCCGAGGCGGTTCCGGACGCGGCGGGCTTGGCCGTCTCGTCCTCGAGCAGCGCGTCCTCGTCCTTCTTCCCGCCGCAGGCGAGAAGCGTGAGGACGCAGGTTGCGCCGAGAAACAGAAAGAGAGCGCGCTTGAACATATGACTCCTTCGTGAGGCGTTCGGCGCTGCCGGCCAGCCGGCGCACGAACGCGCGCGGACATCGCCGAAAGCGCCGTCATCTTAACGAACCGTTCGGCGCCTTTTCAAGGGAAGAGGAGCGCTTCCCGGGCCGATGGTATCGTCGGTCGGCCCGTGCCGACGACGACGATCGCCGCCGAGAACCTGTCCAAGTCCTTCTCGGGGAGGCCGCTGTTCTCGGGGCTCGCCTTTTCGGCATCGACCGGCCTGGTCGCGATCACGGGGAGAAACGGCAGCGGCAAGACGACCCTGCTCAAGATCCTGGCCGGCCTCGCCCGGCCGACCTCCGGACGCGTCACCGTCGCCCGCGACGGCTCGTCCCCGCAGGAACCCGGAGACCTTCGTCTGTCGGTCGGCTGGGCCGGGCCGGATCTCGAGCTCTACGGCGCGCTGACCGCCGTCGAGAACCTGCGCTTCTTTCGCCGGGCGGCCGGCCGCGACGCCGACCCGGCCGATCTCGAGCGGCG
Source organism: uncultured Acidobacteriota bacterium (assembly GCA_963738945.1). Taxonomy (GTDB): domain Bacteria; phylum Acidobacteriota; class Thermoanaerobaculia; order UBA5066; family Gp7-AA6; genus DAHUXD01. The sequence continues at coordinate 1,956,716 of CAVTYD010000002.1, forward strand.
CCTCGGCGGCGCCGGCCTGTCGGCCGGGGACTTCGGCCGCCGCGTCGCGGAGTATTCGACCGGAATGAAGCAGCGCCTGCGCCTCGCGTTTGCGGCGCTCTTCGATCCGCCGATCCTGCTGCTCGACGAGCCGATGTCCGGTCTCGACCGGGAGGGGCGCGAGATCGTGCGCCGGACCGTCGCGGCGGCGCGGGTGCGCGGGCCCGTCCTCCTCGCTTCGAACGACGACCGGGACTTCGACGAGCCGGAGCAGCGGATCGAGCTCGGCGCGGCGGACCGACCGGCATGAGCGGCTTCGCGGGCGTCTGGTCGATCTGCGCCAAAGACGCGACGGAAGAGCTGCGCCGCAAGGTGGCGCTGGTGGCCGTCTTCTTCTTCGCGGCGACGGCGCTCGCGCTCGTGTCCTATGCGATCGGCCCGTTCGGCCTGCCCGCGGAAGACCGGCCCCCGGTCGAGGCGGCGCTCCTCTGGATCATCCTCTTCTTCGCCGCCGCCACCGGGTTGCCGCGGGCGTTCGTCTCCGAGGAGGAGTCCGGCACCGGCCTCGCGATTCGCAAGACCGTGCCGGCGGCCATCGTGCTCGGAGGCAAGACGCTCTTCAACTTCCTCCTCTTCCTCGCGATCGCCGCCGTGACCATCCCCGGGTTTCTCGCGTTGCTCGACGCGAAGCTCGCGTCGCCTCTCGCGCTCGTCCTCGTCGTCCTCGCCGGAGGCTACGGGCTGGCGGTGGTCTCGACGTTTCTCTCGGCTCTCGTCGCGCGCGCCGGGCAGCGCAACGTCCTCTTCGTGCTGATCGCGTTCCCCCTGGTTCTGCCGCTGCTCCTGACCGCGATCTCGGCGACGATCCAGGCCTCGGCGGGAACCTTCGCGTGGGAAGCTCTCCGCGTGCTCGCCGCCTACGACGGCGCGGCCACGTGCGCGGCATATATGCTCGCGAAGGTGGCCTGGGAGGACTGAAGGGGATGACGAAGGCGCTGAAGATTCTCCTGCTTCCCTACATGGCGGCCGTCATCGCGGCCGCGTTCCTCTGGCCGGAGCCGGCGCAGGGATTCATCGGCGAGTCTTCGAGGATCGTCTTCTTCCACGTGCCCTGCGCCTGGACCTCCACGCTCGCCTTCCTCGTCGCCGCCGCGTACTCGGCGGCTTTTCTCCGGAAGCGCAATCGCTGGTACGACGACGTCGCGGCCGCGGCGGTGCGGATCGGGCTGCTCTTCGGCGTGCTGACGCTCGTCACGGGCTCGCTCTTCGCCAACGTCATGTGGGGGTCCTGGTGGAACTGGGACCCGCGCGAGTCGTCATACCTGCTGCTCGTTTTCCTCTACGCCGCGTACCTGTTCCTGCGCTCCGCGGTGGAGGATCCGGACCGGCGGCCGAGGATCGCGGCCGCCTATGCCCTGTTTGCGGTCGTGCTCATGCCCTTCCTGACGTTCGTGGCGCCCCGGATCACGGCGTCCCTGCACCCGCAGACGGTGATCAACCCGCAGGGCAAGATCCTCATGGATGGGCCCACGAAGGCGGTTTTCTTCGGGGCGCTCGCGGGCTTCTCGGGCCTGTTCCTCTGGATCCTCTCGATCGAGGCCCGGGCCGGACGCCTCGCCCGGCGCGAGGCGTCCTAGCCGGCTGCTGAAGAGATGGATGCGGGCGTCGTCTAGTCGAGCTTGAAGGAGCTGACCTTGATCTCGTCGCCCGCGAGGGTTCCCTCGACCGTGGCACGCAGGTGGTCGGTCTTCGTGGTCGCGTTCAACGCGGCCAGCGCCTGGGTGTTGCCGGCGGCGTCGAACTTCAGGAACTTCCCGTCGGGCGTCAGGATGCCGTAACCGCCATCCTCACAGGACAGGGCGCACTTCTTGGTGTGCTTGTCGGGATTGGCCTTGACCTTGTCCACGCACTGGGCGTCCACGAAGGCGACGTTCTTCCAGGTTTCCGCCGCCAGCATTCCGGCGAAACCGATGGCGGCGAAGGCGAGAACCGCAACTTTCGAGCGCATCGAGATCCTCCTTTCAGAATCCAGAGCATATAGAGATTCCGCCCCCGAAAACGTGACAGAGTCTTCGTCACCGGGATCCTTCTGGGGACTCCATGCTTTCCCCCGATCCGGAACACGATGCGGCAGCCGTCGAAATGCGGACCATCCTGGAGGCGTCGGTGGCGGCGCTGCCCGAGACGTATCGGACGGTCTTCGTCCTTCGCTCCCTCGAGGAACTCTCGACCGAGGAAACGGCCGAGTGCCTCGAGGTCATTCCCGACGTCGTCAAGACCCGGCTTCATCGTGCGCGCGGGCTCCTGCGGAGGGAGATTCTGGCTCGGGCCGGCGCCTCCGAGTCCGCTCTCTACCCCTTCGCCGGCGCCCGCTGCGACCGCATCGTTGCGGCCGTACTCGCCCGCGTCGCGAGCCGCGCCGGCGGGCCGGCCTGCCCCTTTCCCATCCTCTCCGGGCCTGTCCCCGGCGGCAGTTGAGTCGCGCTTCCGGAACTGACAGACTGACCCCGTGGGAAGCTTGGGATACCTCGCGGCGGTCAACGTGGTGATCTGGGTGGGCCTCTTCGTCTACCTCTGGCGCCTGGACCGACGCGTCTCCGACGCGGAGCGCAAGCCGTGAAACGCGGCTACTGGATCGCGGCGGCCTTTTCCCTGGCCTTCATCGGCTTCGGCCTGACCGCGTTTCAGAAAACGCTGACCCCTTACCTCTCGTTCGACGAGGCGAAGAAGGCGCGCGGCGTCGTCCAGGTGATGGGTGGCCTCGACAAGCAGAGCGACCGGTACGACTCGGGCCGGGAGGAGCTCTCCTTCGAGCTCGTGGACGCCGAGGGCCGCCGGATGCCGGTCGTCTACCGCGGCGTCCGGCCCGGCAATTTCAAGGACGCCATCTCGATCGTCGCGATCGGCCGCTACCGCGAGGGACGCATCGAGGCCGAGAAGCTGCTCGTCAAGTGCCCCTCCAAGTACCAGGGCGCCGAGGTCGAGAAGGCCTACGCGGCGCGCCCGGCGGGCAAGGCGTCCTGACGATGTACGTCTGGCCCGGGGTTTTCGCGATCTGGAGCGCGCTGATCGCGGGGCTCGCCTCGGTGATCACGTACGTGCGCGTGGAGCGGGGCCGCTCCGACCTCCTTCCGCTGGCCCGCACGACGTATACCGCCTTCGCGGTCTCGGTCGTGACCTCGGCGGCGATCCTGATGACGCTGCTGCTGCAGCATCGCTTCGACGTCGCCTACGTCAACTCCTACTCGAGCCTGGAGCTGCCGACGCATTACCTCGTCTCGACGTTCTGGGCCGGGCAGGAGGGCTCGTTTCTGCTGTGGTGCTTCTGGGGATCGCTGATCGGTCTCTTCGTGTGGCGCAGCGCGAAGGAGCAGGAAGCGCCCGTGATGGTCGTGTACCTGTCGACCTTCCTCGGGATCATCGCGATTCTCTGCAAGCAGAGCCCGTTCAAGCTGCTTCCGCCGCCGGCGCCGGCCGACGGCGTCGGGCTCAATCCGCTGCTCCAGGATCCGTGGATGGTCATCCATCCGCCCGTGATGTTCCTCGGCTTCGCCTCGCTCTCGGTGCCGTTCTCGTTCGCGATCGCGGCGCTCTGGAAGAAGCGCTGGGACGGCTGGATCACGCGCGCGCTGCCCTGGGCGCTGCTGACGTTCCTGACGCTCGGCACGGCGATCCTGATGGGCGGCTACTGGGCTTACAAGACGCTCGGCTGGGGCGGCTACTGGGGCTGGGATCCGGTCGAGAACACGAGCCTCGTGCCGTGGCTGTTCACCGCCGCGCTCGTCCACGGGATGTATCTCCAGCGCGTGCGCAAGCGCCATCGCAAGATCAACCTCGTGCTCGCCTGCACGGCGTTCGCCGCGATCCTCTACGGCACGTTTCTGACGCGCTCGGGCGTGCTGGCGGACTTCTCGGTCCACTCCTTCATCGACCTCGGCATCACCGGCTGGCTCGTGGCGATCCTCGGCACCTTCATCACGCTCTCGGTCGCGCTGCTCGCCTGGCGGTGGCGCTCGATCCCGGCCGTGCACGAGGAGGAGCCGCCGCTGCTCTCCCGAAGCGTGATGTTCATCCTCGGAATCGCGGTCTTCTGCGCGCTGGCGGCCGTGATCCTTCTCGGGACCTCCGCGCCGATCCTGACTCGGCTTTCGGGCACCCCGTCGCAGGTCCAGACGGGCTTCTACGGCAAGACGACCACGCCGGCGGGCTTCCTGCTGGTGCTTCTCGCCGGGCTCGTTCCCTTCGTCGGATGGAAGGGCGTGACGGGAGCCGATCTCTGGAAGAGCTCGCGGCGCTCGCTCGCCGTCGCGGCCATCCTCGACTCTGACCGCTTTCGTCCTCGGAGCCAGCCGCCCGAACACGCTGCTCCTTCTCTTCACGGCCTTCTTCGCGGCGGACATGAACCTGCGCGCGGTGCTGCGCAAGGCCTCGAACGGCAAGCTCGGCGGCGCGGGCGGATACCTCGCCCACGCCGGCGTCGGGATCATGCTCGCCGGGATCGTCGTCTCCGGCTCCTACGCCCGCTCCGAGCGCGTCACGCTTCCCGTCAACGTGCCGAAGAAGGTCGGCGACACGACGCTGACGTTTCTCCGCGTCGTTCCCGGCGCGGGCGACCGCAAGACGGCCATGGAGGTGCGCGTCGAGACCGCGAAGGGCAAGGCCTTCTACGCCTACCCGAAGATGTACGAGAACAGCAAGACCGGCCAGCTCATGGTGAACCCGTCCATCCGCAGCTCTCCCGTGATGGATCTCTACATCGCGCCCCAGCAGTACGACCCCGGACAGCCCCAGATCGTCGGCCGCGACGTCCGCCTCCAGAAGGGGACCTCGACGTCGATCGAAGGGACCGGGTTCACGTTCCGCGACTTCAACGCCGACCGGGCGGCCATGATGCGAGGCGAGCAGAAGATCCTGGTGCTGACCGACCTCATCATCACGCCGCCGGACGGGTCGAGCCACGACGTGACGCTGCGCTACGTGTTCCATCTGGATACCCGCCAGGCCGAGGCGGAGGACGCCCCCGTGCCGGGCTTTCCCGAACGGAAAGATGCGCGTGCTCGCCGTCTCGCCGAACGACGGCTCCGTCGTCCTGCGCCTGACGGGCGTCTCGAAGAACCCGGCCGACGAGTTCCAGGCCGCGACCGTCGAGTCCCTGTCGATCGACGTGACGCACAAGCCGCTCATCGCGCTCGTCTGGGGCGGCTTCTACGTGATGATGGCGGGCGGCCTGCTCGCGTTCGTCAAGCGCTCGGGAGAGGCGCGCCGCGCCGTCCTCGAAGCCTCGACGCGCGCGATCCCGGCGGAGTCGCCCGTCGCGCCGACCGGCCCCGCGCTGCCGGCGCACACGCGCTCGCCGCTCGGCTGAGCCGCCCTCCCGGCGGGAACGGTCACCCGACCTCGAGCTCGAGCCCGTCGGACGCCGCCGTCACGGCGCAGCCCGGAGGATTCGCGGCCGCGAGCCTGCCGAGCGCCTCGGCGAGCGCCTCCTCCCCCATCGCGATCGGATCCTTCCCGAAGTGGGAGAACGCCGCCCTCAGGATGCCGTGCCGCGCGAGCCAGCCGAGCTGAGCCCGAACCGTCGTATGGCCGATCAGGACACCGCTCGAGTGGCGGCGCACCAGCGAGCCCGTCAGCGTCGAGCCGTCGCCCACGTAGAAATCGGCGCCCGAGAGCGCCGCCTCCGGATCCTCGAACGCGACGACGTCGGCCGAATAGACGAGCGTGAGGCCCTCGACCGCGATCCGCGCGCCGACGCTCGGACAGCGGACCGAGTGGATCGTCGGATGCGCGGCCAGATCAAATGGGCCGACCATGACGCTCGCCCGCGGCTCGAGCACGAGGCGGTTCAGGAGGGGCAGCTCGCGCAGGAGCTCGTGCGTGGCCGCCGACGCGTACACCGGCAGATCGGTGCCCTCCCAGAGCCCCCAGCCGTGGTCGGGATGGGCATGGGACACGAAGACGGCGTCCGGCCGGATCTTCGAAAGCATCCCCTTGCGGTTCTCGCCGAAATCGCACAGCAGGCGGAAGCCCCCGGACTCGATGACGAAGGCGGAATGCCCGGCGTGAGCCTTGGACGACTCTTCGACATATCCCTTCGTGCCGTAGAAGTGCAGTCGCACGCCGCGAGTCTAGAATCACTTCGGTGCGCTTCGGCGGATTTCATCTCGATCTCGTGGAAGGAGGAGCCGAGCGCGTCGGCGGCGACAAGATCTTCGGCGTCGTACCGAGGCCGCTCTGGCAGCGTCGTTTTCCCCCCGACGGCGAAGGACGGGTCCGGCTGGCCCGTCACGCCCTCCTCGTCCGCGCCGCCGGATTCACGGCGCTCGCGGCCGGCGGGCCGGGAGACTACGGCCGGAAGGATCTGCTTCCGGACCAGGTGGACGCGCTCATTCTGTCCCGGCTCGAGGCGGGCGGTTCGGTGGAGGCGATGGCGGCTCGCTTTCGGAACGCCGCGGTTCACGTGCCCTCCGCCGTCGCCGAGAGCGGGCGCTCGATTTTTCCGGGTCTGACGGTCTGGTCCCTGCCGGACGGGTCTCTCGGCTTGCGCATCGACTCGGAAGGACGCACCGCGGCCTACCTCGGCGACGCCCTACCGACGGCGGAGCACGTCCCGACCGCCTGGCTCGTCTCCGGAGAGAGCTACCCCGTGGAGCTGATCCAGGGGAAAAAAGCGCTGGTCGATCGCGCCGTGCGCGAGGGCTGGCTCTGCGTGTTCTGGCGCGATCCCGACGTGCCGTGGGGAATCATCGTGGACGAGGCGAATGGGAAACGAAGAGTCCACGTCGCCTAGAACGTCGCCTTCGCTTGCTCGGAGATCTGCGCCTTCGGCGCACCGGCGAGCGGCTCGCCGGGATGCCGGCTCGACCGCTCGCCTGATCTCCTCGCTGCGCTCCGGCTCCCGCGGCGTGAGCCTCCACCCTCGCTTCGCTCGGGTGACTTCTCACGCCGCGAGCTCAACCGAGAATGCCGCTCTCCGAGAGAGTTCTGCTACGGCCCGACCGCCGCCGCAGCGACGAAGACTCCCCAGCGGCGGGCGGGCGGAGCATCCTTCTCGAATCCGCGCCGGTAAACGAGGTCGAGAAATGCACCGCCGCCGCCCACGACGCGGAACTCGAAGGTCTGCGTGCCGGCGGCTCCCGCGCCGCCCTTCGAAGGCGGGTCGTACCTGGGATCGCCCGCGGAGCGCAGGACCGACGGAGCATTTCCGGCGACGGCCCACGAATAGCCCGTCGACGGCGTCGACGGAAGGCGCACCTGGAGGACGTCGCCCTGCGTGAGGAAGATGTCGGATCCGCTGTCGGGCGCCTCGAGGAGGATGCCGCGCGGAAAGAGCGACTCCTTGACGACCACCTGCACGCGGAAGAGCCCTCCGGCCGGTGCCTGCGGGTCCGCGGCCTTGAGGCACGCCAGGCCCACGCTCGTCGAGCCGGACGTCAGGGCCCGATATCGGAAGACTCCGCCGGAAGCCGGCGCGCCGTCGGCCTTCATGACCGCCGCATCGCCGAAGGCGGGAGCCCAGGCGCATCCGGAGGGCGGCGCCGCCAGGCGGACCTCCACGGTGTCTCCCGGGGCCACGTTGATGGTCCCGCCGTCGTAGAGATCGTCGATGACGAAGGTCTGGATCGCGGCGCGTCCCGGCGCGGCGGCCAGGAAGAGAATCGCCGCCGCCGCAAGCCCGGACCGCGCCGAGGTTCGCATCACACCTCGCGCAGCGCGGTCGTGATCTTCAGGCGCGCCGCCCGGGCCGCCGGGAAAAGGCCGCCGACGATGCCCATCGCGAGGGCGAACGCGAGGCCGCCCGCGATCAGCTGAGGCGTCATCCGGAAATTGAAGAGGACCTCCGAAAAGGTCCGGAAGTTCATGGTTCCCGTCGGCTTCGTCAGGAAGAGATTGAAGACGAGGAAGGTGAAGAAGACGCCGAGGAGGCCGCCGGCGAGGCAGAGCATCAGCGCCTCGATGACGAACGAGACGAGGATCGATCGGCGCGAGAAGCCGATGGCCCGCAGGGTCCCGATTTCGCGCGTGCGCGCCGAAACCTGCGCGTACATCGTGTTCATCGCGCCGAAGGCCGCGCCGATCGCGGTGAAGAGCCCCACGATGAAGGCGAGCGCCTTGATCGGAGCTCCCGTGATCATCTGCTCGTCGTAGTACTTCCGCTCCGTCTTGCCCTCGAGCTTCAACCGCTGGTCCCCCTTGATGGTCTCGATGTATCGGTTGGCGGTCTCGGAGTCGGGAAGACGCACGAAGACCGAGGAGTACATGTCCCGCTTGGTCTGCTGCTGCAGGTCCCGCACGTCGGTCCAGATCTCGGACTCGTAGGCGCTTCCCTGGGCGTCGAAGAGGCCGACGATCACCCACCGGTAGCTGCCGGTCTTCAGGGTGTCGCCGACCTTCATGTTCGCGAAGCGCTTCGACAGGTTCTTCGAGACGATCGCCTCGTTGGTGCCCGCGGTGAACATCCGCCCGTCCACGAGCTTCACTCCCGAGCGGATCTCGAGTCCGATGGGAGCCATTCCCCGGACCTGCACGTTCGAGTACGACTTGCCGTCTTCGCGGGGCACGTTGATGAGGGTGATCAGCTCGGGCGAGACGTAGGCCTTCCCCGAAGCCGTCCGCTCGGGTCCCGGCATCGTCTGCATCTGATCGGCCTGGTCGCGGGTGATGACGCTCTGCATCTCGGCCTGGGAACCCACGCGCATCGCGAGCACGTTGCGCGTCGAGGCGGTCACGGAGAGGGTGCGGGTCACGCCCTGAACGAGCGCGAGCACGCAGAGGAAGACGGCCACGACGAGCCCGATCACGAACGCGGTCATGCCCGTCGAGGTCTTGCGGGCCACCAGATTGCGGAGGTTGTACTTCAGCGGAATCGCCATCTCACACCACCTGCCGGAGGCCGTCCACGATCTTGCGCTGCGACGAGCGGATCGCCGGCACGAACCCGGCGAGGATCCCGACACCGACCGAGATCGTGAAGGCCAGCACGAGCGTGCGCGGCGAGACGCGGAAGTTGACCAGCCACGCCGAGATGGACGTCTTGTTGCCGGCCGCGACGAGGCCGGGGATGAAGAAGAACTTCGCCAGCAGGACGCCGAGGATGCCGCCGAGCAGCGACATCAGCACCGACTCCGACAGGATGAAACCGAGGATGTGCCCGCGCCCGAAGCCGAGGGTCCGCATGACGGCGATCTCGGTGACGCGCTCGCGGGCCGACATCGCGACCGTGTTCGCGACGATCAGGGTGACCGCGAACAGGATGATGATCGAGATGCCGTTGATGAGGAACTTGACGTTGCCCATCATCTCCATGAACTGGAGCTGGAACTGCTTCTCGGTCAGCGTCTTCGTCGGGGCGTCGCTGTTCTCGAACATCTTGTCGATCGCGGCCGCGACGCGCGGAACGTCTTCGCCGTTGTCGACCTTGAGGTAGTACAGCCCCGTCACCTTGTTCGCCAGCACCCAGTCCGACTGATTCAGGTACTCGTTGTGAAAGAAGATGTTCGACTCGTCTCCCGCGTTGTACGGGCCGACGAAGACGAGGTCCGCGTTCAGCGGAATGTACGTTCCCTTCAGGACGATGTGGTCGCCCTTCTTCCAGCCGAACTTCTTCGCGATGCTCTCGCCCGCGACGAAGCCGTTGCGCGTGGCCTTCCACTCCGCGTTGACCTGCGGGTCGATCTTCGCGTCGTCGAAGATCTTGTCGAAATAGATGTCGGGGTCCGTCGAGAGCTGGCCGATCCAGTTCTCGGGCTTGTCGTCCTTGTAGACCCCTCCGAACCAGAGCTCCGGCGACACGGCCACCACGCCCGGGATCTGCTCGATCCTCTGCCGCTGCGAGAGGGGCAGGAAATTGCCGAGACCCGTGGCGTGCTGGACGACCAGGCGATTGGCGCCGCGTCCGCCGGACGGGTCCGCCTGCATCGCCTGCAGCAGCGACGTCAGGATGACGATGAGCACGAGGACGAGGACGATCGAGCTCGCGGTCAGGGTCGTCCGCAGCTTCTTGCGAAAAACGTTCTTCCAGATCAGGCGGAAGTACTTCATACGGACCTCATCGAGCCGGTGCGCTCGTCCGCGTGGAGGACGCCCTTGTCGAGGTGGACCATGCGGTGCGCGCGGCCGGCGGCCCTGGGATCGTGCGTGACCATGACGATGGTTTTGCCGAACTCCTCGTTCAGACGCCGGAGCAGGTCGAGGATCTCGTCGCCCGACTTCGCGTCGAGATCGCCCGTGGGCTCGTCGGCGACCAGGATCTTCGGGTCGGAGACGATCGCCCGGGCGATCGCCACGCGCTGCTCCTGACCGCCGGAGAGCTGCCGCGGGTAGTGATCCATCCGGTCGGCGAGGCCGACGATCGAGAGGGCCGTTTCGACGTGCTTGCGGCGCTCGGCCTTCTTCAGGGGAGTCAGCAGGAGCGGAAGCTCCACGTTCTCGAACGCGGTCAGGACCGGCAGGAGGTTGTAGAGCTGGAAGATGAAGCCGATCGTGTTCGAGCGCCAGCGCGCGAGATCCGTCTGCCCGAGCGTCGCGATGTCCCGCCCGCCGACCACGATCCGCCCGCGGGTCGGCGAATCGATGCCGGCGATCAGGTTCAACAGGGTCGTCTTGCCCGAGCCCGACGGCCCCATCAGAGCGACGTACTCCCCCTCGGGAATGTCCAGGTTGATTCCCAGAAGAACCGGAACTTCGATCTGGTCTCTCCGGTAGACCTTCTCCACCTGGTCGATGCGAATCAGCGGGTCGGCCATGCTCAACTCTCCTGTCCTTCCACTCGGACCTTTTCGCCGTCCTTCACCTGGACCCCACCGGCGAGCGAGATCAGGCGCTCGCCGCCCTGCAACCCCTGCGTGATCTCGACCTGGCCCTGCACGTCGCCTCCCGCGGTGACCGGAGTGAACACGGCCCGCCCATCCACGACCCGGAAGACGCCCGTGCGTCCGCCGACCGTCGCCAGCGTCGCCTTCGGGACGACGATCCGGGAGCGCGCGCCCTTGCCCTGGGTCGGCGCACTCGTGAAGCTCACCCGGGCCGAGAGGTCCGGCAGGACGCGGTCGTCCGGATCGAGGAACGCGACCTTGACGCGCACCGTGGCCTTCTGCCGGTCGGCCGCCGGAACGATCTGGCGAAGGAAGCCATGGTAGACCTTGTCGGGAACGGCATCGAGCAAGATCTCGGCCGGCTGGTTCTTCGTGAGCCTCGAGAGATTCGCCTCGTTGACGTCGGCGCCGACGTAGAGAGAGGAAAACTCCACGATCGTCGCGATCGCGCCGCCCGAGCCGCCTCCCGAGGGCGAGGATCCGAACGGCGAGACCGCCTCGCCGACGAAGGCGCGCTTGGCGGTGATGACGCCGGCGAAGGGCGCGCGGATGATCGTGTAGTCGAGCAGCGCCTCGGTGTACTGCACACGGGCGCGCGTCGCGGCCTCCGAGGCCACGGCCGCATCGAAGGCGGACTTCGGGGCGAGGCCCTGGTCGAAGAGGTTCTTCTGCCGGTCGCGCTCGGCCGCGGCGTTGACCCAGTTGGCCTTGGCCTCGGCGAGCTGCGCGTCGAGGTCCGTCGAGTCGAGGCGCGCGATGATGTCGTTCTTCCTGACGCGCGTCCCCTCCGTCACGTTCAGTTCCGTTATTCTCGAGGTGATCTTCGGAGAGAGATCGGCCTTGCGCTCGGCTTCCACGTACCCGGTCGCCGAAAGGAGCGTGGTCGCCTGCCCCTCCGTCACGACCGAGGCGGTCACGACCTCGACCCGGGCGGGGCGAAGGCTGCGGCCGGCCAGGAAATACGCGGCGATCCCGACCGCGACGACGGCGATCGCCCCGAGCAGCAGGCCTCCGCGGGCCCCGCTTCGGCGCTCGGGCTCGCGGTGGATGCGAAGGGCCGACAGGTCGGCGGGTTTGGGGGCTTCCTGGCTCATGGTGTCGAAATTCGAGCCGCCATTCTATTCTCGACCCTCCGGCGTCCGAGCGGACGATCTCCCTCATCGGGCGATGGATTCGGCAGGGGGCCGCCGCCGACGGCGGAGGGGCGAAGCCGGCGTGATAACATTTTTTGGAGGAGGTGGGTCATGAGGAGCCGCTTGCTCGCGTTTGCGGTCCTGCTCGCCTGCGCCTTCGCGCTCCGAGCCGAAGACAAGTTCTACCAGGTCAATCTCGCCCCGTCCGGCAGCGTCATCGCCAGGGGCTTGCCCGTGACGAAGGGGCAGATGGTCATCTTCCACGAGTTTCCGAGCGGGACGCTCGTCAGCTATCCCCGAGCCAGCGTCAAGAGCGTCCTCGGAATGGCGTCCACCAGCGCTCACGCGAGCAACGCCGCCGAGCAGGTCATCCCGATCGGCAACCTCGCGATGCAGGGCGGCTCCTCGCAGGGCGGGGCGACCAACGCGCGCGTGATCGGCCAGCCGAAACCGGCGGCGAACACCATCGGGGGACCCGGCTTCTACAGCAATCTCGTTCCCGGTCAGTCGGAGGCGATGCCCAATTCGGCCAACGACTACCAGGTCGGAAGAACGTTCGCCTACGGACCCGCGAACGCGACGCAGTCCTCGGCCGGGGACGTCCCGACGGCTCCGAGCATGACGAACGGGCAGAATCCGCCGCAGTAACCGTCGCCTCCGCTTCGTTCGGGGCCTGCGCCCTGCGGCGCACCGGTGAGCGGCTCGCCCGGTTGCGGGCTCGACCGCTCACCTGGCTCTCACTCTGCTCCGGCTCCCGCGGCGTGAGCCTCCACCCTCGCTCCGCTCGGGTGACTTCTCACGCCGCGAGCTTTCGGAAGATCGTGACTTGTCGAGCCTTCTTACCCCCTCTCCCGCCGGGAGAGGGTTGGGGTGAGGGGCCCCTCTCGAGCTCCGTCGCCTCCGCTTCGTTCGGGGCCCCGCGAGCTTTCGGAAGATCGTGACTTGTCGAGCCTTCTTACCCCCTCTCCCGGCGGGAGAGGGTTGGCGTGAGGGGGAAGATGATCGCCCCAACCAGGGCGAGCCGCCGGCCGGGCTAAAGGGGTAACCGTGCGACAATTGGGCAAAACCATAGGGAGGCGACCATGCTCCACCTGGCGCTCGCCGCATTTCTCGCCGCGACTGTAGCGGCGGAACCCGCGTACTTCCGGCTCGAGCTCGCTCCGTCCGGCAGCCAGGTGTCGATCGGAGAGCCGGTGGTCAAGGGAGGGATGGTCGTCTTCCACGCGTACCCGGACGGGAGACTGATGAGCCTCCGCCGCGCGGACGTCCGCGGCTACTCGCGGGTCACGGCGAAAGAAGCCGCGGGGCCGCCTCCGAAAACACTCAAGGCAATCGGCAATCTCGCGATGCAGGGAAGCTCGCCGACCTCGTCGGGCCGACCGACGACGGGAGTGAAGGCGCCTGCGGCCAGCCACGGGCCGACGATCGTCCCGACCGCCGACGGCCTGGCCGTCACGACGTCCAATCCCGCCGCCCTGCCGCCGAACTAGCGCCGCCTCGGACTCCGGGCGGCCTCCGCGGCCCGCCGCCATGCGACAATTGTCGGATCCACGAGGGAGTCCAGCCATGCTCCACCTGGCGCTGACATTCGCCCTGGCCGCGGCCGCCGCGGCGCCGCCACCGGCCTATTTCCGGCTCGACCTCTCCCCTTCCGGGACTCAGGTTTCGATCGGCGAGCCTTCGGTCAAGGGCGGCATGATCGTCTTTCACGCCTACCCGGATGGCCGGCTGATGAGTCTTCGCCGTTCGGACGTCAGGAGCTCGACCCGCATCACGGCGAAGGAGGCGGCGGCACCGATGAGCCCCAAGACGATCGCCAATCTCCCCATGCAGGGAGGCTCGGCTCCGGTGACCTCGGCCTCTGCCCGGTCCGGCGGACCGGCCGCGTCCAGCGGACCCGCGCTGGTGCGGCCGATCGCTCAGGCCAACGCGGCTGCTGCGGCCTCCGGCCCGCAGTAACCGCCGACCCTTCGAGGGAGACTTCGGGACGCGCCGACCTAAATGTGGATGGCGTGCCCGAGGACGGCCTCCGAGGCTTCGTGGAGGGATTCGGACAGGGTCGGGTGGGCATGGATGGTATTGACGAGATCCTCCGAGGTCGCCTCGAGCCTCATCGCGGCACAAGCCTCGGCGATCAGCTCGGTCGCGGACGGGCCGATGACGTGGACTCCGAGAACCTCGTCGTACTTCTTCTCCGCCACGATCTTCACGAAGCCCGTGGCCTGGTTCACGATGCGGGCCTTGCCGATGGCGGAGAACGGGAACTTGCCGACGACGACGTCGTAGCCTCGCTCACGCGCCTTCGCCTCGGTCAGGCCGACGGACCCGATCTCCGGCGAGCAGTACGTGCAGCCCGGGACCTGGTCGTAGTTGATCGGTTGCGGATTCTTCCCCGCCATGTGCTCCACGGCGACCACGCCTTCCGCCGACGCCAGATGCGCCAGCGCCTGCGTGGGCAGCACGTCGCCGATCGCGTAGACGCCGGGGGCCGCCGTCCGCATCATGGCGTCGACCTTGACGTAGCCTTTCTCGGTCACGACGCCGGCCGCCTCGAGCCCGATTCCGTCGGTCAGAGGACGGCGGCCGACCGCCATGAGCACTTTCTCGGCGCGGAAGGTCTCGGTCTTGTCTCCGGTCGAACGCGCGAGCAGCTCGGCTCCGGTCTCGCCGCGCGTCAGCCGCTCGACGCGCGTGTCCGGGTAGATCGCGATGCCCTGCCGCTTGAACGAGGCCGCGAGCTCGCGCGAGATCTCTTCGTCCTCGACCGGAACGATGCGGGGCAGGACCTCGATGATCGTGACCTTCGATCCGAAGCGGGCATACATCGACGCAAACTCGACGCCGACGGCGCCCGAGCCGATCACGACGAGCGACTTCGGCACCTCGGCGACCTCGAGCATCCCGGTCGATGAGAGGACCGTCTTCTCGTCGATCTCCATTCCCGGCAGAGCGCGGGGCGTCGAGCCGGTGGCGATGATGACGTTCTTCGCGGCATAGATCGTCTCCGCGCCGTCCGCTCCGGTCACCGAGACGCGCCCGCTCCCGGCGAGCCGCCCGAAGCCCGCCGCCAGGTCCACGCGGTTCTTCTTCATCAGGTAGGAGACGCCGTTGGTGGACTGCCGCACGATCTTCTCGCGGTGCTTGTGCGCGGCCGCCATGTCGAGGCGCACTTCCCGTGCGGAGACCCCGACCTCCGCCGCGTGTCGCGCTTCCTCCAGAACGTCCGCCGTGTGCAGAAGAGCCTTCGTCGGAATGCACCCCCACAGCGTGCAGACTCCGCCCAGGCGTGGCTCCTTTTCGACGACGAGGACCGACATGCCGAGCTGCGACGCGCGGATCGCGGCGACGTACCCGCCCGGCCCGGAACCGATGATGCAGAGGTCGTAGGTCTTGGCTTCCGTCATAGGGCGGAGAGCCTATCAAAGGGCCGCCGATCAGGAGTCGACGCCCTCCCCCGCCTTCGTCGGCTCGAGCGCGAAGCCGTTGTTGAAGCGATTGAAGTAGGCGAAGAGGCCCACGACCGCCGCGATCTCCACGATCTCGCCTTCGTCGAAGTGCGAGCGCAGCTCGGCGAAGACCGCGTCGGGAACCCGATTCGCGTCGCGCGTCAGGTGGAGGCCGAACCCGAGGGCCGCCTTCTCGCGATCCGTGAAGGGGCCGTTTTCGGCGTCGCGGAGCGCGGCGATCTGTTCGGGCGTCGAGCCGGTGCGGCCGGCGAGCACGGTGTGGGAAGCCGAGCAGTAGCGGCTGGCGTTCTCCTGCGAAGTCTGCAGCGCCAGCATCTCCTTGAGCTTGAGAGGCACCGTCCCGGATCCCATGACCGCGGCGAAGTGCGCGTCCATCGTGGTCAGCAGCCACGGCCGATGCGCGAAGGCGCGATACATGTTGGGGATGTTTCCGCGCTCGGCGATCTTGCGCTCGAACGCCTCGCGGACCGCGCCCGACGTCTTCGAGCGGCCGACCAGGGAGATTCTCGCCATCGTTCCTCCGCCTCGAATCCTAACCCGCCTGCAACGTAGAATCGGGTCCGCATGAGACGCCTCGCGAGCCCGGCGGCCTGTCTCGCCGCCGCCCTCCTCACCGGCGCCTGCGGCGGGGAGAAGCCGGCCGCGGATTCACAGGGCATCAAGATCGGGTTCTTCGGCGCGCTGACGGGTCCGACGGCGACCTTCGCGATCTCCGGAAAGAACGGCGTTCTGCTCGCGGCCGACGAGATCAACCGCGCCGGCGGAGTGCTCGGCCATCCCCTCGAGGTCCTGAGCGAAGACGACCGCGGCGAGGCCTCCGAGGCCGCCACGG
This sequence comes from uncultured Acidobacteriota bacterium, assembly GCA_963738945.1. Classification (GTDB taxonomy): domain Bacteria; phylum Acidobacteriota; class Thermoanaerobaculia; order UBA5066; family Gp7-AA6; genus DAHUXD01. The sequence goes on from CAVTYD010000002.1 coordinate 1,972,941, forward strand.
CCGTCTCGAAGCTGATCACGCGCGATCACGTCGTCGCCCTCATCGGCGAGCAGGCGTCGTCCCGGACGCTGGCCGCGGCGCCGATCGCCCAGAGCTACCGGGTGCCGCTGATCTCCCCCACCTCCACCAACGTCGAGGTGACGAAGAAAGGGGACTACATCTTCCGCGCATGCTTCATCGACGCCTACCAGGGACAGGTGCTCGCGACCTTCGCCCGCCGGAACCTGAAGGCGCGGACCGCCGCGATCCTGACCGACACGCGCAGCGACTACAGCGTGGGCCTCGCGGAGACCTTCCGCAAGGCGTTCACGGCCGCGGGCGGAACGGTCGCCGCCGAAGCGAAGTATTCGGAGGGGGACAGCGATTTCTCGGCGCAGCTGACGTCTCTGCGCCCGTCGAGCCCGGACGTTCTCTTCATCCCCGGCTATTACACGGACGCCGGCCTGATCGCCCGGCAGGCCCGATCGCTCGGGCTGAAGGCCACGCTCCTCGGGGCGGACGGGTGGGATTCGCCCAAGCTCACCGAGATCGGCGGCGAGGCGATCGAGGGCGCGTACCTCTCGAATCACTACTCCGTGGACGATCCGAAGCCGGCGGTGCGAAAGTTCGTCGAGGCCTATCGCGCCCGATACGGCGCGGATCCCGACTCGATCGCCGCTTCGTCCTACGACGCGATGCGCCTGCTCGCCGACGCCATCACGCGCGCCGGCTCGACGGAGGGCAAACGCATCCGCGACGCGCTCGCCGCGACGAAGGATTTCCCGGCGGTCACCGGCTCGATCACCATGGACGCCGACCGAAACCCCATCAAGCCGGCCGTCGTGCTCCGCGTCGAAGGCGGACGCTTCCGCTTCGCCGACTCGATCGCGCCCGCGCGGGCGAATCCTAGTGTTCCGTAACAGAAGTCCCGTGTTGCCTTGTCTTCGTAGGGGCGGCCCTTGCGGCCGCCCGCGGGCGGGGACAAGCCCCGCCCCTACGATTCTTCGGCTCCAGCGACTTCCGTCACAGAGAACTACGGCGCCGCTGGGGTGAAGTCGAGGATGAACTCGTCGAACGAGGCCTGACCCGGCCCCTCGGTCACGAGGCCGGTCCTGCCCGCGACGGGATGAGGGTCCTTCGCTTCGAAGAGCTTCCGGTCGCGGAAGAACACCGTCAGCGACGGCCCCGCGGCCACGACCGAGAATTGCTCCCAATCCCGGTCGAGCGCGGCGCGGCCGCGGCCGAGGACCGTCGGCTGGCCGTCGCGATACGAAGTCAGGACCGTGTCGCCGGTGTTCATGTCGGCGACGAGCACGACGAAGTCCTTCTCGCCGGCCATTCGCAGGAGCAGGCCGCCCCGTCCGCCGAAGCGCTTCACGAACGTCTTGACCGAGCCGTCCTGAAAAGAATAAGTGCGCCGGACCGCGGCGGCGATCGAGCCGGGTGGACGGTCCGTTTCGACCTGGGCCAGGCAATTGGGGGCGGACGGTGCGTTCGGGTCCCCGAGGACCAGCCAGCGCGCCGCGGCCGGCGCTCCCAGAACCACGAGGTCGAAGTACGCGGGCGGCCGCACCATCGTGTCGGAGTCGAAGTGATTGCGCACCGTCTCGGCGGACAGGGGCGCGGCGAGAACGAGCGCCACGGCGAGCGGGACGCCGGGGAAGAGCCTTCGTGCGAGATTCATCGAGGCCGAAAAGCGCAGAAAATGCCCTAAAATTCCCGTCCATGGAACAAGCCAGCTCCCCGAACCCGAACCGCACCTACCGCACCAGCCGGGACGGGTATGCGTTCGTGCTCGATCGCTCGAATGTCGAGAAACTCAAGGCGATGGCCGATTTCGAAGGCCGTGAAGAGCCGGCGGTCGCGGAAGACTTCCTGCGCTCGCGCGCGGAGGCCTGGGCGGACGTCCTCAGCTCCGCCGGCGCCGAGCCCGGCGAGATCGCCGTCGAGATCGATCCGCATCAGAAGAAGGCGCGCCTCTCGAAGGCGACCCGGATCGTCGTCACGGCAGATATCTAGGCCGTCGCCTCCGCTAAAACGTCGCCTCCGCTCGCTCGGCGGCTGCGCGCCCGTTCGGGCGCGCACCGGCGCTCGGCTCGCCCGGACGCGGGCTCGACCGAGCGCCTGCCCCCTCCTCTCGCTCCGGCTCCCGCGGCGTGAGCCTCCACCCTCGCTTCGCTCGGGTGACTTCTCACGCCGCGGGCTTTACCCAGACTGCCGCGGTTCGACTCTTACTCCCTCGCCCCCCGAAAGGGGGGAGAGGGTTGGGGTGAGGGGGAGAGCTCGGCCGGAAGAGGGATCCCGCGGCTCAGAAGCTCAAAATCCCCCGGATCTGATTCTCGAGCGCCAGAAAGGCCTGGCGCGAGTAGGGATCGACCACGACGCGGATTTCGTTTGGCGACGGCACGTCGTCGGCGATCGAGGCGGCGAGGCGATCGGCCTGGCCGTCGAAGAAAGCCTCGCCGATCTCGGAATCCGACTTGCCGCGCGAGCCGGGCAGCTCGCGAAGCCGGGCGAGGTCCGGAGGATCGAGACGCAGCCGGTAGCCCCGGCAATCGCGATAGAGCGGTTCGCGGCGGTCCGCCAGGTCCGGCCGGCCACGAGGCGGCACGGCCGCGCGCGCGGGCGTCGGGACAGGCGCGAGCTCGGGCTCGGCAATCGCTCCGGTCATGGCTTCGGCGGCCGGGGGCGGCTCGAGGACGGGCTCGGCTTCGAGCGACGCGAGCTCCGACAGCTCGGCGTCGTCGTCGGACGGGAAAACCGGATCGTCCGGCGGAAGCACGGAATCGTCGGACATGGCCGCCTCGCTCTCAGCGCCCCGCGAGCACGTTCTTCGAGATCACGATGCGCTGGATCTCGCTCGTTCCCTCGTAGATCGTCGTCACACGCGCATCCCGATAGTACCGCTCGACCGGATACTCCTTCGAATAGCCGTAGCCGCCGAAAATCTGCACCGCGCGGGCGGCGATGGCGTTGGCCGCCTCGGTCGCGTAGACCTTGGCCATGGACGATTCCTTGGAAAAGCGCGCGCCGGGCGCCTCGGAGCGCATCGCCGCGCGGTACGTCAGGACCCGGGACGCTTCGAGCTGCACGCGCATGTCGGCGATCTGAAACGCGATCGCCTCGTGCTCGGCCAGCCGGCGGCCGAAGGATTCGCGCGTCTTCGCGTACTCGACGGAGGCCTCGTAGGCGGCCTGGCCGATGCCGATTCCCTGGGCGGCGATGCCGATCCGCGAATGGTCGAGCGTCGTCATGGCGATCTTGAAGCCCTCGCCCTCGGCGCCGAGCCGCCGGCCCCCGGGAAGCCGCACGTCTTCGAAGTAGATCGCGGCCGTCTTCGACGAGCGCAGGCCCATCTTGTCTTCCGGCGCCCCGACGCGCAGCCCCCGGTCGGCCGACGACACGAGAAACGCGGTGATGCCGTGAGTGCCCGCGGAGGGGTCCGTCATGGCCATGACGACGTACCACTCCGCCTCCCCCGCGTTGGTGATCCAGGCCTTCGCGCCGTTCAGGACGTAGTCGTCGCCGTCCCGCACGGCCCGGGTCTTCTGGTTGGCCGCGTCCGAGCCGGACTGGGGCTCCGTCAGAGCGTAGGCTCCGAGGGCCTTCCCGGAGGCGAGCGGCTCGAGAATCTTCGCCTTCTGATCTTCGGAGCCGAACTTCCAGATCGGATAGCAGACGACGGAGTTGTTGACCGAGACGATCACCGCCGTCGAGGCGCTCACGCGCGCGAGCTCCTCGATGGCGAGAACGTAGGAGAGCGCGTCCGCCCCGGCGCCCCCGTAGGTCTCGGGAACCATCATCCCCATGACGCCGAGCTCGCCGAGGCGGCCGATGAGCTCGCGCGGGAACCGCTCTTCCTTCTCCCAGGCGGCCACGTGCGGCTCGATTTCGGCGGCGGCGAAGTCGCGCACCGCATCGCGAATGCGCTTCTGGTCCTCGGTCAGCTCGAAATTCATGATCGCGGACCCGCGGAAGGCGGCGCGCCGCCCGGGCCGGACGATCCGGCGCCGGGACCGCGGCCGCGGCGGCGGCGCCGGCGGCGGCGCTTGCCCGCTCCGCCCGGAGCCGCGCCGGCGGCGGCCGGTGCGGGGGCGGGAGCCGGCGGACGCCTCTCGGGAGCGCCGCGCGGCGCCCCGGCCGGCGGCTGCGGCTTCGGAGCGCCTCCCGCCGGCGGACGGCCTCCCGGGCGCCGCTCGCGCTCCCGCGGCGGAGCGCTCGGACGAGGCCCGCCGCGCTCCCCGCCCCGGCCGCCCCGTCCTCCGCGCCGGCGGCGGCGGCCCCCCTCGCGGCGAGGCTCGGGCGTGTCCACCCAGCCCTCCTCGAGATGGCGGAACGTGACGAGGATCTCCGTCTTTCCGGCCTGGGCGCGGAGCAGCCCCACGATCTTCGCGCGCAGGACGGCGGCGGGATCCGCGGCGAGCGTCGGAATGCGCTCGGCGTCGAAGAGCACCATGCGCGTCCAGCCGATGCGCCGCTTCGTTCCGTCGGGCGCGTCGAAGTCCATGACGAAGAGGTCGCGTTCGTGATCGAGCGCATGCTCGCGGAACGTCAGATCCGGAAGCGCCTCGCTGCAGATCGACTTCAGGAGCGGAAGATGCTTCTCGCCTCCCTCGAAGGTCTGCTCCATCGAGACCACGCGGTCCCGGAACATTCTCGTCTGGCCCAATCAGGACTCCGTTGCGTCGCGCCGCGACGCCTCCGCTAGCCCCCTCTCCCCTCGGGAGAGGGTTGGGGTGAGGGGCGTTCTACCAGGAATCACGTTCATCCGATCTGCAGCCCTGCGTCGCGGAAGACCTCGCGCGCGATGATCAGCCGGTGGATCTCGCTCGTTCCCTCGTAGATCTCGGTGATGCGCGCGTCCCGGAAGTTGCGCTCGACCGGGTATTCCTTGGTGTAGCCGTAGCCGCCGTGGATCTGCAGCGCCTTGGTCGTCACGCGCTGCGCCATCTCGGCGGCGAAGAGCTTGGCGACGGCCGCCTCCATGGAGTAGCGGCCGCCGTTCTTCTTGACCTCGTCCTTGGCCGCCGCGGCCTTGCGCGTCAGCAGGCGCGCCGCGTCCACCTCGGTCGCCATGTCGGCGAGATAGAAGCGCAGCGCCTGGAACTCCGCGATCGGCTTTCCGAAGGCCCTGCGCGCCTTCGCGTAGCTCACCGCCGCCTCGAAGGCCTCCTGCGCGATGCCGACCGCCTGCGCCGCGATGCCGATGCGGCCGCCGTCGAGCGTCGACATGGCGATCTTGAACCCGTCGCCCTCCTCGCCGAGCCGGTCGGCGACGGGGACGCGCACGTCGGTCAGGAAGATCTCGACGGTTCCCGACGCGTTGACGCCGAGCTTGACCTGGTGCCTCGAGCGGTCGAAACCGGGCGAGGCCGCGTCGACGACGAACGCCGAGATGCCCTTGATCTTCTTCTCCGGGCTCGTCATGGCGAAGAGAAGACAGAGTCGGCGTTCGAGCCGCACGTGATGAAGACCTTCTGCCCGGAGATCCGGTAGTCGTCGCCCTCCCGGATCGCGCGCGTCTTCTGGTTGCCGGCATCCGAGCCGGCGTCGGGCTCGGTCAGCGCGAAGCAGCCGAGCTTCTCGCCTTTCGCGAGCGGAACGAGGAACCGCTTCTTCTGGTCGTCGTTTCCGAAGCGGTCGATCGGATCGCAGACCAGCGAGTTGTTGACCGACAGGATGACGCCCGTGTTCGCGCACGCTCGCGAGATCTCCTCGATGACGATCGCGTAGGAGACGGTGTCCATGCCCGAGCCGCCGTGCTCGGCGGGCACGGCGACGCCCGCGAGGCCGAGCCGCCCGGCCTCCGCGAAGGTGTCGTGCGGGAAACTCGCCGGTCTGGTCGATCCGCGCCGCGCGCGGGCGCACGACCTCCTCGGCGAACTCCCGGACCGAGGCCTGCAGCAGCTGCTGCTCCTCGCTCAACTCCAGATTCATGGGAGGCGGATCTTAGCAGCAGGCCGGAGACATCCGGCGGGGCCCGCGGCTTTACGGACAGGCGAAGGCTTGCGTGTCCTGGAGGGGCTGGAAGGGCTGTCCCTGGGTGTTCAGGTACACCTGCGAGGCCCCCGTCACCGTGTCCTCGACGAGCATCATCACGTCGACGTTGGTCAGGCCTCCGGCGAAGACCCAGAAGTTGGAATCGATGCTGCACCCGTCGAGGACCTTGACGATCAACTCGATGTTGGTCGACGAGAAGAACCAGAAGTAGCCGGAGTCGCCCGACAGGGAAACGGCGTTGCCGGCGCCGGACGAGTTGTCGGTCCGCGTCCAGAAGGCCGTCACGCGGAACCGGGAGTTCTCGAGGCACAGGGTGTTCGCATCGGGAACGCAGCTGCCGAGCGATGCGGGAGCGAGCCATTGCTGCACCGCCGGAAAGGTCGAGGAGAAGGCTCCGTCGACCGAGTTGTTGTCGATGTTGTCGCAGTCGTCGTTCTGATTGGTGCCGCAGGCCCCGAAGAGCTGGCCCACGACCCGCAGGTTTTCCAGCATGGCCGGAGAGCCCGAGCTGCCGCCTCCCGTCCCGCCCTCGATGTCCTGCTCGTAGATGAAGGAATCCGTCGGGGCCTCCGCACAGGCCTCATCGCTGGGGATCGGCGTGATCAGCTCGCGAGTGAAGATCTGCGGATCGATGTCGAACATGTTCGCGGCGATCGGATAGCTGAGGCGGTAGAGGACCAGACCGGCGGCGTTCCTCACGTCGGCCGTCGTCCAACCCAGGGCGTAGCTATTGGGTGGAGGGTCCTCGGAGAGCTGCAGAAACGTGTAGTCGCTCTTGTCCGGCTCGGCGCCCGTCGCGAGGAGCGTCGAGCCGAGCGTCGTCGGGAAGACACTCTCGTCGGGAGTCGGACCGTTGCAGGTCGCGGTCCGGTACTGCCAGACCGCCTCGAGCGAGGTGGCCGCCGACTGGTTGTCGAAACAGTGGTTGGCGGTCAGGAGATAGGGCGTCGTCGGTCCGGCGGTCGTGTTGAGCAGGCCGCCGGAGCAGATGTAGGAGCTCCCCTGGTCCACGAACGTGAGCTGGGCGACGGCGTTGCCGGCCTGGACGACGTTCGGCCAGTCGGCCAGGGTCACGCAGCTGCGGTCCACGAAGCAGGAATCGTCCTTGGGAAGAAGCACCGCTCCGCCGGATTTCAGAATGTGCACGACGCCGCCCACGCGGAGCGTCGCGCCGGCGAGATCGGCCGCGGACGAAGCCGGGATCCGCACCTCGATCGAGATCGAGCCCGAGTAGATCGTGTTCGTCCAGAATCCCTCGGGCCGCGTTCCCGACGCGAAGTCGTACGGCCCCTTGACCTCGCCGTCGTCGCCGTACACGTAGACGAGGCTGCCCGGCGGGAGGCGCGCCTCCGGGAGATAGAGGCGAAGGGCGCCGGCGCCGGTCGACGAGAAGGACGCGGTCCAGACCAGCGTGCCGTCGGCGAGGCGCTCCAGGAAACCGCCCGACTCCGCCCGCGATTCTCCGGTGGCGAGGTTCGGCAGGCCGGAGAACCCGACCGGGCCGGGAAGGCTGCGCGTGATGCCGTTCTTGACCGCCGCCTTCTTCGGCCGGGCGCCCGGGCCCGTGCGGCGATCCGGCTGCCGGAGACTCTCGCGCTCCGCCGCCGTCAGCTCGCCGAGGTCGTGCCGCGCCGAGGCCGGAAGGCGCTGAGCGGAGAGCGACAGATCCGAGGCTTTCGGGGCGGCCTTCGAGGGAGCCGTCGGCTGGTACGGGGCCGCGCCGACCTCGATGACCGGAGTCCGATTGTCGGCGGCGAAGACGGCCGCGGCGCAGCAGCCCGCGGCCGCTGCGGCCATGACGAAGCACCGCCCGATGCGGACGAATCCCCTCATTCGGCCGATGATAACGCCGCCCCACCGGCCCCTATGCCCGGCGCAGCCAGATTCCCTTGAGATATTCGCCTTCCGGGCAATCGAGGGAAACCGGGTGGTCGGGTCCCGCTCCCTGTCGCGCCACGATCGCGAAGGGAACCCCGGCGTCCAGGCTCGCGGAGAAGACGACCTTCTGGAAGAGGTCCGCGTCCACGAGGCCCGAGCAGGAACACGTCAGCAGGAGTCCGGCCGGAGCGACGAGCGACATCGCGACCCGATTGACGTCCTTGTAGCCCCGGGCGGCTCGCTCGACGTCCGACTTCTTCTTCGCAAACGCCGGCGGATCGCAGACGACGACGTCCCACCGCTCCCCCGCGGCGGCTCGGCGGCGCACGTCCTCGAAGACGTCGGCCTGGACGAAGTCGGAATCGTCGGCCCCGAATGAGTTCGCGGCGCGGTGCTCGCGCGCGAGCTCGAGGGCGGCGGCGGAGGAATCCACGTCGACCGCCCGGGAGGCGCCGCCGGCGAGCGCGGCCACCGAGAAGGCGCCCGAATAGGAGAAGAGGTTCAGGACGCTGCGGCCGCGCGCGAGCGCCCGGAGGCGCGCGCGATTCTCGCGCTGGTCGAGGAAGAAGCCGGTCTTCTGGCCGGAGCCCACGTCGGCCACGAAGTGCAGGCCGTTCTCGAGGAACGGCACCCGAGCGCCCTCGCCCCCCGCCTCTCGTCCCGGAAGGACCCGGCGCTGGTCGCGCGAGGAACCCGTCTCGCGGACGAGCAGGCGCTCGGGCGAAAAGACCTCTCGCGCCATAGCATCGAGATCGGCCTGCCAGGCCTCGGTCCCCGCGGTGAGGAGCTCGAGCACCGCCGTCTCGCCGTACACGTCGAGGAGGACGCCCGGGCAGAGGTCGCCCTCGGAGTTGAGGGCGCGAAAGCCGGTCGTCCCGGGCGGCAGGACCTGCTCGCGCAGCTTCCGCGCGGCCACAAACCGCTCGCGAAAGAGCCCGGCGTCGATCTCCCGTCCGTCGAACGTCCACAACCGCGCGAGGATCTGCGAATCCGGCGAGTAGGCGCCCCGGGCGAGAATCCGCCCCGAAGCGTCCACGACCTCGGCTCGTCCGTCGGAGCCATCGCCGTCGGCCTGCGCGACGGCGCCCGAAAAGAGCCACGGGTGCCGGCGCCGCACGGACGCCTCGCGCCCCGGCTTCAACCGGAGCTTGATCAAAGTCCGCGGATCGTCCGGGAGACGGTGAGCATGCGAAGTTCCCTCTCTTGTCGGTGGGCCCGCGAAGCGGGCCGTTCAGAATCCGTGTCCCGAAAATACACCTCAACAGGGGGCGGCCCTGCTTCGTAATACAGGCAGAGACACAGATCTCCTCCTTCGGGGCCCCCCGGCGACGGGGGGCTTATTTTTTGTCGGGGGACCCGGGCGGCGCTCAGCGGCGCCCGAGGGCCGAAAGGATTCCGTACCCGAGCGCCCCGATCGCGGCCGCCATCGGGATCGTCAGGACCCAGGCGTAGACGATCCGGCCGGCCACGCCCCACCGCACCGCCCGGACACGCTGGGCCGCTCCGACGCCGATGACCGCGCCCGTGATCGTGTGGGTGGTCGAGACCGGCACGCCCGTCAGCGACGCCAGCGCGATCGTGGCCGCGGCGCCGGTCTCGGCGCAGAACCCGCTGTAGGGCTTCAGCTTCGTGATCCGGCTGCCCATCGTCCGCACGATGCGCCACCCGCCGGTGAGTGTGCCGAGCCCGATCGCGAAGTGCGCCGACAGAATGATCCACCACGGAATCGACTTCATGTCCGGCAGGTGCATCCAATGAAGAGCGGAGCGCGGATCTCGGAAGAGCGCCTCGTTGGCGACGAGGAGGCTCGCGATGATGCCCATCGTCTTCTGGGCGTCGTTGGCGCCGTGAGAGAGCGAATATCCCGCGGCCGAGAAGAGCTGGCCGCGCCGGAACCAGCGGTCCACGGCGCCGTACGGCGTCTTCTGGAAGGTCCACGTCACCGCGACCATCAGCGCCCACGACACCGTCATGCCGATCACCGGCGAGAGAACGATGAAGGAGAGCGTCTTCACCCAGGCCATGCCCGGAACGATCGCCCGGACGCCGACCCGCGCCACGGCCGCCCCGGCGTAACCGCCGATGAGGGCGTGCGAGGACGACGAAGGAATCCCGAAGTACCAGGTGATCAGGTTCCAGGCGATCGCCCCGACGAGGCCGCCGAGAACCACGTCGGAGTTGACGACCGTGACGTCGATCAGGTCCGACCCGATCGTCTTCGCCACCGCGGTCCCGAAGACGAAGGCCGCGACGAAGTTGAAGAATGCGGCCCACCCGACCGCGACCAGGGGCGACAGAACGCGCGTCGAGACGACCGTGGCGATCGAGTTCGCCGAGTCGTGCATCCCGTTGATGAAGTCGAAGACGAGCGCGATCCCGATGATGAAGAGGACGTACGGCATGGCGATCGGCGAGCCTGCCCGCTCAGGAGTGCTTGAGGACCACGCTCTCGAGCACGTGCGCCACCGCGACGCAGGAGTCGATGCACCGCTCCATGTTGTCGTAGACGTCCTTCCACTTGATGACCTCGATCGCGGGAAGGCCGTTCGCGAAGAGGGACGCCACCGCGTCGTGGTAGACGATGTCGCCCTCGTTCTCGAGGCGCTTGATCTGGATGCAGTGCTCCATGACGCCCTTCTGCTTGCGCAGGAGGGCGACCGCCTCGACGAGCTCCGCGGTCGTCTTGACGATGAGCTCGGACAGGGCCTTCGAGATGGGAGTCGCGGCGTCGATCCGATAGATGTCGAGGCGGCGCACCGTGCCGTCGATCAGGTCGATCACGTCGTCGAGACGCACGGCGAGCCGGTGGATGTCCTCGCGGTCGATGGGCGTGATGAAGGTCTGGTCGATCCCTCGCAGGATCTCGTGGGAGATCGTGTCGCACTCGTGCTCGAGCCGCTTGATCTCCCCGAGGACCGTCGGAACGCCGGCCTCTCCGCGGAAGAAGCGCTGCAGGATCTGCGCCGCTTCGCGCACGCGGACCGCGAGCTCGTTGAACCGGTCGAAGTATTTCTCGTCCCGCGGAAGGAAGTTCAGCATGCCCACCCTGAAGTGGCGCCATGCTATCTCAGAACTTCAGGCGGTCTTCACGCCGCGTCTTCGCGGAATCTTCATCTTTCTCGCGGCGTTCTCCCGCCGCGGCCTCATCTTTCTCGGAGCCATGGCCCGGAACTCGTCCGGCCCGTGTCTCCGACGCGGCGTTCCCCCGCCGCGGCTTCATCTTTCTCGGAGCCATGGCCCGGAACTCGTCCGGCCCGTGTCTCCGACGCGGCGTTCCCCCTCGCGGCTTCATCTTTCTCGGAGCCATGGCTCGGAACTCGTCCGGCCCGTGTCTCCGGCGCGGCGTTCCCCCACCGCGGCTTCAGGCGGCGGCGGGGAAGCTGACGCGAAACGTGCTGCCCTGCCCGACCTCGCCCTCGACGTCGACCGTCGCGCCATGGAGCTGGGCGATGTGCTTGACGATCGCCAGCCCCAGGCCCGAGCCGGGCCGCCGCTTCGAGCGCGACCGGTCGACCTGGTAGAAGCGCTGGAAGATCTTGTCCCGCTCGGCCTTCGGGATCCCGGGGCCGAGATCCTCGACCGAGAACCCGGACCGGCCACCCTGGCGAAACACGCGGACGACGACCGGCGCCCCCTCGGGCGAGAACTTGATCGCGTTGTCGAGCAGGTTGCGGGCGAGCTGGCCGAGGCGTCTCCGGTCTCCCATGGCCGTGACGCTCTCGTCGCCCGTCACCCGCACGTCCACGCCGCGTTCCCGGGCGCCGGATTCGAGATCCTCGGCGATTTCCGCGAGGAGCTCCCTCAGGGAGATTTCCTCGCGCGCGAGCGGAACCGCGCCGCTCTCGATCTGCGCCAGGTCCATCAGGTCGTCGATGAGCTCGCGCATGCGGTCGGACTGGCGGCGGATCAAGCCGAGCAACTCCGCCGACTCGGCCCGGTCGGGTTGTCCCTCGGAGAGCGTTTCGGCGGCCGCGGCGATCGAGGCGATCGGGGTCCGGAGCTCGTGCGACACGTCGGCCACGAACGTGCGGCGCATCGACTCGGTACGCTCGAGGCGCGTCACGTCGCGCAGCACGCCCACCGCGGCCGCACGATGTCCTTCGGGCAGCGGCGCCACCGCGATCTGCCAGACGCGGTCGTCGGGCAGCCGCACGGTCCGCTCCGACGTCTCGCCGCTCGTGACCGTCGTCTGGAAGCAGTCGTACAGCGGGCGCTCGCGGAGCACCTCGTACACTCCGCGGCCGGCCGGCGTCGGGATCCCGGTCATCTCGGCGAAACGTCCGTTCGCCTCGATGACGCGGAGCTTCGCGTCCACGACGACGAGGCCGTCGGGCAGACGCTCGAAGACCATCGCCGTGAGGTGCCGCTCGGATTCGGCGCGCTGGACGGCCTGGTTCAGCGCGCTCTTCATGCGCTGCATCGCGCCGCCCAGAAGCTGGACTTCCTCGCCGCCCGAGGACGGCAGGTCGCGGGCGAAGTCGCCGCCGGCGACCGCCGAGGCCGCGCGCGTGAGCTCGGCGATCGGCTCGGAGAAGCGGCGCGAGGCGCCGGCTCCGATCGCGAAGAGCAGGAAGCAGACGGCGACGATCGCCAGGCGCATCGTCCAGAGGTACCCGGTCTCGACCTGGGAGAGCCTCGCCTCGGACATCGCCAGCCGCAGGACGTTGCCGCCCGGGAGCCGCCGCGCCACGTAGAGCATCGGCTTCTGCTCGGTGGGCGACCGCCGCCTCGACGTGCCCATTCCGGTCGCCATCGCCTCGCGCACCTCCGGCCGGCCGGCGTGGTTCTCCATCGCGGGCACGTCGGCCGGCAGCAGGTCGGTGTCGGCGAGGACGCGGCCGTCCGGGGCGATCCACGTGATGCGGCAGTCGAGATCGGACGCCGCGCCCCGCAGGAAGGCGTCGCGCGAGGCCGGATCGGGGGCCGCGCGCGCGAGGTCCGCGGACAGATGCGCGAGCTCGCGGCGGAATCGCTCCGAGGCGCCATCCTCCGCCGCGCGGCGCAGCGTCGCGTCGGACACGATCACGAGAAAGACCACCGCCGCGGCCGCGAGGACGGCGAAGAGGACGGTGAACCGAGCGCGCAGCCGCAAACTATTTCGTCGCGGGCGCCGCCTCGCGATAGCGGTAACCCAGGCCGACGACGGTCTCGATGCGCCGGTCCCCGAGCTTTCGCCGGAGGGCCCGAATGTGGACGTCCACGGTCCGCGTCTCCACGTCCGCATCGTAATCCCAGAGGCGCGCGAGGATCGCGTCGCGAGTGACGACGCGGTTGCGGTTGCGGATCAGCAGCCAGAGCAGGTCGAACTCCTTCTTCGTCAGGTGGACCCGCTCGGCCCCGAGCGCGACCTCGAATCGCGCCCGGTCGACCACGAGGTCGCCGTCCTGGAAGACTTCCTCCTCCGAGGTCTCGAAGGCCGCGACTCGCCGCAGGTGGGCGTGGACGCGGGCGAGGAGCTCCCGCATCGAGAACGGCTTCGTGATGTAGTCGTCCGCGCCGATCTCGAACCCGAGCAGCTTGTCCCGCTCCTCGACGCGGGCCGTCAGCATGATGATCGGGACCTTTCGCGTCTCGTCGGCGCGGCGCAGCTCCCGGCACAGCGCGAGGCCGTCGATGTCGGGCAGGTTCAGGTCGAGGATCACGAGGTCGAACGGGCTTCTCCTGGACGGCCGCGAGCGCCGCGAGACCCGAGACGTAGTGCTCGACCTGGTACCGCTTTTCCTTCCGCAGGTTCAGGCGGATCGTGTAGGCGATGTCGGCGTCGTCCTCGATGAGGGCGATCCGCTTCATCGCGCCGGTCGAGCTCTCGCTGCGCGCCGCGGCGCCGTCCTTGTGCTTCGTGAGTGCCGGTTTCATCGTCTTTCGCCTCCGGTCCGTCGGAATTAGCCGAATCTTCCCGTGATGTAGTCCTCGGTGATCTTCTGGCCCGGGTTGGTGAAGATCTTCTCGGTCTGGTCGTGCTCCACCAGCCGGCCGAGCATGAAGAAGGCGGTGCACTCGGACACCCGCGCCGCCTGCTGCATGTTGTGCGTCACGATGACGATCGTGTAGTCGCCGTTTCAGCTCGTAGATGAGCTCCTCGACCTTGCTGGTCGCGATCGGGTCGAGCGCCGAGCAGGGCTCGTCCATCAGCAGGACCTCCGGCTCGACGGCGAGCGGCCCGGGCGATGCACAGGCGCTGCTGCTGCCCGCCCGACAGGCCCAGGGCGGACGTCGTCGAGCCGGTCCTTGACCTCGTCCCAGAGCGCCGCGCGGCGCAGGGCCTTCTCGACGCGCTCGGCCATCTCCGAGCGCCGGGCACATGCTGATTGATCTTGAGGCCGTACGCGACGTTCTCGAAGATCGACTTCGGGAACGGGTTCGACTTCTGGAAGACCATGCCGACCCGCCGGCGCAGGTCGACGACGTCGCGTTCCGGGCCCGTAGATGTCGCGGCCGTCGAGGAGGACGTCGCCGTCGACCCGCGTGTCCGGAATGATGTCGTTCATCCGGTTGAGGCACCGGAGGAACGTGGACTTGCCGCATCCGGACGGCCCGATGAACGCCGTCACCGTCCTCTCGGGGATTCGCAGCGAGATGTCTCAGAGCGCCTGCTTCGCCCCGTAGGCGAAGTTCAGCTTCTTCGACTCCATGCGGAGCCGGCGCCGCACCATGGCCGCGGGGCCCGGCGCCGAGCGCTCGTCCGGCCCCGGCGATCCCGCGGGCGTCTCCGTCGGGGCCTGCATGTCGCTCACCGCAGTATCGCTCATGTTCGGTGCATCCTTTCGAGGCGGCGGGTCACGACGCGCGCGAGCACCGAGAAGATGAAGATAAGCGCCACGAGCACGAGCGCGCCCGGCCCAGGCCTGCCGGTGCCAGTCGTCGTAGGGCGAGATCGGCGTACGTGTAGACCTGGACCGTCAGCGAGGCGATCGGCTGCGAAGAGGCTGGTCGAGAAGAAGCGGTTGTTGAACGCCGTGAAGAGAAGCGGCGCGGTCTCGCCGGCGATGCGCGCGAGCGCCAGGAGGATGCCGGTCATGATGCCCGGGCAGCGCCGCCGGCACGCATGACCGTGAACGCGGCGCGCGCGCGCGTCGCGCCGAGCGCGAGCGCGCCCTCGCGCAGCGTGCCGGGCACGAGGTTGCAGCAGCTCCTCGGTCGTGCGCGTGATGATCGGGATCATCATGAAGCCGAGCGCGAGCGCCGCCCGCGAGCGCGCAGAAGTGCTTGACCGGCAGCACGGCGAGGCCGTACGCGAAGATGCCGATGACGATCGAGGGCACGCCGTTCAGGACGTCGGCCGCGAACCGGACGAGCCGCGGCGAACTTCGTCTCGCCGTACTCCGACAGGTAGACGCCGGCGATGACGCCGACCGGGACCGCGATGAGCGACGGCGAGCGCCGATCAGGATCAGCGTCCCGACGATCGCGTTGGCCATGCCGCCGCCCGTCTCGCCGACGGGCTTCGGCATCTTCGTGAAGAAGTCCCAGTTCAGCGAGCGAGAATCCCTTGCTGGACGACGTAGAACGAAGACGAAGACGAGCGGCACCAGGGCGACGCAGCACCGAGGCGCCGCAGAGACCGACGACGAGGGTCGAGACGAGCTTCCGGCGGCGGGTGGCGCTCATGCGGCCGTCCGCCGGCCGGCGCCGCCGCGACGACGTGCTCGCGGCCGAGCCCTGGCGCCTTGCTCGCGCGTCACGCTCCAGATCAGCAGGCGCGAGATGGCGTTGATGACGAGCGTGATCACGAAGAGGACCAGGCCGATCTCGATCAGCGCCGAGAGATAGAGGTTGTCCGCCGCCTCGGTGAACTCGTTGGCGATGACCGCCGCCATCGTGTACTGGGGCGCGAAGAGCGACAGCTGAGATCTGCGGGTTGTTGCCGATCACCATCGTCACCGCCATCGTCTCGCCGAGCGGCGCGGCCGAAGCCGAGGATGATCGCGCCGATGATGCCGGTGCGCGCCGAAGCGCAGCGCCGCCTGGATCGCCTCCCAGCGAGTCGCGCCGAGCGCATAGGCGGCCTCGCGCTGCGTCGTGCGGCACCGCCTTCAGCACCTCGCGGGCGACCGAGGACGTGAACGGGAATGACCATGACCGCGAGGATCAGCGCCGCCGCGAGCATTCCGACGCCGAGCGGCGGTCCGGAGAAGAGCGGGATCTTCTGCAGCCAGGCGGGCAGCGAGCAACTCGAGCTGCCGCACGAGCGGAACGAGGACGAAGATGCCCCAGAGGCCGTAGACGATCGAGGGTATGGCGGCGAGCAGCTCGGTCAGGAACGACGAGCGGCGTGCGCAGCCGTCGCGGCGAGAGCTCGGAGAGAAAGATGGCGATGCCGAGCGCGATCGGCGTCGAGATCAGCCAGCGCGAGCAGCGACGAGTAGAGCGTGCCCCAGATGAACGGGAGCGCGCCGAACTCGCCCGAGACCGGATCCCAGGTCTTGCCCGTCCAGAACCGAAGCCGAACTTCGCGATCGATAGGTGCGAGGTTCGAAAGAGCTCGAAGCCAATCCCGGCCACGAGCAGAACGACGAGAAGCGCGAAAAACCCCGTCCCCAGGCGGAAGCCTCGATCGTCGGCGCTGCGGCGAGAGGACGGGGCCTTCATGACATCCGGGCGGTCAGAGCGCGATGCGCTTCAAAGCATTCATCTCCAGGGCCACGACCTCCGCGGGCAACGGGGCATAGCCGAGCTCCGCGCAGTACTTCTGGCCGTCCGTCAGCGCCCACTTCGTGAAGTCCACCATGATCTTGGCCCGTGCCTTGTCCGCCGGCTTCTCGTAGAAGAGCAGCCACGTGAAGGAGGAGATCGGATAGGCGCCCTTTCCGGGGGCGTTGGTGATCGAGACCCGGAAATCGCCCGGCATGGACTTCGCCGCCGAGGCGGCCGCGGCCGTCACGGAAGCCAGCGACGCGCGAGAGGAACTCACCGGCCGCGTTCTGGACGGACCCGTAGGAGATCTTGTTCTGGAGTCGCGTAGATCAGCTCGACGTAACCGATCGCGCCCGGAGTCTGCTTGACCAGGCCGGCGACGCCCTCGTTGCCCTTGCCGCCGATGCCGACGGGCCAGTTGACGGACGTGGACACGCCGCCGATCGTCTTCTTGAACTCCGGCGACATCTTGCGAGAGATAGTCGACGAAGATGTACGTCGTGCCGGAGCCGTCGGAGCGATGGACCACGGTGACGTCGGTGTCCGGAAGTTTGACGCCCGGGTTCAGCCTGGCGATGGCCGGATCGTTCCACTTCTTGATCTTCCCGAGAATGAGATCCGCGAGAACGGCGCCCGTGAACTTCAGCTCCCCCGTCACTCCCGGGACGTTGTAGATCGGCACGACGCCGCCGAGCACCGTCGGGAAGTGCAGGATCGGCCCGGGCGCGCCCTTCATCTGGTCCTCGGACATCGGCCCGTCGCTCGCGCCGAAGAAGACCGTCTGAGCCGTCAGCTGCTTGATCCCGCCGCCGGAGCCGATCGACTGGTAGTTGATCTCGATGTCGGGGTGCATCTTGTTGTACTCGGAGAACCACTTCGAGTAGATCGGATAGGGAAACGTCGCGCCCGCACCGTTGATCTGGGTCGTCTGTCCCGAGGCGACCAGCGCCGCCGCCAGCCCGAGCGAGAGCCCGAAAAGAACCTTCGTCGACTTCATTGCGATGCCTCCTCCGGACCGGGAAGATGAATTTGGGGCTTTAAGTCTCGATGAAACTGGGGTTAACAGTGCGAAGCTGGAGAAGGGGCAGCGAAGGCGCGGGCCCTCGCCGCCCCGACGAATCGACATCGTCTAGAACGAACCCTGCATCTCGACGACGAATCGGTTGAAGTCCTTGATCTGCGCCGTCGCCGGCTGGGTCTTCGGCATGATTCTCTCGTAGTAGGGCACGATCTTGAGGTTCTGCCCGTAGACGTAGTAGTTGAATCCGCCCCCGATGCGCTGCTGTCCCTTGGCCAGATTGACCAGGTCGTCCGCATAGTGGAGGAACTCGTAGCGGACGAATGGCTGCAGCTTCAGATTGCAGAAGTAGAAGCCGGCGTTCGTGTACAACGAATCCTGGTCGGGCAGCGTGTTGTTCGTTCCGTTGTCGTCGAAGACCTCTCCGTGGCCGTCGTAGTGGATGTAATCGCCCTCGACCGTCACCGCGTCCCCATCCAGCACCGGCCAGTCGAAGAAGACGTCTCCGCCGTATCCCTTGTAGTTGTTCTGGCCCTGGTAGAAGCCCGCGATCGCCAGGATCTTCTTCTTGCCCAGGTTGGTGCCGGCGTAGGAATAGCTGTACTCCGTGTCGAAAAAGTCGTACATGACCCGGCCCGCGAAGTACAGCGAGTTGCGGGAACCGGCGGCCGGACCGAGAGGCGGGTCCTGAGCTTCCGTGGGGGCACGGTAGCCGGAGAAAAGCCCGGTCCTGTACGTGAGGTGGTCGCCGAGGAGCGCGCCGTTCAAGCCGACGCCGTAGTCCCGGCCGCCGTTGGCTTCCTCGATCGTCCCCTGCTGCTGCGACCAGGTCGGCAGGTCCAGCGCGAGGAACGTGGCAACGCTCGTGAGTACCTGGCGTTCGGTCGGAATGAGGAAGAGACCGCCCTGCAGGGCCATCGCCTTGCCCAGGAAGTTCCACTGCGCGTAGAAGTCCTGGACGAGCAGACCGGAGTTGATGTTCTTCTGGCCGTTGTTGCTCGCATACCCGAGGCGCGGATCGTCGGTCTGGAAGAAGACCGTGACGTTCTCGGGCAGGTTCGCCAGGACGCTGAAGCGGGCGCGCCGCAGGTAGAAGTTCTGCGAGTACCCGGTGCTGTTGGGATCCTGGAGCCCCTCGTACGTCGCCTGAACGATCCCGCCGAACCGGAAGATCACGTTGTCGGAAATTTTCAAGACCGCCCAGGGAGGCGTCACCACCTGGGTAGCCGGATTCGGCTGCTGCAGCATCGCGGCGATCGACTTGTTGAGAGAAGCCTTGTAGATGCCGGGCGCATCGAGGTTCTGGTCAGAAGGCGCCTGGCGCTGTGAGGCCCTGGCCGCTTCGGCGGCCTGCGTCGCGGCGACGGCCGCGGCTTCGGTCTGGCTGAGCTGCTCCTGCACCTGCTTCTGTTGGTCCTGGACCCGCTGCTGCATTTCTTCGAGCGCCTTGTCTCGGTCGGCGGCCTCCTTCTTGAGCTTCTCGATCTGCTGCTGCTGCGCTTCGAGGGAGCGCTTCATCTCCTGGAGTTGCTCGGGTGTGGGCGTGGGCTCCTTCTTGTCGCCGCCGGACGAGTCCTGGGCAAACCCGTAGCCGGCAACCAGCGCGAGCGCGAGTACCAGTACTGCCAATCTCTTCATCGCCTCTCCTCCGAATCCAACGTTAGGGGTCTCCGCCTTTCACGACCGGGATTGAGCAGGAACCGTAGGTTTCACATGTAAAAACCCTGCGAAGGTGCGGTCAAACGTGCGTGAACCGGCCACTCGCGGCGCGCACGTCGCACTCCCGAGCCCGTGCCGGGCGGCGGTCCCCGAGATCTCCCTGGAAGTGCCGGCCAAAGGCGATAGGATCGCGGTTCGATGGCTTCGAACCCGGCCGCGCCCCGGCTGGTCTCCGGAAAACCGCGGCGGTCTCGCCGACGCAAGCTCGCGATGCCGAGGGGTATTCCCCTGAGAGAGGGCATGGTCATCGCCTTCGAGCGGATTCTCTCTCACGCGCGGGCCTCCGTGCGCCGCGCCCTCGTGGATCCCGAGGAATCGGTCCACGATTTCCGGAAGTCCGTCCGCCGCGCCCGGGCCCTCGTCTCGCTCGTCCAGCCGTCGCTGGGCAAGCGGGCGGCCAGCGGAATCGCCGGCGAGCTCAAGCGGGCCTTCGGCCAGACCGGGCCGCTGCGCGACGCCGACATCCTGCTCGAAACGCTCCGGTCGGTGCCGGCGGAGGATCCGGGCCGCACCGCGATCGAGGAGACGCTGGATCGCGAACGGCAGCGCGACGGCGAGAAGGCCGCGGAGGCGCTGCGGACGGGCGCCCGGACGCTCAAGCCCCTGCCCGGAGCCTTCCGGGTCACGCTTCCGCAGGATTTCGCGATGGACGATCTCGCCCGCGGCCTTTCCCGCGGCTATCGCCGCGCGCAGGAGGCGCTCCAGCGGGCCGGGACGACCCGACTCCTCATCGATCTGCACGAGTGGCGAAAACGGGTCAAGGAGCTGCGCTACGAGATCGAGCTGCTCGCCTCCTCCGGAAGCTCCGAGTCAAGACAGCGAGAGAAGAGGTTTTCGACCCTGGCCGAAGACCTCGGCCGCGTCACCGACCTCGTCGTGCTCCTCGCGGCGCTCGGCGAACGGGAGAAGGCGGGCCGCATCCCGAGCGCGCCGGTGCTGCTCGATGCGATCCGGTCCGCGATCGGGTCGAGCTCGCAGGAGCTGATCCGACGGGGACAGGGGCTCTTCGACGCTCCGTCCCCGGCGTTTGCCCGTGAAGTCCTCGCCGAACGCGGCTAGCTAGGACCCCGGCCGCGCCGAGGCGAGCCGGCGCATCCATTCGTGGGTGCCGGCGAGGTCATCCACGATGATGCAGCCCCCCGGTGGGCGGCTGCGGCGCCCTCCGGCTCCGCCGACCAGAATCGGCGTCGACGGAGCGATCGCTCGACGGATCTCGGCCAGGCGGTCGTGCGAGGCCGGGCCCGCCGTCGAGATCGAGATACTGATTCCGACGGCGCCCGGCCGGACGGCGCGCGTGGCCGACACGATCTCGGACGCGGGCGAATCGGTTCCGAGCACGTGCGGCCTCAGTCCGGAGAAGGACGCGACGAACGCCGCGATTTGAAGCCCGAGGCCGTGCGTCTCGCCGGCCAGCGCGGCGAGCAGGATCCGGGGACCGGCCGCGGATCGCTCGAACGGGAGGCGGATCGTTCTCAGGACGTCTTCGATCCGCTCCGAGAAGACGTGCTCGTGATGGATGCCGATCTCGCCCCGCGACCAGGCCTCCCCCACGTCTTCGATCATCGGCACGACTCGCGCGCTCAGGAACTCGAGCGGGCCGAGGCGCGCGGCATCGGCGAGAAGGGCGGCCGTCAACTCTTCGCCGCGGTGGCCACGGACCAGCGCGAGCAGCGGGCGGAGCGGCGTCCCGCGGTCGGAGTCCGGCCGGAGCGAGAGAGCGCGTTCATTCAGGAGGGACTCGAGCCTGGGCTCGGGCAGCGGCACGACCTGTCCGGGCCGATGCCCCCGCGCGAGCGCCTCGGAGATCCGACGCAGTCGGCGAACGTCTCCCACCGAATACGAGCGATGACCCGACGGACGCCGGCGGGGAACCGGGAAGCCGTAGCGCTTCTGCCAGACACGGAGCGTGTCGGGCGAGAGGCCCGTCGCGCGCGCGACGGCGCCTATGGAGAGGCCCGGCCCGGAGGCTTCGCCCACGGAAGTCACCGGCCCGCTCGCGTAGCAATTATGTCCATATTTTTATCTGGACGATACCGCATCGGCCGTCGCCCGGGTCCCGAAGAGACGAATCGAAAACCGCCATTGTTTAGAGCAACTTGGATGCCAGTTTAGCCGGCAGGACGAGGTCGACAAAACCGCTGCCGGGAGTCTCCGGCACGCCCCGACTTCATACCTGCCGGGGTCAGCAGTGGTACCTTTCGTTTTCCTCCGGAGGTTGGGATTCCCCGTCGATGAGCGAAGTTCAATTCATTGGGAGCGCGGGCGCCCCGGACGACCGGCTGAACGACCATTCGCTCTATTTCAACCGGGAGATTTCCTGGCTCGCTTTCAACCGCCGCGTCCTCGAGGAGGCCCTCGATCCGTCCTGGCCGCTGCTCGAGCGCGTCAAGTTCCTCGCGATCTTCCACTCGAACCTCGACGAGTTCTTCATGATCCGGGTGTCGGGCCTGCACGAGCAGCTCGAGGCGGCCGTCACCGAGCGCAGCGCCGACGGCCTCTCCGCGCCCGAGCAGCTGCGGATGATCCGGGAGCTCGTCCTGCGCGACTCGGAGCTCGCGATTCGGACGCTCTCCGACGACCTGCGCCCCAAGCTCGCCGACGCCGGCGTGCGCATCCTCGGGTGGGATGAGATCGAGCCCGAACGCCGCAAGGAGCTCTCGGCGTACTTCGAGAACGTCGTCTTTCCGGTGCTGACGCCCCTGGCGTTCGACCCGGCGCACCCCTTCCCGTTCGTCTCGAACCTGTCGCTCTCGCTCGCCGTCGAGCTCTCCGAGAAGAAGGAGAAGCGAGCCGCCTTCGCGCGGGTCAAGGTCCCGGCGTCGCTCGGCCGCTTCGTCCCCATTCCGGGCGCGGCGGACAAGACGATGGAGTTCATCCTGCTCGAGAAGCTCGTCGAGGCGAACCTCGACCGGCTGTTCCCCGGAATGCAGATCCTGGGAGCTTCCGCGTTTCGGGTGACCCGCGACGCCGACATCGAGATCCGCGAAGACGAGGCCGGCGATTTGCTCGACAGCGTCGCCGAGAACGTGCGCCGCCGCCGGTTCGGCGCCGCGATCCGCCTCGAGGTCGAGCCCCGCTGCCCGGAGACGGTCCGGGAGCTGCTCCGCGCCGAGCTCGAGCTCGAGCCGGACGACGTCTACGAGGTGGACGGCCCGCTCGGCGCCGGAGACCTGATCTCCGTTCTCAAGCTCGATCTTCCTCCGCTCAAGGACTCGCCGTATCTGCCGACGTCGCGCGGCATCTTCGACCCGCCGGCGAACGTGTTCGACGTCATTCGGAAAAACGACATCCTGCTGCACCAGCCGTACGACTCGTTCGATCCGGTCCTGCACTTCCTCGAGCGCGCCGCCGTGGACAAGGACGTCCTCGCGATCAAGATGACGCTCTATCGCACCGGCACGGATTCCCCGATCGTCGCGGCGCTCGCCCGGGCAGCGGAGAACGGCAAGCAGGTCGCGGTGCTCGTCGAGCTGAAGGCCCGCTTCGACGAGGAGAACAACATCCAGTGGGCCCGTTCCCTCGAGCGCGCCGGCGTCCACGTCGCCTACGGCGTCGAGGGTCTGAAGACGCACGCCAAGATCGCGCTCGTCGTGCGCCGCGAAGGCAACGCGATGCGGCGCTACGTCCACGTGGGGACCGGCAATTACAACCGGGCGACGGCCCGCGTCTACACGGACCTCGGCCTCTTCACGGCGCGGGCCGACTTCGGCCACGACGCCTCGGAGCTCTTCAACTTCCTGACGGGCTTCTCGCGCAGGACGAAGTACCGCAAGCTGACCGTGGCGCCGACCGCGCTCCACGAGAAGGTGCTTTCCCTCATCGACGCCGAGGCCGAGAAGGCGCGTCAGGGCAAGCCCGCCGCGATCGTGGCGAAGATGAATGCCCTGGTGGATCCGACCGTCATCCGGGCGCTCTACCGGGCGTCCCAGGCGGGCGTCCCGATCGACCTCGCGGTGCGCGGCATCTGCTGCCTGCGGCCGGGCGTGGCCGGCGTGTCGGACCACATCCGCGTCTCGAGCGTCGTCGGCCGCTTCCTCGAGCACAGCCGCGCCTTCGCGTTCGGCGTCGGCGACGAGGAGGAGATCTACATCTCGAGCGCCGACTGGATGCCGCGCAACTTCTTCGCGCGAGTCGAGCTCATGGTGCCGATCCTGGACGAGAAGGCGAAGGAGAAGATCCGCCAGGAAGTGCTGGAGCTCTTCCGCTCGGACAACTCCCGGGCGCGCGACCTGCAGCCGGACGGCGTCTACGTGCGCCGCCACCCCGCTCCGGGCGACACTCCGCGCGACGCGCAGCACGACCTCCTCGACCGTCTCGCGCGGCGCGGCCTCAAGGCCGTCCCGTCCTTGTAACCGTCGCCTGCGCTCGCTCGGGATCTGCGCGCCCTATCGGGCGCGCACCGGCCGGCGGCTCGCGCAAAGGCGCTCGACCGCCGGCCTGATCCCTGCGCTCGCTCCGGCTCCCGCGGCGTGAGCCTCCACCCTCGCTTCGCTCGGGTGACTTCTCACGCCGCGAGCTCTGGAAGATCGCGTCTTGTCGAGCTCTCTTACCCCCTCTCCCGGCGGGAGAGGGTTGGGGTGAGGGGGGCGTTACAGGATCGCTCTCGCTCCACCGGCGAGAGAGTGGGGCGGAGGCGACGGTTCGATTCGCGTCTTCGGGCCGATCTCCATCTCGCGGCCGCGCCACTCGACGGAGCGGCCGACCAGCCCGGCGATGAAGACGGCCGCGGCGCCGAGGTCGCGAACCGGGAGGAGGAACCGGTCGAGCAACGAGCGCCGGCTTCCGACGCCCTCGGAGACCTTCCCCTCGAGCGCGTAACGCAGGCCGAGAAGCGCCGCCGCCGGGAGCCACGCGCCTCCCGCCGCCGCGACGACGGCCCAGGGCAGCGCTCCCGCGAAGATCTCGGAGAGATAGAGCGGCCCTCCGAGCCGCCGCCGCATCATCGCCCAGCGGCGGTGGCGGGCCCAGACGGCGCGGGCCTTCTTGTGGACTTCGATCGTGTCGATGACGTCGGCGGAGAGGACGACGCGGTATCCCGCGCGGCCAACCTCGCGGCCGATCAGGTAGTCCTCGGCGAGATAGTGCCGGAGCGCCGCGAATCCCCCGGCGAGATCCAGCGCCGTCCGCGAGACGAGAATGGACTTTCCGACGACGCACGGCATCCGCAGAAGCCCGGAGACCGCGGCGGTCCCGGGAAGCAGGCACCCGTTGAGGTAGAGCGACTCGATCCGCGAGGCCAGGCCCGCGGCTCCGGACGCCCGGAAGAGGTGCGAGACGAGCCCGACGCGCGGGTCGGCGAAGTGCGAAACGGCGCGCGCGAGGAAGTCGGGCCGCACCCGCACGTTCCCGTCCGAGAACATCAGGAGGCGGTGCCGTGCGTGCTCGGCGGCCGCCGAGAGACGGTCCACCTTGGCGTTGCCTCCGGAATCGCGCGCATCCACGACGAAGCTCGCGGCGATGCGAGGGTGGCGGTCGGCGACGCGCCGCGCGACCGCGAAAGCCGGATCGGAGCGATGGGCGAAGGAAAAGACGAGCTCGTACCGGGGGTATCGCAGGCGGAAGAACGACTCGAGGTTCTGTTCGAGGCCCTCGTCGAGGCCACTCAGGGGCTTCAGGATCGAGACCGGCGGCGCGAAGCCGGGCACCCGGTGGCCGCGCTTCGTCCGGCGCAGCCATCGCACCTCGGCGGCCGCGATCGCGTAGGCCAGGGTCGAGATCCCGAGCCCCGCCAGGCCCACGGCGGCCAGAATCCTCATGCCGAGGCGGCCTTTTCGGGAGCCAGACGCAGCACGCCGATGCCCGTTCCGCGGCGGAGCGCGGCGAGGACGCTCTCCCGGCTCTTTTCGGCGTCGACGAGCGATCTTCCACGCGTAGAGATGCTCCGGCCGATGGAAATCGCTGTTGGCCAGGTGGGGCAGGTTCTCCCGGGAGATGACCGGGTAGAGCTCCCACCGGCAGCCGACCTCCCACAGATCCACGAGAGGGGCGACGAACTTCCGGCGGTTCCACAGGTACCACGTGTTGGCGAACCACTCGCTCATCTCATGCGGATGGCATGCCACCGAAACGGCGTCCCGGGCCCGGATCGCCTGCAGCATCTCGATCGGATCGCCGTCGGCCGGGAGGAACTCCTCGAGGCCCAGTGCGAGGACGTGGACCGAGGTGTCCCGGTTGATCGTGTTTCGGGTCATCTCGGCGCCGGGAAGGACGAGCATTCCGTAGACGCTCCAGGCCCGCTCGGCTTCCCGGGCGATCTCGTCGCGGTAGCGCTTCCAGCTCTCGGCGTTCAGGCTGTGGCGGATGCGGTGGGCGATCTTCCCGAGCCCGCTGTCGTGGTTGACGACGTGATCCGTGATCGCGATGACGTCGTGTCCCGACTGGCCGAAGAGGTCCACGACCTTCGGGAGCGGCACGATGCCGTCCGAATAGGTCGTGTGGACGTGAAAGTCGCAGAGCAGCATGTCGAGCGCCTCGATTCTCGGCGCCCGTCGCGAAGACTTCGCGATGGTGGCGAAAGGTTCCGGGGAAGCGCGGGTTATCGGATCATGAAGCGGGGTGCGCGAAGGGAGCGCGGCCCGCGCGTCGGGGCTCGACGGACCGGACTCTCGCGCGGCCTACCCCCCACCAGGCGACCCAGCGGGCCTGGGCCTCGCAGGGCGAAGCCGCGCCCTCGACCCGGTACGCCTTCAGGTCTCCGGCCTTGACCTCGGCGACGCCGAGTGAGGCGGAGAAGACGAGATGGACCGGCCAGGGAGCGTCGCCACGGAGCGGAAAGGAGAATCGAAACCGTTGGACGTCGGCCGACGCCCGCAGCTCGCGCGAGAACCCCTCGACCGGCACGGATCCTTCGGGCTCGAGACGCGCCTGGCCGCAGACGCAATTGCCGGAATCGAACATGCCCCGGATCGTGGCCGAGCCGGATGAAGACCGTGTGAAGAGGACCCTCACGCGATAATCGGGCCGTGCCCGGCCTTCCCGACTACCACGTCCATACGTACCGCTGCGGACACGCGGGCGGAGCCTCGCGGGATTTCGTGCTCCGGGCGCTCGAGCGCGGCCTTTGCGAGATCGGCTTCACCGACCACATCCCGCTGTACTTCCTGCCTCCCGGGCGCCGGGATCCGAAGCTCGCGATGCGCGAGGACCAGTTCGAGGGCTATGTCGACGAGGTCCGGCGGCTCCAGCAGGAGTTCGCCGGCCGCATCGCCGTCCGCCTGGGGCTCGAGGCGGACTATGCCGAAGGCCACGAGGCGGAGCTCTCCCGGTGGCTCCGCCGAGCCGATTGGGACCTCGTCCTCGGATCGGTCCACTGGGTTGCCGGCGACTGGATCGACGATCCCGGCCGCTCCCCGGCGCGCTTCGAGCACGAGGGGACGGAAGCCCTCTACGACGAGTATTATCGCCTCGTCGCGAAGGCCGCCTCGACCGGTCTCTTCGACGTGCTGACGCACTTCGATCTGCCGAAGAAGCACGGGCATCGGCCGGCCTCGCCCCGGCTCGAGGCCGAGGAAGCGGCGCTTTCCGCGGCCTCGAAGGCCGGTTGCGCGCTCGAGATCTCGTCGGCGGGCCTGCGCAAGAGAGTCGCCGAGCCCTACCCCGAGAGGCGGCTGCTCTCCCGCGCCGTCGCGCTCGGCATTCCGGTGACGTTTTCCTCCGACGCGCACGCGCCGGCCGAGGTCGGGTGGGGCTACGACCGGACGCTCGCGCACGCCCGCGCGGCCGGCGTCCGGGAGTTCGTCACCTTCGAGCACCGGAGAAGGACCGCGTGGATCCTTCCTCCCGCGTGAACTGCCGCCCGAGCTCGGCGAACAGGTCCGCCGACGGCCGGCGCGTGCGCGCGAAGGTCGCGTAATCCACCCCGAAGAGTCCGAACCGGGGCCGGAATCCCTCCAGCCACTCGAAGTTGTCGAGCAGCGACCAGTAGAAGTAGCCCTCGATCGGAGAGCCGGCCTCGAGCCGATGCGCGAGCACGAGGGCGTGCTCGCGGAGAAAGTCCCGCCGGAGCGCGTCGTTCTGCGTCGCGATTCCGTTCTCGGTCACGAGGATGGGCTTGCCCGCCGACTCGGCCTGCCGGAGCACGCGCCCGAAGCCCTCGGGATGGACCTCCCAGCCCGTGTCGGTCAGGCCGCGCGACTCGGGGTCGCGATATGCGAACTGCCCGAACGCTCCAGGCAAGCCGCGAAAGCGGATGTGGACGCGGCTGTAGTAGTTCACGCCCACGAAGTCGTTCGCCGCCGGGAAATCGGGGACGGCAAACCGCGTGCGCCCCTCTCCGGGAAACGACCAGTCCATGCGCCCGGTCGCGATGGCCTCGATGAGGGCGAGGTTGTACAGGCGCTCGCCCGCCTTCGCGAGGCGCCGGTCGAGCGAGCTGCCGCGGCGGTCGGGCGCGAAGTCGAGCATGTTGTGAGCGATTCCGACGCGGCTTCCCGGAGACTTCTCCTTCAGCACCGCGGCGGCCTCGACGTGGGCCGCGAGCAGGTGCTCCAGGGCGCGCGCCGCGGCCCGGAACCGCCGATGGCCGGGAGGAATCTGCCCTCCGAGATACCCGCCGAGCAGGAACACGATCGGCTCGTTCAGCGTGACCCAGAATCGAACCCGATCTCCCAGGGCGTCGGCGACGACCCCCGCGTAGCGGCGAAAGGCGTCCACGCTCTCCCGCTTTTCCCAGCCGCCCGCGGCCCAGAACCAGAGCGGGTGCGTGTAGTGATGCAGCGTGACGACGGGCTCGATCCCGAGCCGGCGGAGCGAATCCACGCGATCGCGCTCGGCGCGAAGAGCCTCGTCGCAGAAGAATCCGGGCTTCGGCTCGATGGCGCTGCGTTCGATCGAGAACCGGTACGCGTTCGCGCCGACGGTCGGAATCAGCGCGAAGTCGCTGCGCCACCGTTCGCGGTGTCCCGTGCCGCGACCACAGCGCTCGTCGCGGACCTTGAGGCGATCCTGCCGCTCCCAGTCCGTCCAGTCGTTCTCGGCCGCGCCCTCGATTTGATAGGAGGAGGTGGCGACGCCCCACAGAAAAGGAGAAGACGGCATCACAGAGGCCTACCCGGTAGAGAGGATGCAGAAGGCGGGCCAGCTTTTCGGGGTCCCGCGCGGACGGCCCGCTTCCTGACGCCCGGCTACTGCCTCCCGATCTCCGTGGCGTGGTGCTTCACCCAGCGGGCCTCGGCGATGAAGATCGTGTCCTCGCAGATGTTGGTCGCCAGGTCGCCGACGCGCTCGAGGTTCTTCGAGATCGAGATCAGCTCGATGCAGTAGGTCGTCAGCGCCGGGTACTCCGCGATGTACGTCAGGAGCTCCCGGATGATGGACACGTTCTTCTCGTCGAGGATGTCGTCCTTCTTGATGACCTTGCGGGCGAGGTCCGCGTCCCGATTCACGAAGGCGTCGAGCGACTGTTTGAGCATGGACATGGCGACCTCGGCCATGTACGGAACGTCGATGAACGGCTTGAACGGCCGCTGACCCGCCAGGCGCTCCGCGCCCTCCGCCACGTTGACCGCATGGTCGCCGATGCGCTCGAGGTCGCTGTTGATCTTCAGGACGCCGACCAGGAAGCGGAGGTCCACGGCCACGGGCTGCTGCAGGGCGAGAAGCGAGATCGCCGACTCCTCGATCGCCATTTCCATCCGGTCGACCTCCTCGTCGGCGGCGATGACGCTGCGGGCCTTCTCGGCGTCCATCTCGGTGAGGGCCTCGATCGCGCCGTGGATCTGCCGCTCGACTTCTCCGCCCATCAGGATGAGCTGGCGACGGAGGTCCTCGAGCTGCTCGGAAAAGTGCTCTTTCACGATGATTCTCCTGGTCCGCGTTCGGGTGTCAGTTCCAGAGGGCTTCGGCCGAGACGATTTCGAGATCTTTCTGATGCACGGCCTGGTCGCTTCCGACCGGTACCGCCTTCAGCGACACGCGGCGGTCGAAGATGCGCTCGAACAGGTTCGCCTTCTTGCGCGCGGCGTCGAGCTCCGCCTCGCAGTCGGCGCGCGCGCTCGCGACGAGCTCGAAGCGGCGCGAGCGGACGCGGCAGGCGACGCCGGTCACGATCTGGCGGTGGCTGCGGTCGAGGCCGTCGGCGATGCGGAGGATCGCGGCGAGCTTCTCGACGACGGCCTGGAGATAGGGATCGAGGCGGCGCCAGTTCTCGTGAGTGAGCTTCGGTCTTCCGCCCTTGTGGTAGCGGGCGAGCGAGGCCAGAACCTCGATCTCGTCGGCCGAGAAGCCCGTCAGGTCGCCGTGCGTGATGAGGTAGTACGAGTGGCGCTGATGCTTGGCGTAGCCGATGTAGCAGCCGACGTCGTGCAACAGGGCGCCGTACTGCAGCCACTCCCTCTCGGTCGCGGTCAACTGGTGGAGAGGGTGCGTCTGGTCGAAGATCTCGAGCGCGAGGCGCGCGACGTGCGCGGCGTGGAGGACCTCGGCGTTGCCGCGCCGCAGGAGGCGATCCACGCTGCGCGCCCGCATGTCGCGGTTCACGGGGACCCGCGTCTCGCCGTGGCGCGCGACGTAGTCGAGCAGCAATCCCTCCCGCAGGCCTCGCTCGCCCACGACGATCGCGTCCGCGCCGGTGCGCTTCAGGATCCACGCGAGCAGGACGCCGCCCGGAACCGCGATGTCGCGGCGCCGGGGGTCGAGGCCCGGGACCCGCAGCTTCTCCTTCTCGTTCGTCCGCTGGATCAGCCGGTTGACCCTCTTCAAGGCCGAGCGGGACAGCGTCCGATGACCGGTCGGGTTGGGCTCGCGGCCCAGCACGGCGGCCTCGTGGACCAGCGAGAGGGACTGGATCGTCCCGGAGGAGCCGACGCAGGTCTTGAAGCCCTTCTTTCGGACCGCCTGCGCCGCGCGCTTGGCCACGGCGCGGATCGCCTTCTTCATCTCGCGAATTTCCTTTTCCGAGGGCGGATCGCTCTTGGCGTGGCGGTCGGCGAGCCGCACGACCCCGAGCGGAAGGCTTTCGGTCAGAAGGACGCGGGACCCGTTCGAGACGACGAACTCCGTCGAGCCGCCGCCGATGTCCACCAGGAAGAGCGGGTCGTTCGAGGGCGGGAACTCGCTGCGGATGGCGAGGTTGATCAGCCGCGCCTCCTCCTCGCCGGAGATCACGTCGACCCGCAGGCTCGTCCTTTTCTTGACCGCGGCGACGAACTCGTCCGAATTCGAGGCCTCCCGGACCGCGCACGTGGCCACGGTGCGAACGACCTCTGCCCCCGAGCCGGATGCGAGCCTGGCCAGGTGCTCGACGGTCGAGACGCCCGCCTCGATGGCCTCCGGCGAAAGGCGGCCGGTGCGGAGCGTCTCGCTGCCGAGGCGCACCATCGCCTTCTCACGGAGGACCACCTCGAGCGCCCCGTCGTCCTCGACGTTGGCCACGAGGAGCTTGATGCTGTTGGTCCCGATGTCGATGGCGGCGAGAGTCCTCATGCGGCCCCGAGTCTGCCGTCCGACCGAAGGGACTTCGTGAAGGCGGCGTGAAGGAAACGTGAAGCCCGCATCCTCGAGTTCCTTCCTATAATAGCGCTCCAGTGAAGCCACCGTCCGTGCTCTGGAAGCTCCGCACGCGCAACCTCGAGGAGGCGCGGCAGGCGGTCAAGCGCGGACACCCGGAAGCCCTCCACGACCTGCGCGTCGCGCTGCGGCGCACCGCGGCGACCGCGGGGGCGCTCGGCAAGAAGCGCCTCGCGCGCCGGGCGCGGGCGATCGCCCGATCCCTCTCGCCATCGCGCCAGCTCGAGGTGGATCGCCGGCTGCTCGACCGGGTCGCGCGGCTGGGCCTGCTCTCGCCCGACGCCGTCACCGCGCTCGCGGCGCGATGGGAGAAGCTTTCCAGCCGGACCTCGCGCCGCCTGATTCGGGCCGCCGACGGGAAGCGGATGCAGCGGCTGCGGCGGCGCCTCGATGCGCTCGCCCGGAAGGGATCCCACCGGGGCGCGCGCCGCCTTCGGAAGGCGCGGCGCTCGGCCGAGGGAGTGCTGACGCGATCGCTCGAAGGCCGCGACGACAAGACGCTCCACCGCTACCGGCTCGCCGTCAAGCGGGCCCGCTATCTGTCGGAGGACCTCGGGACTCTCGGCATCCCCGAGACCGCCGAGGATGCCGCGCGAGAGAGCGCGCTGCAGGAGTCGCTCGGACGCTGGAACGATCTTCGGTCCTTCCGCCGCCGGCTCACCGAGAGCCGCGACGAGGCCGAGCGGCGGGGTACGGTCGTCCTCGCGGGAGAGATCGGGCGGCTGTTCGCGGCGCTCGAGCCGGCACTCGAGTCGGCTCGGACCGCCGCCGTGGCCGCCTCGCGCCGCAGCGCCCGGATCGTCCCGATGCGGCCCCCGGCGCGCGCCCGCGCCTGAAGTGCCCGAGCCTCGTCCGGCCGGTCCCGCCGGCCGATTGGACGTCCCTGCTACAATAGGTGGGCTCCAATCGCCCAACCGATGACCTCTCCGAGCGACAGCGGCTCCGGCCGCCTGCGGTCCGCGGAGCGCGGCGGAACGGTCAGCGCCGTCGCCGAGGCGCTGTTCGACGACCTCACGCGGCAGGCATCCGACGCCTGCGGCACGGCGATCGCGGCCCTCTCCGTCCTCGACGGCGGACATCACTGGTTCAAGTCGCGAGGAAGCACCGACTCGGCCGATACGCCGCGTGCTCTCGCACTGTGCTCCGAGACGCTGCAATCGCCGCGGGGCATGGTTCTCCCGGACCTGGCGAGGGACAACCGGCTCGAGGCGACCCCGGGAAGCCTGCGGTTTTTCGCCGGCGTGCCCATCACGACCGTCCGCGCCGGCGCCATCGGCACGCTGTCCGTGATGGACGTCTCGCCGCGGGAGAAGGCCGACGGCGTGCTCGACTCTCTCCGGGCGCTCGCGAAGGAAGCCGGGCGTCAGTTCGACATTCGCCTCGGCGCCGAGGAAGTCCTCTCTCATGCGCCGCGCCCCTCGCGGCCGTCCGTGGACGCCGCGATGGCGGCGAGCGAGTTTCGCCATCTCGTCGAAGAGTCCCCCGTCGGGACGTACGTGATTCAGGAGGAGCGGTACCGCTACGCCAACCCGAGACTCGCCGAGATCCTGGGCTACCGGCCGGACGAGCTCGCGGGGCGCGAGGTGGCCCCGCTCGTCCTCGAATCCGACCGCCCGGACGTTCTCGGCCGCATCCGCGGCATCTCTCTCGGCGAGGATCCGACGACCTATTCCTTCCGGGCCATCCGCAAGGACGGCGAGCTGGTGGACGTCGAGGTCCATGAGAACGCCTCCGAGATCGACGGACAGCCCGCCCTGATCGGGACCCTCCTCGACATCACCGAGCGCAAGCGCACGGAGGCGCAGGCGGCCGAGCGCGCATTCGTGGATCCGCTGACCCGGCTGCCGAATCGCGTGCGCTTCCTCGAACGCCTCGAGATCGAGCTCGCGCAGTCGCGCCGCTATGGCCGCAAGCTCGCCGTCGTCCACCTCGACCTGGACGGGTTCAAGTTCGTCAACGACAACTGGGGGCACGGCGCCGGCGACCGGCTGCTCCAGTCACTGGCGCTGCGGCTGACGCGGGGCGTCCGCGAGGTGGACACGATCGCGCGCATCGGCGGCGACGAGTTTCTGATCCTCGTCCCCGAGCTGAGGCAGTCGGGAGACATGTCGCGGTTCGCCCAGAAGCTCCTCGGGCTGATGAGCCGGCCGGTCGAGCTCGACGACCGGACGCTCCAGGTGACGGCGAGCATCGGCGTCTCGACGTTTCCGGACGACGGCTCGGACGCCGATGCGCTCCTGCGCAACGCGGACGCGGCGATGTATCGCGCCAAGGATCTCGGGGGCAACAGCTTCGAGCTGTGCACTCCGGAGCTGACGGCCGCGGCCGTCGAGCGGCTCGAGCTGCAGAACGGCCTGCGCCAGGCGCTCGACCGCAACGAGTTCCTCATCCACTACCAGCCGCTGGTGAGCCTCGGTTCGGGCCGCATCGTGGGGCTCGAGGCGCTCGTGCGCTGGCAGCATCCGCAGAAGGGGTTCCTGCCTCCGGTCACGTTCATCCCGATGGCCGAGGAAACCGGCCTGATCCTGCCGCTCGGCGACTGGGTTCTCCGGGCCGCGACGAGCCAGCTGAAGATCTGGCTGGACAAGGTGATCGGCCTGCGGATCTCCGTCAACTTCTCGGCCAAGCAGTTCCGCGAGCGAAGCCTCATCCCCAGCGTCGAGAGCGCGCTCTCGACGGCGGGGCTCGAGCCCAAGAATCTCGAGGTGGAGATCACCGAATCCATCGCCATGGAAGACGCCGAGATCGTCGTGGCGAACCTGAATACGCTGCGCACGATGGGGTGCGGCATCGCGATCGACGACTTCGGGACCGGCTACTCCTCGATGAGCTACCTGAAGAACTTCCCGATCACTTCGCTCAAGATCGACCGCTCCTTCGTGACCGACCTTCCGTCCAACCCCGCCGACGCCGGCATCGTGCGTGCGATCGTCGAGATGGCGCACGGATCGAGGCTCTCGGTCATCGCGGAAGGCGTCGAAACGCAGGAACAGTTCCTGCACCTGCAGAAGTACGGATGCGACGAGATGCAGGGCTACTGGGTCAGCCGGCCGCTGCCCGCCGACGGCATCGACCGCAAGCTCGAGGAAGAGATCGCGCTCTGGAGTCAGAGGTAACGTCGCCTCCGCGCCGCGAGGGGCCTGCGCCCTTCGGGCGCACCGGCGAGCGGCTCGCCCGGATGCGGGCTCGACCGCTCGACTGGCCCCTCGCGGCGCTCCGGCTCCCGCGGCGTGAGCCTCCACCCTCGCTTCGCTCGGGTGACTTCTCACGCCGCGAACTTCAGCCACAGTGCCGTAAGTCGACTCTTACCCCCTCTCCCACCGGGAGAGGGCAGGGGTGAGGGCGCTAAGAAAACGGTCAATCCACCGGGCAGGGTTTCGCTCCCCAGATGTCCCTCGCGTACTCCGTGATCGAGCGGTCGCTCGAGAACTTGCCCGAGTGGGCGACGTTCAGGATCGCCTTGCGAAACCAGATGTTCGGATCGGCGTAGGCGGATCCGACGAGGGCGTGCGCGCGGCCATAGGCCGTCAGATCGGCCAGGTGCATGTAGCGGTCGCCGCCGGTCAGCAGCGTTTCGCGGATGGGCTCGAAGACGCCGGGCTCGTACCGGCTGAAGTGATCTCCAAAAATCAGGTCGAGCGCCTCGCGCGTCTCGGGCTCGTTGCGGTAGTGCCAGAAGGGGTCGTAGGTTCCGCGGCCGGCGGCGACCTGGTCCGCCGTCAGGCCGAAGAGAAAGAAATTCTCCTCCCCCGCCTCCTCGGCCATCTCGATCGTGGCGCCGTCGCGCGTGCCGACCGTCAGCGCGCCGTTCATCATGAACTTCATGTTGCTCGTGCCGCTCGCCTCGTAGCCGGCGGTCGAGATCTGCTCGGAGACGTCGCTCGCGGGAATGAGTCGCTCCGCGAGGCTCACGTTGTACTCGGGCAGGAAGAGGACGCGCAGCCTCCCCTTCACGGCCGGGTCGCCGTCCACGGTTCCGGCGACGTTGTTGATCAGCTTGATGATGAGCTTCGCCAGGCGATAGGCCGGCGCGGCCTTGCCCGCGAAGAAGAACGTCCGCGGCACGACCTCGAGGTTCGAGTTCGCGCGCAGCCGGTTGTACAGGATCACGATGTGCAGGACGTTCAGGAGCTGGCGTTTGTACTCGTGGATGCGCTTGATCTGGCAGTCGAAGATCGAATCCGGGTCCACGGACAGGCCGGACGACGACCGGAGCCAGCCGGCGAACCGTTCCTTGGCCCGGCGTTTGACCGCGCGAAACTTCTCCCGGAACGCGGCGTCGCCGGCGAGCGGAGCGAGGGCCTTCAGCCGCGAGAGGTCCGTCACCCATGCCTCGTCGCCGACGGCGTCGGTGACGAGCTCGGCGAGCTCCGGGTTGGCCAGGCGCAACCACCGTCGCGGCGTCACGCCGTTGGTCTTGTTGTTGAAACGATTCGGGTACATCTCCGCGAAATCGCGGAGCAGCCGGGTGCGCAGGAGATCGGAGTGGATCCTGGCGACGCCATTGGTGCTGTGGCTGCCGACGCACGCGAGGTGAGCCATCCGCACCGTCTGCGGCGAGCCCTCCTCGATCAGGCTCATGCGCCGGATCCGGTCGCCGTCGTTCGGAAAGCGCCGGCCGACGTCGCCGAGAAAGCGCCGGTTGATCTCGTAGACGATCTCGAGATGGCGCGGAATGAGCTGCTCGAAGAGATCGACCGGCCACTTCTCGAGGGCCTCGGGCAGGAGCGTGTGGTTGGTGTAGGCGAGCGTGCGCACGGTCAGGTCCCAGGCTTCGTCCCAGCCGAGCCTGCCCTCGTCGAGAAGGATGCGCATCAGCTCGGCGACCGAAAGGGACGGATGCGTGTCGTTCAACTGGATGGCGGCCCGCTCGGGAAGCTCGGACCATCCCCGTCCGCTTCCCTGCCGGAAGCGGGCCACGATGTCCTGAAGCGAGCAGCTGACGAGAAAGTACTCCTGCAGGAAGCGCAGCGTCCGCCCCGCCGCGGTCGAGTCGTCCGGATAGAGCACGCGCGTCAGCGACTCCGCCTCGACGTTGTCGATGACGGCGCCGACGAAGTCACCTTTCGAGAACTCGGCGAAGTCGAAGGACTCCGGCGCGGCGGCCGCCCAGAGCCTCAGGGTGTTCGCGCACGGCGCGCCGTATCCGACGACCGGCCGGTCGTAGGCGACCCCGAGCAGCGTGGACGGGCGGTCCGGCACGACGTGCACGACGGAGCCTTCGAGCACGATCGAGGCGGCGAGGGGCACACGGTAGGTCCGCCCCGGCCGGATGATCTCCCAGGGATCGGGGCGGCGCAGCCAGTGGTCCGGCTGCTCGACCTGCCAGCCGTCCTTGATCGACTGGCGGAAGATGCCGTACTCGTAACGCAGGCCGTATCCGATCGCCGAGTACTGCAGGGTCGCGAGCGAGTCGATGAAGCACGCCGCGAGGCGGCCGAGGCCGCCGTTGCCGAGCCCCGCGTCCGGTTCCTCTTCGACGAGGTCCTCGAGTCTCCAGCCCTCGCGGGCGAGGACTTTCTGCACGAGCGAGTCCGCCGCGAGATTGCGGATGTTGTTGTGGAGGCTGCGCCCGATCAGATACTCCATCGACAGGTAGTAGACCCGCTTGGGGTTGACGCGCTCGCGCACGCTCCGCGTCTCGACCCACCTCCGCGCGATGAGGTCTCGCACGAAACGCGACAGCGACTCGAACCGCTGCCGCGGCGGCGCGGCCCCGGGGTCCATGAGGTGCTCGCAGAGGACGTAGCGATCCGCCCAGTCGTCCTCGGTCGCGCGGGGTTTGACGGAGTCGAGCGCGTCGGCCATGCGGTTCTCCTGCGCGGAGAGTAGCGCGAGAGGGTGGGACTGCTGTGAACCGAAAGCCAGCGAGGCCCCTCACCCCCACCCTCTCCCCTCACGGGGAGAGGGGGCCCTTCAGGCCGTTCTCACTCAAATGTCCGCTAGCCTCGGCCGAGACCCGCCTTCAGCTGCGCCGCGAGGAGGCGGTGGAACAGGAGCTCTCCGCCCTCCCGGCGCACGGAGAGACGCCCGGCCTTGTAGGCGCGGGAGCCCAGGCCGCGCTGGACGGAATCGCAGATGGCGAGATCCTCGTCCTGGACGCGGTTGCCGACGTCGATCGAGGCCCTGTTGCGAGCGATCGCCTCCGGAGTCGCGACGTCGGTGAAGTAGAAGTCGAAGATGACCTCGGCTCGGCCGGCACCGAGCGGGCGCACCAGGTTCGTGTCCATGACGCCCTCGTACCAGTTGATCATGAAGTTCGGCCAGATCCAGTAGTAGAGGGCCTTCTCGCCCTGGCGGACGGCGGCGACCGAGCCCTCGGCGTTCGAGTGGTCGATCGGGCTCCACTGAAGGCACCAGTGGTCGCCCGTCTCGATCGTGTAGCCGCTGTAGTCGAGGACGGACGAGAGCCCCTTGTGGAGGTGCGGCACGTGATAGCCGCCGTCGAGGTAGTTGTCGACGAAGACCTTCCAGTTGCACTCGAAGGTCCAGCGGCGGCGCTCGACGAAGTGGAAACGCGAAAGACCGAGCTTCGCGAACTGGCCGACGAGCGGCCCGAGCGACTGCTCGAGCGGACGGACCGCCCGGCGTCAGCCGCACGAAGACGAACTTCTCCCAGACCGCCGTCTCGACCGGAACGAGGCCGTTCCGTCCCTTGTCGAAGTCGCAGACTCCCGCGAAATCGGGCGTGCCCTTGAGCTCTCCCGACAGCGAGTACGTCCAGCCGTGGTACGGGCAGCGGAGGAGGGGCGCCTTCCCCTCGGGCTCGGTCATGACCGACGCGGCGTGGTGCCGGCAGACGTTGAAGAAACCGCGGAGCGCGCCGTCGTCGCCGCGCACGACGACGATCGGCTCGCCGGCGAGCACCGCCGTCACGTACTGGCCCGGCTGCGCGAGCTGATCGGTGCGGCCGATCGGCTGCCACGTGTTCGAGAAGACGGTCGAGCGCTCGAGCTCCGCGATGCGCTCGTCCACGTACCAGGGAGCCGGGATCGTCCAGGCGTTCTCGAGCGGGGCCTTCGCGTCGTAGGAGTCGAGGATTTCCCGGACCGAGGCTTCCATCGGGCCTCCGAACGCTAGGAAACCGGCGTCGCCGTCTTCCTCGGCGGATTGAAGAACGGCATCTTCACGACGGTCGCCGGCACGCGATGGCGGACGGCCTCGACCGTCACCTCCATCTCGAGCCGGGTTCCGATCGCATTCGAGCCGCGCGCCACCGTGGCGAGCGCGATCATCTTCTTCAGCGTCGGCGACCAGGTCGTGGACGTCGCCTTGCCCACCTGCTGCCCCTCGCGGAAGACCGGGACGGAGACGCGCGAGGCGGCGGCGGGGATCTGGGGTGCCAGGTTCAGCTTCTCGTAGATCGCCTCGACCGCGTTCCAGGTGAGCTCGAGGCCGACGATCTCGCGCGCCGGCCCGGCCTTCGCCTCGCGGCGCAGCGCGTCCCGACCCACGAAGCGTCCCTTGTCGAGGGAGACGAGGCGCCCGAGGCCCATCTCGAGGGGCGTGTACTTCTGCGAAGGGATCAGGGCCTTCTTCGAGCCGTTGAAGTCGACGTCGATCAGCAGCAGCCCGGCCTCGATGCGCGAGACGTCGAGGGCGAGCATCCCCGCGGCGTGGATGTCGAACGCCTTGCCCTTCGCCATCAGGGCGTCCCAGACCTTGACCGCGTCCTTCCACGGAATCCAGATTTCGTAGCCGAGGTCCCCCGTGTAGCCGGTCCGCGAGATGTCGACCGGGACTCCCGGCGATCTGGCCCGAGGTCACCTTGAAGTACTTGAGGTTCTCGATGTCCGCCTCGGCGACCGCGCGCGAGCAGCCGGCCCGAAGTCGGACCCTGGAGCGCGAGCGCGGCGACCTCCTCCGAGATGTCCTCGATCTCGACGTCGAGGCCGAGCGCGTTCTGGTGGAACCAGCGCAGGCTCGGATCGGCGGCCGTCCAGCGGTACGATGTTTTCCTGCCAGCCGCGAGACCGTTCCGTCGTCGATGACCTTGCCGCGCTCGTCGCACCAGGGCGTGTAGATCACCGAGCCGACCGACGACCTTCCGCAGGTCGCGCGTGACGATGCGGTCGACGAGCCGCGTCGCGTCCTTGCCCGCAGAGCCGGTACTTGAAGAGCGGCGAGATGTCGATCAGTGCCGCGGCGTTGCGGATCGCGTTGTACTCGTGCTCGTGATGCGCCTCGTACGCGCTGACGGCGTAGTAGCCCGACCACTCGCGATAGTTCAGGCTCTCGCAGAGCGGAAACGTTCTCTCGTGTACGGCGGTCCCGATCGGCACGTCTGACCTCGGATCCGGTCTCGTTCCCGCAATGACGCGGAGTCACGCAGACCTTGTCGCGGCGCGGGATTATAAGTATGCTGCCGCGCTCACGGCAAGACGCCGTGAAAAACCAAAGGTCATCCACGAGGCGTTTGCAGGCGAATGAGCTCGAAGTACGACGTCATCGTCATCGGAGGCGGGCACAACGGGCTCGTGCACGCCGCCTATCTCGCGAAGGCCGGAAAGAAGGTCCTCGTCCTCGAGCGCCGTCACGTGCTCGGCGGCGCCGCGGTGACCGAGGAGGTCTTCCCGGGATTCAAGTTCTCCGTCTGCTCCTACGTCGTTTCGCTCCTGCGGCCCGAGATCATCCGCGACCTCGACCTGCCGCGCCACGGCCTCGAGATCCTGCCGCTCGACGGCACGTTCACGCCGATGCTCGACCGGCGACTACCTCTGGCGCGTCAACGACCACGGCAAGACGCGCCGCGAGATCGCCCGCCACTCGAAGCTCGACGCCGATGCCTACGACGAGTACGGCAAGGCGATGGCCGACATGGGCCGGTTCGTCAAGCCGATCCTCGGCATGACGCCGCCCGACCCGACCAGGCTCGCGATCAAGGGTCTGCAGGACCTGCTCTTCCTCGGAAAGCGCTTCCAGAAGCTCTCGCCCGAGGACCAGTACAACCAGGTCCAGCTGATGACGATGTCGGCCGTCGACTTCCTCGACCAGTGGTTCGAGACCGACGTCCTCAAGGCCACGATGTCCGCCTCGGGGATCATCGGGACCTTCCTCGGCGTGCGCTCCCCCGGGACGGCGTACGTGCTGCTTCACCATTACATGGGCGAGATCGACGGCGCGTTCCGCTCCTGGGGCTTTGCCCGCGGCGGCACCGGCGCGATCTCGAACGCCATCGCCGACGCCGCGCGCGAGGCCGGGGTCGAGATCCGCACGAAGACGCCGATCGCGAAGATCAAGGTCTCGGCGGCCGAGCGAAGGGCGTCGTCCTCGAGAACGGCGACGAGATCGACGCGACGGTCGTCTCGTCGAGCGTCGATCCGCGGCTGACTTTCATGAAGATGATCGGCGAGAAGGACCTGCCGGACGACTTCGTCGAAGACATCAAGCGCTACAAGTTCCGCGGCTCCTCGGGCAAGGTCAACATGGCGCTCGACGCCCTGCCGGACTTCAAGTCGATTCCGGGCCCGGGCGCGCACCTGCGCGGCGCGATCTCGATCTCGCCCTCGGTCGAATACATGGAGCGCGCCTACGACGACGCCAAGTACGGCCACTTCTCGCGCCGCCCGTACATCGACATGGTCATCCCGACCCTGACGGATCCCTCGCTCGCGCCTCCGGGCAAGCACGTCCTGTCGTGCTTCGTCCAGTACGCGCCGTACAAGCTGAAGGACTCCGACTGGGACAAGGAGCGCGAGGCGTTCGGCGACACGGTCGTCGACACGATCGCCGAGCACGCGCCGAACATCCGGAGCATCATCAAGCACCGCCAGGTCGTCACTCCCCTCGACCTCGAGCGCGAGTGGGGGCTCTCCGAGGGCAACATCTTCCAGGGCGAGCTGTCGCTCGAGCAGCTCTTCTTCCTGAGGCCCGCGCCGGGCTGGGCCCAGTACCGGACGCCGATCAGGAGCCTCTACATGTGCGGATCGGCGACGCATCCGGGCGGCGGCATCATGGGCGCCAACGGCAAGAACGCCGCCGAGAAGCTCCTCGAAGACTGGAAGCGCGGGAAGGTTTAGCGGATCGCATGCCCGAGAAGAAAGACGTCGTCATCGTCGGCGGCGGCCCCAACGGGCTCGTGGCGGCTTGCTACCTCGCGAAGGCGGGGCTGAAGACCGTCGTCCTCGAGAAGCGCGGCGTCGTGGGCGGCGTGGCGGTCACGGAGGAATTCGCGCCGGGCTTCAGGACGTCGTCGGTCCTCCACGCCGCCGGACCGTTTCTCCCGTCGATCGCGCGGGACCTCGGCCTCGACCGTCACGGGCTCTCCCTCATCCAGACGGAGGTCCGCGTCTTCGCGCCGGGACCCGACGGGCGCGCGTTCACGCTCTACGGCGACGCCGCGCGCACGGCGGCGGAC
The DNA here is from genome assembly GCA_963738945.1 of uncultured Acidobacteriota bacterium. Taxonomy (GTDB): domain Bacteria; phylum Acidobacteriota; class Thermoanaerobaculia; order UBA5066; family Gp7-AA6; genus DAHUXD01. The sequence goes on from CAVTYD010000002.1 coordinate 2,014,031, forward strand.
ATCGGAAGAGTCTCGGCGCACGACGCGAAGGGCTACCTCGCGTTCCACGAGTCGCTCGGCCGGATCGGCAGGCTCCTCGAGCCCTTCCTGACGATGACTCCGCCCGTCGATCGACGACCCGTCCCTCGGCGAGCTCTGGCAGCTGCTCGGCGTCGGCCGCAAGTTCCGGGCTCTGCCGAAGCGCGACGCGTTCCGCCTGCTGCGCTGGGGGCCGATGGCGGTCGCGGATCTGGTCGCCGAGTTCTTCGAGACGGAGCTCCTGCGGGCGACGGTCGCCGCTCGGGGCATCTACGGAACCTTCGCCGGCCCGTGGTCGGCGGGAACGAGCCTCGGCATCCTGATCGGCGCCGCGCTCGACGGCAACGCGGCCGGCGCCGCCACGTTCGTGCGGGGCGGGATGGGAGCGCTGACGCAGGCCCTGGCCGCGGCGGCGAAGGGATTCGGCGCCGAGGTCCGCACGGGCGCCGCCGTCGCGCGCGTCGCGACGAGCGACGGAGCCGCCACGGGCGTCGTCCTCTCGACCGGCGAAGAGCTGCCCGCCCGCGCCGTCGTCTCGAACGCCGATCCGAAGCGGACGCTGCTCGGCCTGGTCGACCCGGTGGATCTCGATCCGGACTTCGTCCAGAAGATCCGGAACTATCGCGCGATGGGCACGGTCGCGAAGGTTCACCTCGCGTTGAACGGCCTGCCCGAGTTCACCGCGGCAAAGAACGGCGCCTCGGGCGCGCTCTCCGGGCGGATCCACATCGGCCCCGACATCGACTACCTCGAGCGCGCGTTCGACGCCGCCAAGTACGGCGACTTCTCGCCGCATCCGTACTGCGACGTCACGATCCCGACCGTGACGGATCCGTCGCTCGCGCCGACCGGCAAGCACGTCGTGTCGGTCGTGGCCCAGTTCGCGCCGTCGAAGCTGAAGAGCGGCGACTGGAAGAGCAAGCGCGAGGCCCTCGGCGACGCGGTCGTGGACACGATCGCGGCGTACGCTCCCAATCTCAAGAGCCTGATCGCCCATCGGCAGGTCCTGACCCCGCTCGACCTGGAAGAGACCTACGGCCTGACGGGTGGCCACGTCTTCCACGGCGAGCCGGCGCTCGACCAGGTCTTCACGATGCGGCCGGTCCTCGGCTGGGCGCAGTACCGCACGCCCGTCCGGAATCTCTTCCTCTGCGGCTCCGGCACGCATCCCGGCGGCGGCATCACGGGAGCCCCGGGCGCCAACGCGGCCCGCGAGGTCGTCAAGGACCTGCGCGGGCGCGGCTGAGCCGTACGCTTCCCGACCGGCGTCCGGACCCGCCAGCCCCGGGTGCGGGCCGATTCCTGGCGGCACTCCTCGCCTCGTCCGCGGCGCTCAAGCTGTTTCTCGCCTGGCATTACCCCGGGTTTCTCACCGGCGACGACCTCGAGGTCGTGGCGGCCGCGGCGCGCTGGTCGGCGCACCTTCGAAACACGCCCTGGAGCATCCGCTCCCTGGTCCATCCTCTCCTGCTGGTCTCTCCAGTCCAGAAAGCGGGCGCGCTTCTCGGCCTGACCGGTCCCCACGGGCTGACGTTTCTCGCCTGCCTCCCGACGATCGCTTTCTCGACGGCCGCGATCGCCGTCCTCTACCGGATCGCGCGCACTTCGGGCCTGGGCGAGACGACGTCGGGAGTCGCCGCGTTTCTGTACGCCTTTCACTGGCTGCCGCTGACTTACGGATCCACTCCCTATCCCCGCCCGATCTCGACATGCCTGCTCCTCCTGGCGTTCCTCCTCCTGCAGCGGGCTCCCGGCAGGGCGGCGCCGGCCTTCGCCTCCGGTCTGCTCGCCGCCGGAGCCTTCGCCGTCCGCTGGAGCGAGGGGGCGTTTCTCATCGTCCTCGCCGTCTACGCGGCGGCGAGCTCGCGGAGCGCGAGGGCCGTGCTCGCGCTCCTCGCCGGCGGGTGCACGGGCGCTCTCGTCCTCGCCGGCGGGTTCGACGCGCTCACGCGCGGCTCGGCATTCGCGAGCCTGCGCGCGTTCCTCGACTTTCACCGCGACCAGGGCGCGAACGGCTCCCATGTCCGAGCCTGGTCCTGGTACGGGTCGATGGTCCCGCAGTGGGCCGGGCCGCTGCTGGTCCTTCTCCTGATCCTCGCGTGGCGCAAGCCCGAGAGCCGCGTCTTCGTCGCGATCGCCGCCTCGTTCGCCGCGATCCTCTCGTTCTCCGGATTGAAGGAGCTTCGCTATCTCCAGGTCTGTGTTCCGTTTCTCTGCGTCGCCGGTGCGGTCGGTTGGGAACGCCTCCGGACGATGAACCGGGCCGGGCGTTGGGCGGCCGGCGCGGTCCTCGTGCTCGTGATGCCGCTGGGCCTTGCGCGCACCCTCCCGATCCTTCGAAGCAAGTCGGCCTCCGCCATCGAGGCGGCGCGGTACCTGGCATCGGTCTCCGACTTACGGAGCGTGGTCCTGGAGCAGGAGTGGGCCTACGGCGATCGCCTGTATCTCGGAAACGACATCGTCATCGCCGACGTCCGCCCCTCGCGTCCTCTGAGGATCGCCGTCGTGGCGCCCCTGCTCGGCGAGGCCGATGGCGCCGCGTTCTACGAGCGGGACGTGAGCGAACCCCTTCGGGAAGAGCTCGTGCGCCGCGGGTTCCGGCCCGGTCCGACCTTCTCCCGCGAGGCGAGCGAACCGGTTTCGGTGTTTCTCCGCCGCCGCTAGCGGATTCCCGGAAAGAGGGGTCAACCGTGCGTTCATGCGTTTGGCCTTAACAGGTCGGCCGCGATCCGGCGCACCAGGGTCGAGAGTCTCCGATCACCCGTCATGGCGCTCTCGGCCTTCAACGCGAGACGAACGAGCGTCGACTCGTCGCGACGGAAGAAGAGCGCGGTTCGAGACACGGGAATCCCGGCTTCTTCCCGGCCGAGATAGGCGGCGACCGCGCGAGCCTCGGAACAGCGGTCTCGGCGGCGGCGGCTTTTCAGATCCCGCACCGTCAGGCCGTACGCCCTGGCGACCGCGTCGACCACCTCCTCTACCGTCCAGCGCCCTTTCCACCGGACGCGCGTCTCCTGCACGGAGATGACACGCCGGGCGAATTCTTCACTGCCTCGAATCCACGGCACGATGGTCTTCGAGTCTTCGTACTCCGTCGCCTCGGGCCCATCCACGAGTCGGCGATACCGCGCAACCGCCTCCGATCGGCTCGACGCCAGCTTCGAAAGGACGCCATCGACGTCGAGCCAGGGCGGTCCGGCGCCGACGCGAAGAGACCGGTCACTCGACCACGGATAGGCTCGCGCGCGCTTGACGAGTCCGGCCCGAACGGGATTCAGGTGGATGTAGCGAAGCAGTGCCAGCAGGTAGTGTTCCTTCTCGACGAGGAACGACCGAAAGCGCCCCTGGAACAGATGGCCGACGCGGTCGTGCCGGCGGTTGAAGCGCTGGCTGTAATGCGAGTGCAGCGCGAGGACGATTCGGGACAACGACACCGCCCCCCTCTCGAGAGCCAGGTGGACGTGATTTCCCATGAGGCAGTAGCCGTAGAGGCGAAAGTCGAAGCGGCCCTGGCATTCCGCCAGGCGGTCCAGGTAGGCCCCGCGGTCCCCGTCGTCGAGGAAGATTGGCTTGCGCTCGTTCCCCCGCGCGACGACGTGGTACACGCCTCCGTCGAAGTCCAGCCGGACCGGGCGCGGCATCGCGACACCTCCAACAAAGAATTGTCGCGACCGACACGGCCCGGAGCCAAACGCATGAACGCACGGTTGACCCCGTCGGCCGTCGGAGGCGAGCGAACCGGTTTCGGTGTTTCTCCGCCGCCGCTAGCGGATCCGCCTCAGATATCCGCCCGGGTTGAAGGTGAGCAGCAGCTTCTCGCGCGAGGCGTCGGCCTCGAATTCGGCATGTCGGGCCAGGAACCCGGCGACCGCCTCGGAGGGACCGGGGCCGTGGGCCGGGAGGACGGGATGGCCGTTGACGTTGGTGTCTTCCACGATGAGGTAGCTGCCGACCGAAACCCACGGAGCGAAGAGCTCGAGCTCGTTGGTGACGTGCTCACGGGAATGGTCGGAGTCGAGGATGACGAGGCGGCGCTCGTCGGGCCGGGCCTCGAGGAGGCCGCGCACGAGGCTCGCGTCGGAGCTCGATCCGGTGACGTAGCGCAGGCGCGGGTGTCGCGGCCGCCCCGGCCGGTCCCGGTAGTCGATCGAGATCACCTCGCCCGAGCCGATCAGCTCCAGCATCTGCGCGAGGAAGAGCGCACTGCCCCCGAGGTGCGTGCCCGTCTCGACGACGAGGTCGGGCCGCACCTCCGCCAGGATCTCCTGGTAGTTCCACAGATCGAGCGGACACTTCAGGCACGTCACGCCCATCCACGTCGTCCGATGAAAGACCCGACCCTGACCTTCGGGCCCGTCGTAGTAGAGCCGGTGGAAGGCGTCCACGATGGCGTTCTCTTCGGGCTTCATCGCGCGCTCACCACCTTCCAGTTGCCGTCGGCCTCGAGCCGCAGCCGCTTCTTCGCCCGGGCATCGGAGATCAGCAGGTCGCGGAGGCTTCCCGTCTCGGCGATCCGCCTCGCGGACTTCCACATCGGATAACCGCCTCCGCCGGACGCGCGGTAGGAGTTGATGGCGACCGTGAGGACGTCGCCGTCTTCGATCTCGCGGCCGCCTCGGGTCAACGACGCGATGCGGCGGCCCTCCGGCCGGGAGAGGTCGACGACGTAGTCGGCGCCGGAGACCGCGTCGCAGTCGCGGGCGAGCTCGCGGGCCCGGGAGAGACAGGCCGCCGAGCGCTCGAGCGCGGCGCGGACCTGCTTTCCGGTGGCCTGGACGGTGACCAGGCCGTTCTCGTACGGATAGAACTGCCAGATCTGCCGGACCGTCAGCGGCCCCGCCGGCCATGCGGCGAGCCTCGCCGGGAGGAGCGAGGCAAAGGAGAGGTCGGCCTCCCCTTCCCGGCGCTGGACGGCCTGGAGCCAGTCCACGAGCGCCGTGTCGTGGCCGCGCGCTCCCGCCGGCGAAACGGGCGCCTCGAGAACCGCGGCCTCGTCCGCGAGGACCTTCATCGCGGCGTCGTGCTCGGCGGCGGAATCGGCGACGACGGAAGCGTCGGGCCCGATCGACCTCATGGGGAGGTTGCGCCCGGCGATCCGCGTCACGGACCAGGCCTCTCCCGAACGCTCCAGCGTGACGTCGAAACGCGTGAGCGTGTTCCCCCAGCGGCCCGGCTCCGAGACCCACACCTTCCCGACGAGAGTCGGCGCGACGACGAGGTGCGCGTGTCCGGACAGCACCAGGTCGATCCCGTCCACCTCGGTCGCCAGGGCGTACGCCTGGTTCTCTCCGGCGTCGGGCCGCGGCTTACCCGTCTTCGGGTCGCGCTCGAAGCCCTCGTGGGCGATCACGACGACCAGGTCGCAGCGCTCCCGGCCCCGCAGGATCGGGACGTAGCGGCGGGCGGCCTCGACGGAGTCGCCGAAGCGCAGACCCTTCAGCGACGAGGGACTCTCCCAGCTGGCGACCCGAGGCGTCACGACGCCGAGGATTCCGACGCGGACGCCGGCGATCTCCTTGACGGCGTATGGTGGAAAGGCCGGCTCCCCATCCGGGCCGAGCGTGTTCGCCGACAGCCACGGAAACGCGGCCTGCCGGCGGGACGCCTGCAGACGGTCGACGCCGAAATCGAACTCGTGGTTGCCGATCGCCATGGCGTCGTAGCCGACGAGGTTCATCGCGCGCACGGTCGGATCCGCCGCGCCGCCGATCCGGCCCGCGAAGACGAGCGCCTGCGTCGGGGAGCCCTCGATCGTGTCGCCCGAATCGAGGAGCAGCGTCGGATGGCCCTCCGCGCGGATCGACCGGACCGCCGCCGCCACGCGGGCGAGCCCCTCGCCGAGGTCGGCATCGGCCAGCTCGTCGTGCGGATGCACGCGGCCGTGCAGGTCCGAGGTATGAAGAATCGTCAGCGTGACGGCGCCGAGGCGGCTCGCGGCGAGAAGGAGCAGGGCCAGGGCGAGCACGAGCCGCTTCATCCGCGTCAGTCTAGAATGCCCGCGCATGGCGAGAAAGCCGCGAGAGCCTTTCGAGGCAAAGAAGAAGCGCGCGGCCGCGGTGCTGCGGCGCCTCGCGAAGGCTTACCCGGACGCGAAGTGCGCGCTCGACCACTCGACGCCGCTCGAGCTGCTCGTCGCGACGATCCTCTCGGCGCAGTGCACGGACGTCCGCGTCAACATGGTCACGCCGCACCTCTTCGCGAAGTACAGGACCGCCGCCGACTACGCGCGTTCCCCGAAGGGCGTCCTCGAGCGCGAGATCCGCTCGACCGGGTTCTTCAACTCCAAGGCGAAGAGCATCCGCTCCGCCGGCGCGGCGATCGCCGCCGAGCACGGCGGCCGGGTGCCCGACACGATGGAAGCGCTCGTCCGGCTGCCCGGCGTCGGTCGCAAGACGGCCAACGTCGTGCTGGGCAACGCCTTCGGCAAGGACGAGGGCTTCGTCGTGGACACCCACGTCGGCCGACTGGCGCGCCGTCTCGGCTTCACGAGGGAGGCCGACCCCGTGAAGGTCGAGCAGGACCTGAACGCCCTCGTGCCGAAGGGCCGCCGGACGATGGGCGCCCACTTCCTGATCGCGCACGGACGGACGATCTGCTTCGCCCGGAAGCCGCTCTGCGGCGACTGTCCGGTCGAGCCGCTGTGCCCGAAAATCGGCGTGTAGCCGGCCGGAAGTTCGCGCCTGCTTGACGAAAATCAGTTTTCCGGAGATGCGGCGGAAAACCCTGTCGATATCCCTGCGGAAACCGTCAGAAAAAGGCGAAAACGGCAAGGCGGACACCGGATTGCACCGACATCTGTGCGCTGATACAACTCTTTCCCGATCAGTGATTTAGCTGTGATGCCCAATCGGTTGTGCAGAAATTCGCTATCGCGAAACTGGCGGCGGTTTCTTTTCCACACGCGCAAGCGACTCAGATAACGAAACTTAAGCCCGGCTTCAGTCAGGCGCCGGGCCTGTGCTCGCCGTAAAGCTCCTTCAGAACGGCCACGATTTCCCCGAGCGTCGCCTCGGCCGCCACGGCTTCGATGAGGGCCGGCATCAGATTGCGGCCCTCCCGGGCATCCCGGCGCAGGGCGTCGAGGCCGGCCGTCCAGCGAGCGGCATTGCGCGCCGCACGGAAGGCCTTCAGGCGCCCGATCTGCTCCGATTCGATCCGCGGATCGACCGAGAGCGTCGGGGGCGCGGCGGAGTCCTCCCCGCGATGGACGTTGACCCCCACGACCTGGCGCCGCCCATCCTCGATCTCCTGCTGAGCGCGGTACGCGGCTTCCTCGATCTCCTTCTGGAAGAACCCCTGCTCGATCGCCGCGACAGCCCCGCCGAGGGAGTCCACCTTCGCGATGAGGGCCTTCGCGCGCTCGCGGATCTCGCCCGTCCAGGCCTCCACGAGAAACGAGCCGCCGAGGGGATCCACGACGTCGGCGACGCCGCTCTCACCCGCGATCACCTGCTGCGTGCGCAGAGCCAGCCGCGCCGACTCCTCCGTGGGCAGGGCCAGCGCCTCGTCCCGGGCGTTCGTGTGCAGGGACTGCGTGCCGCCGAGCACCGCCGACAGCGCCTGGAGCGCGACCCGGACGACGTTGACGTCGGGCTGCTGCGCGGTGAGCGTCGAGCCGGCCGTCTGCGTATGAAAGCGCAGGCGCCACGACCTCGGGTCCTTCGCTCCGAAGCGATCCCGGGCGATCTCGGCCCAGAGCGATCGGGCCGCGCGGAACTTGGCGACCTCCTCGAAGAAGTTCGAGTGCGCGTTGAAGAAGAACGACAGTCTCGGCGCGAACTCGTCGATCGCGAGCCCTCGATCGAGCGCCGCCTCGACATAGGCGATCGCGTTCGAGAGCGTGAAGGCGACCTCCTGGACCGCCGTCGAGCCCGCCTCCCGGATGTGGTACCCCGAGATCGAGATCGTGTTCCAGCGGGGGACCTCCCGGCCGCAGAAGGCGAAGAGATCCGTCGTGATCCCGAGCGACTGCCGGGGCGGAAAGATGTAGGTCCCGCGCGCGATGTATTCCTTGAGCAGGTCGTTCTGCACGGTTCCGGAGAGCGCGTCCCAGCGGACCCCGCGCTCGCGCGCCGTGGCCAGGTAGAGCGCCATCAGGATCGCCGCGGTCGCGTTGATCGTCATCGAGATCGAGACGCGCTCGAGCGGAAGGCCGTCGGTCAGGGTGCGCATATCGTCGATCGTCGCGATCGCCACGCCGACCTTTCCGACCTCTCCGCGGGCGAGCGGATCGTCCGAGTCGTAGCCCATCTGGGTCGGCAGGTCGAAAGCGACCGAAAGACCCGTCTGCCCCTGCCCGAGGAGGTAGCGGTAGCGGGCGTTCGATTCCCGGGCCGAGCCGAAGCCCGCGTACTGGCGCATCGTCCAGAGCCGGGAGCGGTAGCCCTCGGCCGAGATGCCGCGGGTAAAGGGAAACTCCCCCGGCTCCGGGGTGCCATAGAACGGCTCGATCGGGATGCCGGAGCTCGTTTCGGCCGGCAGATTCGAGCGTTTCTCGTCCTTTTTCGGGGACGTCACGCCGCGGATTCTGTCACGGGCGGACGGGGAGGCCCTTCCGGCGAATGCTAAAATTGCCCCGAAAGCACTCATGACCGAGCATTTCCGGGGAAGGCTGGAAGTCTTCGGGCTCGCGGACCTTCTCCAGTGGATGGAGTTGAACCGCCGGTCCGGACGACTGACAGTCACGCGAGGCCACGATCGGCGGACCCTCGACTGGAAAGAGGGCGAGATCGTCTACGTCTCCGGGTCGCTCCCCCGCCACCGCCTCGGCGTCCACCTGCTCCGCAGCGGCGCCCTGCCCGCGGCCACGCTCTACGAGCTGCTCGCGCGCAACATGACGACCCAGGAAAACCTGACGCGCCTGATCCTCGACATGAACCACGACACGCTCGACGGCCTGTCGCTGCGCGTCGAGGAGCTCGCCCGCAAGCTGCTGTTCGAGATCTTCGAGTGGCGCGAGGCGAATTTCGAGTACGACCCGTCCTACCGCGTGCAGCCGATCCTGCGGATCGGCCTGACGCTGCGAGGCCAGGCTCTCGCCTTCCAGGGCGTCAAACAGCTCGACGATACGCACCGTCTCTCGCGCAAGGAACGGCGCGAAACCTGGGAAGCGGCCGACGCCTGGGTGATCCCGTTCCTCACGGACGGCATCGAGGAACATTTCTGGGAAGCGGCCGAGCGCATGGGCACGACGATCGATCCGCTCGAGGCCCGCGGCCACGCGGCGCGATTCCGCGAGTTCGCGCGGCGCCTGCGCGAGCGGCTCATCCGCAATTACCTGATGCGGCCGGTCCACTCGGACACGGCGAGGCTGCTCCTCGAGCTCCTGAAGCGCCGGCCGCCGCTCGATCCCTCGGCGATCGCGCCGATCGCGGCCCTCGATCAGTACCTGACGCTCGACCTGCTCATCCTCGCCAACTCGCTCTCGGTCGACCGCGAGAACTCCGTCGGCACGGTGCCGGACGCCCTCGAGCGGATCGGGCCGCGCGCCGCGACGGTCCTGATCGATCGCCTCTCGTCGAGCGATTTTCCGGCCCTGGCCTCGGATGACCCCGCCGCCCGCGCCGTGCGCCGGGCCAGCCTCGCGGCCGCGGTCGCCGCGGGCCGGAGCGCGGAGCGTTACGGGATCAGCAAGGAGCGCGGCTATACGCTCGGCCTGCTGCACTGCATCGGATACGCCGACCTCTTCGAGATCGTCCGGGAGATGAACCTTCCGGCCGGCCCCTTCCGAGGCGCGATCCTCGAGACGTACCGGCCGGCGGTCGGCCGCGCGCGCGCCGAGATCTGGGGCCTCCCCCGCGATTTCGAAGCCGTCCTCTCCGACGACGGAACCGACCCGAGCGCCGCGGCCGCGGTCGTGCGCCAGGCCCGCGCCGCCGTTCCGGCGTGCGCGATCGGAAGCCTCGCGGTCGAGAACACCGACGAGCTCGACGTCGAAGAGCTGACCAGCGAGGTCAACATGCTCTTCGAGTACCTCGGCCTCCAGACCGTCGGAGCCGTCCGCGAGTGAATTCCCGCCCCGCGATCCCGGTTTAGTATTTTCCTAAGATCAGGACACTCCGGAATCCCCGCCCGGGCGGGAGCGTTCTCCGATTCGGTCGCGGCGGACCTTTGCCGCGCGTCGAGAAAGGACGGATGGCGATGCAGCGAACCAAGATGGCCATGGCCCTGGCGCTCGGAGCCGCGACCGTGCTCGCCCAGCAGCCGGCGCCGACCCTGCCGACCTTCTCCGAAAGCGTCGAGGTGCGCGTCCTCAGTCTGGACGTGGACGTCACCGATGCGAAGGGAAATCCCGTCACCGACCTCAAGAAGGATGACTTCGTCCTCAAGATCGGAGGCAAGGCGGTCCCGATCGAGTACTTCACGCTCGTCAACGAGGGAACGATCCACGCGCCGGATCTGGCCACCGCCGCTCCGGAACAGGTGCTCGCGACCTACCGGAAGGGCGAGGACGCCTATGTGCCGCGCAACTTCCTCGTCTACGTGGACCTCGGATACCTGCCTCCGGGTTACCGCAACCGCAGCATCAACGCGATTCGCGACCTCGCCTCGCGCCTCGGGCCGAACGATGCGATGCGCGTCGTCGTCTTCGACCGGCTTCCGAAGGTGCTGGTCGACTGGACGACGAGCAAGGACGTCGTTCTGACGGCGCTCGACGACATGGAGCGCCAGGGCGTGGGCATGTCGCGGCTCCAGGCGCAGACGCAGACGATCGCGCAGATCGACAGCATGGGGAGCGGGCGCCGCGCGGCCAGCTCCCGCCTGCAGCTCGCCCGGCAGTACGGGTCCGAGGTCGGCATGGAGATTCAAACCATGCTCGACAGCATGCAGTCGGAGCTGGTCACGCTGACGCCGTTGAACGGCAAGCGGGCCTTCCTGTTTCTCTCGGGGGGCTTCGAGTACCAGCCGGGCTGGGTGATGGCGCAGTACGCGGGCGGCAACTTCGCCTCGACCGGCCTGATCAACGTGAACGTCCGCGACGTCCCGACGCGCATCTCGGCGATGGTCCAGCGCGCGAACGCGGACCAGGTCACCTTCTACACGGTCGACGCGACGGGCCTGACGGTGGACGGCACGCCCGCCTCCGAGAGCTCGCCCTCGCTGAACACGTTCCAGCAGCGGCCGAGCCTGGGCTTCCAGGCGCGGCAGGACCGCCAGAACGGAATGCAGGAGATGGCCGTCGAGACCGGGGGCCTCGCGCTCCTGAACACGAACGATTTCCAGGCCGGCCTCTCCCGCGTCTATCAGCAGGTCTCGACCTACTACACCATCGGCGTGTCTCTCTCGAAGCTCGGCATCACGGGATACCAGAAGGTGGACGTCGCCGTGACCCGGCCGGGCGTCACGGTCCGCGCGCGCAAGGGCTTCGAGCCGCTGTCGGAGTCGCAACGCGTGGCCCTTCGGGCGCGCGCGACGATGGAGACCAACCTCTCCTACACCGGAATTCCGGCGAGGATCGAGGTGGCGGCGCCGACGCCGGACAAGAAGTACTTCATTCTTCCGATGACCGTCCTCGTTCGGGCGAACGCGCTGACGTTCGTCCCCGAGGGCGACAAGGAGGTCGCCCGGGCCGAGTTCTACATCGGTTCCGTGGACGAGAAGGGCAACACCAGCGACCTCTCCCGGCAGGAAACGTCGTTTCAGATCGAAGCGGGAAAGTCGAAGGAAGACAGCGTCCTGCGCTACTCGGCGCAGCTCCAGACCAGGAAGGGCAATTACCGGATCGTGGTCAACGTCCGCGACGTCGCGAGCGGCAAGCTCGGAACCGCTCGGGCCAACGTCCACATCGAGTAACGCGGGCTCGGACTCTGAGCGGTCGCTTCGCGACCGACGGACGAGAGAGGGGACGTCGCTCGAGTCCCCTCTCCCTCAAATCACTCGACCGCCCTAAGACTTCTTCTTCGGGGCGGGCGCCGGCTTCGGAGCGGCCTTCGGTGGCATCGAGCCGTCCGGCATGAGCACGACGAAATTCTCCGAGCGATCGATCAGTTTGCGATCGGGCCCCTTCAGGTTCATGTCCCAGACGGTGATCTTGAACGTGTAGTACCCGGGCTGGAACGACGCCAGCGGAATCTCGTTGCCCGCGCTGTAGACGTTGGGCCCGGTCGGGACGAGCTCCGCCGGTCCGGTAAACGGGGCAAACGCGTCCTGCCCGTCGCGCTGGACGTTGATCTTCGTCATCACCCTCGGTTTCGGCGCGGCCGGGGCGGGCGGGGCAGCCGGAGCCGGAGCGCCCGGAGCCGGCGTGGCGGACGGAGCCGGAGCCGGCGCGGAATCCGCCGCGGGCGGCGGAATGGTCGGGTTCTCGACGCTGTAGAAGTACCAGAGGCTGTCGGCCTTCGAGAAGGCATGGTCGCCCTTGGGGTCCACCTTGATCGGCTTGTCGGTTCCGAAGACGAACGGATCGGTCGGACCGGGCCGCTTGTTCAGCGGGACGAGGCCGCTCGCGAGAATCAGCGGCGATACCGCGAACTCCGTCGGGTTCGCCTGGATCTTGAAGCTCACCGACGCCGAGGCGACCGGAGGCTGGCCTTCCTCCGGAAACAGGCCGAAGGTGCCCTTGTAACTGCCGGGCTGAAGCGTCACGGCGCGATCGAAAATGCGGTCCTTGCGAGACCCTTCGGTCACCTCGGCAAACCTGGCCTCCTCCCAGAAGGAGTCCACCTCTTTGCCCGATTCGTCGGTCACGAGGCCGCCGAAATGCAGGGGCGCGCTGGCCGAAAACTCGGGCTTGTTCGTCGGAAGGTAGAACTGGAGCGCCAGAAACTCGTTGCCCGTCGAGGAGGGGAACGTCCCGGCCCAGAAGCCGGCGTCACCCGTGTTCTTGCCCGCCACGCCCTCGAGCGAGGTCTTCACCGCCGCCGGCAGGGGAAGGACCTGGGGCGCCGGCGGAGCGACCGCCGCGGCCGCCGGGGCACCCGCACCCGCCGCCGCGCCGGCTGCCGGAGCCGCGCCGCTTTTCGGAGCCGCGTCCGCCGCGGTCGCGTTCGGATTGACGATCGACTTCTCGGCGATCGTCGCCATCGCCTTCTCGATCTCCGTCGTGTTGTCCAGAACGTCGCGGCCCTGAGCCGGATCGACGGTGATCTGCGCCTTGAGCTCCCCTATGCCGAAGGCCGGCGGGAACTTGTCCGGCAGGTACGTCCACGCATACTGGATCGACGAAGCCGCGGTGTTGTTCGATCGCGTATCGATGCTCTGGATCGTGCCGGTGTCCACGGCCGGCCCCTCCTGCGCCCGCGACTGCGAGACGCGGGTCGGCGTTCCGAGCACGATCAGCAGGTGTCCCCGGACCGAATCGGCCCCGCGCTTGTACCGCTGCATCTTGAACTGCTGGTCGGCGGCGGCGATGCGGCGGGAGATCTCCTGCCGGAAGGCGTCCCCGCCCCGCTTCGCGTAGTACACCGCAATGAACTTCTCCGCCTCTTCATCCGTCTGGACGGCCTTCCACTCGGCCCGCTCCGCCGGCGTGAGGAAGTACGCCTCGGGACCCCTGTCCCAGTCCTTGTATTTCGTGAGATTGGCCAGGGCCGAGACCGAGATCGCGAGGCCGGCGAGAACGAGCAGAAGCTTTTTCACTAGACCCTCCGAACGGTCGTTTCGAAAGCGGGGATTCTATAGCAGACGAGAGGCTTTCTGAGGTCAGTTTGGAGGGGCGGGCGGAAGTCCGGCCGACCGGTGCCAGGCCGTCCTAGCCCTTGTCGGCGTACCGGCGTCCCGGGATCCGGGCCAGGGCGACGCTGTGCCCGACCGAGCCGGTGCGGTTGGTCTCGAGCTCGACGCGGAACACGTCGAGCATCTTCTGGACCTCGCCGTGCATCTTCTCCATGCGCTGCTTCATGTGGAGAATGACCTCGACACCCGCGAGATTGACGCCCAGGTGACGGGTCAGGGTCAGGATGATCTCGAGGCGCTCGATCGTATCGGCGTCGTAGAGCCGGGTGTTTCCCTCGGTGCGGGCCGGACGCAGGAGCCCCTCCCGCTCGTACATCCGGAGCGTCTGCGGATGGATGCCGTAACGCTCGGCGATCGCTCCGATGCGGAAGACGCCCGCGTCCCTCGATCTCATCGCGCTTTCCGAGGCTCGACCGGGATCGCCTGGCCGCGATCGGCCTTCGGCGCGACGACCCTCAGAACTCCGGAACGGAGGCTCGCCTTGATCATGCCCGGGTCGAGCGAAACGGGCACCGGAAAGTCCCGGGAGAAGGTGCCGTAGATCCGCTCCATGCGGACGAAGTGGCGAGGCTCGATGCCGTCGTCGGTGCGGCGATGCCCCGACACGCGGATCTTGCCGTCGAGCGCCTCCAGCCTCACGTCGTCGAGATGCACCCCCGGAAGCTCGATGTTCAGCACGATCTCGCCGGCGCTCTCGAAGACATCCGCCGCCGGAGACCAGAGCGCGGCATCGATGCCGTCGTCGGGAAACTCGGTGCGGTGGATCGTCTCCTCGAAGAGGCGGTTCACCTTCTCCTGGATGGCGAAGAGATCCTGAAGCGAGTTCCAGCGGAAGACCGTCATGGAATCAAGTCTAAGCCGTAGGGGCGGGGCTTGTCCCCGCCCGCTCGAGCGGTCGACTCGACGGGCGGCCGCGAGGACCGCCCCTACGGCAATCGGCTCTCAGCTCTTCTTCTCCGTGTCTACGTACTCCGCGTCGATGACCTCCTCCTCCTTGGAGGATGCCGGTCCGGAAGACGACCCGCCGTCCGGCGCAGAGCCGGCATCCGACGCGGAAGCGCCCTGGTACATGGCTTCGGCGAGCTTGTGGGATGCCTGCTGCAGGCGCTCCACCGCGGCGTTCATGTTCTCGGCGCCGCCGGCCTCGAGGGCCTTCTTCGCGTCGCCGAGCGCCGCCTCGAAGCTCGAGACGTCGGCCGGAGACATCTTCGCCTTGTTCTCGTTGAAGGTCTTCTCCGAGGAGTAGACGAGCGAGTCGAGCCGGTTCCTGGACTCGATCTCCTCGCGGCGCTTGCGGTCCTCGTCGGAGTGCGACTGCGCATCCTTGACCATCCGATCGATCTCGTCCTTGGAGAGGCCGGAGGACGCGGTGATCGTGATCTTCTGCTCCTTGCCCGTCCCGAGATCCTTGGCGAACACGTTGAGGATGCCGTTGGCGTCGATGTCGAAGGTGACCTCGATCTGCGGCACGCCCCTCGGCGCCGGCGGAATGCCGATCAGGTGGAAGACGCCGATCGTCTTGTTGTCCCGGGCCATCTCCCGCTCGCCCTGGAGAACCTTGATCTCCACCGAGGTCTGGCTGTCGCCGGCCGTCGAGAACACCTCGCTCTTCTTGGTCGGGATCGTGGTGTTGCGCTCGATGAGGCGGGTCGTCACGCCTCCGAGCGTCTCGATGCCGAGGGAGAGCGGCGTCACGTCGAGCAGCAGCAGGTCCTTGACGTCTCCCGCGAGCACGCCGCCCTGGATCGCCGCGCCGACCGCGACCACCTCGTCCGGATTGACTCCCTGGTGCGGATCCTTGCCGAAGAGCTCCTTGACGAGCTTCTGGATCCTCGGCATGCGCGTCTGGCCGCCGACGAGCACGACCTCGTCGATGTCCTTGGGCTCGACGCCCGCGTCCTTCATGGCCTGGCGGCAGGGGCCCACCGACTTCTGGATGATGTCCTCGACGAGCTGCTCGAGCTTCGACCGGTTGAGCTTCAGCTGAAGATGCTTCGGACCCGACGCGTCGGCCGTGATGAACGGAAGGTTGATCTCGGTCTCGACGACGTTCGAGAGCTCGATCTTGGCCTTCTCGGCCGCTTCCTTCAGGCGCTGCATGGCCATGGCGTCCTTCGAAAGGTCGACGCCCTGGTCCTTCTTGAACTCGGCGAGGATCCAGTCGATGATCCGCTGGTCGATGTTGTCGCCGCCGAGGTGCGTGTCGCCGTTGGTGGACTTCACCTCGACGACGCCCTCCCCCACTTCGAGGATCGAGATGTCGAACGTGCCGCCGCCGAAGTCGTAGACGGCGATCGTCTCGTCCTTCTTCTTGTCGAGGCCGTAGGCGAGGGCCGCGGCCGTGGGCTCGTTGACGAGCCGCTCGACCGTCAGTCCCGCGATCTGGCCGGCGTCCTTGGTCGCCTGGCGCTGAGAGTCGTTGAAGTAGGCCGGAACGGTGATGACCGCGCGCGTGACTTTCTCTCCGAGATATGCCTCGGCCGCCTCCTTCAGCTTGCCGAGAATCATGGCCGAGATCTCGGGAGGCGAGTAGTCCTTGCCGCCGGCGCGGACGCGGCAGTCGCCGTTGGAGGCCTCGACGACCGAGAACGGGACCATCTTCATCTCTTCCGAGACTTCGGAAAACTTGCGTCCCATGAACCGCTTGATCGAGTAGACGGTATTGGCGGGGTTCGTGATGGATTGCCGCTTGGCGACCTGGCCCACCAGCCGCTCGCCCGATTTGGAAAACGCGACGACCGACGGCGTGGTCCGGTTGCCTTCCGCGTTCGGGATGACGACCGGGTCTCCGCCTTCCATGACGGCGACGCACGAGTTCGTGGTCCCGAGGTCGATACCGATGATCTTGCTCATCACTTGCTCCTATAGCCCTTTTCGGGAAGGGTGACTATAGGATATGAGTCAAATCATGTCAACTATTTTTCAACTGATATCTAAGTCTAACAAGCTCAAGTTTTGCGACCTATTCGACGACTTGCACACTCGGCTTTTCCGTCTGTTCCTGCTGGCGCTTGGGCGCCGGGCGCAGCTCCGAGACGGGCGCCAGGCTGCGCTCGAGCGAGAGGTCGAGATCGATCTGGCCGCGCGCGCTGCGGCCGTACAGGCCGAACTTTCCGTCCTCGGCGCGAAGGATGTAGCGATAGAAGCGCCCGTAGGGATCGCGGAGGGAGTCCTCGTCGAGAATGCCCGCCACGACGAGATCCTCGAGGCCCCGCGGATACCTGCCGCTCGAATCGTAGTAGATCCGAACGGCCCGCTCGATCGCGACCGCGCGGTTCAAGGAGATGGCCTTGGCCAGGTCGGCCTCGGCATGGATCTCACCCGCCGGCCGCAGAAGCAGGTTCGCCGGATTGCGCGGAATCAGGTATGCCGAGAGCGCGGCGAGAACGACGAGGGCCGCCCAAAGGCCCATGGCGCGGCCCGCTCGGCCGGGAACGGCCAGGGGCGCTTCCGCGGCCATCGGGGCGGCGGCGGCTTCCTCTTCGACGCGGCCGACCTCGATCAAGTTGCGCGCCGTCAGGTCCGCCGTGCCCTTGAGCACCTCGAAGTCGGAGAGGAAAGCCCGCTCCATGATGTCGCCGACGCTTCGGCGGCCGTCGATCCATCGCCAGGTCTCCGCCTCGGGACGCGAAACCGACAGCGTGCCCTCCGGCGTGTTCTTCTGGTGGACGACGAGGTTCAGCTTTTCGACGCCGGGCGCGCGGTGGTAGATCGTCGAAAGCGAGCCCACTCTCTTTTCGAGAAGCGGCCACTCGTCCACGATCTGCGCGGCCTCCATGAGCACCGTGTCGGTGGAGACCGGCGCCATGTGGTCCGCGTCGTAATCGACGGTCCCTTCCTGCGTGAAGTGGAAGCGCCCATCCGGCCAGCGGAACGCCGAATAGACGATGCGCGAGATCTGGAGCCGCAGCGCTTCGCGCAGCTCGGCTGGTTCGACGAGGCCCTCCCGCACGAGAAGGAAGCCCATCCTCTGGCGCGTCTCCTTCTGGATCGCGAGCACCTGGTCGAGCTGCTCCTGGGTCACGTAGCCGGCGCGCAGCAACAGGTTGCCGAGACGATTCTCCAGGCGCCGCACCTCGGACTCGGCAGCGACGACCGAGCCGCCGAGGAACGAGATCGTGATCGAATCGTCCTCCCCGTCGACCGAAAGGATGCCGGTCTTGCGCTGGAGCCCGAGCATCTGGAAGATCTCGGTCAGCGAAAAGACCTTCAGCGTGCCTTCAAGCCCCACTGGCCGCCCTCCTTCCAACGAGCTGCGCCCGCAGCCAGGTCAGCAGAGCGAGGGCGCCGCCGAGCACGACCGTCGCGCGGAGACCCGCGGGCACGGGCAGGGTCAGGGGCGAGAAGAACCGCTCGTCGAGAACCGCCGCGGCGAGGCCGAAGAAGAACAGGAAGAGCGTGATCGCTCCCGCGACCGGGCGGCCCTCCTGGAACGCGTGCGATCCGGGCAGAAACAGGGATACGACCCGGCTCGCCCTCGCCCTCCAGGCGGCGCGCCTCTGCATCGCGGCCGCCTCGGCCGTCTGGATCTCGATGTCCCCGTGCGTCTCCTTGCGAAACGCCCGCGAGCACATCGCGCAGTAGTTGGGCGGATCGCCGTAGCGGCGGCAACGGTTGCAGAACGCCCGGCCGCAGCGCTCGCAGATCGCGGCGACCGCGGGGCGCGAACGGGCAAGGAAGATGCCCAGGGCCATCACGGCGAGCGGAGCGAACATCCACGGCGAGAACAGCGAGACCCAGGGCGAGGCCGCGGTGCCGTGGCCGGGCAGCCTCCGGCTCTTGGGCTGCGCATTCCACTCCGCGATCCGGTCGCGGGCGCGCGAGACGCTGTAGCCCGATGAAACGACCCGGGCCAGCGTGGGATTGTTCGCCCATGCGGAGACCTGCGAGGCCGAGAGGGCGCGCGCGCCGGCGAGCGCCTGCGACTGCCCGTCGAAATCGTACGCCTCGCCCCGGGCGAGGGAGAGGTTGTAGAGCGCGTCGGCGGCCCGGGGGTTGCGCTTGGCCGCCTCCGTGTAGTCGCGAATCGCCTCGCCGTAGTCCCCTTCGGTGAAATGGACGTTTCCGCGCGACAGGATCGGGCGGTAGTCGGTGGGGTCGGCCTGCATGGCCCGGCCGTAGTCCGAGAGCGCCCGCTCGAGGTCTCCGGAGCGCTCGGCGTAGATGCCGAGCAGGAACCACACGTCCGGGTCTTCGGGGAATACGGCGGAGGCCTGGCGGAGTCCGTCCTCCGCGCTGGCATCCTCGCGGCGCTCCTCGAGGTCCATGGCCGCGACGAAGAGCGGCGAGCGCTGCCGGATGTTCTCTTCGGTGATCCACGCGGCCAGCGGAACGGCGAGGGCCAGGAAGACGAAGCTCGCCGCCAGGACGCCCCGCTCCCGCCGGTCGGCGTAGACCCAGAGAAGGGCGCCCCAGTACAGCACGAGCCAGACGGGGCCGAAGCCGATGAAGAGAGGCAGGCCCACGACGATCAGACCGAAGGGCAGGACGCCGGCGGGGCCGTAGGACCGCGCGGCTCTCTCCCCGAGGTCGTGCAGGGCCCGCGGGCCGTGCCGCAACGCGAGGGACAGCACGACTCCCGCCAGGAGCGCCGCGCCCGCCGCGCCGGTCCAGAGGCCGAGCGAGGAGAAAATCGCCACGCGCGATTCGTGCGTCGACACGAGCGCGGAGACCGAGTCGGGGATCGCCCGGACGGCTTCTCCGACGCGCCCGTGTCGTACCAGAAACGAGAGGCGGGCGAGAATGGCGTCCGGGTCGGAATCGTCCAGCCGCAGCGCCGCCGCGTAGGCCCGATCGGCGCGATCCGGCTGCCTCTGCGACTCCGCCCGGCGGCCGAGGAACACGGCGGTCCGCGAAAAATCGGAAAGGCGGCGCACGCCGACCTTCCGGCCGGCGCGAACCATGTCTTCGAGGGCCTTGTCCTCGGCGACACGATCCCCCTCGGAAAACGCCGACAGATAGTCGAACCAGTGCGAACGGTAGAGGCCTCGCGTCACCGGCGGAGGCAGCGGCGACAGGGAGTCCTGGGCACGGGCACGGGTGGCGCCCGCGAAGACGAGCACAAGGCCGAGGGCGGGAAGCGTGAGGCGAGCCGCGATGGCCCGCCGCTTCCCGGCGCGTCGATTCCGCATGCGGGCCGCTAGCCGCCCGCCCGCGGCGGCGGTTCGCGGCCCGGCGGTCGCACCGCCTCCACGTAGGCCATGCGCAGCTCGTAGAGCGCGCGCGACAGCAGGTCCGTCTCCTCGAAATTGAGATTGCCTCGGGTCTTCTGCTCGAGCACCGCGAGCCACTCGATCATCTGCTGCGCCGCCGCGGTGTCCCGCCGCGTGAGCGCCTTACCGGTCATCGGATCGATGCCGAGGGCGTGGTAGACGTTGGTCGCGAGGAAGCTGACGAGCGTCACGAAGGCCTGCGAGGTGGCGCGGCCGGCGGTCGGATCGGCACCGGCGGCCTCCGGGCCCGGCGGCGGGCCACCCTCGGCGGGAGGCTCCGGGGCGGCGGCCTTCGGAGGCTCGACGGCCTCCTCGGGCTGATAGTCGGGACGCAACTCGCCTTCGGCTGTGAACATCCGGCGGTCCACGACGCGGATCGGCTTGTCTTCCTCGCTCACACGCTCCATCCTGGGAATCAGCGAATTTTAGCAGGAGCGGCGAAGGAGCGGCCGCCCGGAGAGCGGCGCCGGGTCCGGCCCGAGCGGCGCCTGCCCGCGCGGGTATCATCCGCGGCGTGTCCGAGGCCCTCGATCGCCTGGCCGCTCTCGTCGTCCGCCTGAGGCGCGATTGCCCCTGGGACCGGGAGCAGTCCTTCGACACCCTCAAGACGCACCTGCTCGAGGAGACGTACGAGACGCTCCAGGCGCTCGACGAGGGCGAGCCGGCGGCGATGCGCGACGAGCTCGGCGACCTGCTCTTCCAGATCTTCTTTCTCGCGCGGCTCGCCGAGGAACGGGGATGGTTCGGGATGGACGCGGTCGCGGACGGCATCGCCGCCAAGATGACGGAGCGGCATCCCCACGTCTTCGGCGACGCGAAGGCCGAGACGGCACAGGACGTGAAGGCCGCATGGGAGCGGCGCAAGCGGCGCCAGCCCGCGGCCCGCGAAGACCCGCTCGGAAGCCTCCCCGACGCGCTGCCGGCGCTCGCCACGGCGTACCGGCAAACGCTGCGCGCCGCGGATCTCGGGTTCGACTGGGAACGCGATGCCGACGTCGTCGCGAAGATCGAAGAGGAGATCCGGGAGTGGAGCGAGGCTTCGGCCTCGGGCGACGCCGGCGCCGAGACGCACGAGATCGGCGACCTCCTTCTCTCGGTCGTCAACCTCTCGCGCCGCCGCAGGATCGACCCCGAGGTTGCGCTGCGGCAGGCGAACCGCCGTTTCCGCGAGCGCTTCGCCGGCGTGGCCCGGCGGGCTCGCGAGAGCGGGCGGGACGTGTCGGAGGTGCCGATGAAGCAGCTGGACGATTACTGGGAGGAGACGAAGAAGGAGGAGTAGTCTCCCGCTACCTCGCGAGCTCCGACACCCTCACGAGCCGCACTCCCCTCTTCGCGAGCTCCGGGAGCTCCTTTTCGAGAACGAAGAGCGTCACGGGGTATGGATGCCCGATGGCCACGGCGTCGCCGTCCTCCCGCGCCCTCCGCACGAGCTCGTCGAGCCGAGCGCGAATCGCATCCTCGGTGGCGACGTCGTCGAGGAACACGCGGCGCGAAACGGAGCGAACCGACGCCTGCTCGGCGGTCGCCTCGGCGACCGTCGCATCGGTCGTCCGGCTGTCGAGAAAAAAGAGGCCGCGCCGCGACAGCACGCGCGCGACCGCGCGCATGACCCGGGCATCGGCGGTGGCGGCGGAGCCCATGTGGTTGTTCACTCCCACCGCGCCGGGAACCGTCGCCAGGTCGTCCTCGATCAGCCGCTCGATCTCGGCGTCGGACTGGGAACGCAGGACGAGGCCCGGTCCGGGCCGCACGCGCGGATAGCCCTGCGGCTCCATCGGCAGGTGCAGGAGGACTTCCTTTCCTCCGCGAGCGAGCGCTTCCGCCGACGCGGCGCTCCAGCGCAGGTCCGGGAGCACCGCGCCGGCCACCGGCGATTTCCATCCCGCGATCCGCTCGGCCGGGGCCAGATCGTTGCCGAGGTCGTCGATGACGATCGCGGCCCGCGGCGAAGTCTCCCCCACGCCGCCGAGCGGCTTCTCCGAACCGGGGGCGCTGCGGCGGGCGGTCGGCGAAGGGCGCGGCCGCGGCGTCGGCCGGGCCGTCGTCCGCGAAGAAGGAGGCGGAGGCGGCGGCGCGGTTCCTCCCGGCGGCCGCGTCTTCCAGTAGAGCGCGACGGCGAGGACGAGGGAGAGAAGGGCGAAGAAGACCGTCGCCGGCGAGATGCGGCGGCCGCGGCGGCTCAAGGGCGCGGGGCCCGGATCAGGCGGCCTTGCGGGCCGCCGAATCGCCGCGGACGAGCTCCAGTCCCCGGTCCAGGATCGGGTCGCGGCCGCCGGTCTCGCCCGGAATGACGAGAACCCGCTCGTCGGGAACCAGGCCCTTTCCGCCGAGCACCTGCCCGGAAGGCGACACGTAGCGGCCGACCGTCATGTAGAGGCTGCCCCCTTCTTCGGTCGGAACGTTGCGCTGGATGATGGCCATCCCGACCGTAGTCTCCCCGATCGTCTTCGACCCGGCGCGGTCGTGGAGCGCCGCGGCGAACACCTCGGCCGCACCCGCCGTCGAGTCGTCCACGAGGAGGACGACTTTCCCCTTCCAGACGGCCGGACCGGCCGTCTCGAGCGGCTTCTCGGGCGCCTTGCGCGATTGCACGGTCGCGATCGGCCCCTTCTCGAGGAACAGCGACGCGACGGGGGCGGCATCCGCGATCGAACCGCCGATCGAGCCGCGGAGGTCGATCACGATCCGGTCGATCGAGCGCCGGGAGGCCTCGTCGAGCTGTTTCCGAACTTCCGCGGCGGCGCCCGGCGTGAACGTCGGGATCTTGACGATCGCCACGTCGCGCTCCCATTGCGCGCTCGGCGCGGGCGCGTCGAAGCGCCCCCTCGGGACCGAGATCGTCATTTTCTTCTCGTCTCCGCCCCGGAAAACCGACAGCTCGCACGAGGAGCCCTCCGCACCGTCCAGTGCGGCCTTGATCTGCCACATCGCGGCATTGCGCATCGGCTTGCCGTCGATCGAGTCGATGAGATCGCCGCCCTTGACGCCGGCTTTCTCGGCCGGAGAGCCTGGCAGAGGAGCGACGACGAAGGGGTAACCTCCGCGCCGGGCGAAGACGATCCCCGGGCTCGCCGCGGCCGCGGCGAGCTCGGCCTTGTACGCCGCCATGGACGAAGCCGGGATGTAGTACGAAAACGGATCGAGTGCGTCCGACATGCCGTCGTAGGCGCCCTCGAGGAGCGTCTTCGTGTCCGTCGGCTCGACGTAGTTCGTTCGCGTCAGGGAAAAGACTTCCGAGAAGATCGAGAGCGCCTGGGTCGCCGGGTCGCGGCCCGAGCCCTCGGGCCCGGTGACGGCACGAAGCGACGCCAGCCCGCAGAGGGACACCACCACGAAGGCCACGCGGGAGAGGTTGGATTTCATCGATTTCATCGTAACACCGTCCCCTTCGCTTCCCGTGAGGCCCGGCTCACGCCACCGTCCCGCGGCGCGCCCGGCGGAAACCTGGTCGCGCGGAGATCGTCCGTCACGACTCTGCGAAACAGGGGCGACTCCGTCTCTATTCGCGGAAAACGCGCCGAGCGCGCCCGGGATCTCGTCTACCTCAGCCAGGCCACGGGATCCTGAGCCTTCTGACGGTCCCGGACCTCGAAATACACGCCGGCCTCGTCGCGGCCCGGACCGTAACCGGCCAGGCCGACCTCGCCTCCGACGGCCACGGCGTCGCCCGGCTTGACGGAGACCGCCTGCAGCCAGGCGTAGAGAGTGAGCATGCCGTCGCCGTGGTCGAGAATCACGAGGTTCCCGTACTCGGCGAGCCACTGGGCGTAGACCGTCCGGCCCGCATAGACGGCATGCACGGGTGTCCCCAGCGGCACCGAGACGCCCACGCCATTCGACACGGTCCAGGTGTCGAAGCGGGGATTGCGATGACGGCCGAAGGTTTCGACGATCGCCCCTCTCGCCGGCCAGTCGAGAACGCCCTTCCAGGGTCGAATGGAACCGGACGGGCCGACGGGCTCCTCGGACTCCGACTGGCGCGACAGGGTCTCGAGCAGCCGTTCGAGACGCGCCGCCTTGTCGGTCAGAACCGAGACCTCCTTGCGGCGCGTGGCCATGGCGTTCTGCTCGTGGGCGAGGAGCTTCTCGCGCTCGACCTTGAGGCTCGCCACGCGGGTCTCTTCCTGGCGGCTGCGGACGTACAGACGATCGATCTCCGCCTTGAGCGCCTGCTCCCGCGCGAGGTTCTCCTGCAGCCGGTCCTCGGCGAAGCGGTATTGACCGAGCAGGCGTCCGTCGCGGCGCGCGAGGCTGTCGAGGCGCTCGATCGAGTCGAGGAAGGCGGGCACGTCCCGCGCCTCGAGCAGCACGCGAAAGTACCCGAAGCGGCCGAACCTCTGGAGAACCCGCGCCCTCGCGATCAGGAGCTTCCGGTACTGCGCCGCGGCGGCCGACGCCTCCGCCCTCTGCCGCGTCACGTCGGCGAGCCGGCGGCCGAACTCCTCCCGCGTCGCCGAAACGAGCTCACCTTCGCGCGTCGCGATCTCGAGCTTCAGCTCCAGGCGCTTGAGCTCCTCCTCGAGAGTCGCCTCGTTCTTTTCGCTCGCGGCGAGCTTCGCCTTGAGCGAGCCGATGCGGTTCTGCAGCCGGGCGAGATCCGCGGCACGATCGGAGTCCGCCGGCGTGACGGACTGCCGGCCCGCGAGAGGAAGGGCCGCGGCGAAGAGGAACGCCGCGGCGAGCCGTCTCACCAGAGAGACTTCCCCGCCGCGTCGGGCACTTCGCCGCCGCCGAGGATGTGCCGGATCGAGGCCGTCACGTCGGCGATCCCCGGCGTCGCGTCCGCGCGGAATGCCTTCGAGGCGAACAGGATTCCCTTCACGAACTCGGGATCGAGCGAGCAGTGGTCGCCGCTCCACACGTCGCGGTTGTCCTCGAAGATGCTTCCGGTCGGCACGCCGAGCGAAGACTGCCAGGAGACCCGGTACCCGGGTCGGTTCGTGACGATCAGGTCCGGGATCAGGCGCGGATCGAAGCGGCGATAGACGTCCTCGCGCTTGAAGACCCGCGAGACCGCCCTCTCGCCGTTCTTCGGATCCACGAGCGCGGTCAGCCGGGCGATCAGCTCCGAGCGCAGCGCCTCGTATTCGGCGCCCGCCGCGACGATCCCTCCGGCCTCGCGTCCGGCCAGGTTGACGTAGAGGTCTCCGAGCCCCATGGCGTAGGCCTTCGACTTCGACCAGTCGACGGCCTCCCAGAACTGCCCGCGCGAGAAGAGCGCCTCGAGGTTCTGCCGCCTGGCGCTGCCCTTCAGGACGAGATAGCCGTTCTCGACGAGCCACGAGTTGTAGTTGACCGAGCGCCGCCACGTCGCGAAGCCGTGGTCCGAAAGGACGATCAGCAGGTCGCCCGGCTTCAGGGTCCTGGCCGTGTCGCCGACGATGTCGTCCATCGTGCCGTACGCCTTCTCGACGGCGTCGCCGTATTTCTCGGCGAGCTTCGCGTCGTAGGCCGGGTGCTCCTTGTCGCGCAGGCGCCAGAAGACGTGCGCGACCCGATCCGGGAACTCGAAGTAATGGAAGAGGAGTTTCTCCGGCCCCGCGAGCAGGCCGGCGAGGATCCGGCGCTCCTGGTCGCACGTCTGACGCACGTCCTCGAGGAACGCCTCCTCGGAAAGCGTGGCGGACTGGATGGACCACGTGTCGATTCCCCAGCCCATCGTCTTGTAGCGGCCGAACCGCGCGAGGAGCTCTCCGGCGAAGCTCGCCGGAGAGGAAATCGTGAATCCCGGCGGCAGCCGATCCGGGTCGAACTGGATCGGCGAAAGGTAGAGGCCGATCTCGGGCGAGACCGTCGCCAGCCGCATCCTCGCGTAGCCGTGGACGGAAACGAGAGGGTTGACGCGGAAGACGAGCGAGATCCAGTCGGTCCAGCCTCCCGGCTTCAACTCCACCCGGGTGCCGGACGTCTCGACCGTCAGGCGGTCGTGGGACTCGGAGACGGTCAGCGTCAGCGGCACGTCGATCGTTCCCTCGCGGCCGAAGGCGCGCCCCGGCGGCCCGGCGATCCGCGTGACCTGCGACCCCGTGTTCGATTCGAGCCGCGTGATGTCCACCGAGAATTCGTTGCCTTCGCGCGGCGCGAAGAACGGGTCCGAGGTGTAGTACGCGGGCTTGCCGATCCGCCCGGAGAGGTCCGGCACGCCGAGGCCCGAGAGCATTCGCCCCTGTTCGAACGCCTCGGGTGGAAACGTCACCGGCATCCGGATGACGGTTGCCGGCCGCGCTCCGGGCTCGGTCCAGAAGACCGGTCCGCGGCGGTTGTTGCGCACCCAGGGACGGGTCGCGGGCAGCCACGCGCGGGCGGCGAGAAAGACGCCCGCGGCCACGCCGAGGGCGATGATGACGAGGATCGCGCCGACCACGCGCCGGCGACGGACGAAGATCAGCGCCGGCGCGCCGAAGAGAAGGACCGCGATCGCCGCGAGGATCGCCGGGGTGCGGGCGCCGAAGAGAAATGGAACCTGAATCTCCTCCGCGACCGCGAACGTCGGGATGCGATTGGCGGGATCGCGCTTGAGGAAGTCGAAGATCTCGTGGCCGCCGGGATCGAGGCCGGTCGAGAAGGTCGCCCACGAGACCGGCGTCTGGGCGGGCACGGTCGGGAGCAGCGGCGAGTACCCGCCCCGGGCCTTCAACGCGGCCAGGTTCGGCAGCTCTCCCCGCGACAGCATCTCCTCGACGATGTGGGCATCGACGCCGTCGAACCCGAGGATCACGATCCGGCCCGGGAACGGCGCGGCCGGGGCCGGGGCGGCGTATGCGGCAGCGGGGGCGAGCGCCCCGAGAACCAGCGCGGCCAGGGCGGCTCGAAGGCTTCTCATGCGTGTCGAATCCACAGTGTAGCGCGCGGCGCCGCCGCATTCCATTGCGCCGCGCGGCTAGAATCCGCCCGTGACCGGGCGCGCCGAGGATCTCGACACGCTGCTTGCGCGGATCGAGGATCCCGCGATCCGGCGGCTCTTCTCGCACGCGTTCATCCTGTGCGCGGAGCAATTCGATCGGTTCACGATCGAGTTCGTCCTGCGGCTCGTCCACGAGCTCGGGCTCTCCGAGGATCTCGCCGCCGGCACTTCGGCCCGCGAGCTCGTGCGCCGGCGAGGATTCGCGCCGCGGGCCGAGGTGCCGCTGCGGTGGTTCTTCGCCAAGCTCGCGGCCGGCGGCTACGCCGAGGCGAGCGGTCCGGCCGACGATCCGACCTTTCGCGCCCGGGGACCTCTGCCTCCCGGCGACCCCGACCTTCCGGAAACCCGCGCGCGGGCCATCGACGCGAGATCGCTCCCGGCCTTCGCCGTCGTGCGCGCGATGGTCGAGCACGTTCCGGAGTTCCTGCGCGGCGAGAAGACCGGCGAGGAGATCCTCTTCGCGCCCGCGCGCCTTCCGCTGTGGTTCGACTACTTCTCCAACGACAACCTGCTCTATCAGATCAACAACCGCCTGGGAGCGGAGGCCGTCGTCCGCGCGCTTCCCGCCGCGCACCGCGCCACCGTCGTCGAGATCGGAGGCGGCTCGGGCTCCGCGGCGGCGGCCCTCGCCGAGCGGCTGGCGCGCGACGGCGCGCTCCCGCGGATCGGCCGCTACGTGTTCACCGAGATCGTGCCCACGTTCCTGCGCCGGGCCGAGCGGACGATCCGCGCCCGGTTCCCCGGGATCCCGATCGAGTTCTCACGGCTCGACATGAACGCCGACTTCGAGCCGCAGGGCGTCGCCCCCTCGTGCGCCGACGTCGTCTATGCGGTCAACACCGTCCACATCGCCCGCGATCTGGCGGCCACGCTCGCCCGCATCCGAAAGACGCTGCGGCCGGGAGGCACCGCCGTCTTCTCCGAGTGCGTCCGCCCCTTCGCCGGCCAGCCGATCTACGTCGAGTTCGTGTTCAACTTCCTCGAGAACTTCACCGGCGTCGCGCTCGACGCGGCCACGCGGCCGAACCACGGCTTCCTCACCCCCGACAACTGGCGGCGGGCCTTCGAGGCCGCCGGATTCGAGGAGCCGCGGATCCTTCCCGACGTGGAAGAGCTCGCCCGCCACTACGACGCGTTCTTCGTCGCCGCCGTCAGCGCCCGCCGCCCGCGATGAGGCCGTCCGCCTCCCGTCTCCGGCTGCCCGCCACGCGCTTGCGCGACGGGTCGTCCCAGAACGGATAGAAGCAGTACCACTGATCCGGGTACTCGCGCACGTAACGCTCGAGGAGCGCCACGTACCGGAGGAGGTTCGTCCTCAAGGCGGCGTCACGGTCCCCGTCCACGTCGATGGGCAGGGGTTCCTCGATGATCGCCCGATACCGCCCGTCCGGCAGACGGACGATGAAGGCGGGCAGGACCGTCGCTCCCGAAGCCATCGCGACCCGCAGAGGCCCCCGGGGGAAGAAGGCCTCGCGGCCGAAAAACGGAATCGCGACGCCGGTGTTGTCGAAGTCGCGATCCCCCTGCATCGCCACGATGGCGTTCTCGCCGAGAGCCCGCAACACCGAGAGCGTCGGCACGAAGCTGCGATCCACGCGGATCTCCGAAACGCCGGAGCGCTCGTGCAGCCGGCGCCGCTCGCGCTCGACTCCCGGGAACATGTCCGGCACGAGGACGACGTGGATCGGCTGGTTGACGCGCGCGAGCATCAGGCCGCCGACCTCCCAGTTGCCGAGGTGGGCGGTCAGGAGCAGGACGCCCTTGCCGGACAGCCGGCCCTCCACGATCCGCGAATACCCGACGACGCCCTCGACCATCCGCGCCGCCTCCTCCGGAGGCCGGGTCGCGAAGTGGAGAAAATCCACCCAGGCATGGAAGTGCGAGACGACCATCTCGAAGGCCGTCCGCCGCACTTCGGGCGAATCCTCCGACGCGCCGAAGATGACGGCGAGGTTGCGCCGCGCGGCGACGAGGTACTTGGGACGGAGGCGGTAATAGATCGTGGCGAGCCTCCGGCCGCCGCGGTGCATCGCCAGACGCGGCAGGCGCCGCGTGAAGGCGAGGGTCGCGGGAAACCAGAGCCTCGAAAACCCGGACGCGAGGACCCGCGCCAACGGGTTGCGCGTGGCCATCTTTTCCTGCACGGGAGATATCCTACGAAAATCGAGAAACCGCAGACGGCGGACCGCGGACGGCAGATCATGGCGGCGGCGCTTCCGTTCGCCGTTTTCGCGTTGCTCGCCGCCGTGTCCTGGAACCGCTGGATCGAACCGTACATCGATACCGGCCGCGAGCTGATGGTTCCCTGGCGCCTCGCCCATGGCGAGCATCTCTATCGGGACCTGCAGTTTCCCCATGGACCTCTCGGACCGTACCTCGCCGCGATCGTGGACGCGCTCGCCGGGCCGTCGCTGCCGGCTCGCCTGGGCCTGTGCGCGGCCGTCGCGCTGATCCATCTCGCGGCGCTCTCCCGGCTGTCGAGGCGCCTGCTCCCGCCGTTTCGCGCGGCCCTCGCCGTGTCGCTCGCGGTGGCAGCGGCCGTGTTTCTCCGGCCCGGAGGCTGGCTCTTTCCGTTCAGCTTCGACGTCGCGCTCGCCGTCACGGCGCTCACGGCGGCCCTCTCTCTCGGCGTGGGAAGCGATTCTCCGCGAAGCGATGCCGCCGCGGGAGCCTGCGTGCTCGCGGCGATCCTCTCCCGGCCGGAGCTCGGCCTCGCGGGCGCCCTGATTCTCTCGTTCGCCGCACGAAGGCGACCCCGCCGCATGGTGGCGCTCGCCGCGGCCCCCATCGCGGCGGCGGCGGCCGGTTACGCGCTCCTGTCTCTCGGCACGCCGTGGCGGACGCTGATCGCGGACGGCTGGCTCTGCCTGATCCATCCGCCGGCGGCCTTTCGGAACGTCTACCGCGCCTACGCCGGCCTCGACCGGCCGGCCCTGAGACTGGCCGAGCTGCTGCTCGCCGCCCTGGCGTTCTCGATCGCCTCGGTGTTTCTCGTCGCCGCGTCCTGGGCGGCCTCGAGAGTGGCGGCGTCCGGCCGCCGGGTTGCCTCGACGGCCCTGGAGGCGATCACGATCGCCGTTCTCGCCCTGGCCGCGGTTCTGCTGGCGCGCCCTCCGGCCGCCCTCGCCGGGTCCCTGTCGCTCTGGCCGCCGATCGTCCGGGTCGTTCCCCCCGCGATCCTGCTCGCCGCGGCACTGCGGCTTCTCCGCGCGTTCCGCGCCGGGCAGCCGCGAGGATTCCTGGCGGCGATCCCCGACGCGGTCCTCTGGATGGCGGCGCTCTTCGCCGCCCGCCTGTTCCTCGCCGCCGGATACGTCGGCCCCTACGACGCGTTCTTCCTGCCGCTGCCGCTGGTCGTGGCGATCTCCGGAGTCTTCGCCGCGGCGGACCGTTTCGCTCCGGCCGCCGGCCGCGCCCTCCCGCGCCTGGCCGCCGCCGCCCTCGCCGTTTTCGGAATCTTCCGCGCGACGGCCCTCGTCGACCTCTATCGCGGGCGGCCGTGGGCCGCGGTCGAAACGCCGGCCGGAAGCCTCCGGCTGACCGAGCCGATCGCATCGACGACGTCGGGCGTCCTCGCCGCCCTGCGGGCTCTGCCGCCGGGAGCGACGGTCGCCGGGTTCCCCGAGACCGGGTTCTTCAACTACGTCCTCGGGCGGCGCAGTCCGTTCCGGCTCGAGCAGTTCTTCCCGGGCAACCTGGACGAGGAGGGCGAGGCGCGCGCGATGGCGACGCTCGCCGAGCGGCCGCCGGACGTTCTTCTCCGGGCCAACGTCGTCGCGGTGGGCGAAGGATCGCCGGCCTTCGGACGGGACTACCTTCGGGACCTCGACGCCGCCGCGCGCGCCCGGTATCGGCCCTCGGCCGCGTTCGGGCCCGGAGCCCGGCCCGGAGAGCGAATCGGCGATCCGGAATTCTTCGTCGAGCTGGCCGTCCCGAAGCCCGCCGGCGCCACCGCGTCTCCATGAGGCTCGACCTCGCGGCCTCGCGGACGTTCGGCCTGTCGCGGCGTGCGGCGCGAGAAGCCGTGCGCTCCGGCCGCGTCGAGGTCGACGGGGTCGCCGTGGACGAGCCCGGCCGGGAGGTGGCGGCCGACGCGCGGCTCGCCTTCCATCGCGACCGGCCGCAGCGCCGGCGCGTGCGCACCCGGCTGACGGTCCTGTACGAGGACGGCCACGTGCTCATCGTCGACAAGCCCGCGGGCCTGCTCACGGTTCCGACCGAAGCGCGCGAGAAGGACACGCTCTGGGCGCGGGCGCTCCACTACCTCCAGCATCGGTACGGCGGCCGGCCGTACGCCGGGATCGTTCACCGCCTCGATCAGGACACGTCGGGAGCGCTCGTCTTCGCGCGCAGCCGCTCGGCGCTCCACTCGCTCCAGGATCGCTTCCGGACCCATGCGATCGACCGCGAATACGTCGCGCTCGTCGCGGGGGACCCGGGCGAGAGCGGCACCTACGACGCGGATCTCGTCCGGGAGCCGGGACTTCGCCGCTCGGTCGCTCGCCCCGGGCAGGAGGGGCGGCGCGCCGTCACTCGATTCCGCACCGTCGAGCGCCTCGGCGCCGCGTCTCTCGTGTCGATCCGCCCGCAGACGGGCCGGACGCATCAGATCCGCGTCCACTTCTCGGCCGCGGGCCACCCGGTCCTCGGCGACCGCGTCTACGGGGACACGCCGACCGGCGCGCTCGCCGCGCCCCGGCAGATGCTCCACGCGCGCCGCCTGGGCTTCCCGCATCCGAGCACCGGAGAGCCGGTGGCGGCCGAGGCGCCGATCCCCGAGGACTTCGAGCGGGTCCTCGCGGCGCTGCGCGGCCGAAAAAAAAGCGGCCCGGCAAAGCCGGGCCGCCGGTTGGAACGCGAAAGAACGCGCGCTACGCGAGAACGATGACCACGACGCGGCGATTCTTCGCCCGGCCGTCCTTGGTCTTGTTCGACTCGACGGGCTCCGAGCTGCCGTACGAGATCGTGGACATGCGGTTCAACGCCACGCCCTGCTTGTTCAGGTAACGGCGCACCGCCTCGGCCCGATCGTGGCCGAGCTGCATGTTGTAGGAATCCGAGCCCGTGGCATCCGTGTGGCCCTGGATCTCCAGGTACACGTTCTTGTTCTCGGACTTCAGCCTCTCCGCGAACGCATCGAGAGCGTCCTTGGCTTCCTTCGAGAGGTCGTACTTGCTGACCGGGAACTTCGCCGCGTCATCCGAGAGAACCAGCGAGTAGACGAACTTGCCCTCGGCCAGCTTGCCGGCCTGCTGGGCCCGCTCGAGCGCCTCGCGCGTCGCCGTGTCGAGCTCGGCCAGCTTCTGGTCGTGCGCCTTCACCTTGGTCTGCGTGGCCTCGACCTGCGACTCGACGTCGTTGATCCTCTTGTCCGTGGTGGCGCTGCTTTTGGCGACCTCCTCTCCGACGTACTTTTTGGATGCGCACGCCGTGAGCCCGAAGGACCCCAAAAGAAGCGCTCCAACCGTGAGCGTGGAACCGATCCGCTGTCCCCTGACCATTTGCACCTCCCTCAAAAATGGTTACGAGCCGCCGGGAGCGGTACCCCGATACCCCCGGCGTGTCCGGACGACCCAGGAACCGGGTTTGGCCACGGACACGAATACGATTCGGTATTTTACATCCCCCTTACCGGAGGGCGCAAACCCCAAAAGGTACTGCTGCCGAACCTCCGAAGAGATCTGGGCCGCCAGCGGCCGGAGATCGTCGTCGCTGCTGACCAGATGAAGCCTCCCACCGCTCGACGCCGCGAGCATCTGCAGGGTGTCCACCGAAAGCTCCTGTCGCTGCCGCTCGGTCAGAATGTCAAAGGCCGAGTCCTTCATGCCGACCGGGTAAACCGGCACCGATACCCTCTGCAAGAGCTCCGCCATCTTTTCGGCCGTCAGCTCGCTCGCGTTGTCCACGCCGTCGGTGAAGAGCAGGATCGCCCGCTTGTTGTTGCGGCCCTTCATCATCCGCTCGGGCGTGGACGCCACGGCGTCGAACAGCGCCGTCTGCCCGGAAGCCTCGAGTTCGTCGAGACCCCGCACCAGCCGCGATGGATCGGCGGAAAAATCCTCGATGACGCGCACCTCTCCTTCCGAGAAGGCGAAGAGCGCGAAGTCGTCGCCGCTCTTGTGCGACCGGATGATCGTTCGAATCGCGTTCTTGGCGTTCTCGAGCTTGTTCGCGACGCCCATGCTGCCCGACGTGTCCACGAGGAAGGCGAAGGACACGGGAGCGCTCTCGTCCCGATCGAAGGTGTCGACCGGAACGCGGGTGTCGCCGACCTTCAGGACGAAGTCCTCCTTGCGGAGGCCGTCGGCGAACTTTCCGCTCTTGTCGGTGACGAGGACGGGGAGCATGACGTACTCCGCGCCCGCGCTCTCCACGAAGGTGGGAGGCTCGTCGGAAGGCTTCGGCGCCTGGCCGCCGGCGAGGGCCGAAACGAGAAGCAGCGGGAGGGCCAGAAGGGGTTTCACCCACAAATTATAAGGCCCGAAACCCGTCCGGGCATTCCCCCGAACCCCCGGGCCCCTTAGACTGTCGCCCCTTGCGAGCCCCTCCGGATCCCTTCGCCGTCGTCCTCGTGCGCCCTCAGAATGCCTCGAATCTCGGCTCGGCGGCCCGGGTCGCGAAGAACTGCGGCATCCGCCGCCTTCGAATCGTCGAGCCCGGCGTGGCGCCCGACGAAGAGTCGTCGCGCCTGGCTTCCGGGGCCGACGACCTTCTCGCCTCGATCGAGCGCTATGCCGACCTCCCGGCGGCCGTGGCCGACCACCCGGTCGTCGTCACGACCTCCTCCCTGCGGGCCCGCGGTCGGACCCGCAATCTCGGGCTCGCCGACCTGCCGGGGTTTCTCGAGGAGACGGGCTCCGCGGCCGTGGCCTTCGTCTTCGGTCCGGAGCGGAGCGGCCTCACCGAGGACGAGCTGGCGCGCGGCTCGGCGTGCCTGCGCCTGCCGACCGAGCCCGATTTTCCGACCATGAACGTCTCGCACGCGGTCGCTTCCGTCCTCACGGTCGCCCGCGCGTTTGCGCCGGATCGCCCGGACGCCCCCGTTTCCGAGCCGCTGGCCCCCTCGGCGGAAATCGAAGCGGCGTTGAGCCACTGGGACCGCGCCCTCGAGGCGATCGACTTCTACGACACCGGACACCGCGACCGCTCGCTCCGCGACTGGCGGAGGCTCGTCGCCGGACGGCCGCTCTCGGCGCGGGAGGTCGCGATCCTGCGAGGCGTCGCGAACCGGATTCTGGTGGCGCTGCGCCTCTCGGCGCCGGACGACGCCGCCGGCTAGATCAGGTCGGACTCGGAGAAGAAGAAGGCGATCTCGCGCGCCGCGTTGTCCGCCGAGTCGCTTCCGTGGATGGCGTTGCGCTCGAT
Source organism: uncultured Acidobacteriota bacterium (assembly GCA_963738945.1). Taxonomy (GTDB): domain Bacteria; phylum Acidobacteriota; class Thermoanaerobaculia; order UBA5066; family Gp7-AA6; genus DAHUXD01. The sequence goes on from CAVTYD010000002.1 coordinate 2,048,204, forward strand.
GTCGGTTCCGAACTTCTGGCGCACGGTTCCCGGCTCGGCCTTGCGCGAATCGGTGGCCCCCATCGTGCGCCGCAGGTGCGGCACCGCTTCGTGCCGCTCCAGCGCGGCGACGATGACCGGCCCTTCGGTCATGAACGTGACCAGGCCGCCGTAGAACGGCCGCTCGCGGTGGACGGCGTAGAACGCGCGGGCCTGCTCGGGCGACAGGCGCAGCTTCCGGACCCCGATCAGGCGGAATCCTTCCTTTTCCAGGTGGGCCAGGATCGCGCCGGCGTGTCCCGCCGCGACGGCATCCGGCTTGAGAATGGTCAGTGTCCGTTCCACTTCGAGTCTCCTCCTGACGACGGGCTAGCGCCCGAGCATCTCCTGAACTTTCTTTCCGATGTCCGCGGGCGAGCGGACGACTCCGATGCCCGCCGCCTCGAGCGCCTTCATCTTCTCCGCGGCCGTTCCCTTCCCTCCGGCGATGATCGCCCCCGCGTGACCCATGCGGCGGCCCGGCGGAGCGGTCTGGCCGGCGATGAACGAAACGACCGGCTTCTTCAGGTTTCCGGCGACCCAGCAGGCCGCCTCTTCCTCGGCCATGCCGCCGATCTCGCCGATCAGGACGATGGCCTCCGTGCCGGGGTCGTCCTTGAAGGCCGCGAGGCAATCGATGAAGTTGGTGCCGTTGACCGGATCGCCGCCGATCCCGATGACGGTGGACTGGCCGAGTCCGAGGTGCGTGAGCTGATCGACGGCCTCGTAGGTCAGCGTCCCCGAGCGCGAGATCACGCCGACCGTGCCGGGACGATGGATCCGGCCCGGCATGATGCCGATCTTGCACTCCCCCGGGGTGATGATGCCGGGACAGTTGGGCCCGATCAGACGCACCTTCCGCCCCGCCGCGACCTGGCGATCCAGGAACCCGCGGGCCCGCAGCATGTCGTTCGTCGGGATCCCCTCCGTGATGCAGGCGATGATCCCGATTCCGGCATCGACCGCCTCGACGATCGCGTCCGCCGCGAACGGAGGGGGGACGAAGATCATCGAGGCGTCCGCCCCGGTCGCGCGGACCGCGTCGGCCACCGTGTCGAACACGGGAATGCCCTCGTGCGTCGAGCCGCCCTTGCCGGGCGTGACTCCGGCGACGACCTGCGTGCCGTACTCGCGGCACGCGAGCGCATGGAACGATCCCTCGCGGCCCGTCAGACCCTGGACGAGGAGGCGCGTGCCCTTTCCGACCCAGATGCTCATCGCACCGCCTCCACGGCCTTGCGCGCCGCGTCGGCGAGCCCGTCGGCCGGAGTGATCTTCAAGCCCGATTCGCGCAGGATGGCCTTGCCCTGGTCGACGTTGGTGCCCTCGAGGCGCACGACGACCGGGATCGAAAGGCCCATCTCGCGCACCGCGGCGACCACGCCCTTGGCGATGATGTCGCAGCGCATGATCCCGCCGAAGATGTTGATCAGGACGGCCCGGACGTTCCGGTCCGAGAGGATGATGCGAAACGCGTTCTTGACCTGCTCCTCGTTGGCGCCGCCGCCGACGTCGAGGAAGTTGGCCGGCTCGCCGCCCGCGAGCTTGACCAGGTCCATCGTCCCCATCGCGAGGCCGGCGCCGTTGACCATGCAGCCGACCTGGCCGTCGAGCTTGATGTAGTTCAACCCGAAGCGCGACGCCTCGACTTCCAGGGGGTCCTCCTCGGAGAGGTCGCGCATCTCCTTGATGTCGGGATGGCGAAAGAGCGCGTTGTCGTCGAAGGTCATCTTGGCGTCGAGCGCGAGGACGTCGCCCTGTTTCGTGACGAGCAGCGGGTTGATCTCGGCGAGGCTCGCGTCCGTTTCCATGTAGGCGCGGAAGAGGGCCGGCATGAAGGCGACGCCCTTCTTCAGGCTCTCTCCCGAGAGGCCCAGGGCGAAGGCGAGCTTGCGCGCCTGGAACGGGAACATGCCCGACGAGGGATCGACCGCCTCGCGGACGATCGCGTCCGGATCCTTCGCCGCGACCTCCTCGATCTCCATGCCGCCCGACCGCGAGGCCATCAGGACGGGCACTCCCCGCGAGCGATCGAGCGTGATGCCCAGGTAGAGCTCCCTCGCGATGTCGAGCGCCTCCTCGACGAGGACCTTGCGGACCACCCGGCCGCCGGGGCCCGTCTGAGGCGTGACGAGGGTCATGCCGAGCATCGCCTTCGCGAGGTCGTGGGCCTCCTCGGGGTCCTTCGCGAGCTTGACGCCGCCGCCCTTGCCGCGGCCTCCGGCATGGATCTGCGCCTTGACGACGGCGCGTCCGCCCAGGTTGCGCGCGATCTCGCGGGCCTCGGCCGGGCTGTCGGTCACCTCGCCGCGCGGCACGGGGACCCCGTATCGCGCGAGCAGAGCCTTGGCCTGGTATTCGTGAATTTTCATGGTTCTCCGCGGAGAAGCCGCGGATTATATCCGTCCCGAAAAATCCCTTCAGATCCGGAACGCCGCGAGCGACCGGAGCCCGAAGGACGACAGCGCGACGAAGACGCCGATCGAGAACGCCGCCGCGGCGAATCGGGCGGTCGAAGTCCGCGCGAGACCCCAATCCTCCGCGACACTCCAGAGGCCGGCCGAGAAGTGCGACGTGGCCGCGAGCAGTCCGCCGACGTAGGCGGCGCGAATCCACGGGCTCGCATAGAGCGCCTGCATCCAGTGAAACAGGTCGATCGAGCCGTGGTCGCGGACCTGGACGAGACGCGTCGTCCAGAGGTGGAACAGGATGAAGGCGAAGAGCGGCACCCCGGTGGCGCGCAGGAAGAGGGCGAGGCGGCGGCGGCGGACGGGCGCGTCCGTTCCCCCGGCCGGGGAAACGGCGATGAGGTAGAGCCCGTAGAGCCCGTGGTAGGCGAGCGGAGCGGCGATGAGCAGGATCTCCATCCCGAGCGCGACCGGCCATTCCTGGAGCCGCCGGGCCATCGCGTTGTAGGCATCGGCGCCGCGCGAAGCGGACGCGTTGACCGCGAGGTGGAAGACGAGGAACGCCCCGACCGGCACGATTCCCGAGATGGCGTGCAACCGGCGCGGCAGCGTTCGGGCCGTGTGGTCCAGCGCCGCGCCCCCCGTTAGACCTTGAGGATGCGGAAGAGCTCGCGGACGGCCTCGGCCGACCGCGAGAGCGCCGCCTTCTCGTCCTCCGACAGCGCGATCTCGATCACCTTCTCCATGCCTCCGGCGCCGAGCCGCACCGGAACGCCGAGATAGACGTCGCGCATGCCGTACTCGCCCTCGAGAAAGGCCGCGCACGGCAGGACCTTCTTCTTGTCCTTCAGGACCGCGTCCACCATCTCGACGACCGCCGATGCCGGCGCATACCACGCCGAGGTCTTGAGGAGGTTGACGATCTCCGCTCCGCCGTCGCGCGTGCGCTGCACGATCGCGTCGATTTTCTCCTTCGGCAGGAGCTCCGGGATCGGGATGCCGGCGACCGTGGAAAAGCGCGGCAGGGGGACCATCGTGTCGCCGTGGCCGCCGAGAACGAAGGCGTGGGTGTTCTCGACGGAGACGCCGAGGGCGTCGGCGATGAACCAGCGCATGCGCGCCGAGTCGAGCACCCCCGCCATCCCGAAGACCCGGTGGCGCGGAAGCTTCGAGACCCGCCGCGCGACCTCGCACATCGCATCGAGCGGATTGGAGACGACGATCAGGATCGCGTTCGGCGAGCCCGCGAGCACCTTGCGGACGACGTCCGCGACGATCCCCTCGTTGGTCGCGACGAGGTCGTCGCGGCTCATGCCAGGCTTGCGCGGAACTCCGGCCGTGATCACGACGACGTCCGACCCTTCCGCGACGTCGTAGGTGTTCGATCCCGTCATCTTCGCGTCGAACCTCTCGACGGGCGAGGACTCCATGATGTCGAGCGCCTTGCCCTGGGGAACGCCGGGGACGATGTCGATCAGGGCGACGTCCGCGAGCTCCTTTTCCACGATGCGCTGAGCCGTGGTCGCTCCGACGTTGCCGGCCCCGATGACGGTGACTTTCTGTTTCATGCGAGCGCGGATTCTATACGGAACCGACTCGCGGACTCCGGGCTACAATGCTCGCGTGATCCCGGAGCGCCCCGACTACAAGAAACATCCGCTCTGGACGCAGGCGATGGCCCTCACCAAGGCGGCGTACGCGGTCGCCGACGAGGTCGCCGAGCGCGATCCGGAGGAGGCGCGGCTCCTGCGCAAGGCCGCCGTGTCGATTCCCGCGCGGCTCGCCCAGGCGCTCGTCGCCGACGAGGCGCTGGCCCGCGAGGTGGATGCCCAGCAGGCACGGGCAGCCCTCGACGAGGTGGCGGAGCGGGCCGAGCGGCTGCCGACCCGGGAAGGCTCCTCGCGCGAGCTCGTGCGTCAGGCCCGCGAGCTCGAGCGCTCGATGCGGCGGGTCCTCGGCGCCTCGGAGGGTTTCGTCTGTTGAGGGACGACGAGCCGCGAACCCGGCGAGGGCTGCTCGCCGCCATCGTCCTCGTCCCGCTTCTCCTCGCGGCCGGACTATGGCTTCCGCGCTGGTGGGAGGGCCGCGAGCTCCGCCAGGCCCGCGAGATCGCCGGCGTCGGCTCAAAGCTCCAGGCGGGAAGCATGACCGACGCGCGCGGGAAGGTCGACCCCGGAATGACCGCCGAGAAAGTCGAGGCCGCGATCGGCAAGGCCTCGTTCGCGGTCGGCACCGAAGGCAAGGACTCGAAGCACGAGATCTGGACGTACTACTTTTCCGACGGCACGCTGACGATCAATTTGACCGACGGAACCGTCGCGCGCGTGAGCGCGGTCTACGGCACGCCGCGGATCCCCAAGAAGGGAGGCGGCTACTGAGCGCCGTCTCGCCGGTGGCGGAGGAACGGCGCGAGCCCTCGATCCGCGTCATCATGATGCCGAAGGACACCAACGCGTACGGCACCATCTTCGGCGGAGTCATTCTCTCGTACATCGACCAGGCCGGCGCGGTCGAGGCCCATCGCTGCGGCGCGGAATTCATCGTGACGGTGGCGATGCACGAGGTGATCTTCCACGAGCCCGTCTACGTCGGCGACCTCGTGTCGTTCTACACGCGTCTCGTGAAGATCGGCCGCACGTCGATCACGATCTCGGTGGAGGTCTTCTCGCAGACGAGCGAGGGCGTCGGCAATCGGGTGCGCGTCACCGAGGCCGAGGTGACCTACGTGAACCTCGACAAGAACCGGCGGCCGACGCCCATCCGCGCGAAGTCGTAGACCGGCGCCGCCGCCGGAAAGATCCTCGTTCGAAAATGCGAAGGTCCCGATTCCTCGGGACCTTCTTCTCGCGAGCCGAGCAAGAGCCCGGCAATGGGAGCTTCGACGATTCGATCCTACTCCCGTTTTCCCCCGGGTGTCACCACTCCGTTTCGTCCTCGCCTTCGGCCCCCGGCTCCGCCTCGTCGAGCTCGGATTCGAGCTCGTCGAGCTCCGGGGCGTCGGTGTCGATTTCGGCCGCGGAAAGCTCCTCCTCGCGCCAGCTGCCGCGGCCGTCGTCCTCGCCCGAGGCCGAAGCCGCGGCCATGGGAACGGCGGCGGGAGCGGCTCCCGTCATGCCCGTGTGGCGGGCCGGCGAGGGGCGCGACGCCTTCTTCGGCGGGGCCGGCGGCTTGCGGACCGCGGAGGCCTTCTTCTTCGGCGCCGCCTTCCGGGCGGTCTTCCGCACCGCCTTTCGAGCTGTTTTCCCGGCCGACTTGCGGGCGGCCTGGTGAGCGGTCCCCTTCCGGCTCGATGTCTTCCGGGCTCCCTTCTTCGAGGCTTTTTTGGCCGCTTTCTTCTTCTTGACCACGATCCATCCCTCCTCAAGTCCGGCGTCCGCCGGGACTCGGATCATACAATCGGGGTGTTGTCGAACGGCAAGCCCCCGCGCGTCGCGATCACGCCCCGAGCGGGGGGCATATCGGTCGCCATACCGGCGCTGGCCGGGGACCGGGGCTGGCGCTGGAAAATGGCGGTGACGGCGGCGGCCGTCGCCGGCGCGGAGCTGCTCGGTTCGCTGCGCCTCGGCCGGGCGTGGGAAGCCGCGATCCGCCGCGGCGACTTCGGCGACCTCTCGCTTCCCCTCATGGCGTTTCTCTCCGTCGCCGTGATTCTGTCGGCGCCCCTGGCGCTGGTCGGCCTGGCGGCCCTCGCGTTTGCCGAGGAGCGGATCGAGGCGGGGCCCGATCGGGTGACGATCCGGACGACCGTCTTCGAGCGCACCCGAACGCAGACGATCCCCCTCGGAGAGCTCGAATGCTGGCGCGAGACGGTCTGGCCTCTGCCCCCGTGGTGGACGTGGGCGGTCACGCGGCTCGCCGCCCGGTCGCGGGGCAAATTGCATCCGGTCGCGGGCGCCGCGTCGCCCCGCGAGAAGCGAGCGATCGGTATCGCGCTCGCCGCGGCCACCGGCAAGCCTCTGATCGCCGATTTCGGCCGGCGCCTGCGCTGAACCGCCCCCGGCCTCCTGGGATAGTATCGTCGCGGCTTCCATGACCGCGCCTTCCTCGGAACATCACCTGACCGACAACCTGCTCTCGGAATATCCGATGCCGGACGAAGTCCGCTGGGGCATCGCCGAGGCGGGTTTCGTCTTCGCGACCCCGATCCAGGCCAAGGTCCTGCCGATTGCCCTCGCCGGCCGCGACGTGGCGGGCCAGGCGCAGACGGGGACCGGCAAGACCGCCGCTTTTCTGATCACGATCTTTTCGAGGCTCCTGGAAAAGCCCGCCGCCGGACGGCGCGGCCCCCGGGCGCTCATCGTCGCGCCCACGCGCGAGCTGGTCGCCCAGATCCGCGCCGATGCCGAGATCCTCGGCCGGCATACGGGCCTGACGACGCTCGCGGTGTTCGGAGGAATCGACTACCGCCTGCAGCGCGAGGCCGTCCAACGCGTTCCCGACGTGCTCGTCGGAACGCCCGGGCGCCTGCTCGACTACGAGCAGCAGGGCGCGGTGTCGTTCCGCCACGTCGAGATTCTCGTGATCGACGAGGCCGACCGCATGTTCGACATGGGGTTCATCCGCGACCTGCGCCGGATCCTGCGCCGCTGCCCGCCGTACCACCGCCGCCAGACGATGCTCTTCTCCGCGACCCTCTCGGTCCGCGTGATGGAGCTCGCGTACGAGCACACGAACAACGCCGAGAAGGTCGAGATCGAACCGGAGCGCGTGCTCGCCCACGGGATCACCGAGGTGCTCTTCCACGTGTCGTCGACGGAGAAGTTCCGTCTGCTGCTCGGCCTCCTCGAGAAGGAGGGCGGCAGTCGCGTGCTCATCTTCGTGAACCGCCGCACGACGGCGGCCGACCTCGTGCGCGGCCTGTCGGCCAACGGATACCCGACGCGCGCCCTCGCCGGCAACGTGCCGCAGGAACGGCGGCTGAAGATGCTGCAGGAGTTCAAGGACGGCAAGCTCGCCGTGCTCGTCGCCACGGACGTCGCGTCGCGGGGCCTGCACATCGAGGGCGTGTCGCACGTCATCAATTACGACCTGCCCGAGGACTCCGAAGACTACGTCCATCGAATCGGCCGCACGGGCCGGGCCGGCGCCCAGGGAACGGCCGTCTCGTTTGCCTGCGACGACTACGTGTTTTCGCTCGACGCGATCGAGAAGCGGGTCGGACGAAAGATCCCGGTCGAGTGGCCGGCCGAAGGCTTGATCCGCTCCGGACGAGTCGCTCAGGCGCCCCGTCCGCACGCCGGATTCCGTTCGCGCCCCGAGCCGCGGCGCGAAGCGCCGAAACCGCCCGCTCAGACGGCGGACGAGGCGTTCGGGCGCACGAAGCGCAAGAGCCGAAGGCGGTAAGAAGCTGTTCGGCGACCGAGTCCCCGACAGCCCCGCCGGCCGCTCGCTCCGCGAGGACGGCCTTCTTCTCGGCCCCGTCGAGTCTGTCGGCGAGCGAGTTCTCCCCCTCACCCCCACCCTCTTCCCCCTTACCGGGGCGAGGGGGTAAGCCTGGCGAGCCTCATTGTGGCGATCGCTCGCGGCGTGAGAAGTCTCCCGAGCGAAGCGAGGGAGGAGGCTCACGCCGCGGGAGCCGGAGCGTAGCGAGGGGTCAGGCGTCCGGTCGAGCCCGCATCCGGGCGAGCCGGACGCTGGTGCGCCCCAAAGGGGCGCAGACCCCGAACGAAGCGAAGGCGACGGTTAGAAGCTTTTCAGGAACTCTCGGTTCGTCCGGAACTTCGAGAGCCGGCCGAGGACGAGCTCCATCGCCTGGATCTTGTCGACGGCGGCGAGCGCGCGGCGCAGCTTGACGATCTTCGGCAGGTCGTCGGCGCCGTAGAGCTTCTCTTCCTTGCGCGTGCCCGACTGCGGAATGTTGATGCACGGGAAGATGCGCCGGTTGAAGAGGTCCCGGTCGAGCACGATCTCCGTGTTGCCGGTTCCCTTGAACTCCTGGAAGATGATCTCGTCCATCCGCGAGCCGGTGTCCACGAGCGCCGTCGCGACGATCGTCAGCGACCCGCCGCCCTCGGCGTTTCGCGCGGCGCCGAAGAAGCGCCGGGGCTTCTCCATGGTTCGGGCGTCGATGCCGCCCGACATGATCTTGCCGCCGCCCTTCTGCATGTGATTGTAGGCGCGGGCCATGCGCGTGATCGAGTCGAGGAAGATGATGACGTGCTTGCCGCACTCGATCACCCGCCGCGCCCGCTCCGCCACGATCTCGGCGACGGCGATGTGGTTCTCGGCCGACAGATCGGCCGACGAAGCGATCACCTCGCCGCGGGTCACGCTGCGCCGGAAGTCCGTGATCTCCTCCGGGCGCTCGTCGATCAGCAGAACGATGACGTGGACGTCGGGATCGTTGACCTCCACGGCGTGCGCCATGCGTTTCAGCAGCGTCGTCTTTCCGGCCTTGGGCGGAGCCACGATCAGGCAGCGCTGACCGCGGCCGATCGGAGCGAGCAGATCGACGACGCGTCCGCACATCTCGTCGGGCTCGGTCTCGAGCCGGAGGATCGAGTTCGGGTCGATCGAGATGAGCTCGTTGAAGGACGGCCGCTGGCGAAAGGCGCCGGGCTCGAGACCCTCGATGGTTTCGACGCGGCGGACCACCGGACGGTTGCCGTCCACCGCGACTCCCGCGATGAACGCGCCCGCCTCGAGGTTCTCGCGATTGATCAGCTCGCGCGGGACCAGGGGGTCCTTCGGAGAGGGGAGGAAGTTCGACCGCGCCGAGACGAGCACGCCCGGGGCGCTTTCCTTCGGCGGAAGCGACAGGACGCCCTCCACGGGCCGCTCGGGACCCGCGGTCGAGACGTCCTCGGGACGCTCGAGACCGGCCGGCGCGCCTCCACCGCCGTTCGGGCCCCCGCGCCCGCCGCGCCGCCGTCGGCGGCGGCGCCGCCGATGGGGCCGGGGCTGGCCGTCAGGGGACGAACCTTCGGCTCGAGATTGGGTCTCCGGTTGGACCTCGACGGACGCAAGACTTTCCGGGGTCAAGGGATCTTCGGACATGAACTCCCAAACCCCCGCCGCGCTGACTCTAGGGTCCGGGCGGGAACGCCACATTCTACGACGAAACGGGATCGAAAAGCACGTCGGGCCGCAAAGAGGCTCATCCCCCCTCAAAGCCCTCCGGCCCAATACCTTAGGTGAAGAGCCCGAGGACACGTCCCGAGTCCGCGGGCGGCACCCGCGCCAGAGCGAAATTCTCGGCCGCATGTTCGGGATCCGACACGCCGACCAGCGCGGTCGTCATGCCCGGGGCCGAGCGCGAGAACTGGAGCGCCTGCAACAGGGCCGTCTCCGCCCCGGGGAACGCTTCGCACACCTCCTCGGGGAACTCGTAGCCGGCGAGCCGCCCCTGGAGCAGCGAGGCCGACCCGAAGGCCGCCAGGCCGAGGACCTTCGCGGCCGTCAAGGCCGGCTCGCGCAGGCCCTTCGCTTCCTGGGACCGGTACACCACGCTCTCGGCCATCGCGAGGTTCGTCGGCAGCTGCACCGCCCCGAAGTGATGCCCCTGACCGGCGACCTCCCGCGCGGTCTCGAGGACCTCCTCCAGCGACAGGTGCTCCGGATGCTCGGACGGGACCCGCAGGCCGTCCCAGGTCGCGAGTCCCCAGGAGGCGATCCGGCCCGCTCCGACCTCCCCTTCGAGGACCTCGATCGCGGCGCGAAGCCTCGCGCGAAATTCCGCACGGTCCACCGCGCCGAGCTGCGTCTCGACGTTGTGGAGATAGTAGAGGTCGATCGTGTCGAGCCCGAGGTTGACGCGGCTGCGCGCGATCTGGTCCCGCAGGTATGCCGGCGTCAGGCAATGGCAGCCCTGCGCGATCGCGGCCTCGGGCGCGAGGCCGGACTCGAGGAACGTCTCGCGCAGGTATTGCCGGGGAGGCCGCGGGTCGTCGGCGTCGTGCGGAAGATAGCCGCCCTTCGTCGAGACCAGGACTTCGTCGCGCCGTGCGGCGCCGCTCGCGAAGGCCCGCGCCAGGGCGCGGCCGATCGCCCGTTCGCTCTTCTGGCCGCGGTAGTTGATGGCGGAGTCGAAGACGTTGACGGCCGCGCCGAGCGCGACGGCGACCGAGGCCTCGTAGCCGGAGTCCGTTGCCGCGTCCTCGTCGCCGAGGTACGTCCCGACCCCGAGCGAGGAGAGCACGAGGCCCATCGCGTCGCGAAAGTGTCCGGGCGCCGCCGTGGAGCGGTCGGCGAAGCGGCGGGTTCCCTCGAGCGTGGCGCGTCCGGCGATCACGGCGCGCAAGCTATCAGACGTGTGATCCGAGACACCGAAGGCGGAAGACGCCCGAAACCGCGCGTTCCCAAAAGCGACCGGTGGTCATATCATGAAGCCACTCGGAAAAAGGAGGACTCGATGAAATCGCGAAACGGATGGCTCGCGGTCTCGCTCCTTGCGCTCGCGTGCCTGTCCCGTTCGGCTTCGGCCCAGCCCGCTTCGTCTGCGATCGACGAGTACGGGACGAAGGACGGGATCGACGTCTGGATTCCCGCCTCCCAGTTCACGGGAGAGGGCGCGCATTGGATCGAGGGCCTGGCGGAAGGCCTGTTCGGCTACTTCTATTCGTCGGCCGCGACCGATCCCGTGTCGTTCCACGCGTACCTTCCGCTCCCCCAGGGGGCCTACCTCGACTCGTGGCGCGCCTTCTACTACGACACCAGCTCGACCAACAACTTCAACATCGGATTCGTGAAGTGGTACGACGACTTCAGCGGCGCTCCCGTCGCCGGCAGCGCCTCGATCCACACCTTCACCTCCTCGGGAACGCCGGGACTGACGAGCGTCGACCAACCCGAGGGAATCACGATCGACATGAAGGAGCCCCGCCCGGGGAGTCTCCTCGCGCGCAGCGTGGCCGCCGATTTCTACACGTTCTACGTCGTGATGCCGGCAGACTCCAATGTCCAATTCAAAGGGGTCCTCGTCACGTGGCACCGCCAGGTCAGTCCCGCTCCTGCCACGGCGACGTTCAACGACGTGCCGACCAGCGATCCCGGCTTCCAGTACATCGAGGCGCTCGTCGCGTCCGGGGTCACGGCCGGGTGCAACACCGCTCCGCCGATGTACTGCCCCGACGCGACCCTGACGCGGCGCCAGATGGCCGTGTTTCTCGCGAAGGCGCTCGGCCTGCACTGGCCGAACTTCTAGAGCGGCGAGTACTGCACGACGACCGGCGTGCGCGAGCCGCCGACCGGCTTCGGCGTGCCGCGCGGGCCTCCCGCCGGCACGCCGTAACTCTTGTTCACGAAGCCGAGGTTCGGCCATTCGGCTCCGAGGATGGCGCTCGAGTCCGCTCCGAGCCAGTCGGAGAGGACCGTCCCGTAGTACGAGCGGAAGTCGTTCTCGATCGAGAGATTGCCGTTGGCGTCGAGGTGGACGAGGTCGGGCGGATCGCCATGGATTCCCGGGACGACCGCGTCGCCGACGACGAAGTGCGGCGCGGAGGTTCCGTGGTCCGTGCCGTTCGAGCCGTTGTCCTCGGCGCGGCGCCCGAACTCCGACCAGGTCATGAGGAGCACGTCCTTCGACTTTCCGTGGCCGTCGAGGTCGTCGAAAAAGGCCTTGATCGAATCGGAGACGTCGGTCAGCAGCGGGTCGTGGCTCACGTCCTCGCCCGAATGATTGTCGAAACCGCCGGTCGTGACGTAGAGGATTCGCGCGCCGACGTCGGCGTTGATGATCTGGGCGATGAGCTCGAGCCCGCTGCCGAGGCTCGAGGACGGATAGGCGCCCATCGCGACGTATCCGGTTCCGACCGCCTGCAGCGTATTCGAAGAGGAGATCGCATCGGACCCGACGCCTCCGAGCGACGCCTCGAGGCCGCCCGCCGGGTACGAGGCTCCGCTCTCGGCGAGAAACGCCGTCACCTGGTTGCCGCCGTCCGCGGGAAAGGCACCATCGGTCTGGTACCGGTAGCTCGCCAGGGTCAGGAGCGTGGGAACGCCCACGTGGTCCGCGAGCAGCGTCCGGGGCAGCGACTGCGAGATCGCCGCGCAGGAAAGCGGATTTCCGTTGCCCGCGATCGTCGCGTCGGCCCAGCGCCCCAGCCACCCGAGCCGCTGCGCGAGCAGTGGATCGGCCGTGTGCCAGATGTCCCGCGACTCGAAGTGCGAGAGGCTCGAGTTCGGATATCCGACGTTCGTCACGACCGCGACCCGGTTCGCATCCCAGAGCGACTTCAGGCCGGTCATGACCGGATTCAGGCCCTGTCGCCCGTCGAGCGGAAGCACCGAGCCCGTCGGGATGCCGATGCGCGAGCGCAGCTGCGGGTAGAGGCCGTCCGTGTACGGGACCACGGTGTTCAGGCCGTCGTTGCCGCCCATCAGCTCGATCACGACGAGCGTCCGGCCGGTATCCCCCGCCGCGACCGATTCTTCGAAGCGCGAGGCGCCGGCCACCGCCCACCGCGGCACCATCGCGGAGATCGTCACGAAACCCGTCGTCCTCAGCAGGAAGTCGCGCCGGGAAAATGCCATGGGATCCTCCGCGATCGCGGGCTCAGGCCAGCTGGAAGTCCGGGCTCGTCACCATGACGTGCACGAGACCCCTCACCTTTTCGTCCACGTTCGCCGCCGTGTTCGTCCACGTGCCCGGTGAGCCGTCGTCCCGGGCGTTCAGATAGGTGATCCACGCCGTCCGAACGCCGTCCGGAACCGCGCCGAGGTTCAACCGGCCGGCGAGCAGATCGACGACCTTGTCGGCCGTCGATGCATCCTGACCCGCGAGCAGAGCGTTCGGGTCGAAGCGCGTTCCGGCCGAACCCCGATTGGACGCGAGCGTGTTCGCGAGCGCCGCCCGCGCGAAGAGCGACCCCGTGTTGACCCACGAAAGGCCCCAATCCCAACCCTTCGCGTCGGCCGGATTGAAGAGCGCCTCTCCCATCCCGGGCAGGGAGTTGGCGGGCGTCGAGAAGTCACTGTCGCCTTCGAGCATGCGCACGGACGCGACCGCGAACTCGACCGGGCTCCGGACCCAGGCGCGGATCGCCTCATCGGCCCAGAACTCGTCGCGAAGGAGGATCGCCCGCACGACCTCGCGAATCGAGTGACCCGACGAGACGTACACGCTCTGGAGCGCGTCGACGACCGCGGCGGACGCGTCCGTGCCGCCCAGGTACGACCACAGCTTCGCGCCGATGAACCGGCCCGAGACGGAGCCGGCGGAATCGGTCAGGCCGAGGATGATGCCGAGCGCGTCGTACCCGTTCCAGTTGCCGGTCTTCCCGAGAATCGTCTTGACGCCGCCGTCGTGATAATCCGCCCGATCCTCGAAGGTCGCGGCGTCGTAGTTCGACGACCGGTCGTAGTCCTGGACCGTCCACCCCGTGAGGGCGCGGGCGACTTCGGTGACGTCGGTCTGGCTGTAGTTTCCGATCCCGAGCGTGAACAGCTCCATCAGCTCGCGGGCATAGTTCTCGTTCGGCCGTCCGGCGCGGTTGGTCGCGTTGTCGAGCCAGATCAGCATGGCCGGGTCCTGCGAGATCGCGAGAACCAGGTCGTCGAACTTGCCCATCGCGAGCCGGCGCTCGGTCGCGTTCTGGTTGAGGATGAGCGTCTCGCCCTTGACCTTCGAGAGACCCGACGTCCAGTGCAGGTTCCAGAAGTAGGTCAGCTTCTCCTCGAGCGGGCGCGGCGAGAAGGCCATCCGATCCAGGAACCACTGCTGCAGGCCGGTCAGGCGCTGGAGGTCGTAGCTCCGTGCCGCGAGCCCCGCCTCGTAGGCCGACAGGTCGATCGAGTCGTCGTCCACGAACCAGGACACCGCGCCGTCGAGACCCCGCGAGTACAGGAGATCGATCTCCGCCGGCGTCCCACCGAAACCCGCGCGGCGGTAGAGGTGCGCCGCCGCATCGCGCGTCCAACTCACGCTCATGGAACCTCCTCCACTGCGCCTCGACCCGATGGACGCCGGCGCGGCGGAAAGGGTTTACGCGGGAAGGACGGGGAGCGGAATACCATGGGTCCGGGACGTGCCTTCGAGCCGCCGGTCCCAGCGGCCCGGGATCGGGGCGGCGCACTTCGGACAGGCCCCGTCGCGCAGACGATTCGCGAGCACCCGGAAGCCGCGGCGCTCGATCACGGTCTCGCCGCACGACGGGCAGCGCGTGTTCTCCCAGCGCCCCATGCGGCCCTGGAGGTTGCCGGCGTAGACGTAGCGCAGTCCCTCGGCCGTGCCGATCTCGCAGGCCCGCTCGAGCGTCTCGACCGGCGTCGCTCCCCGGTCGGTCATCTTGTAATCGGGGTGGAACGCCGTCACGTGCCAGGGAACGTCCCGGGAGACGGAGGCGATGAATCGCGCGGCGCGCGTCAGCTCTCCGTCCGAGTCGTTGAATCCCGGGATGATCAGCGTCAGGACCTCGAGCCAGACGCCGCGCTCCGCGAGCCCGGCGATCGTGTCGAGGACGTTTTGCAGGACGCCGCCGAGCTCGCGGTAGTGCTTGTCGTCCATGCTCTTCAGGTCCACCTTGTAGAAGTCGATCCACGGGCGGATGTAATCGAGCACCTTCGGCGTGCCGTTGCCGTTGGAAACGTAGGCGGTGCGCAGCCCCCGCGCGCGAGCGGCGCGAAAGACCTCGACCGCCCATTCGGACGTGATGAGCGGCTCGTTGTACGTCGAGACGATCGTCGGCGCGCCGTTCTCGACCGCGAGCCGCGCGAGCTCCTCCGCCGTGACGTCGCGCGCGGATCCGGCGGCCTCGGGATCGCGGATCGACTGCGACGTGAACCAGTTCTGGCAGTACGCGCAGTGCAGGTCGCAGCCGAGCATGCCGAAAGACAGCGCGTCCGATCCGGGCAGCGCGTGGAAGAAGGGCTTCTTCTCGATCGGGTCGCATTGCAGCGCGCCGACGTAACCGCGCGGGGCATGGAGCACGCCGCCGCGGCGAAAACGGACTCGGCAGACGCCCTCGCGCCCTTCCGGCAGCGGACAGCGATGTCCGCACGCGTGACAGCGCAGCCGGCCGTCGGGCAAGACCTCGGTCAGCTCGGCGGCGGCCGGTGCGGTGCGGAGGGAGAGGGCCTCCGCGAGGGAGGACGAGCTCGGAACAGCCATGGTTCCTCTACGATAACGCCGGCGATCCGATCGAAATGCCGCGCCCGGTCCGTGGGTTATCATCGCTCGGCCGCATGAAAAGCCGTCTCGCGACGATTTCCGCCTGCCTGTTCGCCGTTTGCGCGGCCCTGTGCGCGCAGTCCACGACCCAGCCGGCGGGTGTCCTCTATCCGACGCAGAACAGCGCCCAGGTCAACGGGGTGAAGATCCAGGTGACCTCCGACGGGACCGTCTGGTTCCTGGAGTCCTCCGCCGACATCATCGCCCGCCTCCAGAACGGGGTCATGCGCCAGTGGCAGATCCGGCCGAGCACCGCGATCGGCGCGACACCCGTCGCCTTCCAGATCGACGGCGACGTCATCTGGTTCATCGAGGCGGGCGAGAGCCAGATCGACGCCGGAACGTGCGCCTACGGGAAGCTCGACACCTCCACGGGCCTGCTGACCGAATGGGTCATTCCCGGATCGATCCCCGCCGCGTTCTACCGGGCGCCCGACGGGACCGTCTGGCTGCCGCAGAGCGCGGGGGTTCTCCAGAGCGTCAACCTCGACACGCTCGCGGTCCTCAACTACAAGTCCCTGGCCACGTTCTCCTATGCCGACATGGTCGTGGCCCCGGACGGGGCGTTCTGGCTCGCCGACTTTGGCAACAACCGGATCGTGCGCTGGGTACCGGGCGCCGCGACCGAAACCTCCTGGAACTATTTCCCCCTCGCGAGCGGCCGGCTGAACCCGGCCCAGATCCAGTTAGACGACTTCGGAAGGCTCTGGATCACGGAGCGCTCGGGCGCCCGGGTGGACCTTCTCGATTCGGTGACCAACACGATGTACAGCTACGACGTCACGGACCCCATCCACCTCGACATCTTCCAGGGCCGCGTCTACGTGACGACGATCTCGACGACCTCGACCATCACGGTGATCGACCCCGAGCTCGCGCCGGTCTCGTCGGTCACCGAGCTGACACCGATCGACGTCTCGGTCGGGAGCACCGTCCCGACCATTCCCGTCACGGTCCGCAGCGCGACGATCGTCCCCACCGACTTCACGTCCGCGCCGAGCACGATCGATCCCTCGACGTTCACCGTGGCAAACAACGGGATTCTCGTCGGGATCCTTCAGACCACGTTCCCGGGCAGCAACACGTATGGGGTCACGGTCTCGGGCGGCCGCGTCTGGTGCGGAACGGACGGCCAGCTCGCGGCGCTGAACCTCCAGGCGATCGGCGGGGCGACGGACCTCGGGGTTCCGATGGCCACGGATCTCCTCGGCACCACCGATTCGAGAATTCAGGTCGACGTCACGGTCGCAAACCGCGGTTCCACTTCGCTGACGGGCCAGGGTTACTACCTCTACTCGCCCGGGTCGTTCGCCTCGCAGGCCAGCTTCACCCTCGCCGGCGGAGCCACCAGCTTTCTCTCGAACGCCTTCCCGTCCCCGGCCGCCGCGAGCAACCTGCTGAACGGACCGGTGCGCCTCGGAACCGCGACCGGCACGGCGGCGAACCTGATCGGCACCGTCCGATCCTCTCGCGTCCTTCCCGGCGGAGGCACGTTCGGCTATCTCTTCCCCGCCGAGTCGGCCACCACCTCACTCGCCCAGGGCTCGATGACGACCCTCTTCCTCGGCGCCGCGGAGGGGGAGGTCTCGATCCTGAACTTCTACTCCCTCGTCGACGCCAAGGCCACGATGACCCTCTTCGCCCCCGACGGGACGACTCGCGGCACGCAGGACTTCGACGTCGTCAAGAATGCGTCGCTCTCCTTCAACCCGGCGTCCTCGGCATTCGGCGTCACGCCCGAACTGGGCGACGCCGTGCGCATCGCCGTGACCGCGGGAACCCTCCAGGCGTCGGCCCTCGTCTTCGACGCCGGCACGACCGACGTGGCGCCGTCGCTGCCCGCCGCGGCCTCGACGAGCTCCGTGCTGCCCTGGATCGGAGCGTTTCCGAACGGCGACCGGAGTTTCGCGACCGACCTCTCGATCTCGAATCCGTCCGCCGACAGCTCCGTGGACGTCACGCTGACCTACTACGGCATCGGCGCCGCCGGCGCGCCGCCCACGTCGACCCTGGCCCTCGCTCCGCAGGAGACGCGGACGGTCGAGAGCGTCCTGTCGACCCTCTTCGGAATCGCCGAGGGGCAGGGCGCCCTTACCGTGACGTCGAGCATTCCGGTTGCCGCCGCGATCCGCGTCGCGACAGCGGTCTCGATCGGGGACTACGGCACCTATGCCAACGCCATGGATGCGTCGGGGGGGGTCACGTCGGCCGCGAGCGCCACCGCGATCGGCCTGCCGCAGACCGCCACGCGCAGCGGGCTGCTGCTGTTCTACAACGGGGGCGGCGAGGGGACCGTCACGATCAACGGTTTCAAGGCCGACGGCACGTCGGCCGGAACGCTCCACGTGAACATGGCGCCGAACTCCGCGACCGTCGTCGGGCCGGTGTTCGCCGCCCTCGGCGTCTCGAATCAGGCGGCGGGCCGCGTGACGGTGTCCGTCGGCGACGGGATGCGCGTTTTCGGCTGGGCGGCCGCGATCGACGACATCACCGGCGACTTCGATCTGACGCCTCTCGAGTAGAGCCCTCCGGTAAGATTCCGGAGGTGTCACCCGTCCGAATGGCCGTCCGCGGTTCCGGCATGTTCGTGCCGGAGGGCATCGTGACCAACGAGCGCCTGTCCCTCCTGATGGACACGAGCGACGAGTGGATTCGCCAGCGCACCGGCATCGCGGAACGCCGCCTCGCGCGGCGCGGCCAGTCCTCGGCGACGCTCGGCACGGAAGCCGCTCGCCGGGCGCTCGAAGACGCCGGCATCGAGCCGGGCGAGCTCGATCTGATCGTCTTCGCGACGATGACCCCGGACCACTATTTTCCCGGTAACGGCGGGCTGCTCGCGCGCTCACTCGGCCTCGAACGGACGCACGCGATCGATCTGCGCATGCAGTGCGCCGGTTTCCTCTCGGGGCTGCACGTCGCGGACGCTTTCATCCGCGCGGGATCCGCCCGCCGGATTCTTCTCGTCGGCGCCGAGTGCCACGCCTCGCTCTTCCCCTGGACCGACGCCGACTGGGCCCTGCTGTTCGGGGAATCCGAGGGCCCGGTGCGCCCCGAGGCGAGGGCGTGGGGAACGGCGCAGCGCGACCGGGCCGTCCTCTTCGGAGACGGAGCCGGCGCCTTCGTGCTCGAGGCCCGAGAGGCGGAGGAGGAATCCGGATTCCTCGGCTTCCTGATGCGCACGGACGGCGCGCACTGGGACAAGCTCTACGTCCCGGGCGGGGGCTCGGCGAGCTTTCCGTACTTTTCGCCGGAGATGTTCGAGGATAACCGCACCGTGCCGGTGGTCGAAGGCCGCCAGGTCTTCCGCCTCGCCACGACCGCAATGCCCGAGATCGTCCGCGAGATCCTGGGGCTCCACGGCCTCGAGATTTCGGACCTGTCGCTGCTCCTGATGCACCAGGCCAACCTGCGCATCAACGAGGCGGTCCAGAAGAGCCTGGGGCTCTCGGACCGCCAGGTCTTTCACAACATCCAGAGGTACGGGAACACGACCGCGGCGACGCTCCCGCTGGTGTTCCACGAGGCGAAGGCCGCCGGACGCATTCGTCCCGGCGACCTGGTGGGCTTCACGGCGCTCGGTGCCGGGCTGCACTGGGGCGCCGCGCTGATGCGGGCCTGAAGCGCGGCGGCCCGATGAGCTCCGACCCGAACACCTCACGAAAGCCCGAGCCCGAGGCCCTGCCCGGCTGGCTCCTCGTCGCGTGGGCCGTCACGGGACTCCTGCTGGCGCTGATCGCGGCCGTCGCGATCCGGCACGACCACGAAACCGCGAGGACGGATTGGCATGCGCGGCTCGGCCGGATCGCGGATGACCGCGTGACGCTGGCCGAACGCAGCCTTCGGGCCTGGCACGACGAGGTCCATCGCCTCGCACGGCTCGAGAGCGTGAGGACCCTGGTCCGCGCGCGCTCGGGAGCCGGCGCCGGTCCGCCACGCGCTCGAGGAGGCGGCGGGGGAAGCGCCCGGAACGGAGATCGCCGTCGCGGACCGCGACGCCCGGGTCCTGGCGGCGACGAGGGCGGACGACGCGGCCGAGCGGCTCGGACCCGTCCGCGACGCTCTGAAGGCCCGCGTCTCCGTCGCGCGGAGACTCGGCGGCGACGGCACCGACGATCTCACCGTCGAGCTCGCGGAGCCGGTCCTCGAGGATTCGGGAGAAGCCGCCGGGGCGGTGTTTCTCGTTGTGGACGCGCGGCGCGCGTTCGCGGACGCCTTTCCGAGGGGTGCGGCGATCCCCGAGCGCCTCTTCGTCGTGATCCCGGAGCGGGGGGCGGTGCTCGTCGTCGGACCGTCCGAAACCGGCCTGACCGGGCCGTCTTTCCGGCTGCCATCCTCCGATCGCTCGACGTTCGCGGCCGCCGCCCTGCAGGGCACGCTGGCCGACGGCGACTTTTCCGACGGCCGCGGCCACCTCGTTCTCGCGGCGGCCCGGCGCCTGCCGGATCTCGGCTGGGCGGTCGTGGTCGAGGTGGACCGGGATGCGGCTCTCGCGGAATCGCGGCGGCACACGTTCTGGATCCTCGCGGCGGGGATCGCGCTGCTCGCCGCGATCATCGCGATCGGATACGCCTGGCGCCGGGACCTCAATGCCCGCTACTTCCGGGCGATGGCGGAGCGGGACGCCCGCTATCGGGTTCTTCTCGAGCAGACCCAGGAGGCCGTCGCCGTCTCCGTCAACGGCCGCGTCGCGTATGCGAACCCCGCCTGCGTCGAGATGTTCGGCTACCAGAAGTCTCTCGTCGGGGTTCCGGTCACGATCTTCTTTCCTCCGAGCTCGCGCGAGCAGGTCGAGGAGTTCGTCCGCCACCGCGACGCGGGCCGGACCGCGCCCGAGCTCTACGAGGCGGTCGGCCTCCGAGGCGACGGCACGACGTTCGCCGTGGAGCTGCACGTCACGCCGGTCGACTTCGAGGGCCAGCCGGCCTCCCAGGCGATCCTGCGCGACATCACCGGACGCAAGCGCATGGAGGCCGAGGTGCGCGAGTCGGAGGAGCGGTACCGCCTGCTCTTCGAGCGCAATCTCGCCGGCGTCTATCGCTCGACGCCCGACGGGCGTCTCCTCGAGTGCAACCGCGCCTTCGCCCAGATGATGGGCTATGGCTCGCCAGCCGAGGCGATGGCGCAGTCGGGTCCGGCGTTTCACGCCAACCCGGAGGCGCGGGAGGCGTTTCTCGACCGCCTGCGGCGCGAGGGCAGCCTGGTCAACTTCGAACGGCAGGGCCGGCGCAAGGACGGGAGCCTCATCTGGATCGTCGAGAACGTTTCGCTGCTCGCATCGGACCCGGACGGCGAGGAGATCCTGCTCGGAACGGTCTTCGACATGACGGAGCGCCGCCGCCTCGAGGAGCAGCTCCTCCAGTCTCAGAAGATGGAAGCGATCGGACGGCTCGCGGGAGGCATCGCCCACGACTTCAACAATCTGCTCACCGCGGTCGCGGGCTACAGCGAGCTCCTCCTGCGCGAGCTGCCCGAGGGCGATCCGCGTCGCGAGAGCGCCGAGGAGATCCGCCAGGCCGGCAGCCGCGCCGCGGGACTGACGCAGCAGCTGCTCGCCTTCAGCCGCCGCCAGGTTCTCGAGCCGCGCGTGCTCGACTTGAACGCCGTCATCTCGGGAATGGAGCGCATGCTCCGGCGTGTGATCGGCGAGGACGTCGAGCTGATGACCGCGCTCGACCCCGAGCTGTGGCGCGCGAAGGCCGACCCGGGGCAGATCGAGCAGGCGATCCTGAATCTCGTCGTCAACGCGCGCGACGCGATGCCGCGGGGAGGCCGCCTCACCCTCGAGACGGCCAACGTCGAGCTCGACGACAAGTTCGCCGGCCACTACACGTCGATTCAGCCCGGGCCCCACGTCATGCTGGCGGTGTCGGACACGGGCGTGGGCATGGACGAGGAGCTGCAGTCCCGCCTCTTCGAGCCCTTCTTCACGACGAAGGAGCAGGGCAAGGGAACGGGCCTCGGCCTCTCGACGACCTACGGGATCGTCAAGCAGAGCGGCGGCTCCATCTGGGTGTACAGCGAGCCGGGTCACGGGACGACCTTCAAGATCTACCTGCCGCGCTGCGAGGAGCCGCTCGAGGAACGCGCCGCCGCGGCGCCCGTGCGCGAGGCGGCGCCGGGAACCGAGACGATCCTGCTCGTCGAGGACGAGCCCGAGGTCCGCCGCCTGGTCGAGAAGCTGCTGCGCCTGAAGGGCTATCGGGTCCTCTCCGCGGGCGGCCCGTCCGACGCCCTGGCGATCTCGAAGCGCCACGAGGCGCCGATCGAGCTGATGCTGACCGACGTCATCATGCCGGAAATGAACGGACGCGAGCTCGCGCGCGTGCTCGGGGCGAGCCGGCCGCGCATGAGGGTCCTCTACATGTCGGGCTACACGGACGCCGCCATGAGCCAGCAGGGCATCCTGCCGCCGGGGACGGCGTTTCTTTCGAAGCCCTTCACGCCGGAAGCCCTCGCGCGCAAGGTGCGCGAGGTCCTCGATGCCGCGACGCTCATGTGAAGAGTTCCTGAGACGGCGCCGGTTTCGAGACCGGCATCCCCTAAGCTCGCCCGACTGGAGGTACGTTGCATGCGTCTGACGCTCCTTGCCCGCGTGGTCCTGTCGCTCTTCGCCGTCCCGGGACTCCTCGCCGCCCAGGAGTCCGCGCCGACCCCCGCCCCGACGCCCGCGCCCACTCCCGCCGCGGTGACCGAAGACTCCCCGCTCCAGGCCATGAAGGAGCCGGTCCATTTCCGGCCGATCGAAGCGAACGTCATCATCAACCTGCCCTCCGTCGAGGTCCCGACCGAGAAGACACTGACCTTCCTCGTCACCCACCGTTTCGTCCAGGAGGTTCAGAAAGGCAACATCAACAACTTCTTCACGCTCGACAGCGGCAACACCTGGGGCTTCGGCCTCTGGTACGCGCCGATCAAGAACCTGAACGTCGGCCTCTACCGTTCCTCCGATCTCAACACCTACGAGGCCTCGGCGCAGTACCAGCTCCTCGACCACTGCGGGTTCGGGCTCTCGCTGCGCGCCGGCGAGGATTGGCGGACGCTGCCCGGCGTCGCGAGCCCCAGGTCGAGCTTCTTCGCCCAGGCCATCCTGGCGTATTCCTTCGGGCCGTACGTGCGCCTGACCGCCGTGCCGACCTTCATCCAGCAGGTCAACGGGTCCTCGGTGACCAACGGCGACCCGTTCTTCGTCCCGGCGCCGATTCCCGGCGACCAGTCGTGCCAGTTCGTGCCCGATCAGCTCAATCCCTATCGCTGCTCGGGCCTCTACAAGAACGTCTTCAACGTGCCGATCGCCGCGTCGATCGCGATCACGCACTCGATCACCGTCCACGGCGAGGTCTACCCGCGGCTCTCGAAGGTCAACTCCAACGGCGTCGGCTGGGGCGTAACCGTCGAAAAATCGCTCCTTCGGCACCGCTTCGCCTTCTTCGCCGGCAACCAGCGGGAGACGACCGTGGACGAGTACACGCAGGCCGTCCCGTTCGGGCGCTCGCCGAAAAACATCTATCTCGGCTTCAACCTCTTTCGCGCCTGGAACTTCAAATAACCCGGCCCCGCGGCGGGGAAACGCCGCGTCGGAACCGGGGCCCCCGCGGCGGGGAAACGCCGCGTCGGAACCGGGGCCGGCGAAGCCGGGCCCGATTCCGAAAAGAACCAGCCCGGGCCCGATTCCGAAAAGAACCAGCCCGGGCCCGATTCCGAAGAGAACCAGCCCGCGGCGCTCCGCTCGGAATGACAGGATGGCGTCCATGCCGCACCCTCCGGAGCTCTCGGTTCCCCATCTGTCTCCGACGGCCCGCGTCGTCGCGCTTCCGGCGCGTCTCCTGGTCGACGCCGTCACGGGACAACCGACGCGCCTGAGAACATCGGTCCGGCTCGGCCTCCGCAACGGAATCCTGTGCGTGCGTTTCGACGGACGGGACGAC
The DNA here is from genome assembly GCA_963738945.1 of uncultured Acidobacteriota bacterium. Classification (GTDB taxonomy): domain Bacteria; phylum Acidobacteriota; class Thermoanaerobaculia; order UBA5066; family Gp7-AA6; genus DAHUXD01. The sequence continues at coordinate 2,071,660 of CAVTYD010000002.1, forward strand.
GCCGTCGTGGCGACGCACACGCGGCGCGACGCGCCGCTCTGGGAGGAGGACGTGTTCGAGATCTTCCTCTCGCCGGAGGACCCGCCCCGCCACTACTTCGAGTTCGAGGTCAATCCCCTCGGCACCCTCTTCGACGCGCGGGTCGCCTCGCCGGACCTGTCCCGAGAGACGATGCGCGTCGAGACCGCCTGGGACTGCGCCGGGTTCGAGGCGCGCGTGAGCCGCGGACCGCGCCGGTGGTCGGCAAGCCTGCGCATTCCGCTGCAGGAGCTGTGCGCGGGGCCCGTGCCGGCGCGCTGGCGCGCCAACTTCTACCGCATCGACCGCGGCGGCGCCGACGAGTTCTCGGCCTGGTCGCCGACCTTCGCGGACCCGGCCGATTTCCACGTCCCCGAGCGGTTCGGGATCCTGACGCTGCCCGTCTGAGGAAGCGGCCGGCGCCGGATCAGTGCGCGATCCCCTGTTCCCGTAGCCACTCCGCGGCTCGCTCCCTCGCGCGACGCTCCTTGAACTGGAAGAAGTGCGCCTCCTCTTTCGGGTGCCTCCGAAGGGCCGACCGGAACGCCTCCGCCGGATCCGGAGCGCCGAGTGCGGCGCCGAGATCGCGGCGGCAGCCGGCGTCTTCGCAGTGCGCCGCGAAGGCGTCGAGATCGCCGCGCGAGCGCTCCCCCGCGTCCTTCGGCAACGCGGCGTATCGCGGATCGGACGAGAGCTCCGCGTGCCGCGCCGCGTCGCGGTCGAGGACCTGCACGACGTCCCCGGTCTGGCGGTCGTAGAAGTGCGTGATCTTGTGAGAGCGGTTCTCGAAGGCCACGATCAGCCCTTCCCAGTCGATCTCCGGCGGCATAAACCCGATATGATAAGTGTTTCGGAGAAACGGACGAACCGATGAAGAAGATTGCGACTTTCGACGACTGGATCGACGCGTTCCGCGCGTGGCAGGGGGACATCGGCCTCCGGCTGCCGAAGCACGCCGATTACGAGTTCGAGGCCAAGTACGGCGAGATTCCCTCGGACGAGATCCAGTACGGCGACTTCCGCGGCCAGCGCAAGTGGGAACGGGTCACGCAGATCCCCTACCAGCAGATTCGCGACGCCCTTCTGAACCTCATCGTCTACCAGGGCGACACGGAGTTCGCGTCCGTCGAGCAGCAGCGCCACCTCCTCGAGACGTCGCCGTCCGACTACGACACCGACAGCGTCTGCCGGATCATGGTCGAGGAGATGCGGCACGGCTGGCAGATGTGCCACCTCCTGGTCAGCCACTTCGGCGAGACCGGGAAGATCGAGGCGCGCAAGCTCCTCGAACGGCGCTCCTGGCAGAACAGCCGCCTGCTCGGATCGTTCAACGTGGACGTCGACAACTGGGTGGACTTCTTCACGTACACCGAGTTCGTGGATCGCGACGGGAAGTTCCAGCTCAACATGCTCTCGACGTCCGGGTTCGCGCCGCTCGCGCGCTCGATGGGACCGATGCTGCGCGAGGAGGGATTCCACCTCGGCACCGGGCACATGGGCCTCCAGCGCATCGTCAAGGCCGGGCGCGTTCCCCCCGCCCTGCTCCAGAAATACGTCAACAAGTGGCTCTCGACGGCCTACGACCTGTTCGGCAAGGACTCGTCGTCGTCCGCGGAATGGTTCTACGTCTGGGGCCTGAAGGGCCGCTACGACGAGGCCAGGCAGGAGGGCGAGCCCGACAAGGCCCACCTGAACGAGCTCTCGCGCGAGCTCTACCGGCAGGAAGTCGAGAAGCTTCTCCAGTCGATCAGCCGTCTGCTGCCGGCCGGTGTGGCGCCCCTGACCGCGCCCGACATGAAGTTTCATCGCTCGATCGGCGAGTTCGCCGGAAAGACGTACTCGGTCGCGGGAGAGCTCCTGTCGCCCGAGGCCTGCGCGGCGCACACCGCCGAGGTCCTCCCGAACGAAGACGAGAAGAAGTTCGTCCGCGAGCTCATGCACGAGCCGGGCTGGATCGCTCCGCGAACGGACGTGACCGTCTCCTGAAGCGGGCCTCGCGGCACGATCTCCTCCGGGCGAGACTGCTCGCCTGGTTCCGGCGCGAGAAGCGCCGCCTTCCCTGGCGCGGCACCCGGGATCCCTACCGCATCTGGGTCTCCGAGGTGATGCTGCAGCAGACGACGGTCGGCGCGGTCCACGGCCGCTACGGCGAGTTCCTGAAGCGTTTTCCGGATCTGAGCTCGCTGGCCCGCTCGAGCGAGGAGAGCGTGCTCGCGGCCTGGTCGGGCCTCGGCTATTACGCGCGGGCGCGCCACCTCCATCGCGCGGCCCGGGAACTGGAGGGCCGCCGCGGCGGGAGGTGGCCGCGCCGCCCGGACGAGCTCCGCGAGCTTCCGGGGTTCGGCGAATACATGGCCGCCGCCGTCGCCTCGCTCGCGTTCGGCGTCCGCGTGCCCGCCGCCGACGCGAACGTCACGCGCGTGCTCTCGCGGCTCGACGCGCTCGGCGGCGCCGCGGGAAGCCGGCGGCTGGCGAAAGCCGTGGCCGCGGCCGCGGGAGACCTCGTCGCGCGCGGCCGGCCGGGCGACGTCACCGCGGCGTTGATGGATCTCGGCCAGCTCGTCTGCACGCCGCGGCGGCCGGCCTGCCCGGCCTGTCCGCTCGCGGAGCTCTGCATCGCGCGAAAACGAGGCGACGTCGCGCGCTACCCGCAACGTCGAGCTCGCCCGAAGACGACCGCAGTGTTCGTGGCGGCGGCCTGCGCCCGGCGCGGAGACCAGGCGCTGCTCGTCCGGTCCCGAACGTCCCGCCTCGGAGGGCTCTGGCAGTTCCCGTCCGCCGAAGGCCAAACGCCGGGAGCCGCGCTGACGAGCCTGCGCCGCGAGATCCGGCGCCTCGGTCTCGTGCTGGAGAGGGGCGAGGCGCCGGCGACGACGCGGCACACGATCATGAACCGCCGCCTCGAGATCCAGGTCTACCCCGCCCGCGCGAACGGACGGCCCCCTCGGCCCAAAGCCGGGACGACGAAGCCGGCAGCGGGATCGGTACGCTGGTTCACGCCCGCGCGGCTCGAGGTGGCCGCCATCCCGACGCTGACACGCCGCATCGCCGCCGCCGCGGGACTCCTGGAACGAGCCGCGCGGCCGGTCCCGTAGGCCCGGCGTCTGCTATCATTTCCACTCAAACAGCCCGAAAAAATCGTGCTTTTCACCGAACCGCAGAGCGCCCGGATTCTGGTCATCGACGATGACGAGTACGTCCGCCGCCTGCTGCGGCGGCTGCTCACGCCGGTCGGATACGCCGTGGAAGAAGCCTCGACCGCCGAGGAGGGCATGTCGCGGGTCCGCGCGGAGCCCCCCGATCTCGTCCTGCTCGACCTCCATCTTCCCGACCGCAGCGGACACGACGTCCTCGAGGCGATCCGCGCCGACCCGTCCACCCGGCTCCTTCCCGTCGTGATGCTGACCGGCATGGCCACGGCCACCGAGAAGATGCGGGCCCAGGCCGAGGGAGTCACCGACTTCATCGCCAAGCCCTTCTCGCAGGAGGAGCTGCTGCCCCGGGTGCGCGCCCTCGTCATGCTCAAGCTCTTCGCGGACGAGCACGAGCACGCCGAGCACGTGATTCTCACGCTCGCGAAGACCATCGATGCGCGCGACCCCTACACGGCCGGCCACAGCGGCCGCGTCGCCGAGTACGCCGATCGGATCGCGCAGCGCATGGGCCTCGACACGGCCGCCCGCAACGACATGCGCCGCGGCGCGCTCTTCCACGACCTCGGGAAGATCGTGATCCCCGACGCGATCCTCCGCAAGCCCGGAGCGCTGACGCCGGAGGAGCGGGCCATCATCGAGGAGCACCCCGTCGTGGGCAACGATCTTCTCTCGCCGATGAAGACGATGCGGCGGACCCTCCCGGTCGTCTATCACCACCACGAGCGGCTCGACGGCTCGGGCTACCCGGAGGGGATCTCGGGCTCCGCGATCCCGATGACGGTCCGCATCGTCACGATCGCCGACATCTTCGACGCGCTGACCACCGACCGGGCCTACCGCGGCGCACTGCGCATCGACACGGCCTTCGAGATCCTCGCCGAGGGCGTCGTCAAGAACTGGTGGGACCGGGACGCGGTCGCGCTGCTGAAGGCCGTCGTGGCCGAGGGCGGCCTCTCCTCCACGATCGGCGTCGGCGAAGGTCTCGCCGCGGGCTGAGGCGAGGCCCGGGACATGGACCTCGTCTGGAAGGACTCCCCGACCCGCGTGCGCGAGATGGGCGAGGGGCCTCCGGTCGTCCTCGTCCACGGATACCCCCTCGACGGAGCGATGTGGTCGGGTGTCGCCCGCGTTCTGGCGGCGCGGTTCCGCGTGCTCAAGCCCGACCTGCCGGGGCGCGGGGAGACGGCCGCCCCGTCGGAAGGCCGACTCGAAGATTACGCCGACTTCGTGCAGGCGCTCCTCGACGCGCTGCCGGCGCCGGCCGGACTCGCCGGGTTCTCGATGGGCGGCTACGTCGCGCTCGCCCTCGCGCGGCGCCGGCCGTCACGCCTGCGCGCCCTCGCCCTCGTGGACACGCGCGCGTCGGCCGACGACGCCGCGGGCCGCTCGAAGCGCGACGAAGCGATCGCCACGGTCCGCGCCTCCGGCGTCGGCCCGATCGCCGAGGCCATGGTGCCGAAGCTTCTCGCCGAGCACTCGCGGTCCAACCGCGACCTCGTCGAGCGCGTGGAGCGGATCATGCGCCGGCAGAAGCCCGAGACGGTCGAGGGCGACCTGGCCGCGATGCGCGACCGGCCGGATGCCCGCGAAGTCCTGCCCGGGATCGGAATCCCGACGCTCGTTCTCGTCGGCGAGGGCGACGTCCTGACGCCCCCCGCCGATTCCGAGGCGATGGCCGCGGCGATCCCGGGCGCTCGCCTGGTCCGGATCCCCGGGGCGGGTCACCTGACGCCGATGGAGAGGCCCGGCGCGGTCGCCGCGGCCCTGGGCGAGTTTTTCGGCGAGACGCTCTCCGGCCCATAGCTCCGGACGGGGTGGCGTCGGGATGTGGTAAACACCCGACGCCATGGGACTCTTTCGCAAGCGGCCGGCCGGCCCGGATCCCTCTCGAGGGCCGACGCGCCTGCACATCGGCTGCGGCCAGCAGGCGATGGCCGGGTGGATCAACATCGACAACCAGGGGCTTCCCGGCGTGGACCAGGTCCTCGACGTGCGCAACGGCCTCCCCTTTTCCGGCGTCGCGGCGATCTACGCCGAGCACTTCCTCGAGCACCTGTCGCTCGACGACGGCCTGGGGTTCCTGACGGAGTGCCGGCGGGTCCTCTCCGGCGACGGCATCCTGCGGCTGTCGACGCCGAGCCTCGACTGGGTCGTCTCGACCCACTATCGCTGGGACGGCGCCACCGATGAGGAGCGCGGGCTCGACTGCATTCGCTTGAACCGCGCCTTTCACGGCTGGGGCCACCAGTTTCTCTACAACCGCCCCATGCTCGGCTCGGCCCTGCGCGCGGCCGGATTCGCGAACGTCACGTTCCGCGCCTACGGGGAGAGCGAGGTGCCCGACCTCCGCGGCCTCGAGCGCCACGAGACCTGGAACGACACGCCCGAGCTTCCCCACGTCATCGTCGTCGAGGCCTCCGGCAAGGCGCGCCCCGAGACTCTCCCGGCCGGCCTCATGCAGGAGCTTCGCGAAGCCCTGACGTCGAGGTAGCCGCCTCGCATGGGAGCGGTCGGCGTCGCCCTCCTCCTCGCCGGCACGGCCTGGGGCGTCGGGGCGGCGGCCCGCTTCCTCGGCCGGCCCGTCCGGGGAACGGTCCTCGCCGGCTTCGTGCTGCTCTCGATCCTGCCGTATCCGCGGGCGTTCGTCACGAACGCGACGCCGCTTCCGCTCGACCACGCGGCGTATCTCGTCCCCTGGTACTCCGGCGGTGCGGCGCCGTTCAACCCGTACCTGAACGACATCGCGACGCAGATTCTCCCCTGGGCGAAGGCGGCGCGCCTGGCCTGGAAGGACGGGTCTCTGCCCTGGCGCGACCGCTGGAACGGCTGCGGTACGCCGCTCGCCGCCAACAGCGTCTCGGCCGTGTTCTTTCCGATCACCCTGGCGACTCTCCTCTTTTCGCTCGCCCGGGGAATCACGCTCGCGATCGCGGTCAAGCTCTTCCTGGCGTCCACGGGCATGTGGCTCTGGGCGCGCGAGCTCCGCGCCTCGGCGCGCGCGGCGGGGTTTGCGGCGGTCGCCTTCGCGCTGTCCTTTACCTTCGTCCCCCCGTGGATCCTGTACCCGCAGTCCGGCGTCTTCTGCCTCTGGCCGTGGATGCTCTTTCTCATCGAGCGATGCCGCGACGAGCCCGGACGAGCGCGCGCCGTCGCCGCGCTTGCGGCCGTCTTCGTTCTCATCATCCTGGCCGGCCATCCCGAGTCCGCCGCCGTCGGAGCGCTCTTCGCCGGCCTCTTTCTCGGCGGAAGACGGCTCCGCGGGGACCTTCCGGACGCGACGCGCCTCGCCCGTTCGATCGCCGTGGCCGCCGCCGCCGCGCTCGGACTGACCGCCTTTCTCCTCGTCCCCTCGATCCTCGCCATCGGGGCCTCGGCGCGCCTCGCGGCCGCGGCGAAACCCTACTGGCAGCCGCTGCTGTCGCTTCGCCCGCACCTTCCGCAGTGGACGGGCATCCTGACGGCGTTTTTTCCCCACACTCTCGGCAACGGCATCCAGTCGCCGACCGTGCCGGGCGGCACCGGCACGTTCTGCGAGATGGCGATGGGATACGCCGGGATCCTCACGTGGCTCTCGGCGCTGCTCGTCCTTCGTCCGGGCTCCGCCCGGCCGCGCGGCGAGGCGGTCCTCTGGGGAATCGCGCTCGTCGGCTTCGGCGAGGCCGTGTGCGCCTGGCCGCTGGCCGAGATCTTCGCCCGCGTCCCCCTGTACCGCTTCGTCTTTCCGCTGCGGTTCAACGCGTGGGTCGCCCTGGCGCTGCCGATGATCGCCGCCTTCGAGCTCGACCGGTATGCGCGGGACCTGCGGGAGAGCGGCCGCGGACCAGCGGCGGTCCTCTTCGCCGGGGCGGTCCTCGGGGCGGCGGCGCTCGGGCTCTACGTCCATCTCCACGAGCTGCGGCGCGTCGGAGGAGGTCTCCCCTTCCAGAGGGTGCAGGCCGCCGTCATCCTCGCCGTTCTCGCCGCGGCCGCCGTCCTCGCCTGGGCGACACGGGCGCGGCCCGAGGTCTTCGTCGTGGGCCTCACGCTCCTCTGCGGCGCCGAGCTGCTCTACCAGTGGAACGGCCTCAATCGGCTGTACTCCCCGGCGCTGCTCTTTCCGGAGACTCCGCTGCTTCGCTTCCTCCACGGACAGACCGGGACCTTCCGCGTCGCCGGGCGAGGGCCCGTTCTCTTTCCGAGCACGAACGTCTTCGCGCTTCTCGAGGACGTCCGCACGCACGACGCGGTCGAACGCCGCGACTACATGGAGTTTCTCGATCGCACGTGCGGCTATTCCTACGCCGACTACTTCAAGAAGCTCGGCAACCTGGACGCGCCGGCTCTCGACTTTCTGAACGTGCGCTACGTCCTCGACGAGCCCGGAGCGCCCGCTCCCGGAGCGCGCTGGCGGCCGGTGTATTCCGGGGCCGACGGAACGGTCTTCGAAAACGCCCGCGTCCTTCCGCGCGCGTTCTCGCCCGCGCGAATCCGGCGCGTCTCGCCGCCGCCGCCACGGCCGTGGCCGGTCCTCGACGCGGCGAAAGCCTTCGGACCGGCGTTTCCGCAGCTTGCGGCGATGGACGACTGGCGCACGACGGCCTGGCTGCTGGACGAGGGCGAGACGGAGACCGACAACGGAGCCGTGAAGATCTCGAGCTACGCCGAGAGAACCAACTCCGCCTCCTTCGACGCCCGGGTCGCCGGCGGCGCTCCCGCCTTCGTGGTGCTGTCTCTCGTCCAGGATGGCGGATGGTCGGCGCGGGATGACTCGGGAGAGATTCGCACCCTGCTCGCCAACGGGCCGTTTCTCGCGCTGCGCCTCGAGCCGGGATCTCACCGGATCCGGCTCGTCTACCGTCCCCCGGGACTTCTCCTCGGCGCCTCGATTTCCATCGCGACGATGGCGCTGCTCGCCGCCCTCTGGTTCAGAGTGAGGAAGCGGTGACCGATCCCGGAGCGCCGTTCTGGGTGCCCTCGGCCGCCCTCCAGAGTCACCTCAACCGCCTCGTCTCGCGCGATCCCGGCGTCGACTGGCTCACGCACGTCCGCCGCCGCGACCTGCCCGCCCGGCTCGCGCGAACTCTGGTGGTCGGCTGCGGCGAAGGATTCATCGAGCGGGCACTCGCCCGCATGCCGGGTGCGGGAGAGATCCTCGCGGTCGACGCCGACGCCGCTGCTCTCGACCGCGCGCGCCGACGCGCTCGGGCCCTGGGGCTGCCCGCCGTCTCCCACGGCGCGTTCGATCCGGATTCCCAGGAACCTCCGCCCGGACCATGGGACGCGATCGTCGTGCACGGAGTCCTGCATCACGCGGCCGATCCCGAAGCCCTCCTGCGCAGGCTCCACGACGGCCTCGACCGGCGCGGACGCCTCGTCTTCGTGGAGTACGTCGGTCCCAATCGCTTCCGGTACCCCGAGTCGCGGCTCGAGATCGTGCGGCGATACGCGCGCCTGCTTCCGGAGAGGCTCCGCCGGGACCCGCGCGACGGCGGCCGCGCATGGAATCTCGCTCTTCCCGATCCCGCTTCGCTCTCCCGGACACGACCTCACGAAGCCGCGCAGAGCGAGACCCTGATCGACGTCGCGGACCGCGTGCTGCGGCGCGACGCGCTCTACTCGGGCGGCGGCGGGCTCCTCCATCCGCTTCTGTCGGGCCGAGCCGCCTCCTTCGGGGCGGACGCGGCGGGAGACGAGCGCGTTCTCTCGGTTCTCTGCGCCGCCGAGGAGGCTCTCGCGGCCGGCGGCCGGCTGCCCGACGCCTTCGCGATCTACGTCGGGCGGCGGCGGGAAGACGCGGCCGGGTGACATAATTCCGAGGTGCCCCGGCCTCTGAACGTCATCCTCGACCTGACGGCGCGCTGCAACCTGAAGTGCGTCATGTGCTATTTCGCGGCCACGGACCGCCTCGCCTTCCCCCCGTTCGACCGCGAGCTATCGAGCGACGGCAACCTTCCGCTCGAGGTCTTCGAGCGCATCGCGGCCGACCTGTTCCCGAAAGCCTGGCGCGTCGCGCTCGCGTGCGCGGCGGAGCCCATGATCCATCCCCGGTTTCGCGACATCCTCGCCGTCGCCGGCCGCTACGGCGTCCCGGACCTGTGGTTTCCGACGAACCTGCTGGCGCTCACGCCCAAGACCGCCGCCTCCATCGTCGAAAACCGGGTCACGACCGTGGCCGCCTCGATCGACGGCATGGCGAAGGAGACCTACGAGAAGATCCGCGTGCCGGCGAAATGGGAGCGCCTGGTCTCCTGCCTCGACACGCTGAACGCCGTTCGCCGCGAGAAGAAGTCGAAGACGCCCCGCCTGCGGATCATCTTCACGTGGATGAAGTCGAACCGCGCCGATCTCGCCGCACTGCCCGAGTTCGCCGCGAAGCACGGCGCCTCCGAGATCGACGTGCGCTACGTTTCGCCCACGCCGGGCGTGGACGTGGAGCCCGAGCTCCTGTCAAACGAAGACCCGGCACAGCTCAACCGCGAGCTCGCGGCGGCGGCTCGGGAGGCCGTCCGGCGCGGGATTCGCCTGGCGTCCTACCCGGAATTCGAGCGCGAGCGGGATCTGCCCCGCAGCTTCGCGGCGAGGGCGAAACGGCGCCTCTGGCGCCTCCGCGCGGGGTTGGACCGATTCGAGTACCTCCGCCACGGCTGGTACCAGGGCCTCTACGGCTGCGCCTACCCGTCCCGCAACTACGTCATCCGCCCGAACGGCGCCGTTCACCCGTGCATCTACTGGGAGAAGGATCCGATCGGCTTCTACCCCGCGGACGGCCTCGACCGCATCGCGGCCGGCGCGCCGCTGCGGAGCATCCGCGACGGGCTTCGCTCGGGCCATCCGATCGGTACCTGCGCCACGTGCGGCGAGCGCCGCACGGCGCTCTACCGGCTGCGCGGAACGCCCGCTCCCGAGCCGGCGCCGTCCCGCCTGCCGACCCACCCGGGCTGAGGCATCCGGCGGCGGATCGCCGCGGCAGCCTGACGCCCGAGCGGCCGGAGCAGCCGGTAGAGGGGCTTCAGCGTTCCGTAGGCCACGACGTGATGGCTCGTTTCCGGGTCCTCTCGAATCTGCTCGTCTTCGAGATCGAGCCACTTCGCGACGAACGCGCAACCTTCCGGCGTCTCCGCCCATTCGCGCCGGACGTTCGGCATGATGAGGTCCACGAGCTGGCCGCCGTAGGGCCGCCACTCCCGCAGATCGGCGAAGGTCCGAAGGAATCCGGAGATCTCCGAAGATCGGAACGCCTCGGAGGGGTCGTCGTGCTGGATCGGCAGCAGGACGGTCCCGGAGAGCTTCCCGTCGGCGGGAACCGCATCGAGGAGCTCCTGCGCCAGCCGGAGCTTGTCCGTCGACCAGTCGAAACGCGACGGCCCGATGTACTCGTCGGCGTAGATCGCGCCGCCCCGCTTCAGGGCGAGGGCCAGGCGGCGGAACAATCGCTCGAGGGCCGAGACGTGATGGAGCGACGCATGGAAGAAGGCGATGTCGTAGGTGCTTCGCGGGATCCGCGGGTTGTCGAAATTGCCGGCGGCGTAGGAGATGCCGCCGAGGCGCTCGTCGTCGGCCAGGCGCCGCGCGTCGGCGAGCGAAGCCTCGGAGATGTCGAACGCGTCGATTCGCGCGACGATGCCGGAGCGGATCACGGCCCTCTCGAAAGCGCCGAGGCCGCAGCCCCACGTGATCCCCCGGTCAAACGGGACGGCGGCGTGAACCCGCTTGAACCAGTCGAGCGGCCACTCGTGCGGCGAGCCCGACACGCGCCGATTGATGGCCCGGCGGCAAAGGGGGTGAGCCATCCAGAAGGCGGGATCGTTCGCCTTCTCGCGGTTTTCGTTCCAGAACCTGACCGTCTGAGTGTGCGGCTCCACGGAGCCGCATCGTAGCAAGGCGGTCGGCGTCAGGGGCCGGGCGGCAGCTCCCAGATCCCGGCCTTGCCGGCGTTTTGGAGGAAGACCCAGGGACCCGGGACGTGCTCGATCGCGAGCGGCACTTCGTGCGGCTGAAGGACCGCGAGGATCCGGTATCCCCGGTCGGCGGCGCGGACGCGCAGCGCCAGGAAATCCTCGGGATTCAGGAAGTCCCAGCGCACCGGAATCGCGCCGCCGTAGAAGCGCACGGCCGCCGAGAATTCCATCGAGACCGCGAGCGCGGGCCGACCCGCCGCCCGCTCCGCGAGGGCCCGGCAACCCTCGGGAAACACGCGCTGTCCCGTCGCCACGCCGAGAGGACGGCGCAGGCGCTCCGCGCGGATCTCGGCGGCGAACACGACCACGAGCGCCGCCGCGACGAGGGCGTGGCGGAGGGCCGGCCTCCGGAGTGACGCGATGGCGTCGCGCAGGACCAGGAGAAACCCGACGATCAGGGCGGGAGCGGCCGGAAGCAGATAGCGGCCGTACGTCCAGCTGTCGGACGGGCCCCAGAAGCAATAGAAGAGAAAGATCGCGGCGAGCCAGACGAGGAGCAGGAGTCGATCTCGCGCCGCCACGCGCCGATCGGCCGCGACGGCGATGCCGCCGAGCGGCACGAGAAACGAGAGCTCGGACAGGAGCTCCGAGCCGTAGCGGACGAAGCGAGGCGCGAAGTTCGAGAGAACGAAGTCTCCATACACGTGCGTGTACCCGTTGCGGAGAGGATTGCCGAACGCCGTCCGGTTCCAGAGCCCGTAGAACGCGGCAAAGGGCGCTCCTCCGGCGCCGAACCACGCGAAGGCGTCGAGCCGCCAGGGAAGGGCCAGGGCGAGCGGGACCAGCATCAAGGCATCGCTCGGACGGACGAGGACCGCCATACCGAGGCACGCGCCGGCGGCGGCCGCCCATCCGGTGCGGCGTCGGGCGCGCAGGGCCGCCACCACCGACGCCGTCGTCCAGAGCGCCGCGGCCACGTCGCTCATCGGCTGAAGCGCGTGGAAAAGGAAGATGACCCATCCGCCGAGAATCGCGGATCCGGCGAAGGCGAACGGCCTCGACAGGCCGAGCTCCCGGCCGAGCAGGAACGTCGCGCACAAACAGAGAAGCCCCGCGATCGGGCTGACGAGGTAAGGCGCCTCGCTCCAGCCGCCGATCGCGGCGGCCAGCGCCAGGTGCAGCGGAAACCCCGGCGGATAGAACGGCACCATCGTGCCCGGACGCGGCCCCGGCTCGTGGGCGAGCGGCGTGAAGACGGGCGCCCATTTCGCGTCGAGGCCGAGCTCCTTCAGGCCGGCGATCGGGTTCACCATCTGCCCGGCCAGGATGTCCTTCCCCGTGTTCGCATACCCGGCCGAGTCCGATCCGCCGACGGCTCGCGACGTGCGGACGAACAGGAGGGCCCCGAACGCCAACAGGACGGCCGCCGATACCAGCGCGAAGAGCCGGGAGCCCGTCCGATCGGTCATGGCCGGGGCAGTTGTATCCCAGCCGAAAAAAAGAAAAGCTCAGGAACGAGTCCTGAGCTTCAAAATAATTCCCCGGCAACGTCCTACTCTCCCACGCGGTCTACCGCGAAGTACCATCGGGGCTGAAGGGCTTAACGGCCGTGTTCGGAATGGGAACGGGTGTGGCCCCTTCGCTAAGGTCACCGGGAAACTCTGTTTCCAAAGTTTTCCGTCGCGCTCCCTCCGCGGGCGGGGACTAACCCCGCCCCTGCGAAGAGGCGCCGTCATTCAAGAGAGTCGGTAGTAAACGTTTTTCGATTCGCGCCTTAAATATTTTATGGTCAAGCCGCTCGGCCGATTAGTAAGGGTCAGCTTCACGCCTCACAGCGCTTCCACACCCCTCCTATCAACGTGGTCGTCTCCCACGGGCCTTCAGGGGATTGCTCCCGGGAAATCTCATCTCGAGGAAGGCTTCCCGCTTATATGCTTTCAGCGGTTATCCTTTCGAACTTCGCTACCCGGCCGTGCCGCTGGCGCGACAACCGGTGCACAAGAGGTTCGCCCGTCCCGGTCCTCTCGTACTAAGGACGGATCCTCACAAATTTCCTGCGCCCACACGAGATAGGGACCGAACTGTCTCACGACGTTCTAAACCCAGCTCACGTACCGCTTTAACCGGCGAACAGCCGGACCCTTGGGACCTGCTTCAGCCCCAGGATGCGATGAGCCGACATCGAGGTGCCAAACCTTGCCGTCGATGTGAACTCTTGGGCAAGATCAGCCTGTTATCCCCGGCGTACCTTTTATCCGTTGAGCGATGGCCCTTCCATGCAGAACCACCGGATCACTAAGCCCTACTTTCGTACCTGCTCGACTTGTCGGTCTCGCAGTCAAGCTCTCTTCTGCCTTTGCACTCTACGGCTGGTTTCCAATCAGCCTGAGAGAACCTTTGGGCGCCTCCGTTACAATTTAGGAGGCGACCGCCCCAGTCAAACTACCCGCCAGGCATGGTCCTGGACCCGGATTACGGGTCTCAGTTAGAACTCCGGCGCCATCAGGGTGGTATCTCACCGTCCACTCCCCCGAGGCCGAAACCCCAGGTTCAAAGTGTCCCACCTATCCTGCGCAGACACCGCCAAAATTCAATGCCTGGGTATAGTAAAGGTGCACAGGGTCTTTCCGTCTACGTGCGGGTAACCGGCATCTTCACCGGTACTACAGATTCGCCGAGCGCGTTGCGGAGACAGTGACCAAATCGTTACGCCATTCGTGCAGGTCGGAACTTACCCGACAAGGAATTTCGCTACCTTAGGACCGTTCGTCCTTTGTTGCTCCCGGATCACCGGGGGCCAGATCGTTTCCGTCTGGCTCTGCGTGTCGCCGCGCAGTTCGGACTGTCTCATCCCCTTCGTGGGGTCCTGCGTACAGTCTCTGGGGATTCTCGAGGGCTTGCAGGATCGCTGCATCGCTGTAACGTCTCTTGCCGCCGTCATTCATGTCGCGTCGGATTTCCAGGATCCTTCGCACACCCGCTTCCGATTGATGTCCGCCGTCTGCCAGAATCCGCGCGAGTTCTTTGAACTTCGCGAAGTCACGCTTCTTCTTGGCGGAAAGAAAACCAAATCTCTCGAAAAACGGGATGACATTGCTGACGATCGCATTGAGGTTGTTCACCTCGTAGTACCAGACTCCGTCACTTCGCTGCCTCATGGTCCCGCACTCCAGATGCTTCTTGTAGAAGCTGAGGATCACGGGATCCCTCTGCGAGATGTTGAAGCAGAGAGAGATCTTCCAGGGCAATTTGTAATCGGGCCTGGGTCGGAACGAGACGTTGAAGCTGCCTTCTCCATCAACGAAACCAGCCAGATACCAGCCGATTTCTGGAGGGATGCTCTTCGTGAGGAGCATCTCGAGCCTTTCCTGCTGATTGCCCGCACCGATCGCATTTTCACTGCCGCCTTCTTCGGCCTCACGGCCTAGCGGCGAGTAGCGTCGGATCCACCGGGTTTTCCAGCATATAGCGGGATTTTTTAACGTAACTACAACGGTCAACTTATAGTTACGGCCGCCGTTTACTGGGGCTTCGGTTCAAAGCTTCGCCTTGCGGCTGACCTCTCCCCTTAACCTTCCAGCACCGGGCAGGCGTCAGACCCTATACGTCGTTTTACGACTTTGCAGAGTCCTGTGTTTTTAGTAAACAGTCGCTTGGCCCATTTCTCTGCGACCTCAGGGCGCTTCAGGGGTAAACCCTTACACGCTCCAAGGCACACCTTCTCCCGAAGTTACGGTGTTAATTTGCCGAGTTCCTTCGCAACGCTTCACTCGAGCGCCTTAGGATTTTCTCCTCATCTACCTGTGTCGGTTTGCGGTACGGTCACCCATTGATCTCCTTAGGGGATTTTCTCGGCAGCGTGGCATCGGCGAGTTTGTGGCCTTACGGCCTCCCCATCGCTTCTCGGCGTTGAATGAAGGAGCGGATTTGCCTACCCCTTCCGCCTACGAGCTTGGCCCAGGACATCCAACACCCGGTACGCCTAGCCTCCTGCGTCCCCCCTTCGTGATAACGACCAATGAGCGGTTCCGGAATATTAACCGGATTTCCATCGGCTACGCCTTTCGGCCTCGCCTTAGGGACCGACTTACCCTGAGCGGATTAACCTTGCTCAGGAATCCTTAGATTTACGGCGAGCAGAGCTCTCATCTGCTTTATCGCTACTTGTGCCGGCAGGGTCTCTTCCTAGCGCTCCAACAGTCCTCGCGGTCTGTCTTCGCTGCGCTAAGAATGCTCTCCTACCACGCGTGTCGGCCGAAGCCTTCACGCATCCGCCGCTTCGGTACATCGCTTTAGCCCCGTTGAATTGTCGGCACGGAGCCGCTTGACCAGTGAGCTGTTACGCTTTCTTTAAAGGATGGCTGCTTCTAAGCCAACCTCCTGGCTGTCTGGGCGTCTCCACATCCTTTTCCACTTAGCGATGATTTGGGGACCTTAGCGGGCGGTCTGGGTTCTTTCCCTCTCGACAATGAAGCTTATCCCCCACTGTCTGACTCCCGCACTGTGATCAACGGCATTCGGAGTTTGGTTGGATTTGGTAATGTGGGAACACCCCTAGTCCATCCAGAGCTCTACCACCGTCGTCAATCATGCGAGGCTAGCCCTAAAGCTATTTCGGAGAGAACGAGCTATAACGGAATTTGATTAGCCTTTCACCCCTAACCACAGCTCATCCGAGTTGTTTTCAACCAACACCAGTTCGGGCCTCCACGGCGTGTTACCGCAGCTTCACCCTGGCCATGGTTAGATCATCCCGCTTCGCGTGTAATCCCAGCGACTGAATCGCCCTATTCAGACTCGCTTTCGCTCCGGCTCAGCACGTTGCTTCGCCTTGCCGCTGAAATTAACTAGCCGGCTCATTATGCAAAAGGCACGCGGTTCCACCGTCTTGCGACATGGTGGTTCCACTGCTTGTAGATGGACGGGTTCAGGTACTATTTCACTCCCCTCACAGGGGTTCTTTTCACCTTTCCCTCACGGTACTGGTTCACTATCGGTCGCAGAGTAATGTTTAGCCTTGGGTGATGGTCCACCCGGATTCCCACAAGGTTTCTCGTGCCCCGTGGTACTCGGGAACGGAATTGGAAGGAACCTCGTCTTTCGCCTACGGGGCTGTCACCCTCTCTGGCGGCACTTTCCAGTGACCTTCGACTAGACGGGTTCTTTGTGACTTCCTGGCTTGCGCCGTATTCCGCCCCACAACCCCCCGAGAACCGAAGCCCTCGAGGTTTGGGCTGTTCCGCGTTCGCTCGCCGCTACTGACGGAATCGCTGATTTGCTTTCTTTTCCTCCGGGTACTGAGATGGTTCACTTCCCCGGGTTCGCTTCTCCCTGCCTATGAATTCAGCAGGGGATCTCCAGACTTGCCTCTGGAGGGGTTGCCCCATTCGGAAATCCCCGGATCAAAGCCTGTTTGCGGCTCCCCGAGGCTTATCGCAGCTTGCCACGTCCTTCATCGCTTCTCTGCGCCAAGGCATCCACCGTCCACCCTTAGTAGCTTGACCATAAAATACCTAAGACGCGAATCTATTCGTTTACCCGACTCTCTTGTCAAAGATCCTGATCACCGCGGATCAAAAAGCTCCTCGCTTGCACTGTGCGTGCGAGGAGCCGTCTCATCCGCGCTAACCCGGCGAATCATCGAAGCGCCTGCTCCGAACCCGTATGAATTGGTGGAGCTGACCGGAATCGAACCGGCGACCTACGGCTTGCAAAGCCGCCGCTCTCCCAGCTGAGCTACAGCCCCACGTGAGGTGTGGTTCGCATCAGAAGTGGTGGGCCTAGGTAGATTCGAACTACCGACCTCACGCTTATCAGGCGTGTGCTCTAAACCAACTGAGCTATAGGCCCAGTGCGGGGTTCCGGGACGCAAGGTCCCTGGCTCAATTGAGCTGCTTCGATGAATTCAAAGAACACGGCGCCGGGACACCCTATGGGCGGCCGGGAGGCCGATGCCTTCAAAACTGAGTAGAGGCGTTTGCCGATCGAATCGGCAGCCAAACGTATCGACCGTCGAGTGTCTCGAGCTCTCTTCCGGAGAAGAAGGAGCCGAGAGAGGCTCTAGAAAGGAGGTGATCCAGCCACAGGTTCTCCTACAGCTACCTTGTTACGACTTCACCCCAATTACCGACCATACCTTAGGCGGCTTCGTCCCTTGCGGGTTAGAACACCGACTTCTGGTACAGCCGACTTTCGTGATGTGACGGGCGGTGTGTACAAGGCCCGGGAACGTATTCACCGCGGCGTGCTGATCCGCGATTACTAGCGATTCCAGCTTCATGGGGTCGAGTTGCAGACCCCAATCCGAACTGAGACCGGTTTTTTGCGATTTGCTCGAACTTGCGTTTTCGCGACGCTTTGTACCGGCCATTGTAGCACGTGTGTAGCCCTGGACATAAAGGCCATGAGGACTTGACGTCATCCCCACCTTCCTCCGGTTTATCACCGGCAGTCCCACTAGAGTGCCCGGCCGAACCGTTGGCAACTAGCAGCAGGGGTTGCGCTCGTTGCGGGACTTAACCCAACATCTCACGACACGAGCTGACGACAGCCATGCAGCACCTAACCAGCGGCCCCTTGCGGGGAAGGGAGATTTCGCCCCCGATCCACTGATCTTCAAACCCAGGTAAGGTTCTTCGCGTTGCTTCGAATTGAACCACATGCTCCACCGCTTGTGCGGGCCCCCGTCAATTCCTTTGAGTTTCAGCCTTGCGACCGTACTCCCCAGGCGGGGCACTTAATGCGTTAGCTTCGGCACCGCAGGGGTCGATACCCGCGACACCAAGTGCCCATCGTTTACGGCGTGGACTACCGGGGTATCTAATCCCGTTTGCTACCCACGCTTTCGCGCCTCAGCGTCAGTTCCGGTCCAGGGGGCCGCCTTCGCCACCGGTGTTCCTCCCAATATCTACGCATTTCACCGCTACACTGGGAATTCCACCCCCCTCTCCCGGACTCGAGCCTTGCAGTTTCTTCCGCACGTCCTCAGTTAAGCCGAGGGATTTCACGGAAGACACGCATGGCCGCCTACGCGCCCTTTACGCCCAATAATTCCGAATAACGCTAGCCCCCTCTGTATTACCGCGGCTGCTGGCACAGAGTTAGCCGGGGCTTCCTTTGCTGGTACAGTCAACGTCCGTGGGTATGAGCCACGAACGATTTCTTCCCAGCCGACAGGAGTTTACAACCCAAGGGCCTTCATCCTCCACGCGGCGTTGCTGCGTCAGGCTTTCGCCCATTGCGCAAGATTCCCCACTGCTGCCTCCCGTAGGAGTCCGGACCGTGTCTCAGTTCCGGTGTGACCGATCGCCCTCTCAGGCCGGTTACCGATCGAAGCCTTGGTGAGCCGTTACCTCACCAACTAGCTAATCGGGCGCGGGCCCATCCGGTAGCGCGAGATCTTGCGACCCCGCTTTGATCGCCAGGACTTTCGTCCCGAAGATGTCATGCGGTATTAGCTCGAATTTCTCCGAGGTATTCCCCACTTCCGGGCAGGTTACCCACGTGTTACTCACCCGTCCGCCGCTCGACTCCGGGGGTTGCCCCCCAGGCCTCGCTCGACTTGCATGTGTTAAGCACGCCGCCAGCGTTCATTCTGAGCCAGGATCAAACTCTCCACTTAAAAGTGTTCTCACGGAGCAGGCCTTTCGGGCCCGCGCCGATCGATTCGAGTTAAACCCTGTTTTTTTGAGAAAACAGTTTCTGGTTTTACGTGAAAACCAGAGAAAAATTGACGTCTGGCACGCTCTACTCAGTTTTCAAGGAACCGCGCCCCCGGGCTTTTGGCCCCGGAGCCGCGCCGTACCGCCGGCGCGAATCCGAAAGAACATCCGCCTTGCGGCGGACCTTCCAGCTTAGCGAATCTCGGTGGGCCTCGTCAACGAAATCCGCCACGTCCTGCCTCAGCAAAGACGCGACGGCTCACGCCGGAAGAAGCCCTTGGAAAGAACCAACCCTTGCGGGGAAGCGGAATATAGGGCCGGCTCGAGCCCCTGTCAAGGGAATTCCGAAAACTCCGGAATCGCCAATGAAATCGGGCCCCATCTCGCCATCCCGATGCACAAAAACCGGGGCATTCTCAGCGGGCGGTGAGGCCGGCGAGGACTTTCGCGATCGCTTCCGGATAGGCCCGATGCTCTTCGGCCAGAATCCGGTCCGAAAGCGTCTGGACGGTGTCGCCGGGAAAGACCGGGACCCGCCTCTGGAGCACGATCGGCCCGGTGTCGGTTCCCTCGTCCACGAAATGGACCGTGCAGCCCGACTCCGGCTCGCCGGCCTCGAGGGCCCGGCGCTGGACGTCGAGGCCGGGATACCGCGGGAGCAGCGACGGGTGGATGTTGAGGATCCGGCCGGGCCAGCGCGCCACGAAGCCCGGCGAGAGAACGCGCATGTACCCGGCCAGGCAGATGAGGTCGACACGCGCCGCCTCGAGGATCCGGAGGATCCGGTCCTCGTGCTCGCGGCGCGCCAGGCTTGCGCGCGGGATCGGGAAGGCCGGCAGACCCCGCTCGACGGCGCGGTTCAGTCCCGGAGCGTCGGCCACGTCCGAAATGACCGCCACGATCGCCGCATCGGGAATCCGTCCGTCGCCGATCGCGTCGCTGATCGCGACGAGGTTCGAGCCGCGGCCGGAGAGAAGGACGGCCAGGCGCCGCTTCCCGGGCATCAGCCCTGAGGCGCGGGCTCGACCGTCACGCGCCGGCTGCCGCCGGCCTTCACGTTGCCGATCGCGAACCAGCGCTGTCCCATCTCCTTCCAGATCCGGCCCGCCTGCGCGACGTCGCCGGGCGCCACGAAGACGACCATGCCGACGCCCATGTTGAAGACGCGGTGCATCTCCTCGAAGGAAACCGCGCCTTCCCGCGCGATGACGTCGAACACCGGCGGCACCGGCCACGCGCCCGCCTTCACGACGACGTCGAGCCCCTCGGGAAGGACTCGCGGGATGTTGTCGTAGAAGCCGCCGCCCGTCAGATGCGCCATGCCGTGCACGAGACCGCCGTCGAGCAGGGGCTCGACCGGACGCAGATACGACAGGTGCGGGTCGAGGAGCACCTCGCCGATCGGGCGGCTCCCGAGCTCCGGGAGGCGGTCGGACGGCTTCCGGCCCATCGCCTCGAAAAAGACCTTCCGCGCCAGGGTGAAGCCGTTCGTCTGAAGGCCGACCGACGGCAGGCCCAGCGCGACGTCGCCCGCGGCGATTTTCGATCCGTCGAGGATCTTCTCGCGGTCCACCACGCCGACGATCGTGCCCGCGACGTCGTACTCGCCCGCCGCATAGAACCCCGGCATCTCCGCCGTCTCCCCGCCGAGGAGGGCCGTACCGTTTTCCCGACAGCCCCGCGCGACGCCCTCGATCACGCTCTCGATGATGCCCGGCTCGACTTTTCCCGTCGCGATGTAGTCGAGAAAGAAGAGCGGCCGCGCTCCCTGGACCAGAATGTCGTTGACGCAATGGTTGACCAGGTCGGCGCCGCAGGAATCGTGGCGTCCCATCTCGATGGCGACCTTCAGCTTCGTACCGACCCCGTCCGTCGAGCCGACGAGGACCGGCTCGCTGTATTTCGAGAAGTCCGGCCGAAAGAGGCCGCCGAAGCCGCCGACGTCGCCGAGGACCCCGGGCGTGAAGGTCGAGCGAATCGCCTTCTTCGCGCGCGCGAGCGCCGCGGCTTTGGCGTCGATGTCGACGCCGGCGTCGGCGTATCGGGAGGTCATCGAGGCTGCGGATTATAGACGGGGGCCGCCGCGGGCGCCGGACGCCAGAACAGGGTGAATCGTCCGATGTCTTCGAATCCCGGGAAGCGCGCATGGAGCTGCGCGACGAAACCCGCCTCGAACGGGCGTGAAAACGCCGGAGCACGGTCCAGCACGACAGCCGAGACGCCACCTTCGTCGAGAAGCCGCAGGAGCGCGTCCGGTCGGCCGTACAGGTCGCCCTGGTAGTCGAAGAACGAGCGCGTCGGGTTCCGGCGGCCCGCCAGGAAGTAGACCTCGGGGCAGTCCGGCCCGGCGTAGATCGCGCCTCCCGGGGCCCTCGACTCGAGGTTCCGAACGAGGGTCTCGTACTCGCGGGCGTCCGCGGCCGGAACCCGGATACCCGCCCGGGGCAGACCGAGCGGCGTGCGCGCGACGTACGGCGAGAAGGCGCGGCCGAGCTCGAAGACGTAGCCCCGGTTCATCCAGACGGCCGCGAACGTCACGAAGAAGATCAGGATGACCCCGTGAATTCTCCGGGGGGATCGCGCGTCGGCCCGCACGAGCGCGGCGGCCCCGAGAAGGGCCAGCGGGGCGACGTAGCAGAAGTAGATCGGAGACGGAAAAGGGAACTGCACGAGGCTCACGAGGGCCGCCATCGCCGCCAGCAGGAAGACGTTCGCACGCTCCGTCTCGCTGCCCGCCGGCCGCGCCAGGAAAGCCACCGCGACGACCGAGATCACCAGGGGAAGCGAGCGCGCCGCCCGCCAGATCGTCTGGTACACGTCCGGCTGTCCCGCCAGCGCCACCGCCAGGGCCAGGACGAGGCCCAGGACCGCGGCGATCCGCTTCTCCCGGCGCGCCGGAACGATCGTCGGAAACGCGAGGAGAAGCGCATAGAGCAGAGCCGGTGCGAGGACGGACGGCGCCAGCGGCACGGATTCGGCGGTCCGGGCCGCGTCGAGGGAATGCACGAAGACGTCGGTGAAGAGCGGCTCGAGCGAGCGCGACGCGGCGAACGCCGCTCCGAAGAGTGCGAGCGGCAGGGCCACCCCGGCGAGATAAGGCCCCGCTGCGCGCGCCAGGCCGCGAAAGCGATCCGCCGCGCTCCCGCGTCCGTGCCGCGCCTCGTCGACCACCAGGAAACCGGCGAGGAGCGCCCCGGGGAGCACGAATTCGACGATGTCCATGAGCTCGCGACGCCGTCCGAAGATCCGCAGTAGAAGGACCGCGAAGGCCGCTGCCCCCAGCGTCTTCACCGTGAGAAAGAGGACGCTCCGGCCCGAAGCCGGCTTCCGCGAGGACTCCTGCCGCTCCCGGTACACCACGAACAGCAGCCCCGCGGCCACGGCATAGAGGCCGACCTGCTTGACGAGCACCGAGGCGCCGGCGCACAGGCCGGCGAGAAGCGTCCAGCGGGGCCGCGACGTCTCGATCCAGCGCGTGAGCGCAAGCGCCGCGAACGTGGCGAGGAACAGGTTGTACCAGGAGGGCATGCTCGCGAAGTAATTCGGGACGCTCCAGACCGCGGCGGCGAGCGTCAGGCCGAAGGCGAGCCAGGGCGGGCCGAGGCGGAGCGCGAGACGGAAGACCGCCGCCAGGAAGATCAGGAAGCCGCCGTACAGCAGCCACCGCAGCGAGGCCAGCCGGACGCCGAAGAGGCGAAACGCCGCCGCGTGAACGTAGGAGAGGCCTCCCGTGTAGCCCTCGTCGAAATCGCGGTGCGGCACCTGGCCCTGCAGCACGCGTTCCGCGCTCTGCGCGATGGTTCCCTCGTCGTGCGGAATCCAGCCGCGGAGCGCGAAGGGAATCGCGTACAGCGCCGAGAGGGCGACCGCCAGGAGCAGCCACGCCCGAACGGAGGGCGCGTTCCGAGCGCTCGCGGTGGGCGCGTCCGGAGGCGATGAGAATGTCGGCCGGCGACTTGCAGTCATGACGGGCAACGATGCGTCCCGGCATTGTAGAATGGCGTCATCGAAATCCGCGTTCACCCGAAGGTTTCCGTCGTCGTACCCGTCTACAACAGCTCGGGCTCCCTCCCTCTCCTCGTGGAGCGTCTCTCGCGCGTCCTGCCCGCCTCCGCGACGGAGATCGTCCTGGTCAACGACGGCAGCGCCGACGGCTCATGGGCGAAGATCACCGAGCTGGCATCCCGCCACTCGAATCTCCGCGGCCTCAACCTCATGCGCAACTACGGCCAGCACAACGCGCTCCTCGCGGGAATACGCGCAGCGCGAGGCGACTCGATCGTCACCATCGACGACGATCTGCAGCAGTCGCCCGAGGACATTCCGCGGCTTCTCGCGGAGCTCGATCGGGACGCCGACGTGGTGTACGGCACTCCCGCGAAGATGCCGCATTCGCTGTTTCGCAACGTGGCGTCGTGGATCACGAAGATCGTCCTGCAGAAGGCGATGGGCGCCGAAACCGCACGAAAGGTGTCCGCCTTCCGCGCCTTTCGGACTCCGTTGCGCGAGGCCTTCGCGACGTACCAGAGTCCCTACGTTTCGATCGACGTCGTGCTCACGTGGGCCACTCGGCGGTTCGCGTCGATCGAGGTCGAGCAAAAACCGAGACAGATCGGAACGTCGACGTACACGCTACGGACGCTCTTCAAGCACGCCATGACGATGATGACCGGCTTCTCCACGCTGCCTCTCCGGCTGGCCACCCTCGTCGGGCTGTGCTTCACGCTCTTCGGGTTCGCCGTCCTCGCCTTCGTATTGATCGTGTACCTCATCCATCACGGGAGCACGCCCGGGTTCCCGTTCCTCGCATCCATCATCGCGATTTTCTCCGGCGCTCAGCTCTTCGCGCTCGGGATCATGGGTGAATATCTCGCCCGCATGCACGTGCGGCTGATGGAGCAACCCTCTTTCGTCGTCGGCGAATCGATCCCGTCGGAATAACTCTCGGCGGACGGCCTCGGACACGTCGACCTCTCGACCTTCCGCCCCTCACGCTCTTTACGCGCTCCGGAACAGATGCCAGGTCAGCTGCACCTGGCGAAAGGCGAAACCGAGGCGGGCGAAGAGGTTGACGACGTCCAGGTGCGCGGCCGACACCCGCGTCGTCGCTGTGTCGTATCCGAGGCCTCTCGCCTCGGTGAGCGCCGCCTCGTACATGAACGCTCCGATGCCGGTCCGACGCAGATTTGGCTGCACGGCGGCGAGGCTGATGTCGAGCCGGCCCTCGCCGACCGGCCGCAGGTGGAAGAAGCCCAGGGTCTTCGACGTCGCTGCATCTTCGTAGAGGAAGATGAGCTCCTGTGCGTTCATGCCTTCCTCGATCCAGGCTGAGTATCGTGCGTCCGCTCGTGCCGCCGGTATGTGCGGATCCTGATGGTATCGATCGGCCTCGAATGTGGAGCCCGCAATCGCAATCAGTTCGGAAAGATCGGCGGGATTCGCCCGCCGCAGCCGGGCACGCGGTCTTCCGCCCGACGCGATCGATCCGAGCCGCCGCAGAGGCAGGGAGAGCGCGTAGGTCAACTCCACGGGATAGAAGCCCTGCTGCGACAGCGTCTCCGCGAGGGGAACCTGCGGAAACGGGGTACGGAGGTAAGCGAGAAATGGGGGCCGCGGAGCGAGCGAATCGAGCCACTTCGCGACCGCCTGCGCCGCCGCCTCCGGATCCTCCTCCCGAAGCCGCAACTCCACGACGTCGAAGCCGAACAGATCGCTGTCCCACGGTACCCGGGCGAACTGCAGTGCCGGCCCGCCGGCGAGCTCCTCGAAGCTCAGCTCGAAGCGCAAGCCCGACTCAGGTAGGCGAGGATGGCCTCGACCGAGGTCAGCCGCGTCAGGTCGTCGACGTCGAACGAAACTCCAAACCGCTCCTCCAGGCCAAGCATCAGGTTGAGGTGACCCACGGAGTCCCACTCCGGAAGGTCGGACTGGACGGTGTCGGGAGAAACCGCGGAGCGCTCGACGCCGAGGACCTCGGCGAATACTCCTCGCAGCTCTGGAAGCCGACTCACACGGCCTCCGCGAGCAGCTCGAGCAATTCCCGGTTGCGGCTGTAGTAAAAGCGCACCGGGCGATATCCGAACAGGACCGCGGGCTTCCAGTCGGTGACGGGAAGCAGGCGCGAGCTCCGCGCCCATTCTTCTCCGGCCCCCTTCGTCGGCACCGAAAAGCAAAGGTGATGGAGTCCCAGGCGAGCCGGATCCGAGGTCTCGGGCCGCTTCGGGTCACTCGAGAATTCGACGAGTTCGAGAAAGGGGCTGACCGGATCCCCGAGCCGGAGCAGGCACAGGCGAGCCTCCTGAAGAGGATCCTCGACCGGCTCCGATTCCGAACTCCAGTGAGTCGCTCTCAGGAACCGGGCGATGCTGTCGACGCGATACCCGACGTGGTGAAGCCGAGGGGAAGACGGAGTCGCGCCAGGCTCCGAGGGATCGGCGGAGGGGGCGGACATTGACGCAATCATAGCGAGTCGCCCGCGGGACCGGGCTTCGACGCCCCGACGATCACGACCGCGATCGGGCCCTTCGTCGCGATGTCGCGGCTGTCGTCCAGCTCTCGCGAAAATGTCCCGGGCGCATTCTCCCGGAATCCGTGGCGGGGCCAGAAGTCGGCCACGAGCGCGTTCTTGGGTGTCGGTGCGTAGGCCGCCCGCGCCCGCTTCGCGCCTCCCGCGCGTAGGATGTCCAGCAGCGCGCCCAGGAAGGCCGTCTCTGCGCCCCGGCCGATCACCCTACAGGACAGGAGAAATGTGTCGAACGAGATTTCCTCGGCGGTGACCCCACCGACGATCGCAACGCCGACGATACCGCTGTCTCCACAGACGTCGGAGAGCGAGAAGTGCGCCACCCGTTGGTCGGGATCCCCCATCCGCTGAACGATGTCGGCCTCCGAATAGCGGCGGGTCGTCAGGTTAAACTGGTTCGTCTTCTGCGTCAGCTGCGCGATCCGAGCCGCGGCGCCGAGATCGTCGAACCCGATCGTCATGACCATGCGGAGAGCGCCGAGGTATTTCTCGACGGTCTCGCTCCGGACCTCCATGTCGCGGCGCCGCTGCGATTCGAGGTAGTAGCGTGCGCGGTCGGCGTCCTCCGTGGTCAGGCTCAGGCGCTCGAGACCGGGCCAGCCGTCGAGACCCCCGGAGAGCGCGGCCGGCGAAGAGGGCGCCGGGATCACCGAGAGCTCGGGAATCTGCCGCTCCGCGAGCAGGCACTCCTGTGGACTGTCGTCCACGAAAAGGAGATTCTCGAGACCCAGGTTCAATTCTCGGGCGATGGATCGAAGATTCTCGACCTTGGGCTCCCAGTTCACCCTCATCGCCGCGAAGTGCTCTTCGCGGAGAAGCTGAAACGGGTGGCGCCGAAGGACCTCGAGGACATCGTCAGAGTTGTTGCGGCTGCAGAGGGCGAGCAGGATTCCCCTCTCTCGAAGCGCCAAGAGCCGTTTCTGAAAGGCCACGTACGCGTCACCCGGCGGCGGCGGCCCGAGGGCGATTCCCTCGAGGCCGTCTTCGCCCACGATGCCTCCCCAGAGGGTGTTGTCGGCGTCGAGGACGACGCACTTCGTCAGCGCGCCCTTGAGCAGCCAGGCCGGACGGAAGAGGGCACGGACGGTTTTCTGGGCCCCGCTCACGGAAAACGGGAAGCCGGCGACGCGCCAGAGGCGCCCGTCGAACGGCGGGACGGCCCCCGATTCGGCCAGCGCAGAGTCGAGGTCGACGAAGTAGACCGCGGGGATTCCCCTGAGGGCATCTCCGAATCGCGCCGGGAAGGACGCATCCGCGCCGCTCTCCGGCACGAGGCGTCCCGGGGTCTCGCCAGGAGGAAAAGCGTTCCTCGGCAGAAGACTGACGACGATCAGGCCCGGGAGGGCGTCGCGCAGAGGGCGAACGAGCTCGAGAAGGCGCGCCTCGAGCGCGGCGAGAATCTGATCGCGTTCGAGGCTATCTCCGGGCGTTGCGGCGTGGAGCCCCGGTTCCAGGTCCGACCGCTGCAGAAACAGGAACGTGGCGTCGGGCCGGTGAGCCCGAAGGCCCGACCCGGACTGTCCCTCCTGGATCAACGAGCCGAGCGGCGCCTCGTAGAGTGCGAGACGAAGGCCCGCGAGCGAGGCCTCGAGCGACCAATACGGCTTCAGCAGCTCGGTGGAGTAGGTCCGGAGAACTCCGATTCGGATTTCGGGCCGATCCTCGGACATCGCAGCCAGATGGGCATTGAGACGTTGGACTTCGGAGAGCGTCAGGAGAGGCTGCGGGAATCCGAGCGCGCTTCGCACCCGGCGAAAGCTATCCGCCTCGAGGGCTCGACTCATCCGCTCGGGCGAGAGTCCGATCTCAGTCATGACGCCTTGTTCGAACGATGATACGGGATCGTGGTCCCGTCTCGGCGCGGGCCCGCTAAACTAGGAACGCGTGAATTTGTGAAAATCCCGTTCAACCGTCCCTCCTTCGTCGGCAACGAACGCCGCTACATGGACGAGGCGCTCACTCTCGGACACGTCTCGGGCGACGGCGAATTCACGCGGCGCTGCTCCGCCCTGCTCCAGGAGCAGCTGGGGACACCGGCGGCACTGCTCACGACCTCGTGCACGCACGCGCTGGAGCTCGCCGCCATCCTCCTCGACATCAAGCCAGGCGACGAGGTTATCCTGCCGGACTTCACCTTCGTGTCCACGGCGAATGCGTTCGTACTGCGCGGAGCGCGCCCCGTATTCGCGGACATCCGCCCCGACACCTTGAACCTCGACGAGCGCCAACTCGACCGGCTCATCGGGCCGAGGACCCGCGCGATCGTCCCCGTGCACTACGCGGGTGTCGGCTGCGCCATGGACGCCATCCTCGAGATCGCTCGATCGCGGGGGATCGCCGTCGTCGAGGACAACGCGCACGGACTCTTCGGAACGTGGCGCGGAAAACCGCTCGGCACCTTCGGCGAGCTCGGAACGCTCTCCTTCCACGAGACGAAGAACTTCAGCTGCGGCGAAGGCGGAGCCCTGCTCGTCAACGATGCACGGCTCATCGAACGCGCCGAGATCGTCCGCGAAAAGGGAACCAACCGGAAACGGTTCTTCCGCGGCGAGGTCGACAAGTACACCTGGGTGGATATCGGCTCAAGCTACCTGCCCTCGGATCTGCTGGCGGCCTATCTCTACGGGCAACTCGAGGAGAAGAACGCCGTGCTCGAGTGCCGCCGCCGGATCTATGAGCGGTACCTCGAGGGGCTGGCCTCGTGGGCGGCCGAGCGAGGCGTGCAGCTTCCGACCATTCCGCCCGAGTGCGCATCCAGTTACCACATGTTCTACGCGATCCTTCCGACGCCCGAGGCGCGGACCAGGCTCATCGCGGGGCTTCGCGAGCGCGGGATCCTCGCGGTGTTCCACTACCTGCCGCTCCACCTCTCGGAGATGGGCCGCCGATGGGGTGGCCGCGTCGGGGACTGTCCGGTGACGGAATCGGTGAGCCAGCGGCTCGTGCGTCTGCCCTTCTATACGTCGCTCACAGCCGCTGACCAGGAGAGCGTCATCGAGGCGGTCCGGGCGGTGCGCTGACCCTCCTCGGGACGGCCACGCAGATCAGATACTGGTGAAACACTGCGAACGCGATCTCCTCCTCGACGCGGAAGTGAGCCGCGAGAATCGTCACCAGCTCGTCCCGGGTCCGGGAATGGCGACCGCGATCGTAGTGCCAGAGCCACCGCGAGACGCGCCGCCGGTCGTTGCGAAGCGGCTCCAGCAGCAGAAGACGGCCCGAACAGACGCGGGCGAGTTCGGCGACGGCGGCGGCGACTGTCGCGTCGTCGAGGTGATGGAACACGGCCAGGCAGAGTGCCAGATCGAAACCGCCGTCCGCCAGAGGCAGCCTCGACGCATCGGCGGCGACGGCATGCGCTCCGGGCGTTCGTCGACGCAGGGCCGCGAGCGCGCGCGGGTCTAGATCCAGAAACACCGGGTCGACGCCGAGGCGCTGCGCGAATCCTCCGGCGGCGCTGCCAATGTCTGCGACGCGGCGCCTGGGCAGCCGGTCGACGATCTCGCGGAGTCGGACCGCTATCCGGCTCTGACCGGAGAGCGTCTGCACCAGGTCGTACACGAACGGCCTCGACACGAGCGCGGCGGCGAGCCGCTGGAGCGGACCGTTCGGAGCCTCCGTCATCGCCGCCAGCCCACGATGAAACGCGGGTTCGCCCGCGCCGGAGCCCCCGACGCACGGAAGGGCCGGAGGTCGTACCTCTGTTCGATCCAATCCCGAATCGTCGTGCCGTAGTCCATGCCGAACAGGGCCCGGTCGTACTCGCTGACCGGACGCCGCCAGAGCACGATCGCGCCGGGCGGCGACGCCTGGAGCTCCCGGAGCACCTCGGCCTCGTTGCCGCTCGAAAGATAGCCGGGCAGGTACAGCTGATGCCGGATCGGATTCGGCTGTCGGGAGAGGAAGTTCAACAGCTCGCCCTCGGGGAAGACCACGAGCCCGTCGCCCGGCTTCGTGCGGCCGCGCACCTCGGCCGCGAGCTCCGCGATCTCCCGGGCGAGCTCGGGGCTGGCCGAGAGCATTCCGGACGTGCCGGGGACGGGCCGCGCCTCGATCGACGCGTACTGCCAGGCGCGTCCCGCAAAGGCCGCGACGACGAGAGCGGCGGCGACCCGCACGAAGGCTCTCTCGAGGTTCGCGCGCTCCGCGCGACGACGGCGCGACGCCGCGGCCAGCTGCAGGAGCCCGGCGGCGCAGACGAGCGCGAAGAGCAGAGGCGGTCCGACGTATGCGGAGTCGCCGATGTGGAACGGCCGGCGATAGGAGAGCACCAGCCCGAGAAACCCCGAGGCCGCGAGCACCGCCGCGGGAGATCCCGGGCGCCGCCGCCAGCCGGCGACGAGTCCCGCGGCACACACGGGCGGCGCCGCGCTGAAGAGGACGGCGCTGCCGGCGCCGCCGAGTACGGCCGTGAGGCCCAGGACGGCGAGGATCGACGCGAGTGCGATCGCGAGCCCCGGCGGACGGCGGCCCGGCTCCGGCCACGCGAGCCACGCCGCGAGCGCGAAGACTCCGCTCCACATCGCGAGGGAGTACAGCATCTCGAGCACGCCGCGCCGCCAGTCGGGCAGGCCCGAGAACGCGATCAGGAAATGCCTCGTCTCCGGCGGCAGGCCGGTGAGAAGAACGTGGCCGTCGACGAGAACGGGGCCCGCGCCGGCGCGCCAGAGGAAAACGCCCAGGCCCGCACCGAAGACCGCGGCACACCCGGCGAGACCGATCGCCGCGTCGCGAGCGCCTTCGCCCAGCCGGCGCGCGCGCACGACCCCCGCCAGAACGACCGCGGCCGCGGCGGCGAGCCCCCACTCGGTCCGGCACAATCCGGCGAGCCCCGCGCAGGCTCCCGCGCAAAGCGCCACCAGCGCCGGCCGGCGCCCCGGCGGCCGGGACGCGAGCGCGACGGCCGCCAGCGCGAACCCGGCGGCGTGCCAGATGCGGTATCCCATGCCGAGCAGCGCGCCGCCGGCATTGGGCATGAAGACGAGCGCGGGGATCGCGAGCGCCGCCCAGACCAGGGCCGCGCGGCGCCCGGCGACGCGGCGCAACGTCGCGTAGAGCAGGGCGACGATCGCCGCGGCCGACGCGGCCCCGGCGGCTACCAGCGCGACGAACCCCGAGCCGAAGGCGCGCAGGAACGCGGCCTGAAAGTACGGCGTGAACGGACCGAACCAGTACACGACGTCGCGATAGAGGAGCTCGCCCCGGGCCAGCGCATCCGGCACGATCCATTCCCGCCCGGAGTCGATCAGGGCGTCCGACCAGCGGCCCTTCGAGACCAGGTAGAGAGCGGCCGACGCGGCGGCGACGGCGAGCCCCGCCGCCAGGGCTCCGCGGCGCCTCACGGACCGACTCGTTCGCCCCGCTTGTAGACCGCCCCGATCCGGCGCACGTTCTTCACGTCCGCGAGAGGATCCGCGTCGAGAACCAGGAAATCGGCCCGCTTGCCGGATTCGAGCGTTCCGTGATCCGCGTCGATCCCGAGGGATCGCGCGGACCGGTACGTGCCCGCGCGGAGCGCCTCGAGGGGCGTCAGCCCCGCCTTGACGTAGAGGCCCATCTCGACCGACACGGCGAGGCCCGGAAACGCCCACATGTCGGTCCCGAGGGCGACCGGCACGCCGGCCGCATGGAGCCGCCGGAGGTTGTCGTAGAGCGCGGGGAGGCACCGCTTCACGTTCGCCGAGTTGGGATAGCGCTCGCGATAGATCGCGTCGTACTCGGGGCTCCGCAGCCGGGCGATCGTGTCGGGCGGGAGACCGCCCGGGGCGGTCGTCACCGGGTCAGCGAGAACCGCGTCCACGAAGGCGCGCGGATCCGCCAGGAACTCGAAGAGGTCCATGGTCGGGACGTAGTCGACGGGGCGGCTCTTCATCGGCCCGAGGATCTCGGCGCCTTCGAGCGGCTCGAGCACTCCGTGAGCGAGTGCGGTGGCGCCGTCGGCCATGGCCGCCTCCGCGTCCGCCCGCTCGGGGGCGTGAACGATCGCGCGCATTCCCTGGCGGCGCGCCTCCTGGATGAGCGCCCGCGCGACGGCGGGATCGAGCTTCGGCAGCGGGGGCAGCGGCGCGCGGCACCAGGCCATGTCGTCGAGCATGAGCTTGATCTCGGTCGAGCCGAGCGACTTCGCCTCGACGACGGCCGCGCGTGCGGCCGCAGGCGTGGCCGGAAAGCGGTCGAGGTGGGAGTCGGCGGGCTCTCCCCGTCCCCACCACCCGCCCTTCGCCGCAAAGATGGGAGCGCTCGGGAAGACGTCCGGCATCCTGGAACCCGGACGGGCGGCCCGCCGCGCCGTTTCTCGCGCCGCGGCGACGTCCTCGGCCATGAGGCGCACCGCCGTGACGCCCCAGCGGAGCATCTGCTCGAGGTCGGCGTCGGATTCGGCGTGGACGTGCGCATCCACGAGGCCGGGAACGATCCATCGCCCCGGAAGCGCGACCGTCTCGGCGCCCGCCGGCAGGTCCGCCAGCGCCTTCGCGGTCGGCGGCCCGGCGTACGCGATCCGGCCGTCGGCGACCACGAGCAGCGCGTCCGGAACGGGCGGCGCGGAGGTTCCGTCGATCAACGTGGCGCCCCGGAACGCGATCACGGCGGCCAGTACGCTCGAACCGAGCAATGTGCGGCGCGGAAAGCGAAGGCGCCCGCTACTTCGCGTCGAGCGCGTGTTCCTTTTCGCGCTCCTCTTCCTCGATCTCGACCGGGTAGATTCCGGTGAAACAGGCGGTGCAGGTCGCCTGCTGCGGCCGCCCGAAGGCATCGAGCATGCCCTCGACCGAGAGATAGCCGAGGCTGTCGGCGTCGATGAACCGCCGGATCTCCTCGACCGACTGATTGGCGGCGATGAGCTCGCTGCGCGTCGGCGTGTCGATCCCGTAGTGGCAGCTGTTCATGGTCGGCGGCGAGGAGACCCGCACGTGGACCTCACGCGCGCCGGCCTCGCGGATCATCTTGACGATCTTGCGCGAGGTCGTGCCCCGGACGATCGAGTCGTCGACCAGCACGACCCGCTTGCCCTCGACGACCTCGCGGACCGGATTCAGCTTCACCTTGACGCCGAAGTGGCGGATCGCCTGCTTGGGCTCGATGAACGTGCGCCCGACGTAGTGGTTGCGCACGAGCCCCAGGGCGAACGGGATCTTCGACTCCTCCGCGAAACCGAGCGCCGCGTACATCCCCGAGTCCGGAACCGGCACGACGACGTCGGCCTCGGCCGGATGCTCGCGCGCGAGGCGGCGGCCGAAACCCTGGCGCGACGCCGCCACGCTGCGGCCGAAGACCATGGAATCCGGCCGCGCGAAGTAGACGTGCTCGAACACGCAGGGCGTCGAGATGGGGAACGCGAAGCGATGGGACGTGAAGCCGTCTCGCGAGAGCTGGACGATCTCGCCCGGCTCGACGTCCCGCTCGTAGGAGGCGCTGATCAGGTCGAAGGCGCAGGTCTCGGAGGCGACGACGGGCGAGCCCTCCCTCAATCCGAGAGACAGCGGGCGGATGCCGTGGGGATCCCGGACGGCGAAGATCCCCTCCCGGGACAGGATGGCGAGCGAATACGCCCCGCGCACCTCGAGAAGGGCATCGGCGATGGCGCCCGCGAGCGTCGGGGCGGAAGAGCGCGCGATCAGATGAAGGATGACCTCGGAATCGGAGGTCGTCGTGAAGAGAGCTCCCTTGGACTCGAGCGAGGCGCGGATCTCCCGGGCGTTGACGAGGTTGCCGTTGTGGGCGAGGCCGAGCGGCCCGCGTCCGGTCGCGAACACGATGGGCTGGGCGTTGGCCAGAAGCGAGGCCCCGGCCGTCGAGTACCGGACGTGCCCGACGGCCGTGCGGCCCGGAAGGCGCGACAGGCGCGCCTCGTCGAAGACGTCGGCGACGTAGCCCATCTCGCGTTCGACGTGGATCCGCCCCTCGTCGTCGAGCGAGGCGATGCCGGCCGACTCCTGTCCCCGGTGCTGAAGGGCATAGAGACCGAGGTAGGCGAGGTTGGCCGCATCCTCCGAATCGCTGACTCCGAAGATGCCGCATTCGTCGGAGAAACCGCTCCGGTAGCCCATTGGAGGCTCATCTTAACATCGGCGTGCCGGCGCCTTAATCCCGACGGGCCGTAATCCGGGAGCGTCGCGCCCTCGTCGAATGAGGACGGTGAAACTCACGGGACCTCTCGCATGGCGTCTTCTCGGCGGCGCGGCGCTCCTCGGCGTTCTCTCGATCGCGGCGGCCGCATCGGACGCGCCTGCGCCGCTGACGGAACGCGAACGCGCCCTGCACGTGCTGAATCGCCTCGCCTTCGGACCCCGGCCGGGCGACCTGGATCGCGTCGTCGCGATGGGAGTCTCCGCGTACGTCGACGCGCAGCTCCATCCGGGACGGATCCCCGACGGCGCCGCCGAAGCCCGGCTGTCGCCGTTTTCGACCCTCGCGATGTCGAACGCCGAGATCGTCGCCCAGTTCGAGGTTCCCCTGCGCGAGGCGAAGAAACGGCTGAAGGCCGAGAAGGCATCGGCTTCCTCCGCCGACCCGGCGGCAGCAAGTGGAGCGGGCGACCTGGCGCGCCTCTCCGGCCTCATCGCCCCGGAGAACCGTCCGCGCCGCATCCTCGAGGACCTCACGGGCGCGCGCCTGGTGCGGGCCGTTTCCTCGGAGCGGCAGTTGAACGAGGTGATGGTCGACTTCTGGATGAATCACTTCAACGTGGACGCCCGCAAGGGGCTCGACCGGATCTTCATCGCCTCCTTCGAGCGCGACGCCATTCGTCCTCGAATCTGGGGTCGCTTCGAGGACCTGCTGCTCGCGACGGCGCAGTCCCCCGCCATGCTCGTCTACCTCGACAACGCTCGCTCCGTGGCCGACGCCGCGCATCGGCCGGCCGGCCCCGGACGACGGATCGCGGCCGGCGCGAACCGCGGCCCGACGGGCCTGAACGAGAACTACGCCCGGGAGCTTCTCGAGCTCCACACGCTCGGCGTGGACGGCGGCTACTCGCAGGCGGACGTGACCGAGCTCGCCAGGGTGCTGACGGGCTGGTCGATCTCCCGAGGTGTCGAGCGATCCGAGAGCGGGTTCCGGCCGGCTCGGGGAAGAAGTCCCGACCGCGAGGAGCCCGGAGCCTTCGTCTTCCGCGCGCGATTGCACGACGTCGGCGAGAAGACGGTGCTCGGGAGGCGCTTTCCGGCCGGTGGCGGGATCGAGGAGGGCGAAGCCGCGATCCGGATGCTCGCCCGTCAACCCGCCACGGCGCATCACATCGCCGCCGAGCTCTGCCGCCGCCTCGTCGCGGACGAGCCTCCGCCTTCCCTCGTCGAGCGCGTCGCCGCGCGTTTCCTCGCGACGGGAGGCGACCTGACCGAGACCGTCCGGTCGATCGTCACCAGCGCCGAGTTCTTCGATCCGCTCTACTACCGCGCGAAGGTCAAGTCCCCGTTCGAGTACGCCGCCTCCGCGGTCCGCGCCGCGGGCGCCTCCACCGACGGGCGCGGTCTCGGCCGCGAGGTCGCCGAGATGGGTGAGCCGCTCTACCTCTGCCAGCCGCCGACGGGCTACTCCGACGCGGCCGAGGCCTGGGTCAACTCGGGGGCCCTGCTGGCGCGGCTCAATTTCGCGCTCTCGCTGACCTCGGGCCGCATCCCGGGGATCTCGTTCGAGACGCGGACGCTGCCCCCGGCAGGATCCGGCCGCTCGATCCAGGAGGGCGCCCGGCTCCTCGTCGGAACCGACGTCTCGACCCGGACCGCCCGAACCATCGCCGAGCGGATGACCGGCGGCGAAAACGCCGGGGCGCCGCGCGAGCTGATGGCGGGGCTTCTCATCGGGAGCCCGGAGTTCCAGCGCCAATGAGCGCCTTCGACCGCCGCCTCTTCCTGAAGTCCACCGGACTCGCCCTCGTCGGCGGAGGTCTTCTGCCGAACGTCTTCGTCCGCATGGCCCGGGCGGCCACGCCGGGGTCGTCGAAGCGCGTGCTCGTCGCGATCTTCCAGCGCGGCGCCGTGGACGGCCTGAACGTCGTCGTCCCGCACGGCGACGGCGCCTACTACGCGGCGCGGCCCACGATCGCCGTCCCGCGGCCGGGCTCCGGGGCGTCGAGCGCGCTCGATCTCGACGGCTACTTCGGCCTCCACCCCTCGCTCGCTCCGTTGCTGCCCTACTTCCGCGACCGCTCGGCCGCCTTCGTGCACGCGGTCGGAAGCCCCGACGCGACCCGCTCGCACTTCGACGCCCAGGACTTCATGGAATCGGGCACGCCCGGCGTCAAGACGACGCGCGACGGCTTCCTGGCGAGAGCGCTCGGCGCCGCGAAGCCGACGGCCCCTCCGAAATCCGACGCGCTGCGCGCCGTCGCCCTGTCGCCCGCGATGCCGCGGATTCTCTCGGGCTCCTCGGGCGCGGTCGCGATGCGCAGCGTCGACGGTTTCCGCCTCCGAGCCGGCGCCGACACGGACGGCGACACGCGGAGCTTCGAATCCATGTACGACGCGGCGGCATCGCAGGAACTTCGCGCCACCGCACGGGAGTCGTTCGACGCCCTGCGCCTGTTGCGGGAGGCAGACCCTTCGGCGCGCGCCCCGGAGAACGGAGCCGTGTACCCGCGAGGTCCTCTCGGCGCATCCCTTCGTCAGATCGCGCAGCTCGTCAAGGCGGACGTCGGCCTCGAGATCGCGTTCACCGACGTCGGCGGCTGGGATACTCATGCGGGCGAAGGCGGCGGCGAGGGTCTGCTCGCCAACCGCCTGCGGGACTTCGGCGAGGCGATCGCGGCCTTCGCCCGGGACCTCGGCTCGCGCATGGGCGACGTGACCCTGGTGACGCTGTCCGAATTCGGCCGGACGGTCCGGGAAAACGGGAATCGCGGCACGGACCACGGCCACGCCAACGTGATGCTCCTCCTCGGCGGCGGCGTGCGCGGCGGCCGCGTCTACGGCCGGTGGCCGGGGCTCGACGACGCGAAGCGGTACGAGGGGCGGGACCTCGCCGTCACGACCGATTTCCGCGACGTCTTCGCCGAGATCCTCACGCGGCGCATGGCCGTCGCCGACCTGCCGGCGGTATTCCCGGGCTACGCGTGCGACCCGGCGCGCCGGCTCGGAGCCGTCGCCTGATGCAGATCGCCGACTACGAGGAGAGCGCTCCCCGAATCGAGCGATCGCGCCGGCGGCCCCGGCGCGCGTGCGCCTCCCCGAGGACGAAGGCCGAGGCGACGAGGGCGGCGACGACCGCGGCGATCCCGCCCGCCGGCGCTCGACGCGAACGGGAGCGCGACGCCGCGAGCGGCGCGGCCGCGGACGGTCCGGTCTCGATCTGGGAGCAGTGGTCGCGGAGGCTCTTCAGGTCGCGGGCGAGGTCTCGAGTGGAGGCATAGCGTTCTTCGGGCGCCTTCGCGAAGCAGCGCTCCACGATCCACACGAGCGGAGCCGGCGCCCGCGGGCAGACGGCCGCGAGCGGCTCGGGCTCCTCGCGGATGATCGCGGCGAGAGTCTCCGCGCGTGTCGGCCGGAGGAAGGCGCGTTGACCCGTCAACATCTCGAAGACGAGCGAGCCGAATGCGAACTGGTCGGACCGAAAGTCGACCGGCTGGCCGCTCGCCTGCTCCGGCGACATGTAACCGGCAGTCCCGACGACTGATCCCTCGGCGATCTCCTCGGTCACCGTTCGGTTCTCACCCTCTTCCTCCGCCCTGCCGCGCCGGCCGCCCGGCCGCGCGAGACCGAAGTCGAGGATCTTGGCGAAGCCGTCCCGCGTGACCATGACGTTCTCGGGTTTCAGGTCCCGGTGAACGATCCCGGCCTCGTGCGCGCGCGCCAGCGCGTCGGCGAGCTGCGCCGAGACGTCCAGGATCCGACGCAGCGGAAGCGGTCCGACGTGCAGAAGATCGCGCAACGTCCTGCCGTCGACGAGCTCCATCACGATGAACGGCGTGGCCGCCTCGCGCCCCATCTCGTGGACGGTGACGATGTTCGGATGGCTCAGGGCCGACGCGGCACGCGCTTCCGCCTCCAGACGCCGAAGCCGGCTCGGATCGACCCCGTCGTCCGAGACGGTCTTGATGGCCACCTCGCGTCCGAGTCGCGCGTCGCGGGCCCGGTAAACCTCTCCCATTCCGCCGGCCCCCAAATGGGAGAGCACCTCGTAGGGTCCGAGCCTGGTTCCGGGCGTGAGCGTCATGTTCGTAGGGCAGGATACGGACGCGATTTCGAAGAGTTTTGAGACGAATGACGGAGCCCTCGGATCGGAGGACGGCCGCGACGAAGTCGAGCGTCGCCCTCTATTCGAGGCCCGTCACGGTCGCGCCGCCGGGGACGAAAGCACGAAACACGAGGACCGCGGGACCGATGCGAATCTCGTCGCCGTCCGAGAGCGATTCGGGAGCGGCGATCTCCTTCCCGTTGCGCCACGTGCCGTTCTTGCTGCCGAGGTCCTCGAGGAGTGCGCCGCCGGAGTCGACGACGATGCGGGCGTGATGGCGCGAGATGCGCGCGTCCTCGACGGCGATCGCGCAACCCGAATCGCGGCCGATCACGTTCTCGCCGGAGACGAGCGCGATCTCGCGCGCGCCCCAGGCGAGCCGGAAAACGGAGTCCTCGTCCACGGCGACCGCGGCTCCGTCCGCGCCGTCCGCGAACGTATAGCCGAAGCCGTGGACCGTCCGGAGGTGCCGCGGCTCGTGCGCGTCGTCCCCGATTCCGCGCCGGATCTCGGCCACGAGGCCGGCGAGGCTCGCCTCCGTGACGAAGCGGCCGGGCCAGAGGATGGAGAGCAGCTCGTCCTTCGAAACGGCGCCGGGACGATTCTCCACGAGAAGCGCGAGCAGCGCGAACGCGTGCGGCGACAGGTGCACGGCCTCGCCGCCGCGCCGGACCTCCCTGCGGAGCGCGTCGAACGTGCACGCGCCGAAGCGAATCGCCATCCCGGATCACCTCACGAAAAAGCCACGAAATCCGAAGCGAACCTTCAAGACCCGCGAGGCCTCTCGCTGCGACCGTGAGGGATAGCGGCGGAGGCGCTCACCGAATTCCCGATCGAGCGCGCTTCGGCGCGGGAGGCGCGCCATGGACGCCATCCTTCGCGAGCTCGCCCGGCGGCAGCGGCTCGTCGTTCTCGCTCTCCTCGCGGCGCTCTCGGCCGCCGCCGATGCGGCCGCGGAATCCTCGAGCTGGCTGCCCGCGCCCGGAGCGCCGGGCCCGGCGCTTCTCTTCTTCGTCGATCGCAAGCTCGGCGCGGGACTGGAGCCCACCCTCGCGGAAGCCGCGCGCCGCCTGTCGGACAGCCGCTGCCAGGAGCTGCTGACCGACTTCTCCGACGGAGAGGGGCGAACGCTCGACGCCAACCTGCACCGCATCGGACAGACGATGCCCGGCTACCTCGCTCTCGTTCTCTTTTACGACGGCAGCGAGACCGAGGCGTGCGCGAACGCGCGCGTGCTCGCCTGGACGTCACCGGGTAGCCGGGCGGTCCACGTTTGCCGGAGCCAGTTCTCGTACTGGCAGCGCGAGAAACCCGGCTACGCGGCGAACATCGTCATCCACGAGGCCCTCCACACGCTCGGGCTTCGCGAGAGCCCGCCCCTGCCGGGCGAGATCACCGAGAAGGTGATCCAGCGCTGCGGTCAGTAGCCCGGACGAACTCCGCGACCGCGCGCGCGAACGCCTCGGGCTGCTCGCGCTGCGGGAGGTGGCCCGCGTCGGGGATGAGAACGAGACGGGAGCCGGCGATCCTCTCCTGGACCCGCGCGGCATCGGACGAGGGGATCAGGCGGTCCTCGGCGCCCCACACGATCAGCGTCGGAACGCGGATGCGGCGCTCGACGCCCAGGTGAGCCCTCGGGTCCGACCGGATCGCCTCGAGCGCCGCCCGCCGCGTGCCCGGGATCGTCATCGGCTTCCAGGCGTCGTCGACGACGTGCGGCGTCACGCGGTCGGCGCGCGCAAAAAGCCACGACCTCAGGCCGTGTCTCGCGAGGAGTCGATTCGCGAGTGCGAGCGCGAGCTCTCCGAGCACCGGGGTCCGCATCCATCTCACCGGCCAGGCGATCGGAGCCTCGGGAGTCGCCGGCGCGACGAGCACGAGGGCCGCGACCCGCTCCGGATGGTCGGCGGCCAGGATGAGGGTGGCCGCTCCGCCGAGCGAGTTGCCGACCAGGATCGCGCGCTCGATCCCCCGCGCGTCGAGATAGGCCACGAGCGAACGCACTTCGCCGGCGACCGAGTAGTCGTACGGCCAGGGCCGGTCGGACGCGCCGCAGCCGGGCACGTCGACGGCGATTGCCGGATGCCCGGCCGATGCGGCGAGCAGCACGTCTTCCCACGTGGCGGAGGACGCGAGGTGCCCGTGCACGTAGAGAACGGGCGTTCCGGCGCCCGGCGCCTCGCGCGAATGCCAGCGGACGCCGCCAACGACGGTGTCGCGGTGCTCAAGGCCGGGGGGCGAAGTCATGCAGTCGCCGCTCACATCTTGACAGGTCGACCAGAAACGCCGTGAGAGTCACGAGGGGCCGCTCGCGTTGGGCGAGACCCGATCGCGCTGACCGGTTAGGGCGGGCCTTCGACGCCGGTCTCGGTCGAATCGGACGCCGGGAAGATTCGGATCGTCAGAGCCACCGAACCGATGCGGATCGCGTCGCTGTCGGAGAGAGGTACCGGCTGATCGATCCTTCTCTTTCCCAGAAACGTCCCATTCTTGCTCCCCAGATCTTCGAGAATCGCGTCCCCGGCCGAGATGAGGATGCGGGCGTGGCGGCGCGACACGCTCGCGTCGTCGAGGTAAACGCCGACACCGGGATCGCGCCCGATGATCGATTCGCCCGGCTCGAGGGGAATCCGGCGGCGGCCCCGCAGGAGCCAGTAGACGTACTTCGGCACCGCAAGATCCGGCGGGCGGTCGCGCACTTCTTGAGCGACCCCGGAGAAGGCGTAACCAAACCGATGCACGGTACGAACGAACCGCGGCTCGTGGGCATCGTCGCCGATTGCCTCGCGAACTTCGGCAATCAGGCTCGTCAGCGTTCCATCCGACACGAACGTTCCCGGCCAAAGCCTCTCGTGAATCTCGAGCTTCGAGACGGCTTTCGGGCGATTCTCCAGCAGGAGCTCGAGGACCCGGAAGGCCTTGGGCTGGAGATGGACCTCCCCGCCCCCGACAAACAGTTGCCGAGTGCCGGAATCGAGCACGTGGTCTCCGAACGATACTCGCACCCTCGCTCCAGCAAAAAAGCCGGAAGTTCCTCACGCCTTCCCGACGACTCCGGCGCAGTGGGCGGGACAGCGTGATTATCGCGCAGCTCTCTCGGCACTACGCACGGGCGCGCACGAAGGAGCAGCCATAAACAGACAGGCCCGGTTTTCTCGCACCTACAACACGGTGGCCTCGAATAAGACCCCGGTCGTTGTTCTGATCGTCTGCGGCTGGCTGAGCGGTCAGGCTTGCGAGTGACACGGGCTACTTCTGGTTCTTCGATCCGAGCAACGTCGAGGTCGTGGTCAAGGTGCTGAACGGCTGCGCCATCAACGGTCACTACTGGGTCTGCGTGGGCGACCTGACGGACGTTCTCGTGAATCTCACGGTCCAGGATTCGCAGACCGGCGCGACGAAGCCCTACACGAATCCTTCGGGCGTTGCATTTCAGCCGATTCAAGACGCGGTAGCATGGTCGCTGACGAAAAGGATGTCGATTCAGCGGCCGCCTACCTCAGCCCTCCTCGATGAAGAGGTCTGCGAGGTATTTCGTGTAGCCATCGACTGCGCACTCAGGCACCGATTCTTCCAGCCCTAGAACGTCAACTTCAGGGCAAACCGGAATTGCCTCGGTGCGGTCTGGGCCGTCGTCTTCTTGTAGTTCGGATTGTCCGTGCACGGACTCGCTGCCGTCGCCGGACAGAAGTTGCCGTTCGGGCCCGTGGTCCCGGGCTGGACGCCCGCCTGCCCGTAGAAGGGGCTCGTCGGGTCCGTGACGAAAGTCGAGTACGGGTTGAAGGCCGTGTCGGTCAACGTGGTCGTCTGACGATTCAGGAGCTGGAACGCGTAGGCCATCGGAGTGATGGTCACCGGGCCGACACTCAGGTTGTAGGCCAGGGACAGGTTCATCTCATAGTCCGTCGGGAGGCGGCCGGCATAGCCGCGCCGCGAAAGGAAGAGCGCCTGGGAATAGAAGCCGTAGTCCCCGAGGACCGACGTGGGCGTGCCGGTGCGGACGTAGAACTGGAGCCCGGCCGACAGGCCCCACGGCGCGTTGTACACCGCGTCGAGGCGCCCCTGGTTCGGACGGTCAAGCTCGAGGCGGCCGGAAGCGTTGACGAGGAAGGCCGGATAGTCGAAGTCTTCGTTGATCCCGGGGTCGGTCTGTCCCGTCGACTCCTGAATC
This sequence comes from uncultured Acidobacteriota bacterium, assembly GCA_963738945.1. Classification (GTDB taxonomy): domain Bacteria; phylum Acidobacteriota; class Thermoanaerobaculia; order UBA5066; family Gp7-AA6; genus DAHUXD01. The sequence continues at coordinate 2,113,236 of CAVTYD010000002.1, forward strand.
GCGCCCGAGTAGTTGCCCGTCAGTGTCGAGCCGAGATAGGAGAGCTGGGCCCAGATCTCGTTGGTGAACTGTTTGCGGACGACGAGCTCGATGCCCTTGAAGGTGCGCTTGGCCGCTGGAATCGGCGTGCCCTGTCCGGGAGGAGTACAGACGCGCTGGCCGTCGTTGCCCGGATAGCTAGCACTGTTCGGGTCGGTCGGATTGCTCGAGCCGTCGCAACTGCTGTAGAGGCCGCTCGCACCAGGGTTGTCGATGCCCGTCGCGCCCGGGTTCATGAGGGCGCACGAGGCATACGGAGCGATGTTGTAGTTCAGATCGCAGCGGTCTTCGATGGTCCGGCCGAGCGACCGGTACGTGCCCTTCAGGCCGACGGACAGCGTGGGGTCGAGCGCCTTCTCGACGCCGATCGTGAACTCGTCCTGGTACGAGGCCTTGATTCCCGGATCGACGGGCTCCCCGTACACGGTGCCGACCTGGGTAAACGACGGCTGAGGAACGCAACCGGGGGTCGGATTTCCCGAAGCGCATACGGTAGGACCCTGAGCGAGGTTCGTGGGGCTGTAGTTGAAGGCCCCCTGAAAGGTGTTGGCCGTGAAGACCCTGACGTTCAGGTCGGTCGGGATCGCGTAATAGAAGCGGCCCGCGGAGGCGTAGAGCTTGGACGTTCCGTCGCGCATGAAGTCCCACGTCACGCCGAGACGAGGCGCCCACTCGTCGGTGAGCTTGAAGGCGACCTGTTGAAGCCCGTTGTAGAGCGACTCGGTGTCGTACCGGAGGCCGAAATTGAGCGTGAGGTTCGGGGCGACCCGCCACTGGTCCTGGACGTAGGCGCTGTAGCGCTTGGTCGGCGTGTCGAACGGCGCGTCGCGAATGACGCTCGCGGGGTCCTCGTTGGCCGAGTAGAAGTTGTGCTGGTAGAAGACCGGATACGTGTAACCTTGGAAGTTCGTCCAGAGCGGCGCCTGGCCGGGGTCGCAGGTCCTGTTGCCCGCCTGCGTGCAGGCGCGGATCACGACCACCTGGCCCCCGGTGAAGTAGCTCGATCCGGCCGTCGCAACCTTCTCGTAATCTCCGCCGACCTTGAATTCGTGATTGCCGACGTAACCGGTGAAAGAGGCGGCGCCCGACTGTCGGGACGAGTGATTGTTCGAGACGGTGCCGAACACTGGGCCGTAACCGCCAATGTAGTCGAAGGATCCAAAATCAGTCGGCGCGGTCGTCTCGTCTACGATCTGCACGACGTCCAGGCCCGTCGGCTTGATCTCGTACCGGTCGGCATGCTGTCCGTAGGCCAGGGTCAGGATGCCGCTCGCGCCGAAGAGCTGGTTCAACCGCGCGCCATAGTCCGGTCCGCCGACGTCGATGCGACCCTGAGTGGCGTTCGGATTGAAGCTCTGCGGGTTCGTCGAGATCGTCCCGACCTGCGACTGGTGGTCCGAGAAGTACACGCCCTGAAGCGTCGTGTTGGGTGCGAGATTCAGCGTCAGCTTCAGTGAGTATTTGTTCTGAGTGTAGGTCGCCGGGAAGTCGATGCCCGTCGCGGCGCCGCTCGTCGGCTGAATGTCGGTGCCCGTGATGACGCGGTCGTACGCCGCGAAGAACCAGACCCGGTCCTTCACCATGAAGCCGCCGAGATCGAGGCCGCCCTCCGAGCGCGTGTTCTTCGTCGTGATCGTCGTCGTCTGCGAGTTGCCCGTCTCCGAGTAGGGAGCGGTCACGAGATTTTTCTGATCGGCGGCCAGCGACAGGTTGTTGTAGTAGCCGAAGACGCCGCCGTGGAACTCGTTGCCGCCGGACTTCGTGATCACGTTGACCACGCCGCCCGTGTTGCGGCCGTACTCGGCCTGGTAGCCCGAGGTCTTGACTTCGACTTCCTGGACGAACTCGTTGTTGATGTCCTTGCCCTGAATGCCCTTGATCACGTTCGTCGTGTTGACGCCGTCGATCAGGAACGAGTTCTCAGCCGACGTCGAGCCGTAGATCGAGATCGCGAGCGAACGGCCCTGCGTCTCACCGTTGTCGGCCTGAACGCCCGGCTGCGTGAACACGATGTCGGCATAGTTGCGGCTTGGGAGGGGCAGCTTGTCGATGACCTTCCCGGCGTAGTTCGAGCCGGCAGTTGTCGACGAGACGTCGATCAGCGGGGCTTCGCCCGTGACGACCACGTCGGCCGAGGCCGCGACCGTCATCGGGATGTTGGCGGTCGTCAGCGCGTCGAGCGTGACGGTCGCCTTCTTCTGCGCCGAGGCGAAGCCGTCGAGCCGAGCCGTGACTGTGTAGTCGCCTGGAACGAGGGAGAGGAACCGGTAACGGCCATCCGCGCCGGTCACCGCCGTCCTCGTGCCCTGCAGCCGGACACCCGTCAGCTCCACCATCGCCCCTGGCAGGGCCGCGCCGCTCTGTTCGGTCACCTGACCCTCGAGCGTCCCCGTTGTCTGCGCAAGGAGAGCGCCCGCGGAGAGAAAGAGAGCCAAGGACTGCGCAGCGAGCGAGGACCGGCGCGTCGCCACCTTCATACCCCCTCCTCGACCGACCCTTCGTCTCGAATGACCTCCGAACCGAATCCGAGCTGGAACCCGAAAGGGCACCGGGGGCTGAAAACCCGATGGCTTGAGGCTAACTCAAAGGTGTCGCGTCAGCGCCGCCGAACCAGTTCCCCGGGGAAAAGCCGGAGAAAGGCCGGAGAATCCAAGGACTTCCGTCCAGGCGCTCCCGTCGGGCGTCACCTGCACGCACCGCCGTCCGGCGTGATGGCGATCGTCAGAAGCGTTCTCCGTCCGGTTCCGCGCCACTGCTCTGTCGGTTGGATCGACGGAATGAGCCGCTTCTGCCCGGTCGCAAGCTCGATCCTCCAGATCTTGCCTTCCGCGTCGTCTCTTCGAACGTAGAGGGCCTTCCCATCGTCGCTTCACTGCATCGGAAGATCGTCCGCCGCGATCCCCGGGATCGGTACGACCGGACCGTCCTTCGACTCCAGCACACAGAGCGCCGCCATCCTGTCGTGGAGCCCATGACGAACTTCCCGTCCGGCGTCACGGCGTGGCCTAGGAAGGGCGCTCAGCGTCGAGTCCCCGCTTCGCGATGCTCGGAGTAACGCGTTCTTGTGCTCGGGCCGGCGCATGATCAAGTCCAGGCATTCGTTGGGTCTCGGCTAATGTCCCGAAAATGGCGCCGACGCCGAGGATCTGATCTCGCGAACACCTGATTCGGAGGCCGACTACCTCAACCCCTCAGCGATGAAGAGATCCGCAAAGTATCTCGTGTAACCGTAGACGTAGGACTTTCCGTCGGGTGTCGGAAACACGTCCATGCCCTGATTTCCGACATCGGGGATGGAGAACTCTTTCCAGAGCTCCAGGTGCCCTGTGGACAGCGCGAGACGGTAGACTTTGACCGGGTTGATGTCCGTCGTTCGCACGAAAAGGCAGCGCCCATCAGCGCACCATTTGATCGGCAGGAGATTCTCCGGGAGGCCCGGCACGGCTCGTGCGGATCCTCCGTCGATCTCGTAGAGCTCGCTCCCGCTTCTATAGCAGACCACGACTCTGCCGTCGGGCGAGAGCGAAAAAGGCACCTGGGGGTTAATCCCTTCGGGGGTGACGGCGCTGGCCTTGCCGGTCTCGATGTCGAAGACATAAAGCCGAATCTTCTGGTCGGCGTCCATCGCACGGAGAAGGACTCGCTTCCCGTCCGGAAAGAAGCATGCCCCCTCCCCGATGGGACTCATCCCGGGGAACGGCAGCTCTCGCGGCTGGCCGGGGCCGGTCGGGAGAAGGACGAGCTGAGAACGCTGGTAGGCCAGCGCCCACTTCCCGTCGGGCGACAGGGCGAGGGCAACGCCTTCCCCTAGGCGCACAGCCGGCGAGCCGTCGGTTCCTCTCTTGTAAACGGCGCGTCCGGGCCCGCCTCCCATCCCGACTTCGGTGAAGAGCAGGACAGTCCCGTCGGCGGAGAGATCGGCCGGAACCGAACCGTCGAGCCAGGACAGGTTTCGCTCGGCGGACTGGCCGGCAGCGCGCCCGACCATCTCATCCTCTTGCGATGACCTTTCGAGCAGCACGCGTCCATCGCGGGAGACATCGTGGAGCGCGAAGTCTCCCGGGAAGGCGGCGAGGAAACGCTGCTTCCCCGAGAGGGTGACGGCGCGGATCGATGTCGTGCCGTCCTTGATTTCGTTGAACCAGACTTCGTCGCCCCGAGGCGACCAGCGAGCCTCGTACGGGATCGCGGCAATCCGGCTCGTCCTTCCGGACAGATCCACCGTCATGGCGCTCTTGGGGATGGCGCCGGCGACCCCAGCCTCCATTGTGACGAAGAGCATCAGGTCTCCGGCTGGAGAGAACTCGATGAAGTGGGTCGGGACTGACTGCTGGTGCAACACTTTCCCCAGCGGGTACTCGATCCGCGTTCGTCCATCGACCTCGTGGACCGCAGCGAGATTCTTTCCATCCGGAGCCCAACTTGCGTCCCAGACGTTCTCCATGAGCTCCCGGGGCGCACCGCCCGCCAGCGACACCGTGGCGAGCGTCCCCCGATTCGGAGTGCCTCCGACGAGGACCGCGAGCTGACCCGACGCCGACACGGACAGAATGTTGGCGGGAGGCAGGCCCAGCGACCGAGATTCGGGATTCCCGACCTGCGACGTGTAGAGCTCGCCCGGACCGCCGACGCGGAGCGAGTAGATGATCGTCTGGCCGTCGGGGCCGAACCGCGCCCAGTTGATACCGACGCGGCGGAACGTGACCTGGCGCAGGGACGGCTGGACGCCGAGTCTGGCGTTCCATACGAGAAGTCCTGCAAGGACCCCGGCGGCGAGCGCCGCGGCGAGGGCCAGTGCCACAGCGACACCTCGAACGCGAATCCCCTTCGGGGACGCGACCGCGGGCGCCAGTGCCGACAACGACGCTTCCGACACGTGGTCCCGCACCGTTGCGAGCTCCCGCGCCAGGTCCCGTGTCGAGACGTATCGGCCATCCGGCTCCTTCTCCAGACATCGCTCGGTGATCCACCGCAGAGGAGCGGGGACCTGTGGGTTGACCGACGCGATCGGCTCCGGCTCCTCGTTCAAGACCGCCGCCAGTGTGTCGATCGCCGTCTTCTTTTGAAACGCCCTCCGGCCCGTCGCCATCTCGTACAGGATCGAGCCGAGCGAAAACTGGTCGGATCGGAAATCGAGGGGCTCGCCGCTCGCCTGCTCCGGCGACATGTAGCCCACCGTGCCGACCACCATACCGGGCCTCGTCCCGGTCATAGTGGGCAGGTGCGACCCCGCATCGCTGCCCGACATCGTCGACGTCAGCTTCGCCAGGCCGAAGTCCAGGATCTTCACCAGCCCGTCCTTCGTCACCATCACGTTCTCGGGCTTCAGGTCCCGGTGCACGATCCCCGCCTCGTGCGCCTTGGCCAAACCCTCGGCGATTTGCGGCGCTATCTGGAACAACTTCCTGACGGAAAGTGGGCCGCCCGCGAGCAACTCCCGAAGCGTCGGCCCGTCCACCCGCTCCATCGCGATATAAGAGACCCCTCCCTCCGACCCGAAGTCGTAGATCGTTACGATGTTGGGGTGGTTGAGCGCAGAGGCTGACCGCGCTTCCTTCTCGAATCGCTTCAGACGCTCCCCGTCCGACGCCAGCTCGGCCGGTAGAACCTTGATGGCCGCCTCGCGCTCGAGCCGAGTGTCCCGCGCCCGGTACACTTCCCCCATCCCGCCCGCACCCAGGGGCGCGACAATCTCGTAGGGGCCGAGACGTGTACCGACAGTCAGCGTCATCCCGAGCTCTCTGCGGCGATGTTAACGCGCAACAATCCCCGAGCGTTCGGCCTGCCCGGAGCCCCTATCTCAACCCGTCCGCGATGAAGAGGTCCGCGGAGTATCTGTGGTAACCATAGACGTAGGACTTCCCGTCGGGCGTCGGTATCACGACGACGGCCATGAGGCGGGTGTCGAGACCAGTCATCGCCAGGTCTCTCCAGGGCGCTCGACGCCCGGTCGCCAGGTCCAGTCGAAAGACCTTCACGAGCCCCGCATCCTTCTCCTCGACGAAGATAGAACGGCCGTCGGCACACCATCTGAGCGCGATGCCTTCCTGAATGGTCGAGAGGCCGCGGAGCTTTCGGGCGGGACCGCCCGAAAGCTCGTAAAGCTCGTATCCCACCCCGCTTCTGTAACAGATGACGGACTCGCCGTCGGGCGACAGGAGGAAAGGCGCCTGAGGGTGTACTCCTTCGGGTGTGACGGCGTGAGCCTTGCCGGTCTCGGTGTCGAGAACATGGAGCCTGATTCTCTGATCCGCGTCGATCGCGCGGATGAGGATGCGCTTCCCGTCCGGAAAAAAGTACGCGCCCTGCCCGACGAAAACAGGCCCCGGGAGCGCCCCGAAAAGAGAAATGCCGGGGAGCAGGATCTCGCGCGACTGGCCCGGGCCCGTCGGGAGAAGGACCAGATGAGAGGTGTCGTGAGCCGTCAATGCCCATTTCATGTCGGGGGACAGAGCGAGTGGATTACCCTCGCCCAGGCGCACCGCGGGCGAGCCGTCAGTCCCTCTCTTGTAGATGGCCTTGGCGGGTCCGCCTCCCATCGCGACTTCCGAAAACAGCAGGAGGCTTCCGTCGGCCGACAGATCCACGGGCACTGAGCCATCGAGCCAGGAGAGGTTCCGCTCCGCGGGCTGGCCGGCGGCCCGCCCGATCATCTCGTACTCCATGGACTCTCTCTCGAGCAGCACTTGTCCGTCGCGGGAGATGTCATGGAGGTCGAAGTCTCCGGGGAAGGCGCCGACGAAACGGCGCTTCCCGGAGATTGTCACGGCGTAGATCGAGGTCGTGCCACCCCCGATCTCGTTGAACCAGACCTCGTCGCCTCGCGGCGACCAGATCGCTTCGTAAGGAACCGAGGCGATCTTCCTCGGCTTCCCGGAGAGATCCAACACGATGAGGCCCTCCAAGTCCGCGATGCTCCCGGATTCTTTGAGAAGAAGACGATCGCCGGCTGCGGAGAACCGAATGTCAGAGACCTCGCCTTGCGGCTGATACAGAACTTTCCCGGGGGGGTACTCGATCCGAAACCGTCCATCGACCCCGTGAAGCACGGCAAGAGTCTTTCCGTCCGGAGCCCAGCTGGCGTCCCGGATCTGCTCCATGAGCTCTCGCGGAGCACCTCCAGCCAGGGACACCCTCGCGAGCGTCCCGCCTCGAATTGAACCTCCTCCAAAAAGGATCGCGAGCTCGCCGGATGTCGAGACCGACAGAACCTCGGCCGGAGGCAGGCCCAGCGATTTCGATTCCGGATTCCCCGGTTGCGCCGACTGGAGCTCGGGATCTCCGCCTACGGCGGCGATCGAGAAGATGATCGTCTGGGCCTTCGGCCCGAATCGCGCGTGGCTGATTTCGGTGTGGCGGAAGGTGACCTGGCGGAGTGTCGGACGCGTATCGAAACGCGCCTTCCAGAGCGGCCGGCCCGCAAAGACTCCGAGAGCGAGCACGGCGGCGAAGGCGAGCGCCAGGACGATTGCGCGCACCCGAATCCCTTTCGAGGACGCGACTGCGGCTCCAGACAGGGACCCCTCGGCGATTCGATCGCGGAGCGTCGCGATCTCTCGAGCGAGATCTCTCGTCGAGACGTATCGGTCGTCCGGATCCTTCGCCAGGCAGCGCTCGGTGATCCAGCGCAACGGCGCCGGGACCAGCGGATTGAGGGCGCCGATCGGCTCGGGATCCTCGTTCAGGATCGCCGCCAGAGTGTCGATGGGCGTTTTCTTCTGGAACGCCCTCTTCCCGGTCGCCATCTCGTACAGGATCGACCCGAGCGAAAACTGATCCGACCGAAAGTCGAGGGGAACGCCACTCGCCTGCTCCGGCGACATGTACCCCACCGTACCGACCACCATCCCGGGCGTCGTCTCCGTCATCGTCGGGAGGTGCGACCCCTGCCCGCTGCCCGACGTCGTCGACATCAGCTTTGCCAGTCCGAAGTCCAGGATCTTGACGAGTCCGTCTTTCGTCACCATCACGTTCTCGGGCTTAAGGTCCCGGTGCACGATCCCCGCCTCATGCGCCTTGGCCAGACCTTCGGCGATCTGCGGTGCCGTCTGGAACAGCTTTCTGACCGGCAAGGGACCACGCGCGAGGAGCTCCCGAAGCGTCGTCCCTTCCACCCGCTCCATCGCGATCCAGGAAACACCTTCGGAAGACCCGATGTCGTAGATCGTGACTATATTGGGATGATTCAGAGCCGACGCCGACCGCGCTTCCTTCTCAAACCGCTTCAGACGCTCCGCGTCGGGGGACAGCTCCGAAGGCAGCACCTTGATCGCCACCTCCCGTGAAAGCCGCTCGTCTCTGGCCCGGTACACCTCCCCCATTCCGCCCGCGCCCAGCGGCGAGAGAACCTCGTAGGGACCGAGGCGGGTTCCGGTGGCAAGAGTCATTGGACCGCTTCTGGATTCTATGACGCCGTGCTCCCATAGACTGACGCCCGGTGCCGACCTGGAAGCTGACCATCGAATACGACGGAACGCGCTATCGCGGCTGGCAGGCGCAGAAGAACGCCGACCGCACGGTGCAGGGAATGCTCGACCGCGCCGCCCGGGAGATCCTCGGCGAAGACGCGGCGGTCGGAGGCGCGGGCAGGACCGACGCGGGCGTCCACGCGGTCGCGCAGGTGGCCCACCTCAAGGCGCGCAAGTCCCTCCCGGCGGACAAGCTCGCGTGGGCCCTCAACGAGAAGCTGCCCTTCGACATCCACGTCCTCGCCGCCGAGGAGGCGCCGCCCCGTTTCCACGCGCGCCACGACGCGAAGAGCCGGACCTACCTCTACCGCATCTCCCGGCGCCGCACCGCATTCGGGAAGCCCTACGTCTGGTGGGTCAAGGACCGGCTCGACGCGGCGGCGATGAAGCGCGCGGCGAAGATCTTCGAGGGCCGGCACGACTTCTCGTCCTTCTGCGAGAACCCCGAGGGGCAGGAGTCGACCATCGTGGTCGTCGAAAAGAGCGAGGTCGTCGAGTCGGGCGAGGAGATCCACTTCCGGATCACCGCATCCCACTTTCTCTGGAAGATGGTGCGTCGCCTGGCCGGCGCCCTCGTCGAGGTCGGACGAGGGAACCTCGACGCCGCCGGGATCGAGAAGCTCCTGCGCGAAAGGTCCGAGGCGCCCGCGAAGTGGACCGCTCCCCCGTCCGGGCTCTTCCTCGAGAGGGTGCTCTATTGACGAAGGACACGTGGGAGCCCGAGACCTATGCGCGCTTCGCGGCGGAGCGGAGCCGGCCCTTCTTCGACCTCCTGGCTCTGGTGTCGCCGATTCCCGGGGGACGGGCCGTGGACCTCGGCTGCGGCACGGGCGAGCTGACGCGCGAGCTTCACCGGAAGACGCAGGCGGCGGAGACGCTGGGACTCGACTCGTCGCAGGCGATGCTCGCGAAGGCGTCCGCCTTCGCCGGCGCCGGACTTCGGTTCGAGCGCGGAGACATCGCGACGTTCACGCCGCGGGCCCCGTACGACCTCGTGTTCTCGAACGCCGCGTACCACTGGGTCCCCGACCACTCGTCGCTTCTCGGACGCCTGACGCGCGCGGTTGCGCCGGCGAGGTCAGCTCGCCTTCCAGGTCCCCGACAACTTCGATCACGCGTCGCACCGCGCCGCCGAGAACGTCGCCGCCGAAGAGCCCTTCGCGAGCATCCTCGCCGGCGCCGCGCATCCCCGCCACGTCCTCGCACCCGAGGACTATTCCGCGATCCTCGACCGCCTCGGCTACCGCGAACAGGCCGTTCGCCTCCAGGTGTACGGCCATCACCTCGACTCGCGCGAGGGCATCGTGGCCTGGGTCGAGGGCTCGCTGCTCTCGGAGTACCGACGCAGGCTCCCGGCCGATCTCTATCCCCGCTTCGTCGAGCGCTACCGAGAGGCGCTGTTCGCGATGGTTCCGGACGAGCGGCCGTATTTCTTCACGTTCCGCAGGATCCTGGCGCGCGCGCGCCGCTGACGGCCGGCAGCCGTCTTCTGACAAAAGCCGGGAAATCTCAGGGCAAACGCGAGGACTCGATTCGGCCTCTTCGGACAGGCTCACGTCCGAGGAGGTGGCCCATGAGACTTCGAGTAGCGGTACTCCTTTTGACGGTCTTCCTCTCGGTGGCTTGTGGCAAGGCGGCGCCCACGGAGCCGGACCTCGGGTCCGGATCTTCGGACCATCCGATTCCATCGCCGACAGGCGTCGCGGCGACTCCGGTGGAACGTCCGGCACCCACGCCGACGCCGGAGGGTCGGCCCTGTCACCCGATGCCGAAGTGCCTGGAGGATTGAGTGCCGATCAGCAAGACGGCGGCGGGTCGACGGCGAATGCCTCATGTCGTGAGGCAGCCGTCGGCCCGCCGTCACGCGCTTTCGTCGGGACCGCCATCACCAATACCGGTGACCGTGGAATCCGGCATCGCGAAGACTCGAAAAGTCCGTTCGACGTTGCCGAACCGGATCGCATCGCCATTAGTGAGGGGGACCGGCGCGCGCACGCGCTCGCCCCTCACGTGCGTTCCGTTTTTGTTGCCGAGGTCCTCGACGATCGCTCCGTCTCCCGAAACCCGGATGATCGCGTGCCGGCGCGAAACGCTGTCGTCGGCGATCGACACCGCCGCACCGGGGTCGCGCCCGACGATCGTCTCGCCTTCGGCGAGCGCGTAGCGGCGCCGGCCGCGGATCAACCAGCACGACGCTTTCTGCCGGGCCAGCGCCGCCGCCGAGCCGCTGACTTCCGTGGCTTCGCCGCAGAATGCGTAGCCGAAGCCATGGACCGTGCGGACGAAACGAGGCTGCCGCGCGTCATCCCCGACGGCGTTGCGGATCTCGGCCATGAGGCTCGTCAGGGTCCCGTCGGAAACAAAGGTCCCGGGCCAGAGCCGCTCGTGGAGTTCGTTCTTCGGGAGGACACGGGAGCGTGTCTGAACGAGAAGTTCGAGAAGGGAGTACGCCTTGGGCTGGAGACGCACTTCGACGTTGCGAACGCGGAGGTGCCGGGTCTCCGAATCCAGCAGGCAATCTCCGAACCGGACCCGCATCGCCGGTACCCCGCAGTCCTGGCCGACATTATCGCGCAGGCCGGTCGGAGACCGGGACCGCTACTGCGCCAGACCGAGCACTGGAAGGCGGAAGGCTACGACGACGGCGTCTTTCGGACTTCGCGGCCCTTTCTGCGGCGATATGATCGGTTCAGTAACCAGCGGGGGAAAATGGTCGGAGTTTCAAGCATCCCGGCCCCGACTCCTGAATCTCCAGGATCGGCGCGGGGCGCTGTAACAGGAGGCTCATTATGTCTGACGACAGAACCTTGCCGGTCTCGGCCACCCTCTTGAACACCATCAAGGCTGCGGTGGAAAAGGAAACTGGCCGTAGCCCCCTCGTCGGGACAGGCCACGTGAAGTGGCCGCCAGTCGACCTACGTCTAAGCCCCGGAGACCCGGGAGACGAGCTCCGCGTCGACAAGCTTGTTCTGACCGTGGACTTCCAGAACAAGGGCGTCAACAAGAACAATCCGAAAGAGTAGCGCGACTGCGGCACCGCCTCCGATTGCTACGCTCCATATGACGACGCGCGCTCCCGTGTTGGGCGCTTTCATCCTCAAGGTGGCTTCGCGCTGCAACCTCGATTGCTCCTACTGCTACGTTTACAACAAGGGGGACGCCACCTGGAAACGGCGGCCTCCCGTGATGCCGGACGCAGTTTTCGACCTGGCGCTCCTTCGCATCCGCGAACATTGCGAGTCGTCAGGCCAGGAATCCGTCGCGATTTCGTTCCACGGTGGGGAACCGTGCCTGCTCGGCGCCCGTCGCTTCGACGCGTGGTGTTCACGCGCGCGGCAGGCGCTCGCGGGCACGGCCACCGTGCGCGTGCTCATTCAGACGAACGGAACGCTGCTGGACGCGGAATGGGCCGAGGCGTTCCGCAAGCACAACGTCCGCGTCGGCGTCAGCGTGGACGGCCCGAAGGCAATCCACGATCGAGTCCGGCCGGATCGTCAGGGGCGCGGATCCTACGACGCCGTGGCGAGAGGCGTGGCCGCGTTGGGCGACGCCGGCGTTCCCTTCGCCATCCTGTCGGTCATTCCTCTCGGGACGGATCCCGTGTCCGTCCACCGTCACTTGCTCTCGCTCGGGGCCGATTCGCTATCGTACCTACTGCCCGACTTCACACATGACACGATCGCGCCGGTCCGCGCCCGCCACGGCCCGACCCCCTGCGCGGACTTCCTGATACCGGTGTTCGACGACTGGTGGTTTCACGGGACGCTCGAGGTTCGCATCGCCGATTTCTGGAACATCGGCCGCACGATTCTCGGCGGCAGGAGTGAGACCGAAGCGATCGGCAACCAGCCCGCCGGATATGCCGTCGTCGAGGCGGACGGCGACATCGAAGGCGTCGACGTCCTGCGCGTCTGCGAAAACGGAATGGCCGCCACCGGACTCAACGTCCGTGACGCCTCCTTCCACGAGATCGCGAGCGTGAGCGCCCTGCATCGTCAAGCGATGTTCGAAGGCATGCCGCTGCCCCGGGAGTGTCGCGCCTGCCCGGAAGCGGAGACGTGCGCCGGCGGGTATCTGCCGCACCGCTGGTCGCGGCGGAACGGCTTCGATAATCCTAGTGTCTGGTGCGCCGATCTGCTGAAGCTCTTCGAGCACATCCGCCGCCGCCTCGACGTGCCCTTGGAAGAAACGCATCGGCGGCGCGAGGAACTGAGGGCGCCGCGACCGGAAGCTCCGCGGGCCGCGGCGGCTCCTTGAACGAGCTCGCCCGCGCCTGCCGCGGCTTTTCGAATCCGTTCGAGCCGTTCCACGAAGGCTTCCTGGAGGCCGTCGTGGTCACTCATGCGAGAGAATCCACCCGCCGCTTCCTGGAACGGTTCGCCGCCGGTGTGAGCCGGGCAAGCGATGGGCTCGTGCCGGCTCTCGAGCGATGGCTCGGAACGCCGGCGTCGTTCGAAGACGTCTGGGACGTGGCCTTCGGCCGGCTATCTGCGGCCTCGAGGGGAGATGCGCCGGAAGACATCGTGCGACACGCGGCCGCCGCCGCGCTCCGGATCGCCGAACGGGGCGCCGCGGGGAACTGGGAAGCGCGCCTCGATCCAACGGCCAGGATGAGGGTCGGCGCCTCCCTTCTACCGGCCGCCGAACGTCTGCGCGTCAGCGCCGACGGCCGCCACCTCGAAGTCCAGGTCCATCGGGGGCGGCGAACGTGGAGCTGGATGCTGCCGCAGCCCGTCCCGTTCTCGGCTCACCTCGATGGCGCCGAGAATCTCTCCGCCGCCCGCACCGGGAAAGACGCCCGCATTCTCGTCCTTCGAAAGGGAGCGCCTGGCCTCGACACGAGCCTCGAAGCCGCCGCCGCGGATCGCGATCCGGATTCGATCATCCCGCCGCTCGATGCCGCCTTTCGGCTGATGGGCAAATACTCTCCGCGGTACCTTCGATGGATCCAGAGGGTCGTTCGCCAGATCCTTCCGCTTCGCGGCGGGCCCGGGATGACGACGAGCAGCACCGCGGAGTGGAGACCCGGCATCCTCTATGTTGCAAACCGCCCCGATCCCTCCGCTCTCGCCGAGATGCTGCTCCACGAGGGAAGCCACCAGTACATGTACGTCCTGCGCAGGCTCGGGCCCCTCGACGACGACAGCGACCCGTCGCTCTACTACTCGCCGATCAGCGGACAGATGCGGCCCCTCGCGACGATCGTGCTGGCCTACCACGCCGTCGGGAACATCGTGCTCTTCTGCCGAGACTGCCCCGCGAGCAGCCGCATTCGTCCCCGACTGATCGAGAGGGAGTACTCCGAAGCGATCGCGGCATACGAAAGGATCCTGTGTGGAAACCGCGCCCTGACGCGTTTTGGAGCGGCTCTGTGGGAGCCGCTCTACGAGCGGCTGCGCGGCGTCGCGGTTGCCGGCGTCAGCGCAGCCCGTCCGTCACGTAGAGCTCGGAGAGATGCACCTGGAAGCTGTAAAAGTACGCCTTCGCGTCGGACGACACCACGACGAACCAGCTGTCGTCCCTCACACCGGCGGGGTCTGGCGGGGCGAATTGCTTCCACAACTCTCGCTGTCCCGTGACAGGGTCCATTCGGAAGACCTTCGAGCCCTCGGCGACATAGAGGCTTCGGCCGTCGGCGCTCCAGCGCAGCGGCCTCGCCTCCTTCCCGGTTCCCGGAATCGCACGGGGCTCTCCGCCCCGCGTGGGAAAGACGAACATCTTCCCGGCGGAGTCCAGCGCCGCGAGGAGCTCGCCGTCGGGCGAGACGCAGAGGCACTGCGGACGCGTCGCCGCCATACCCTCGGGAGTCAAGGCGACGGCTTTTCCCCCGCCGACGTTCTGGATGTACAGACGCGCGGCCTTCTTCCCCTCGCGTGCCGCGAAGACAACTCGTTTCCCGTCCGGGAGAAAACGGCCGCATTCCTCGTAGTGGAGCCCGTCGCCCGGCAGCACCTCCGTCTGGCCGGCGCCGGTCGGGATGAGGGCGAGCTTCGGCGGGATCGTATAAAGCCGAGCGAGCACCGAACCGCCGTTCGCCGACAACGCCAGCCCGAGCCCGTCTCCCAGCCGCACGGAGGCGGAGCCGTCGAAGCGGCGCAGGTAGATCGCGCCGCCCGGACCTCCTCCTTCCCCCCACTCCTCGAACAGAAGGGCACGCCCGTCGGCGGAAAGCTCGACGGGCTCCGTATAGTCGAGCCACGAGTAGCTTCGCTCGGACGGATCGCCGGGGCCGAGACCGAACATGTATCGCCGGTCCGAATACTGGGTCAGAAGGACGGCCCCGGAGCGCGAAATGTCCTCGAGCTCGAGCGAGCCCGGCGCCGTGTCGACCAGGCGCTCACGGCCTTCGAGCGTCACGGCCCACAGGCTCCGACGCGAACCGCTGCGCGAACCCGCAAACCAGATCTCTCCGCCGTCCGGGCGCCAGGCGACGCTTCCCAGGTCGTTCCATCCCGTCGAGAGCGTCCGGGCGTGTCCATTGCGATCCACCACGATGACCGACCCGACGGAGTCGGCGGCCTCGGGATGATCGCTCAACGCCACGAGATCCCCCGCCGGCGAAACGCGCATCGCGAGAACGAAGCCCGTGGACTCGTAGAGGACCTTGCCGATCGGAAACTCGAGCCGGACTCGACCGTTCACCTCGTGCGCCGCCGCCAGTTGCGTGCCGTCCGGGCTCCAGTCCGCGAGACTGACGTCGTCGAGAATCTCCCGCGGTGCGCCGCCCGCCAGCGGCGCGCGCGCCAGCATCGACGAACCCGGCTGGTCGAGGATGATCGCGAGCTCGCCGCTCCGCGAAACCGAAGCGATCTGGGCTGCTGGAAGCCCGAGCGGGCTCGATTCCGGGCTCTCCGGACGCAGGGTATAGATGTGGTACGGCTCTCGCTCCCAGTGCGCGCTGTAGATGACGGCGTGCCCGTCGGGCGCGAAGCGCGCCGGAAGGATGAAGCCGCGCCGGAAAGTGAGCTGGCGGTAGGTCGGCGGACCGGTCTTCCGCACTCCCGGAAGGAGGAGAAGCGCCCCCACGGCCAGCGCCGCGATGAGAACCAGGGCTCCGAGGACCGGCCATGTCTTTCGGCGCGCATCCGGCGTCAATGCTCCGGCCGAAATCTCCGATGAATGGTCGCGGACCATTGCGAGATCCCGCGCGAGGTCTCGGGTCGACACGTAGCGGCTCCCGGGGTCCTTGGAGAGGCACCGTTCCACGATCCAGCGTACCGGTGGCGGAATCCGCGAATTCAATTTCGTGATCGGTTCCGGTTCTTCGTTGAGGATCGCCGCCAGAGTGTCGACGGACGTCTTCCTGAGGAAGGCACGCTTCCCCGTGGCCATTTCGTAGACGATCGATCCGAACGAGAACTGGTCCGAACGGAAGTCGATCCGCTCGCCGGCGGCCTGTTCCGGCGACATGTAACCGACCGTGCCGAGCAGGACTCCCGGGCTCGTCACCGTTTCCGTCGGCACGCGCGAGGCGCCCTCCTCCTCCGGCTCGAGGAGGGTGAGCTTGGCGAGGCCGAAGTCCAGAATCTTGACGACGCCATCGTTCGTCAACATCACGTTCTCGGGCTTGAGGTCGCGGTGCACGATCCCGGCCTCGTGCGCCTTGGTGAGGCCATCCGCGATCTGAGTGGCGACGGCGAGAAGTCTCTTCGTCGGGAGCGCGCCCGGCAGGAGTTGCTTGCGGAGGGTCTGCCCTTCGACCCGTTCCATCGCGATCCAGCGGATGCCGTCGGAAGACCCGATGTCGTAGATCGTGACGATATTGGGATGATTCAGGGCCGATGCCGACCGCGCCTCCTTCTCGAAGCGCTTGAGCCGGGATGCGTCCGACGCGACATCCGAAGCGAGGACCTTGATCGCGACGTCGCGCGACAGGCGCGTGTCCCGAGCCTGGTACACCTCCCCCATCCCGCCCGCGCCCAGTGGCGCCCCGATCTCGTACGGGCCAAGGCGGGAACCGGGAGGAATCACGCCGCCGCCTTGAGAACGACGTCTTCAAGGCGACCCGCCCCGGGGTGCCAGAGCAAGCCCGGTGCCACGAAGGAACGGGCGCACCGACGTTGCGCGCAAATACCCCACCCCCTTCTTCGTTCCTTCAGGAAACGAGCAGCCGGGCAAAGGCCGGTCCGACGTCCCGTTTCGAGGGAAGCGACCTGTGGCCGGATTCTGTACCGACCACTTCCGAGCGTCAACGGAACCGGCAAGAATGCCGGAGAAGAGCGGGAAATCGCCGGCCGTTTGCCGCTCAGTTCCCTGGGCGCGAGCCCGCCAGATCGAGGACCGCCCGCCGCGTTCCTGCGACGACTTTCGCCATGCGCTCATAGTCGAGGGTGTCGGGCGTGTCGTGCTCGGTGTGGTAGCGCGGGTTGCGGTAGAACGCGGTGTCCGTGAGCATCACGGCCGGGTCGCCGCGGCGCCAGAAAGTCGAGTGGTCCGACAGGTCTACGCCGTGGACCCAGCGCGGCGCGTCGATCGAGTAGACCGGAAGGTCGCTCGCCGCCATCATCGCGCGTTTGACGCGCCGCACGATCCCGGGATGGCCGAGGTTGCCGACGACGGCGATGAAGTCTCCCTTCGAGGGGTAGAAGAGGTGGAGCACGCCGAACGGGAGCTTCTGGCTGCCCGGTTCGTCCGTGAAGCAGCCCAGCATTTCGAGGCAGATCATGCCGTGCACCGCGCGCCGCCTCTCATCGAGCGAGCGCGCATAGACCTCGCTTCCCATGTCCGGTGTCGCGAAGTACGGCGCTTCTTCGTTGGCGAAGGCGACGAGCTCGACGCGCCGAGCGAGCAAAACGCCGGAGAGGAGGTCGGCGAGCTCGAGCAGGGCCGCCACGCCGCTCGCGTTGTCGTCGGCGCCGGGCATCTCGCCGGCAACGTCGTAGTGGGCTCCGACCACGACGATGTCCCGGGTCGGCGGTCCGAAACCGGCGACGACGTTGACGTAGTGCGCGCTGATCGAGTCGAACGGCTGCTCCAGGACGGCCGCCCCGGCGCGGCGCATCTCCCCGGCGATCCAGAGCGCCGCCCGGGCCATGACCTGCGGGTGGCCTCCGTCGCGGGGAAAGTATCCGCCGACGAGAGCCCGGACGCGCCGCTCGAGCCTCGCCGGGTCGGCAGCCGGACCCGCGTTCGCGGCTTTCCCAACGAAGAAGGCGGGCTGGGTCATCCAAACGGCGCCCACCGAGACGAGCATCATGCCACGACGACGACCGTCCGCCCCATCGGTTGCAGCCCGATCGTACCGGCGCCCGGGTCAGGAGCCCGGGCGCCTCTCCTCTGCGGTGGAATCCTATCGCGACGATTCCGAGCGTCAGATCGACGTTGCCGAAGCGGATCCGATCCGCGTAGGACAGCTCCTTCCCGAGCTCCAGGCACCATGTGGGCAGCGTGAGACGGTAGACGCTCGCCACCTCGCGCCCGAGCGCTCTTGAATCCTGGCGCGACGGGTGTCGACAATCGCCGACCGCACGATGCAGGGAGTGCTCGACCGCGCAGCCCGGGAGGTGCTCGGCGAAGACGCGGCGGTCGGAGGCGCCGGACGCACCGACGCCGAGGTGCACGCCGTGGCGCAGGTGGCCCACCTCAAGGCGCGCAAGTCCCTCCCGGCGGACAAGCTGGCCTGGGCGCTCAACGAGAAACTGCCATTCGACATCCACATCCTCGCCGCCGACGAGGCACCGCCCCGTTTCCACGCGCGCCACGACGCGAAGAGCCGGACCTATCTCTATCGCATTTCGCGCCGCCGCACCGCGTTCGGCCAGCCCTACGTCTGGTGGGTCAAGGACCGGCTCGACGCGGCCGCGATGAAGCGCGCCGCGAAGCTCTTCATCGGGCGCCACGACTTCTCGTCCTTCTGCGAGAACCCGGAGGGACAGGACTCCACCATCGTCGTCGCCGAAAAAAGCGAGGTCGTCGAGTCCGGCGAGGAGATCCATTTCCGGATTACCGCCTCGCACTTCCTCTGGAAGATGGTGCGCCGCCTCGCCGGCGCGCTCGTCGAGGTCGGACGGGGAAACCTCGGCGCCCCGGGACTCGAGAGGCTCCTGAGCGAAAAGTCCGACGCGCCCGCGAAGTGGACGGCCCCGCCGTCGGGGCTCTTCCTCGAGAGAGTGCTCTATTGACGAAGGACACGTGGGAGCCCGAGACATCGTGGCCTGGGTCGAGGGCTCGCTGCTCTCGGAGTACCGGCGCACGCTCCCGGCCGATCTCTATCCTCCTTTCGTCGAGCGCTACCGCGAGGCGCTGTTCGCGATGGTTCCCGACGAGCGCCCGTTCTTCTTCACGTTCCGGCGGATCCTCGCGTGGGGGCGGCGCGTCTGAGTCGCGGCCCCCTCACCCGCCTCCGGTTCTGGTGATCTGGGCGGAGACGGCCCTCCAGGTTCCATTCCGGAGCGCGTAGACGTCGGTGTAGCGGCTGGTGCCCGCCGACCCGTCGCGGCGCGTGAACCGCCCCGTGGCGTGGACGAGGGCCACGTCACCAAACATCCGGATGCGGACGTCCTCGAGCCGGTACGTCGCCACGTCCGGGCCGCGCGAGGCACTCCGCAGGAATGCGTCCTTGTCGAGGATCGAGCCGTCGGACTCGATGCACACGAAATCGTCGGCGAGGTTTGCCGCATACCAGGGCACGTCGGGCTGCATGAACGCGTCGATGTATTGCTGATTGAGCCGCGTCAGGATCGCGACGGCCGCTTCGTCCGTGGCGACGGCTTGAGTCATGAAAGAGCCCTCCTGCTAGCAAGGGCCCTGCCCCGATGCCCGAACGGCGCGAAACCTAGGCCGGCAGAACGTTGCGGCCTTGCCGCATGCGCCGATGCGCGCCTCCATGCACGGCGCGATGAACCGCCTTCCGGAAATCCGGATCGCCCTGGCAACCACGCCGATGGCAGCGAGGGCTTCAACGGGCGAGATCGAGGACCGCTCGGCGAACCCCGGCAACGACCTCCGCCATGCGGGCGTAGTCGAGCGTCTCGGGTGTATCGGCTTCGGTGTGGTACCTCGAGTTCCGGTAGAAGGCCGTGTCCGTGATCATCACCGCGGGCAGCCCGCGCTTCCAGAAGGTCGAGTGGTCGGACAGGTCCACGCCGTGGACGAACCGCGGCGCGTTGATCGAGCAGACCGGCAGCGCCGACGCCTCTCTCATCGACCGCTTGACGCAACGAACGATGCCCGGACCGCCGACCGCACCCACGACCGCGATGAAGTCGCCGCGGGTCGGGTAGAGGAACTTCAGAACCGAAAACGGCAGCCCCTGGCTGCCGGGGGCATCGGTGAAACAGCCGATCATCTCGAGGCAGAGCATGGCGCGCACGCGGCGGCCGGACCTCTCGAGCGCGCTCGCATAGACTTCGCTTCCCATCCCGGGCGTGGCGAAGTAGGGCGCCTCCTCGAGCGCGAAGGCGACGAGATCCACGCGGCGCGACAGCTTCGCGCCGGAAAGAAGGTCGCCGAGCTCGAGGAGGCCCGCGACGCCGCTGGCATTGTCGTCGGCCCCGGGCATTTCACCCGCGACGTCGTAGTGGGCGCCGATGACGACGACGTCGGCCGAATCGGGACCGTACGACGCGACGACGTTTTCGTAGCGGGCCCCGGCGGTCTCGAACGGCTGAGACGAGACGGCGGCTCCGGAGCGCCGAAGCTCCTCGGCGATCCAGGCGGCCGCTCGCGCCATGTTCTCCGGATGGCCGCCGTCGCGCGGGTGGAACTCCTCGACGAGCTTCCGAAGCCGGCGCTCGAAGCGCGCGCGGTCCGGAGCGGGCCCGGTGCCCCCGGGCGCGCGAACGAAGAACACCGGCTGCGTCATCCACACGGCCGACGCCGCCAGGACGACGATCAGGACCCCGATCGTCCAGACCACGGAGCGAACCTTACCGCGGCGGCGCGGCACGGGACCTAGAGGACGTCGGCCGATTCGAGGGCTCGGCCGAAGGCCGAGCGCCAGAGCTCGGTCAGAGCCGCGAGAGGCTCGTCGATCACCACCCGGCTGCCGGCCGAGATCGTGAGCCGCTCGCCCCCGACCCAGCCGGCGGCGGCGAACGGAACGGCCTTCTCCCGCGCGAGCGCCCGGACCGGCGGCCTCGTTCTCCGGCGCGAACGAGATGACGGCTCGCCCGGTCGTCTCACCGAACAGAAACGCCGACATCCGTACGCCCGGCTCGAGCGAGAAGCTCGCGCCCAGGGAGCCCTGCATCGCGCTCTCGGCGATGGCGACGGCGAGGCCGCCGTCCGAGACGTCGTGGGCGGACGCGACCAGGCCCTTCTCCGCGAGCGCCGCGAGGAGATCGACGAGCCGCTTCTCGGCGTCGAGGTCCACCTCGGGGCACGGTCCCTCGTCGCGTCCGCGGATCGTCCGCAGGAACTCGGAGGCGCCGAGCTCGTCGCGGGTCGTTCCGAGGACGGCGACGAGATCGCCGGCGCGCCGGAACGCGGCGCGGACGTGCTTGCCGACGTCCTCCATCAGGCCGACCATGCCGACCGTCGGCGTGGGCGGGATCGCGCGGCCGTCGGTCTCGTTGTAGAGCGACACGTTGCCCGACACGACGGGCACGTCGAGGGCGCGGCAGGCGTCGGTGATGCCGCGCACGGCCGCCTCGAACTGCGCCATGACCTCGGGCTTCTCGGGGTTGCCGAAGTTCAGGCAGTCGGTGATCGCGAGCGGGCGCGCCCCCGTCGCGGCGATCGAGCGCGCCGCCTCCGCCACCGCGATGGCGCCGCCGCGATAGGGGTCGAACATGCAGAAGAACGGGTTGACGTCGCTCTTCATCGCGATGCCTTTGGTCGTGCCCTTGACGCGCATGACCGCGGCGTCGCCGCCGGGCCTCTGGACGGTGTTCGACTGCACCATGTGGTCGTACTGCGTCCAGATCCACGACTTCTCGGCGACGTTCGGCGAGGCGAGCACGCGCTTCAGGCAGTCGCCGTAGTCGGCGGGCTCGGGCTCGTCCTGCCACCGGAAGGGCCCCTTCGAGGGGACGAGCGCCGCGCGCGGCCGGTCGTAGCAGGGAGCGCGATCGGAGAGCGGCGCGGCCGGCAGGTCGGCCACGATCTTTCCCTCGAAGAAGAGGACGACGCGGCCCGAGTCGGTCACGGTCCCGATCTCGACGGCGTCGAGCTCCCACTTCCGGAAGATCCGGTAAACCTCGTCGAGGCGGTCGCGCCGGGCGACGAGGAGCATCCGCTCCTGGGACTCCGAGAGCATGATCTCGTAAGGAGTCATGCCGGTTTCGCGGACCGGCACCTTCGAGAGGTCGAGCTCGACGCCGCTCGCCGGCGCGGCCGGCCATCTCGAAGGAGGACGACGTCAGGCCCGCCGCTCCCATGTCCTGGATGCCGATGACGGCGTCGGTCTGGAAGAGCTCGAGGCAGGCCTCCATCAGCAGCTTCTCGGTGAACGGATCTCCGACCTGCACGGTCGGCCGCTTCTGGCTCGCCTCGTCCGCCGCGAACTCCTCGGAGGCCATCGTCGCGCCATGGATGCCGTCGCGGCCCGTCTTCGACCCGACGTAGACGACCGGGTTCCCGGCGCCTTCGGCCCGGCCGAGGAAGATGCGATCGCTCCTCACGATTCCGACGTTCATGACGTTGACGAGGATGTTGCCGTCGTAGCCCTCGTGAAAGGTCGTCTCGCCGCCGAGCGTCGGGATGCCGATGCAGTTGCCGTAGCCGGCGATGCCGCGCACGACGCCGTCCACGAGGTGCTTCATGCGGGGCGCGTCGAGCCGTCCGAAGCGCAGGGAGTTGAGCGAGGCCATCGGCCGCGCGCCCATCGTGAAGACGTCGCGCAGGATCCCGCCCACGCCGGTCGCCGCGCCCTGGTAGGGCTCGATGAAGGACGGATGGTTGTGCGACTCCATCTTGAAGGCGACCGCGAGACCGTCGCCGATGTCCACGACGCCGGCGTTTTCGCCCGGGCCCTGGATCACGCGCGGCCCGGTCGTCGGGAACTTCCTCAGGTGCACGCGCGAGGACTTGTAGGAGCAGTGCTCGCTCCACATCGCCGAGAAGATTCCGAGCTCGACGAGGTTCGGCTCGCGGCCCAGGATCTCGAGGATGTTGCGGTACTCCTCTTCGGAGAGGTTGTGTTCCGCGACGAGATCGGGAGTGATCGCGGTCATCGGGCCCGCAGTTTACTGAAATCCGCGGACCCCGCGCATCCGGCCGATGGGACTACCTCGTCGAGAGGCCGGCCAACTGCCACAGCTCGGAAAGCGTCGCACGGTTGACGCTGTAGGCCCAGAAGTTTCCGTCCCGCGTCACCAGGACAGGGCCGACATAGTACGAGCCGGCGGCGTCCGGAGGAGCGACAGTTTTCCAGAGCTCCTTTCGCCCGGTCGCCAACTCGAAGCGCTCGATGCGCAGAGGGATGCCGTCGCGGCTAACCAACAGGGATCGTCCATCCTCGCTCCAGGCCAGGAGGTGGTCTCCCAGAGTCAAGCCCTCGACAGCCCGCGATGGGCCGCCATCGACCCGGTAGAGCCTCAGTCCGCCCGCCGTGTCCTTCAAGACCACGGACTCCTTTACGGCAATCTCTTTTCCGTCCGGAGATACGACGAATTCGTCGGGCCGGCCCGAGTCCGAGATGGCGCGCGGGGCCTTGCTCGTCTCGTCGGTGACGTACAGGCGTTTCTGTCCGTCCTTCCCCGTCGCCGTGAACAGGATCGACTTGCCGTCCGGCATGAATCCGAAGTCCTCGCGCGCGAGCTCTCCGACCGAGATTTTCCTGCTCGGGCCGGGCCCCGTCGGAGTCAGTCGGAGCTCGTGCTCCGATTCGGAAGCGCTCAGAACCCACTTGCCGTCGGGCGAGAGGGAGGACTTCTCATTGCGAACCTGGGGAAGCAGCCGAATCGCCGGGGAGCCGTCCGTGCGACGAAGATAAACCTCGGTTTCGTCGTGGAAGAGGACCGTCCCGCCATCCTCCGAGATGTCATCGAGCCAGGAACTGGTGAGCCACCCGAGGTTTTTCTCGGAGGGCTCCTTCGAGGATCCAAACATCAAATCCACGGTGAACTTC
Source organism: uncultured Acidobacteriota bacterium (assembly GCA_963738945.1). Taxonomy (GTDB): domain Bacteria; phylum Acidobacteriota; class Thermoanaerobaculia; order UBA5066; family Gp7-AA6; genus DAHUXD01. Next base: position 2,136,753 of record CAVTYD010000002.1, read on the forward strand.
GACTGCACGACCAGCAGTCGCCCGTCCGCAAACGAGTCCTGGGTCAGGAAATCGCCGGTACCCCGGTAGAGAGTTCTGACCTGGCCGCTCAGGTCGACGACATCGATGTCGGAGGTGTGCCCCTTGACCGTGTCCAGGGACAAAGAGGAGAACAGCACCTCCCGATCGCCGCGCCGCCAGAGACACCCGGCGATCGATCGGGGGGTCTGGACACGAACCAGCGTTGCCGCCTTCCCCGTCGTGTCCACGATTCGGAGGTCCTTTTCATTGGGCGCCATGGCCTGGGTGGACGGCGGGGACTCGATGAAAGCGATCTGCTTGCCGCTGCCGGAGACGCGCATCGAATAGTCGAGGCGGCCCTTCGTCTTGTACAGAATCCGTCCGATCGGGTACTCGATCCTCGTCTCGTGGTTCTCGCGTACGGCCACGGCAAGCTGTGTCCCGTCGGGGCTCCAGTCTGCGGCGATGACGTTTTCGAGGAGCTCGCGCATGGCCCCGCCCGCAAGAGGCATGACGGCGAGAGTGCCGTTCGCGGCAAAGGTTTTCTTTAGCAGAACCGCCAACTCTCCCTTGGACGAGACCGCGAGGACGTCGGCGTTCTTCACGCCGAAGGGCCGCGACTCCGTGCCGTCGAGGCGCGAGGTGAAGATCTCCCAGGGAGCCCCTTCCCAGGCGGCGCCGTAGATGATGGATCCGCCGTCGGGCGTGTAGCGAGTACGCAGAACGCGACCCCGCCGGAACGTCAGCTGCTGGAAGGTCGGCGGTTGATAGGGGACGCTCCGGCGAGCCACGAGGAGTGCAGCCATGATGGCAGCGGCCGCGATCGCCACGGCCGTCAGCACGCGGCCTGACAGGCGAAGCTTGTGCGCGGCCGGCGGTTCGACGCCCGGACTCGAAATGCCCGAGGCGCGGTCGCGCAGCGCCGCCAGATCGCGCGCGAGGTCCGTGGTCGAGGCGTACCGCTGCTCGGGATCCTTCGAGAGACACCGCTCGACGATCCAGATGAGCTGGGCAGGAGTCCTGGGAGCTACCGTGGCCAGCGCTTCCGGCTCCGATTCGATGATCGCCGAGAGCGTCTGCGCGGGAGTCGAGCGCTCGAAGGCGCGGCCGCCGATGATCATCTCGTAGAGGATCGAGCCCAGGGAGAACTGATCGGACCGGAAGTCCGCCGGTTCCCCGCTGGCCTGCTCGGGCGACATGTACCCGACGGTGCCCAGGATCGTCCCGGCCTCGGTCGCCCGCGATACCGTGGGATTTTCCGTTCCGCGCGAGGCCTCGAAGCCCGTCCGGACGAGTTTGGCCAGCCCGAAGTCGAGAATCTTGACGAATCCCTCGCGGGTCACCATCAGGTTCTCGGGCTTCAAATCCCGATGGACGACCCCGGCGGCGTGAGCCCTGGCCAGACCCTCGGCCATCTGCGCCGCCAGGGACAACAGCTTCTTGATCGGAATGGGGCCGGCCCCGACGAGCTCTCTCAGCGTCCTGCCATCGACGAGCTCCATCGCGATGAACGAAGTCCCGTCCGCCCGGCCGACCTCGTAGATCGTGACGATGTTGGGATGATTCAGCGCCGAGGCCGTGCGCGCCTCTTTTTCGAAGCGCGCCAGGCGATCGGCGTCGCCTGCGAGCGCTGCCGGGAGCACCTTGATCGCGACGTCCCTCGAGAGTTTCGTGTCTCGCGCGCGGTACACCTCGCCCATGCCGCCCGCGCCGATCGGCCGGACGATCTCGTAAGAGGAAAGCCGCGTGCCGGCGGGAAGCGTCACTTTGGCGACCGTCCCTTCACCGTGGAGCGCGTGGAGCCGGTGCGCTTGAGGACGCGTAGAGTCAGTGTTGCCGGTCCGATCCGCGCGACGGCGCGATCCGCCAGGGGCACCGCGGTCCGGATCTTCTGCTCGCCGACGTACGTGCCGTTCTTGCTGCCGAGGTCTTCGATCGCGGCGCCCTCTTTTCCGATCGAGATCCGAGCGTGTCGGCGCGACACGGATTCGTCGTCGATCCAGACCACGGCCTCACGGTCCCGGCCGATGAGGTTGTCTCCCGGCTCGAGCGCGATCTCGCGCCGGCCCCAGACGAGGCGGTACACGACGGAAGACGACTCGGGGTCGGAGCCGCGGTCGCCTTGGGGCGAGACCGGCGCGTGGAACGCGTAACCGAATCGCGCGACGGTCCGAATCACGCGGGGCTGGCGCGCCGCGTCCCCGAGCACCGAGCGCAGCTCGACGACGAGGTTGCCGAGGTTCGCCTCGGAAACGTGGGTCTGCGGCCAGAGGCGCGCATGAATGTCGGACTTCGACACAGCTTTTGGCCGGCGCTCGATCAGCAGCTCGAGCAGGACGAACGCCTTCGGCGAAATCGCCACTCGCTGGCCCGCCCGGAGGACCTCGCGCGTGTCCGAGTCGAAGATGTGATCGCCGAAACTCAGTCTCATGGGTCACCCGCCAGCATCCGGTGCCCTACCGCCGAGAGAGGAGCGTCGCTGAGGTGATCTTAGCGCAGTGACAACCGCGCGCTGGTCGCGGCGGCACGGTTTCGATTTCCTGATCAATCGCTGACGAGAAGGTTTTGCTGATGGAACGCTGATCGAAAACCGGTTTGCCTGGCGAAGGGAGCGGGGCGTACACGGGAAGCAACAAGGAGGTTGGCATGACTCGAATTCACACAAGGCATCCCGGACGGGAGGGGCAAAAGCCTCGCCGGCTGCCCCTCTGGCCCCTGCTGGCTTTGCTGACTGTGGGCTCGCCAGCCGCCCCGGCGCAGGCCTACACGACCATCGACTGCCCCGGCTCGTCGTCGAGCAGTGCACGAAGCATCAACGACCTCGGCGACATCGTCGGCAGCTGCGACGACTCCAGCGGATCGCACGGGTTTCTGCTCCGGCACGGCACCTTCACGATGATCGACGTCCCCGGCGCGACGTTGACGGTAGCCTTCGGCATCAACAATCGGGGAGACGTGGTCGGACGCTACACCGATGCGGACGATGTCGTTCACGGCTACCTGCTCCGGCACGGCCACTTCAGCACAATCGATCCGCCGGGCATAATCCCAGGGCCGGAGGCGGTGCCCCGTACCGCCGCCATCGGCATCGACGATCTCGGCCGGATCGTCGGATTTTACGATGGAAGCGACGGGGTCCACCACGGATACATCTTCGATTCGGGCGTTTTCACGAACGTCGATTTCCCTGGCGCCCATGCGACGGGAGCCCAGGACATCAACGATCTCAAGCGGATCTCCGGCGGCTACGTGGATGCGAACCCGAATGGCCCGCAACACGGCTTCCTTCTGGCGAGCGGAGTCTTCACGTCGTTCGATTTTCCGGGCGCCACAGGCACACGAGGTCAGGGAATCAACATCCTCGGTCACATCGTCGGAAGCTGGAGCGACGATCCCGACTGCCCCGGCTGCTTTACGCACGCATTCCTGCTCACGCCGCACGGGTTCAAGAACCTCGAGTTTCCCGGCGCGCTCGAGACCGTGGCCTACGGCATCAACGACCTGGGCCAGATCGTGGGCTCCTATTTCGGCGAGGACGAGATCTTCCACGGGTACGTGCGCGATCGCGACCGAAACCTCGAAGACGACGGGAACGACTGAGGCTCGCCCTGTCACGTACTGATCGACAGCTGATCGAACCGGTTTGTCCTGGCGAGCCGCGTCCGGGACGTACATCCAGAAATGACGCTTCGAAGGGAGAAGTCGTGAAAGCCATCCGTCACTGCCTGCCCGTCTCGATCGCCGTCCTCGCCGCTCTGGCCTCCATCGCGCCGGCCCAGGAGAACGCCTGGACGTCTCGCGGACCCGGAGACGCCGGCTCGATCAACGACCTCGTCGTCGTCGACGACGCGGCCTACGCCGCCACTCCGAACGGCGTTTTTCGCTCGAGCGACCGCGGCGCGAGCTGGCAAGCCGCGGGCCTCCCCGGCCTGTCCGTCTCACGGATGTCGGGCCGTTCCGGCGCCTCGGCCGTCTTCGCGCTGGTTTTCGGTGCGTGGCCTTCTCCGAACCTGTACGTGTCGAACGATGCGGGACAGACCTGGACGAGCGTCCCCGGACAGGACTCGGTGATCGCGGTAGGCATCGACCCGGTACGACTCTCGACCGCTTACTTCGCGTCGGCGAACGATGGATCGATCTGGAAATCGACCGACGCGGGCGTGAGCTGGCAACAGGTCTCGACGCTCCCGGCGAACAGCTCTCCCCAGGCTCTCGCCGTCGCCTCCGACGCCATCTACGTCGCGACCTACGACAACCTCTACAAGAGCGCGGACGAGGGCCGGACATGGACCAGCGTGCTGCCGCCGGGAAACGCCGGAGCCAACTCCTCCGCGTCCATCGCCGTCGGCTCGGCCGCCGGAGTCGTGTATGCCGCAGAAACGACGGGCTTCTGCCGAAGCGCGGACTCTGCGTCCACGTGGACGTGTTCCGCGAACCCTGGCGACTCGATTTCACGCATTCTCGAAATCCCGACGGAAGGCTCGACGGTTCCGCGCCTGCTGGCCGCCACGTCCGACGGCGTCTTACTGAGCAAGGACGGCGGGGCGACCTGGGCCCTGGCCGGATCGGGATCGAGTCTGCAGTCCTCGCTCTTTGCGCCACTCGCGTCCGACGCGTCCGGTTCGCTGGTGCTCGCCGGAACCGGCTCGAAGGCCTTCCGAAGCCTGGACCGTGGCGAGACCTGGACCCCCGAGTCCGCGGGACTGAATTCGGTATGGATCGGCGCTCTGGCGCTCGACCCCAAGGATCCTTCCGCGGTCTGGGCGGGCGGGAGGGCCAACGACAGTTCCGGCCCCGGTCTCTTTCACTCCATCAACGCTGGTCTCGCCTGGTCGCTGGCGAGCGGTCCCGAAGGGACGAGCGGTCCGCGCAACGTCTACTGCATGGCGATCGACCCCGACGATTCCGAGACCATGTACGTCGGGGGAAGCGCCGTCTTTCGGACCGATGACGGCGGCCAAACCTGGGCAACCTCCGACCCCACCCAGTCGGGGGATCGGAATCTGATAGCCCTCGCCGTCGACCCCGACGCGCCGCAGCGGGTCCTGGCGGGCACGGGGTCGGGCCTTTTCCGGAGCGAGGACGGCGCCGGAACCTGGGTGCCCACGACCATCGCTCAATCGGTCTACAGCCTCCTCTACGACGACCGGCACCCGGGGACGGTCTACGCCACTTCCTATTGGGACGTCGACGCCGACTACGGCTATGGGACCACCGGAGGCTCGATCTTCTTCAGCCGCGACCACGGCGCCACCTTCACGAAAGGCACGCACGAATTCCCCGACGCGGTCCTCTCCATCGCCCGCGATCCCTTTCAGGATGCCACGCTGTACGCCGGGACTGCGACGGCGGGTGTCTATCGAAGCGAGGACGCCGGCGCGACCTGGGAAGGCGCGAGCCAGGGGCTTCCCAATCCCGCGGCCGGCGCGGGTTTCATCCTCTACAGCCCGGTCTTCCAGCTCGTCGCCGATCCGACCCGCTCCGACTATCTGTACGCCGCCACGCAGAACGGCATATCCCGAACGACCGACGGCGCTCGGACCTGGCAACCCTTTTCGAACGGATTGGCGCCCCAGGCGACCGAAGCGCTCGCCGTCTCGGCCGACGGCCGTCGGCTCTACGCCGGCACGGAAGGAGGCGGCGTCTTCGAGCTCGACCTCGAGACGGCACTTCCCCCATCCGCGTGCATAGCGAGTTCGTCGCGCCTGTGCCTCGTCGGCAGCCGCTACGCGGTGGACCTGATTGCCACGCCGCCCGGATCGAGCGCATGGACTCCCGGAGTCGCGCGGCCTCTCGGCGACCGATCCGGATACTTCGGCCTGCCCTTCGCGACGGGCGACCCGGACCTGCCGGAAGTCGTCGTCAAGATGCTCGCCCAAGGGGAGCTGGGCTCCGCCGCCGCTCCGGTCTTCTACTCCAGCCTGACCAATCTGCCCTACTACCTCACGGTGACCGACACGGTGACCGGCGAGCGGAGGTCCTACGCGAGCAAGCCGGGTTCGCCGCTCTGCGGCGGCCTGGACGTCCCGCCGGAATCGTCGGAGGCCTCGGCGTCGCCCCGCGCGGCGCCGAAAGCCGGGGCGGCGTCGCTGTCGCTGATCGGCGGCCGATTCTCGGTCACGCTCGACGCGCACCGGCCCGGCTCCAATGCCGTCGTTCACGGGGCCGTCATGGCTTCGGGGGATCGATTCGGATTCTTCAGCCTGCCAGAGTTTACCGGAGACCCCGGGTTCCCCGAGATCGTCGTCAAGATGATCGATGCCCGCGCCATCGCCGGCAGGTTCTGGTTCTTCCACACGGGTCTGACGAGCCTCGACTACGCCCTGACGGTGACGGATTCCGTGACGGGCCTCGTGGAGACCTATCAGAGCGGAGCGCCATTCTGTGGCGGCGCGGATACGAAGACCTTCATCGAAGGTCCTCGAGACGAGTAGGCCTCCGAGCAGCTCGGCCGATCCGTCGGGTCCGGAGGGCCCGGCGGATCAGCGGGCGACCGAGAGCGCCGCGACCGCCGACTCGAACATCCGGATCCCCTGGTCGTTGCCGAGAAGCGCCTCCGAGCAACGGTCCGGGTGCGGCATGAGGCCGACGACGTTGCCCTCGCGATTGCAGATGCCCGCGATGCCGCGCGCGGCGCCGTTCGGATTCGCGGAGTCGACGACGCGGCCCTCGGTGTCGCAGTAACGAAAGACGACCCGCCCCTCGCGCTCGAGGGCGTCGAGCGTCTCCGGGGGCGCCGTGTAGTTGCCTTCCATGTGGCCGATCGGCATCGTCACCAGGCTCCCCTTCGGATAGAGCGAGGTGAACGGCGTCCCGTCGTTCTCGACGCGCATCGTCACGTCGCGGCACACGTAGCGGAGCCCCCGGTTGATCTGCATCGCGCCGGGCAGCAGCCCCGCCTCGAGCAGGACCTGGAAGCCGTTGCAGATGCCGAGCACCGCCCCGCCCCTCTTCGCGAACTCGGCCACGCTCTCCATGACCGGCGAGAAGCGCGCCAGCGCGCCCGCGCGCAGGTAGTCGCCGTAGGCGAAGCCTCCGGGAAGGATGACGGCGTCCGCGCCCCTGAGGTCCCGCTCGTGATGCCAGATGAAGTCGGCCTCGCAGCCGAGCAGATCCTTCGCGACGTGGCGGCAGTCTTCGTCGCAGTTGGAGCCGGGAAAGACCACGATTCCGAACTTCATGTCAGGACACCACCCTCACGTCGAAGCCCTCGATCACGGTGTTGGCGAGCAGCTCCTCGGCCATCTTCCTCGCGTCCGCCTCCGCCGCCCGAGCGTCCGAGCCGGCGACCTCGATGAAGAAGACCTTGCCGGCGCGCACCTCGCGCACCGCGCCGTGGCCGAGCCGGCCCAGGGCCGCGGCGATGGCCTTGCCCTGCGGATCGAGGACGCCTTCCTTCGGATAGACCCGGACTTCCACCTTCATGCGTCGAATGCCTCCAGGCCCTGAATCTGGTCGGCGATCGAGAACGGGACGCCGCATCCCGATCGCTCGACGAGCCGCGTCAGCATCGCCCCGACGATCTCCGGCGTGTTGTTGGTCCGGGAGAGGTGCGTCGCGACGATCCGCCGCAGCCGGGGGCCGACGGCCCGGAACATCGCTCCGGCCGACTGCGCGTTGGAGAGGTGGCCGAAGCCGCCCGAGATCCGCTTCTTCAGGGGCCAGGTATAAGGACCGTCGCGGAGCATGTCCTCGTCGTGGTTCATCTCGACCATCAGCGTCGTCGCGTGCCGCAGGAAGTCGACGAAGGGCTCCTCCGCGCGGCCGAGATCCGAAGCGACGACCATGCGGGCGCCGTCGTCCGATTCGAACGCATAGGCGACCGACTCCGCGGCGTCGTGCGGCGTCGCGAAGGCGCGGAACCCGATCTCGCCGATGCGCTCGTCCCGCGCCGGATAGACGCGGACGTACGGCGTGAAGAGATCGCCCTCGAGCCCGATCGCCGCCGCCGTGCCCGCCGTGGCATAGACCGGACAGTCCCAGCGCCGCACGAAGACCGGAGCGCCGCTCGAGTGGTCGTTGTGCTCATGGGTCAGGAAGAGCGCCGAGATCGTGTCCGCCGCGATGCCCCGCCGCTCCATTCGCCGCTCGATCTCTCGGGCCGACAGGCCGGCGTCGACCAGGACGCGCGTCCGTCCCGCCTCGACGACACAGGCGTTGCCGCCGGAGCCGGACGCGAGGATCGTGACGCGCACGGACGGATTATAGCGTTCCGCCTTCCGCCGGCCGCTATCTCCCGGTCGAACCGAATCCGCCGCCGGAGCGGTCCGTCGGAGGCAGCTCCGCCGTCTTCTCGAAGCGCGCGCGCGCGACCGGGGCGACGACGAGCTGGGCGATCCGCTCGCCGCGAGCGAGCGTGAAGGGTTCCGCGCCGAGGTTCGCGAGGATCACGCGGATCTCCCCGCGGTAATCGCTGTCGATCGTCCCCGGCCCGTTCAAAAGCGTCAGCCCGTGGCGGATCGCGAGGCCGCTGCGCATGCGGACCTGGCCTTCGTATCCCGCCGGGATCGCGACCGCGATGCCCGTCGGCACGAGCGCGCGTCCTCCGGGCAGGATGGTCAGCGACTCGCCGACGGCGGCCCGCAGGTCGCAGCCGGCCGCGCCCTCCGTCGCGTAGGCCGGCAGCTCCAGTCCCTCGCCGTGCGGCAGGACGGTCACGGGAAGGGCGATCTCGGTCATCGGAGCGCTATCGAATCACATCCGATCGACGGGGAGGGCTCGCCTTGTCGTCATCCCGAGGACTCACTTGTCATCCCGAGCGCAGCGAGGGATCCCTTTCGAGTCTCGCTGCGGCTTCCAAAGGGATCCCTCGTCGCTTCGCTCCTCGGGATGACCAATGGCCAATGGCCGGGTCATCATCCCGGCAGATACGGCCGCAGCGTCTCGGCCACGAGAAGACGCGTCGCGCCCTGCTCGCTCTCGGCCTCGATCCGGACGATGCGATCGGGGCCGGGCGCCGAAAGCGGGAACTCGAAGCTCCAGTCGCGCCGCTCGCCCGGGCCGCCCCTTCCCGGCGAGACGGAGCGGACTTCCGCGCCGAAGAGGAGCCTCACGTCGGGCGGTCTCTCGTTCCGATCGCCGGAGGCCCAGCCCCGCGCCGCGACGACGCCGTTCTCGATCGTCGCGAGCTCCAGCGCTCCCAGCGGGTCGCGCGCGAGGCGCAGGGGCGCGTCCGTCCGCTGCGGCGGTTTGCTCATGACGTACAGGTCCTGGTGGCCTCCGAGGCCGAGCGGATGGGCGGACAGAGCGGCCCGGCCGCGGCTCACGCGTTCCGCGGCCCGTCGCACGAAATCCTCGCTGACCCACGACGTCCCGTACTCGGCTCCGTCGAGACGCGTCGTCTCGCTGACCGGACGAAACGCGATTCCGGAAGCCGGCATGGCCTCCGCGTCCGGCAGAAGCGGCCCGTGCGTCGAGAAGGCGAGCGCGCCCCCCTCGCCCACGAGCCCGTAGAGCCGCGCGAGCCAGCGCTCGAAGGATTCGGGAGGAAGATGGCTGAACAGGGACACGGCCAGGATGAAATCGAAGGGTCCCTCGAGGGCGAGGTCGACCGGGTCGTGGCCGGACACGCATCCGTTCACGCCGAAGGTTTCTTCCTGAAACCGGACCGCCGCGGGATCGATCTCCGCCGCGGTGACCCGCGACGGGGGAATCGCCCGGACGATGAAGCGCGTCGCCCGGCCATATCCGCTGGCGAAGTCGAGGAGCGAGCGCACGCCTTCGAGGCCGCCGAATCGCCACGCGGCGATCTCCGACACGGTTCGGAAGATCGCCGCTCCGGTCGCGAAGTAGAAGACCGACGCGGTTTCGCGATTCCGACGCGGAACGGCGAGGTCGAATCGGAACATCTCGTCGGCGGGATGGATGAGCGTGGCGAGCGGCGCTCCCGCGCCGGCGATCTGCCGAATGCATTCGGCGGCCTCTTCGGAATCGCAGGGATCGAAGGGGGTCTCGCTCGCCACGGCGGCGAGATCGTAGCCTAGAGCGCCGCGACGGAAGCCTTGTGCGGCTTTGTCTTCGTAGGGGCGGCCCTTGCGGCCGCCCGCGGGCGGGGACGAGCCCCGCCCCTACGATCCTTGGCCGTGTCGCGCCTTTCGTTGCGAAACGCTAGAGCGCGCCGGCGAGATCCTTTGCGGAGAGCGCGAGACCGCCCGCGTCGCCCACGACCGAAACCGAAAGCGAGCTTCCATCGAGAACCCGCCCGGCCTCTTCGCCGATCTCGTCGGCCGTGACGGCGGCGACCTTCGCGATGATCTCCTCCAGGCTCACGGTCCGGCCGAAGTAGAGCTCCTGCCGCGCGGCCGACGACATGCGCGAGACCGTCGATTCGAGGGCGAGGATCATGCTCCCGGTCAGGTTCTCCCGGGCCCGGGCGAGCTCGCGGGGCCGGACCCCGGAGCGCTTCAGCTTGCGGAGCTCGCCGAGCGTCACGTCGAGGACCCGGCGCAGATTCTTCGGCGCGCAGGCGGCGGAGATGGCTTCGTATCCCGCGAGGCGGTACGCGGAGAGCGACGAGCCGATCGTGTAGACGAGGCCGCGCCGCTCCCGCACCTCCTGGAAGAGACGCGAAGACATCCCTCCGCCGAGCACGACGTCGAGGAGCGCCGCGGCATACCGCCGCGGGCTGGTCTGCGGACTCGCCGCGACCCCCATGCACAGATGCGCCTGTTCGAGGCCGCGGCGCGGCCGCACGATGACGTGCGCGTGCGGGCGCGGAGCGCGTGCGGACGAATTCGCCCGCCGCCGGGAGGACGGCGCACCCGCCGGAAGAGCCGGTCCACCGCCCCGATCACCTCGGCCGGCCGCACCCGCCCGGCGACGGCGACGATCAGGTTCGCGGGGCCGTAGCGCGCGCGGTGGTAGCGATAGAGGTCGTCCCGCGCGATCGCGCGAACCGTCTCCGCCGTGCCCAGGATCGGCGCGCCGAGCGGATGCCCCTTCCAGAACTCGCGCACGAAGTTCTCGTGGGCGAGGTCCTCGGGATTGTCGTTCGCCTCGCCGATCTCCTCGAGAATCACGCCTCGCTCGATCTCGACGTCCGAGGCGCCGAACGCGGGCGCCAGGACGACGTCGGCGAGCAGGTCGAAGGCCTCGGCGAAGCGCGCGTCGAGCGTCCGGGCGTAGAAACCCGTGTACTCCTTGGTCGTGAACGCGTCCACCTCGCCGCCGAGCCGGTCGATCGCCCGCGCGATCTCGAGGTTCGAGCGCCGGCGGGTCCGCTTGAAGAGAAGGTGCTCGAGAAAATGCGACAGCCCCTGGCGCGCCGGCGGCTCGTCGCCCGAGCCGGCCCGGACGAAGAAGCCGAGCGAGAACGAGCGCACGTCGGTCATCCGATCCACGAGGACCGTGACGCCGCTGTCGAGGACCTCGCGCGCGACGGGGGCGGACTTCACAATCCCGGCGTCGTCGCGGGTCGCGGCGCTCCGCCCGGGAGGCCGCCCCCGGTCAGGTTTCCGATTCCCTGGTCGTTGTCGGCGTCGCCGGCGATGAAGCGCCACTCGTCGGTGAAGTCGCGGCCGCGCCACGCGCTCAGGCCCTGGCGGTGGACCTTCGTCCGGACGCCGACGATCGGACCGACCTTCTTGCCCTCCTGGCCGAAGATGGACGACGGCGTCGGCGTCCGCGCGGGGCCTCCGTTTCCCAGAAACGGCGGCGGCGTCGGCGTCGCATCACTGCCGATAGCCGAAGGAGCTCGAGCCCGGGGTCCGCGTCGTCTTCGTGGTGTCGGGCGTCTGCATTCCGGCCGGGCGGCGCCTGGCCCATCGGCACGGCCTCCGGGCTGCCGGCGAAGATGATCTCCCAGTCGTCGCAGTTGCACATCGGATCCTTCCAGAGCTGCCGGATGGTACGCGGCTTCATCGTCATCATTTCCTTCAGCTCGTTCGGCAGCCGGCCGTACCGCTTCTGAAAGGCGAGGATCGCCCGGCCGTACTGCTTCCCGCGGAAGATGAGCTCGGCCTCGCGGTCCCGCTCGATGATCATCGCGACCGACGGGCCCACTGCGGCGACCAGGATGACGATGATCGCCATCGCCACGACCACGCCGACGAGCGTGAAGCCGCCCCGCGGCGAGAGAACGCCGCGTCGGCGACCGGGCCGAGGGAACGGAGGGCCGGCCGCCGAAGAAAGGAAGCGGACCGGACGGCCTCGCCGCATCACCACTCGCTGTAGAGCGTCCCGTCGAGCGCTTTCTCCTTCGAGGCGCTGTGCACGTCGATGATGCCGGGCACCGGCTGCGCGTCGGGATCGTCGGAGGGCGCGGGCTCGTCCTGCTCCTCCTTCGCGATCACCCAGTCGGAGGCCTTCGTCATCGGGTCGAGCGGGAATCTTGCGCATGTACCCGTCCTTGACCAGGACGGTGAGATCCGCCGGGTAGTTGCCCTTGTCGCCCTTGTACTGGTCGATGACGCTGCGGAACGTGAAGAGGTCCGCCCGCAGCGTCGCCTCCTTGGCGCGCTTGGGAGAATCGCGCAGCGCCGGTACGGCGATCGCCGCGAGGATCCCGATGATCGTCATCACGACGAGGAGCTCGAGCAGGGTGAAGCCGCGCTCCTTCGTTTTCCGTCGACCGACCGCCGTCTCCTGCTCCATCACCAATCCTTGTAGTTCGTCCCGTCCAGCGCCCGGGCTTCGGACAGCGAATAGACGTCGTAGACGTTCTGGCCGCCCCAGGAGAAGGAGTCGGGCTCGTCCTGGTAGGACCGCAGGCCCCACTCCGCCTTCCCGGTCATCGGGTCGATCGGGATGCGGCGCAGGAAGCGCTGCTTCTTGTCGAGCTGGCCGACGAGCGTGACGCCCTTGACGAGCGTGTCGAGGTCGGGCGGATATCCCTCGCCGCCGATCTGCATCGGGATCAGACCCGCGTCCGAGAGCTTCTTGTACTGGTCGATCTGGTCGCGCATCAGGCGCAGGTCGTAGCGCAGCTCGAGCTCCTTCTGGCGGCGCAGCGAGTATCGGGCCACGGGCACGGCCATCGCGGCAAGGATCGAGATGATCACCGCGACGATGGCCACCTCGACCATCGTGAAGCCCCGCGGCGGGAGAACGCCGCGTCGGCTGGCGGGCCGAGGGGACCGAGGGCCGGCAGCCGAGAAAAGCAGCCCGCCCGCGTCGACGCCGCATCCCCCTTCACTTGACGTCCACCACCAGTTGCGAGGGCGTCACCGAGACGCCGCCGAGGTCGAGCGGATCGAACGTGAATGCCGAGCGGCCCGGCGCGATGCCGCGCACGCGTGATCTCGGCCAGCGCCCGCGTGCCCCCGAGCATCTCGACTCCCGGGAACGCGAGCACGACGTGGTGCCGTCGTCGACGCGCCCCTCCGCCATCCCGGAGTCGCTGCCGAGGATCGGCTTCGCCGGACGAGCGACCGCGACGATCGACGGGTCGAAGCGGATCGAGACGGTTCCGCCGGGAAGGCCCCCGGCGCCGGTCGCGCGGACCAGGACCGTCTGCGTCGCGCCGGGAGCGACCGAAACGTACGCGGGGTCGAAATCGAGGAGCACGGCCTGCGAGACGTCGGCCGCGGACTTCGCGGCGAGCGTCGGGGCCGCCGAGCCGTCCGTCGTCAGCGCCGCTCCCGAAGGAGGCCTGCGGCTGCGGGGCTCCCGCGCGGCGGCGCCGACGGCGCCGGAGCGGGCCGGAAGATGTCCGAAGGCGCGCCGCCGGCGCGAGGTTGATGGCGGGATTGCCCACGGGCGGCGCCGTGCTGGCGGCCTCCGGCGGGCGCCTGCGTCTTGCCCGGGCTGCGCCTCGAAAGGGCCCCTGGTCGCGCGTCGGGTTCTCGACGCGCGGGCCGCCCTGGTACGAGATGTTCGCGTCGGTGCCGACGTAGTACGGGCGTCACGTCCTCCTCGGTCACGTCGGGGATGCGGATGATGTGCGGCGTCAGCGTCAGGACGAGGTCGGTCGTCTTCTTGTCGTTGCTGTTCATGCGTGAAGAGCCGTCCGATGATCGGCATGTCCCCGAGGAACGGGATCGTCTGTCTTGAGGTTCGACTTGTCCGTCCGATACAGGCCGGCGAGGAAATTCGTCTCGCCGTCCTTCAGCCGGATGTTCGACGAGATCGTCCGCGTCCCGATGATCGGCTGGGTCGGCTGGCCGGTCGTGCCGCCGCCGACGGTCCCGTTGATGTTCGAGACCTCGGTCATCAGCTTCAGCGTGACTTCCTTGTTGTGGTGGACGCGGGGCTCGACCTCGATCTTGATGCCGACGTCCTGGTACTGGTACGACGTCGCCGGGACGACGTTGCCGCCGCTGATGTTCGACGTGCTGAAGCTCGTGACGGGGATCGGCACCTTGTCGCCGATCAGGAGCTGCGCCTTCTGCCCCTCGGCGATCCGCAGCTGCGGCTTCGCGAGCAGCTCGGCGTCGGTGTTGTCTTTGATGAAGGACAGCGTCGCCGACGGAATCGTGAAGCCGAACGAGTTGATGTTGATCTGCTTCAGCGTGCTCCAGTTGAACGCCTGCTGGCCGACCTGCGCACCCGAGGTTCGTCACCTGCCCGGCCGGAGACGGAATCGTCGCGGTGATCGTCGCGGCGATCAGCGAGCCCGAGATCGAGCAGCTTGTCCGTGTTGACCTGGAGCAGCTCGACGTCGATGACGACCTCGGCGACCTGCTTGTCGTTCTGCTCGACGATGCGCTCGGCGACGGCGACCTTGTCCGCGGTGTCGCGCAGCGTGACCGAGTTCTCCGCCTTGTTCACCGAGATCCGCGTCGTCTGGAGCAGCGCCCGCAGGGCGTTGGCCACCTCGGTGACGTCGGCGTTCGAGAGGAAGAACGTCCGGATGACGAGGTCCTCGTACGTCTTGCGGTTCTGCGGCGTGTCGGCGGCGATCAGGATCGTGCGTTCGTCGATGATCTTGTAGAAGTGGTTCTCCTGGCGCAGCAGCGTCTCGAGCGCCTTCTGGAACTCGATGTTCGTCAGGACGATCGAGACGTTGTCGTCCTTCAGCTGCGGGTCGAAGATGACGTTGATGCCCGCGGCGTCGGCGAGCGCGCGGTAGATCTGCTTGATCGGCTTGGGCTGCGGGAAGTTCAGGTTGATCGGCCGGTCGCTCGACGGCTCGAGAATGATCGCCGACGGCGCGCGCGCCCTTGACCTTCTTCTTGAGCTTGTCGATGTTCGATTCGGCGTTGCGCTCGGCGTCCTGCTTGTCCTTGTCCTCGCGGGCGTGCTTCAGCTCGGTGGCGGCGTAGTCGTTGGTCGGATCGAGCATGACGGCCTCTTCGAGCTCGACGACGGCGAGGTCGTAGCGGCCCGGAGCTGCGATACATCTTCCCCTTCTCGAAATGGAACTGCGAGGCCCGGACGCGGGCTCGCGCGAGGGACGCCTTGTACTGCGCGCTCGTGGGCTCGAGCTCGAGAGCCTTCGCGTAGTTCAGGACGGCCAGGTCGTAGTGGCCCAGCCGCCTCTTCGTCCTTCGCCTGCTGGTACGAGCGCGCCCCCGGCGCAGCCCACGCCGCAGGCGAGGAATGCCGCGAGGACGGCCAGCTTCCGACACTTCCTCAACATTTCGCGTGTCCCCTTCCGATCGTCGAATGCCGCGCGGCTCACGGCGTAATTCCCAGCCGCCGCGTTTCCGCATCCGGGAATCCCACGAAACCGACGTCGATGGATTCGTAGCCCACCTTGCGGAGAATGAACTTTCCGAAGAGCGTGTCGCCCGTCCGGACGTTGAAGACCTCGTCGCCCTGCTGCACGACCGCGATCGGGTGGTCCTTCGGACCGAAGGTTCCGATGAACTTGAACGCGATGTCGGGCGGCTTCGGCGTCGGCGTCGGCGGAGGCGGCGGCAGCGGGCCGATGAAGCGCACGTCGCCCGCCACCGGCGGCGCCGGGGTCGGCGTCGGCACCGGCGGACGGGTCGGTTCCCGCAGCTCGAAGAGATCGCGGCCCGGATCCGAAGAGGGCCCCGCCGTCGGCCGGACGAAATCGCTGATCGAGATGACCCCGACGTCGTCGGGGTTCAGCTCCTTGGCGGAGGCGCGGCGGCCGCGCCCGAAGCCCGGGGTGGGAGCGGCATCGGCCTCCGCACCTCCGGCGGCGGCGGTCGGGTTCGGGCGCGACGGGCTCGCCGCCGGGCTCGGCGCGGACGCCCCGGGGCCCGACCGCCAGCGCACCAGGGCGAGGCACAGGACCACGGCCAGGCCGCCGAGCAGCATCGCCTGCCGGCGAGAGCCGAGCTTGCTCGTGAGCGACGGCATCAGCCGGCCCTCCGCGCCGCGAGCGGTCCGGCCGCGCCATCGCCGCCCGGTCCGGGCTCGCCGGGCTCCGCGAAGTAGGTCACGAGGCTCATCTGCACCTGCACCGAGCCTGGCCGGTCGTTGTCGCGCGCGATGCCGATGCCTCGCACGGCGATCCATTTCGGGCTCGCCTCGAACGCGCGGAGGAGCTGCTTGAAGCGGCTGTAGTCGCAGCGGATCGTGAACATGACCGCATCTGGAGGAGCGGAAGCTTCGCGACCGGCGCCGTGCTGTACGAGATCTGGGGCACGGCGACGCCGGTCTCCCGCAGGATCGAGTGGATCTCGTCGACGACCGGGCGCAGCGTCTCCCGCTCGGTTCCGATCTGCCGCCCGTAGAACTCGTCGATGGCCTCGGAGACCCCGCCGAGACGATCCTTCTGGCCGGTGACCTTCGCGGCGTCGGCTTCGCTCGACTGGACGGCCTTGCGCAGGTCGTCCCGCCGCGCCTGGAGCGACGCCCGGCGAGACTGCGTGCCGGACCGGTAGGCCAGGAAGAAGGCGAGGTTGCCCGCGAAGAAGAGCGCCGCGAGCGATCAGCAGCGTGAGCGCGCGGCCTTTCAGGACGATCTTCACGGGCGCCCCTTCGGCTTCGGGGTCGGGACCATCCGCGGACCCGGCCCGGCGGGTCTCGGCTTCGGGGCCGCCTTCGCGGACGCGCCGGGCTTCGCGACCGACCCGGGCACCGCCGGTTTCTTCCCGGCGGCGCGGCCGGACTGGCTTCCGGCCGGCCCGGCCGGCTTCTTCGCATCGGAACGGCTCCCCTTCGCGCCCGCACGGTTCTCTTCCGCCTCGGGCTCGTAGCGGCTCGCGATCTGGAACGTGAACGGATCGGCGCCGCCGCCCTCCGGCTGCGACTCGACCCGCAGCTCCACGTTGGTGAAGGCCGGATCCTTCGTCAGCGCCGCGATCGTCGGCACGACCGCCTCGCGGCTGCGCCCCACGAGCTGCAGCGTCAGGGCGACGCGCTCGTCCTTCCCGAACTCCGGCTGAAGCCTCTGGATCCCGACGTCCGAGGGCAGCGTCCGCTCGAGACGGGCGAGAAGACCGGTCCAGGAAAACTTCCGCTCCGCGACGACGCGCGCGAGCTCGCGGCTCTCGTCCGCCAGCGCCGAGAGCTTGTACGAGGAAAGCGCGGTCTTCGCCTCGCGACCCTTCGTCTCCGCATCGCGCTGCCGCGTTTCGAGCGCCGCGATCTCGGCGCGGGTGTCGGCCACCGAGCGGCGATCGCTCGTGAAGGTCCGGAGGTTGGCGACGAGCAGAACGGCGCCCGCCAGGAAGAGGGCCGCCGCGCCGCCCACGGCCGGGCGGTCGTCGCGGAACGGCCGTTTGGCGAAGTTCCAGCTCGCCGTCATCACTTCCCGTGCACCGCGGCAAACCCCGCCATCAGCTCGGGGCGCGCGCGGACGCGCTCGTCGAACCCGGGGTCCGCCTCGAAGAGCCGGCCCGACAGGGCGACGGGCGCGACCGGGAACGCTCCGACCCTCTCGAGATCGCCGCCGGACTCCGTGTCGTGGACGTACACGGCGCGCAGACCCGGGCCCTTGAGCCGCTCGGCGTAGTAAGAGAGCGAGAGCCGCGCCTCCTGGTCCTGATCCTCGTCGGCGCCGGGAGGACGCTGGCGGAAGAAGATCGGATCGGAGCCGCGGCCGATGAAGAACGACGTCGTCCCGCCGGAGCGATGGAGCAGCGCGTAGTCGCCTCCGGCGGCCTCGGACAGGAGCGGCGCGAGGCCTTCGAAGAGCGCGAGGGAAGCGGGCGCCACGTAACCGAGGCGGACGCCGCACTCGTCGAACGAACGATCGATCGCCTCGATCGCCGCCTTCGACGTCGTCGCCGCGAGCACCCGCTTCTCCTCGGAGAGAATCGGCATCGGCTCGTAGACGACCTCGACGTCGCCCGTGAGCGACGGGAGGAGCTTCTTCAGCTTCCAGAGCACCATCTCGACGCCGGCCTCGCGGCCCGACGGCATCGCCTCGAGCTCGACCGGCACGATGCGGGCCCAGGAGTCGGGATAGACGACCGACGCCCGGGAGAGGCGTCCGCCCGAGAGCGCCCGCGCCGCCTTCACCGCCTCGGCGACCGCCTCGCGGGTCAGGAGCGGCGCGCCGCCGGAGGGCCCTCCGAGCGAGCCCGCCGGATACTTGAAGTGACGCGTCTCGGCGAATCCGACCGGCGCCTCGCCGCGCACGCGCGCATACGTCACCCCGTCGTCGAGGAGACAGAACACGTGCGGCGGCACGACCGGGGCGAGAAAGGGGATCCTCATCGCGGGAACGCCTCAGTCGACAAAGGTCACCTTGTTGATCTCCTTCAACGTCGTCGAACCCTCGAAGACCTTGGCGAGCGCGGAGTCGCGCAGAAACATCATCCCTTCCTCCTGGGCCGCCTTCTTGATCTCGGAGGCGGGGCGGCGCTCGAGGATCAGCCCGCGGATGCGGTCCGAGAGGTCGAGCAGCTCGGCGATCGCCATCCGGCCGTGGAAGCCGGTGCCGTCGCACTCGAGGCAGCCCTTGCCCTCGTAGAACGTCCGGCCCTTCACGGTCTCCGGATCCACGCCGGCCTCGCGGAGCCCCTCGGGCGTGATCTCGGCCGGCGCCTTGCAGTGGGGGCAGATCTTGCGCACGAGCCGCTGCGCCAGGATGCAGTTCAGCGCCGAGACGAAGTTGTAGAGCTCGACCTTCATGTTGAGGAAGCGGCCGAGCACGTCGACGACGTTGTTCGCGTGGACGGTCGTGAACACGAGGTGGCCGGTCAGCGCCGACTGGATGGCGATCTGCGCCGTCTCCTCGTCGCGGATCTCTCCGACCATGATCTTGTCGGGGTCGTGGCGGAGGATCGAGCGCAGGCCGCGCGCGAACGTCAGGCCCTTCTTCTCGTTGACCGGAATCTGCGTGATGCCGCGCAGCTGATACTCGACCGGATCCTCGATCGTGACGATCTTGTCCTCGACCGACTGGATCTCCGAGAGGCAGGCGTAGAGCGTCGTCGTCTTGCCCGATCCGGTCGGCCCGGTGACGAGCACCATGCCGTACGGCTCGCGGATGAACTTGCGCAGCTTCTTCTTCGTCTCGGCGTCGAAGCCGAGGATGTCGAGGTTCAGGCTCTTGAACTCCTCGTTGATCGATTCCTTGTCGAGGATGCGGATGACCGCGTCCTCGCCGTGGACGGTCGGCATGATCGAGACGCGGAAGTCGATCGTGCGCCCGCGCACGCGCAGCTTGAAGCGGCCGTCCTGCGGGATGCGCTTCTCGGCGATGTCGAGCTCCGACATGACCTTGATGCGCGAGATGATCGTGCCGTGGTGGCGCTTGTCGATCGGCTCCATCGCCTGGTAGAGCACGCCGTCGATGCGGTACTTGATGAGGACGACGTGCTCCTGCGTCTCGATGTGGATGTCGGAGGCGCGCCGCTGGATGGCGTTGAAGACGATCGAGTCGACGAGCTTGATGATCGGGCGAGCTGTCCTGCGGCGATCCGGTCGATCGTCAGGGTCTCCTCGCCCTCCTCGTCCTCCTGGACGAGCTGCATGCGGAAGTCCTCGGTCGCCTCGTCGAGGACGCGCTGGGAGGACTCGCTCTTCTGGAGGATGTCGTCGATCGCCGCGCGGCTGCCGACCTTGACCCGGATCGGCAGGCCGACGAGCAGCTCGAGCTCGTCGAGGTGCACGACGTCGGACGGATCGGCGCAGATGATCGTCATCGCCTTCTCGGTCTTCGACTCGGGCACGAAGCCGTAGCGCAGCATCCACTCGACGGGAATCGACCGGAAGAGCTCGGCGTCCACGCGGAAGGACGCGAGGTCCACGAACGGAAGTCCCAGCCGCTCGGACAACGCGAGCGCCGTCGCCTCCTCCTCGGCCCGCGAGGAGAACTTGACGACTTCCACGACCGACTTTCCGTTGGACATCTGCTTCGCCATCAGGACCTCACGACTTGATCGCCGACATCAGGCGGAACATGGGCAGATAGACCGAGAGCAGGATCGTCACGATGACGCCGCCCATCAGGACGAGGATCGCCGGCTCGACGAACGAGATGACTCGCGCCAGGAGCTGGTCGATTTCCTCGTCGTAGAAATCGGAGACCGACGAGAGCATCTCCTCGAGCGCCCCCGACGATTCACCGACCTTGATCATCTCGATCGTCAGGTCCGTGAAGATGTTGGTCTCCTCGAGCGTCTTCCAGAGCTCGCGGCCCTCCCGGACCCGGGGGACGACCTCCCGGACGCGCCGCGAGACGGCGCTGTTGCCGATCGCGTCGGCCGCGTTCTCGAGCGCGGGCACGAGCGGAGTGCCGCCGCCGAGCAGCGTCGCGAGGCTGCGCGTGAACTGGGTGATCGCGAAGCGGCGGAAGATCCCGCCGATGATCGGCAGCTTCAGGATCGCGGCATCCCGCCACTCCCGGCCGCGCGTCGTCTTCATCCACCGCGACACGACGAAGGCCGAGCCGCCGATCCCCGCGGCGAGGATCAGGATGTTCGAGCGGAGGAAGTTCGCGACCTTGAGGACCACGACCGTCAGCAGCGGAAGGTCGGCGTTGAAGTCAGCGAAGAACTCCGTGAACCGCGGGATGACGTAGGTCATCAGGATCGTGATCAGGCCGATCGAGAGAAGGATCAGGATCGCCGGATAGACGAGCGTCGAGACGACCTTGCGCGTCAGCGCCATCACGGTCTTCTGGTACTTGAGATAGCGGCGCAGCACGGCCTCGATCTCGCCCGACTTCTCCCCCGCCTTGAGCGAGGTCCAGTAGAGGCGGGGAAACAGGTCGCCCTCCTCCGCGAAGGCCTCGGAAATGGACATCCCGGAGTTGACCCGTTCCCGCACGTCGCCGAGCACGCGGCGCAGGGTCGGGTTCTTCTGCCGCTCGAGCAGGATCTCGAAGGAGCGCACGACCGGAAGCCCGGCCTTCAGCAGCGCGATCAGCTCCTGGTTGAAGATGAGGAACTCGGCCATCTTGATCCGGCCCCGCTTGACCCGCTTGCCCCCGAGCGCGAAGCCCTTTCGCTTGACCTCGAAGACGTGCCCGCCCCGGCGCTCGACCTCCATGCGCGCGGCGCCCATGTCGATCGCCATGACCATCTGCTCGGCGACCGAGCCGTCGGGCCAGCCGGCCTTGACGCGAAACTCCGTCACGGCCGTTTCTCCACCGACTTCGGACCGGGAGTGCCCTTCTCGGCGGCGGGATTCGCGGCGTCCTCGGCGAGCAGGATCAGGATCAGCGCGCTCTTCGAGCTCTCCTCGCGCGAGGCGCCGAGGACGAGCGTCTGGTTGAGCGTGATCGGGACGGAGGTCTGGTAGAGCTGCCGCATCAGGCCGGGCGGCGGTGCCGCGGGCTTCTGCCCCGGCGGCGGCGCCGGCCTCCAGAGCCTCGAGAGCGTGAACGGCGACAGCAGCAGCTCCCTGCCCCCCGCGTTTCCGGGCGAACGGATCACGAAGCTCACCGTGTAGTCGGACCCGAGCTGATAGCGCAGCATCCCGCCCTCGACGCCGCGCAGCACGACCGAGTCGATCAGCGCGTAGTCGTTGAACTGGAAGAGAGACTTCAGCTTCGCGCCGAGGCCCCCGATCTCGCTCGCGATCGTGCCGGAGGGCACGTCGGCGCGGGCCCGCACGAGCTTGATCGCGAAGTTGTACCCGCGCGGCGGCACGTCGAAGGAGGCCAGGATCTTGCCGATCTGGTCGAGCTTCTCGGGGCGATCGGTCACGGTCATCGCGTTCAGTTTCTGGGTCAGCGTGACCGAGGCCGCGTCCGAAAGGAGCGGGCGGACGAGCAGCGCCGCTTCCTCGACACGCTTGTGCTTGAGGACGTAGACGCGCACCGACGCGTCCTCCGCCGCCCGGAGGGGCGCAACGGCGAGCAGCAGCGCAGCGAAGAGAAGCAGGTTTTTTTTCACTCGAAATGACTATCCCCGGCCCCTTGGAGGCCGGCCCGGTCGGCGGCGCGATACCCGCTAAATATCGAGCCCCCGATCCACGATCCAGACGACGCGGGGCTCCTCCCGGCCGGCGCCGGGGTTGAGCTCGTAGACGGTCGCATTCGACGGCGCGGCGGACTCGTCGGGCATCGCGGCGGCCGCGAGCCCCGAGGCGTCGGCTGCCGGCGCGGGCGTGGACGCCGAGGCCGGAAGGGCCGCAACCGGAGTCTCGCGCCGCGACGAGCCGGGAACCAGCCACACCAGGACGGCCACGGCGGCCGCCGCGGCCATGGCGGCGCGGCGATGGGCCGGGCGCGCCGGTGCGATGCGCCGCTCGGTCTCGATGAGCGCGACGCCCGTCCGCACCGACGCGAGGATCGCCGCGGTCTCTCCCGCGCCGACCTCCTCGGTGGAAAACGGCCGCGCGAACAGAAGCGAAGCGTCCCGCGCGGAAGCGGCATCGCGGCAGGGCTCACAGGCCGCCAGGTGCTCCCGCAGAATGCGGCGCTGGGGCGCCGGGAGGCGGTCCGTCAAATAGTCTCCGAGTCCCTCTCGGACGAGCGGGCAGATCGCGCTCATGACCGCGGCCTCCCGCGCAGGAACTCGGGATAGAGCCGCGCGATCTCCTTGCGCAGGATCCGGCGGGCATTGAAGAGGTGGTTGCGGACCGTGGACTCGCCGCAGCCCAGGATCTCGGCGATGTCCTTCGTGTCGCAGTCCTCCATTTCGCGCAGGACGAAGACCGCCTTCTGCTTCTCGGAGAGCCTTCCCGACACGATCTCGAAGAGGCGCGAGAGCTCCCGGTCCTCGGCCGAGCGCGTGGCGCCGTCGGCCGTGGACTCCTCGCGCTCGCGAACGAGGTGCAGCGTGGCGCCGTGCGCGCGCTCCCGGCTCCGCGAGGAGCGCAGGAAGTCGATCGAAAGGTTCGTGGCGATGCGGTAGAGCCACGTGTTGAGGGAGTAGCGCTCGTCGTAGCGATGGATCTCCTTCCAGACGCGGAGGAAGACCATCTGGGCGACGTCCCGCGCGTCCTCTCCGTTGCCGACGATGCGGCGGGCGAGGGAAACCACGGCCGGCGTCTTGCGCATGACGAGGGCCTCGAAGCAGAGCATTTCGCCGCCTCGGGCCCGGACGGCCAGATCGCGATCCGAGAGCTCCGCAGCCCCCTGCCGCTCTGCCCGTTCGCTGTAGACGAGTTCCATATGCCCTGAAGAGGTTTCCTCCTGCCGGATATACGGACCTGGCCCCCCTGCCGTTGGGGCCTTTTCCGCCGGCCTAAGCCATTGAATCTTAAATCTTTGGCTCCGTCCGAGCAAGCAAAGCGGAGATAATCGGCCTGCTTTGCTCCTCTATCGCGTCGTGGCCGGCGTCGCACTCGTCGCCTACGCTCCCGTCGCGCTGCTGCGCTCGCTGCGGGGGAAGCGCCGTCTCGGGGACATCCGGGGCCGGCTCGGCCTCTCGAAATGGCCGGATCTTCACGGCGGAATCTGGATTCATGCCGTGTCCGTGGGAGAGCTCGGGGTCGCGCGAAACCTCCTCGCCGCGATCCGGCGGCGGCGGCCGGAGGAGCGATTCGGCGTCTCCACGACGACGGCGGCCGGACGGGAGCTCGCCGAGCGCACGCTCGCCCCGGATGCCTCGGTCTTCGCCTTCCCCTTCGACCTCGCCGGGGCGGTCGGGCGGGCGCTCGATCAGGCGCGTCCGGGGCTCGTCCTCCTGACCGAGACGGAGATCTGGCCGCTCTTTCTCGAACGGGCACAGCGGCGCGGCATTCCCGTGGCCCTCGTGAACGGACGGATCTCGGAGCGCTCCCTTCGCCGTTACCGCCTCGTCCGCGCGTTCATGAGACAGGCGCTGTCCCGCATCGCGCTCTTCGCGATGCAGTCGGCCGAGGACGCGCGCCGCGTGGTCGAGCTGGGGGCTCCCGCGGATCGCGTCCGCGTGACGGGCAACCTCAAGTACGACCTTCCGGAGCCAGCGCCCTTCGCCGATGCGCCGCGCCTGCGCGCCGCGGCCGCGGGGCGCCCGATCGTCGCGGCCGGCTCGACCGCCGAAGGCGAGGACGCTCTCGTGCTCGACGCCTGGTCCGCGCTCCCTTTCCCGAGGCCCCTGCTGCTGCTGGCGCCTCGCCGGCCCGAGCGCTTCGATGACGCCGCGCGGGTGTGCGGGTCGCGGGGGCTCCGGGTGCTCCGCCGATCGGGTTCCGCTCCGGGCGCGGCGAGCTCCTCCGGGATGTCGGATGTCTACATCCTCGACTCGATCGGCGAGCTCGCCTCCGCGTACCGGGAAGCCGCCGTGGCGTTCGTCGGAGGAAGCCTGGTCGCCCGCGGCGGCCAGAATCCCATCGAAGCCTGGGCCGCCGGCACGACGGTCATCGCCGGCCCGCACCTGGAGAACTTCCGCGAGGTCGCCGCGGCCGGACAGCAGCGCGGGCTGCTCGTCCGCGTGCCCGATGCGGCCGGTCTCTCCGCGGCCCTCGCCGCCGCGCTGGCGGATCCGGAGGGAACCCGCCGGCGCGGCGAGCAGGCGTCCGCCTTCGTCGCCGGGAACCGGGGCGCCGCCGACCGGACGGCCTCCGCGGCCCTGGCCCTCATTTCGGGCGGCGCCGCCGCCGGAGCCGCCTCGTGATCCTCTCGCCCCTGGGCGTGCTCTATGGAAAGGCCGCGAGCCTGCGGGCGGACTGGTATGCCTCCGGGCGCCTCGCGTCGCGTGCACTGCCGCGGCCCTCCATCTCCGTCGGCAACCTGACCTTCGGAGGCACCGGCAAGACTCCCTTCGTCGAATTTCTCGCGCGCCGGCTGCGATTCGAGGGCTGGCGGCCCGCGGTCCTCTCCCGGGGCTATGGACGCCGGTCCCGCGGCGTCGTGGTGGTCGGGGCCGGCGACGGCCCGATCGTCTCCGCGGACGAGGGCGGGGACGAGCCGGTGGCGCTCGCGCGGTCGATCCCGGGGATCGTCGTCGTCGTGGGTGAACGGCGGGCGGACGCGGCCCGGCGCGCGGCGGACCTCGGCGCGGATCTGCTGATCCTCGACGACGGCTTCCAGCACCTCGCCGTGCGCCGCGACGTGAACCTGCTCCTCCTCGACGCGCGCGACCCCTTCGGCGGCGGAAGGGTCGCCCCGGCCGGCCGCCTGCGCGAGCCCGTCGACGCCGTGCGGCGCGCCGACGCGGTCGTGTTCACGCGCGTGGACCGCGGCGCTCCGGCGGCGGACGCCCTCGCGGTGGTTCAGCGCTTCGCGCCGGCGGCTCCCGTCTTTCACGCGCGCATTCGCCCGGCGGGACTTCGCGACGAGCACGGCGCCCCGATCGAGATCGACGCGCTCGCGCCCCGGCGGGTCATCGCGGTCTGCGGCGTCGCGAACCCGGCCGAGTTTGCCTCCACCCTCTCCGAGGCGGGCATATCGCCCGAGGAACGCCTCGAGTTCCGCGACCACCAGCGCTACGGCGAGCGGTCGCTCGCCCGCATCCGCGCCGCCGCCGAGCGCAGCGGAGCGAGCCTCCTCGTCACGACCGAGAAGGACGCCGTCAAGCTCGAAGGCCGCGCTTCCCTGCCGCTCGTCACGGTCCGACTCGGCGTCGAGGTCGAAGAGCCGGGTTTCTTCGGCTTTCTCGCGTCGCGCCTCCCGGCGCGCGCGTCCGGCCGATCGTGAGCCGTTCGGCGGCGCGAAACCTGGCCGAGCTCGCGGCCTTCCGGGCGGGCGCGGGCCTGCTCTCCCTGATGCCGCGTCGCGCCGCGGCCGCATTCGGAGGCTGGCTCGTCCGCGTCTATGCCCGGATCGGGGCCTCGCGCCGCCGGATCCTCCGCGCGAACCTGCGCGCGGCGTTTCCCGAGAAGGGAGAGGCGGAGCTCGACGCGCTCGCCGGCGCATCGGCGGACTGGCTCGGACGCGCCTTCGTCGAGTTCCTCCAGGTCTCCCGGATGTCCGAGGCCGACATCCGCGCGCGCGTGCGCGTCTCCGGCGAGGAGCATCTGGCGGCGGCCCGGGCGCGGGGCCGCGGCGTCTTCCTGCTGTCCGCGCACTTCGGCGGCTGGGAGCTCGGAGCCATCCGGGCGGGCCTGATCGCGGAACCGATCGCCCCGGTCGTGCGGCCCCTCGACAACCCGCACCTCGAACGCGAGCTGGCGCGCCGGCGCACGCGCTTCGGAAACCGGCTCATCGCCAAGCGCGACGCGGCGCGCGACGTGCTCCGCACCCTGCGCGAAGGCGGAACCGTCGCGATCCTCGTGGACCAGAACGTCCTTCCGCAGGAGGCCGTCTTCGTTCCCTTCTTCGGAAGGCTCGCGGCCACGACACCCGCACTGGCGCTCTTCCAGCTCAAGACCGACGCCGCCGTCGTGCCGGCGTTCGTCTGGCCCGAAGGCGCCGGACGATATCGGCTGGCCCTCGGCCCCCCGATCCTCGCCGGGGAGTTCCGCTCGGAGGGCGGCGGCCGCGACGAGGCGGTGAGGCGCGCGACCGCCCGCTACATGGAAGTCACCGAAGAGGTGATCCGCGCGAAGCCCGAGGCCTGGCTCTGGATGCACAACCGGTGGCGGACGAGGCCGGAAGACCGGTGAAGCGGCTCGTCATCGCGCCCAACTGGATCGGCGACGCCGTCATGTCGCTGCCGCTGATGCGGGCGCTTCGCCGCGCCGGTCCGGAAGGCGGGCTCGCGGTGCTGGCGCGCCGCGGGCCGGCCTCGATCTACCGCGCCGAAGGCAGCGCCGACGCGGTCCTCGAGCGCTCGTCGTTCGCGGCGGATTCCCTGGCCGCGCGGCGGGGGCGCTTCGACGAGGTCTGGCTGCTCCCGAATTCGTACCGCGCCGCCCTGCTGGCCGCGGCCTCGGGCGCCGGCCGCCGCATCGGCTATGCGACCGAGGGACGAGGGTGGCTTCTGACCGGCGCCCTGCCGCCGCCCCCGGGGACCCTGCACCAGCTTCGCGACTACGACGCCCTGCTCGAAAAATACGGCGTGGCGCCGGATCTCGAGGCGCCGCGTCTTCCCCTGTCCGAGCGAGCGCTCGGCCGCGCGCGGACGGCTCTCGGGGCGGCGGGACTTGCGGAGGACGGCTCCTTCGTCGCGCTGTCTCCCGGGAGCGCGTTCGCCCGGACCAAGCGCTGGCCCGCCGAACGCTTCGCCTCGCTGGCGGATGCGATCGCCGCGCGGGGAGATCGCGCCGCCGTCTTCGTGGGCCCGGGCGAAGAGGACCTCGGCCGTTCGATCGCGGCGGGCGCTCGATCCCGCCCGCCGGTCCTCGGAGCCGGGCTCGACCCGGTCGAGCTCGCGGCCGCGCTCTCCCTCGCGCGGGCCGCGGTCACGAACGACTCGGGGCCGATGCACCTCGCCGGCGCGGTCGGAACGCCCGTCGTCGCCCTCTTCGGTCCGACCGATCCGGGCCGGACCGGCCCGTCGGGGTCGCCTTCCCGCGTCCTCGACCGCTACGTCTTCTGCTCTCCGTGTTTCAAGACGGAGTGCCCGTATGCGCACGAATGCATGAGAGAGATTTCGGTCGAAGCGGTCGTGAGGGCGGTGGAGGAGCTGACGCGGACGTAGAACCTCTCATTCCGAGCGGCGAAGCGACGAGGGATCCCCTTGGCAGCCCCAGCGAGACTCGAAAGGGATCCCTCGCTGCGCTCGGGGTGAAGTGAGCGCTCGGGATGAAGTGACGCGCGGCTACGGCCGCGTCATTTCAGCTCCGTATTCCAATAGGCCAGATCGAGGAAGTTGCGCCACGAGGGATGCAGGCGACTCGAACCGAACTGGCCGACCGGATGCCAGCGCGGCTTGCGCGGCGCGGCGATCAGGCGCATCGAGGCTTCGTGCGGAGTGCGATTGCCCTTCTTGACGTTGCAGGACAGGCAGGCGCACACGACGTTCTCCCACGACGAGTTGCCGCCCCGCGAAAGCGGAATGACGTGGTCGAGCGACAGCTCGGCCGACGGGAACTTGTGGCCGCAGTACTGGCAGCGGTTCCCGTCGCGCAGGTAGATGTTGTGGCGCGAAAACTTCACGTCCTGCCGGGGCAGCCGGTCGAAGTCCTTCAGCGCGACGACGCGGGGAATCCGGATCGCCATGGAGGGCGTGAGCACGACTTCGTCCTGCGGCTGCACCGGGATGTCGCACCAGTTCTCGAACTCGTAGGTGGTGTAGTCGGGCAGCACGGCCTTCACGTGACCCTTGTAAAACAGCGAAAAAGCCTTTCGGACCGACGTCACCTGGACGGCCTGAAAGACTCGATTCAGAACGAGGACCTGGGAGTCGAGCATCGTCGTTCTCGGGGCGCTCATTATAATCCGCGCCCGTGCCGTTCCCCGTTGCTCGGAGCCGCCTCCGCGACCTGGTCGACCGCCTTTCGGGCCGCCGCCTCGTCGTCGCCGGGGACTTCGTCCTCGATCGGTTCGTCTACGGCCACCCCAAGCGGGTCAGCCGCGAGGCGCCCGTCGTGATCCTGCGCTACGTGAGGGAGGAGAGCATTCCGGGCGGCGCCGGCAACACCGCCGCCAACGTGCACGCGCTCGGCGGAATCCCCGTGCCGATCGGCGCCACGGGCGCGGACGAAGCGGGGAAAGCCCTGAGGGACGCGTTCCGCGCGCGCGGCATCGACTGCAGCGGGCTCCTCGAGGTCTCCGGTTACCGCACCCCGACGAAGACTCGCATCCTCGGCGGGGCGCCTCATGCGATCAAGCAGCAGATCGTCCGATACGACGTCGAGGACGCGCTGCCCGAGGGCGCCGCGGCCGGAGTCTCCGCGAGGCTCGGCGACGCGGCGCGCGGTGCGCACGGAGCGATCCTTTCGGACTACGGTTACGGCGCCGTCTCGCCCGGGGCGATCCCGACCCTGCGATCGATCCTCGCGGCCGGCGCGCGGATCTGCGTGGACTCGCGCCACCGCCTTCCCGCCTACACCGACGTGGACGCCGCGACTCCCAACGAAGAGGAGCTCGAGGAGGCGTCGGGCGAAACGCTGCACGACTCGGACGCGAGACTCGAGGCCGCGGGCACCGCGCTCCGCGAGCGCATGCGCTGCGGCTGCCTTCTCGTCACGCGAGGCTCGCGCGGGATGGCGGTCTTCACGCCGGGCGCAACGCCCGAGCGCATTCCCGTTCACGGCACCGACCAGGTCGCCGACGTCACGGGAGCCGGCGACACCGTGCTCGCGACCTTCGCGCTCGCCCTGTCGGCCGGGGCCGCGCCGCTCGAGGCGGCCCTGCTCGCCAACTTCGCCGGCGGGGTGGTCGTCATGAAGATGGGAACGGCCGTCGCGACGCCGGAGGAGCTCAAGGCGGCCCTCGACGCGGACCGGACGCTGCTCACGCCGTGAGCTCCGGCGTTGGGGAAACCCGCCGCCTCCTCATCGTCCGCCTCTCCGCGCTCGGCGACGTGATTCACGCGCTGCCGCTCGCCGAGAATGCGAAGGCCGGGGGCGCGCGGGTCGCGTGGGCGATCGAGCGGCCGTTCGCCGGAGCGCTCGAAGGCAATCCGAGCTGCGATCGCGTCATCGTCGCGGAGAGCCGGATGTGGCGGGCGCACCCGTTCGCCCCGGAGACCTGGCGCGGCCTCTCGCGGCTGCGCTCCGAAATCGCGGAGTTCGCCCCCGACGTCGTCGTGGACGCGCAGGGCCTCTGGAAGTCGGCGGCCGTCGCGCGGGCGGCGGGCGCGCCGGTCGTCGGCTTCGCCGCCGACGCCCGCCGCGAGCCGGCCTCGGCCCTGCTTTGCCGCATTCGCGTCCATCCGGGCCCGGAAGCGCGGCACGTCGTGGATCGCAACCTGGCGTTGCTCCCGGCCGCGGGATTCCGCGTGACGCGGCGCGCTCCGGACGCGGCCTACCTGCTCGGCCGGCCGAGCCCGGAGGCGGAGGCGTTCGTCGCTCGGCTTCCGAAACCGTTCGCCGTCTTCCACCCGGGCGCCGGGAAACCGGAGAAGGCCTGGGGCGAGGAACGGTTCGCGGCGCTCGCTCGCGCGCTGCTCGCCCGGCGCCAATGGGCTCCCGTGATCTCGTGGGGTCCGGGCGACGAATCGCGGGCGGAGCGACTCGGATCGCTCGTGCCGGGCTCGACACGCGCGCCGCGTCTCGACGTTGCCGGCCTCGCCCGCCTCGCCGCCGCCGCGCGCCTCTTCGCCGCGGGAGACACCGGGCCCCTGCACCTCGCCGATGCGCTCGGCACGCCGACGCTCGCTTTCTTCGGTCCGACGGACGCGCGCCGCAACGGACCGTACCGAAATCACAAAGGCGTCATCGCCGACATGAGGAACGTCACCGACGCCGACGTGCTGGCAAGGGCCGTGGCCCTTTGACACCGGCGCGCTAAACCCCTACCATTCTTCAATTCCATGGCCGTAAAACTCGGAGATCTTCTCCTCAAACAGAAGCTGATCACGCAGGACCAGCTCGAAACCGCCCTGAAGCTCCAGCGTGAGGAGGGCGGGAAGATCGGCGAAGCCCTCGTCCGCGTCGGAGCGGTCTCGGAGAGCGACATCACCGAGACGCTCTCCCAGCAGTTCGGCGTCCCGTCCATCGATCTCGCCCACTTCGAGATCGACCCCGCGATCATCAAGGTCGTGCCGGGCGAGGTGGCCCGCAAGTACGGTGTCCTGCCCGTGAACAAGACCGGCGCGACGCTGACGATCGCGATGGGCGACCCGACCAACGTGTTCGCCATGGACGACATCAAGTTCATGACGGGCTACAACGTCGAACCGGTCGTGGCCTCCGAGATCGCGCTGCGCAAGGCGATCGACAAGCACTACGGAACGCCGCGCTCGGTCGTCCTGAAGGAACGGGCGAAGACGGGCGGCGGTCCCGCGTCGCTGAGCTCGACCGAGAGCCTCGACGACGTCATGGCCTCCTCCGCGCTGACGATGGACGACATGGCGAGCGTCGGCCTGGGCGAGCTCAACATGGACGAGATCACCGGGATCGACACCGGCGCCGACGTGGACGTCGTCCGGGGCGAGGAAGGCCAGGAGATCGACCTCTCCGACCTCGCGAAATCGAGCGAGTCGGCTCCCATCATCAAGGTCTCGAACCTGATCCTGATCGAGGCGCTCAAGGCGGGCGCCTCGGACATCCACGTCGAGCCGTACGAGAAGGAGTTTCGCGTCCGCTTCCGCATCGACGGCATCCTCTACAACATCATGGCGCTCCCCGATGCGGACCCGCGACCCGCTGATCTCGCGCCTCAAGATCATGGCCAAGCTCGACATCTCCGAGAAGCGGCTGCCGCAGGACGGCCGCATCAAGATCCGCCTGCGCGTCGAGGAGCGCTCCCGCGACCTCGACTTCCGCGTCTCGAGCGTCCCGACGCTCTTCGGCGAGAAGATCGTCATGCGTCTGCTCGACAAGACAAGCTGCAGCTCGACATGACGAAGCTCGGCTTCGAGCCGGAGTCGCTGCGGCGAGTTCGAGGACGCGATCGACCGGCCGTGCGGCATCGTGCTCGTCACGGGACCGACCGGCACCGGCAAGACGAACACGCTCTACTCGTCGATCGCCGCCGCTGAACGACCCGACCGTCAACATCATGACCGCCGAGGATCCGATCGAGTTCAACCTCGCCGGCATCAACCAGGTCCAGATGAAGGAACAGATCGGCCTGAACTTCGCGGCGGCGCTGCGCTCCTTCCTCCGGCAGGACCCCAACATCATCCTCGTCGGCGAGATCCGCGACTTCGAGACGGCGGAGATCGCGGTCAAGGCCGCGCTGACCGGGCCACCTCGTGCTCTCGACGCTCCACACCAACGACGCGCCCTCGACGATCAACCGCCTGATGAACATGGGCATCGAGCCGTTCCTCGTCGCGACGCTCGGTCAACTGCATCTGCGCCCAGCGGCTCGTGCGCCGCATCTGCACGCAGTGCTCCGAGGACGTCGAGACGCCGCCGCCAGATGCTCATGCAGGTCGGCTTCGCCGCCGGACGAGGTCAAGATCGATGCGGATGAAGCGCGGACGGGCTGCGAGCGCTGCAACAACACCGGCTACAAGGGCCGGGTCGGCCTCTTCGAGGTCCTGGCGATCACCGACGAGATCCGCGACATGATTCTTTCGGGCGCGTCCTCGATCGAGTTGAAGCGCAAGGCGATCGAGGAGGGGATGATCAGCCTCCGCATGTCGCGGTCTCCAGAAGATCAAGGAGGGCGTGACCACCATCGACGAAGTGCTGCGGGAGACGTCCTTTAGGTCAGAAATCCGGTCAGCGGACCCCGAAGACCCGCGGATCCTTCCGCATCCGGAGACCCCTTCTGCCGTCTTCCTGACCCCTCCAACAGGCGTAAACTACTGCGACACAACAATCGGGAGACCGCTGTATGGCGAGTGAGACGACGCTCCACGACCTGCTCAAGCAGATGGTCGAGATGGGGGGATCCGACCTCCATCTGACGACGCAGTCGCCGCCGCAGGTGCGTCTCGACGGCAAGCTGATGCCGCTTGCCCTACCCGGCGCTGACGGTCGCCGGAGACCAAGCAGCTCGCCTACTCGCGTGCTGACCGACGCCCAGAAGCACCGGTTCGAGGAAAAGCTCGAGCTCGACTTCTCCTTCGGCGTCAAGGGCATCGCCCGATTCCGCGCCAACAACTTCATCCAGCGCGGCGCCGTCGCCGGCGTCTACCGGCAGATCCCCTACGAGATCCGGGCTTCCAGCGAGCTGGGGCTGCCTCCGGTCGTCGAGACTCTTGTGCGACAAGCCGCGCGGCCTGATCCTCGTCACGCGGCCCGACCGGCTCCGGCAAGTCGACGACGCTGGCGGCGATGCTCGACAAGATCAACCGCGAGAAGCAGCTGCACATCGTCACGATCGAGGATCCGATCGAGTTCCTCCACCAGCACAAGAAGTGCCTCGTCAACCAGCGCGAGCTGCACGCCGACACGCACTCGTTCTCCGAACGCGCTGCGCGCGGTCCTGCGCGAGGACCCCGACGTCGTCCTCATCGGCGAGATGCGCGACCTCGAGACGATCGAGGCGGCGCTGCGCATCGCCGAGACGGGCCACCTGACGTTCGGCCACGCTGCACACGAACTCGGCCGCGCAGACGATCAACCGCATCATCGACGTCTTCCCGGCGCACCAGCAGGCGCAGATCCGCACGCAGCTGTCGTTCGTGCTCGAGGGGATCGTGTGCCAGACGCTGCTCCGAGCGCCGAGCGGCAAGGGGCGCGTCATGGCGCTCGAGATCCTCGTGCCGAACGCCGGCGATCCGGAACCTGATCCGCGAGGACAAGATCCACCAGATCTACTCGACGATGCAGACCGGGCAGGAGAAGTTCGGAATGCAGACGTTCAACCAGTCGCTCGCGACGCTCTACCTGAAGAGACTGATCACGCTCGAGGCGGCGATGACTCGCGCTCGTCGATCCCGGACGAGCTGCAGGAGATGATCAACCGCGGCGTCGGCGTCGACACGTGCCGGACGGCCGCCACGACCGGCGCGACGAGCGCCGCGCGTAGCAGGAGGCAGTCCATGCCGAATTTCGCCTGGAAGGGACGCAACCGCGCGCGGGCTCGTCCAGGAGGGCGAGCTCGTCGCGGACATCGAAGGACGTCGCGCTCGCGACCGCTGCGCCGCCAGAACATCGTCGTCACGCGGCATCCGCGAGCAAGGGCAAGGAAATCGCGCTCACCGAAGATGGGGCGGCAGGGTCCCGCCGAAGAACCTGGCGGTCTTCACGCGCCAGTTCTCGGTCATGATCGACGCCGGCCTTCCGCTCGTGCAGTGCCTCGAGATCCTCGCGAACCAGGAGGAGGACAAGAACTTCGCGACGATCCTCCTGCAGGTGCGCCAGGACGTCGAGGCGGGCTCCTCGCTCGCCGACGCGATGCGCAAGCACCCGAAGACCTTCGACGCTCTCTACGTCAACATGGTCGCCGCCGGCGAGGCGGGCGGTATTCTCGACACGATTCTCAAGCGGCTCTCGACCTACATCGAGAAGGCGGTCAAGCTGACGGGCCAGGTGCAAGTCGGCGATGATCTATCCGATCGCCGTCATCGTGCATCGCGGCGATCGTCGTCGCCGTCATCCTGTGGAAGGTCATCCCGACGTTCGCCGTCGCTGTTCACCGGCCTCGGCGCCGAGCTGCCGCTGCCGACGCGCGTCGTCATCGCGCGCGTCGAACTTCCTCGCGCGCTACTTCATCTTCTTCGTCATCGGCATCGCCGCCGTTCATCTTCGCCTTCCGGCGCTACTACGCGACCGACCGCGGCCGCCGCGTCATCGACGGCATCATGCTGAAGGCGCCCGATCCTCGGCAAGATCCTGCGCAAGATCGCCGTCGCGCGCTTCTGCCGGACGCTCTCGACGCTGACGTCCTCGGGCGTGCCGATTCTCGACGGCCTCGAGATCACGGCGCAGCACCGCCGGCAACGCGATCGTCGAGGACGCGATCATCGTGACGCGGAAGAGCATCGAGAGCGGCAAGACGATCGCCGAGCCGCTCAAGGACACCGAAGGTCTTCCCGACGATGGTCGTCCAGATGATCGGCGTCGGCGAGCAGACGGGCGCGCTCGACACGATGCTCAACAAGATCGCCGAGTTCTACGAGGACGAGGTCGACATCGCGGTCGCCGGCCTGCGTCACGCTGCTCGAGCCGATCATGATCGCGATCCTCGGCGTCGTCGTCGGCGGCATCGTCATCGCGATGTACCTGCCGATCTTCACCTGATCAACAAGATCGGATAGGCGCGGCGGACTCTCGGCTGTGGCGGTCGCGCCGGCAACCGGCAGCCGAGAGTTTTCAAGGGGTTGGACTCGGGCCGGGGGTCCTGGACCGGTCGGAATGCGGCGAAAGCAACGCCCGTCACGTCGGCGCGTCGTTCGAGGTGATCCCATCCTTTCGACAGCCAGCTAAACTGAGCCGTGGACGACTCCCCTCTCCGGCGCTCTCTCTTCTGGCTGACGACGGTCCGCATCGTCGTCCTCGTCATGATTCTCCTGTCCGCGATCCTCGTCCAGGCCGGATCGGGCGCCGAGGTCGCGATCTCGTACCTGTACGGCCTCTGCGCGGCCGCGGTATTCCTCTCGGCCTTCCACTGGACGCTCGGGCGGCTCCTGCCGACGCGCGCCGAGGCCTACCTGCAGATCCTGGGCGACCTCGGCCTCGTGTGCGTGCTCGTCTACTCCTCGGGCGGCCTCTCGCTCCGTCTTCACCTTCCTGTATCTCGTCGTCATCGGCGCCGCGGCGTTCCTCCTCTACCGCACGGGTGCCCTCGTCATCGCCTCGGTCGCGGCGCTGCTGCACGGCCTCATGGTGGAGCTGACGGCCTACGAGGTCCTTCCCCGTCCGGCCCTCGCGCCGGTCCCCCACTGGAGCGGCGAGCGGATCGGCTACAACCTCGCCATCACGGTCGCCGGCTTCTACGGCGTGGCCTTCATGCTGTCCTATCTCTCGGAGAAGCTCCGCGGCGCCCGGGAAGAGCTCGGCGAGCGCCAGAAGGCGCTGTCCCGCATCCAGACCCTCTACGCCAACGTCATCGCCTCGATGTCGTCGGGTCTCGTCACGGCGGACTCGCGCGAGCGCGTCACGTTTCTCAACCAGGCGGGAGGCGACATCCTCGGCATCGTGCCCGCGCGCGCCGTCGGCAAGCAGCTCGCGGAGATCGGCCTCGTCCTGCCGAGCGACTGGGGCGAGATCCGCCAGCGCACGCGCGGCCGGGAAGGCTTCCGGGCGGAGATCGACATCGAGCGCGGGGCCTCGCGGCGCGTCATCGGCTACTCGGTGCGCGCCCTCAAGGATCCGGACGGGCAGGACGCCGCGCTCATCGTCTTCCAGGACCTCACCGAGGTGAAGAAGCTCGAACGGCAGGCGCGCTTCAACGAGCAGCTCGCGGCCGTCGGCGAGCTCGCCGCGGGAATCGCGCACGAGATCCGCAATCCGCTGGCGTCGATCTCCGGCTCGGTCCAGGTCCTCTCGCACGAGCTCTCGGTCGGCTCGGCCGAGCGGCGCCTGATGGAGATCATCGTCTCCGAGTCGAACCGCCTCTCCAAGATCCTGGAGGAGTTCCTGCGCTTCGTCCGCCCGCAGGAGCGCCGCGTCGCGCGGCTTCGACGTCGCGGGGAACATCCAGGAGGTCCTGGACCTCTTCCGGCTGTCGGACGAGGTGTCCGACGCCCATCGCATCGAGGCCGACGTCCGTCCCGCCGAGTCGCTGCTTGTCGGGAGACCGGGATCAGATCCGGCAGATCATCTACAACGTCGCCAAGAACGCCGTCCGCGCGATGCCCGAGGGCGGGACGCTCACGGTGGAGGGCCGCGAGGACGGGGCCTGGTATAGCATCAAGTTCCGCGACACCGGCCGGGGCATGAGCGTCGAAGAGCTGGCCCGCATCTTCACGCCCTTCTCCACGGCCTTCGACGGAGGCACCGGTCTGGGAATGGCGATCGTCCGGCGCATCGTCGAGGACCACGGCGGGGCGATCGACGTGGAATCGACGCCGGGCGAGGGAACAACGGTGACCGTACTGCTGCCGCGCGACGCCAACGCCCGTGTGACCCCGGAGCGGACCGCTCCGAGCCCGGAGGCCGTTCAGTGAGCGGACCCGCGACTGCTGATCGTCGACGACGAGAAGTCGCTGCGCGACATGCTCGCGCCTTCTCTTTCACAAGCAGGGGTTCGAGGTCCTGACCGCGGCCAACTTCACCGAGGGGGCGGCGGCGGCCGTGCGATCCGAGCCCGGACGTCATCCTCTGCGACATCAAGATGCCCGACGGCAACGGCCTCGACCTGCTCCGCGGGTCCGGGACGAAAAGTCTGCCGACGCCGGTCATCATGATCACGGCTCACACGTCCACCGAGGACGCCGTCGAGGCGATGAAACGCGGCGCCGTGGACTACATCCCGAAACCCTTCAACAACGACGAGCTCGTCCTCGTCGTGCGCCGGCGCTCGGCGAGAAACAGCTCCAGGACGAGAACCTGTACCTGCGCCAGGAGCTGGCGGGCAAGTACACGTTCGCCAACATCATCGGCCGGGGCAGCCGGATGCAGGAGATCTTCCGGACGATCGAGCGGATCGGAAAGGTGTCCTCGACGGTCCTGCTGACGGGCGAGAGCGGCACGGGCAAGGAGCTGATCGCCCGCGCGATCCACTTCTCCTCGATCCGCAAGGACCGCAAGTTCGTCTCGATCAACTGCGGCGCGCTGCCGGAGACGCTGCTCGAGTCCGAGCTCTTCGGCCACGAGCGCGGCGCCTTCACCGGCGCGGTCCGCGAGAAGCGCGGCCTCTTCCAGGAGGCCGACGGCGGAACGCTCTTCCTCGACGAGATCTCCGAGACGACGCCCGACGATGCAGGTCAAGCTTCTGCGGGCGATCCAGGAAAAGGTCATTCGCAAGGTCGGAGGCAACGACGAGACCTCCGTCGACGTGCGCATCATCGCCGCGACGAACCGCGACCTGACGGACCTCGTCGCGGAGGGCCGGTTCCGCGAGGACCTCTTCTACCGGATCAACGTCATCCCGATCGCGCTGCCGCCGCTGCGGTCCCGCGCGCGAGGACATCGCGCCGCTGACGTCGCACTTCATCACGGCCCTCTGCAAGGAGCAGAAGATCCCGGAGAAGAGAGATCTCGATCGAGGCGATGCGGCTGCTCGAGGCCTATCCCTGGCCCGGCAACGTCCGCGAGCTCGAGAACACGCTCGAGCGCACCGTCGCCCTCGAGTCGGGGCCGGTCATCAACGTCTCGAGCCTGCCGGAGGCGATCGTCCTCGGCGTGCGGACGCGCGTTCCCGACTTCGAGAGCCTGCCCGAGGAAGGGATCAACCTCGAGGCCTACCTCGAAACCGTCGGCAAGCGCCTCATGCGCGAGGCGCTCGACCGCTGCGGCGGCGTCCAGACGAAGGCGGCGGAGCTGCTGCACATGTCCTTCCGCTCCTTCCGTTACTACGCCAAGAAGTACAACCTCGTGCATCGCGAGGAGATGTACGAGGGCGAGGACGAAGGCCCCGTCGAGGCGAAGGGCG
The DNA here is from genome assembly GCA_963738945.1 of uncultured Acidobacteriota bacterium. Lineage (GTDB taxonomy): Bacteria > Acidobacteriota > Thermoanaerobaculia > UBA5066 > Gp7-AA6 > DAHUXD01. The sequence continues at coordinate 2,174,857 of CAVTYD010000002.1, forward strand.
GTCCGGCGTGAGAGGGCGCCGGTTCGCCGCGGCCGCGGCCGCCGCCGTTCTCGCTTCGGCCTGCGGGGCGGCGCCCGGAAGCTCCGCGACCGCGCCGACGCCGCCTCCGAAGGCCCCGGCGTCCGCCGTTTCGGGTCCGCGCGCCGAGATGCCCTCCGGCGCGGTGTACCAGCTCGAGCTCGCGCTCACCCCGGAGCAGCAGACGCAGGGGCTCATGTACCGCGAGAGCCTTCCCGACCGAACCGGAATGCTCTTCGTCTTCCACGAGTCCGGCACCCATCACTTCTGGATGAAGAACACCATGATCCCGCTCGACATGATCTGGATGGACGAGAACGGCAGGGTGATCTTCGTCTCCGCCGACACTCCGCCGTGCCGCGCCGAGCCCTGCGCGACGTACGGTCCGGAGGTGCCCGCGCACCAGGTCCTCGAGATCGCCGGCGGCATGGCGGCGAAGGAGAAGATCACCGTCGGCTCGACGCTCGAGCTCATCAACACGGGCGCCGGCGCCTCCCAGTAGCCCGCCCGGGCCGAATCAGCGTGGACTCCCGGCGGGCGGAGCTCGGTCAAGATCGCGGTCCGCGTCGTTCCTGAGCCAGAACTCGACTTCGCCGTTGCGGTAGAAGGGATGAAATTTCTCGTGGATGTAGGCATTCACGAGCGGCGCGCGCTTCGAGTTCGCGACGCCGTCGATCGCCGCAAACCAGCTCGTCGAGCTCATGAGAACGCCGCGCACGCGCGGGTTGCGTTCGACGGCCCCGATGACCTCCCGCTGCGCGCTCTCCGATTCGAAGAATCCGACCTCGCCATACCGGATCGGGCACTCGCGGTCGAAGAGATAGTAGAGGCCCGGCATGCTCGAAAAGTCGAGCCAGGTGTCGGTGTCCCGGAAGCCCGCCTCCCGCACCGCCTCGCCCGTCGCCTTCACCATCGCGGCGTCCTCGCTCCAAAACAAGCCGCCGCGGGCGCGGGGCGGCTCTGAGAGGGCGAAGAGCCCGGGCGGCGGTTGGGCGCGCGAGATCGCGTCGGCGGCTATGACGACGAGCGGCACCGGACGGCGCAGGCAGGCGAGCACGAAAATCGCGGAGGCCGGGATCCAGGAGCGCGCGCTCGCCCACGGCCTCCCGCCCCGCAGCCACCGGGCGAGGAGGAGCAGGCCGATCGGGACGATCAGGGCCCCGTATCCGGTGTGCCAGCGCTCGAGCACGGACAGCATCGAGAGCACGACCCAGGCGCAGATCGGCAGCACGGAGCGGGCGCGTGGACCGACGCCGGGCGCGCGCGGGAGCCAGGCCCCGAGGAGGACGGCCGAGACCGCCACGAATCCATAGAGGAGCAGCGTTTCGTTCCTGAGCGCGGCGACGACTCGCGGCCCGGTGCCGGCGAGCGCGACCTTCGGGAACCCGAGCGCGTACGCCGGAAGCAGGGACGGCACGAAGACGAACGTCGTCGACAGGAATTCCCCGAACAGCCCGCAGGCCGCGAGGACGAGGGCGATCGCGCCTCCCGAGACGAGGGCGCCGAGGAGGAGCCGGCGCAGGTAATCCGCGCGCCGTCCGCGCGCGACCCAGAGCGCCACGGCGACGCCGCCCGCGGCATAGAGAGCGAACTCCACGGCGACCAGGAGGCACAGGGGAAGCGCCGCGCCGCATGCCAGCCAGGCTCCGGGTTTTCGGGTTCGGGACGCATAGAGCGCCAGGGCCAGCGTCCAGAGCGACGCGGTGCACCGGAAGAGCTGGTACTGGGGCGCGAAGAGAAAGGACAGGAGGAGTCCGCCGAAGGCCACCGCCGGGCTTCCCGTCGCGGCGTAACCGATCGCATAGAAGGCGGGCCAGAAGAGGGCCCCGGAAATCTTCTCCCCTCGCTTCAGGCCCGCGAAGTCGTCGCCGAAGAGCCGCAGCTCTGCGAGGGCGAGGAGGCCGTCGCTGACGAGTCCGTGGACGGGAACCACGTCGCGATAGGGAAGCTTCCCTCGCAGGTATTCGGACGCCGGGAGCAGCGCATGGCCGTCCTCGAAGATGCTCACGAAACGCGGCGCTCGCATGCCGGCGGCGGCGGCCACCGCCGTCACGCTGCCCGGCAGCAGCGCGACGAGAACCAGCGCCCGCGCGAGCCGCGCGGCTTCCGGGCGGACGAGGACGCAGAGGCGCGCGAGCGCCGGCAGAGCGTATGCCGCAACCCCGACGGCCCACCAGAAGCGGATCGGCCTCGACCCGAGCAGGGCGAACGGCAGAACCAGGCTGGCGGCGCCGAGACAGCTCGCGCCTTCTTCGAAGCGCCCGGCGCCGAGCGCGGCCGCCAGCCCGAGGCTGGCGGCGAGAAGCAGGGCGAGCTGGACGAGCGGGCCGACGCCGAGGGACGCCAGGGGACCGACCAGGAAAACCCACGCCGTCAGGGCATGCGCCGTCACCGCCGGCACGAGAATCCGCGGCGGCGGTGCGGCTCTTCGAGGCGGGGGATCGGAGCGGGGGGCCGCGGCGGCGCTCCGGCATGGCCGAGCGCGGGAGCCGGTGAACCGCCACACCAGGGCGCCCCCGAGGATCGGCAGCAGCGCGACCAGGAGCAGACGCAGCACCCCGACCCGGGGATCGTAGCCGACGGTGGCCGCATACCCCGGGATCTGTCCCGCCGCGGATCCGTAAGGCACCTTCCAGGAGACCAGGCGGGCAATGACGAGGCCCAGGGAGGCACCGGCCAACGTGCCGAGAGATCTCCGCTGCTTCGGGCTCGTCATCGGCTCGATCGGTTTACGGTCACGCCTCCCCGATCGTCGCGCCGTCGTCACGCTCGGACACTCACGGGCAGGCCTCCGCCTCTCCGCCGGGAGCCATCGCGGCGATGATCATGGCGAGGAGCGGGGTCATCAGCGTGCGGGGGCCGGCCAGCATGATCCACACCTTCGGATCGCCGAGGGCGGCGAGGTAGATCCCGCAGTCGAAAGCGGCGACGAGCGCGGCCACGACGAGCGGGAGGATCGCCCGGCGGCCGGGCCTCCGGATCACGAGGAGGAGGACGGCCAGGATCCAGGGCGCGTACCCGCATCCCATTCCCGCGGCCGCGAGCATTCCGGAGGCGATCGTCCGGAGGCGCTCCCCGGTCACGACGAAGTGGTGTGCGCCGAGAGTGTCGAGCAGGCCGTGCGCGCGGCAAAAGGCGATCCACGAGACATAGGCGGTCAGCGGCGGCAGGGCGAGCTGTGCGAGCCGGCGTCCCGAGATCGGGCGGATCGCGACGGCCGCGGCGGCGATCACCGCCCAGCCGAATGCGATTCCCTCGAGCTTCAGCCAGGAGGCCCCCGCCAGGGCGAGCCCCGCGAGAAGGAACGCGCCCCGTTTCTCCCGGGCGAAGGTCAGCAGGCACAGCGCGAGCGCTTCGAAGAAGAGAACGGGCGGGTCGGCGTTTCCGGCCGTCACCGAATCCAGCAGCAGGAAGCCGAAGAGCGCCGCGAATGCCGCGGAAAGCGCCGAGGCATCCCGCGCGCCGAGGCGCGGCCTGGCGAACGACCAGACCGCCGCCGCGGAGAGGGCCAGGAAGAACGGAAGCGTGGCCAGCGACGCTCCCCAGGCGAACCGGCCGGCGAGCATCGTCCCGAGGGCGTACAGGAAGGGCCAGAGCGGCGGGTAATCCGCATGCATCATCCGATGGTCCGCCCTTCCGAGGAAATCGAAGTCGATCCTGCCCGCCAGAGCGAAGCGCTCGCCCTTGGCTCCCCAGAACAGGAGCAGGTCCGACGACGTCGCGCGCGCGGTCATCGCGGCGTACGACACGACGGCGAGCGCGGCGAGCGCGATCAGGAGGAAAACCACGCTCCCGAACGTCAACGGCCCCGCGCCCGGAGAGAAGGCCGCCGGCTCCGACCGCATGCGGCGGAGCGCGGCGGCGATCAGGACGGCCGGCCCGACGAGAAGGAGCCACGGACTCCAGCGCACTCCGACGACCGTGAGCGCAAACATCTCGGCGCCGAGCAGGACGGCCCCGACGGCGGCGGCCGAGGCGACCGCGCCTCCGAGAGGCATCCATCGGAAGCGCCGAAACAGGATCGGCCCCGCTCCCACGAGCGGCAGTCCGGCGAATGCCGCCAGGAAGAGGATTCCCTTCACGGCTTTCGCTCGTACAATCGTCCGCCCTCCAGACTTGCGATGAGTCGATATCGGTCGTCCGAATAGTCCTCGAGTTGGACGGCCAGGAACCGGGGAGGCGGAATCTTTCGCTGGAGGAAGGCCCATACCGGCACGACGTCGTTTCGAGGCAACTGACCGATCGCTATCAGGTCGTCGAGCGGCGCGGAATCGTTCCGAACGTCGGGTCCGATGACCGCGATGCTCGCACCGGGAGGGAGCCGATCACGAAGGTCGCGGAGGAACAGAAGAAACGGCACGGCATGCCGCTGGGACGGGTGGCTGTTCGTGACGACGGTCGAGGGCGCCTCCCAGACGATGGGCCCCCGCGCGTGGATCAGCCGCGCGGAGAGAGCGAGAAAGAAGAGCGACGCCGCGCCCAGAATCGCCGCCGGCAGCCGGCGCCGAACCGTTCCGAGCGGACCCGCGCCGACGCCGCGCTCGAATTCGCCGTCTCGGATCACCCGCTCAAGTCTACGCAGGTCGAGACGGCGGCATCGTCCCCGTTTTACGGCTCGAAGAGAAAGAGTCCGTCTCCCATCGTCCCGACGTAGACGCGCCCGCCCGCGACTTCCGCCGCCGAGGCGAGCATCAGGTCGGCGCGCGGGCTCGTGAAGGCCTTCCGGCTGCGGCCCTCCTGCCAGAGGAGCGTCCCGCCGACTTCCTGGAGCGTGAAGTAGTCGCTCGGCGGCTTCGCGGCGGCCGGCATGAAGATTCCACCGCCGAGAGCGGCCTTCTTGCGCGTCGACCAGCTGACGCCGTCCCAGTAGGCGAGGGTCGCACCGGATCGCACTTCGACGACCGGGCTGCCGTTCGGATCGGCGAGCAGCTCCGCCGTCTCGACGGCGCGCAGTCCGCCGGGCACGGCGGAAAAGCGGGTCCCGTCGGCGCTCGCGAAGAGCCCCTCCGTCGTCACGACGAGGGGCTTTTCGAACGGAGATCCGTAGACGACCACGGGCGATCCGGAAGGGGCCTCCACCGGCGCCTGCCAGCGCACTCCCCCGTCGAAGGAGACCTTCACTCCGGCCGAGCTCGACACGAGGAGCGCGGTCCGCCCGTTCGGCGTGCGGAAAGCGGAAAGCTGCGCGGTCGCCGGCAGCGGATCCTTCGAGACCTGGCGCACCTGCCGGCCCGTCGCCTCCCAGACGCCCGTCTCGTCGCCCGCGAACGCGCGGTAGAAGTAGACCCGCGAGGGATCGTTGGGGTCGGCCGCGAGCTCCGTCACGCGAGCCTCCGGCAGGCCGCGGGATCCCGCCTCGAGCGTGCGCCCCCCGTCGTCGGAGGTGAAGACGCCCTCGCCTTCCGTTCCGACGTAGAGACGGCCGGTCTTTCGATCCACCTCGAGCGCCGTGACGACCAGCGACTCGCGCGAGATCCGCGTCCAGGTCAGGCCGCCGTCGTCCGAGCGATGGAGGCCGCCGACGGTCGCCGCGTACACGACTCCGGGACGCGTCGGATCGCGGCGCACGGCGTGCGAGCGCCGATTCGTGAATCCGTTCGTGAACCGCGTCCAACGGTCGCCGCCGTCGCGCGAGCGATAGACCCAGCCGCACGTAGAAACCCAGATGTCGCGCGTGTCGGCGGCCTCGAAATCCCAGGCGTAGACCGTCGCGTCGAGGACCATCCCGTCCGCGATGCGGTTCCACGATGCGCCGCCGTCCCGCGTGCGGAACGCCTGCCGCCACGTTCCGGCATAGAGCGTCCGGCGGTCGGCCGGGTCGAACGCGAGCGACTCGACCTGCTGGAGGCCTTCGACGCCCTGGCCCGTCCGCGTCCAGGTTCGCCCTCCGTCGGCCGAGAGACGGACGCCGTCGTCGCCTCCGGCCGCGAGGAGCCTCGGCTCGCCGGGAGCGAGCGCCAGGGCCCGCGCCGGAACGCTCTTCTCCGACTTGAGAAGGACCGTCCAGGTCTCACCGCGATCGTCGCTCTCGACGAAGAGGCCGCCGCCGAGCTCACCGACGAGGCAGGCCCAGAGCCGGCCCCGGACCGCCGGATCGGCGGCCAGTCCGGTCACGTAGTAGCCCGGAAACGCCGGTCCCGGTTTCAGCGCGTCCCAGGTCGCTCCGGCGTCGCGCGAAACGTAGAAGTTGCCGCGGGACGTGCCGCAGTACACGACGCCGGCCTCGAAGGGGTCGAGGGCGAAGGCGCGCACCTCGGCGCCCCAGACCGGAAGTCTCCACCAGGCCGCCGCTTCGGCGTCGGCGGCCAGGGCGAAAAGGGCCGCGGCCGCGAGCGGCGCGAGCGCCCTCCGGAGCCACCGTCGTCTGTCCACGTTCACCTCCGTATTGTAAGGGCTCGGCTCTTCTTTCGAAGCCGGGCCCTCGCTTCGCCCGGTCCCGTCTTCGACGCGGCGTTCTCCCGCCCCCTTCTTTCGAAGCCGGGCCCTCGCTTCGCTCGGTCCCGTCTTCGACGCGGCGTTCTCCCGCCGCGAGGAGCTACACTGGTCTCATGGCCAAGATTCGCGTCGCCGTTTTCCCGGCCGCCGGGCTCGGAACCCGGTTCCTTCCCGCCACCAAGGCGCAGCCGAAGGAGATGCTGCCCCTCGTCGACCGTCCTCTGATCCAGTACGTCGTCGAGGAGGCGCGGGACGCCGGGATCGAGCGGATCGTCATCGTGACGGGGCGCGGCAAGAACGCCATCGAGGACCACTTCGACACGTCCTTCGAGCTCGAGAAGATGCTCGAGGAAAAGGGCAAGAACGGGCTCCTCGAGCAGGTGCGCGAGGTCGCGGAGATCATGCCGGTCTCCTACGTGCGCCAGAAACAGGCCCTCGGGCTCGGCCACGCGGTGCTCCAGGCGAAGGATCTCGTCGGCGAGCAGCCGTTCGCCGTGCTGCTCGGCGACGACATCGTGGACGCGGACGAACCCTGCATCGGACAGATGATGCGGATCTACGAGCGGCGCGGAAACCCCGTCATCGCGCTCCAGGAAGTCCCGCGCGCCGAGACGCGGCAATACGGCATCGTCGCCGCCGAGAAGCAGGAGGACCGCGTCGTGCGGATCACGGACCTGGTCGAGAAGCCCTCGCCGGAGAAGGCGCCATCGAACCTGGCGATCATCGGCCGCTACCTGCTGCCTCCGGAGATCTTCGGCATCCTCGAGAAGACGAAGCCCGAGGTCGGTGGAGAGATCCAGCTGACGAGCGCCTTGAAGACGCTGCTCGCCCGCCGGCCGATCGACGGATACCTGTTCGAGGGGCGCCGCTACGACGCCGGCGACAAGCTCGGCTTCCTCAAGGCGACGGTGGAGTTCGCGCTCAAGCGCCAGGATCTCGGAGGGCCGTTTCGGGAGTACCTGAAGGGTCTCGAGCTGTAGTCGCGGAGAGCCGGAGGCGGAAGAAAGAAGGACCCCGGGCTAATCCGAAGAGGCTTTCTTCTCCTTCTTCTCGGCTTTCTTTTCGGCCTTCTCCGATTTTCCGGCCTTTTCCGACTTGTCCGACTTGTCCGACTTGTCCGATTTGTCCGTTTTGTCCGTCTTGCTGTCGGACTTCTCGCCGGCGCCCTTCGACCCCTCCCCGGAACCGGAGCCCGAGCTCGAGCCCGGCGCGGAGCCTCGCGCGTAGTCGGTGATGTAAAAGCCGCTTCCCTTGAACTGAATCGCGGGCGCGGAGATGGCCTTCTTCAGCTTCCCGCCGCAATGCGGACAGACTTTCAACTGCGGGGCGCCGACGCGCTGAATCATTTCGGTCGTCTTCTTGCACGACCCGCAGACGTATTCGTAGAGGGGCATGTCGAAATCCTAACAGCAGTCCACCCGTAGAATGGGCGCGTGACCACCGTCTCCGAGGCGCTCGGGATCGTGCGCGCCGCCTGCGCCCCCCGTCCGGCCGAGCGCACGCCGCTCGCGGACGCCGCCGGACGCGTTCTCGCGGAGGACCTGGCGAGCGACGTGGACTCGCCTCCCTTCGATACGTCCGCCATGGACGGCTACGCCGTCCGGGTCGCGGAAGCCGCGGGCGGGCGGCCGCTCGCCGAGCGCGCGGGCCTGGTGGCCGCGGGAGATCTGCCTCCGGCGCCGCTCGGCGGCGGCGAGGCCGTTCGCGTCATGACGGGAGCGCCGATTCCGCAGGGCACCGAGGCGGTCGTGCCGGTCGAGAAGGTGCGCCGCGAAGCCGGACGGGTCTTCGCCCTCGCCGCGCCGCGCCCGGGCGAGCACGTGCGCCGCCGCGGCGAAAGCATCCAGGCCGGATCCCGCCTGCTCGAACACGGGCGCCGGCTCGGCCCGACCGAGATCGCCATCGCGGCCATTGCCGGGGCGGACCCGATCTCCGTCCATGCCCGGCCTCGCGTGACCATCGCCGCGACGGGCAACGAGCTCGTGCCCGCCTCGAGCAAGCCCGGGCCGGGCCAGCTTCGCGACTCGAACGGTCCGATGATCGCGGCCCTGTGCCGGGAGCGCGGCGCCCTCGCCACCCGCCGCGCCGCCGTCGCCGACGAAGACTCCGAGGTCGGGCGTCTCTTCGCCGAGGACGCAGAAGGCGCGGATCTGCTCGTGACGAGCGGCGGCGTGTCGGCCGGCGACCTCGACCTGCTCCCTCGAGGCGCGGAGAAGGCGGGTTTCGAGCTCCTCTTTCACGGCGTCCTGATGCGCCCGGGAAAGCCCGTCGCGTTCGGCCGGAAGGGGCGGTCGCTCTGGCTGGGGCTGCCCGGCAATCCGGTGTCGAGCGCGGTCTGTTTTCATCTCTTCGGGGCGATGGCGCTCGACGCGCTGGCGGGCCTGTCGAACCCGGGGCCCGCGTTCCTTTCGGCGCGGCTGGCCCGCGACGTCTCGGTTCGCGGCAGCCGGGAGACCTTTCGCGACGGGGTCCTCGAATCGGACGGCGCCGGGCTGAAGTTCTCACCGCTCGACGGTCTCGGCAGCCACGATCTGGCGGCGCACGCCGGAGCGAACGCCCTGCTTCGAATCCCCGCCGGAGAAAGCGGCCTCGCGGCGGGGGCGATCGGCGAGTGTCTCCTGATTCGGAATCTGCGTTGACCCGCGCCGCGAAGAAGACCGCCTCGACGGAGATCCGGCATCGCCGCGCCCGCGCCTCGGACGGCGTCTCGATCGCCTACACGCTGTGGCGCCGCCCGGCGCGCGAGCTTCTGGTCCTGGCCCCCGGATTCTGGCGCGTCCGACTCGGACGCGAGAACCTCTTTCTCGCCAACCACTTCGTGCACAAGGGCTACGACGTCGCGGCGCTCGACTTCCGGGGACACGGCGACAGCGGCGGCGGCTACGGCTTCGGAGCGGCGGAGCACGGCGATTTCCTGACCGTCCTCGACGAGCTCGTCGGGCCCGGGCGGATGTACGAGCGCTTCGCCGTGGTGGGCCTCTCGATGGGCGGCTCGATCGCGGCCGGAGCCCTGGCCGCGCGCCCCGACCTGCCGTGCCGCGCGCTCGTGATGATCTCCTCGCCGGCGGATCTTCGCGCGCTGCGCCCCAAGCCCTGGAGGCTCGGCGCCCTTCGGCAGGTCCGGCTGCGGCACGCCGTGCACGTTCCCCGGCTCGCCGCGAAGGCGCTGAGGCAGCCCTGGCCGCGCGCGGCCGAGGCGGTCGCGCACCTTCCCTTTCCCAAGCTCATCGTGACGTCCGCCGGCGATTGGCTGGTCGATCCGTCGCACGGGCTCGCCCTGGCGAAGGCCTCGGCGCGGCCGGTCGACCACGTCCACCTGGACCTGCCGGGATCGCTCCACGCCGACGGCCTCGTCGAAGCGGTCCCCGTTCGCCTCCTGCGCGTGCTCGACCGGTGGCTCGGGGACCACGCCCCGGCCGATTGAACCGCCGGCGCGCGGGCGCCTGAGACCTTTCTTAGCGCGGGACCGGGGCACGGCGGATGCATAGAATCGGGAGATGGAGCTGCGCCGGGTCGCGATCACCGGCATCGGATGCCTCGCCCCCAACGGCAACGGACGCGAGGCCTTCGGGCGTGCGCTGCAGCGAGGCGCGAGCGGCGTCGGGCGCATCTCGCTCTTCGACCCGGAGGGCCTTCCCGCGACGATCGCCGGCGAGCTGAAGGGCTTCGAGCCCGCCGCGCATCTCGAGGCGAAGGACGTCCGCCACGTCTCGCGCGCCGTTCCGATGGCGATCGCGGCGTCGGCGGAGGCCCTCGCGGATGCGTCCATCGATCCCGCGGCGTTGTCTCTGCAGGACCGCCGCGAGATCGCCGTCGTGCTCGGATCGGGAGGCGGACCGATCGAGTTCTCGGAGCGGATGTATCACCTCTACTACACGAACCAGGTCAAGAAGGCGTCCGTCTACGCGATCCCGTCCGGAACGATCGGGACGCTGTCCTCGGAGCTTTCGATGCGCTTCGGCTTGCGCGGCGCCTCCCACGTCGTCTCGACCGGGTGCACCTCGTCGACCGACGCGATCGGCTACGCGTACCGCACGATCCGATTCGGCCTCGGGCATACGGTGCTCGCGGGCGGCGTGGACGCCACGGTCGTGCGCGGGATCATGGAGGGGTTCGCGATGATGCGGATCGTGTCGACGGCGTGGGAACGGGAGCCGGCCCGGGCGTCGCGCCCCTTCTCGACGGACCGCGACGGCTTCGTGCTCGGCGAAGGCGCATGGATGTTCGTGCTCGAAGACCTCGAGCGCGCCCGACACCGGGGCGCCCGCGTCTATGCGGAGATCCGCGGCTATGGCGCGACCTGCGATGCGCACCACCGGGTGCGCCTCGACGAGACCGGCGAGGAGCCGGCCCGCGCCATGACGCTCGCCCTCGAGGAGGCCGCCCTCCCGGCCGCCGAGGTCGACTACGTCGCCTACCACGGCACCTCCACGCTGCTGAACGACCGGGTCGAGACGCGCGCGGCGCGGCGCGTGTTCGGGAAGGCCGCCGGGCGCGTCCCGGGCTCGTCGATCAAGTCCATGATCGGCCACGCCCAGGGCGCCTGCGGCGCGGCCGGGCTCGCCGCGGCGGTCCTCGGGATGCGCGACGGATTCCTGCCGCCCACCATCAACCTCGAAAGCGCCGACCCCGAATGCGACCTCGACTACGTGGCCAACGAGGCCCGGCGCGCCTCGATCGCGAACGCGCTCTGCAACACGATCGGGTTCGGCTCGAAGAACAGCGCTCTCGTCGTGTCTCGAATGCCGTGAGCCTTCTCGTTCCTCCCCGGCGGCCCAGCCGCGAGCTGCTCGACGATCCGGAGCTGCCTTCCGAAGAGATGCGGCGCTCGCTCGAGGACATCGACCTGGTCCATCGCCGGTGGCGCGGCGCGCGGGCGCTCGTCCGCCATCTCGCTCCCCGGATTCAGGCGATCGGACGTCCGGCCCGGATCCTCGACGTGGGCGCGGGCTCCGGCACCGTCGCCGAGCGGCTCGCCGCCGCGCTCTCCCGGACGGGCGGCCGGGCACGCGTCGTGGCCCTCGACCTGCAGTGGCGCCACCTGGCGGCCGGACGAGCGCTGTGCGGTCCGGCGCGCCCCCCCGCCGTCGGCGCGGACGCGTTCCGGCTCCCGTTTCCCGACGGGGCCTTCGATTTCGCCGTGTCGACGCTCTTCATGCATCACTTTTCACCTCCCGAGAACCGCGCGCTCCTGTCGGAGTTTCTGCGCGTGGCGCGGCAGGGATTCGCCGTGCTGGATCTGCGGCGCCACGTCCTGCCGACGCTCACGCTGGAGGTCGCGGGACGGATCTTCTTTCGGACGCACACGTCGATCCGGGACGGGGTGGCTTCGCTGCGCCAGGCCTACACCCGAACGGAAGCCGCCGCGCTCGCGCGCGCGGTTTCGCCGAGCGGCCGGGCCGTGGACGTCTTTCCCTTCGGAATCCTCGTCACGGGCGGTCCGTGACGGAATACGACGCCGTCGTGATCGGCGCGGGCCCCGCCGGCTCGGCCGCCGCGGCGGCGCTCGCCGCTCGCGGGCGGCGCACGCTCGTGCTCGAACGAGACCGATTTCCGAGGCGCAAGGTCTGCGGCGAGTTCCTCTCGGGAAGCGCGCGAGAGAGCCTGGTCCGGCTGGACCTGCTCACGGCGGTCGCCGGCGAGGCGGAGTCGATCGAGCGCGGATCGCTGCACCTGCGCCGGGCCCGCTCCGTCCCGTTCGAGCTCGCGTCCCGGGGCTTCGGGATCTCCCGCCGGCGGCTCGACACGCTGCTGGCCCGGCGCGCCGGAGAGCTCGGCGCCGAGATCCGTTTCGGCGCCCGCGTCCTCTCGGTCGCGCCCGGGCCGCGGGGCGGCGCACGGTTGCGGGTCGCCGGGGCGGGCGGCGAGGAGGAGATCGCCGCCCGCGGCGTCGTCGGCGCGTGGGGGCGCTGGGATGCCCTCGATCGGAGCCTCGAGCGCGAGTTCCTGAGGCGCCGCGGCCGCTTCTCCGGTTGGAGCCGCGACTACGACGGCGTGCCCGGTCTGTTCGCGCGGGAAGTCCGGCTCTACCTGTTCCCCGGCGGATATTGCGGCCTCTCGCGCGTCGAGCGCGGCCGGGTCCATCTCGCCGGCGTGATCTCGGAGAGTCGGCGCCGGAGGCTTCCGAACGGATGGGAGGCCGTCATCGCGCACGCCCGCCGCGGCAATCCCGACCTCGACCGCGACCTCGGGCTGCTGGCCGGCCGCGAATCCGCGGAAGGCGACCTCGGCACCGGACCGGTCTATTTCACGACCAAGCGCCGGGTGGAGGGTGGCGTCCTGATGGCCGGGGATGCCGCCGGAGTCATCGACCCGTTTCTCGGCGAGGGAATGGCCGCCGCGATGGCCTGCGGGATCCTCGCGGGCGGGGCGCTCGACGCGGCGCTTTCCGGCCGCGTCTCGATGGAAGGCGCCGCGGCGGACTACGCGCGATCCTGGAAGCGCGAGTTTCGCGAGCGGGTCGGCTGGGGATCGGCGCTCCGTCGACTCATGCTCCACCCCGCGGCGGCATCGCTCGCGGCGCGGATCGGGGGCGAGAGCCTCGTGCGAACCGCGCTGACGCGGCTGGCCGCGGGCCGCGCCTGACCTCCGGCTAGAGGGCCTTCGCGCCGTCCGGCGTGAAGATGACGTCGTCGATGCGGGCGGGCTGAATGTCGAGATACTCGAGACGGGTCACGGATCGCGAGTGGGGGCCGAGGAGGTCGCGGATCTCCATCTCGGAGACGGCGGTCTTCCCGCTCACCTTCCGGAACTTCGTGAAGAGCACCTCGCGGGCCTCTTTGCCGGAGGACAGGAAGAACAGCAGCTTTCGGGGCAGGTGCTCTCCCCCGCGTCGAGCCAGAGCGTGACGCGAGGATAGGGCGCCTTCGGCGAAGACGCCGTGAGGTCGAGCACCCGGCAGACCTGGCCATCGACCGTCTCCGTGCCCGGGCGCACCGCGGCCGTGAAGTCCTCCGCGAAGCGCATGCGGGCGACGTCCCCGAAGGAGGCGCCGCCCATCAGCCGCTGGTTCGGAGTGATCGGGACGGGGTTCTCCGCTCCGGGCACGATCAGCCACATCTTCGGTCCGACCGTCAGGGCCTTGCGCCCGTCGTTCTTCCCGCCGCGGAAGACGATGAGGGCGCGGTCGCGTCCCTTGATGTAGATGTCGAAGTCGGCGCTGCCCGTGTCCTTTCCGTTCTCCGACTGCGTGGCGCGCGCCGTGATCTTCGCCTCGCCGAAGGCCGTGCGGGCGTCGTCCACGGCCTGCAGCCACGACTGCACCTCGGCCGCGGAGGGCTCGGCGGCTGCGGCCGCGAGGGTGAGGGCGAGCAGCGCGGCGCTAAACATGGGTCAGGGCGTCGACGATCTGGATCCGCGAGGCGCGCCGTGCCGGAAAGTACGAGGCGATCGCCATCGTCAGGAGCATCGCCGCGAGCCCGGCGACGTAGGCCAGCGGATAGAACTTCACGTCGATCGGCATCCCGTGCGTGCCGCCGGGCGGCGGCGGGAGCATGATTCCCGACGCGTTCAGCGCGGTCCGAACGATCAGCGCGAGCACGGTCCCGGCGACGCAGCCCGAGAACGCGATGACGACGCCCTCGGCGAGAAACATCTTGAGGATTCCGGAGGGCCGCGTGCCGATCGCCCTCAGCGTTCCGATCTCCCGGGTGCGTTCGGAGACCGCCATCGTCATGACGATCGCGGCCGAGAGGATCACGATCACGACGAGCACCGCGCCGACGAATCCGAAGATGCCGATGTAGAGCAGCTTGACCTGCTCGTAAAACGTCGCGAGCTCGCGCCAGTGGCGAACGGCGATCGAGTAGCCGCCCTTCTCGAACGCCGCTTCCAGCCGCGTGGCCGTCTTCGACTCGCTTTCCCCCGGCCTCAGAAAGACCACGAGCTTCGACACCGTCTCGCCGCTCTGGAGCAGGCGCGACACCAGGCCGACTCCGGCCGCGACGTAGCGGTCGTTCAGCTCCTTGATCCGCACGTCGGCGAGCCCCGTCACGATGCCGTCGAGCGCATTGAGCGAGCCGTCCGGCGTGGTCGCCATGAGCGTCACGCGATCTCCCGGCTTCACGTTCAATGCCGCAGCAAGGCCCGTGCCGAGGACCACGCCGTCGCCTCCGTCGCCCGACAGGTACTTCCCCGAGACGATCAGCTCGGGGGCGAGGGTGGCCGCGGCCTCCGGACCCGGATCGACGCCGACGCCGAGAAACGGCACCGACTTCGTTCCCGTCGTCGCGAGGCCGACGAAGTCGATTCGGGGCAGCACGGACGCGACGGCGGGGTCCGCGGCGGCGAGCGCGCGGGCGCGCTTCGCGTCGGGCAATCCGAACTCGAGCGTGGCCTCCTCCGCCTTTCCGACGGCGCGGCGGTCCACGATCTGCAGGTCGCCCACGCTTTTGATCGTGCCGTCCTTGAGGCCCTCGAAGGACTGCGCGATGAATCCTCCGGCCAGCGCGAAGGCGGCGAAGCCGAACGTCACGACGGCGATCATCAGGAAGCTGCGGCGCTTCTGGCGGACCAGGTTGCGCCAGGCGAGGGCGAACGCGCTCATGCCGGCACGTCCGAGGCGACCGCGCCGTCGTGGAGCGTGATGACGCGCCGCGCGCGGGAAACGACGAGCGCGTCGTGGGTGGCGAAGAGAAATGCGACGCCACGCGACCCGTTGATCGCCTTCATCAGGTCGAGGATCTCCTCGGCCGTATGGGAGTCGAGGTTCGCCGTGGGCTCGTCGGCGAAGACCACCGCAGGGTCGTTCGCCAGGGCGCGGGCGATCGCGACGCGCTGCCGCTGGCCGCCCGACAGCAGGTCCGGCCGGACGGAGAATTTCTCCGACAGGCCCACGGACGAAAGCAGCTCTCGCGCCTTCGCGCTCCTCGCCCCGGCGTCACGGCCGGCGAGGGCCATCGGATAGGCGACGTTCTCCTCGGCCGTCAGCACCGGGATGAGGTTGAACGTCTGGAAAACGAACCCGAAGCGGTCGCGCCGCAGGTCGGAGCGCTCGTCCTCCGAGAGCGCCTGGCCGTCGCGACCGTCCACGCGCACGGTGCCCCCATCCGGCCGGTCGAGGAGACCGAGCAGGTTCAGGAGCGTCGTCTTGCCCGAACCGCTCGGCCCGCGCAGGGCCACGAACTCTCCGGGCGCGATCGCGAGGGACACGCCGTGGACCGCCGGCACGACCGATTCGCCGAGCCGATACGAACGGGAGAGGCCCGCGGCCTCGACGAGGGCGCCCGGCGACGCGGAATTCACGCGGCCGAGTTTAGCGTGTCCCCGCCGAGGCCCCGCCTCGCGCGTTCACTCCCAGTAGGGCTGGACGTTGTAGAAGCCGTAGATCCGGGACTGGACCTGGGCGTCGGTCAGATCGGGCCACGCGTTCTTGTCGAAGCCCGGGGCGTTCTTGAGGCGATCCTTGGGCACGTCGAGGATGAAGGCGTGCTTCTCGGTATCGAGCGTCATCGCCTGCCAGGGAACGGCGAACAGCTTGTCGCCCATCCCGAGAAAGCCGCCGAACGAGAGCACGCAGTACGCGATGCGGCCGCTCTCGAGATCGATCATGAACTCCTCGATCTTGCCGAGATCCTCGTTCTGCGCGTTGCGAACGGACTCTCCCTTGAGCGTCGAAGCGGTGAGGGTGCGGCGCGAAGTGGAAACCGTGGACATGGGACCTCCTGTGAAAGAGAGGGACTTGCCCGCCGGACCGTCCGGCGGTCATCGCACCTGCTCCGTGCATTCGGCGTGCCAGAGGCTCGCCGTCCTCGAGGACGTGGCACCGCCGTTGCATCGTCCAGACACCGGAGACCTCATGAAAAGCAAGGCGGCCATCGGCGGCCATCCCATCCATCCGATGCTCGTGCCGGTTCCGATCGGCGCATTCTTTCTCGCGCTCGTGGGCGACGTGCTCCACGCGGCCACGCCCGCCGATCCGTTCTGGTACGACTTCTCGTTCACCTGTCTCGGAATTGGCCTCATCTTCGCCGTGCTCGCGGCCATCGCCGGCGCGGTGGACTACCTGGGCGTCAAGATGAGCTCCCGGGCGTTTCATCTGGCGAGCTGGCATGCCGTGCTGAATGCGGCCGCCGTCGTGCTCTTCGGCGCCACCTTCATCCTGCGCCGCAGCGGCGGGGCCGCGTCGGGCGCCCGCTGGACGATCGCGTTCCTCCTGCTTCTGACGGGTTTCGCGGCGATGGGCGGCGCCGGCTGGCTCGGAGGAAAGCTCGCCTACGAGCACCGCGTCGGAGTCCGCGACGAGCCGCCCGCGCCCTCTCGTCCGCGGTCGATTTCCGCGGCCTCCTGAGGGCTGGAGCCGTGGGCAAACCGACGAGTCGAAGACGTCCGGGGTTGGGCCGAGCCCTCGAGCGCTTCTCGCTCGCGGCCATGCAATGGGCCGGGAGCTCATGGGCCTTTGGCGCGGCGGTGGCCGTCATCGTGGTCTGGGGGCTCACCGGGCCCATCTTTCACTACTCGGATACGTGGCAGCTCGTCATCAATACCGGCACGACCATCGTCACGTTTCTCATGGTTTTTTTGATCCAGAGGGCCCAGAACAAGGAATCGAAAGCGATCCAGTTGAAGTTGAACGAGATCGTGGCGGCCATCGAGGGAGCGAGCAACCGGCTGATCGACGTGGAGGGTCTTTCCGAGGCCGAGATCGACACGCTCCACGAGCATTACGGCGAGCTCGCCAAACTGGCCGGGAAGACCGCCACCGTCCTCGAGTCGCATTCGATCGAAGAAGCCCGGGGCCGTGCGGCCGCGAAGGCCCGCGGGCAGGCTCGTCACCGGTCCGGCTCGAAATGACCCCGCGAGCCGGGCAGGGATCTCATCCGGGGCACGACAAGGAGGTTCGATGACCAACTACCAGTTGCCCGACCTGCGCTACGACTACTCGGCCCTGGAGCCGCACATCTCCGGCAAGATCATGGAGCTCCATCACGACAAGCATCACGCGGGCTACGTGAAGGGAGCCAACGAGACGCTCGAGAAGCTCGGCGAGGCGCGCCAGAAGGAGGACTTCACCAAGCTCGGCTCCCTCGAGAAGGCGCTGGCCTTCAACCTGTCCGGCCACGTCCTGCACTCCCTCTTCTGGCAGAACATGACGCCCAAGGGCGGCGGCGAGCCGAAGGGCGAGCTCGCGGAAGCGATCAAGAAGGACTTCGGCGGATTCGCGAGCCTCAAGCGCCAGCTCACCGCCGCCGCGTCGACGATCATGGGGTCGGGCTGGGGCGCGCTCGTGTGGGAACCGCTCGCGGGCCGGCTGTTGACGACCCAGATCTACGACCACCAGTCGAATCTCGCGCAGGCCGGAGTGCCGCTGCTCGTGCTCGACGCGTGGGAGCATGCCTACTATCTGCAGTATCAGAACCGCAAGACCGATTTCTTCGAGGCCGTCTGGAACGTCTGGAACTGGAAAGACGTGGCCGAGCGCTTCGCGGCCGTCCGGTCACTCGACGTCGCGCTGGTCGGCGTGACGAAGTAGCCCGGATCGCACTGTTCTCTCCGCACCCGGCGTCTCGGATCGAGACGCCGGGCCGGGGAGCTGGCCGGCGTCGCTACGGAGTGGTCGTCGGCGCGGGCGGCGTGACGTCGACGGTCGAGGTCGTCGTCGTCGTCTCCGTCGAGGGGGCGGGCGTGCCCGACGCCGTCGAGGTGTTGGTCGTCGTGCTGGTTTCCGTGGTCGTCGTCGAGGTTTCCTTCTTCTGACACCCCAGAGAGAGCGCGGCGGCCCCCGCGATCAGAAAACCAACCAGGGTCAGCGTCCTCTTCATTATCTGTTCCTCCTCAAGATGGGCCCAGGGTCGGGCCTGCCCGTCCGATGTGCAACCCGCGTGCCCGTTTGCCGGCCCGGCCCGGTCCGCCTCCGTCCTGTAGCGTCGCGTCGATCTCTCGATCTCGTCGCGCGGCGCCGTTCACTTCGCGATCTCCGCCGGGAACGGCTGCCGGGGCCGCCCGCCGCAGGACGATTGGAGACGACCACCAGGTTCATGACGGCGGAGAGCAGCACGCCGCGTTCCAGGCCGAGAGGAAGTCGAGCACGCCGGCCGGCGCCCGTAGCCACGCCGCGGCGAGGGTGGGACGGGGACGCTCGCCCACGAGGACCGGCAATCCCCGGCCGGCAAGCGCCGCGAACGCGTCTTCGTCCGTCTGGTCGTCGCCGAGGTAGGCGACCGCCGCGTCTGCCCCGAGCTCCGCAAAGGCTCGATCGACCGTCAATCCCTTGTGGAACCCCGCCGGGCGCAGCTCCACTCCTCCATCGAAAGCCGCGAAGACGAGCCCGGCCCTCGCGGCAGGCAGGGCGAAGCGGCGCACCAGGGCGCGCCGTGCGGCGAGGTAGGACGGCCGGTCCGCGCCGCGTCCGTGGAGCGCGAGGCCGTACATCTTGCGCTCGACCACGTGTGCCACGCCGAGCTCGCCCAAGGCTTGCGTCGCCTCGTCGAGAAGCTCGGACGCCGAGCGCGACGGCGCGGGACCGGCCCAGCACCCGTGGCGGGTGCGCCGCTCCATGCCGTGCGAGCCCCAGAGGTCCACGAAGTGATCGAGGCGGATCAGCCGGGCGAGATCGGCGACGGTCCGGCCGCTCACGATCCAGATCGCGGTCGGCCGCGCCGCCAGCGCGATCGTGACGAGCGCCGCGCGAATTCCCGGGTAGGGGAAGGCCCGCCGGCGGTCCACGGACAGCGCCGCGAGCGTGCCGTCGTAGTCGAGCAGCAGGCCGCGCCGCCGCGCGCCGCGCACACGCTCGAAGAACTCGGCGAACACAGAGCAGCCTTCGAGCTCCGGCATGCAGCCGATCCCGCGGCTTCGCCTCCGAAATGCACGGTGCAGTGGCATTCCCGTCGATCAAAGACTGCAGAATCCGTGCCGCCGGATCTCCACGGACGAGGCGCTGGCAGGCAATTTGCTCCGGATCGTCCCGGAGGTACCAGCCATGAAGTGCTCTCACAACGGATGTCATTGCAACGACGCCACCGTCGAGCGGGACGGCAAGAAGTTCTGCAGCGAACGGTGCGCCGAGCTCGAGCGTCAGCACAAGCCGGTGAGCTGCTCCTGCGGCCATCCCGACTGCGCCGCGGTCTAGAGCCTCCCCGTGCGCCCGATCTGGAACGGCCACATCACCTTCGGGCTGATCACGATCCCGGTCTCGCTCCACTCGGCGATCGAATCGTCCGAGCACGTCTCGTTCCGGCTCCTCCATCGCAAGGACCAGGCGCCGATCGTCTACAAGAAGTTCTGCAGCAAGGAGAACAAAGAGGTCGGCAACGACGAGATCGTCCGAGGCTTCGAGGTCGAAGGCGACGAGTACGCGGTGGTCGAGAAGGAGGACATCGAGCGCGCCGAGCAGGAAGCGGCGGGTGGGACCGAGGACATGGAGGTGCTGCAGTTCGTCGAGCTCGGCGCGGTCAACCCTCTTTCCTTCGATCATCCGTACTACCTGTCGCCGCGAAAAGGCGGGGAGAAGGCCTACGGAGTCCTGAGGGACGCCCTGCTCGAGGCCCGCCGCGTCGGGATCGTCCGCTTCATCCTCCGGAAACGGCCCACGCTCGCCGCCCTGCTGCCGGGGCCGACGGCCCTCTCGCTCGAAAGCCTGCGCCCGTACGAGGAGCTCCGCGATCCCGCGCGCCTCGGCGTGCCGGCGCACGCGAAGAAATCGGCGGAGGTGAAGATGGCTCGCATGCTCGTGGATCAGATGTCGGAGGACGGCTGGGAGCCGGCCGAGCACCCGAATCAGTACCGCAAAGCGCTGCGCAAGCTGCTCTCTTCGAAGAAACGGTTCACCCTCGGCGAGCCGGCCGAGAAAGGCGAGCGCGCCGCCGGGAACGTCGTGGACCTGATGGACGCGCTCAAGAAGAGTCTCGGACAATCCCGAGGCGGGTCGCGCCGGGCGGCCACGCGGCGGCGCGCCGGGGCCGCATAGGCCTCGGAGTCATCGCACCGTTTCGACTTCGACGCGGCCGTTCGGCGGAGGACCTCGACCGTCACGTCCCGCTCGCTACGAGCGAGGCTCAGGTCGGCCGTTCCGACCTTCGGTCCCCCGATCGAGAGCGGTTCGAGAACCGGCCGGGCCGATCGCTCACACGGCTCGCCGGCCCGAGACCAGATTGATGATCAGAATGACGACGGCGATCACGAGGAGGATGTGGATGAAGCCCGAGAGGGTGTAGCCCGTGATCAGCCCCAGCAGCCAGAGGATGAGGAGGATGACGAAGATGGTCCAGAGCATTGGCGGCCCCCTTTTCTTTTCCGGGGCCCGCACGGCCCCTGCCGTGCCTAGAGCGAAACCCGTGCCAGCCGCGCACCGCCAGGGGCGGCCCCCGGCGGCCGACCCCGCGCGTCAGCGCTTGCGGCCTTTCCGCGCGGCGGAGCGCGCCGGTTTCGAGCCGGCGCCGTTTCCGGGCAGCAGCTCCTGGACCACTCCGGGCAGAATCGTGTCGCCCTCGGTCATCACGTACGCGCGGTGCACGACGTTGCGAAGCTCCCGCACGTTGCCCGGCCAGGCATACGACTCGAGGAGCTTGAGGGCCGCCGGCGACCACGCGGTCACGCCGGACTTTTCCTGCTCCTCGATGTGCCGCCGGAAGTGCTCCGCGAGCAGGGCCACGTCCTCCGGGCGCTCCGACAGGGTCGGCAGCGTGATCGGGAAGACGTTCAGGCGATAGTAGAGATCCTCGCGCAGCTTGCCCTGCTCGATCGCTTCGGCCGGGTCACGGTTGGTCGCCGACACGAGCCGCACGTCCACGCGCAGGTCCTGCGTTCCCCCGACGCGCCGGACCGTCTTGGCCTCGAGCACGCGCAGGAGCTTGACCTGGAGGTCGGAGCCCATCTCGGTGATTTCGTCGAGCAGCAGCGTCCCGCCGTTGGCCTCCTCGAAGTAGCCGATCCGCCGTTTGTCGGCGCCGGTGAAGGCCCCGCGCTCGTGGCCGAACAGCTCGCTCTCGATCAGCGTCGGCGAAATCGCGCCGCAGTTGAAGGCGACGAAGGGGCCCGCCGCCCGCCGGGAGAGGCGGTGGATCGTCCGCGCGACGACCTCCTTGCCCGTTCCGCTCTGGCCCGTGATGAGGACCGGAGCGTTCGAACGCGCCACGCGCCGGATCGCGTCGAAGGCCTTGACCATCGGCGGTGACTTGCCGATCAACTCGCCGAGCTTTCCCGTCTCCTGCAGCTCTCCCCTCAGGGTTTCGACCTCGGTCTCGAGGGTGCGCCGGGCCGCGAGGCGCTGGAACACCACCTCGAGCTGGGCCCCGCGAAGCGGCTTGAGCAGATAGTCGGACGCCCCCGCCCGCAACGCCTCGACGGCGCTGTCGAGGGAGGCCTGACCGGTCAGGACGATGCCGTCGCGCTCGGGCTTGGCCTCGCGTGCGGCGCGCAGGACCTCGATGCCGTCGCCATCGGGAAGGTGAACGTCGACGATCAGGACCTCGGGATCGAATTCCTCGAGTGCGCGCGTGGCCTCGCCCACCGTTCCGACGGACTTCGGCTGGCTGTCGAGGTCGCGGACGGCGCTCTCGAGGCCCTTCCGGATCGCCACGTCGTCCTCGACGATCAGGACCCTCATGGCTTCATCGCAGCAGCTCTTCGCGGCCGCGCGCGAGCAGGTCGAAAGCCCGATCCAGCTGCTGGCGCGCGGTCGACAGGGCATCCTCCGGGTCCTCGCCGCGAGTCAATTGGCGCGAGGCGCGCTCCAGATGCAGCGACACGGCCGAAAGCGGCGTCGCCAGGTCGTGGAAGAAGCGGCGGAGCTTCCCCGCATCGTCCTCCGCCGGGCCGGTCATTTCCGGCACTTCTTATGCATAAGACCCACAGAGAAGATCCTATGCCAGAACAGGACCTCCCCGTTTCGAATGCGCCGACTCCGCCTCGTCCGCGGTCAGCCCTCGCGGAGCGGAGCTCCCTGCGAACCCGAATCCGCATCCACGCGGGCATCGGGTTGCTGGTGGTCGGAGCGTGGCTCTACTTCGCGATCAGCGCGGTGCTCGGGCTGTACGACTCGACCCTCCAGATCGCCCGGTACAACGACCTGCGGCAGCGGGTGACCGACGCGCTGGCGGCCGTGAAGGAGAGCACCGAGGGTCTCGACCGCTACCTCCGGCAGGGCCAGGGCTACGACCTCTCGCAGCACGACGTGGCGCTGGCGTCCCTGAAGGCCTCCCTCGGAGCCATCCATCTCCAGGCGCTGCCCGTCGCGAGCCTGGGCGTCCTCCGCAAGGCGGAGTCGGCCGAGGAGACTTACGCGCAGGCCTCGGCGCGGGCCATCGCGGCCCGAAACTCGCAGGAGCCGGGCGCGCCCTTCGAGGTCCGGGACAACCAGGCGATGCCGGCGGCCACGGTCCTCCTGGAGCAGCTCTCGAATCTCGAGACGGACTTCGCCCGCGGGCAGGCCTTCGGCGAGCTCCAACTGCGATCCAATCGGGACGCCGCCACGACCGCGCTCGTCGTCCTGGCCGCGCTGATCCTTCTCGGCCTCTTCGCCCTGCTCGCCGACGTCAACCGGCGCATCCTCTCGCCCTGCGCCGCGGCTTCCCGCGCCCTGGGCGACCTCGTGTCCGGCCGCACGCCGCCGAGACTTCCGGACGTCTCGAACGACGAGATCGGCGAGCTGGCGTCCAACTTCAACGCGGCCTCGCGCCTCTATGCCGAGCGCGGGCAGGCACTCGAGGGGCGGGACATCGAGGCTTCGGTCAATGCGGTGCTCGCCGCGGCGGCCACGGTCAACGATCTCGGCGGCTTCGGGACGAAAGTGCTGGAGCGCGTCGCCGAGGTCACGGGGGCCTCGAGCGTGCTGCTCTACGTCTCCGACGGCCGCGGCGACGTCGTGCCCGCCGTCGGGATCGGCGGCGCCGAGGGCGAGGGCGGACGGGAAGAAGCCCGCCGCGCGATGCGGGAGCAGAAGCCGATCCTCGTGTCGGTCGACGCCCGCACGCCGACCGTCAACCTCTTCGACGGCCGCATCCTTCCGCGCGAGTCCCTCCACCTCCCGCTGCTCTACTTCGGCGAGGCCGTCGGCGTGCTCAGCCTCGGCGCGGTCGCTCCGTTCTCGGACCGGGCCCGCAACACCCTGACGGCGATCGCCCCGAGCCTCGCGGTCGCGCTCGCCAACGCATCGGCCAACGAACGCCTGGCCGAGCAGTCTCGGCGGCTCTCCGACCAAAACGAGCTGCTCGAGGAGCAACGCGGCCGCATCGCCGGCACCGCCCGCGAGCTCCAGCGCGCCTCGGCGCTCAAGGACCGCTTCCTCGCGGCCGTGTCGCACGAGCTCCGAACTCCCATGACCGTCATCCTCGGCTTCACGGGCACGGTCCTGCGCGGCACCCAGGGGCCTCTGACCGATCCGCAGCGGGAAAGCCTGGAGCGCGTCCGCCGCAACGCCCGGCTCCTGCTCGGCCTCATCAACGACGTCCTCGACATCTCGCGGATCGAGTCGGGCAAGACCGAAATCCGGCGCGAGGCGCTGGCCGTCTCGGCTCTGGTCCAGCAGGTCGAGACCGATTTCGGCGAGATGGCCCGGAGCAAGGGCCTCGTGTTCAAGACCTCGGCCTCCTCCGAGCTCGACACGGTCGTCAGCGACGGCGCCAAGCTGACGCAGGTCCTCTCGAACCTGGTGGGCAACGCGCTGAAGTTCACGGAGCGCGGGTTCATCGAGGTCCGCGCGGAGCCTCGGGGAACCAACCGATGGGCCCTGATCGTGACGGACTCGGGAATCGGGATTCCTGCGGAGGAGCACGAATCCATCTTCGAAGAGTTCCGGCAGGGCGAGTCGGAGGCTCATCAGGGCCGCGGCGGAACGGGCCTCGGCCTCGCGATCGTCCGGAAGCTGGCCCGGCTGCTCGGCGGCACGGTTTCGGTCCAGAGCGTTCCCGGTGACGGAACCTCCTTCACCGTCAATCTCCCGCGCGAGCTGTCGGCGGAGTCGAGGCGCCCGGACGAGGCGCTGACGGATGGCGGGGGCGACGACGTCGTCGTCACCGCGATCGATCGGGCGGAGGCGACGCCTCTGCGGAAGGCGACATGGCCCGAATCCTGATCGCCGAGGATTCTCCCGACATCCGCGCGCTGATCGCGATGCTCCTGCGCGGAGCCGGCAACGAGATTGCCGCCGTGGCCGACGGTCGGGCGGCCGTCGCGACGGCGCACGAGTGGCGGCCGGACCTCATCCTCATGGACCTCTCGCTGCCGCTGCTCTCGGGCTGGGAGGCGGCGCGGCAGATCCGGCAGGATCCGGCCGGCCGGAAGACCCCGATCGTCGCCGTGACGGCGCATGCGATGCACGGCGACCGCGAGCGGGCGATGGCCGCCGGGTGCACCGGCTTCATCGCCAAGCCCATCGACGAGGAGACCTTCGCCGTCCAGGTCGCGGACTTTCTCCATCGTCCGCTCAAAGCCCCGGACTCCCCCGACGAGCCTGCCGCATCCGAGCGCAACGAGCCCGGGCGCATTCTCGTCGTCGAAGACCGGGAAGACGTCGCCCGGCTGCTGGCCGAGGACCTCTCGGCCGACGGCCACGACGTGACCGTCGCGCACCACGCGGCTGCGGCAAGGGTGCTGGCCGAGGACGAGCCCTTCGAGCTCGCCGTGATCGACGTCATGCTCGGCGACGAGTCGGGCTACACGCTGACCGGGGAGCTCAAGCGCGGCGCCGACTACCTTCCGGTCCTCCTCGTCACCGCCGGAACCATCGACCGCGAGAAGGGCTTTGCCTCCGGCGCCGACGACTTCATCGGGAAGCCGATCGAGTCCGCCGAGCTGCGCGCCCGCGCCCGCTCGCTCATCCGCTCCGGCCGGGCGATCCGGGAGCAGCGTCGCGTCGGCCACGAGCGCACGCTCGCCTATCGCCGCCTCGAAGACCTCGATCGGCTCAAGTCCTCGTTTCTTTCGACGGTGTCGCACGAATTGCGGACGCCGCTCAACACGATCGTGCTTCTCGCGCACCGCCTCGAGAAGTTGCCGCGGGCCGAGCGTCTCGACGACCGGCACGACCGCGACCTTCGGCTTCTCCGCGAAGCCGCCGAGGCGCTCCGGCAGATGATCAACAACATCCTCGACCTGGCCAAGCTCGACGCCGGACAGCGCGACCTGCATCCCGAGCCGGTGGTCATCGCCGACCTACTTCAGGAGTCTGCGGACCTTCTCGAGCCCCAGGCCCGCGAGAAGAGCCTCCGGATCGAGGTCGAAATGGACCCCGGGCTCGCCGCCACCATGACCCTCGACCGCGGCAAGGTGTCGCGGGTCCTCGTCAATCTTCTCTCGAACGCCGTCAAGTACACGCGGGAGGGTCGAGTCGTCGTGTCGGCCGCCCCCTGGCAGGGATCGGTCACCTTCTCGGTCCGAGACACGGGTGACGGAATCCCCGAAGCGTCGATCGCGCGGGCCTTCGAGCCTTTCCAGCAGATCCGCCCTCGCTCCGGCGAGGCGCAGCGCGGAACGGGCCTCGGACTCTCGATCTCGAAGCAGCTCGTCGAGATCATGGGAGGCGACCTGATCCTCGAGAGCCGGGAAGGCCACGGAACGAACGTTCGCTTCACGATTCCGGAGCTGCCTCCGGCGGATGACCTCGAACCCGACGAATCGTCCGCCCCGCCCCGGACGATCCGGACCGCGCCGCGCCGGGCCACCGTGCTGATCGTCGAGGACGACGAGCCGTCGCGCTACGGCCTTGCCGCGTTGCTCGAGTCCGAAGGCTACGTCGCCGACTCCGCGGGTTCACTGGAGGAAGCGGAACGGAAGCTGGCGGCGGACATGCCGGACATCCTCGTGCTCGACGTCACGCTTCCCGACGGCGACGGCGCCGCATGGCTCGAGCGCCGCGTCCGGCAACGCCTCGTCACGCCGCCGGTGCTCGCCTTGACGGGAGTCACCGCCGACGAGGACACGCGCCGCATCCGCGCCTCGGGCGTCCGGCTGGTCCTCTCCAAGCCCGTCAACGTGAACCAGCTTCTGCTGGCTCTCGAAGAGATCCTCGAAGGACGCGCGAATTAGCCCCGGGGCGGCGGGGAGACGCCGCGAGACGACGCCTGGACCCGCAGGCTCGCCGCCGATCAGGCCGCGAGGTTGTCGACGGCCGCCAGGCCGACGACCAGGAACACGACGAAGAGGAAACCGAAAATGGCCGCCAGGATCTTCGCCACCGCGAACGGGAGCAGAAGAACCATGACGGTCAGAACCAGGCACGTCAGCGAGATTCGCAAGCTGGCCATCGGGACCTCCGCCTGATGAAGAAGGGGGAGGCGCGTCGGCGCGCCTCCCCCGTTCGAAAAAACGACGCGCGGCCGATGCTACTTCCCGTGATACGGCTTGATCGTCGTGACCTTGTCGCCGTCGGCCATCCGGGTATACGTCACCTTGACGCGCTCGCCGACCGTCACGGAGCCCTCGACGCCGGAACCCTCGTTCAGATCGAACGAGTAGTTCTTGTCTCCCGGTCCGGTGACCTTGATGGACTTGCCCGCGGTGTATTCCTTGACCGTGCCGACCACCGTCTCCGTCTTCGTCTTGCTGTTCGGGCCCGGTCCGGTGTTCTTCACGACGGTCTCGGTGTGCATGCGAGGAGCCATGGCGCCCTGCTGGGACGAGGCGGAGGCCTCCGAGACGACCGAGACGTGCTCCACGCCGTCGGCCGACTTCGTGTATCCGACCTTCGCCTTCTGGCCGACGACGATCGCGCCCTGCACGTGGGCGTTCTCGTCGAGATCGAACGAGTAGCTCTTCTCGCCGGGTCCTTCGATCTTGATCTTCTTTCCGGCTTCGTACTCCTTGACGGTGCCGTTGACCCATTCCATCTTCGTCTTCGTCGTGGGTCCCGCGCCCGTCGTCTTCACCGTGGTTTCCGTGTGCACCGGTTCCTGGGCCGTCGCCGCGGCGACGCCGCCCACGAGCAGACCCAGCGCCATCGCCGAGAGGCCGGGAATCCGCGTTTTCATTGGCAACCTCCTTCTTCGGCCCTCGAGTGGGCCACGGCTTCGGGCTTCAAGAAGCGTGCCACGCGGCGATCGGAACCGCCGCGGGCCGGCGCTGCGGCGGCCACGCCGCCGGCGCGCTCCCAAAGATCGCGTCGGCGAGAAACCCCTCGACCAGGCGCAGGACGGCGGGGTCGCGCAGGATTCGATGATGGCCGAGCCCCCGCGTCTCGAAGAGCCGCGCCTGCGGCCACTCCTTCGCGAGCATGCGGGCGTTGCCGACCGACACGCGCGTATCGCCCTGATCGTGGACGATCAGCGTCGGGACACCGGGAGGTCGCCCCGCGAGACGGTAGTCGTCGAGACGCGACCCGTAGCGCGCTTCGAGCCGCCGCCGCATCGCCTCGGTGACCGCGGGAGTCAGGCGCATCCAGCGCGCGTAGCGGCGTGTGTAGCCCGCGGGGTCGGCCGGAACCGACAGCAGCACGGCCGCCCGCGCATCGAGACCGGCGTGCAGGCCGAGCGCGGAGGCGGCGGCGCCGAGGGAGTGGCCGACCAGCGCCACGGGAGAGACCGCGCGCGCGACGAGCATGAGCGCGTCGACGAACTCCGGCAACGAAGCGAAGTGCCCGCGAGAGGCGCCATGCCCCGGCGCATCGAACGCGGTCACGCCGAATCCCGCCGCGATCAGCCCGGGGACCAGCGGCGTCAGCCGCCCCGCGTGCGAACCCCAGCCGTGCACGAGCAGGACTCGAGGACCGCGCCCCCATTGCCACATGGCGATCTCTCCCCGACGCCCCCGAACGAAGCAGGGAACCCCCTCGGAGAGCCGCGCCATCTCGCGGCGAGTGGCGTGAAAACGAGGCGGACGTCGGAAGGCGAGCTCGGCGCAGAGAGCGCCGGCGTTTTCCGACAAGGCGGAGACGGCGCCGAGACACAAGCGGACCGTCCGGATCGGCCTGGGCAACGCGAGCCATTGGAAGCGGGAGTCTCGGTTCGTGATGCGTACCGTCACGACCTCGACCATTGCGAGTTTCGCGCCAGCGATCGAAAGGGGAACGGCCCCCGCAGCCCGAGTGAGCGGGAGCCAGGGCCTTCCGCGGCAGGGGCCACGCCCGGCCCTTCTCCCGCGCGCCTGCGGCCGGGAGACTCCGTCAGTGAGCGAAGCGGGGTACGGAAGTCGGGAAGGAACGAACGTCCCTCTGCGCGGCGCGGGGACTCGTCTCGTTGCGCCGCAGCTCCTCGAGGGCGGCGCGCAGACGCGACTGGGCCCAGCGGGGAAAGTGCCGTTCGGCGAGCAGCAGGCCGACGCGGACCATCGGATCCACCCGGCAGCCCTCCTCCTCGCGGACCTCGAGCCAGGACATCACGTCGGGCAGCGCGACCAGGGCGAGGTCCGCGCCACCCGCGCCCAGAATGCGCACGCGCGGCGCGAGCACGATCGTGGCGCGCCCACGCGCGCCCGTCGGGATGCCGTAGCGCGACATCAGGACGAGCTCCCCGGCGTCGAGCCCGGACTCCTCGCGCAGCCGTTCCTGGATCAGAAGGATGGCGTCGAGCGGGCGGGCGCCTTCGAGTCCCGGGAGCCGCACCGTCGGGCGCCAGCCCGGCATGCGATCGAGCTGGAACGGGATGGAGCCCTCCGGCGTGATTCCCACGACGCGGAGGGCTTCCCGGAGGGCAGACGAATGGGGAGTGAACTCGGCCAGCGCGGGGATCTTCCTTTTCATGGGAACCTCCGGGAGCTTCGAGCCCCGCTTTCGACGGAGCAATCGCCTTGCCAGATCCTCACCGCTAACCCGAACGGCGCGCCGGCGCGAGCGCTTCGGCGCGCTCCCGGGCCCTCTCGGCGCCGCGCGCGAAGCCCCGTCGGAACGCGGAATGTTCGACGGCCTCGCCGAACCGCCGGCGAAGCACGGGGCGCGCCTCCTCGAAGGTCCGGCCGCGCGTCTCCGGTTGGAGAGCGCCGAGCAGTCCCTGGCGATAGATCTCCTCGGCGCTCTCGAAATCCCCCTCGGAGGGATCGAAGTGCGCCTTCTCCGCGTCGCGGATCCCGACCCACCAGGCGTTCCGGGCCGCTTCGAGCGAACGAGCTCCGGAGTCGACGAGGACCCGTCGCGCCGTCTCGGCCTGCGTTTCGGTCTGCGGCTCGACGAACAGAACTTCGTAGCCCTGGGCGAGCGCGTCCTCGTAGAGATAGAGCTCGTCTTTCGGAATCCCGGTGCGCGAGCCGCTCTCGAGCGCTTCACCGGCTCGCGCGCCTCCGACCGCGCCGGCGGCGCCGAAGAGCGCGGCCGCCGCGAGGCCGATCGCGGTGACCGCGCCGACGCCGGGAATGAGGAGGCTCGCGGCGATGGCGCCGGCCCCGAAGCCCGCCGAGGCGCCCGCGGCGGCGCCGATGACTCCGCCGACGGCCTGACCCGTGCCGGACTGCTCGGCGTCTTCGGTCGGGATCTCCTCTTCGAGATCCGCCGGCGCATGCGGTTCGCCCGGCAGCAGCATCGAAATCCGGTCGGCGGCAAAGCCGACGGCCAGGAGCTTCTTCGCGGCGGCTCTCGCCGACGTACCGGAGGAGAAGATTCCGACGATCGGTTCCATGGAGGTTCCTTTCTCGGCCTTCGCCGCGCGCCTCTCAGCGAGCGAGGCGAAGCCGGTTGTGGACGTCGCCCACGCCCGCCACCCGCTCGGCGAGGTCCTCGGCGCGACGCTTGGACGCGCGGTCGCCAACGGTTCCTTCGAGCGTGACCTCTCCGTCCTCGACACCGACGGTGATCTCCGATGCGTCGAGGTCGCCGTCGGCGCTCAGCGACTCGCTGACGTCTTCACGAATGCGGTCGTCCGGGCGCCGGTAGCCCTTCGGGCCCTTGCCCGAGTGCGGTCCGCGCTGAACGCCCTCCCAGTCCCAGTTGCGCTCACCATAGAAACCCGACGGATGGGGCCACGCCACGAAACCCGCCGGCCTTTCCGCGGGCTGTTCGTCGGGAGGTGGGCCGAACTCGGACAGCTCGTCGAGCGCCTCCCGATACGCCTCGCGCCTTTCTGATCGCTCCGACCGATCCAGGTTCATCCGAGTCTCCTTTCGTTCACGGGTCTCCATTCGTCGCTCTGCTCTGGGAATGGTTCGTGCAATCGACATGCCGGGGTTTCGCCGTGGTCCGACTCTTGCAGCGGTCCGATCACGGGAGGTGTTCCATGTTCCGAGATCCGAACGATTCGTCTCGGATCACGACCGGAGAGCCTCCGGCGTCCGTCGACCGCCGCAAGAACGCGGGATCCCTGAGCGAGTTGCCCGAGGAAGCCGACGTGCCCTTCCTGCGCGACGAGAACGGCGATTCCGAGCGTCGCGACGGTTCCACGGAATCGGCGTCCGACGGGCCCGGGGAGCCTCGATGAACCCTACGGCGACGGGACCTCGCCGGGTGAAGGACGTCATGACGCCGGCTCCGGCCTGCTGCGTTCCCGGCACGCCCATCGGCGAGGTCGCGATCCTGTTCACGCGCCACGACTGCGGCGCGATTCCCGTCGTCGAAGACCGCGACAGCGGCCGGCCGGTGGGAATCGTCACGGATCGGGACGTCGCCTGCCGGGCCGTCGCGGCCGGCCGGAATCCGCTCGACCTGCGCGCCCTCGACTGCATGACGGCTCCCTGCGTCACCATCGGGGAGGACATGTCGCTCGACGACTGCCTCGCACTCATGGAGGGGAACCGCCTGCGGCGGATCGTCGTCGTCAACGACTCGGGCGTGGTCTGCGGCATCGTGGCCCAGGCGGACCTCGCCCTGCGGGGCCAGGACGGGCAGGTCGCCGACGTCGTTCGCGCGGTTTCGCAGCCGACCCTCGCCGCCTCGCAGGTCGAGCCCGCCGTCGAGTAGAGCACTCGGCCTGCGAGCCCGGCCCATGCGCCGGCACGATTCTTGAACCGCTCGTCGTGCAGGAGAAGAACGCTCGAGCACCACCGAACGATCCCGAGCGGAAACTCCGCCAAATCGAGGAGGATGAAATGAAAGCCAGGAACAGGAAAAACCGTCCGGTCGAAGTCCCCGCTCCCGCGCCGGCCCAGCGCTTCCTCTCGGACATTCAGGAGCTGCGCGCCCGTGCGCGGCGCCACATGCAGGCCGGGGCCGTGACCGACAACTATCAGGCCGACCGCGAGAACGTCATCCGCATCCTGAACGAGGCGCTGGCGACCGAGATCGTCTGCGTGCTGCGGTACAAGCGCCACTACTTCATGGCGTCCGGCATCCACGCCCAGGCCGTGAAGCAGGAATTCCTCGAGCATGCCGCCGAGGAACAAGGTCACGCGGACCGAATCGCCGAGCGCATCACCCAGTTGAACGGCGAGCCCAACCTGAACCCCGACGGTCTCGCCACGCGGAGCCACTCGGAGTACGTCGAGGGCGATTCGCTGATCGAGATGATCCGCGAGGACCTCGTGGCCGAGCGGGTGGCCATCGAGTCCTACGGGGAGATCGTCCGGTACCTGGGCGAGAACGATCCGACGACTCGTCGGCTGATGGAAGAGATCCTGGGGAAGGAAGAAGAGCATGCCGAGGACATGAAGACGCTTCTCGACACGCTCTCGCCGTCGGCCTGAAAGACCACCCCGCTCACGGCCGGGGCGAGGACGGGCTCGACTCCGGAACGGCGGCCGCTCCAGGCGCTCTCGCGATCGCGCTGACACGCTCCCGCCCCGCTTCGTCGGTCACGGAGATGACGTTGACCTGCTGCCCTCGCGAGAGGTGCCGGTCGACACGCGCCGCCGGATCCACGGCGAGCGTATGGACGGCTCCATCCGGGCCCGCGATCACGACCGACTTTCCGGCGCGATAGTTTCGAAGAGTTCCGGTACGGGCCTGCATCGCCATTCGGGTCGAAGCCGGACGGGCCGCACCCGCGCTCGCGGCGCCCGCTTCGGGAGAGCCGGCGAGGACCGACGCCGCAAATGCCGACGCCGCGACGACGACCGTGATTCGGACTGTGCGCATGGCCGGTCCGCTCCTTTCTCCCCTTCGACGATCCTCAGGGCTCAGGACTTTCCGCCCGCCGCCGGTGTGCCGTTCGGCGCCGTCGAAGGCGATGCCGCGCCCGACCCCGGACGCCCGGGCGCCGCCAGAACGGGCGTGCCATTCGGACCGATGACCGGAGCGGCGGATCCAGGCTGACCGGCGGGCGCGAGGACCGGCGTGCCGTTCGGTCCCACGACCGGCGTCGCCGAGGAAGCGAAGCTCGGCGTGCCGTTCGGGCCGATGACGGTCATCGAGGTCTCCGAAGACGTCGGAGCGAGGGTCGGCGTTCCGTCCGGACCGATCACCGTCGGAGCCGAGGACGTCGCCGGGAACCCGTTGGGAGCGACCGGCGAGGACCCCGACGCCGCCAGAGCGCGGCTCAGGTCGGTGCTCGAGAGTACGGTCGGCATGCCGTCGGGTCCGAGGCCGGTCAGGTTCGGGTTGATGACCGTCGCACCTCCGACGCCGTTCGCGTAGACGCCGCCGCCACCGTAGCCGCCACCATGGTTGCCGGTCGGGACCGAAGCGGCCGCGCTCGCCCCCGGCTGGATGGGAGCCGGAGCCGGTTGCGCGAGGGGTCCGAGGATCACGAGCTCACCCGGCTCGAGAGGCGGCGCCGCCGGCTCGACTTCGAGGCCGGACGCTTCGTCCGCCGCCGGCAGGATCTCCGCGGCGCGCAGCTCGTCGCCGCGAATGCGGACGACCATCTCCCGGGGGACTCCGGTCAGGGTTCCCGATGGGGAACGGAAGGTCAGGATGGAGCCGCGAACGAAAGGCGCACCCTCCGCCGCGACCTGCCGGCCATCCGAAAGCTCGATGACGTAACGATGGACGGCGGACTCGCCGAACGCGAAAGCCGCGACCAGGGACGCGCAGACGACACCGACCAGGGAGCGCCTCATGACAACCTCCGACCCTTTGGAGGCTGCAGAATCGGTGCCACCCCGAGAGGTTCGGCCGCTGGCCGAGGGGGCCGCATTCTTGCAGTCGCCCCGATCATGGTTTTTCTCGAAGCGCTGTTTGCGCTGCTGCGGCGCTCGCTCGGAAGCGTCCTCAAGGCGATCTTCGGCTGGGCGACCCTCGCCCTCTTCGGTGAAGTCCCCGACGACGAGCGGAGCCTGCTGACGGCGGCGGTCGCCGGCGCGGCAACCTGGCCCTTTCTTCTCGTCGGCACGATCCTTCCGCGGCAGGCAGCCCTCTTCCTCGTCGTCGTGCCCGTGCCGAAGGGAACGCCGGAGGCCCTCGTCCGTGGGCTCTGGATCGCGCTGACGGTCCTGATTCCCCTCGGCATCGGATGGGCGATCTCGCGAAAGCGCCGGTCGCGCCGGAGCGCCGATCGGTGGAAGGACGTCCTGCGGGGATTTCCCGCGACGCTCGGGATCGGCATCGCCTTCCTGGTCGCCTGTGTCGCCGTGCCGGCCCGCAAGCTCGCGGCCCTCGCTCATGGCCGGAAGGACGAGCACCTCGCCCTCGCGATCGCGCCCGAGGACTACACCCGGACCGTCGAAGATCTTCGGGAGGCCCTCGATCGCGGCGGCATCGACGCCGAACCTCGGCGGCCGCCCTGGGCCACGCGGGCGCTCGGGCGCATCCTCCATGCGTTTGCGGGCACGGTCCTCGGAGCCTACCTTCCGGAGCGCGTCGAGTATCTGCGCTCCGACGACGCGGATCTGACCTTCTACCCGAACGGGATCCGGATCTCGGGAAACGAGCGCGCGACCGCGAGAATCCACGCCGTCCTCGCCGAAGGCGCGACGGAATCTCCGGCCCTCCAGTGCATGTCTCCGGAGGCCCGGAGAATCGAGAAACGCGTGAAGGCACTCGTGCGAGGACCGGCACGGGAGAAGCCGGGATCCACCGCGATCGAAGACGCCGCCGGGGAGTTCGCCACGACGTTCGTGCCCTTCGAAGACTGGCAGATCCTCTATCGCGAGCTTCTCCAGGCGGCCGTCCGGCGTCGCGGCGGCGCGGCGCTGCTTCGCAGAGCCGTGGCGTCGTCGGCGCGAGGATCGGAGCAGGCTGGTTCGCGAACGGACCCGCGGCGACGGGATCGTCTTCGCCGGACCGCCCGGCGCGCGAGCTCCTACGGCCGCGAGAAGCTGCAGCAGGCGGCCGCCGACCGCGGCTCGGCCGTGCTCGGGAAGGTGCTCCGCCAGGTGGCCCGGCTCTTCGTCCGCCGCCGCTGACCGGTGCGACGGCACGGGCTCACTGCTTCGGCCGCACTCCGACCTGCCGGTCGAATCCGGGGAGGATGGCACGTATGAAGGCGTTCTCGAGGACGCCGCCGAGGATGTCGAAGAGGCTCGAATGCGCGTTGCCGACCGGCCCGTCGATCGACGCGTCCGTCGCGATCTGGTCGTGCTTCTGGTTCTTGAGGATCCTGGAAGCGGTGTCGATCGCGGCCTCGTAGACCTTCTGTAAGAGGCTCTTCTTCGAGTCCTGTACCGCGTCGTAGACCTCGACGCCACGAAAGATCGGCTTGACGTAGCCGGTCATGTACGCATCGTGAACACGGACCTCGGAGAAGAGCTGGAAGGTCCCGGCGGCGACGTCGAATTTTCCATAGGAACGAAAGAGATCGTTCAAGCGCGTCATGTCGGTCGGCCCGAATCGGATCTCGACCTGCAGGTCGCCGTTCTGCTGCCGCGGCTGAAAGGATGCGGTGGCACGGACGTCTCCCTGATCCATGAACCTTCCCCGGACGACGGCACGGGCAATCTGCCCGGGCGGTTCCGTCGCGAGCCCGTCCACGTCCGCGCGCACATGGCTGACGAACAGGCGGTAGCCCGGCGAGCGCGTCCGGTCGACCAGCTCCAGCCGGGAATCGGTCATTCGGAACCGGTCGAGCGCGAGGCTCCACGGCGGGGTGCCGCTCGTTTTCCGCGGG
Source organism: uncultured Acidobacteriota bacterium (assembly GCA_963738945.1). Lineage (GTDB taxonomy): Bacteria > Acidobacteriota > Thermoanaerobaculia > UBA5066 > Gp7-AA6 > DAHUXD01. The sequence goes on from CAVTYD010000002.1 coordinate 2,210,082, forward strand.
GCCGGAACGGGATTCCCCTTCGGCGGACCTCCGCGCTCGTAGCCGAGATCCACGCGATCGATCGCGATGTCGGGCATCCGCAGGCTGCGGATCTTCGGCGAATACTCGATCTCTCCCGAGGCGGACAGAGTCCCGCCCGAAACGATCAGGTTCCAGTGATTCCCGACCGGCCCCAGCGCGTCGAGCGGGATCGATTCGAGACGGAAGCGTCCCTTCACGCCCGCGTACGGCTCCGCGAGAAAGTCCGCCTCGCCGTCGAGGCTCACCCTGCCCGCGCCGAACACGACGGCGCGGCCGCGAATCGGCGAAGGATACGTGCGATCCCGGGAGTGGATGTTGCGGATGTTCTCGGCCCTCAGGTCGAGATGCGTCAGCTCGAGCGGACGCCGGGAGTCCGCGTCCACGTAGGTGATGGAGGCGTCCCCGACGCGCAGGAGGTTGATCTTCAGCGGATAGATCGCCTCGACCGCCTGCTGCCAGCCCTTCCGCCTGACCGGGACCGGATCGGAGGCCTCCTCGTGCAGCTGCGCGAGATCGACGTAGATCCGGGGACGGTCGAGGCGGAAATCCGCAACGAGACGGAGAAAGAGGAGCTCCTTCCAGTGGATGCTGGCATGGAGCAGAGGAAGAGAGAGGATCGGGGGATCGGGGTGCGCCGTCTGACGGACGACGACGTTCTCGAGCGAAAGCGAGCCGCCGAGCGGCTGCATTCGCGCGCGACCGATGCGCACCGAGTAACCCCGGAGACTGCGGTTCATCCGGCTTTCGACCGAGCGCCGGATCGGCTCGTTCGGCAGGAGCCCGACGAGCCCGGCCAGGACGATCAGACCGCCCGCGATCAGGCCGACGCGGGCGATGTCTCGCCTCCGCGGACGATGCCCGCGCGGCGGGGCCGCGGGCGAATCCGAAGGAAGAGCGTCGCGCCGGACCGTGCTCATGCGAGCGACCATCGCAAGGCCGATGCCAGAGCGAGGCACGGCCGGGACACAAAAAAGACCGGCGGACCCTTGAGATCCGCCGGTCTCTGCAGACTGAAAGCCTCGCTCGTTACTCGTTACTCGTTCTCGTCTTCGGTGTCCGAGGACTTCTTGCTTCCGGTCTGTCCCTGCGACCCGGAGCGGCCCTTCTCGAACTGGCCTTCCGAGCCGCGAGACTGCCCGGGGTTTCCCTGAGTCTGCTTCGACTGACCCGGCTTCTGCTCGCTCTCGCGCGAGGGCTTGCTTCCCGGGTTCGAGCTCTTGCCTCCCGGGTTCGGGTTCGAGCCATGGCTGCCGTGCTCCTGGGAGCGGTTGTCGCGATCCGTCATTGAAAACCTCCTTGTTCGCGGGTAAGAGTGAGATCTTCCCGATCCCCGCTTTTTCAAGAAGCGTGCCGCTCGCTGTCTGGCACCGTCCGTGCAACGTGACCGGGTCGAAGGAGGTCTCATGGGCCTGATCCTGTTGATCGTCCTGGTGCTGCTCCTCCTCGGAGCCGTCCCCCGCTGGGGATACAGCCGCAGCTGGGGCTACGGGCCGAGCGGGGCTCTCGGCGTCATTCTGCTCATCGTCGTCATTCTTCTCCTGACCGGACGGTTGTAATCGGGACCCGGCGCGACGCTCCCGCATCGTGACCTCGCGCCGGGTCTTTCTCCTCTCTCCCGCCAGCACATCCGGCAGACGCGCCGCGATGCTCTGGAGCGAACGCGCGGAGTTCCCCCTCGCCCGGGAGCTACGATCTCCCGCCGGCGCGCGTCTCGGAGACGTCTTCGCCTTCGTCTCGGGTCTTTATTTCCGGGGAAAACTCGCCTACGCGTCGCGCTTCGCGCCGGATTCGAGCTTCGTCATCACGGCCGGAGCCGGCCTTCTCGTCCCCGAGGCGCGGCTCGGCATCGAGGATCTCCGGGCGCAGGGTCGAATCCCCATCACGGCTTCCGAGCCCGCCTTCCGGCGGCCCTTCGAGCGCAGTCTGCGGCATCTTCGCAGGGACCGCGGCGCCGAGACGGAGGCCGTCCTTCTCGGCTCGATCGCGTCGGACAAATACGTGGCGACGCTTCTCGAGGTCTTCGGAGAAAGGCTCTTGTTCCCGCCCGACTTCGTGGGCCGCGGCGACATGAGCCGGGGCGGCCTGCTGCTGCGTGCGGCCCGCGACGGAGTCGAGCTCCGCTACGCTCCCGTCGCCGGCGCGGTCCGGCACGGGCCGCGGCCTCCGAAGCTCGACCCTCGAACGCGAGTGCGGCGATGAAGACGGCGTCGATCCCGGCCGCGGCCTCCGACGCCCGGGTTCTCGCCGGCGGCCGCGAGGTCCGCCTCACGAACCTCGACAAGCCGTTCTGGCCCGAGCGCGGCCTGACCAAGCGCGATCTGCTTCGCTATTACGCCGGGATCGCGGGATTCCTGTTGCCCCACGTGCGGGGGCGGGCGATGGTGATGAAGCGCTATCCGAACGGCGCCGACGGCGCCTTCTTCTTCATGAAGCGCGCGCCGTCGCCGAAACCGGACTGGCTCCGAACCTGTTCGATCGAGCACGCGTCCGGCAGCGTGATCGACTTTCCGGTCATCGACGACCTCGCCGCGCTCCTGTGGGTCGTCAACCTCGGCTGCATCGATCTGAACCCCTGGTACGCGCGCTGCGACGACGTGGACCGGCCCGATTACCTCCACTTCGACCTCGACCCCGTTCCCGGCGCGTCGTTCGAGCGGGTCCGCGAAACCGCGCTCCTCGTCCGCGACGCGCTGAGCGTTTCGAAGATGCCGAGCTTCCCCAAGACCACCGGCTCGCGCGGGATCCACGTCTACGTGCCGATCCGGCGGGGACCGACGCAAAAGCAGGTCTGGACGTTCGCGAAGGATTTCGCCCGGCGGATGGAAGCCGCGCACCCGAAGCTCGTCACCGCCGAGTACCGGAAGGCGAAACGGCCGCGCGGCCGTGTCCTCGTGGACTACAACCAGAACGCCTGGGGCCGCACTCTGGCCTCGGTGTATTCCGTCCGGCCGACGCCGGAGGCGTCCGTCTCGACGCCGGTGACCTGGAACGAAGTCGAGCGGGGCGTGCGCACCGAGGACTTCCGCATCGACAACGTCCTCGACCGCGTGAGCCGGGTCGGCGATCTGTGGAAGCCCGTGGACGCCGCCGGCGGCCGGTTCCGCCTCGAGGCGCTCCTGTGACCCTGCCGATCCCGGCGTCGCTCGAGCCGATGCTCGCCGAGCTCTCGGGCGAGATCCCGGTCGGCGCCGATTGGGTCTACGAGCCCAAGTGGGACGGCTTCCGGTGCGTGGCCTTTCGGGACGGCGAGGAGGTCGAGCTCCGGTCCAAGTCCGGCCAGCCGCTCGGCCGGTACTTCCCCGAGATCGTCGCCGCCCTGCGGAAGCTTCCCGAGAAGCGCTGCGTGCTCGACGGCGAGATCGTGGTGCCCGTCGGCGATGCGCTCTCCTTCGACGACCTGCTGCAGCGGATCCATCCGGCCGAGAGCCGCGTCCGGAAGCTCGCCGGCGAGACGCCGGCCGTCTACCTCGTCTTCGACCTGCTCGCGGACGAGAGAGGAAGATCCCTGCTGGCGCAGCCGTGGACCCGCCGGCGGGCGGCCCTCGAGCGCTTCGCGGCGAGGGCGTTTCCCGACACCGACGGGCGGCTGCGGCTGTCGCCGGCGACGGTCGACGCACAGGCGGCGAAGCGGTGGCTCGGCGCGACGGGCGGCGGAATCGACGGCATCGTCGCCAAGCTCGCGAACGCCGAGTACCGGCCCGGTGAGCGCAGCGCCATGCGCAAGGTCAAGGTGCTTCGCACGGCCGACTGCGTCGTCGGCGGCTTTCGCTATGCGGCGAAGGAGAGGATCGTCGGATCGCTCCTCCTCGGGCTGTACGACCCGAACGGGACGCTCGACCACGTCGGGTTCTGCTCCGCGATCGCCCGGGGAGAGCGCCGCGCGCTCACCCCCCGCCTCGAAGAGCTCGTCCATCCGCCCGGATTCACCGGCCGCGCGCCCGGCGGACCGAGCCGCTGGTCGAGCGAGCGCAGCGGCCAGTGGGAGCCGCTGCGGCCGGAGCTCGTCGTGGAGGTGCGGTACGACCACTTCTCGCAGGGCCGATTCCGCCACGGCACCCGATTCGATCGCTGGAGGCCCGACAAGGATCCTCTCCGCTGCACGCGCGATCAGGTCGAGCGCGAGAGCCTCGTCTCCCTGCCCGAGATCCTCGGCTAGTTCAGGATCGCCCGGATGGTCCTGAGAATCTGCTCCCCGCTGTACGGCTTCCGAACGGACGCCTGGACCCCGGCCTTCAGCATCTCCATTCGCTGCTCGGCGTCGAGGTTTCCGCTCGCGACGATGCAGTGCAGCTTCGGGTTGGCTTCCTTCATCTTCAGGTACGCCTGCCATCCGCCGAGTCGCGGCAGGTCGAGGTCGAGCAGCACGAGGTCGACCCGGTCGGCGTTGGCGGAATGCCGCTCGACGGCCTCGCGGCCGTCCCGGGCGATCAGGACCTTGTATCCGTTTTCCTCGAGGAGGTCGCGGACCGGGTGCAGGAGCATCTCCTCGTCTTCGACGACGAGAAGCGTCCGGCGTTCGGCGGCATCGGTCGACACCGCGGTCGCTCGACGCGAGTCCTTGCGCCGGGCCCGCCGCGACGGTTCCAGGGCGCGCGGCGCATCGGATGCCTCCGTGTCCCCGAAGTAGAGCCGGAACGTCGTCCCCTTGTCCGCCTCGGTTTCGAGGTCGATCCATCCGCGGTGCGCATTGACGATGCCGTACACGACGGCGAGCCCGAGGCCCTGGCCCCTGACTCCCTTGGTCGTGAAGAACGGCTCGAAGATCCGCCGGCGCGTATCGGCGTCCATGCCGCCGCCGGTGTCCGCCACGCAGAGCTCGACGTAGCGGGTCGCCGAGGCCTCCGGGAACTTCGACCGGAGGGTCTCGCCCGTCACGACGGCGGTGCCGAGAGTGAGGGTGCCCCCATCCGGCATCGCGTCTCGCGCGTTGACCGCCAGGTTCAGGAGCGCCTGGTGGATCTGGTTGGGGTCGGCGCGGACTCGCGGGACCTCCGCCGCGAGCTTCGTCTGGACGCGGATCGCTTTGGGAAACGTCTCGCGGAGCATCGAGGCGACTTCGTTCACGACCGCGTTGGCGTCGGTCGGTTCGAAGGAGATCTCGGTCTTTCGGGCGAAGGTCAGGAGCTGTTTGACGACGGCGGAGCCGCGCTCGACGGCCTTCCCGATCGACTCGGCGCTCTCGGAGCGCCGGTCCGCGGCGGCATCCTCTCGCACGAGAACGGCGACGTGGGCCGCGATGATGTTCAGCAGATTGTTGAAGTCGTGCGCGACGCCGCCCGCCAGGCGGCCGATGGAGTCGAGTTTCTGCATCTGGCGCACCTGATCCTGGAGCTTCGTGCGATCGGTGACGTCGCGAAGGTTCGCCTGCGTCACCAGCCGGTCCCCGAGCGCGTACGTGTTGGTGACGGCTTCCACCCATACCGGTTCCCCGGTCCTGGTGCGGAGGAGCACCTCCCGCTCGAAACCGAATCCGCCCGCGAGATCCGCCTCGAAACGCGCTCGGGCCGCGGACGCATCGTCGAAGAGGCCGACGTCCCAGGGCTTCCGGCCGAGCAGCTCCTCCCGCGAATAGCCGACGAGGTCCTGGAAGAACGGATTCACGTCCAGGAGAACGCCGGTCTTCGCGTCCAGGACCCAGATGCCTTCCCGCGCCGTCTCGAAGATGAGCCGGTACTGGGACTCCGACGCCTTCAGGGCCTCGGCCGCCCGCTTTCGCTCGGTAATGTCCTCGATGGCGAGCAGGATCAGCGGCTCCGGCTCGGCTCCCATCCGCACTCCGCGCGCGTTGACGAGCAGGGCCCTCCGGCCGAGGCTCTCTGTCTCGACCGGGATCTCGAGGTCCTGGATGGCCCGTTTCTCGGAGATCGTCTGCGCGAGGAGACGGCGAAGCTCGGGCGCGCTCGCCGCGAGCCCCCAGAGCTCCATGACGACCTTGCCCTCGGTCTGGAGCGCGGAAGTCTGGAACATCCGGTAGAAGGATCGATTGGCGGTTCGCACCCTCAGCGAGTCGTCCAGAACGATCAACGCCTCCCGGACCGTCTCGACGAGGGACTCGGCGTAGTCGCGGGCACGGTTCACCTGCTCCAGGCTCTTCTTGATCGGGTCGATGTCCACGAAGGCGACCACCGCTCCGTCGATTCGGTTGTCGATCGTCCGGTAGGGCCGGACGCGCATCAGGTACCAGTTCCCGTCCTGGTCCCGGACTTCCAGCTCGTGCGTCGCGACATTGGCGATGACGTCCGCGAGGAGCGAATCGACATTCGACATGCTCAGGTTCGGCCTGATCTCCCGGATGCGCCGCCCGACGTCGGACGGGGTCAGGTTCAGCAGCTTCTCGGCCTGGGGCGTGAACCGCCGGAGGCGTCCCTCCAGGTCGAGCATGACGATCGCGAGACTCGTTCCGACGAGCAGGTTGAGCAGATCGTCGTTGACCTGAGCCATCTCGGTGTTGCGGTTCTGCAATTCGTCGTTGACCGTCGTGAGCTCCTCGTTGGTGGACTGGAGCTCCTCCTTGGCGGTCTCGAGCTCCTCGTTGGTCGACTGGAGCTCCTCGTTGGAGGACATGATCTCTTCGTTCGCCGACTTGATCTCCTCGTTCGAGGCTTCCTGCTCCTCGATGATCGCCTGCAGATATTCCTTCGTGGTCGCCAGCTCCTGCTCGAGGTTGACGATCGTCTGACGGCTCTCGCGTCCCCGCGACGGCCGCCGGAGCGTGGACGCGGCGCTTTCGGCGCGATTCCGGTCGTGCTCCTCGAAGAGGATGAGGTAGTGATGGATCCCGGCCACGGCGTCGCCCATCGGCACGACTTCGACGTGGACCTCCCGAAGCTGCCCGTCCCGCCGCAGCCGGACTCTCTCCACCCGGACCGCCTTGCGAGTCTTCTTCGCTTTCTGGAGCGCGGCCCGCAGCGCGACCAGGAGGCCCTCGCGGGCCATCTGCAGCACGTTGAAGCTCGCGACTCCCGCGGGGGCTTCGAGATAGGGGCCGGTGCGGCCGCGGAACTGGACGATCTCGTAGCTGTCCGTGACGAGCACCCCCGCAGGGCCGTAGCGCCCGATCACCATCCGATCGGCCTCCTTCTGGAGATCGAGCGGCGTCGCTTCCGCGGCCGGAACGGGTGCGGAAGATTCCGAGCTGGAGGACGAAACGGGGTAACGGCCGAAGCCGAGGACCGGGCGCGCCGAACCCGGCCGCTTGACGAAGATCCGCTGGTTGCGGTCGACGGGCGCGAACAGGTCGCCGAAACCCGAGATCGTCTCGGCGTTTCCGAGCATGAGGAACCCATCGGCCCTCAGCGCGTAGTGAAACAGGGGCAGGACCCGCTTCTGGAGGACGGGCTCCAGATAGATCAGGAGATTGCGGCAGCTGAGCAGGTCGAGGTTCGAGAACGGCGGATCGAGCGTGATGTTCTGCCGCGCAAACACGCAGGCATCGCGAATCCTCTTCGACACCTGCCACCCCGCGTCGACCCGGGTGAAGAAACGCTTCTGACGCTCCTCGGACACGTCGGCCATGGCGTTCTGGAGGTAAACGCCCGCGCGCGCCTTGTCGATGGCATTCTCGGAGACGTCGGTCGCGAAGATCTGTATCGGGGGATTGACGTCGGCGATCTGCAGCGCCTCGAAGAGGACGATCGCGATCGAGTAGACCTCCTCCCCCGTCGAACAGCCGGGCACCCAGATGCGGACCGGCATATTGGCCGGCCGATCCTTCAGGATCGAGGGAAAGACGAGGCCCTTGAGGCTCTGGAAGACCTCGGCGTCGCGGAAAAAGGCCGTGACGGTGATGAGGATGTCGTCGTAAAGGGCGCGGACCTCTCCGGGATCGGCGCGGAGAGCATCGAGGTATCCCGGGACTCCCTCGATTTTCTTGAGGGCCATGCGGCGGCTGACTCGCCGCTGGATCGTCGTCTGCCGGTAGTGGGTGAAGTCGACGCCGGTGGCGGCTCGAATCAGGGCGAGGATCTTCTTGTACCCCGCGGCATCCACCGGGGGCTGCTCCGGGTCCGTCGCCACGACCGGCCGCACGTAGGGATGGCGGCTCATCCGGGCGAGCTCCTGGGCGATCTTCTCCGGCGGAAAGACGAAATCGACGGCGCCGGCGGCGATCGCCGCGTGAGGCATGTCGTGGAACCTGGCCGTGTCCTCCTGCTGCGCGAAAGTCAGGCCGCCTTCGGCCTTGATCGCGACCAGCCCGAGGGCGCCGTCGGACATCGTTCCCGAGAGGACGATCCCGATGGCGCGGGACTCGTACTGCTCGGCGAGAGAGCGAAAGAAGTGGTCGATCGAAAGATCCCGGCCGACCTCGCTCGGCCGCGGATCGACCCGAAAGGATCCTTCGGCCAGGGCGATCTCCGCGTTGGCCGGAATGACGTAGACGGTGTCGGGTTGGACGGGCATTCCATGGCGGACCTCGAGGACTCTCATCGCCGTCGAACGGCCGAGGATCTCCCGGAGCATGCTCTGGCGCTTGGGATCCAGATGCTGAACCAGGACGAAGGCCATCCCGGTGTCGGCGGGGAGATTCTCCAGAAACTTCGTGAAGGCCTCGAGGCCTCCCGCGGAGGCTCCGATCCCGACGATCGGGAATCCTTCGTCCTTCGGCGGCCTGCGGTCGAGGGCGGACGGCCGGAATCCGGGCGTTTTCCGAGGCGGCGGCGCCGTCGTCCCCGCCCGTTTCGCGGGCCGCCCGCTCTTCCTCTTCCTAGACTGGGCCATACCTCCCGAATGCGGAAAACCGTCCCGAAAAGCGTGCCGTCGACGATTCTATATTCATGGTCTCGACGGCTCGCCCGACTCTACAGTCGCCTGACCGCGTCCATCGCCGGGCCGAGCGGCTGCCGCGCTTTCCAGAAGTCGGCCCACGGATCGGCGCTCGCGAGCGTCGCTTGGTAGCGGCCGAGGCTGAAGCGGCCGGGATCGAGCCCGCGTTTGACGTCCCTCCACGCGAGCGGACGCGAGAAGGGGGCTCCGGGACGCCGGCGCACGGAGTATGGCGCGACGACCGTCTGGGCGAAGCCGTTGCGGAAGGGATCGAGATACACCCTTCCCTTGCGGTCGGCGATGCGCGCCTCCGTCGTGAAGATCCGCGGAAACGCGGCGGCCAGGCGCCGCCCGAGCTCCTCGGCGAAATGCAGGACCTCGTCCGCGTCGGGGCCAGGGCGGATCGGAACGAAGACGTGCAGGCCCTTGCCGCCGGAGGTCTTCGGAAAGGACACGAGATCGAGGGCATCGAGCGCCTCGCGGACCCTGAGCGCGGCGCTGATGACGTCCGAAAAGCGGGGGCCCGACGGATCGAGGTCGAAGCAGACCCAGTCGGGCTTGCGCGGGTCCGCGCACCGCGCTCCCCAGACGTGCACCGCGATGCAGCCGAGGTTCGCGAGAGCGAGCTCGGTGTCGAGCCGTCCGCCGACGACGTAGTTCGTGGTCTTCTTCGCGTGCTGGATCTTCTGCGTGGGCGTCTTGTCCGGCAGCCCTTCGGGCTTCTCCTTCTGGAAGAAGCACGAGCCCTTCATCCCGTCGGGACAGCGCTCGAGCGAGAGCATCCGATCCTTGACGTAGGGCCTGAGGCGCTCGAACACCGCGGCGTAGTACTCGACCAGGTCGCGCTTCGTATAGCCCTCCTCGGGCCAGTAGACCTTGTCCGGATGGGACACGCGCACTCCGTGGATCGTCGCCGAGTCCGCGGCCTTCACGAGACGTTCCGGTTCGAGTGCCAGACCGATTTCCTGCGCGACTTCTTCGCGGGCTTGACCATCCGGGGGTGGGCGAGCATCTTCCGCAGCAGCGCGGGCGGGTCGCCGTCGGCCGCCTTTTCCATGTTTCCGCCCTCGTCGCGGGCGATCTCGACGAGGAGCCGGTCCGAGACGACCGAGCGCGGCTCGTCGTCCTCGATCGAGCGCTTCTCGACGAACTCGTCGCGGTGCTTGATGAGCAGCCACGGAATCTTGCCGTTGCCGTCCTTGCGGTTCAGACGCACGAGGACCCAGCCGCCGTGGAGCTTCTCGCCGTCGAGCGCGAACTTCAGCTCCCCCTTCTTCAGCGCCGCGTCCACGTCCGGCGACTCCGGCGCCCAGGTTCCGCGATCCCAGATCATGACCGTTCCCCCGCCGTACTCGCCTTCCGGGATGATTCCCTCGAACCGGTTGTACTCGAGCGGATGGTCCTCCGTGGGCATCGCGAGGCGCTTGTCCTTCGGGTCGAGCGACGGCCCCTTCGGGACCGCCCACGAGAGCATGACGCCGTTCCACTCGAGGCGAAAGTCGTAGTGGAGCGCGGTGGCCCGGTGCTTCTGGATCACGTAGACGAGCCTCTTCGTGCGGGGCCGCGGAGTCTTCCCCTTCGGCTCCGGCGTGACGCCGAAACGGCGGCGCCGGCGATATTGCTCGAGCGGCATGGTCTTCTCGGCCATCATGGCTCCCGCCGAAGTCATTCTTCAAGAACCGTGCCTCGCGCCGTCGGCTCGGGCATGGATCCTGCTCTTTGCCCCGGCGATGACCGTGATCGAGCGCCTGCAGGAGCAGGGATTCCGGCGCCTCGGCTCGGCCACGCGCCGGTTCCGGTACGAGACCCCGCGGGGCGCGGCGGTCAATGGAGCGCATGAGGCGCGCATCCGGGCCCTCGCGATCCCGCCCGGATGGACCGAGGTATTCGTCAATCCCTCGCCGGGCGCCGCCGTCCAGGCGATCGGACGCGACCGGGCGGGCCGCTGGCAGTATCGCTACTCCGCGGCGCAGACCGTGAGGCGGGAGCGTCGAAAGCGCGAGCGGCTTCTCGCCTTTCTCCGCGCGCTGCCGGCTCTTCGCTCCCGGGTGTCCGCGGACCTGCGCCGCGAGGGCCTGCCGCGCGAACGCGTCCTCGCCGCGATGACCCGGCTGCTGCTGCGCGGCTTTCTCCGTGCCGGCAGTCAGGTCTATGCCCGGGAGAACGGGACCTACGGCCTGACGACGCTGCGGCCGAAGCACGTGCGCGTCCGCGGACGGCGCATCACGCTTTCGTATCCGGGAAAGGGCGGAAGGCCGCAGATGCGGGAGATCGACGACGCGGCCGTGGCCCGCGTCGTGGCGGCGCTGATCGCCGCGCACGAACCCGGAGCCCAGATCTTCCGATACCGCTCGGAGTCCGGCGCGTGGGTCGGCGTTCGAAGGCGCTCGATCAACGAATACCTCCGGGAGATCGGAGGCGTCCGGATCACCGCGAAGGACTTCCGGACCTGGGCCGGGACGCTCTTCGGAGCCTGCGCCCTGGCGCGCATCGGCTTTCCGACGCCGTCCTCCGCGCGCGAGATCCGCCGCCGCGTCGCGCGGGCGATGGGCGAGACGTCGGAGCTTCTGGGCAATACGGCGGCGGTCTGCCGGGCGTCCTACGTCAGCCCGGAAGTGCTCGCGGCGTTTGCGAAGGGACGCCTGCTGGCCGATCCTCCGGCGCTCGAGACCCTGGTGCGAGGCTCGGCGGGCGTCCTCGCGTCGGTCGAGCGGCGGCTCACCCGGCTGATCGCGAACGGCTCGATCGCGCGCAGCGGCTGAAGCGCCAGACGCCGGACGCCCGCGGGCCAGGGAAGGATCGGCATCGGCTGCAGGTCGTCGGTGTTCAGCGGCTGCTCCGCGCCGCAGTACGGACAGCAACGGTTCCATCCCTTCACCCGGTACGGAACCTCGGGATCCGTTCGGATGCCGGTCGAGAACCTCCGGCCGCACTGTCGACAGAAGGCGGTCAGCAGAACCCCGGATCGCTTCACGAGACCTCCTGGCGAAAAGAAAGATTCCGCGATTCCTTCATGCAAACCGAGGGCCACGCGCTCGGGCGGCCGTGCGGCGGTGGCCGCTCTCTTGCACCCTCGTGCCGATGGAGGTCTCGTGAAGTCGAGTCCGCAACATTTCCTCCTCGTCGTCAACTGCAGGTCCTGCGGCCGGGAACTTCCGGCGGGGATCGTTTCCGGCGGAGCGAGGCTGAACGACATCGCGTGCCGCGCGATCTGCTCGACGTGCTCGCGCTCCTATCTGCTCCTCGCGCGAAACCTGCGGCGGGTGCCGATCGAGAAGCCCAACTGAGCTCGACGGCGCTGGCGCCTTCCTTGCAGCGGCGAGAAAACCTCCGGGGAGGGCGACCTGCTGCGCGAGCAGGAGGGGCGATCGCGCCGAATCGATGTGCACGGCCGTCGACGTCCCATCCGACGACCGGTGAAAAGCCGGCCCCTCCCCGTCCTTAGGACCCCGCCAGGGCGCGACGCGCCGCGCGCCGCCCGCTCTGAATCGCCGCGGGGACGGTCCCGCTTTCCTGCGAGGACGCGGCCTCTCCGGCGAAAAAGAGCGTGCCGCCGACGGGCCTGGCGAGCCGGCCCGGCGCGGAAGCGCCCCCGACCGTCACGTAACTGTACGCGCCGCGCGTGAACGGATCCGCGCTCCAGTCGTGCCAGTGGACGCCGACGAGCAGCCGCTTCGCCCGGTCCGGCGAAACGTGAAAGAGCGTCGAGAGCGTTCGAAACGCCTCCTCGAGAACCCGCCGCCGCCCGCCCGAGCGCAGGGCCGTGGCCGCCGGGCCGCCCGCCCAGAGCGTCAGCATCGGCAGATCGAGCGGCGCCGCGGTCCACAGGGTCGGAAAGGGAGACCCCGCATGGAGAAAAGCCGCATCCTCGCGGTCCTCGAGGGCAGGCCGCCAGAAGGCCTCGCGAAAGCGCAGGACGAGGCGGACGACGTCGCCCATCTCGATGCCGGACAGCGCCCGCCGCAGCGACTCGGGCTCCGGGTCGAAGCGGATCGCGCCGCGAGCGCCCGGACGCGCCTTCAGCACACCGGCCGGAACGGTCACGACGGCGCGATGCGCGTGGAATCGCCGCCCGGAATCCACCTCGATCTCGACCCGGCCCCGGCGCCAGCGCACCTCGCGCACGACGGCCGAGCGCTCGATCCGGCAGGCGAAGGACCGGGCGAGCCTCTCGAGATGAGCGATGACGCCGTCGTATCCGGAGAGAATCCTCAGTTGCGCGTGCTCGGACGGCGAGGAAGGCGGGTTTCCGCGCGTCGAGACCGCTTTCTCGCTCGCCCGTTCGAGGGGCGCCGCGTCATAGCCCTCGATCATCGACGCGAGCAGCCGCCGGTCTCGCGGCGCGAGGCGGTGCGTATCGAGGAATTCGGCGATCGATCGGTCCGGGCCCCGGTCGCGCAGCCGGCGAGTCAGCGCGTCGAAGCGCCGCCACACGTTTCCCATGTCCCGGAGCCTTCCGCCGCGGGACTCGAGGTGCACGTCGGGAATCCTTCCGAGCAGGAGGCCCGACTCGCGGACGATCCGCACGATCGCCGGGCTTCGGCCGTGCACGAATTCCGCGCCGAGCTCGACCGGCCCCGGCCACCCGGCCGGCCGCTGCGTCCAGATCCGGCCGCCGAGGCGGCGGCGGGCCTCGAGCAGGAGCACCCGCGCACCGGAATCGCCGAGCGCGGCCGCCGCCGCAAGACCCGCGGCTCCCCCGCCGACGACGATGAAGTCCCAACGACGCACGCCGACCTCCGAGCAAGGCCCGCGCCACGCGGAACGAGTCTTGCAAAGGTTCGAACCGTCAGTATGGATCGCAAATCGAACCCGGGGAAGCCAACTCAAAGGAGGATCGGGCAATGAATGACCAGTATCGACGTCGGACGAACGAGCGCGAATCGTCACGGGGCGACTTCGAGGGCGGATCGTCCGGGCGGGGCGACTACGAGTATGACCAGCGCGGGCGGCGGCCGATGTACGAGCCGACCAACGAGTTTCAGAACGAATCACGCCGGGAGCTCGGTTCGGGCTCGCATGGCCGCGGGCGGGAGGGCTTCGACGACCGCTACGGATTCGGCGGCTCGACCTACGGCTCCGAGGGCGGCGGCGGCTGGAGCAGTCCTCGCCTCTCGAATCGCTCGGCAGGAGACGATGACCGTTACCGGGGCGACGATCGCTATCGTGGCGGCGAATGGGATCGGTCCGGGAGCGGTTACTCGGGCGAGCAAGACCGCTCGTCGCGTCTCTCCTTCTCCGGTCCGGAGAGCGGGCGCGGATCCGGCGCCGGGGTAGCCGGCTACGGCTACGGTGGCGGAGGCATCGGGCGTTCCGGCTCCCGCCGGTCGAGCTCCGACTCCTATGACTCCGGCGAAGGCGCCGACTACGGCCGCCAGAGCTACGGCGGAAGCTTCGGCTTCGGCGAGGCCGGCGCGCTCCGCGGCGGGTCGCTGAGAGGCTCGGGCATGAGCGCGGGCCGATTCGCCGGGAAGGGCCCCAAGGGATACACCCGGTCGGACGAGCGCATCAAGGAGCAGGTGAGCGAGAAGCTCGAGGAGCACGGGGGCGTCGACGCCTCCGAAATCACCGTGCAGGTCAAGAACGGAGAGGTCACGCTCGAGGGGAGCGTCGCGGATCGCTCGATGAAGCGGATGGCCGAAGACGTCGCCGAGGCGTGCCCGGGCGTCAGGGAGGTTCTGAACCACCTGCGCGTCGAGCAGGGCAACGGCTCCGAGAAGCCCGGCTCATCCCGCGAGAGGGATTCCTCGTCCATCGGGGGCTCGGCGATCGGCTCGAGCCACGGTTCGGATAAGTCTCGGTCGCGCGGCAACGTCTGAGACCACGAAGTCCTCAAACGAAAGGCGCCCTGAGAAATCGGGGCGCCTTTTTCGTGGCGGCAAAGGACGGGACGCCTTACGACTTCGGGTGCAGGTCCTCGGCCATCCTCAGGTGGCTCTCGATCGTCGGCAGCGTGCTGCTCGCGAACTCCTGGACCGCCGACCGGCTCGAGCTCGCCTCCTTCTTCAGAAGCGCGACGGCGCCCTTGTGGTCCTGGATCATCTGCGCCGTGTAGGCCGCGTCGAACTGAGCATCCGAAAGCGCGCGGAGCTTGTCGATCGCCACCTGGTGCTTCGCATCGAGCTCGGACGGGATCGTGATCCCTTCCTTCGACGCGGCGACCTTCAGGGCGTCGGCGGCCCTGGTGTGGTCGTCGATCATGCGCTGCGCGAACGTGCGGATGCTCTCGTCCTTCGACTTCTCGAGCGCGAGGCGGCTCGCGTCGATCTCCGTCATGCCCGCCAGAGCCACTTTGTCGGCGAAGCTGCGATCGGCCGCCGAAGCCATCGGCGACATCTTCATGTCGGTCGGAGCCGGGGGGTTCTGCGCCAGGGCGAACGACGGAACCACCAGGACGGCGCCGAGCAGGGGAAGGAACCGGAAACGGTGAGACTTCATAAATCCTCCTCGCCACTCGATCGAGCAACCTCTGTGCCATGGCCCGTCCCGGAGCACCTTAGGCGCTCCTTAAGAGAGGCGATTGCCGGAATCCGGCCTCCCCCCGGGCGCCTTAGTTGTGCGCGGAGGTCCAACAAGATGACCAAGGAAAACTCGGGAGCTCTTCGGTTCCGGCGCCATCCCGCGAGCGACCGCGCCGCCGGGCTGGCCGATCGCATCGAGGAGGGTGCCGCGCTCCTGGCCGCCTTCGCGGAAAACCTGACCGAGGCGCAGTGGCGGATGCCGATCAGCGCCTCGGACCGGCGCACGGCCGGCGTCGTCGTCCATCACGTCGCGACGGCCTATCCCATCGAGATCGACCTCGCCCGCATGATCGCCCAGGGCAAGGCCGTCAAGGACGTGAGCTGGGAGGCGGTGGCCGACCTGAACGCCCAGCACGCCCGCGGGCACGCGGCCGTCACGAAGCAGGAGGCGCTCGTCCTCCTTCGCCACAACAGCCGCGAGGCCGCGGAGGCCGTCCGCGCGTTCACGGACGACGACCTGGACCAGGCCGCCGCGTTCTCACTCGCCTTCGGAGCTCCGGTGACGGCCCAGTTCGTCATCGAGGACCACGCGCTGCGGCATAGCTGGCACCACGTCGCCCGCATCCGCGCCGCCATCGGCAAGTAGTGAGTCTTCCCGGCCGGACGCCGCCGCGCCGCCGCCGCCGCCCTGGGCCCGGCACGGCGCGCTCCTCCCTCGCGGCGTCCGGCCGTTCCTCGCGGCGTCCGGCCGTTCTCCCTTCGCGGCCGCATCAGTGAGAAAATTCCTTCGTCCGAAAAAGGCCGGAGACCATGGCGCAATCTTCCAACCGCCCGAGAGAAAAGACGAATCGGCTCGACGCCCCTCCGGCCGCCGCCGGCCGGCTGGCCGCCGATCGCCTGCTCGCGTCGATCGTCGAATCCTCCGACGACGCCATCGTCAGCAAGTCGCTCGACGGAATCATCCTGAGCTGGAATGCCGGGGCGGAGCGCCTCTTCGGCTATTCCGCGGAGGAGGCGCTCGGCCGCCACATCTCGATCATCATTCCGGAGGAGCGGTCGAGCGAAGAGGATCGGATCATCGCCCGCATCCGCGCGGGCGAACGCGTGGACCACTTCGACACGGTTCGCGTCCGGCGCGACGGCCGCCGCGTCGACGTCTCGCTGACGATCTCACCGGTCACCGACGCCGCGGGAAGGATCGTCGGAGCCTCCAAGATCGCCCGGGACGTCACCGAGCGCAAGCGCGCCGAAACGCAGCTGATCGCCGCGACGGCGAAGTTCGAGGCGGTCTTCAACCAGTCCGGAATGTTCGCCGGGATCATGGACCTCGACGGCACGCTCCGCGAGGCCAACGACCTCTCGGTCGAGGGATGCGGGTACACGCGCGAGCAGGTGCTCGACCGCCCCTTCTGGGAGACGCCCTGGTGGAGGGGCTCGGAAGCGTCGAAGGCCCGGATCCGCGAAGCGGTGCGAGAGGCCGCCGCCGGGTCGGTCTTCCGGGAGGAGCTGCCGTACTGGCTGGCGGACGGCGCGGAGCGGATCGTGGACTTCGCGATGTATCCGATCCGCGATCGAGCCGGCTCCGTCATTCACATCCACCCGACCGGAACCGACATCACGGAGCACCGGAGGAGCGAGCAGGCCCTTCGAGACGGCGAGGCTTCTCTCCAGGCCGCGATGGGGGCGCTCCGCGACGCGGATCGGCGCAAGGACGAGTTCCTGGCCACGCTGGCCCACGAGCTACGCAACCCGCTCGCGCCGATCCGCAACGCCATCCACGTGCTGCGGCAGCGCGACGGCGACGCCACCTCGGTCCGGGCCATGACCGAGATGCTCGAGCGCCAGGTGAAGCAGCTCGTCCGCCTCGTCGACGATCTGCTCGACGTCAGCCGCATCAGCCGAGGCAAGATCGAGCTTCGCCGCGAGCGTCTCGAGCTCGCACCGATGCTGAAGCAGGTGGTCGAGGCGGTGCGCCCGCTCGCCCAGGACATGGAGCACGCGCTGATCGTGAGGCTGCCTCCGCAACCGATCTTCGTCGACGCCGATCCGGCGCGGCTGGCGCAGATCGTCGGGAACCTCCTGAACAATGCCTGCAAGTTCATGGATCTGGGTGGCCGCGTCGAGCTCACGGTCGAACGCGCCGGGAATCAGGCCCTGATCCGCGTGCGCGATCGGGGCGTCGGCATCGCTCCCGACGATCTCCCGAAGATCTTCGACATGTTCATGCAGGTCGACACCTCGCTCGAGCGCTCGGTCGGGGGCCTCGGCATCGGCTTGACGCTCGTTCGCAGCCTCGTCGAGATGCACGGCGGCACCGTGAGCGTCTCGAGCGACGGCCCGGGACAGGGAAGCGAGTTCGTCGTGCGCCTTCCGGCCCTGCCCGCGAACTCCGAGATGCTCGCCGAGCCCGCGATCGCCCCGGCCCCGCTCACGACGAGCGGACGGGTGCTCGTCGTCGACGACAACCGCGACGGCGCCGAATCCCTCTCGCTCCTGCTCCAGACGCTCGGCTACGTGACCCGAACGGCCCACGACGGCATCGCGGCGGTCGAGGCGGCCCGGGAGTTTCGCCCCGACTTCGTGCTGCTCGACATCGGCCTGCCCCGGATGAACGGGCACGACGCCTGCCGCCGCATCCGGGAGCAGCCGTGGGGGCGGGACATGGTTCTGATCGCCGTGACGGGGTGGGGACAGAAGGAAGATCAGCTCCGGTCGCGGGCCGCGGGATTCGACCATCACCTCGTCAAGCCGGTGCGGCCGAGCGACCTCATGAACCTGCTGGCCTCGGCGTCCCCGAAACCCTGAAGCCGCCTCGAAGCATGGAGGTTCTCATGCGACCGCCGACCCGCGCGTGGTTCATCGTCCTCGTCCTGTTCGCCGCTTTCGCCGCCGTGCCGGCGGCCGCCGAGGACAAATTCGACGGCGACCAGCTTCTGCGATCCTGCGCCGCCGCGCTGGCCGCAAAGCCGTCCTCCCCCGCCGACCCGGACGCCGGGAAATGCATCGGCTTCGTCTATGGCGCAACCGCGGCGCACGAGCTCGATGTCGCCATCGCGAGCCGACGCAATCCCGCGGCCTCGTCGAAGATCTGCATTCCCGCCGATGCGACGGTCGAACAGGACATTCGAGTCTTCCACGATTACCTGAAGGCGAACCCGGAGAAGCTCCATCTCTCGGGAATCGAGCTGCTGTACGCCGCGTATCTCGACCACTGGCCCTGCACGGCTCAACCGGCGCGCTAGGCTTCCGGCCCGCCCCGCGGGTGTGGGAGACCGGGCCGACCGAAGGCTCTCGCGGCCCCGTTCAGGCCCCCCCGCTCGCATGAGCAATGCGGCACGGCTCTTGCTCCTGCTCCCCGCGGAGGAGGGTGCCATGAACAAGCGAAACGGAGACACGGAAGGAAAGAAGCCGGGAATCGTGGATCGCGTCGCGCGCTCGATGGGCGGCGGCTCGGGCACGGACGAATCCCCGTCCGCGACGAAACTGCTCAAATCCCAGCACGACGAGGTGCGCGAGTTGTTCCGTCAGTACGAAAAGTCCGGCGAAAACGCGCACGCGACGCGCAAACGGCTGATCGACGAGGCGAGCGACAAGCTCGAAATCCACGCGGAGCTCGAAGAGAAGATCTTCTACCCCGCCTGCCGGAAGCTCACGGACGAGGAGGCGCGCAAGATGGTCGGCGAGTCGGTCGAGGAACACCTCATCGTCAAGCGCCTGATCAAGGAGCTCCGGGGGCTGGACGGCTCGGAGGATCTCTTCGAGTCGAAGGCGACCGTTCTCAAGGAGAGCGTTGAGCATCACGCCGACGAAGAAGAAGAGGACCTGTTCCCGGAGGCCGAGAAGGAGATGGACGACGACGAGCTGCACGAGCTCGGACGCCAGATGGCCGCTCTGAAACAGAAGCTCGCCGGCCCCGGCAAAACGAAAACCGCGAGAGCCGGGTCGAAGACCGGCCGCCCGGCCAGGACCTGAGGACCGCCATGAGCACACCCATTCGTCCGGCCGCGACGTTTGCGAACCCGCCCGTTCCCCAGGCGGGGCCCGCCCTCGAAAACTTTTCTTCCGGCGTCTCCTGGTCCGCGGTCATCGCCGGCGGTTTCGCCACCGCCGCCTTGACGACGCTCCTGATGGCCCTGGGTGCCGGGATGGGGCTCTCTTCGATGTCCCCCTGGCCGTCGGCGGGGGTCTCCGTCCATCGCGTGGCGGCGGGCGCCATCGTTTGGATCGTCCTCGTTCAGCTCCTCTCCTGCGCCCTCGGCGGCTATCTGGCGGGCCGGCTGCGGAGCCGGTGGGTCGCCGTCCACGGACACGAGGTGTACTTCCGGGACACGGCCCACGGACTTCTGGTCTGGGCGGTCAGCCTCGTTCTCGGCGTCGCGTTTCTCTCGACGCTCGCCACCTCGATCACGAAGGACCTCGCGGGAGTCGCCCAGGATTCTCAGACCAATCCGGCGACCTATTTTTCGGACGCGCTCTTTCGCACGATCCAGCCGACCCCTCCCGTCATGACGCCCGAGCTGCGGTCGGAAACGAACGCGATCCTGGCGAGGGGCCTGGCCCAGAGCGAAATGGCGGCGGGCGACAAGACCTATCTCGCGTCACTCGTCGCCGCGCGCACGGGCATGTCGGAGACGGATGCGGCCCGACGCGTCGACCAGGTCCTGACCGCGGAGCGGGAGGCGGCCGACGAGGCGCGGAAGGCGATCGCCCATTCCCTGTACTGGCTCGTGGTCGCTCTCCTCGTCGGAGCATTCGCCGCAAGCTACGCGGCGATTTACGGCGGACGGCGGCGCGACTACATCTGGCGCTGAGGCGCCCGGAGGCACCATGCGTTCCATCCTTCTCTGGCTCATCGGTATTCCGATTCCGATCATCATCCTGATCGGCCTCTTCAGTCACTTCTAGAGAGGCCGCACGGGCTCACATGCCGAAGACGATCCCCGTCATCGTGGAGACCCCTCAGGGGACGAGGAGCAAGGTCGAGTTCGACTACGAGGTCGGCCTCCTCCGGCTCACGAGGGTCCTCCCGGCGGGGATGACGTTTCCGCTCAACTTCGGGTCGATCCCCGGAACCCTCGCGGAGGACGGGGACCCCCTCGACGTGCTGCTCTTCATGCGCGACCCCGTGCCGCCCGGGACGCTGCTCTCGGCGCGCCCGATCGGCGTGATGGAGGCGAAGCAAACGGACAAGGGAAAGTCGGAGAGAAACGACCGCCTGTTCGCCGTTCCCGACGAGGACGGACAGTACGCGGCCCTCAAGACCGTCTCGAACATCGAGGGCAAGCGCCGCCGGGAATACGAGCGCTTCTTCCAGACGTACAACTCCGAAGACGGGAAGGAGTTTCGTCCCCTCGGCTGGTTCGGCCCCCGCCGCGCGTGGAAGCTCATCGAGACCGCCCGCCGGAAATACAAACCCCGAAAGAAGGCCGGGCGTCTTCCCAGGACGTTCGGCGGCTACGAGACCGCCCTCGAGGAGGAATGACGGCGAAGAGGCCGGAGGCCCTGGAACCGCTCGAGCTGTCCGACGCCATCAAGCAGTTGCTGGAAGAATGCCGGATGGTGCTTCCGGGGATCCAGGCGCTCTTCGGCTTTCAGCTCGTGGCCGTGCTGAGCTCCGGGTTCCCGGACCTCTCGGTCGGGCTGAAGAGACTGCACCTCGTCGCGACCGTCCTGACGACGGTCGCCATCGCGCTCGTGCTCGCCCCGGCCGCGTACCATCGGCAGGCCTACCCTCGAGCCGTCAGCGAATCGCTCCTGCGCATATCCTCCCGGCTCTTGGTCGCCAGTATGTGGCCCCTCGCGATCGGGATCTGCCTGGAGCTCTATCTCGTCAGCTTCGTGGTGGTGCAGGACGTCCGGGTCTCCGCCGTGGCCGCCGTCCTCTTCCTCGTGTTCGTGGCGTTCTGGGTCCTGCTCCCGAACGCGCACCGGCGGAGGCTCGCCAAGGCGAACGCGGAACGGCCGAAGCACCGCTGACGCCGCCGGGAGTCTTCCGGGCGGGCTAGAACACGAACATCCCGACGCCGGCGAGGGTCATCAGGAGGCAGGCGAATCCGAGGACCCACAGACTGAAGCGGGGCACGGGGTGCCCCGCGAAGCTCTTCTTGTCCGTCGCCGCGTACAGGATGGCCGCGAGGAGGACCGGTGCCAGCAACCCGCTGATCACGGCGCTCCAATACATGGCGGAAACCGCGCTGACCCCGACGAGATCCACGATCACCGCGAGGCTCGTCGCGGCAATGACGAGAGGTAGAACGCCGGCGCCGCTTTCAGGCCTCGATCCAGCCCCTGACGCCAGCCGAAGGCTTCGGCCAGGGCGTAGGCCGCCGAGCCCGACAGGGTCGGAATCGCCAGAAGGCCGACGCCGATCATCCCGGCCGCATAGAGGAGCTCGGCGAATCGTCCGGCGAACGGTTCCGGGCTCGCGCGATCTCGAGAGAGCTCGTGGGATGGGTCCGGCCATGCGCATGGAGGGTGAACGCCGTCGTCACGATGATGAAGAACATCACGAAGTTCGAAAAGAACGTTCCGATCGCGACGTCGAACCGGCGCGTGGAAAGCGCCGCAGCGGTCGTGCCGCGGCGCTCGGAGAGGCGCCGCTTGCCGGCCTTCTTGTCCTCTTCGACCTCAAGCGAGGCCTGCCAGAAGAAGAGGCAGGGGCTGATCGTCGTCCCCAGGATCGCGACGAGGGTGCTCCACTGCTCCTGTCCGCGGGGCCATCGCGGAATGAGCGCGTCGCGGAGCACGCGAGACCAACCCGACTTCACGACGAACGCCGTCACGACGTAGGCGAAGAGCGCGAGCGCCAGCCATTTCAGGACCCGGCTGATCTGGTCGTAGCGGAGGCCGATCGTCGCCCACGTGATGGCCGAGAGAGGCACCGGCGATGGAATAGGTCGCGATTCCCGCCGGATCGTCGTCCGCGGCTCCGGTGATCAGTCCCGGACCGAGCGCCCGGAGGAGGCGAAATCCTCGCTTACGCCCGCCGGATTTCGAAACGTTGTCCCGATCCGGCATGGAAACTTCTCCTGTGATGCGGCTGCCGCCGAAACGTCTTCAAGAAGCATGCCGCAGGCGTCGCGCATACGCACGGTTCTTGCAGGACGAAGGGGCGTTGCCGAATGTCGAAAAGAGAAGCTCGCGTGAACCCGGCGCAACCGAGAACAGGGGTGAACGTCGTAACCTGACGGGTCGACAACGGTCGCCGCGACGGATCGGGTCGAAAGAGCCACGGAGGAAAGGCGATGCAGAAGCGCAAACTGGGAAAGAGCGGCCTGGAGGTCTCGGCCATCGGCCTCGGCTGCATGGGCATGAGCTATGGCTACGGTCCGGCGGGCGACAAGCAGGAGATGATCGCGTTGATTCGGTCGGCCGTCGAACGCGGCGTCACGTTCTTCGACACCGCGGAGGCTTACGGCCCGTTCACGAACGAGGAGCTGGTGGGCGAAGCCCTCGCTCCATTCCGGGGCCGAGTCGTGATCGCGACCAAGTTCGGCTTCCGACTCGGCCCCACGGGCGCGCAGTCGGGGCTGGACAGCCGGCCGGCACACATCCGAGAGGTCGCGGAGGCCTCCCTCGGGCGGCTGCGGGTCGACTCAATCGATCTCTTCTACCAGCACCGCGTCGACTCCGACGTGCCGATCGAAGACGTGGCGGGCGCCGTGAAAGACCTCATTCGCGAGGGCAAGGTCAAGCATTTCGGACTCTCGGAGGCCGGAGTGCAGACGATCCGGCGCGCGCACGCCGTTCAACCCGTCACAGCCCTCCAGAGCGAATACTCGCTGTGGTGGAGGGAGCCCGAGGAGGAAGTACTGCCGACTCTCGAGGAGCTCGGAATCGGATTCGTTCCCTTCAGTCCCCTCGGGAAGGGGTTTCTGACGGGAACGATCGACGAAAAGACCGCCTTCGACAGCTCCGACTTTCGCAACGTCGTTCCGCGCTTCACGCCGGAGGCTCGAAAGGCGAACCAGACCCTGGTCGATCTGGTCGGCCTGTTTGCCGAAAGGAAGAAGGCGACGCCCGCCCAGATCGCGCTCGCCTGGCTGCTCGCCCGGAAGCCGTGGATCGTTCCGATCCCGGGAACCACGAAGCGGCATCGCCTGGAAGAGAATCTCGGCGCCGCCGCCGTCGAGCTGACGCCGGAGGATCTTCGCGAGATCGATGACGCCGCTTCCCGGGTCACGGTGCAGGGAGCTCGGTATCCCGAACACCTGCAGAAGCTCGTCGGCCGCTGAACCGAAGGAGGCCGCCAATGCGAATCGGCATTCTGGGTTCGGGTTTGATGGGCGGCAAGCTCGGGACGCTCCTCGCACGCGCCGGCCACGACGTGGTCTTCAGCTATGCGCGCCGCAAGGAAAAGCTGCGGAAGCTGGCGCGCGAGTGCAAGGGCCGTGCTCGGGCGGGCACGCCCCGCGAGGCCGCCCGGGGCGCCGACGCCCTCATCCTGGCCGTGCACTGGTCCCGTATCGACGAGGTGCTGGGCCGGGCCGGCGACCTGTCGGGGAAGGTGATCGTCAGCTGCTCGCTCCCGATGAATGCGCGAAGCACGGCTCTCGTGATCGGCCACACCTCCTCGGGAGCGGAGGCCCTCGCCGAGAAGGTTCCCGACGCTCGGGTCGTCTCCGCTTTCCACACCGTGCCGAGCGAGGTGCTCTTCGGCGTGTTCGAGGCGCGGCGCAGGACGAAGCCGAGCCTCGTGTACTGCGGGGACGATTCGAAGAGCAAGAAGATTGCCGCCGCACTGATCCGGGACCTCGGTTTCGAGCCCGTCGACTCCGGGCCCTTGCGGACCGCGCGCTACTCCGAGCCGTTCGGGCTGCTCATCGCCCGGCTCGCGTACGAGGGGAGCGGCGGACCCGAGCTCGCCTACCGATTCGAACGGTATTGAGCGCCGAACCGCTCGCTGTCGCTTAGCCCCGGCTCAGCGTCGCATTCAGCGCCACCGCGCTCCGGATGAGGGCCTTGAACGCCGCCTCGTCGAGCTTCTCGCCCTCGTGGAGGTCGATGGCGCGCCGCACGTGGCCCTCGAGGCTCGAGTTGAAGAGCTTCGCCGGATCCTTCAGCCGGGCGCCCCTGGCGAACGTCAGCTTGACGGCGGTCTTGTAGGACTCGCCCGTGCAGATCAGGCCGTCGTGGGACCAGACCGGGACCTGCCACTTCCATTCCTCGACGACTTCCGGGTCGGCTTTCCTGATCAGAGAGCGGATCCGGGAGAGCGTTTCGCCTCTCCAGTCGTCCAATTCTTCGATCCTCGCGTCGATCAGACGCGACGGTGCCCTGGCTTTCGTCGATTCGTCTTTCTTCTTCATCATGCGATTCCTCGTCTTGCAAGACTCGACCCCGCAAGCCCATCCGCAATCGTAGCAGGGTGTCCCGAAAACGACGCACTGGCACGACGCATTCCGGAAGAGCCCGCGACGGAGTATCTTCGTTCTCCACGCGAGTGCATCCGAGGCGAGACGGAGGTATTCATGTCGAGAGCCGAGCTTCCCGGTGCTCTGCAGATCGCGCACGAAGAGTTGCACGACGAAATGGCGCAAGCGACGCGCCTGGGCGGCGAGACCGGCGCCGCCGCGAAGGCGGTGGTCCGCGTGCTGTTCCCCCACGTCCTGCTCGAGGAAGAGTTCGGAATCCCTCCGCTGACCCTGCTGCCGAGGCTCGTGCGCGGCGAGTTCTCCCCCGACATGGCCAGCGTGCTGCGCTGGACGGAGCTGCTGAAGTCCGAGATGCCGCGAATGCTGAACGAGCACGAGCAGATCGTGCGGGCCTTGCAGGTATTCCTGAAGGCGGCGAGCGCCGAGCAACACTCGGGCTATGCCCGGCTGGCCCAGAAGCTGATCCTCCACGCCCAGCTCGAGGAGGAGGTTCTTTATCCTGCGTCGATCCTCGTCGGCGAGTTCGTCAAGCTCAAGCTCGGAAGGACGTGACCGTGGGCCCGGGGAGTCGGGCGATGGAACCGTCGGCTGCGGGAACCGTCGGCTATAGTTTTCCACGATGAAGGGCCGGTTCGCCCTTGCGGCGGCGATGCTCGCCGTGGCCTTTGCGGCGGCGGGACAGGCGCCGCCCTCGCCCCGGTTGCTCGCGCCCGGCGTCATCTCGACCGGCGACCTCGAGTTCGGCCCCGCGCTGACTCCCGACGGAAAGACCCTCTACTTCTGCAAGGGCAGTCCCGGCAACAAACGCGTGATGTGGATCCTGGTTTCGCGCTGGGAAGCGGGCGCCTGGACGACGCCGGAGATCGCTCCGTTTTAGGGACGCTACACCGACATCGACCCGGCGATCTCGCCCGACGGCAGGAAGTTCTTCTTCGCATCGACGCGCCCGGCCGACGGCGGCGGCCCTCCGAAGAAGGACTTCGACCTCTGGATGATGGAGAAGACGGCGGCGGGCTGGAGCGCGCCGCGCCGTCTCGGTCCGGAAATCAACGGCCCGGGCTCGCGGACGACGACGTCCGTCACGGCGGATGGAACGCTCTACGTGGCCGTCGGCGGGCAGGAGACGGGAGCCGGTGCCCGAACCGGAAGACGGCTCTTCCGTTCGCGGCCCGTCGAGGGTGGATACTCGGCGCTCGAGCCGCTCCCTCCGCCCGTGGTTGGAGGCGAAGAAGAGTCCAACCAGTACGTCTCCCCCGACGGCCGCTGGATGATCTTCTCGTCGCGACGGGCCGGATCGGAGCCGGGACTCTATTTCTCGCGATCGGAAAACGGCGCCTGGAGTCCGCCCGGGCCCTTCGACGCCCGCCTCAACGCGGACTTTGCGCCGTACACGCCGCTCGTTTCACCCGACGGCAAGACGCTCTATTTCACGAGCGTCCGGGGCCGTTTCGACAACCCGCCGATCGACGCGATGTCCTACGCCGCCTTTCTCGAGGCGATCCGCGGGCCCGGCAACGGTCTCGCCGACATATACACCCTGCCCTTCTCGCCACCGCCGATCCCGTCGCCGCGCTGACGGGCCCGGCGCGGACGGCGCACGGGCAGAGACGCGATGCCTCTCGGCGGCGCGTGGAGGGCGAATGTGGCGGAGCGCGTGGGAGGGCATCGCTAGGACGTTAGCCCGAGTTCCGCGATCAGGCGTCGTCGAGCAACCCATCGCGTTGAAGCTCCTCCGCGTGCATCGACAAGAAGTACACGAGGTCGCTCGTGTACTCAGAGCCATCTTCCGGGTTACGTTTCAGATACTCCAGCGCGAGGGGCAGGAAGTATGTCTGCTCCTCGTACGTGGCCGTGCAGCCTGCAATCGTGAAGATTGTCTTGAACGAACTCCAACGAAGGTCCGAGTCAGGAGTCGCGTCGATCTCCCTCACGTCCTCGTCGGAATAGCAGCAGTTCTCGTTGCTGATCTTCGCCGGCCGCGCCCGGTTGGTGCGAAACATGCGCCGCTAACGATCTCTCCCGCCTAACGGGCGACGGGCCAGCCGCGAGCGAACGACCGAGGTCACCGAGCCATCCTACTCGCCGCCGCGTTCGCCGCCTTGACGCCCTTCGGCTCGCGCATGTTCCAGATCTTCGTCCGGCTGGCCCTCGAGACCGGCCGCACCGCTGCGAGATAGCGGCCCCGGAGCACCCTCAGCGGGCCCTGGCGGAAGGGAGACCCTCCGGCGGGCGCCTACGGCCCGCAGGCGGCCGCCGCAACGCCGGGACGGCCGTTTCCTCGTGTCGGCACGGGTTTCGCTTCTGTTCGAGCTCAGGAGGTTACATGAACAAGGACGAGCTCGAAGGAAAGAAGCGCAATCTCACCGGACGGATCAAGGAAGCCGCAGGCGCCGTCTCCGGTAACGAGGAGCTGGAATCCGAAGGCGCGGAGGAACGAACGGACGGCGCCGTACAGTCCACGATCGGCAAGGCGCACCGCAAGACCGGAGAAGCCCTCGAAGACCTCGGGAAGGAGCTCAAGAAATAGCGCCTCGCGGCCCGGGCGAGCGCCGGTCCGCGGCGCAATGCGAACGGCGGGTGCCACTCGAGTCGCGGGCTCGCGGGAGCCTCAGGGATTGCGGCCAGTCTCCCGCGCGGTGACGGCCGTTGGCCGCTCGCTTGCAAAGAGGGTCGGCCGGACCATGGGAGTACCAATGCCAAGCGGCGCCTTCGTCCTGGTGTCCTGTCAGGCCTGCTTCGCGACAACGATCCGGCTCGGCGATCCTCCACGCCGACCGACGTCGTGCGCGTGTTGCGGCTCGCCCTACGAGGCTGCCTCGAGCGGCCCGGAGCGCCCGACCGATTCGCCAGAGGCCCCGCCTCCACCCGAGGTGGATCCGCCGCGCAACCCGGACGTGCAGCCGCCTCGATCCCCGAAGGACCCGCCGCGTTCCCCGGAGCTCCCCGGGGAGGCGCCGGAGATCCGGGACCCGTCGAAGGTTCCCGAGATCCGGGAGCCGTCAACCGTGCCGGGAGAGAGTCCGGTGCGCCGCGCCAGGCGCCTGGCCGCCGAGAGGCGGAGAACCGCGCCCGCACCCAGCCCTTGAGCTCGCCCGCCCACGAGACGCGCGCAAGCTTCCTCTTCTCAGCACCGTGAGGTGAGCGCTCCGACTTCTCCTCGGCGAAATCCGGTAGCGAGTGGCGGAAGCGTGTGGGAGTCGAACCCACCCGTCCCGGCGCGAGGCCGCGACGCCGACGGATTTGAAGTCCGCGAGGGTCACCGGACCCCGTGCGCTTCCGGGCGGGATTATGGACCGATCGGAGCCGCGTCGCGAAGGGGCTTGCGACCAGGAGTCACCTCCCCCCCGGGTCGGGTCGGTTCCTCCTCCCCGCGTCGTCTCGCCGAAGTTCTCGCCCCGTGCGCTCGCTCGAACCAGGCTATGCGAGTGCGATGAACGCCTCGGGGTCCGTCCACTGCCCGCGCTCGTACAGAAAACGAACTGCCTTGTCGACCACGATCTGGCCGTCATCGGGAGAGATGGAGATCTCCGCGCGCTCGAGAGGCCGCGGCGTCGGTCCCTCGAAGTTGATTCCGGAAATGTAGTAGCCCGAGCCGTGGCAGGGACACTTGAACTTGTTCTGCGCCGGCAGCCAATTCGGCGTGCAGCCCAGATGCGTGCAAACCGCGATGAGCGCGTAGATTGAGCTGTTGTTCCGGACGATCCAGACGCCGTACTTTTCCTTCCAGCGCTCGTCGACGCCGAGCCCGTAACCGGACGGGTCTCCGGCCTTGAAACGGGTCGGAGGCTCGAACAGCACGTTGGGAAACAGGAATCGAACGGTCGTCGCCAAACCCGCGGCGGTCGCGGCGGCGAAACCGGTCCAGGCCAGGGTCATCCATTTCAGCGTCGATCGCCGGGTGACTCCCGGCTCGTCACTGCCTGTCCGCGGACCAGACATCTCGTCGTCGGAGCGACGGGGCGCCGAAGCCAACTCGTCGGGGACCGTGGGCATATCTCGCCCCCTGAGAGACAACACGTTTGACGCCGGAAACATTTCGCGAGGCGTGAGGGGGTCGGCATTTATATCGCAGCGCGATATGTAGAGTCGTCGGGAGCCTTCGCCGCGACGTGCGACGGAGGCGGACGATTCCCAGCCCGCCGGGTGCCGGATCATCTCGGGCGAGCTCATCGCCGCAACCTTACCGGGAGCCCGTCGTATCCGGACACATGCTTCGTGTACCGGCGGGAGTCGTGGGCGCCGCCATCCTGGTCCTGGTCGCGGCCCGAGGGGAAGGCTCCGGTCCCGCCCAGCCGCTGCACGTCCTGTTCATCGGAAACAGCCTGACCTACGTCAACGATCTTCCGGCGATCGTGAGCGCCCTCGCGGAGGCGTCGGGCGGACAACGCATCGCGTGCGAGGCCGTGGCGAGCGGCGGATACAGTCTCGAGGATCACTGGCAGCACGGCGACGCCCTCGCGGCGATCCGCAGGGGGACCTGGAACGTCGTCGTTCTCCAGCAGGGACCGTCGGCCTCCCCCGACGGGCGAGCCTCGCTGATCCTCTGGACGCGCCGGTTCGCCTCCGAGATCCGCAAGGCGGGAGCCGTGCCGGCGCTCTACTCGGTCTGGCCTCCGACGAGCCGGCGCACCGAGTTCGACGGCGTCGCCGCGTCGTATCGCGAGGCGGCCCGAAGCGTCGGCGGCAGATTCTTCCCGGCCGGCCAGGCGTGGCAGCTCGCCTCGAAGCGAGATCCAGGCCTCGCGCTCTATTCGAGCGACGGCCTTCACCCCACCCCGGCCGGTTCCTACCTGGCGGCGCTCGTCGTGTATGGAAGGCTGACGGGAGAGTCTCCGGTGGGGCTGCCGGCGAGCCTGAAACTTGCAGGGGGTTCGCAACTGGTCACTCCTCCGCAGGTGGCGGCCGTTCTTCAACAGGCCGCCGTCGAGGCCCTCGAGAAGTCGCCCGATCCGTAGGAGCCCCCTCACCCCTGCCCTCTCCCGGCGGGAGAGGGGGTAAGACGGCTCGACAAGACGCGATCTCCCACTGGCTCGCGGCGTGAGAAGTCACCCGCGCGAAGCGAGGGTGGAGGCTCACGCCGCGGGAGCCGGAGCGAACGCAGGGATCAGGCCGGCGGTCGAGCGCCTTTGCGCGAGCCGCCGGCCGGTGCGCGCCCACAAGGGCGCGCAGATCCCGAAGCCAGCGGAGGCGACCGGGCGTGACGAGTCAGGCCCGATCACATTCGAGAGGGGCCCCTCAACCCGACCCTCTCCCGCCGGGAGAGGGGGTGAGACGGCTCGACAAGACGCGATCTCCCACTAGCTCGCGGCGTGAGAAGTCACCTGAGCGAAGCGAGGGTGGAGGCTCACGCCGCGGGAGCCGAAGCACAGCGAGGAGTCAGCCGGGCGGTCGAGCCCGCATCCGGGCGAGCCGCCCGGCGGTGCGCGCCGTCCGGGCGCGCAGGCTCCGAACGAAGCGGAGGCGACGGTTTGGTGGAGCTGACCGGGATCGAACCGGCCTCCGCCGGTTGGCGTCGGCCGGCGGCGGACGCCCTTGAGCGGGGGCTCCGCCCCCGAGCCCCCGACTCGGTCGCCGGTTCGATCCATCGACTCCCCGGCTCTACGCCCGGTGTCTCTTGAAATTCGGAAGCGCTTGTTTGGTGGAGCTGACCGGGATCGAACCGGCCTCCGCCGGTTGGCGTCGGCCGGCGGCGGACGCCCTTGAGCGGGGGCTCCGCCCCCGAGCCCCCGACTCGGTCGCCGGTTCGATCCATCGACTCCCCGGCTCTACGCCCGGTGTCTCTTGAAATTCGGAAGCGCTTGTTTGGTGGAGCTGACCGGGATCGAACCGGCCTCCGCCGGTTGGCGTCGGCCGGCGGCGGACGCCCTTGAGCGGGGGCTCCGCCCCCGAGCCCCCGACTCGGTCGCCGGTTCGATCCATCGACTCCCCGGCTCTACGCCCGGTGTCTCTTGAAATTCGGAAGCGCTTGTTTGGTGGAGCTGACCGGGATCGAACCGGCGACCTCGTGAATGCCATTCACGCGCTCTCCCAAACTGAGCTACAGCCCCACGCGGGAAGAGGGCGCGAAGAATAGCACGGCCCGATGAGACCGAAAAGGCCGCCAGGTGCCGCGGCCGGCAGCCGTCAGCGCCCGAGCTCCGTTGACCAGTTGGCGATCACCTGTATTCCGCGCCGGCCCGCGGATGCGTGCAGCAGGAGAAGGAACCGGCCGTCCCGGGAGACGTCGAAGTCGCGCGCGCCACCGAACCCGCGCTTGAAATCGGCCTTGAAGAGAGCCCGCGGCGCCCCCGATTCGAACCCGTGATCGAGCCGCACGGACGCGGCCATGACCGAATCGCCGTCGAGGTAATAGAGCTCACGGCCGTCCCGGCTCCAGACCGGAGTGTCACCGCCGTCGTGCGAGACCTGCCACTGGCCGGGGCCCGACAGCGGCCGGACATAGACCTCGGCCTTTCCCGAATCGTCCGAGGTATATGCCACGAACCGTCCATCCGGAGAGAAACGAGCGAGTCCACCGCTGCTTCCGGCATGCAGAAAAGGCGTCGACTGCGCCGGAGCACCGAGGCTCATCATCTCGATGACATTCTCGCCCCCGTTGTACACGCTGTAGGTGAGCAGCCGTCCGTCCGGCGAGGCATCGGAGGCGAAGTTCGTGCCGGGACCGCCGGCAAGCGCAGTGCTCTTCATGTCGGACAGGTCGACCTGAAACAACTTTGGCGGCTGCCCTCCCGGATCGGCCGAGAAGAAGAGCTTGCTTCCATCCGATGACCAGACCGGGAAGGCCTCGCTCGCCGGGCCGAAATTGATGCGGCTCGCGGTGTCCCGGTCGAGATCGTCCACCCAGATGTCGGTCGTGCCGAGCCGCCGGTCCACCAGCGCGTAGGCGAGCCGCTTTTCGTCGGGCGACAGCCGGATGGCGCTGTAGTGGTCGGGACCGCGGACGCCGCCGACCTCCCGCCCTGAACGATCCACCCAGACCAGCCTGCCGCGAGAACCGCCTTCGGAATAGGCGATCATCGGCGCCTCGGAGGACGCGGCGATGTAAGCCGCGGCGGTCGGCCCGTACGACTGGACTTCCGGGGCGACCGCGACCGGCTCACCCTGCACCTTCAGCGAGCCGAGGTCGAAGCGCTGCGCGAGAAGCGCTCCGTCCCGGGCGAACAGCAGGAAACCGGGAGGGACGTACGCGAACTCGGAACCCACCTTCGCCACGAGGCGTGTCTCGAAGGAACCGATCGTGCCCAGGTAGATTCCACGCTCGGACGCGGGCCACGCACCGCCTGCCTCGCTCAGATAGAGAAACCGGCGGCCGTCCGGGAGGAAAAGCGGCCAGGTCTGCCAGCGCTCCTTGCGCGAGGCATCGAGCCGGGTCGCCGGCGACGGCTTTCCGCCGGCCGCGGAGACCTGACTCAAGGCGCTCGCGCTCGACCCCCATTCGCCGAAGACGATCACGCCGTTTCGCCCCCAGGTCCCGGTGTCGCCCCGCAGGACGTCGCAGATCGTGGCGGGCGGTCCGCCGGAGGCGGGGACCTTCTTGAGCTTTCCGTCGGCAAAGAACGCGATCCAGGATCCATCCGGAGACCAGAAGGGCGAATAGGCGCCCTCGGTTCCCCCAATCGGCTGGGGCGCCGCGGAGTCGAGCGAGCGGACGAAGATCTGCGCACCGTTCCAGGACGCCGCGGCGGCCGGAGACGTCGCACAGAAGGCGATTTTCCGACCATCGGGTGACAGGGCGAAATAGGAGGCGGTGACGCTCGAGACGACGACGCGTCCGCTCTCGGGCGGCGGGATTTCGAATCGAATCGCGCCCGGGAAAGCCGCGGCCGGCATCCGCGGTCGCAGGAGCACGAGAACGGCCGCGGCCGAAACGAGAGCGGCGGCCGCGATCCAGGCCGCGCGCGTCCTCCTCGGCCGCGCTGCCCCGACGATCGGACGGTCCGCCCCGCCGCCCGCGATCCACCGAAGCTCGCGACCCAGGTCCCCGGCGCTCTGCCAGCGGTCCTCGGGGTCCTTCGCGAGGCACGTCCTCACCGCCCGGTCGAGAGCCGCAGGCGCCATCGGTTGCACGGCCG
The DNA here is from genome assembly GCA_963738945.1 of uncultured Acidobacteriota bacterium. Lineage (GTDB taxonomy): Bacteria > Acidobacteriota > Thermoanaerobaculia > UBA5066 > Gp7-AA6 > DAHUXD01. Next base: position 2,242,773 of record CAVTYD010000002.1, read on the forward strand.
ACAGGGGCGGCGGATCCGAGGACATGATCGCGGAGATCAGCGAGGCCTGGCTCGCGCCCGAGAACGCCTTCGTTCCGGTCGCCATCTCGTACAGGACACAGCCGAAGGCGAAGATGTCGGTCCGACCGTCCGCCTCCTTGCCCTCCAGCTGCTCGGGCGCCATGTACTGAAGCGTCCCGAGAATCGTGCCTTCCTGCGTCAATCCCTGTTGGGTCGGCAGGGACGTCAGGCTCGACGGCTGACTCGGCCCTGCCATCGCCTTGGCGAGGCCGAAATCCAGAAGCTTGACGCCCGATTTCGTGATCATGACGTTCGCCGGCTTCAGGTCGCGGTGCACGATTCCCCGCCGGTGGGCCTGATCGAGCGCATCCGCGATCTCATGGCCGAAGCGGAGGACCTGCTCGAGAGGCAGCGCTCCCCTTGCCAGACGCTCCGCCAGCGTCTCGCCGTCGAGCAGCTCCATGACCAGGTATTCGACTCCGTCCTGGCTCCCCACGTCGTGGAGCGTGCAGATGTGCGCGTGCGTGAGCTGCGAGATCGCTTTCGCCTCGCGCTCGAAGCGCTGCCGCGCGTCCGCGGAGTCCGACAGGCGGGCGGGGAGGATCTTGATCGCAACGTCGCGCAGGAGCCGGGTGTCGCGAGCGCGGTAGACCTCGCCCATCCCGCCCGCTCCGAGCGGAGCGAGAATCTCGTAGGGTCCGAAGCGTGTGCCGGCTGCCGCAGTCATCGAAGGATGGCCGCGGAGATTGTATTCCGCAGGCGCGAGTTTCCCGCGGGGGACGGCCGCTGCCCGCTACCAGATCTCGGCCGTCGCGGCGCCGGCCTGCTCCGGACAGCCGAAGGCCTTCCGGAAGGCCGGGGTGTCGGCGAGCGGGCCCCGCACGCGAAACGGCGCCGGGGAGTGGGGATCGGTCGCGATCATCACGCGGAGAGCCTCGGGCGTCGTGTTGCGCCGCCAGTCCTGCGCGAAGGAGATGAAGAACCGCTGATCGGCGTTGAAGCCGTCGATTTTCCCGGGGGCCGGTCCGGCGGCCAGCGCCTTCTGGAGCGCCAGGTAGGCGATCTTCAGCCCGCCGATGTCGGCGATGTTCTCGCCGAGTGTGAGGTCGCCGTTGATGTGGAGATCGTCCACGGCGACGTAGTCCGAGTACTGTTTCGAGATGGCTTTCGCCCTCTCCTCGTAGTTCTTCCCGTCGGACTCGGTCCACCAGTCCTTCAGGTTTCCGTCGGCGTCGAACTGGCGGCCCTGGTCGTCGAAGCCGTGGGTCAGCTCGTGGCCGATGACGGCGCCGATCGCGCCGTAGTTGGAGGCGTCGTCCGCCTTCGCGTCGAAGAGCGGCGGCTGGAGAATCCCGGCGGGAAACACGATCTCGTTCAGCTGCGGGTTGTAATAGGCGTCCACCGTCGGGGTCGTGATCCCCCACTCCATCCGATCCACCGGCTTTCCGATCTTGTTCAGGTTGCGCTGAAACTCGAATTCCTCGCCCTGATGGACGTTGGCGAGATACGAGCCTCCGTCCACCTTGAGAGCCGTGTAGTCGCGCCAGCGATCCGGATACCCGACCTTGATCGTGATCGCGTCGAGCTTGCGCAGCGCCTGCTGGCGCGTCGCGTCGCCGATCCAGTCGATGGTGCGCAGCCGGTCGCCGAGCGCGGCCTGGAGGTTCTTGACCATCGCGAGGGCCTTCGCCTTCGACTCCGGCGGGAACGCTCGCTCGACGTAGAGCTGGCCGAGGCCCTCGCCGAGCTCGGTGTCGACCGACTGGAGAACGCGCTTCCAGCGTTCCTTGATCTGCTTCTGGCCGTTCAGCGTCTCGCCGTAGAACTGGAAGTTCTCGGCGACGAACGGCGAGCTCAGATAGGCCGCGGCATCGGTCAGCGCGTGCCAGCGCAGATAGACCTTCCAGTCGTCGAGCGGGACTTCGCGCGCCATCACGCCGATTTCCCGGAAGAAATCCGGCTGACCGACGACCACGTCATGCGTGGCGCCGAGCCCGACCGACGAGAGATAGGTATTCCAGGGAAAGCCCGGCGCCGAAGCCGCGAGCTCGGCCGGCGATATCCGGTGGTACACGGCCTTCGGGTCGCGCTGCTCGACCGGCGTCATCGACTTCCGGGCGAGCCGCGTCTCGAGGTCGAGGACCGTCTTCGCATGGGCGGCCGCCGCGGACGGCGGCTCCCCCGCGAGCTCGAACATCCGCTGCACGTGGGCGGCGTACTTCGTCCGGATCTCCTTCATGTGCGGGTCGTCGCTAACGTAGTAGTCGCGGTCGGGCAGCCCGAGACCTCCCTGGTACAGCTGGCCGATCTCCTCGGTGCTGTTCTTGAAGTCCTGGTTCACGAAGACCGCGAAGGCGCCGCCGGCTCCGACTCGGTGGAGCGCGGCGAGCTCCCGGGCGAGCGCCTCGGAATCCCCGATCGAGGCGATGCGGTCCCATTCGGCCTGGACCGGCTTCATCCCGTCCCGGTCGATCCGTCCCTCGTCCATGCCGACGCGGAAGAACTCGCCGACCTTGGCCTTGACGGACCCGGCCGGCGCGCCGCGGTCGGCGGCGGCGTCCTCGAGGATCTGGCGCAGCAGTCGATTGTTCGCCTCCTGCAGCTCGCTCCCGGCGCCCCAGCTCGAGCGGTCCGGCGGGATCGGGTTTTGGGCGAGCCAGGTGCCGCTCGCGTACAGGTAGAAGTCGGAGCATGGGGGAACCTTCGGGTCCATCTTGGAAGGATCGACCGCTCCCCGAAGAGACGCGGCCAGCAGCGCGGCCGAAGCCGCCGGAGCGAGAACCCGGAGTCCCGGCCAGATCGTCTTCGACACGCGCACCTCCGCCCTCTGGGCATCGAGAGGTACGGAATCGGGGGGTTGCGGTTTCGAAAAGAGGACCGAAATCCGGCCGCCCCATGCGCACGGGGCGGCCGGACGAGAGATTCCTAGATCATCACCCGGATCAGGAACTGGAACTGGCGGCCGGGGTCCACGTTCGAGATTCCGCCGAGCGGCTGGCCGAAGGTCGGCAGCGGCGTCCCGTCGGCGGCATTTCCGTACGTGCCGTTGCGCCCCACGATGTTGGCGTGGTTGGTCACGTTCAGGACCTGGCCCCGCAGCTGAACGCGCATCACATCGGCGATCGGGAACTCGTAGGAGAGGAAGAGATCGAGGTCGATGGTGTCCGTCCCCTCGCCGGTGTTGCGGCCGACGACCACGCCGTCGATGACCGGCCGGTCGGCGGAGCCGCCGTCCCCGTTGTTGTCGACGCCCGTCACGATGTTGAAGGGGCGACCGGAGGCGTACGTGAAGGCGCCGCCGCCGACGATGTTGAGCGGCAGCGTGTACCAGCCGCTCAGGACGAGCCGGTTCGGCTGGTCGAGAAGGCTGTTGGCCCACTCCTGGTCCAGGAAGTTGACGTCGTTCGGATCGCCGCCGGTCGCGTCGGGCTCGAAGTTGTTGCGCGAGTGCGACCACGTGTAGGAGAGCAGGACCTGCGCCTTGCCGGAAAAGTTGTGGTTGAGGTTGAACTGCACGGCGTCGTAGAGGCTCTCACCCTGGTTGACCGTGACCAGGATGCGCTTGTAGCCGTTCGGCACGGGGGTGATCGGGCGGGTGGCGTCGGCGACCGAAGCGGGCCGCGTCTGGCCGGGGTCGGTCCGCACGAACGGCGCCGGAGCGTTCAGGTCGAGGTTGCGGTTGATGTCGATCGTGTGGGCGTGCACGTAGTCCAGTCCGAGAATCCACGACGGGAAGATCTCGCGCTCGCCGCCGACCGTCCATTGCTGCGTCTGGGGGTTCAGGAGCTGGTCCGGATACCCCTCGAGCTTCGAAACGTCGAAGAACTGGTCGTAGTAGCTGGCCATCCCGGGCCGGATCGTGATGTCGCGCGGCGGGAGGACGGCGCCGGGCGGGAAGCCCGTCAGCGGGTCGAGCGACGTCGGGAAGCCGAGCTGCCCGGGCGCGGCCGAATACTGGAAGAACCCGGTCGGGCCGTTCAGGTCCCACGAGGCGACCGTGTTGTCGGGAATCTGGGAGTAGTACATCGCATAGCTCGCGCGGACGGTCGTCTTCGCATCGCCGCCCGGCTGCCACGCCACGCCGACGCGCGGCTGGAAGTTGCCCTTGGCGTCCGTGAGGCTCTGCCGGTCGTAGCGCAGCCCGAGGTTGAGGGTCAGGTCGCGGCGCAGACGCCAGTCGTCCTGGAGGTAGACGGACCAGAGGGTGTCGAGGACCGAATACGTCACGTTGCCGAATCCCTGCGTGTAGCGGGTGACCTGGTCGATCGTGAGGTCGGAGGTCGGAATGGTCGGAGAGATGCCGGGCTGGAACGTGAACTGCCCGAGGACGAACGGCGCGCCGAACTCCTGGCCGTTGCCGCCCGACTTCGCCCGGATCACGTCGCCTCCGAGCTTCACGAAGTGATCGCCGAAGGTGTAGGAGGTGGTGTTCGCGAACTGCCACTGGCGGTTGGTCAGGAAGGCCGAGCGCGACTCGCCCTCGGTCGAGACGCCGGGGCGCACGTACTGCGTGGACGGATCCGTGGGCTCGAACTCGGTGATCGGGTCGGCATCGAGATACGCGAGGCGCGCGTTGTTGAAGAGCTCCGGCGTCAGCGTCGCGGTGTCGGCGAGCTGATACGACCACGTCTTGCGCGTGAACACGCGGCCGGCGCTCGGAAGGACGAGCCCGCCGACGGCGTCCTGCGGGTTCGTGTCGTGGAAGTCGTCGCCCGTGAACTTTCCGAACACGTGGTTCTGGTCGTTCAGGTCGGCGTCGATCCGCGCGAAAATCAGGCCCTGCTCGAAGTTTCCGCGATAGATGCCCGGATCGAGCGGCGAGGTGATCGTCGCGTCGCGGTGCTCGTTGTTGTATTCCCCGCCGACCGAGTAGTACACCTTGTCGGGGACGAGCGAGCCGGAAACGATGCCGCCGCCCTGCCACAGGTTGTCGTAGCCGGAAGTCCCCGTGACCGGCTGGTCGGCGGAGAGACTGCCGGGGCGATACATCCCGCTGGCGTCGACGTGAAAACCGTTCGTGCCCGCCTTCGTGACCAGGTTGATGGCGCCGCCCGTCGTGCGTCCGTACTCGGCCGAGAACGCGCTCGTCAGGACGTTCATCTCCTGGATCGAGGGCAGCGGAAGGGTCGTCGCGATCGTCTGGCGGCCCCACGAATCGTCTCCCGTGCTTCCGTCGACCGTGTAGGTGGCCTGGCGGCGCCCTCCCCCGTCGATGACGAACAGGTTCTCGTTCAGGAAGAGATCGCCGGTGCCGCGGGCCGATCGCACGGCCGAGTTCAGGAGCGGAAGGTTCGTGAGCTTGTTTCCGAAGAGCACCGTGTTTTCGATCTTCTGCGTCTCGAAGCGCGTGCCGAGCTGGGGCGAGTCGGAGCGGACGCCGTTGACCGTTCCGGTCACGCGGATCTCCTCCGCGACGCCCGCCGGTGCCAGCGTCACGTCGAAGGTCGCCGTCTGGCTTCCCCCGAGCGCGAAGGGCCCCTTCTCCTGGGAGGCGAACCCCTCGCGGGACGCGGTGATCTTGTAGGTCCCGGTCAGCGGAACGTCACCGATGGCGTAGACGCCGTCGGCATCCGTCCTGGCCGTGCGCGTGACGCCCGTCGTCGGACTCGTGAGCACGATCGTGGCCCCCGCAACGGTCGCGCCGGAGCTGTCCCGGACCCGGCCGCGGACCGTGCCCGTGGCCGGGGTCTGCGCCGGAAGCGAGCTCGAGAACGCGAGCAGGAGCCCCAGAGAAACGAAATGGGCGAGGAACCCGCGCGAACGCGGGCTTCCGCCGGTAGACGTAGTCATCCTCCGTGTCCTCATTTGAACGGGCCGGCCGAGGCCGGCCAAAGGATTCGGACTGCCCGCCTCCGACGGGAGGGCGGGCGCATCGGCGATCGAGAGATCGCCGGTCTCAAATCCTCCGGGGAACGTCGCGGGGAGCCCGGGAGTGCGAGTCTCGATCCGGCAGCCCGAGCTCCGATGTCACCGCCGAGGGCGGAGCGATCCCGCGGTCGACGTGCTCCGGAGCAGCCGGGGTCCGATCCGGGACGAGGATCATCGCCCGATCCTGCCGCCACTCCACGAAACGAAGAGGCGTCATGTCGAGCCCGGGGAGCGAATACGGGAGGAGCTCGCCGCCGGTTTCCGTCGCGACCCAGAGCTCGCCCCGCCGGAAGTCGAGCGATGCGGCCGATTCGGAGCGCGAGGTCTCGATGGCGAAGGGTTCGCTCGGCACGCTCTCGACCTCGACCTCGTCCTGGCCCATCCTCAGGCGGAGGGTCGCCTCCGGAAGCGAAAGGTTGGGGACCGTCCAGAAGAACGCACGCGTGGCCGGATCGAGCATCTCGGTCAGGCGGAACGTGATCGCGCTGCCGGGACCCGCGCCGAGCAGGAGCTCGAACTCTTCAACGTCGGCCGGAACTCCCTCGAATCGGATCTCGACGACCTGGCCGCCCTGGAGCGTCTCGCCGGGGCGGGGCGACGTGAAAACGACGGGTTCCGAGACCGCCGCACCCGCGACGAGCAGAGCCCCGGCCACGGGAAACACCGCACGAATCATTGGTTTCGAGCCTATGAGGGGACCGGATCCCTGTCAACCTCGGAGAGTCCCCAGCCGCCTCCGGGGAACTCCGCTCCGCCGGCCGCGTACAGAACGGGTGACCGTGGGAGGAAAAATGCGGCGGATCCGCGCGGCTCGGCTCCTCGGAGCGGCGATCGGGCTCCTCGGGCTCGCGGGCCCCGGCGCGGCCTCGGACGCGACGCCCACCCGGCCGGTCGCGTTCGTCCACGCCTCGGTCGTGCCGATGGACGAGCCCCGGGTGCTTCGCGATCAGACCGTCCTCGTCGAAGCCGGGCGGATCTCCGCTCTGGGCCCGTCCGGAAGGACCGCGATCCCTCGGGGCGCAACGGTCGTCGACGCATCCGGGCGGTACCTGATGCCGGGCCTCGCCGACATGCACGTCCACCTCTATGCGGCCGAGGAGCTCACGCTCGACGCCGTCAACGGGGTCACGGCGGTGCTCAACCTCAACGGCCGACCCGCGCACCTCTCGTGGCGCCGGCGAATCGCCGAAGGCGAGCTGCTCGGCCCGACGATCTACTCGGCCGGTCCGACCTTCGACCATCCGCGGACCGCCGAGGAGGCCGTCGCCGAGGTGGATCGCCAGAGCGCCGCGGGCTACGACGCCGTCAAGATCTACAACCAGGTCTCGGCCGCGGAATATCCGGCCCTGACGGCGGAGGCGAAGAGGAAGGGCCTCATCCTGGTCGGCCACGTGCCCCGCGAGCCCGGATTCGCGGCGACGCTTTCCGCGGGGCAGTCGATCGCGCACGCCGAGGAGTACGTCTATACGTTCTTCAACGACGACCCCGACCCGCGCAACGAGGTCGTCCACCCGCTCGACACCATGAAGATCCCGAGGGCGGTGGCGATGTCCCGCGAGGCGGGCATCTCGGTCATCGCCACGCTCGTCGCGTTCCACAACATCGTGCGCCAGGCGACGGCCGTGAAGGCGTACCTCGACGACCCGCGCCTCGGGTATCTCGCGCCGACGATGCGCGCCGCCCTCGAGCCCGACCGCAACACCTACGCCACGCGCTGGCCGGCCGAGCGCCTGCCGGGGCTCGCGATGAGTTACGAGTTTCAGAAGCTGCTGGTCCGGGCGCTGCACGACGGCGGCGTGCCGATTCTCGCCGGGACGGACGTCTCGTGGCTCGGCGTTCCGGGCTTCAGCCTCCTCGAGGAGATCGAGAACTTTCAGGACATCGGCTTCACGCCCTACGACGCGCTGAAGACGGCGACCGTCGACGCGGCGAAGTTTCTCGGCCGCGAACGAGAGTTCGGAAAGATCGCCGTCGGGACGCGCGCGGATCTCGTGCTCACGAGCCGCAATCCTCTCGAAGACGTCCGGGCCCTGCGCGGGATCGAAGGCGTCGCGGTCCGCGGACGCTGGATCGGCGAGGCCGAGCGCCGGCGCCTCCTCGCGGGCGTTCCGGCCTCCTACGCCCGGACGGTCTCCCGAACCGCGCGCCTCGTCGAAACCGATCCGGGCCGCCTCGACCGGGAGCTCTCCGAGAACGATCCGCTCGGCATCCTTTCGTCGGCGGTGCTCATCGAGCTCGCCGGAAGCCGCGAACCGGCGGAGTTCGGCGCGCTGCTCGTCCGGCTGCATGGCGGCCACCCTGATTCGCCTCTGACTTCCGAAGAGACCGTGAACCAGCTCGGCTACGATCTGCTCGCCGCGCGCAGGGCCGAGCTCGCGATCGAGGCTTTTCGCGTCAACACGGAGCTCTACCCCCGATCCGCCAATACCTGGGACAGCCTCGCGGAGACCTATCTCCGCCTGGGCAAGGACGAGACCGCCCGGGGGCTCTACGCGAAGGCCCTCCAGGTGCAGCCCGACTACTCCAACGCGAAGACCGCACGCGAGATCGTGGCCGCGTCGCCAAAGCCCTGAAAGCCCGCCCCGCAGGAACGTTAAGAAACGCCTAAGAATCGAAGCCCTAAAGACTTAGGGCTGCATAAAAGGCGGGGGACGGCGGCCGGGCACCACTAGGCTCGCCCCAGTCGCTAAGGAGGCGACCCCCATGCTTGGCTCGAAGCGCTTCGGGTTGTTTTCCTCGGTGGGTCGGGGCATCGGTGCGCTGGCTCTGTTTCTCGCGGCCGGCGTCGCCTTCGGCGCGACGACGCATCAGGTCGAGGTCGGCCAGGGCGGAATGCGGTTCGTGGACGACGCCAGCGGCACGAGCACGACGACGATCAGCGCCGGAGACACCGTCCTCTGGAACTGGGTGGGCAGCCCCCACTCGACGACGTCCGGAGGCTGCCCGGGCGGAAGCTGTGCGGCGGACGGGGTGTGGAACTCGGGCGTCAACAGCCCGCCGCATCAGTTCTCGTTCACGTTTCCGACGGCCGGGACCTTCCCGTACCACTGCACCGTCCACGGCGCCGAAATGCAGGGCACGATCATCGTCCAGGCGGGAGGGACGGCCCCGACCGCGAGCTTCTCGTTCTCGCCCTCGGGACCGGTCATCGGAACTTCCGTCGCCTTCACGGACAAGTCCACGGGTACGCCGACCTCCTGGAGCTGGGATTTCGGCGATCCGGCATCGGGAACGAGCAACACCTCGACCCTTCAGAACCCGACGCACACGTATCAGTCGGCGGGCGCCTTCACGGTCACGCTGACCGCGACGAACGCCGCCGGATCGAACGCGACGACGCAGAGCGTCACCGTCTCCGCCGGCGGACCGCTGCCGTGCGTGGTCAGCGACCAGACGCTCTGCCTGAGCGGAGGGCGCTTTGCGGTGTCGACGCACTGGACGAAGACCGACGGCACGTCGGGCGACGGAACGGGCGTGGCCCTGACGGGCGACTCGGGCTACTTCTGGTTCTTCGACGCGTCCAACATCGAGGTCGTCACCAAGGTCCTGAACGGGTGCGCCCTGACGAACGCCTACTGGGTCTTCGCCGCCGGGTTGACCAACGTCGAGGTCACGCTGACGGTGGTGGACGGTCAGACCGGGATCACGTACACGAAGACCAACGCGCAGGGCACCGCGTATGCCCCGATTCAGGACACGCAGGCGTTCCCGACTTCCTGTCCATAGCGGAGGAACGACGATGACCAGCAGATTCCGGTCGATGCGGCTCCTCTTCCCGGCGGCGGTGATCCTCGCCGTCGCCGGCCCGGCCTCCGCGGCGACGACGTGGCTGGTACACGTCGGCCGCGGAGGCACGCATTTCGTCGACGACGTCAGCGGCACGAGCACGACCACGATCCAGGCCGGCGACACGGTGCAGTGGGTCTGGGAAGGCGAGATGTCGCACAGCGTGACGTCGGGAACGTGCCCGGACGACAACGGCGGCGGCGGGGGCGGCGGCGGCTACGGTTCCACGAGCCCGGCGGGCGCCGCGTACGGCAGCGGCGCGTGCACGCCCGCCGCGACCTGGACGAGCACGGGTCTCCAGTCCGCCGGGTTCATGTTCTCCGACATGTTCCCGAGCGCCGGAACCTTCAAGTACTACTGCATGATGCACGAGAGCGCGATGACCGGGAAAGTCGTCGTGCTCCCCGCGGCCGCATCGAGCGGGCCCTGCGTGGTCAGCCCGACACAGCTGTGCCTGAACGGCGCGCGCTTCACCGTGACGGCGGACTGGACCAGGACCGACGGAACCTCCGGTCACGGAACGGCAGTCTCGCTCACCGACGACTCGGGCTACTTCTGGTTTTTCGACGCGTCCAACATCGAGGTCACACTGAAGGTCCTGAACGGATGCGCGCTGGACAACGCCTACTGGGTCTTCGCGGCGGGACTGACGAACGTCGACGTCCGGCTCAGGGTGGTGGACACGACGACCGGCGCCGTGTACACCAGGGAAAACCCGCAGAGCACGCCCTTCGCTCCGATCCAGGACACCGCCGCGTTCCCGACGTCCTGTCCGTAGAAGCCGGTCCGCATCTCGCGCTCGCCCTCGCCCGGACGATTTCCGGGCGGGGGCGGCGCCCGTTTTCCTCGCCGGACGCTCTTCTTTCGGGCATAATTCCAGGTCAACCAGCCGACAACGATGTCATCCGATTCCACGGCTCGATTCGGTCCCGGCTCGCGGGCCGAGGCCAGCGGGGAGGCTCTGCGAATTCTCGTCGTCGACGAGAGCGCGGGGGACCGCGAGAGGATCGTCGACGCCCTGCGCGCCGGCCTCCCGACGTCGCGGGTTTCGGCGCTTCTCGAGCCGGGCGAGCTCGATTCCGTTCTCGCGCGCCGCGACTTCGACGTCGTGGTCGCGGATCACCGGCCGGGCTGGGTCGACGCCTTCGACGTCCTCGGGAGAGTGCGCTCCTTCGATCCCGACCTTCCCGTGCTGCTGTGCACCGGCGGGGGCAGCGAGGAGCTCGCGGTCGCCGCCATGAAGGCGGGCTTCGACGACTACGTCCTGAAGCACCCCCACCACTTCCCCCGTCTCGTCTCGGCCGTTCGCTCCTCTCTCGACGACGCCGCGCGGCGGCGAATCGGCCGCGAATCCGAGACGCGCTACCAGAAGCTCTTCGAGGGCGTGCCCGTCGGCCTGTACCGGTCGACGCCCACGGGTCAGGTCCTCGACGCCAATCCGGCGCTCGTGCGGATGCTCGGCTATCCCTCGCGCGAGGCCCTGATGGCCGGCAACCTCTGCAGCCTCTACGTCGAGCCGAAGGCCCACGACCGGATGCGGCGGCTGCTCGATCAGTCCGGCGAGGTCCGCGACCTCGAGGTCTGCTGGCGGCGTTATGCCGGCCAGCTCATCTGGGTGCGCGAGAACATCCGGGCGATCCGGGACGCAAACGGACGGCTACTCCACTACGAGGGCCTCGTCGAGGACATCACCGAGAGCCGCCGGGCGCGCGAGGAGCTCGAGGAGTCCAATCAGTTCCGCGACGAGATCATCTCGGGCGCGAGCGAGGGAATCGTCGTCTACGACCGGTCGCTGCGCCGCATCGTCTGGAACCGATACATGGAGGAGCTGACCGGGGTCCCGGCCGACCGCGCGCTCGGCCGAAGCGCCTTCGACATGACCCCGGACGCCCGGGGGATCGGAGACGAGCTGCTCCGCCGCGCCCTCGCCGGCGAAACGGTCTCCTCCGGGGACCTCCTCCTCACGGTCGAGGGGACGGGCCGGTCGGGCTGGATCGTGGGCACGTTCGGCCCTCACCGCAACGCCGCCGGCGAAATCGTGGGAGTCATCGGCATCATCCGCAACGTCACGGAGCGCCGCCGCAGCGAGCAGGCCCTGCGCGAAAGCGAAGAGCGGTTCCGCCTGATCGCCGACGCCGCGCCCGTCATGATCTGGATGGACGACGCCGAGGGCATGTCGACCTACTTCAACAAGCCCTGGATCGATTTCACCGGGCGCACGCTCGAGCAGGAGCTCGGAAAGGGCTCCCGGGACGGCATCCACCCCGACGACCTCGTGCCGCGATTCGTCGCGGTCTACGACGCCGCCGCCGCCGCCCGCGCGCCCTTCCAGACCGAGTACCGTCTGCGCCGCGCCGACGGCCAGTGGCGCTGGGTTCTCGAGACGGCGACGCCCCGCTTCACGGCGGAGGGCCAGTTCGGAGGCTTCGTCGGAACGGCCATCGACATCACCGAACGCCGGGACGCCGAGCAGACCCTGCGCAAGGAGCGCGCCTTCCTGCGCCAGGTCATCGACATCAACCCCAACTTCATTTTCGCGAAGGACCGCGAAGGCCATTTCACGCTCGTCAACCAGGCCGTCGCCGACGCCTACGGAACGACCGTCGAGGCCCTCATCGGACGCACCGACGCCGACTTCAATTCCAACGGCGACGAGGTCGCGGCTTTCCGGCGCGCGGATCTCGCCGTCATGGACACCCGGCGCGAAATGATGATTCCCGAGGAGAAGATCACCGACTCGTCCGGAAACGTCCGCTGGCTCCAGACGGTCAAGCGGCCGGTCATCGGCGAAGACGGCCGCGCCCACCAGGTTCTCGGAGTTTCCGCGGACCTGACGGAGCGTCTGCGCGCCGAAGAGGCCCTGAAGGAGAGCGAGGCGCGGTTCCGGCTCATGGCGGACGCGGCGCCCGTGCTCATCTGGGTCTCGGATGCGGCCGCCCGCTGCACCTTCTTCAACAAGCCGTGGCTCGACTTCACGGGGAGGGCGCTCGAGCAGGAGATCGGGCACGGCTGGATGGAGAGCGTTCACCCGGACGAGCTCCCTCTCGTGCGCTCCTTCGACGAGATCGAGTCGAGCCGCGAATCGTACCAGTTCGAATACCGCCTGCGCCGGCGCGACGGCGAGTACCGCTGGATCCTCGACACGGGCGTCCCCCGGTTCACGCCGGAGGGAGACTTCGAGGGCTACATCGGATCGGCGATCGACATCACGGACCGGCGGCTCGCCGAGGAAGCCCTGAAGGAGAGCGAGGCCCGCTACCGGACGCAGGTCGAGAACGCGCCCGAGGCGATCGTCGTCTTCGACGTGGACGCGGGCCGGTTCGTGGAGGCCAACGACAACGCCCTGCGCCTCTGGGGAATGTCGCACGAGGCCTTTCTCCAGACCGACCCCGTCGCGCTTTCGCCGGCCGAGCAGCCCGACGGCCGCCCCTCGGCCGCCGCGATCGCCGCCAACGTCGACCGGACGCTCCACGGGGAGGCGCCGGTCTTCGAGTGGGTCCATCGCGACTCCCGGGGCGCCGAGATACCCTGCGAGGTCCGCCTGGTCCGGCTGCCCTCGGCGACGCGCCGCCTCATCCGCGGCAGCGTCACCGACATCACGCAGCGCAAGCGCGCCGAGAAGCTGCAGTCGGCGCTCTACCGCATCGCGGCCACGACGAGCTCGACCGAAGACATCAACGAGTTCTATGCCGCGATTCACGGGATCGTCGGCGAGCTGATGTACGCCGAGAACTTCTACGTCGCGACCTACGACGCCCGGTCGGACACGATCTCCTTCCCCTACTGCGTGGACGAGGTGGACGCGACGCCGACGCCCATGCGCCCCGGCCGCGGCCTGACGTCGTGGGTCCTGCGCACCGGCCAGCCGCTGCTCTCCTACGACGAGGACTTTCACGAGATGGTCCGGCGCGGCGAGGTCGAGCTCATCGGGTCGAACTCGGTCGCGTGGCTCGGCGTGCCGCTGCAGCGCGGAGGGCGAACCGACGGCGTGCTGGTCGTCCAGAGTTACGACCCCCGTTTCCGCTTCGGGGAGGCCGACAAGGAGCTGCTCAACTTCGTGTCGCAGCACATCGCCGTCGCCCTCGAGCGCCGGCGCGCCCAGGAGGCGATCCGCGAATCGGAGGAGCGCTACCGCCTGCTCTTCGAGCGCAACCTCGCCGGCGTCTACCGCATGACGCTGGTCGGCCGGATCCTCGAGTGCAACGACGCCCTCGCCCGCATCTTCGGCTATGGCTCCCAGGAGGAGCTCGTGGACCGGGACATGGCGGTGCTCTATCCCGACAACCGGCAGCGCCGCGCTTTCTTCGACGCGCTCCTGCGCCAGCGCAGCCTCTCGAGCTACGAGCTGCGCGGGGAGCGCAAGGACGGCGGAGCCGCCTGGACCTTCCAGAGCGCGGCCCTCCTCGCCGACGAACAGGCCGGCGAGGTCATCGTCGAAGGCACGGTCGTGGACGTGACCGAACGGCGCAAGCTCGAGGACCAGCTGCGCCAGTCGCAGAAGATGGAGGGCATCGGGCAGCTCGCCGGCGGCATCGCGCACGACTTCAACAACCTGCTGACGACCGTGCTCGGCTACAGCGACATGGCGCTGTCCCAGCTCTCGCCGCACGACCCGATCCGCGAGGACATCACGGAGATCCGGCGGGCCGGCGAGCGCGCGTCCAACCTGACGCGCCAGCTCCTGGCGTTTTCGCGCAAGCAGGTCTTCGAGCCTCGGGTCCTCGACTTGAACGCGCTGCTGGCCGACTCGAGCCGGATGCTCGCGCGCCTGATCGGCGAGCACATCCGATTCGTCACGAAGCTCGACCCGGGCCTCGGCAACGTCCGGGCGGATCCCGGGCAGCTCGAGCAGGTCATCGTGAACCTCGCCGTCAACGCCCGGGACGCGATGGCGGACGGCGGAACCCTGACCGTGCGGACCGAGAACGCCGACGTGGACGCGGCCTCCTCGCGCCGGCACTTCGGCATCGCGCCCGGCCGGTACGTCGCGATGGTCGTCTCCGATACCGGCGTCGGAATCGACGCGGAGACGCAGAAGCGCATCTTCGAGCCGTTCTTCACGACCAAGGAGACGCCGCGCGGGACGGGCCTCGGACTCGCGACCGTCTACGGCGTCGTGAGCCAGAGCGGCGGCCACATCTTCGTGGACAGCGCGCCGGGGCGCGGCGCCACGTTCGCGGTCTACCTGCCGCGCGTCGAGGAGCCGGCGGCCCCGTCGGGGACCGCGCCGGCCGGAGCGCTCCACAGGGGATCGGAGACGATCCTGCTCGTCGAGGACGAGGACGCGGTTCGCGGGCTCACCCGGCGTTGTCTCGAGGCGACCGGCTATACCGTGCTCCAGGCCTCGAGCGCGGAGGAAGCCCTCGAGATCGCCTCGCGGTTCGACGGCCGGCTCGATCTGCTTCTGACCGACGTCATCATGCCCGGCGTGTCCGGGCCGGAGCTGTCGGCGCGCCTGCTCGAGCGCCGCCCCGGAACCCGCGTGCTCTACGTCTCGGGCTACACCGACGCGGCCATGGCCTCGCACGTGGCGCTCGACGCGGGAGCGTCGTTCCTGCCGAAGCCGTTCACGCCCGAGACGCTCGCCCGGAAGGTCCGCGAGATCCTCGATGCCCGCGAGCCCGCCTCGATCGACGGCTAGAGCGCCGCGGCGGCCCAAAAAACGAGGGGGGAATCGGCCGATTCCCCCCTCTCCGTCAGTGTCGGAACTCCCATGCCGACACCCTTCTTGCCGTCCCGTCATTTCAAACGCCGTACCAGCGCGGGAGGCGCCGAAAACCCGCGATTTGCAGGGGTTTCGGAAGCGTCCTGGCGACGCCGCGTCAAAGGCGGGCACGTTGGCGATCTCGAACCGACAATATTTGTCGATTGTTCGTTAGAATGCGCCGCGATCCGGAGGTCAACGTGATTCGAAAACGAGCCCTCGCGGCGATCTTTGCCGCGTCCGCCGCTGCCGCGCTCGGCTGCGGATCCCCCGCCCACGAGGGCCGACACGCCGAGGAAAAAGCGACACCGGCGCCGGCCCCTCCCACTCCCGACACGACGCCCATCGAGGCCCTGCGGACGCCCGCCGGCATGGTGCTCAAGCTCGATGCGCCCGCGCCGACTCCGGCCGCATCGCCGGCGGCCCCGAAGTAGCACAATCGTCCGCATGGACGAGCCGACGCGCATCCCTCCCTCCGAACCCGAAACGCCGGAGGCCGGACCGCGCCGCGAGCCCTCGCGCACCTGCCCCAACTGCGGCGCGGCCCTCGAGGAGCGCAAGTGCAAGCTCCTGTGCCCCAACCGCGAGTGCGGGTACTACATGAGCTGCTCGGATTTCTACTAGGCTCGGACTCCGAGCGGGCCGCTGCGCGGCCCAACCGACGAGGGAGGGAACGTCGCGGCGGATCCCTCTCCCGAGAATCGCTAGCGCGCCTCGACGAATTTCTCGAGGGGCTTCAGGTTCTTCCGGTCGCCGGAGAGCAGCATCCAGAGCGAATCGCCGCGGTCCTGCTCGTCCACGACGCGGAATGCGGCGCGGGCCGCGGCGATCGCGCGGGCGCTCGCGTACGGAATGCGGACGCGGAACTGCTCGGGCTCCGGTGAGAGCCGCAGCGCGATCTCCCGCTCGAGCCTTTCGAGACCCAGGCCCGTCAGCGCCGAGACGGCGACGCCCGGCCCCGTGAAGCGGCCGGCGGCATCGGTCTTGTTGGCGACGGCCAGGATCCGGTCCTTCGGCACGCCGAGCTCGTCGAAGGTCTCGAGCGCCACGCGTTCTTCTTCGTCGCGGCGCGGCGAGGACGCGTCCACGACGTGCAGGACGAGATCGGCCTCGCGGATCTCCGAGAGCGTCGAGCGAAACGAGGCCACCAGCGACGGCGGCAGCTTGCGGACGAAGCCGACCGTGTCCACGAAGATCACGTTCGAGAGCCGGGCCGACGCGGCCCGGGCGGCGCGGGCATCGAGTGTCGCGAACAGGCGGTCGGCCGCGAAGGCCGCGTCGCGCGTGAGGCGATTGAACAGGGTCGTCTTTCCCGCGTTGGTGTAACCCGCGATCGCGACCTGGGCATGGCGGCGGCGGCCGCGCCGCCGGACGAGCCGGGCCACCTCGATCTTTCCGAGATCGCGCCGCAGCCGCGCGATGCGGTCGCGGATCTTGCGGCGATCGAGCTCGAGCTTCTGCTCGCCCGCTCCCCGTCCGCCGATTCCGCCGCCGAGACGCGAGAGGTGTCCGTAGGCGCCGGTGAGCCGCGGCAGCAGATACTGGAGCTGCGCGAGCTCGACCTGCGTCCGGGCCTCCCGCGAGCGCGCGTGCAACGCGAAGACGTCGAGAATCAGGCCGGGACGATCGAGGACGCGGACGTTCTCGCCCCAGGCCTTCTCGAGGTTGCGGACCTGCCCGGCCGAGAGCTCGTCGTCGAAGACCACGAGCCCGGCATCCTCCGCCCTCGCCGATCCGCCGATCTGCTCGACCGCCCCTTTCCCGATGTACGTCGCCGGGTCCGGAGCGGCGCGCTCCTTCAGGAACCGGCCGACGACCTGGCCCCCGGCCGTATCCACGAGCCGCTCGAGCTCGTCGAGCTGGTCCTCCGCGACCACCCGGGGGACGCCCTTCGGGGCGACGCCCACGACGAGGACGCGTTCGCGCGCGGAAATCCGGGCCACGCGGGAATTGTATCGGGACGCGCGGTAGTATGGCCGCGCGATGGTTCGGCTCTCCCCGGCGGCGGCGCTTCTCGGTCGGCGGCTCGAGTCCCTGTACGGCCTCTACGGCCCCGAGACCGTCGAATCCGACCCGATCCTCTTTCCCCGGCGCTACGCGGCGCCCGAGGACCGGGAGGCGGCGGCCTGGATCGCCTCGGCCTTCGCCTATGGGCAGGTCCCGACGATCCAGGCGAGCGTCGGCCGGATTCTCGAGGCGCTCGGGCCGAGTCCCGCGGCGGGGCTCGACGCGATCGGCGACTTCCGCGCCTTCGCCCGGGAGAGGCTGCGGGGTTTCCGCCACCGCTTCCACGGAGCCCGAGACGCGGCGGCGCTGCTCTACGTGATCGCCCGGGTGCGCAACCGCTGGGGTTCGGCGCGGGCGTTCTTCGAGGCGGGCTCGAGAGACGAAGATTCCGACGTCGGCGGCCTGCTCTCGCGGGCGGTCGCCCGCATCCTCGATCTCGACTACCGTCCCGTGCTCGGGACGCGCCGGCTGCCCGCCGGCTCTCCCGTACGCTTCTTCTTTCCGGATCCCGCCGACGGCTCCGCTTGCAAACGCTGGAACCTGTACCTGCGCTGGATGGTGCGTCGCGACGCGGTCGACTTCGGCATCTGGCCCGGGATTCCGACGGATCGCCTCGTGATCCCGACGGACACCCACGTTCATCGCATCGCGCGGCGCCTGAGATTGACCCGGCGTCGGACCGCCGACTGGAAGGCCGCGCGCGAGATCACCCGCTCCCTTTCCCGATTCGACGCGCGCGATCCCGTCCGGTTCGACTACGCGCTGTGCCGCATCGGGATCCTCGACATCTGTCTTCCGGACCCGCGCCGGTCCCTGTGCGAAGATTGCCCCGTGCAGGAACCCTGCTCGATCGGTCGGCATCGTTCCCCGCGCGCGGCCGCCCCTTCGCGGATGGCCTCGTGACGACGCGATCGCTCCTGACGGTCACGTTTTCCGTCGCCCTCGTGGCGGCCGGAACGGTGTGGATCAAGTCGCTCGTCCCGCCCGAGTCGCCGACCGGATCGCTGCAGTTTCTCTCGGCCGCGCCCGAGCTGCCCGTCTTCGACCGGGCGGGAGCGAAGACCGATCTCTCCAAGGAGAAGGGCAAGCTCTTCATCATCCATTTCTGGGCGACCTGGTGTCCGCCCTGCGTCGAGGAGATCCCGGCCCTGTCGCATTTCTGGGACAAGTACCGGACGCGCAACGACATCGAGCTCCTCGCGGTCTCCGTCGACAAGGACTGGAAGACGATCGACGAATTCATGAAGAAAAACCCGAGCACGATTCCCCTGTTCCGCGATCCCGGCGCCGCCACCGCGCGCCGGTTCGGAACGACGCAGTATCCGGAGACCTACGTCGTCAACGAGAAGGGCCGGGTGCTCTTCCGCGTCCAGGGCGCCGTGGACTGGTCCGATCCGGATCTGCGCGCGCGGATCGACCAGCTGCTGGCGTCTTGAGCGGACCGCGAGGCCCCGTCAGGCTCAACTTCCCGTAGGCCGGGCTCGCCACGCCCGGGCGGCCCAAGGACCGCCCCTACGGCCCGGGCTTTCGATCCGGGGGCTTGCGCATCAGCCACAGGAACAGGACGACCGCGGCGGCCGAGAGACCGAGGCTGCCGTAGAAAAGGACGACGTCGAGATCGGCCGGCGTCGGAGCCTCAGCGCGTGCCCGCGGGAGCCGACCGCGAAGGAGCCTCGCCGAACGCGCCGGCGGTGCGCGCTTCCCCCGCCGGCTTGACGGGCGCCGGCGCCGTGCCGCCGTTCAACCCGAGCGTCCAGACGTAGTCGCGCAGGGCCCGGGTGATGGCGTCGGGGTTGGACAGGAAGTCCCTGGCCCCCTGATCGCCGCCCAGGAGCTTCGCGAACTCCTCGCGGTCCCGGGCGAAGCTCGGCTGGTCCACGAGCCCGCCGAGCGGCGAGATCCGATGCCCCTCGTCGTTCTTCGGGAAGTTCGTCGGCATTCGAGTGCCCGGCATCCACTCGTCGGGCCGCAGGATCCAGCTGTTGATCCAGTCGTGCCGCAGCCGCGTCTCTGCCATCTGAAGGTTCGGCGCGAGACTCGCGCGGTCCACGCCGGGACGGTTCATGTCCTCGAGCGACCGCGGATGGCACTGCGCGCACTTCAGCAGCTCGAAGACCTTCTTGCCCGCGGCCCAGCGTGTCGGGCGTCGGTCGACGTAGTCGGCGATGAGGAACGGGTACTCGGCGCGGTCGAGCGACGCGAAATAGCGGGTCAGGTCGTTCAGCTCGGGGTCGGTGAATCCGAAGGTCGGCATGTGGACTTCGAGCCATGGCCGGATCTGGCCGGTCTTCGGCGCCTGGAGGAAAGAGAAGAGCCAGTCGCTCTGGACCTTGGCGCCTTCGCCCTGGATGATCGGCGGCGCGAGCGACGGGTCGGCGACGATCGATCGGAACGAGCCGCCGACGCCCTCGATGACGTGGCACCCCTGGCAGTTGTGGTTCTTGACGATGCGCCGGCCGCGCTCGATCGCCTCCTCGCGCGGCGAGAGCTCCTTGATCGACGCTCGCGGCGGCGTTCAGCTGCTGGAAGCCGAGCACGGCCGTGACCGCCTCGTCGAGCTCACGGTCCGAGAATCGGAAGTTCGGCATCCGCAGCTTCTCTTCCCAGCCGCGCGCCCGGTCGCGGTCGAAGATGCGCGGGGTGTGGAGCTTCGTCCAGAACCAGTCCTGCCGCGTGTGCGGGATGTGGATGAACCCGAAGTCGAGCCGGTGGACGGCCTTCGAACCCTCCTCCGTCAGCTCGGTCCCGATCGGCTTGGCGTCCTCGAACCCCGGGATCGCGTGGCAGGCGTAGCAGCCGTAGTGCGCGATCAGGTTCTCGCCGACGTAGGCCTCCTTGCCGTGCAGGTCCATCTTCGCGAGGTCCGCCTTCGCGTCGAAGAGCGTCTTGGTGGACATCTCGAAGTAGAGCGCCGATCTGCTCGAGCGTCTTCTGGTCGGTCTTCGGAAGCGCGACCGTGCTCGAAGCCGGCGGGCGCCTTCAGGGTCGAGAGGTACTCGGCGATGTCGAGCGCGTCTTCGTCGGACAGGCGCAGGTTCGGCATCTTCGTGTCGGGGTTCCACTCCTTCGGGTTCGAGATCCAGTGCGTAGATCCAGTCGCGCGACGCCTTGCGAGCCGACGCCCGCGAGATTCGGCCCGAACTGCCGGTAGGTCCCGGTCAGGTCCCGCTGGGCATCGGGATCGACGACGTGGCAGCCGAAGCAGCCCGCGCTCCGACAGGAGCTTCGCGCCGCGCGCCGCGTCGCCCCGGCCCGCCACGGCCGGAACCTCGGCGGGCCGCGACTTGTCGAAGAGGTACGACGACGATCGCGTTGATCATCGTGTCGTTTTCGACGCGGCCCTCTTCGTTCATCTTCTGCTGCGCCTCGGTGGGAGTCCGCGGGCCCGAGACGTTCGACGAAGTTCTCGAGGTAGAAGAAGTTCGGCATCTTCGTGTTGGCGCGGAAAGACGGCGGGTTCATCACCCAGCGCGTCGCCCATTCGCGGGTCACCTTGGCGGCGACCTTCTCGAGCGACGGGCCGACCCTCGGCAAGTGCTGCTTCTCGAGGCCCTCGATCGCGGTGGCAGCCCCAGCAGCCGAGGGTCTCGACGACGCGCATGCCGGCGTCGAGCGTCGGCGCGTCCGGGAAGTTGACCTCGCTCGTGTGGCAGCGGTAGCAGCCCGCCTCGGCGTACTTGAGCGGCAGCATCGGCGTTCTCGTTGAACTTGTCGAACTCCCAGTCGTACTTCTTGGTCCAGGCCGCCTGCTGCGCCTCCGACTGCGGAGAATGCCCGGCCGACCAGAACGAGGTCGCCCGGTCGCGTCCGCCGTGGCAGGGCGTGCAGCCGAAGGTCATCGCCGGATGCAGGCGACTCGCTGCCGACCATGCGGTTCGATCCGCGGATGGGTCCGGAAGACGGTCTTGATGAGCGGATCCTCGAAGCCCTTCCGATCCGCGCCGATGTGGCAGGTCGTGCAGCGGTCGACCTGCGGGATCTTCATGAAGTTGACGTCGATGAACTGATCCGGGAGCTGCACCTGCTGGACGCGCAGCGACGGGTTGATCATGTCGAGGATCGGCGGCGTTGCGCATCTGGAAGAGCGCGTCCTGCTTCAGGCTGCCGTACTTCGAGCGCGACAGCCGGAAGGCCGACGTCTTCTTCTCGATGGCGGTCTCGAGGTCCTTCTGGCGCGCGTGGATCCGGTCGACCTCCGCGAGAATCTCGGCCTCCTGCTTCTTGTACGTGGCGAGCACGCACCGTCTTCTCGTCGAGCTCGCGCGTGAGCGCGTCGAGATCCTTCTTGGCGCGCGGCGCGGAGCGCGGGTCGTTCGCGAGCCGGTCCTCGTACTTGTACCGCTCGGCGTCGAACGACGCCTTCGTGAACTTGTACTGCTGGTCGGCGAGATAGATCTTCGGGTTCAGGTCCTTCAGCTTCGCCTCGAGCTTTCGGATCGACTCCTTGTGGGAGGCGACCTCGGCGCGCGCCTGCCGCAGGTCCGCGATCAGCTTCGAATGCTCCTCGTCGAGGGCCTTCTCCCGGGCCGCCAGCGCGGTCTCGCGCGTCAGCTTCGCGTCCAGGCGCAGAAATGCCCTCTGGAACAGCTTCCAGTCGCGCTCGTAGTCGGCCACGATCATCACCACGAACGCGACGGTCAGGGCGACCCCGGACCACCAGAAGGCGCGGTTCAGCCGCGGGATGTCGTAGTGGTGATCGATCGGCTCGGCGGGCGGCTTGCGGGGCATGGCGACGGGTCCGCTAGATGTTGAACGCGAACTCGGGGATCGCGACGATGTACTTCAGGTTGAAGATCCAGCGCAGGTACATCTTGATCGGCAGGGCCAGCATCATGAGCAGCGAGCGAGACGCCGATGAAGTAGCGCACCGGGTCCATCTTCTCGTAGAAGCGCCGCAGCAGCGTCTTCGAGAGGACCAGCGGCAGCGCCGCGACGTAGAACCCGACGAGGGCCGAGTCCGAAGATCTCCCGGAGGAGCCAGAAGTTCGGCAGTCTGGTGCTTGAGCAGCTTGATCCAGATGATCTCGGAGAGATTGATGTTGTTCAGCGGGACGAGCTTGTTCGATGTCCCAGAACTCGTAGGGCCCGAAGAAGTTCCAGTTCGGGCCGCGGAGAAACGTCCCGAGGACGATCAGGATGCACCAGAGCACCAGGAAACCCGATCAGGAAGATGGTGATCTCCCAGCGGCGCTCCTTGAACGTGAAGTAGCCGTTGCCCTTCGGGTTCGTATCGATGTACGGGATCGCCATCAGACCGACGATGATGAGCGACGGGAAGCACGACGCCGGCCAGCCACGGATCGAAGTAGACCAGCATCTCCTGCAGACCGAGGAAGTACCAGGGCGCCTTGGCGGGATTCGGCGAGTCGGTCGGGTTGGCCGGCTCCTCCAGCGGCGCCTTGAGGTACACGGACCAGATGATCATGACGGCCATCACGATGACGAGACAGATCAGCTCGACGTACACGAGGTCGGGCCACGAGAAGACCTTCTGCGCCGAGTCCTCGCCCTCGATCGGCGGCCGGCCGAGCGAGATGCGCCGGTCGTTCTCGTAGGCCTGGCTCATCGCGAACCAGAAGAAGAAGCCGACGAGGAAGATCATGCCGACGATCGGCACGTTGTCGGGCAGCGTCGCGACCTTGTTGAAGTTCGGGTCCAGGTACGAGAGGCCGATGCCTCCGGCGACGAGCACGAGCAGCGCGAGGCCGCCCTTCTTCGTCCAGAGCGCCCCCCAGTGAATGGCGAGGACCAGTCCGATCAGCGCTCCGGTGACCAGGTACTGCGGCGCCGACAGGAAGTCGATCGCGTTCTTGATGAAATCGACGACGACCATGCGCTAGAACCCCGCTCCAGCCCGGGCCATCGTGTTCGCGGACCGTAGGGGCGGCCCTATTGGCCGCCCGGGCGGGGCGAGCCCCGCCCCTACGAAGCCCAAGCACTCCGGATTCGCAGGGCCCGTCATCACATCGGACCCGAAATGCCGCCGTCCTTGCGGACGCGCCAGAAGTGCACGGCCATCAGGAACGCCGCGATGAGCGGGAATCCCGACGCAGTGGAGGACGTAGAAGCGCAGCAGGGCGCCCGCGCCGACGAACCGGCCGCCGAGAAGCCCGAAGCGCGCGTCGTTGGTCGAGGTGACGAGCTGGATGTCGCCGATCTTCAGCAGGCTCGTGGCCGGCCCCTGAATGCCGAGCAGGGGCGTCGCCGAGGCCATGTTCGAGCCGACCGTGATGGCCCAGATCGCCAGCTGGTCCCACGGCAGCAGGTATCCCGTGAAGGAGAGCAGCAGTGTCAGGACGAGCAGGAGGACGCCGATGACCCAGTTGAACTCGCGCGGCGGCTTGTAGGAGCCGGTCATGAACACGCGAAACATGTGGATCCAGACCGAGATGACCATCGCGTGGGCGCCCCACCGGTGCACCTCGCGCATGACTCCGAAGGGCACCTGCTCGCGCAGGTCCAGGATGTCCACGAACGCGTATTCGACGGTCGGCCGGTAATAGAACATCAGGAGCAGGCCCGTGAACGTCAGCACCAGGAAGAGGAAAAACGTCACTCCCCCGGCGCACCAGGTGTAGCGCATCTTGACGCCGGACTTGCGGGTCTTGACGGGGTGCAGGTGCAGGACGACGTTGCCGAGCATCGCCAGAACGCGTTTGCGGTTCGTGTTCGGGATGCCGACGCGGAAGATCGATTTCCAGAGCTGGCTCGAGACGATCGATTGTTGCAGATCACGCCAACGAGAGCCCAAATCGAACCTCCGCTTGAAGGGTTTTCGTGTGCCCGGATGCCGAAGCCGGGAGCGTCCTCACGCCATCTTGACGAACGCCTTCGGATCGGTCCACTGGCCGCGCTCGTAGAGGAAGCGGATCGCCTTGTCGACGATGATCTGGCCGTCCTCGCCGGAAATCTCGATCTCGGCGCGCTCGAGGGGGCGCGGGGCCGGTCCCTCGAAGTTGATGCCCGACACGTAGTAGCCCGAGCCGTGGCAGGGGCACTTGAACTTGTTCTGCGCCTGCAGCCAGTTGGGGGTGCAGCCGAGGTGAACGCATACGGCGATCAGAGCGTAGATCGAGTTGGTGTTTCGAACGATCCAGACCCCGTACTTCTCCTTCCAGCGTTCGTCCACGCCGAGGGCATAGCTCGACGGGTCGCCGGCCTTGAAGCGCGTGGGCGGCTCGAACAGAACGTTCGGGAACATGAACCGCATCGTGGCCGTCAGGCCGGCCGCGGTGGCCGCGGCGAACCCCGTCCAGGCCAGGGCCATCCATTTCAGAGTGGAGCGCCGGGTGACGCCGTCGAGCGCGACGTCGGGGGGGTCGGACGGTAGCGATTCGGGAGCGCTGGACATCGGCTTTCCGTCCCTCAGCCTATCAAAACCGGGTCGCGGCTCTCAAGACGGCGGGAGGCCTTCGGACGAAGGGCTGCGGCGGCTTTGCGCGCGGCGTCCCGCACGCGAAGGTTCGGATCCTCGCGCGCGAGCCGATCCAGCGCGGGAAGACTCTCCGTGTCGCGCAGGAGGACGAGCGCTTTCATGGCGTTGACCATCGCGGCCTCCGCCTGATCGCCCGAGAGCGGCGCCTGGCGCGCGAGCGCGGCGCGGTCGATCATGGAATGCAGGACCGGCAGTCCGGAACGGTCGCCGAGCGAGCCGAGCGCGATGGCGGCGTTCCAGCGCACGTCGGCGACCCGATCCTCCGCCAGCACCTGGAGCCGGGGGATCGCGCGCGGATCCTTGAGCACGCCGAGCACGTAGGCCGCCATCTTGCGCTCCCCGGCGTCCTCGGAGTGAGACGACGCCAGCACCGCATCGAGGCCCGCCGGGTCTCCGATCTTGCCGAGAGCCCACACGGCATAGAGCCGCGTATCGGGGTCCTCGGCCTTCGCGGCCTGGAGAAGCGACGGGACGGCGGCCGGATCGCCGAGGCGGCCGAGCACGAGCACGAGGTAGCGGCGCACGAGCTGGTCGTCGGGCCGCTTTCCGGAGAGCGTCTCGTAGATCCGGAGGGTCTCGGCGGCGAGCGCGGACCGCTCCTCGGGAGTCAGGCCGGCGAGCGACCGGGACAGCTCGAAGGCCGCCTGCCAGCGGCGGTTCGCCGTGCCGCCGCGCACTTCCTGGAGGTAGTCCCGCGGCCCGCGCCGCTCGAAGGTCATGTAATTGAAGACGAGGAAGATCGCGACGGCGGCCACGACGACGGCCAGGGGAAGGAGAAAGAAGCGGGCGAGGAGCCTTCCGGCGCTGCGGGGCTCCTCGGTGAATTCGTCGTCCGCGTCGGGCGTTGGCTCCCTGGGCGTTTCGGTCACAGGACGGGCAGATACCGCTTCGCCTGCGTGATCGGGTTCGGCACGAAAATCGCGTCCTTCTCGCAGACGGTCTCGCAGAGGCGGCAGGAGACGCACGGCCCGGCGTCCACCTCGGCGATCTTGTGGAAGGTCTCGTGCAGCGGATCCTCGATCAGGTAGATGCAGTCGAAGGGGCAGATGTCGATGCAGAACTCGCACCCCGTGCACAGGTCGCGGTCCACGATGGCCTTCGGGATCTCCTTCGGCCTGACCTTCTCGACGAGCTCGCCCTTCTGGTCCTCGATGCACGAGACCGGGCAGTAGCGGGCGCAGACGGAGCAGTCGATGCACCGGTCGGCATGGATGACGTACTTTTCGGCCTTGTCGCCGGTAATCGTGTGGGTCGGGCACTTGATCTCGCAGACACCGCACCCGATGCATGTTTCGGTGATGAAATGAGGCATAAATCCCGGTCCGACAACCCCTTGCCGGAGGCGGTCGGGCGGGCTCCCAACCACAAAAAGTACCACAAGCGCCGGTGGGTCCGAAGCCTCGAAGGCGAACATTCGACCGCCCCCTGCGTTAGGAAGGGTGGGAGACTTCGACCGATGAGCAAAGAAGTTCGCGCCGTGGTCCTGGGTCTGTGCGTCGTCGTTCTCGTCGCCCTGGCGCTCTCGTTCTGGCGCCGGCCGGCCGCCGAGTTCACGCGAATCCAGGGCTTCCGTGTCGAGGTCCACTCCCGAGACGGGAGCGAAACCCGCAAGGCCTCGTTCGACATCCCCTCGAACCTCATCGCGCGCATCGCCAAGCTCGCGCCCGTGCAGGCGATCGGCGGGGACATCCGGCGGGACTGGAGCAAGGAGGACGTCACGCCGCGACAGATCCTCGACGCCGCCGAGAACAGCGCACCGGGCAAGCCCGGCGTCATCAAGAAGGACGACGCGACGATCGAGGTCCTGTCCGACGGCGAGGCGCTCGAGATCGACGTGAAGGACGACTGGGACAAGCACGTCCACCTGCGCCTGCCGCGGGCCCTCGTCGAGGCGCTGACCGAAGACGGACGAATCTCGACGAGCGAGATCCTGCGCAAGCTCGACGAGCTCGGCCCGGGCGACGTGGTGAAGATCCAGGACCACGACACCGAGATCACGATCACGGCACAGACCCGGCGGCGGCACGGCTTCCACCTTTCGAATGCCCATGCGCACGAAACCCCCCTCGGCGAGGCTCCGGCGATATCCTCGTGAGGTGGCCAATCGGTTAGCCCTCGAGTCCTCGCCCTATCTCCTCCAGCACAAGGACAACCCGGTCGACTGGTTTCCGTGGGGCGAGGAGGCCTTCGCGAAGGCGCGCGCCGAGCAGAGGCCCATCTTCCTCTCGATCGGCTACTCGACGTGCCACTGGTGCCACGTCATGGAGCACGAATCCTTCGAGACCGCGTCGATCGCCGAGATCCTGAACCGCGACTTCGTGGCGATCAAGGTGGACCGAGAGGAACGGCCGGACGTCGACGACATCTACATGCAGGCCGTCCAGGCGATGACGGGACAGGGCGGGTGGCCGCTGTCGATCTTCCTGACGCCGGATCGCAAGCCGTTCTACGGAGGGACGTACTACCCTCCGGCGCCGCGCTGGGGAAGGCCCGGATTTCCGGAGGTGCTCGCCGCGATTGCGTCGGCATGGCGCGACCGGCGCGAAGAGCTCGAGGCGTCGGCCGACGAGATGCTGGGGCATCTCGAAAGAGGCCGCGAAGCAGCGCCTCGCCCGGGTGAGCCGGCGCCGCCGCCCGAGGGTGTCGTCGCCGCGGCCGTGCGCATGCTCGAGCGGCAGTACGACCCCGACCAGGGAGGCTTCGGGAGCGCGCCGAAGTTCCCTCCGTCGATGCGCCTCGAGCTGCTTCTGCGGCACTGGATGCGGACCCGCGACCCGCAGGCGAGGGCCATGACCGAGAAGACCCTCGTTCGAATGGCCGCCGGGGGCATGTACGACCAGATCGGCGGGGGCTTCCACCGCTACTCGGTGGACGCGCGCTGGCTCGTGCCCCACTTCGAAAAGATGCTCTACGACAACGCGATGCTCGCCCGGGTCTACGCCCTCGCGCACCGGGCGTTCGGCGGGGACTCCTACGGCCGGATCGCCCGCGAGACGCTCGACTACCTGCTCGCGGAGATGACGCCCGAGGGCGGGGGCTTCTACGCCGCGCAGGACGCCGACTCGGGAGGCGAAGAGGGCACCTACTACGTCTGGAATCCGAAGACCCTGGCGGAGGCCGTCGGAGGATCCGCCGCACCGATCGTCGCCGCGCGCTTCGGAGTCACGGCGGCCGGCAACTTCGAGCACGGCGGCGAGACGGTGCTCTCGGTCGTCCGCTCGACGGCCGAGCTGGCCTCGCAGTTCGGGAAGACGGAAGCCGAGATCTCGGGGATTCTCGATACGGCCCGCCGGGAAATGTACGCCGTGCGCGCGCGGCGTGTCGCTCCGGGCACGGACGACAAGCTGCTGACGGACTGGACGGCCCTCGGAGTCTCGGCGTTCGCGCTGGCGGCCCGCGTGTTCGACGAGCCACGCTACGAAAACGCCGCCCGCAAGGCCGCCGACCGGATCCTGACGCGCTGCGTCCGAGGCGGCGATCTCCTCCACCGGGAGAAAGCGGGAGTGGCCGGGATTTCCGGATTCGCGACGGACTACGCCTTCCTCATCGAGGCACTGCTCGATCTCTACGAGGCGACCTTCGAGACCCGCTACTTTTCGGAGGCGGCACGACTCCAGCGCGCTTTCGAGGAGCGGTTCGCCGATCCGGGACGAGGCTACTTCCTGTCGGCCTCGTCGCACGACGGGCTGATCGTGCGCCCGCAGGAGACCTGGGACGGCGCGACCCCGTCTTCGAACTCGGTGGCCGCGGCGAACCTGCTGCGCCTGGCGGCGTTCACGGGTGAGGACCACTACCGCCGGCGCGCGAACGAGGTCTTCGCGAGCGTTTCGCACCTCTTCGAGCGGGCGCCGACGGCGGTTCCGAGGATGCTCTCGGCCGCGGACTTCGCCGCCGGACCGGCCCTCGAGATCGTTCTCTCCGGGACGCCGGGACACGAGGATTTCGAGAGACTTCGCGCCGCCGTCTTCGCGAGCCCGGTCCTGAATCGCGTCGTCGCCCACGCCGACTCGGCGGCGCGGACTCCCGGCCTCGAAGCGCTCGGCGAGGGCCGAGCCTCCGGCGGCGGTCCCGCGGCGGCCTACGTCTGCTCGAACTTCTCCTGCCGGGCTCCCGTCTCGGACGCGGCCTCGCTTTCCAGGGCGATCGAGACGCCGTGACCACGGGTCTCGTCTACGACGAGCGCTTTCTCGCCCACGGCGCTCCCTACGACCACCCGGAGCATCCGGGCCGACTGTCCGCCATCTGGCGGCGGCTGGGCGACGACGGCCTCGTGGCGCGGTGCCGCCGCGTTCCCGCGCGGGAGGCGGCGGACGGAGAGCTCCTGCGGGTTCATACGGCGGCCCACATCGCCGCCATCGACGCCACCGCGCGCGAGCCCTTCCTCCAGCTCGACCCGGACACGTACACGTGCCGCGACTCGGCCCTCGCGGCGCGCCTGGCCGCCGGCGGTCTCGTCGACCTCGTCGAGGAAGTCGCGACCGGCCGCCTCGACAACGGTTTCGCGCTGCTCCGGCCTCCGGGCCACCACGCCGAGGCCGACCGCGCGATGGGCTTCTGCCTCTACAACAACGTGGCGGTCGCGGCACGCGCCGCACAGGCGACCGGATCGGCCCGGCGCATCCTCCTCGTGGACTGGGACCTCCACCACGGAAACGGAACGCAGCACGCGTTCTGGGAAGACCCGACCGTCCTCTATTTCTCGACTCACCAGCATCCGTTCTATCCGGGCACGGGCTCGATCGGCGAGTTGGGCGACGGTCCCGGCCGAGGCTACACGTTGAACGTCCCCTGGCCGGCTGGCTGCGGCGACGCCGAGTACCTGGCCGCCTTCGATCGAATCCTGCTGCCGGTGGCCGAACGCTTCGCTCCCGATCTCGTCCTCGTTTCGGCGGGATTCGACGCCGCCGAGGGCGATCCGCTGGGCGGCATGCGCCTGTCCTCCCGCGGGTACGCTCAAATGACCGTTCGCCTCGCCCGGGTCGCGCGCGGACGTCTCGTCCTCGCCCTGGAGGGCGGCTACGACCTCGAGGCGATCGCCGCCGCCGCCGCGGCCTGCACGCGAATCCTCCTCGGAGACCCGGCCGAAGCCGGCGATCCCGGGCCGCCCTCCGCTTCGTCCGAGCGCGTCATCGAAGCCGCGGTCCGCGCGGCCCGGCCGTTCTGGCCGGGAGTCCGGTCCATCGATTCATCTCCGGTTCATCGACGCTCCGGCATCGTTCGCGTTCCATGAGACGGATCGTCCGGACCGGCGCCGCCCTTCTCCTGCTGATTCCGGCGTACGCCCTGTTCGCCTACGTCGTCATGCCGGTCTCCTGGCGTCAGTATCACCGGCTGGCCGGCCAGACCGCCGACGCCGCGGTGACCCGGACCGCCGAGGGCATTCCGGCCGATCCGCTGAACGTCGCCTTCGTGGGAACCCCGGAAGAGGTCGCGGCGGCGATGGGAGCGGCGGGCTGGTGCGCGGCGGATCGGATCTCGCTGCGCTCCGGCATCCGCGACGCCACCAGCGTCGTTTTTCACCGGCCCTATGCCTCCGCCCCCGTGAGCACCCATCTGCTCGGCGGACGGCCCCAGGACCTCGCCTTCGAACAGATCGTCGGCGGCAGTCCCCGGCAGCGGCATCACGTCCGCCTCTGGCGCGTCAATCGGCCGTCCGACGCGCGCGATACCGTCTGGGTCGGCGCCGCGACCTACGATCGCGGTCTCGGCCTCTCTCCCTACACGGGCGAGGTCATCCACCACATCGCCACCCAGGTGGACACCGAGCGGGAGAAGCTCGTCGTCGACCTGGGCAACGCGAATCGCGTGGCCCGCCTCGACCGGTTCGCCAGCGGACGCCCCGCCGGACCCGGACGAAACGGCTCGGGCGACGCCTACGAGACGGACGGAAAGATCTCGGTCGTCGTGCTCGGACATCCGTACTTCGGCCGCGGTGGCGCGCCCCCTCCCCCGCCCGCCGAGGTCGCCCGGATCCTGAGCGCCGCCATCTCCCGGCGCTCGAGCATCGCGGCGCTCTAGCGTCCGGCAGGAGCCGGCGCGCCAGGCGCGAGGTCAGTCCGACTCGACCCGATCCGCCAGGACGCCCGCCAGGTCGTAGGAACCGGGCGCGAGGTGGAGCGTCAGCCGGCCCTCTTCGAACGCCGTCCGCTCGAGGGAGAAGTCGGCTCCGGGGGGCATCCAGTCGTTCAGGTTGACCACCATGATCCGGTCCTCGCGAAACCAGGTGAGCAGTCCATCCGGGGCCTTCTGCACGAGGTACGTCAGCAGCTGATCCGGAATCGGGATGAAGGAAAGCGCCTGCACGCGATCGAGGACGAAGGCGAGAAATCCGTCCTTCAACCGGAGCTGTGAGAGCGACGCCCGGGCCGACAGGGGCACGCCGAAGCGGCGCACGGCGAGGGTCGCCGACAGCTCGCCCGGCGCGACGCGGATCTTCAGGTCCTGCAGGTCCGGAATGCGATCCACCAGGCGATGCACGAGAGCGTTCAACGTCTTCTCGTCGAACGACACGGCGAGACCGCTCCACCGGACCCGGAAGCCCGGCTCCTCGGCCGACGGCGCCAGAAGCGGCGCCGCAGTCTCTTTCATGTGACCCCTATTCTAACGCCGCCCGTCCTAGGCCGGCCCCGCATGTCGGCGCGTGGTCACAGAATTCCCGTGTCGTCTCTTCGTAGGGGCGGCCCTTGCGGCCGCCCGCGGACCCCGCCCCTGCGGCTCGCCGGACGCATCACGTTGCGAATCCTCAAAGCACGTAACCCAGCGCGAACCCCGCCTGCGCGCACATCAGCATCAGGTACATGTGGGTCCACGCGGGGTGGTTCTCCGTCGAGGCGAGCTCCTCGGGATCGCGCAGCAGGAGGCGCACCGTATAGGCGCCCCAGCCGGCGAGGAAGAGGCCGAGCGCCGTCAGGAAGGCCCGGTTTCCGGTCAGGTGCACGCGGCCGGGCATCCAGGCGAAGACGGGGATCAGGAGCCACGGAACGACGAAGAAGGGCGCCATCATCTGCGCCGCGCGCCGCACGCCGAAGCGGATCGGAAGCGTGATGCAGCCGTGCGCCCGATCCCCCTCCATGTCGGAGAAGTCCTTGGTCGAGGTCGCCCCGAGCAGGAAGAGCGCGAAGATCCCGCCGATCATCCACGCCTCGCCCCACAGCACCGACGCGACGAACGACCATCCGGCGACCTTGAGCAGGCCTCCGCGCGTGACCGCGATCGTGAAGTTGGCGGCGAACCAGTGGCGCTTCGTGCGCCCGAAGGCGGGGAACGAATAGACGAACGTCGCGAGAGCGCCGATGAGGTAGATGAAGAAGGCGGCGTGGAGCGAGAGAGGCGCCGTCAGCCGCGAAGAGAGGCTCTCGTGAGGGTAGGGAACCACGACCCAGGTCGGGACGATCGAGACCACGTAGAGCACGGCCGCCACGGCCCACGCGCGCGGGATCGTGATCTCGCCCGTCACCAGCGGACGGTCCGGCTTGTTCCTTCGGTCGATCTCGAGGTCCGCGATCTGGTTGACGATGTTCGAGGCCGCGTTCATGGCCGAAGCGCACAGCGACCCGATCGCAACGGTGAGGACGACGGCCCAGGTCACGCGCCGCGACGGGTCGGGGTTGTGCGCCGAGCCGAACGCGCAGATCGCGCCGGACACGATGCCGACCAGGGGCGGCAGCAGCGTAAACGGGCGGGCGAGGCGCAGGTAGCGCTTCACGGCGCCCCGATCCGGAGCGCCACCATCGCGCCGACGAACGTGTTCAGGGCGTTGGCGAACTCGTGATCGAGGCCGAAGCCCGCGCGCCGGCCGAAGTCGTTCAGCCAGCTCTCCGACATCGCTCCGAGAAAGCCGGCGAGCAGGACGACGGCGGCCCCGGGGGTGGAAACCACGCCGAGCAGGCGCGCCGAGCCCGCGATGAGGCCCGCGCCGACGATCGCCGCGGCCGTGCCCGGAAAGGAGACCGCGCCGGGAGTTCCGGGCGGCAGCGGGTGAAATCCGAGCGGCGAGAACGCCCGGCGGCCCCAGAGCGTGCCGACCTCGGTCCCGAGCGTGTCGGCGAGCGCGGCGCCGAAGGCGGCGGCCAGGGCGACTCCCGGCAGGCCGAGGAGGACGAGCGCGACCGGCACGATCGTGTTGGCCACCGCATTCGCGGCGCCGCGGCGCCCCTCGTTCGACTGGGCGGTCCCGGCGGCGGCTTTGCTCGCGTAGCCGAGCCGGGTCGCGAGCGTGCCGAGCAGGAAGAAGGCCCAGAGGAGGCCATAGGCTCCCCAGCCGCCGGCCGCGAGGATCAGGAAGCCCACGGCGGCGCCGGCGACGGCTCCCGAGCGGCTCACGACGCCGAGCGCGCCCATGGCGGCGCCGATGACGAGATTCACGCCGAGAGCGACGGCGACGCTGCCCCACGACGGCGGCGTCGACGCCAGGGCGGGCGGCCAGTGCCGGCCGAGCTCGTAGAGCACGAGCGCCGTGGGGAAGGCCGCGACCACGTTGTCGTCGAGGCCCGACTCGACCGATTCGAGGAAGGCGTACACGCCCGCCCCGATGCAGAGCACGGCGACGGTGTCCGGCCCGGGCGCGCGCGCCGTGACGAAGGAAAATACGGCAGTCGACGCCGCGCCGGCGACCGCCCAGTCCGCGAAGAAGCCGATCCAGGTCTTGCGCGCGTTCCAGGGCAGCGGCGGTCCGCCCACCGTCCGGCCCGCGATGGCGGCCGCGGGATCGCCGAAGGCCATCATTGCCCAGACCGCGGCGACGAGCGGAAGGTCGGAGTCGCCGAAGACGAGGATGAGGATGAGGACCACCGCCGGATAGGCGACGATCCCCGCGTCGTGCTTCCGGAGGCGGTTCCGGTAGACCTCGCGGCCGAAGCGCGGCATCACGACGACGTTGAAGACGAGCGCCGCGGCGGCGCAGGCCGCCGCGCCCCTCCAATCGAGCCAGCGCAGGGCCAACGCGAAAATACCCATGCCGGCGTGGATGGCCTTGCGCTTCCACTCCGCGGGGGTCATCGTCATCGGCCCCCCTCGCCCTCGGGGAGAGGGATGGTCCGGACTCTCAGTGTCCCGCCGGGTGGGCCTCGGCCGAGCCCGGCTTCGCGTAGCGGTCGTACCACGCGACGTAGCGCTCGAGCCGGTCGCGTTGAAAGCTCGGCCGGCGAATCCCGTGATGCTGACCGGGATAGATGACCAGCTCCGCGGGCACTCCGAGGCTGCGCAGGGCCTGATACATCTGCTCGGAGTTGATCAGCGGCACGTTGAAGTCCTCGTCGCCGCAGAGAAAGAGGGTCGGCGTCGTGATCCGGTCGGCGTGGAGGAACGGAAACGAGACCCGAAGGTAGTTCTCGAAGTTCTTCCAGGGAGTGCCGAGCTCCTGTTCGTACTCGCGGATGTACTCGTCCGTTCCGTATCCGGCGAGGGCGTTCGACGACCCGGCCCCGCTCGTCGCCGCCTTGAATCGCGGGGTGGAAGCGATGACGTAGTTGGTCATCATGCCGCCGTAGCTCCAGCCGCCGACCGCCAGGCGGTCGGGATCGGCGAGGCCGCGCTGGACCGCGTCCTCCACGGCCGCCAGAACGTCTTCGACGTCCCGGTGGCCCCAGTCGGCATAGATCGCGGACTGGAACTTCTCGCCGCGGCCCGAGCTGCCGCGCGGGTTGGCGGCGATGACGAGATAGCCGTTGGCCGCGAGCCACTGCAATTCGCCGTCGAAGGCGTTCTCGAACTCGCCCACCGGACCGCCGTGGATTCGCAGAACGGCCGGATAGCGCCGGCCCGGCTGGTAGTCCGGCGGTTTCACCACGAAGCCGTGGATCTCCGACCCGTCCTTGCTCGTGAACCGGGTCTCCTCGACGGCGCCGAGCTTCACGTCGGCGAGCCACGCGTCGTTCTGGTGCGTCAGCCGCCTCGTTCCGCCTCTCTCCACGGCGTAGATCTCGTCCGGCGACGCGGGCTCCGCCGAAAGGATCGCGACGCGCCCGTCGGGGCCGGACGCGAAGGCGGCGACGACCCTTCGGCCGCCGACGAGCCGTTCGACGTCTCCCCCCGCGGCGGGAACCCGGGCCAGATGAATCGCCTGATCCTCCTCGAGCGTGAAGAGGATCGCCGAGCCGTCCGGGGTGAAGCGCGGCGACAGCACGTTCCGATCGAGGCCCTGCGTGAGGACTCGGGGCGCCCCGCCGGCCGCCGGCACGACGGCGAGCTTGTGGACGGCGTAGTAGATGAGCTTGTCGGGACCGCCCTGCAGATAGGCGATCGAGCGGCTGTCCGGACTCCACGCGAGCCGGCTCTCCCAGTCGGGTTGATTGTCGGAGCCTTCGTAGGTCGTCAGAGCCCGCGGAGTCGCCCCCGGCTTCGCGTCGACGGCATAGACGTCCCAGTTGTCGGTCCGGTCCGGATCGGCGCCTCGCTTGGTGACGAACGCGATCGTCCTGCCGTCGGGAGACCACGCGGGCAGCTCGTCGTCGAAATTGCCCGACGTCAGGGCCTCGAGCTTTCGCGTCGCGACGTCCAGTATCCGCAGATGGTCGCGCCTCTGATCGAGGTACCCGTACTCGTCGAGCTTGAACTGAAAGCGGTCGATGACGATCGGACGTCTCTTCGCCTTCCGGCCCTCGTCCGAATCGGCCGGCGGCGGATCGGCGTCGTGCACGACGAGGACGAGACGCCGGCCGTCGGGCGCCCAGTCGAAGTCCTCCACGCCGCCCTTCCACTCGGTGACCTTCTCCGCCTCGCCGCCGCCCCGCGGCAGCAGCCAGAGCTGCGAGACGTCGTTCTCGTCGCCGCGGTCCGAGAGAAACGCGAGGTATTTCCCGTCCGGACTCCAGCGCGGGTTCGTCTCGGACTCCTTGCCGGTCGTCAGGCGAACCGTTTCCTTGCCGTCCCAGCTGGTCATCCAGACGTGAGTCTCGTGCCGGTCTTCCTTGAGGTCCGCCGTGCGCACGGTGTACGCCACGCGCGTTCCGTCGGGCGAGAGGTCCGGCTCCGAAACCTCGCGCATCTTCGCGAGGTCCTCCAGGCCGAGCGGGCGAGGGGACTGCCCCGCCGCCGCGGCCGCCGCGAGCAAACAGCCGAGACCGAATCCGAGTCTTCGCATGGTTACCTTTCCATTCTGCCGCTTCAGCGCGACGCGGAGGAAGCGGCCGGGCCCGTGTACTTCCCGTACCAGGCGAGGTATCGCTCGAGGCGGTCGCGCACGAAGCTCGGTCGCCGGATTCCGTGGTGCTGGCCGGGATAGATGACGAGCTCCGTGGGGACGCCCCGGCTGCGGAGCGCCTGATACATCTGCTCCGAGTTCGAGAGCGGCATGTTGAAATCGGCATCGCCGCAGAGATACAGGGTCGGCGTCGTGATCCGATCCACGTGAAAGAACGGGTACGAGACCTTCATCCAGGCCTCGACGTTCTGCCAGGGCGGGCCGAGCTCCTGCTCGTACTCGCGGATGTACTGGTCGATGCCGTACGCCGTGAAGATGTTGCCGCTTCCCGCTCCGCTCGTGGCCGCCTTGAAGCGCGTGGTCGAGGCGATGACGTAGTTCGTCAGCATCCCGCCGTAGCTCCAGCCGCCGACCGCCAGCCGATCCGGATCGGCCAGGCCACGCGCCACCGCGTCGTCGACGCCGGCGAGCACGTCCTCGACGTCGCGGT
The DNA here is from genome assembly GCA_963738945.1 of uncultured Acidobacteriota bacterium. Classification (GTDB taxonomy): domain Bacteria; phylum Acidobacteriota; class Thermoanaerobaculia; order UBA5066; family Gp7-AA6; genus DAHUXD01. The sequence continues at coordinate 2,279,203 of CAVTYD010000002.1, forward strand.
GGCCCCAGTCGGCGTAGATCCCGGCCTGAAACTTCTCGCCCCGGCCCGAGCTGCCTCGCGGATTGACCGCGATGACCGTGTAGCCGTTGGACGCGAAGAGCTGCCAGTCGAAATCGAAGGAGTTCGCGAGCTGGTCCACGGGACCGCCGTGCAGACGCAGGATCGCCGGCGTCTTCTGCCCGGGCCCGGCCTCGGGAGGCCTCACGAGAAATCCGTGGATCTCGGTCCCGTCCGGGCTCCGGAACCTGGTCTCTTCGACCGGCGCGAGACGGAGCCCGGCGAGCCAGGCGTCGTTCTCGTGGGTCAGGCGGCGCGGGCCTCCCGGCTCGATCGCGAAGATCTCTCGCGGGGCGAGCGGCGTGGCGACGAGCGCCGCGATGCGCCCGTCGCGCGCCACCGAGAAGCCCGACACGACCTGCCGCCCGCCGACGACGCGGGTGATCGGACCGCCGGCCGTCGCGACCCTCGCGAGGTGTTGCGCCCCGTCGTCCTCCAGCAGAAAGAGCACGGCCGAGCCGTCCGGGGTGAAGTGCGGCGAGAGCGGATTGCGGTCGAGGTCCGGCGTCAGGACGCGCGGCGGGCCTCCGGCGGCCGGCACGATCGCCAGCCGGTGAATCGCGTAGTAGATCAGCTTGTCGGGGCCGCCCTGCAGGTAGGCCACCCACCGGCTGTCGGGACTCCAGGCGAGACCACTGCCCCAGTCCGGATGATTGTCGGCGTCGGTCGAGCTCGTCAGTGGCCGCGCCGGGGCCCCGGCCCGGGGCTCGATCGCGAAGACGTCCCAGTTGTCGGTGCGGTCGCCCTCCGCAGCGCGCTTGGAGACGAAGGCGATCGTCTTCCCGTCGGGCGACCAGGCCGGCATGTCGTCGTCGAAGTCCCCGGAGGTCAGCGGCTCGACCTTGCGGGCGGCGACGTCCAGCAGGTACAGGTGCGAATGCCGAGTCCCGAGGTAGCCCTCGGAGTCGGTCTTGAACTGATAGCGGTCCACGACGATCGGCTTCGGCCGCGACGACTCCTTCCCCGCGCCCGCTCCCGGCTCCGGATCGCCGAGCACCAGCACGATGCGCTTTCCGTCCGGCGACCAGTCGTAGTCCTCGACGCCGCGGTCGACGGAAGTGATCCGCTCGGCCTCGCCGCCACCCATCGGGAGCCTCCAGACCTGCGACTCGTGATTCGGGTCGCCGCGACTCGACAGGAAGGCCAGGAAGCGTCCGTCGGGACTCCACCGCGGCCGCGACTCGGAGTCCCGGCCGGAGGTCAACGGCACCGTCTCCCCGCCGTCCCAGCTCGCCGCGAAGATGTGGGACTCACCGCGATCGGCGGCGACGTCGGTCGTCCGCACCGTGTAAGCGACGCGGCGTCCGTCGGGCGAGATCCGCGCGTCCGCCACGCCGCGCATTCGGGCGAGATCGTCGAGCCGAAGGGGCCGCACGGGGCCCTCCGCGCGGAGGGCCGTCGCCAGCAACACTCCCAGTCCGAGGACCGACCGGCGCATGGTTCGTCGCAAGTCTACGGCGGAAAACCCGGGGTCAGGCCTCGGGCCGCGCGCGCAGAGCGAGATAGTCGGCGAGCGGCTCCCGAAACGGGCGGATCGGACGGCCGGTCAGCCGCTCGTACCTGCCCGTGTCGAGGACCGAGTAAGCGGGCCGGCGCGCCGGCCGGCCGAGTGCCTGCGAGGTCGTCGCCTCCACTTCGACCTGCCCGCGCCCGGCGCGCCTCAGGATCTCGCGCGCGAACTCGTTCCACGAGACCTCTCCCCGGTTGGCGAAGTGGCAGATCCCCGTGGCGCCCGTCTCGAGCAGGGCCGCCACCGCCTCGGACAGATCGGTCGTGGCCGTCGGGCGGCCGATCTGGTCCGTGACGACGGAGAGCCTCGTCTTTCCCGCGTCCGCCTGCTTCAGGATCGCCTCGACGAAATTCCAGCCCGACCGCCCGAAGAGCCAGGAGGCGCGCACGACGAGACTGCCCGGCAGCCGAAGCGCGGCCTCTTCCCCGCCGCGCTTGCTCGAACCGTAGGCCGAGAGCGGATTCGTCGCGTCCTCCTCCGTGTACGGAGATCCCTTTTCGCCGTCGAAGACGAAGTCGGTCGAGATCTGCACCAGCTGCGCGCCGAGATGGCCGCAGGCGTCGGCGAGATGCCCGACGGCCACCGCGTTGACCTCGAAGGCTCGGGGATCCGTCTCGCAGTCGTCGACCCTCGTGAACGCGGCGCAGTTGACGACGACGTCCGGCGTGACGTCGCGGAGGGTCCGCGCGATCTGGATCGCGTCGGTGATGTCGAGCTCCTCCCGGGGACGCCCGAACACTTCGTGGCCGGCTGCGGCGAGGGCGGGAACGAGGTCCGATCCGAGCATTCCCGACGCGCCCGTGACCAGCACGCGGCGGCGCCGGCGGAGCGCCGGTCGGGGCGCCGTGAGCACGGCCGCGCGGGTCTCGAGGGAGAAACCGCCCGCGTCCGCCATGGTTCGTCCGTTATCCCGGCTCTTTCGCCGTCGCGGAGGAGGTGGCCAGACGCCGTTCGTACTGCGAGCGGTAGAAGTCCCGATACGCGGCGTCGCGCTCCTTGATCGGCCGCCACCACGCCTCGTGGTCGCGGTACCAGCGCACGGTCTCGACGAGGCCCTCCTCGAACGGCGTGGCCGGGGAGAAGCCGAGGCGCGCGAGCTTCGAGGCGTCGAGCGAGTACCGGCGGTCGTGGCCGGGCCGGTCGTCCACGAAGCGGATCAGGCTCTCGGGCTTGCCGAGCTCGGCGAGGACGCGCCGGGTGATGCCGATGTTTTCCGCCTCGTTGCCTCCGGCGACGTTGTAGGTCTCCCCGGGCTTTCCCGCGTCGAGGAGAAAGTCGATCGCCGCGGCGTGGTCGCGGACGAAGAGCCAGTCCCGCACGTTCCGGCCGTCGCCGTAGAGCGGCAGCGGCCGGTCGTCGATGGCGTTGGTCGCGAAGAGGGGGATGAGCTTCTCGGGGTACTGGTACGGTCCGTAGTTGTTCGAGGCCCGGGTGATGACGACCGGCACCCCGTACGACGCCCAGTACGAATAGGCGAGGCGGTCGCCGCCGGCCTTGGAGGCCGCGTAGGGATTGCGGGGATTGAGGGCCGACTCCTCGGTGAAGGATCCGCTCGCGATCGAACCGTAGACCTCGTCGGTCGAGATCTGCACGAAGCGGCGCACCGCGCGCCGGCGGGCCTCCTCGAGGAGCACGAAGACGCCCCGGACGTCCGTCTCGATGAACGAGGCGTCGCCGAGCAGCGACCGATCCACGTGAGTCTCGGCGGCGAAATTGACGACCGCGTCGCAGCCGTCCATGGCCACGGCGACCACGTCGGGATCCACGATGTCGCCCTTGACGAAGCGGTAGTTGGGACGGTGCGCCACCTCCGCGAGGTTGGCCGGATTGGCGGCGTAGGTCAGCTTGTCGAGGTTGACGATCGAGACGGCGTCGCCCCGCGACTCGAGCACGTGCCGGATGAAGGCCGAGCCGATGAAGCCGCAGCCGCCCGTGACGAGGAGCCTCATACCAGCCCGATTTCGGAGTTGTCGCCGACCAGGAACCGGTGCACGCGCGGGCGCTCGAGCCCCGGGTGGATCCGCACGTTCTTGCCGATGAGGGAATCGGCGATGCGGACCGGGATCCGCTCCAGGCGCGAGCCCTCGAGGACGATCGAGTTCTCGATCTCGCAGCGGTCGATGAGGCAGTCGGCCCCGATCGCCGTGTACGGCCCGACGAACGCGTCGCGGATCTCGGCGCGGGCGCCGATGATCGCCGGCCCGCGCACCGCCGCTCGCTCGAGCCGGGCGCCGGGCTCGATCACGACCTTGCCCTCGACCCTCGAGGCGGAGTCCACTCCCTCGAGTCCGCGGGCCGTGAACGTGTCGAGGATGATGCGATTGGCCTCGAGCATGTCCTCGATCTTCCCGGTGTCCTTCCACCAGCCCGAGACCAGGTGCGGATGGACGCTGCGTCCGTGGTCCACGAGCCACTGGATCGCGTCGGTGATCTCGAGCTCCTGCCGCGCGCTCGGCCGAATGGACCGGACGGCCTCCCAGATCGAGTCGTCGAACATGTAGACGCCGACGAGGGCGAGGTCGGATCTCGGCTGCTTCGGCTTCTCGGTCAGGCGCACCACCCGCCCGTTCTCGAGCTCGGCGACCCCGAACTGCGAAGGGTTCGGCACCTTCGCGAGCAGGATCTGCGAATTGCAGCCGAGCTTGCGATAGTCGTCGACGAGCGCCGTGATTCCGTCGGCGATCACGTTGTCGCCGAGATACATGACGAACGGCTCGCCCTTCAGGAACGCCTCGGAGATCAGGACGGCATGGGCGAGTCCCCGCGGGGCGTCCTGCTCGATGTAGGTCACGCGGGCGCCGAACCGGGAGCCGTCGCCGAGGGCGGCGCGAATCTCGTCCTTCGTGTCGCCGACCACGACCCCGATCTCCCGGATCCCGGCCGCCACGATCGCCTCGACCCCGTAGAACAGGACGGGCTTGTTCGCGATGGGAACGAGCTGCTTGGCGCTCGTATAGGTCAGCGGGCGCAGACGCGTCCCCTTGCCGCCCGACAGGATGAGACCCTTCATTGGGCCCGGATCATACCGAAAGGGCGGCGCCCGGTCCCGGGACGGGTCGAAGGCGCACGAAGCCGAGAGCAAGTCCCGCACCCGGGGCCCGACCCCGACTAAGATCCAGCGTCAACGGCTCTCGGAGGAAGGCATGGAAGTCTCGATCGTGGTCCCGGTCCTCAACGAGGAACGCAACATTCCCCTTCTCTACGAGCAGGTCCGGCGGGAGCTCGAGTCCTTCGGCTCCGACTTCGAGCTCATCTTCGTGGACGACGGGAGCACGGATGGCTCCTCCGCGGCGGTGGCGGCCCTGCATCGGGCCGATCCGCGCGTGAAGCTCGTTTCCTTCTCCCGAAACTTCGGGCACCAGATCGCGCTGACGGCGGGCATGGACTTCAGCTCCGGAGACGCCGTCATCGTGATGGACGCCGACCTCCAGCATCCGCCGGCCCTGATTCGCTCGCTCCTCGAGCGGTGGAAGGAAGGGTTCGAGGTCGTTCACACGGTCCGAGAGACGACCGAGGACGCCGGGTGGTTCAAGCGCGCCACCGGACGGATCTTCTATCGCCTGTTCCGGTTCCTCAGCCGGATCGACCTGCCGGCCAATGCCGCCGACTTTCGCCTTCTCGACCGCTCGGTGGTGTGCGCGCTCGGAAGCATTCGCGAGCGCACGCGCTTCCTTCGCGGATTGACCGCCTGGGCCGGCTTTCGATCCACCAGCATTCCCTATCGCGCTCCCGCGCGCGTCGAGGGCCGCTCGAAGTTCACGCCCGCGCGGATGACGAAGCTCGCCCTCGACGGGCTGGTCTCGTTCTCGGCGGTCCCGCTTCACGTCGCGATCTACGCCGGCACTGCCCTGGCCGCCCTCGGGTTTCTCTACTCGCTCTACGCGCTCTACGTCCACTTCGTGACCGGAACGACCCTGCCCGGCTGGACGTCCGTCATCATGCTCGTGGCGATCGTCGGCGGCATCCAGCTCATCCTGATCGGCGTGATCGGCGTCTACCTCGGCAAGATCTACGAAGAGGTCAAGCAGAGGCCGCTCTATCTCGTCCGGCAGTCCATCGGAATCGCCGCGCCGGATCGGGTCCCCGGAGGGTAGCCGGACCCGCTAGCGGACCGGCCCCACGCAGTAGGGTTCGAGATCTTCCGGGGACCGCCCCGACCACGGAAGCCAGACGAGGTGAGAGAGCTCTCCGACGCGCGGCACGGACATCAGCTCCGCGGCGAGGGCGGCCCGTTCGGTCCCCCGGCACCGGTCTCGCGCGCCGAATTCGACGGCGGCGCGGGAGGCCGGCATCACCCACACGCGCCGGGCATCCGCGTCGCTCCATCGCCAGGCGACCTTGGGAGTCATGTCGCTTCCGTCGAGCCTCCACTCGTCGGGAACGACGGCGATCGTGATCCCGGCAGAGCCGGCGACGAGGGGATGCAGGAGCGATCCGATCTCTTCCATCCGCCGCTGCTGCCTCCGCGTCTCGAACGCGCCGGCCACGATCCGGTCCGCCGCGACGAAGGCGACCGCCGCGAGAATCAGGGGCCGGTAGCGGGGCGACGCGACGCGGACGAGTCCGAGAGCGACCGCCACCGCCGCAAACGGAAGGACCGGCAGCAGGTACCGGGTTTCGTAGGGATCGCCTCCCGCGAGGGAACGGTTGGCCAGAACCACCGGCAGGATTCCCGCGCCGACGGCGGCGACGAGCCCCATCAGTCCGCCGTTGCGGAACGGCTCGGCGGCCTCGGAATCCGACCGGCGCGCTCGCCGCCCGATCAGGACCGCCGCGCCGAGACCGACGCATGCGGCCAGCCAGGTTCCTCGATCGGCGGCCGAGAGGCGGATCGCTCCCGCCCCGGCCCCCCAGGCGCCGACCAGGCTCGTCCAGAGGCCCTCGAGAAACCTCAGTGCGGCCGCGTGCGGATGCCGGGCCAGGATGCCGAGCTGGGCCGCGGGCGACTGCTTCACGCGCACGCTCAGGTCGGCGGTCGCCCGGAAGGCCGCGTAGCCGACCCCGATCCCGACGGAGAACGCGGCGGCCGGGCGATAGCGTCCGGCGACGAGCAGCAGGGCGACCGAGGCTGCCCCGACGGCGATGCCGTACTCGCTCAGCAGGACCGATGCCGCGAGAAGAAGGGCGACGGCGAGGAGCTTCGCCCGGCTCGTACCCTCGTCGGTTCCGAGGACGAGCAGCAGGGCCGCGAGGCCGAGCGAGACGGGCAGGTTCGCCGGCAGCACCGTCGTCGCGGTCGTGTACTGCGTCGAAACGAGGATCGGCGCGAGCGTCAGCAGGCCCGCGACCGGTACGACGGCGCCCGCCGAGGGCGCGATGCGGCGGCACAGCCTCGCCGTCTGCCAGACGAGGACCGCCCAGAACCCGGCCGCCATCGCGACGTACGGTCCCGGTCGCGTTCCAAACGCCTCGGCGGCCCACCTCAGAAGGAGCCCGAACAGAGGGCGATGCGGATGCTGCGCCTCGAGCGCGGCGACGCCCGCCTCGCGAAGGAACAGGACCATGTACGCGTCGTCGTAGACGGGGAAGCCGGTCCACGCACCGAAGGCGATCGCGGCGAGAAGCAGACCGAAGAGGAGCCGAAGGGCCCATCGGCCTCGCGCCGCGATCCGCGGAGGCGTTGTGGAATCGATCAAGCGCGAGTTCGGAACGCCCAAGCGTAGTTCCCGCATGCGGGACGAGTCAAATCCGCGGCCTCTCGACTCTCTCTATTGCCCGAACAGGGCATTGACGGACCCGTTGACGTCGAGCAGCGTGCCGATGTCCTTGAGGTTGACGACGAGCCGGATGTCGCGCCGCGGCGTCGGCGGCAGATCGAGGTCCCGGTACTCGAGGAACACCGTGTAACAGGACCCCTTGTAGGTCACGAGGAACCGGCCCTCCTGGAGAAGGTTCTGCTCGGCGTCGTAGGCCAGGCTCGCATCGACCCGGAAGATCGGGCTCAGGTCGATGCCCCCCGTGAATCGGTACTGATCGGAGCTGGCCGCGATCTGGCCCGGAAGCGTGACCGGAAACGTCCCGAACCAGCTCAGCGCGACGTAGTTCGGCCCCCAGTTCGCTCCCGCCGTGAGGCTCGCGTTCGTCAGCTGCGACGCGATGGGGTCGTAGTCCATCCGGGCGTCCATGTGAAAGAGCGCGCCCGTGGCGACGCGGAGGATCGCCTCGAGCGGGCCGGTCTGGCGCACGGGAGTGATGATTTCGCCGGGCGTGAAGAGGGTCTGGGGCAGCGTGAAGTTGTAGGTCTGGGCGATCTCGAGGGACGCGATCTCCTGCGCCGAGCCCGCGGCGCCTCCCGCGGCGCGCGCGAGAATCCGGTTGACGATCGCATAGCGGACCTGGTTCTGTCCGAGGGTCGTGTCGATCGTGTCGAAGGCCGGGATGCGCTCCGGGTCGTCGACGTTCGACACGTACGTGTAGTCCACCCGGGGCTCGATCACGTGCTTGATCTTGTCCCACGGACCGATCGAGACGTCGTAGATACGCGAGAAGGAGGGCCCGACCAGAGAGAGCCCCGCCGAGGCGTACGTCCGGAGGAACGACTGTCCGGTGAAGGTCGTCTGTCCCTCGTCGGTCGTGTCCGTGTACTCGGTGACCCGGCCGCCCGCCTGCGCCAGGATCGAGAGCCACGGGATCTCCTTGAACGGAAACGACAGGACCGGAAACAGGTCGAAGCGGCCGTAAGACCCGTGCAGGAGGCCCTGCCCCTTGTTGAGGTAGAGCCCCGACAGGGAGGACTCGAGGGAGAGGAAGAAGGGTGAGTCGCCGATCGGGGCCGTGCGGTGGAAGAACTCGAGCGACGGAAGGCGCTCCTGGATGATCGTCGCGGCGTAGAACGTCTCGTCCCGCTCGAAACGCAGGTTCAGAGAGTCGGCGCCGAAGTTCCGGGTCAGGTAGCCGAAGGACTGGATCTGCTTGGCCGAGTTGAGCGCGAAGCTCTTCTCCCAGTCCTGGAGGTACTGCTCGTCCGAGTAGGCGCGGATCGAGACGACGCCACGGATGTCGTACGGGAGGTCGTCCGAGACCTGATCGAGCGCGACCTTCCAGCGATTCTCGGTGCCCGTCGTGTAGACGCCGAGCGAGCCGTTCGGCAGCGTGCACGGCCCGTTTCCTCCGTTGGGGGGCGCCTGCGACAGCGGCACGCAGAGGGTGGCGTCCTTGTCGTGCACCGCGAAGCCCTGAAAGATCCCCGCCGATTCCGCGGTCGGCCGCCAGCGCGCCTCCTCGCCGAGACCGACGGTCCCGTCGGCGAACACGTCGAGCTGCGAGGTCAGGTCCGTCGAACGGCCGGTCACCCAGTAGTAGTTGAGGCCCAGGAAGCCTCCCCGCTGGTTGCTGTAGCCGAGGCCGGGCACGAGGAAGCCCGACGCCCGGTTCTCCTTCGTCGGCCAGACCAGATACGGCGTCCAGAGGAGAGGCAAGGTTGCCGCACGAAACGCCACGTCTTTCATCCGGGCGTAGTCGTCGAGCGTGATGGTGGCTTCTTCCATCGTGAAGGACCAGGAGGGCTTCGGCAGGTCGCAGGCCGTGAAGAGACCGTGATGCACGCGATAGGTGGCCTCGCCGATCTTCTCGATCGTGTCGGCGACGATGTGGTACGACGGAGGCAGGTCCGCCGTCGATTCCTCGAGCACGCCGGTCTTGGTGTCGAGGTGAAAGGTGCCGCGCGAGCCCGACAGGCGCGTCGGGCCCTGATCGATGACGACGTGGCCGGTCAGAACGGCCGTCTTCGTCGGAAAGTCGTAGGTCGCCGCGTCCGCCCGGATCTTGATGTCCTGGTACTCGATGACGACCTCTTCGCTGCCCTCCCAGTAGCGGTCCTTCTCGAACTTGACGGGCTGCTTCGTGTAGAGCCTCACCTCGCCGCCCTTTTCGGGAGGATGGAACTTGATCTGAAAGTTGGGCTTTTCCTTGAAGCGCGACTCGAACGGGTCGGCCTGGTTGTAGGGATCCTGGGCGAGCACCGCGAAGGAGAAGCCGAGGACCAGAAAGGCGGCGCCGAGGACCTTCACGCGTCCATGGCGCGGATCGAGGCGGCCGGACGGAAGGCGGCCCCGGTTTTCGCGGCGACGTCGTCGACTCCGACGCCGGGCGCGAGCTCCACGAGCTCGAGGCCCGCTCCGGCCGTAAGAACGTCGAAGACGCAGAGATCGGTGATGATGCGATGGACGCAGCGCACCCCGGTCAGGGGCAGCGCACAGCGCTTCAGGATCTTGTGCTCCCCGGATCGCGCGGTGTGTTCCATCGTCACGACGAGACGGCGGGCGCCCGCGACCAGATCCATCGCGCCGCCCATGCCTTTGACCATCTTGCCCGGGATCATGTAGTTGGCGATCGAGCCCTCCTCGTCCACCTGCATCGCTCCGAGGATGGAGAGATCGATGTGGCCGCCCCGGATCATCGCGAAAGAGTCCGCCGAGGAGAAATACGAAGCTCCGGGCCGGATCGTCACGGTTTCCTTGCCGGCGTTGATCAGGTCGGGGTCCACCTCGGCATCGGTCGGGTACGGGCCGAGCCCGAGGATCCCGTTCTCCGACTGGAGGATCACCTCCATGCCGGGCGGGATGTGGTTGGCCACCAGCGTGGGCATGCCGATGCCGAGGTTGACGGTGTAGCCGTCGCGCAGCTCCTTCACGGCCCGGCGGACGATGCCCTCGCGATCGAGCATCCGCCTACGCCTTCCTCACGGTACGGCGTTCGATGCGCTTCTGACGCGGCGCCACGACGACCCGCTGCACGAAGACGCCGGGAGTATGGATCGCCTCCGGATCGAGCTGCCCGACTTCGACGAGCTCTTCGACCTCGGCGATCGAGACCCTCCCGGCCGTGGCGGCCATCGGATTGAAGTTGCGCGCCGCCTTCCGGTACACGAGGTTGCCGAGGCGGTCGGCCTTCCACGCCGCGACCATCGAGAAATCGCCGACGATTCCCCGCTCGAGGACGTAGTCGCGGCCGTCGAAGCTCCGGGTCTCCTTGCCCTCGGCGACGAGCGTCCCGACTCCCGCCGGAGTGTAGAAACCCGGGATGCCCGCCCCGCCCGCGCGCATCCGTTCGGCGAGCGTGCCCTGGGGAACCAGCTCGACCTGGAGCTCGCCCGAGAGGAACTGGCGCTCGAACTCGGCGTTCTCGCCGACGTAGGAGGAGACCATCTTGCGGATCTGCCGCGTACGCAGGAGCAGACCGAGGCCCCAGTCGTCGACGCCGCAGTTGTTGGAAACGACGGTCAGGCCCTCGACACCGCGCCGCACGAGGGCCGCGATCAGGTTCTCGGGAATGCCGCAGAGGCCGAACCCCCCGACGACGAGCGTGGCGCCGTCCGGCACGTCGCGGACGGCCTCGTCGGCGGAGGCGACGACCTTCTGGATCATCTCCGCCGATGATAGCGGGTCCGTCCGCGATCAGCCATCCGCTTCCGCGACCGCGAGGAATTCCGCGGCGTCGAGATCCGTGGTGGACCCCGGCATGGCCCGCAATCGATCGCGCCGTGCGGCTCCCTCCGGAGAAGGCGGCAAGACGACGGTGTCGATCGAGCGAATGCGATAGCGGCACGCTTCGAAGAGATCCTTCAGCGTCCGGCGCGTGAAGAACCGCACGTGCGTCCCCGAGAGGATCGAGTAGGGAACGTAGTCGAAGCGTCCCCGCAGCAAGTCATCCACGACGGCCCAGTGGCCGACGTTCGGGACCGACGCGGCGACGACGCCCCCCGAGGCGAGCCAGGGCCGGGCCCGGACGAGGGCATCGGAGGGATCTTCGAGGTGCTCGAGGACGTCGCCGAAGAGAATCGCGTCGAAGCGGCCCGCGAACCGATCCGCCGGGACCTCCTCGAGACGCGCGGCGAGGACCTCGTCGTAGACCTCGGACGCGGCGGCCGCGTCCTCCGGATCCGGCTCGATGCCCGCGATGAAGCGCACACCCCGCCGCCTCAGCGCCGGCGCCGTGGCGCCGCGGGAGCAGCCGACGTCCAGAACGGCCGCCGCTCCGGACGGCACCAGCGCGGCCAGATCCACCCGGGGCGAAGCATCCATGGCGCCATACCGATGGAGGTACGCGCCCGGATCCACGGCCGCGCGAAGGCCTTCGGTTTCGGGCGCGCGGTCGAGCGGCGTGGAAGAATGGAGGCGAGCCAGGACCGTGCGGCGAATCGCATAGACGGGCGACGAGGGCGTGGAGACCGGCACGAGACCGCCGGGGAAGCCCGCCGCCGCCGCCGAGGCCTCCGCGAGGAGCGTCGGCGTCAAGTAGGCGAACGGGGGCGTCCAGCGCGCGGCCTCGCACCACGGCTCGTTCGTGACCGGCAGGACCAGATCGAGCTCGGGCTGAGCCTCCAGGCTCGCCACGAGGCGCAACGCCGCCTCCGGAACCATGTAGGCCTCGGAATCGGCGTGCACCAGCACGATCGGGCTCCCGCCTTTCGCGTCGCCCGCGATGGGGGCCCGGAACGGGACCTCGACCCGTCGTTCCGCCGGCAGCCGGCGCAGGCCGCGCACGATCAGGCGCCATGCCCACGGCGCCTCGGCCCGGAACCTCGGCACGCCCCCGGCCACGAGATCGAACTTTCCGGCGGGCCCGGCCCGCGCCGCCGCCGTCAGACCGTCTCGACGAGCATCGCCGTGGCCTCGCCCCCGCCGATGCAGATCGCCGCCACGCCTCGCTTCTTGCCGTCCTTGCGGAGCGCATGAACGAGCGTGGTCAGGATGCGTGCTCCCGAGGCACCGATGGGATGCCCGAGCGCGACCGCTCCGCCGCGGGTATTGACCCTCGCCGGGTCGAGGGAGAGCTCGCGGATCGCGGCCATCGCGACGGCCGCAAAGGCCTCGTTGATCTCGAAGAGATCGATGTCCGCGGGGGCGAGCCCGGTCTTCGCGAAGAGCTTCTGCATCGCTCCCACGGGCGCGGTCGTGAACCACTCGGGCGCCTGGGCGACGCCGGCCGACGCCACGATGCGGGCGATCGGTTTCCAGCCCTTCGCCTTCGCCTTTTCCTCCGACGCGACGACCAGCGCCGCGGCGCCGTCGTTGATCTTCGACGAGTTCGCGGCCGTCACCGTTCCGTCCTTCTGGAACGACGGCTTCAGGGTCGGCATCTTCTCGAGGGGAGCCGAGAACGGCTCCTCGTCGGCGTCGACGCGAACCGGGTCGCCCTTCTTCTGCGGGACGTCGACGGCCACGATCTCGTCGGCGAACAGACCCGACTTCGCGGCGTTCTGCGCGCGGCGGTACGACTCGAGCGAGAAGGCGTCCTGTTCCTCGCGCGTGAAGTGGTACTTCGAGACGCAGAGCTCCGCGCAAGTGCCCATGTGGACGTCCTTGTATGGATCCCAGAGGCCGTCCTTGATCATCGAGTCCACGAGCGTTCCGTTGCCCATCCGGAGGCCGGTCCGCGCCTTCTCGAGCAGATACGGAGCGTTCGACATCGATTCCATCCCGCCCGCCACCGCGACGTCGTACTCCCCGGCCGCGATGGCGTTGCCGGCGTCCATCACGGCCCGCATTCCCGAGCCGCAGACCTTGTGGACGGTCACGCAAGGGACCGTGTTCGGGATGCCGGCTCCGAGCGAGGCCTGCCGCGCAGGGGCCTGGCCGATCCCGGCCTGGAGGACGTTGCCGAAGACGACCTGTTCGACCTCTTCGGGCTGCACTCCGGAGCGCGCCAGCGCGCCGCGGATCGCCGCGGAGCCCAGGGCCGGCGCGGGCAGAGTCGAGAGCTTTCCGAGAAAGGACCCGATCGGAGTGCGGGCCGCCGAGAGAATCACGAGGTTCTTCATAGGGGGCGGATTCTATGTCCGCCGGAGAGAATTACGCCGCGCGCTACCTGGCCGATTCGAGCTTCCAGCCCGAACGCACGGTGGTGGCGTTGCAGTAGGTCTTGAGGCAATTCACGTCGTTCAAGCACTGCAACACGTTCTGGCATGCCGCTGCGGCCGTCGACCCCTCGGCCACGGGAACCGTTTCGGTGCACGCTCCCGAGTAGGCCGGGTTCGAGAGCACGCAGGTCGCCGTGGCCTCGGATTTCGCGGCGCCCGCCGAGGAGCCTGCGCGGCTGACCGTGAAGAGCAGCGCCGCCCCGACGAGAATCGCTCGCCTCATGGCCCGGGTGATCCCGCTCACGATGCTTCATGATAGCGCCTTCCCGGCGTCCTCCGGGTTACCCTGTCGCCATGGCCGTCGTAGTGGCCGTGGACTTCGGCGAGAAGCGCATCGGCGTGGCGACCTCGGACGCCTCGGGCCTGCTCGCCACGCCCCGGATCACCCTCGCGCGCAAGAGCGACGCCGCCGCCGTCGCCGAGCTCGGCCGCTTCTGCCGCGACGAGGAGTCGGATCTCGTGGTCTTCGGCATTCCCCGCTCTCCGGAAGGAGTCGAGAGCGCCTTCGCCGGCCGGATCCGCTCCTTCGCGGCGCGGTTCGCCCGGGAGACCGGCATCGACGTGCGATTCCACGAAGAGACCCTGACGTCCGACGAAGCCCATCGGCGGCTGCCCCGCCGGGCCCGGCGCGATGATCTCGACCGGACCGCCGCCGCGGTGCTTCTCGAGGACTACCTGCAGCATCACCGCCCGGAGTCTCGATGAGCGCGACCCGCCGTGTCCTCCGAATCGGGCTCCTGCTCGCGCTGCTCGCGGTCGCGGTCGGCGTCTATCTCTATCGGACGATCGAGTATCCGTCCGCGGCCCCGTCCGGAGGAGAGATCACCGTCTACTTCCCCTTCGGGACGCCGACGACCGACATCTTCCGGCGCCTCGACGCCGAAGGCGTCGTCCATCCGGCCTGGCTGGCCGAGCTCTACTACCGTCTCGCCCGAAGCGCGACGGCCCTTCAGGCCGGAGAGTACCGCTTCGCCCGGCCGACGCCCCTGTCGGCCGTCCTCGCCCGGATGGCACGCGGCGACGTGCTCCGCCACACGATCGTCGTTCCCGAGGGCCTGACCGCCGAGGAAACCTTCGAGCTCTTCTGGAGCCGCGGCATCAGCCGGCCCGAAGCGTTCCGCCATGCTCTCTCCAACCCGCAGCTGATCACGTCGATGGCGCGCGGAGCGCCCGACCTCGAGGGATTTCTCTTCCCCGACACCTACGTCGTGACACGCTCGACCAGCGCCCGCCAGATCGTCGAGACGATGCTCGCCAATTTCCGGCGGCACTTCACTCCGGAGATGCGCTCCAGCGCCCAGGCGGCCGGCCTCTCGGAGCGCCAGGCCGTGACGCTCGCCTCGATCGTTCAGAAGGAAACCTCCCTCGAGAGCGAGGAGGCGCTCATCGCCGGCGTGTACTGGAACCGGCTGAGGCGGCGCATGCGGCTCCAGGCCGACCCGACGGTCACGTACGCGCTGAAGCGGGACGGGAAGTGGACCGGCACGCTCTACCGGTCCGATTACGGCTACGAATCGCCCTTCAATACCTACCTGACGGAGGGCCTGCCTCCGGGGCCGATCTGCAACCCCGGAGTGGACGCTCTGCGCGCCGCCGTCGCTCCGGCGCACACCGAGTTTCTCTACTTCGTCGCCGACCGAGCCGGCAGCCACACTTTTTCGCGCACGTTCCAGGAGCACCTGGACGCCATCGCCGCGGCCCATCGCCAGGCGCCCGACCCGCCCAAGAACCCGGATCCGCCGGGCCGCAACTCCGGCCGCTGAGCGGTCGGGACCGCAACGCTGCCCGATCCTTGACCATCCGCGGCGAGGGGGCCACAATCGGACCAACCCCTCGATGACTACGGAAACGCTTCCCCGTCCGTTCGGACAATACGTGCTCACCGCGGCCCTCGGAAACGATGCGCTCGGCACCGCCTATCGCGCGGTGCGATCGGGCGAGGAGCGTTCGTTCGTCTTCCTCCGGGTGCTCGAGACGGAGGAGCTCGCGGCCGAGCCGATCCTCGCCGCCATCGAGGAGAACGGCGAAGTCCACGAGTTCCTGAAACACGCGGCCATCGCTCGGGGCGTCGACATGGACGCCGTGGAAGGCGTTCCGTACGTCGCCTGGAGCCAGCCGAACGGAAGGACGCTCGACGCGCTGATCGCGAGATGCCGCGAGGTCCAGCGGCGCCTTCCGGTCGAACACGCGCTCCTCATCGCCGAGAAGATCGCCACGGCGCTCGATCATGCCTACAACACGACGATCGACGGCGACCGCACGCTCCACGGCCTGGTCTGGCCCGGTTTCGTCGCGCTCTCCGACGACGGCGAGATCCGTCTCGCGGGTTTCGGCCTCGCGTCCGGGGTCGTTCCGTCGTTGCGCCGGCCGCACCTCGCGGCCGAGATCGCTCCGTACGTCGCTCCCGAGGAGCGGGACCTGGGCGCGGCCGGAAAGAACTCCGACGTCTATTCGGTCGGCATCATCCTGCTCGAGCTCCTGACGGGCCAGCCTCCTCCGCGCGATCCGCTCGCGCTCGTGAAGGGCGTCGCGGGAGCGCCTCCGCCGCCCGTCTTGCCCGAGATCCTCGCGGTCCTGAAGATGGCGCTCGCGCCGGCCGAGGGACGCTATCGCTCGAGCGGCGACTTGCGGCGCGAGCTCGGCAAGCTCCTGTTCTCGGGTCCCTACTCGCCTTCGACCTTCAACCTCGCTTACTTCCTGAACGAGACCTTCCGCAACGAGATCGACGCCGAGACCGGCGATCGTCTTTCCGACGGCGCGGCCGGCGGGGAAGCGAGGTCCGCCGCCCTCGCGCGAAATGGCCGGGACGCCGCGGCGGGCGCGGCGGGCGCGGATCTCCCATCGCCGCCGTCCCTCCACGTCGCTTCGACCTCGCGGCGCGGGCCGCTCGCCGCCGTGGGCGGCATCCTGGCGGCGGCGGCGGTCGCCGGAGGGGTCTATGCGATCTCGCGCCGGCCCGCGCCGCCCGCCGCATCGATTCCGGCCTCCGCGTCCGACCCGCGGCCGACCCCCACGGCTCTGCCCGAGCTCGCCGCGACGCCGGCCGGTCCGACGAGCACGATGACGGAGGCCGATTTTCGCGAGGAGGTCGCCCGGCGGCTCGCGGTCGAGGTTCAGAAGCTCGAAACCCGGCAGACGCGCCGCCGGCCCGAGCGTCCGGCCGAGCTCGCGGCGCCGCCTCCGACGGCCGCGCCCCCCGTCCGAGCCGTCGAAGAGCCGACGGCGGCTCCCGTACCCCTGGCGGCGCCCCGGGCCGCGCCGACCGAGCCCGACCGCGTCGTCCGGCTCGAGCCGACCTCGCCTCCGATCGTGCTCGCGCCGGCCACGCCCATCCCGACGCGCGAAGGGACCCTCGTCGCGCTCGAGAGCGTGGACACGCCGCCCCGCGTCGCCCGGGTCGTCAAGCCCGCCTACCCGCCTCTGGCCCTCCAGGCGCGCGTCGGCGGCATCGTCCTGCTCCGCGTGCTCGTTTCGGAGAAGGGGCTGCCCCAGGAGATCTCCGTCGTGCGGGAGGGGCGCGCCGGTCTGACCGAAGCGGCGGTCCGAGCCGTCAAGGAGTGGACCTTCCAGCCGGCCGTCAAGGACGGCGTCCCGGTCAAGACGTGGATCTCGGTCCCGATCCCCTTCCAGCCGTAAAACCCTCGGAGCTCGATCCCTCGGTCTCACACCCTCGGGATGACCGTGCCCCGTGCGGCGGCGCGGTCATTTCGGAACCTGGTACTCGATCGACTTCAGCGACGGGTCCTTCGAGCGGAGGAAGTCTTCCATGACCTTGTCCTCGATCCACGTGATCTCCGTGCCGTCGATGAAGTACGTCGGCGTGGATTTGACTCCGAGGCGCTGCCCCTCGTCGAGGTCCTTGCGCACGTCCGCAAGGCTCTCGTCGCGGAGATAGCAGTTGAGAAAGTCGGCGCGCGGGATTCCCGCCGACTCGGCAAACGTCAGAGCCAGCTCGTCGATCCCGTCGGCCGTCAGGACGGCCTGCTGGGAATAGACCTGCTTCTTGAAGGCGAACATCGCCGGCGCCTTGGCGAAGCGAAAGATGCAGTCGGCCGCCGAGGCGGCCTTCATGGACCACACGTGGGAGAACCAGAGCGGGAAGAACTTGTAGTACCGCTTGTAGGAGAGACCGGGATTCGCCTCGAGGAGCTGGTCCATCTGAAGGCCGCGGAGCTTGCAATACCCGCATTCCATGTCGGCGTACTCGACCATGGTGATCGCGCCGTTCGGCTTGCCTTCGAAGCGCCCCTGCGAGAGGTCGATGCGCCGCTTGCGCTCCTCGCGCGGATCCATCTGGAAGTCGTAGAGGATTCCGCTGAAGTACTTCGTCCCGTCCGGCGAGACGTAGCCCGGCACGTGCATCGGGCCGAAGCCGGTCTCGATCGACATGGTGACGGCCTTCAGCCCGGCCGCGTCGCGCTCGGGAGTCAACGTGGCCTTCGCGCGCGTCCGGTAGAGAGCCTGGGTCCGCGCCTCGATCCAGGCGAGGTCGGCGTCGCTGCGAACGGGCCTGGGGTTGGGATTGGCGACGTTGTCTCCGTCGAAAAACCACTTGCCGTCGTCGGAGACGTAGACCGTCTGGTCCACCGCGAGCTTCGGGTACTTTCCCGTGCGCTTGATCTTGTAACCCTGGAAACCCGGCAGACGGTCGGTGGACTTCTCGACCGTGACCTTCGATCCCGGATCGAACGAGAGGTAGTTCACCAGATATCCCGGCAGCCGCGACTCGACGGCGGCGGCCGGTGCGGCCTTCGCGGCCTGCCGGGTCGCGGCGGCCGCACAGGACCATCCCGCGACGGCGAGAATCAAACCGAATCCCAGGGTGCGCGTTTTCATTCCTCTCCCTTTCAAGGCTGTTGGGGGCCCGTCGACAGGCCCTTTTGTAACAGATCGAGGGACCGGATGGCTCCCGGCTGATCGGGTTTCAGGGCAAGAGACCGGCGGAAGAAGGCGATCGCCTCGTCCGGACGCCCCAGGCAGGTGCTCAGCAGGCCGAGCACGTTGAGCGTGTCCGGCTGCCCGGAGGTGGCCGCGAAGCGGGCGACCGCGGCCTGTGCCGCGGGACAATCATGGTCCTTGAAGAGCAGCACCGCGAGCTCCCGGGCCAGAGGCTCACTGTCGGGGTACGTTTTCGCGCCCCTCCG
Source organism: uncultured Acidobacteriota bacterium (assembly GCA_963738945.1). Taxonomy (GTDB): domain Bacteria; phylum Acidobacteriota; class Thermoanaerobaculia; order UBA5066; family Gp7-AA6; genus DAHUXD01. The sequence continues at coordinate 2,297,774 of CAVTYD010000002.1, forward strand.
GAGGATCTCTCGTTCGGGCGCCGTCTTTCCCTGCGAAGCGTAGTGGCCCGCCCACTCGAGCAGCGTTCCCTGCGGGTCGGCGTGGCCCGCCTCGAGCGCCCGAAAGAGCCAGTCGATCGCCTCCCGGTCGTCTCCCCGGCGGCGGTAGAGCACCGCCAGGTTGAACTGCGGCGAGTGATAGCCGGGTCGCAGCGCGAGCGCCTTCTTGTAGGCCGCTTCGGCGGCGGCGTCATCGGTCTTCTCGGGGTTGACCGAGAGGTAGAGGCCGAGGTTGTTCCACGCCCCCTCCGTCATGCCGGGGCGGTCTCCGCCGGAGGGCGCGAGCTGGCCGGGCTCTCCGCCCGAGAGGTAGCCGAGCGCGAGGAGACGCTTCGAGTACTCGCTCGCCTCCTTCTCCGACAACGGCTCGGCCGCGAGACGGCGCACCGGGATGCCCGAGAGATCCCTGCGGGCCGGCGCGGCGAGCCCCGGGAACGCGCCCTTCACGACACCGCCCGTGGCCCGCCGATCGACGGGCAGTCCGAGCAGGGCGGCGACCGTCGGCTCGACGTCGAAGACGGTCGCGCGGCCGCGCTCGCTCCCCTTCCGGACCCTCGCGCCCCATGCCGCGAACACGCCGTCCAGGCGATGCCAGAAGGCGGCCGTCGAGGGATTGAGCGAGTCGCGGACGCAGGAGCGATCCTCGCCCCACTTGAAGCCGTGATCCGAGTTGAGGATCAGCGTGGCGCCATCCTCTTCGGCGCGGCGCATCCACTGACCCAGGATCCGATCGACCAGCGCGTAGTACTCGTCCACCGCTCCGCGATACCGGGCGAAGTCGGCGTCGGAGACGCAGGAGAGCTTCGGCGCGACGTACGAGGCAAAGACGTGGCCGATGACGTCCGTTCCCTCGAGGTACATCATCATCAGGTCGGGCAGGTTGCGGTCGTAGAGCTCCCGGGCGATGCGGGACTCGACGCGCGTGGCGCCGATCGTGCGCGCGAGCGCGATGACCGGATTCTGGAGCCCTTCGCCGCTCGCCCGCGCGCGCGCGATCTCGTCGAGCGGCATGTTGACGAAGCGCGCCAGCTCCTCGTCCCGAACCGTCCCCTCGCGGGCCGCGATCTGCTCGACGCCGGCCGAGAGCGAGGCCGGATAGGCGACGCCCTGCCGCGAAAGGCCCTCGAAGAGAATCGGGCTCGAGTGGTCCGAGACGAAGAAACCCTTCACCTCCTCCGCGGGATGCGTGCCCCACCACCCGACGACTCCGACCGACACGCCCGAGGCCGACGCGACGTTCCAGATCGCCGGCACGGCCCGCGAGGCGCCCGAGATCGGGACCTTCTGCCCGGTCGCCGGATCGACCTCCTGGAAATCCAGAACCCGATGGGCGTCCGGTCCTTCGCCCGTGGCGAGCGTCGTCCAGATGACGGGCGACAGAATCGGCAGAAAAGACCTGAGTCGCGCGGTGTAGCCCTCCGCCTCGAGCCGCTTCCAGTTCGGCATGCGGCCTTCGGCGGCGAGCCGGTCCACGAGCTCGAAGTCGAGCCCGTCGAGGCCGAGCCAGATCACCGAGGGTTTGCCGCCCTCGGGGCGTCGCGTGCGCGAGGCCGTGTCCCGGGCATCGACGGCCGGAGCGGCGGCCGCGGCGGGGCGCGGAGTCGGCGAGGCGGTTCCCGACGCCGCTTCGGGGCGGCGTCCGCAGGCCGCGGCACAGAGGAGGGCGGCTCCCGCGGCGGCGGCGAGGCCGTGCCGCCTCAGGACGGATTCCCTCGGGCCGGCGCCTCCTCGAGCACCGTGAGCGACTGAACGACCTTGGGCTGGTCCGGCGCGAGGGCGAGCGAGCGGCGGAAGAGACGGACCGCGTCCTCGCGGCGGCCGAGACACGCGCGCACCAGGGCGAGCGCGTTCAGGGTCTCGGGACTCTGCGTGGACGTCTCGAACGCAGTCAGCCTCTGGTCGGCCCGCTGACAATCCTTCCCCTCGAAGAGCATGACGGCGAACGCCCGCGCCAGGGGCTCGTTGTTCGGGTATCGGCTGACCCCTCGTTCCAGAACCTCGCGGGCATGAGCCCCGTCCTTCCTGAGCTCGTACGACAGGCTCCAGTCGAGAATCATCTGCTCGGGATCCGGCCGCCCTTCGAGCGCCCCGAAGAGCTCGGCGATGGCCTCCCGGTCGAGCCCCCGGGCTCGATGAATGGCCGCGAGATTGATCCTCGCCGACCCGTAGTCGGGAGCGAGCTCGAGAGCTTTGCGGTACGCCTTCTCCGCCGCGGCAAGATCCGTCTTCCCCGGATTGCTCGACAGATAGAGGCCGAGGTTGTTCCAGGCGCTCTCGGTCAGTCCGGGGGCGTCACCGCCGGCCGGCGCGAGCCTCCCGGGTTCGCCTCCGGAGAGATAGCCGAGCGCGACGAGCTTCTTCGCATATTCGCCCGCCTCCTTCTCGGATAGCGCATCGGCCGCAAGCCGGCGGACCGGCACGCTCGACACGAGGTCTTCGCGAGGCGGCGTCGGCAGGTCCCGAAAGGCGGCGCGAATCGGCTTGCCGCTGGCGCGGCGGTCGATCGGGAGACCCAGCAGCGCCGCCACGGTCGGCTCGACGTCGAAGACGCTCGCTTGCCCGCGCGGCAACCGCGGAACCACACGAGCGCCCCACGCCGCAAACACGCCGTTCAAGCGATGCCAGAAGCCGGCGGTCTCCGGATTGAGCGATCCGCGCTCGCACGAGCGATCGTCTCCCCACTTGAATCCGTGGTCCGAGTTGACGATCAGCGTCGCTCCATCCTCTTCGGCCCGGCGCATCCACTGTCCAAGGACGCGGTCCACGAGCGCGTAGTAATCGTCGACGGTCCGGGAGAAGCGGGCGAAGTCCTCGTCGCTCACGCAGCGCATCCTCGGCGGGACGTATGAAGCGAAGAGATGGCCGATGACGTCGGTTCCCTCGAAGTACACCATCGTCAGATCCGGGAACTGGCGGTCGTAGAGCTCGCGCGAGAGGCGCGCGATCACCCGCGTCGCGCCGATCGTGCGTCCGAGCGCCGCCACCGGATCCGAGAGACCCACGGCTCCGGCCCGCTCCCGGTGGATGTCGGCCGGCGACATGGCGACGAAGCGGGCGAGATCCTCGTCGGAGACCGGCTCCTCGCGTGCGACCACCCGTTCGACGGCCTCCGAGAGCGCCTCGGGGTACGCCGCGCCGCGGCGCGGCAGGCCGCTGAAGAGAATCGGGCTCACGTGATCCGACACCAGAAATCCCTTGACCTCTTCGGCGGGATGGGTTCCCCACCAGCCGACCACGCCGACCGAGAGCCCTTTCGCCGAGGCCACGTTCCAGATCGCCGGCACCGCTCGCGAGCGGCCCGAGATCGGCACCTTCTGACCCGTGGCGGGATCCACCTCCTGGAAGTCGAGGAGGCGATGCACGTCCGGCCCCACGCCGGTCGCGAGCGTCGTCCAGACGACCGGCGAGAGAATCGGCATGAAGGATTCGAGCTTCGCCGTGTAACCCTCCGCCGCGAGGCGCTTCCAGTTCGGCATCCGGCCTTCCGCGGCGAGGCGATCCACGAGCTCGAAGTCGAGCCCGTCGAGCCCGATCCAGATCACCGGAGTGCGCGGTCCCGGCGGACGCCGGGAGCGCCGCGCGGAATCCGTGACGTCCGCGGACCCGGCAGAAGACGCGGGGGTGGAGCGAACCGCGGGCCGAGTCACCGAGGATCGTTCCGACCGGCCGCAGGACGACGCGCCGAGGACGAGAAGAACGGCGAGGAATCGATGCGTCAAACGCGTGGCTGCGCGGAAACCCATGTCATTGGCTCGACGCGGCGCCGGCCTGCAACAGATCGAGGGATTGAACGACGGTTTTCTGGTCCGGGACGAGGGCCAACGAGCGGCGGAAGAGAGCGACCGCGTCGCCCCGGCGCCCGACGCACGCCCGGATCAATGCCAGGGTGTTCAGGGTCTGTGGTTCCTGCGTGCTCGCCTCGAAGCGGGAAAGCGTCGCGTCGCCGCGACGACAGTCCTTCTCCTGGAAGTAGTGGATCGCCAGTGCCCGATGGACGGGTTCGTTGTCGGGGTATCGCTGCGCTCCGCGCTCGAGGACGTCCCGCGCCTCGACCGCCTTGTGATTCTCGTCGTAGTAAAGCGCCCAGTCGAGCACGGTGCGCTCGGGGCTCGCCTGCCCCGCGGACAGGGCCCCGAAGAGACCGTCGATCGCCTCGCGGTCCTCTCCGCGGACTCTGTGCGTCAAGGCGAGGCTCAACTTCGCGGAGACGAAGCCCGGCCGCAGCTCGAGAGACTTCTTGAAGGCCGCCACCGCCGCGTCCCGGTCGGCGGCGTCGCCCCGGTTCGACAGGTAGAGGCCGAGGTTGTTCCACCCCGATTCCGTCACGCCCGGCCGGTCGCCTCCGGGAGGAGCGAGCGCTTCCGACCCGCCGCCGGAGAGATAGCCCAGGGCCATCAACTTCTTCGCGTACTCGCTCGCGTCCTTCTCCGACATCGACTCGGCGGCGAGGCGCCGCACCGGAACCTTCGCCAGCAGATCCTCGCGGGCCGGCGTCCCGAGATCGCGAAAGGCACCCCGAATCGGGCGGCCCGGCGCGTGCCTGTCCACGGGAAGACCCAGCAGCGCGGCCACGGTCGGCTCGACGTCGAAAACGCTCGCGTGGCCCCGCTCGGGACTCTTCTTCACCCTCGCGCCCCAGGCGGCGAAGACGCCGTCGAGGCGGTGCCAGAACCCCGCCGTCACCGGGTCAAAGGATCCTCCTTCGCACAGCCGGTCCTCTCCCCACTTGAACCCGTGATCCGAGTTGACGATCAGGGTGGCACCGTCCTCCTCGGCCCGCCGCATCCATTCGCCCAGAACCCTGTCGGCGAAGGCGTAGTACTCGTCCACCGTGCCGTGATATCGGGCGAAGTCGGCATCCGAAATGCAGCGCATCCGCGGCGAGACATCGGACGCGAAGAGATGGCCGATCACGTCGGTCCCCTCCAGGTACAGCATCATCAGATCCGGAAGCGTGCGGTCGTAAAGATCGCGGGCGATCCGGGACTCGACCCGCGTCGCACCGATCGTCCGCGACAACAGGACGAGCCTGTTCGAGAGGCTCTGGTCCTTCGCCAGATCCGCGGTGATCTCGGCCGTCGGCATGGCGACGAACCGGGCGAGATCATCGCTCGTGACGGCGCCCTCGCGCGCCGAGATGCGCTCAACGGCGGCAGTCAGCGACGGAGGAAAGGCAAGGCCCTGCTTCGGCAGCCCCTCGAACAGAATCGGGCTCGCGTGGTCGGAGACGAAGAAGCCCTTCACCTCTTCCGCCGGATGCGTTGCCCACCAGCCGACGACGCCGACCGTCAGCCCCGACTCGGACGCCACGTTCCAGATGGCCGGCACCGCCCGAGAGTTTCCGGAGATCGGCACCTTCCGGCCGTTCGCCGGATCCACTTCCTGAAAATCGAGAACACGGTGGACGTCCGGGCCGACCCCGGTCGCCAGCGTCGTCCACACGATCGGCGAGAGGATCGGAACATAGGATTTCAAATCCGCCGTGTAACCCTCCGCCGCGAGGCGCTTCCAGTTCGGCATCCGGCCTTCCGCGGCGAGGCGATCCACGAGCTCGAAGTCGAGGCCGTCGAGCCCGATCCAGATCACGGGCGTGCGCGGCCCCGGTGGACGGCGAGCCCGAGCGGCGACGTCCGACTCGGCTCGCTCCGCCGCCTCCGCGGGAGCCGGCGTCTTCGCCGCGGCGGCCGTCTCGGACGGCGCGTTGCCCCCGCAGCCCGAGCCGAGGGCGAGCGCCGCGAAGAGAACGGCGGCGCCGCCACGGCGCCCGGGAATCCGGAGCGGCGTCAACGCCTCGAGCTCTTTCCGCCGGGCCCGGTCGGCTCCTGCAGGCTCGCCTCGATGAAATGCTCCAGGAGATCGGGCTCGGCGGTCAGCCAGGCTCCGCGATAGAAAAACATGGGCGTGCCGTTCAGGCCGAGCCGCAGAGCGAGGTCGATGTCGGCGACCACGCGGCCGCGCGCGCGTCCGCTCGAGATCTCGGCATCGAAGGCGGTGCGCGATCCGGCGGCCTCGGCGATGTCGGCCGCGAGATCCCGGGCGGCCTTCTCGTTCATGCCGGCCGCCCGCGGAAAGATCGCCCTCTCGTACTGGTCGGCGAGCCTCGGCGACACCTTCTCGAGCGCCGCGGCCGCCTCCGCGGCGGCAAACGCCCAGTCGTGAACCTTGACGAGCGGCAGGTACCGCGTCGCCACAGCGCCTCCATGGGTGAACGCGAAGTCGCGCACCTGCGGCGCACGGACCCGGCAGCGCTCGCACTGGAAGTCGATGAATTCCGTCACCGTGAAGAGCGCCTTCGAGGGAACGGCCGGCGCCGCCTCGGCGAGGAGCCGCGCCCGGGCGGCCTCGGGAGTCTCCGAAAGCGGAAAGAACTCGCCCAGCAGGATCGAGGCTCCGTCCTCCGAGATGAACCCGCGCAGCGTGGCGAGCGCGCCGGGAGCCTCCTGGATCCTCGCCTCGATCGGCACGAGCGCGCCGCGAGGCGAGCCCTTCGTCGCGACGGTCGCGGGAAGCCCGAACTGGTCCTGCAGCACGCCTCGAACGACCGGCAGGTCCGCGGCCGCCGAAAAGGGCCGGCCCTGCCGCGAGTCGTCGTGGAGGACCTGGCCGACGAAGATCTCCCTGCCGCCGTCGTCGAGGAGCGTGATGTTGGAGTCGTTGCGGTTCTTGAGCTCGCAAGCTCGGTCGGCCCGGTACGCCACATAGCCCGGAATCGCCACCTCGCGGGCCTCGGTCACGGTGACCTTCGTCCCCGGACAAACCGAATACCAGCCGGTGAAGTACCGGGCCACCCGGTCTCGCGCGGCCTCGTCCGCGGCCGCCGGACGCGCCGCAGTGAGCAGGAACAGGCCGCCGAAGAGCAAGCGCCGCATCGTCGCGAACCTTAACACGCGAAAGGGCTTGCGGATTTCCGAACCGCGGCGAGAGAACGCCGCGTCGGCGGGTCGGCGCGAGGCTCCGAGGGGCGACCCGGCGAAAAAGTCTCCGTCAGCGAGCCGCGGGAGCCCGAGCGAGGACTTCGAGCGACCGGACGACCGCCGGCTGGTCGGGTTTGATCGCGAGCGACTTTCGGAAGAGAGCCGCCGCGTCGTCCCGGCGGCCGAGGCAGGTCTGGATCATGGCCAGCGTGTTGAACGTATCCGGATCCCTCGTCGTGGCTTCGAAGCGGGCCACGGGATCCCACGCGCCCGCACAATCTCTCGCCCGGAACCGCACGAGGCCGAGCTCGCGGGCGATCGCCTCGCTCTCCGGATAGCGGCGGGATCCGCGCTCGAGCAGCTCGCGCGCCGCCGACGCCTTTCCCCGGTCGACGTCCTCCACGTACCAGGAGAGGATCGTTTCCTCGGGATGGGCGTGCCCCGCGTCGAACGCCCGAAAGAGCGCGTCGATCGACCGTCGATCCTCGCCGCGCATCCGGTCGAGCACGGCGAGGTTGAACAGCGGCGTGGCATAGCCCGGAGCGAGGGCCAGCGATTTCTCGAAGGCCGCGTCGGCGGCCGGGAAGTCCTTCGCGTGGTCGCGCAGATAGACGCCGAGGTTGTTCCAGGCGACCTCCGTCAGTCCCGGGCGGTCTCCCCCGGTCGGCGCGAGCTTCTCGGGTTCCGAGCCGGAGAGGTATCCGAGCGATCGGAGGCGCTCCGCCTGCTCGTCGGCCTCCTTCGGGGAGGCCGCTTCGGCAAAGACCCGGCGCACGGGCGTCATCGGGAGCGGATCCCGGCGGGGAGGGTTCGGGGCCTGCGGGAACGCGGCGCGGATCACGCCGCCGGAGGCGCGAGGATCGACCGGCAGATCGAGGAGGGCCGCGACCGTCGGCTCGACGTCGAAGACCGAAGCCGCCCCGCGTCGGGCCGACGGGCGCACGCGGGCGCCCCATGCCGCGAAGACCCCGTCCAGTCGGTGCCAGATTCCGGAGAGGGCGGCGCGATCCGAGGCCGACTCGCAGGGACGGTCCGCGCTCCACTTGAATCCATGGTCGGAGTTGACGATGAGGGTCGCCCCGTCCTCCTGCGCGCGCCGCATCCACTGCCCGATCATCTCGTCCACGACGGCGTAGTACTCGTCCGCCGCGCGGTGATACCGGGCGAAGTCGGCGTCCGAGACGCAGGACGTCTTCGGCGCGACGAACGGCGCGAAGACGTGGCCGATGACGTCGGTGCCCTCGAAATAGACCATCATCAGGTCGGGAAGGTACCGATCGTAGAGGTCCCGGGCGATCCGCTGCTCGACGCGCGTTCCCCCGAGAATGCGCGCGAGCGCGGCCACGGGATTGGAGAGGCCCGCCGCGGCGCGCGCCCGGGCGATCTCGTCGGCGGGCATGTCGAGAAACCGCGCGAGGTCGGCGTCGGAAACGGAGCCCTCGCGCGCCGCGATCTGCTCGACTCCGGCGGAAAGCGCCGGCGGATAGGCGACGCCGGTGCGCGGAAGGCCCTCGAAGAGAATCGGGCTCGCGTGATCCGAGACGAAGAAGCCCGAGACCTCTTCGGCCGGGTGCGTCGCCCACCATCCCACGACGCCGACCGAGCGGCCGGCGGCGGAGGCGACGTTCCAGATCGCGGGAACGGCGCGCGAGTACCCGGAGATCGGCACCTTCTGCCCGGTCGCGCGGTCGACCTCCTGAAAATCGAGCACACGATGGACGTCCGGGCCCACGCCCGTCGCGAGCGTCGTCCAGACGATGGGAGAGAGCACGGGCGCAAAGGACTCGAGCTTCGCCGTGTAGCCCTCGGCTACGAGACGCTTCCAGTGCGGCATGCGCCCTTCCGCAGCCAGCCGGTCGACGAGCTCGAAGTCGAGCCCGTCGAGCCCGACCCAGATCACCGGCGCGCGGCCCCCGGCGGCCCGGGGCTTTCGGGAGGCGGAGTCCTGATCGAGGGGGCCGCTCGAAGTCGATTCGAGCGCCGTGGGCGCCTCCGGCTTCGGCGCCTTCTCTTCGGCCTCGCGGCGACAGGACAGCGCGACGAGGGCCGCCACGCCGGCGGCGGCCAGACGCCCGAGACTACGCGGACTCATCCCGAAGGCGGCCGTTCCGCACGGACCGGACCTTAGCACGCCAGGGGGTTTGCGGATTTCCGCCGGCGCGGATTCAGCGCGGCCGCTCGAAGGTCAGGACCATCCGGCTGAAATCGATTCCGACGTGAAAGTTCTCGAGCAGCGTGGTTCCGACGATTCCGTCCTCGAGCGCGTTGTCGTCCTCCTTGACCGCCAGATCACGAAATCGGGCGCCGAACCCCGCGATTCCGAGCGTGACCTCCGAGATGCGGCCCCACTCGACCTGGGTCTTCCCGAGGCCGTAGACCCTCTTCGGGAACACCTTGTTCGACGGCGGGAGGTTCGCGCGCGCGGCGCCAACCGACGTCATCAGTGTCGGCTCGCTGCCCGTGTCGAGGAGGAACTGGTAGAAGCCGTTGCGATCGATCGAACCGCGGACGTACGCCCGGCCCCCTCGAAAGAAGAGATTCTGATCCGCCGAACGCTTCGGAACGCGAAAGTCCCGGCGGACCCACCGGATGCGGCGGCCCGCGTAGTCGATGTCGGTCGTGAATTCCTTCAGCAGGTGCAGGCCGAGCACGATCGGCACGGGAAACTGGCCGCGGTCCGTTTCGAAGAGCATGGCCTCGTCGGGGAGGACCATCACGGGCACGCCGCGCACCGTCAGACCGCCGAAACGGAGCTCCCCGATGACGCCGAAGTCCACCGGGAACTGCTTCCTGTGCAGTCCGCGGCCCGAGGTCCGCGAGTCCGGGATCATCTCCACGTGGACCTCGCGGGCGAACGACTGGGTCACGATCGTGTACACGGCGCCGGAGTCCACGATCGCCGCCGAACCGATGCCGTTGACGTGCACCGGAACCCGGATGAGCTCGAAGCCCTGCATCTCGAACGCGTCCTCGCCGGACTGGCCGATGGCCGGTCCCGCATAGACGTCCACGTCGCGCATCGCCGAGAGAAACTGGACGAACCCGGGCACGAGCCCGTATCCATCGATGATGGCGCTGCGGGCGTACTCGTCGGCCGTCCCGAAGTCGTCCCAGAGGACCGCGCCCTGAGAAATCGCCCACTCGATCTCGGCGCGCCGCGCCGCCCGGCCCTCGAGCGCGCGCGCCTTCTCGAGGACGGGCCACGCCGAGTCGAAATCACCGCGAGCCAGAAGAACCTTGCCCAGGAGGGCGAGGTCGAGAGCGCTCTTCTCGAGGGTGACGGGGGGAAGCGACTCGAGGTACCTCTGCACCTCGAGGTAGTGGCCGCGCTGATAGCGCTCTTCGGCGTTGAATCCCCCCGGAGGGGGAGGAACGCGGACGTTCGAGAGCGGAAGCTCGAAGACCGACACCGCCGGCTGCACGGCGCAGGCCGCCGCCACGACGAGGACGGCGAGCAGCGCCCGGCCCCGGCCGCGCCGCCGCGTCTCCGACCCCGGAGCTCTGCTCGGCCTCAGGCCGTCGGACAGGCGAACCAGGCGCCTACTTCGAGGCCTTCTGCGAGGTCACGCTCCGGCTGGCGGCCTCGGCCGCATCGAGCGTCGTCAGGGCGGCCGGGTCCCGCTGCAGGACGTCCTTTCCGTAGCCGCGCTTGGTCACGAACTCGAAGTCGACCTGCTGATACGAGACTCCCTTCGGCAGGAGCTCGCGGCGGTAGTGCCACACCTCCCGCCAGCTCGTCTCGGACTCCGGCAGGGTGTTCGAGGGCCCGGACATGCTCGCGAGAATGGCCGCCACCTGGGCGCCGCTCGCGCCCCTCAGGGCCGCCTCGGCCTCGAAGTTCGAGTGCCGCGACATTCCCTCCGGATCCGCGGTGTCCTCGCCGACGGCAATCGGCTTGCGCCCCACCCAGGTCGGGGGGCCGAGCAGGACGAACAGCATCCCGCGATCGGTCAGGCTTCCTCGGGTTTCCTCACGCCCCAAGTGCTGATCCGCGAATGCGACCCGCCGCTCGAACTCGATCCGGAACTCGTTCTCCGGCGTTTCGGGCTTGGGATCGTGGGCCTTCCAGAACTCCGCGATGTACTCCTCGCGCTCGGCGAGGGTCGAGAGGCGCTCGTACTCCGTGCGCTGATCGCTCGACAGCAGGTAGCGCACCGGACCCTTCGACCAGTTCTCGTCTCCGCCGTCGCTCGCCTGCGGCTCGTACCGAAACGCGCGGTAGGCGGCGGCGAAGCTGCCGGTCTCGGCGGGCGACGGGGCGGGAGCCTGACCCGCCGCGGCATCCGGGGCGGGCTTCTGGAGATTCTTGCGCGCATCCTCGAGCGCCGCGATCACCTTGCGGGGATAGAGCGACGGGTCGAGCGAGGCGTTCGGCTGATAGGCGAGATAGGTCTCGAAGTTCGTGCGCGCTTCGTCGGCATGGCCCAGCGCCGCGTCGTTCGCGCCGCGATAGAAGGCGAGCGCCGGGGCGAGCTGGGCGCGATACGCCTCGTTGCCCGGGCGGTCGACCTCGGTCTGGATCTGGTCGAGGGTCGCGAGCGAATCGGTGTAAGACGCGAGACGAAATTGTTCCTTGGCCTTGTAGAAGAGAGACGGGAGCGTGGCGGCGGCGGCGGAAGCGGCGGCGAACAGGAGCAGCGGTCCGAGTCCGAGCGAACGGCGCATGGGAACCTCCCAGGGAAAATCATCATACGACTCGAGAACGGCCGGTTGCGCTGGAATTACGAAACGTCCGGGCTCCGGGCCGTGTCACCTCCCGATCCAAAAAAAGTCCGATCCAAAAAAAAGAAGGGGCGGCCGAAGCCGCCCCCTCGTCGATACGAATCCGGGAAGGGGCTTAGAACGTCACCTTGAGCGCGAACCGGAACTGGCGCGGACCCGTCTGGGTCAGGGTCTTGCGGTAGTTCACGTTGTCCGAGCAGGTCCCGGTCGCGGAGTTGACCGGGCAGGTGCCATCGGGAAGCATTCCCGGCCGTCCGTAGAGCGGGCTGGTCGGGTTGGTCACGAACGTACCGTTGACGTTGAAGTTCTCGTCGATCGAGGTGGCCGTCTGACGGTTCAGGAGCTGGAAGGCGTAGAACTGCGGCGTGATGGTCACCGGGCCGACGTTCAGGTTGTAGCCGAGGGACATGTTCATCTCGTAGTCGGTCGGGAGGCGTCCCGCGTAGCCGCGCTGGGCCAGGTAGAGCTCGGTCGTGTAGAACTGGTTGTAGTAGCCGTCGATCGAGGTCGGCGTGCCGGTGCGGACGTAGAACTGCAGGCCGGCCGACAGACCCCACGGGGCGTTGTACACCGCGTCGAGGCGGCCCTGGTTCGGCCGGTCGAGCTCGAGGATGCCCGAGGCGTTCTGCGTGAAGGCGGCGTAGTCGAAGTCGGCGTTGATGCCGGGGTCCGTCTGGCCGGAGGCCTCACGAATCGCGCCCGAGTAGTTGCCCCGCAGCGAGGAGCCGAGGTAGGACAACTGGGCCCAGATCTCGTTGGTGAACTGCTTGCGGACGACGAGCTCGATGCCCTTGAAGATGCGCTTGGCGTCCGGAATCGGCGTGCCCTGGCCGGGGCCCGTGCAGCCGTTGGCAGGTACACCACCCGGAAGTCCCGCCGTCGGGTTGCCGTAGTTGGTGCAGGAGCCGTATGCGCCCGTAGCGCCCGGGTTGTCGATGCCCGTCGCGCCCGGGTTCATGAGCGCGCACGAGGAGCCGGTGGGGTTGGTCGCGTAGTTGAGGTCGCAGCGATCTTCGATCGTGCGGCCGAGAGAGCGGTAGGTGCCCTTCATGCCGACCGAGAGAGTCGGATCGATCGCCTTCTCGACGCCGATCGTGAACTCGTCCTGGTAAGCGGCCTTCAGGCCCGGATCCGTCGGCTCACCCGCGAAGGAGCCGACCTGCGTCAGCTGGGTGCGGCCGTCCGGAGCATCCGGCGCCTGGACGAGGGAGTTCGGATCGTAGTTCCAGGTGACGATGGACGTGTTGGCCGTGAAGACGCGGACGTTCAGGTCCGTCGGGATCGCGTAGTAGAAGCGGCCCGCCGAAGCGTACAACTTCGACGTTCCGTCGCCCGCCCAGTCCCACGTGACGCCGAAGCGCGGCGCCCACTCGTTGCTGAGGCTGAACGCTTCCTGATCCAGTCCGTTGTAGAGCTTCTCGGCGTCGTAACGCACGCCGAGGTTGGCCGTCAAAGCCGGGGTGATGCGCCACTGGTCCTGCACGAAACCGCTGTAGCGCTTGGTCGGCGTGTTGAACGGCGCCGTGACGAGAGGCGTCAGGTCCGATCCGTTGGCCGTGAAGAACTGGTGCTCGTAGTAGACCGGGCCGGAGTAAGGCGAGGAGTAGCCCGGAACCGACGACGCGTTGAACGGCATCGCCGAGCCCGAGCAGGGAAACGAGGCGCTGCACTGAAAGATGCTGGTTCGGGAAGCGCCCGTCCAGTAGGTCGAGCCGAACGTGTCGACCTTCTCGTAGTCGCCGCCGGCCTTGAACTCGTGGTTGCCGACGTAGCCCGTGTAGTTCGCCGCGTAGGTGTTGCGGCTCGAGGCGTTGTTGACGACCGGCCCGAAGATCTGTCCGAAGCCGCCATAGTAGTTGAACGGCGTGAGGGTACGGTCACGCAGCTGCGAGACATCAGAGCCCTCGGGCTTGGTCTCGTAACGATCCGAGTGCTGGCCGTAGGCCAGGGTCAGGATACCGCTCGAACCGAAGAGCTGGTTCAGGCGAGCGCCGTAGTCCGGGCCGCCGACGTCGATCCGGCCCTGTGTCGCGAACGGGTTGAAGCTCTGCGGGTTCGCGGAGATCGTGCCCGTCGTGGTCTGGCGGTCCGAGAAGTAGACGCCCTGCAGCGTCGTCGACTGCGCCAGGTTCAGCGTCAGCTTCAGGGAGTACTTGTTCTCGGTGATCGTGTCCGGGAAGGGGCAACCCTCGCCCTGGAGCGGAGCCGTGGCACACGAAAGATTCGTCGGCCCGGTCACGCCGCTGGTCGGGTTGAAGACCTGATCCGTGATGACGCGGTCGTACGCCGCGAAGAACCACACGCGATCCTTGACCATGAAGCCGCCGAGGTCGAGGCCGCCCTCGGACCGGGTGTTCTTCGTCGCGATCGTCGTGGTCTGGGAGTTTCCGAGCTGAGAGTTGTCCGGGGTGATGACGTTCTTCTGGTCCGAGGCGAGCCCCAGGCTGTTGTAGTAGCCGAAGATTCCGCCGTGGAACTCGTTGCCGCCGGACTTCGTGATCACGTTGACCACGCCGCCCGTGTTGCGGCCGTACTCGGCCTGGTAGCCCGAGGTCTTGACTTCGACTTCCTGGATGAACTCGTTGTTGATGTCCTTGCCCTGGATGCCCTTGATGACGTTCGTCGTGTTGACGCCGTCGATCAGGAACGAGTTCTCGGCCGAGGTCGAGCCGTAGATCGACAGAGCCAGCGAGCGGCCCTGCGTCTCGCCGTTGTCGGCCTGGACGCCCGGCTGCACGAACACGACGTCGGCATAGTTGCGGCTCGAGAGCGGCAGCTTGTCGACGACCTTGCCGGAGAAGTTCGAGCCCGACGTCGTCGACGTCGAGTCGATCAGCGGGGCCTCTCCGGTGACGACCACTTCCGCCGTGGTCGACAGGGCCAACTGCATGTTGGCCGTCGCGGTCGCGTCGAGCGTGACCGTGGCCTTCTTCTGCACCTTGCCGAACCCGGCGAGTGTCGCCATCACGGTGTAATCACCGGGGACCAGGTTCAGGAAGCGATAGCGGCCGTCGGCCTCCGTCACTGCCGTCTTGGTTCCCTGAAGGTGAATACCCGTGAGCTCCATGGTGACGCCCGGGAGTGCGGCGCCGCTCTGATCGGTAACCTGCCCCTCGATCGTTCCGGTCGTCTGCCCGAGCAGTCCGACTGGAGCGAGGAGGAGTAGGCATACCGCCAGTGCCAGACTGAATCGGTACACAGACTTCATTCCTTCCTCCTTGTTAGAACTCGTAATCGCGAATGTGTTCCTCAAATCGAATCGACTAGAAAGCAATGTCACTGCCAGCCTTTTCCAAGAATTGGGGGAACTGTAACTAACTGGCAGGCCGTAAGAAAAGGAAAATCTGATGACGAAGGCCTATGTCAAAAGTACCGAGCCGCTGGATTGAGGTACGAAATATTGGATAACTGACCAGTCGGTCAAACTGTACAGAACCTCAAGTCACCTGAACCCGGGCTACACACTCATACTTTCCGACTCGAGGATCAGGAGGAGCGCACCGCCGTCGACCGGCTTGCCTGCCTCGACGTCGACCCGAAGCACGCGGCCGCCGCGCGTGGCTCGGATCTCGTTCTGCATCTTCATGGCCTCGAGCACGAGAAGGAGGGTTCCCGCCTCGACCTGCTCTCCTGCCGAGACCGCGACCTCGACGACCCGCCCGGGCATCAGCGCGCGAACCTCTTCGTCTCCCCCGCCGGGCGCCGCGCCGCCCTCCTGGTGAGCCAGCCGGTCCTGGAGCGGCTCGGCGAGCGCGATGCGCCGGCTCCCGGCCCCCGTCGAAACGACGACTTCGCCGCCGCGGCGAGGCTCCACGCGTCCGCACAGCTGGCGGCCATCCTCGAAGACCAGCGACAAGCGGCCGTCGGGCAGACGCGCGGCCTCTGCCTCGACGCTGCGGCCGGCGATCGTCACCGTGCACTGCGCCCCATCGAGAGCGATCGCGATTTCTTCGGAGCCGGCCGTGCCGCGATGGATGAAGACGAGGTGCCGCATCAGCGCACCGTCTCGCGCCGGGCCCGGGCTCGCCAGAGCGAGGGCTCCTCGGCCGGACTCCCGGCGGAAACGGGCTCGGCGATCGCCAGCCCGATCGCCGCGAGGAGCGCGTCGTCGGCCGACTCGGAACCGCCGAAGAGATTCCCGGCCTCGAGCCGCCGGTCCAACCACTGGACGTCGAAGGCTCCGCTTCGAAACTCGGGATCCGCGACGAGGGCGCGGAAGAGAGGCAGTGTCGTTTCCAGGCCCCCGATCTCGTAGTCGCCGAGCACGCGAGAAAGGCGCGCGATCGCCGACGCGCGGTCGGGGCCGTGGACCACGAGCTTGCCGAGCATCGGGTCGTAGTCGATCGGCACCGTCGATCCCGCCTCGATCCCGACGTCGTGGCGCACCCCGGGGCCGAGGGGCAGCCGCAGGGCGGCGATGACCCCGGGGGACGGGGCGAATCCGCGGCGAGGATCCTCCGCATAGATGCGGCACTCGATCGCGTGGCCCCGCGGCGCGAGGCTCTCGGCCGCAAACGGCAGCGGCTCGCCGAGCGCGATCCGGATCATCGCAGCCGCGAGGTCGACGCCCCAGACTTCCTCGGTGACGGGATGCTCGACCTGCAGGCGCGTGTTCATCTCGAGGAAGTAGAACGAGCCGTCCGGCGCCAGCAGAAACTCGACCGTCCCGCACGACGCATAGTCGACCGCTCCCGCCGCCGCGAGCGCCGCCTCGAACAGCCGCGCGCGCAGGGCCGGGTCCACGACGGGCGACGGGCACTCTTCGACGACCTTCTGATGGCGCCTCTGGATGCTGCACTCGCGCTCGCCGACCGCGACGATCCGGCCCCGGCCGTCGCCGACGACCTGGACCTCGACGTGGCGAGGCCGCTCGATGAGCTTCTCGGCGTACACGGCGCCGTCCCCGAAGGATGCCGAAGCCTCCGCCGCGACGCGTGCGAGCGCGGCGGCAAGGTCGGCTTCCGAGTCCACGCGGCGCATTCCCTTGCCGCCGCCGCCCGCCGAAGCCTTGAGCAGGATCGGGAATCCCACGCGCCGCCCGAACTGGGCGAGCTCCGCGGGCCCCTTCGCGGGCCCCGCCGTGCCCGGCACGACCGGCACGCCGGCCTTCTCCATGAGGCGCCGGCTGCCGGTCTTCGACCCCATCGCGGCGATCGCCTCGGGCGAGGGCCCGACGAACGTCAGTCCGGCGTCGCGGCAGGCCCCCGCGAAGCCGGCGTTCTCGGCGAGGAAGCCGTAGCCGGGATGCACGAGCGCGGCGCCCGTCTTCTTCGCGGCCGCCAGGAGCGCCGGAATCGAGAGGTAGCTCTCGCGCGCCGGCGCCGGTCCCAGACGCACGGCGAAATCCGCGGCGGCGACGTGGGGCGCCTCCCGGTCCGCGTCCGAGTACACCGCCACGGTGTCGAGCCCCACATCGCGGCACGCCCGGAAAATTCGCAGCGCGATTTCGCCGCGGTTGGCGACGAGGAGACGCTTTCGAGACGGCGTCGAGCTCAAGGCCTCAGAGCGGGATGTTCCCGTGCTTTTTCTTCGGCAGCGCGACGCGCTTTCCGTCGAGAAGCTGGAAGGCGGCGATGAGGCGGGAGCGCGTCTCCGAGGGCTCGATGATGTCATCCACGTAGCCGCGCCGGGCGGCGATGTACGGGGTCGCGAAGTTCTCGGTGTACTCGGCGACCTTCTCCGCGCGGACCTCCGGTCCGGCGTCCGCGAGCTCCCGGCGGTACAGGATGTTGACGGCGCCCTCGGGGCCCATCACGGCGATCTCCGCCGTCGGATAGGCGAAGTTGAAGTCCGTCCCGATGTCCTTCGAGAGCATCACGCAGTAGGCGCCGCCGTATGCCTTGCGCGTGATGACGGAAACCTTCGGCACGGTCGCCTCGGCGAAGGCGTAGAGGAGCTTGGCTCCGTGGCGGATGATCCCGCCGTACTCCTGCTGCGTTCCCGGAAGGAAGCCGGGCACGTCCTCGAAGACGAGCAGGGGGATGCCGAAGGCGTCGCAGAAGCGGACGAAGCGCGCCGCCTTGACCGACGCGTCGATGTCGAGGACGCCGGCCAGGTACATCGGCTGGTTGGCGACCACGCCGACGGACCGGCCGCCCAGGCGAATGAACCCGGCGAGGATGTTCCGGGCGAATGCCGACTGGACCTCCAGAAACTCGCCCGCGTCGGCCACGCGGCGCACCAGCTCGCCCATGTCGTACGGGCGGTTGGGCTCTTCCGGAATGAAGCGGTTCAGGTCGCCTCCGCCGGCGGGGGCGTCCCGGGCGACTCGCCGGGGCGGATCGTCGAGGTTGTTGGACGGAATGTAGGTCAGCAGGTCGCGGATGCCCGCCAGGACCGCCTCATCGCTCGAGCGCACGAAATGCGCCACGCCCGAGACGCTCGCGTGCGTGTGCGCGCCGCCGAGCTGATCCTTGGTGACTTCCTCGTGGGTGACCGTCCGAATGACGTCCGGTCCCGTGACGAAGAGGCACGAGGTCTTCTCGGTCATGAAGACGAAATCCGTGATCGCCGGCGAGTAGACCGCTCCGCCCGCGCACGGGCCGAGGATCGCCGAAATCTGCGGCACGACGCCCGAGGCGCGCGTGTTGCGCAGGAAGACCTTCGAATAGCCGGCCAGCGAGACGACCCCTTCCTGGATGCGCGCCCCGCCCGAGTCGTTCAGTCCGATGATCGGCGCGCCATTCTGGACCGCGAGATCCATGACCTTGCAGATCTTGTCGGCGTTCGACTCCGAGAGGGAGCCACCGAAGACCGTGAAGTCCTGGGCGAAGACGTATACCGGCCGGCCCTCGATCGTCCCGGCTCCGCAGACCACGCCGTCGCCCGGAATCGAAATCCGCTCCATGCCGAAGTCGCGGCACCGATGCACGACGAACGGGTCGAGCTCGAGGAAGGAACCCGGATCGAGAAGGAGCGTGACGCGCTCGTGGGCCGTCAGCTTTCCCTCGGCGTGCTGACGCTCGATGCGCGGGGCGCCGCCGCCCTCGAGCCGTTCTTCGCGAAGCGACTCGAGGTCGGCGATTCGCTTGTCGAGGGTCACGGGAGGGAGGACACCCGCGGAGCGCGGCGCGTCACAGCACGATCCCCCGCTGCTCCGCGAGCTTGCGGCGGATCCGGCGGAAGAGCTCGTGCCCGTCGACGCGCCCGGCGGCGATCTCCTGCCGCGCGGCTTCCATCATGCGGCGCGCCTCGTCGTCCAGGGTCTTCTCCTTCTCGGCCTCCCCCGAAAGCGCCGCGAAGACCGCGGCGCGCAGAGCGTCGGGCGCCTTTTCGACGAACAGCTTCCGGGCGGCGAGCCCGCGAGCGGTCTTGCCGGCGATGAAGTCTTTCCGGGTATCCGAGAGACTCATGCTTCCTCCCGGCGATGTTATTACACTGCTCGCACGTGAACTGGGACGAAGCGTCCATCCATCGCTGGCTCGAACCGCTCGCCGGACGCGGGGGCGAGATCGCCGAGGTCTTCGCCGAGACCCTCGCCGAGATCGTCCTGGAATGGCGCGACGGCGCCGTCCACGAGGTCCGGGCCCGGCGGGAGGAAGGAACCTCGGCGCGGCGGCGCGCAGGCGGCGTCGAGCGCTTCGTGTTCGTGAGCGGCAACGGCGAGGCCGAGGTCCGCGAGGCGATCCGCGCCCTTCGGAGCGAATCCGGCAGCGAGCCCCTGCCGATCCGCGCGGGGCGCGACGCGGAGAACGACGCCGGCGCTCTCTTTCCCGACGCCGAGCGCTGGTCGCGGCGCCTCGCGGGCACGCTGGCCCGGCACGCGCCGCGCCATGCCCTCCGATTTCGCATCCGGGAAACCGAGCGGCGAGTCGTGGCCGACGGAGGCCGGTCGGCATCGTCGGTCCGGCGCCTCGTGTCCCTGGAGGGGCGCCTGACCGCGGCCTCCCGGGCGGGCGACGAGCCGCGGCCATTCGCCTTTCACGCACCTTTTTCCGAGAGCGTCGAGGACGAGCTGCGATCTCACCTCGCCGCCGCGGCCGAGCCGCGCGACCGCGCGGTTCCCGTGCCCGCCGGACAGACCGACGCGATCCTCGCCGGCGGCTCGGCCTGCGTCTTCTTTCACGAGGTGCTCGGCCATCCGCTCGAGGCCGACGCCGCGGACTCGCCGCTGCGCGGACTTCCCGATGCGCGGCTGGCCGTGTCGGACCTGGAGGTCACCGACGACCCCCGGCGGCTCGACCTCTTCGGCGGCTACGAAAGCGACGACGAGGGAACGGCCCCTCGCGCCGTCCGGCTGCTCGCCTCGGGCCGCGTCGGTTCGCGGCTGACCGACCGGGCGCACGCCACGGCGCCCGGGTCGACGGGACACGGCCGGAGGGCCGGACCGGCGGAGGTCCCGCGGCCGCGCGGAGCGAACGTCCTCGTCGCCGCCGGATCGGCCGAACCGGACGAGATGCTGCGCCGCCTCGGAAACGGAATCTGGATCGAGCAGTTCTCGGGCGGATCGGTCGAGATCGCGAGCGGAAGCTTTCGCTTGCGGTTCCCGCGCGCGCGCCGCGTGCGCCGCGGCCGCCTGTCGGACGAGCTCGGCGGCGGCGTCCTCGTCGGAGAGATCCTTCCGGCGCTCGCCTCGATCGAGCCGGTGGTCGGCCGCGAGATCCATCCGTGCCGGACGCTCGGATGGTGCTCGCGCGGTGGCGAGATCGTCCCCGTGGGCGGAGCCGCGCCCGACCTCCTCCTGCGCGGCGTCGCGCTGAGGCCCGAGCCGTGAGCGCCGAGGAGGTACGCGAGGAGCTCTCGCGAAGGG
Organism: uncultured Acidobacteriota bacterium; assembly: GCA_963738945.1. Lineage (GTDB taxonomy): Bacteria > Acidobacteriota > Thermoanaerobaculia > UBA5066 > Gp7-AA6 > DAHUXD01. The sequence continues at coordinate 2,318,198 of CAVTYD010000002.1, forward strand.
CTCCCGGCCAGTGGGAGCTCTATCGAAAGCAGTCGGAGTCGCGCGAGTCCGAGTCGGCGCCGTCGATGCGCCGGGACTTCTGGCGGCGCGAGGACGGCTGGGCCGCCCGATGGTGGGAGTCCGGCGCGCCGCGCTTCGCGTGCGGTTCGAGCCCGGCGGAGTTGCGCCGGGCGATCGAAGCGGCGGGGGCGCTCGCCGCCGCCCCGGCGCCGCCGCTCGACTGGCCGGTCCGGAAGGGCGGACCGGCGGACGGGGTTTCCGGAGTCGAGGCCCCCCCGGACCTTTTCGAGGACCTGGTGCGGGCGGTCTCGGCCGCATCTCGCGGGGACGCCGCGCTCACCGCTCTGAGCGTCCGGCGGGGAATGGCGGCCGAGCGCATCGTCAACGCGGCGGGGCTCGACGTGTCTCAGTCGATGCGCATTCTCGACGGAGTCGCGCAGGCCGTCGCGCGGCGCGCCGGCCGCGCCCGGGACGCGCGCCTCGCGTTTCGCTGGGACGGGCTTCCGGACGTCGAGGGTCTGGCGCGCCGCCTGGCCGACGCGGCGACACTTCCCCTGTCGGACCAGCCTTCCCCGTTTTCGAGCGGGCAGTGGCTCCTCGACCCGGCGGTCGGCGCCGCCCTCCTCGCGGCGCTTTCTCCGCTCTTCCTTTCCGACCGCGCGCCGCGCTGGCTCGTTCGCGGCCGGCTCGCCTCAGCGGGCCTGTCGATCGTGGACGACGCCTCGGCCGACGCCGCATTCGACGGCGAGGGAGTGCCGACCCGGCGGACCCTGCTCGCCGAGGACGGCGCGCTGGTCGGACGCTTGTTCGATCTTTCCTCGGCCGCGCGCGCCGGCCGCCGCTCGACCGGACACGGTGCGCGCCCGTCGTTTCGCATGCCACCCCGCGCCGGTCCGCGTCGCCTCTTCTTCGAGACGAAGACGGCGGCCGCTCCCGCCGACCTTCTGAAGGCGGTCACGCGAGGACTCTTCGCCTCCGCATTGACCGCGCCCGTCCGCGTGGACGTCGAGGCCGACCGCTACGAGATCGAGTTCACCGGAATCTCGATCGTGGCGGGCCGTGCCGGCGGGCCGGTCGCCGGAGCCCGCTCGCGCGGCCGCATCTCGGAGCTCCTGCGCCGCGTGCGCGCGCTCTCCACGGACCTCCAGTTCTTCCCGTCCCCCTACCCCTGCGGCTCTCCGACGCTGCTGATCGAGCGCGCCAGCTTCGAGTAGAGCGGCACGTCCTCCGTTCGCGGTGCGCGCTTTCTGCCGAGTGACCGAGCGCCCCCTCACCCCAACCCTCTCCCCCCGCCGGTGGGAGAGGGGGAAAAGCGCGATTCGTCGCGCCGAGCTCTTTCAATAGCTCGCGGCGTGAGAAGTCACCCGAGCAAAGCGAGGGTGGAGGCTCACGCCGCGGGAGCCGGAGCGAGCGCAGAGATCAGGCCGGCGGTCGAGCGCCTTTCGCGAGCCGCCGGCCGGTGCGCGCCCGAACGGGCGCGCAGATCCCGAAGCGAGCGGAGGCGACGTTACCGCGACGGCTCGACGTCCGGCGCCGGTTCCGGCGTCACGGCCGGCTCCGGAGCGTTTTCGGGCGGCGCTTCGCCCGGAGGCGGCTCGACCGTTTCGGCGGGCGGCGGCGTCGGGGCGGGGCCGGTCGCCGGCTGGGGGCGCGGATTGATCGGCGGACGCCGGACGCCCGGAGCGGGCCTTCCTCCCGGAGCGACCCCGCCGGGAGCCGGGGCGGCGTGCGCGGCGCCGCGGCGCGCGGGCTCGGATGCCCCGGCGGTGCCGGCGGTGCCCGCGGCTCCCGCGCCCGTGGGCGAGCCGACGTCGCGCGGAGCCGACGTTTCCGACTCCTCCCCCTCCGCTTCCTTCGAGCTGATCGCGCGATTGGTCGGCAGCTTGCGAAAGCGGTCGTTGTCGAAGAAGACCCGACTGTCGGCCATCGCGGCCACCGCGATGTCGCGCCGATAGTTGACGGTGGAGGCCAGATAGATGAGCTGGCAGTCCACGATGAGCGGGTTGCGTTTGGGGTCTCTCATCCCCGGGTCGATCCACAGCGCCTCGGAGTATTCCCGGACGGCCGACTCGGGCTGGCTCGTCTGCTCGTAGAGCCGGCCCAGCCGGAAACGCGACTGCGGGAACCCGGGCTTTCGCTTGATGGACCGCTGATAGGCGGAGATCGCCGCCGAGATCTTTCCTTCCGCCTCGCGAACGAGACCAAGGTTGTATGCGGAGATGAAATCCTTCTTGTCGAGCTTCAGGGCGATCTCGTACTGCTCGGCCGCCTGCGCGGGGAAGCGGCGCTCGGCGAGAAGGTTTCCGAAATCGTTGCGGAGGTTCGCATCGTCGGGCGAGGCCTCGACGCGGCGTTCCTGCTCGACGATCTGGTCGTCGAGCGGATCTCCCTTGACCAGGTACTTCCGGTAGAACGGCTCCGGCGTCGGCTTCTTGTCCGCGCGGGCCAGAGCCCGGTCGGGCCAGATCGCCGCGCACGTCGCGAGAGCCAGCAGGGCGGCGATTCGTCTCATCGTCATCGTTCCCCCGGCGTCTTCCGGCGGGCGACGAGCCGTACCCTTCCGTCGCGCTCGGCGACGTCGAACACGATCTCCCCGTCTCCGAACCGCTCACGCACCTTGCGCCGCTCTCGTTCCAGACCTTCCACGAATCCCTCCAGCCGGTATCCGCTCACGTCTTCGCCCCGCGCTTTCCTCGCCGCCACGTACCTCTCGAAGAGGTCCTGCTCGGACCCCCCGGCCGTCGGGCCGCGACGCTCCTGTTGTACGGACGCCGCCGTGCCGGCGTTGGGAGCGCTCACGCGCTCCGACGAGCCGCCCGCACCCCCCGGCTCCCGAAAGTGGCCATAGAGGCCCGGGCGGCGCCCCGCCTCCTTCTCCCCCTGGAGCCGGTCCCAGCGCTCCGTCAGGGCGGCAAACCGGCCCTGGAGAGTCGAAAATCGGTACCTCTCGGCCGCCGACATGTCCTCGGAGGCGTTGAGACGGCGCACCATTTCCTCGACGTGACGACGGGTCGGGATCGGTGGCTTGGACGAGGAGCCGTAGAGAAATCCATCGTACTCGGCGTTCAAACGCTTCAGTGCCTCCTCGAGCACGCGGAGCTCGCGGTCGAAGCTCGATGCGCTCACGGCCGTTCGGAAGGGCGGGGAGCCGTCGGGATCGTCACGCTCCCCTATAGTAAAGGATCATGGCTCCCGAGACGGCTCCGGCCGGACGCGCGCACCCGCCCTCGATGGACGTGCTGCTCAAGCACGCCGGCGCTCCGGAGAGCCTGTCCCTCTATGGCCGCGAGGCGGTCAAGGAGGAGTTGCGGCGCGCGATGGCGGCCGGCGAGACCCGGACCGAGGCCCTCTGGGACGCCGCCCGGGAAGCGCTGCGCCGCCGGTTCGCGCCCACCCTCGTGCGCGCCGTCAACGCCACCGGCGTGCTGCTCCATACGAACCTCGGGCGCGCTCCCCTCTCCGGTGGGGCCCGCGCCGCGCTGACCGAAGCCGCGCGCGGCTACTCGACGGTCGAGTACGACGCCGAGCGGGGCGTGCGCGGCAAGCGCCAGGACCACATCCGTGCGCTCGCCCGCGGCCTCTTCGACTGCGGCGACGCCCTCGCCGTCAACAACAACGCGGCGGCGGTCCTTCTCGCGCTGTCGGCCCTCGCCCGCGGCCGCGACGTGCTCGTGTCGCGCGGCGAGCTCGTCGCGATCGGCGGCTCGTTCAAGATCCCCGAAATCCTCGAAGCCTCCGGGGCGAGGCTGCGGGAGGTGGGCACGACCAACCGGACGACCGCCGACGACTATCGTCGGGCGTTCTCTCCCGATGTCGCGCTGCTGCTCTCGGTGCACCCTTCGAACTACGAAATCCGCGGCTACACGCGCCGGCCGGCACCGCACGAGCTCGCGGTACTGGCGCGCGAAGCCGGCGTACCCTGGCTTCACGATCAGGGGACGGGCGCGGTCATGCCGCTCGACGCCTTCGGCGTGCCGGACGAGCCCACGGTGACCGAATGCCTGGCCTCCGGAGCGGATCTCGTCACGTTCTCCGCCGACAAGCTCTTCTCCGGGCCGCAGGCCGGGATCCTCGCCGGAGACGCAAAGCTCGTGGCGCGCGCAGCCGCGCATCCGATCGCGCGGGCCGTGCGACCCGACAAGCTGACCCTCGCGGCGCTCGCGGCCACGCTCGCCGCGTGGAAGACGGGCGCGTGGCGGCAGTTCCCCGTCTACCGCGCCGTCGCCTCGACGATCGGGGAGCTCGAGGAACGCGGCCGGAGCCTGATCTCCCGCACCGAGGGGGCGGGCCACGCGCTGACGTGCCGCGTCGAGACATCGCAAGCCGCGTTCGGCGGAGGCACGAGCCCCGAGAAGCTCTTTCCGTCGCGAGCCCTCGCGCTTTCGCACGTGTCGCTCGGGGCCGATGCCCTCGCGGCGCGGCTGCGCGCCCGCCGGCCCCCGATCGTGGGCCGCATCGAGGCCGGCCGCGTCCTGCTCGACCTGCGTTCGATCCGGCCCGACGAAGACCGGATCGTCGCGGCGGCGCTGCGCGAGCTCGCCGGAGCGATGCGATAATCGCCCCGTGAAGCGTTCCGCCCGCACTCTCGCCCCGCTCGCCGTGCTGCTCGCCCTGCTCGCCGGACGGGCGACCGCCTGCAAGGGGCGAAAGGGCGCGGCAACGCCGGCGCACGGCCCCGCCGTGACCGCACCGGCGCACTGGGTCACGCCCCTGATGACTCCCCCGCCGCCTCGCCCCACCCCGACGATGTGGAAGGGCGTGACCCGCGCGCCCCAGCTGCCGGAGTAAACGGAGCTAAGCGTCTCCGAGGCCGTGCTCGCGCAGCTTCGCCTCGAAGCGGCGCGGCGTGAGACCGGCCGCCTCGGCCGCCGCCGACCGGTCTCCGCCGGAGCGTTCGAGCGCCCGGACGAGCCAGATCCGCTCGGCCTTGTCGGCGGCGCGGTCGCGCGCCTCGGAGAGCGTCTCGTCCCGGGAGGTCTCGAGGAACACGGTTTCGGGCCCGAGGCGCAGGTTCTTTTCGTCGATCACGCCCTCGTCGGAGAGGATGATCGCGCGCTCGAGGCAGTTGCGCAGCTCGCGCACGTTGCCGGGCCAGTCGTAGCCGCGCAGCCGTTCGCGGGCCGCCGGAGAAATGCGGACGGCCTTCTTTCCGAGCTCCTGCGGAAGATGCGCCATGTACCAGTCGATGAGCGGATCGATGTCCTCGGGCCGCTCACGCAGGGCCGGAATGCGGATCGGAAAAACCCGCACCCGGTAGAAGAGATCCTCGCGAAAGAGACCCTGGGCGACGAGCTTCTCGAGCGTCCGGTTCGAGGCCGCGATGATCCGCACGTCCACCTCGATCGGAATGGTCCCTCCGACGCGATGGAACGATTTCTCCTGGAGAACGCGGAGCAGCTTGCCCTGCGTCGCCGGCGAGAGCTCGCCGATCTCGTCGAGGAACACGGTGCCCGCGTCGCCGAGCTCGAACTTTCCCATCCGGCGCGCGCTCGCCCCGGTGAAGGATCCGCGCTCGTGCCCGAACAGCTCGCTCTCGAGGAGCGATTCGGGGATCGCCGCGCAATTGATGGCCACGAAGGCGCCGCCCCGGCGCGCCGAGAGCGCATGGATGGCGTGCGCGAACAGCTCCTTGCCCGTGCCGCTCTCGCCCTCGAGCAGCACCGTGGCATCGGTGGCGGCGACGCGCTCGGCCTCGGCGCGCACCGCCCGGATCGCCGCGGACTCTCCGACGATCGGCGGGATCGAGCGGGACTGGGCCTCCGCGAAGAGCAGCGATTCGCGGGAGCGGGCCCGCCGCTCGATCGAGCGGGAGACGAGCAGCCGGAGCAGGTCCGGATCCACCGGCTTGGTGATGAAGTCTTCCGCCCCGTGCTTCATCGCCTCGACCGCGGTTTCGATCGAACCGAAGGCCGTCATCACGAGGACGGGCAGAGTCGGATCGAGGGCGATGGCGGCGTCGAGGACCGCGAGGCCGTCGGCGCCGGGCAGCCTCCAGTCGGTCAGCACGAGATCGACCCGCTCCCCCGCGCGCAGGCGCTCGACGGCCTGCGATCCGCTCGCGATGCTCGTGACCTGGAGGCCCTCCGCCTTCAGCAGTTCCTCGAGCATCGCGCGCAGCGAGTCCTTGTCCTCGACGATCAGGATGCGCGGCATGGGGCGACCCCTAGAGTGTACGGGATGGAAAGCCGACAATCCTGCGCCGTTCGCCGCCCGGGGGCGGCACGGCTCACGGAGTCGGCGGCTTCGGCTGGTTGTCCGGGTTCGAGGGACCCGGCAGGTATCCCGTGTGGCTGTCGGAGGGCGCTTCGGTCGTCGCGCTCGCGGCGGGGGCCGCATAGAGCGTGCCGCGGCCGTAGGGCGTCGGCGCCGGTGCGGGCGACTTCGACGCGGCGACGCCCGCGGCGCCTCCCGCTCCGGAACGCGCCGGCGCGGCCGCCGGCGGGGGCTTCGGCACGGTCCACTGCGGCTGGAATTTCAGGGAGGCCACGGTCTTGTCCCCGACGTTCAGCGACGCCTGGAACTGCACCGACGTGCCCGATTCCACCGTGCCCTTCGACAGCGTGGCGTTGGCCCCGTCGATCGACTGACCCTTCTCGTCGACCGCCGTGATCGAAAGGCTGACGTTCTCGGCAGGTCCCTGCCCGGGATTGCGCAGCGATCCCTTGACGACGAGCGCAGCGCCGTTCATCTCGCGGGTGTAATCGGCGACCTCCACGCGGGCCGTTCCGGCCGCGTCCGCCTTCTTGTCCTTGTCCGCCGCGGCGGCCGCGTCGTCGGCGGCGAGGTCGAGCGGATGCGACACGTCGGCATCGGTGATGCGAATCTTGGCCTTCTGCCCGCCCTGCGCGCTGCGGGCCGCGTCGGCGGGATTCGTCGCCGGAGGCGCAGCCGCCGCCGGTGCCGCGGGCGCCGCCGGGCGATTCGCCGCCGCCGTCGCGTTCCGGTCGATCTCCGAGGCCGGAACCGAAAGCAGGGTGCCGTCAGCGCGGGTGATGTAGGCGGTCGCGCCGCGCCTCACGACGGGAGACTTCAGGGAAATGACCTCGCCCCCCTTCAGAACGACGACCTCGCCGGCCAGGGCCGCGGCCGCCACTCCCGCGAGGAGTGCGGCGGCCAGAAACCCCGGATGGCGACGGCTCATTGCTGCTCCTTCCAGTTCTGCTGGATCGTCCTGACGACGCCCGGACTGAAGCTGTCCTTGTACCCGACGTCCTTGTTGCCCGAGTAGAACACCATGTCGTGGACGCCTCCGATCGAGGTCGTCTGTCCGAGCGTCTCGAGGCCTTCGCCCAGACTCAAGCGGAAGTCGGAGTACGTTCCCGTCTTTCCATAGTAACCGGTTCCGGTCAGGAAGAAGAAGCGGTACTGGAACGAGCTGCCGTTGGTCTCGCAGGGGCTGACCGAATCCGGCGTGAAGGTCACCAGCGACAGATAGCCCTGGGTCGAGTAGACCGTCGAGGTCGCCTTCTCGTTCGGCGAGCCGAAGTCGAGGACGAAGCCCGGAGCCGGGTTCCCGTCGCCGTTGACGCACGTGGTCGGATTGAACGGAACCGGGCACGGCGTGTTGGGCGGCGTGATGTCCTTCAGCGCCTCGCGCGTCGGCGTCGTCGAGCCCGTTCGGACGTAGGTGAGGGCCGTCTGTCCGTTGTCGAGGACGTAGTAGAAACCGGGCGTCGAGATGTTGGTCCGAGCGAGCTCGGCGCGGTTGCCCGTTCCGAAGGCGACGCCCAGGGTCGGAGGCGAGGTCGAGCCGCCGAGGAAGATCAGCGCCGGCTCGAAGAAGATCGGCTGAATGACCTGCTTGCCGGTCCCGTCGACGCACGGCCCGGTGCCCAGGGCGGTGCCGCAGCCGTTGTAGAGAAGGAACGGCTGGTACCCGCCGAGTTGCGTTCCGTTCAACACGCCGCGGCCGGACACCGGGTCGGGCCGGAGGTCGATACGCCACATGTTGCCGTTCACGTCACCCACGTAGGCCAGGTCGAGATACCCGTCGTCGTCGAAGTCGATCAGGCCCACGGGCGCCGGCATCGGGGCAAAGGGAATCGCTGCGGGCGGGCTTCCGCTGCCGCCGTCTCCCGCGACGCCCTCGGTGGTCTTGTAGAGAAGCTGTCCCGTCTCCACGTCCACGATGTAGAAGGCCCGGCCTCTGGGAAGCTTGGCCGCGACATCGTCTCCCGGCGTAAAGCCCGGGTCGAACCCGCCGCCGAAGATCGCGACGTAGCGGTCTTCGAACACGGCCGGCGGACCGGGGTCGGTGACGATCCGGATGCGTCCGACGGCCGGGCGCGACCAGGTCTCGCCGAGGGCCGGGGGCAGCGTCGTCGAGGTGCACGTATCGGAGCACGCCGCGCCCGCGTCGGTGAACTCCCAGAGAATCGACGGGTAGGGCCGGTTGGCCACCGAGCCTGCCGAGCAGCTCGGTCCGGTGCCGTCGAGGCAGCCCGGAGAGGCGTCCTTGTTGCCCGCGATGTCGCCGAAGCTCGGCCCCGGCGTCGTGACGATGTCGTCCGGCTGGGTGACGTCGAGAGCGTAGACGCCCGCACCGCCCTGGCGCAGGCTTCCGACGAGGACCGTCCGCCACACGCGGTCGGCGGGAGACGGAGTCACGCCGTCGTTCGCGGGATCGATGAAGACGTCCGCCGTTCCCATCGAGCCGTCCACGAAGTACTGCGGCAGCGGCGGGAAGTTCAGGAGGTTCGGCATCTTGCTCGCCATGACCATCCGCGGCGAGTACGCGAAGATCTCGCGGCCCGTGCCGAGGTCGTGCGAGGTCGGGAAATTCGTGGCGTCGCGGCCCCAGACGCCCGCGTCGAACGCGTGCAGGAAGCCGTCGTTGGCGCCGACGAAGGAAACCTTCCGCCGCTTCGCATTGAGCGTCGCGAAGTCGATGTACGCCGTCCCCGGCCCGCCCGGCGTCAGGTTCGACGCGAGGTACGGGTAGAAGGCCGGCGGCTCGAGAAGCAGCGGCTCGGAGTGGAAGATGTCGCCGAGCTTGTGCGCATAACCCGCCGGCGGGTTGCCGTCGTCGTCGGTCTTGGCCTGGGGCGGGCTGCCCGGAAGCGCCGGATCGTCCTGATAGAAGTAGGAGTACCGGTTTTCCTCGCCCGTGTTCGGGCCGATGGTGCCGATCGTGGCCGGCCGGATGCTCGGGTCGTTCAGGACCTCGTCGCGGCGTCCGAACGTGCTGATGCCGCCGCGCAGGAACTCCACCGTCAGGACCGCGAGCTTCTGATTAGACGCGCTCGAGGTCGGCACCAGGCCCATGTCGTTCATCAGGTCGTCGAAGCAGGCTCCCGCCGTTCCGGCGCCGGCGCACGTGCCGGTGTTCGGGAGGAAGTCGGACCGCGTCAGCGGCACGCCGCTCGTCCCCTGCGCGAAAACCATCTTGCGGCCCGGCCAGACACTGATTGCCGGAGCCCGCGCGGCCGGCGAAGCCGCGGCCGGGGCGGCGCCCGCCGCCAGGTTGGCCCGCGGATCGGTGTAGCCGAGGACCCGCGCCGCGTTCCAGACCGGCTTGCGCAGCGACGGATCCGGATCGTCCGGATCCGATTCGTCGACGAAGGTACCCGCGGCCGCCGTCGGCGTGGGCGTCATCACGGGCGGCGTCGCCGTCGGCCCGCCCGGCGTGGGCGTGTCGGTCGGCGTGCCCGGGACACCCGTCACCGGCGGCAGGAAGCCGTTCGAATCGAGCTGGAAGCTCTTGAGCGAGCCGCTCCAGATCGACCAGCTCGACAGGTCGCCGTTGGGGTTCAGATGGCTCGGGATGACCGCCCCGATCTGCGCGGTGTCGCCGATTCCGCCGGAGAAGGCGGGCACGGCCGGCGCCGCGAAGAAGTTGGCCGAGCGCTTGAAGTCGAGGATGGACTCGAGGGCGCCCTGCAGCGAGGTGCGGTCGGTGGCGGCGAAGACCTTGCCGCCGGTGTTGGTCGCGATGCAGTTGAGGGCCGGGAAGAACGTCGGATTGGAGTTCAGGCCCACGACGAAGACCGGGATGCCCGTGACCCGCACGCTCGGATCCGAGGAGTTGGCCAGGGTGCGGGCGCCGGCGACGCTCTCGGGCAGCTTCACCTGGCCGAGATCGCCGCTCGGGCCCAGGCCGGTGGGTCCCCCGACGCAGGGATCCGAGGAGCACTCGTCGTGGCCGTCGGTCACGTACACGATGATGTAGTTGCGGCAGTCGATGGCCGGGTCGGGAGCGCCGTTGTGCGGCGGCGGGAAGACGCTGTTGACGAAGTAGTTGTACGCGTCCTCGAGAGCGCCGGCGAGAGGAGTGCCGGGCGCCGTGACGACGACTTCCTTGGCGTCCTCCGCCAGGGTGTAGGCCGTCGCGGCCGGAGCCGCCGAGTCGTAGTTGACGATCGACGAGGTGAAGCGCAGCAGCCGCTTGATGGCGGCCTCCGGCGAGTTGCCGCCCGGGTAGTCGGTGCCGAGCCACTCGCGGCGGAACGGCACGACCGGCCAGTCACCCGAGCTCTCCGGCGGATTCGACGGATAGAGGTACGGGGTCAGGAGCCCGTTCGGCGCCGAGGCCGGGAAGCCCTTGAAGGAGTTGAAGTGCGCCACGCCGCCGCAATCCATGGAGTACGGGTCGCAGCCGCCTGGCGGAATTCCGAGCGGGCAGGACGGAGCCGCGAAGGCGTCGTTCGGGTACTGCTGGGTCTGACGCGGCCGCTCCTTGTCGTAGATGGCCGAGAACATGCCCTGGTTGTGGCGGTCGGAGATCGAGCCCGTGTCGGCCACGCCGTCGGCGTCGTTGTCGGGCGCGACCGGGCAGCCCGCGCTCGCCGTGGCGCACGAACCCCAGGGCGGATTGCCGTTCAATGAATCGTTCGACGTGAAGGCGGGCGGCAGGTTGTAGATGTCGCCGCGGACGAACTTGACCTGGACGCTCTGGATGAGCACGAGCGACGGATCGGGATCGGCCTGCGGATCGTCGAAGCCGCGCAGGAAGTTCGGCGTCGACGGCAGCGGGATCAGGTTCGGCGCGGCCGGGTCGCCCGGGCTGATGACGCTGTCGCCGTCGAGGTCCACGAAGGCGCACAGGCGCGTGGCGTCATAGGGGCAGGCGCCGCACACGAGCTGTCCGCCGCCGGTGTAGCTCGCCGGAATCCCGGGGCACGGACTGGCCGGCGGCGGGGGCGGCGGCGGGGGCGGCGCCATCGCGAAGAGGCCGCGAATGGCCGGAGCGAGCCAGTTGGCGATCGCCGGCAGGAGACTTCCCGCCGGGGCCTGGCCGCCGGGCAGCGTCGGGACGAGCGTCGGGGTGAAAGCGATCGTCGGAGGCGGAGTCCCCGTCGGCGTGCTGGACGGCGTGAGGCTCGGCGTGAACGTGCGCGTGAACGTCCGCGTCGGCGTCCTCGACGGCGTGTTCGTGATCGTCGGCGTGTTCGTGGCGGTGTTCGTCGCCGTGAACGTCGAAGTGCGCGTGAACGTCGGCGTGTTCGTGCCCGTGAACGTGCGCGTCGCCGTGTTCGACGGCGTGAACGTCCGCGTGGCCGTGTTCGTCCGGGTGGACGTCGCCGTCCTCGAGGGTGTGAAGGTTCTCGTCGGCGTGTTCGACGGGGTGAAGGTCGCCGTGCTCGTGAACGTGCGGCTGGGCGTGAAGGTGTTCGTCGCCGTCGCGGTCCTCGTGAACGTGTTCGTCCGGGTCGGCGTAAACGTCTGCGTCGCCGTGTTCGACGGGGTGAAGGTCCGCGTCGGCGTGAAGGTGATCGTCGGCGTGAACGTGTTCGACGGCGTGAGCGTCCGGGTGGCCGTGTTCGTCCGGGTGAAGGTCGGAGTGTTCGTGAAGGTGTTCGTGCGCGTCGGGGTGTTCGACGGCGTGAACGTGGTCGTCGGCGTGAACGTGTTCGTCCGCGTCGGCGTGTTCGTGAAGGTATTCGTCCGCGTCGGGGTCGCGCTGTTGGTCGGCGTGAGCGTCCGCGTGGGCGTGAGCGACGGCGTCAGGGTCTGGGTGAACGTGCGCGTGTTCGTCACCGTCGCCGTGTTCGTCCGCGTCGCGGTCTGGGACGGCGTGAGCGTGCTGGTCGGCGTCTGCGTGTTCGTCGGCGTCCGCGAGTTCGTGCGCGTACTCGACGGCGTGAAGGTCGAGGTCGCCGTCGGCGAGGCGGAAGGCGTGTTGGTTTGAGTCCTGGTGGGCGTCCAGGTCCTCGTAGAGGTCGCAGTCCTCGAGGGGGTCGGCGTGTTCGTGATCGTCGGCGTCGACGAAGGAGTCGCGGTCGGCGCGGCCGGCGGTCCGTACTCGTCCATCTCGACGACGATGAACGGGTCCGAGTAATTGCCCGAGACGACCTGCATCCGGAGCTCGAAACCGGGCTTGGCCGGGCTGCGGTAAATGACGAGGCCCTCGTTCAGGCCGTGCGGTCCGAACGCGCCGCGCCAGATTCCGGGATTGGGCCCCGGGTACGGAAAGCGCGTGTCCGGGTTGGCCGGCGGGATCGTATAGGGCGGAAGGTCGGGCTGCCCCGGCGTCCCGTACATGTGGGGGACCTTATGGCCGAACTGGAGAAACCGGCCCTGCTGGACGTCCGGGTACAGCGGAAAGACCGAAGCGATGCCCCCCGAAGGATCGATGGGATAAATCGAGTCCGCAAAGTACATCCACTCGAGACCGCCGTTCTCGAGCGCATCCCCGGAGACCACGGCGCCCCCGATCGGGTACCCGATCGGCGGCTGGCCGCGCGAAACGTCTCCGACGCTGTTGTCGGCCGCGCCGAAGGTCTGCTGCGGGTTGCGATAGTAGGAGAAGGCCCAGTTGACGCCGGCGGTGTTCGTGAGGACCTGCCGAAGAACGCTCTTGGCGATGCCGAGCTTCGAGCCCGTGGCCGTCACCGTGCCCTCGGGGTAGATGAAGTCGTCCATGAACGCCGGCAGACGATAGACGTCCGAGAAGTCGTCGTTCATGGACGTCGAGGAGTCCAGGATCAGGAGCACGTTCGTGTTCGCGCCGGAGTTGGCCTGCAGGAGCTGCCGGTCGTCCGGCCGCGCGGGCGCCGCCATCAGGAAGAGCAGGAGGAACGCGGTCGCCGCACGGTGTCGGGCGGCGAAACCCACGAGTCCCCGGGAAGTCTGATGGTGGTGCATGGTGGTTCTCCTCAGAAAGGCAGCTGGCCGGGCAAAGGCCCGGCTTCTACGTCGGCCACGAGAGCCTTGGAGTACTGGAGAAAAGCGTCGTTCTGCGCGCCCGTCGCGCGCACCTCGAACCCGTACAGGTACTGGGCCTGGTCGCCGGGGGCGTTGCCCTTGCACCCGAAGCACAGGCGCCGGGAGATCCGCCCGGGATACATGACCTTGACCTGGATGTCATCGGTCCCGAAGAAGCCCGTGCCCGTCACGAATCGATGGCTGGGCATGTTGAAAAGGACGTTTCCGAAAAAGCTCGGCGCGGCCTTGGTCCCGAACTCCGGCCGCTGCAGAAACGTCGGGAGATCCGAATTCATTTGAGCGGTGCCCCATCGCACGCCGGCATCGGACGAGTAGAAGCCCCGGTTGACCGACCACTCGTTGGCCGCGATGCGGGTCTCCGTGGAGGTGATCAGCATCAGCGCCATGCCGATGACCGTCAGGATCGCGAGAACGAGGATCGCGACGACGAGCGCCGCACCCCGTTCTCCGTTCTTGGTCGAATTCTGTGAACGCATGTTCATCCCTGGAAAGCGAAGTTGCGGAGGTTGATCTTGAGCGTCTGAATGCGGCGGCGGAAGTTGCCGGGCGTAACCGGCGTGGCCGTGGAGTTCATGATCTTGTAGCCCTGGGCGGCCGGTCCCTTGTAGGTCGGATCCGAGTCCCGCGACTTGGCCAGCAGCGAAATCATCACGGCATGCAGGCGCGGACAGTGGATCGCCAGGGGAATGCCGGAGTGGCTCGGATCGAACGGATTCTGCTGCTGGAAATCGACGTCGAGGGGGACGGCCTCTCCGTCCACGTTCGGCCTCCACTCGTCGCAGCCGGCCACCGTCGAGAAGTTCAGATCCGGGTCATCGGGCGTCGGAGCACACCCACCCGCCGTCTGCCGGGTGACGGCGAAGTCTCCGTCGGCGTCGATCCCGTAAGCGACCTGCATGTCCTCGACGTCGTCGGCCAGGCGAGACACTTCGAACGCATTGCCGCGGCGCAGACCCTGCGCGAGAAACGGATGCAGCCCCGCCGCGTCCGTGTCCGGGTCGGTCGTCACGAAGAAGACGATGTCGTCGAGGATTCCGGCGCGCTTCAGCTCGGTGATGGGAACCGCGTCCTGCGACGAGCTGTTCGAGGGCATCTCGACGTTGAACCGCGGACCGATCGTCCCGCCGAAGTCCACGTTGCCGAAGCTGTTGCTCGAGACGAGCTGCGTCGGCGCCGTGATCACGCCGACGTTGTAGGGCGGCTGCGGATACCTCTGGATGCCGAGAGGAGGCCCGGAGTCGCCGCAGGCGTGGAGCTCGTTCTTGCCGTCCTCGACGATGACGAGCATCGGCTGCGCCGCGGTCGCCCCCGTCGTGTAGGCATCGATCGCCGCGAACTGCGGCCGGTTCGTGGCGTCGTTGTTGACGTGCTGGCCGGTGAACGTGTTGCCGATGATCGGCAGGGCCGTCAGCATCGACGTGCCGGTGCACGGAGCGCAGCCCGCCTGCCCGTCGTAGCCGATGAGGGGCGAGAACAGGACGCCTCGCACCTCGATCATGTCGGTCCCGGCCCGCACCGGCCAGGCCTTGCCGTTGGTGTCGGTCACGGTGACGCCGGCGGTGTTGTCGTAGGAGGCGCCCGCCGGCTCGATTCCCCCGGAGGGCATCGCCTGGTCGGCGTGGTTCAGGACGGACTGCGTCACGTACAGGCCGCCGGCGCCGGCCATGCGGATGGCGCGGGTCATCTGGTAGATGCCGTACCGGACGGAGCCCTGCGCATCCGCGACGTCGGTTTCGTTCTTGTTGATTCGCGCGCCGGCGTCGAAGACGGCGAGCAGGCCGACCATGGCCGTCAGCAGCAGCAGGGACACGACGATCATCTCGACGAGCGTGAAACCGCTGTTCGAGCGGCGGGCGGGGGGAAGCGCGTGCGAGGTCTTCATGTCAGTTCACGTTGTTGATGGGGTCCGGGTTCTTCAGGAACCCCGTGACCTGCGACGTCCGCTGGCCGATGCCGATGCCCGTGCCGCCGTTGTTGGAGGAAACGGTCACGTCGATGCGCTTGAACTCGTACGGGACGCCCGGCCCGACGTCCGTCAGCGTGTAGGCCGAGCCCGAGACGCCTCCGGCGCTCCTGTAGTGCGCGACCGTGTACGTCCGCGTCAGCGGGTTGACGATCGTCGAGGGAAGAGTGCCGGTCACCGGATCCGGAAGAAACGCCGGCAGGTCGTTGGTGTGGGAGCCGACCGTCAGCTGCGGATCCGTGACCGGGAGGTTCATGAGCTGCTCGAGGCGGTCGCGCGCCAGGTTGTGGATGCTCGTGTACTCGTTGCCCGCGTAGTTGGACTTGACGCTCGCGAGGAAGAGCGGAGCGATTCCGAGAAGGATGATGCCGAGCAGCGCCACGGCGATCAGCATCTCGACGAGAGTCAGGCCGGCTTCCCGGCGATTGCGGTGTTTCGTCATTGCCAGTTCGTGGGAGTGACGACCACGATCCGGCCGTTGGGCCACGCCTGGATCGTGATCTGGTTGGGAGTCGGAACCCCCACGGGTCCCTGCAGAACGTACTCCCACGCGCCCGGCGTGGGATTGGGAGTGGGGGCCATGTCGATCCGCCCGTCGCCGCTGAACGTGACGATGCCGCTCGACGCGATCGGAGTGGCGAACAGGACCGCGGCGTCCGCGGGAAGGTTCAGGGCCTGCGGCGCGACCGTCGGCGTCGGCGCCGGGGGCGGAGGCTCGACCGTCGAGAGCTGGACCGGCGCCGTGCTGTTGATGACGACGCTGACCGGCTGATTGCGCTTGACGGCCTTCATGCGGGCGGCGAGAAGCGTTGTCTGGACCTCGAACGCGGCGCTCTTCAACTTGTTGCGCTGCGCGTACTTGTAAAACCACGGAATGGCGATCAACGAGAGGATCCCCATGATCGCGAGCACGATCATCAGCTCGATGAGCGAGTAGCCGCGCTCCTTCCCGAGAGGCCTAACTGGAGACATAGCAGCGGATGTCAGAGCGATTCCCATGCCCACCTCCCCGAATGATTGGTAAAGCGCATATTTGCAATAGGATAGCAGTTTGGAGCGCTCCCGGCCAGAGCTTCGGATGACGAGTTTTCGTTACCGCGGGTAACAGTTGCCGGAGATGCGCCTGCCTTCTCGACTCGCACGCTTCGAGTCCCTACACTGAGGTCACATTGAGTTTCCATGTGGCCCACTAGGCGCAGGGCTCCGGGACCGGAGGCGCTGCTCGGGAAGCTGCGCGCGCGCGGCTGGCGCAACGACGCCGAGCGCGACGAGCTGCTGAAGGCCGTCGCCGCGACGCCGGATCTCGAGGCCGAGGACGTGGCGTGGCTCGCGGTCGATTCCGACGTGGCGCTCCGGCAGGCGGGGTTGTCGTTTCTCAAGCGGTTTCCCTACGAGGCGGTTTCGGCGGCGATCTTTCCGTTCCTCGCCGCCAAGGCGGAGCCCATACGCCGCCAGGCGATGCAAAGCCTCGAGACGCTGGCCGGCGGCGGCTTCTTCGAGCGCCTCCAGGGGTTTCTCGGCAATCCCGATCCCGTCGTGGTCCACGCCGCCCTCGACTACCTTCGAAAGAACCCGAACGAGCGGACGCTTCCCTGGATCGCGCGGACGATCACGAGCGGAGCTCAGCCGGCCGTCCGCAAGAAGGCCTTCGCGATCGCGGAGGCGATCTCCTCGCCGCGGGTCGCGACGATCGCCCTGCACGCGCTCGACGACGACGACGAGGAGCTGCGCTTCCGCGCCGTACAGGTCCTCGCGAAATACCCCGACGAGTCCCACATCGGGCCATTGCTGCAGCACTGCCGCAACGACTCGCACCGCGTCCAGGACGCCGCCATAGCGGCCCTCTCGCCCTTGCTCGCGAAGTCTCAGGCCCGCAACGACGAGGTTCTCCCGCTCCTGGCCGACGCCAATCCGAAAGTCCGCCAGCTCGCCTCGCGGATCGTCGCGACCCAGGACCCCGGCTCGATCGCCGACGCGTTTCTCCGGACCTTCCGGACGACCTACGGACCGGCCAAGGATCGTGCGGTCGAGGCCCTGCGCGAGCTCGGACCGGAGTTCATCCGCGCGTTCCTGGAGCGGGACAACAGCGCCGATCCCGTGGAATCGGCCCTCGCGGTCTCGATCGCGGTGACGATCCGGTCCCCGGAGGCGGTTCCCCACTGCATCCGCTTCCTGACCTCCGACGACTGGTGGCTGCGCGACCGGGCGGCGCTCGCCCTGGCGGAGATCCGCGACGAGTCGGCGCTGCCCCACCTGCTCCAGATGCTCCAGAACCCGGAGTCGGGCCTTTCGGCCGCGGCGGCGCTGGGGACGTGGGGAACGCCCAAGGCGCTGCCCGGACTCCTGGAGGCCTACAAGCAGGCCGATGCCCAGAAGGACCTGCGCCTCGAGATCCTCGACGCCTTCTCCCGAATCGAGGATCCCCGGACGGGACCGCTGCTACAGAAGATCGCGCAGGTGGACCCGGATCCGCTGGTGCGCGACAAGGCGTCGCGCCTCTACGACGCGAAGTCCGGAGTCGCCGCCGGAGTGGCGGCGGGCGGCAAGGAGTTCGCGGCTTTCGATTTCGCCGCCAACCCGAAACCGTCGCTCCGGGACCTGATGCGGCACGCCCGGGCCGTCCAGGCCTCCGACCTCCACCTGTCGACGGGCACGGTGCCGCAGATGCGCGTCCATGGCCGTCTCGGTCCGCTCCCCCTGCCGGCCTCGAGCCCGGAGGAGATGGACGCGTGGCTCTCGCCGATGCTCGGAGACGGCCGCGCGGAAGAGCTCGCACAGCGGCGGCAGCTCGATTTCTGCCACAAGGACGCGGACCTCGGCCGCTTCCGGACCAACGTTTTTTTCCAGCGCAAGGGAATCTCGGCCGTCATGCGGCTGGTGCCTTTCGAGATCCCGAACCTGCTCGACATCGGCCTGCCCGAGAGCGTCTGGGAGATCACGACTTACTCCCAGGGGCTCGTCCTCGTCACCGGGCCGTCGGGCTGCGGCAAGACGACGACGCTCGCCGCCCTCGTGGACCGCGTCAACGAGACGCAGCGCGGCCACATCCTCACCGTCGAGGACCC
Organism: uncultured Acidobacteriota bacterium; assembly: GCA_963738945.1. Lineage (GTDB taxonomy): Bacteria > Acidobacteriota > Thermoanaerobaculia > UBA5066 > Gp7-AA6 > DAHUXD01. The sequence goes on from CAVTYD010000002.1 coordinate 2,336,390, forward strand.
GATCGAGTACGTGCACGCGAACAAGGAATCGCTCGTGAACCAGCGGGAGATCCCGAGCCACTCGCCGTCCTTCGCGAAGGCCCTTCGCCAGTCGCTGCGCGAGGACCCGGACGTGATTCTCGTCGGCGAGATGCGCGACCTCGAGACGATCTCGCTCGCGATCACCGCCTCGGAGACGGGGCACCTGGTGCTCGCGACGCTGCACACGACCACCGCCTCCTCGACCGTGGATCGCATCATCAACGCCTTCCCGCCGGACCAGCAGGCACAGATCCGCATGATGGTCGCCGACTCGCTGAAGGCGGTGATCTCGCAGTCCCTCCTGCCGCGGCGGGACGGAAACGGGCGCGTGGCGGCCTTCGAGATCCTCCGCAACACGCCGAACGTGGCCGGACTGATCCGCGATGCCAAGACCTTCCAGCTGCCGAGCGCCATGCAGACCGGGAGCGCCGCGGGCATGCAGCTGATGGACGGCGCCCTTCTCCAGCTGGTCCAGGATGGAACGGTCGAGCCGCGCGCGGCCTACGACCGCGCTCAGCGCAAGGAGGCCTTCGAGCCCTTCCTCGCGGCCGAGGAAGGAGGCGCCGCGTGACCGCCGACGCCGCGGCGCGTGCGTCCGGAGGCGACGCGAACCGGATCGACCGGTTCCTGGCCATCCTCCCGAAGAGGAGCGGCTCGGACCTCCACCTCTCCGTCGGCTGTCCGCCGATCGTGCGCATCGACGGCGAGCTCGAGCGCATGCGCTACCGCGCGCTGACCGAGGGCGACTTCTTCAATCTCCTCGGGCCGATCACGCCGCCCCGGCTCTGGGAGGCGTTCAACGCTTCCGGCGACGTGGACTTCGCGTACCAGATGGGCCAGCAGGCCCGCTTCCGCGTCAACCTCCTGCGCCAGGAGCGGGGCTCGGCCGCCGTCCTGCGGCTGATCCCGTCGAAGGTGCCGACCGCCGAGGATCTCAACCTGCCCTCCGCCGTCGCCGCCCTCTATGCCGTGCGGCGCGGCCTCATCCTGGTGACGGGGCCGACCGGAAGCGGAAAGTCCACGACGCTCGCGGCGATCCTCGACCGGATGAACAAGCGCCTGGCCCACCACGTCATCACGGTCGAGGACCCGATCGAGTTCGTCCATACCAACGACAAGTCCATCTTCACGCAGCGCGAGATCGGGCCGGACGTCCCGAGCTTCGCCGAAGGGGTCAAGGCGGCCATCCGGGAGGATCCCGACTGCCTGCTCGTCGGCGAGATGCGAGACCTCGAGACGATGCGCATGGCGTTGACCGCGGCCGAAACCGGCCTGCTGGTTTTCGCGACCGTCCACACCAACTCCGCCGCGAAGGCCGTGGATCGCATAATCGACGCCTTCCCCGCGGCCGAGCAGGAACAGGTGCGCATCGTCCTGTCCGAGGCGCTCCGGGGTGTCGTGGCCCAGCAGCTCCTGCGCAAGAAGGGCGGCGGCCGCGTCGCCGCTCACGAGATCCTTCTCGGCTCGGCCGCACTCTCCAACTCGATCCGGGAGGGAAAGACCTCGCTCATCAACAACCAGATCGCGACCGGCAAGTCGAAGGGGATGATCTCGATGGATCAGACCCTGACCGAGCTCGTCAAGAACGACGTCGTCGAGCCCGGCGAGGCGCTCGAGCGCGCGCTCGACAAGGAGACGTTCAAGGGGATGATCGCGAACCTGAAGAAGGGTCCTGGCGCCTAGCCCCCCTCGCCCCTCGCCGGCCGCTCGCTTCGCGAGGCGCGGCCTTCGGCCGCGGCCGGCACTCGTTGAGGCGAGGGGAGACCCCTCGCGCTCCCCCGCCTCCGAGGGGAGAGGGGCAGCTATCCCAGCGTGGGCAGCCTCAGCGTAAAGAGCGCTCCTCCCCCGGCCGGTCGGTGACGTCCACCGTTCCGCCGTGGAGCTCGGCGATGCGGGCCACGATCGCCAGGCCGAACCCGGAGCCGCGGGGCTTCGAGGAGTAGAACGGAAGGAAGATGCGCTCGCGCTCGGCGGACTCGACCCCCGGTCCGCGGTCGCCGACCGAAAGCGTCGCCTCGCCCGCGCTTCGGCCTCCGATGAGCGCGATCGCATCCGGCTCGGCCCGGCGCCCCTCCGGAGTCGCCTCCACGGCGTTGCGCAGGAGGTTGACGAGGGCGCGGCGCAGCAGGACGTCGGAACCGGCGGCCTCCGGAAACTCGCCCGACCGCGCGATCGAGAGATCGGGGTGAGCGCGCTCGGTCTCGGCCGCGGCAGCCTCGGCGACGTCGGCGAGGTCGATCGGTTCGGGAGCGAAGCTCTCGGGGCGCGCGAAGAGCAGGAAGTCGTTCGTGACCCGGCTCATCTCCTGCGCTTCCTGGCGAATCGCGCGCACGTATTCCGAGGAACGCTCGGGGTCGTTCGACCGCAGAGCGAGGTCCGCGAACCCGTCGATCGCGGCCGCCGCGTTGCGGAACTCGTGGGCCGCGCCGGCGGAGACCTGACCGAGGTCGGCCAGATGCCGGGCGAGCGCCACGCGGCCCTCGAGCTCGCGGATCTCCGTCAGGTCCGAGAAGAGAGCGACCGCGCCGAGGAAGCGTCCGTCGGCCCCTTCGGCCGGCGTCGCCGTCACGCCGAGCACGCGCTCGCCAACTCCCTCGCGGCGCCAGCCGGCCTCGCGCCGCCCGGCGACGGCGCGGCGCGAGAGGACCTGCTCGACGAGGGCGAGGAAGTCCGGAGCCTCCGCGAGCGCCCGCTCGTAGGACTCGCCCTTGACCTCGCGCTCGAGCTTCAGGATCTCGCGGCCGGCCTCGTTCAGCTCCACCACGCGCCCGTCCGGGTCGACCGAGAGCAATCCCGTCGGCAGGTTCTTCGAGAGGGTTCGCGCCGCCGTCTCGAGGTCGTCGGCCCGCTCTTTCTCGCGCCGGGCGAGCCGTTCGAGCTCGCGTTCCTTGTCGTGCAGCGCCGCGATGGTCGCCTCGAAACGCGTGATCACGAACTCCCTCTCGTCGCCCGACTCGCGGACTGCCGCGGGCGCGCCTCCGGCCGCCGCGAGCAGACGGTCATAGGGCTTCAGCAGGGAGCGCAGATAGAGCGCGGCGAGGATCGCGAGCGCGACCCCCGCGACCGGAATGAAGATCGACAGCCGCCTCGCGGATTCGCGCAGAACGCCGCCGGGCCCCGGCTCGAGCGCGAGCACGAAGTAGCGCTTCTCGGTCGCGAAGGTCGACAGCACGAGCGGCGGGCTCGAGCGCCACGCGTGCACGATGCGGCCGGGCGCGGGCTTCTGGTCGAGCACGGGCGGCGCCTCGACCGGCCCCGGACCCATGGCGCGCAGGCGCCGGCCGCCCGCGTCGTACAGCGCGATGTACACGACGTCGGGCTCGAGCGTGGCGCGTTCCATCGTCTCGTCGCCCGCGTCGCCACGGCCGGTCGAAAGGGCGACCCGGCGGAGGATCTCGCCCGCGCGGAGCTCGGCTTCCTGCGTCCCCCAGTCCACGGCGGAGCGAAAGAAGCGCAGCGTCAGGAGGTTCAGAAACAGGATCAAGAGCAGCGCGACCCAGAGGAAGAGCCGCGATTCCCGGCGGAAGGTGCGCGGGACTTCGACGCCGTCGGAGGTCCGGTTCGTCATGGCCAGAGCGCCCGGTACCGCGCGAAGAGCGGATCGGCGAAGAACCAGGCGCCGATCGCGCCCAGGGCGAGAAACACGCCGAACGGAAGGCGCATCTTGCCGTCCGCCCCGCGCGCGAGCATCAGGCCGATTCCGACGACGCTGCCCGAGAGCGAAGCGGCGAAGACCGTCACGAGCACGCCGATGGGGCCGAGGAGCGCCCCGACCATGCCGAGCATCTTCACGTCGCCGAGGCCCATTCCCTCCTGGCCGGCGATCTTCTCGTAGAGATAGGCGAGCAGAAAGAGCCCGCCGGCGCCGAGCGCCGCGCCGACGAGCGCGGAGAGGGGCGTCCGCCGGACCGATCCGAACGAGAGGGCGATCCCCACGGCGATTCCCGGCAGCGTGATCGCGTCCGGGAGGATCTGGAACTCCGCGTCGATCGAAAGCAGCGCGAGCCCGGCCGAGGCGAGGAAGGCTCCGGTCAGAAAGTCGCACCAGCTCGGGGCGACGCGGAAGACCGCGAGCCACAGCGCGGCGTTCGAGAGCTCGAGCGCCGGGTAACGGACCGAGATCCGCGCGCGGCAGGAGCGGCAGCGTCCGCGGAGCAGCAGCCAGGAGACGACCGGGACGTTGTCGTAGGCCGCGATCGCGGCGCCGCAGGCCGGACACCGGGAGCCCGGAAACGCGACCGACTCCTCGCGCGGCAGCCGATGCGCCACCACGTTCAGGAAGCTGCCCACGACGAGGCCCGCCAGGGCCGCCGCGACCAGGCCGAGCGTCGAGAGCTGCAGAAAGGGGGTCACGCCCGGCGCCCGACGGGCTCGCCCGCATACCACGCGCCGGCGAGCACGAGCACGGCGAGCGCCGAGAGAGCGAGGCCGATCGCGAACGACCGCGGGCGGTATCGGAACACGACACGGTGCGTCCCGGCGGGCAGCGCCACGGCCCGGAAGAACCCGTCGGCGCGAAGAATCGGCAGCCGGCGGCCGCCCTCCTCCGCGATCCATCCGGGGTAGGCGAGGTCGGCCAGGACGAGGAGGCCGCCGTAGCTCGCGGTGACCTCCGCCACGACGCGCTCCGGAGCGTCCTCCGCGAGGCGCGCGATGAGCATCGGATGCGGATCGCCGGGGCCGGGGTCGGGGACGGGACGGCGGTCGAGCAGGACCTCGCGAGTCAGGTCCACCTGGCCGGAGGCGATGCGGCTCCAGGCGCGCCCGGCGTCGGGCTCGATCGCGTAGCCGCGCAGGTAGGAGAGCCGCGGGCGATACGGCGCGAGCGGCGCGCGAAAGAATCCGCCGACCTCTCGCGACGGGAGCCGCGCGGGCGGAAACGGGCTCCACAGCAGGCGTGCGCCGGCGGCGCCCGCGGGCAGCGCGCCCTCGGCGTCCCCGATCGAGGCGGCGATCGTCGCCGCCGCGGCGGTCGGCAGCGGGGACGCGGTCCGGACGGTCGGCACGCGGCACGTGAGGTTCGTGTAGCCGAGAAGCGCCGCGCGCTCGCGTTCGAGCATCCCGGCGTCGAAGCTCCCGTCGCGCAGCGCCCATCGCCAGAGCGCCGCCATGGGGGGCGTCACGACGCGCCCCGCGACCCCGGAGAGCGCTGCGGCCGGCTCCGGGCAGCGAGCCATCGCGGCCTCCGGAGCGAAGGTCGGCAGTCTCCCGAGCGCCATCGCGAGCGCGCCGACGAGCGCCGCGGCCGCGACGGCCGAGAGCGCCGCCCCGGCCGCCGGCCGCCTTCCGAGGCCGAGCGCCGCGAGGCCCAGCGCCGCCGCGCCCGCGCCGCAGCACAGTCGGACGGGAAAGGCCGCCGGCATCCCGGCCGCGAGCGCGAGGGCCGCGACGGCCAGGAACCCGAGCACCGCTCGGGACCTCGCGTCGCCCGGAGAGAAGCGCAGGCTGTCCACACCGAGCCCCGACAGCATGGCGACGCCGAAGGAGGTCCAGACGAGACCCTTGGCCGGATAACGGATCCGGTCGAGCGGCGGGAGACCTCTCAGCCACAGGCCCGGCGGAGACTTTGCCGCCAGGATGATTCCGACGGCGGCGAGAATCGCGAGCAGGACCGCGAGGCGGCGGCGATGCTCTTCCCGAAAGGCGGCCGCGGCCGCGACGAGGACAAACGGCGGAAGAAACAGCGTCGCGAGATAAGCGCCGCCGAAGGAGGCCGGCGTGAAACCGAACAGGGACGCCGCGTCTCCGAGACCGAGCGCGCCGCTCTCCCTCTCGGCCGCCGGCAGGGGCTCGCGGCGATCGGAGTGGGCCGCGAGCTCCGCCATCGGCACGAGGACCCACCCGGCGAGGGCCAGTCCGAGCGCGACGCCCGCGGCGAAGCGGCGCAGGCGCCGGACGGGCGAGGCCGCGACGAGAGGCTCGGGAAACTCGCGGCGCGGGCTCCACGCGAGCGCCGCGGCGAGCACCAGCGTCGCCCCGGAGATCTCCGGGCTCCCGGCCATCGCCTGGAAGCCGAGGAGGAGGGCGAACCCGAGGACGTCGCGGCGGCGGGGGAAACCGGAGCGCGCGATCGCCGCGGCCGCGGGCACGTAGGCCCAGGCTCCGAAGTGGTTCCAGTAGACCGAGAGAGACGCCGCGAAACCGGACGCCGCGTAGACCGCCGCTCCGAAGAGGGCGCCGGCATCCGAGACGCTCTCGTCCTTCAGAAATCGGCGGGCGCCCCAGGCGGCCAGCCCGTAGTGGAAGAGCAGGAAGAGGCCGCCGGCGAGAGCGGCAGAAGGCAGGAGAAAGAGGAGCGTCGGCGGGTAGAACGCGCCCGACTGCCCGTTGGCGAGCCAGGGCTCGCCGGCCCCGGAGAGCGGGTTCCAGAGGGGAATGTCTCCGGCGCGCAGACGAGACGCCGTGTAGAGCTTCAGGGGGTAGAAGAAGTCTCCCTGGTCCCGGAACGAAGGCGCGCGCCCCGAAAGCAGCGCCGGCCGCAGCCACAGGACGGCCGGAACGAGCGCCGCGACCGCCGAAATCCCGGAGGCGAGCCGACGGCCGAGCTGCACGCCTGATTCTAACGCGGCGCTTCGACGAGACGAGCCGCAGCGGCGAGCGACAGCGCTCTACGTCGTCATGTCCTCGTAGGGGCGGCCCTCGCGGCCGGGGACAAGCCCCGCCCCTACGAGTCTTCGGCGTGCCACGACGCTCGCCAGGGAAGCTCTAGTACTGCGTGCCCTCCGGCCACTGAATGAAGCTGCCGTTCGAGTAGACGATGTCGTCGTTGAAGTTGGTCGTCGTGCCGCAAAAGATGACGGACGAAGTGCCGTTGCGCCCGAGCGAGCGGATCCGGTACTCGTTCGTGGCGACGTTGATCGCGTAGCGCATGAAGTGCCCCCAGCCGTCGAAGAGCGGCGGCTCTGCGATGTAGGTCGGCGTCAGGTTCGTGAACGAGTCGGTCGCGAGCGTGTTTTCCGTGCCGGCCGTGAAGGCTCCCCCGCTGCAGGAAGCCTGAGGGTAGGAGCTGTTGTCCACGGCGTAGGCCTCGATCGCGGTCGCGAGGGCGCGCACGTCGCTCATGGTCCGCTTCTGCTTGCCGCGCTGCACGGCGTTCAGAAGATTCGGAATCGCAATGGCCGCCAGGATGCCGATGATCGCGATGACGATCAAGAGCTCGATCAAGGTAAAACCGGACTCCCGCCTGTTCATGGATTCACTCCTTGATTCGGGCTCGTCTCCCGCAAACCGCGGGCCAAATGGCGATGGAACAACCCCTTCCTTCTCAGCGAGTTGAACCGGCCCGCCCGACCCCATCCGACGAAACCTGTCACCCCCGCCGGCGCCGGGTGACGCCATTGTGCACCCGCGGGAACAAGAAAACGGCCCCGATTTCTCGGGGCCGTTTCCGATTCCGATTCGGTGAAGCTCAGTACTGGGTGCCTTCCGGCCACTGCAGGAACGTGCCGTCGGCATAGATGATGTCGTCGTTGAAGTTGGTCGTCGTCCCGCAGGTGACCGTCCCGTTGGCGATGTTGTCGCGCCCGTTCGAGCGGATCGAGTAGTTGTTGGACGCCCCGTCCAGCGCGTAGGCCATGTAGTTGCCCCAACCGTCGGTCTTCGGCGGCTGCGCGATGTAGGTCGGCGTCAGGTTCGTGAACGAGGCCGTCGTCAGCGGAACGTACGTGCCGTTGGTGAAGAGACCCGCGTTGCAGCCCGCGGCCGGATACACGTTGTTGTCGACCGCATAGGCCTCGATCGACGTCGCCAGGGCCCGCATGTCGCTCATCGTCCGCTTCTGCTTGCCGCGCTGCACGGCGTTCAGAAGATTCGGAATCGCAATGGCCGCCAGGATGCCGATGATCGCGATGACGATCAGCAGCTCGATCAGAGTAAAACCGGACTCCCGCTTCTTCATCTTTTCTCCTTAATAGAAATTCTGCTTCTGGTGTCGCAAGGGGCGGGCCAGCCGTTCGTCCGACCGAACTGCTTGATGCGCCGGGAGTTACTCAGGATGGCTCCGGACGGCCGTGACGAAAAGTGGCATAAACCGGGATGGACGGCTGACACTCGACGGCTGCGCGGGAAGGCACATGCCGAACCGGCAGAAATGAAACGGCCCCGATTTCTCGGGGCCGTTTCCGATTCCGATTCGGTGAAGCTCAGTACTGGGTGCCTTCCGGCCACTGCAGGAACGTGCCGTCGGCATAGATGATGTCGTCGTTGAAGTTGGTCGTCGTCCCGCAGGTGACCGTCCCGTTGGCGATGTTGTCGCGCCCGTTCGAGCGGATCGAGTAGTTGTTGGACGCCCCGTCCAGCGCGTAGGCCATGTAGTTGCCCCAACCGTCGGTCTTCGGCGGCTGCGCGATGTAGGTCGGCGTCAGGTTCGTGAACGAGGCCGTCGTCAGCGGAACGTACGTGCCGTTGGTGAAGAGACCCGCGTTGCAGCCCGCGGCCGGATACACGTTGTTGTCGACCGCATAGGCCTCGATCGACGTCGCCAGGGCCCGCATGTCGCTCATCGTCCGCTTCTGCTTGCCGCGCTGCACGGCGTTCAGAAGATTCGGAATCGCAATGGCCGCCAGGATGCCGATGATCGCGATGACGATCAGCAGCTCGATCAGAGTAAAACCGGACTCCCGCTTCTTCATGGACGCCCTTCCTTTCCCTTGACTCAATTGTTCAATGATTCGGCGTATTGAAAGGCAAGGTTGGCGCCAAGTCGGAGAGTCCCATAAGCCATGTTTTTACAATGAGTTGGCTTTCCGATTCGAGGCCGATTCCGCCGTTTTCTGTCAGCCGCGCCGAAACTCCCTGACACTAGTTCGCGGCCGGAGGGTTCGTCGCGAACTCCTCCAGGATGTCGGCGTAGAGGGCCACTCCCGTCAGATAGTCCCGCAGGTAGATGCGCTCGTCGTTGCCGTGGCGGCGGGCCGCGTCGGTGATGTTTGTCGGAATGGAGGCATATCCGTAGGCCGGAATCCCGCGCTTGCGCAGAAGGATCGAGGTCGTATAACCCCCGAACGTGGGGACGGGCCCGAACGGAACGCCGGGGAAGCGCGCTTCGGTGACCCGCTCGAGCAGATCCGTGAACGGCGTCGGATACGGGCTCGCCACCGTGACCTCGCTCGACGAAGACAGTACGACTTCCACGCCGGTGCGCTTCGCGTCCTCGACGATCGGCGCGAGGTACCGGGCCGGATCGTCCCCCGGCGGCGTGGATATCGTCAGGAGCTTGCGGGGGCGTCCGGGCGTTTCGGGGTTCACGTAGATCGGAGACCAGTTGAGCCTCGGCTCGAGAAACGACCCGTACCGGTCGGGCAGGATCGCGAGCTCGGCCGGATCGCGCACGACGCGGTCGAGGTGCCGCAGAGGGTCCGTGAGCGGCGAGGGCAGATGGTCCGCGAGCAGGTTGAAACCCTCGACGACGTGGGGATGCGGCACCACGGGCGAGGCATGGAGCCTCGGCCAGCGCGCCGCGAGCCCGTCGAGCGGCGCATTGCTCGATGCGTCGAGCTCCGCGAAGGCGTATCCCGCCTGGAGGGTCTCGAGCCCCCAGAAGCGGACGTCCCGAATGACGACCTCGGTCGTGCCGCCCTCGTTCAGCACCTCGCCGACGTCGCGGAAGAACTCCGGACGGTGCTCGAGGAGCCATCGCGCGCCCCACTTCTGGCCGATCTCCTCGTCGGCCTCCGCGAGAAAGAGGACGTCCCGCTCGGGCACGATGCCCTTCAGGCGGAGCGAGCGCATCGCCAGCGCCTGGGCGAGAGCCAGCGACTTCATGTCGTAGGCCCCTCGCCCGTACAGGTATCCGTTCTTGATCCGGCCCTCGAACGGGGCCGCCTCCTTCCAGAACTGGGGAAACGCCTCGACGACGTCGATGTGGTTCAGCAGCAGGAGCGCGCCGCCGCGCGTCCTGCCGGGCAGCCGCGCGAGCAGGTTGCAGCGGTCCCCTTCCGGGCACACGATCTCGGTCTCGATGCCGTCGCAGTCGAGGATCCTCTTCAGAAACTCGGCGCCCTCGCGCTCGCCGCGCGACGGCCGCGTGTCGATGCGGACGTAGTCGCGAAGGAGCCGGATGGACTCCTCGCGCAGCCACTCGGAGGCGGGACGCTTCAGGTCCGTGGCCTCCTGCAGGCTGATGGGCGGGGGCGTCCGGCGGCACGCTCCGGCGGCGATCAGCGTGAGGACGGCGGCGAGGCGGCGGACCTTCACGTCGCGACCGGCCTCTTCCGGGTCGCGGCGAGGATCGACAGCGCCGCCGCCCCGTAGAGGAGCGGACCGAAGCGCGAGACCGGCCAGCCCGGGATCTGCTCCTGCCAGTCCACGCGATGCCGTCCCGCGGGAATCGGCACCGCGGTGAAGGCGAGGTCGGCCGGGACGGTGTCCACCTCGGCCCCGTCCACGCGGACCTCGCGGTAGTCCCAAAATGCCCGCAGAACGAAGAGCCACGTCGGCTCGGGGGTCTGGGTCTCGATCTCCAGGCGCGACGGCGTCCGGCGCAGGACCTCGACGCGCCCCGGCGCCGCCGTCCCGTCCCGGCGCTGCCCGGTTTCGAGCAGGAGGGCGCCGGGAGCGACGCTCCCGATCCGCGAGGCCGCCTTCACCGCGCTGACTTCCTCCCGCCACGACGTCGCCAGGCGCACGTCGGGAAAAGGCTGCTCGTGCTCGTCCCAGTCCTGGGCCGCGTTGCCGCCGAAGCGATGATAGCCCGGCAGCGGATCCTGGTCCGGCGACCGGACGCACCACCGGAGCGCGAAGGCGCCGAAGAACGACCCGGCGTCGGGAAACGCCGAGGCGAAGCCCGAGAGCTTGCGCAGGCTCTCGACGCGCGCGAGGTCGCCTTCGTCGAAGTCATAGTTGAAGACCATGCCGCGGCCCCACAGCAGGGGCGTGTCGTGGACCCACTGCTGCCTCGCGATCTCCCAGCTGTCCCCGTAACGCGTGCTTCGAGGCGCCGTGACGGGCCGGTAGATCTCGGCGCCGAGCGTGCGGTACGCACCCTCCGGATCGAGACGCGTGATGAGCCGCGCGAAGCGCGTCGGCCCGAGGGCCGCCTCCTCCGGCACCGTGCGGGCGATCGGCCGCGTCGCGGCGATCGGAACGAACGTCAGCAGCACGGCCGCCGCCTTTCGTCCGCCGGGCCGCCGCGCGATCTCGAGGGCGATGAGCGTGGAGACCCAGAGGAGACCGGCGGTGGCGAGCGCGGGAGGCAGCGAGATGGCCGCGCGGCCCGGCAGCGGCGCGTATCCGCCGATCAGACGGGTCGCGAGCCTTCCCGCGCCGGCCGGCCAGAGCGCCGCCGCCCCCGCCGCCGCCGCGAGAAGGGCCGCGACCCCGAGCATGCCCCTCGGCCGCCTGCGCCCGGCATAGACGTCGAATCCGCGGGCGGCGACGATCGCCAGGGCGAGCGCGAGGGCCACGGAAAACTTCTCGGGGTTGCGCAGGGGCAGGGGCGACTTCCAGTTTCCCCAGGCCGCCGGCAGCAGGGTCGGCACCACGGACACGGCGACCGTGAGCAGCAGGAGGGCGCGCGAAAAGCGCAGCCCCGCGGCCTTCGAGCGCCAGAGCGTTCCCAGCGCGACGACCGGCAGGACTCCGCAGTAGAGCGTCTCGAAGAGGCCCATGCCCCGATAGTTGTGGACCGGGCCTCCCCACAGCTCCCAGGCGTCCAGCCGCCAGACCGGGCCGAACGGATAGGGCACGACGAGCTCGAGCAGCCTCCAGGGCGAGATCGAATAGAGCATCGTGTTGGAGAGCTTCATCCCGAGCACGCCGCGATTGGTCTCCGGGATCCAGAGCGCGGTCGCGAAGATCTGAGGGGCCGCGGCGAGGGCGGCGAGCGCGACCGCGGAAGCGGTCCGCAGCAGGGCCTGCGCGCCGGCCGGCTCCTCCTCGAGCGCCGACCACAGCGCGGCGCAGACGATGGCGATGGCGATCGTGAACACGTCGCCGGCGAGCATGTCGAGCGCGAACAGGAACGACAGCCCCACCGCGCCCCGGGCTCCCCGCCCGCGGCGCAGCTGCCAAAGGATCCAGGGCAGCAGCGTCATTCCCGGCTGGATGTGCGGATAGAAGACCTCGGAGACGGAGACGCCGCCGAAGACGAACGTCACGGCGCCGAGCCAGCAGCCCTCGCGCGACACGCCGAGCGAGGACAGGAGCAGGATCATCCCGATTCCGGCGAACGCCCAGTGCAGCAGGGGAACGACCCGGAGCAGCAGCGGGAACGGCAGCCTCGAGAACGCGATGCGCACGGGATAGAAGGCGCCGACGTTGGGGTTCGGCGCGAGGGGACGGCCTCCCGAGATCTCGGGAGTCCACGCGGGCAGCTCGCCGCCCGCCCACGCGTCGTGGACCGACTTCTCCATCGGGAAGTTGTAGGCGATCAGGTCCCGGCCGGTAAAGACGCGGGGAAAGAACAGCGGATCGGCGTAAATCGCGACGACGAGCACCGCAAAGAGCAGATACGGCGCCGGGCGCGCGAGCCGCCCCTTCACGCGATCCCCGGGCGGCGGCGGAAGACGATGCCCGCCGCGGCCGCCGCGAAGAGCAGCGGACCGGCGAAGGAGAACGGCGCGCCCGGGACCTCTTCGCGCCACGTGACGCGATGACGGCCCGCGGGCACCGGGATCGCCGAGAAGGCGAGCTGAGCCGGGACGGGCTCGACCGGCCGGCCGTCCACGCGCACGTCGCGGAAGGGCCAGAACCCGCGCAGCACGAAGAGCCAGCCCGCCTCCGGACCGTCGGTCGTCAGGTCGAGCCGCTCCGGCGTTCTCTCCGCGACCCTGACCGATCCCGGCGCGGCGCGACCCGCCCCGGAACGGCCGGTTTCGAGGACGACCTCCGTGGACGAGAGCGTCGGCAGCCGACCGAGCGCCGCGACGGCGTTCGGCGCCTCGCGCCATCCGAGGACGCGCCGGATCTCCGGCTGCGCCTCGACGTTTTCGTCCCAGGCCTGGAGGGCGTCGCCCCCGAAGCGCGCGAAGCCCGGGAGCGGGTCCTGGTCGCGATACCGGATCGCGTACCGAAGGCCGACGGACGAGAAGAGCGCGCGGCCCGACGGATCCGCCGCCGCGAACGACGAGACGCGGCGCAGGCTCTCGATCCGGGAGAAATCGCCCACGTCCAGATCCGCGTTGAAGACCGTTCCGCGGTTCCAGAGAACGGGAGTCTGGAAGTACCACGACCGGCGGTCGTACGCGGTCCCCTCGGGATTCGCGCCGTTGTCCGCGTGCTCGAGCGGCGACGGCGGCCGGTAACGCGACGCGTCCACGGCGCGGTACCGGCCGTCCGGATCGAGGCGCCGCAGCGTCCGCGCGAAGGCGGTGGGTGGAAACACCGCGTCGTCGCGGTCCGTCAGGGCGACGCGCCGCGTCGCCATCAGCGGCAGGACCGCGAGGATCGCGGCCGCGCCGATCCGGCTCGCGGCGCTTCCGCGCCCGAGCAGCCAGAGCGCTCCCGACGTGGCCGCCCAGATCCCGCCGGCCTCGGCCAGGGCGATCGGAAGCTGCGCACGCGCGGCACCGCGCGGCAGGAGGAAGGCCCCCGCCGCGAGCAGCGCCAGGACGCCGGACGCCGCCAGAGCGCGCCTCGCGACGGGTCGCGGCGCGGCGGCGATCCGGTCGAATCCGAGACCGGCGCCGAGCGCCAGCGCCAGGGTCAGCCCCACGACGAGCTTCTCGGGATAGCGCAGAGGCAGCGGCGACGCCGCCGCGCGCCACGCCGGCGGCGCGAGCAGGCCGGCCGCCGCGAGCACCGCCGAAAGCGCCGCGAGAAAGGCACAGTACCGGATGCCGGGGTGACGCATCCCGCCTCCGAACGCGAGAACCGCGAAGGCGCCGCAGAAGATCGTCGGGAAGAACACGTGGACGACGCCGGCTCCCCAGTTGCGCGCCGGGTCGAGCGTCCACGTCTCTCCGAACGCGAACGGCACGACGAGCTCCGCGAGCCGCCACGGCTGGAGCGAGAACGTCAGCGACTCGCCGACCGAGATCCCGCTGACGGCGCGGCGCGTCTCCGGAACGAGGCCCGAGGTCGCGCCGAGCTGCGGAGCGGCGACGAGGATCCCGAGGACGAGCCCCGCCGCGGCCGCCATCGCGACCGCGCGCCGCGCCGGTCCCCGCAGCTCGAGGATCACCCAGAGCGCCGCCGCGAGCAGAGCGAGACCGAGCGCGATCGCGTCTCCGGCGAGCAGCATCAATCCATATACGACGCCGAGGCCCAGGGCCTTGCGTCCGAAGCCGGCCGGCCGCACCAGGGCCCAGAGCGCCCACGGTTGAAGCGCGGCGCCCGCCTGGAGTGGAAGGTAGAAGACCTCGGAAACGAGGACGCCGGAGAAGGCATAGGTTCCCGCCGCGACCCAGCCGGACGCGTTCGAGCCGCCGAGGGCGCGGACCAGGGCGAGCATTCCCCACCCGGCGAGGATCCAGTGCAGGACGGGCATCAGCCGCATCGCCGCGGGGAACGAAACCCGCGAAAGCAGCGGCCGCAGAGGATAGAGCACGCCCGTGTTCGGGTTCGGCATCAGAGGCCGGCCGCCCGAGACGTCGGAGTTCCAGACCGGCAGCCGCCCGCGGGACCATGCGTCGTGCGTGGCCTTCTCGGTCGGATAGCCATAGGGGATCAGGTCGCGGCCCGTGAAGCTGCGCGGCGTGAACAAGGGATCCGCGTAGACGAGGACGACGAGGAGTGCGAACGCGGCGGGGAGCCCGAAGCGAAGCGCCTTACTCTTCGAGAGGAAAAATGGCGCTGACACTCGGAGCTAGAATAGAGCATCGAGCCCGTAGCGCAAAGCCGGCCGCGTGCGACGATCGTCGCACTCGCCGCGATCGTCGCCATCTCGCTCCTCTCCCGAGTCTGGCTCCTCGTCGAGCGCCCTCTCTGGCACGACGAGCTCTTCACGGAGTGGGCCGCGCGCCTGCCCGCGGCCCGCATGGTCGATGCGCTGCGATCGGATTCCGGGCCGCCGCTCTTCTATGCGCTCGAGGGGCCGTTCGCTCGGACAGACCGCGCCGCGAGCCGCGATTTCCTCCTGCGCCTGATTCCCTTCGCGGCGGCCCTCGCGCTCTTCGCGGCGGCGCGGACGCTGCCGCCGGGCGCGGCGCGGTCCTGGTGGATCGCCCTCTGCGCCGGCGATGCCCTCGTCAACCTCTATGCCGCCGAGGCGCGCGCGTACGCCCTGCTCGCGCTCGCGATCCTGGCGGTCTTTCTCCTCGCGACCCGAGGCGGCGAATCGCCTCCCCGTCTCGCCGGGCTCTTTCTCGCGGCCGCGGCGGCGCTCTGGCTGCACTACCTCGCCCTGCTCGCCGTCGCGGCCGCGCTCGCGCTCGCGCTGTCAGAACGCCGGCTCCGGTCGGCGCTCGCGATCGCCGCGGCGTTCGCGGCATTCGCGCCCTGGGGGCCGATCCTCGCGCGGCAGCCGGCCGAGGCCATGGCCTGGCTGCGGGAGCCGCCGGCCCGCGCGCTGCCCGGATTCCTGTCCGCTCTCGGAGGCGTCGGCCGGATTCCCTCGCCCTTCGGAGCACAGCCGCCGCTCGCCGGCGCGGCCGCGGCGCTCGTCGGAATCCTGCTCGTGGCGCTGCTCGTTCCCGCCGCGCGGGAGGACCGGGCCGTGCGTTCGGCGCTCGTCTTCGTCCTGCTCGTCGTCGCGCTCGCGCTCGCGGCGAGCCTCTGGCGCCCGATCGCATTTGCCGGCCGCAGCGAGATGGCGGTGCTCCCCGTGTGGCTGTGGGCGGTCGCCCGCGCCGCGCCGGGACGGCGGGCGATCGGCCTCGCGGCCGGGGCCGCGGCCGTTCTCGGCTCGATCGCGACCGTTCTCGTCGCTTTCGGGCCGCACCCGCGCTCGACACCGGCCGCGGCGGTCGGGAGCGTGGCCCGGCTGGCTCGCGCCGGAGACACGCTCGCGGCCGGACCCGGGTTTCTCCTTCCGGCGCTCGTCGCCGCCGACCGGGGGCTCCTGCCGGCTCGCGTCGTGGCGTTCCCCGAGAGCGACGCGCCACACCCGGGCTGGTTCATCGCCGTCGCGCCGGGAATCGCCGAGGAGGCGAGCCTACGCCGCTGCATGGCCGGGATCGCGCCGGGCTCGCGGCTCTACGTGCTCCTGCCGCCCTCTCACGACACGCCGGGCGTCCTGCGCGTCCTGTCCGAGCGCGGCACGGTCCGCGAGATGGTGCGTCAGCCCGACGCGGTGCTGCTCGTCTGGACTCCGAACGCGGCCGTGCGAGACTCGAATCCCGCTCCCGCCTCCTGAAGGAACCACAGGAGGGCCGCGGTCCACGCCGCGGTCGCCGTCACCGCAAACGGCACCGGCAGCAGTCCCGCCTCCGTGGCCATGAAGAGCGAGCCCAGGGTCGTCGCCAGGACATAGCCTCCGGAGGCGGCGACGCTGCCGAGCGCGATCGGCCAGAGGAGGTACTGCGCGGCGAAGCCGGGGGCGAAGACGAGCTGCGCCAGAAAAAGCAGAAGCGCGGCCTGCGGGAGTGGCCGGCGCCGGCCGAGCCACAGCGCGGCGCCGAGGCCCGCGATCAGAAAACCGAAGAAGACCGGCTTCGAGCCCGCCGGAAACGCGAGCCAGCCCTGCAGGCCGCCCGGCCGCTGTCCCGCCGCGCCGCCGAGCCCCGTGCCGTAGAGAACGACGTGGTCGAAGATCGCGCTCGAGCTCGCGAGATACGGAACGAACGAGAGCGCGAAGACCGCGTAGGGCGCGGCCACGAGCGGCCAGCCGAGCACGCCGCCTCTCCGGCGCTTCTCGAAGAGGAGCGGGTGGAGCGCCGCGACGTGCTTGACGAGCAGCGACGCCGCGAGGCTCGCCGACACGATCCACTTCCGAGCGGGGCGGGCCGCCGCCAGCCGCAGCGCGAGGAGGAGGAAGAGGATGGCGACCCCGTCGAACTGCCGCACGTAGCACGTCACGATCACCGAGACCGGGTTGGCGAAGAAGAGCAGCGCCGCGCGGCGGGCCTCGGGCTCCGACCGGCCCTCGCCGCGCGCGAGATTCTGCACCGCGAAGGCCGAGAACACGTCCGACAGGTTCAGGAGGAGGCCGATGAGAAGCACGAAGAGGGCGAGGCGCCCTCCGGCGGCGGCCCAGAGGCCCCTCAGGAGAAACGACCAGACGGGGCTGTAGTTGTAGCGGGCCGTCGCCGCGTACACGCTCTGCCCGGACGAGACGGCCTGCGCCACGATCGAGTAGGAGATGGCGTCGTAGGTCGCGACCGGAGCAAACGCCATCGCGAGGCGAAGGACGAGGACGAGCAGGAAGACGAGCCGGAAGCGGGAGCGCCCCTCCCCCAACGTCAGCGCTCCTTGCGCGCGATCGCGAGCAGCGACATCCCGGTCGAGGGCGGGTTGGCTTCCTCGCGCCTCAGAAGCGGCAGCATCAGCCGAAAGGCGGCGAGCTGGTTGGACGGAAGGACCCTGCGCTTGAGGATCTTGCCGTTCACGTACCAGCCGAGGATGCCGGGGCGGTTGAGGAAGCGGCAGTCCTCGATGGTGAAGCCGGCCGCGGCGAGCTTGGAGGTCAGCTCCTCCTTCTCGTAGCGCCGGAAGTGATGCAGGTGCTCGTCGAGCGTCCCGTAGAGCCGCGCCAGAGCGGGCACGACGAGAACGACTCGGCCTCCCGGAGGCAGGACCGCAAAGAAATCGGCGAGCGTTCCGGCGTCGTCCTCGATGTGCTCGAGCACGTTCAGGCACACGACCGTGTCGATCCTCTGAGCCCGGATCTCTTCGCGCCCGGCGGCGTCGAGCGGGAACTGGTAGGAAGCGATCCGGACGGCCGGTGCGTCGCGGAACGCCCCGCGCAGATACTCGACCGCGACCGGATCGACGTCCGACGCCACGATGAGCTCGCGCTCGTCGAGCTGGCGCGTCATGTTTCCGAAGCCGGCGCCGATCTCGAGAATGCGCGAGCCGAGGGAGCCCCGGAACCGGTCGGCGAGCCAGCGGTTGTACGGCTCGAGCTTTCCCATGCGGGCCAGCGTGACGTGGCCGACGTTGCCGGGGTCCTCGGCCTCGCGGAAGGAGTGCTTGACGATCGTCCAGATCGCCGACACCGCGTCGCGCCAGCCGATCTTCTTTCCCTCCTCGTAGGTCCGGCCGTAGTACGAGATGGGCACCTCGAAGATCCGGTAGCCGCGGCGCGCGACCTTGGCCGTGATCTCCGGCTCGATCCCGAAGCGCCGCGACTCGATCTGCATGGTCTGGACGACCTCGCGGCGGAACATCTTGTAGCAGGTCTCCATGTCCGTGAGATTGAGGTTGGTCACCATGTTCGAGGCGAGCGTCAGGAACCGGTTGCCGACGGTGTGCCAGAAGTACAGCACCCGCCGCGCCCCGCCGCCGAGAAAGCGCGAGCCGTAGACGACGTCGGCATGGCCGTCGGCGATCGGTCCGAGCAGCTTCGGATATTCGTTGGGGTCGTACTCGAGGTCCGCGTCCTGCACGACGA
This sequence comes from uncultured Acidobacteriota bacterium, assembly GCA_963738945.1. Taxonomy (GTDB): domain Bacteria; phylum Acidobacteriota; class Thermoanaerobaculia; order UBA5066; family Gp7-AA6; genus DAHUXD01. The sequence continues at coordinate 2,354,838 of CAVTYD010000002.1, forward strand.
CGACGTCTCCGGTCGCCTGGCGGAATCCGACGGAGACGGCCGCGCCCTTGCCCTGGTTGACCGGCTGGAGGAAGACCCGGATGCCGTCGCGGCCGTCGAGCTCGCGGAGGATGTCGCGCGTCCCGTCCGTCGAGCCGTCGTCCACGATCAGGAGCTCTTTCTCGATCGGCACGTCGAGAACCCGGCGGACGATCTCCCGGATCGTCTTCGACTCGTTGTACACCGGCATGACGACGGAGAGCTTCACGAACCTTCCCTTCCCTCGGGCAGCTCGAACAGGTAGATCGAGTATCCGACGCGCCCGACCGGGCGTCCCTTCCGCAGAACGTCCTGCCGGAGGGCCTCCAGCGCGGCGGCCACTTCCACCGCGCCATGGTACCGATAGTACTGGGGGCCGGCGGCCAGGAGAAACGCGGAGATCGCGACCAGGCGCCCCCGCCGGACGGGCTCCGCCGAGAAGTCGGCGACGCCCGTGCGGTAGAGCACGTCGTCGCCGCCGAAGTAGGCGATGGTCGGGTCCGAGACGCCCCGCCGCTGCAATTCGTCGGCCAGGCGGCGCAGGTCGAGGCCCCAGTCGACGTTCGAGTCGGAAATCATCGCCGAGCCGCGCTCCGGACCCCCGACGAACGGGTTGAAATACGACAGCTCGTACGGATGAATCCGCCACAGCTCTCCCGCGCCGACCGCGGGGAGCGCGCAGAGCGCCAGCACCGCCGGCCGCGCCAGGGGCCCGGCCGCGCGCGAAACGCGCCGGAACAGGCCGGCGGCGGCCAGGGCGATCAGCGGGTAGACCGGGAGCAGGTGGCGGATCCCGATGTTGTAGCTCGTCCCGACGGACGCGAGAAAGAGGACCGCGGCCGGCAGGAGAAAGAGGACCGCGTCGTCGCGCGCCGAGGCTCCGCCGAAGAAGAGCTCCGCCAGCAGCAGCGCCGTCACCAGGAGGAAGGCGACGGAGCTCTTCGCGAGGAACGCCACGAAGAAATAGAGCGGGAATCCCTCCACCCGGACCTTTCCGAAGAGATAGTTGACGCCGCCGCCGACGGCGTTCTGGCGCGCGACGGCGGCGATGCCTCCGAGGTAATGCGCGATCGGAGGCGAGACGTCCACGAGCCTCTCGAGCCGTGCCGAGAGGCCCGGAGCACCGCGCCCGGCGACCATTTCGTGAATGACCGCCCGCTGCTCGCCGCGGTCCATGCGCGAGGTCACGGCCGCGTAGACGCCGAACACGACGGCTCCGCCGATCGCGAGCGAGGCCGCCCAGGCGCCGACGGCGGAGAGCGCGGCTCGCCCGGGACGCTCTCGCTTGCGGATCCCGATGAGCGCCTGGAGCAGCAGGATCGGGGGCAGGTAGACGGCGGAGAATTTCGTCGCCAGCGAAAGACCGAGGACCACTCCCGCGAGGGCAACGCGCCCGGCCGACGGCTCGCGCCACGCGCGGTCCCACGCCAGGATCGTCGCGAGAAAGGCGAGCGCCGCGCCGAGGTCGGTGTGGACGACCCCGGCGTGCGCGATCAGATTCGGATCGAGAGCGCAGAGCGCCAGGGCGAAGAGCGCCGGGCCGCCGCCGTCGCGCGCGCGCGCCGCGAAGAAGACGAGTCCGAGCAGGACGGCGAAGAGCGCGAGAAACGGGGCGCGCGCCGCCGCGGCGATCGCGTCCGGCGAGACCCGATTCTCGAAGAGGAAGGCGTGCCCGTAGGGCGTGAAGCGCTCGCCCAGCGGGACGTGCTCGGGGGGCGGCGGGAGCGGCAGCGCGGCGAGGCCCAGGCCCGCGAGGGCCTTCATCAGGGGCGGATGCTCGATGTTCACGATCGCGGTACGGCCGTAGACCTCGAGATACCCCGCCAGGATGTGAATCGGCTCGTCGGCCGAGAGGGAATCGCGCCGCGTGTGGCCCCGGACGGCCAGGAGCGCGAGGACGATGAGCCCGATCGCCGCCGCCGGGACCGCCGCGCGCCTCAACGCCGCTTGCCCGGACCGAGCGAGTGGCGCAGGAGCGCCGCGATCGCGGAGAAGCCGTCCTTCAGGCGGATCTTCTTGCCCTCGGCCTGGGTCCGGCCGAAATACGAGATCGGCACCTCGAAGACCCGAAATCCGCCGCGGGCCACCTTGGCCGTGATCTCGGCGTCGACGCCGAATCCCGTCGACTCGAGGTCGAGCGCCGGCACGACGCGGCGGTGAAACGCCTTGTAGCAGGTCGCCATGTCCGAAACGTTCAGGCCCGTGAACACGTTCGAGATCAGGGTCAGCAGCCGGTTCCCCTGCTGGTGCCAGAAGTTCTGGACGCGGTGCTCCCCGCTGCCCGAGAAGCGCGAGCCGAAGACGACGTCGGCGCGTCCGCCCTCGATCGGGGCGAGCAGCCGCGGATACTCCGCCGGGTCGTACTCGAGGTCGGCGTCCTGGATGATCAGGATCTCTCCGCGCGCGGCCTCGAGCGCGGTGCGCACGGCCCGGCCCTTGCCGAGGTTTTCGGTGTGGTGAATCACGCGCACGCCGTCCTTCCCGTCCCACGCGGCGAGCCGCGCGCGCGTGTCGTCGGTGGATCCGTCATCCACGACGACGATCTCCTTGTCCGTGCCCTCCGCCGCGACGAGACGGAGGATCTCGTCGATGGTCTTGGCCTCGTTGTAGACGGGGATCAGGACGGACAGCTTCACGGCTTGCCGGAATGATAACGCGGCGAGAGAAATCACGCGGCGGGAGAACGCCGCGTCGGAGACTCGGGACCCGCGGCGAGAGAACGCCGCGTCGGAGGCACGGGCGGGACGAAGTCCCGGCCGAGCCTCCGAGAAAGAAAGTCCCCGCGGCGAGAGAACACCGCGTCGGAGGCGCGGGCGGGACGTCGTCCCGGCCGAGCCTCCGAAACAAGAAGTCACGCCGCCGGAGGCAGGCATAATCGGGGCAGTGAGCTCGCGCCGGACGCTGTTCGTTCTGGGAGTCGCCGCGGCGATTCTCGTCGGAACGGTCGTCCGCCTCCACACCCGCGCCGAGGCCGTCTTCGGCGATCGCGTCCACCCGCTCGACTCGGATTCCGCCTACCACCTGCGGCGGGCGCGCTTCGCAGCGGCGCACTTTCCGCGCACGATCCAGTTCGATCCGATGATGAACTTTCCGAACGGCGGCGTCGCGATCTGGCCCCCGCTCTTCGACCTGGCGCTGGCGCTTCCGGCGCGCGTGTCCCACGGGGCCGGCGCCGACGCCGGCGCGGTCGAGCGCGGCGCGGCCTGGGTGCCGGTCGCTTTCGCCGCCGGAGCGATCCTGCTCGTCGGGTTGCTCGCCCGCCGCCTGTACGGACCGGCCGGCGGCGTCGCCGCGGCGCTCTTTCTCGCCGTCTGTCCGGGCCACGTCCTCTGGTCGCAATACGCGCACACCGACCAGCACACGGCCGAGTCTTTCTGCGGCCTGCTCGTCCTGCTCCTCTTTCTGCGCAGCCGCGAGGATCCGTCGGCGCGGGGCGCCGTCGCCCGCGCGGCGGCGGCCGGCGGGGCGCTCGCGCTGGCGGTTCTGACGTGGCAGGGCGCGATCTACTGGGGCGCCATCTTCGCGCTGTGCCTCGTTCTCGAGTCCGCGCGCGGCGGCCGCTCGATCCTGCGCGACGCCTTCTGGATCCTCGGGGCTCCGGCGGCGGTCGTGGGCGGCGCGACCCGGGCCTGGCTCGGGTGGCTCTCGCCCCCGGTGACCTACGTCTCCTTCGGAGCCTTCCAGCCGCTCTTCCTCGCCGCCCTCTTCGGAGGCGTCGCGGGAATCGATCTCGCCCTGCGGGCCTCGCGGCGCGAGGCGTCGCGCCGGGACGTCTCGATCGGTCTGACCGCCGTCGTCGCGGCGGCCGCCGCCACGCTCCCCTTCGCGGGTCCCCTGCTCGCGGGACTGATCCATGGTGTGGCATACGTCGCGGGCAGAACGAGCGAAGCCGCGGCCTCCGGCGGCTACGTCTCCTATCCGAAGGCATGGTTGAAGAGCATCTTCGAGACGCGCCCCCTTCTCGCCGACGGGCCCCGGCTCGCGTTCGAGCAGCTGTCGGCGGGCTTCTTCCTCGCGCCCCTCGCCGTCGTCGCCTGGGCGGTCCGCGCGAAGCGGGGTGATCGCGCGCCCATCCACGGAGCGCTCGCGGTCTGGGGCGCGGTCACGCTCTTTCTGGCGCTCTTCCAGCGGTTGAACGTCTATTACGCCGCGCCGCTCTCCGCCCTCGCCCTGATCGAATGCGTGCGGATCGCCGGCCGAGCGACCCGCCGCCCGATCCTCGCCGGCGTCTTCGGACTGGCGCTCGCGCTCCCGATGGCGCCCGCGCTCAGAAGCGAGCTCCGGAATGTGAAGCCGCCCGGATCCGACCTCTTCGCGACGCTCGCGCGCATGCGCGAGGAGCTGCCCCACGCGGTCGGCGCGTACGACGCGGCGCTGCTCGGGCCGCCTCCGTTTCCGCGCGCTCTCTCCGAGGCGGGCTCGGTGATGGCTCCGTGGTCGCTCGGGCACCTGATCCTCTACGAGTCCGAGGAGCCGGTCGTCGCCAACAACTTCGGATACGGCTTTCTCGACTCGATCCGCTTCTTTCTGGCCGGAACGGAGGAGGAAGCCCTGGCGATTGCGCGAAAGCATCGCGCACGCTGGATCGTCGCTTCGGACCTGACTCCGAGGTTGAACGACTATGCGTCGTACCTGGGGCGGGCGCCGTATCTGACGCCATCGCCGGAGGGCGGCCTCTCCTTCACCCCCGCGTACTTCGAGACGATGCAGTCCCGCCTCTTCGATTTCGGCGGCCGGGGGGCCGAGCTTTCGGGCCGGTCGATTCCGCCGCTCTCGCGCATCCGCCTCCTCTTCCACTCGCGGAGCGCGGTTCTGCGCGGGGGTCGCTACATCCCGATCTGGAGCGTCTTCGAGATCACCGAGCCGTAGGCGGCCGAGGCGGTCCGAGCCAGCGCCAGACGCGCAGCGCCAGGCGCCGCTCCTCCGGCGTCCGCGCTTCGAGGGCCACGCCGGCGAGCTCGCGGCGTCCGTCGTCCCGTCCCGAGTACGCGCCGTAGACGCCGGCGCGCCAGAGGCGGCCGAAATAGGGAGGCTCGGGTGGGCGCAGGGCGAGCGCGGCGAGCGGCGCGAGCCCGAGGAGGACCGCGACCGGAACCGCCGGCTTCGCCGGCCGGGCGGCGGAAGCGGCGGCGCCAGCGGCCCAGAGGAGAAGGGCCGCCGGGATCGCCAGGGACGCCAGGCCTTCGAGGCCGAAGAGCATCCCGACGTTGGGCGCGACCCATCCGCGCTCGAGAAACCAGAGGGAGCCCGTCGACCTCGGGCCACGGCATCTCCGGCGGGAAGTGCGGCCAGCTCGCGGTCAGGAGCCCGTGAACCGAAGCCGCGAAGATCGCCGCGGCGAGGAACAGTCCTCGCGAGACCGAACCCGCGAGCGCCCACGCGAGCGGGAGGGCGGCGAAGAAGAGGCCGGGCAGCAGGTAGCGGCTGCCGAGGCTCCAGCCTCCGTGCCAGTTCGGGTAGCCGCAGAGGCAGACGAAGAAGAATCCGAGTCCTCCGACGACGAGCCACCAGTCCTCCCGGGAGCGCCCGCTCTTCCACCAGCGCACGAGCCCGAGGATCGACCAAGCCAGGAACGGGCAGAAGAGCAGGACTCCTCGCGCCGGATCGACGAGATAGGCCAGAGCGGTCCGCGCGCTCGGCATGCCGAACCCGAAGACGCCTCGCCGGGCGAGCTCCGCGTATTCGGGCGAGGCCTCGTGGGCCGACGAGAGCGCCCAGGGGGAGCCGAAACAGATCGCGTCGTACGCGCCGAGCAGCGCGAGCGGAATTGCGGCGCCCGCGCCGAAGAAGATGCATCGCCGGACCGAGCGGCCGGAGACCGCGCGCACGGCAAGCGCCGCCACGAGCGGCGCCACGGAGTACTCGGAGATGACGGCCCAGGCGGCGAGGAACCCGGCGAGGGCCGCGGTGCGGCCGCCCCGGCTCGACCCGTTGGCCTCTTCGGCGCGCCGAAGCCGGTCCCAGGCGAGAAAGAGCAGCGCCGCGGTCCACGCGTGGCTGAAGAACGAGCGCGCGTAGAAGAGAAACGGCGTCCCGAGGGCCACCGCGAACAGGACGAGCTTGGCGGCCGGGGGTTGGGCGTTCTCGAGCAGGCGTGCCGAGAGCCGGCGGAGAGCGATCGCGCAGGCGAGCGAGACCGTCAGCAGGCGCGTCAGCAGGAAGATCGGCGCGATCGCTCCCGAGGAGGCCGCGGGGAGCACGAGCCGCAGCGCGCGATAGACGGGATAGGCGGCGAAGGCGAGCCCCGGCGCCTTGTTCGAGTAGAAGCGGCCGTTCGACGCGGCCTTGTCCTCGTGGTCGCCGAGGCGGCCGATGGCGGCATCGATCGAGAAGGTCCCGTCGTCGGCCATGGCCGAGACGGCCTCGAGCCGCGAGAGCTCGTTCGGGTTGGCGAAGGGTGGGAACACGCCGAAGAAGTAAACGCACAGCGACGCGAAGACGACGAGGACGACGAAGGCGGCCCGCGGCGCGTGCGAGGGGGGGTCCGTCATCGCTCCCGGCCGCCCTCGGCGCGCCACCACGCGACCGTCTCGGCGAGCCCTTCCTCGAAGCCGACCCGGGCCCGGAAGCCGAAGCGGTCGGCGGCGCGCGCCGTGTCGAGGCGTCGCCGCATCTGGCCGTTCGGCTTCGACCGATCCCACGCGATCGTTCCGGAGAAGCCGGTCAGGCGCGCGATGCGGCGCGCGAGGTCGGCGATCGAGATCTCGAAGCCGGTGCCGACGTTCACCGGCTCGGGGCCGTCGTAGCGCTCGGCCGCGAGGACCACGGCCTCGGCCGCGTCCGAGGCGTGCAGGAACTCGCGCGTCGCGCTGCCGTCGCCCCAGAGGACGACCTCGGGAAGCCCTCGCTCGCTCGCCTCGGTGAAGCGCCGGATGAGCGCGGGGATGACGTGGCTGGTCTCGGGATCAAAATGGTCGCCGGGGCCATAGAGATTGACCGGAATCAGGTAGATGCCGGGGAATCCGTACTCCTGGCGGTAGGACTGGAGCTGCACGAGGAGCATCTTTTTCGCGAGGCCGTAGGGAGCGTTCGTCTCCTCGGGGTAGCCGTCCCACAGACTCTCCTCGCGAAACGGAACGGGCGTGTCGCCCGGATAGGCGCAGACCGTTCCGAGGCACACGAACTTGCCCACGCCGGCGACCCGCGCCGCCTCGATCAGGTTCAGGCCCATCATCGCGTTGTCGTAGAAGAAGCGGCCCGGGTGCGCGAGGTTCGCACCGATTCCGCCGACCGAGGCGGCGGCATGGATCACGACGTCCGGGCGCGTCTCCGCGAGGCACCGCTCGGCCGCGCGCGCGTCGCGCAGGTCGTACTCGGAGGACCTCGGCGCGTGGATCGCCGCCGGACGGCCGCCCTCGAGCCGCCGCACCAGGTGGCGCCCGAAGAACCCGCCGCCTCCCGTGACCAGGACGCGGCGTCCGCTCCAGAAGCTCACGAGCGCGGCGCCGCGCCCGCGGCCGAGGCCTCGCCCGCCGCGAGCGCGAGGTCGGCGTCGGTCATGAGGTCCACGAGCCCCTCGAAGCCGAGGGTCGGGCTCCACCCGAGGCTTTCGCGGGCGAGCGAGGCGTCGCCCCGGAGGTGGCCGACCTCGGTCGGCCGCAGGTACGACGGGTCCACCTCGACGAGGACGCGGCCGGTCGCGGCATCCACGCCCTTCTCCGCGGGCCCGGCGCCCCGCCACGCGATCTCCCACCCGGCCCGGCGGAACGCGCGCTCGCAGAACTCGCGGACCGTGCGGCTCTCCCCCGTCGCGACCACGTAGTCGCGGGCCTCGGACTCCTGGAGCATCCGCCACATCGCTTCGACGTAGTCCTTCGCGTAGCCCCAGTCGCGGCGGGCCTCGAGGTTGCCGAGGTACAGGCGGTCCTGGAGGCCGTGCCGCATCCGCCCGACCGCCGCGCGTGATCTTGCGCGACACGAACGTCTCGCCGCGGCGCGGCGACTCGTGGTTGAAGAGGATCCCGTTGACCGCGAAGAGCCCGTACGCCTCGCGGTAGTTGACGGTCATCCAGTAGGCGTAGACCTTCGCTGCGGCATAGGGACTGCGCGGCGCAAACGGCGTCGTCTCGCGCTGGGGCACCTCCGTGGCGCCGCCGTACATCTCGGACGACGACGCCTGGTAGATCTTCGGACGGATGCGCAGCTCCCGGATCGCCTCGAGAAGCCGCACCGAGCCGAGGCCCGTGACCTCGCCCGTGTACTCCGGCGTGTCGAAGGACACCTTGACGTGGCTCTGCGCCCCGAGGTTGTAGATCTCGCCGGGATCCACGAGCCGGAGCGTCCGGTTGAGCGAGGACGCGTCGTTCAGGTCGCCGTAGTGGAGGATGAGGCGGCGCCCCGCCTCGTGCGGATCCTGGTAGATGTGATCGATCCGGGCCGTGTTGAAGGACGACGAGCGGCGGATGAGGCCGTGCACCTCGTAGCCCTTCTCGAGCAGCAGCTCCGCCAGGTACGAGCCGTCCTGGCCGGTGATTCCGGTCAGAAGCGCCCGCTTCAAGGTGCGATCCTCTCCGGCCGGTCGAGACCGAGCCAGCGATTCCACTTGAACTTGCGGAACGCGATCCCCGCCATCCGGACGAGAAGCCAGCCGTGGCTCACCAGCCGAACCTTCGAGACGCCGGCCGTGCGGCGGGCGTATCGGATCGGCATGTCCACGATGGACAGCTTCAGCCGGGCGGCTCCGAAGAGCAGATCGAAGTCGCCGAAGGGATCGAAGTTTCCGAAGTACTCACGGTTTGCCGCGATCCTCTCGTAGTCGCGCCGATAGAGGGCTTTCGTGCCGCAGAGCGTGTCCTTGATGGACTGGCCGAGCAACCACGTGAACGCGAGGCTGAACACCTTGTTGCCGCAGAGGTTCAGGAAACGCATCGATTCGTCTTCCATCGGGTACACCAGGCGCGACCCGTTGACGAACCGGGCTTTTCCCTCTTCGAGAACCTCGACGAAGCGCGGGAGGTCCTCCGGGGAAACCGTGAGATCCGCGTCGAGGATGATCAGGATGTCTCCGGTCGCGGCGGCGAAGCCCTTGCGCACGGCATCGCCCTTGCCGAGTGACAGCATCCGATCGGGGTCCTCGTCCCTGGCGGCGCCGGCGCCGCGCGGCGCCTGGTGGAGCAGGCGAATCGAGCGCGGGCCGCGGTTTCGCGCGATCGCGGACTCGATTCTCTGTACCGTGCCGTCGGTCGAGTTGCCGTCGACGAAGATGATCTCGGTGCCGGCCCCCATCTCCGGAATCCGCTCGACGGCGGCGTCGACGTTGCCCTCCTCGTTTCGGCAGGGAACGACGACGGAGACCCTCGGCGCGGGCTTCTCTTTCGGCGGCCGGCCTTCGGTTCCCTCGGCCCGGTCACCGACGCGGCGTTTCCCCGCCGCGGGTTCCGCCACGGCGTAGTGAACGAGGCAGAGATGACGCAGCCCCGGAGTTCGCGGGGCGAACCGGTTGACGAGGTCGGAGACGAAGGGAATGCGGATGGGCAGGAGAAGGTCCCACCCGCGCTCCGACACGGAAAAACCGGCGAGGGTCAGGAGATTCTCGAGGTCGGACATGCCGAGCCAGTTCTGGTGGCGCTGCGGCATCTTCCATCCGAACCGCTCTCCCGCCTGCAGCACGCCCTCCCACACGAAGTTGTAGTACGTGATCAGGAGCCGCGTTCCGTCGTGGCAGAGCCGGCGCAGGTTTCGGAAGGTCGAGTAGATGTCGTGGAGGTGTCCGACGAGGTCGCTCGCGACGACGAAGTCGAAGGGCCGATCCCCGGAGACGTCCAGGGCCTCCGCATCCTGAACGAGAAAGCGTAGATCCGGATGCTTCGCTCGGGCGCGCTCCACCATCCCCGGCGAAAGGTCCACGCCGAGGCTCCCTGCCGGATCCGGGGACAGCGACGCGAGGAGATCGCCGTCTCCGCAGCCGAGCTCGAGGACCCTCGCGCCCGGGGGGACGAAACGGCGGCAGAGCCGCTCGAGCGACCGGTGATAGTAGGCGTTTTTCGATTTCCAGCGGCCGCGCTCGGGAGCGAACGCGTCGAAGTGCGCCGCGAGCGCGCGCTTTGCCTCGAGATCTCGGCGCCGCCGCGCGTCCGGTGAGAAAGGCGGGGCGGGATCCGTATCGAGCATCACGCTGCGACTCGCATGATCGCACTAACTGTAGACTCATCGCAATGTCCCGGCGCTCGCGCGACCTGGTCTCGGCCGTTGCGGTCGCCGTTCTCTTCGGGCTCCCGCTCCTGCCCGAGATTCTCGGCACCCGTCTGCTCGTCTTTCGCGACACTCAGATCACGCACTGGCCCTGGCACCGGGAGGCGGTCCGACAGCTCGTGTCCGGCCGCGTTCCGTTCGTCAACCCCGCGGCCTCCGGAGGACAGCCGCTTCTCGCCAACCCCAACGCGGTGCTGCTCTATCCGACCTTCCTGCTGGCTCGCGTGCTCTCGCCCGTGGCGGCCTTCAACGCGCACTACCTCCTTCACGTCCTGTGGGCGTTCTTCGGCGCGCGGGCTCTCGCGCGCCGTCTCGGGCTCGGATCGGGGGGCGCCCTCGTCGCGGGCGTTGCGTACGGGTTCTCGGGGATGATGCTCTCGTACGGCTCGGCGTTCATGAACTCGAGCGCGGCCGCGGCCTGGCTGCCCTGGTGCGGCGCGGCGCTCGTCGACCTCGGGCGTGCCCCGGACGGACGAACGCGCGCCCGCTCGGCCGTTGCCGCCGGTCTGGCGATGGGCCTGCAGCTGCTGGCCGGCGAGCCCGCGATCTCCCTGATCACGATCGCCGTCGGCGGCGCGCTCCTGGTCGGCGCGGCGCGGACGGCTCCCCGCGGTCAGCGGGCCACGCACCTCGGTCGCTCGTTGCGTGCCTCGGTCGGAGCGGGGGCTCTCGCGATCGCCCTCGCGGCTCCGCTGCTCCTGCCGCTGCGCGCCGTTTTCCCGCTGACCTACCGCGGCCAGCATTCGTTCTCCGAGAAGGCCTCGGGCGCTTCGGCGTTCACGGCGTCGCGGGCCCTCGAGTGGGTCCTCCCGCGAATCGGCGGAAGTCCGGACGTGCTCGACAGCGGGATCCACTGGCTTCGCTCCCGCGCGTCGGAGGACTTCGTCTACATCTGGTGCGTGACCTTCGGCGTTGTGCCCCTGCTGATCCTCGTGCTCGCGGCGGTCCGCCGGGAGTTCTGGGATCGGCGCAGCGTCGCGCTCGCCTCGGGAGGCGTCGTGGCGCTGCTGCTCGCCTTCGGCTTCGCCCTGCCCTTCTACCGCCTGCTCTACGCGGCGGGCGCGTTCCGCCGGCTGCGATATCCGATCAAGTTCTACCTGGTGACGACCGTCGCGGTCGCGCTGCTGTCGGGTCTGGCCGCGGAGTCCCTGGGCCGCCGGCGCGCCGGACGGCGGGAGATCGCCGTGCTCGCCGCCGCCCTCGGGCCTCTTCGCCGCGGCGTGGGTCCTCTCCGCCCCGGGAAGCGCCCTCGACCGCCTCGTCGCCCCGCTCTCGGCGAGAGCTTCCGAGGACCCGGCGGCGGTCCTTCCGATCCTCCGATCCCTCGTCCGAGGCGACGCCCTGATCGGCGTGCTCGCGACGCTCGCGATCGCGCTCGTCTTGCGGCGGCCGGGGGCCCGGCCGCGCGATCCGGCCTGGGCGATCGCGGGGCTCGCGCTCGTCTCGTCGTTTCCGTGGGGGTTGCCCCTCTTCGTCTCGGCGCCCGCCTCGCCGCTCCTGAGTCCGCCGGCGCTCTCCCGCCGCCTCGAGGGCCCAGGCCGGATCTACGTTTCTCGCCGCCTTCCTCAGTTCGACCTTTCCGTACTGCGCGGCGCGAGTGGCGACGAGCCACTGCGAATGGGGCGCGTGGCGCGGATCCTCGTCGAGCAGCTCGTGCCCCTGACGGGAGCGCCGTACGGCGCGCGCTACCTCTTCGAGACCGATCCCGACGGTTCCTACGGCTACTACAACCGCATCGCCAGCGAGGCTGCCGACGCGTCGAGCCCTCTCGGCCGCGACCGCCTCCTCGTCCTCTACGGAGCCCGATGGGCGCTCGCGGAGGACCGAGAGGAGCATCCGCTGTTCCGGCCGGTCACCGGTCTCGAGGTCGCCGGCCGCCGCCTCGTCCTGTTCGAGGCGCCCGAGATCGTGCCGGAGCTGCGCTGGGCGGGACGGACGTGGCGCAGGCCCGCCCTGTCGAGCTCGCTCGAGCTGCTGCGCTCGGAGCGCTTCGATCCTCGCACCGATCTCGCCTTGCCGGGCCGGCGATCCGAGGATCCGGCAGGCCCTCCGGCTGAAGGGCGCGTCGCCATCGAATCGGTGCAGGCCGACCGCGCCGCGGCGACCGTCGAGGCCGACGCCGGCGGCCACCTCGTCTTCTCGCGGACGTTCTTCACGGCATGGAAGGCCTCCGTGGACGGAGCTCCCGCGCCCGTGCTCGTCGCGAACTCGCGCGACCTCGCCGTCGCCGTGCCTCCCGGCCGCCACCGGGTCGAGTTCGCGTGGGACGCGCGCCCGTTCCGCTTGGGCGTCGGGCTCCAGGCCCTGGCCTTTGCGCTCGCCGCGGCCGGGGCCCTCGCGACGCGCCCCGCGTCAGGCCGGTGGAAGCAGGTTCAGGTGCTCGAGCAGGTGGAGGTAGATGTCCGGCCGGCACCCGTTTAGGGGGATCACGTTCCAGGCGTAGTAGACCGACAGCGCGGCGTACACGGGAAAGATCCAGCGGAACGCGCGAGTGTCGATCAGGTCGCGGAACCCCACGATCAGCGCGAACGGCGCCATCGACAGGAAGTAGCGGCTCCAGTCCTCCGTCGACAGACAGACGTGGAGGGCGAACTCGAAGATGCAGTACGAAAAGATCACGGGGAAGGGCCGCAGCCGCGACGTGCCGACCGCGTACACGAGCGCGAGCAGGATGTGGAACTCCACCTGGTGATAGAGGCCCTTCGAGAAGAGCACCGGAAGGAATCCGAACGGCACGAACCTCGCGAGCTTCTCGCCGTGCGGCGTGAAGTACGCGTAGAAGTCGCCGAAGCGGACGGCGCAGAAGAGGAAGTAGCCGAAGAGCCCGGCCGGAATCAGGAACAGCCATGGGATCGAGCGCCAGCGGCGGCGCAGGAGCAGCAGCACGCCGAAGGCGGGAGCGATCATCAGGCCGGAGATCCGTGTCAGGGCGGCGAGCGCTCCGGCGACCGAGGCACGGCCGACCTGCGAGCGCTCGAAGAAGAGCACGGCCGCGAGCGTGCAGGCGATGTAGACCGCCTCGGTGGCGCCGGTCGAGCGATAGAGCAGCCATCGCGGCGGCAGGAACAGGAAGACGAGCGCGAGGAAGCCTGGCGATTCGAGCTTCCAGACGTCGCGCGCGAGCCGGTAGAAGAGCAGGACCGCCGCCGTCGAGGCGAGAATCGAGACGAGCAGAAGCGCGCGTTCGTATCCGAAGAACGCGAGACACCGTACGAGCAGCGGATAGAGCGGCATGTAGGCCGCGAAGAAGCGCGGTTCGTAAACGTAGGCCAGCAACGGGTTGTCGGATCGGATCTCGTACAGCGTCCGGGCCACGGTAAGGAAGTTGGGCCCGTCCCAGAACCGGTACACCGGCGTCATGTTCCCGAGAAACGGCCAGTACACCAGAAAGGACCCGCCCACCGACGCGAGCGCCAGCCAGAGCTCCGGCCGCACGCCGGATCGCCGTGTCGCGTTTCCCGGGGTCACCTGTCGGACAGGATACTGCGTCCGGAAGCGGTTTTCTCGAGGAGCCAGTCGTAGTAGATGCGGGCCCCGAAGGGACGCGCGAGAGGAAAGTCGAGGTGCCGCTCGGCGGCGACGCGGAATCCGACGCGTCCGAGCGAGCGAAAGACGGCGGCGGGCGTCGTGACGTGAATGTCCTCGATGCCCTTGAAGCCGATGGATCGAAACCCGGCTTCCATCAGGCGATTCACGGCCGGCATGCCCAGCAGGAAGAGCCCGTCGGGCGCGAGCACGCGATAGACCTCCAAGAGCGCCCGTTCCGGCTCGCTCAGGTGCTCGAACACCGAAAAACACACGGCGAGGTCGAACGTCCCCCCGGCGTACGGAAGCTCGTAGACGCTTCCCCGCCGCAGCCGCGACGTTCTTCCCCGGACCGCCAGCAGGCGCTCGACGACGTTCGGATCGGCGTCGAGATCGATGCCGTGCAGCTCCTCGACGCCCTCGGAGAGCGCGAGTTGCAGCGCACCCGCGCCGTAGCCGATCTCGAGAGCTCGCGCGAAACGCCCCGGCGGCAGAAGGCGCAGCCCGCGGTTGATCCGCTCACGAAATAGCCACCCGACGAACGGTCGGCGGTAGTACGCGATCGGATCGGTCGGGCCGTTCTGCGGAAGACCCGCCAGCATCGCCTCCGTCAGCGCGAGCATGCGCGTCCGGCAGGCGACGGCCGAGTCTCGGGCGGACCGGCGACATCGGTCTCGTTCACGTCGGAGACAGAATACTCCGCCGCTCCCGCCGTTCTTTCTGCTCCCTGAGCTCCCACGCGAACCACAGCACGAGGCTCCACCAGATACCGTGCCAGCCCGGCAGATGCGCCAGCGGCAGGTTCAAGCCGTCGGGCGATCCGAGGAAGAACGCGCCGACCACGAGCGTATACACCGCGTATCCCGCGCCGCCCGCCAGCGCGCCGAGCGCGATCGGCCAGACGAAGTAGTACTCGCAGATTCCCGGAACGGTCAGCAGCATGGCGATAAAGAGGATCAGCGCCGCCCGCGGCAGCGGCAGCGCGAGGCGGCGCACGACGACGATCACGGCGGCGACCGCCGCGAGGAAGACCGCCGTCGGCAGCCACGCGGGAGCTCCGGGGATCTTCCGCAGCATCGCGGCCCCGTAATCCTCCGACAGGCTCCGGTACTCGAGGACGTGGCGCCGGATTCCCTCCCAGGACTTCCCGTACGGCAGAAACGCGGCCGCGAAGGCCGCGTAGGGAACCAGGGCACCGGCGACCGTCAGCCCGCGCGTGGCGCGGCGCCTCACGAAGAGCGGCGGGAAGAACACGGTCACGTGCTTGGCGATGAGGGACGCCGACAGGGCCGCGGCTGTTCCGGCGCGGGACTCCGGCGACGTCTCCGCCGCCAGGATCGCGAGCAGCAGGAACAGGATCGCGAGGTTGTCGAACTGGAGATGGAAGCTCGACACGAAGATCGAGACCGGGTTCGCGAAGAAGAGGATCGCCGCGACCGCCCCGCGATTTCCTCCGCCCGCGAGCCGCCGGACCACGAGCGCCGTCGCCCCGTCCACGAGGAGCAGGAAGGCGCCGACGCACCACGCCAGCGTGGTGCCGATCCGCTCGGCGAGGATCGCGAGCGCGGCCACGACCCAGGCCCAGAGCGGCGAGTAGTTGTAGCGCGCCGTTTCGAGGTAAATGCTCCCGCCGCGACGCACGATCGAGGCCACGGCCGCGTAGGACGCCAGGTCGTAGTTTCCGGAGACGTGGGCGAGCAGAGCCAGTCGCAGGGCCAGGGCGGCGAGGAACGCCGCGGCGAGAAGGACCGGCCGCGCCTTCATTCGCCGACCTCGGCCGCGCCCCCGGGCCAGCCGGTGGTGACGAGTCCGCCGCGCCCCGGAAGCCGTGTCCGGACGATTTCCCGCTCCGGCACCCGGTCCCGCCGCTCCAGCGCCTCGCCCGCGATTTCCGCGAGCGTGACGAACCCGACCCCGTCCGACCGCCAGTCGTCGAGAATCGCCGAGAAGAGCGCGGCCTTCGAGCGGCCCTCGACCTCGGTGTGGATCGTGTGCACCTCGGTCGCGCGCACGGCGCCCCGAAAGAACGCCCGCTGCGACCCGTCGCCCGGCGCGAGCTCGGGCCACGCCAGGGTCTCGTCGAGTGTCGGCAGCGTCGTCGGAATCTCGAGTGTGCGAAACGTCCGTCCTCCGGCCCGCGGGAAGTACGGTGCGCCGCCGCGCGTATCGGACGTGTGGAGCAGGGAGCGCTCCTCCTGCACCTCGAGGGAGCGGGCATTGGCGGTCCAGCCCGGCGCCGCGCTCGAGCGCGCCGGAACGCCGAGGATGCGGAGGTATTCGGCATGGGCTGCGCCGTAGTCCGCGGCGATCTTCTCCCGGCTCATCCGGTCCAGCCCGTCGTGCCAGCCGACGTGGTCCCAGCCATGGACGCCCGTCTCGTGCCCGGCCCGCGCCGCCGCCCGCACGGCCTCCTCAGAGCGCGCGCCGATCATCGGCGCCGGGAGGAGCGTGCCGTAGAGCATCGTCCGCCAGCCGTAGAGCGACGGCGCCTTCGACCGGATCATCTTGGACAGGAACCCCCGGCGCGTGAAGACGCGCCGGATCGCGACACCCGACCGGTCGGGTCCCAGCGTGAAGTAGAAGGTCGCCCGGATTCCGCGGGCCGCGAGGATCTCGAGCAGGCGCGGCACTCCCTCGCGCGTTCCCTCGAGCGTGTCGCAGTCGACCTTGAGGGCGACGCGACGCGCCGTCATGACGCCGGACGTCGGCTCTGCAGGTAGAAGTCGAGCGTCCGCCGGATTCCCTCCTCGAGCGAGACCTTCGGCTCCCAGCCGAGAAGCCGCCGCGCGCGCCGGATGGAGGGCACGCGCGTCAGGATGTCCTGGTAACCCGCCCCGTAGTAGTCGCCCGACGAAACGTCCACGATGCGCGCCCGCCGCCCCGTCTCCTCGAAACCGGGAGAGGCCGCCACCGCCGCGATCATCTTTTCCGCGAGCTCGCGGATCGACAGATCGTTCTCGGGATTGCCGACGTTGAAGATCCCGCCGTCGGCCGCGCCGCCGCGGTTCTCGAGGATCGCCATCAGCGCATCGATGCCGTCCGAAATGTACGTGAAGGAGCGGCGCTGCGTGCCGCCGTCCACGAGCTTGATCGGCTCGCCGTAGAGAATGTTGTGCAGAAACTGCGTCAGGACCCGGCTCGAGCCCTCCTTCGGCGAATCCACGTCGTCGAGGTGCGGGCCGAACCAGTTGAAGGGCCGAAAGAGCGTGAACTGCAGTCCCTTCGTTCCGTAGGCCCAGATGACGCGGTCGAGCAGCTGCTTGCTGCAGGAGTAGATCCAGCGCTGCTTCTCGATCGGTCCGTAGACCATGGGCGAGGTGTCCTCGTCGAACTCGGCGTCCGGACACATCCCGTAGACCTCGGAGGTCGACGGGAACACGACGCGCTTTCCGTAGCGGACGGCCTGCTTGACGATGCGAAGGTTCTCCTCGAAGTCGAGCTCGAAGACGGCGAGCGGTTCCTTGACGTAGGCCGCCGGAGTCGCGATCGCGACGAGCGGCAGGACGACGTCGCACTTCTTGACCTGGTACTCGATCCACTCCTTGTTGATCGCGATGTCGCCCTCGAGGTACGTGAACCGGGGGTTGTCGAGGAACGGCGCGATCTTGTCCGAGCCGATGTCGAGCCCGGAGACGTGCCAGTCGGTCGTCTGGAGGATGCGCTCGGTCAGCGCGTTGCCGATGAATCCGTTGACTCCGAGGATGAGGACCCGCATCACCGCCTCCGCATCAGGTATTCGGCCGCGCCCTCTTCCGGCTCGCCCTCGGCCTGCAGGGACAGCAGCTCGACGTAACGGTCGTCGCCGCACGCCACGAACAGACGCTCCTCCTCGGCGCGGACCTGGCCGGGGAAGGTGTCGTGAGCGGCCAGTCCCGGCAACCGCGACCGCCACACGAACGTCTTCGCGCCGAAGACGTCGGTGAACGCGCCCGGATACGGGTGCGTCACGGCGCGAACGAGGTCGTGGACCTCCTTCGCCGGCCGGGTCCAGTCGATCCGGCCGTCGTCCGGGCGCCGGCGGCCGAAGCGCGACGCCTGGGACTCGTCCTGCGGCCACCGGACGCGCGTCTCCGGACTTGAGCTCGTCCAGGCGCCGGGCGAGGACCGCCACGGCCGCGGCGGTGACACGGCGCTGCACCTCGATCGCCGTATCGTCCGGCCCGATCGGCACGGCTTCCTGGTCGAGGATCGGGCCGCGGTCGGCGCGCTCCGTCATCGCGTGGAGCGTGGCGCCCGTCCGCGTCTCGCCCTTCAGGACCGCCCAGTTGACGGGCGCGCGCCCGCGGAACTTCGGGAGAAGCGATCCGTGCATGTTCCACGCGCCGAGGGGCGGCTCGGAGAGCATCTCCTCGGGGAGGATGCGGCGGTAGTAGAAGGAGAAGATCAGGTCGGGCCGCGCCGCGCGCAGCCGCGAGATCGAGGAGCGGTCCAGCGGATTCTCCATCACGACCGGCTCGAGGCCCCGCGAGCGCGAAAGCGCCGCGACGCTCGGAAACCAGGCCGCCTCGTCGGGCTGGTCGCGGTGCGTCGCGACGAGAATCACGTTCTCGCGCCGATCGAGCAGGTGCTCGAGGCAGGCATGGCCGGTATCCGAATAGGCGAAGACCGCGATGCGGGTCATGGCTCGCGCCGGGAGCCGTGAGCCGCGAGCCGTGTGCCGGAATCCGCCTCCGAGGCGCCCAGTCCGTACACGCGCCGAACGCGAAAGCGAGGCCGGCCCCGCACCTGCTGGTAGATGCGTCCGACGTACTCGCCCACGAGGCCGAGACCCGCCATGGCGATCCCGACCAGCGTGAAGAGAATCGCGAAGAGCGTGAAGACGCCCTCGACCTCCGCGCCGACGATGAGGCGGCGGACGAACAGGAAGATGCCGAAGGCGACCCCTCCGGCGGCGACCAGCGTCCCGAGCAGGCCGAAGACCTGGAGCGGCACGACGGAAAACCCCGTCATGAGGTCGAAGTTCAGGCGCACGAGCTGGTACAGCGAGTACGCCGACCGGCCGTGCCGCCGCGGAGCGTGGGCGACGGGAATCTCGGTGGGCTTCCGCGCGAAGCTCTGGGCGAGCGCGGGGATGAACGTCGAGGCTTCGTCGCAGCGGTTGATCTCCTCGATCACGTCGCGCGAGTACGCCCGGAGCATGCAGCCGAGGTCGGTCAGGTGCATCCGCGTCATCGCGACCGTGACGCGATTGACGATTCCGGACGCGAGCCGGCGCAGGATGGAGTCCTGGCGGCTCTGGCGGACGCCGCCGACGACGTCGAACCCTTCCTTCATCTTCGAGAGCAGCTTCGGGATCTCCTCGGGAGGATTCTGGAGGTCCGCGTCGAGCGTCACGACGGCGTCTCCGGTGACGCTCTCGAAGGCGGCGAGGATCGCCTGGTGCTGGCCGAAGTTGCGGGCGAGCTCGAGGACGCGGATGCGGTCGGGCCGCGCGGCCGCGGCCTGCTTGAGGATGGCGAGCGACCCGTCCCGGCTCCCGTCGTCCACGAAGACGACCTCGTACGGCTCGCCGATGCCGTCCATCACGGCGCCGAGGCGGGTCAGCAGCTCCGGGAGGTTGCCCTCCTCGTTGTAGACCGGCACGACCACCGAGACCTTCACCGGCGGAACTCCTCGAGGACCTCGCGGACGGCTTCGATCGCGTCGTCCTGGTCGGCGTCGGACAGGCCCGGAAAGAGCGGGAGGGAAACGATCCGCTCGGAGACGAAATGGGCCTCCGGGAAGTCGCCGGGCTTCCAGCCGAAGCGGCCGGCGTAGTACGTGAACTCGTGGGCGGCCGTGTAGTGGAGTCCCGTCCCGATGTTGCGCCGCTTCAACTCGTCGAGGAATCGGTCGCGCGAGATCGCGAGGCGATCGACGTCCACGAGCGGCGTGTACAGGTGCCAGGCGTGGCGCGCCGGATACGGGACGCGCGTCGGAAGGATCAACCCGGCGACGCCGCCGAACGCGGCATCGTAGCGGGCGGCCAGGCGCGTCCGCTCGGCGATGAAGCCGTCGAGTCGCGGCAGCTGCGCGAGTCCCAGCGCCGCCTGGATGTCCATCATGTTGTACTTGAAGCCCGGCACCTCGACGTCGTAACGGGGGCTTCCCTCCTTCGCGAACCGCTTCCATGCCTCGCGGTCCATGCCGTGAAACTTCAGGAGCGACGCCCGCTCGAAGACCCCCTGGTCCTCGGTGACGATCATCCCGCCCTCGCCCGTGGTGATGTTCTTGTTGGGGTGGAACGAGAAGACCGACGTCGTCGGGAAGGACCCGATCCGGCGGCCCCGATACTCGGTCCCGACCGCGTGCGCGGCGTCTTCGAGGACGGCGATTCCCCGGGCCGAGGCGAGCGCGAGCAGCGGGTCGAGATCGACGGGCTGCCCGACGAAGTGCACGGGAACGATCGCCCGGGTCCGCGGCGTCAGCGAGGCCTCGACCGCCTCGACGCGCATCTGCAGCGTCGCCGCGTCGATGTCGACGAGGACCGGCACGGCGCCCGTGTGCACGATCGCATTCAGCGTCGCGACGAAGGTCATCGGGGTCGTGACGACCTCGTCGCCCGGTCCGATGCCGAGGGCGAGCAGGGCCGCGTGGAGGCCGGCGGTCGCCGAGGAGACCGGCACGGCGAAACGGCCGCCGACGTATTCGAGAAAGTCCGCCGCGAAGCGCTCGGTCTTCGGTCCCGTCGTGATCCAGCCAGAGCGCAGCGTGTCCACGACTTCGCGGATTTCTTCTTCGCCGAGATTCGGCCGGGCGAAGGGAAGGAACGACGAACGCATGCGGCGCGGGGAGTTTACCTGCAAGGCCGGGCTCAGTCTTTCCACCGGACGCCTCCCGAGAACGTCCAGCGCCGCGCCGGGCTCCAGACGCCGGTCGAGGCCCGGTCGGCGGTGACCTCGAAGCGGATCACGTCGCGGCGATAGTCGTAGGGCGCGCCGTCGCGGGCGTGGACCGCCGCGTCCACGCCATAGAGGCCGGGAGCGAGGTCGAGGGACGGAATCTCGAGGGAGATCCGCGCATCGCCCGTGAAACGGTCGGAGCGATAGCCCTCGATGAGCGTGTTCGTTCCGAAGACCGTCGCGCCCGCGACGGTCGCGATCTCGACGCCGAAGACGAAGTCCGAGAGCGCCTCGGAAGCCCGCACGACGATCTCGATCGTCGCCGCCTCGCCCGAGCGCACCCGGCCGGCGGGCCGGCCCTCCCGATCGAGGAGCCGGACGAGCTCGATCGAGGCGGCGCCCGACCCGACGCGGCTTCCGGCGGGGCCCGTGGCGGCGCGGCGCCCCCCTTCTTCTTCGGCGACGCGCGACCGGTAGCGCGCGATGACTTCGCCGGACGGGCCGTCGGCGGCGAGCCGGCCCTTGTCGAGCCAGATCGCGCGCCGGCACCGGTCGGCGACGAGCGTGAGGTCGTGAGAGACGAAGACCAGCGTCTTGCCGGCGCGCTCGAACTCGTCGAACTTCTCGAGAGCGCGATGCGCGAAGGCCTCGTCTCCGACCGCGAGCACCTCGTCCACGAGGAGCACGTCGGGGTCGCTGTGGGCCGCGATCGCGAACCCGAGTCGCACGGCCATGCCCGAGGAGTACGTCTTGACCGGGGCGTCCAGGAACTCCTCGATCCCGGCAAAGCGCACGACGTCGTCGAAGCGCTCCGCGATCTCCTTTTTCGTCAGGCCGAGCAGAAGGCCGGTGATCTCGATGTTCTCCCGGCCCGAGATCTCGGGGTGGAATCCCGCTCCGAGCTCGAGCAGCGCGGCCAGCCTCCCCCGGACCTCGACCGTGCCGCGGGTCGGCCGCATGATCCCCGCGAGCAGCTTCAGGAGCGTGGACTTGCCCGAGCCATTCGCCCCGACGACGCCGAGCGACTCGCCCGCGGCGACGGTGAACGAAACCCCCTCGAGCGCCAGGACGCCGCGGTCGCCGCCGGCCCCTCCCCCGCCGCGGACCAGGGCCGACTTCAGCGTCCCGTGCGGGCGCCGGGCGTAGCGGCGATACACCTTCGCGGCATCGCGGACCGAGATCGCCGGAGCCGCGCTCATGCTTCCTCCGCCAGGGAATCGCGCAGCCGCTCGAACACGGCCCCGCCGGCGCCGAGAGCCAGGACGGCCGTGCCGATCATCCAGAGCCAGTCCATCGCGGCGACCGGGCGGAAGAAGAACAGGGTGTCGTGCAGCCCGGTGAAATAGCTCGCGAACGGGTTCAGCCTCAGCGCCCATCGCCAGCGCTCGGGGACCGCCTCGGCCGGGTACAGAACGGGCGTCACGAAGAAGGCGAGCGTCAGGAGATTGGCGACGATGTCGCGCACGTCGGCGAAGTGAACCGACAGCGCCGAGAGGCCGAGCGCCGCGCCGAAGACGGAGAGGGCGAGCAGGGCGAGCACGAGCGGGAACTCGATCGCGGCCGGACCGACGCGGACGCCGCCGCGCATTGCGCCGAACACGATCGCGGCGAGAAGCACCGGGAAGGCGAGCAGGAAGTGCGACAGGCGCCCTCCGACCGCGGCCGCGGGGAACACCTCGGGCGAGACCGTCGTCTTGCGCAGCAAGGGGCCGTTCGCCCGGAACGCCTCGACCGCGTCGAGCAGCGACGACGACGCGAATCCCCACATCAGCACCCCTCCGAAGAGAAAGAGCGCGTAGGGCTTCACGTCCGCCCGGGGCGCGAAGACCAGCCGGAAGACGGTCGCGTAGACGAGCAGCAGGAGCAGCGGGTTCAGGAACGACCACAGAAAACCGAGCGCGCCCCCGCGGTAGCGCGCGGAGAGCTCGCGGCGCACGAGGGCCGAGACCAGGGCGCGATGCGCCCAGGTGCGGCGAAGTGGGGCGAGAGGATTCACGCTCGGTCCGTCGTTTGCAATCTGAGGTCTGCCGTCTCGGTCTAACGGGTATTCTCGCACCGTGCCGCCCGAGGGCCTCTCCGCCGCGCCCGCCGTTTCGTGCCGGGGGCTTCGCAAGGTATACGCCGGGGCGGAGCCCGTCGTCGCGCTGGATGCCGTGGACCTCGAAGTCCCGGCCGGCGAGTTCCTCGCTCTCGTGGGAGAGTCGGGGAGCGGAAAGTCGACGCTCCTCCACGTGGTCGGCGGGATCGACCGGCCGACGGCGGGCGACGTGCGCGTCGGCGGCCGCTCCGTGTCGAGCCTCCCGGAGCGCGAGCTCGTCCTCTATCGGCGGCGCGACGTCGGGATGGTCTTCCAGTTCTTCAACCTGCTGCCGCACCTGACCGTGCGCGAAAACGTCGAGCTGCCGCGGCGGCTCGACGGCGGCGACGACGCCGGCGCGCGGGCCTCGGCGCTGCTCGAGCGGGTCGGCCTCGCCCGCCGCGAGCGGGCCCACCCGTACGAGCTCTCGGGCGGAGAGATGCAGCGCGTCGCGATCGCCCGGGCGCTCGCGACCGGTGCGCGCCTGCTCCTCGCGGACGAGCCGACCGGCAACCTCGACCGCCGCAACGGCGAGGAGGTCCTGCGGCTCCTCGACGAGATCCGGCGCGAGCGCGGCGTCACCCTGCTGCTGGCGACCCACTCCTCCACCGCCTCCGCGAGGGCGGATCGGACGGTCGCCGTCCGCGACGGACGGATCGAGTGAGGGGCTTCGGCCTCGTCTTCCGCGCCCTCATCGCCGGGCCGGCGCGGCGCCATCCGGTGCGCGTCCTGGTGCCGGTCGTCGGGATCGCGATCGGCGTGGCCGCGGTGGCCGCCATTCACCACGCGAACCGCAGCGTGACGGCCTCCTTCGAGAGCGCCGCGGCGCGGCTCTCGGGAAAGAGCGACTTCGTGGTGAGCGGCCCGGCCGGCGTGCCGCTCGAGACGCTCGCGTCTCTCGCCTTCGTCTGGAAGCTCGGCTCGCTCGCCCCCGCCGTCACAGGTCCGGCGGTGCTCGAGGGCTCGCCCCGGGAGATCGTCCAGATCCTCGGGATCGACTGGGGCGGAGACGGCGCCGTCCGCGACGTCCGGCTGATCGCGCCGGCGGAGGCGGGCGCGCGCGCCGCGCTCGCGGCGCGAGGCGCGATCTTCGTGTCGGACCGGCTCGCCTCCCGGCGCGGTCTCGCTCCCGGCTCGCGCCTCGAGCTCGTCGCGGGCGGAAAGCGCCGGAGCGTCCGGATCGGCGGAATCGTCGAGCTCTCGGGCGTGGCCGGCGCGGCGGGCGGCGATCTCGTCCTGACCGACGTCTTCACGGCGCAGGACCTGCTCGGCAAGGCCGGCCTGGTCGACCGCGTGGACGTCGTCCTTCGTCCCGGCGTGGCGAGGGAGACCGCGCGCCTCGAGATCGCGCGGCGTCTTCCGCGCGGCCTGTCGCTCGACTCGCCGGGGAAGGCCGCCGAGACTTCGGAACGCATGGTGAGGGCCTTCCGCTTCAACCTGAACGCCCTCGGCTCGCTGACGCTGCTCGTCGGAATCTTCCTCATCTTCAACGCCGTTTCGATCGCGGTGCTGCGGCGGCGCCCCGAGATCGCGACCCTGCGTGCGCTCGGAGCCGGCCGCGGCGTGCTCTTCGCGGCCTTCCTCGCGGAGGGCCTCGCCGTCGGCGCCCTCGGGACGGTGCTCGGAGAGATCCTCGGCTTCTTCGTCTCGCGCGCCGCGCTCTCGGCCGTCGCCGGCACGGTCGCGAGCATCTATCTTCCGACCGCCCACATCGGAGACTCCCGGTACGGGGGCGTCGTGATCCTCGCCGCGGTCGTCGGGATGGCCGCCGCCTCTCTCGCGACTCTTCTTCCCGCGATCGAGGCCACGCGCGTCGACCCGTCTCCCGCGATGCGCGCCGGCTCGATCGAGGGCGTCGCCCGGCGAAGCCTCGGACGGCGTGTGCTCGGGGCCGGCGCCGCGCTCGCCGCGGCTCTCGCGGCATCGAGGGCCGAAGCCGTCGACGGATTCCCGCTCTTCGGTTTCGCCGCGGTCGGGCTCGTCGTCGTCGCGCTCACGCTGGCGGCGCCGTTCGGCGTGCGCGCCGGCGCGGAGGGACCGGGCCGGCTTCTCGCCCGCGTCCTCGGCGTCGAGGGCCGCCTCGCGGCGGGATTCTTCCGCGGCGGCCTCGTCCGCAACGGGATCGCCGTCACGGCCCTGTCCATGGCGCTCGGCATGACGCTCGCCATGATCGTGACGGTCGCCTCCATCCGCGAGACGGTGCGCGTCTGGGTCGAGTCCACGCTGCGCTCGGATCTCTGGGTCAAGGCCGACACGGGCGGCCGCTCGGGCATCGTGGGCGATCTCGCGCCCGAGATCGTCCCGTTCCTCCGGCGGTTCGACGGCGTCGCCGCGGTCGATCCGTTCCGGGCGCGCGACGTCGTGGACTCGTCGGGCCGGCCGTTCACGGTCGGCTCCGGCGACTTCCGCGTCGTGTCCCGCGTCGGCGCCTTGCCGCTGCTCGACGGCGCCGATCCCCGGCCGGTCGCGCTCGCGGCGAGGGAGCGCGGCGAAGTCCTCGTCTCGGAGCCTTACGCCCGCCGCTTCGGAGCCTCGGCCGGCGCGACGGTCGAGGTCCCCGCTCCGGACGGCCCGCGCTCCTTTCGCGTGGCCGGCGTCTACCGGGACTACTCGAACGACCGCGGCACCGTGGTCATGGATCGGGAGCTCTACCGCTCGATCTTTCGCGACGACCGCGTCACGAGCGTGGCGGTGCTCGCGGCGCCGGGCACCGACCCGTCGGAGCTGCGCCGCCGGATTCTCGCGGCCGCGCAGGATCGCTTTGCGATCTCGATCTCGACCAATCGGGAGCTGCGCCGCGAAGCGCTCCGGATCTTCGACCGGACGTTCGCCGTGACGCACGCGCTCGAGGCGATCGCCGTCGGAGTCGCGATCCTCGGCATCGCGAATGCGCTCGTCGCGTCGGCGGTCGAACGGAGGCGAGCGTTCGGCCTTCTGCGCGCGATCGGGGCGTCGGGCTCTCAGATTCGCGGAGCGACGCGGCTCGAGGCGGTCCTGGCGGGCCTCGTCGGCACCGCGGGAGCCGTCGCCGCCGGCGCCGCGTTCGCGTACCTCCTCCTCGGCGTCATCAACCCGCAATCCTTCGGCTGGACGGTGGCCCTGAGCGTTCCGGCGGGGAGGCTGGCGTCCGCGAGCGCCCTGGTCTTCGCGGCCTCGATCCTGGCGGGGATCGTCCCCGGCCGCATCGCGGCCGCCGTCGACCCGGCCGCGGCGCTCCAGGAGGAATGAGATTGCGAAGGATCGTCCGGCTGGCCGCGCTGGTGCTCGCCGCCGCGCCCTCCCTGCAGTTTCCGCGCGACCACGGCGCGCACCCCGCGGCCGCCGTCGAGTGGTGGTACTACACCGGCCACCTCGAGGCGCCGGACGGAGCAACGTATGGGTTCCAGCTCACGTTCTTCCGCGTCCGCGACCTTCACCTCGCGCACTTCGCGTGGACCGACGTCGCCCGGAGAACGTTCGTCTACGACGAGAAGACGCACCTCGGCCTGCCGGGCATCGCGGGCGCCGCCGAAGGGCGCCTCGACGTCTCGAACGAGGACTGGTTCGCGCGGGACCAGAACGGAGTCGTGCGACTCGCAGCGGGCATGCCCGATCTCGGCGATCTCGCCCTGACGCTCACGCCTTCCAAGGCTCCCGTCGCAAACGGCGAGGCGGGCCTCTCCCGAAAAGGGCCGGGCGAGAACGAGTACTCGCACTACGTCTCGATCACGCGCTTTGCGGCGGCCGGGACGCTCGCGCGCGGCAGCGCGCCGCCGCTGCGCCTTTCGGGCACCGCATGGTTCGACCACGAGTGGGGACCCGGAGCGCTTCCCGCCGGCGCCGCCGGGTGGGACTGGTTCGCGCTGCAGCTCTCGGATGGATCGGAGCTGATGCTCTATCGTCTCCGCCTCGCGGGCGGCGGCGCGTCGCCCTTCTCGGGAGGCACGTTCGTGCCCGCGAGCGATCCGCCGCGAACGATCCCCTGGAGCGACGTGGCGCTCTCGCCGCGCTCCACCTGGACCTCGCCGCGTTCGAAGGCGACGTATCCGGCCGTCTGGTCGCTCGCCGTGAAGTCGCTCGGCCTCGAGACGACGATCACGCCTCTCGTGGCGGATCAGGAGCTGCGGACCGAGAAATCGACCGGCGTCACGTACTGGGAGGGCGCCTGCCGCGTCGAAGGGAAGCGGGGCGGCATCCCGATCAGCGGCCGCGCCTACGTCGAGATGACCGGCTACGCGGGAAGGGATGTGCCGGGGATCGTTCCGCCGTAAGAGTGCTCGGTCAAGCCCAACTCTCAAGTCAGCTCGCGGCGTGAGAAGTCACCCGAGCGAAGCGAGGGTGGAGGCTCACGCCGCGGGAGCCGGAGAGAAGTGAGGGGTCAGCCGGGCGGTCGAGCCCCTTTGGGCGAGCCGCCCGGCGGTGCGCGCCCGTCGGGCGCGCAGGCCCCGAACGAAGCGGAGGCGACGCTCTCCCTCCCCCTCACCCCAACCCTCTCCCCCCTTGCGGGGGGCGAGGGGGTAAAACGTGGCTCGTCACGCCCAATTCTCAAATCAGCTCGCGGCGTGAGAAGTCACCCGAGCGAAGCGAGGGTGGAGGCTCACGCCGCGGGAGCCGTAGCGCAGTGAGGGGCCAGGTGAGCGGTCGAGCCCGCATCCGGGCGAGCCGCTCACCGGTGCGCCCAAAGGGCGCAGGCCCCGAACGAAGCGAAGGCGACGGCCAGGGTGGAGGCTCACGCCGCGGGAGCCGGAGAGAAGTGAGGGGTCAGCCGGGCGGTCGAGCCCCTTTGGGCGAGCCGCCCGGCGGTGCGCGCCCGTCGGGCGCGCAGGCCCCGAACGAAGCGGAGGCGACGGTTAGGGTACCGGCGTCGGCTCGGGCTCCGGCGTCGGCTCGGCCGATGACTTCGACTTCTTCGCCGACTTCGACTTGGTCTCCAGGGTGACCATGAAGTTCGCCGCCTGGTCCAACCGGCGGTACACGTACGGGAAGTCGATGTCGTAGTAGGTCCGCTGACCCTTGTTGAGGTAGCCCCACTTCGTGCCGTTGGAGCCGGCGGCGACGACGTTACCCTCGGCATCGAAAACGACGACGGCGACCCCGACCTCTTCGTCCGTCTCCGAGTTGTTGTCGATGCGGACTCGGACCTTCGCGCTCGACTTCCGGATGGGCGTTCCCTTCAGCGTCGAGCCGAGGTCGAA
Source organism: uncultured Acidobacteriota bacterium (assembly GCA_963738945.1). Lineage (GTDB taxonomy): Bacteria > Acidobacteriota > Thermoanaerobaculia > UBA5066 > Gp7-AA6 > DAHUXD01. Next base: position 2,382,644 of record CAVTYD010000002.1, read on the forward strand.
GACGACCTGTCCGACGACGACGTCCTCGGTCTGCAGGTCGATGTTCTGCACGCCACCGATCGGTTGCCAGGGAAACTTCTTCGTCGCCACCTGAGCCGACGCCGGAACGGCGAGGACCACGGCGAGCGCGACGGCCGGGAGAATCTGACGCATCCTCATTCCCACCTCCATGATGAAAGACCACTCTGGCCTCCAGGCTGGAGGCTCTCACCGAGTGTAGCAGGAGGTTTCGTGGGAGAGGGCGGTCCCGAAATGTTCCCTCTCTCGTCGGTCGGGTCGCGCAGCGGCCCGCTAAGACCTCGGAGCCAGTCGGGACTTCCGGAACCCGTAGGCGAAGTAAATGACGAGGCCAAGAACGAGCCAGACCACGAACCGGATCCACGTGGCGGTCGGAAGCCCGCCATACCGGACGAGCGTGCCCTTCTCGATCACGGGAAGGCCGATGATCAGGTAGAGGCAGATGACGATGCCGAGGATCGGCGTCAGGGGCACCAGCGGCGTCCGAAACGCGCGCTTGCGGTCGGGGTCGGTGCGGCGAAGCACCATGATGCCGATGCAGACCAGGATGAACGCGAAGAGCGTCCCGATGTTGGTCAACTCGACGAAGACGTCGAGGTTCGCGAAGGCCGAGAGCGCGGCGACGATGACGCCGATCCAGATGGTCGTGACGTGCGGGGTCTTGTACTTCGGATGGATCTTCGCGAAGGACGGCGAGAGCAGCCCGTCGCGCGCCATCGAGAAGAAGATGCGCGCCTGCCCGTACTGAAAGACGAGGAGCACCGCCGTCGTGGCGATGACCGCTCCGAACGCGACGATGCCGGCCGCCCAGTTCATCCCGAGAAGCGAGAAGGCCTTTGCGAGCGGCTCGGACGAGCCCCGGATCGACTCGATCGGCACCATGCCCGTGAGGACGAGCGAGGTCGCGACGTAGAGGACGGTGCAGATCGCCAGCGAGCCGATCATGCCGATCGGCATGTCGCGCTGCGGGTTCTTGCACTCCTCGGCCGCCGTCGACACGGCGTCGAAGCCGATGTAGGCGAAAAAGATGAGCGCCGCGCCGGTGCCGATTCCGGTCCAGCCGTTCGGCGCGAAGGGGTGCCAGTTGACGGGCTTGACGTAGGTCGCGCCGACGACGATGAAGAAGACGAGGATCACGAGCTTGAGGAGGACCATCGCGGTGTTGAACCGCGCGGACTCCTTGATGCCGACGACGAGCAGCCACGTCAGCAGCAGCGTGATCGCGGCCGCCGGGATGTTCAGGACGATCGGAAGACCGAAGAGATGCGGCGCGGCGTCCATGAATCCCGGCGTCTTGATCGCCGTCGCGAGGTCGGTCGACATCCAGGCGGGGACCGTGATGCCGAGGCCCTTGAGCAGCTCGACGAAGTAGCCCGACCAGGAGACCGCGACGGCGACGTTGCCCATCGCGTACTCGATGATCAGGTCCCACCCGATGATCCAGGCGATGAACTCGCCGAGCGTCGCATAGGAATAGGTGTAGGCGCTCCCGGAGATCGGCACGAGCGACGCGAACTCCGCGTAGCAGAGGGCGCAGAAGCCGCAGCCGATGGCCGTGATGAGGATCGAGATGACGAGCGCCGGGCCCGCTCCGTCGTGATGGCCGCCGCCCGCCGCGGCCGAGCCGATGACGGCGAAGATCCCGGCGCCGACGATCGCGCCGATCCCGAGGGCGACCAGCTGGATCGGGCCGAGCGTCCGCTTCATCTGGTGCTCGGGCTCCTCCGCGTCGGCGAGGATCAGGTCGAGCGACTTCTTCCGAAACAGCTGGCTCATGCGAAAGTGCCGCGGAGGATATCAGACGGCGGCGGCCAGCCGCGGCGGCAGCTCCGAGAGACTCGCGATCCGCTCGGCGACGTCCCGGTGCTCGCCGCGGCGATCGAGCAGGACGGCGCACAGTCCCGCCGCCTTCGCGCCCTCGTAGTCGTCTCGCAGCGAGTCGCCCACGTGCAGGGTCTCCGCCGCGGGCACGCCGACGCGGGCGCACGTCCGGCGAAAGATCTCGGCGTCGGGCTTGCCCGTTTCCTCGATGGCGGATACGGACACCGAGCGAAAGTATCCGGCGAGGCCCTGGAGCTCCAGCAGACGGGGCAGGTACGAGTCCCAGTTGGAGACGACCGCGAGCGGGATTCCGCGCGCCGCGAGCGCCTCGAGGACCGGCCGGACGTCCGGATAGACGGCCCACACGCCCGGCTCTCGGAAGTGCTGGGCGAGGCGCGCAAACGCGTCGTCCGACAGCGGTCCGCCGTCGAGGAGGCGGCGCACGCGCGAGAGGAAATGGCGCCAGAACTCGGGCTCGCCGCGGACCCCGCCGTAGCGGTCTCCCGGCTTCTCGCGCTGGACCTCGATCCATGTCGCCGTCAGAGCGCCGCGCAGCTCGTCCTTCGTAAACCGCGCGCCGTCATCCGCGAAGATGCGGGCATAGACCTCCTCGACCGGAGGATCCGGATAGAGGAGCGTCGCCCCCGCGTCGAAGAAGACGGCCCGGATCGTCGTCAGCAGACGAGCGCGTTCTCCCGCATCACTCCATCGAGCGCGCGGTTCAACGCGTCGCAGCAGCGCCGGGCGGCCGCGAGCGCCTTCTCGCGCTTGTCCGGCGTATCGGCGGCGCGGCCGAGGGCCTCGCGCTCGACCTGCCGATGCCACACGTCCGCCTGCTCGTGGACCGAGAAGAAGCGGGTCGCGTCTTCATCCGCGATGCCGTAGAAGGCCGCGAGGCCTTCGCGCTTGGTCTTCGAGACCTCCGGAATCTGCGACTCGTACGCGTACAGCGCCGCGAGGCCCTCGGTCACGGAGCCCTCGCGCGTCGTCTTCCGAAACTCCGCGATGGCGTCCGCGACTTCGGGCGTGCGGGGAGCCGACGCCAGGTCCGACGGCGCGCCCAGGGCCGCGGCGAAGCGGCGCCAGAGGGCCGGATGGTTCTCGGTGCCGCGCTCCTCTTCGATCAGGTTCTCGAGCAATTCCTGGCGGAGCGCCGCGTCCTCGCAGCCGGCGTGAACGCCGGAAACGTAGGTCGGGAAGGCCGCGACGTGCGGGTAATACGAGATCGCGTACTCGCGCAGGTTCTCCCGGGTCAGCTTTCCCGCCGACCACAACCGGTAGAACGGATGCTTGAGGAGGTGCTTTTCGGCGACGAGAGCGTCGAGGGCGGTGAGGAATTCTTCGCGTGTCATCTCAACCTCCGAAAAATTCAGTCGGCAGACTCCGAAGCGCAAAATGTATCAGTTTCTCCGCCGCCCTCGCGCCGGCCTTTTCGCCGGTCCGATTCACGGCATCACCTGCCCGCCGTCGATCACGATCGCCTGCCCCGTGACCGAGCGCGCGTCGTCGGACGCGAGGTAGGCGGCCAGGCCGGCGACCTCCTCGGGGACCAGGACCCGGTTGAGCGGCGCCATCTTCGCGGCGATCTCCCGGCCCTTCTCCTCGCCGGCGATGCGGCGAAACCCTTCGCGCGCCATCTCCGTCTCGACCCACCCCGGGCAGATCGCGTTGACGGTGATCTTTCGCGGCGCGAGCTCGAGCGCGAGCGTCCGCGTCAGGCCGATGACGCCGTGCTTGGACGCCGAGTAGGCGCCGAGGCCGGCCACGCCGAACCGGCCCAGCACGGAAGAGAGGTTGATGACCCGTCCTCCCTCGGGAAGAAAGGGCGAGGCTTCGCGCGTGACCCGGAACACCGCCGTGAGGTTGGTGGCGAGGATGGCGTCCCAGCGCGCATCGTCCGGATCGTCGAGGGGCGTCGGACCGCCCGTTCCCGCGTTGTTGACCAGGACGTCGAGGCGTCCCCACTTCGCCACCGCCACCGCGATCGCCATGGCGACCGAACCGCGATCCGTCACGTCGCAGAGCGCGACGATCGCCTCCCCGCCGGACCCGCCGATCTCCTCCGCGATCCGCTCGCAGGCGGCGCGGTCGCGGGACGCCAGGACGACGCGCGCGCCTTCGGATGCGAACCGGCGCGCGATGGCCTCGCCGATTCCGCGCGAGGCTCCGGTGATGAACGCGACTTTGCGGTCGAGCCGGAGCGGGTCAGCCACGCGCGATTCTCGCCGGCGTTACGTGCGCACGGGCAGGCGCGAGGTCGCCGCGGAGGACCGCCGCGCTCCGCTGACCTCGGGCGGAAGCGGAAAGTGCACGTCCTCCTGGACCGTGAGGACTTCCTCGACCTCCACCGCCCGTCCGGCCGTCAGGACGCGCACGATCTCGTTGACCAGAAACTCGGGCGCCGAGGCGCCGGACGTGATCCCGACCGTCTCGACGCCCTCGAGCCACGCCGGGTCGATCTCCGAAACGTCGTCGACCAGGTGGGCCCGCGAGCCCGCGAGGAGGGCCTCCTCGACGAGCCGGTTCGAGTTGGACGAGTTGCGCGAGCCGACGACGAGGATCAGGGGCGCCTGCTTCGCGAGCGCCCGGACGGCCACCTGCCGGTTCTGCGTCGCGTAGCAGATGTCGTCCTTGGCGGGAACGTGGATCCTCGGAAAACGGCGCTTCAAGGCTTCGACGATCGGGCGGGTGTCTTCCATCGAGAGCGTCGTCTGAGTGATGAAAGCGACGCGCTCGGGGTCGCGGACCTCCACCGATTCGGCGTCGGCAACCGACGACACGAGGCGGATCTGCGAGGCCGCCTCCCCCATCGTGCCCTCGACCTCCTCGTGGCCGGCATGGCCGACGAGCAGGATCTCGTAGCCGATGCGCGCGAACCGGATGGCTTCCAGGTGGACCTTGGTCACGAGCGGGCAGGTCGCATCGATGATGCGAAGCTTCCGGGCCGCCGCGCTGGCGCGGACCTGCGGCGATACGCCGTGGGCCGAGAAGACGGCCGTCGCGCCGTCGGGCACCTCGTCGAGCTCCTGCACGAAGCGCACGCCGCGGGCTTCGAAGTCGCGGACGACGTGGCGGTTGTGGACGATCTCGCGCCGGACGTAGACGGGGCCCTCGAAGCAGTCGAGGGCGAGGTCCACGATCTCGATGGCGCGCACGACGCCCGCGCAGAAGCCGCGGGGGGCGGCGAGCAGGATCCGCTGGACCGACAGGGAAGCGCCTTCGGGAATCATCGTACCGGCCCGATTCTATCGCCCCCGGCGGCGCCCCCCGGGGGCTCCGAATTCGGGGCGGCGGCCCGGCGTTCGTCCCGTCGAAAGAGGTCGCGCTCGAGACCGCAGGGATCGCAGAAGGCCTCTCCGGGGTCGGGCTCTCGAGAGCACCCTTCGTTCGCGCAGCGGATTCGGGACGAGAGCTGTGGCCTCACGCTCTTTCCCCCTTTCCCGATGCGGCCGGCAGCAGGTAGGCCAGGATCTGCCTCTCGCACCGGTCGCGATAGAGGGGAAACGTCGCCTCGGAGTCTTTTTCGGAGAGCCACTGCATCATCAGGCCGTCGAAGATGGCGCGCATCGTCGAGCCGGCCTCGAGCGGGTCGCGCACCCGAAAGACGCCGCGGCGCATGCCCTCGGCGACGATTCCCCCGTCGATCTCGCGGCAGCCCGCGTAGAAACGCTCGTTGACGCCGCGGAAGGGCTCGCGCCGCGCCGCCAGGCCGCAGAAATCCACGAAGGCGCGGAAGAACGCGCGGTTCTTCGAGGGCGACGGAAAGATGAGCGCGACGAGCGCGCGGATCTTCCGGACGGGATCCTCCTCCGCGGCCACGGCCTCGCGCATGCGGCCGTGGATCGAGTCGATGAGCCACGAGAACAACTCGCGAAAGAGGTCTTCCTTCGAGTCGAAGTAATAGAGCGTCACGCCCTTCGAGACGCCGGCCCTCTGCGCGATGTCATCGAGGGTGACCTCCGAGAAGCCTTTCTCGGCGACCTCGCGAAACGCCGCCTTCAGGAGGGCCAGGCGCTTTTCGGCCTCGGACGCTTGCGTGGCGCGGGGCATGATGCGGCAATCTAACCGACCGGTCAGTTAGTGTCAAGCCGCCGCCTGGCGGGCAGGTCTCGGGGCGCCGTAGACTCGCGGAATGCGCATCCGGCTCCTGCATTTCGCGTCCTTCCGCGAGGCCGTCGGCCGTGACGAGGAGGCCCGGGAAGTTCCGGAAGGGACGAGGGTTCGAGAGCTCTGGGTTTCGCTCGGCCGCGAGGTCGGACTTTTTGCGAGGTTCCCCGCGCCGCCCGCCGCCGCGGTCAACCGCGAGTACGTCTCGCCGGACACGATCCTCCGCGAGGGCGACGAGGTCGCCTTCCTTCCCCCCGTGGCCGGAGGCTGAGTGGCCTATCTGACCGACGCACCTCTCGACGTCACGGCGCTTCTGGCGGAAGTCCGCGGATCGGATGGGGCGCTCTGTCTCTTCGTCGGCGTGGTCCGCGACGAGAACGACGGGCGGACCACGACCTCGATCCAGTACGAGGCATACGGCCCGATGGCGGAGGCCGAGATGGCTCGGATCTTCGACGGGCTCGCCCGCGATTTCCCCGGCGTCAGGGTCCGGATGATGCATCGCGTGGGCCGCCTGCGGGTGGGCGAGCCGTCCGTCGCGATCGCCGCGGTCTCCCCGCATCGGGCCGAGGCATTCGCCGCCTGCCGCGCCGCGATCGACCGCGTGAAGTCCACCGTCCCGATCTGGAAGAAAGAGTTCCATCCCGACGGCTCGAGCGAGTGGGTGGATCCGACGAGGGCGCTCGCCGCGGGCCGCCCCGCCGGCCGACTGCCCTGAAGGTCTAGACGCTTTTCCGCCGTCCGCGGTCACCCTTCCGGCGTCTGGTGGCAGAATCCCTCCACTCATGTCCCTCGCCAAGGTCATCGCGCCCGACATCGAGGAGTTGATCCGCGAACATCCGGGAGAAATCGCGGCCGCGGTGGCGCACATCCATCCGGCCGATCTCGCGGAGCTCCTCGAGGACCTGCCGCTCGAGGACCGCCTCGTCCTCTTCGAAGAGCTTCCGCCGGAACAGGGCGCCGCCGTCCTCTCCGAGCTGAAGGGCGAGACCCTGCGCCTGATCCTCCATCGCGCCTCGCCCGCCAAGCTCGGCAAGGAGCTCGACCGGCTGCCGGCCGACGAGATTACCTTCCTCCTCGAGCACCTCTCGCAGCGCCAGCGCGAAGCCATTCTCGCCAACATGTCGCCGCGCGACGCGGCCGAAGTCGAGCGGCTCCAGCGCTACCCGACGCGGACGGCCGGCCGCCTCATGACCGAGAAGTTCGCGACGATCCGTCCCGAGTGGACGGTCGCCGAGACGCTCGACCACCTGAAGCGCATCGACCCGGAGGTGGAGACGGTCCAGAGCCTCTATGCCCTGGACGAGCGCGGCCACCTGATCGGTTACGTCGCGCTGCGGCGGCTCTTCCCCGCGCCTCCCGATCGAAAGGTCGGCGACATGATGGAGCGGCGCCTCCTGACGGTGAAGACCGATGCGCCGCAGGAGGAAGTCGCGCGCCTCGTTTCCAAGTACGACGTCCACGCGATCCCGGTCGTGGACGACGAGAACCGGCTGCTCGGGATCGTGACGGTCGACGACGTCATCGACATCCTGATCGAGGAAGGAACCGAGGACGCCCTCCACATGGGCGGCGTCTCCGCCAGCGAGGAGACCGTCGAGCAGGGCTACTTCGCGACCCGGCCGCTGCGCAACGTGCGCCTCCGCTTCAACTGGCTCCTGCTGATGTTCGTGACCGAGACCTTCACGGGCACGGTCCTGCGTCACTACGAGAGCGAGCTCGCCAAGGTCGTCGCCCTGTCCTTCTTCATTCCGCTCCTGATCGGCACCGGCGGCAACTCGGGCTCCCAGACGGTCACGACGATCGTCCGCGGCCTCGCGGTCGGCGAGATCCGGATGCGCGACTTCCTTCGCGTGCTCCTCCGCGAGGGCGGCAGCGGCGTCATCCTCGGCCTGATGCTCGGGGTCGTCGGTTTCGGCCGGGCGCTGCTGTGGGGCTCGTCGGTGCCGCTCGCGATGACCGTCGGCGTCTCGATCCTCGCCATCTGCGCCTGGGCCAACACGGTCGGCTCGATGATCCCGATGCTCGCGACCATGTGCCGCATCGACCCGACCGTCATGTCCGCGCCGCTGATCGCGACGCTCGTGGACGCGACCGGCCTGATCATCTACTTCACGATCGCGAAGAGCTTCCTCGGACTGTGACGCGGGCCGGGACGAGCCCCGCCCCTACCCGGATTCGCAGGGGCGGTCCTTGCGGCCGCCCGGGCCTCACCGCCCCAACGGTCGCGCCTCGACCGGATGGAACCCGTCGTTGCCCGGACCGAAGTGCTCGACGAGATAGCCGACGAGTGCCGCCCGCTGGTCCTCCGGAACCACCGCTCCCCAGCCGACCATCTTCGTGACCTCGGCGGTCCACTGCTTCTCGTTCAGCCTCTGCTGGCGGATCATGTCCGCCGAGTGGCAGTGGAGGCACGCCTGGTCGGCGACGGGCTTCATCGCTCCCGCGGGCAGCTCGCCGAGCTCGGTGCCGACCGCCGGGAGCGTCGCCGTCTCCTCCGGCGCGGGCGGCGACTGGCCGACGAGGGCCGCCCCGGCCGCAAGCAGGACCGCGACGCCTGCCGCCGCGAGCGCGCCGCGCCCCTTCATGCGCTCACCAGGATCTCGACCGACGGCCACGCGTTGTAGAGATAGCCGCTCTGGTTCCAGACGGCCTCCTTGGGCTGGACCTTCCCGCGGCTGTCGGTCGCGCGCGCCCACAGCGTGGTCGTCCCGGCTGTTTTCGGAACGTAGCGCAACGACCACCGGCGCCAGGCATAGGGGTCGTGCTCGGCGTCGAGCGCCGCCTCGGACCAGCTCGCGCCGCCGTCGTCGGTCACCTCGACCTTCGCCACGTCCGGAGCTCCGGAGAACGCGAACCCGCGGATCGTGGCGGGGCTCCCGATGCGGGCCGTCGCCGGGGCGGAGGTGATGTTCGACTTCACGAAGAGCTCGGTGAGCGGCGTCATCTCCTCGGGCTTGAAGGCGACGCCCGGCTCTCCCGGAGCCCTGGGGTACCGGTAACCCGTATCCATGTAGAAGCCCGTCTGGGGCGACGGCTGCGGGCTCACGCGCCGCAGCCACTTCATCCAGTGATCGCCGGCCCATCCGGGAACCACGAGCCGCGCCGGTCCGCCATGCAGCTGCGGCAGGGGCGCGCCGTTCATGGAGAGGGCGACGACTCCGTCCGCGACGGCCTTCTCGATCTCGAGACTGCGATGAAAGGGCGGCACCTTCTCGGGAGGCGCGTCGGTTCCGAAGGTGTGGAGGTGGCGCGCCCCCGCCTTCAGTCCCGCCTTCTCCAGCAGATCGCGCACCCGCACGCCCGTCCACCGCGCATTGCCGACGGCTCCGTATTTCCACTGCACGCCCGGCACGATCGGCCGATACCAGCTCCGGCCGTTCCCGGCGCACTGCAGGACACACGTCACCGACGTCTGCGGCATCTTCTGCAGATCCGGGAGCGAGAGGGACAGCGGACGATCGACTTCCCCGTCCACTTCGAGCTTCCAGGTCTTCGGGTCCGGGAACGTCGGATTCCAGTGGCTGCGAACGAAGAAGAGATCGTTCGGCGTGATGTAGGTGTCCAGGGCCTCGAGCGGGGTCTCCGCGTCGATCGGATAACCGTTCATCTGGAGAAGCCGGCGGCGGGGCTCGGCGCCGAGGACCCGGGCCGCCACCGCCACGCCGGCGGCCGCGACGAGAAATCCGCGCCGGCTCAGGCCCGCGCGTTCGATTTCCGAGTCGGCTCGACGGCGCACGGCCCAAGTCTACAACCCACCGCCATTCCTGATAGGATCCCGCGCTCGAACGCTACCAGGAGGCCTCATGAGCAGCCCCGCCAAGACCCGCGACTGGACGAGCCCCGCCCACGACGCCGAGATCGTTCACTACCGCGCCGCCGACGGCATCGCCGTCATCGAGATGGACGACCCGCCCGCCAACACCTACACCTACGCGATGAACCGCCAGCTCGACGAGGCGATCCTGAAGGCCCGCTTCGACGACGACGTCCACGTCATCATCCTGCGCGGCAAGGGCGACCGGTTCTTCTCGGCCGGGGCCAACATCGGGATGCTGAACGCCGTGACGCCGGGCTTCAAGTACTTCTTCTGCCTGCACGCCAACGAGATGCTCCTGCGCCTCGAGCACACGCCGAAGCTCGTCATCGCGGCCCTGAACGGCCACACGGTCGGAGGCGGGCTCGAGATCGCGATGGCCGCGGACCTGCGCATCGCCCGCAAGGACGCCGGCAAGGTCGGGCTGCCCGAGGTCACGCTCGGGGTGCTGCCGGGAACGGGCGGCACGACGCGTCTCGCGAAGATGCTCGGCAAGTCGAAGGCGATCGAGCTGATGGTCACCGGCAACACGTTCTCCTTCGAGGAGGCGCTCGACCTCGGCCTCGTCAACCAGGTCATCGACGCGACCCCCGAGGACTGGTGGCAGCAGGTCATGGATTACGCGCGGCAATTCGTGCCGCCCCACAAGGCCTCGAAGGCCGTGGGCCGGATCAAGCGGTCGGTGCAGTCGGGCTGGGACCTTCCGCTGGAGTCGGCGCTCGCCGTCGAGCGGGAGCTCCAGCAGCTTCTCTTCCAGAGCGACGACGCCAAGGAAGGCATCGCCGCGAATCAGGAGAAGCGCGTTCCCAAGTTCAAGGGGAAGTAGCTCCTGAAGACGGACCTCTTCGTCAACGGCGAGTTCGTTCCCGCGGCATCGGGCAAGCGGTTCGCGACGACCAATCCCGCGACCGCCGAGCCGATCGCCGACGTGGCCGAGGCCGGGCGCGAGGATCTGGACCGCGCCGTCGCCGCGGCCCGTCAGGCGTTCGAGTCGGGACCCTGGGCGGCGATGAAGCCGCGGCAGCGCGGGCGCATCCTCATCCGCGCCGCGGACCTGCTCGCCTCGCGCGCCGACGAGTTCGGCAGGGTCGAGACGCTCGACAACGGGAAACCGATCTTCGAATCCGCGAAGATCGACATGCCGGCCGCCGCGGAGTGCCTGTCCTACTTCGGCGAGTACGCCGACAAGCTGTACGGCGACACGTTCCCCGGCCGCAGGGACGCATTTCTTCTGACGCTGCGCGAGCCCGTCGGGGTCGTGGGCGCGATCACGCCGTGGAACTTCCCGCTGCTCCAGGCCATGTGGAAGATTGCGCCGGCGCTCGCCCTCGGCAACGCCGTCGTCCTGAAGCCCGCCTCCGTCACGCCCCTGACCGCGCTGATGTTCGCCGAGCTGCTCACGGAGGCGGGATTGCCGCCCGGGGCGTTCAACGTGATTCCCGGGCCGGGAGCCGTCGTCGGGCAGGCGATGGCGCAGCATCCCGGGATCGACAAGATCTCGTTCACCGGCGAGACCGAGACCGGCAAATCCATCCTTCGCGCCGCGGCCGGCACGGTCAAGCGCGTCTCGATGGAGCTCGGCGGCAAGTCGCCCAACGTCGTCTTCGCCGACGCCGACCTCGACGCCGCGGCCAAGGGCGCCATCAACGCGATCTTCTACGGCAAGGGCGAGCTCTGCTCGGCGGGCTCCCGCCTGCTCGTCGAGGAGTCGGCGCACGACGCCCTGATGGAGAAGGTCGTCGAGCGCGCGAAGAAGATGGCTCCGGGCGACCCGCTCGACCCGAAGACGCGCCTGGGCTCCCTCGTCTCGGAGAAGCAGCGCGAGAGCGTCGCGCGCTACGTCGAGAGCGGACGCCGGGAGGGCGCGAAGCTCGTGGCCGGCGGCAACGCGGCGTCGGTCAACGGGAAGGGCGCGTTCTTCGAGGCCACCGTGTTCGACGGCGTGACGCCCGGGATGACGATCGCCCGCGAGGAGATCTTCGGCCCGGTCCTCGCCACGCTCACGTTCCGCAGCGAGGACGAGGCGATCGCCATCGGCAACTCCACCATCTACGGGCTGGCCGCGGCGGTCTGGACGCGCGACGTCAAGAAGGCCCTGAGGGCGGCGAAGGCCCTGAAGGCCGGCACCGTCTGGGTCAACGCCTACAACTTCTACGACCCGGGCCTGCCCTTCGGCGGCTACAAGGAGTCCGGTTTCGGCCGCGAGCGCGGCCACTACGCGCTCGAGGAATACACGCAGGTCAAGTCGATCTGGATAGACCTCGGGTAGCGAGGTCGGGTTCGAAGTCGCGGGGTCTGACCCCGAAGGGGTCTGACCCCGGGTGCGCTGGCTGACTTGGGAGGACTCGTGCTTCACTTCGCCCTCGTCTCGCTGCTCCTGACCCAGGCGGCCGCCGCGGCGGCGCCGGCCGGAAAAGTCTCCGTCCGCGAGGTGTTCGACTCGCAGCGCTCGCTCGTCCATTTCCACGACGCCGCGATCGCGCCCGACGGCTCGCTCACGGCCTGGACGGTCCGGGTCGCCGACGCGGAGGGACGGGAGATGCTCGGCGCCGTCTTCGTGGCGCAGACCGAAGGGGGAAAGCCGAGGCGCCTGACGGCGGCCCGCGACGGCAAGGACCACCGCGAGATCGAGCCCGCCTTCTCGCCCGACGGCAAGACGATCGCCTTTCTCTCCGATGCCGCGACACCCGGACAGCTCCAGATCTGGACCGCCCCCGCCGCCGGCGGCTCGCCGCGGCAGGTGACGCGGGTCAAGGGCCAGCTCGACCATCTCCTCTGGTCGCCCGACGGCCGCGCCGTCGCCTTCCTCTTCGTCGAGGGGTCGGCGCAGGAGACGGGCGCTTTGACCGCATACAAGCCCGACGCCGGCGTCGTCCAGGAGACCTTCGAGGAACAGCGCATCGCGGTCGCGGACCCGAAGACCGGCAGGGTCCGCACCGTCTCGCCCGCGGATCTCTTCGTCTACGACTACGACTGGTCTCCCGACGGCCGCACGTTCGCGGCGGAGGCCGCGAAGGGGTCGGGCACCAACAACTACTGGGTCGCCGAGCTCTACCGCGTGGACGCGTCTTCGGGCGAGGCGCGCTCGCTCTGGAAGCCGCCGCTCCAGATCGCGTGCCCGCGCTTCTCGCCGGACGGCGGCTCGATCGCGGTCATTCACGGCCTCATGAGCGACGAGGGATCCACGGGAGGCGACGTCTGGGTCGTGCCGGCGGCCGGAGGCGAGGCGCGCAACCTCACGCCGGGAACCGGGTGGTCGGCGCGCGCGCTCTTCTGGCAGCCGGACGGCGACATCCTCCTGACCGCGTTCGTCGACGGCGGCGAAGGCGTCGCCAAGATCCCCCCGGGAGGAAAGCTCGAGCGTCTCTGGGCGGGCGCCGAAGCGCTCGATCACTTCGCGCCGGCGCGGCGGGGCGAGGACACCGTCGCGGTTGTCAGCTCGTTCGATCGTCCGCCCGAAGCGTGCGCGGGAGAGCTCGGCGAATGGAAGAACCTGTCGTCGCGGAACACGTCCGCGAAGCGCTTCTGGGGCCCCGCGAAGAGCCTGCGCTGGGACAGCGACGGCAAGAGCGTCCAGGGCTGGCTGATCTATCCGCTCGGCTACGACGCCTCCAAGCGCTATCCGATGGCGACCGTGGTGCACGGCGGACCGTCGTCCCAGCAGGGCATCCACTGGCCCGAGCGATGGAACGGCGTGCTGCCCTCGCAGGGCTACTTCGTCTTCCTGCCGAATCCGCGCGGCAGCTACGGCTTCGGCGAGGAGTTCGTGCAGGGCAACGTCAAGGACTTCGGCGGCGGCGACCTCCGGGACATTCTCTCCGGGGTCGACGCGGCGCTGAAGACCGCGCCGATCGACGGCAACCGGCTCGGCATCGTCGGCTGGAGCTACGGCGGCTACATGGCGATGTGGGCCGTGACGCAGACACATCGGTTCGCGGCGGCGGTGGCCGGCGCGGGAATCGTGAGCTGGCAGAGCTACTACGGGCAGAACAAGATCGACACGTGGATGCTGCCCTTCTTCGGCGCGTCCGTCTACGACGATCCCAGGGTCTACGCGAAGTCCTCTCCGATCGAGTTCATCAAGAACGTGAAGACGCCGACGCTCGTCCTCCACGGCGACCGCGATTCCGAGGTGCCCACGCCGCAGGGTTACGAGTTCTGGCACGCCCTCAAGTCGCTCGGGGTCCCGACGCAGCTCGTGATCTACCCGAACGAGGGCCACGGCATCCGCCGCGCCGACCACCGTCTCGACATCGAAGAGCGCACCGTGGACTGGTTCGACCGGTACCTCGGCTCACCCCGGTAGCGTCGTGTTCGACCCGAGGACCCTCGCCGGGCGGTCGATCCTGGTCACCGGCGGAGGCTCCGGGCTGGGGCTCGCGATGGCCACGACCTTCGCGGCGCACGGCGCGAAAGTGGCGATCGCCGGGCGCCGGCGCGAGCGCCTGGAGGCAGCCGCGAAGGAGATCGGCGCGGCCGCGCGCGAGGGCGGCGAGGCCGCCTTCTTCCCGGCCGACGTCCGGAATCCCGACGAGTGCGTGCGCCTCGTCGCCGACGCCGCCGCCCGCTTCGGAACGCTCGACGGCCTCGTCAACAACGCGGCCGGAAACTTTCTCGCGTTCTCGGAAGAGCTGACGCCGAACGGATTCGACGCGGTCGTGCGGACCGTGCTGTACGGCTCGGTGCACTGCACGCTCGCCTTCGGACGGCAGCTCATGGCGCGCAGGGCGCCGGGCGCGGTCGTCTCGATCGTGACGACGTATGCCTGGACCGGAACGGCGTACGCGCTCCCCTCCGCGTGCGCGAAGGCCGGCGTCCTCGCCATGACGCGCTCGCTCGCCGTCGAGTGGGGCCCGGCCGGCATCCGCCTGAACGCCATCGCTCCCGGCCCGATCCGAACGGAGGGCGCCTTCTCCCGCCTCCTGCCGACGCCCGAAGCCGAGAAGGCGGCCCTCGACCGGGTTCCGCTCGGCCGCTTCGGCGAGAAACAGGAGATCGCGAACCTCGCGACGTTTCTGCTCTCCGATCTCTGCGCCTATCAGACCGGCGACTGCGTCACGATGGACGGCGGCGAGTGGATCGCGGGCGCCGGCCAGTTCTCGGACAGCCGCAAGATTCCGCGCGAGACGCTCTCGGCCGCCTTCGCGGCGGCGCGGCCGAAGAAGCGGTAAGCCCGAGGGCGGCGCGCACGATCATGGCCGACCGGACCGCCGGCGATCCGGCGATCACCCTGACCCCGGCCGACACTCCGGAGCTCGCCGCGCTCGCGCGCGAGCTCTTCCGGGAGTATGCCGAATCGATCGGCGTCGACCTCGAATACCAGGGCTTCTCGGCGGAGCTCGCCGGCTTGCCTCAGCCGTACGTGCCGCCCGGCGGAGCGCTCCTCATCGCGCGAGCGAGGGATGCCGCCGCCGGTTGCGTGGCGCTGCGGCGGATCGATGCGCGCGCGGGCGAGATGAAGCGCCTCTACGTCCGAAGGGCCTGGCGCGGCTCCGGTCTCGGCCGGAGGCTCGTCGAGGCCGCGATCGAGGCGGCGCGGCGAGCCCGCTACGAGGAGCTGAGGCTGGACACGCTCCCGACGATGGCGGCCGCGCAGGCCCTGTATTCGAGCATGGGCTTCGTGGAGATCGCGCCGTACGGCGGGCGACATCTCCCCGGCACGCGCTTTTATTCGCTGAGACTGGCGCCGTGAGGGCGGCGCGCCAATGAGCCGCGCCCGAGACGCTAGAATCCCCGCACCTTGACGGCCGAGGCTCCCGACTACGGTCTCGACGCGCCCGGCGTGGTGCGCAACCTCTTCCTCTGCGGCGGCGCCGGAATGCTTCTGTGGGCGTCCAAGGCGGCCGGCTGGTGGAGCGCCGCGCTCGTGCTCGGTCCGGTCCGGATCGAGCTCGCGCCGATGGGACTCTTCGCGGGTCTCGGCTGCCTCGGGATGGGCGTCTGGATGATCTGGACGAGCAAGGTCGGCAAGATCCGCGAGCGCGAGAAGCTGCTCGACCGCCTCTCGTGGACGGGCGCCGAGCGCGTCCTCGACGTCGGCTGCGGCCGCGGCCTGATGCTGATCGGCGCCGCGAAACGCCTGACGACGGGGCGCGCCACGGGCATCGACATCTGGCAGGCGGAGGACCTCTCGGGCAATCGTCCCGAGGCGACCCTCGGCAACGCCCGGAAGGAAGGCGTCACCGACCGCATCGAGATCAAGACCGCGGACATGCGGGAGATCCCCTTTCCCGACGCGACCTTCGACCGCATCGTCTCCTGCGCCGCCATCCACAACCTCTACGAGGCGCCGGATCGCGCCCGGGCGATCGCCGAGATCGCGCGCGTCCTGAAGCCCGGGGGCCAGGCCTTGATCGACGATATCCGCCATGGCCGCGAATACGCCGCCGCGTTCACCGCCTCCGGCTGCCGCGGGGTCGAGAGCATCGGCTCGCCCCTGGCCGCGGTCCTTCTCGGCATGCTCACCTGGGGATCGCTGCGCCCGGGCACGCTGCGCGTTACCCGCTGAGCGGATCCATTGGAACCCGAAGAGCCCTTCCGGTCGTAAGTCTCGAAAAGGAGGCGGTGATGGTCAAGACGGCGCTCTACGTGCGGCTCGATGCGAAACCCGGAAAGGAAAGCGAGGTCGAGGCCTTCCTGAAGGGCGGGCTCGCGATCGTTCAGGAAGAACCGGCGACGACGGCCTGGTTCGCGATCCGGATGGGCCCGTCGACCTTCGGCATCTTCGACGCGTTTCCGGACGAGGCGGGGCGGCAGGCGCACCTCTCGGGCCGCGTTGCGGCCGCGCTGATGGCGAAGGCGGCCGAACTCCTGGCGAAGCCGCCGTCCATCGAGAAAGTGGACGTCCTCGCCGCGAAGCTGCCCGGCTAGACGGCTCGAAGCGCGGTCAACGCCCGAGCGCGTCGGACAGGAACTGCTCGAGCTCTCGCTTGTGAACGGAAGCGTTTCCGCTCGCGGGTGACGGCGACGCCGCGCGGCCGACGTAGCGCAGGTTCATGCCGGCAGGAAGAAAGTCGGCCGAGCGCTCGCGCACGAACGACCACGCCCCCATGTTGCGCGGCTCCTCCTGGACCCAGGCCGCGTCGCGCGCGTTCGGATACGCCGCGACGGCCGCCCTGAGGCTCTCGGCCGGGAACGGGTAGAGCTGCTCGAGCCTCACGATCGCCGTCCGTTCGTCCTGGCGCTTCTCGCGCTCGCCGCGCAGGTCGTAGTACACCTTGCCCGAGCAGAACAGGATCCGATCGACGGCCGCGCGGTCGCGCACCTCGGGATCGTCCAGGACGGCGTGGAATCCACCGGACGTTAGCGCCTCGATCGCGGAGGACGCCGCGGGCAGGCGAAGCAGGCTCTTGGGCGAAAACAGGATGAAGGGCCGCGCGGCGGCCTGGCGCATCTGGCGCCGCAGGAGGTGGAAGTACTGCGCCGGGGTCGTCGCGTTGACCACGTCCATGTTGTCGTCGGCGCAGAGCTGCAGGTAGCGCTCGATGCGCGCGCTCGAGTGCTCGGGACCCTGGCCCTCGGAGCCGTGCGGCAGGAGCATTCCCATCCGCGTCTTCTGCCGCCACTTGTCCTCGGCCGACGCGATGAACTGGTCGATGATCACCTGGGCGCCGTTGGCGAAGTCGCCGAACTGCGCCTCCCACATCACCAGGGCCTGCGGCCACTCGACGCTGTAGCCGTACTCGAACCCGAGGACCGCGAACTCGGAGAGCGGACTGTCGCAGGCCTCGAACGGCGCCTGCTTCGGGTCGAGGGTCGCGAGCGGGACCCAGGCCTCGCCCGAAATCGTGTCGTGGAGCATCGCGTGGCGCTGCGAGAACGTGCCGCGGCTCGAGTCCTGGCCGCTGATCCGGATCGGCGTTCCCTCGAGCAGCAGCGACCCGAAGGCGAGCGCCTCCGCCGTGCCCCAGTCGAGCGGCGCGGAACCCTCGGCCATCTTCGCGCGGCGGGCGAGCTGCTGGACCATCTTCGGGTTCAGGCGAAATCCCTGCGGCACGGTCGTCAGCGCGCGGCCGATGCGCGAGAGCGTCTCGCGGGGCACGCCGGTCTCGATCTCGGCGACGGCGCCGCCGGACGGAGCCGGGGCCGCCGGCGGCCTCGAGCGCTGCGCCGCCTGCTTGGCCGCGGCGAGGGCCGCCTCGTACTGCGGCGAGCTGACGCGCCTCGAGCTCCCGGACCTGGTCCTCCGTCAGGACGCCGTCGCGGACCAGCCGGCGCGCGTAGAGCGCCCGCACTCCGGGGTGCGCCTCGATCGCGCGATACATGACGGGCTGCGTGTAGGTCGGCTCGTCGCCCTCGTTGTGGCCGTGGCGGCGAAAGCCGATCAGGTCGATGACGACGTCCTTGTGATACTCCTGCCGGTAGTCGAGCGCGATCTCGAGCACCCGATACGCCGCCTCGGGATCGTCGGCATTGACGTGGAAGATCGGGACCTGGTTGATCTTCGCGACGTCGGTCGAATACACCGACGAGCGGCCCTTCGACGGCGGCGTCGTGAAGCCGATCTGGTTGTTGACGACGACGTGGATCGTGCCGCCCGTGCGATAACCCGGCAGGTTCGAGAGGTTGAGGACCTCGGCGACCATCCCCTGGCCCGCGAACGCCGCGTCGCCGTGGAGCAGCACCGGCAGCACGCGCTTCCAGGCGGCGGGTCCGTGGCCGGCGGCGCGCTCCTGTTTGGCGCGGACGACGCCCTCGACGACCGGATCCACGGCCTCGAGGTGCGACGGATTCGACTCGACCTGGATGGCGATGTCGCGGCCGGACTCGCTGCGGCGCACCGTGCGCGCTCCCTGGTGGTACTTGACGTCGCCCTCGTCGGCCGGAAAATCGGGATGCACGACGCCCTCGAATCCGCTGAAGATCCGCTCGGCGGAGTTGCCGACGACGTTGGCGAGGATGTTGAGCCGCCCGCGATGCGACATGCCGATGACGACCTCGTCGATGCCTCGGGCCGCGGCGCCTTCGACCAGGCGGTCGAGGAGCGGAATCGCGGTGTCGACGCCCTCGACCGAGTAGCGCCGCTGTCCCAGGAACTTCGTGCCGAGGAAGCGCTCGAAGTCCTCGGCGGCGATCAGCTTCTCGAGCAGGCGGCGGCGCAGCTCCGGGGGGAGCGGCTCCCCCGCCGTCGCGGCCGCGATGCTGCGCGCGCACCCAGTACTTCTCGGTCGGGCTCGAGATGTGGCGGTATTCCGTGCCGATCTTGCCGCAGTACACGCGGCGCATCACGGCGATGATTTCGCGCAGCGGAAGACGGTCGCCGCCCTTCAGGCCGCCCGTCCAGAACTCGCGGTCGAGGTCCCAGATCGTCAGGCCGTGGGTCTCGAGGTCGAGCTCCGGATGGTGGGCGATCTCGCGCGTGCGCAGCGGGTCGATGTCGGCGATCAGGTGGCCGCGCACGCGGTACGCATTGATGAGCTCGAGGACGCGCGCCTGCTTGGCGATCTCGTCGGTGTGGCCGTCCGGCAGGAGCGGCGGATTCTTGTCCGTCTCCCAGTGGTACGGCCGGAAACGGATCGCGAGGTCCGCGAAGATGCGCTCGTAGAATTCGCGCTCGCCGAGCAGGAGCTCCTCGACCCGGGCGAGAAACGCCCCGGACTCCGCGCCCTGGATGATGCGGTGGTCGTAGGTCGAGGTGAAAGTGACGACCTTGGAGATCGCGAGGCTCGAAAGCGTCGCCGGCGCCATCGCCCGGAACTGCGCCGGGAACTCGATCGCGCCCGTCGCGATGATGGCGCCCTGGCCGGGCATCAGCCGGGGCACCGACGCCGTCGTCCCGAGGGTGCCGGGGTTCGTGAGCGAGATCGTCGTGCCCTCGAAGTCCGACAGCTTGAGCTTGCCGGTCCGGGCGCGCGTGACGACGTCGTCCGCCGCCGCGACGAGCTCGGCGAAGGTCATCATCCCGGCGCCCCGGACGTTCGGCACGAGAAGGGTCCGGGAGCCGTCCGCCTTCGAGACGTCCACGGCGAGACCGAAGCGGACCTCGTCCCGGCGCACGCGCGCCGCCTCGCCGCTCGAGCCGTCGAACGCGTCGTTCATGCCGGGGTACGCGTCGAGGGCGCGCAGGATCGCCCACGCGAAGACGTGCGTGAAGGAGATCTTCGACTGCTCGGCCGCCGCCCGATGCTCGTTGATCAGCCGCCGGTTCTCGTCCGCGAGGCGGATGGGGATCTGGCGCTGCGTCGTCGCCGTCGGCACCCCGAGGCTCGCCTCCATGTTTTCGGCGATCCGGAGCGCCGTGCCGCGGATCGGAGTCCGCTCCCCCTCGACGGCGGGGCCGAGCGGCGTCGCGAGGCCGAGCGGCGGACGCGCGGGCTCGGGCGCCGGGGCGGGGGGCGGCGCGGCCGGCGCTTCCGCCTCCGGCTCCCCGAACCGCTCCCGGAAGTAGCGCCGCCACTCGTCGTCCACGGCGGAGGGGTTCGTGCGGTAGCGGGCGTACAGATCCGCGACGTAGCTGGCGTTGCCGCCGAACTCCGCCAGAAGCTCTTCGGACAGGTCGGCTTCGGGCGTGCGCGTGGCCATGAGGAGCCGGATTCTATTGCTTTTGCGGCCGGGTCGGGAGCGCCTGCCCCCCCTGATACGATCCCGAAAATCTGACGAGGAGAATTCGTTGACGTCGAGGCTTGCGGCTCTCGCCTTTGCCCTGTTCGGCCTGGCGATCACCGGGGCGGCCCCTTCCCGGGCGCCCGGAGCGGGCCCGCTCGACGCGGACAGCGAGCACGCCGCGATCCTGCTGCGCGACCGCATCGCCGCCGGCTCGCGCGCATCCGAGTGGGTTCGCGAGCTGACCGATCGCGTCGGACCGCGTCTGGCGGGCTCGCCGGGCGACCGCGAGGCGGTCGCGGTGGCCGTCGAGATGATGACGGCGCTCGGTTTCGCCAACGTGCACACGGAGAAGGTCGTCGTCCCGGTCTGGGCGCGCACGTCCGAGTCGGGCGAGGTCACGGCGCCGGTCTCGCAGAAACTGGCGCTGACGGCCCTCGGCGGATCGGTGGCGACCGCGCCGGACGGCGTCGAGGCCGAGGTCGTCCGCATCACGACCTTCGACGAGCTCGAAGCGCGCCGGGACGCCGTACGCGGCCGGATCGTGTTCTACGACGTCCGGACCGACCGCACGAAGGATGGCTCGGGCTACGGCCGGAGCGTCGTCTATCGCTCGGAGGGCCCCTCCCGCGCCGCGAAACTCGGAGCCGTCGCCTCGCTGGTGCGTTCGATCGGCACCGACGACAACCGGCTTCCCCACACCGGAGCGCTCGAGTAC
The DNA here is from genome assembly GCA_963738945.1 of uncultured Acidobacteriota bacterium. Classification (GTDB taxonomy): domain Bacteria; phylum Acidobacteriota; class Thermoanaerobaculia; order UBA5066; family Gp7-AA6; genus DAHUXD01. The sequence goes on from CAVTYD010000002.1 coordinate 2,403,667, forward strand.
GCGGCCGACGCGCCGAAGATTCCGGCGGCCGCGCTCTCCGCTCCCGACGCGGACCTGCTCGCGCACCTGCTCGCGGGGGGCGGCCCCGTGCGCGTGCGCATCGCGCTGTCGTGCGGCTCGCGGCCGGATGCCGAATCGGCCAACGTGATCGGCGAGGTACCGGGACGGGAAGCGGCCGGAGAGGTCGTGGTCCTCGCCGCACATCTGGATTCCTGGGACCTCGGCCGCGGCGCCATCGACGACGGCGCCGGGTGCGGCATCGTCCTCGAGGCGGCTCGTCAGATCGCCGCGCTGCCGAGGCACCCGCGCCGCACAGTGCGCGTCGTGCTCTTCGCGAACGAGGAGAACGGGGACGCCGGCGGCCGCGCGTACGCCGCCGACCACGTCGCGGAGCTCGCGCGGCACGCCGCGGCGATCGAGGCCGACAGCGGGACGGGCCGGCCTCTCGGACTCTCCTGGAACGCCGACCCGTCCGCGGAGCGTCTCTTCTCCCAGATCGCCGGAATCCTCTCGGCGCTCGACGGCGGCGAGCTCACTACGGGCGGGTACGGCGGCGCGGACGTCGCTCCGATGCTGGCCTCGGGCGTTCCCCTCGTCGGCCTCGAGCAGGACGAGTCCACGTACTTCGACTTCCACCACAGCGCCAACGACACGTTCGACAAGATCGTGCCGAAGGACCTCGACCGCGCGACGGCCGCGATGGCGGCCGCCGGCTGGTGCCTTGCCGACGCGCCCGGGCCCATTGCCCGCGTTCCGGCCGATCAGAGGAAGCTGCCGTGGTGAGGCGCGCCGTCTCGATCGCGGCCTGGGCGTTTCTCGCGGCGTTCCGGCTCCGGGCGCAGATCGACCCGGCGACCGCGGACCGGTTCGCGAAGCTCGCGCTCGCGTGCGTGGACCGCGAATATCCGAACAAGCCCGACGCGGTGCTCGATTCGCCATCCGACGTCAAGCCCACGAAGGGCTTCCACCCGGCCTTCTACGGCTGCTACGACTGGCACTCGTCGGTCCACGGCCACTGGATGCTCCTTCGCCTGGCGGGCGTCACGCCCGGGATTCCCTCCGCGGCGGCGATCCACGACGTTCTCGAAAAGCACCTTTCCGCCGAGGCGATCGCGGCCGAGGCCGCCTACCTCGACAAGCCGGGGGCGCGGACGTTCGAGCGGCCCTATGGCTGGGCCTGGGCCCTGCGGCTCGCGGCGGACCTGGCCGAATCGAAGGACCCTGCGGCGAAGTCCGAGCGCGACCACTTCAAGCCCCTCGAGGACGCCATCGTCGCGCGCTTCCACGCCTATCTGCCGAAGCTCACGCTCCCGATCCGCAGCGGCGTCCACCAGAACACCGCCTTCGCCCTCGCGCTGGCGCTCGACTACGCGCGCGCAACCGATCGGAAGGACTTCGAGAAGATCCTCCAGTCGAGGGCGAGCTTCTACTACGGACAGGATCGCGCGTGCCCCCTTTCCTACGAGCCGTCCGGCGAGGACTTCCTCTCGCCGTGCCTCGCGGAGGCGGACCTCATGCGCCGCGTGCTCTCTCCCCGCGACTTCTCGCGATGGCTCAAGCGCTTCCTGCCGCAGCTCTCTCCGATGAAGACGTTTCCCCTCTCGCCCGAGGTCGTCACGGACCCGACGGATCCGCGCCTCGTCCATCTCGACGGCCTGAACCTCTCGCGGGCCTGGATGCTGAAGGGAATCGCCTCGGCCCTTCCGGCGTCGGACAAGCGCCGCACCGTGCTGCTGAAGGCGGCGGCCGCGCACGAGACGGCGGGACTTTCCCGCGTCGCATCGGGCGACTACTCCGGCGACCACTGGCTCGCGACGTTCGCGGTCTACCTCCTGACGCAGCCCTGAGGCGTCACGGCGTAAACGCCGCCGTGTCCGACCCGCCGCATTCACTGCCGGCGGGTTTGGTGTAGGTCTTCGTCGCACCGGTCGTGTCGTCGGTGACCGTCAACGTGTACTCGAGGTCCGTCAGTCCGCCGTAGAAGAACCAGTACTCCCCGTTGATCGCCGTTCCGTCGAGGAGCTTGACGAAGACCTCGGGGTTGTTCGGATTGCTCGTGATCGCCGGGATCGAGAACCAGCCCCACAGATCGTTGACCGCCGTCGCGACGCCGGCGCCGGTCCGTCCGGTGCGCTGGTCGGTGGCGGAAAGGGTGACCGTGAAGGGGTGGGCGGCGTTCAGAGTCAGGACCGCTTGATTCTCGACGATCTCCACGTCGAACACCCCCTGGAGAGTGGCCACATGAAGGTGCTTCCCTGCCGGGTCGATCGCCAAGGCGCGGAGGGTCGTCGTAGTCAAACCCGCAGCCATTGCGTTCCAGGTCGCCCCGGCATCGGAGCTCACATACACACCAGCTTGGGTCGCGGCGTAAAGGCGCTCGGGCCGCAAGGGGTCGATAGAGAAACTCGACACGGACAGACTAGTGAGCCCCTGCGAGGACGGTTCGAAATGCGCCCCGCCATCCGTGCTCTTCAGGATGCCCGCTGAGCCCGCGGCAATGTAGACAACGTTGGCGTTGCCGGGGTCGACCGCGAGCGCGTCGATATCGGTGGGGGCATTCGGGATCAGAGTCCAGGTGGACCCCGAGTCGAGAGATTTCGTCAACCCGAACTCCTCCGGAGGGGACACGTAGAGGTGCGGGATCGTATCCGCATAGAGAGTGCTGGGAGCGTTGGGAGCAACGGCGAGCAGGGTAACCTTGGCAAGACCGGACCCGACCGTGGTCCACGTGATACCTCCGTCCGAACTTCGCGAAAGACCTCCAAGGTCAGCGAGGCCGTGCTGAAAATTCGTGTAGAGATAGCGGTTCCCCGCCAGGCCGGGCCCGACGGCTAAGACGTACGATGTTCCGAAGTCCCCAAACGTCAGCGCGGCCCAGTTTGCGCCGCCATCGGAGCTCGAGAAGAGCGCCACCTCCGCTCCATTCTCCGCGACATAAGGGCCCATCGCGTAGACCGTCGAATCCGCCGCGATCGCGACCGCCGTGTAGGGACCACCCCGCAAACTCGTCAGGGTCCAGGACGCGCCCTCGTCTCCGCTCCGATAGATCCCGTCCTGCGCTCCCGCATACACGACGCCGGGGATGCGCGGATCCGTGACGACGCCGAACCCGGCGCCGGCCGGGCCGCTCGTCGTCCATACCCCCACGCCGGCGCGCGCGAGGCCACCCGCGAGCCAGAGCACGGCGAGGAGCGAGCCCAGGCGCCTCATGGCCCGAACGCCTCCGTGTCGGACCCGCCGCACTCGCTGCCCGCCGGCTTCGTATAGGTCTTCGCCGCGCCGGTCGTGTCGTCGGTGACCGTCAGCGTGTACTCGAGATCCGTCAGTCCGCCGTAGAAGAACCAGTACGCCCCGTTGATCGCCGTTCCGTCGAGCAGCTTGACGAAGACCTCGGGGTTGCTGGGATTGAGCGTGATCGCCGGGATCGAGAACCAACCCCAGAGATCGTTGACCGCCGTCGCGACGCCCGCGCCGGTCCGGCCGGTGCGCTGGTCGGTGGCGGAGAGGGTGACGGAAAAGGGATGCGCCGCGTCGAGAACGAGGACTCCCGCATCGGGGAACCGATAGACGAAGACGCCGGAATACGTCGCGGCGTACAGGTACCCGCCGGACGCGTCGAGAGCGATCGCGCTGACCGCGAGGTTGGTCAGCCCGGCGTTGAGCGGGCTCCAGGTCGCCCCACCGTCGGCGCTCGCCAGGACGCCATTTGCCGGCGTCGCGGCGTAGAGCCGTCCCGGGTGGAGCGGGTCCGCCACGATCCGGGTTGCGGAAATCGCGCTCACGGAAACGAAGTTCTGACCCTCGTCGCGGCTCCGGAAGATCCCGCTCGCCGCGCCTCCGATGATCGTCGAGGGTTGGAACGGATCCACGACCAGCGTCGAGAAGGCGTCGGGCAGGTTCGCCGCCGAGCGGGTCCAGGTCGTTCCGGCGTCACCGGAGGCGAAGAGTACGGCCGTGGCCGGCCCCAGCGGCACGGATTCGAAGAGGACCGCCGCCGCGTACATGCGGCCCGGCGTCTGCGGGTCGAACGCGATCGCGGTCAGGACCGACGCCATTCCCGGCGGCGTGCCCATGGACTGGTCGACCGCCGCCCAACTCGCTCCCGCGTCGCGGCTGCGACGCAGGTGAAAGTACACGTCGAGCCCGTCGAGCAGGTAGAGAGTCCGGGACGAGAACGGATCGATTCGCAGTTCGAGATACTGGGTCTGTCGGTCGGTCAGAAGCTGGGACCAGCTGGCGCCTCCGTCTCGGCTCACGTAGAGCTGCGCCAGGAAATTGGCGTTGCCCCCGGAATTGAACGCGGCGTAAATCGCGCCCGCGGGATCGGCGGCGAGCACGCGAGTCGAATAGAAGCTCGCCCCCACCTCCCCCGGTCCGGAGGACGGCTGCCAGCTGGATCCATGATCCTGGCTCGCGGCGACCTGATAGCTGACCACGGAGCCCCAGTCGGTGTAGACAGACCCGCCGGGGCCGACGACGACCGACTGCGCCCCGGGGTTCGGCGTCGCCGTCCACACGCCCACTCCCGCACGGAGCGCGGCCGCCGCGGCGAAACAAAGGGCGGCCGTGAAGGCGATCCGCGTCATGCGTCTTCCGATTCTACGGACGCGGCGCCGGCCGCGTCGCGTCACGATGCGTTCTTGACCTTCTCGCGCACCGCCTGGACTTCGGGATGCTGGAACCCGAGGAGCTCGGCGATGCGCCGCGCGAGCTGGTTCTCGACGGCCGTGAGCTGGCCGTCGGCATAGACGACTCCCCAGATCACCTCGACGAGGCGGAGCCGCTGCGCGCGCGAGAACTTTTCCCCCACGAGCTTCGTGAACTGGTAGAGGTCGACGCTCTCGCGCCGCTCCTCTTCGGCCAGGCGTACCACCTCCTCGACGTCTTCGGCGGGCACGCCGAGGTCCTCGCGGACCGCGCGCAGGATGCGCTCGCGCTCCTCGGGCGCGAAAACGTCGTCGGCATGCGCGATCTCGAGAAGGAGCGCGCACGCCGCGATGGCGACCGGGTCCGGCCGATGCGGCTCCTCCTCGGAGGACAGCTTTGAGATGAAGAAATGGCGAATTCCTTGTACGCCCATCGGGAGAGTCTATGCCCCGGAACTGCGAAACTTTCCGCCGCGGACGTGCGTACTGGAAGGGTGAGGAAACAATGACACGCCGCGACCTGGAAACCCTGCTGCTGACCCTCGAATCCACACCGGCGCTGCTCGCCCGCGCGGCCGCGTCCTTCTCGCCCCGGCAGGCCCGGATCCGGGCCGCCCAGGGGGGATTCTCGTTCCTCGAGAACGTCTGGCACCTCGCCGACCTCGAGCGGGAAGGCTACGGCGCGCGAATCTCGCGCATCCTCTCGGAGACGAACCCGGCGCTCGAGAACTTCGACGGCGGCCGGCTGGCCCGGGAGCGCGCGTACCAGGAACGCGACCTCGAGCGCGGCCTGATGCTGTTCAGCCGGGCGCGTGCGGCGAACCTCGCCGCGCTGCGGCGGGTGTCCGCGGATCAGTGGATCCGGTCCGGATCGCAGGAGGGCGTCGGGTGCGTCACCCTCGCCGACCTCCCGCGCATGATGGCCGAGCACGACCGGTCGCACAGCGACGAGATCGCCGATCTGCTCGCGCTCGTCCGCGGCGCCCCGCGCGCATCGCGGGAAAACGGCGGCTCGGCCGTCGCGTAAGCGGCGCGCCGCACGCGGCCGCGTCAGTGCGGCAGCGGCTCCACCGAGAATCGGGCGTCGCCCTCCTTCCAGGACACCGAAGAGGAGGCCGAGGCGATTCGCGCTCCCTTCCGAAGCAGAACGATCCGGTACATCAGGAAGCCCTTCTCGTCGACCTTGACGTTGCCCTCGAACCGGTAGTCGGCATACTCGTGGAAGACTTTCCGCTTGTGGCCCGGAACGAGGACCATTTGCGTCGAGATCAGCCCGGTCGGGCCCTTTTCGGACTCGCCCATCGCTGCGATGTCAAACTCGTAAGCCCCGGCGGCGGAGCCGTCGGCCGGCAGATATCCGCCCTCCGGATAGAAGACGATGCGGATCTCCGGGGCCGCCTCCTGCGCGCAGAGCGCGAGGGGCGCCGCCAGGGCGGCCACGACCAGGAGCGTCGAACGGAAGCGTTTCACGGGTTCCTCCTTTCCCGGAGAGGACTCAATCCCCGGCAGGCTGCGGCCTCGGCTCGCGCCGGGCCTTGAGCCACTCCCGTCCCGCCGCGATGAGCCCCGGCAGGATCGAGAGGAAGACCACGACCATGATCACGACCTCGATGTGCTCCTTCACGCCCGGGATCTGGCCGAGGAAGAAGCCGATGAGCGTCATCGAGAGGACCCACAGCGCGCCTCCGAAGACGTTGAACGACAGGAACCGCCGGTAGGGCATCTGCGCCATTCCCGCCACGATGGGCGCGAACGTCCGCACGATCGGCATGAACCGGGCGAGAACGATCGTCTTGCCGCCGTGCTTCTCGTAGAAGTCGTGCGCGCGCTTCAGGTGCGCCGGGTTGAAGAGGAGAGACTTCGGCCGCTTGAAGAGCGCGGGCCCGGTCTTGCGGCCGAACCAGTAACCGGCGGTGTCGCCGAGGATCGCGGCGGCGATGAGAATCAGGTTCAGGTGCAGGATGTTCAGCTGGCCGGTGCCCGCGAAGACGCCGGCGGTCACGAGCAGCGAGTCGCCCGGCAGGAAGAACCCGACGAGCAGCCCCGTCTCGGCGAACACGATGATCGTCATCGCGGTCAGTCCCCCGACGCGGACGAGCGTCTCGACGTCGGTGACCTGGTGAAGAAGCTGTCGCAGCCAATCCATGGGGGCTTCCGGGAATGGTAGCAGGCTTCGGAGATAGGATTCGCGGCGGACGCCCATGGCCGAATACACGGACGAGCACGCCCGCTCCGGGATCGACGCGGAGCTTCCGCCGATCGAGACCTGGCCGAATCAGTATCCCGACTACGAGATCACCGTCGAGATCCCGGAGTACAACGCCATCTGCCCGAAGACCGGGCTCCCCGATTTCGGACACCTGACGATCCGCTACGTGCCGGACCGCCTGTGCCTGGAGCTGAAGTCGCTCAAGCTCTACGTCGTGGCGTACCGCAACGTCGGCATCTTCTACGAGAACGCGGTCAATCGGATCCTCGAGGACTGCGTCGGGGCCTGCCGGCCGGTGCGGATGACGATCACGGGCACGTTTTCCTCGCGCGGAGGAATCTCCTCCACGATCGAGGCGCGCTATCCGCGGGAGACCGGCGCCGGGTTGCGAAACTCCTCGTAGAGCGCCTCGCGGATCATCCGCGTCACGGGTCCGCCCTTCCCGCCGCCGACCGGCCGTCCCTCGACCTCGACGAGCGGATAGGTCCAGAGCGTCGTCGAGGCGAGAAAGACCTCCTGCGCCGAGTACATCTCCTCGACGCGGCAGGCGCGCTCCTCGACCGTGAGACCGATCCGCCGGGCCGCCTCGATCACGGCGCCCCGGGTCACGCCGGGAAGGATGCGCGGGCCGTTGGGAGCGGTGCGCAGGATTCCCCCCTTCGCCACGAGAAAGAGATTCGCCTTCGTCGCCTCGAGCGCGAAGCCGTCGCGCACGAGGATGGCGTCGATCGCGCCCGACTCCCGCGCCTTCTGCGCCGCGAGGACGTTCGGAAGGAGCATCACGGTCTTGATGTCGCAGCGCCCCCACCGCTCGTCGGTCAGGAGGATCGCGCGCCCCCCGTCGGCCCTGGGCGGCGGATCGACCTCGCGGGCGAACGCGAAGACCGTGGGTTTCGTCCCCTCGGGCGGAAAGGCGTGGTACCGCGGCGCCGCGCCGCGCGAGACCTGCGCGTAGACGAACGCGTCCTTGTCCGCCAGGCCGTTTTCCGCGAGCAGCCTCTCGCCCGCGGGCTCGAAGAAGTCGGGCGTCGCGTCGATCCGGATCGCCCGCAGCCCTTCGCGCATCCGCTCGAGGTGCTCGGCGAGGCGGAAGGGCTTGCCGCGGTCGTAGCGCACGACCTCGTAGATCGCGTCGGCGAAGAGAAAGCCGCGGTCGAGCGGCGAGATCCCGGCCTCTCCTTCGGGCAGAAAGCGGCCGTTCAGATAGACGATCGGCATGACGCGAATGCTATCAGCGGCGCCGATTCTCCTCGAACTCCCGGACCGCCCGGGCGAGGTCCGCGTCGCCCGCGAGCCGCCGATACGCTTCTTCGGCCGGAGGCAGCCGCGATGCCAGGGCCTCTCGCCGCGCGCCGCGCAGGACGCCCAGGGCCGCGGAGAGCGCCGCGGGAGCCGTGGCCATGATCCGCGCGGCGAGGGCTTCGGTCTCCTCGGCCAGCCGGCGTGCCGGCACGGCGCGCGACGCGAAGCCGGCCTCGGCGGCCTCGCGGCCGCTGAAGACGCGCCCGGAGAGGATCCATTCGGTGGCGCGCGCATCTCCGATTCGCGCCGGAAGGAGCGCGGCCGCTCCCGGCGGAAAGCAGGCGAGGCGGATCTCCGGAAACCCGATGCGCGCGTCCTCTGCCACGAGCACGAGGTCGCAGGCCAGCGCGATCTCCGCGCCTCCGCCGAGGCCCGCGCCCGCGACCGCGGCGAGCGTGACGGCGGGCGAAGACGTCAGGGCGTCGAGCACGCCGCGCATCGCCGCGAGCATTCGATCGATGAGCGCCGGTTCCGGAGCGTGGTCGGCGACGTCCACGCCCGCGCAAAAGGCCCGGGGAAGTCCGGTCAGGACGAGCAGGCGCGCCGGGACCGCGGCCCGGATCGTCCGGGCGAGCTCCTCGAGCGCGGCCGCCGAAAGGACGTTGACCGGCGGGATCGCGAGCGTGACGTCGGCGCGGGCTCCGCCGGCCGAACGGACGAGAGTGATTCCGCCGGACGGCGTCACTTCTTCCTGGCGCTCCGGGGCGTGGGCGTCGGCTTCGCGGCCGCCTTCTCCCGGGCGGCCTTCACGGCGGCCTTGACGTTGGCGATGTGCGCCTCGCTCACCTTGATTCCCTTCACGTCGTTCTCGGGGGCGCGGATCTGGGCGTCGAGCATGTCGTCGGTCATCCCCGCATCGAGGAACTTCTTGACGAGCGCGTTGACGTCGCGCACGTACGCATACGAGTCGGTCAGCAGCGTCTTGTCCCCGATGTCGCCGTGCCCCGGCACGACCGTCTGGGCCGGGATCTGCGTCAGCTCCGCGAGCGCGCGCTCCCACCCGGCCGGGTCCACGTCGGCCGACTGCATGTAGACCATGTGGCCGCCGGAGGCGAGATCGCCGACGAAGAGCACCTTGTCGGTCGGGAGATAGACGATCAGATCGCCCTTGGTATGGGCGCTGCCGAGGAAATAGATCTGCGCCGTGTGGACGCCGTCGAGCAGGAACTGGCGCTCCGCGATGGACTCGACCACCGGCCGCAGGTCCGGCTTGCCGGCCAGCGGGTCGGGAGATCCCGGCGGCGCCTGCGTCACGAAGGCGAGCACCTGTCCGGCGACACCCTCCTGGCAGATCACGCGGGCACCGGCCGCGGCGAACGCGCGCGCGCCGCCGGCGTGGTCCGCGTGCGCGTGGGTGAGGATGAGCGTGCGCACGGGCTTGTTTCCGGTCGACTGCGCGATCGCCTGGAGGATCTCCTCGCCCGACTCGGCGTCGCCGCCCGAATCGACCGCGACGACGCCGTCGCCGAGGAGAAACCAGCCGACCGTGGCGCCCTTCTCGGGCTGCCCCGCCCAGACTCCGTCGGCGAGCTTCCGGACGGCGACCCTGGTGGTCGGGGTCGATGGGGTGGTTTGGGTGGATTGGGCCGACAGCGGCGCGGCGAGCGCGCCGACCAGTGCCAGGACGGCGAAAGCGCGGAATCTCATGCGAAGCGTCCTCCTCGAATCTTCTCGATCGAAATCCCGATTGACAACCGGCCGCGCGGCCCGGAATTCCCTCAGGAACCCGGCTTCGAGCCCCGAGCGCGCGCGCGCCGAAGGAACTCTTCGAACAGGCGTTGAGAGACCGGATCTCCGGCGAGATTCTCCGGATGCCACTGGACGGCCAGGAGCCACGGCTCGCCCGCCGACTCGACGGCCTCGGGCATGCCGTCGGGCGCGACGGCAGAGACGCGCAGACCCGGCGCGACCGTTTCGATCGCCTGATGGTGCCGGCTGTTGACCGAGGCCTCGGAAGCCCCGGCGATGCGGGCGAGCCGAGTCCCCGGCGCGATGTCCACGCGGTGATCGCGGCGCGTCTTCTCCGCCCGCGTTCGAGCGTGGACGACGGGGGACGGGCGCTCGCTCGGGATGTCCTGAACGAGCGTTCCGCCGAGGGCGACGTTGACGACCTGAAGGCCGCGGCAGATCCCGAGGACCGGGAGACCGGTCCGGTGCGCCTCTTCGAAGAGCCGGAAATCGAGGGCGTCGCGCTCGGAGTCGACCTCGACGGTCCCGTTGTCGAGCGTCGGCCGGCCGTAGCGGGCGGGATCGACGTCCACGCCCCCTCCGAGCAGGAGGGCGTCGAACGGACCGAGCGGCGGGGACAGCGGCGTGGCGACCTCGATCGCTTCCCGCGGCACTCCGGCGGCGACGAGCGACCGGAGATAGTCGTTGGTCTCCGACAGGTCCGCGTCGCGGTCGAGCGTCAGGGCGATGCGCATCATCGCTCGAAGAGGACGGCCATGCCCATCCCGCCCGACACGCACAGGGACGCGATGCCGGTCCGGGCGTTGCGCCGTTTCATCTCGTGGAGCAGCGTCGTCGCGATCCGCGCACCCGTCGCCCCGATCGGATGGCCGAGCGCGATGGCGCCTCCGTTGACGTTCAACTTCTCCGGATCGAGCGCGAGGTCCCGGACGCACGCGATCACCTGCGCCGCGAAGGCCTCGTTCAACTCGATCAGGTCGACGTCCGCGAGCTTGCGCCCGGTCTTCTCGAGGAGCTCGCGGATCGCCGGGACCGGACCGATTCCCATGCGCGCCGGATCGACTCCCGCCGAGGTCCACGCCGCCACGCGCCCGAGCGGTTCGACCCCCGACCGCTTCGCCTCTTCTTCGGTCGCCAGGATCAGAGCGGCGCCTCCGTCCGTGATGCCGGAGGAGTTGCCGGCGTGGACCGTGCCCTGCGGATCGAACACGGGCGGCAGCTTCGCGAGCGCCTCCGCGGTCGTATCGGGCCGCGGATGCTCGTCCTCGGAGACCACGACTTCGCCCTTCTTCCCCGGGACGGCGACCGGAACGATCTCGTCGGCGAAGCGCCCCGCCTGGCGAGCCGCCGCGGCGCGGCGCTGCGAGCCGAGCGCGTACGCGTCCTGCTCGGCGCGCAGGATGCCGTACTCGCGCGCGAGCGTTTCGGCGGTCTCCCCCATGAGCTGGCCGCAGAGCGGACACAGAAACCCGTCGCGGTACATGCCGTCCACGACCTCGGTGTTTCCCATCCGCATCCCGAAGCGCGCCCGCGGCAACAGATACGGCGTGGCGGACATGCACTCCGTGCCGCCGGCGAGCACCACGTCGTTCTCTCCCGCGGCGATCGTCAGAGCGCCGAGCGTGATGGCCTTCAGCGAGGAGGCGCAGGCCTTGTTGACGGTGAAGGCCGGGACCGAGTCCGGCAACCCCGCCCGTCGGCCGACCTGCCGGGCCGTGTTCGGGCCGCCGCCGGCCTGGCGCGCGTGCCCGAAGATCGTCTCGTCCACAGCGGGCGCCGGCAGTCCCGAGCGCTCGATCGCGGCCCGAGCCGCCGCCGCGCCGAGCTCGGCCGGCGTCAGCGACGCGAAGGATCCCCCGAACTTCCCGATCGGGGTGCGGACGGCGGAGAGCACGTACACCGGTCGCATCGGCCCGACAGGTTATCAAGACGCCGTGCGGGGAAGACTAAGGGCAGGCCCCGAACGCAGCGAAGGCGACGGTCGAGCTCTCCCCCTCACCCCAACCCTCTCCCCCCTTGCGGGGGGCGAGGGGGTAGGACATGGCTCGTCACGCCGAACTCTGCAAAAGCTCGCGGCGTGAGAAGTCACCCGAGCGAAGCGAGGGTGGAGGCTCACGCCGCGGGAGCCGCAGCGCAGTGAGGAGTCAGCCGGGCGGTCGAGCCCGCATCCGGGCGAGCCGCCCGGCGGTGCGCGCCGTCGAGGCGCGCAGACTCCGAACGAAGCGGAGGCGACGTCTACAGCACCGGCAGCCGCACCGTGAAGGTCGAGCCCTTGCCCGGCGCGCTCTCGGCGGTGACGCGACCCTTGTGGGCCTCGACGATCCAGCGCACGATCGAGAGCCCCAGGCCCGACCCGCCCGGATTCGCGCGCCGCGAGCGCTTGCTGCGAAAGAAGCGCTCGAAGACGTACGGAAGATCGTCGGCCGGAATCCCGACTCCCGTATCCGAGACCGACAGGAGCGCCTCGCCCGGCGCGGACGCGACGCGCACATGGATGCGGCCTCCCGCCTCGCTGTACTGGAGCGCGTTCTCGATCAGGTTGTGAAGGACCTGCTGCATCCGGCCCGAGTCGGCGAAGACGTAAACGGCCTTCGGCGGCGAGGACGCCTCGAGTTGCATCTGCCGGTCCGCCGCCGCGGGCGCGAGATCGCGCACGGTATCCGCGGCGAAGCGGCCGAGGTCCAGGTTCGCGAAGGAGAGCGTGACGCGGCCGCTCTCGCCCCGCGTCAGGAAGAGAAGATTCTGCGAGATGCGCGTGAGGTGCCGCACCTCGAGCAGGGCGTTTCCGATCGCCTCCCGGTAGTCCTCGGCCGGGCGCTCCTCCTCCAGGACGACCTCGAGCGATCCGCGCAGAACCGTCAGCGGCGTGCGCAGCTCGTGCGAGACGTCCGCGATGAACTGCTGCTGCTCCTTCTCGGACGACGCGAGCGCAGCGAGCCGGTGATTGAGGCTGTCGGCGATGGCCCGGGCACCTCCCGCGAGATCCTCGGCCGGGATGCGCAGGAGGGGCTGCCGCTCGGTCTCCGCGAGGCGCTCCCTCAGCTTCTCGAGCGACGCCGGGTCGTCGGCGGGCGGCGCGGCCGCGCGAAACCGGTCGAAGAGTCCCATCGCCGCGGTCTAGGCTTCGGGGGCGGCGCCCGGCTCGCGGACGCGGTAGCCCACCCCGCGAACCGTCTGGATCAGCTTCTCGCGGTCTCCCCCGTCGATCTTCTTGCGCAACGCGTTGATGTAGACGTCGATGATGTTGGTCGAGAGGTCGAAGGAGTCGTCCCAGATCCGCGCCTGGATCTCGGCGCGCGAGACGACCTTTCCGCGCCGCCGCAGGAGCAGCTCGAAGAGCGCGCCCTCGCGCACGGTCAGCCGGACGGTCTCGCTGCCGCGGACCACCTCCCGCGCCTCCGGCTCGTAGGAGAGGTCGTCGAAGACGAGCGGCCCCGGCTCGGTCACTTCCGTGCGGCGCAGCAGGGCGCGGATCCGCGCCAGCAGCTCGCGGAACGAGAAGGGCTTGACGAGATAGTCGTCGGCGCCGGCGTCGAGACCCTCGATCTTGTTCTCGACGGTGTCGCGCGCCGTCAGCATCAGGATCTTCGAGCGCACGCCGCGGGCGCGCAGCTCGCGGCACAGCTCGAGGCCGTCGCGCGAGCCGGGCAGCAGCAGGTCGAGAATGACGAGATCGGGAGCGGCCGCGCCGATGCGCTCCAGCGCCGCGTCCGCGTCGCCGGCGACGTCCACGGTGTACCCCTTCTCGGTCAGGCCCTTCTTGAGGAACTGGGAGATGCGCTGCTCGTCCTCGACGACGAAAACCTTCATGAGACGTCCCCCTCCGGACCGCCGTCCCGCCCGGACCGCGAGGTCTTCAGAAACGACAGGACGAAGACGGACCCGGCGCCGGCCGCGAATCCCGCCGCAAACGACGAGGTCGGCTGGGGGGCGACGGCGGCGACGACGGCCCCGACGGCGAGCAGGCCGAAGAGGAGGGGTCGCGACACGGCGATCGGCGGCACGCTCGGAATCATAGGAGGCTCGGCGCGGATATTATGACCACCTTACGAGAAGGAGAGCACGATGAAAAGTAGAACCTGGAGGCTGGCCGCCGTGGCCGTGGCCGCCGTCGCGGCCGCTTCGGTGTGGGCCTGCGCGAGCACGAAGGCCGACCCGACGGCGCTGGCCATCATCGAGTCGAAGAGCGGCTCGAAGGTCGCCGGCAAGGCGATCTTCACGCAGCTTCCCTCGGGGCAGACCCGTGTCGAGGTCACGATCAGCGGCGCCACGCCGGGAAGCCACGGCCTGCACATCCACGAGAAGGGCGACTGCTCGGCGCCGGACGCGACTTCGGCCGGCGGCCACTTCAACGCCGCGGGCAATCCCCATGCCGCGCCGACCGATGCCAAGCGCCACAACGGCGACCTCGGCAACATCGTGATCGGCTCCGACGGCAAGGGCTCGCTGACGATCACGACCGACATGCTCACCGTCACCGACGGCCCCAACAGCGTCGTCGGAAAAGCGGTCATCTTCCACGAGAAGGCCGACGACATGACGACGCAGCCCACGGGCGCCGCCGGGGCGCGCTATGGCTGCGGCGTCGTGGCCTACACCCCGACGGGCAACGCCAACGCCCAGAAGGTCTACAAATAGACCCCGGCGCCGACTTCGACCTTTCCCCGGAGGAGCTCCTGCGGCTCGGCGCGCTCGCGACCGACGCGGTGGCATCGCATCGCGAGCGCCTCTACGAGCGGCCCGTCTTCGGAAAGGTCGGGACGGGCGCCGCCCTCTTCCAGGGGCCGGTGCCCGAGGAGGGCCGTCCCTTCGAGGAGGTCCTCGCCTTCGTCCGCGAGCACGTCCTTCCCTTCCCGATGGGAAACTCCCATCCGCGCTTCTACGGCTTCATCAACGCGACCGCGGACCCGGTCGGCATCATGGCCGACTATCTGGCCGCCGCGATGAACCCGAACTGCTGGGGCGGCGACCACGCTGCGATCCACGTCGAGGCGCAGGCGATGCGATGGATCGCCGAGATGCTCGGCTATCCGCCGGAGGCCGAGGGAATCCTGGTCTCGGGCGGATCGATGGCGAACTTCACCGCGCTCGCGGCGGCGCGGCGCGCGATGACGCCGGGCAACGTGCGCGAGGACGGTCTCGCGGGTCCCGACCGCCCGCGCCTGACGATCTACGCCTCCGATCAGGTCCACTCGTGCGTGGACAAGGCCGCCGACCTGCTCGGGATCGGAACGGCTCAGCTGCGCCGGATTCCGACGGACGACCGCTTCCGGATCCTCACCGGGGACCTCGTCCGCGCCGTCGCCGCGGATCGAGCCGCGGGCTTCACTCCGGCCATCGTCGTCGGCAACGCCGGCACGGTGAACACGGGCGCGATCGACCCGCTCGAGGATCTCGCGGACTTCTGCCGCCGCGAGTCTCTCTGGTTCCACGTCGACGGCGCGTACGGCGCGCTCGCCTCGATGGTGCCGGAGCTGAGGCCGCTCTTCGCCGGGATGGAGCGCGCAGACTCGATCGCCGCCGATCCGCACAAGTGGCTCTACGTCCCCTACGAGGCGGGGGCGACCCTCGTGCGCGAGCCCGGCCGGCTCGCCGCGGCCTTCCGCAAGTTTCCCGAGTACCTCGCCTCCGATCCCGAAAGCCCGTTTCCCGGGCCCGCCTGGTTCGCCGAGCGCGGTCCCGAGCTTTCGCGCGGCTTCAAGGCCCTGAAGGTCTGGATGGGCCTGATGACCCACGGACGCCGGGCCTACGTGGAGCGCATCGCGAGCGACGTCCGGCTCGCCCGCTTTCTCTCGGCCGAGGTCGATCGGCGCCCGGATTTCGAGCGCCTTTCCGAGCCCGTCCTCTCCATCGCCAACTTTCGCTTTCGCCCGGCCGGACGCTCGCTCTCCGACACCGACCTCGACCGCCTCAACCGAAGGATCATCCACCGCCTCGTCGGCGGCGGATCTCACTTCCTCTCGCCGACCATCCTCAAGGGGCGGACCGCTCTGCGCGTCTCCATCACGAACTTCCGGACGCGGGAGGAGGACCTTCTCGCGCTGCTCGGCGAGTCGGAGCGGATCGGCCGCGATCTCCTCGGCGATCTGCCGGGCTGATCAGGCGTTTCGACCCCTCCAGGCCTCCATGTTGCGATCGATCTGGCGTGAGTGCTTTTCGAGGTGCTCGGCGTAGACCTTGAGCCAGTCCTCGCCCGTGTATCGGCCGGACTCGGTATGCGTGCCGACCGCGGCCCACACCGACTCGGGCATTCGCTGGAGCAGCGGGACCGTGCTGGCGCGGACGGCTTCGACGGTCTTCAACGCGAGATCCGGCGAGGCCGAGTGGTAGTCGAGCTTCTTCGCCCAGCGCTCCTGGTCGTATCCGAAGATCGTCGGAGACGGATCCGAGGCCAGGAGGCGAATGCGGACGTAGGCGTTCGTCTCGGAATCCGCGGTATGACAGACGACCTCGTGCGCCGACCACTTTCCCTCGCCGGGGCGCCACTGGCGCGCCTCGGGCGGCACCTTGTCCCAGGCGGCGCGCAGCTTCGCGGGCCCCTCTCCATAGCGGCGAATCAAATCGGCTCGTTCCGATGCGCTCAGGGCCATGACGGCCTCCTTTTCTTTTTCGGCATCCGGCCGGGCCTTGCCCGCCCGGACGCCGATGCGGCGTTCTCCCGCCGCAGACGCTTCACCAGAGAGTTCCGTCGAGCGAAACGACGGTGGCGGTTCCGACGACCTCCGCGGCATGACGCGTTGCGGCCGGGAGGTAGAGCCGGTCGCCCGGCCCGAGGTCGAACGTCTGGCCTGCCGCGGTGATCCGCAGCGTGCCCTCCACGACGGCGTCGCACTTCGGCCGCGGGTGCTCGTGCTCGGGAAAGACGGTGCCGGGACGGTAGGTGTACACGAGGACGTCGTAGCCCTCGAGCTCGAGGGCGCGCATCATCCGTTTCTCGGAAGGCGGCCCGTCGCCGCGGGGCCAGCGCTCGAGACGGACCTCGTCGCCCACGCCGGGAGTCTATCGAGGTCTCGCGCCCTGAATGAAAAAGGGGGGCTTTCGCCCCCCGAAGGATTTCCCCGAAATCCGATCAGTAGCGGTCGCGGCGTCCGCCCCCTCCGCCCTGAGTCTTGGGACGCGCCTCGTTGACCGTGAGCGCGCGGCCGCCGTACTCCTGGCCCGAGAGCGCCGAGATCGCGTTACGCGCCTCGTCGTCGCTGCCAAACTCGACGAATCCGAAGCCCTTCGATCGGCCGGTGTCGCGGTCCGTGATGATGGCCACGGACGCAACGTTGCCGTACGTCGAGAAGAGCGTGCGGAGATCGTCCTCACTGGTGTTGTAGGGAAGGTTTCCAACGTAGAGTTTCATCGAAACAGAGTCCTAACCGGCGTCACATCATCCGGAACCGACGCGCCGCTCGGCGGGTCCGACTTCCCGTGTGATTCGTCGGACTTCAGCGAGCGCGGAAAAGCGTGCGTGGAAGGCGCGATTACGAGAAGGCGCGAAGTATAGCAGCGGCTTCCGGAACGGGCAAGCGGCCGTTAAGGAATTCTTAAGCCGGGCCCGCCGCACGATTCCGGGCCGGCCGGGAGAGGTCCGAAAGCGCTGCGGCGACCCATTTTTTCGTCATTTCCTTGCGCCAGAGAAACGAGAAATCGGTGTTGTCCATGGGCTTGGATGGGCCGGCCGCGGCCGCGGCCGCTTCCTCGATCGCCCCGGCGTCGAGCGGCCGTCCGACCAGGACCGCCTCGGCCTTCGCCGCCCGGACCGGCGCGGACGAGACCGCGCCGAGCACGATCCGCGCCTCGGCGACGAGCCCCCCCTCGCAGCGGACGGCGGCCCCGACCGCGAGGACGGGAAAGTCGAACGCCCCCCGACGGCGGAGCTTGCGATAGGAGGCGGTCCAGCCCCCGGGCGCGGGAACGAGGATCTCCGTCAGGAGCTCGTCCGGCCGCTTGGTCAGGTATCGGATGCCGTCGTTGGCGTAGAGCTCCTCGAGCGCGATCTCGCGCTCCCCCTCGGGCGAGACGAGCCGTACGCGGGCCCCGAGCGCGATCAGGATCGGGACCGAGTCGGCCGACTGGACGGCGAGGCACTTCGGCGAGCCGGGCGCCACCCAGCAGATCGCGCCGTCCTTCTTCATGCAGAAGTCGATGGCCTTGCGCCACTCGTAGTTCTGGTCGTAGTAGTTGCAGCGCGTGTCGAGCAGCACGTTGCCGCCGAGCGTTCCCATGTTGCGCAGCGGCGGCGTCGAGATCTCCTCGATGGCATGGACGAGCGCCGGATAGCCGTGGCGGATGCGGCGGTGACGCTCGACCGCGGAGAGCGGCACGGCGGCTCCGATCGACAGGCCGGCCTCGCCCGCGCGCAGCCGCGCGAGGGCCCCGATCCGCGCCAGGCCGATGACGGTCTTCGGCGTCTGCTGCCGGCGCTTCATGTTCGGGTAGAGGTCGGTGCCGCCGGCGACGAACGCGGCGTCGGCGCCCTCCCCGGCCCGGATGCGGAGAGCCTCCTTCACGCTGGAGGGCGCGAAATAGCGGAAGCGTGGAAGGCGCATCATGGGAACCGCGCTTCCAGAAACAACGTCATCCCGAGGGCCACAGGCCCTCGTCGCGCGGCTCCTCGGGATGACGGAGGAAGCCTCATCGCACTCCCCCCGCCGCCGTCACCGGGGCGTCCGCCGCCTTGCCGTCGCCGCCCTCTTCCGGAGTCGGCACGTGAATGGGTACGGGATACGGCACGTCGGGAAAACGCGCGGGTCCGAAGCGGCCCGGCATTCCCCGGGCCTTCGCCTTGAGCGCGGCGAGGATCTTCTCCGGAGTCACCGGAATCTCGTCCACGCGCACGCCGACCGCGTCATACACCGCGTTGGCGACCGCCGGCGGAATCGGCAGCAGCGGGCCCTGACCCACCTCTTTCGCGCCGAAGGGACCGTTCGGATCGGGATCTTCGACGAGGAAGGTCTCGACCTCGGACATCTCTTTCGTCGTGGGACTCTTGTACTCGAGGAGCGACGGGAACTTGTGGACGACGTTGCCGTTGGCGTCCGTCCGGTACGCCATCTCTTCCATCATCGCCTCGCCGAGGCCCATGTAGACCGAGCCCTCGACCTGTCCCATGACGAGCGCGGCGTTGATGCACTTGCCGACGTCGTGAGCGATCCAGATCTTCGGCACGGTGTAGATCCCCGTGGCCGGATCGACGTCCACCTCGACGACCGCCGCCGAGTACGAGTACGCCGGCGAGGGCCCGACGCCCGCGCCCCGGTAGCGGCCGGCCGACGACGGCGGCGCGTAGGAGCCGACCGTCCCGAGCGTGCCGAATTTCGATTCCGCGGCGACCGCCGCTTCGGGAAACGTCATGCCTTTCTCGGGATCGGCGACGTCGAAGACGCGGCCTCCGGCCAGGCCGACGCGCGCGGCCGGAACGTCGAGCCTTGCCGAAGCGGCCGCCACGATCATCTCCCGGGCGCGTTCCGCCGCCTGGATCGCGGCGTTGCCCGTCATGAGCGTGACGCGGGACGAGTACGAGCCCAGATCCACCGGCGTCAGGTCCGTGTCGCCCGTGACGATGCGGATGTCGAGAGGCTCGATGCCGAGAATCTCGGCGACGATCGCGGCGAGGATCGTGTCCGATCCCTGGCCGATCTCGGTCGAGCCGCAGAAGACCGTGACGCCGCCGCCGCGGTCGATCTTCAGCTGCACGCCCGACTGCGGCATCGTGTTCCAGTAGATCGGCAGGCCCGCTCCGCACAGGTAGGACGAGCACGCGAGGCCGAGTCCGCGCCCGGCGGGGAGCTTTCCGCGGCGCTTCTTCCAGCCCGATGCCGCGACGACCTTGTCGATGCAGGCGCCGAGGCCGATCGAGCCGACGCGCAGGAAGTTCGCGGTCAGCGTGTTCGCCGGATGCAGGTGGTCGCGGCGGATCGCGGCCGGATCGATCCCGAGATCTTCGGCGATGCGGTCGAGCTCCACCTCGAGCGCGAAGCGCGGCTGGGGCGTTCCGTGGCCGCGCTTGGGGCCGCACGGCGGCTTGTTGGTGAAGACCCGCGCCCCCTCGAACCGGTACGCCGGCACCCGGTACGTGACGGTCTGAAGCGCGCCGGTGTAGTAGGTCGAGGCGACGCCGTAGGAGCCGTACCCGCCGCCGTCGAGGATCGTCTTGAAGTGGAGCGCGGTGATCGACCCGTCGTTCCGGACGCCCGTCCGGACCTTCATGAGGGTCGGATGCCGCCCGCGATGGCAGTAGAAGACCTCCTCGCGGGTCAGGCAGATCTTGACCGGCCGGCCCGTCACGCGCGACAGGTGAGCCACGACGATCTCGTGGTTGAAGACGTCGGACTTTCCGCCGAATCCGCCGCCGTTCGGCGTCGCGATCACACGGACGCGGGCCGCCGGCATGCCGAGGACCCTGGCGAGCGCGCGATGGACGTAGTGGGGCGTCTGCGTCGAGGACCAGAGCGTGAGCTTCCCGTCCGGACCGAAGTCGGCGACGGCGGCATGCTGCTCGAGTGCGAGGTGGGTGTTGCCCTCGTAGAAGTAGAGGTTCTCGTAGACCCGGTCGGCTCGGGCGAAGCCCTTCTCGACGTCGCCGAAGTCCATGGCGACGAGCTTGTGGATGTTGCCGGAGTCGCCGTAGTCGTGCATCGGATCGGAAGTCGGAGCCAGGCCCTCGTCGATCGTTCCGACGGGCGGCAACGGCTCGTAGCAGACCTCGATGAGGTCGAGGGCCTCGAACGCGGCGTCCTCGCTCGACGGCGGCGACCGCCGCGACCGGATCGCCGACGTATCGCACGCGTTCCGGGCAGAGCGCGTGCTCGTCCTGGGATACCGGCAGGATGCCGAAGGGAACCGGCAGATCTTTTCCGGTCGCGACGGCGGCGACTCCCGGCGCGGCGAGCGCCTTCGAGACGTCGATCGAGACGATCCGGGCATGGGCGATCTTCGAGCGCAGGAGCTTGCAGTGGAGCATCCGCGGCAGGACGAGATCGTCGGCGAACTTCGTCTGGCCGGTGACTTTCGCGGCGCCGTCCACCTTCGTGAATGGCCGGCCGACGACGCGGGTGGCCTGGCGCGTCACGACGGCGACTCTTTCGTCCGCAGGGGCGGCCCTGGCGGCCGCCCCGGGGAGGGGGCAAGCCCCTCCCCTACCGAGCCGGGCTCTTTCGTGGGTAGGGGCGGCCCTTGCGGCCGGCCCGGGGAGGGGGCAAGCCCCTCCCCTGCGGATCCGGGCTCTTTCGTGGGTAGGGGCGGCCCTTGCGGCCGCCCCCCGGAGAGGCCAGGCCCCTCCCCTACGGAACGAGGGTATTGCGGAAGCAGGCCGCTCTCGTCGAAGTCGAAGCCGTAGAGAGACTCCTTGCGCGGCTCCGCTTCTTCGCCGCGCATCCAGGCCGCCGCGAGCTCGACGGCTTCGAAGATCTTGACGTAGCCCGTGCAGCGGCACAGATTCCCGGCGAGCGCCTCACGGATCTGGGGCAGCGTCGGCTTCGGGTGCTCCTCGAGAAGCGCCTTCGCGGTGAGCAGGAACCCGGGCGTGCAGTAGCCGCACTGCGCGGCGCCGAGGTCGGCGAACGCCTTCTGGAGCGGATGAAGGCCGTCCGGGCCCGCCATGCCTTCCACCGTTTCGACGCGATGCCCCTCGCATTCGAGCCCGAGCACCAGACAGGAAAGGACCGGCCTGCCGTCGAGGAGCACCGCGCAGGTGCCGCACTCGCCGAGCTCGCAGCCGTGCTTCGTGCCCGTCAGGGCGAGGTCCTCGCGCAGGACCTCGAGGAGGGTCTTATGAGGCTCGAACGCGGCTTCGACTGTCTCGCCGTTGACGGTCAGCCGGATGAGCGCCCTGGAGGTCTCCGGAGTCCGATATTTCTTCCTCGCCGCCACAATCGAGCCACTCTAATCCCTTTGTTTTGAGAAAGAAAGGTGGCTCATCTTGACTGACTGGTCAGGCCATCACCGGCCGGCTCCAGGGGCCAATTCGGTAACTTCAAGAGACCGAGCGGGTTGACGCGGGCTCCGTCGACCCGGGCGCTCCAATGAAGATGCGGGCCGGTCGCGCGGCCCGTCGCTCCGACCGCGCCGATGCCGGTGCCCTCCGCGACGAGCGCTCCGACGCTCACGTCGATCTTCGAAAGGTGGAAGTAGCTCGTGAAGACTCCGGCGCCGTGGTCGAGGATCACCGTGCCTCCCGAGAAATAGAGGTCCTCGGCGAGCGCCACGCGTCCCGGCGCCGGGGCGACGACCGGCTGGCCCAGGTGCGCGGCGAGATCGAGGCCGGCGTGCGGCGAGCGCGGCGTTCCGTTGAGCACGCGTCGGGAGCCGAAGCTCCTCTCGCGCACCGGAGCGTCGACCGGGAGCCGGAAGGGCCCGGTCCATCGCCGCATCGGATCGCCGCTCTCCCAGACCCGTCCGACCTTCTCGCGGTCCTCGCGAATCCGATCCTGCTCCGATTCCGGCGGCTCGACGTATTCCGGGGCGACCTTGAGCTTCTCGACCGCGAATCTTCCAGAGAGGACGTCGATCCGGCGCGTCTCGCCGTGCGCGTCGCCGCAGAGTCCCACGGCCTCGACGCGGAGGGTGGCCGGCCCCGTCGCGCTCTCGAAGTCCACTCCGACGAGGCCGCGAAACTCCCGCCCTCCGGGCGCGGCCTCGAGGGCCGACGCCTTCGCCTCGAACGTCAACGAAACGCGGGAGAGGGCGACGTCGCTTCGGACGGTTGCGGCGACGATGGCGCCCTGTTTCGCATCCGTGCGGGAGAGCGCGACCTCGAGCCGCGGTGCGCGGCACGGACCGCCCGCGAGCGCCGCGGCGACGGCGAGCGCGCCTCCCGGAAGGATCACGACCTCACGATACGCCCGGCCTCAGGGACCGTACAGCCGCAGGCCGAACGTCTTGACGAGAAAGACCGCCATCTGCCCGCGAGTGTTCGAGCTCGAGGGACAGTAGTCGCCGCCGCCGCAGCCGGCGGTGATTCCCTCCGACGACAGCTCCTCGATCCAGTCGGCGAACGGCGACGGGCACGCGACGTCGGCGAAGATTCCCGTGCACGCGGGCGGAACGAAGTCGGCGCCGTGCCGGGCCTTCAGCAGGAACGCCGACATCTGCGCGCGCGTGACCGGGTTCGACGGACAGTAGTTCCCTCCGCCGCAGCCGCCCGTGATGCCCTCCGCGGAGAGCTCCTCGATCCAGTCGGCGAAGAGCGACGGGCACGCCACGTCGGCGAACACACCCGAGCACGCCGGCGGGACGAAGCCCGCGCCGTGCTGCGCCTTCAGGAGAAAGACCGCCATCTGCGCCCGCGACACGTCGGCGCCGGCGCAGTAAGCCCCGCCGCCGCATCCGCCCGTCACGCCGTTGTGAAAGATGTTTTCGACGAAGGCATAGACCGCGTCGGAGGGCGGCACGTCCGCGAAGCTGTCGCCGACGTGGAGTGTCCAGGTCCGCGTCTGTCCGGTCGAGAGCAGCTCGTCGAGCGAGGCGTCCCAGTGCGCGGCGGGACGCGGCGCCGGGGCGTCGACCGAAACGGCGTAGCAGTCGCCGGAGTCGACACAGCTTCCGGTCGCCCCGACGGCGAGGGTTCCGTAAGCGGCCGATCCATCGGCGACGCCGTACGCGGCGCCCGAGGGCCCGGTCAGCCCGGAGACGCTCCCGCCGAGGGTGAGCGGGCCGAGCGTCGAGTTGTTCGCATAGGCCGGCTCGACCGAGACCGTCTCGCCCGGCTCCCAGACGCCGTTCCCATTGGATGGACCTCCCGCGGGATGGGCGTCGATGGCGAGGGAGACGGCGGCCGGCGACGAGCAGCAGGCATATCCGTCGAAGAGCGCGAGCGTATCGATGCGCCACCCGGCGCCGCCGATGCCGTTGTCGGAACCGAGCCGCCAGCGAAGCACGACGGCGTTTCCGGCGGACGACGCCGGCAGGTCCACGACGGTCGTCACGAAACCGCCCGAGCTTCCCGTCCACGCGGCCCGGCCCGCCAGAGGATTTGCGGACGCCGCGAGCGTCCCCGTGTAGCCGCCGGAGACGAAGCTGCCGCCCGCGGAAACGACGTCCTGGAACGGCGCGCCGGCAATCGAGATCTCGAGGACTCCGCCGTCGAACCCGTCTTCGAGGTTGAAGCTGTTGCGAAACGTCAGCCGCGCGAGCGCGCTCGAGATCGCGATCGGGGGCGAATCGAGAACGCGGTCGGCCACGACGGTCGGGTCGTTCCCGTAGGCGGCGTTCGGAGCCGAGTCCGGAACGCTCGGGGACGTCACCCACAGCGGAGCCGGGCCGACGGGATTCGAGGCGCTCCAGCCGGAGGGCAGCGCCGGAGCGATCACGCCATCGAAGTCCTGCGCGTAAGCGGGCTTCGGAACGCCGGCCTGGAACGGCGCGACGACCGAGCCGAGGCTCGATGCGCCGTCGGAAAGGTCGAGGGTCGCGACGAGGGTTCCCCCGCAGACGAGAGCCGGATCCACCGAGAAGGAGAGGTTCCGGCAGACGGGCGCGCCTCCTGCCGCGACGATGCCGAAATCCGCCGGGGCGGGCGGGTCCACGACGCCGCCCGTGGCCTCGAGCGTGCCGACGAGGTCCGACGTGTCGGCGCTTCCCGCGTTCTGAATGCAGAACGCGATCGTGACCGCCTCTCCCGGATCGGGAACGCCGTTCGGCGGCAGGCAGCTCTCGGCGGCGAGCGTCGCCCCGGCCGCCGCGAGGAGCGGCGAGCCGTTCAGGCAAACGTCGTGAGTCGCCGCGCCTCCATTCGCCACGAGGACGGCGCCGCTGTCCGACGCGTAGGTCGGCTTCGAGACCGTGAGCGTGTAGGACCCTGGCGGAAGGACCATCGAATAGGCCCCGGCCGCGTCGGTCGCCCGGACGTGCCCGAGGCCGTCCGATACCAGCGCCCCGGCGACCGGCATTCCGGTGCCGCAGTTCGTCACGACGCCGGACACGGTGCCGCGCGGCGAGGACGTGCAGACCGGGTACGCGAAGCTCGCGACGCGGGTGACCCAGTCGTACGAGTTGTTGTTGGCGTAGTACTCCTGCGTGTAGAAGAACGTGCAGTCGTCGGACGGATCCACCGTCAGCGCGCTGTAATCGCCCCATCGGTTCGCCGATCCGGTCTGCGAGCCCGACCCGGAGACGACCGACGCCTCGCCCTGCGCGAGCGAATCCGGCGGATCACTCGCCAGCCGCCCGGCCCAGAGAATCGACGGAAAGAGCGACGTGCTCGAAGCCGAGAAACCGACGGCGCTGTTGCCCTGATTGTCCTGCGCGGCCGAGCCCATCCACACGTTGCGTCCGCTCGCCCCGTTGCCCGAGCCGGGCGCGTAGGTCGTCTGGTTCTGGATCGTCACCGTTCCCGTCGCGGGGTCGCGCCGCAGCTCCGTGAAGCGCACTCCGGACTGGTAGGTCCCCGCGCTGACCGGGTTGACGCCGCTGACGTTGACCGTCCAGTTGACGACGAACGACTGAACGCTGCCCGCGAGCATGCGGAACGCGGCCCGATGCATCATGCGGTCGGCGACCGCATCCACGGCGTCGTTCACCGTCGCGGGAGGCGGCTCCTCGATGGCGTTGCGGCCGCTCGGAGAGCGCGCGTCGAACGGCGCGACGACCAGGTCCGGCCGGACGGTCAGCGTCGAGTTGCCGGGGTTCGCGAAGTCGGCGTGAAACTGGTAGAGGCGCAGCGCGTCGTTCGGGTCGCCGAAGTCGACGGAGCGGAACTCGAAAAAAATGTTCGGCGTCCCGGGCGGCGGCGGCGTCAGCCCATCGAGGTCGCTCGGCAGCAGGCCGCCGGCGTTCGGGTCGGTCGGGAAATAGTCGAAATAGATGTAGCCGGCCGTCGGGTCGCCGACGAGCATCTTCGAGCGGTCGAACGCCAGCAGCCCGGCTCCCGCGAACGAACCGCCGCCGATCGTGAACTGGTTGTCCGACATGTAGTAGCCGTCGGGCCAGACGCCGAAATGCGGATAGTCGTTGACCTTGTTCGGCATCAGGAAGTCGTACAGATAGAAGCTGCCGGTCGGGTCGGACGTCTGCGAGATCGCGACGCACTGATGGAAGGGCGGCTGAAATCCGTGGGGAAGGCCGAACTGGCTGATGAGCCAGCGGTCGGCCAGCGGGTCGTAGAGGACGATCGGATCGCCGAACTGACCGCTGCAGTTGGTTCCGAGCGGACCGAAGAAGGTGCCGAGGGAGACGAGCGGCGTGAGAGGCGCGCCGCTCTTGTCGTAGACCCGCAGGACCGTGTTGACGGCCTGGACGTAGTGGTTCGGCCCCACGTCGCCGACCGTGTCCGGAGGAGCGAACCGGCCCCCGACGGCCGCCGCCTCGTCCGCGCTGATGCCCGCGAAGGAGCCGGTCGGGCCCGGCATCGCCGGGGGGAGCGGCGCGGCCAGCGCCTGCCGGAGCGTCGGGTCCGGGCGGTCTCCTTCGGGAAACGGACCCTCGGCGCGCGGGAGGCGATCGTTGTCGCGGATCCACTCCGCCGGCAGAGTCGGATTCTGATCGGGCGAGGCGGCCGGCAGATCGCGGACGTTCGCCGAACCGGCAAACCGCACCGACCGCCCCTCGACCGGTACCGCGCGGCTCGCCTGGGCGGACGACCCCGCCCGGCCCGCGAACAGAGCGAGGGCGGCCGCCGACAGGGTCCGGGCGAATCGGGACGTCACGAATCCTCCGTTGACCGGGATCCCAGGAGGGTAACGGGCCGGCCTCGATCCGTCAACGGCGCCGCCCCCGGCCGGGGCCGGCTCAGGAATGCGGCGGCCCCTTGAAGACCGTGCCCCCCTTCATCACGAAGAAGACCTTCTCCGTAACGTGGATGTCCCGGAGAGGATCGCCGGGCACGGCGACGATGTCGGCCTCCTTGCCCTTTTCGAGTGTGCCGATCCGGTCGGAGAGGCCGAGCAATTCCGCGGCCGCCGGCCCCGCCGTCCGGAGCGCCGCCGCCGGGCTCATGCCGAGGCCGACCATCAGCCCGAATTCCCGGGCGTTCAGGCCGTGGGGCGAAACGGCCGAGTCGGTGCCGAACGCGATCTTGACTCCGCTCCGGAGCGCGCGTCGCATCATGTCGTCGTGGGCCGCGGCGGCCGCCCGGGCCTTGGCGGCAATGGCCGGAGGGAACCTCTCGGGCCTTCCCCCCGTCCACTCCACCGCCAGGCACGTCGGAACGAGAAACGTGCCCTTCGACTTCATGAGGGCGAGCGTCTCGTCGGTGAGAAACGTGCCGTGCTCGATCGAATCGATCCCGGCCCGTACCGCCGCCCGCGCGGCGAGATCGCCGTGGGCGTGCGCCGCGGTCCTGCGCTTCAGTCGATGCGCCTCGCCGACGATGGCGGTCAGCTCTTCGTCCGTCAATTGCGGCGCCGAGACGTCGTCGCCGAGGGAGAGGACCCCGCCCGAGGCGCACATCTTGATGACGTCGGCGCCGTACTTGACGTTCAGGCGAACGGCCTCGCGGCCCTGGTCCGCGCCGTGGAGGATGCCCTTCTCCATGCCGGGCTCGGGCCCGAACGTGTTCGGCGGAAAGCCCGTCCGGTCGCAGTGGCCCCCGGTCGCGCCGAGGGCATAGCGCGCCACGAGCATCCGCGGTCCCGGAGTCAGGCCCTCGGCGATGGCGTTGCGCAGGCCCACGTCCAGATCGTCCGACGAGCCGACGTCCCGGACGGTCGTGAATCCCGCCTCGAGGACGCGACGCGCATAGACCGCGCCGAAGAGGGCCTGCTCGGGAATGGGGCGACGCAGGCCGTCGAAGAAATCCTGAACGTAATTGTCGCCCGATTCCTCCGTGAGATGCGTATGCGAGTCGATGAAGCCCGGAAGAAGGGTCGCGTCGCCGAGATCGATCACGGCCGCTCCCGCCGGAACCGGAAGCGCGGAGCCCGCGGCCGCGATCCGGCCGCCCTCGACGACGACGACGGCGTCCGTCACGACCGCATCGGATCGGCCGTCGAACATCCGCGCCGCTCGCAGCACCGTGACGGAGGGAGCCGCCGGGGGGGCCGGGGCCGGCGGCGCGGGCGTTTGGGCGAGGCCGAGCGCCGGCGCGACGAGGCCGAGAAGCGCGATCCGCAGAATTTTCACCGGTTCTCCTTCCGGACATCGGCCGCGGCGCGGCCGCGTCCCGCGTAAATCAGGGCGCCGACGGCGAGCGCGATGCCGCCGGCGACGAAATTCTTCGTTTCCGCCGCCGAGAGGAACAAGAGGCAGATGACGAGGGCGGCGATCGGGATGACCGGCCCGCCGGGCAGGCGGATCGTGCGCTCGGTCGCCGGCATCTTCCGGCGCAGGACGGGTACGGCCAGGCACGTGCCGATGTAGGTCGCGAGGCGCGCGATGGTCGAGAGCACGGCGAGCTCTTCCGCCACGCCGAGGGCCCCCGGCCGGACCGCGTGGAGCACGGCATCGGCGGCGATCAAGCCGAGCGCCACCGCGCTCTGCGTCAGGATCGCGACGGCGGGCGTCCGATAGCGCGGGTGGATCCTCGCGAAGATGCGGGGCAGCCGCCCGGTCTCCGCGAGCGCGTAGAGGTAGCGGGGCCCCGCGAGGACCGTGTTGTTGTTGGTGCCGAGAACGGAGAGCGCGGCGCCGAGGGTCAGGAGAAATCCGCCGATCGGGCCCATCAGGGCTCGCCCCGCGTCGGCGAGCGGCGTCTGCGACTGTCCGAGGTTCGGGATCGTCCCGATCGCGACGAGCTGGACCAGCGTGTAGATCGCCGTCACGATGACGATCATGGTGATCAGGGCGAACGGCACGTCCCGCTTCGGGTTTCGGAACTCTCCCGCGGGAGCCGGGGTGTTCTCGAAGCCCGAGTAGGCGTAGAGCACGAGCAGCGCCGCCTTCGTGAAGTTCCCGGTCTCGGGCATCGGCACGGGGAAGACGCGCCGCCAGGAGACCGCGAACAGCCCGACGACGACCAGCAGCGCGAGGGGCACGGTCTTGCCGAAGGAGAGAATCACCGCCGTGAGCGCGCCCGACTTGATGCCGCGCACGTTGATCCAGGTCAGCCCAGCCAGCGGCAGCACGATCGTCAGCGCCTGGCCGAGACCGTGGTTGGCGCCCTCCCACAGGTAGCCCACCGCGCGGGCGAAGAAGACCGAGAGGCTGGCGATCGACGCGATGCGGGCGATCCAGGTCATCCAGCCGACCTCGAACCCGACGAAGTCTCCGAATGCCGCCCGCGTGTAGACGATCGCGCCGCCCGGTCCGTCGAAGAGGCTCGACGCCTCGGCGAAGCAGAGGACGAGCAGGAGCACGGCGATTCCGGCCGCGAGGATGGCCCAGACGCTCGCCGGCCCGAGGAGCATCGCCGCCGCCACGGGCAGGATGAGATACACGCCGCTGCCGATGACGTCGTTGACCGAGAGGGCCACGATCTCCCAGCGGGAAACCGCGCGCAGGAAGCCGGGAGAGGTCGGCTGGTCGGAGCTCAGAGTGGCGGGATTCTACAGCCGCCGTTGCGGTCCTCGCTTATACTCCCCCGCCCGATGCTGCGCGCCGGAATCGTCGGGCTTCCCAACGTCGGGAAGTCCACTCTCTTCAACGCCCTCACGCGGACTCGCAAGGCCGAGGCCGCGAATTACCCGTTCTGCACGATCGAGCCGAACGTCGGCGTCGTCACCGTCCCCGACGCGCGTCTCGACCCTCTCGCGAAGCTCTCGAAGTCCGAGCGCGTCGTTCCCGCGACGATCGAGTTCGTGGACATCGCCGGCCTCGTGAAGGGCGCGTCGAAGGGCGAGGGCCTCGGCAACAAGTTCCTCCAGCACATCCGCGAGGTGGATGCGATCGTCGAGGTCGTGCGCTGCTTCGAGGACAAGGACATCGTCCACGTCGCCGGCGCGCTCGACCCCGTGGCGGACATCGAGACGATCCAGACGGAGCTGGTCCTTTCCGACCTCGAAACGGTCACGCGGCAGAAGGAAAAGCTCGAGAAAAACGCCCGGGGCGGCGACAAGGAGGCGCGCGAGGCGCTCGCCGTCGCCGACAAGCTCGCCGCACACCTCGACGCCGGCCGGCGCGCCTTCACGGCGCCGCTCTCGGAGGACGAGAGGGAGGTCGCGCGCCGGTTCTTCCTGCTGACGATGAAACCGATGCTCTTCGCCTGCAACGTCGCCGAGAGCGACCTGGCCGACGCCGAGACGAAGTCGCCGCACGTCCAGGCCGTTCGCGAGTTCGCGAAGACGCACCTCGGCACGGAGGCCGTCGTCGTGTCCGCCGCGATCGAGAGCGAGCTGGCGGAGCTGCCGGAGGACGAAGCGCGCGAGTATCTCTCGCACCTCGGCGTGTCCGACTCGGGAGTCTCCTCCCTGATCCGGGCCGCCTACCACCTGCTCGGCCTGCGCACCTTCCTGACCGCCGGGGAGAAGGAAACCCGCGCCTGGACGATCCACGCCGGCGACACGGCCCCCGGGGCGGCCGGGGTCATCCACTCGGACTTCGAGAAGGGCTTCATCAAGGCCGAGACGGTCTCCTACGAGGACCTCGTCGCCGCGGGCTCGATGAGCGCGGCGAAGGAGAAGGGCCTCGTGCGCCAGGAAGGCAAGGATTACGTCGTCCGGGACGGCGACGTGATGCTCTTCAAGTTCAACGTCTAGCGCCGCCGTGTTTCGCCGCGCGATCGTCCGTCCTCCCGCCGACAACTTCGCGCAGGGCCTGACGACCGTGAGCCTCGGCGTGCCGGACGTCGGCCTCGCGCTCGAGCAGCACCGGCGGTACGGCGAGGCCCTCGAGCGCTGCGGGCTCGAGCTCGAGCGGCTCGCGGCCGATCCCCGGCATCCCGATTCCACGTTCGTCGAGGACACGGCGATCCTGACTCCGCACGGCGCGATCCTCACGCGGCCCGGCGCGCCGTCGCGCGAGGGCGAGGTGGCGGACATCGAGCGCGTCCTCTCGAAGCGCTTCCCGGCGCTCGCGCGGATCGACGCGCCGGGCACCGTGGACGGCGGAGACGTCTGCGACGCCGGCGATCACTTCTTCATCGGGATCTCCCGGCGCACCAACGCCGAGGGGGCCCGACAGCTCGCGCGTCACCTCGCCGAGCTCGGTCATCCCTCCTCCGAGGTGGACATTCGCGGGATTCCGGGGATCCTGCATCTGAAGAGCGGGATCGCGGCGGTGGCCGGGCGGCTCGTCGCGTGGCGGGCCCTGGCGGATCACCCCGCGTTTGCCTCGCGCGAGAAGCTCGTCGTGGACGAGGGCGAGAGCTACGCGGCCAACTGCGTGGAGGTCAACGGCGCGCTGCTCGTGGCGGCCGGCTTCCCGCGGCTCGAGTCGGCGGTCCGCGGCCTCGGACTGGAGACCATCGTCCTCGACATGTCGGAGTTCGAGAAGATGGACGGCGGCCTGTCCTGCCTCTCCCTCCGGTATCAGCCGGGCGGCTAGAACCCGAAGACCAGCGAGAAGCGCGCCGAGCGCGGCTGTGCCGGGTGGAAGTGGACGTCGTCCACGCCGCCCGCCGGCTCTCCCGGAAGGCGCGAGGCGTAGTAGTAGTCGACGTCCGAGACCCGGGCGTTCAGGATGTTGAAGACCTCGACCTGCGCCTTGAGCCCCCGCATCAGCTCGTAGCCGACGAGCGCGGAGACCGTCGTCGAGGCCTTCGAGGCGACGCTTCCGTCCTCGATCAGGGGACGCGGCCCGAAGTAGCGGACGCGAATGCTGCCGAAAAGGCTCGCGAACTGGTCGACCGACACTCCCGCGACCACGACGTTCTGAACCGCGCCGGGGATGAGATTGCCCGCCGGGTCCTCGTCGCGGTAACGCGCCTTCGACAGGGACAGATCCGCGTCGAGCGTCATCCAGGGCAGCGCGCGGTACGAGTTCGACCACTCGACGCCATAGCGGCGGCTCGGCCGGGACGGTTCGGTCGTTCCCGCGTCGCCGGAGAACACGAGCTCCGACGCGATGTCGAGGCCCCAGACCGCGACGGTCGTCTGCCAGTTGGGAATCGGGAGGCTTCGCACGCCGACCTCCGCGGCCTTCGCCCGCGCGAGCGGCGTGACCGGCGAGACCGGCTCGCCCGTCGACGGATCGAAGCGGGTCGTGGCGCCGCGCCCGTCGTTCGAATGGAAGCCGTACCCGGCGTTGGCGTAGATCTCGGTCTGGTCGAACGGTCCGAAGATCATGGAGAGCTTCGGCGAGAAGATCTCCTGCGTCCGCGTTCCGCCGTTCTCCGGGTCGCTCAGGCCGGTGACGTCGTAGTGGTACAGGTCTCCCCTCAAACCGAGGACCGTGCGAAAGCGCGGCGCCCACTGCGTGTCGTTCTGGAAGAACACCGACGCGCTGCCCTGCCCGACCCGGTCGAGGCGGGTCGTCGAGAGACGCTCGCGATCCTCGGTATGGAAGAGGCCGATCGTGTGAATTTCGTCGAAGCGGCCCTGGAAGCCGACCTCGTTCTCGGCGTTCAAGCCCGGCCCGCTCGCCAGCCACCGATGCGTGACCTTCACGCCGTACACGTCGCGGTCGTCGACCTGCTCGAACTGATCGCCGTGCACGGGATCGTCGAGGTCGTAGGTGAAGTTCGAGAAGAGGTCGAGGTGTGAGTCGATCCAGTACGCCTCCGCGTGCGTCGTCGAGCCCGCGTCAGAACGCCGGTACTCGGCCGAGAGGCTGTAGCGCCGCGCCCCGCCGCCGTCGGTCGGGTCGATCGCGCCGAAGCGGCCGACCTCGCCATCCTCGACGGCGCGCTGCGGAATCTGGTCGGTCGAGTTCCAGCTCGCCTGATACCCCATGCCGGTGATCGAGAAGCCGTCCTGGGCGTCGCCGACGCTGTAGCGCAGGACGCCGTTGTACTTCCGATAGTCGTCCGGGTTGACCCAGGGACCGTCGTTGTAGACGCCTTCGATCGCGTACAGCAGGTTCCCCTCGCCCACCCTGGGCGAGCCCATCGCGAGGCCCCGGAGATACTGATCCGACCCGCCCTGCACCAGGACCTCTGGCTTCTCGAGCGTGTTCGTGTAGTGGATGTTCGCCGAGCCCGCGGTGGTGAAGTCGCCGTCCTCGACGAAGTAGGGGCCCTTCTTGTACTGGACGCCCGAGACGAGCTCGGGGATGACGAAGTTCAGGTCCGTGTAACCCTGTCCGTGCGCGTGGGTCGGCAGGTTGACCGGCATCCCCGCCACGGTGGTCGCGAAGTCGGTGCCGTGGTCGAGGTTGAAGCCGCGCAGGTAGTACTGGTTGGCCTTGCCTTCGCCGGAATGCTGGCTGATGACGAGACCGGGAATCGTCTCGAGAACGTCGCCGGGGCGGCCGGTCGGAAGCAGCGCGATCTGTTCGGCCGTGACCACGCCCTGCGAGGACGCGCCCGCGATTCCGACCAGGCTCTGACCGGGCTCGGTCGCGTCGGCGAGGTTGCGGAACGTGCGTTTGCCGGTGACCACGACGTCGGCCGAGACCGACAGGCGCAGCGTCGCGTCGGCGGACGCCGCCGAGCCCGGCGACACGACGACGTTCGCTCGCTCGACGCCGACGAAGTTGAGAAGCCGGAACGCCGCGCGGTAGACCCCGCCCGGCAGGCTCTCGACCCGATAGGCGCCGTCGGCGTCCGTGACGGCGACCCGGGCCGGCGAAAGCGTCGAGCCCGAGATCTCGACGGTGACGCCCGGCAGCGCGGCGCCCTCCTCGTCGCGCACCCGGCCGGAAACCGAACCGCCCTCGACGGCCTGAGCCGTCAGCGCCGTCGGTCCCGCGGCGGCCAGCGCGGCGAGCAGAGCGAGCCGGCGGAAGAGACATTTGCCCATAGGGTCGGCGTTTCGACATCGGTACGGAGCGCGAGGCCCGGCGGATCCCTCCTCGAGGCGATTCGCCGCTTTTCCATAGATCCTTCGCGACCTGGCCGCCCGTACTGGCTCGCATAAGGAGGAATCTCATGTCGCACTTCCGGTTTCGAAGGACGCTCGCGAGGGCGTTCGCCGCGTTTCTGCCCGCCCTGCTGGCGGCCGGGGCCGCCCTGGCCTCGAGCCACCGCGAAGCCCCGGGCATCTCGAAGGACCCGCTGGCGGACAACACCGATACGTACTTCTTCCGCGATCCGGCGGATCCCTCCCGGCTGATCCTGATCGCCAACTGGATCCCGCTCGAGGAGCCGGCGGGCGGGCCGAACTTCTCGCACTTCGGAGAAAACATCCGTTACGAGTTCAACGTCGACTGGGACGGCGACGCCCTCGAGGACATCGTGTACCGCGTCGAGTTCACGCGCCACGTGCGCAACCCGAACACGTTCCTGCAGAACACGGGTCCCGTCGGCAGCTCGCCGACCGACGCCAACCAGAACGTGTACTACACGTACACGGTCAAGAAGTGCGCGGGTCCGTCGCCGAACCAGACCCTCTGCGGCATCATCGGAGCGGACCTGGTCGAGGCGCCGAACAACCCCGGCCCCAAGTCCTTCCCCAACGGCTACCACTTCGATCCCTATCCGATCGACGACGACACCCTCGTCTTCGCCGGTCCGCGCGCGGACCCGTTCTACGTGGACCTCGGGATGATCTTCGACCTGATCAACTTCCGGCCCGGCACGCTGCCGGGCAACCACGGGGGCGGCACCAACACCCTCGCCGGCTACAACGTCCACACGATCGCCCTTTCCGTTCCGATCCCGAAGCTCACGAAGAACGGCACGGCGCCGACGGACGCGGCCGACCCGAACGCGGTCGTCAGCATGTGGTCGTCGACCTGGCGCCTGGCGACGACGACGCTCTCGACGACGGGGGCCGAACCGGTCGGCTCGGGCAGCTGGGTCCAGGTTTCGCGGCTCGGGAATCCGCTCGTCAACGAGGTGCTCATCCCGCTCGGGCAGAAGGACAAGTTCAACGCGACGTATCCCGTCGACGACCTCGCCAACTTCGGGACATACATCCTGAACCCGGAGCTGCCCGGGATCCTGAACGCACTCTTCAACATCAGCGTTCCCCCGACGCCACGCGACGACCTGCTCGCGCTGGTCCAGGGCATCCCCGGCGTCAACCAGAGGCCGAACGAGGTCATCTCGGATCAGCTTCGCCTGAACGTCGCCATCCCGCCCACGCCGCTCGCGTCCATCAACCGCCTCGGCGTTCTCGCGGGCGACACCGCCGGATACCCGAATGGGCGCCGCATACAGGACGACGTGGTGGACATCGCGCTTCGCGTCGTGGCCGGAGTGCTCCTGCCCGACTTCAACGTCTCGCCGAACAATGCGCTCGGCGACGGCGTGGACGGTCCCGACGTCCCCTACCTCGCCGCGTTCCCCTATGCCGCAGCGCCCTACTCGGGGTTCGACCGCATCCATGCGAACTCGGCCTCGCTGCAATCCGGCCGCTTCACGACCGCGGTCACGTGGACCAGGCCGGACG
Organism: uncultured Acidobacteriota bacterium; assembly: GCA_963738945.1. Lineage (GTDB taxonomy): Bacteria > Acidobacteriota > Thermoanaerobaculia > UBA5066 > Gp7-AA6 > DAHUXD01. Next base: position 2,438,802 of record CAVTYD010000002.1, read on the forward strand.
GCACCACCGGGACCGGGACCCAGATCGGCGTGGCCGGCAACACCCAGGGTTTCTGGTTCTTCACGCCCGACAACATCGAGCTGACGGTCAAGATCCTGGACGGCCGCGCCATCAACGGCCACATCTGGGTCTTCTACGGCTCGATGACGGACGTGGCGTTCACGCTGACCGTGACCGACACCCAGACGGGCGCTCAGAAGGTCTACACCAACGCCCAGGGCAACAACGGCAGCGTCCAGGACACGTCGGCGTTCTAGAGATTTCCCTCGCCTCGATCCACCCTCTCCCCCTCGAGGGGGGGAGAGGGTTTTTCTCTGCCGGCTACCCGACCACTCGCTGCACGAACCAGAACAGCCCGATCGCCGCGATGGCGAGCGAGGCCGGAATCACGATGCGGCGGCGATACCAGGGCTTGCGGCGGAAGGGCAGGCCGATCAGCAAGAACGCGACGGAGATGACCGTGAGCTGGCCGAGCTCGACGCCCGCGTTGAAGCAGAGCAGGGCCGGGAGAAACTGCGAGCGCGGCAGACCGAGCTGGGCGAGCACGCCGGCGAAGCCCATGCCGTGGAGCAGCCCGAACGCGAAGACGAGCGCCACGCGCCAGGGCGTCAGCTCGGGCGTGACGACGTTCTCGACCGCGACGTACACGATCGAGAGCGCGATGAGCGGTTCGACGATCCGCGGGGAAAGCGAAACGACGCCGTAGATCGTCAGGGCGAGCGTGATGGTGTGGGCGATCGTGAAGGCCGTCACCTGCATCAGGATCGGACGCAGCCGGACGGCGAGCAGGAAGATGCCGAGGACGAAGAGAATGTGGTCCGTGCCCTTCGGGAGGATGTGGGTGAAGCCGAGACCGAGATACGTCCGCGCGACGCCGCCGAGGCTCATCGGCGCGATCCCGGCGCCGAGCCGGAAGGGCTCGCTCTCGGCCGGCCCCTCCACCCACTGGCGGGCCGCCTGCTCCTGACCCTCCGTCCGGATCGTCAGCATGTAGGTTCCGAGCCGCACGGCGTTCGACCAGGTGAACGTCTTCGAGCCCGGTGGGACCTGCCCCGAAAATCGCAGCGTCAACTCGGGTGCGCCGGAGACGGCGCCCCATCCGCCGTCCGGCGCGACGAGCTCGATGTCCGGGCGCACGGCCCTTCCATCGAAGGCGATCCGCACGCCGTCGATCGCGGCGCCGACGAGGCCGCCGATCCGGGATGCCAGCGCGGGATCGAGGTTTCGGATCGGTCCGAGCCGCGGATCGATCGTCGCGGACGCGCCGAAGCCCGGAGGCAGGTGCTGGCGATCCACGATCGCGTCGATCTCGTATCGGCCGCCCTTCTGGAAGCGCGCCACGACGCGGATGGTCCCGAGCTCGTGGGCGGCGGCTCCGCGCGAGAGGGCGGCGAAGAGGAGCAGCGCCGCGGCGAGCGTCCGCCGCATTACTCGGGCTTCGACGGGGCGGGAGGCGGGACCTCGAACGTCAGCGACGCCCAGGTGCTGCGCCAGTCGGCGCTCGGATTCCCGGTCACGGGCACCATGTGCACCGCCTCGACGAGCCAGACGCCGGTGGACGGCAGACGCAGCGACACGCGGCCGTCCCGGTCCGAGCGAGCCGAGAGCTTCCGGTCCGGGTCGTCGTAGGGCATCGCCGCGACGAGCGCGCCGGAGAGCGGCTTGCCCTCGTAGAGCAGCCGGACCGGCAGCGTGTCGCCCGGAGCCATCGCGTAGGGATTCTTTTCGGGCACGACCTCGAGCGTCAGGCCGAGGACGCGGTCGAAGCCCGCCTGACCCTTCCCGTCGGCCTGGACCAGGCACTTGGCCGCCCGCGAAAAGAGCTCCTTCGAGGGCTTCGCGCTCTCGCCTTGCTTCGCCCGCGCGGCAACGACGCTCTCGAGACCCTCCTGTTTGAGGTAGTCCTCGAAGGCCGCCGCCTCGAGGGAGAGCTCGCTCTCGAGGCTGCGATAGGCGATGAGGGCGAGGCCGGGCCGCTCGATGCGCACGCTGCCCGCGGGGTCGTCGGCCGCGCGGCCGGGAATCGGGATCTCGCCGTCGTCGGTGACGAGCACGAAGCGAGAGATCATCGCCGGATTGCGCGGCAGGACGTCGCCGCGAAACTTCTGTCCGACGACCAGACGCACGCCGAGCGTCGATCCGACGGCGGGCCGGAAGCTCGAGGGCTCGATCCAGAAATCGTGCGCGGAGGCCGCCGCCGCCGAGAGGACGAGGACCGCCGCGAGCGCGGCCCGCCTCACCGCGGAGACGCCCGGGAGAGCGCCGTGTCCACGACTGGCTCCATCCTCCCGCGGGCCCCGGCTTCGCTCGCGCTCGCGTTCCATGAATCCTGCCCCAACCCCTTCCAGACGACACGGACCGACCGCGCCCTCCCCGAGCGCGCGTCCTGCCCGCGAAAGACGAGGTCGCCCTTCTCGAAACGCCCCGTCAGTCGCAGTACGCCGGGAAACGCGCTGTGGATCTCCTCGAGCTCGTAGAAGCGCCGGTTCGGGTCCCAGGACAGGACCAGCACCGCGGTGACCTGCCCCATCGGGTTGCGGGCCTCGTAGTCTCCGACCAGCGAAAAATTCCCCGGCCCCGGGCGGACGGTCAGCACGCCCGAGCCTCCGGGACCCGGCTCTCCCTCGTACGAGCCCCGCTTGTAGCGCGTCGGCTCGGCCCAGTGCTCTTCCAGGTTCCAGCTTCCGAGCAGCGGCGCGAGCTTGCGCATCTCCGGCGCCGGCTCGGCGAACCGGATCGACGCCTTCGGGTGTTCCTCGTCTTCGTCGACGGGGGCCTTCGGCGTCGGGCGCGTCGTTGCCGCCCCGAGACAGAGAACGACCGCCGCCGCGGCGACGGCGCGCCTCATGCCCGGCCGGCGAAGGTCTCGAAGAGCTCGACCTCGTTCCGGCTGCCGATCGCGAGCGGTATCCGCTCGTGGAGCGAGGCCGGAACGACGTCGAGGACGCGGCCGGAACCGGTCGATGCCCGTCCCCCCGCCTGCTCCACGACGAACGCGAGAGGGTGGCACTCGTAGAGCACCCGGAGCTTTCCGGTCCTTTTTCCGCCGGACCCGCCGTCGGCCGGATAGAGATAGATGCCGCCCTCGAGCAGAAATCGGTGGACGTCCGCCACGAGGGACGCCGAGTATCGGGTCGCATACACGCGGCCCGTCGCGGGGTCGGGCGTCTTCAGCCGCTCGACGAAATCGCGCACGCCCGGAGCCCATCCATGCGCTCGGCCCTCGTTGACGGCGTAGGCCTCGCCGCGCTCGGGCATGCGGAGGCCGCTGCGGGCGAGGAAAAACTCGCCGCGCGACGGGTCGAGCGCGAAGAGCTGGACGCCGGCGCCGCTCGTGTAGACGAGGAGGACCGCCGGGCCGAAGAGGATGTATCCGGCGGCGACCTGCTCGTGACCGGCGCGGAGAAAGTCGCCGATCGTCCCGTCCCGCCGGAGGCGGATCGAGAAGATCGTGCCGAGCGTGCCGTTGACGTCGATGTTCGACGAGCCGTCCATCGGATCGAACGCGACCACGAAGGGCGCCCGCGCGGAGCGTTCGCCGTAGGAGAAGGGCTCCTCCATCTCTTCCGAAGCCGCGAGGGCGACGAGCCCATCGCCGTCGAAGGTCTCGAGCAGGATGTCGTTGGCGACGACGTCGAGCTTTTTCTGCTCTTCTCCCTGGGCGTTCTCGGTCCCGGCCGAGCCGTGCGCCCCCGTCAGGCCGGCCCGCGCCAGGGCGCCCGAGATGCGCCGGGCCGCCACGGCGAACCGGCCGAGCACGAGCGCCAGCTCGGCGGCCGAGGCGGACGCCGGCGGCGGAGACTCGTGCACGAAGCGATCGAGCGTGGAAGCGGCGGTCATCGCGTCGAGAAGAGCGGCGGCGCGGCTACTTCTTTTCCTTCGACATCTTCCAGCGCCCCGTGGTGATGTTGCCCGGCCCCTGCGGCGTCGTCGTGAAGGTGCCCTCGATCGTGTCGCCCGACAGGCGCCCCACGAACGTGGTCTGGACCTCGCAGTCGCAGGAGGGATCGCTATACGGATCCATCGTGCCGCGCAACACGCCTCCGGTCGCGCTGACGAAGTTGATGTTCAGCACCTGAGGCATCGACCGGAGCGCGTCGGCGGCCGACGACTGGCCCGCGGCCTGCTCCTTGGGCTTCATGAGGACGTCGCCGTGCGCGACCTTGGCGCCGGATTTCAGCTCGAAGACGATCGATCCCGTCCGCCCGGTCTCGGCGCTCGAGTATTCCCCCACCCAGCGTCCGGCCAGGGACGACAGGTCTCCGCCCTCGACGGGAACGGGCGGGGCGGGGTTGGACGACGAGCAGGCCCAGGCGAGCGCCGCGGAGCCGAGAACGAGCAGAGCGAGACGGGCGCGAAGTTTCACCGGCCACCTCCCCTGGGTGCGCATCTTACCGCCCGGGTCAGCGCGCCTTCACCCATTCGAGCCACGAGGGCTTCGGATCTCCGGACCCGGTTTCGAGGCCGCGCCAGGCCAGGAACGCCGACCGCTTCCGGTCGAGCACGGAGACTCCCGAGGGCGGCACGGCGGCCGGCGCGGGACCGTCGCGCAGCGCGACGTATCGGGCAAAGAGCAGCCGGCGGCCGTCGGCCCTGGCGAGGAATCGGCGCAGCCGCGCGACGAACTCGGCCTGCCGGGACGGAGACGAGCCGTTCTCGGCGGAGGAGGAATAGCTCACGACGGGAAAGGCGATCGGCCGGCCTTCCGACCCTTCCAGCAGCTTCTTCCAGTCGCGATCGAGGTCCGCGGGGGTCCGCTGCTCGAACGGCTTGCCCTTCACGAAGGGACAGTAGATATAGAGAAGCAGCGGGCTGCGCTGGTGGAGCAGGGCCGCGACCTCGGGGGCCGGGCTCTCCGTCGGCGCGAGCGTCGTGACGCCGACGAGCAGGCGCGGGTCCTTCTTCTTCAGAAACTGCACCGCGCCGTCGAAGAGCCGCCGGTAGGCTCGCAGCTCGTCGGGCCGCTGTGCGAAGTACGCGTCCGCCGCCTCGCCGAGGGACAGCGTCTCGAAGTCGAGGAGCGCCGGCCCGAGCGCGTCGAGGAGCCGGCCGAGGCGCAACGACAGCTTCGGGTCGTCGAACGCGACACCCGAGAGATCGGCTGGAACGTCGCGCGCGGTCTCGCTGACGAGCGGGAGGCTCAGCTGGAGCGTGGCGCCCGACTGGCGCAGCAGTCGCGCGGTGCGGACGAGCTCGTCGAGAACGTAGCGGCCCGGCGACGGCTCGGCCGCCGACCAGGAGAGCGCGAGCTCGAAGAAGTTCGCTCCGGTGCGGCGCACGAGCTCGACCGCCTCCTGGCGCTCGGCGGCGGACGCCGAGGCCGGCAGGTTCAGCGCGACGCCGACGGCCGGAAGCGGAGCCGGAGTCGGGGTCTTCAGCGGAGCGGCCGCCGTCAGGCCGAGAACCAGGAGCGCCGCCGCAAAGCGCAGCACCGACGTCTAAACGTGGGTGCCCGCGAGCACCACCGGACCCGTCGGCGCCGGCACGCCGCCCCTCGGCTCGATCGTCACCGCGAAGTTTTCGGCCCTCGGTTCGGGGAACGCCGCCGACTCGAAGAGCGCGCGACCCGCGGCGTCCGCGTCGAACACGCCCGCGTTGACCGGCTTTCCGTTCTGGAAGACCCACAGCTCGTACTGGCGATCCGACGGCAGCGCGGCGAGACTCGCGGCCACGAGAACTCCGCGCCGGGCCTTCGGGCTCCAGAACACCCGCGCGCGCGCCTCCGGCTGCGGTCCCGCACCTCCCAACAACATCATCTGCACGTCGTCACTTTCGAGGACGCGGGCGCGGAGCGTCCGCTCGGCCAGCGCCGTTTCGGCCGTCCGGAGACGCCCGGCGAGATCCGCGGATTGGCTGCGAAGGTCTTCGCGATCGCGGCGCAGGCGCGCGTCGTCGAGACCGACGGCGAAGAGCAGCAGAACGGCGGCCGCCGCGAGGATTCGCCACGTCCCCGGGGTGCCGGGTCGGGCCGTCCGGCGAGACGGACCGAGCGAGGCGAGGATCTTTTCGCGCAGCTCTGCCGGAGGCGCGGCGGGCGGTGCCGCGAACGCCAGGGCGGCCGCCGCGATCCGGCCCTCCGAAAGGATCTCGTCGCAGCGCGCGCAGCCCTCCGCCAGATGGCGTTCGAGCTCCGGCCCGTCGGCGCCGAGCGGCGCTCCGACGGCCAGCAGGGCGGCCAGCTCTTCGTGCCGCTCGCTATGAGACACGGCTTCCACTCCTCATGTACGGGCGCAGTCGATCCCGAAGTTTCATCAATCCCAGCCTCGCCCGCGTCTTGACCGTCCCGAGCGGCGTGGCCGTGCGATCGGCGATCTCCTGCTGCGTCAGTCCCTCGAAATACGCGAGTTCGAGCACGCGGCGCTGGTCGCCGGGAAGCTCTTCCACGGCCGAGCGGCAGACCGACTCCCACTGCCGATCCGCGGACGCCGCCTCCGGGTCTTCCGACGCCGCCGGCTCGACCAGGACCTCGTCGAGGGGGCGCATCTCGGGCCGCGACGGCGTCCGGCGCGTGCGCAGGCGATCGATCGCGCGGCTGCGCGTCGCGATCAACAGCCACGTCAGGACGTTTCCGCGCTCGGGATCGAACGAGGCGGCCGAGCGCCACGCGAAGAGGAAGACCTCCTGGAGCACCTCCTCCGCCTCGCCGCCGTCGCCGAGGATCCGCCGCGCCAGCCCCAGAAGCCGCGCGCCGTGGCGGTCGTAGAGCGCCGCGAGCGCATCGGCATCCCGGGCCTCGACCCGCGCCATCAGCGGGCTGTCGGGGTCGTCTCGCCGCGGGCTCATCGGTAGGGAAACGATATCTCACGGCGCGCCGGCATTTCTTTTTCGTCGTACCATGCGCGGCCGGGAGGAGCCCATGCAGAGACGCGACCTGTTCCGCTCGGCGGCTCGGACCGGCCTCGCGCTCGGCCTGGCGGCCGCGGGCCGTCCGCTCCTGGCACTGCCGGAGAAATCGAAAGCGCCCGGCGACGACATCACGATGATGAACACCGCGCTCGCCCTCGAGCACCAGGCCATCTGGGCCTACGGACTGGCCGGCCAGAGCGGGCTCCTCTCGGCGAAAGCGAAGGAGGTCGGGCTCGCGTTCCAGGGGAGCCACGAGATCCACCGCGACCTGCTCGCCGATGCCGTCAAGCGCAAGGGCGGCGTCCCCGCCGAGGCGCAGAAGAACTACGTCTTCGGCGTTCCGCTCGCCAACGAGAAGGACGTCCTCGAGCTCGCGTTCAAGCTCGAGGTCGGCGCCGCGCGCGTGTACCTCTACGTCGTGGATCGGTTTCAGGACCGCGCGCTCTCGGGCTCCGCCGCGAAGATCCTCTCCGACGAGGTCCTCCACGCGACGGTGCTGCGGAGCGTCCTCGGCCGCGACGTCGTGCCGACGTTCGGACTCATCGAGAACTGATAGACCGCAACCCGCGTCCCCTCATGGGTGGAGAGGGCGCAGCTCGGTCGCGGCGCTGCGTTCGTTCGCGGCGTGAGAAGTCTCCGAGCGAAGCGAGGAGGAGGCTCACGCCGCGGGAGCCGACGCGTAGTGACGGGTCAGCCGGGCGGTCGAGCGCCGTCCGCGAGCCGCCCGGCGGTGCGCACCCTACGGGTGCGCAGACCCGTCACGAAGCGTCGGCGACGTTTCCGGTATAGCGACCGGGCCGCCCTTGAGATCCTCGCGGATGATCCGGTCGAGGAAGAGCTCGCGCACGCCCTCGCGGCCGCCGCTCTTGAAGGCTCGCCGCACTTCGGTCGGGCGCAGAGCGATTCCGGTCATGGTCTTCAGGTACTGGCAGAAAACGTACGACCGGGACCGAAAGGAGACGATCAGAAGGGCCAGCAGAAGGGCAGCTCCGCCCAGCACGACCCAATCCGCCTGCGTCAAAAGGCCGAAGGCGCCCGACATTTTCGATAAATCCTTTGTTCTCAGGGTAGCAGGTTTTGCCCGAAACGGAGCGAGAATCCGGCGATCTCAGCCGTGTCGGCGCGCACCGAGAGACGCGAGAAACTCCGCCGCGACCTCCTCCGGGCGCCGCCGGTCCCGATCGACGGCCGCGTTCATCGCGCGCATTGCCTCGGGAGAGATCGCGCCCGCGAGCGGCTGGAGCGCGCCTCGCACGCGGGGGTCGCTCCAGATCGCGCCGCGCACGACGAAGGCCGCCTCGTACGGAGGAAAGTAGCGGCGATCGTCTTCGAGCACGGCCAGGCCCATCGCGGCGATGAGGCCGTCGGTGGAGTTGCCGGCGATCACGTCCACCTTCCCCTGTGAGAGCGCCGGGTAGAGGAGACCGAGATCCATCTCGGCGGGCCGCCTGGAGAACGCGAGCCCGTAGGCCGCGGCGAGCCCCGCGAAGCCGTCCTGGCGCTCGAGGAACTCGTAGCCGAACCCGGGTGTCAGCTCCGGGTGACGCGCGAGGTCCGAGATCTTCGCGATGCCGAGCCGCCGGGCGTCGTCGCGGCGCATCACGAGCGCGAAAGTGTTCTCGAATCCGAGCGGCGGCGCCCAGACGATCCCCCAGCGCCGCGCATATTCCGTGGCCACCCGCGAACGCACGGCCGCAGGATCCGAGATGGGCTTCTCCTTGAGGATCGCCGTGAACGCGGTGCCCGTGTACTCGGGATAGAGGTCGAGCTCGCCCGCGACCAGGGCCCGGTGACACAGAAAACTGCCGCCGAGGTCGAGTCTCCGGTCGACCGGCACGCCCGCGTTCTCGAGCGCCTTCGCCGCGATCTCGCCCAGGATGACCTGCTCGGTGAAGTTCTTCGAGCCGACGCGGATCGGCCGGTCCCTGCCCGCGCGGCAGGACGCGAACGCGGCGAGGCCCGCGAGGACCGCCCCGAGGAAGCCGATTCGCCTCATCGCCGCGGGCCGAGGCGCGTCTCGAGCGCCCCGAGCAGGAAGTCGAAGGCGAGGGCGAGAACCGCCGCGGGTATCGCACCGGCGAGGATCAACCGGTGGTCCGCCGTCGCGAGCCCCCGATAGATCAGCACGCCGAGACCTCCGGCGCCGATGGCCGCCGCGATGGTCGCCAGCCCGACGTCGACGACGACGGCCACCCGAACGCCCGCGACGATCACCGGGAACGCGAGCGGAAGCTCGACGCTCCGGCGCCGCTGGCTCGAGGTCATCCCGATTCCGTCGGCGGCCTCGAGGACCGCCGGATCGACGTTGCGGATGCCGGTGTACGTGTTGCGCAGAATCGGAAGCAGCGAGTAGACCACGAGCGCCACGATCGCCGTGCGCGCGCCGATGCCGCCGATGAGCGGGACGGGAATGAGGAACCCGAAGAGCGCGAGGCTCGGGATCGCCTGCACGACGTTGGCGAAGCCGAGAACCGCCCGCGCGAGCCCCGGCCGGCGCGTCAGGGCGACTCCCACGGGAACGCCGATCGCGACCGCGAACACCGCGGCGACCGCGACGAGGACGACGTGCTCGCCGGTCAGGGCGAGGATCTCTCCGCGCCGCGCCCAGAGATACGCGCCGAACTCCATCATTCTCCGAACTCCGCCACGAACTCCCGCACGAACGCGTCGGCCGGCGAGCGGGTCAGCTCCTCGCGCGTGCCCGTCTGGTGGAGCCGGCCGCCCTCGAGGACCGCCACGCGGTCCGCGAGCCGGAAGGCCTCGCCGAGATCGTGGGTGACCAGAAGCACCGCCGCCTCCCACCGCGCCTTCCAGTTCCGGAACTCCCTCTGCATCGCCCGCCGCGAGATCGGATCGAGGGCGCCGAAGGGCTCGTCCATCAGAACGAGCGGCGGCCGCGCCGCCAGAGCCCGGGCGACTCCCACCCGTTGCCGCTGTCCGCCCGAGAGACCGGCGGGACGGCGCTCGGCGAAGACGTCCGGCGGCAGGCCCACGGTTTCGAGAAGCTCGTCCGACCGAGCGCGCCGCTCGGACTCGCTCCAGCCGAGCAGGCGGGGAACCGCCTCGACGTTCTCGCGCACCGTCCAGTGGGGAAAGAGCCCGCCCTCCTGGATGACGTAACCGATGCGGCGCCGCAGCGCGACCGGATCGTGCTCGGAGGACTCCCGACCGAAGACACGAACGCTCCCGGCATCGGCATCCAGGAGCCGGTTCGCGAGCTTCAGCGCGGTCGTCTTGCCGCAGCCCGACGGGCCGACGAGGGCGACCGTCTCGCCGGGCGCCAGCGAGAGGGAGAACCCGTCCAGAACGGCGCGGCCGGCGGGAAAGCGCTTGCGGATTCCGGAGTATTCGAGGACGGGAGCCAAGAGACTAAAATCCGCCCATGGCGTCATCTTACGATGCGGTCGTCATCGGCGGAGGCCCCGGCGGTTCGACGGTGGCCACGATGCTCTCGAGGGTTGGCCGCACGGTCGTCGTCCTCGAGCGGGAGAGGTTCCCGCGCTTTCACGTCGGCGAATCGCTGCTGCCGTTCTCGCTGCCGATTCTCGACCGGCTCGGCGTCCACGACAAGGTCCGCGCGGCGGGCTTCATGAAGAAGTACGGCGCCTTCTTCTGGAACGAAGACAACGGCACGACGCGCGACGTCGTCTTCGCGGAGGCTCGCGATACGAACCACCCCATGGCGTACCAGGTCAAGCGCGCCGACTTCGACGACCTTCTTCTGAAGCACGCCGCGTCGTGCGGCGCGGAGGTCCGCCAGGAGATCGCGGTCGAGGACGTGCTCTTCGAAAACGGCCGGGCCGTCGGCGTGCGCGCGCGCCCCCGGGGCGGCGAGACCGAGGAGATCCGGGCGCGCATCGTCGTGGACGCGTCCGGCCAGGGGGCCTTCCTGTCCCGCAAGCTCGGCCTGCGGCGTTTCGATCCGCGGCTCAAGCGCGCCGCGCTCTTCGCGCACTACGAGAACATCCGGTGGCCCGAAGACAGCACGCCCGGCGACATCCTGCTGCCGATCGACCGCGGCGTGTGGTACTGGATCATCCCGTTCTCGGACGGAACCTGCAGCGTCGGCGGCGTCTTCGATCCCGCCGCCGTGCGTTTCGAGGATGGCGCGGGCCTCGAGGCCCGCTACGAGGCGATGCTCGCGCGGTCGACCCGCATGCAGACCCTGCTCGCGGGCAGCCGCCGGACCTCCGCGGTCCACGGCATCTCGGACTACTCGGCTTCGTCGGACCGCGTCGCCGGAGACGGCTGGGTGCTGGTCGGCGACGCGGCGGCGTTTCTGGATCCCGTGTTCTCGACCGGCGTCTTTCTGGCCATGTCGACCGGCGAGCGCGCCGCCCTCTCGATCGACGCCGCGCTCCGGCGCCGCGGCCGCGTCGACGCGCGGGACCTCCGGGCTTATGCGCGCTTCTCGCGGCGGCTGTGCTCGCGCTTCCGCAAGTTTGTCTACGGGTTCTACGACCCGGTCTTCTTCGAGGCGTTCTGCACGCCGACGCCGCCCGAGCCGATCCGCGCGGCCGTCGTCACGACGCTCGCGGGCGGCGTCGAGCGCATCTCCCCCGCGATGTGGTTCTGGACCCGCCTGATGTTCCTCGGCGTCGCGATCGACCGGGCGATGCGCCGCCTGACCGGCAAGGCTTCGATCCCGGCGGGCTAGCTTCCCGCGAGCAGGGCCTGCTTCAGGTCGTCCTGGACGGGGTTCGGGCCGAGCCACACGGCGAAGAGGGCGTCCGCGAAGTCCCGGCCCTCGATCATCCCCGCGTTCGTCCCGCGCACCTCGACCTGCGTGCCCTTGTCGGGAATCCAGGTCAGAGCGATCTCGTCGCCGTCCTTGACGTCGGGAATCATCTTCGCGAGCTGATCGAGGCGGGGCTTCAGCTTCGGCATCGCGTCCTTCGAGTTGTTCTCGAAGCCTTCGACGATGGCGCCGCTGATCTTGCTGCCCTCGACGTTGCGGACCATGTGGAGGCGGATGCTCTTCATCTCGCTCGAGGCGACGATGGCCGTCCCGTCCTTCGAAGGCGCCTCGAGGTAGAGCGAGGCGATGTAGACGCGAAAGATCGCCTTCTTGCGCACACCCGCCCCGTTCAACTTCAGGGTCTTGCCCTCGACGGTGACCGTGTCGGGGATCTTGACGCCGTCCACGGTGAAGGCCAGTGCGGCGGCCGCGACGAACAGCGCGGCGGCGCCGGCCAGGGGCTTCTTCATGACGAACTCCTTCCGCATGGCCGCGGATTGTATGCCGGGCTCGGGGAAATCATCCGGTGTACCGGACACGAGCCAGATCCACGATTTCGCCGATCAACTGGGTGTAGCTGCGCCCGGCCTTCTTCGCCGCCATCGAGAACTCCGCGCCCGACGCGAGCCAGGGGTTGGGGTTGGCCTCGATGACGTAGATCTCGCCCTTGGGCGTCAGGCGCATGTCGATGCGGCCGTAGTCCCGCAGCTTCAGGGCCTGGTAGACCGCCGTCGCCGTCTGAGAAAGACGCTGGACGGTGTCCTCGTCGAGACCCTCCGCCGGCGCGGACTTGGTCACGCGGTAGTGCTCCGTGTCCTTGTCCCACTTGACCTCCTTGCCGGCGATCTTCGGCGTGCCCTCGGGCAGCCGCGAGAGGTCGAGCTCGATCATCGGCAGCACCTCGGGGCTCTCGTTGCCGAGGACCGCGGCATACATCTCGCGGCCCTCGATGTACTCCTCGATCAGGGCGGGAGCGTCGAACTCCTCGTGAATGTAGTGGATCCGCTCCATCAATTCCTTGACGGAGCCCACCACCGACCCCGTGTCGATGCCGATCGAGCCGTCCTCGGACGTCGGCTTGACGATGAGCGGGAAGGCGATGTCGTGGGAATGGTCGAGCTTGCCCTTGTAGGACGTCGCGAAAAACGGCGTCCGGATCCCGTGAAACGCGAAGATCTTCTTGGCGAGGGCCTTGTCCTGCGCGAGGTAGAGGGCATGCGGCCCCGCTCCCGTGTAGGGCTTGCCGAGCAGGTCGAGATACCCGGCGAGGTTCATGTCCATCGTGTCGTCGCCGGCATAGGACTCGGTCAGGTTGAAGAAGAGGTCCGCCTCCGCGCGGGCGAGCGCGATGAGCGACTGGTCGCGGCCGTCGACCACCTGGTAGACGGGCTCGTGTCCGAGCTTGGCGAGGGCCTCGAAGATCTCCTCGCGGTCGTGCTTCTCCCGCTTCTTCGCGCGCTTGGGCTTGCCCCGAGTCTTCACGGGCTTCTCGGGGGGCGGCGCGGGAACGGCCTCGGGCTCTTCTTCGAAGACGTCGTAGAGGACGGCGATCTTGAGTTTCTCGCGGCTCATTCGCTCTCCCCTCTCACTGGACGAACTTTCCGCGCGTCAGGTAGTTCATGGCGAGCGCCGTGGTGTAGGCCGCGACCTCGGTCAGGTTCGCCTTCTCGTCCCGCACCGCGGCGCGCAAGCCGATCTCTCCGACGCGCGCCTCGATCGACTCGACCAGCCGCTTGACGAGCGGCCGCTGCACGCCCGTCCAGTACGTCACCTTGTCGACCAGGGCCTTGCGGTTCTCGCGCAGGAGATCGACGGCCGGCCGCGCGCCCTTCTTCCTGCGGCGGGAGACCGGGAAGATGTCGACGAGATCCGTGTCGAGCGCGAGCTCGACCGACTGCCCCTCCTCCGCGAGGGCCTTCTTGTAGAAGTCCTCGACGGTCGTCTCCATCTCCTCGACGGTGATGTCCGTGTGGCCCTGCGGCCTCACGGGCTCGACGTCGCGCAGCTTGCGGGCCACGCGGTCCACGTAGCGGAGCTTCGCGAGCGCGCCCCATCCGCGATAGCGCTGGCGCCACTGCGACCGCGGCGTCAGCCAGACGGCGAAGGTCTCGGCGAAATCCTCGTCGGGGTGCTTCTGCGCGTACCACCCCGCGATGTGGCGGACGAACTGGCGCGAGAAGGGCACGGGCCGGTACTGGTCGCGATACGGCCGCCGGAACGGCCCGAAGCAGTGCCGCCACTCGGGCGTCTTGTAGAGCGCATAGGCGTAGTTGAAAGCGTGGCCGGCCTCATGCCGGAGGTACATCATGATCTCGCGGCGGTCTTCGAGGTCGTTCATCTCCTTCTCGAGACGCGCGAGCTTCGGATCGGCGAGATAGAACGGGATCCCGATGACCGGCTCGCCGGACGGGCAACCCCACTCGTCCGAGAGATAACAGAGCGGGCGGAAGCGGGAGAGGCCCTTGCGATCGAGCTCGCGATAGAGCTGCTGCACCAGCCGTTCGAGCGGCGAGCCTTCGAGCTTGAGACCCAGGTCCTTGATGGGCTTGTTGAGGATCTCCTGGAAGTCCGGCGGGGCTTTTTCGAAGGCACGCAAGAGGATTCGAGGAAGGTTAACACGCGAACGAAGCGGCTACAATGTCGCCACGGAGGCAGCGATGGCCGATCCCACGATCAAGGTGATTCCCAACGGTCCTTACCGCGTCGCCGGTCCGCTCCAGGTGACGGACTCGCAAGGCAACGTCGTGAGGACCATCGAGGACGGAAAAGCCGTCTCGCTCTGCCGCTGCGGCGGTTCGGTCAACAAGCCGTTCTGCGACGGCACGCACTCGCGCATCGGCTTCGAGGCGGCCGAGGCGGCCGTCCAGAAGACGGAGGGACAACCGTAGCGGCCCCGGCGCTCATCGCGGCGCTGCTGGCGCTGCGCCTGTCGAGCCCCCTCGGGCCGACGCTCTCCGCGGACTTCGACGGTGACGGGCGCAACGAAACGGTCTCCGCGTCGCCCGAGCGCGGCGCCGTCCGGCTCGAGCTGACCGGCGCGGACGGCGCCCCGCTCGGATCCGCGAAGGCCCCCGCTCCTTCCGGCGACGTCGTCCACGTCGAGCTCTCGTCCGGGAGCCTCGGAAGCGCCGGAGCGCTGCTCGAGGTCTCCGCGTGGAACGACGCACAGGCGTGCGTATCGGTCTGGCGCTTTCGCGACGGCCGCCTCGCGCGTCTGCCGATCCGCGACGAGCACGCCCGGGAGCTGCCCGACTGCGCCGCGTTCGGAGAGTGGACGTATCGCTTCGAGAGCCCCGGCGAGGGCCGTCCCGCCGAGCTCGTCCGCGAGAAGACAACGAAGTCGGCGCAGGGGGCGCTCCGCATCCGGGAGGTCTTCGCGTTCGCGGGCTTCTCGCTCGACGCCGACCCCCGCCGCTCGAGCCGTGAGGTCGAGGGAATCCCGATTCCCGCGTGGCGCAGCGACGTCCTCTATTCGAACGACGCCCTCGAGACGCTCTACGGGCGATACGACCTTTCGCGCATGCGCGCGGATCCGACGCTGCGCATCGTCGCGGACCGAGAGCACGGGATCTTCTCGCTGCGATTCTCGAAGCCGGACGGCGGGACGCTCGACGCTCCGGTCGATTCCTACGCCGCGCGCGGCCACGAGATCACGCTCGGGACGCGCGCCGGGGACCGAAACGCACGCGTGACCGTGCGGCTCGGCGGCCCGGACGGAAAGGCGCCCGTGACGGTCGAGGTCGACGGACTGGGCGCCCCGCTCGATCGGGAGTACGGTCCCGCGGGAACGCTGCACGGCCGGGCCCCCGAGCTCTTCGCGAGCGCGGCCGACGAGCTGGCCTCGCGGGAGCTCGCGGGAACCTGGGTCGACCTGAAGGGCGGCAGCCCGACGACGCTCGAGCTCGAGGCCGCTTCCTCGCCGTACCGCCTGCGAATCGGGTCCGACCTCTACGCCGTGGACCTGACGCGGGCGGAGCGGCCCGCGGACGTCGTGCTCGTCCCGCAGACCGGCTCGGGAAGAGGATGGGGAATCGTCCTGCGCGGCCAGAACGTCCTCGAATGGACGCCTGTCACCTGCCCGGCCGGCGGCTCGCCCTGCCCCGCGGAGGCACCGCCCGAGCGGTTGCGGCGCCTGGGGGCTCGCTCCAACGCCCCGTGAGCCGGCGTGAACCGGAGAGGGCCGTTGACGCGCGGCGATTTCGTGTCTAACCTTCCGAGGGACACGACTTAAAGTGACGCTGAATCTTTCGCTCGTCGGACTCGCCGTCCAGACGGTGGGTACGGCCCTGCTCGCCTCGATTCTCATCTACCTGTCGCGCGGCAGGGGCAGCCGCGTGCTCCAGGCGGCGGGGGTGGCCTGGATCTTCCTGCTGGTGGCGCTCGCCTCGATGCTCGTGCTCACGGCGCGGCATTACCCGTACCGGTTCGAGGTGCTTCAATACTGGAAATTCCTCTACATGGTGGCGCTCTGCGTCGCCACGATCCGGATGGACCGCGACGTGTCGTTGGTCAAACCGCTCGCCGTCGCGGCCATCGCCGGCATTCCGATGTCGCTGCTGCTCGGGCATACCAGCACGAACCCGAACGTCTTCTATGCGATCCACATGGGGCTGCTCGGGGTCGTCTGGCTCCTCGTCGCGGTCTTCATCTTTCAGAGCCCGCGCTCGGGCCTGGGAAGGCAGTGTGCGGGGGCCATCGCCCTCGTGACCGCGGTGGTCGAGCTCGTCTACGTCCTGCTCTTCGTCGTCGCCGCTCAGCACTCGGGCAGCGTGACCGTGTTTCAACCCCTGCCCTACATCGGGTTCCTCGACGTGCTCCTCGAGATGCTCTTCGGCATCGGCCTGATCATCTGGGCCATGGAGGACACCGAGCGGCGGCTTGCGGCGCTCCACGCGCGCACCGCCGACGACTCCCGCCGCTCGCAGCGCCGCGCGTGGCTCGATCCATTGACCGAGACGCACAACCGATTCTTCCTCGACGAAGTGCGGCCGGAGCTCGAGGCCGACGAGGCCGGCGGATCGATCGTGCTCATCGACATCGACGGACTGAAGCGCATCAACGACGAGGAGGGGCACGAGGAGGGGGACCGGGCGATCTGGACGGTCGCGACCGGCATCAAGAAGCTCGTGCGCGGAAACGACCACGTCATCCGGTGGGGCGGCGACGAGTTCCTCGTGATCCTGCCCGGGATGGACGAGGAGCTCGCGCGGCGGCGGTTCTACATGCTTCCCGCCAAGATCGACGAGGTCAAGCAATCGCCCAAGCCCGGCGGCAAGCCGTACGCAAAGTTTCTCGCGGCCTCCGTGGGCGTCCACCCGTATTCGAAGCGCATGACCCTCGACCTCGCCATCGCGCAGGCCGACCGAGTCATGTACGAGCGCAAGCGCGCGCACCGCGAGCTGCGCGGACCGGCGAAGGAGAGAATCCCATGAACTATTTCTGGACCGTGTGCCCGAAGTGCGCCGGGGAGCTGACGATCCAGTTCGTCTCGAGCGGAGCGGGCGTGTCGGGCTCCGTGCGGCGCTGGTCCTCCGACCGCTCGATCAACGACGGCCGGATGATCGACACACTCGCCTCCGTCCTCGCCGCGGACGGCGCCTTCCGGACGGCCTGCGTTTGCGGAGAGCCGATCCCGGTCGACCCGAGCCGCGTCACGCGCGCGACGACGGAGAGGCCCGCCCTCTGAAGCGCGTCCCGATCGAAGACGCGTTCGATCTGCACTCGTTTCGCCCCGAGGACGTCGCCTCCGCGATCGAAGAGTACCTGCGCGAGGCGCGCCGCCTCGGCCTGCGCGAGGTCCGGCTGATCCACGGCAAGGGCATCGGCGTGCGGCGCGCGGAGGTCCGGCGCCTGCTCGCGGCCCGCGCGGACGTGCTCGCGCATTTCGACGCCCCACCCGAGCGCGGAGGCAGCGGCGCGACGATCGTCCTGCTCCGGGAAGACTGACGGGCTCCCTCTCGCTGCGGGAGCGGGGGACGGGATGAGCGGTCAGACCTCTTCGACCGCGACTTCGAGCGGCATCGCCGCGCGGATGGCGCGGGAGACGATGCAGTACTTCTCGGCGAGCGCGATCGTCTTCTCCACCGGCGCTCTCTGACCCGCCAGGAGCGAGGCCGGAACGCGGAGGTGGAGGGTCGCTTTTCGAACCCGGAACCCGCCCGCCGGATCCGGACCGACTTCGCACGAGGCCCGCAGCGTCGGCTCGGCGTAGCCGACGGAGAGCTTCTTCAGGAAGATCGCCCACGTGTTCAGGAAGCAGGACGCGAGCGCCGTCATCAGCAGCTCTTCGGGATTGGCACGGCCCCCGGAGCCCCCGAGCAGGGTCGAGCCCGCGAAGACGACGGGAGACCCCTCGGGATAACGCGCCTCGCCCGACCCCATCCCGTCGCCGGACCACGCCGCGTCGATCTCGAAGCGATGGACCTCTTCGTTCTCCGCCATGCGGCGATGATGACATAGTGAAGATTGCGTGAGCCGCCGATCGATCGCCGCCGTGATCGCTCTGTCGACGCTCACGGCCTGCGCGACGGCCCCGACGCCGACGGCCGCGTCGCTCCGCATCGCGAAAAATCCGCGCGCGATCCTGGAAGGCCGCGTGACGGATCCCGCCGGGAACGCCGCCGCGGGCATCGGCGTCCGGGGAATTCCGCGAGGCGAGGACATTCCGTGGTCCGCGCCGGCGCTCACGGACTGCGACGGCCGCTTTCGACTCTCCGTGGCCGCGCCGGCGGCCTACGCGTTCATCCTCTCCTGGAAGGACACGGCCGTCGTGACGCCCGCACCGGACGACCCCGCGCTCGTCGCCGTCCCCGTCGAGCCGGGTCGGACCGTCCGCGACATCGCCCTCGTCTTCGACGCCGAGGCGTGGCGGCTGGCGGCCGACGCCGGACCCGCGGACACTCCGTCCTGCCCGTGACCGTATAATCCGCGCCATGGCTGCGAATCCGAAACCCGCGCGCCGGCGCGTGCGTTGCGTGATCAACGGCAGGGAGATCGACGTCTGGGAGGGATACCGGTTGTGGGACGCCGCGCTCGACGCGGACGCCCGGCTCTGGAAGTGGTGCGGCGGCGAAGGGATTTGCGCCACGTGCGCCGTCGTCCCGCTGTCCGGGGAGGAGAACCTCACGCCGCCGACGAAGCTCGAGAAGTTCTCGCTCGCGCTGTGGTTCGCCAAGCCCCTGGCTCTGGTGCGCAAGCGGTGGAAGGGCCGTACGGTGCGCCTCGCGTGCCAGTCCTACGTCCGCGGCCCCGTCGAAGTCGTGGGCGTTCTCGGAAAACCCGGGAAGGCCGTCCGCGAAGCGGCCGGGATCGAGTAGCGCCGCCTCCTCGGGCGCGCGTCTTTTCGTGAAGAAACTCCTCGGCCGCGCCGCCGGAATCGCCGGCGCCGGCGCGCTCTTCTACGCCGGCGTCTCGTACCTGGCGGCGAGGGCCCTGGCGAGGCGTCTGACCTCGCCGACGGGACTCGGGCCGGCTCCGGGACGGCACGAGGACCTCCTCGCGGCGCTCGAATCGAGCGCGACCGTCATCGCCAACCTGCGGCACCGCGGCAGCTCGCGACTTCCGGTCGACCTCGCGGCGACGTTCGCGTCTCCCGGGGAGCCCGAAAAGCGCGCGACCATCCTCTTTCTCCACGGCAAGGGCGGCGATGCCAGCGAATGGGAGCCGGACGCGCTGCGCGCACTCCGGCTCGGCTACAACGTTCTGCTTCCGGACCTTCGCGGACACGGCCGAAGCTCCGGCGCGATCTTCACGCTCGGGTTCCTCGAGAAGGAGGATCTCGCCCTGACCCTCGGCGCCGCCCGCGACGGCTTCGGCGTCGACCTCGAGCGCCTCGGAATCCACTCCTGCTCGGCCGGCTCGACCGTCGCGCTCGAACTCGCGGCGGACCGCACCGGCATTCGGGCGATCTGGCTCGAGTCTCCGTTCGCGCGGCCCCGCGAGATGGCGCGCCACTACCTTTCGCGGGCGACCGGGCTGCCGGCGCCCCTTCTCTCGCTGACGAGTTACTGGGCGGTCGCAAGGGCCGTCGCCGGCGTGCGGCGCGACCTCGGCATTGCCCGAGGCGCGGGCGACATGGACGCCGTCGACCCGGTCCGCTCGGCCGCGCGCGTCACGGCGCCGATTCTCCTCGTGCACGGCGAGGCGGACCGCCTGGTCCCGCTGCGCTTCACGCGAGAGCTCGCCGCCGCGCTCCCGCCGCGGAGCGCGGTGTGGAACGTCGCGGGCGCCGGCCACTGCCATCACGTCGACGAGCCCGCGGCCGCCGCGAAGCTCGCCTACGCTCGCAAGTGGCAGGAGTTCTTCGGGACCTATCTGCCGGCCTGAGGGGCCCGACCTCTCGGATCCGCCGTCCTCCCCTTCAACTGACCGCAGGCGGCGGACGCATCCGGCCCCTTGCTCCGCCGGACGGTGACGGTCACGTGCGCGTCGGCGAGGGCGCGCGCGAACCGGTCGATCGCCGCTTCGTCCGGCCGCTTCCAGCCCGGCAGGTACGTCGGATCCTCGTTCAACGGAATGACGTTGACCTTGACGGGGATGCCCGCCACCCGCCGCGCGAGCCTGCTCGCGTCTTCGAGCCGGTCGTTGACGCCGGCGATGAGCACGTACTCGACGAGGATGCGGCGCCTCGGCTCGAGGGGCCAAGCCTTCATCGCCGCGACCAGGCCGGCGAGCGGGTACGTGCGCGTGATCGGCATCAGCCGGGTCCGCGTCTCTTCGTCGGCCGCGTTCAGCGACACGGCGAGGTTCGGCCGGCGCAGCATCCCGGCGAAGGCGGCGAAGGCCGGCGTGATGCCGGAAGTCGAGACCGTGACGCGCCGCGGCGGGAGCAGCTCGAAGAGAATCTCGAGCGCCGACCGGACGCTCTCGACGTTCAGGAACGGCTCCCCCATGCCCATGAAGACGACCCGCAGCCCTTCCCACGATCGCCCCGTTTCGTCGAGCACCGCGTAGAGCTGGCCGAGAATCTCGCCCGCCGTGAGATTCCGGCCTCCCCCGAGCCGCCCCGTCACGCAGAACGCGCAGTCCACCGCGCAGCCGGTCTGGGAGGAGAGACAGACCGTGAAGCGGTCGGCCGGCGGCGTCGAGCCCGGCACCCGGGGTCCGGATTCTCCGGCCGGCGCCGGAACGCGGGCGTCCGCAAACTCGTCGACGCGGGCGATCCGCTCGTCGACGGGCATGTACACGGCCTCGATCAGCGCCCCGTCCGAAAGCCGGAGCCCGAACTTCGCGCTGCCGTCGGCGGAGTCTTCGCGGCGCGCCACTTCCGGAAGACGGATCGGCAGCTCGCGAGCGAGCTTTTCCCTCAGCGGCCCGGGCAGCACTCTCGCGCGCGCGTAATCGCGGAGGCCGCGCCGATGGATCGCGTCGAAGATCTGCCGCCCCCGGTACGAGGGCAGCCCCGCACCGAGCGCGAAGTCTTCCCACGACGAGGGAGACATCGAAAGGGGATCGGCCTCACCCATCGCGGGTGAGTCTATTCCGCGGCGAGGGAACGCCGCGTCGACATCCGGGCCGGAGAATCCGGGCCGGATGCCGATAAGAACACCGCGGCGAGGGAACGCCGCGTCGACATCCGGGCCGGAGAATCCGGGCCGGATGCCGATAAGAACACCGCGGCGAGGGAACGCCGCGTCGACATCCGGGCCGGAGAATCCGGGAGAACAGCCGCGCGTGCTACTTCGCGGCCTTGCGGGCGGGGGTCTTGCGGGTGCGAACCTTGCGCGTCGGGTCGATGCCGAGCGACCGCAGGAAGTGCAGGTCCTTGAGATTGATCCGAAACGCGGCGCGCTCGGTGGCGCTCGGGCCTTCCTCGGCGGGCTCGGCGGAGGCGACCGCCCGGCGCGAGCGCGCGCGCGATTTCCCCTCGCGCTTGTTCACGCCCACCTTCGCGTCGAGCACCATGTACAGGTTGTAACCCTGATCGCGGATCTTCTGAATCGAGTCGTGCACGCGGCCGGAGCCCGAGATCGATTCGTTGATCGCCTGTCCGAGCTCCTTGAGCATCGCGCGGAGATGATCGGAGAGTTCCATGACCGCAGCGATTATCGCTTCCGCTTCCGAAAAAAAACAAGGATCTTTCCCACTTCGAAAAAGTGCTATCCTTTCGTGCGCGCCGCGAGACGGAGTTCTCTGCCGCGACGCCGCCCCGCCCGACTCCTCCGCGCGTTTCCCTCCCGTGCGACGCGTCACACCTTCCGAAGATAAGCTCTCTTCGTGTTCTCGTGGTTCGGACACCTCGTCTGCACGCGCTGCGGGACGCCGTACGAGCGCGACCGCAGGATCAACGTCTGCGCGGCCTGCGGCGGCGCGCTCTTTCCGCGGTATCACCCCGCGCGCCTCGACCGCGACGCCACGGCGGGACGGCCCCGATCGATGTGGCGCTGGCACGAGATGATGCCGGTCGAGGATCCGGGCAACGTCGTCACTCTCGGCGAGGGCGGAACGCCGCTCCTTTTCGCCGATCGTCTCGCGTCGCGCGCGAGCTTTCGCGATCTCTGGATCAAAGACGAGTCCGCGAATCCCACCGGTTCGTTCAAGGCGCGGGGGCTCTCTGCCGCCGTGTCGAAGGCGAAGGAGCTCGGCCACACGAAGATCGCGCTGCCGACGGCCGGCAACGCCGGCGGCGCGGCGGCCGCCTACGCGGCGAAGGCCGGAATGGAGTGCCACGTCTTCATGCCCGCCGACACTCCGCCCGTCTTTCGCATCGAGTGCGAGCGCTACGGGGCGGAAGTCACCCTGGTCGACGGCCTCATCGACGACTGCGGCCGCATCGTCGGCGAGCGCGCACCGCGCGAGGGCTGGCACGACGTCTCGACGTTGAAGGAACCCTTTCGCGTCGAGGGCAAGAAGACGATGGGATACGAGCTCGCCGAAGATTTCGAGTGGAGGCTGCCGGACGCGATCCTCTACCCGACCGGAGGAGGCACGGGGCTCATCGGCATGTGGAAGGCGTTCGACGAGATGGAGGAGCTCGGCTGGATCGGCCCCGCGCGGCCGAAGATGATCTCCGTGCAGGCGGAGGGGTGCGCGCCGATCCCGACGGCCTTCGCGGCCGGCAAGGAGGTCTCCGAGAAATTTCCGAACGCCCACACCTACGCCTCGGGCCTGCGCGTTCCCAAGGCGTTCGCGGACTACCTGATCCTGCGGGACGTTCGCGCCTCGGGCGGCACGGCGGTCGCCGTCTCGGACGACGCCATGCGCCGCGCCTGCGACGAGATCGGAGCCTCCGAGGGCCTCTTCGTCTCGCCGGAGGGAGGAGCGGTCTGGGCGGCCGCGAAGGACCTCGCCGCCTCCGGGCGACTCGATCCCGCCTCGCGGATCGTCCTGTTCAACACCGGGAGCGGCTTCAAGTACCTCTGAAGGGCGAAGGACGACTCGCGGGCCTTCCCGCCCCGATCCGCGCCGGGGGAAAAGCCTCCGGCGGGCTGGTAAGCGCCGCCGATCCGCGACAGACTGGGTTCGTGAGTCGCCGCGGCCGATGGGTCGTTCTGGCTCTCTCCGTCGGGCTCCTGGGCCGCGGTGCGCACGCCATGCCGGCGGCCGGCGAAGACGCCGCCGCGGTCGAGGCTCTTCTCTCCGAGGGACATCGGCTCTACGACGCCTCTCGATTCCGGGAAGCCATCCGGAGCTTCGAAGACGCCGTCTGCGTGGCGACCCGAAGCGGCGACCACGCCGCCCTCTTCCGCAGTTGGGACGGCCTCTCGCGAGGCCGCTGGGCGGTCGGTGAGTACCGAGCCTCCCTCGAGGCCGAAGAGCGCGCGCTCGCCACGCAGCCGCCCGGGGACGAGCCCGACCGGATCGCTCTGGGCCTGAACAACGTCGGGCTCGCCCTCTATTCGACGGGCGCGCATGGCGAGGCCCTCGATTACTACACGCTCGCCCTCGATCAGGCGGAGTCACCCGCGACGCGTGCGCTGGTGCTGCTCAACATCGGCCTCGTCTTCCGGTTCCAGGGACGCTTCTCCGAGGCGGAGACCGAGCTCTCCGAAGCGCTCGCGCTGCGCCGACAGACCGGGGGCGACCGCGAGACCGCCCTGGTGTTGAACGCCCTCGGAATGGTGTCGCGCGTGACCGGCCAGTACGCGCGGGCCGCCGCCTGCTACGCGGAGTCGCTCGAGCTGCGGCGCGCGGCCGGCGACCGCTTCGGCCAGGCCCAGACGCTCAACAACCTCGCCAACCTCTATGGAGACCAGGGAGAGTTCGAGCGCGCCCTCGCCGGGCATCGCCGGACGCTCCGCCTCGCGGAGGAGATCGGATACACGCGACAGATCGGACTCTCGCACGAGAACATCGGCGCGGAGCTCGACGATCTCGGCCGCACGGCCGAGGCGCTCCCGGAAGCCTGCGCGGCCGCCGCACTCTATCGGGCGACCGGGGACCGCACGAATCTCGCCAACGCGCTCTCGAACGCCGGAGGCTACTGCGTCGAGCTGGGAGAGCTCCGGGAGGGACGCACGCTGCTCGAGGAGGCGCTGTCGCTCGCGATCGCGATCGGCGAGCCGGAGAAGCAGATCGTCTCGCTGCAGGGTCTCGCCGAGGCCGACATCGCCGAGTCGAATCCCTCGGAGGCGCTCGCGCGGCTGGACGTCGCCCTCGCCCTGGCCGAGCGAGACGGCTTTCCGAGCCTCGAATGGAGACTCCGCCTCGATCGTTCCCGGGCCCTCGGCCAGCTCGGAAAGCGGGGTGAGCGGATCGCCGATCTTTCGGCCGCCGCCACGTCGATCAACGACCTTCGCGCGACCCTCGGCACGGATGCCGGAAAAATCGGTTTCGCCGACGAGGCTCAGGAGGTCTTCGAAGATCTCGCCGCAGCACTCTCGGAGGAGGATCGGAATGCCGACGCTCTCGAAGCCGCCGAGGCGGCAAAGGCGCGAGCGCTCGCCGACCTGCTCTCGCAGCGGTCGATCGCGGGCAAGCCCGCCGATCGTGCGATCCTGGGCGAGATCCGCGGGGCCCAGGCCCGCGCGAGGAGAGATCCGGCCTCCCGGGGCGGCGATCTCGGCCCGGCCCTGTCGCAATTGAAGCAGGCGAACCCGGAGCTCGCGAGCTTCGTCTCCGTCGAAAGCCCGCGCATCGACGAGATCCAGCGCATCGCGGCGAGGCTCGACGCAACGATCGTCGAATACCTCGCGACGAAGGACGCCTGCTACGTCTGGGTCGTCGCGCCCGACGGGACGCTCCACGCCGCGCGCCGCGACGCCGATCGCGCAAGCCTTTCCGAGATCGTGCGCCGGGTACGGGCCGGCCTCGAGTCCGCCCGACCCGCGTCTGCGCTCCGGACGGACCTCCGCCGTCTCGACGACGTTCTCGTCGCGCCGATCGAGCCGTGGCTGCCGCGCAATCCCGAGGGTCTCGTCGTCCTAGTCCCGCATGGACCCATCGCGCTCGTTCCCTTCGCGGCGCTGCCCGACGAGCGCGGACGCCCCTTTCTCGCGCGCCATGCTTTCAGCCTGGCTCCCGCGGCGTCCGTCTTCCGCTACACGCCCTCCAAGCGCGCCTCGGCGAGCTCTCGAGGTCTGGTCGTCGCCGACCCCGACGCGCCACGAGGATCCGGCCTCGCTCCTCTGCCCGGCGCCGAAGGCGAGGCGGCGCGGGTCGCGGCGAGGCTCGGGCCCGGAACGGTCGTGCTGACGCGGAGCCGGGCGACGGAATCGGCAGTCAAGCGCGCGGCGCCGCAGAGCTCCGTCCTCCACTTCGCGACGCACGGACTCATCAGCGAAGACCTCCCGCTCGCGTCCTCTCTCGTCCTCGCCGAAGGCGATACCGACGACGGCTATCTCCGGGTGGACGAGATCATCGGCCTCGACCTGCACGCGGATCTCGTGGTCCTCTCCGGATGTCGGACGGGTCTCGGCAAGCTGTCGGGCGACGGCATCCTCGGTTTCACGCGCGCATTCCTGTACGCCGGAACGCCCTCCATCGTCGTCAGCCAGTGGGACGTGAGCGACCGAGCGACCGCGGGGCTGATGGACCGCTTCTACGCCGAATGGCGTGGAGGCGCGGCGAAGGCTCGGGCGTTGCGCCAGGCGGAGCTTGCCGAGCGGGCCCGCGGTCTTCCGGCCGCGGTCTGGGCCTCGTTCGTCCTCGTCGGAGAGCCGCGTTGACGCACGGCGCCGCTGCCGACCTCGAGCTCGCGCGGGCCTGCGCGCGCGGGGAGGAGTCCGCCTGGGAGGAGTTCGGACGGAGGTTCTTCGAAGTCATCCGCGCCTTCGCCGCTCGAACCCTCTCCGGAGCGGCGGCCGGCGACCTCGCGGCCGAGGTGATTGCCGACCTCTGGCAGAGAGGCAAGATCGCGCGCTTCGAAGGCCGGAGCACGCTGAAGACCTGGCTCGCCGCGGTCGTGGCCCACGCCGCCTCGAACGCCGCGAGCCGGCAGCGCCGGTGGGCCCCTCTCGAGTCCTCGGGCGAGCTCGAAGACCGCGACCGGCCGGCCGACGATCACGTCGGGCGCCATCGATTTTCCGGGCTTCTCGTGGAGGCCATGGCCCATCTGGAGGCGCCGGACCGGCTCCTTCTCCTTCTCTACTACGACCAGGGGCTGACGTTCGACGAGATGGGACCGGTGATGCGGCGGTCGAAGGCCGTCCTGTCGCGACGGTTGAAACGGGTCACGGCCTCGCTCCGGGCCGATCTCGAGGCTCGCTCGCGCGACCGCTACGGCGTCCCGGCACGGGAGCTGGCGGGGACGCTGGAGGCGCGCGAGATCGACCTCGCGGCGCTTCTGGCCCCGCAACAATCCAACGAAACCGGTGTCCTAGAGAAAGGAGAACGTGCGTGACCGAAGACAGGGGACGGGGTTCCGGCGCGCACGAGCCCGACACGAACGCCCTCGCGGCCCACTTCGAGGGCCGCCTCGATCCGACCGGGACGGAGAGGCTCGTGTCGCACCTGGCCGAGTGCCGCTCCTGCCGGGAGACATCGGCCCTCATGGCTCGGGCTCTGAAAAGGGAGACCCTCGCGGCCGTCCGCCGGCCGGCTGCGGCCCGGTGGCTCGCCCTGGCGGCAGCGCTCGTCCTGGCGACGATCGTCGGAATCCGCGTTTCGCGGGAGAACGCGCATTCCGGGAGGGAGGCGGAACCCGTGCCGACTCCCGCCCGCGCCGAGGCGACCGCGCCCGCGATGGAGCCGTCGCCCCCCCCGGCCGCGGCCGTCCTCCCCGAGGTGAAGCGAGGCTCACCGGATCGCACGGTTGCCGGAAAAACCTTCCGACTCGTGGCCGGCGAGTGGATCGACACGAGCTACGACGCGACGCAGGCCCTGCCCGTCGTCGAGATCGCGGGCCCGCAGGCACGCCGGTCGCTGCTCACCGACCATCCGGCGCTCGCGCCCTATCTCGCTCCGGGCGGGCGCGTCCTCGTCGTCCTCGAGGGCACGGTCTACCGCGTCTCTCCCTAGCGGGGGCAGACCCGCAACAAAAAGCGTCGACGGCTGTCAAAGGGACAGCGCCTCCCACCCGAGACTCCGGCCCGGCAAGAAGCCGACCGCAGACCGCCGGCCGAGGGCATGGAGCGCAGGAGGACGCTCATGACCTCTCCGTCCCGTTTCTCACGGATCGGCACCGTCGCGCTTCTGGCGGCCCTCCGAGGAAGCGCGCGGCTCGGCGCCGCGACCTTCACGGTCACGAACGCGAACGACGCGGGCGCGGGATCGCTTCGACAGGCGATCCTCGACGCCAACGCCAACGCCGGGTCGGACTCGATCGCCTTCGCGATCACCGGCTCGGGGGTCCACACCATCACTCCGGCGACGCCGCTTCCGACCCTTACAGGTCCGGTCGTTCTCGACGGCTACACGCAGACGGGCGCGAGCCCGAATACGCTTCCGATCGGCGACGACGCCGTGCTCCGGATCGAGCTCTCGGGTCTCACTTCGGGAGGAACCGGCATCGCGATGACCGGAGGCGGCAGCACGATCCGCGGCCTCGTCATCCACAACTTCAGCCCCGCCGTGACGATGGACACGGCGGGCGGCAATACCGTGGCCGGCAACTTCATCGGCACGGACGCGACGGGAACGGTCGCGCTCGGCAACAGCGGCTTCGGCACCGTCTCGGTGAGCGGCGTCCCGGGCAACCACATCGGAGGCCCGACGCCGGCGGACCGCAATCTCATTTCCGGCAACGGAGGCTCGTTCGCCGTCCTTCTGTCCGGCGCGTCGGCCTCGAGCAACTTCGTCCAGGGAAACTACATCGGAGTCGACGTCACCGGAACCGCGGCGCTCGGCAACATCGGGGTCGGCGTCGGTACCCTCGGCGCCCCGAGCACGACGATCGGCGGCCTCGCGGCGACGGCGGGAACGCCGCCGGGCAACCTCATCTCCGGCAACGCGGGGTGGGGCGTCGAGTTGAGCATGGCGACCTCCACCAACAACACCGTGCAGGGCAACCTGATCGGCACCAACGCGACCGGCACCGCGGCGCTCGCCAATTTCGCGGGAATCGCGATCGGCCCGAACGGCGGAGCCAACGACAATCTCATCGGCGGAACAGCCGCCGGCGCGCGAAACGTGATCTCGGGCAATTCCAATTACGGCATCTCCCTTTCGACCGGCGACGTCGCCTCCTCGTCAAACACGGTGCAGGGCAACTACATCGGACCCGACATCACCGGCACGATCGCCCTCTCCCCGAACCAGACCGGCATCCTCTTCGGCGGAGGCGATCACACCCAGGTCGGAGGAGCCGCGGCCGGAGCGGGAAACCTCATCTCCGGCAACGGCCAGCCGTCCGCCGTGAAGCCGGGGATCTACGTCGGCGGGGCTGCCACCGGCAGCGTCTTCCAGGGCAACCTCATCGGAACGCAGGCCGACGGACTGTCGCCCCTCGGAAACTCCTGGGGAGGCATCGTCCTGCCCGCCGGCATCACGCAGATCGTGATCGGAGGCATCGGTCCGGGCGAGGGCAACGTCATCGCCTTCAACGGCAAGGGGACCGACCCGGGGTCGGGCGTGATGGTCGACGGAGAGTCGGTCACGATCCGGGGCAATTCGATCCACGACAACGCCGGGCTCTACGGACTCGGCATCGACCTGTCTTCCACCGGCGTCACGCCGAACGATTCCGGAGACCCGGACTCGGGCCCGAACGACTTTCAGAACTTCCCGATCGTCTCGTCGGTGACTCCCCTCGGTCCGGGATCCGGCACACGGATCCAGGGGGTCCTGCACTCGGCCGGATCGACGACCTACGACCTCGACTTCTATGCCAACCCCGCCTGCTCGAACTTCCCCCGCGAGTTCCTCGAGGGAGAGACCTACCTCGGATTCTCCACGGTGACGACGGATGGATCCGGCACGGGAGCCTTCGACGTGACCCTCGCCGCCACCATCGTGACCGGAGCCCGGATCTCCGCCACGGCCACGGATCCCTCCGGCAACACCTCCGAGTTCTCCCAGCGGCTCCCCTTTTCCATCTCGCCGACGTCGGGCCCGGGAGGCACCGCTACGCCGATCACGATCACGGGCACGGACTTCCTTCCGGGCGCCGTCGTCACGATCGGCGGCGCGGCGGCGACCGGCGTCGGCGTCGACTCCTTCAACTCGATCACGGCGCAGACCCCGGCGCTCGCCGCCGGCTCCGTCAACGACGTCGTCGTCTCCAACTCCGATGGCAGCGCCGGAACGCTCGTCAAGGGCTGGGTCTCCGACTTCCTGGACGTTCCGTCGAGCCAGCAGTTCTACGCGCACGTCACGACGCTCGTCTCGAACGCGATCACGGTCGGCATCGGCGGCGGACTGTACGGCGTCAACGACGACACCCTGCGACAACAGATGGCCGCCTTCCTGCTCAAAGCGAGACACGGCCTCTGCTATGCGCCTCCCGTCTGCACGGGGGCGTTCCCGGACGTTCCCTGCCCCTCCACCTTCGCCAACTGGATCGAGGCACTCGCCGCGGAGGGAATCACGGGCGGCTGCGGCGGAGGCAACTACTGCCCGCAGAGCCCCGTTCGCCGCGACCAGATGGCCGTCTTCCTTCTCA
This sequence comes from uncultured Acidobacteriota bacterium, assembly GCA_963738945.1. Lineage (GTDB taxonomy): Bacteria > Acidobacteriota > Thermoanaerobaculia > UBA5066 > Gp7-AA6 > DAHUXD01. Next base: position 2,468,363 of record CAVTYD010000002.1, read on the forward strand.
AGGCCGAGCATGGAGCGGGCTACGCTCCCCCCGCCTGCGCGGGCGTCTTCCCCGACGTGCCCTGCTCCTCGCCCTTCGCTCCGTGGATCGAGCAGCTCGCCGCCGAGAACGTCACCGGAGGCTGCGGCGAGGGCAATTACTGTCCAGGCAATCCGAGTACCCGGGGACAGATGGCCGTGTTCGTCGTCAAGACGTTCCACCTGCAGTAGCGCGACCCGGCCGATTCCGGGTCCTCGAGCCCCGCAACAAAACCGGGCCCGGGCTGTCAAAGACACAGCGCGCCTCCTTCCCGGGTTTTCCGGTCCGGCCGTGGCCGGCCGCCGGGCGGAAGGCGTCGAGAGAAGGAGGACTTCCATGAACGCCTCGTCTTTCGGCCGCCGGATCGTCTGGACGACCCTCGCCGCCGTCTCGATGGCCGGTTTCGGCCCGGCGGCCACGTTCACCGTCACCAACACGAGCGATTCCGGCCCGGGATCGCTGCGCCAGGCGATCCTCGATGCCAACGCGAACGTCGGCAACGACGTCATCGCCTTCGACGTTCCGGGCTCGGGAGTCCATACGATCACCCCCGGGACGGAGCTTCCCGCCATTACGGATCCGGTCGTGATCGACGGCTACACGCAACCGGGCGCGAGTCCCAACACGCTCGCCGTCGGCGACGACGCGGTCCTCGAGATCGAGCTCGACGGAAACGGCGCGGGGTTCTACGGGCTGACGATCTCGGGAGGCGGCACCACGATCCGGGGGATCGTGATCGGTGGCTGGGGGTTCAACACCGTGGCGATCGACATTCTGACCAACGGCGGCAACTTCATCCAGGGGTGCTTCATCGGCACCGACCCGACGGGCACGGCCGCGCACGCGAACTTCGGCGGCATCGCCGTCGGATCCACGAACAACACGATCGGCGGAGCCACTCCGGCGGCGCGCAACATCATCTCCGGCACCGCGTCCGGCGGCTTTTACGCCGCGATCGTGATCGGCGCGGGCGGCAACGTCGTTCAGGGCAACTACATCGGGACCGACGCCACGGGCATGGTCGCGATCCCCAACGGCCAAGCCATGTTCATCATCGGCGCGCCGAACAACACGATCGGCGGACTCGCCGTGCCCCCCGGCACGCCTCCCGGCAACGTCATCGGGGGCAACAGCGGGGGCCTCGAGATCAGCGGCGCCACGGCGACCGGCAACGTCGTGCAGGGCAACCTCATCGGGACCAACGCGACCGGCACGGCGTCGCTCTCGGGGACGGGCATCGGAATCGCGATCGGCGCCAATGGCGGCGCCAACAACAACCTCATCGGCGGGACGCAGGCCGGGGCGCGCAACGTGATCTCCGGAAACACCAGCTACGGCATTTATCTCGCCAGCGGCTTCGTGCCGTCCTTCGCCAACACGATCCAGGGCAACTACATCGGACCGGACATCACGGGGACGATCGCGCTCTCCCCCAACCAGACGGGCATCTTCTTCAACGGCGCGGATCACAACCAGATCGGCGGCGCGGCGGCCGGCGCCGGCAACCTGATCTCTGGCAACGGAGTGCGCGACGTCAACGATTTTCCGGGCATCGACCTCTTCACGGGTCCGTCCGCCGGCAACGTGTTCCAGGGCAACCGGATCGGCACGCAGGCGGACGGAGTGAGTCCGCTCGGCAACGCGGGCGCGGGAATCGGCCTCGACAACTCGATCGCCCAGCAGATCATCGGCGGCATTCTCCCCGGCGAGGGCAACGTCATCGCGTTCAACGGAAGCCCGAACTCCAACACCGGTGGCGTCCTGGTCAACGCCTTCGACGGCTCGGGAAACACGATCCGCGGCAATTCGATTCACGACAACATCGGCCAGGGCGCTCATGGACTCGGCATCGACCTTTCCTCCAACGGCGTGACCGCGAACGATTCGGGCGACGGCGACGCCGGAGCGAACGACCTGCAGAACTTTCCGGTCGTCTCGTCGGTGACGAGCGTCGCTCCGGCCGGAACGCGCATCCAGGGGGTCCTGCACTCGGCCCCATCGACGACCTACGACCTCGACTTCTACGCCAACCCCGCCTGCTCGAACTTCCCCCGCGAGTTCCTCGAGGGAGAGACCTACATCGGCTCGTCGCAGGTCTCGACCGACGGAATCGGCACCGGTGCCTTCGACGTCACGCTGCCCGTCAGCGTCGAGGCCGGGGCGCGCATCAGCGCGACCGCCACCGATCCCAATGGCAGCACGTCCGAGTTCTCCCAGCGCCTTCCCTTTTCGATCTCCCCGTCCTCCGGCCCCGCGGCGACGGCCACGACCTTCACGCTGTCCGGCACCGACTTTCTCGACGGCGCCACGGTGACGATCGGCGGCGCGGCGGCGACCGGAGTCAGCGTCGATTCCTTCAACTCGCTCTCGGCCTCGACGCCGGCCCTCGCGGCCGGCACCGTGGGCGACGTCGTCGTCACGAACACCGACGGCAGCCGGGGCACTCTCGTGAAAGGCTGGGTCTCGGACTTTCTCGACGTGCCGCACGCGAATTCCTTCTATGCCTACGTCACGACGCTCGTCTCCAACGCCATCACCGTCGGCATCGGCGGCGGCCTCTACGGAGTCGGCGACGACACGCTCCGCCAGCAGATGGCGGTCTTTCTCCTCAAGGCGCGTCACGGTCTCTGCTACGTGCCGCCGGACTGCACCGGAGCCTTTTCCGACGTCACCTGCCCCTCCACCTTCGCCAACTGGATCGAGGCATTCGCCGCCGAAGGAATCACGGGGGGGTGCGGAACCGGCCTCTACTGTCCGCAGAACCCGGTCCGACGCGACCAGATGGCGGTCTTTCTCCTGAAAGCCGAGCACGGACCGGGCTACGCGCCCCCCGGCTGCGCGGGCGTCTTCCCCGACGTCCCCTGCTCCTCTCCCTTCGCACCGTGGATCGAGCAGCTCGCGGCCGAAAACGTCACGGGAGGCTGCGGCGGCGGCAATTACTGTCCGAGCAATCCGAGTACTCGAGGGCAGATGGCGGTGTTCGTCGTCAAGACGTTCGGGCTGCAGTAGCCGTCGCCTCCCGTCGCCCGCCCGGGGAAGAGGGGGATTGCCTGTAGAATCCCCGATTCCTATGCGCTACGCGTCCCTCCGCCCGCGGCTCGATCCCCTCCTGCCCACGGTCGAGAAGCCGGGCCGGTACATCGGCCTCGAGCGCAACGTCACCCGCAAGGACCTGACGAAGGCTTCCGTGACGCTCGCCCTCGCGTTCCCCGACACGTACGAGATCGGGATGAGCCATACCGGTCTGAAGATCCTGTACGAGATCGTGAATCGCCGCGCCGACTTTGCCTGCGAGCGCGTGTACGCGCCGTGGGTGGACCTCGAGGCGAAGATGCGCGAGACGGCGCTGCCTCTCTTCTCGACCGAGTCGTTCGCGCCCGTGGCCGACTTCGACGTCCTCGGCTTCTCGCTCCAGGCGGAGCTGAACTACTCGAACATCCTGAACATGCTGGATCTCGCGGGTCTGCCGGTCTGGCAGCGCGACCGCCGTGAGTCCGACCCGATCGTCCTCGGCGGCGGGCCGTGCACGGCGAACCCCGAGCCGATCGCCGACTTCTTCGACGCCTTCCTGGTCGGCGACGCCGAGGAGGCGCTTCCGATTTTTCTCGAGGCCTACCGCGACGCGCGCGCGCGCGGGCTGTCGCGCCGCGATCGGCTGGCGCATCTTTCGCGGCCTGGACGGCATCTACGTCCCGTCGCTCTACGACGTCGCGTACCATGCCGACGGACGCATCGCGTCGATCACTCCGAACGACGCGCGCGCTCCGAAGCAGGCGCGCCGCACCTGGGTTCCGGTCCTGAAGCCCGATTACTACCCGGACAAGCCCATGGTGCCGTCGGTCGAGATCGTGCAGGACCGCCTCGGGCTCGAGGTCATGCGCGGCTGCACGCAGGGCTGCCGCTTCTGCCAGGCCGGCTACTGGTATCGCCCGGTCCGCGAGCTCGACCCCGGCGACGTCGCGGACATGACGAAGAAGTTCGTCGCCGACTCGGGCTGGAGCGAAGTCGGGCTCCTGTCGCTCTCGACCGCGGACTACTCGCAGATCGAGCCGCTCGTGAAGTGCCTCGCGCCGCAGCTGTCCGACCGCCGCGTCTCGATCTCGCTGCCGTCGCTGCGGGCCGAGGCCTTTTCGGTCGGCCTCGCCGACGCCGTCTCGGAGGTCCGCAAGTCCGGCTTCACGTTCGCGCCCGAGACCGGCTCGGATCGCCTGCGCCGCGTCATCAACAAGACCTTCACCAACGCCGACATGATCCAGGCCGCCGACGTCGCCTTCGCGCGGGGATGGGATCTGATCAAGGTCTACACGATGATCGGGCTGCCGACCGAGACGCGCGAGGACCTCGACGAGCTCGTCACTCTCGTCGAGGGCATCCTCGCGCAGGGCCGCCGGCACGGCCGCAAGAGCGTCAACGTCTCGGTCGGATCCTTCGTGCCGAAGTCCTGGACGCCGTTTCAGTGGGCGCCCTTCGACGACGTCGCGACGCTCGAGAAGAAGCTCGCTTACCTGAAGGAGCGATTCCGCAACCTGCGCGGCGCCCGGATGAAGTGGCACGAGCCGCGCGAGGCGGAGATCGAGTGCGTCCTGTCGCGCGGCGACCGCCGCGCCGCACGCATTCTCCACGCCGCCTGGAAGTCGGGCGTGCGCTTCGACGGCTGGACCGAGCACTTCCGGCACGATCTCTGGATGAAGGCCTTCGAGACGGAGGGAATTCCGAAGGAGTCGTACCTGCGCGCCTACGATCTCGACGAGATCCTGCCCTGGGACGTCCTCGACGTGTCCATCAAGAAGCGCTGGCTGCAAATCGAGCTCATCAAGGCCAGGAAAGAGATGCGGACCGAGGACTGCAAGTGGGGCCACTGCTACGCCTGCGGCGTGCCCGGCAACGGCGAAGACACGATGCTCGCCCGGCCGATGGATTCCACGCTGCCCACGATCGAGGGCGCCACCGCCGCCGACCCCGCGGCGTATCGCGACGTCGCCAAGGGCGCCGCCTACCGGCAGAAGCCGATGCCGGAATTGCCCTCGGCCGCCCGGCGCGCGGGCCAGGGTGCGCAGGTCTTCCGCCATCGCGTCACGTTCTCGAAGACGGGAGACGCGCGCTTCCTCTCGCACCGCAACACCATGGACGTCCTCGAACGAGCCATCCGAGCGGGAGGAATGCCCGCGCGCTATTCCGAGGGATTCAACCCCCACATGAAGCTGTCGATGGGGCCGGCGCTGGCGCTCGGTCTCGAGAGCCTCGAGGAGGTCTTCGACGTCGAAGGCATCGCGCCGTTCCCCGGCGATTCCGCGGAGCGAATCTCCGAGAAGCTCCCGCCCGGAATCGCGGTGCTCGAGGTGCGCCATCTTGCGGCAGGCGAACCCTCGCTCTCGAAGTCCGTCAAATCGGCTCGCTACTCCGTGCGGCTCGCCTCCGAGGACCACGTCTCGCGTGCCGGCGAGCTCCTGAGCGACGCCTGGCAGAAGACCATGCCGGCGTTGCGGGCGCTCGCTCTCCAGGCCGACGCGGAGGGCGCGAGCCTGCGCTTCGAGGTCAACCTCGACCAGTCCGCGGGCGAGACCGCCACGGCGAAGAAGGTCCTCGAGACGCTGCTTTCCATTCCGCCCTCCGAGCAGCTCGCGCTGTCGATCACCCGCGAGGCGACCGTTCTCGGCTGATGTACCGCGTCACCGTTTCGGCCCGCTTCGAAGCGGCCCACAACCTCCTGGACTACGAGGGAGGCCCCGAGCCGCTCCACGGACATTCCTACCGGGTCGAGGCGATGCTCGAAGCCGCCAAGCTCCAGCGGTTCGACGTCGCGGTCGACTTCGTGCCGGCGAAGAAGGCGCTCGAGGCGATCGCGAAGGAGCTCGACTACTCGTACATCAACGAGCACCCGGCGTTTCGCGGACGCAACACCTCCGCCGAGAATCTCGCGCGGCACTTCGCGGAACGTCTCGAGTCCTCCGGCGCCCTCGGGTGGGCGCGCGTCGCGGAGGTGACCGTCTGGGAAGGACCGGAAAACCGCGCGACCTACCGGGCCGGCGGCGCCTAGGAGCCGCGCGCGCGGATCTTGAAGGCGCGGCTCGGGGCGCTGCCTGTCGGTGGCGTCATGCGGCTCGCACGCGAAGGGCGACCGGTCGCCGGGATAGACTGCGAACGCCTTCACTGACTGACACTCCTCTCAGAAAGGTCGGATCACATGCGCTCCACGCGCCGGGCTCAGGGTCTTTCGGCCGCTCTCGCCTTTTCGCTCTCCGCTCTGGCGTCCGGCGCCCTGGCCACGACGTACTCCGTGAGCACTACGGCCGACAGCGGGGCCGGCTCCCTGCGACAGGCGATCCTCGACGCCAACGCCAACCCCGGCGCGGACACCATCGCCTTCAACATCGCGGGAAGCGGCGTGCAGACGATCTCGCCGTTGACGGCCCTGGACACCATCACCGACGCGGTCACGATCGACGGCTACACCCAACCGGGCGCATCCGCGAACACGAACCTGCCCAACCAGGGTACCAACGCCGTCCTACTGATCGAGCTCGACGGAACGCACTCGGGCAGCAGCGGCGTGCTGACGATCCAGGGACCGGCGAACTCGAACGTCACCATCCGGGGGCTCGTCATCAACCGCGGGGCCGTCGGCGCAATCCTCATCTACGGCCAGGGAAGCAACTTCGTGGTCGAGGGGTGTTTCATCGGGACCGATCCGACCGGGCTGACCTCGATGGACCGGTACAACGGCTTTGGCATTCTGGTCGACCAGGGCGCGACGAACGTCCGGGTCGGCGGAACGACGCCCGCGGCGCGCAACGTCATTTCCGGCAATAACTTTGCCGGGATCGCCTTCGGCTGCAATTCCAGCGGGGGCGGCACCGGGCACATGATCCAGGGCAACCTGATCGGCACGGACGCCACCGGCGCCGCCGCGCCGCCGGACAACTCTCCCGGTGGGAGCCTCGGAGTCGATTTTTGCTACGGCGTCTCCAACGTGACCCTCGGAGGAACGACAGCGGCCGAGCGCAACGTCATTTCCGGCAACCAGGGTATCGCCGTCGACCTGGGGAGCAGCTTCAGCAACGACGTGCACGACATCACGATCCGCGGCAACTACATCGGGACGGACGTGACCGGCACCGCGCGGCTCGGAAACGGGACCATCGGCATCCGGATCAACCAGCCCAACAACGGCGTCTTCGACAACGTCATCTCGGCCAGCGGTGCCGAGGGCATCCAGGCCGAGGGGGGAGCGACCCTCGTGCAGGGCAATTTCATCGGCACCGATGCCACGGGAACGCTTCCGATCGGCAACGCGGGCGCGGGCGTTCACGTCATCAGTTCCGGCGTGAAGATAGGCGGCACCGCCCCGGGAGAGCCGAACGTGATCGCGTTCAACGGGACGCTGATCTTCAACGGTCACGGCGTCTGGGTCGAGAACGGGACCGGCAGCCCGATCCGCGCCAACTCCATCCATGACAACGTGGCCCTGGGAATCGGGTTCGGCACCGCCGGCCCGACGCCGAACGACCCGGGCGACGCGGATGTGGGTCCGAACAACCTCCAGAACTTTCCCGTCCTCTCGACGCTGACGCCGGCCGTCCCGGAAACTCCGGAGGCCGGGCTGCACATCCAGGGAATCCTGCACTCGACTCCGTCGACGACCTACGACCTCGACTTCTTCTCCAACCCCGCATGCGTGAAGTTCCCGAAGGACTACCTCGAGGGCGCGACGTACCTCGGCTCCGGTGTCGTCACGACGGACGGCAGCGGGACCGGCATCGTCGACGTCACGGTCCCGATCGGGATCACCGCCGGGGAGCACGTCAGTGCGACGGCGACCGATCCCTCCGGCAACACCTCGGAGTTCTCGCAGCGTCTGCCCTTCTCGGTCAATATCGCCTCGGGCGACGCCGCCGGCGGCACGGCGATCACGATCTTCGGCACGGACTTCGAGGACGGGCCGAGCGTTACGATGGGCGGGGCTCCCGCGACGAGCATCGTCGCCGTCTCGACCACCTCCCTGACCCTGGTCACGCCCGCGCTCGCGGCGGGCAGCGCCAACGACCTCGTCGTAACGAACGGCGACGCCACGACCGGCACGCTCATCAAGGGCTGGGTCGCGGACTTCCTGGATGTCCCGGGCGGCCAGCAGTTCCACCAGTTCGTCACGACGCTGGTGTCCAACGCGATCACCGCGGGAGTCGGCGGCGGCCTATACGGGGTCGGCGACGACACGCTGCGCCAGCAGATGGCGGTGTTCCTGCTCAAGGCCAAGTACGGCCTCTGCTACACGCCTCCTTCCTGCACCGTCCAGGTCTTCACCGACGTCCCATGCTCGTCGGGCTTTGCACCCTGGATCAACGAGCTCGTCGCGGAGGGAATCACCGGCGGCTGCGGTACGGGAATCTTCTGTCCCCAGAACCCCGTGCGCCGGGATCAGATGGCGGTCTTTCTTCTGAAGGCCGAGCACGGCCCAGCGACGCCGCCCGCCTGCGTGGGCGTCTTCGCCGACGTGCCGTGCTCGTCCCCGTTCGCGCCGTGGATCGAGGAGCTGGCTGCGGAGAACATCACCGGCGGCTGCGGCGGCGGCAACTACTGTCCCGGCCTCTCTGCCAATCGCGGCCAAATGGCGACCTTCGTCGCCAAGACGTTCCAGCTGCAGTAAGAGCCTGGAAGCCGCCCCCGTGTTCCCGGTGGGCCGAGCCTCGCGCCCGATGTAGACTTTGCCCGACCACGGGGAAGGAAATTCGGGCATGCCCTTCCGACTCATTCTCCTTCTCGCTCTCGATAGCGGTGCCGGCTTGGGCGGCCCACACGAACGACCTCAGCATGACCACCTTTCCGCCTGCAATGACCGAAAACACGGATTGGAGGAATCGATTGAGTTGACCAAAGGAGGTTGACCCTCCGAGAGGAGGTTTCATGCGACGGCGTTTCCTTCTCCTCTTTGCGTCGTTTTTCGTAGCGGTCACGGCTTCGGCCACCACGTACACGGTCACGAACACCAACGACACGGGCGCGGGCTCGCTGCGCCAGGCCATTCTCGACGCGAACGCGAATCCCGGAGCCGACACGATCGTCTTCGCGATTCCGTCCTCGGATCCGAACTGCGACGCGGACGGCGTCTGCACGATCGCTCCGGCCACGCAGCTCGGCAACGTCACCGAAACCGTCACGATCGACGGCTACACGCAGACCGGCGCCGCCGTCAATACGCTCGCCCAGGGAACGAACGCCGCTCTGAAGATCGTGCTCTCGGCGACGCTGATTCCGAACGCGAACGGCATCAACCTGAGCGCGGGGACCTCGATCGTGCGCGGCATCGTGTTCTCGGGACCCTGGGGCAAGGCGGTGGGCTCCGTCTCGACCACCGGCATTCAGGTCGCCGGGTGTTTCTTCGGCATCGAGGCCGACGGGCTCACGCCGAACGCATGCAGCGATTGCGTCTTCAGCTTCGTCGACGACAGCGTCCTCATCGGCGGCCCCAACCTCGCCGATCGCAATCTCTTCGGATCCGCGAGCAACATCTTCATCGGCACCGAGGCCTCGACCCACATGACCGTCCGCAACAACCTCTTCGGAACCGACCGCACGGGAACCGCCGCGCTGCCCTCGTTCGTCGGGATCTTCACGGACACCGACACGACGAATTTCTCGGCTCTCGACAACGTCCTCGCCGGCAGCACCAACGTCGCGATGATCCTCGCGGCGAGCAGCACGGCCCGCGGGAACGTCATCGGCGCCGACGTCACGGGCACGATCCCGCTTCCCGGCGGAATCAACGCGATCGAAGTCCTGAACGATGCGACGATCGGAGGCACGAGCCCGGGCGACGGGAACATCTTGCGCGGCTACGCCACGGGCGTCGTCATTCCCGGCGGCAGCCATGGCAACGTCATCCGCGGCAACTCGATCTTCGACAACACTCTTCTCGGCATCGACGCCGGACCGTCGGGCGCCACGCCCAACGATTCGCCCGACGCCGACGGCGTTCAGAACTTTCCCGTCCTGAAGTCGGTCACGACCGGCGCCACGACCCACGTCGTCGGCGAGCTGCACTCGACGCCTTCGGCGGCCTTCGACGTCGACTTCTATGCGAACTCGGCCTGCTCGAACTTTCCGCGGGACTTCGTGCAGGGCGAGACGTACCTGGGCTCGACGGAGGTCACGGCCGACGGGTCCGGCGCCGCAGCGATCGACGCCGTTCTGCCGGTCGCGACCGAGACCGGCGCCCGCATCTCGATGACGGCCACCAACCAGGCCGCCGGATCGAACACGTCGGAGTTCTCGCAGCGGCTTCCCTTCAGCGTGCTTCCCGCCTCGGGCCCCGCCGCGGGCCCGACGCCGATCCAGATCAAGGGCACGGACTTCGAGGCCGGCGCGACCGTGAAGATCGGAGGGGCCGACGCGACGGGCGTCACCGTCGCCGACTTCGACGACATCGACGCCGACAGCCCGGTCCTCGCGCCCGGAACGGTCAACGATCTCGTCGTGACGAACTCCGACGGCACGACCGGAACGCTCGTCAAGGGCTGGGTCGCCGACTTCCTGGACGTGCCCGGGACGAACCTCTTCTACAACTACGTCACCACGCTCGTGTCCAACGCGATCACCGTCGGGGTCGGCGGCGGACTCTACGGCGTCGCCCAGGACACGCTGCGCCAGCAGATGGCGGTCTTCCTCATGAAGGCGAAGCACGGCCTCTGCTACACGCCGCCGCCGTGCACGACGCCGATCTTTCCCGACGTGCCGTGCTCGTCCAACTTCGCTCCGTGGATCGACGAGCTCGTGACCGAGAACATCACGGGAGGCTGCGGCGGCGGCAACTACTGCTCCGACGAGCCCGGTGCTGCGCCAGCAGATGGCGGTCTTCCTCCTGAAGACCGAGCACGGCTCCGCGTACGCGCCGCCCGCCTGCGCGACGCCCGTCTTTCCCGACGTGCCCTGTTCCTCCAACTTCGCGCCGTGGGTCGATCAGCTCGTCGCCGAGAACGTCACGGGAGGCTGCGGCGGCGGCAACTACTGTCCGACGTCGACGGCCAATCGTGGTCAAATGGCGACGTTTCTCGTCAAGACGTTCCATCTGCAGTAGCGATTCGTTTCTCCTAAGGGGGCTCGCCATGCGCCTTCGTCTCGGCCTCGCCGGCTTTCTGGCCGCGGCATTCCTGCACGCGAACACGTATACGGTCACGAACACGGCCGACTCGGGCGCCGGCTCGCTGCGCCAGGCGATCCTTGACGCCAACGCGAACCCGGGCGCCGACACGATCGCCTTCGCCATCCCGGAAGCGGGCGTGCACACGATCGTGCTCACGACCTGGCTTCCGAATGCCACCGACCCCGTCACGGTCGACGGATACACGCAGCCCGGCTCGTCGCCGAACACGCTGCCCCTTTCGCAGGGAACCAACGCGGTCCTGAACGTGGAGATCAACGGCGCGGCGGTCACGCTGGCGCCCTGCTGGTCCTATCAGGCCGACGGCGGACTCATCCGGGGCGTCGTCATCAATCGCTGCCCCGACGGCGCGGTATACGTCACCGGCTCGCTGGACGTCACCGGAAGCTTTCTCGGCACGTCGCCGGCAGGGACGCCGATCAACGGATCGACGCAGGAGTTCGGAGTCATGGCCCTGGGTACCCTCGGGGCGCAGCCTCCGATCACCGTGAACGTCGGCGGCTCCGACCCCGCGGACCGCAACCTCATCTCCGGCAACGGCGCCGGCGTTTACATGCAGTACAACGTCGCCGGCGCGGTCAAGGGCAATCTCATCGGGACCGACAAGACCGTCTCCTACACGATCAGCAATGGCAACGGGATCATCTGCACCTCGCCGAACGGCGTCCAGATCGGAGGCACGGGAGCGAACGAGGGCAACGTGATCGGCGGCAGCCTCGCCGAGGGCTTCGGCGGCCGGTTTTCCGTCTTTCAGGGCAACTTCGTCGGAACCAATCCTACCGAGACGGCGAATCTCGGCAATCTCGGCACCGGGGTTTCCATCGATTCCAACGTCGTCGTGCCTCCTACCGGAGTCCTCGGCGGCATGGGCCCGGGAGAAGGCAACGTCATCGCGCACAATGGCGGAGGCGGCATCTTCGGCGATCCGGGCGGATTCCTCATGACGAGCTCGGTCGGCCAGGTCTCGGCGCGCGGTAACCGCTTCTACGACAACCGGCCCGTGGCCATTGCGCTCGGTTTCGATCCACCGCACGCGGCCGATCCCGGCGACGGCGACACCGGACCGAACGGGAGCCAGAACGCGCCCGTGATCACGGGCATCGACTACGGTCCGCCGACGATTGCTCATTTCCTTCTCAACAGCACGCCCTCGACGACGTTCGACGTCGACATCTACGCCGACACGAGCTGTGTCTCGTTCCCGGTCGTGTCCCCCCAGGGCGAGGATCTCGTGGGCTCGGTCCAGGCGACGACCGATGGGTCGGGAGTCGTCACGATCGACTTCCAGCTCCCGTCGCCGCTCGCGCCGGGCCAGGGAGTCTCGGCGATCGCCACGGATCCCGGGGGCAACACCTCGGAGTTCGCGCAGACGATCCTGCTCAAGACGATTCCGCGGTCGGGTCCCGCCGCCGGCGGCGGCTCGGTGTCTCTCTACGGACAGCTCATCGAGGCCGGTGCCACGGTCGCCGTCGACGGCGTCGCGCCGTCGAACGTGGTCGTCACGCCGCCATACTCGATCACGGCCAACATGCCGGCGTTCGATCCGGGAACCGCCCACGACGTCGTGGTCACGAATCCGGGGGGCGTCTCGGGCACGCTTCGCAACGGCTACATCGCCGACTTTCTCGACGTGCCGCCGGCGAACCAGTTCCACGACGACGTCGTCAAGCTGGTGGCGAGCCAGGTGACGGCCGGCGTCGGAGGCGGCCTCTATGGAATCGGCGATTCCGTGAAGCGGCAGTCGATGGCGGTCTTCGTTCTCAAGGCCGAGCACGGCATCTGCTATACGCCGCCGCCGTGCACGCCGGGCATCTTCGCCGACGTGCCGTGCCCGTCGCCTTTCGCCGACTGGATCGAGGCCATGTTCGCGGAGGGAATCACGGGCGGGTGCGGCGGAGGCAACTTCTGTCCGCTGGATGCGGTGCGGCGCGATCAGATGGCCCCGTTTCTGCTCAAGGCGGTGCACGGACCGGCTTACGTTCCGCCCCCCTGTTCGGGTTACTTCACGGATGTCGCCTGCCCCTCGCTCTTTGCCGACTGGATCGAGCAGCTGTTCCTGGAGAACGTGACGGCGGGATGCGGCAGCCTCCTCTACTGTCCCTCGAACCCGAACACGAGGGGACAAATGGCGACGTTCATGGTCAAGGCGCTTCGCCTTCCCTGAGGAGGTCGTCATGCGCCCGATCATCGCTCTTGCGCTCGTGTTGTCTTCGGCCGCGGCCAGCGGCGCCACCTTCACCGTCACCACCGTCGCCGACTCCGGCGCCGGCTCGTTGCGCCAGGCCCTCACGGACGCGAACAACGCGGCCGGCGCCGACACGATCGTCTTCGACATTCCCGGAAGCGGCGTTCAGACGATCGTTCTCGCTTCGGCCCTTCCGACCGTCAGCGATGCCGTCACGATCGACGGCTATACGCAACCCGGCTCGTCTCCGAATACGCTGCCGCTCTCGCAGGGAACCAACGCGGTCCTGAAGATCGAGGTCGCGGGAGCGGCAGTGGCCGGCGTACCGTGCCTGACGTACGCCGCGGCCGCCGGGCGGATCCAGGGTCTGACGCTCAACCGCTGTCCGTACGCGACGCTCTACGTCACCGGGTCGGCGACGATTGCCGGCAACTTCATCGGCACGACGCCGGCGGGAACCCCGTTGACCGACGGCTCGCCACAGAACCGCGGCATCTACGCCTACGGCGGACTGACCGACGGGACGGCCACCGCCGTCGTCATCGGCGGTTCCGATCCCGCCGACCGCAACGTCATCTCGGGCCACACCGCGTTCTCGCTATCGGAAGGCGTCCGCGTCTACAACTACGTCGACGCCACGATCCGGGGGAACCTGATCGGCGTCGACGCCACCGATTCCTACGCGATCGCCAACGGCCTCGGCATCTTCTGCTCCTCCGAGCGGCCCATCACCATCGGCGGCACCGACTCCAACGACGGCAACGTCGTCGCGGGCAGCCTCGCCTACGGCATCCATCTCTCGGCGAGCCTCGCGCCCTACCTCGTGCAGGGCAACTTCATCGGGACCAACGCCGCCGAGACGGCGCCCCTCGGTAATCTCGGCGGAGGCGTCAACGTGGTCGCCGGCAATCCGGTGCAGTTCGGCGGTACGGGCCCGGGCGAGGGAAACGTCGTCGCCTTCAGCGGCGGCGGTGGATTCAGCACGCTCCCGGGAGGCATCACCGTCAGCGGCACGCAGCCGGTCACGATCCGGGGCAATCGCTTCTACGGCAACGTCTCCGCCGCGATCGCCCTCGACCCGGTCACGTTCCCGACACCCAACGACCCGGGCGACGCCGATACCGGCGCCAATGGCAAGCAGAATACGCCGCTCATCGCATCGATCGACTACGGTCCGCCGACCGTCGTCCACGCCATCCTCGACAGCGCGCCCTCGACGACTTTCGCCGTCGACTTTTTCGCCAACCCCGTCTGCCTCGCCAAGCCGGCCGCCTTCGCGCAGGGCGCTGACTACGTCGGTACGACCGACGCCGCGACGAATGGCGCCGGCCACGCCGACATCGCGTTCGAGCTCCCGTCTCCTCTTCTGCCCGGACAGGGCGTTTCGGCCACGGCCACGGATCCCTCGGGCAACACGTCGGAGATGTCACAGACGATCCTGCTGCGCGTGGCGCCGCGCTCGGGCGACGGCGCCGGCGGCACGAGCGCGACGCTGTCGGGACAGGCGATCGAGGCGGGAGCGATCGTGGCGGTCGGCGGCGTGGCTGCCACCGGCGTCGTCGTGACGCCGCCCTACACGATCACGGCCACGATGCCGGCCTTCGATCCCGGCACCTTCCACGATGTCGTCGTTACGAATCCCGGCGGCCTGCAGGGCAAGCTGACCAACGGCTGGGTCGCGGACTTCCTCGACGTGCCACCGGCAAACATATTTCACGGTGACATCGTCAAGCTCGTCGCGGGCCAGGTCACGGTTGGCGTCGGCGGCGGACTCTACGGCGTCAACGACCCGGTCAAGCGGCAGGCCATGGCGGTCTTCGTGCTCAAGGCGGAGCACGGCGTCTGCTACACCCCGCCGCCATGCATTCCGCCCGGCGTGTTCGCGGACGTGTCCTGCCCGTCCGCGTTCGCCGATTGGATCGAGCAGATGGCGGCCGAAGGCATCACCGGGGGATGCGGCGGAGGATACTTCTGCCCGCTGCAGGCCGTGCGCCGCGACCAGATGGCGCCGTTCCTGCTGAAGGCAGTCCACGGCCCGACTTACCTGCCGCCCGCGTGCGCCGGCATCTTCCTCGACGTGCCGTGCCCGTCGCTCTTCGCCGACTGGATCGAACAGCTCAAGACCGAGGGCGTGACGAGTGGCTGCGGGAACGGAAGCACTTATTGTCCCTCCAATCCCAACACGCGAGGACAGATGGCCACGTTCCTGGCCAAGGCCCTGCGCCTTCCCTAGGAGGAGTCGATGCGCAACGTCCTCGCCTTCGCCGCTGCGATGGCCCCGGCGCCGCTGGCCGCATCGCTCTTCGCGGATTGGATCGAGGAGCTCGAGGCCGAATACGTGACCTCGGGCTGCGGCGACGGAACCGTCTACTGCCCCTCCAGCCCGAACACGCGCGGCCAGATGGCGACCTTCCTCGTGAAGGCCCTCGGCCTGCCCTGAGGCGGGCGCGCCTCTAGGGCCTCGCGAGGGCGAGCTCGGCGTCGGCCGCGCGCGTGCGCGGATCGGCCTCGCCGTGGTGCGCGCGCAGGCGGTCCAGCGCCTCGGTCAGCTCCCGCCGGGCGCGCAGCGGATCCGCCTGCGCCCGGGCCACCGCCGCGCTCGTGACCAGCATCTCGTCTAAACGCGGGTGGTCCGCGTCGATCTTTCTCTGGAGCGCCACGGCCTGGTCGATCTGCGAGCGCGCCTCGGCCAGACGCTCGGGAGTCGGACGGGCGAGAAGATCCAGCGCGAGTTGCCACCGTGTGCCGGGCACCGCCGGCCCGTCGGGGCCGACCGCCTTCAGCTGGATCGCGAGCGCCCGCCGGTGGAGCGCCTCGGCCTCGTCGAGACGCCCCTGCAGGCGCCGCAGCTCGCCGAGGTTGTTGAGCGGCGCGCGGAGGCTGTCGGAGTCCTTGCCGAACATCTCCTCGAGTCCGGCGATGGCCTCCGTCAGGGTCGCGTCGGCGGCGGAGCGATCGCCGCCGTGCAGCTCGGCGTCGCCGAGGTTGCCGAGGGCCGTCAGGGTGATCTGGTTCTTCGGCCCGTACTGGGACCGCGCGATCGCGAGGCACTCGTCGAGACGCTGCCGCGCTTCGGCGTACTTCTCCTGGCCCATCAGCGAGAGCGACCAGACGCGCAGGCTGTTCGCCGCGTCGGCGCTGCCCAGGGCGCGATAGATGCGCAGCGACTCTTCGAACGCCGCGTCGGCCTCGGCGTACCGCCGCTCGTTCGTATAGAGGAACCCGAGATCGATCAGCGTCGCGGCGACGTCCGGGTGGTTCGCCCCGAGGCTCTTGCGCTGGGACGCCAGCGTCACCGCGAATTCCCGTTCCGCCTCCGGCCGGCGGCCGCGATAGGAGAGAAGCTCGGCGAGGGACGCGTGCACGCTCGCGGCACGCGGGTCGTCCACCCCTACGGTCCGGTCGAGGATCGCGATCGTCTGGCGGTACGTCTTCTCGGCGTCGTCGTAGCGGCTCAGGCTCTCCTGGATCATGCCGGCCTGGTGCAGGTTGTGGGCGGCCTCCGGGCTGCCGGCGCCGAAGCGTCGCCGCCGCGAGGCGACGAGCGCGTTGGCATCGACCAGGGCCTCCTCGCCCGCGCCCCGGTTGACGAGAATGTCGACGAGGAGGTCCCTCGCGCGCATCGTCTCGTCGCCGTCCTCGCCGTACGCCTTCTGCAGGACCGGCAGGGCGTCGCGCACGAGCTTTTCCGCCTCCTGCTCCTGCGCGAGCGCCGTCTTGACGAGCGCCTCGGTGACGACGCTGCGCATGGCCCGCGGATCGCGGGCTCCATAGAGCCTCTTGCGCTCGGCGAGCGCCCGCCCGGCCAGCCGCTCGGCCTCGGGGAGATTGCCGAGGCTGCCCTGGATCTGGGCAAGGGCGTCGTACAGGTCCGCCTGGACCTCGGGCTCGGCACGCAGGTCGCTATCGATGCGGCGCGTTCCGGCCGCCAGCAGCTCTCGCGCGGTCACCTTCTCCCCGCGGGACTGCGAGGGATCCGAGCCCTGAAAGATTGCAACCAGAAACTCCTGGACACGCTCCGCGCGTCGGGCGTTGGCGCGCGCGACGCGCGCCTGCCAGGTCGTCGCCACCAGACCGGCGATGAGCGCCAGCACCACGAGGACGGCCGCCGCGACGCCGGCGCGATGCCGGCGAACGAACTTGCGCGCGCGATACGCGACGGTGTCGGGGCGAGCCTCGACGCGCTGACCCCCGAGCAGGCGGCGCAGGTCTTCGGCCATTTCGGCGGCGCCGGGATAGCGCCGCTCGGGCTCGCGGCGCAGGGCTTTCTGCACGATCGCATCGACGTCGCCTTCGAGGCTGCGCGACAGGCGCCGGGCCTCGCGCGGCTCTGCGTCGCCGGACAGCACCGCGCGGCTCGGCTTTTCGAAGACCTCGCTCTCGACGCGGGACGCGAGGCGGGCCGGCGAGGCCTCCGAGCGGTCGTGCGGCGGCGTCCCCGTCAGGAGCTCGTAGAGGACGACTCCGAGCGCGTAGACGTCGGTCGCGGTCGTGACGGGCTCACCGAGGATCTGCTCCGGTGCGGCGTACGTCGGCGTCAGAACGCGCTCCTCGGCGCGTGTCGACTCCGTGTCGTCGCCCTCCTCGGCAAGCAGCTTCGCGATGCCGAAGTCGAGCAGCCGGACCTCGCCGTCGGCGGTGACGAGGATGTTGGAGGGCTTGATGTCGCGGTGGACCACGAGGCGGCGGTGAGCCGCCGCGACGGCCTCCGCGCAGGTGGCGACGAGCCGCAAGCGGTCCGGGACCGACGTGCCCCGCTCGCGGCAGTAGCGCGTGATGGGCTCGCCGTCGACGAGCTCCAGCACGAAGAAGGGCTGGCCGTCGGCCGTCGTTCCCCCGTCGAGCAGGCGAGCGATGTTCGGATGATCGAGTCTCGCGAGAACCTGCCGCTCGCGCAGGAATCGCCGCCGGATCCCCTCGGAGTCGACGCCGGTCTTCAGAAGCTTCACGGCCACGCGCTGCTCGAACTGCCCGTCGCGGCGCTCGGCGACCCAGACCTCTCCCATGCCGCCGCGCCCGAGAAGAGATATCAGGACGTAGGGACCGACTCTCTCGCCGGCCTTGGACGGGCTCGGGTCCTCCATTCGCGGCGCGTATGCGGCCACGCCTCGCTCGAGAAACGCGCCCGCGTCCGCGTCGGCGGCGAGGAGGTCTCGCACGAGAATCGCGAGCTCGGGGTCGGCGATGCGGAGCACGTCCAGACGTGCCGCGGCCTCGGAGGCCGCCAGCTCGGTCAGGTCGCAGAAAACCGCGGCCGCCTCGCTCAGACGAGCGACCGACGCGCGGTTCACCCGCTCGCCCCCGCTCCCGACAGGAGCCCGTACAGATAGGCGCGCGCGGCCCGCCACTGCCGGCGCACCGTCCGGTCGGAGACCTCGAGCGTGCGCGCGATCTCTTCCTCCGAGAGTCCGGCGAAGAAACGCCACTCGACGACCCGCGCGAGCTCCGGGGCGGCGGATTCGAGGCCCTTCAGGGCCTCGTCGAGGGAGAGGAGCTCCTCGGCGCTTCCACCACCGGGCGCCGCTTTCTCGACGCCCTCGATCGGAAGGGGCGCCCTACCCGCACCTCGCTTCTCGCGCAGACGGTGCCGCGCGTCGTCGATCAGCACCATGCGCATCGCCCGCGACGCCATGGCGTAGAAGTGACCCCGGTCGCGCACCGACCAGGCCGAGCCGCCCGAGAGTTTGAGGTAGGCCTCGTGGACGAGGCCCGTCGTGTTCAGCGTCCCGTGGAGGCCTGCCGAGCGGATCTCCCGATGCGCGAGCCGTCGCAGCTCGCCGTAAACCGACTGGAAGAGCCGATCGAGCGCCTCCGGGTCCCCGGATTCGGCGGCCCTCAGCAAGGCAGTGACTTCCCCCATTTCGGCGCTCTCGAACGGACCAGCCGGGTTCTCGGTCATCGAAATGGATCAGAAGCATACAGCCGCTGTAACTCATTCACCCCAATCGGCTTGTGGACGGATGTCCGGTTTTTCGCGGCGTGTCGAGTTGGAGGGTGAAGAGAAAAGAGGAGAACCGCCATGCGACGACCGACTTGCACGCTACTCGCGTCCGCCTTTGCTCTCGTCATGGCGCCGCTCGCGGACGCAGCGACCTTTACGGTGACGTCGACCGCCGACAGCGGCGCCGGGTCGCTGCGCCAGGCGATCCTGGACGCGAACGCCAGCTCCGGCGCCGACACGATCGCCTTCGACATCACGGGCAGCGGCGTTCAGACGATCGCGCTCTCGACGACCCTGCCGACGATCGCGGAATCCGTGACGATCAACGGGTACTCGCAGCCGGGCGCCTCCGCGAACACGAACCCGCCAGGCGAGGGGACCAACGCCGTCATCCTCATCGAGCTCAATGGCCAGAACACCCCCAATCTCTCGGGACTGACCATCGGCGCCGCCGGCGTCCAGGTCAGGGGCTTTGCGATCAACCGGTGTGCCAGCGGCGTACTCGTCACGACGGGAGGTGACGGCGCCGTGATCGCGGGCAATTTCCTCGGCCCGGATCCGACGGGAACGACCTGGCCCGGAAGCCAGGGAGATGGGGTCCACGTGCAGAACGGCGCCAACGTCGTGATCGGCGGCCTCACCCCCGCCGACCGAAACCTCCTCGCCGGAAACAGCGGCGAAGAAGTTTTTCTCGAAGGGGGCACCGGCCACGTCGTCGAGGGAAACCTCGTCGGAACCGACGCGTCGGGCTCGCGAAGGCTTCTCGGATTCGTCTCGCACATCGGCATCACGATCTCCGCCGCCAACGTCACCATCGGGGGAACGACGGAAGGAGCACGCAACGTCATTTCCGGAGAGAACGCGTACGGCATCATCGCCGGGCCCGGCACGACGATCCGGGGCAACCTCATCGGCACGGACGTCGCGGGAACGATTCCCCTCGGGAACACGGCCGGGATCGAGATCTCCGCGGCCAACGTGACTGTCGGGGGGAGCGCGGCCGGCGCGGGGAACGTCATTGCGGCGAGCGCGGGCGATCTGCCTTCCGTCGCAGGCGGGATCTTCTTCTTCGGATCGGGAGGCGCCGGAGCCGTCATCCAGGGCAACTACATCGGGACGGATCCCACGGGAACGATCAACCTGGGCAACCATCTTTACGGTATCTACGAACCTCCGGGCAACGTCACGATCGGAGGCACGGCGCCGGGCGAAGGCAACGTGATCGCCTTCAACGGAGGCGGTGCCGGCGTCCGGATCGTCGGCAGTGCCTCGACGGGAAACTCGATTCGCGGCAACCGGTTCTACGACAACGGCACGGTCGGGATCGATCTGGACAACAACACCCTGACGAGCCCGGGGCCCACGCCCAACGACCCCGGCGACGCGGATACGGGCGGGAACAACCTTCAGAATTATCCGACCGTCAGCTCTGTCGACTACGGCGCCACGACGACGGTCCACGCCAGTCTCAACAGCACCCCTTCGACCGTCTTCGACATCGACTTCTTCTCCAATCCGACCTGTCTCGACCGGCCGTCGCTTTTCATTCAGGCCCACGACTACGTCGCCTCGACGCAGGCGACGACGGACGGTTCCGGAAATGCGACGATCGACTTTGTACTGCCCGTCGTCCTTCAAGCCGGACAGTCGGTCACGGCCACCGCGACGGACCCCGCCGGGAACACGTCCGAGATCTCCTCGGGGCTGCTGGTCAAGACCAATCCCCGGGACGGTTACTTCGGCGGCTCGACCCCGATCTTTCTGACCGGCCAGAGCTTCGCGAGCGGCGCCACCGTCACGATCGGAGGAGTTCCTGCCACCAACGTCGTCGTCGTCGACTCCCACACGATCTCCGCGGCCGCGCCCGCCCTGCCGGCCGGAAGCCTCAACGACGTCACCGTGACGAGCCCCGGAAGCGGAACCGGCACGCTCCACAACGCCTGGATCTCGGACTTCACCGACCTCGGGAACTTCGCGGCCGACATCGTCACGCTCGTCGCCAACCGGATCACCGTCGGCGTCGGAGGCGGCCGCTACGGCACCACCGACGACATCAAGCGGCAGGCCATGGCCGTGTTCGTCCTGAAGGCGGAGCATGGCATCTGCTACACGCCCCCGGCGTGTGCCGGGGTTTTTCCGGACGTGCCCTGCACTTCGAGTTTCGCGCCGTGGATCGAGGCCATGGCGGCGGAGGGAATCACCAGCGGATGCGGCGGCGGAAACTTCTGTCCGCTCGATCCGGTCCGTCGCGACCAGATGGCCGTCTTTCTCCTCAAGGGAGAGCACGGCGCGAGCTACGTTCCGCCGCCCTGCGTCGGGGTCTTCACCGACGTGCCCTGCCCTGGCCCGTTCGCCAACTGGATCGAGCAGCTCAAGGCCGAGGGCGTCACGAGCGGCTGCGGGGGGGCCTCGTATTGCCCCTCGAACGACAACACACGCGGTCAGATGGCCACCTTTCTGGTCAAGACCTTCCGCCTGTCTTGAGAGCCTCGGCCCTGGCGAAAATAATTTTGTCCGCTTCGGCCCCGTTTCGACGAGTCCCAGTGTGGAGGAACCCCATGAAAACGAGCCACGCGTTTTTCCCGAGAGCCCTGGTCACCATGCTCCTGGCCGGCCTCGGCGGCCGCGCGGTGGCCGCGGCCACCTTTACCGTCACGAACACCGGAGACTCCGGCGCCGGGTCGCTGCGCCAGGCGATCACGGACGCCAACACCAACGCCGGGCCCGACACGATCGCCTTCGACATCCCCGGCAGCGGCGGCCACACGATTACGCCCCTGACGGCGCTGCCGCACGTCACCGAGAGCCTGACGATAGACGGGTACACGCAGCCCGGGGCCTCCGCGAACACGAATCCGTTCGGGCAGCCCTGGAATGCGGTGGTCCTGATCGAGATCGATGGCGAGAACCTCGGCTCCAACGACGCCGGCCTCTTTTTCGTCACGGGGACGGCCGTCGTGCGCGGGCTCGCCATCAACCGCTGCAGCTCGCTCACGGACGGCGCCATCGTTCTACCAGCCTTCGGCAGCCACGTGCTGGCCGGAAACGTCATTGGCCTCGATCCGACCGGACACTTCGTGCCCGGCGTCATCTATTCACAGGCAACGGGAATCTGGAGCTACGGCGGGTCCAACCTTCTCGTCGGCGGCGCGAATCCCGCCGACCGAAACCTGATCTCGGGGAACCAGGGCCCCTTCGGGGGCGGCGGCATCGACGTGCAGAACGGCGGGGTGACGACGATCCAGGGCAATTACATCGGGACCGACGCCACCGGAGCTCTCCAGGTGCCCAATTCCATCGGCATCAACTGCGAGTCCGCGTCGGTCGTCATCGGCGGGGCCGCGACGGGCCAGGGCAACCTGATCAGCGGCAATGGGGGCGGCGGCATCTCGCTCCAGAGCTGCACGAGCTCGTCGATCAAGGGCAACCTGATCGGCACAGACCTGACCGGCGCCGCGCCGCTCGGGAACCTGGGCGGCGGCATCGGAGTCGTTGGCTCGACCGTGGCGATCGGAGGACTCGCGGCCGGCGAAGGCAACACGATCGGGTTCAACGGCAACGATGTCGCGGGATCGGCCGGACTGGAAATCCAGACGGGCAGCCAGGCCACCATCCGCGGAAATCGCATCTACGGCAACGTCCCGTTCGGCATCGACGTCGGCACGTACAACGACAACACCCTCGGCCCCACGCCGAACGACGACACGGAGGCCGACGGCATCCAGAACTATCCGATCCTCTCGTCGGTGGACTACGGCGCGGCGACCACCGTCCACGCCGCCTTCCACAGCAAGCCCTCGGCGACCTATCAGGTCGACTTCTACGCCAACCCGGCCTGCCTCTCGCATCCACCCGCGCTCAACCAGGGGCAGGACTTCGCGGGAACGACGCCGGTCACGACCGACGCCGCGGGCAACGCGACGATCGACTTCGTCCTGTCGGTCGTTCTCGCGGCCGGCCAGCCCGTCACGGCCATCGCCACCGACTCGAGCGGCCATTCCTCCGAGTTCTCGCAGAGCATTCTGCTGAAAATCTACCGTGCGGCCGGCCCCAACGGATCCGACAACACGCTCTACGGCCAGCAGTTCGAATCCGGCTCGACAGCTACGGCGGGCGGCGTCCCCATGGCCGTCAATTTCGTCAACTCGAAGACGATCAGCACGACGATGCCGGCGCTCCCGCCGGGCAGCGTCAACGACATCACGGTGACGACTCCCTCCGGGCTTTCCGGCACGCTCAAGAATGCCTGGGTCGTCGACTTCAACGACGAAGACCAGGGCGGCGGCTTCCAGGACTACGTCGCCGCGCTCGTGGCCAACCAGATCACCGTCGGCGTCGGCGGAGGCAACTACGGGTTCAGCCAGAACATCAAACGCCAGTCCATGGCGGTCTTCATCCTCAAGGCCAAGCATGGCATCTGCTACACCCCGCCGCCCTGCTCCGGGGTGTTCCTCGACGTGCCGTGCTCTTCGAACTTCGCTCCGTGGATCGAGGCCATGGCGGCCGAGGGCATCACGGGCGGCTGCGGCGGAGGCAACTTCTGTCCGCTGAATCCGGTGCGGCGGGATCAGATGGCCGTGTTCCTGCTGAAGGGCGAGCACGGATCCACGTTCGTCCCGCCGCCCTGCACGGGGGCGTTCGCCGACGTCCCATGCCCGTCCACGTATGCCAACTGGGTCGAGCAGCTCAAGGCCGAGAACGTCACCGGCGGCTGCGGCGGATCCAACTATTGCCCGTCGAACAACAACACGCGTGGCCAGATGGCCGTGTTCATCGTGAAGACGTTCAACCTTCAATAGGACCAGGCACCGCCCCCCAGCCGTTCCCTTGCCGCCCTCACCTCCGCCAGGCGGAGGTGGGGCGGCGACTTTTCCGCGACGCTCCCGGCGTCGGAGGCCGGAGGAAGGCACGATGCAGGCACTGCTGGGGCAACTCTTTCGAGCCCGGGGCCACGGTCACGATCGGCGGGACCCCGCCGGGACGTTCGCGGACGTCGCGTGTCCGTCACCCTTCGCCGACTGGATCGAGCAGCTCGCGGCCGAGGGGATCACCGGCGGCTGCGGGAGCGGGAATTACTGTCCGACCGACGACAACACGCGGAGCCAGATGGCGGCGTTCCTGGTCAAGGCGTTCAACCTCCCCTGACAGGCCGGGCCTCCGGCGAACGGTTCCGCCGGCCGGTGATTTCGGTCACCGGCCGGCGAGACCCGGCTCGCGCGCCCGCGAAGCGCCGCGGCCTATAATCCAGTCCTCCGAACAATGTCGAACGGGTACCGGATTGCGCCGCGGTGGCGCGGTGTCGGCCTCGGCCGCATCGCCGTGCCGGCTCTCGCCACGCTGTGCCTGGCCTCCTCGGCGCGAGGCCAGGCCGTCAACGAGTTTCCGATCGGAAGCGTGGCCCTTCCGCAGGGGATCGCCCTCGGACCGGACGGGAACCTGTGGTTCGCCGAGCTGGTCAACAAGATCGGGCGGATGACGCCCGAGGGTGTCGTGACCGAGTTCCCGACTCCGACCGTCGGATCCTCGCCCCAGGACATCGTCGCCGGGCCCGATGGTGCGCTCTGGTTCACCGAAAACGGCAAGAACCAGATCGGACGCATCACCACGGCCGGCGATTTCACCGAGTACCCGATCCCGACGGCCACGAGCGGCCCGTTCGGCATCGCCTCCGGCCCGGACGGCGCCCTGTGGTTCACGGAGGGCAACGCCAACCAGATCGGACGCATCGCGACCGGCGGCGCCGTCACCGAGTTCCCCGTCCCGACGGCCAACGCGATGCCCGAGTTCATCGCCTCCGGGCCCGACGGCAACCTCTGGTTCACGGAACGCGGCAAGAACAAGATCGGACGCGTGACGCCGGCCGGCGCTTTCACGGAATTCATCATCCCCACCGTCAATGCCAATCCCGAGGGCATCACCTCCGGTCCGGACGGCAACCTCTGGTTCGCCGAAAACGCCGGCAACAAGATCGGACGCGTCACCCCCGACGGCACGATCACCGAGTTCCCCCTGCCCAGCACCACGCGCGTCTTCCGCATCACCGCGGGCCCCGACGGCAACCTGTGGTTCCCGGAGTTCGACAACA
This sequence comes from uncultured Acidobacteriota bacterium, assembly GCA_963738945.1. Taxonomy (GTDB): domain Bacteria; phylum Acidobacteriota; class Thermoanaerobaculia; order UBA5066; family Gp7-AA6; genus DAHUXD01. The sequence goes on from CAVTYD010000002.1 coordinate 2,493,747, forward strand.
ACAAGATCGGACGCATCACGACCGCCGGCGTCATCACCGAGTTCCTCATCCCCACCTCCCCCTCCGAGCCCTATGGCATCAGCGTCGGCCCCAACAACGACCTCTGGTTCACCGAATTCAACAAAGATCAGCTCGGGCAGTTCGTCATTGGCGGAACGCCGCCTCCCCAGATCGACCACGAGTATCCGATCGGGAGCGGGGCGCTGCCGCAGGGGGTTGCGCTCGGACCGGACGGGAATCTGTGGTTCGCCGAGTTGACGGGCCATATCGGGCTCATGACGCCGTCGGGCGTGGTGACCCAGTTTCCGACGCCCACCGGATCCCAGCCTCAGGACATCGTCGCCGGTCCGGACGGCGCCCTCTGGTTCACCGAGAATGGCAGGAACACGATCGCTCGCATCACCACCTCCGGCGACCTCACGGGATATCCGATCCCCACCGCCTCGAGCGGCCCGTTCGGCATCGCTGCCGGCCCGGACGGCGCCCTCTGGTTCACCGAAAGCAACACCAACAAGATCGGGCGCCTCACGACCGCCGGCTCCTTCACGGAGTTCCCCCTCCCCACCGCCAACGCGATGCCCGAGTTCATCGCTTCCGGATCCGACGGCAACCTCTGGTTCACCGAGCACTCCACGAACAAGATCGGCCGCCTCACCACCACCGGCGTCGTCACCGAGCTCCCCATCCCGACCGCCAATACCTCTCCCGAGGGCATCACCTCCGGTCCGGACGGCAACCTCTGGTTCGCCGAAAACGCCGGCAACAAGATCGGACGTGTCACCCCCGACGGCACGATCACCGAGTTCCCGCTGCCGACCACCACGCGGGTCTTCCGCATCTGCTCCGGGCCCGATGGCAACCTCTGGTTCACCGAGTTCGACAACAACAAGATCGGACGCATCACGACCGCCGGCATCATCACCGGGTTCCTCATCACCACGTCCAGCTCCGACCCCTACGGCATCACCGCCGGCCCCAACCACGACCTCTGGTTCACCGAATTCAACAAAGATCAGCTCGGCCAGGTCGGCGTGGGCGATCCGTCGTTCGACCTCGCAGGACTCGCGCCGAGCTCGGGTCCGGCTTCCGGCGGCGCCGCGGTGTCGTTGACGAGCGCCGACATGCCGGGCGACGCCACGGTCATGGTGGGGCTCGCGGCGGCCGGAGAGGTCGCGATCGTCGGCGATCAGGCGTCCTTTACGACGCCCGCGCTCGGCCCCGGCCGGCTCTATGACGTCGTCGTGACCGACCCGGGCACGGGATCGTTCGGGAGGATCGCGGACGGCTGGCTCGCGGATTTCCTCGACGTCCCGCAGTCCCACGTCTTCCATGCCTACGTCGGGTCGCTGGTCCGCGCCGCGGTCACCGCCGGATGCGGCGCCGGGAACTTTTGTCCGACCGCTTCGGTGACGCGAGCCCAGATGGCCGTGTTCCTTCTCAAGGCGGAGCACGGCTCCGCGTACGCGCCGCCACCCGCGACCGGCACCGTCTTCGGCGACGTGACGGCAGGATCCTTCGCCGCCGCGTGGATCGAGGCGCTCGCGGTCGAGGGCATCACGGGAGGCTGCGGCGGCGGCGACTATTGCCCGTCGAGCCCCGTGAGACGGGACCAGATGGCCGTATTCCTGCTCAAATCGGAACACGGTCCGGGCTACGTTCCGCCCGGCTGCGGCGGCATCTTTCCGGACGTCGCCTGCCCGTCCCCGTTCGCGGACTGGATCGAGCGCCTGGCCGCGGAAGGCGTGACGGGCGGATGCGGCGGCGGCGACTACTGCCCGTCGAGCCCCGTCACGCGCGGCCAGATGGCCGTATTCCTGGTCAAGACCTTCTCGCTTCCATAGCCCGAAGTCCGGGCCAGCCGCAGCCAACCTCGCGCCTCTCCGCAGCGACGACGATCCGGGTTCGCCCGGGCGTTTCCCGGTATGCTGTGCGCCCCCCCAACCCCGGAAGACAAGGAGGCGACAATGAGGGTGCTCGTTTCGAGCCTGGTCGGAGTCTTTCTGCTCGCCTCGCGACTCTCCGCGGCGACCGTCACCGTCAACGACGCCGGAGACTCGACGAACCCCTGCGCGACGACCGGCCTGGGAACCTGCACGCTGCGCGACGCGTTGACGTTCGCCAACGCGAACTTCGGCTCGATCGTCGCCTTCGCCATCTCCGGCTCCGGCGTTCACACCATCCAGCCCGCGTCGCCGTACCCGAGTCTGCTGGCGCCGATGACGATCGATGGATTCACGCAGCCGGGCTCGAGCGCCAACACGAACGGCTCCGGGCTCGGGGACAACTCGGTGCACCTGATCGAGATCGACGGGACGCACACCTGCGGCGCCAACCCCGCCACGCTCGACTTCGGGACGGGGAGCAACGGCAGCATCGTGCGCGGCCTCGTGCTCAACCGGTGCAACGCGTCGGCGATCCGGGTCGCGTTCAGCACCACGAGCGGCCACGTCATCGAGGGCAACTTCCTGGGCACCGATCCGACGGGCATCGTCGCGAGCCCGAATGGCTACGGCATCCTGATCGACATCGGCGCGATGAACGTCACGGTCGGGGGCGTGAGCCCCGCCTCCCGCAACGTCATCTCCGGCAGCGTCGCGGGCATCGCCATCGGCAACGCCTTCGACAACGGGGGCAGCGGCCATCACGTCCAGGGCAACTTCATCGGAACCGACGCGACGGGCGCGGTGGCGCTACCGAACGGGATCGGCATTTCGATGCACACCAACGTCACCGGCTCGACGATCGGCGGCGACACGCCGGGAGCGCGCAACGTCATTTCGGGAAACACGGGCAGCGGCATCGGCCTGTCGGGCTTCCTCGGCGACCCGAACACGTCGGGCAACTCCGTCATGGGAAACTACATCGGCACCGACGTCACCGGCTCCGCGCCCCTGGGCAACGGGGGGGACGGGATCTACGTCGGCGGCTACGCCAACACCATCGGGGGCGGGAATCCCGGCGAAGGCAACGTGATCGCCGCCAACCTCGCCAACGGCATCGAGCTCGTCGGCGGCAACGGCTGCACCATCGAGGGCAACCGGATCGGGACCGACGCGGCGGGCGCGCTGGCGCTCGGCAACCAGGCCTACGGCCTCTACCTCGCGGGATCCAACGTCGTCGTCGGCGGCGTCTCCCCGGGCCAGGGCAACATCATCGCCCACAACGGCAAGGGCATCCTCGTCATCAACGGCACCCAGAACGCGATTCGGGGCAACGCGATCCAGAACGCCACCGGTCTCGGCATCGACCTCGGCTCCCTGGGCGGCCCGGACGGGCCCACACCGAACGACGCCGGTGATGCCGACAGCGGGGCGAACTCCCTGCAGAACTTTCCGCTGATCTCCTCGGTCGCGTACGGGGCGAACACCGCCGTGGCGGGGCGTCTCCACTCGGCGGCCTCGACGACGTTCGATCTCGACTTTTACGCCAGCCCGGCGTGCTCCAACTTCCCGAGGGAGTTTCTCCAGGGAGCGACCTACCTCGGCACCAGCCCGGTGACGACCGACGGAAACGGCGACGCCGCATTCAACGTGACGACGCTGCCCGCGACCGCGAACGGCTCTCGGATCTCAGTCACGGCGACGGACCCTCAGGGCAACACGTCCGAGTTTTCCCAGCGGCTGCCCTTTTCGATCGACGTCCACTCGGGAACACCGGCGGGAGGCACGGGCATCATCCTCACGGGAACGGACTTCGCTGCGGGCGCGACCGTGAAGATCGGCGCCCAGTTTGCCACCGACGTGAGCGTGTCCTCTTCGACTTCCCTCAGCGCGACGACTCCGGCGTTGGCGGCGGGCCTCGCCAATGACGTCCTCGTCACCAACCTCGACGGCACGAATGGCACCCTGGTGAAGGGCTTCGTCGCCGACTTCCTCGACGTTTCGGCGGGAAACCCGTTCTACGGCTACGTGACGACGCTCGTCTCCAACGCGATCACGGCCGGCGTCGGCGGCGGGCTCTACGGCGTCAACGACGACACGCTGCGCCAGCAGATGGCCGTGTTCATCCTCAAGGCCAGGCACGGGCTCTGCTACACGCCGCCTCCATGCACCGGCGCCTTCCCCGACGTCCCCTGCTCGTCCAACTTCGCGCCCTGGATCGAGGCGATGGCGGCCGAGGGAATCACCGGCGGCTGCGGCGGCGGCAACTACTGCCCGCAGAGCCCCGTCCGGCGCGACCAGATGGCGGTGTTTCTCCTGAAGGCCGAGCACGGTTCGAGCTACGTTCCGCCGACCTGCACCGGCGCGTTCGGCGACGTGCCCTGTCCCTCCAGTTTCGCCAACTGGATCGAGCAGCTCGCAACCGAGAACGTCACCGGAGGCTGCGGCGGCGGAAACTACTGTCCGGGCAACAACAACACCCGCGGACAGATGGCGGTGTTCCTGGCGAAGACGTTTGGTCTTGAATAGCCGCGTCGTCACCACTCGTCGACGCCGACAAGAAAACAGGAGGTCCCCGTGAGAGTTCGAGTTGCCTGGATCCTGGCTTCGCTGTTCGTGTCCGCATCGGCCCTGGCCAACACTTACACGGTGACGACCACCGCCGACTCCGGCGCGGGCTCGCTGCGCCAGGCGATCCTGGACGCCAATGGGAATCCCGGCGCCGACACGATCGCCTTCAACATCACGGGCAGCGGCATCCAGACGATCGCGCCCCTGACGGCGCTGCCGACGATCACGGAGGCCGTCACGATCAACGGGTACTCCCAGCCCGGCGCCTCCGCGAATACGAACGCACCGAACCAGGGCACCAACGCCGTGATCCAGATCGAGATCGACGGGGCGAACCTCGCCCTCGGGGACAACGGGCTCGACGCCACGGCGCCCATGACCGTCCGCGGGCTCGCGATCAACCGCTGTCCGGAGGGGGCGAGCATCCGCATCCGCGCCGGCGGCGACGGCTCGGTGATCGCGGGCAATTTCCTCGGCACCGACCCGACCGGAAGCTCGGGCACCGGCGCCCAGACCTACGGCGTCGATCTCGAAGGAGTCTCCGGCGTCGTGGTGGGCGGAACAGCACTGGCGGACCGCAACCTCATCAGCGCCAATGACCTCACCGAGGTCAACCTCGGCGGCGCCGGCTGTCCGAACACGATCATCAAGGGAAACTTGATCGGCACCAACGCCGCCGGGACCGCCGCGCTCCATGGGCCGACCGGCGAGGAGCACGGCATCAACGTCGCCCTGGGAACCGGCGTCATCATCGGCGGCCCGACGGCGGCGGAGCGCAACGTCATCTCCGGCAACGGCTACGCCGGCGTCCTCATCAGCTCGCAGATCGGTGGAACCGCCGCCCAGGCGACGCTCCAGGGCAACTACATCGGCACGGACGTCACGGGCACGTTGCCGGTTTCGAACGGCTACGGCATCTACCTGACCGACCTGAACTGCGTGATCACGGGCAACGTGATCGCCGCGAGCACGCAGCCGGGCATCATCAGCCTCGGCGGTGGCGCGGAGACCATCCAGGGCAATTTCATCGGGACAGACGAGTCGGCGACGCTCGACCTCGGCAACGCCGGCGGGGGAATCCAGATCGGCGGCGACCACTGGACGATCGGCGGAACGGGAGCCGGCGAAGGCAACGTGATCGCCTTCAACGGCCCGCTCTACGGCGGCGTCGTCAGCGGCGTCAACTTCAGCGCCTTCACCGGCGCGAGCATCCGCGGCAACCGGATGTTCGGCAACCGGCCCCTGGGCATCGACCTCGGCGCCGACGGACTCGTCGCGCCGAACGATCCCGGCGACGCCGACACGGGCCCCAACGATCTCCAGAACTACCCGATCATCAACACCGTGACGCCGGGCGCATCGACGACGAACATCCAGGGGTTTCTCAACAGCACCGCCACGACGACGTTCGACATCGACCTCTATGCGACCGCGGCGTGCCTCAATTTCCCGCAGGAGTTCCTCCAGGGCGAGAACTACCTCGGCACGTTCCAGGTCACGACCGACGGCTCGGGAAACGCCACGTTCTCCCACGACGTGCCCGTCGTGCTGCAGCCGGGCCAGCTCGTGACCGCGACGGCCACCGATCCGAACGGCAACACCTCCGAGTTCTCCCAGCGCCTCGTCTTCTCGCAGTCGCCGGCCTCGGGCCCCCCCGCCGGCGGAACCGTCGCGACCCTGACGGGCATGTTGTTCGAGGACGGCGCGACGGTGACGATCGGAGGCGTGCCCGCGACCGGCGTCGACGTCATGAGCGACACCAGGATCTCCGCCACGATGCCCGCGAGGCCCGCCGGGTCCCTCAACGACACCGTCGTCTCGAATCCGAGCGGAACCGCCGGAACGCTCAGAAACGGGTGGATCGCCGATTTCAACGACGTCGCCGGAAATCAGTTCTACGCTTTCATCACCAAGCTCGTGGCAAACCAGATCACCGTCGGCTGTGGCGGCGGCGACTACTGTCCCGACGCGAACGTCACGCGCCAGCAGATGGCGGTCTTTCTGCTCAAGGGCAGACACGGCCTGTGCTACGTGCCTCCGGCGTGCACGCCGGGCTTTTTCCCCGACGTCGCCTGCCCGTCGACCTATGCCAACTGGATTCAGGCGCTCGCCACCGAGGGAATCACGGGAGGCTGCGGCGGCGGCAACTACTGTCCGACGATGCCCGTCCGGCGCGACCAGATGGCGGTGTTTCTCCTGAAGGCCGAGCACGGCTCGAGCTACGTTCCGCCGACCTGCACGGGCGCCTTCGGCGACGTGCCCTGTCCCTCCAGTTTCGCCAACTGGATCGAGCAGCTCGCGACCGAGAACGTCACCGGCGGCTGCGGCGGCGGAAACTACTGTCCGGGCAACAACAACACCCGCGGACAGATGGCGGTGTTCCTCACGAAGACGTTCGGACTGCCTTAAGAGGGAGGCCGCGGCTCGGATAGACTCCCGCGACCAAAAACAGGAGGTTCGCGTGAGAGTCCGAGCCGCCGCTTCGACCCTGACCGCCCTGCTCGTTTCCACCTTCGGGTTCGCCAATACCTACACCGTGACGACGACCGCCGACTCGGGCGCGGGCTCGCTCCGGCAGGCCATCATGGACGCCAACGCGAACGCCGGCGCCGACACGATCGCCTTCAACGTCGTCGGTGGGGGCGTTCAGACGATTGCGCCGGCGACGGCCCTGCCGACCATCACGGATGCCGTCACGATCAACGGTTACTCGCAGTCCGGGGCGTCCGCGAACACCAACGCTCCGAATCAGGGGACCAACGCGGTGCTGCGCATCGAGATCGACGGCACGAGTCTCGGCGCCGGGGGCGTCTGCCTGTCGGCCACTGCGGTCGTCACGATTCGAGGCCTCGTGGTCAACCGTTGCGGCAACTCGGGCATCCGGGTGAGCGGCGCCGGAAGCAACGGCTCGGTCATCGCCGGCGACTTCATCGGCGTCGACGCCACCGGAGCTTCCCGGCCCGGCGCGCAGTCCTACGGCATCGACCTCGAAGCCTCGAACGCGGTCGTCATCGGCGGGACGTCGCCGGCCGACCGCAACGTGATCTCCGCGAGCGACCAGGCGGAGGTCCTGATCGGCGACAGCGGCGGCTCGAACACCGTCGTCAAAGGCAACCTCATCGGCCTCGACGCGACCGGGACGGCGGCCCTCCCGGGGATGTTCGGCGCCCCGGGAATCTACGTCCGGCTCGGCACCGGTCAACAGATCGGAGGACCGACCGCGGCCGATCGCAACGTCATCTCGGGCAACAGCGGCGCCGGTATCACCGTCGGCTACACGGTCGGCGGCACCACGTCGCAGGCCACGATTCAGGGCAACTACATCGGGACCGACGTCACCGGAACGCTGCCCCTCGGAAACTCCTACGGCCTTTCGATCCCCGATTCGAACCAGGTCATCAAGGGCAACGTGATCGCCGCGAGCGCGCAGCAGGCCATCATCAGCGAAGGCGGCACGAACCAGTTGATCCAGGGCAACTTCATCGGGACCGACGAGACCGCGACGCTGCGCCTCGGCAATACCCAGGGAGCGATGGCCGTCAACAGCAACTGGACGATCGGCGGCACGGCTGCCGGCGAAGGAAACGTCATCGCGTTCAATGGTCCGCCGTACACCGTCGCCGTCAACTTCGCGACCGGAGTCACGATCCGCGGAAACCGCATGTTCGGCAACGCGGCGCTCGGAATCGATCTCTACGTCGGCGGCGGGCCCGGTGTGACGCCGAACGATCCCGGCGACGCCGACTCGGGCCCGAACAACGGCCAGAACTACCCGATCATCGAAACCGTCACGCCCGGATCGTCGACGACGAACGTCCAGGGCATCCTCAACAGCACCGCGTCGACCACCTTCGACGTCGATCTCTACGCGACGGCGGCCTGCATCAACTTCCCGCAGCAGTATCTCGAAGGCGAGATCTATCTCGACAGCTTCCAGGTCACGACGGACGGTTCGGGAAACGCCTCCTTTTCGCACGACGTGCCGGTCGTGCTCGAGCCGGGACAGCAGGTGACCGCCACGGCGACCGATCCGGCCGGGAACACGTCGGAGTTCTCCCAGCGCCTCGTCTTCTCCCAGTCGCCGGCCTCCGGTCCGGCCTCCGGCGGCACCGCCGTCACCATCACCGGCATGCTCTTCGAGAACGGAGCGTCCGTGACCATCGGAGGCATCCCGGCCACCGGCGTCAACTTCCAGAACGACACCACCATCACGGCCGCGATGCCTGCCCGGCCTTCCGGGTCGCTGAACGACACGGTCGTGACGAATCCGAGCGGCACGTCGGGGACGCTCAAGAACGGATGGGTCGCGGACTTCGCCGACGTCGGCGGCAACCAGTTTTACTACTACATCAACAAGCTCGTCGCGAACCAGATCACGGTCGGTTGCGGCGGCGGGAATTACTGCCCGGACGCGAACGTGACGCGCCAGCAGATGGCGGTCTTTCTCCTCAAGGGCAAGCACGGGCTCTGCTACGTGCCGCCCGCCTGCACGCCCGGCGTCTTCGTCGACGTCCCGTGCCCCTCGACCTATGCGAACTGGATCGAGGCGCTCGCGAGCGAGGGGATCACCGGAGGCTGCGGCGGCGGCGGCTACTGTCCGACCTCGCCGGTCCGGCGCGATCAGATGGCCGTCTTCCTCCTGAAGGCCGAGCACGGCTCGACGTACACGCCTCCCGCCTGCACGCCGCCGGGAGTCTTCACCGACGTCCCGTGTCCCGGCACGTTCACCAACTGGATCGAAGAGCTCTACCACGAGAACATCGCCGCCGGCTGCGGCAGCGGCAACTACTGCCCGTCGACGCCGAACAACCGGGGCCAGATGGCGGTGTTCATCGCGAGGTCGTTCAGCCTGCCATAGAGCGCGAGATCAGCCCGGTCCGAGCACCGCGAGCTTCTTCGTGACGGCGTCGAGCTCGCCCCTCGTCCGGCGATCGAGCAGACCGCGCGCCCCGAGCGCGGCGTAGGCCTCGCGGCTTTTCGCGTACCACGCGCGCGCCCGCTCGCGCTGCTCGGCGAGTCCTCCGCGCGCCGACGCCTCGGCCGCCGTCCCGTAGCTCTCGTAGAGGCGAGCCAGACCCACCTGTGCCCGCGCGTCGGCCGGATCCTCGCGGACGATGGCCTCGAACAGGCGCAGCGAGCGGTCGAGGTTCGCGGGCGCGCGGGCCAGGTCGCCGGTCACCGCCAGTCCATAGCCGATGCTGTTGTACGTCTCGGCCAGAAGCAGCCGGGCGTCGGCGTTGCGAGGATCCGAAGCGACCAGCGCCTCGACCATGGGCACGGCGCGCGCATAGCACGAGAGCGCCGCGCTCTCGTCCCCGCTCCATTCGTAGAACGCGCCCATGTCCGCGTGCGTATACGCCAGCTCGCGCTTGAGCGAGGCGTTGCCGGGCTCGGAGGCCACCAGAGCCTCCTGAAGGCCGGTGGCGCGCGCGTAGCTCGCCGAGGCCCTTTCGCGGTCGGAGGACCCGCCCAGAGCGTGGACGGTGATCGAATGCGTGATCGCGAGCTCGCGCCGGTACGCCGCATTGCCGGGCTCGGCGGCGGCGAGCGATTCGAAGGTCGCGGCCGCGGACGCGAGGACTCTGAGCCCTCCTTCGCGGTCCCCGCCCTGAGCCAGGGCCACGCCTTCGTAGCGCCGTCCCCGCGCCAGTTTCGCCTCGCGGGCTCGATCGCCCGGAGAGGCGGCCGCAAGCGCCGCGAGAATTCCGACACTCGCGCGGACCTGCTCGAGCGCGGCCGCCGGCTCTCCTTCCGCCAGGAGCAGCTCGCTGTTCTGGAGCCGCGCCTCCGCGAGGGCGGCCTGATCGGAGGCGTCGGCCGGCGCAGACCGCGCCAGGGCCGTCCGAATCGCGAGGGCCCGGTCGAGGCTGTCGCGGGCCCCCCGGGTGTCGCCGAGGCGCGGGCCGTAGATCCCACCCTGGACGCGGGCGACGCGTTCGTACGCCGTGGCGACATCGCGCTGGAGCGCGGCGTCGCCGGCCTTCAGGTCGGACAGTTTCCGGAGGTACTCGAGCGCCCGACGCACGACGAGCTCGCGGGCGGGAGTCGAGCCCGGCAGGTCCCGGATTGCGTCGTGGAACTCGAAGAGAAACGAGCTCGCCAGCTTTCTCACGTCGTCGAAGCGGCTCTCGGCAGCGGACCGTTCGGCGCGCGCGACGCGAGCCTGCTGGAGCGCCACCGCGGTCGCCGCCGCGAGAACCAGCGTGCCGAGGGCCGCCGCGGCCGTTCCCGCCTTGTGCCTCCCGATGAAACGCGCAGACCGATACGCCAGGGTGTCCTTGCGGGCGCGCACGGGATGGCCGTCGAGGAAACGTTTCAGGTCGTCCGCGAGCGCCTCGACCGATGCGTAGCGCCGCTCCGGCTCCTTGCGGAGCGCCATGAGGACGATGTTGTCCAGGTCGCGCGAGACGCCAGGACGCTCCGGTTTCTCCTCGCAGACCGCCCGCGCGATCGCGGCGCCGGACTCGCCCGTCGAGCGATAGGGACTGCGGCCGGAGAGCAGCCGGTAGAGGACGACGCCGAGCGAGTAGATGTCGGTCGAAGTCGTCACGCGCTCGCCGCGGATCTGCTCGGGGCTCGCGTAGTCGGGAGTCAACAGGCGAAACGCCGTCTCCGTCCGGTCCCCCGCGAACGCCCCATCCGGGGCAAGGAGCCTCGCCAGGCCGAAGTCGAGCAGCTTCGGCGATCCCTCGGGCGTCACGAGGATGTTCGAGGGCTTCAGGTCCCGATGCACGACGAGATGGCGGTGGGCGTAGGCAACCGCGTCGCAGACCTCGAGAAACAGCTGCGTCCGCCGGCGGGCATCGAGCCCCCGCGAGGCGCAGTCCTCGAGCAGGTGCCGTCCCTCGACGTACTCCATGGCGAAGTACGGAGTGCCCGCCTCCGTCGACCCGCCGTCGAGCAGTCGTGCGATGTGGGGGTGATCGAGCCCGGCAAGGATCTCCCGCTCGGTGTGGAAGCGGCGCAGGATGAAGTCCGAGTCCATGCCGCGGCGGACGAGCTTGACGGCGGAAGTCTGCCGGAAACCCGAGTCGGAGCGCTCGGCGAGATAGACCGTCCCCATTCCGCCCTGGCCGAGCTCGCCCAGCACGCGCCAGGGACCGATCCGCTCGGGCACTTGTGCGTCGACCTCGGGAGCTCCCCATCGGATCTGCTCGTGGACGGGAGCCTCGAGAAAATCCCCGGCCGCGTCGACCGAAACGAGCAGGGACCGAACCTCCGCCGCGAGCGCCGAGTCCGTGCCGCAGGCATCCGCCAGGAGCCGCTCGCGATCCCCCGCCGGGACATCGGCCATCCGGTCGAAGACCTCTCGGACCCGCTTCCACCGATCCGGCGTCACGGAAGGCCGAGCTCGCGGTAGAGCCATGCGCGCGCGGAGCGGAAGTCGCGCTTGATCGAAGACGGCGAGACCTCCATGACCTCCGCCGTCTCTTCGATCGTCAGGCCGCCGAAAAAGCGCAGCTCCACGATCTGGGCCTGCGCGCCGTCGAGATCCTTCAAGCGCTCGAGTGCCTGGTCGAGCGCGAGGACGTCCACTTCGGCGCCGGGCTCCGGCGAGGCGATCTCGAGATCGAGCGTCACGCGCTCGGCATGGCCTCCCCGTTTCTCGGCGTCGCGGCCCCGAGCATGATCGATGAGGATCCGGCGCATGGCCTGAGACGCGATCGCGAGGAAGTGGCTGCGGTTCTTCCAGGTCACGCGGGTCTGGTCGACGAGACGGAAGTACGCCTCGTGGACGACGGCCGTCGGCTGAAGCGTGTGGCCCTTGCGCTCCCGCCGGAACTGGCGCTCGGCGATCTCGCGCAGCTCGGCATAGACGAGCGGCATCAGCCGTTCCACGGCTCCGCGGTCGCCGCCGTTCCAGGCGAGGAGAAGCCCGGTCACTTCCCCCTGCCGGGGAGCGGGATTCCCCGTTTCGTTCATCGGATGGGCCTGAGAGGAGAGCCTATGGCAGCGCCCGGATAAGTCAACGAGGCGCTTTGCCTTCAACGACTTGCAGGGGCGGCAGGCGCCGTCGTGAAGCGGGTTGACCCGATCGCCGCCCGTTTGTCGCGGTAACCAGACAGGAGGTCTCCATGCGCCGGTTCCGCGCGATTCTTCTCGTTCTCGCGATCGCGATGGCCTTCCGCGGCGCCCTGAGCGCCCAGACGTACGAGGTCATCCACGCCTTCTCGGGAACGGACGGCGCGATGCCCCTCGGCAAGCTCCTGCCGGTCGGCACCGACTTCTACGGAACGACCGACAGCGGCGGCGACACGAGCGGTCTCTGTCCCTCCGGCTGCGGCACCGCATTTCGGATCGACTCGTCGAACACGCTGACGCCTCTCCACGCCTTCGACTCCGCGACCGACGGGTATTCGCCGGTGGCCGGCTTGATCCTCGCGACGGACGGCAACTTCTATGGGACGTCGCAGCGCGGAGGCGCGCTCGGAGACGGAACCGTGTTCCGGATGGACTCCTCGGGCGCCGTCTCGACCGTCCGGGACTTCGATCGCGACACCGGCGGCTGGTTCCTCCAGGTGCCCGTGATCGAGGCGGACGACGGGCTGCTCTACGGCACGACGGTCTACGGCCATTGCGACGACATGACCGACAACTGCTCCACGATTTTTCGTCTCACGCCCGGCGGCGATCTCACGACGCTTCACACGTTCTCCTTCGACGAAGGCTCGATCCCCCTCTCACCGCTGCTCCAGACGTCGATCAGCGACTTCTACGGGACGACGAGCATCGGCGGCGGCGGAAACCCGGACGTCTGCGGGGTCGGCTGCGGAACCGTCTTTCACATGAGCAGCAGCGGCACGGTCACGACCGTACACGCGTTTGGACGGACCGACGGCAGCGAGCCGATCGGAGCGCTCGTCAAAGACGCGGCCGGAAACGTCTACGGCGTCACGGCCCTGGGCGGGACCTCGAGCGTGGGCACCGTGTACCGGATCGACGCGCTCGGAGGCTTCACCTCCCTGCACAGCTTCGACGGTGCGGACGGCTCGGTTCCCCGGTCCGGCCTCATCCTGGCGAGCGACGGGAACTTCTACGGCACGACGGAGGCGGGCGGCCAGTTCGGCTTCGGCACGCTCTATCGCATGGATGCCGCCGGCAACGTCGTCGTCCTGCACCACTTCGACGGCTCGAGCGTCAGCCTGGTGGCGGGATCCCTCGTCAACACGGCGGAGCTGACCGAGGGAAACGACGGGAAGCTCTACGGCGCGCGCTACCAGGGCGGCGACGCGGGTTTCCTCTATCGCTTCACGCCGGCTCCTCCCGCTCCGCTCTTCTGCCCGAACTCCTTCGTGCGGCGCGACCAGATGGCGGTCTTTCTGCTGAAAACGGAGCATGGGCCGGCGTACGAACCTCCGACGTGCGCCGGCATCTTTTCCGACGTCGCTTGTCCGTCGCTCTTCGCCGACTGGATCGAGAACCTGGCGGGAGAGGGCATCACGGCGGGTTGCGGCGGCGGCGGATTCTGTCCCCTCTCGCCGATCACTCGCGGCCAGATGGCCGTCTTCCTCCTGAAGACCGAGCACGGCCCATCCCACATCCCGCCTCCCTGCACGGGTGTCTTTCCCGATGTCCCCTGCTCGCTACCGTTCGCGCCATGGATCGAAGAGCTCGCATCGGAGGGCATTACCGCCGGGTGCGGCGGCGGCAACTTCTGCCCGGCAAACCCCGTCACGCGCGCGCAGATGGCCGTCTTCCTCCTGAAGGTCGAGCACGGCGCGGCCTACGCGCCTCCCGCCTGCCATGCGGTCTTCGCCGACGTGATCTGCCCGTCGACGTTCGCCGACTGGATCGAGCAGCTCTACGCCGAAGGCATCACCGCCGGCTGTTCCGGCTCCTGAGAAAGGAAAGAAATGAGACGACTTGCAGGCTTCATTCTCGGGCTCGCCGCGGCATCGCTGCCGGCCTCCACGTTCACGGTCACGAATACCAACGACAGCGGCTCCGGCTCGCTGCGCCAGGCGATCCTCGACGCCAACGCGAATCCCGGCCTCGACACGATCGCCTTCGACATTTCCGGCACGGCCGTCCATACGATCGCGCCCGCCTCATCCCTGCCGCTGATCACGGATCCGGTCGTCATCGACGGCTATTCGCAGCCCGGCTCGAGCCCGAACACTCTCACCGTCGGCGACGACGCGGTGCTGCTGATCGAGATCGACGCCTCGTCCGGGGTGAACCCGGTCCTCGACCTCAACGGGCCTTCGGGCGGGGACAGCAGCCGCTCGACGATCCGCGGCATCGTGCTCAGCCACATGGCCGCCGACGGCATCCAGGTCGGCAGCGGGTTCGAAAACGGCAGCAACGACGACGTGATCGAAGGCAATTTCCTCGGCACGGATCCGACCGGCAGCATCAGCCTGGCGGCCGGATCGCCGATCTCCTGTGAATCGAGCAGCGGCACCACCATCGGGGGCACGACCCCGGCCGCGCGCAACGTCATCGCGACGACGAGCGTCGCGATCTACCTCAACATCTGCAGCTCCAACATCGTGCAAGGAAACTACATCGGCTTGAACGCGGCCGGGAACGCGGCTCTTCCGATCTTCGAAGGCATCCAGATGATCCAGGGCGCCAATTCGAACGTGATCGGCGGAACGGCCCCCGGCGCGGGCAACGTCATCGGAGGATTCGCCGGCGACGGCATCGGCATCGGCACGTCGGCGGGGCCGGGCGACGGAACGATCATCCAGGGGAACTTCATTGGAACCGACGCCACGGGAACCGTGCCCCTGGGGACGGGAACCGCGGGCGTCATCGTCGGCTCGGGCAACGGTACCGTCATCGGCGGCAGCGCGGCCGGCGCGGGGAACGTCATTCACGCCGGGCAATTCGGGGTTTCCTTGAACGGCGGCAGCGGATGGACGATCCAGGGGAACTCGATCGGCGTCGGCGCAACCGGCCAGCCCCTCGGCAACGGCGCGAGCGGCATCTGCGGGGTGAGCGCCACCGACGGCATCATTGGCGGGCGCAATCCCGGCGAAGGCAACCACATCGCCTTCAACGGCCTCCAGGGCGTCACCGTCACCGGGAGCGGATGGACGATCGTCGGCAACTCGATGGAATCGAACCACGGAACCGCGATCTGGCTGAACGAGAGCTGCGGCCTTCAGGGATCGCCCACGCCGAACGATTCGGGGGATGGAGACACGGGACCCAACGGGGTTCAGAACTTCCCGATCGTCCAGTCCGTCTCGAACGGAGCGAGCACGCACGTCACCGGCAAGTTCAACACCTCACCGTCCGCCGACTACACGCTCGACTTCTACGCCGACCCGGCGTGCCCCAACTTTCCGAGGGAGTTCCTGCAGGGGAAGACCTACCTCGGCTCGGCGCCCGTCTCCACGGACGGCTCGGGCCACGCCGACTTCGACGTCACCCTCCCCGTCGAAACCGAGGCCGGCGCTCGCATTTCCGTCACGGCCACCGATCAGAACGGCAACACCTCGGAGCTCTCGCAGCGGATCATCTTCTCGATCAGCCCGGCGTCGGGACCAGCGGCCGGCGGCACGGGCATCGCGGTGGCCGGCACGGACTTCGCCGACCCGACGACGATGACGATCGGCGGCGTCGCGACAGCGGTCACCTTCGGCAGTGACCACGGGCTGACTTCGACCTCGCCGGTCCTCGCCCCCGGTACCGTCAACGATCTCGTCGTCCAGACGCCGGACGGGACCACGGGCACGCTCGTGAAGGGGTGGGTCGCCGACTTCCTCGACGTCCCGGGCGGCGAGCAGTTCTACAACTTCGTCACGACCCTCGTCTCCAACGCCATCACCGTCGGCGTCGGCCAGGGCAACTACGGCGTCGACCAATCCACTCTGCGCCAGCAGATGGCCGTCTTCCTCATGAAGGCCCGGCACGGCCTCTGCTACACCCCGCCTCCCTGCACCACCCAGCTCTTCACCGACGTGCCCTGCTCCTCCAACTTCGCGCCCTGGATCAACGAGCTCGTGGCCGAGGGCATCACCGGAGGCTGCGGCCCGGGCACCTACTGCCCCACCGACCCCGTCAAGCGCCAGCAAATGGCCGTCCTGCTCCTGAAGACCTCCCAGGGCCTCGGATACACCCCGCCCGCCTGCGTCACCGCCACCTTCGACGACGTCCCCTGCGACAACCCCTTCGCCCCATGGATCTACGACCTCGTCGCCCGCGGCATCACCGGCGGATGCGGCGGCGGCCTCTACTGCCCCACCAGCCCCGCCACAAGAGGTCAAATGGCCGTCTTCGTCGTCAAGACGTTCTCGCTTCAATAGGAACGGAGTAAAGCTTGAAACACCTCGCCGCTGCTTCGCTTCTGTCGTTCGCCGCCGCCGCGTCTGCCGCCACGTTCACGGTCACGAATATCAACGACTCGGGCCCCGGCTCGCTGCGACAGGCGATCCTCGATGCCAACGCCAACCCGGGCGCGGACACGATCGCGTTCGCCATTCCCGGCGCCGGCGTCCAGACCATCACACCGGCCAGCAGCCTTCCCACGGTGACCGAACGGGTGCTGATCGACGGGTACTCGCAGCCCGGGTCCAGTGAGAGCACCGCGTCCGTCGGCACGAACGCGGTTCTGCTCATCGAGCTCGACGGGAGCCTCGCGGGCGGCACCGGGGTGAGCATCAACGGCACAACGGGCAGCGTCGTCCAGGGTCTCGCCGTCAATCGCTTCGGGACCGGAATCGGCATCTCGAATTGCGACGCATGCGTCGCCCGGGGAAACTTCCTCGGCACGGATCCGTCCGGCCTCACCGCTCTTCCCAATGGCTCCGGCATCGAGGTCGGCAGCGCGAATACCATCGTGGGCGGCGCGCTGCCCGGCGACCGGAACCTCGTGTCCGGAAACAGCGCCGGAACGTTCAGCGGCGCGCTCCTGCTCAACGGGCTTGCGACGAACTGCACGGTCCAGGGCAACCTAGTCGGCACCGACGCGACCGGCCTGCACGCGCTGCCGAACGTCGGCGGCCTGGCCGCGTACGGAACCGGGAACACGATCGGCGGGACGGGCCCCGGCGAGGCCAACGTCGTGTCCGGAAACAGCCTCTACGGAATGTGGATCGAAGGAAGCGTCGTCATCCTGGGCAACCTCGTCGGCGTCGCCGCCGACGGGCTCTCGCCGCTCGGCAATGCGTCGGAAGGCATCAAGATCCACACTTCGAACGACTCGACGATCGGCGGAATCCTGCCGGGCGAAGGCAACCACGTCGCTTTCAACGGCAACTTCGGCGTCAGCGTCGAGGAGGGCATCAACAACTCCGTGCGCGGAAATTCCATCCACGACAACGGCCCGCTCGGGTTGAACCTCTACACCGGGAACAGCTCGCCCAAGCCCAACGATCCGACGGACGTCGACGACGGCAGCAACCACCTGCAGAACTTCCCGATCGTCCAGGCGGTCGTGCATCTGGCGGGCTCGACCGAGATCGTCGGCAAGCTCGACAGCACGCCCTCGACGACGTTCGAGCTCGACTTTTACGCCAACCCCGCCTGCTCCAACTTCCCGCGAGAATTCCTGGAGGGCGAGACCTACATCGGCTCGACGGAGCTATCGACCGACGACACCGGACACGTCACCTTCGCCTCGACCTTTCCGATCGTCACCGAGGACGGCGCGAGGATCTCGGTTACCGCCACGGATCCCGACGGCAACACGTCGGAGTTCTCGCAGCGCATCCTGTTTTCCATGACGAGCTCGGTTTCCGGACCGGCGTCGGGAGGAACCGGCATCGCCGTGATCGGGACGGACTTCGCGGATCCGACGACGATGACGGTCGGCGGCGTTTCGGTTCCGGTCACGTTCGTCGACGACCACACTCTGCAGTCCACGTCGCCCGCCCTGGGCCCCGGCACGGTCAACGACGTCGTCGTGCAGACGCCCGACGGCACGACCGGCACGCTGGTCAAGGCCTGGGTCGCCGACTTCCTCGACGTCCCGGGCGGCGAGCAGTTCTACAACTTCGTCACCACCCTCGTCTCCAACGCCATCACCGTCGGCGTCGGCCAGGGCAACTACGGCGTCGACCAGTCCACTCTGCGCCAGCAGATGGCCGTCTTCCTCATGAAGGCCCGGCACGGCCTCTGCTACACCCCGCCTCCCTGCACCACCCAGCTCTTCACCGACGTGCCCTGCTCCTCCAACTTCGCGCCCTGGATCAACGAGCTCGTGGCCGAGGGCATCACCGGAGGCTGCGGCCCGGGCACCTACTGCCCCGCCGACCCCGTCAAGCGCCAGCAAATGGCCGTCCTGCTCTTGAAGACCTCCCAGGGCCTCGGATACACCCCGCCCGCCTGCGTCACCGCCACCTTCGACGACGTCCCCTGCGACAACCCCTTCGCCCCATGGATCTACGACCTCGTCGCCCGCGGCATCACCGGCGGATGCGGCGGCGGCCTCTACTGCCCCGGCAACCCCGCCACACGTGGACAAATGGCCGTCTTCGTCGTCAAGACGTTCGGATTGCAATGACCCCGGGAGGAGCCATGAGAAACGCTGCCCTCGCCTCGCTCGTTTTCTGTCTCGCCGCGAGTTCGCTCAGCGCCGCGACGTTCACCGTCACGAACGTCAACGACTCGGGCGCGGGCTCGCTGCGCCAGGCGATCCTCGACGCCAACGCGAACCCCGGGCTCGACACGATCGCCTTCAACATCTCCGGATCGGGGGTGCAGACCATCGCGCCCTCGACGACCCTCGACGCCATCACCGGCCCGGTCGTCATCGACGGTTATACGCAGCCAGGGGCGAGCCCGAACACGCTCGCCGTCGGCGACAACGCCGTCATCCTGATCAAGATCGACGGCGGTTCGTCAAACCCTGTCCTCGGGTTCGCCTTCGGCAGCGACGGCTCGACGCTCCGGGGTGTATCGATCGTCCAGGCCTTCAATGGCGGGACGATGACTTTCTTCCAGGGCGGCAACAACACGATCGCCGGCAATTTCCTCGGTGTCGCTCCCGACGGAGTGACGCTCGGCGGCTTTCAAGGGGCGATCGACATCCAAGGCGGGAACAACTCGGTCGGAGGCACGCAGCCGGCCGACCGGAACGTTCTCGCGTCCAACAATTCCGACATGATCCTCGCCGACGGGAACGGGACGGTCATCCAAGGGAACTACTTCAACGTCAACGCCGCGGGCACCGCGGGGCTCGGCAACGGCCGCAGCGGGGTCAACGTGGAGTTCGGTACCGGCGTGACGATCGGCGGCAGCGCGCCCGGGGCCGCCAACGTGATCGGCACCTGGCTGGTGCGCGCCGTTCAGATCGGGGAAGCCTGCGCATGCACCACAGACACGATCTCGATCCAGGGCAATCTGGTTGGAACCGACGCCACGGGAACCGTCGGAATCTCGAACGGCACCAACGACGCCATCAGCGTCGGGCGGGCGAGCAATGTGACGATCGTCGGCAACGTCATCACCAACCGCACCGGAATCGGCATCGACCTATCCGGCCCGAGCAGCGGCGTCACGATCCAGGGCAACAAAATCGGCACCGACGTCACCGGCGCGCTGCCGCTCCCGAACGGAGCTTGCGGCGTTCACATCGCCGACTCGAACGGCGTGGTCACGGGCACGATCGGAGGCCCGGGAATCGGCGAGGGAAACGTCATCGCCTACAGCGGAGCCAATGGCATCAGCATCGATGGCAACGCGGGACCCTTCACGATCGTCGGCAACTCGATGTTCCGCAACGGCCGGCTCGGCATCGCGCTCGGCGGCGTCGGCTGCAGCGCCAACGGCAATCCCACGCCGAATGACGCCGGGGACGCCGACACCGGCCCCAACCTTCGTCAGAACTTTCCGATCATCCGGGCGGTGAACCATCTGGTCCCCGAGACGGGCGGCACCGAGATCCTCGGCAAGCTCGACAGTACGCCGTCGACGGACTTCACGCTGGACTTCTACGCCGATCCGGCATGCTCCAACTTTCCACGGGAGTTTCTGCAGGGCAATAGCTACCTGGGCTCGTCGCCGCTCTCGACGGACGCGGCGGGCCACGCCCAGTTCGACGTCACGCTTCCGGCCGTCACGGAGCCTGGCGCCCGGATCACCGCGACGGCCACCGACCCGAATGGCAACACGTCCGAGCTCGCTCAGCGGATCATCTTCTCGGTCACGCCGGCTTCGGGACCGGCAGCCGGCGGTGATGCCATCGGCGTCAACGGCACGGACTTCGCCGATCCGACGATCATGACGATCGGCGGCGTCTCGGTTCCGGTGACGTTCGTCGACGACCACAGCCTGACGTCGACCTCGCCCGTCCTCGCGCCCGGCACCGTCAACGACGTCGTCGTCATGACTCCCGACGGCACGACGGGCACGCTGATCAAGGGCTGGGTCTCCGATTTCCTCGACGTCCCCGGCGCCCAGCAGTTCTACTCCTTCGTCACCACTCTCGTCTCCAACGCCATCACCGTCGGCGTCGGAGGCGGCAACTACGGCGTCGACCAATCCACCCTGCGCCAGCAGATGGCCGTCTTCCTCATGAAGGCCCGGCACGGCCTCTGCTACACCCCGCCTCCCTGCACCACCCAGGTCTTCACCGATGTCCCCTGCTCGTCCAACTTCGCGCCCTGGATCGACGAGCTCGTGGCCGAGGGCATCACCGGAGGCTGCGGCCCGGGCACCTACTGCCCCACCGACCCCGTCAAGCGCCAGCAGATGGCCGTCCTGCTCCTGAAGACCTCCCAGGGCCTCGGCTATGCGCCCCCCGCCTGCGTCACCGCCACCTTCGACGACGTCCCCTGCGACAACCCCTTCGCCCCCTGGATCTACGACCTCGTCGCACGCGGCATCACCGGAGGATGCGGCGGCGGCCTCTACTGCCCGGGCAGCCCCGCCACTCGAGGACAAATGGCCGTCTTCCTGACCAAGACCTTCGGGCTTCGGTAAGCTGCCCGACTGGGGTTGAGATAGGCTTCCGTCCCCACACGACGGAGGTCAACGATGCGGAAGCCTCTCGAGGCTCTGATGGCGTGCCTTCTGCTCGCGGCGCCCGCCGGCGCCGCCACCGTGACCGTCAACGACTCCGGAGACTCCACGAATCCCTGCGCGACGACCGGCGTTCAGCCCTGCACGCTCCGCGACGCGATCACCTATGCCAACGCCCACTCGGGCACGACGGTCGCCTTCGACATCGCCGGCAGCGGCGTCCACACGCTGCAGCCGGCAACGCCCTATCCGTCCGTCGTGGCGACCGTGACGATCGACGGCTACACGCAGCTCGGTTCTTCCCCCAACACCAACGGGCCGGGACTCGGCGACAACTCGATGCACCGGATCGAGATCGACGCCTCGAGCCAGTCGAGCGGCTATGGAATCCTGTTCGCCCCCGGATCGTCGGACAGCGTGCTGCGCGGCCTCGTCATCAACCGCTCGATCTCGGCCGCCGTCGGGATCTTCGCGTCGAACGGGATCACGATCGAAGGCTGCTTTCTCGGAACCGATCCGACGGGCTCGAGCGTCCCCGGCCCGGAGCCCTTCGGCATCCTGATCGACGACGGCGCGACCGGGGTCACGGTCGGCGGAACGGCCCCCGCCGCACGCAACGTCATCTCCGGCGCGCAGCTCGCGGGAATCGGTTTCGGCAACGACGACGGCGCGGGCGGAGCCGACCACGTGGTCGAGGGCAATTTCATCGGGACCGACGCCGCCGGCACCGGGGCGCTGCCCAGCGACTTCGGCATCGCGATGGCCTATGGCGTCACGAACTCCACGGTCGGCGGAACCACACCGGCGGCGCGCAACCTGATCTCCGGAAACACCGGGCGGGGCGTCCTCGTCAGCAATGCCCTGGGCGGCTCGGGTCTGACGGGCAACGTCATCGAGGGCAACTTCATCGGGACCGACGTGACCGGGACACTGCCGCTCGGGAACGGCCTTTACGGGGTCGAGGTCAATGCCCCCGGCAACCAGATCGGCGGTTCCGCGGCGGGCGCCGGAAACATGATCGGCTTCAACGCCTTCGGCGGCATCAACATGGAGGGCGGCGCCAACGGCCTCGTGATCCAGGGCAACTTCATCGGCACGGATCCCACCGGAACCATGCCGCTCGGGAATCTTGGACCCGCCGTGACCGTCTCCGGAAGCAGCAACCTGATCATCGGAGGCGTGAATCCCGGCGAGGCCAACGTGATGGCCTTCAACGGGGTGTCAAACAATTCCGGCGGCGTCCTGATGTACAGCGGCACGGGCAACACGATTCGAGGCAATTCGATCCACGACAACGTGCAGACCGGGATCGACCTCGGCGCCGACGGCGCGACCCCGAACGACCTCGGCGACCCGGACACGGGCGCCAACGACCTCCAGAACTTCCCGATCGTCTCGGGCGTGTTCCACGGGACGTCGAACACGGCGGTCTCGGGCCTTCTGAACTCGACGCCGAACACGACGTTCGACCTCGACTTCTATGCGAATCCGGCCTGCTCCCGCTTTCCCCGCGATTTCTTCCAGGGCGAGACGTACATCGGCTCGGGCCAGGTCACGACCAATGGAACCGGAACCGGCACGTACGACGTCGCGACGCTCGCGGCCACCGAAGCCGGCTCCCGAATCTCGGTGACGGCCACCGACCCGAACGGCAGCACCTCCGAGTTCTCGCAGCGCCTCCCCTTCTCGGACAACGTCCGATCCGGCGACGCGGGAGGAGGAACGGTCCTGACGATCAGCGGCACGAACTTTCTCGCGGGTGCCACCGTGACGATCGGCGGACAGCCCGCGACGGGAGTCGTCGTCGATTCCTATACGTCGCTCGACGCCACGACGCCGGCCCTCACGCCCGGCACGGCGAACGACATCGTCGTGACCAACACCGACGAAACGAACGGGACGCTCGTCAAGGGCTTCGTGGCCGATTTTCTGGACGTCCCGAGCTCGCAGCAGTTCTACAGCTACGTCACGACCCTCGTGTCGAACGCGATCACGGCGGGCATCGGCGGCGGCCTCTACGGCGTCAACGACGACACGCTGCGCCAGCAGATGGCCGTGTTCCTGCTCAAGGCCCAGCATGGCCTCTGCTACACGCCGCCGCCCTGCACGGGAGTCTTCCCGGACGTGCCCTGCTCCTCGAACTTCGCGCCATGGATCGAGGCCATGGCAGCCGAAGGCATCACGGGCGGCTGCGGCGGCGGCGACTTCTGCCCCCAGAATCCCGTCCGGCGCGACCAGATGGCCGTATTCCTCCTGAAGGCCGAGCACGGCTCCACGTACGTCCCACCGACGTGCACGGGCATCTTCTCGGACGTGCCCTGCCCGTCGAACTTCGCGAACTGGATCGAGCAGCTCTACCACGAGAACGTCACTGGCGGCTGTGGCGGAGGCCTTTACTGCCCGTCGGATCCCAACACGCGCGGCCAGATGGCGGTGTTCATCACGCGCACGTTCAGCCTGCAGTGACGACGGTAGTCGACCATCGCGCGCATGCTCGGTCTCCAGTAACGGCAGCATCGAAGGAGATTTCGCGATGAAAACCTCCCTCTGGACCATGGCCCTGGCGGGCGCCCTCGCGATCCCGATGTCGGCCGCGACGGTGACGGTCAACGATTCCGGAGACTCGACGAACGCCTGCGCGACGACGGGCGCCGGCACCTGCACGCTGCGCGATGCGATCACCTTCGCCAACGCGAACGCGGGGACGACGATCGCGTTCGACATCCCGGGCTCGAGCGTCCACACGATCGTTCCGGGTTCTCCGCTGCCGGCGATCACCAGGGGCGTGACCATCGACGGCTATACCGAGCCGGGTGCGAGCGCCAACACGAACGGGCCGACGCAGGGCACGAACGCGGTCATCCGGATCGAGCTCGACGGGACGAACGCCAGCATCGACGGCGGCCTCGACCTGAAGACGGGCAGCGACGGAACGGTCATTCGTGGCCTCGCGATCAATCGGGCCGGCGGCCCGTGCATCAACATCGAGGGCGGCAGCAATACCGTCGTGGAAGGGGATTTCCTGGGAACCGACGCGAGCGGCCTCGTCGCTCACGGCTGCGGCTACGGGATCGAGGAGACCAGCGTGGGCTCGAACATCACGATCGGCGGAACGACCCCCGCGGCGCGCAACCTGATCTCCGGCAACGGCGGCGCCGGAATCTTCTGGGGCATCAGCGGCAGCGGCGGAACGGGACATCACTTCCAGGGCAACCTGATCGGCCCCGACGTCACCGGCGCGGCCGGGTTTGCGGGAGCGACCCAGGAAGGCATCCTCTTCGCCGGATCCACGTCGGACACCGTCATCGGCGGGACGACCGCGGCCGAACGCAACGTCGTATCGGGCAACGGCGTGAACGGGATCCGCATGGAGGCCGCCACGGGCACCGGGGACGTCGTCGAGGGCAACTTCGTCGGCATCGACGTCACCGGAACGGCGCCGTTGAAAAACGTCGGATTTGGCATCAGCGCCGAAGCACCGGGCATGACGATCGGCGGCAGCGCGCCGGGAGCCGGAAACGTCGTCTCCGCCAACGGGGCCGACGGCATCGTGGCCTATGCCAACGGCGCCGTGATCGAAGGCAATTTCGTCGGCACCGATGCTTCGGGGACTTTGCCGCTCGGCAACGCGGCTCACGGGATCACCGTCTTCGGCGTGAACGACGCCCACATCGGGGACGTGAGCGCCGGAGCGGGCAACACGGTCGCGTTCAACACGGGCACCGGCATTTCCATCTACAGCTTCGGCGCCGACATATCCGGCAACACGGTCCGCGGGAATTCCATCCACGACAACGGCGGCATCGGAATCGATCTCGGAAACGACGGCGTGACGCCCAACGACCCCGGCGACCCGGACACGGGAGCGAACGGCCTGCAGAATTTCCCCATCGTCTCGAGCGTCGTGTACGGCGGCTCCAATACGACCGTGGACGGCCTGCTGAACTCGACCCCGGGAACGCTCTTCGACCTGGACTTCTACGCCAACCCCGCGTGCGCGAAGTTCCCGCACGCCTTTCTGCAGGGCGCGACGTATATCGGCTCGGCGACGGTCACGACCGACGGGACCGGCAACGGGACGTTCCACGTGACGACGCTCATGGCCGTGGCCGACGGTTCGTCCATCTCGGCGACCGCGACCGACCCCTCGGGCAACACGTCCGAGCTTTCGCAGCGACTGCCCTTCTCGACCGTGCCCCGCTCCGGCCCGGGCAGCGGCGGCACGGCGCTCACGATCAACGGCACGAACTTCCTGTCCGGAGCGACGGTGACGATCGGCGGACAGCCCGCGACCGGCGTCGTCGTCAATTCCTACACCTCCATCTCCGCGACGACGCCGGCCCTCGCTTCCGGCTCCGCCAACGACGTCGTCGTCACCAACTCCGACGGCTCGGCGGGAACTCTCGTCAAGGGGTACGTGGCGGATTTCCTGGACGTGCCGCTCAGCCAGACGTTCTACGAATTCGTGACCATCCTCGTCTCCAACGGGATCACGGCCGGCGTGGGCGGCGGCCTCTACGGCGTCAACGACGACACGCTGCGCCAGCAGATGGCCGTCTTCCTGCTGAAGGCAAAGCACGGCCTCTGCTACACGCCGCCGCCCTGCATCGGAGTCTTCGCCGACGTGCCCTGCTCCTCCAACTTCGCGCCCTGGATCGAGGCCATGGCGGCCGAAGGCATCACGGGCGGCTGCGGCGGGGGCGACTTCTGCCCGCAGAATCCCGTCCGGCGCGACCAGATGGCCGTGTTTCTCCTGAAGGCCGAGCACGGCTCGACCTATGTCCCACCGATGTGCACGGGGATCTTCTCCGACGTGCCCTGCCCGTCGAACTTCGCCAACTGGATCGAGGAGCTCGCCCACGAGAACATCACGGGCGGCTGCGCATCCGGAATGTACTGTCCGGGCAACCCCAACACGCGGGGTCAGATGGCGGTGTTCATCGACAAGACGT
This sequence comes from uncultured Acidobacteriota bacterium, assembly GCA_963738945.1. GTDB lineage: Bacteria > Acidobacteriota > Thermoanaerobaculia > UBA5066 > Gp7-AA6 > DAHUXD01. The sequence continues at coordinate 2,520,064 of CAVTYD010000002.1, forward strand.
TCGTCCTGCAGTAGCGGCGCCGGCGAGGGTTCGCCTCGCCGTGCTCGGGGTCGAAGGGTCCGCTCCGCTCCCCGCGGAGCGATTGGGATAGGCTGCTCGGGTCTCCCTCCGTCTGCACAATCCAGAAAGGTCGGTCAACATGCGCCCCAGCCGCCTGGGTCGGACTCCGTCCGCCGCGTCGGTCCTCTTCGTCGGTTTCACCGCCCTCGCCTCCGGCATGACGTTCTCCGTGACGAATACGAACGACTCCGGGGCCGGCTCGCTGCGTCAGGCAATTCTGGACGCCAATGCGAACGTCGGCGCCGACACGATCGCCTTCAACATCCTCGGCTCCGGGGTGCAGACGATCGCGCCGGCGTCGGCCCTGCCGCAGATCACCGACGGCGTGACGATCGACGGGTATTCGCAGTCCGGTGCGAGCGCGAACACGAACGGTCCGACCCTCGGCACCAACGCCGTGATCCTGATCGAGCTCGACGGCACGAACGCGGGGACGGGCAGCGAGGCCGCCGTTCTGTTCTTCGCCCCCGGCGCCGGAGGCAGCACCGTGCGCGGACTGGCCGTCAACCGTGGCAAGTGGGCCGGAATTCGGGTCTCCGGCACCGCCGGGATGGTGATCGAGGGCAACTTCATCGGGACCGACCCGTCCGGCGCCGTCCCGCTCGGGAACGTCAACTTCGGAATCCTCGCCAACAACGGTCCCTCGAGCGTCACCGTCGGCGGGACGACGCCCGCGGCCCGGAACCTGATCTCCGGCAACGCCGTAGGCGGCGTCAACTTCGGTGCGGCCGGCAACGGCGGGACCGGGAACGCGGTCCAGGGAAACCTCATCGGCACCGATGCCTCGGGCGGCAATCCCCTGGCGGGCGCGCAGACCGGGGTCGAGGTCGACAGCTCCTCCAGCATCGACATCACGATCGGCGGCACCACGCCCGAGAGCCGGAACGTGATTTCGGGCAACGGCGGCTACGGCGTGCGCCTGAACAACGGCTCGAACCTCGTCGTCAGCGGCAATTTCATCGGCACGGACGTGACCGGCACGGCGCCCGTCGGAAACACCAACTACGGAATTTTCGTCGAGGCGAACGGTAGCCGGATCGGGGGCTCGGCTCCGGGAGCGGGCAACGTCATCTCCGGCAATGCCATTCACGGCGTGGAGATCAGCAGCGCGACCGGCGTCATCGTTCAGGGCAACCTCATCGGAACCGACGCCACGGGAACGTTCGCGCTCGGCAACCAGAACCGCGGCATCTACATCCTGGCCAGCAATGCCACGATCGGAGGCATCGGGCCGGGAGAAGGCAACATCGTCGCGCACAGCGGCGGCGGAGGCGTCGTGGTGCAGGGCTCCGTGTCGGGCAACGCCATCCGGGGCAACTCGATCTACGCCAACGGAACGATCGGCATCGACCTCGGCGCCGACAGCGTGACGGCCAACGACGCGCTGGATGCCGACACCGGCGCCAACGACCTGCAGAACTATCCGCTCCTCTCCTCGGCGGCGCCTCTCTCGCCGTCGGGCACGGAGATCAGGGGAACCCTCGACAGCTCTCCCTCCACGACGTACGCCCTCGACTTCTTCGCGAATCCCGCCTGCGCGGGACGGCCCCACGACTTCGAGGAGGGGCTCGTCTACATCGGCTCGTCGATCCAGTCGACCGACGGCTCGGGCCACGCCGACTTCGACGTCACCCTGCCCTACACGATCGAGGCGGATCAGCACGTAACGGTCACGGCGACGGATCCGGGCGGCAACACGTCCGAGCTCTCGCCCCGCATCGTGTTCTCGATCAGCCCGCTCTCCGGCCCGCCCGCCGCAGGGCTGCTTTTCGTGGTCCGCGGCACCAATTTCGCCGACGGAGCCGCGATCCAGCTCGGCGGCAATTCCGCGACGGACGTCGACGTGCAGAGCTCGACGCAGGCCGAAGCGCGGACGCCGGCCCTCCCGGCCGGCACCCTGAGCGACGTGACCCTGACCAATCTGGACGGGTCGTCGGGAACTCTCTCCAAGGGATACGTCACGGATTTCAACGACGTTCCGCAGAACAACACGTTTCACGCGTTCGTCACGACCCTCGTCTCCAACGGGATCACGGCCGGCGTGGGCGGCGGCAACTACGGCGTCGCGTCGAGCACGCTGCGTCAGCAGATGGCCGTCTTCCTTCTGAAGGCCAAGTTCGGCGTCTGCTACGTTCCGCCGGCCTGCACGCCCGGTTTCTTCGCGGACGTCGCCTGTCCCGGCACGTTCGCTCCCTGGATCCAGGCCCTCGCGACGCTCGGCGTCACGGGCGGCTGCGGAGGGAGCAACTACTGCCCGGGCACTCCCGTCCGGCGCGATCAGATGGCCGTCTTCCTGCTGAAGACGGAGCACGGATCCACCTACGCGCCGCCGGCCTGCACCGGGGTCTTCCTCGACGTGACGTGCACGCCGGGGACGGGGTTCCCGGACTGGATCGAGCGGCTCGCCGCCGAGAACATCACCAGCGGCTGCGGCGGCGGCAACTACTGCCCGCTGAGCCCGAATACGAGAGGGCAGATGGCGGTCTTCATCGTGAAGACCTTCAACCTGCAATGAGCCATTTGAGTTACCGCCGGGCTACGCCCGGCGTTGCCTACTGCCGCGGGTTTGCCTCCGGTGGTCGGCTCATCGCGAAGACCTTCAACCTGCAGTAGTCGAAGACGGCTCCGCCCCGCGTCGAGGGCGCCGGCTCCGGGGAACTAACCCGCGGTCTTGGCGCGGGTCTTCCGCAGGCTGTGATCGAGCGTGCGCTTGCGGACGCGAATCGCGGCCGGGACCACCTCGACGAGCTCGTCGTCGTTGATCCACTCGATCGCCTGCTCGATGTTGAGCTCGCGCGGGGGCGTGAGCTTGATGGCGAAGTCGGAGCCGGAGGCGCGCATGTTCGTCAAATGCTTCTTCTCGCACGGCTGGATGACCATGTCGCTGTCCTTGACCTGCTCGCCCACGATCTGTCCGGCGTAGACCTTGTCGCCCGGCTTGACGAAGAAGATGCCGCGGTCGGAGAGGCGATCGAGGGCGAACCCCGTCACTTCCCCGGCCTCCTTGGCGATCATGGCGCCCTTCGTCCGGTTCGGCAGGGGCCCGCGGTGAGGGCCGTACTGGTCGAAGAGGTGGTTCATGAGCGCCGTGCCCTTCGTCAGCGTCAGGAACTCGAGGCGAAAGCCCAGGAGGCCGCGCGAAGGGATCGTGAACTCGAGGCGCACGCGATCGCCGTGCTTGCCCATGTGCTTCATTTCGCCCCTGCGCTCGCCCACGGCGGAGATGACCGCTCCCGTGAATTCCTCGGCGCAGTCGATGACGAGCTCCTCGTAAGGCTCGAGGAGCTCGCCGTTCTCGGCCCGGCGGAAAATCACCTGCGGCCGGCCGAGCGAGAACTCGTAGCCTTCGCGGCGCATGGTCTCCGCGAGGATCGCGAGCGAGAGCTCGCCGCGCCCGAGCACCAGGAAGGAGTCGGTTTCCCGCATCCGGTCCATGCGCAGGCCGACGTTCTTCTCGAGCTCCTTCTCCAGGCGCTCGAGCAGGTGGCGGCTCGTGACGTACTTGCCCGACAGGCCCGACATCGGCGAATCGTTGATCCGGAACTCCATGGAGAGCGTCGGCTCGTCGACGCGGATGCCGGAGAGCGGCGTCGGGTCCGCCAGGTCGAGGATGGTCTGCCCGATCTCGATGTCGGGAAAGCCCGACAGCACGATGATGTCGCCGGCCGAGGCCTCGGCGACCTCGACCCGGACGATCCCCTCGAACATGTAGATCTTGCCGGCCTTGCCCTTCTCGACGATCGAGCCGTCCGGCCGCACGGCTGCCAGCTCGATGGCCTTGGTGACCGTGCCCGAGAAGATCCGGCCGACCGCGAGACGGCCGAGATAGTCGGAGTAATCGATGTTCGCGACAATCATCTTGTAGGGGGCGTCGCCGATGACCGGGGCCGGGATGTGCTCCAGGATCGCGTCGAGCAGGGGGGTCAGGTCCCCCGACTTGGCGTTCGGGTCGCGCGAGACGTAGCCGAGGCGGCCCGAGCCGTACAGGACCTCGAAATCGAGGTGGTGCTCCTCGGTGGCGAGGGAAAGGAAGAGATCGTGGATTTCCGCTTCCACTTCCAGCGTCCGGGCGTCGGCGCGATCGATCTTGTTGATCAGCACGATCGGCCTCTTCCCGCCCTCGAGCGCCTTCTTCAGGACGAAGCGCGTCTGGGGCAGCGGGCCTTCCGAGGCGTCGACCAGCAGTAGCACGCCTTCGACCATGGAGAGGATGCGCTCGACCTCCGAGCCGAAATCCCTGTGGCCCGGCGTGTCCACGATGTTGACGATCACGTCCTTGTAGTGGACCGACGTGTTCTTGGCGAGGATCGTGATCCCCCGCTCCTTCTCGAGCTCTCCCGAATCCATGACGAGCTCGTCGACGTGCTGTCCGACCCGGAACGTGCCGCACTGCTTCAACAGGGCGTCGACGAGGGTCGTCTTGCCATGATCGACGTGCGCCACGATGGCAATCGCGCGCCGGTCGGCGCGGCGTGCGGGTTCGGGCGTTGGGTCGGCGGCCGTCATGAGAACCGCGGAGCCTATACCGAGTCGGCCCTGCTTGTCACCCGCTTGGGACGATAATGCCGCGGATGGATTCTCGCGCCGCCCTGCGCCGCCACTTCGGACACGAAGGATTCCGGCCCGGGCAGGAGGCCATCGTGCGGGCGGCTCTCGCCGGGCGCGACCTGCTCGCAGTGATGCCCACGGGGTCGGGCAAGTCGATCGGCTATCAGCTTCCGGCCGTCATGCTCGACGGTCCGACCCTCGTCGTCTCTCCTCTGATCGCGCTCATGAAAGACCAGGTGGACGAGCTCTCCCGCAAGGGCATCCCGGCCGCGGCCCTGCACTCGCTCGCCTCGCCCGCGGAGCGGCGCGAGGCCGAAGCCGCCCTGCGCGCGGGTCGGCTGAAGCTCTTCTACGTGGCGCCCGAGCGGTTCGCCTCGGAATCCTTCCGGCGGCTGCTCCGAGACGTGCCGATCGCCCGCTTCGCGGTCGACGAGGCGCACTGCGTTTCGGAGTGGGGGCATGACTTCCGGCCGGACTATCGGTCGCTCGCGGAGGCCGCCGCACGCTGCCTTCGGGCCGACGGCGGAGGGGGACGGCCGCCGGTCCTCGCCTTCACGGCCACGGCCACGCCGGAGGTCCGGGACGACATCGTCGGGCTGCTCGGCCTCGTGCACCCCGAGATCTCGGTCGCCGGATTCGATCGGCCAAATCTCCACCTCGACGTCCTCCGGGTCTCGGGGGAGATCGAGAAGCGCGCGCGCCTGCCCGAGCTGACCATGGGCCGGCGGGCGCTCGTGTACGCGGCCACGCGAAAGAGCGCCGCGCGCGCCGCCGAGACGCTGCGCGCGGCGGGCGTCGCGGCCGAGACCTACCATGCGGGCATGGAGGAGTCCGAGCGCACGCGCGTGCAGGACGCCTTCGCGGCCGGGGCGCTCCGCGTCGTCTGCGCCACCAACGCGTTCGGGATGGGCATCGACCGCTCCGACATCGACGCCGTCGTCCACTTCGAAATCCCGGGCTCGCTCGAGGCCTACTACCAGGAGATCGGCCGCGGCGGGCGCGACGGCCGCCGCGCGGACGCCACGCTGCTCTGGAACTACGTGGACGTCCGCACCCGCGAGTTCCTCATCGACCAGTCCGATCCGCGGGATCCGAAGGACCGGGGCGGCCGCCGCGAGCTCGATCGCCGCAAGCTCGCGCGAATGATCGCCTACGCCGACTCGTCGGGCTGCTACCGCGCGGCCATCCTCGGGTACTTCGGCGAGCGCGACGCCTCGCCCTCCTGCGGCTTCTGCGGCAACTGCGCGCGCCGCCGCGACCTGTCGGACGCCGACGTGCTCGTCGTGCGCAAGATCCTCTCGGGCGTCGCGCGGGGCGGCGAGCGTTGGGGCAAGAGAAAGCTCGTGGCGATGCTGACGGGAGAGCTCGACGGGCTTCCGGAGCCGCTGACGCGCCTTTCGACGACCGGGATTCTCGCGTCCGAGGGCGCCCGCGTCGTCGGGGATTGGATCGACGCCGCGCAGGGCGGGGGGCTGCTCGCGGCCACCGAAGACGTCTACCGCACGCTCTCCCTGACGCGGGAGGGACGCGAGGTCATGGCCGGACGCGCGCCGCGCGTGGCCCTCACTCTGCCTCCGCGCCCCGGCCCGAAGGCGAAAAAGGCCTCGAAGGCCTCGAAGGCGCTCGCCGCCGCCGCGGGCAGCCCGGTCGACCCCGCCCGCATCGAGGCATTGCGGGAATGGAGGCGGCAGGAGGCCGCGCGCCGGTCCGTGCCCGCGTACGTCGTTCTGCACGACCGGACCCTGGCGGCTCTCGCGGCCGCGCGGCCGTCGACCCTCGACGCTCTGTCCGAGATCCCCGGCATCGGCCCGGCGAAGCTGGAGGCCTACGGAAAGGACCTGATCGCGCTGCTCGGAGCGGGAGAGGGCTAGTGCCTCCTTCCGGCCGCGTCGTCTATTCGAGCGAAGGGGGACGCCTCTGCCCCCGCTGCGGGTGGCCTCGGGACGACTGCCGCTGCGCGAAGACCCTCGCGGCCGGGAACGAAACGGTCCCGGACACGGTGACCGCGAAGCTGCGGCTCGAGAACCGCGTCTCGGGCAGGCACGTGACGGTCGTCGACGGGCTCCCCGACAACCGGGCATATCTCGACGCGTTGTGCCGCGAGCTCAAGAGGGCGTGCGGCACCGGCGGGGCCGTGGGCGAGAATAAGATCGAGCTTCAGGGCGACCAGCGCGAGCGGCTCCGCGAGCTGCTCGTCCAGAAAGGACTCCGGGTGAAGGGATGACGGCGACCCGAATCTTTCTCGTCCGGCACGGCGCGACGGAGCTCTCGGCCGAAGACTGCTTCGCCGGGGAGACGGACGTGGCGCTCTCCGACGTCGGCCGCGAACAGCTGCGCAAGCTCTCGGCGCGCCTCGCGGGCGAACCGATCGCCGCGTTCTACGCGAGCCCCCTCGGCCGCACGATGGAGACCGCGCGGATCCTGGCGGCGCCGCACGGCGAGCCCGTGACGCCCCGGGACGGCCTGCGCGAGATCTCGCACGGGCACTGGGAAGGAAAGACGCGCGCCGCGGTCGAAAAAGAGTACCCGAAGGAGTATGCGCGCTGGGTCGGCGACCCGTTCTCGTTCGCTCCGCCCGCGGGCGAGACCGGCCTCTCGGTCGTCGCACGCGCCCTGCCGGCCCTTCTCGAGATCGTCCAGGCTCACCCGGGTCAGTACGTCGCGGTCGCCTCGCACAAGGCGACGATTCGACTGCTGATCGGATCGCTGCTCGGCTTCGACCTGCGGCGCTACCGCGACCACCTCGACCAGAGTCCCGCTTCGCTGAACATCCTGGACTTCCAGGACGGAGCGCACGCGCGCCTCGGGCTCTTCAACGACATCTCGCACTACGCGGCGACGCCGTCGGGAACCGCCGCGGTGCCCTCGGGCCGCCTGTCGCCGGTCTGGTCCTCGGCGAAATCCTGAGCTTCCGGCGCCGGCTTGCTTTCGATCCGCATCCTGTGAGACCCTTCGCGCTCTCGCGAGTGGCCTGAGCCCTCGCCGCAGAACGTAGGCCCTGCCGGCAGATCCTCCGTTCCCAGAACAAAACAGCCGGATATTCACCTTCGAGGAGGATTCCTTGCCTTTTTCCCAGTTTGGTCTACATCCCGATCTCGTTCGCGGGGTGCGCGAGATGGGGTTCACCCGTCCCACGCCGATCCAGGCCGACGCGATCCCGCCGGCGCTCCAGGCCCGCGACGTCCTCGCCTGCGCCATGACCGGCAGCGGCAAGACCGCCGCGTTCCTCCTGCCGATCCTCCACCAGCCTGATCCAGAAGCCGCGCGGCACGACGCGCGCGCTCATCCTCACGCCGACGCGCGAGCTCGCCGCGCAGATCGACGAGCATGCCCGGCAGCTCGCCGTCCACACGCCGCTCTCCGCCGCCGCCGTCTTCGGCGGCGTCGGCATGGGCCCGCAGGAGCACGCGTTCCGCAGCGGCGTCGACGTCATCGTCGCCACGCCCGGCCGGCTGCTCGACCACTTCCGATTCCCCTACGCGCGCCTCGAGCACCTCGAGATCCTCGTCCTCGACGAGGCCGACCGCATGCTCGACATGGGCTTCCTGCCCGACATCCGGCGCGTTCTGAAGCACCTCCCGCCGCGCCGGCAGACGCTGTTCTTCTCCGCCACCATGCCGCCGCCGATCGCGCAGCTCACGCGCGAGATGCTGAAGAATCCGGTCACCGTCAACCTCGAGCGCAAGGCCGCGCCGGCCGTCGGGATCACGCAGGCCGTCTACCCGGTGCCGCAGGACCTCAAGGCGCCGCTGCTGCTCGAGCTGTTGAAGCGCGGCGACATCAAGAACGTGCTCGTCTTCACGCGCACCAAGCACCGCGCCAACCGGCTCGCCGAGAACCTCGCGCGGCACGGCATCGGCTGCGAGCGCATCCACGGCAACCGCACCCAGGCGCAGCGCACCGAGGCGCTCGCCGGCTTCAAGGACGGCCGCTTCCGCGTCCTCGTCGCGACCGACATCGCCGCGCGCGGCATCGACGTGGAGGCCCTCTCCCACGTCGTCAACTTCGACGTGCCGAACGTCCCGGAGGACTACATCCACCGCGTCGGCCGCACCGCGCGCGCCGAGATGACGGGCGACGCGTTCACGTTCGTTTCGCCCGAGGAAGACCACGGACCTCGCCGCGATCGAGCGCGCGATCGGCAAGCGCCTGCCGCGCGTCACGGTGCCGGACTTCGACTACGCGAAGGCTCCGGCCGAGCGCTTCGAGGTTCCGATCGCCGAGCGGATCGCCGCGATCCGCGCCCGCAAGGCCGAAGAGCGCAAGCGAGCCCGGGAGAAGGCCGAGCGGCGCGTGGCCCACGAAGCCGCGCAGAGAGCCCGCGAGGAGCAGAAGCGAGCGCGTCCGCGCGCGCCGCAGCCGCACGCACCGCGACCCGCGCATGCCGCCCCGCAGGGGCACCCCCGCGGAGGCGCCGCGACTCCCTTCGGCCGCCGGAGCCGGTAGAAGTCGGAGTCTTCGTAGCCGCCGGGAGAGGGAACCGGAGTTACTTGCCGGCGGCGCCGTAAACCGGGAGCGTCCCGGCCGAGAAGGGCGGCGTGGGCCTCGGCGCCTGCGGCATTGCCGGGACCGTTTGTCCGGGCAGGACCGGCAGCGGGACGTTTCGTCCGCGCGCGAAGACCTCGTGACGCCCGTTCTTCTTGTGCCACTCCGCGAGCGATGCGGTCTGGAACATCTCCTCGATGATCTTGCGCCAGCCGACACCCGTGTTGTACGCGCAGAACGAGATCTCCCCCATCTGCGTCGCGTACGGGATGATGCACATCTCGGTCCGGCGGAAGTCGTAGTTGAAGAGGTCCTGGAACCACATCCCGCCGATGAAGAAGATGCGCCAGTCGTGGCGCTTCTTCGTGGTGAAGCCGAGCTTGCCGCCGGTGTGACCGTCCATGACCTTGGCGACCTTCCAGGGAGTCAGCCCCGCCGGGATGCCGTCCGGGCGCAGGTTGCGAAGGACCGAGAGGCCCACCTGGACCGCCGTCCAGAGCTTCCGGCGGCCCGAATCGGTGATCGCCTTCATGTCGGACATCAGCCGGTCCACGTCGAGGACCGACGGCACGGTGACGGCTTTCTTCGTCTTCTCCTCGACGAGCATCAGCGTGCCGATGCCGCAGTTCGGGTGGCATCCGCACTTGAACGAGCCGAAGTCGGCTTCCAGGCCGCCGAGGAGGTCCTTGAGATCGGAAAACGGACCGGCCGCCGAAAGCGGATACCAGTCCCGCATCGGCTCGCCGATGCCCGCCTGCGTCTTTCACGTCATGGGCGAGGTGGGAGAGCGTGTAACGCTGGCGGATCCGCGTTTCGTCGTCGATGTCCTCGTCGCGGCCGGTGAACGACACGGGCTGGAACGCCACGCAGGTCACCTTGTCGATGTTGTCGAGGCCGAAGCGGATGATGTCGCCGACCTGATCGTTGTTGATGCTGTTGACGATCGTCACGACGAGCGTCACGTCCACGCCGTGCTTGTGGAGGTTCTCGATGGCCCGGAGCTTCACGTCGTAGAGGTTGCCCACCTTGCGATGCTGGTTGTGCTCGTTGCCGACGCCGTCGAACTGGAGATAGGCGAAGCGAAGCCCCGCCTCCGCCGCCTGCCGGGCGAAGTCCTCGTCCTGCGCGAACCGGATCCCGTTGGTCGCGCACTGGACCGAGAAGTACCCGAGCTTCCGCGCGTAGCGGATCGCCGGCAGGAAGTGCGGCGACAGGGTCGGCTCCCCGCCCGAGAACTGGACGGAGAGCTGGCGGCGCGGCTTGATCGAGACCGCGTCGTCGAGCATCTTCTGGACGTCTTCCCAGTCGAGCTCGTGCACGTAGCCGACCTGGTTGGCGTCCATGAAGCACGGGTCGCACATCATGTTGCAGCGGTTCGTCAGGTCGATCGTCAGGACCGCTCCCCGTCCGTACTTGATGGACGAGGTGCCGTGCTCGTGGAGACCGTCCTTCGGGATGACGAAGTCGCGTCCCGGATACATGGACTCGAGCCGGCGGAAGAAGGCCGGATCGGTCGACATGACGTCTTCGAAGTGGCCGTGCTTCGGGCAGTCCTTCTTCATCAGGATCCGGCCGTCCTCCTCGACGATCTCGGCCGGGATCTCGCCCGGCTTTCCCTCGATGAGCACTTTCCAGTCCGCTTCTCCCGAGAGAATCTGGGCTCGGACCTCGGAGACGCAACGGGGACAGAGAGAGTCGGTCTTGCGGGGAAAACCGAGCGGCGGGAAGCTGCGCTCGCGCTGCTTCAGGAGCGGCGCCGGCGCCCATTTCGGCTGAAAGTTGCGTTCGGGGAAGCGGCGATCCACCGCCCGGGCCAGAGACCAGAGACCGTCGGCGGCCCGCCGGATGCCCGCGTACACCGCTCGTCTCATTTTGACGTCTACCCCTTTCCGCCTCCCTGCACGCTCTGTGCCCGCCGGCAAACAGAAAGCGATCGGGCGTTGTGAACGGGATTCTAGCCGAAATCGCGACCGGACATGATGCTAGGCCGGATCAGGCCGCCCGCGGCGCCGGAGCGAAGCGCCCGATGGAGAACGCCGAAAGGTCGCGCGCGGGGCATCCGCAGAGCAGGTCCGCGAGGCACCGAGCCGTCACCGGCGCGAGCAGGATCCCGTTGCGAAAGTGGCCGGCGGCGAAAAAAAGACCCCGAACCGGGCTGTGCCCCAGGATCGGCCATCCATCGGGAGTTCCGGGACGCAGGCCGGACCAGGAAGTCACGAGGCGCGCGGAGGCGAGGTCGGGAACCAGGCGCACCGCGGCGGCTCGCAGCCGTTCGAGAGCTTCCGGCGTGACCGCCTTCCGAAAGCCGACGTGCTCGAGCGTCGAGCCGACGAGAGCCGTTCCGCCGGGCCGCGGAACGACGTACACGTCGCCGGCCGCCACGATCGTATCGAGGGGAACGGACGGCGAAAGCTCCACGATCTGGCCGCGGACGGGCTCGACGGGAAGCGTCAGCGGGAGCTGTCCCGGAAATGCCGCCCAGGCTCCCGCGGCATCCACCGTCGCATCGGCCTCGATCGGCCCCGAATCGGTGTCGAGACCGCGGCACACATCGCCCTCGATCCGGAAGCTCCGCACCGACGTCCCCGTCCGAACCTCGGCGCCGCGGCGCACGGCCGCCCGCCACGCCGCCTGCGTGAGCGAACGCGGGTCCACGGCGCCCTCCTCCGGAAACCAGATCGCGCTTTGCACCCGCGCGGAGAGCCGGCCGCCGGCCGCCCGGGCCAGAGCCTCCCGCGAGAGTCTCTCGACCGAGAGGCCCGCCGCGCGCTGCCACGCCAGGGCGTCGTCCGAGCCGGCGCCGGCATCCTCCTCGTCGCGGCAGAGCAGAAGTCCCGTTCGGCGGTAGCCGACCTCGACGCCGGTCTCGTCGGAGAGCTCCTGCGTCCACGCGGGAAAGAGGCCGTAGCTCTCGAAGGCCAGATCGAAAAACGCGTCGCGGGACCGCGCGTCGGATTGAGGGGAAAGCATCCCGGCCGCCGCTCCCGAGGCCTCCGCTCCGGGCTCGGCCTTCTCGACGACGATGACGCTCCGGCCGCGGCGCGCCAGCTCCGCCGCCAGCGCGCACCCGATGAGGCCTCCTCCCGCGATGACGACGTCGGCGCCGCCGGCGCTCATTTCCCGAAGAGCCGGCGCCCGCCGCGAAAGGCGTCGCAGGCCACGCGGCCGACCGCGATCGCGGCGGCGTAGCCCAGAGCACCCCCGGCCAGCGCTCCGCCGGCGGTTCGGAGGCCCGGCCGCTGCGGCAGCGTCCGCCGAAGCACGCGAACCAGGCCCTGTCGCACGAGCTCCGACGCGATGCCCGCGGAGAAGCCGCCCGCGATTCCGGCGGCGCGGCTCCCGGCGCGGGCATCGGCTCCGTACAGGGTCGCCAGCCCGAGCACCAGCCTGTGGATCGTCACGGCCTGGAAGGTCAGGTCCGCGCCGAACGGCACGGACCCGAAAAAGGCCGCGGGACCCGCGACCAACCCCCCGGCCGCGGCGCACTGGAGCGCCGCCCGGCGGATCAGGCGCCGTGCCAGCTCGTCGCGCGACGCCCGGGGGTACCGGTCCCTCAGCCGCTGGACTTCCCGTCCGGCGCGCTGCCGGTGCGAGTCGTCGAGGACCGCTCGGGCCAGGGAGGCGTACATCGCCGCAATCCTATCGCCCCCTTCGCCGCCTCCTGACCCGCGACTCCCGACTCTGCTATCGTTCGCCGGTTCGGAAAGGAGCCGAAGTGAATAAACGAGCCGTTCTCGCCCTCATGGTCGCCTGCGCCATCCCGCTCGTTGCCGCCGCGCAAGCGACGAAAGGAAAAGGTAAGAAAGTGCCGCGCGACTACGCCAACACGATCGCCACCCTGCAGACGGATCTGGGCGACATTCAGATCAAGTTTTTCTACGACAAGGCCCCGAAACACGTCGAGAACTTCATCGACCTCTCGGCCAGCGGCTTCTACGACGGAACGTTCTTCCACCGCGTCATCCCCGGCTTCATGATCCAGGGGGGCGATCCCAATACCAAGAAACCCGAGACGCCGTCGACCCAGTACGGCACCGGCGGCAACGGATCGAACCACCTCAAGGCCGAGTTCAACGACACGCCGCACAAGCGGGGCATCGTCTCGATGGCGCGTTCCTCCGATCCGAACTCCGCGTCCTCGCAGTTCTTCATCGTGGTGAAGGACTCGAACTTCCTGGACAATCAGTACACGGCGTTCGGCGAAGTGATCTCCGGCATGGAGGTCGCGGACAAGATCGCCAACGCGCCGCGCGGGGCGAACGACCGGCCGAACACCCCGGTCCACATCAAGAAGGTCCTGCTCTCGCAGGCGAAGAGCACGAGCTAGAAAGACCGCGCCTGTTCCCGTCCGACGCGTCCGGCCTCGCAGCGCTCGCCCGTCGGATCTCTCTCGCGCCGCTCCGCGTCGAGGCCCTGGCCGGAGACGTGGGGCGGCGCCGATACTTTCGCCTCGAGCTTCCCGGCGGACGCACCGCCATCGGCGTGGTCTACCCGCCCGAGGAAGAGGACGCCCGCCGGCGGTGGCTGGCGGCGCAGGCCGCGCTCTCGGGAGCGGTTCGCGTTCCCGAGCTCCTGGCCGATGACGGCGCCGGCCATCAGATCGTCGAGGATCTCGGCGCGGAGGACCTGGCGTCGCGCCTGCGGTCCGGTCCCTCCGGCCGCGCCACGTGGATCGAGGCGGCCGTGGATGCGGCAGCGGCCATCGCCGATCTTCCCGACCCCGGAATCAACGCGCCCTTCGACGCCGCGCTCCTGCGCCGGGAGCTCGAGCTCGCGCGCGAGGCGGTCTTCGACGTTCTCCTCCGCCGCCCTCTGTCTCCCGGCGAGCGGAGGACGCACGACGATTGGGCCGACGCGCTCGTCGCGGAGATCCTCGAGCACCCGGCCGCTCTTTGCCACCGCGACTTTCACGGGAACAATCTCTTCCCGGCCGGCGATCGCGTCGGGGTCATCGACTTCCAGGATCTGCGGCGCGGCCCCGACACCTACGACCTCGCTTCGCTCCTGTGGGAACGCACGACGCTCGACTGGATGGATCCGCGGCGGTCGGCAGCCGCCATCGCCCGTTTCGCCGTCCGGCGAGGCCAGGATCCGGCCCCTCTCGCCGCCCGCCTCGACCGCGTCCTGCTGCAGCGCGCCTGGAAGGTCTGCGGCACCTTCGCGCGGGCCGTAGCGGCCGGCAAGGGAGAGGTTTACCGGCGGTTTCTTCCGGCCGAGCTCGACCTCGTCCGGCGCCTGCTGGCGGGCCATCCGGACGGCCGGGCCTTCGCCGACGTTCTCGGGCCGCGGGCGAGTCTGCTAAGCTGTTGAGGGTCCCCGGGATGCGGGACTCGTCGGTCGGGTAGGACCCGAAGGAGGCAACGTGTTCGGCTCACTCGGTCTTCCGGAGCTTCTGGTCATCCTGCTGATCGTCATCATCATCTTCGGGGCGAACAAGCTTCCGCAGCTCGGAAAGGGCCTCGGCGAGGGCCTTCGAAACTTCAAGGACTCCGTCAAGGGCGACCCGCCGCCCCCCGACAAGCCCAAGAGTTAGCAGGATCGGTCAGCGGGCGCTGGAGCCCGCGACGTATTCTTTTCGGAACCCGGCCCGGCTGCGCCGGCCCGGATTCCGACGCGGCGTTTCCCCGCCGCGGGGTCTACTTCTTCTTGGTGATCTCGGGCGAGACGCGGAATTTCTCGCGCGGCAAACGGATGTTCAGGATTCCGACTTTGTTGCGCAGGGTGTTGCGGTGAATTCCCAGAGAGCTCGCGGCTCGGCCGAGGTTTCCGGAAGATCGCTTCACCGCGCCGACGATGTACTTCTTCTCGAACTCTTTTTTCGCGAGATCGAGCGAGATGCCGTGCGCCAGAAGTTCGTCGATGATTTCCTGGAGCTGACCGTCCAGATTCACGATGCCTCCCCCAAATCAACGGATGCGAAACGGAAGAGGGGCGCATCTTAGCAAAGTGAAAGGTCCAGCGGTAGTACGTGCGAAGACCGGTTCCGGGAGCTCTCAGAGCTTTTCATGCCAGCGGCGGCGCCAAAAAAAAGAAGAGGCGCAAGGCGCCTCTCCGAATGTTTTCGGGGAACGGAGCGGGATCTACTTCAACTCGACCTGGTCGCCGATCTCGATCAACCGGCTCGAATCGATGACCCGCGCCATGGACCAGCGGTCGCCGACATAAAGGATCGCGAGATCGCCGAGGTAAGTTCGGGGAACCGAGACACCCGCGGGCGGCGGCTTGTACATCCAGTAGGAGCCCTGGGGACGCAGACCGTAGTCCGCGCCGCTCGCGTACCGATACACGGCGAGCTGATCGCCCGGCTGGAGGCCTTCCGCCAGTCCCAGGTCGATCATGATGTCCGTGCCCGTTCCGACGGCGACGACCCCGTCCCGCGTCAATACGATTCGCCCGTGAGCCTTCCCGCTGGACACGTCGCACATGGCGCAGCTCGGCTGCCGGCGGCCGAGCGGAATCGGGACGGGATCGTAGGGCTTGAGAAACGTGCCCATCGGAATGTCGGTGCAGGCGAGCGAGACCCGGACGATGGCGGTGCGGCCCTCGAGACACACCAGGACCGCCCGGCCCCGGTACTGGTAGAACCGTCCCATCGGCTGGGCCGTGATCGGGTGGTAGACGACGTCGCCGGGAGTGACGAGCCAGAACTCGTCGCCCGGCTTCATGCCCCGGTCGTAGCCGCCATCGAGATAGAGCAGGTTGTGGTCGGTGAAGTCGGTCTGCTCGGCTTCGTTCTCGCCGCCGATGACGGTGGCGACGAATTGCTCCGAGTCAGGGCCGATGTATCCGAAGCAGGCCACCTCGTCCTCGTACCCGAGGGGTTGGGGCGCCGCCTCGGTCGTTCGAGGAGCCGTCGCCTCGATCCGCGTGATGCTCTGGGGCTGAGTCGTGAGACCCCCTCCCTTGAGCTCAGGCTGCTGCTGCGCATACAGGGTGGCCGCTCCCATCGTCAGAAGCAGAGCCAACGGGCTAGTAACGCGAACGGGGAGACGCATGGCGACTCCTTAAAAATTACGGATAATCGCGGTTTCTAGCCTAAAAATTTACTGGTTTTGGGGCTTTGTGTCAACCACTGCAGCGGCCGTAGGGGCCTTTTCGCTGGATTTGTTACCGATGGAGCGCTTCGCCTTCTTGGCGTAGCCGCTCTGGGGAAACTGCTCCACGACCTTGCCGAAGTAGCTGACGGCTTCGTCTTTACGCCCGAGGCGCTCGAGCGCCACCGCCTGGTAGTAGTACAGCTTGTCCTTGGAGTCGTAGTCCGGGTACCGGTCTTCGACCTGGATGAACCGGGAGAGGGCCGCCGCCGTCGAGCCCTTGCGGAGATAGAAGTACCCGACGCCGAAATCGTGCTCCGCCAGCAGGTCGGTGAGCCGGCGGATCCGCTCCCGGCCGGCACCGGCGTATCCGGAATCGGGGAACTCCCGGATGAGCGCCCGGTACTGCTCGATCGCCTCGCGGGTCGCGGTCTGGTCCCGGTCCGGCCGCTCGTGCTCCTTGTCGTAGCAGAAGGCGAACTGGTATCGGGCGTAGTCGCGATTGGGTGCGCCGGGATATCGGTTCAGGTAGTCGCGGTACCGGTACCGGGCCTCGGTATAGGAGCCCGCCGACTTCTGCTGGAAATACGAGTCGGCGACCATCAGGAGCGCTTCGCGGCCGAGCGTCTCGTTCGGATAGGTTTCGAACACGTAGTTCAGGTACTTGCGGCCCTGGTCGTATTTCTTCTTCGCGATCAGGGCTTTGCCCTTCTCGAAGAGCGCTTCCTTCGGCTGCGTGAGCAGCTCCTGGGTGATCTTGTCGGGCTTTTTCGACGTGGTTCCGGCGCTCTTGCAGCCCGCCGCCGCCAGAACGGAGGCCAGGACGAGTGCCAGGGCGCTCGATCGGGGACGGATCGTTCGAATCATCTCGGGCCGGCCGCTCCGATGGCAACGTCGGCCGAGCGCCGCAGCTTCCCGATCGCCCCCGCCGGGTCCGGCACGCCATAGATGGCCGTTCCGGCGACGAGGATCTCCGCTCCCGCCGCGGCGAGTGCGCCGGCGTTCGCGTCGGTCACTCCCCCGTCCACCTCGATCACCAGGCCCGATCCCGCCTGAGCGGCCTCCGCCTTCAGCCGGCGCACCTTCTCGATGGACGGCTCGAGGAATCGCTGGCCGCCCCAGCCGGGATTGACCGACATCACGACCGCATAGTCCACGTCCTGCCACGCGGACGCGAGGATGGCGGTGGGGGTGGCGGGGTTGAGCGCCGCTCCGGCCCGGGCGCCCGCGCGGCGAATCGCGTCGAGGCAGCGCTGGAGATGCGGAGTGGACTCGACGTGCACCGACACGAAATCGACGCCGGCATCGAGGTACGCCTCGAGCGTCCGCTCCGGCCTCTCGATCATCAGGTGGATGTCGAGAGGCAGGCGTGTCGCCTTTCGGAGGGCGCGGACGACGGGCGGCCCGATCGTCAGGTTGGGGACGAAGTGGCCATCCATGACGTCCACGTGAACCAGGTCCGCGCCGCCCGCCTCCGCGAGGGCGAGGGCGTCGCCGAGGCGCGCAAAGTCCGCCGCCAGCAGGGACGGCGCGATCCGGACCTTCATGATCTCGGCGCGGCCGCCGCCCCTTCGGCGGAGCGGGACACGGTCAGCGAAACGACCTCATGGCTCGCGAGCGGATAGCCCGCCGGCGGAAACTGCTTGAGGACCGTGTTCGGGTGGACGCCGTCGTAGGCCTCGAAGCGGGCGCTCCCGACGCGAAAGCCGAACTTCTCGAGGCGATCCCGCACGGCCTGGGCGTCCTGGCCGACGAAGTCCGGCATGACCATGCGGATTTCGGGCGCTCCGCGATTCATGAGCACCCGCACCGGCTCGCCCCGCACCGCCGGAGTCTCGGCATCCGGGTCCTGCGCCGCGATCCCCTGCGGGACCGAAGGGTCGCGGTACCAGGAGACCGCGCCGAGCTCCAGGGATTCGCGCGAGAGCTTCAGCGACGCGGCTCGCGGGGCCAGGCCCTGAAGCTCCGGCACACGAAGCTCTCTCGCCCCGAGCGAGAGGACGACGCGGACCGTCTGCGCGGGCTTGGCGAGCGAACCGCCCTCGGGCTGTTGAAGCAGGACCCGGCCCTTCGCGACGCGATCGTCATACCGGGCGCGGCCGCTCTGCTCCTCGAGCTGGAGTCCGACGGCGCGCGCGGCGCGAATCGCATCTTCCGGCGTCTTGCCGGTCAGGTCGGGAACCGTGACGGAACGTCCCACGATCGCGCGCTGGAAGCCGAACCACACCGCCCCGACGAAAACGGTCAGCAGAAGAGCGCCGTAAATCAGGCGAAAGAGGAGCCGCGTCACAGCGGGAAGGTAACACGGGATGGTACTCTCCAAAGGGCGCCGGACACGGCGGCCGAACGGCCGCGACGAGGCGCCCAGGGGGTCCCCACTCAGTGTCTTCCAAGCGGGACGCGGATTCCGAGCAACCGGCCTGGTTCGCCGACCGGCGTTTTCGAAAAGCCGACCTGCACTGCCACTCGGTCTATTCGACCTTCAAGTACTTCCGCATCGCCAACACGCGCGACTCGTACAACCGCCCCGAGGAGGTCTACCGGCTCGCCAAGGAGCGCGGGATGGACTTCGTCACGATCACCGATCACGACTCGATCGACGGATGCCTCGCCCTGCTCGACCGCAATCCGGACCTGGAGGACTTCTTCATCTCCGAGGAAGTCGAGACGTGGTTTCCGGAGACGCGCCAGCGCATCCACGTCAACGTCTTCGACATCGACGAGGCCCAGCACGCCGAGATCCAGCGGAGGCGCCGCAACATCTACGACCTCCACGAATACCTGCGAGCCGAGAACATCATCGCCTCGGCCAACCACATGTTCCAGAACTACCGGATGCGCAACTCCCCGCGGCGCTACTTCGAGGAGATGCTGCGGATGTTCGACGTCTTCGAGGTCAAGAACGGCGCGATGACCTCGCACCACAACCGGCTCGTCGAAGACCTCATGGCCGTCGTGCGCGAGAAGCGGGGCGCCGTCTCGCTGGTCGCCGGATCCGATGCGCACACGCTCGCGCCGCTGGCGCGGGTCTACACCGTCGCCGAGGCGCAGACCGTGCCCGAGTTTCTGGAAAAGGTGCGCACCGGCGCCTGTTTCGTCTGGGGCGTCGAGATGGGCTTCCGGATGCTCCTGTCCGACGTCTACCGGATGGTCTTCAAGTACTACGGCAGCGTCCTCGACTGGAAGAACCCCGAGTTTTCCGGAGCCGAAAAGGCCCGGCACCTGGCGCTCGCCGCCGTGGGGGCCCCGTTTTCCGCGGCCGGTGTGCCCCTGGCGGTCACGACGCTGAACTACCTGAAGCAGATCTTCGTCACGAAGACCGTCGGACAAGAGCTCCTCGAGCACTGGGAGGAACGGGAGAAGCCGAGCTAGTCGGTACAATTCGATCCGCTTGTCTCTGCGTCCGACCCGTCCCGCCTCCGTCCTCGCGCCGCTTCTCGGCGCCGCCGTGCTCACCGCACAGGTTCTCTGGGCTCTCCCGTGGAGAACCGGGTCGCTGACCCCCGCGACACCGTTCGAGCGCACGCCCGCCCGCGCCCTCGCGCCGGGCTACCTCCTGCTCGGTCGCGCCGCCTCCTCGATCCCGAGCGGCGCGTCCTTCGTCGTGCGGACCGAGCCGCCCGACCCCGCCCTCGAGACCTGGTACCAGCGTTTCGGCGTTGCGCTGCTGCCCGGCCGCCGCGCGCTGCCGGCGGCCACGCCTCGCGGATTCCTGCCACCCGAGTCCTGGCGTGGGGCCGACTACCTCGTCGTCGTCGGTCCGGATCCCGCCGCGCCCTCCGGAACCCTCGTGCTGCGGACCGCCGAGGGGACCGTCTGGCGGCGCGACGACCCGCGATGAGGACGCTCGTCTGGCTCGGAATGCTCGCCGGGATGAGCGTGGTCGGGGCGCCGATTCTCGCCCGAGCGCCATTCCGCCGGTTCTCGCCGGCCGTCCGCGCGGTCCTCGCCGGCGGCGCCGGCGCCTCGCTCGTGAGCTTCGTCATGACGCTCTTCTCGCTGGCCGGACTGCGCTGGAACGTCGTGCCGGTGCTGACCGCGTCCGGGCTGGTCGCGGCGGGGCTTTCGGCTCTCGCCCGCGGCCGCCCGGCGGCACCCGACGGCGACGGCGACGGTTCGCCAGGCCCCACCGGCCCCGTCGCCGCCATGGCCGCGATCCTCTCCGCGCTGTGTGTTCTCGGCGCGTTCGCCGTGACGCTCTCCGGAGCGGCGACCTCCATCGACCTCTACCTCTTCTGGGGACCGAAGGCGCAGCAGTTCGCCCTCGCGCGCGGCGTGGACGAGGCGTTCCTTCGCGATCCGATTCATGCGTACATGCACGCGTACTACCCGCCCCTGGTCACCAACGCCGGGGCCCTGGCCTCGATGGCATCGGGGGGATTCTCCTGGACCGGCGCGATCCTGACCTTTCCGCTGTTGCTCGCCGCCCTCGCCGCATCCCTGCCCGGCCTCCTTCGAGGATCCGCGCCCCGGGACCGGTCGGCGGCCGCTTCGGCGCTCGCCGTCGCGGTCCTCGCCGTTCTCGGCATCCGCGCGGCCGCGGCCGGAAACGGAGACGTGCCGCTCCTCCTCTTCGAGGCCCTCGCCATGGCCCTGCTGCTCCGCCGCGACGCCGAGGAGCCCGCGCTGCTCGGCCTGGCCGGCCTCCTGCTCGCCGGCGCGGCCGCGACGAAGGTCGAAGGCCTCGTCTTCGCCGTGGCGGCGGCGGTCCTCTTCGGCGCGCAGCGCCGGCGCTCGCCGAGGGAGTGGCTCCGCGTGTCCTCGTATCTGCTGCTGCCGACCATCGCGGCGCTCGGCGCGTGGTTCGCCTTCGGCGCGGCCCGGCGGCTGTTTGCGGTCTACTCCGAGTATGGATCGTTTTTCGTCCTGCATCCCGCAAACCTCGGCCTGATCGCCCGGGGAATCGCCTCCGCGCTCGCGCGAACCGGGCGCGGACTCCCCTACCTGATCCCGCTCTTCGCGCTGCTCTGGGCGGGACGGCCGGAGCGAAGAACGTGGGTCCCGCTCGGCGTGGCGGCGGCGCTCGTCGCCTTCCTCGTGTTCGCCTACCTCCACCTTCCGGAGGACCCGTCCGAGTGGATCGCATGGTCGGCGCCGCGCGTCTTCATGCCGGTGGCGATGCTCCTGGCCCTCGCGCTCGGCGCCGGCGCCGCCCGAGGCCCGCGGCCGAGCACAGAACGACCGTCGCCGCGCTGACCGCCGCTCCCCTCACGAATCCGTCCGGGCGGTAGCGCAAGACGGCCTCGTGGCGGCCGGCCGGAGCCTCGAAACCGAGAAACGCGTGGTTGTAAGGCACGAGCGGGCGGTCCTGACCGTCGAGCGCGAGCGTCCAGCCCTTCCACGCCGTCACGGACGTCCCGACGAAAACCGGAGCGGCGGATCGGATCGACAGCGCCAGCGAGTCGGGACCGTAGCCGGCGACGGAGACGTCCGCCGGACCGTTCGGGAGCCACCCGAGCGGCCCCGGGCGCGCGCGACCCGCGACCCCGTCGACGGCGAAATCCGGAATCGACAGCGTCACCGCCAGCGCGCGGCTCTCGTCGCCCACCCAGGCGACATGCGCCGGGGCGAAGGCGCGGCGCAGCGCCTTCGGGTTCTCGACGAGCCGTGACCCTCGCTCCTCCGCGAGAACCCTCCAGCCCTCCGGAGACTTCATTCCCGGAGGCACGAGGACGTACCGAACGCCGAGAAAGGCCTCGAACGCCGACGTCGGGTCGTCGACGAGGTTGAAATACGCCGGCAGCTGCGTGCACCACAGACCGTACGTGTCCGCGTAGCGCTTGAGCGTCATCGCGTCATAGCCGCGGACGTCCTCGACCCCGTAGAAGGCCGCGACGTTGGGCTCGAACGAGCGGCCCAGGGCCGCCATGCGCACGGGCTCGCCCCGCGGGATGGGATCGAGAAGCCGCAGCGGCACGGCGAGCGCGCCGACGGGACAGGTCGGGTAGACCTGCGCCTCCTCGAGGCGGCGCGCGCCCACGAAGAGCACCAGGAGCCCGATCACGGCGCCGACGCCGAGCCGGCGCCGGCGTACCCCGACGACGACGATCAGGGCGCCGAGCCCGAGCGGAACCGCCTGGAGCAGGAAGCGCCCTGCCAGGTACGCGCGCGTCATGCCGAGATCCTCGAGGCGCGCCGACCGCGTGGCGACGACCGCCGAAAGAACCACCGCGGAGGCGGCCGCGCCCCGGAGGAAGGCCGCGGCACCCTCGCCCCGCTGAAGCCGCGCGGTGCCCAGAACCGCCAGGCCGGAGAGTCCGAAGACGACGAGGAAGACGAAGTAGTCGTTGAAGGCGATCTCGAAGAGCGGCAGCTTCGAGAGCGGCCCGGCGATGCCCGGCAAGCGGACGTTCAGAGCCAGGCCCAGCGCCGCGAGCAGCAGGAAGCTCCACCGACGCCGATCCTTTCCGAAGGAGCCCGCCGCAGCCAGCGGGAAGAGGAGCGCCCCGGCGTATCCGGCCGGCAGGATGAGCCGCTCGACGACTCGGGTGCGACCGAGCGTGCCGTAGGCGTACGGCACGAGGCTGGGGACGAGCCTCCTGAGGCACTCGGCGAGCGGCGCCGACCGGTCGCCCCAGCTTCGCGGGAGCATCCGGAGGCTGTGCTGCCAGGTCTGCGGCAGGATCTCGAGAAAAGGGAGGAGCACCACCGCGCACATCCCGAGGGCGATCGCCCCGGAGAGCAGCGACAGCCCGATCGCGCGCCCGCGGTCCCCGGGCCGGGCCCGGGCGAGCTCCACGAGAAAAAAGAGACCCGCGCCCGTGACGCCGAAGAGCAGAGTCTCGGGATGTCCCGAGACGATCGTCAGAACCAACGCCGTCACCGTCAGCGCGACCTCGGCCGTGCCGCCGCCCCGTGCCAGCCGCGTGAGGCCGAGAAGGAGCAGCGGAAACGGCGCGAGGCTCGGCGTGATCGGATAGCCGACATAGAAGAGCAGGAAGTCGGAGAAGCCCCAGGCGAAGGCGCCGAGCAGGGCCGGCATGTCCTCGGCCCCGATTCCTCGAAAAAAGACGTAGGCGCACCCGAGCGCGAGAAGCAGGCGCAGAGAAACGTCGAAGTTCCACGCCTCGGGCAGAGGCAGGAGGAGGCCGATCCAGGTTCCCGGATGAAAGATCGCGGGTTGAGCGACGCCCAGCAGAGGCTGTCCCGAAAGAACATGGCGGTTCCAGAGGGGGAATCCGCCCGCGGCCAGGGACTCGCGAACCGCGGCCCGCCAAGGAAGCATCTGCGCCACGACGTCGACGAGGAGCGGGTCCCGGGTCGGGCCGATTCCCTCTTGCGAAGCGATCGAGCGGAAGGGTTCGGCCTGGTAGACGATGTCCAGGGGCGCGAGGATCCCCCGCGTCAGGATGGCCTGACCCGTGAAGAGCAGCGGCGCCGCTCCGAGGATCACGGCGGTCCGGCGCGGAATGGGAACCACGAACCGATGGGCGAGCCACAGCGCCAGCGATGCGGTGCTGCCATACACGACGAGCGTCGCGAGGCCGGGGAGCATGGGCGTCATTATCGCGCGCCCTCCACGGCAGTCCCGCGGTCAGGGTCTCGCCGTCGCCTCCGCGACGCCGCTTCGAGGGCCGTGGCCCCGCACGACGATCTCCAGCGCTCGCTGCGTCGCGAACAGGGCGACCAGGGCCACCAGCCCGGCGCGCGCCCGGTACTCGCGAGAGCTCGCCGCGGCGACGGTGAGCGCCGCCGCCGCGGGCGCCGCCTCCAACCACGGATGCGAAGCGCCGCGGCCGGCCAGGCCGAGACCGAGCGCCATCGCCGCCGCCGCACCGACCATGAACGCCGCGCCGCCTTCCGCGTCGTGAAGGCGCTGAGCGCCGAGCGCCGCGAGGACCGCGAGCACGAGCGCCTCGAGGACGGAGGTGCCGCCGGCGGCCGCGGCGTCTTCCCGCCAGCGGCCGAGCGCGCAAACCAGCGCGAAGACGAGAAACGGCCAGCGGCGCCTCTCGCGCGAAAACGCGCCGGCGAGGGCGAACGGAACGAGGCACGAGGACTCGATCCCGGCCAGACCGGCCGAGCTCGAACCCGGCGCGAGCAGCGGCCGGGAAAAGGCCCACGCGGCGGCGCCGAGCCCGGCGGGCAGCGGCGCGCAGGAAAGATTCCGGCAGAGCAGGTAGGCGCCCGCGGCGGCCAGGATGATGCCGAGGACTCCCGCCACGACGTTGCCCATCCACCTTCTCTTACGAAGGCCACGGCGGTGGCGTCGGGCTCAGGGGCCCGCGTGGCGCGACCGGATCGCGAGGACGGCCGCGAGGGCGAGGCCGGCGAGGAATGCGGCTTCACCGATCGGCCAGGATCGCGGCCGGTACTCGAGCCGCACCGTGCGCGTGCCCGGCGCGATCCAGAATCCGACGAACGCATGGTTGACCGTGATCGTCGCAATGGGCTCGCCGCCGGCGGCGGCGACCCATCCGGGCCAGTCGGGAATCGACGTGACGACCAGTGCGCGGGACGCCGCCGCGACCGACACGACGAGGTCGGGGCCGGTCTCGCGGACGCGGAGGGCGGCCTCGCCGTTTCGCCGCGACCCTTCCTCGTCGCCGTCGAGAATCGCCGTCTCCCCGAAGTCGGAGACCGACGCCATGGCCGAGATCGGATCGCGCGCGGTCCGGAGCGTTCGCGGCACGAACGCCCGGGGAAGCGCCCGGGGGTTCGCGAAGATCGCGAGCTCCGGTCCGCGAGCCTGCTCGAGCCAGCCGGCGGGCACGGGCTCATCGGGCGAGCCCAATGCGTACCGCGCGTTCAGGAAGCGCAGCAGAGGAGCCGAGAGGTCATCCACGCGATTGAACGAGGCCGGCTGCGTCTTCGACCAGAGCGGAAAGGTGTCCGAGAAGCGGTCGAGGATCACGGATTCGTAGCCCCGCACGTCCTCGATCCGATAGAGCGCCGCCGCGTTGGGCCGAAACGCGTCCGCCGTCGCCACGATCCGGGCCGGCTCGCTCCCGAGAGGCAGGGCGGCGAGCGTGGGCAGGGACGGCGCGAGTGAAGTCGGGGGAAGCGTGGGATAGACGCCGCGCATCTCGAAGAACCGCTGAACGACCAGGCACGCGAGCGCCGCGTTCGCCAACGCCGCGGGCCGCCGGCGCGACCCCGCGGCGGCGAGCGCGAGAAGCGCCAGCGGCACGATCTCCGCGAGCGCCTCCCGTCGGACGAACGCGGATTCGAGGCCTCGCGACGCGAGGACGGGACGCGCCGCCGCGACGAGGCCGGCGAGAATCATGGCGGCGGCGGCCGATGCGATCGCCAGCCGGCGCCCGGCTCCCGTCTCCGACAGGGCCTCGGTTCCGAGCGCGGCCAGACCGGCGAGGCCGAACCCCGCCAGAAACACGAGCCGATAGTTCAGGGCGAGGGCGAAGCCCGGCAGGCGCGAGGTCAGGTCCATGAGCCCCGGGGCACTGGCCCCGTACGCGAGGCCGGCGAGATAAAAGGCGAGAAACGCGACTCGCCCGCGGCGCGGGCGCGAGGCGCCGAAGGAAAGGGCGGCGAGCGGAAAGAGAACGGCGCCGGCGTAGCCGAGAGGCATGCCCGAACCGTCCGCGCGGTCCTCGACGCGGCTTCGGCCGTAGATGCCATGCGCGAACGGCAGGACGTCCGGCACGAGGCGGGCGGCGGATTCGCGGAGCGTCACCGCCTGGCGCGCGGCGCCCGTCTCGAGGCTCCGTTGCCGAGCCCGATACTCCGCCGTGTGCGGGAGCACCTCGAGCAGCGGGAAGAGCTGGGGCCCGCAGAGGAAAAACGCCAGGAGGCCCGCCCCGGCGGCGCCGGCGATCGCCCGGGCGGCGGTGCGCGGGCGTCCGGCGAGCTCCCACAGAAAGTACGCCGCGCCGGCCGCGGCCGCGTGGAAGGACGACTCCGGGTGTCCCCCGAAGAGCGACAGACACAGCGCCGCCGCCGTCAGCGCGAGGCCGCCCCGGCCGGGCGCGCGCGCCAGGCGCCTCAGCCCGAGGGCGAGCAGCGGGAACGTCGCCGTCGAGGGCCCCACGCTCCAGCCGTTCCAGAAGAGCAGGTAGGTCGAGAAGCCCCAGGCCGCTGCGCCGACGAGCGCCGCCGGCTCGCCGAGATCGTGATCCCGGAAGAAAACGAACGCCGCGAGCAGCGCGAGAAAGAGCGTGAACGTGCACGAGAAGGTCCAGGACAGCGCGAGCGGAAGCCACAGGCCGAGGGCCGTCGACGGGTGAAAGACGCCCGCCTGCGCCGCCCCGAGCAGGGGCGTGCCGCCGAGGACGAAGCGGTTCCAGAGGGGGACGCGTCCGTTGGCGGCCGCTTCGCGCACCGCGGCTCTCCAGGGCAGGTTCGCGAACGCGAGGTCCGAGAGAATCGGATTCTGCGGCGCGCCGACGGTCCGGGCCTCGGCGAGCCGCTTCCAGGGATCGCCGGAGAAGTAGAGGTCGGCCGGACCGTAGAGCTGACCCGTCAGGACGGCACGGCCCGTGAAGACGAGCGGCAGGATCGCGAGGAGGAGACCGGCGCTCGCCGAGAAGCGGTCCGCGTACCGGCGCGCGAGTCCGAGCGCCGCGGCGGCGGCAGCCGCGTAGGTCGCCCACAGACCGAGCACGGCCATCGTCAGCGAAGCATTCCTGTCCGGATTCTAGCCGCGGGGAGAGCCGAGCCCACGGCATAAGATCCCCCCGTGGCCTATTCGTGGGAACGTCTCGAGGAGCGCGAGAAGGCCTCGTTGCTCGAGAGTCTCCGCGGGGCCGCGCCGCCTCCGCCCCGCGTCGTCGAGGTGTCCTGGCAGGACCGCTGCAACATCGACTGCTTCTTCTGCTCGACGGCGGAGCTTCGGGCCGGCAACTCCGCGCTTCCCGCCGCCCGGCTCGAATCGCTCTTCGACGAGATGCGGGATCTCGGCGTCCGGGGGGTCCGGCTGATGGGAGGCGGCGAGCCCTTGTTTCGCAAGGATGCCGCGGAGTTGATCGCGGGACTCGGACGCCGCGGCCTCCGCGTCACGGATCTGACGACCAACGGCGTGCTCCTGACCGAACCGGTCCTCCGGGCGCTCTTCGAGACGGGCTGCGACGAGATCTGCGTCTCGTTGAACGCCGCCGGGCCCGAGTCGTACGCCGCGATGATGCAGACGACGCCGGCCAACTTCGGACGCGTCGTCGAAAACCTCCGCCGGGCCTCGGCCCTCAAACGCGAGATCGGATCCGACTGCTCGATCAAGGTGCAGTTTCTGGTCTATCGGGAAAACTTCCGGCAGATTCCGGAGATGTACCGCGTGTTCCGCGAGACCGGAGCCGACCGCTTCTGGCTGAACGGGCTCTACCCGGTCCGCCCCATGCCGGCGATGAGCGACGAGGACGTCGCCGAGATGCTGCGCCTGTACGAAGGCGTCCTGTCGCAGGACTGGTTCGAGCGGCTCGAGCGCTTCTCGTTCTGGGAGCGCTCGATCGCCGACCGGATCTCCGCCGCCGAGCGGCGTGTGTTCGCCGCCGCGCCCGTCGGACGGCGCGCTCGCGTCAAGCTGCGCCATCTCTTCGACCCCGCGTCGCGCCGCGCCCGGGTCGCCGGAGAGCTCCATGAATTCTGCCTGGTGGGCTGGTACTCGATGACGATCAACGCCAACGGCGACGCGGTGACGTGCTGCATACTCCAGGATCACCGGAGCGCGGTTCTCGGCAACGTCGGCCGGAGCTCGCTCTCCGAGATCTGGTCCGGCGCGGCGTACGAGCGATTCCGCGGGGAGCTTCGGGAGATCATGGCCCGCCGCGGACGGATCTCGGACTTCGGCCACGCGTGCGCCGTCGAGGGCGTCTGTGCGGAGAAGGGTGCGTGCCCGGCGCGGTCCCACTACTGGGGCAGCGACCTCGCGTTTCGCCGCGAGTTTCATCGGATCGTCGAAGAGATGGAGGCCCCGGCGGGAGCGCCCTTTGCGGCGCTGACGGGCGGGCGGCCCGCCGCCCGCCTTCCGGTTCACACCGGCGTGTACAAGTAGGCTTCCCGACCCCGGCCGGCTAGAACGGCCACCAGTTCGAGGGGATGTTCTTCGCGAGATCGTTGTAGAGCACGACGGCGAGCAGGGCGAGGATCATCACGAAGCCGACCTGGAGGATGCGCTCCTTGACGCGGAGCGAAAAATCGCGCCGGGCCATGCTCTCGAGGCCGAGCAGGAAGAGGTGCCCGCCGTCGAGGACGGGTATGGGCAGGAGGTTGAAGATGCCGAGCTGCAGCGAGATCGCCGCCATCAGCGCGACCAGCGGTATCGCTCCCTCGCGCGCGGCCTCGCCCGAAAACTTGGCGATGTCGAGCGGCCCCGACATGGATTTCATGCTCGCCCGGCCCCGGAAGAGGCGTCCGAGGATCGAAAGCGTCATCGTGAAATCCGTCTCGACCCGTCTCCACCCTTCGAGGAACGCCTGCTTGACCGGAAAACGCTCGAGGACCTCGGGGAGATCGGCGCCGACCTGGACCCCCACCTTCCACGAGCCGTCGGGGTCGTGGCGCGGCTTGACCATCGCCGTCGCGACACGGCCACCGCGCGAGTACTCGACCGCGAACGGGCCCGGGGCCGCCCCCGACACGGCTGCGACGAAGCTCGTGAAGATCTGATCCGGCGCGCCCTGGATCGGGTGACCGGCCACCGAGAGAATCACGTCGCCCGCCTTCAGACCGGCCGCTTCCGCGGGAGATCCCGACACGACGGATCCCACGCGCGGCCGCACGCTCGTGCCGAAATCGGGCAGGAGGCCGACATAGCCGAGGTCGTACTTCGTATTCGGCCGCGGCACGACCTCGAGGGAGATCTTCTGCCCCCCGCGATCCACGCCGACGTCCAGCTTCTCGCGGGCGCTCATGCCGAAGATGAAGAGAACGTCGCGCCAGCGCGGCGTCTCCGTGCCGTTGATGGTTCGGACGCGGTCGCCCGGGAGAAATCCGGCCGAGGCTCCCGGCGAGTCCGGTTCGACGATCTTGATCACGGGAGGCTCGAGCTCGTACGCGGGAACTCTCACGCCGACGACGAAGACCGCCGTGTGAAGCAGGATCGCCAGCACGACGTTCATCCCCGGACCGGCCAGGAGAACGAGGCTGCGCTGCCACCGCTTCCCGACCGGCGGCGCCTCCTGCGAGGTGCCCTCGGCGAGCGTCGACTCGTCGGGCCCGAGACCGACGACGCGGACGTAGCCGCCGAGCGGGATGGCGGACACGCGGTAGTCGGTGCCTCGCCACGTCTTGCCGAACAGGCGCTTTCCGAATCCGACCGAAAACACCTCGACCGGGAATCGGAAGAACTTGGCGACGGCGAAGTGACCGAACTCGTGGGCGACCACGAGGACCGACAGGACGACGATGAGAGCGAGCGTGTTGCTGAGGATCGTCAACGAGGACTCCTTCGGGGGAAGATTAGCGGGCGGCGACCGGCGCCGCGCGGCGGCGCACGAGGGCCGAGGCCGTCTCGCGGGCCGCGCGATCGACGTCCTCCGCCTCCTCGAGGCTTCCGGGAGCGGGCTTTCGACCGGTCGATTCCATGGTTCCGGACACGACGCTAACGATGTCGGGGAACGAAATCTTCCCCTCCAGGAAGGCGGCCACGGCGATTTCGTTGGAGGCGTTCAGGACGGCCGGCATGGCGCCGGCCGCGGCCAGGGCCTGCCGCGCCAGGCCGATGGCCGGGTAGCGGCGCGGATCGAGCTCGAAGAAATCGAGCCGTGACAGCGCGACGAGATCCAGCCGCCCGAACGCATTGGGGAGCCGCTCGGGATAGGAGAGCGCGTAGACGATCGGGAACTTCATGTCGTTTCTCGCGAGCTGGGCCACGAGAGATCCGTCCACGAACTCGACGAAGGAATGGATCAGCGACTGCGGATGGATCACGGCGTCGATCCGGTCGCCGGGCAGCCCGAACAGAAAGTGCGCCTCGATGACCTCGAGGCCCTTGTTCATCATGGTGGCCGAGTCGATCGTGATCTTCGGACCCATCTTCCAGGTCGGGTGCGCGAGCGCGTCGTCCACCGTGATCGCATCGAACGTGTCGAGGCGCCGCTCGCGAAACGGCCCGCCGGAGGCCGTCAGGACGATGCGCTGCACTTCGCCCGCCTGACCCGATCGCAGCGCCTGGTGGATCGCACTGTGCTCGGAGTCGACCGGTACGAGCTCGGCGCCGCTGCGTTTGGCCTCCGCCAGGATGAGCTCGCCGGCGACGACGAGCGGCTCCTTGTTGGCGAGCGCGAGGCGCTTGCCGGCGCGCACCGCGGCATGGGCGGACTTCAGACCCAGGGCGCCGACCAGGCCTCCGACGACCGTGTCGACGTCGGGATGGCGGGCGGCTTCGTCGAGGCCTTCCCGTCCGGACACGATCCGGGAGCCGAGGCCGGCCGGCAGGAGGCGCTCGAGCCTCGAGACGTCCTCGGGGCGGTCGATCGCGATCAGCCGCGGGCGGAACCGGACCGCCTGCTCGGCGAGCTTCTCGATCGAGCGGCCGGCGGCGAGGGCGACGACCCGGAAGCGCTCCGGCATCGCGGCCACGACGTCCAGGGCCGAGCAGCCGATCGAGCCGGTCGACCCGAGGATCGAGAGGGACTTCATGCGCAACGCAACATTATATTGGGGCCATCCTGCCGGGGGGCCGAAACGCCCGCCGGGTCTTCCCCCGCCCTAACCCCAGGCCAGGAATGCGGCGACCACCGGGCCGGCAAACAGCAGCGAATCGATCCGATCGAAGAAGCCGCCATGACCCGGCAGGAAGACTCCGGAATCCTTCACGCCGGCTCCCCTCTTCCAGAGCGACTCGACCAGGTCGCCGAGCTGGCCCGCGGTGGACGCGAGCGCCCCCGCGAGGGCTCCGTGCCATGGCCCGAGATCCGGCACGAACCACCAGGTCCCGGCCGCGGCTCCGAAGACCGTGGCCGCGGCGAGGCCGCTGATGGAGCCTTCCCAGGTCTTCTTGGGCGAGACGACCGGCGCGAGGGGATGAGCGCCGAATCTCCGCCCGCCGTAATAGGCCGCCGAGTCGCAGCCCCACACCAGCAGGAACAGGAACAGCACGGCGCGGGGCGACTGGCCGCGCAGGTAACAGAGGCTCGTCGCCGGCAGCGCGATCGAGACGACGCCGAACACGGTCGAGGCCGCGCCCGACAGCGCGAGCGCCGGAGGCAGGCGAGCGAACAGCGGCGCGGCCGCGGCCAGTCCGATCCCGAGAAGGGCGAGGCCGTACCAACCGCCCGGCCGCTCGTGCTCGACGATCTCGACGACCGAGCCGGAACGCGTGAGGAAGCGCAGCGGCCCCCACAGGATGGCGGCGGCGCCGAGGACGAGCCCGCCGTAGACGATGCCGAGCGTCTTGGCGACCGGGTGGCCGGCCTTCTCGGCCATCCGATAGAACTCCCAGAGTGCGCCGAGTGCGACGACTGCCACGAGGGCGTTGAACACGAGCGCGGGAGCCAGGAAGAGCGCCGCGAGAACGATCGGAATCGCGACCGCCGCCGCGAGCTCGCGCGTGCCTAGCGCCAAGCGAAGGCCCGCGCAGGGTCGGCGGACATCAGCCCTGAGCCTCGGCCTTTCCGTCGGCGGGGCGCCCCTCGTTGATGACGCCGCCGTAGCGGCGCTCCCGCTTCTGGAAATCGAGGATGGCCTCGAAGAGGTGCCGCTTGCGGAAGTCGGGCCAGAGCGTCGGCGTGACCCAGATCTCGCTGTACGCGATCTGCCACAGCAGAAAGTTCGAGACGCGCATCTCGCCGCTCGTGCGGATCAGGAGATCCGGATCCGGCGTTCCCGCCGTCCCCAGGCGCGAGCCCAGCGTCTCCTCGTCGATCTGCTCGGGGGTCAGGCGCCCGGAGACCACGTCGTTGGCGAGGGAGCGGCACGCGTCCACGATCTCGGTCCGCCCCCCGTAGTTCAGGGCGATGTTGAACGTCATGCCGCGGCACGAGGAGGTCGCGGCAAGGCCCTGGGCCAGCGCCTTCTGAACGGACGGGTCGAGCTCGTTCATGCGGCCGACGACGCGGAAGCGAATGTCGTTCTTCAGGAGGTTGCCGAGCTCCCTCGCGAGGAACTCCTTCAGGAGCGACATGAGCGTCACGATCTCGAAGCGCGGGCGCTTCCAGTTCTCGACCGAGAACGCGTACAGGGTGAGGGCGTCGAGCTCGAGGCGGGCGCAGGTCTCGACGGCTTCCCGCACGGAAGCGATGCCG
Organism: uncultured Acidobacteriota bacterium; assembly: GCA_963738945.1. GTDB lineage: Bacteria > Acidobacteriota > Thermoanaerobaculia > UBA5066 > Gp7-AA6 > DAHUXD01. Next base: position 2,552,327 of record CAVTYD010000002.1, read on the forward strand.
GCCCGGTGCCCCTCGACGCGCGGCGAACCCCGTTGCTTCGCCCACCGGCCGTTGCCGTCCATGATGATCGCGATGTGCCGCGGCAGCTTCGCGAGGTCGATCTCGTCGAGCAGCTGCCGCTCGAGGGAGCCCGACGCCGCCAGGATGTCCGGATCGATCACAGGGGGATTTTAACGCGCCCCCGGCGGGGCTCCGTAGAAGACCCGTTCGAGCGTCAGCCCGCGGGCGGGGGCCTTCGGCGAGAGGAGGCCGCGGTCACCGGTCGAGAGCAGGAGATCGGCGCGGTCGCCCGGAACGCGGCCGCGGGCGACGTCGGCGAGCACGCCGCAGATCGACCGGACCATCCCGCGCAGGAACCCGTCGCCGCGAAAGAGGGCCGTCAACTCGGGGCCGTCTTCCTCGATCGTGATGGAGTGGAGCGTCCGGACGGTCGGCTCGGAGGCGGCGGTTTCGACGGCGAAGATCCGGAAATCGTGCTGACCGGTCACGGCGCAGGCGGCGTGCCGCATCCGCGAGGCGTCCGCCCTCGGCGAGATCGGGGCGACGAACGGCGCGTCTCGCGGCGCCACGACGGCCGCGCGGCTCCAGCGGTACCGATACTCCTTCCACGAAGCGTCGAAGCGCGCATGAAAGCCGGGAGCCGCCTCGCTGACCTCGATGATCCGGACGTCGGCGGGAAGCCGGTCGTTGACGGCGTCGCGGATCACCCGCGGCTCGCGCCGCCGCGGCAGCTCGAAATGACTGACCTGGCCGTCGGCGTGGACGCCCGCGTCCGTGCGGCTCGCGCCCTCGACGCGCACGGCCGCCCGGGCCAGCGCGGCGAGCGCCGTCTGCAGCGCCGCCTGCACGGTTCGCGGTGCGTTCTTCTGGACCTGCCAACCGTGGAACTCCGTGCCGACGTAGGAAACCACGGCGCGATAGCGGACGGGCGCGCTCAAGAGCCGCCTCGCCGGGACCGGGGGCCGCCCGGCGGCGGCGGCGAACCGGATAGACTCGGCATCCCGATGCGCATCGACGTGGGAGTCTACGCCGTCGATCGCGGGATCGAGGCCGCGGAGGCTCGACCGTGACGCTCCCGGGAACCCTCGAGTCGCGCGATCCCGTGTGCGGCATGACGGTCGTGCCGGAGCACGCCGCCGCGCGGCGCGTGGTCGGGGGCCGCCAGATCCTCTTCTGCGCCGAGGGATGCGCGAAAGCCTTCGATGCGAGCCCGGACCGGTACCTCCGCCCCGAGGCGGCCTCGTCGCCTCGACCGTCGCTCCCCACTCTCGCGAGGAGCGCCCCGGAACCGGCTTCCGGAGAGGGTCTCTCGCTTTCTCTGGAGGGCATGCACTGCGCGTCCTGTGTCACGACGATCGAGAGGGCGCTCGAGGCCGTGCCGGGGGTCTCCCGGGCTTCGGTCAACCTCGGAACGGGCCGCGCCCGCGTGCTCGGCGCCGGCCTCGACGCCGCGCGGCTCGTGGCCGCGGTCCGGGAGAGCGGCTACGACGCCCGGCCGACCGGGCAGGTCGAGCCGGAGGAGGAGGACCGGCGCGCGCGCCGGGAGACGCGCGGTCTCCTCGTGCGAACCGGCGTCAGCGCCCTGCTCACGGTTCCGTCCGTCTTCATCTCGATGGCGCACGTCGCCTTCCCGGCGCGGAATCTCGTGCTGCTCGGCCTCACGCTTCCCGTCTACCTGTGGGCGGGGGCGCCGTTTCTCACCGGCGCCGTCCGCACGCTCCGGAATCGGACCGCGAACATGGACACGCTCATCGCGCTCGGGACGACGGCGGCGCTCGGCCTCTCGGTCGCCGCCACGTTCCTCCCGGAGACGATGGCCCCGGCGGGACGCGGGCCGATGAGCGCGATCTATTACGAGGCGGTCGGCGTGATCCTCACGCTCGTGCTCCTCGGCCGCTACTTCGAAACCCGGGCGCGGGGCCGCGCGTCGGCCGCCGTGCGGCAGCTGCTCGATCTGGCTCCGCGGAAGGCTCGCCGGCTGCAGAACGGCGCCGAGACCGAGGTGGCTCTCGCGGAGGTGCGGATCGGCGACCGCCTCCGCGTCAAGCCCGGCGACGCCGTGCCCGTGGACGGAATCGTCCGGGCGGGACGCTCCGCGCTCGACGAATCCATGGTCACGGGCGAATCGCTGCCGGTCGAAAAGAGCGAAGGGGACCGGGTCATCGGCGGCACGCTGAACGGGGACGGCGCGTTCGACATGGAAGCGACGGCGGTCGGCGAACGAACCGCCCTCGCTCAGATCGCACGCCTGGTCGAAGAGGCCCAGGCCTCGAAGCCCCCGATCCAGAGGCTCGCCGACCGGATCTCCGGGGTCTTCGTGCCCCTCGTTCTCGGGATCGGCGTCGTCGCGTGGGTCCTCTGGTACGTGACCGGCCCGGAGCCTCGCGCGCTGTACGCGACGGTGGCGCTGGCATCGGTCCTCGTCATCGCCTGCCCGTGCGCGCTCGGGCTCGCGACGCCGACCGCCATCCTCGTCGGCACGAGCCGCGGCGCGCGGTCGGGAATCCTCTTCCGCAACGCCGACGCCATCGAGCAGTCGCGGAAGGTAACCCTCGTCCTCCTCGACAAGACCGGCACGCTGACGGAGGGCAGGCCCCGTCTGTCCGATCGCGTTCACGTCGCGGGCGTTCCGGACTCGGAGCTCCTGGGCCTCGCGGCCGCTCTCGAGGAGAGCTCCGGCCATCCGCTCGCGCGCGCGGTCGTCGCCGCCGCACGGGAGAAGGGGATCGCGCCCCCGCCGGTCGAGCGATTCGCGTCCCGCACGGGCTTCGGCGTGACCGGGACCGTCGGCGGCCGGCGCGTCGTCGTGGGGAATGCGCGCCTCTTCGGCGACGAAGGCATCGGCCTCTCCGCCGTGCGCGAGGACCTCGATCGATTTGCGGCCGAAGGCAAGACTCCCCTGCTCGTCGGCGCGGACGGACGCCTGCTCGGCGTCCTCGCCGTGGCCGACCCGGAGAAGCCGTCGTCGCGGCCGGCGGTCCGCCGCCTGCACGCGATGGGCTTGAAAACCGTCATGCTGACGGGCGATCGGGCGGACACGGCGCGGGCCGTCGCCGCCCGGGTCGGCATCGAAGAAGTGTTCGCCGAGGTGCTCGCTCCGGAGAAGGCGAGCCGGGTCGAAGAGCTCCAGGCGCGCGGCGAAATCGTGGCGATGGTCGGCGACGGCGTCAACGACGCCCCGGCGCTCGCGCGGGCCGACGTCGGGATCGCCATCGGCGCCGGCGCCGACATCGCGATCGAGGCCTCCGACCTCACGCTCGTCGGCGGAAGCCTCGAAGCGGTGCCGGAGGCGATCGCGCTTTCGCGGGCGACCCTCTCGACGATCCGCCAGAATCTCGCCTTCGCGTTTCTCTACAACGTCCTGGGCATCCCGATCGCCGCCGGCGCGCTGTACCCCCTCACGGGATGGATGCTCTCGCCGATGATCGCCTCCGCGGCGATGGCCGCCTCCTCCGTTTCCGTCGTCGCCAACAGCCTGCGCCTGGCGAAGAAGGCGCTCCCATGACGCCCGATCGGATCGCCGCCATCGCCGCCGGGATCGCTCTCCTCGCCTTTCTCGGCTGGTTCTTCTTCGGCCCGCGTCGTGCCGTGGACGCGGAGTCGAGGATCACCATCGTCGTGGACGGAGGCTATTCTCCCGACCTCATCGTGACCCGGCGGGGAGCGCCGCTCACGCTCGTCTTCGATCGGCGCGACGAGGGACCCTGCACGGACGAGATCGTCCTGCCCGACTTTCGGATTCGAAGGCGCCTTCCCACGGGCGAGAAGACCGCCATCACGGTCGTCCCGGAGACCGCCGGCGAATTCCCCTTTTCCTGCGGCATGAACATGCTCCACGGAACGATCCGCGTCGTCGCATGACGGAGCCCGTGCTGCGCGTCACCGAGATCTTCCGGTCGATCCAGGGAGAGTCGACGCGGGCCGGCTTTCCCTGCGCGTTCATCCGCCTGACCGGCTGCAGCCTGCGCTGCGTCTGGTGCGACACGGCGTACGCATTTCAAGGTGGAGGCGATCTCCCCCTGGACGAGGCGGTCGCCCGCGTTCTCGCGCTGGAGACCGATCTGGTCGAGATCACCGGGGGCGAGCCGCTCGAGCAGGACGCCGTCTATCCCCTGATCGAGCGGCTGCTCGACGCGGGGAAGACCGTGTTGGTCGAGACGGGAGGCCACGTCCCGATCGAACGCGTGGACCCCCGGGCCGTCAGGATCGTGGACGTCAAGGCGCCGGGCAGCGGCATGCAGTCGGCCAACCGGCTCGAGAATCTCGACCGCCTGCGGCCCCACGACGAGCTGAAGTTCGTCATCGCCGACCGCCGCGACTTCGAATGGTCGCTCGCCCTGGTGCGCGAGAGAAACCTCGATGCCGGACGCGTCGTGACGTTTTCACCCGCGTGGGGCTTTCTCCCGGCGGCCGAGCTCGCGGAGTGGGTCCGCGACTCCGCCCGCCCGATCCGGCTGGGCCTGCAGCTCCACAAGATCCTGTGGGGCGACATACCGGGCCGATGACCGACGCACGCCGCGCCGAAGACGCCGCGCCAAAGGCCGTCGTCCTTCTTTCCGGAGGTCTCGATTCGTCGACGTGCCTGCTGATCGCCCGCGAGGAGGGCTTCGCGGTCCATGCGCTCTCGTTCGACTACGGCCAGCGCCACGCGGTCGAGCTCGACGCGGCGCGAGTGATCGCCGCGCGTTACGGGGTCCGCGAGCACCGCGTCGTCCGACTCGACTATCCCGGCCGCGGGAGCCTCGGCGCTGACCGATCCCGAGATTCCCGTTCCCCGAAACGCGCTGGGCGCGGATCCGATCCCCGCGACCTACGTGCCCGCCCGGAACGCGCTCTTTCTTTCCCATGCCCTCGCGTGGGCGGAGGTGCTGGGAGCCCGGGCCATCTTCATCGGCGCCAATGCGCTCGACTACTCGGGCTACCCCGACTGCCGACCCGAGTTTCTCGAAGCGTTCGAGAGAATGGCGAACCTCGGCACGAGAGCAGGAGTCGAAGGCACCGCGCCCTTTCGCATTCACGCTCCGCTCCTCAGGTCGACGAAAGCGGAGATCGTCGGACGCGCGGCAGGCCTTGGACTCGATTTTGCTTCGACCGTGTCCTGCTATGCCCCCGGACCGGCCGGAGAGCCTTGCGGAGCCTGCGATGCCTGCCACCTGCGGGAAAAGGGCTTCCGGGAGGCGGGCATCGCCGACCCGGCGCGCAGTGCAGGACAGGGTAAATAGTTGAGTTAGATATACTAATGTTCGTGTCGAATTAACTTGACAGCCATACACTCATATACTACGCTTCGCACTCCAGTCGGCGACATCGGCGCCCTCCGGGAAACTTTGCCGGCCCGACAGGAAGGAAGCCCATGCGTTTCGATCAACTGACCATAAAGGCCCAGGAGGCGCTTCAGGAAGCCCAGCGGGACGCCCGCGCCCGCGGAAGCGCCGAGCTGACGGGAGATCACCTCCTGCTCGCCCTGCTTCGGCAGGACGACAGCGTCGTCGTTCCCGTCCTCCAGAAGCTCGGCGTCGCACCCGAAAAGCTGGCCCGGGAGGCGGAAGCGGACCTGGAGCGCCAGTCCAAGGTCTCGGGCGCCTCGGCCGACGCGGCGACGTCGCGGGACCTCTCGAAGGTCTTCGATCGCGCCTTCGAGGTCGCCCGGGAGTTCGGCGACGAGTACGTCTCGACCGAGCACTTTCTGCTGGCCCTCGCCGAATCCGGCGCAGATACGGCCAGGCGTCTCGCCCGGGCCGGCGTCAAGAAGGACGACCTTCTCAAGGCGCTCAAGGAAGTGCGCGGCTCCTCGCGCATCACCGACCCGAACCCCGAGGACAAGCTCCAGGCCCTGAAGCGCTACACGCGCGACCTGACCGACCTCGCCCGCCGCGGAAAGATCGACCCCGTCATCGGCCGCGACGAGGAGATCCGGCGCGTCATCCAGGTCCTGTCGCGGCGCACGAAGAACAACCCGGTTCTCATCGGCGAGCCGGGCGTCGGCAAGACCGCCATCGTCGAGGGCCTCGCGCGACGCATCCACATGGGCGACGTCCCCGAGGGATTGAAGAACAAGCGGGTGGTCTCGCTCGACCTCGGCGCCATGATCGCCGGCGCCAAGTACCGCGGCGAGTTCGAGGACCGGTTGAAGGCCGTCCTGAAGGAGATCGAGGAAGCGCAGGGCACGATCATTCTCTTCATCGACGAGCTCCATACGCTGGTCGGGGCGGGCGCCGCCGAGGGCGCCATGGACGCGAGCAACATGTTGAAGCCCGCCCTCGCCCGGGGCGAGCTGCGCGCGATCGGCGCGACGACGCTCTCCGAGTACCAGAAGTACATCGAGAAGGATGCCGCGCTCGAGCGCCGCTTCCAGCCGGTCTACGTCGAGGAGCCGACCGTCGAGGACACGATCGCCATCCTCCGCGGCCTCCAGGAGCGCTACGAGATCCATCACGGCGTGCGCATCACGGACGCCGCCCTGGTCGCCGCCGCGCGCCTCTCGCACCGCTACATCTCGGACCGCTTCCTGCCCGACAAGGCGATCGACCTCATCGACGAGGCGGCCGCCCGGATGCGCACCGAGATCGATTCCGTTCCGATCGAGATCGACGCGGTCGAGCGCCGGATCGTCTCGCTCGAGATCGAAAAGCGCGCCCTCGCCAAGGAGAAGACGAAGGAGGCGAAGGAACGGCTGGGCGAGATCGAGAAGCTGCTCGCCGACGCCCGCGAAGAGGCCAGCCGCCTGCGGGCAAAGTGGACCGCCGAGAAGACCGTGATCGAGAAGATCGGGCAGATCAAGGAGGCCCTCGAGAAGGTCCGCCAGGACGCCACGGAAGCCGAGCGCCAGGGCGAGCTCCAGAAGGTGGCGGAGCTGCGCTATGGCCGGCTCCCCCAGCTCGAGAAGGACCTCGCCGCCGAGAATGCGCGCCTGGCCGACCTGCAGAAGGGCCAGCCCATGCTGCGCGAGGAGGTCACCGAAGAGGACATCGCCGCCGTGGTGTCGAAGTGGACGGGCGTGCCGGTCAGCCGCATGATCGAGAGCGAATCGCACAAGCTCCTGAAGATGGAAGACCGGCTCCACGCGCGGGTCATCGGCCAGGACGAGGCCGTCAAGGCCATCGCCGACGCCGTCCGGCGCTCGCGCGCCGGCCTCTCGGACCCGAAGAAGCCGCTGGGCTCCTTCCTGTTCGTCGGGCCCACGGGCGTCGGGAAGACCGAGCTCGCGCGGGCTCTCGCGGAGTTCCTCTTCGACGACGAGCACGCGATGGTCCGGCTCGACATGTCGGAGTACATGGAAAAGCACGCGGTCGCCCGCATGATCGGCGCCCCGCCGGGCTACGTTGGCTACGAGGAGGGCGGCCGGCTGACCGAGGCGGTGCGGCGCCGGCCCTACGCCGTGGTTCTCTTCGACGAGATCGAGAAGGCGCATCCGGACGTCTTCAACGTCCTGCTGCAGGTGCTCGACGACGGCCGCCTGACCGACGGCAAGGGCCGTGTCGTGTCCTTCAAGAACACCGTGATCATCATGACGTCGAACCTCGGCTCGGAATGGCTCGCCGAAGACTCATCGCGGGACGAGACCGAGGTCCAGGCGAAGATCGAGGAGGCCCTGCGGCGCCACTTCCGGCCCGAGTTCTTCAACCGGATCGACGACGTCATCGTCTTTCATCGCCTGACCCGCGACGAGATCGAGAAAATCGTCGAGATCCAGCTCGAGGGCCTGGCCAAGACGGTCCTCGAGCGCGGGATCCTGCTGACCTGGACCCCCGCCGCGCGGCGCATGCTGGCCGGCCGAGGCTACGACCCGACCTTCGGCGCCCGCCCGCTCAAGCGGCTCATTCAGAAACGGGTTTCGGACGTCCTGGCCGGGAGGCTGCTCGCCGGAGAGATCCGCGACGGCGACATGGCCGAGCTCGACGCCGGCAAGGACGGCGAGCTCACCCTCGTCAAGAAACCCATGACCGTGACCGTATGACCCATTTTCACTTTTTGGAGGTATGAACCATGAATCTGATGCGTTGGGAACCCTATCGAGACATCGCCACTCTGCAGGACCGGCTGAACCGCGCGCTCGGCTCGGGCTTCGGTCACTCGGAGCGCGAGAACGAGATGAACCTCGCCGCCTGGGCGCCGCCCGTGGACATCGCCGAGGAAAAGGACCGGATCGTGATCACGGCGGAGCTGCCGGGATTCCAGGAGAACCAGATCGAGATCCAGAGCGAGAACGGCATGCTGACGCTGCGCGGCGAGCGCAAGTTCGAGAGTGAGCACGACGGCAAGAGCTACCACCGTGTCGAGCGCTCCTACGGACAGTTCGTCCGGACCTTCAGCCTGCCGAACAACGTGGACCGCGAGAAGATCAAGGCCGATTTTTCCAATGGCCTGCTCCGCGTCGAGCTTCCGAAGCGGGAGGACGCCAAGCCTCGCACGATCAAGATCACGGCCGGCGGCGAGAAGAAGGCCGACACGATCGACGTGAAGGCCCGCTAGGCTCGGACTCCGAGCGGGCCGCTGCGCGGCCCGACCGCCGAGGGAGGGGAAGTCGCTGCGGCTTCCTCTCCCTTTTTATTCACTGCGGCGGAATGGCGAGAGAGCGGGATATGGTTCTTCCGATCGTGAAGGCTCCTTGGATGATTCCCGCGATTGTGCTCTCGGCTTCGGCCGCGGCCGCCCCCCTCTCCAACCGCCGCAGCGAGGTCGTGCTCGTCGTCGAAAAAGTCGCCCCCGCCGTCGTCAACATCTCGGCCGAGCAGACGCTGCGCCAGCGGCCTTCGATCTTCGACGACTTCTTCTTCGGTTTCGAGGGGCGCCCCCGGCAGCGAACCAGCCAGTCGCTCGGCTCGGGGTCCATCATCGACCCGAAGGGCATCATCGTGACGAACGATCACGTCGTCTCGGGCGCGTCCAAGATCACCGCGATGACGAAGTCCGGGCTCGAGCTCGAATGCGACGTCGTCGGCTCCGACGCGGACAACGACCTCGCGGTCCTGCGCGTGCGAAAACCGAACGGCGCGCTTCCAGCCCTGAAGCTCGGCTCCTCGTCGGACCTGATGATCGGCGAGACGGTCGTGGCGATCGGGAACCCGTTCGGCCTCTCGAACACGGTCACCGCCGGCGTCGTCTCGGCCAAGGGCCGCAGCGTGCGCGGCGAGAACGGCCAGACCTACACCGACTTCATCCAGACCGACGCGTCGATCAATCCCGGCAACTCCGGCGGCCCGCTCGTCAACGTGGACGGAGAGATGGTCGGCGTCAACACCGCGATCATCGGCGGCGCCCAGGGCATCGGCTTCGCGATCCCGGCCGATCGCGCGCACCGGATCGTGGACGACATCCTGAGGTTCGGCGAGGTGCGGGCGGTCTGGATCGGCGTCCGCGGCAAGACGCTCGTCACCGGCGAGGAGAACCGGCCGCGCGGCTTCCGCGTGAAGACCGTCTACCCCGACTCTCCCGCGTCGCGCGCCGGGATCCGCGCGGGAGACCAGATCGTCTCGGCCGACGGCACGCCGATCGACTCGCAGGAGGCCTTCGAGACCGTGCTCTCGACGCGGGGGCCGGGCGTGCCGGTCAAGCTCGTCCTCCGGACCAAGCAGGCGGAGCGGACGGTCACGGTGCAGGGCGAGGCCCCTCCCGCCGGCATCGGCGTCCAGATCCTTCACGACGACATCGGCCTGACGCTGCGCGGTTCCTCCGACGGCTACCGCATCACGGCCGTGCAACGCGACAGCCTCGCCGCTCAGGCGGGTCTGAAGCCGGGCGACCAGCTGCTCACGATCAACGGCGCCGCCGTCCGCGGCGGCGAGGACGTCGACCACGTGCTGCAGCGCGACTTCAACAAGGGCAGCCTGCTGATGGAAATCGGCCGTGGGCGCTTCTCGTACTCGCTGACGTTTCCGCTGGACTAGGTCCGGCGGGCGCGAGAGAGAAAAGCCCTCTCCCGCGGGGGAGAGGGCCGATGAATTTCTTCGCCGGACGGCTCAGGCCGCGGACTTGACGGGCGGGATCTTCCAGCTGCCGTCGAGAAGCGAGGGCGGCTTCTCCTTCGGCCAGTAGAGCCGCAACATCAGGATGAACTTGTCCTTGGGCGCCGGCAGCCAGTTGGCTTCCCTGCCCTTGCCCGGGCTCTCGTTCTGAATGTACAGATCCACCGAACCGTCCGCGTTCGGGACGAACTTGTTGCGCGAGGAGAGCGTGTAGCGGTTGAGGGGGTTGTCGACGAAGAAGTACTCGCCGTTGTACATCGTCAGCGACCAGAATCCGTCGACCGGCGGCATCTGTCCCTTCTCGAAGTGCATGACGTACTTGTTCGCGCCGCTGTAGGTCTTCCCGTCGGCGTCGACCTCGGAGGTCGGGTAGACGGCATCCTGCGGGCGGTTGGCGCCGAGGCCGATGGCCGCGACCAGCGCACGCTGGACGTAGTCCGTTCCGTAGATGCCGGTCTTCGTCGTGAAGACCCAGCCGTTGGCGTCGACCGAGTCTCCCGCGGCCACGCCTTCCTTGAACCAGCCCATGATCTTGCCTTGCGCCGCCTTCGTCACCTCCGAGAGCCGGGCGCCCACGGCCGACGACAGCATGGCGGCGTCGAGATCCTTGCCCGGCACGATGCCGATCGCCGCGAGTCTCGCGACCATCGGCGCATCGTCGGCCGAAGGGGGATTCGCTTTCATCAGTTCGGCGAGCGTCCGGAAGTAGGCCGTCGCGTCCAGGTCGTTGACCAGGTCGCGGACCGGTTTCTTCATGTCGATCGAGGCGTCGACCGATCCCGCGGCCGGCTCGTACCGCTTGCCCCACGCGGAGAGCGGGACGATCGAGATCTTGTCCTGCGCGGCGTGAACGGCCTTGTAGTCGTCGGGTGTTCCGACGCAGTAGATCCGGCCGAGCAGCCAGACGATCGCCGTCGGCGACTTGTACTCCTTGACGCCGGCGGGCAGCGTCCCGGTCCAGCCGGGACCGGTGATCGCGTAGGCCTGCGCGGCGGTGCCCGTCGTCCGCTTTCCCGGCACTTCGAAGACCGTCGTCCAGCCGTCGAGCATCGGGAAGAGGTAGTACCGGCCGTTCATGTTCGGAAGGCTCAGGACCCAGGGCTCCTTGCCGACGTCGACCCAGGCGGTCGTGTAGAGGGTGTCGGCGTTGGGCGCCGTGACGTCATGGAAGGACGCGTTCGGATACTCGCGCATCCGCACGATCTGGCCCATGGGGGCTCGCGTCCCCTCGGGCGCCGCGACGTTGGTCATGACGCGGCGCGTGTACTCCATCGTGAGCAGGGGATAACCATAGACGTAGGCGTCGACGGCGGTGTCGAAGGCCGCCTTCTGTTCGGCCGTCGGGCCGGCGGGCGCCGGGGTGGCGCCGGCCGCGGGGCCTTCGGCCGGCTTGCTGCAGGCGAGGGCGACCAGCGTGGAGACGACGACCGCAGGGAGGGTCTTCCGGAATCTCATTCTGCCTCCTTAGATGGGAGATGGGTGTCGCTGCTCCTCGGCAGCATCGACCGCGGGAGCCTACCATTCGAGCCTGCAATCCCTGTGGTGTTTCAGCGCCGGAGGCGGAGCTCCGACACGACGATCCCGGCGAGCACCAGCGCTCCGCCGGCCCAGCCGCGCCGTCCGAGACGCTCTCCGAGAAAATGCGCCGCCAGGAGCGCCGTCACGACCGGCTCGAGCGTGTAGATGATCGCGGCGTGGGTCGCCGACATGTGACCCTGCGCCCAGGTCTGAGAGACGTAGGTGCCGGCGCTGCCGAGGACCACGAGGAAGGCGGCCTGCGCGACGAGAGCGGGGTCCGCCAGGATCGGACGGATGCCGCCCTCGAGGCCTGCCGCTCCCCCTCTCGCGAGGGCGATTCCGCCCGCCGCCGCGGTCGTCACCGCGAGCTGGATGACGGTGAACCAGACCGGGTCGTGACGTCCCGATCGATCGGCCATCTCCACGATGTAGAAGGCGAACGTCACGCCGCACCCGAAGACCAGCAGATCGCCGCGGTTCATCGCGCCTCCGCCGGGAAGCGTCATCAGCACGAAGCCCGTGCCCGCGAAAAGGATCCCGAGGCCGTTCTCGAGCGTCGGGAGCCGGCGCGTCATCGCGTAGGCCGCCGCCGGCGTGAACACCGACGCCATTCCCGTCAGGAACGACGCGTGCGACGCGGTCGTCTCGGCCTGTCCCAGCACCTGGAGAAGCATTCCGAGGGCGAGGAGGCCGCCGACCCGAAGGCCGTCGCGCCAGACCCCGGGCGTCGGGGCCCGGCCGGGCAAGGCGAACAGGAGGAGCGCGGTCGCGGCCGCGAACCGCCAGAACAGGAACGGAAGCGGCGGCACGACGCCGAGGAGGTTCTTGACGAGCACGAAGTCGGCGCCCCACACGACGGTGACGGCGACGAGCACGGCGTCGGCGCGCCAGCGTCTGGACAGCGGTTCCTCTTCGGTGTCGCTCGGCATTCGTTTCTTTCGCGGTGACGGCCCGGTCCGGTGGATGGAAGCCGGGACGTTAGTAAGCTAGGATCGCTCGCCTTGCAAGGATCTGCCGCTCCCCGCGTCCGGTTCGCTCCCTCGCCGACCGGCTCCCTCCACGTCGGCGGGGCGAGGACCGCGCTCTACAACCTGCTCTTCGCCCGGCACACCGGCGGCACGTTCATCCTGCGGGTCGAGGACACGGACGTCGAGCGGTCCCGCGAGGAGCTGACGGCCCAGATCCTCTCCGCGATGGCGTGGCTCGGCCTCGAGTACGACGAGGGCCCCTTTCTCCAGTCGAAGCGGTACGACCTCTATCGCGAGGCGGCCGAGCGGCTGATCCGCGAGGGCAAGGCGTACCGCGCCTTCGAGACGCCGGACGAGCTCGACGCCGAGCGGAAGAAGGCGGAGGCCGCCGGGCGCTCGTACCGCTACTCGGGCGCCGGACGCGCGATCCCTCTCGAGGAGAGCGAGCGCCGCGCGAAGGCGGGCGAGCGCCACGTCGTGCGCCTCCGCATGCCCGAGGAGACGATCGTCGTGGAGGATCTCGTCCGCGGCCGCGTCGAGTTTCCCGCCGACGCCCTCGACGACTTCGTCCTGGTGCGCTCCGACGGGCATCCGCTGTACCACTTCTGCGTCTGCGTGGACGACACCGACATGCGGATCACCCACGTGATCCGGGGCGACGACCATCTGGCCAACACCCCCAAGCACGTCGCGCTCTTCCGGGCTCTCGGCGCGCCGATCCCGAAATTCGCACACCTCGGCATGATCCTGGGAACGGATCGCAAGAAGCTGTCCAAGCGGCACGGCGCCGCCGCCGTCGAGGAGTGGCGCGACGCCGGGATCCTGCCCGAGGCCCTCTTCAACTTCCTCGCCCTCCTCGGCTGGGCCCCGGGCGGCGACCGCGAAATCCTCTCGCGGGCGGAGATGGAGAAGGAGTTCTCCCTCGAGAGGGTCGGGGCCTCACCTTCCGTGTTCGACCCCGAAAAGCTTCTCTGGATGAACGCCCAATACATCGGCACGATGCCGGCCGAGGAGCTCCTCGCCCGCAGCCTCGCTCATGCGCCGCTCGGCGTTCCGGCTCCGGAGGTCGCCCGGCGCGCCATCGAGCTGCACCGGCCCCGGGTCCGCACGACGATCGAGATGGGCCGCGCGCTGTCGTCCTATGCGCACGACCCGGCCGACTACGATCCGGAGGGCTGGAAGAAACAGGTCCGGCCCGAGACGGCACGGCAGCTCGAAGTCGCTGGCGGCGCGCCTCGAGGCGCTTCCCGGAGTGGACCGCCGCGGCGACCGAGGCGGCGCTGCGCGGGGCCGCCGAGGCCGCGCAGGTGTCCGCGGGAAAGCTCATCCATCCGACTCGGCTCGCGCTGACGGGCACGACCGTCGGCGCGCCGCTCTTCGACGTCGTCGAGCTGCTCGGCAGGGAAACGGCGCTGCGGCGGCTGCGGCGTTTCATCGAGGCCGCCCGGGATCCCGCGCCGGCCTGAGGCGTCCGGCGCGGTCGATCTCAGGAAGCCCGGACTTTGTAGTCCTGGCGCAGGTGGTTCAGGTCCTTCAGGGCCGACCGTAGGACCTGGATGACCCGCGACACCTCGCGGCCGTAGTAACGCATCTCGGGATCGCAGTCGGTCAGGCTGTAGATCGCCTCGTCCTTCTCGAGCCGGTCCTTCTCGAAGGTCAGGCGCTCGATCATCTCGTCGAGCTCGCCGCGAAGCACGAATGCGATGTCGCGCACGCCGAGGTACCGGCTGCACTGCGGGCAGTGGACCATTTCGCTGCCGTCGTCCGGGACGGTGTCGATGACGAACTGACGCTCGCAGCGCGGGCACTCGAAGACTTCCGGAATCATGGCTCTCGAGGCCAGAGTGTAACGCCCCGCGCCGCCGCCGGAGCGAATTTCCGAGCCCTCGGAAGGCGCAAAGCCCGTACAATGCGCCGGGGGCTCGCCCTGCCCGGCGGCGCGCGGCTCCCTCGCGGCGCGGCCGGCCGCCCCGACAAGAACTCATGAAGCTGCTCATCGTCGTGGGAACGCGCCCCGAGGCCATCAAGATGGCTCCGGTCGTGCGGCGCCTGCGGGAGGAGCCCGGGTGCCAGACGCTGCTGTGCGCCACCGCGCAGCACCGCGAGATGCTCGACCAGGTCCTCGCGCTTTTCGCGCTCGAGCCGGACATCGACCTCGACCTGATGCGGCCCGATCAGACGATCAACGAGCTGATCGCCCGGGTCTTCGCCGGCATGGACGGCGTGCTCGCGCGCGAGAAGCCCGACTGGCTGCTCGTGCAGGGCGACACGACGACGGCCATGGGCTCGGCGCTCGCCGCATTTCACCGGCGCGTCCGCGTCGGACACGTCGAGGCCGGGCTGCGCACCGGCGACTTCCAGCACCCTTTTCCGGAGGAGATGAACCGCCGCGTCGTGGACCTCGTCGCGGATGCGGGCTTCGTCCCGACACGGCGTGCGGCCCGGGCCCTGGAGGCCGAGGGCGTGCCGCCGTCCAGGGTCTTTCTGACCGGCAACACCGTCGTCGACGCGCTCGAGACGATCGCGGGCCGGGACGGAGACACGGCGGAGGAGGACCTCGTCCTCATCACGGCGCATCGGCGCGAGAGCTTCGGGGAGCCGCTCGAGCGGGTGGTGCGGGCCATCGCGCGGCTGGCCCGCGCGTTTCCGTCCACGCGGTTCGTCCACGTTCTCCACCCGAACCCGAACGTCGCCCCCGTCGTGCGGCGCAACGCCTCGCTGTCGAACGTTTCCCTGATCGAGCCTCTCGACTACGTCGGGCTCGTGCGGCTGATGCGGCGCGCGCGGCTGATCCTGACCGATTCGGGCGGGATCCAGGAAGAAGCCCCGACGTTCCGCAAGCCGGTCCTCGTCCTGCGCGAGAAGACCGAACGCCCCGAGGGCGTCGAGGCGGGAATGGCGGAGCTCGTCGGCACGGACGAGGAGGCGATCGTGACTCGCGCCTCCCGGCTTCTCGCCGATCCGGCGGCCCGGAAGGCGATGACCGGCCGCGCCAACCCCTACGGCGACGGCCTCGCCTCGGAGCGGATCGCGGCGATCCTTCGAGGCCGCCCGTTCACGCCCTTCGTGCCGCCCGAATGAGACCCGAGTGGGAGGCGGGCCTGCGCGGCCGCCTGTATGCCTTCGGACGCCGGGCGGTGCCGATCGCCTGGCGGCGCGCGCTGCGCCGCCGGATCCGCCCCGAGAGACTGCTCGGGCTGCGAAAGCCGCCGGTCGAGCTCGATCGCTTCCCGCTCGACCCCGGACCGGCGCACCCCGGGCGCCCCGACGTCCTCGTGCTGCCGGTCATCGCCTGGAGCTACCGGCGGCAGCGGCCGCAGCAGCTCGCCGAGGCGCTCGCCCGGCGCGGCCGCCGCGTTTTCTACGGCTCGCTCCGCGGCTCCGGCGAGCCCGAGGAAGCGGCCGGGGCGGCGCCGGGCGTCACCCTGCTTCCGATACCGGGCGTGCGGCGCGAGGACCCGGCCGACCGAACGCTCACCGACGGGCCTCTCGATCGAGCGCTCTCGGGGCTCGAGGCCGCGCGCGGCCGCTTCGATCTGCGCGAGACGGCGATCCTCGTGCAGACCCCGTTCTGGGCTCCCCTGGCGGATGCCCTGCGCGAGCGCTTCGGCTGGACGGTGGTCTACGACTGCCTCGATGCCCACCGCGAATTCTCGACGAATCGGCCGCGCATCCTCGACGACGCCGAGCGCGAGATCGCCTCGAGCGCCGACCTCGTCGTCGCCACGTCCGAGCCCCTTCGCGCCCGCATGGCCGCCTGGAATCCCGACGCGCGGCTCCTGCCGAATGCCTGCGCCTTCGACCCCTTCTCTTCGATTCCCCCGCCCTCGCCGCGGCCGGGCTCGCTTCGCGTGGGCTACGTCGGCGCGGTGGACGAGTGGTTCGACATGGACCTCCTCGCCGAGCTCGCGCTTCTGCGCCCCGACTGGACCTTCGAGATCGTCGGGGGGATCGAGGGCGCGGCGGCCGCCGTTCCGAAACGGCCGAACGTCGTCTTCCACGGCGAGCGGCCGTATCGCGAGATGCCCGGATTCCACGCCCGGTTCGATGTCGAGATGATCCCTTTCCGGCTGTCGCCGCTGACGCATGCCACCGATCCGGTCAAGCTCTACGAGGCGGCCGCCGCCGGGCGGGCGGTCGTCGCGACGCCGATGGAATCGCTCGCCCCGTTCGCTCGAGAGGGGCTGGTCCGCCTCGCGGCGTCCGCCGCAGCGTTCGCGGGCGAAATCGAAGCCGCCGCGGCGGAAGGGCCCTCGGCGGAGCGAAGCCGGCGGGACTTCGCGAGGAAGAACACGTGGGATGCCCGCGCCGAGACGCTCGACCGGTGGTTGACCGCCGGCGTCGGACATGCGACCGTGAGCCGCAAGCCGTGAGCATCGAGTCACAGACCGCCGCCGCGCGGCCCGAGAGCGTCCCCGTCTACGACTCGGCCCGGCAGCGTCCGCGCTGGATCGAGGAAGCCGCGGACCTCTGGAGGTTTCGCGGTTTGGTCCACGAGCTCGTGATCCGCGACATCAAGGTCCGCTACAAGCGGTCGGTGCTCGGCATCCTCTGGACGATGCTCGCTCCGCTGCTGAACATGATCGCCCTGACCCTCGTCTTCTCGGCGATCCTCAAGACCGCGATCGACAACTATCCGGTGTACTTCATGGCCGGGTCCATCTTCTGGGCCTTCTTCGCCCAGACGACGATGACCGTGACCGGTCAGACGTCCGGGTCGAACGAGCTCGCCAAGCGCACCTTCGTCCCCCGCTCGGTTTTCGTGGCCTCGGCGGTCGGAGGAGGTCTCATCAACCTCGCGCTGTCGCTGGTGCCGCTCCTGCTCATCCTGCTCTTCACGGGCTTTCCGCTGCACGCGACCTGGGTGTTTCTGCCGGTGTCGGTCGCCATCGTCTCGCTCTTCACGGCGGGGGCCTCGCTCCTGCTCTATACCGTCGCGTCGCGGTTCGCCGACGTCAAGGAGATGTATCCCGTCCTCGTGCAGACGTGGTTCTTCCTGACGCCGATCGTCTATCACCCCTCGATCGTGCCTCCGAAGTACCGCTTCGCCCTGTGGGCGAACCCCATGTATTACCTGGTCCAGACGTTTCGCGACCCGATCTACGACGGAACCGTCCCGAAGCTCGGGCTGCTGCTCGGCGCGGTCGCGCTCTCCATCGCGGTCCTGGTGACGGGCTGGGTCTACTTCTGCCACCGCCGGGACCAGATGGTCTACTGGAGCTAGCGAAGGTGACCGCCGTCATCCGCCTCGAAGCGGTCACCCTGCGCTATCGCATCCCCCGGGAGGCGATCCGTTCGCTCAAGGAATACGCGATCCGGCGAATCCAGCGCCGGGTCGCCTACGACGACTTCGACGCGCTGCAGGCGATCGAGCTCGAGGTCTCCGCGGGCGAACGGGTGGGTGTCATCGGGCGCAACGGCGCCGGGAAGAGCACGCTCTTCCGGGTCATCTCGCGCGTGCTTCCCCCCTTCCAGGGACGCGTGTACGTCGCCGGCCGCATCGCTCCCATCCTCGAGCTCGGCCTCGGGTTTCACGGCGAGCTGACCGGGCGCGAAAACATCATGCTCCAGAGCGCGCTGCTCGGCTATTCCCGCGGGGAGACGCGCCGCCGCATGGACCGGATCGTCGACTGGGCCGAGCTCCAGGAGTTCATCGACGCGCCCATCCGGACCTTCTCGACCGGCATGTCGGCGCGGCTGGCCTTCGCGGTCGCCACGGACGTGGACCCCGACATCCTGCTGGTGGACGAGGCCCTCTCGGTGGGCGACGAGAAGTTCCGCCGCAAGTGCCACGAGCGGATGGACGGCCTCAGAGCGCGCGGCAAGACGTTCATGCTCGTGTCGCACACCGCCTCGCAGATCGTCGAGAACTGCGACCGCGTGATCTGGCTGCACCACGGAAGGATCGTGCGCGACGGCCCGGCGCCCGAGGTCACCGAGGCTTACCACCAGTGGTCTCTCGGCGAGACGGACGTCGTGGCACCCGGCTGACTTCCGGAAAAAAAACGGGCGCGGCCCCTCGAGACCGCGCCCGGCGACGTTGGAACTCCTCGCCCTTACAGGTGAGGAATCTCGAATGCCTTGACCAGGAAGACCGCCATCTGGGCGTTGGTGATGTTCGCGTTCGGGCAGAAATTGCCGCTGCCGCAGCCCGCGGTCACGCCCTCGCCGGCGATCCCCTCGATGTAGTCCGCGGCGAACCCGCCCGGACAGGGCACGTCGGCGAAGAGGCCCGTACAGGCCGGAGGCGCGTCGGCGCCGTGCTGCGCCTTCCAGACGAAGACCGCCATCTGGGCGCGGGTGTTCGGGCTCGACGGGCAGTAGTCCCCGTTGCCGCAGCCGGCCGTGATCCGGTCGTCGGTGATGCCCTGAATGTAGAACGCGTTGTAGTCATTGAGCGCCACGTCGGCGTACGGGTATCGATAGACCGGCGGCGCAGCCAGCGCGCCGTGGACGGCGCGATAGATGTATCCCGCCATGTCGGCACGGGTCACGACTCCGTTGGGGCAGAATCCGCCGACGGCGCACGTCGGCAGGCCGCCCGGCATCACGCCGGCGCCGGCCGCCGCATAGATGAAGTTGGCCGCGAAGGCGTCGACCGGCACGTCGTTGAAGAGCACCGTGAGCGAAACGGGAAGCGGCGCCACCGCGTAGGGCGTGTCCTGGCGGAACAGCAGCTGGCTCAGGTGCAGGCCGGGTTGAAGACCCGAGGCATCGAAATGGAGGTTGATCGGCAGCGCGTCATTCGCCGCGACCGTCCCCTCGGAAGGGGTCTCGGTCAGCCAGGAGACGTCGTTGGAGCACCATCCGGTCTCGCCCGACTCGAACGCGTAGGCGATCTGATCGAACGGGTGGTAGATCCAGAGACGGTTGCTGCAATCGGCTTCCAGGCTCACGCCATTGCCCGCCAGAACCGGGACTCCCCCCGCGGTCACCTGGATGCCGCCGACCAGGGCATAGCCGTTGCGCGTGTCCAGAACGTGCACGTCGAAAGGAAGAGTTTGTCCACCGACGAAGAGGTGACCCGTCGCGGGGTTGTAGGCCAGACCCTCGATGGGGAGCGGGACCGACACCGAGTCGAGCAGGACCCCGTGGGGATCGATGTGGTAGATGACGCTCTCGTTCGCGCCACCGACGTAGTACGTATCGGTCGCGTAGTCGTAGGCGAGGCCTCGCTGCGAGGTCGTCCACGGGCCGCAAATCGTCTTGCCGGTCACGAACTTCGTGACGGGATCCATCTCGAAGAGGCAGTTGTCGCCGCCGACGTTGACCGCCCACATCGTTCCGGTTCGGGCGTTGTACGTTCCGTCCGCCTGCCAGGAGCCTCCGGTCGAATGGATGTCGATCGTAGAGCCCGTGTCCGTTCCATCGGGCAGGTACTGGTGCTCGAAGCCGTCGCCGTTCTGGCCGTCGACCGGATCGTCGGGATTGGACACCCAGAGAGCGTTCGCATCCGTGTCGTAGGTCAGCCCCCATCCGCTGGCGAGGTTCGACGGGAAGCTGACGAGAACATTTCCCGCACCCGCCAGCCGCGGCTCGACCGCCGGCGCGAGCGGTGTCCGGCCCCTCGAGTCTCGGGCGTTCCATTGATCGCGCGGCACGCGAAGCAGCGCCGCCTGCACGTCGGCCTTGCTGGCGAAACGACCGGAGACCGGGACGACCGGCGCCCCGGGTGAGACGACATGCGCCGAATCGAGCTCCAGGAGCTTGAAAGCGGCGGAAGCCCCTCCGAGGTTGGCGAGCGAGAGCTCCTGGTCGGTCGAACCGCCCGGGACGACGTTCACCGAGACGGGACGAGGCGTCGGATCGAGGAGGGCGCCGGCGAGCGAGAAGTCCAGGCGAACGACGCCGTTCGCGGCCACCGTCGTGCCCTGGGTTTGCGCGAGGTAGGGCGGGAGCGAGGCCCGAAGCTGCGGGGACCCTGCGGCCGCGAAGAGGGCGTAGTATCCGTCGCCCTGCGCCGGATCGCCCGTCGGCGACGTCACGACCGATCCCCCATCCGTCAGGTTCTCGACCGTGGCGCCATCGAGACCGAGGCCCGTGTTCGCGTCGACGACCTTGCCGACGACGAGGCCGCCCGGCTGCGGATTGCACAGCGCCTGGCCCATCAGGACGTCGTCCACCTGCCACCACCATCCCCAGAAGACGGTGTTGTGGAAGCGGGCCTGGACGCCGGCATGGCCGGCGGCGAACGAGATGTCGACCGACTGCGTGTTCGGCCCGGGCGAGTCAGGATAGGTCTGCTCCCACACGTTCGACCACGTCGTGCCGCCGTCGATCGAGACGTCCACGTCCGCGACGTCGATCTGCGTCTCCAGGAAGTGGAAGTCGTTCTTCCAGCGAAGCGCGGCGCTCGGCAGCCCGGAGAGGTCGACCGGCGGGGTGATCAGGGAGCTGTCGTCCGTGTCGAAGCCGTTCGAGAAGCAGTCGCTGTTCAGGATCGCGTATGCGCCCGAGCCCCCGGTCTCGTTTCCGGGAAACTGCCCGCAGGGATCGGCGCCCGATGCGATCTGCCAGGCCACTCCGGATGTCGTCTGAATGGTCCAGCCCGGAGGAAGGACGCCGCCGTCGAAGCTCTCGCTCAGGGAGGCGTCGAACCCGGCCGCCTGGTATCCCGGCGCGTTGCATGCGGCCGCGTTGACCGAAACGGTCCAGTTCTTCGAGATCGGCGATCCGGCGGCCGACACCGGACCGCCGCCCTCGGAATACCCCGGCGCCAGAGCGGTCACGGCGACCTGGTAGTCGACCCCGTCGAAGAGGCTCATCGTGTAAGCGCCCGTGACCGGATCCGTGAAGGCGACGATCGGGTCGGTCGAGTCCGACGTGGCCTCGATCCGAGCGTAGAGCGGCCACCCGGCTCCCGATCCGTCCGAGACGACGCCGGACATCGGCACCGTCGTCAGGCCCGCCGGCCGCGGCGCGGCGACGAGAACACCGGCCGAGAGAGCGAGACCGAGGATCAGGGAAGCGATCCGGGGGACGGAACGATGCATGCGAAGCCTCCTTGGCGGTCCGCGCCGAGCGCAGACGGGGCCGCGGAGGACTGTATCGGCCAGCCGACGGCCGCAACACCTCGGAGAAATACGAGGCGGGCGCGGAAGGGCTCAAAAACAAAACGGGCGCGGCTCGAAAGCCGCGCCCGTCGGAAATCGAAGCGAGCTGCCTTACGGCAGGTACGGGATGTTGAAAGCCTTCACCAGGAAGACCGCCATCTGTCCGTTCGTGATCGGGCTGCTCGGGCAGAAGTTTCCGCCTCCGCATCCAGCCGTCACGCCCTCGTTGTAGAGACCCTCGATGTAGTCGACCGCGAAGCCATCCGGGCACGGCACGTCGTTGAAGACTCCCGTGCAGGGCGGCGGCGCCATCGAACCGTGCTGATCCTTCCAGACGAAGACCGACATCTGCGCGCGCGTCACCGGGACGTTCGGGCAGTAGATCAACGGGCTGGTGTTGCAACCCGCCGTGATGTGGTCGTCATAGATGCCCTGGATGTAGAACGCGTTGTAGTCGTTGAAGTTCACGTCGGCGAAGACGTTCTGGTACACCGGCGGCGGCGTGTTCGGTCCGTGCAGCGCGCGGAAGAGGTATCCCGCCATGTCAGCACGCGTCACGATGCCGTTCGGGCAGAACGTGTAGTTGTTCGTGCAGACCGGCGGACCTCCAAACATGATTCCCGCCCCAGCGATGCCGTAGATGAACGCCTGGAATTGGTTGTTGTCGGGCACGTCGAGGAACCGGACCGTCAGCGTGACCGGTACCGCGGGCACCGCGATGGGAGTATCCGTCTTGATCTGCAGCTGTGCCTGCCGCACTCCGGGGAGGAGACCCGTGCCGTCGAAGTTCAGATCGATGGCCGCGGAGCTCGAGCCGCCGACCGGGCGGGCGCCCGCGCTCAGCGTTCCCGAGGTCGGGTTTTCCGTGAGCCACGGGATGTCGACCGCGCAAGCGACGTTCTCTCCCGAGTCGACGTTGTAGACGATCTGGGTAATCTGATCGACCGCCCAGAGGTTGCCGAGGCAGTCGAACTCCAGGCCCGCCTGCTCGAAGGGCCCGAAGGCCGGCGAGCCGTTGTCGAGGACCTGGAAGTGGCCGAGGTTGGCGTAGTTGTTGAGCGCGTCGAGAACCGTGATGTCGTAGTTGTTGGCCGCGTTCTCCATGACCAGCAGGTGGCCGCTCCCGGCCGCGTAGGCGAGACCCGAGATCGACAGGCCCACGTTGGCCGAGTCGATGACGTTACCCGACTGGTCGATGTGGTAGACGATTCCTTCGTTCCATCCACCGATGAAGAATGCGTCGTTGGTCACGTCGTAGGCGAGACCGCGCTGTGAGGTCCCCGTCCACGGCGAGCCGCAGATCTTGTTGCCGGTCGCCGCCTGCGTGTTCGGATTCAACTCGTAGATGCAGTTGTCGCCGCCGACGTTCACCTGCCACATCATTCCGGTGAGGACGTCGAACGCGCCGTCGGCCGTGAAGCCGCCCGCGCCGACCCAGCCGGTATTGTCGATGTTGGCGCCCGTCTGCGTCCCGGTAGCCGAGTCGTACTCCCAATCGTGCTCGTCACCGCCGAGTCCGGCGATGTTGGAGAGCCAGAAGTTCGGACCGCTCGAGAGGACTCCCCATCCGCCGGCCAGGCCGGTCGGGTAGGAGGCGATCACGTCACCGATGGCCATCGGACGTCCCGGAGCCGGCTTGGTCGCCAGCGGCGGAAGGCCCTGAGCCGTGCGGGCATTGGCCATGCCCTTCGAGGTCAGACGCGCCCGGGCCGCTTCGCGGACCGATCCGGGGGCGAATCCCGAAGTGTGATTGGCCAGGAGCGGAGCATTGATTTCGAGAATCTGGAAGCTCGCCGCGGCGCCGCCCGAGTTCGACAGGTTCATCGTCATCTCCTGCGTGCCGTTCGGCGGATCGACGCGTGCATCGTAGCGCGTCGGGTTCGCCGTGACGTTGCCGGAGGCCAGCGAGAAGTCCTGCCGAACGGTCGAGTTCGGAATGACCGTCAGCGTGTGCGAGTCGGTGCCGTACAGAGAGGCGGTCGCCTGCAGCGTGTTCGAGCCGCTCTCGCTGAACAGGATGTACATGCCGTCGGGCTGAGCCGGATCGTCCGGAGTCGCGAAGGTCGTCGCCGAACCGCCATTGGTGGTGTTCGAGACGGTCGCGCCGTTCAAACCGCTGCCCGATTCGGTGCTGAGGACGTTGCCGACCACCAGTCCGCCCGGCATGGGGTTGCAGAGCGCCTGGCCGAGCAGGACGTCGTCCACCTGCCACCACCACGCGAAGAACGCGTTGTAGTTGTGGAAGCGAGCCTGCACGGAGGACTGGCCGGCCGCCAGCGACGTGATGTCGATGTTGACCGTCCGCGGACCGCGCTGACTCGAGGTCTGAGCCAGGACGTTCGTCCAGGAAACGCCGCCGTCGGTCGAGACGTCGACGTCCGCGTTGTCGAACAGCCAGTTGTAGTCCTCGTCGAACCGAAGGGTCGCCGACGACAGACTCGACATGTCGACCGCCGGAGTGATGAGCTGGGTGTCCATGTCCACCGACGGTCCCGCGCAGTCGCTGTTGGCGACCGCAAACGGACCCGAGCCGCCGGTCAGGTTGCCCGTGTAGTCGCCGCACGGCTCATTCGTCAGCGCGACGATCCACTGCGTCGGCGGGATGCCGCCCGTGCTGTTGTTGATGACCGTCCAGCCCGGCGGAATGGCGCCCCCCGAGAAGTCCTCGAAGACGCCGCTGATCTCGGGAGAGTAGCCGGGCGCGTTGCAGTTCTGCGCGTCGGCCGTGAGCGTCCAGTTGAGAACCGTGCCCGTCGGTGTGTTGACCGGCGTCAGAGGAACGACGCCGCCGCCCGGCAGGTAGCCCTGCGAGACCGCCGTCACGGTGAACGTGTACGGGATGCCCGCCACGAGGATCTGGCTGTAGTAGCCCGTGACCGGGTCCGTGTACATCGTGAAGGTCGGGGCCCCCGAGGCCTTGATCACGATCTTGGCGTAGAGCGGCCAGCCGCCCTGGGCATCCTTGACCGTGCCGTTGATGTCGACGCTCGGAGCCTGCGCGAGGGTGAAGTCCTGAGTCGTCGTGGTGTCTTCCGAGACGACCACACCCGGCGCCGAGCCCGGCAGATAGCCGTACTTGGTGGCGGTCATGTCGTACGTGCCGACCGGAAGCGTCATGCTGTACGCGCCCGTGGCGTCCGTGGTCGTGCTGGCGATGCCGGCCGCAACCTTGACGCCGGCGATCGGGTTGGTGCCGTCGGAGACGGTGCCCGCGATCGTGCCGGAGGGTCCGAGCGTGCAGTTCGGGAACTTGAAGGAGCCGATGCGCGTGGCCCAGTCGCCCGCGCCATACATGGTCGTGTACCAGAACGTGCACTGGTCGACGGGGTCGACGACGACCGTCGAGTAATCACCCCAACGGAACCCGCCGAAGGCCTGATCGCTGTCGAGGAAGGTGTCTTCGCCCTGGGTCATCGTGCCGGGAGGATCCGACACGATACGGCCGGTGTAGTGCACCGACGGGTCGGGCACGATGCCGGATCCGTCGCTCGTCGCGCTGAAGCCCATCGCGATGTCGCCCGAGGCGTCCTGCGCGATCGACCCCATCCAGCGCCAGGTGCTGTCGTCGGGGCCGTAGGTGCCCGACTGGAAGAGCGTCGGCGAGCCCGCCGCGACGTTGCGCAGCTCGTACCACCGCTCGCCCGACTGGGCGGCCGGCGGCACCTGCACGTTGACGTCGTGCATCATCAAGAGCGAGTCGTGATCCGCGAAGACGCGATAGTCCGCGCGGTACATCGGGCGGTCGTTCAGGACCTCGAGCGATCCGCCGCCCACCTGCGGAGCGCCGTCGTTGGCGAGCGTCAGCCAGTCGAAGTCATCCACCGGGATGTCGTCGAGCTGAATCAGCTCCGAGTTGTTCGGGTTCGTGAAGTCCGTGATGGCCTGGAAAACGTGGAGAACGGGACCGGGAGAGCCGTCGAGGTCGGGACGCCCGAAGTTGATGAACGTCTCGGGCGAACCGTCGGCCGGCAGCGTCGTGCCGCGGAGGTCGGCCGGCAGCGCGATCCCGTAGTTCGGGTTGATCTGGCTGAGGTCGTAGATCTCCATGACGCCCGGATCGCCGGACAGCTGCGCCTGGCGGTCGAAGGCCATGATCTTGGAGCCGCCGAAGAACGAGTCGTCGATGAAGTTGTTGACCGAAACGTAGAAGCCGTTGTTGACCACGTCCGTGCCGGCGGCGCCGCCGTTGACGGGCCACATGCCGACCTTCGGATAGTCGTTCAGGTCGGTCGCGCTGTAGAGGAAATCGTACTGGTAGTACTCACCGAGGGCGTCGGAGGTCGTCGAAACGGCGATGCACTGGTGGAAGCCGTCGGCTCCACCCGGATAGGCCAGCTGGCTGACCCACCACTGCTGCGCGAACTGGTCCCAGCGGACGAGGATGTCGCCGCCGTTGTTGTCCGCGCAAACTCCGCCGAGGCCCGACCAGAAGGACGTGCCCTCGAACGGACCGCCGAGGATGTTTCCGCTCTTGTCGTACACGGCCCACGACAGGTTCACCCACTGGAGAACCTGATCGGTGCTGACGTCCATCGTCGTGTCGGCGGGCTGCACGAAGTCGACGTCGCCCACGCCGTCGAAGCTCGTGAGCGGCGAAGGAATCGCGAGCTTGCCCATCGTGCGCTGGACGTTCTCCGTGCGCCCGGCCGGAGCGTTCGGCGTGCCTCGCCGCGGCAGCCGCGGATTCAGGATCGGGCGAAGGTTCGTCCCGTTGTGATCGGTCGGCTTGATGACCCTCATCGTGCGCATCGGGGGCGAGATGCCCGACCTCTGCGCATGGACGACGGTCGGTTTGACGACCTTGGCGCCTGGCGGCGGCGTCACCGCGCCGAAGAGCGCGCTGGCCGTCACCATCAGCAGGGAATACTGAGACCGAGACGACCAAGGCAGAGAGCCTTTTCGCCGAGCTCCGGTACATGCCGTTCCTCCGTTCGGTTATTTGAAACAAACCTGGAATTCGTCGGTGAACTATTTACCTCGCCAGTTTCGGAGTCAACAAGAATTCATCGGCGAGATCCGCCCCGACCCGCACGCCGGTCGAACTGACCCGCGGGACAGGATTCCGGGCCCGGCACGAGGGGCCGGGGGTCCGAGCGGGCCGGCCCGGGTCTCGGTTCGGAAGGTTCCCGCCGGAAAGCCGGACGCCGGCCTGTCAGCCGGCGTCCGGAGGATTCGTAAAGCTGAATCCCTTCCGTTTCTTGCCGCCTCGAGGTTTACGGCAGCGGCAGATTGAAAGTCTTCGTCAGAAAAACCGCCATCTGGGCCCGGGTCACCGCGGCATCCGGGCAGTAGTTCCCGCCGCCGCAACCTGCCGTAACTCCTTCGGCCGCAAGCCGCTCGATCCAGTTGGCGAAGAGACTCGGGCAGGGAACGTCCCCGAACACGCCGGTGCACATCGGGGGCGCATAAGACGATCCATGCTCGGTCTTGAGCAGGAACGCCGACATCTGGGCCCGGCTCACGGAGTTAGCCGGACAGTAGAGCGGCGGCGATGCCTGACAGCCGCCGGTAATCCCGCGGTTGGCCAGGTCCTCGATCCATGGATCGAAGGTCCCCCCGGTGCACGGGACGTCGTTGAAGACGGTCCCGGTGCAGGGCGGAGGCGCGTAGCCCGAGCCCTGGCTCGCCTTGAGGAGGAAGACCGCCATCTGAGCCCGCGTCGTCGAGGCGTCCGGGCAGTAGAGCCGGACGTCGCAGCCGGCGGTGACCCCGGCGTCGAAGACCGCCTCGATGTAGGCGTAGGCGAAGTAGTCGAGCGGGACGTCCAGGAACGTGGTGTTGATGTCGAGGGTCAGCGCGTTCGACGTGCCGCCTCCGGGTGCCGCGGTGAAGACCGTGATGGAAGCCGTGCCGGCCGCGGCGATGTCGGCCGCCGGAATTGCGGCCGTGAGCGCCTGGATCGAGAGGAAGGTCGTCGGACGGTTCGATCCGTTCCACTGGACGACGGACCCCTCGACGAATCCGGACCCCGTCACCGTCAGCGTGAAGTCGGGATCGCCGGCGATCACGGTCGACGGCGAGAGATGGACCGCGGTCGGCGCGGGCGACGGCGTGGGGTCGAGGCGGTAGAGACCGCCGCTCAAGTCGCAGACGTAGAGCTCGCCGGCCTCGTCCTCCCCGAAGGAGGAAACCGCGAGGGACGTCGAAAGCAGCAGGCTTCTCGACCACGTGCCGCCCGTCTCGCTTGCCGCGTACAGGTCGCCGAGGCAGTTGTCCGAGTAGATGTACGTCCCCTGGAGTCCCGGGATCATCGTGCCCCGGTAGAGATACCCGCCGATCAGGGCGCACCAGCCGTCGTCGTGCGTCTCCTCGAGGACGGGCAGCACCAGGCCGGACTGGTCGCAGCTGACCGGGTTGCAGGTCATGTTCGTGTTGTAGCAGTGGAAGCCTTCCATGATTCGCCAGCCGTAGTTCTCGCCGCCGGTGCTCGCGGCCGGCTGAACGTCGATCTCCTCCCAGCAGTTCTGGCCGACGTCCCCGATGTAGAGATCGGACGTCGCGCGGTCGAACGAGAACCGGAACGGGTTGCGCACGCCGTAGGCCCAGATCTCTTCGCAGTCGCCGCTGACCCCGGCGAACGGATTCGACGCGGGTATGCCGTACGGCATCGGATCCGACTGGCCGCAGGGAACGGCTCCGCTCCCGTCCACGTCGATCCGGAGGAGCTTGCCGAGCATCACGCCGAGGTTCTGGGCGTTGTTGGGGGGATCGCCGCCCGATCCTCCGTCTCCCGTGCCGAGATACAGGTAGCCGTCGGTGGGACCGAAGAAGAGCTGGCCGCCGTAGTGGTTCGTGTTGACGGGGTGCGGAATGACGAGAAGGATCAGCGCCGAAGTCGGATCGGCGACGTCGGGATCGCCGGACGAGACCGTGTAGCGCGCGATCGTGATGTCGCCGGGACTGACGAGGTTGTTGATGTAGTAGACGTAGAAGTAGCCGTTCGACGCGTAGTTCGGATGGAACGCGACCGACAGCAGCCCCTGCTCGCCGCAGCAGTTGATCAGCGAGCTGACGTCGAGGAAGGGCGTCGAGAGAAACGCCCCGTCCTTGAAGATCCGGATCTGACCCGTCTGCTGGACGACGAACAGGCGCCCCGAGCCGTCGTGCGCGTTGGTCACGTGCACGGGCGAGCTGAGCGAGCCCGGCAGGTGGGTCAGCACGACCGTGGGGAGTCCCGACGGCAGCGCGGCGGCCCGGGGCGCGGCGGCCGGCCGGATCCCGGAGTGCCCGGCGTCGGGACGGACGTCGGCGCGGATCCGGTTCCTGGAGTCGAGCGCCGAGGCTCTCGGCGCACAGCAAAGGGCAAAGGCGGCGATGGCGAGGACGACGCGCAGAGTCTCGCGGAGCTCCCTGGTTTTCATGGTGCCTCGAATTCTAGGACAGCGGCGGCTCGAAGTTTGGCCCTTCGGCGTACATTTACGGAGTTTTCATGGACGACTCGAACACATTCGGACGCAGAGCGATAGCCGGTCGAGCGGCCGGAGACGCGACTGGTCCGGCGGACAGGAATCCCGGCCGCCGATGAGCGACCTGCTTCTCTTTGGAAACGTCAGCGCGCCGCCGTACTGCAACAACCTGTTTCCTCCGGTGCGGGCGCTGCAGAAGGCGTTCCGCACCCGGGTCGTCGAGCCCGTTCACTACGCGGGCTTCGTCTCGACGGGCGGGGCGAAGCCCGCGCAGATTCCGGACGCCGCCGTCATCGATCACACCGACCCGCCCCCGAACGTGGTCGCCTGCCTGGGCGGCGGACTGCATTTTTCGGAAAAGGCGCTGCGCGTCTTCCCGAAGGAGACTCCGCTGGCGGCCTTCGCGCTCTCGGATCCATACGGCCTGGCGGCGTCCGTCGCGATTGCGCCGAGCTTCGACCTCTTCTACACGCAGGATCCCCAGACGCTGCCGGATTACTCGCTGCGGCACATCTCGGCGAAGCGCTGCGATCCCGCGACCGACCCGGAGCTCTACCGCCCCGAGCGGGCGACCCCGGAATGCGACATCCTCTATTACGGCAAGTGGACGCCGTATCGCGACAGCCTCATCGCCTCTCTCGCGGCCCGCTTCCGCGTCCACGTCCACTCCTACGAGGGTGAGACGCGGTGGAGCGTTCCGGTGCTCCCGCCCCTCGACACGCCCGAGGCGCTCCGCGCGGGACTGAACCGGTGCCGGCTCGCCCTCGAGACCGCACTCCTCGACGATGCGCAGGGTCCCTACCGAGGCAAGTTCCGGATGACGCCGCGCGCCTTCTTCGCGGCTTCCTGCGGCGTGCCGACGCTCGTCGAGGCGTTTCCGGCCGTCGCCGGATTCTTCGAGCCCGGCGTCGAGATCGCGACGTTCACGCCGGCCGAGGGCATCGCGGATCGGGCCGCGGCGATCCTCGGCGACGAGCCGGCGCGCCTCGCGATGGGCCGCCGCGCCCGTCAGCGCGCCCTGCGCGAGCACACCTGGGACCGCCGCGTCGAGGCGTTCGTCCTCGACGTCCAGGCCTGGAAGCGGGCACCCGGACCGCGGCCGGCTCGGTGATGCCCGCGCGCCGCGAGGCTCGCCGGCTTCGGAGGGCCCTTCCCCTCATTGCGGCGGTCGCGCTCGTCCCGGGATGCGCCGCGATCTTCACCCGCGGCCAGGTCGAGGACACGATCGGTGGCCCGGTGGGCGGCGCCGAGGTCCGCATCCTCGACGAGGCCGGAAACGCGCTGCTCGCCCGCGACCGGACCGATTCGCACGGATGTTTCTTCTTCAGCCTCCGGGCCCCGAAGGGGCAGAAGCGCTTCACGCTCGAGGTCGAGGCCCCCGGGTTCCGGCTCGCGCGCCGGGACTTCGCGCGGGAGACCGACTTGTTGATCGTGGTGCTCGCCCCGACGGCGGCCGAAGGCGAGAGCCAGGTTCGCATCGCGACCTCCGCGGAGCGCCTCGACCGCTGGGTTCCTGACTGCGTGCCTCCGATGCCTCCGGGGGCGGAGTCGCTCGGGCCGGACTGACGCGGCCGCTTCTTCCGGAGAGCGGTAGATCCCGAACGAGCGCGACGGAGGAGATAGAATCCGGGACCAATCCCATGCCTCTCCAGACGGGAGCCCGGCTAGGGCCCTACGAGATCGTCTCGCGCCTCGGCGCGGGAGGCATGGGCGAGGTCTATCGCGCGCGTGATCCACGGCTCGGCCGCGACGTCGCCGTCAAGATCCTTCCGTCCAGCTTCTCGAGCGATCCCGATCGGCTGCGGCGGTTCGAGCAGGAGGCCAAGGCGGCGGGCCTGCTCAATCACCCGAACATCACGGCGATCTACGACGTCGGCACACACGAGGGATGCCCCTACATCGTTTCCGAGCTGCTGGAGGGCGAGACGCTTCGCGCGCGCCTGTCCGCGGGGGCGATGTCGTCGCGGCGCGCGACCGAGCTCGGCCTGCAGGCGGCTCGAGGCCTCGCCGCCGCGCACGACAAGGGGATCATCCACCGCGACCTGAAGCCCGAGAACATCTTCGTCACCAAGGACGGCCGGGTGAAGATCCTGGACTTCGGCCTCGCCAAGCTCATCCGCCCCGAGCCCACGGGCTCCGCCGCCACCGAGCCGGGCGTCGTGCTCGGGACCTTCGGGTACATGTCGCCCGAGCAGGTTCGAGGCCGCCCCGCCGACGCGCGCTCGGACGTCTTCGCCATCGGCGCGATCCTCTACGAAATGCTCGCCGGCCAGCGGGCGTTCCACGGCAACTCCGCGGCGTCCACGATGTCGGCGATCCTGATGCGGGAGCCGCCCGAGCTCTCGACGACGAATCGCCGGATTCATCCGGGGCTCGAGCGCATCATCCGCCACTGCCTCGAGAAGAACCCCGAGGAACGGTTCCATTCCGCGCACGACCTGGCCTTCGACCTCGAGGCGCTCACGGGCGTTTCCGCGCCCGCGGCGACCGCCATCGACTACGGCCGCGCGAGGCGCTGGAAGAGGCCGCTGGCGGCCGCGGGCCTCCTCCTGGCGGGCGCCGTGGCCGCCCTGCTCGCGCGCGCCTCGGTCCGCGATCCGGACCCTCCCTCGTACGAGCGCGTCACGACGCGACTCGGCGGCGCGCTCTCCGCGCGGTTCGCGCCGGATGGGCGCACCGTGGTCTATTCGGCGTCTCGCGGGGGCGGGCCGTATCGCATTTCCTCCTGCCGGTCGGGCACCGAACCGGCGGATCTCGGCCTGCCGGACGGCAACCTCGTCGCGGTTTCCTCGCTCGGAGAGATGGCCATCGCGATCGGACGAGGCGCGTCCGGGAGGGACTCCGGAACGCTCGCCCGCGTTCCTCTCGCCGGGGGCGCGCCGCGCGCCCTCCTCGAGCAGGCGCCGGTCGCCGACTGGTCGGCCGACGGCTCGAGCCTGGCCGTCGCGCGCCGGGTGCAGGGGAAGTCCCGGATCGAGTTCCCCGCCGGGAAGACCATCTACGAGACGGCGGGCGAGATCCCGTACCTGCGCCTGTCCCGCAACGGCGAGAGCGCCTTCGTGGAAGAGGACGCCTCCCACCGCTATAGCGTCAACCTGATCCGGGGATCCGGGCCGAGAATCGTCCTGTCCCGGGGCTGGGCCTTCGTCGGCGGCCTGGCCTGGCGTCCCGACGAGCGCGAGATCTGGTTTGCCGGCCGGCGAGGACCGGGGCGCAACGCCCTGTTCGCCGTGACTCCGGCGGGCCGCGAGCGCCTCGTCCGGCACGAGGCGGGAAGCCTGTTTCTGCACGACATCTTCTCGGATGGCCGTGTCCTGCTCTCCGACTACGTCTACTCCCGCGGCATCGCGGTGCTCGCCCCGGGCGACGCGCTCGAGCGCGACCTCTCCTGGAAGGATCTGCCGTGGGTGGACGCCCTCGCCGGCGACGGCCGCTCGATCGTCTTCGAGGAGCGCGAGGAGGGAGGCGGACGCAGCGGGCCGATCTACGTCCGCAAGGTGGACGGCTCGGCGCCGATGCACCTCGGCGAGGGCGCCGCGCTCGGGATCTCTCCCGACGGCCGGTGGGTTCTGTCGCAGTCGGAGGAAGCCGGAGGCCAGGACCGCTTCCTTCTTCTTCCGACGGGACCGGGGCTCGCCCGCGCCGTCGAGCATCGAGGCCTCGGGTCCATGCCGTGGGGAGCGTTCTCGCCCGACGGAAGCGGCGTCCTCTTTCTCGCGCGAAAGGCCGGAGCCGCTCCCGCGCTCTACGCGCAGGGGCTCGCCGGCGGTGAACCCCGCGCGGTCTCGCGCGACGGGCTCGAGGGCGACCCGATCGTGGTCTCTTCCGACGGGCGCTTCGCCGCCGCCGTCGGAGCCGAAGGCAGGATCGTGATCTGCCGCCTGGAAGACGCGACGACGCGCCCGCTGCCGGGCGCCTCGGCCGACGAGATCCCGATCGTTTGGAGCCCGGACGGCCGGTCGCTCTACGTCTTCAAGCGCAGCGAGCTGCCGGCCCGGGTGTTTCGAGTGGACGTCGAAACGGGGCGGCGTGAGCTCTGGAGGGAAATCGCTCCGGCCGACCGCACGGGACTCGATCACATCGACGCGATCCGCATGACTCCGGACGCGCGCGCCTACGCCTACGGGTACACCCGAACGCTCGGCAGCCTCCAGATCGCGGAAGGCTTGCGCTAGCCCGTCTTCGCAGGGGCGGTCCTTGCGGCCGCCCGCGGACGGCGACGGCGCTCGCAGATTCTCGGCGCGCGAGCGCGCGCAGCCTCGCGCGCGCGATTTCCTATCCGAACGGATAGGTGCGAGAACCGATTGGATAGGGAATCGGGGCGTGGGCGGCGGCGGCGCACGGCCTTCGCGCGCGCAAGGCCTCACGCGAAAACTTTTTCTCCACCCCGCACCGCGCTCTCCAGACAACCACTTACGCGCGACCTCTCGCCGCGACTCTCACCCTCCACACTCCCTCTCCCACTTCCGGCATGCACGTTGCTCTCTCTACGTCCCGAGTCGAAAGAAAGAAAACGAAATTGAAACCGAAAACCACAACAAGTTTTAAAAAGGAGAAAGTCATGAAGAAGGTACTCGCCATCGCTCTCTCGGTCGTCGCCCTGATCGCTCTCTCGCCCTCGATCGCCACCGCCGCCAAGGGAGTCACTTGCGTCGTCGCCCCCTGCCGCACCCCGCTTCCCCCGGCCGCCGGCAAGGGCAACTCCAACGGCACGTCGAGCCGCGGCTCCAAGTCCGGCTCCTCCAGCTCCAACAGCAACGGCACCTCCCGCGGCACCGTCGGCGGACACACCCTCCCGCCCGTCCCCTTCAGCCGCTAAGCCCCTCGCACCCAGCCATCCCCTCGCCGCCCGGCCCTCGCCGGGCGGCTTCATTTTTGGATCTCGTCCTTGAGGTTCAGGTTTCGAACGAGGCGGTGGAGGTAGTTGGGATGGACGCCCAGTCTCCGGGCGGCTTCGGTATAGCTGCCGCGCGCCTCCCGGGCGGCCTCGAGGATGATGTGGCGCTTCGCCGCGTTCACGGTGTCGTGGTACGTCGTCGGCGAAGGCTCCGAGGGTGCGCCGCCGGCTTCGAGCAGGGCCTCGGGAAGGTCCTCGGGCGCGATGTCCTCGCCCGAGCCGAGCACGATTGCGCGCTCGATCGCGTTGGCGAGCTCGCGGACGTTGCCGGGCCAGTCGTACCGGTAGAGGATCGCCCGCGCCTCGGGCGAGATCCCCGGAATCCGATTGCGCTGCTTCTGGCCGAACCGGGCCGCGAAATAGCTCGCGAGCAGACCGATGTCTTCCCGCCGGTCGCGGAGTGCCGGCATCGTGATCGACACGACGCTCAGGCGATAGTAGAGATCCTCCCGAAAACGGCCGGCGGCGCTCTCCTTCTCGAGGTTCTTGTTCGTCGCGGCGACGACCCGGATGTCCACCCGGATCGGGCGCGTTCCTCCGACGCGCTCGAACTCCCGTTCCTGCAGCACGCGCAGCAGCTTGACCTGCGCGGCGGGCGAGAGTTCGCCGATCTCGTCGAGGAAGACCGTGCCGCCGTCGGCCACCTCGATCTTTCCCTTCTTCTGCGCCAGGGCGCCCGTGAAGGCCCCCTTTTCGTGGCCGAACAGCTCGCTCTCCAGCACCGTCTCCGCCAGCGCCGCGCAGTGGATGGCGACGAAGGGGGCGTTCGCCCGGGGGCTCGCGCGGTGGATCGCCCGCGCCGCGAGCTCCTTGCCGGTGCCGCTCTCGCCGAGGATCAGGACCGTCGCCTCGGACCGGGCCACGCGGGCGATGAACTCGTGCACCCGACGGATGGCCGGGCCCTCGCCGACCATTTCGGAGCCGGACGCCCCTTCCGCGCGCAGCCGCTCCCGTTCGCTCTCGAGCCGCTCGAGGTGCCGGACGTTCTCGAAGGCGCCGGCGGCGATGTTCGTCAGGCCCATCAGGAGCTGGAGGTCGGCCTGCGTGACCCGGAATTCCGGGCTGCCGGAGTCCAGGTACAGCACGCCGAAGAGCGACTCCTCGACCGCGATCGGCACCGCGACGAGCGCCCGAACGGGCGACGCGACGAGACTGTCGGCCGCCCGGAGCGCACCGGGCTCGCTCAGGTCGTTCGAATAGATCGCCTCCCGATCGCGCCGGATCTGGGCGAGGACGGTCCGGCTGACCGGCAGGGACTGGCCCCGGCCCGCGACCCGATCCTTCTGGGCCGCCGCATGGAAGCCCTCCCCCTCGTCGGGAACGAGCAGGGCGCCACGCTCGGCGGGAACGGCCTCGAGGGCGAGATCGACGAGGGTAGCGCCGAGGTCCGCCACGGAGCGGGCCGTGGCGACCCGGCGGCTCGCCGCGAGAAGGACCTGCAGGTCCTGGCCGATCCGGCCCTCCGGCGTCGCGGAGAACGCCGCGCGGACGCGATCCGGCTGGAGGTAGAGCGCCTCGGCCGGCGAGAGGCGGACCGTCGAGCCCATCCGGACGTCGTTCAGATCGAGCCGGCCGTCGGCCGCCCCGTCGTGCGCGTCGCCGTCGCGGAGCAGGAAGAGGAACCGGGAGGCGCCGATCTCGACCTGGTCGCCGTGTTCGAGCCGGCGGCGCATGGCGGGCACGCCGTTGACGAACGTTCCGTTGGTGCTCTCGCAGTCCGAGATCTCGTACGAATCTCCCGATCGCGTCAGAACGGAATGACGGCGGGAGGCCTTGGAGTCGGCGACGGGAAGCGTATTGGACAAATCGCGTCCGATCGTGACCTCGTCGGTCTCGAGCCAATTCACGGAACCCTGCAGCGGACCCGCCATGGCCACGAGTCTCGGCTCCACGGAACCCATCTCGACTCCTGTTTCCTGTCGTGCGGAATCAATCGCCGGCTTCCGAGCGGCCCGGCGACGGTCGAATCCTATCCGAACGGATAGGTGCGAGAACCGATTGGATAGGGAATCGGGGCGTGGGCGGCGGCGGCGCACGGCCTTCGCGCGCGCAAGGCCTCACGCGAAAACTTTTTCTCCACCCCGCACCGCGCTCTCCAGACAACCACTTACGCGCGACCTCTCGCCGCGACTCTCACCCTCCACACTCCCTCTCCCACTTCCGGCATGCACGTTGCTCTCTCTACGTCCCGAGTCGAAAGAAAGAAAACGAAATTGAAACCGAAAACCACAACAAGTTTTAAAAAGGAGAAAGTCATGAAGAAGGTACTCGCCATCGCTCTCTCGGTCGTCGCCCTGATCGCTCTCTCGCCCTCGATCGCCACCGCCGCCAAGGGAGTCACTTGCGTCGTCGCCCCCTGCCGCACCCCGCTTCCCCCGGCCGCCGGCAAGGGCAACTCCAACGGCACGTCGAGCCGCGGCTCCAAGTCCGGCTCCTCCAGCTCCAACAGCAACGGCACCTCCCGCGGCACCGTCGGCGGACACACCCTCCCGCCCGTCCCCTTCAGCCGCTAAGCCCCTCGCACCCAGCCATCCCCTCGCCGCCCGGCCCTCGCCGGGCGGCTTCATTTTTGGAGGAACCGCGGCGGCACGCATACTGCAGCGTCCGTTTCGCGGGAGGCGAAATGAGCCGCTCTTCGGTCGATACGGATGTCCTCATCGTCGGCGCCGGCCCGGTCGGCCTGTTCCTGGCCAATGAGTGCGCGCGCCGCGGCCTGCGCTGGCGCCTCATCGAGAAGGCCGCGACCCAGTCGATTCACTCGAAGGCCCTCGCCATCTTTCCGCGGACCCTCGAGATCTTCGACATGGCCGGAATCGCCGCCCCGTTCCTCGCGGCGGCCAACCGCGTCACCCGGGTCGCGGTCATCACCCACGACCATGCGCTCGCGCGCCTGCACTTCGCTCCCGGGGAAAGCCCCTACCCCTTCGTCGCGATGGTTCCGCAGGACGTCACCGAGAAGCTCCTGGTCGAAGAGCTGCGCCGGCGCTCGGGCGAGGTCGAGTACGAATCGCCCTTCCTCTCCGCCGAGCCGGACGCGGACGGAGTGACGGTCACCGTGGGCCGACGAAACGGCCCGGAACGCCTTCGGGCTTCCGTCGTCGTCGGCTGCGACGGCGCCCACAGCGCCGTTCGCCACCTGTTGAAGCTCTCGTTCGAGGGGGCCGAGTACCACGACTCGTTCCTGCTCGCGGACGTCGAAACCAACGAGGCGCTGCCCGCCGACGAGCTGCAGCTCTGCCCGAGCGAGCTCGGACCGGCCGCGATCTTTCCGATGAGCGCGCGGCGGCGGCGCGTCGTGGCGACGGTCGAGCAGGTCGGGGGGGACGCTCCCTCGCTCGCGCTCGTCCGAGAGATCCTGCGACAGCGGGCACCCCGGGAGCTCGAGGCGACGGCGCTCCACTGGAGCAGCTATTTTCGAATCCATCACCGCCAGGTCTCGAAGCTGCGCGAGGGCCGCGTCTTCATCGCGGGCGACGCGGCGCACATTCACAGCCCGTTCGGCGGGCAGGGCATGAACACCGGACTGCACGACGCGTGGAACCTCGTCTGGAAGCTCGACTTTTTTCTGCGCGGCCGCGCCAGCGAGCGCCTGCTCGACAGCTACGGCGAAGAGCGCCTTCCGGTCATCCGGCACGTCATCCAGACGACCGACTGGATGACGAAGATCATGGGAACTCCGAACCGGCTCGCGCAGGTCCTGCGCGACGCGGTCTTTCCGATGGTCTCGCGCCTCGCCCCGTTCCAGCACGCCTTCGTGCAGCGGCTCTCGGAGCTCGACATCGCCTATGCCGGCAGCCCGGTCGTCGAGGGCCCCGGACGGCGCTACTGGGACGGTTCTCTCGCCGGCGGCGAGGGCATTCGCAGCCGATTCATCCTGTTCGTCGGCGAGGACGTGGAGGCTTCGACCCGGCAGGGCGCGCAGCAGCTCGCCGATTCCCACCCCGACGTCGTCGATCTGCGGAGATCGCCCGGTCCCGGCCTGACCCTCGTCCGACCCGACGGCTACGTCGCGTCCGCCTCCCCGTCGGGAGGGGCAAGGGCCGTCGCCTCCCTGGCGTCGGTCCTCGAGGCGCAGATCGCGCCGGCCTCCGCGGAGGGCGGATGAATCGCCGGTGGCTCGGTGCGGCGGCGGCGATCCTCCCGGTCTCGGTGCTCTGGTGCGCGGGAGCGCTCGCGGCGCCGGACGAAAACCCGCGGACGCTCACCGGAAGGTTCGGCCGATAACGGGAGGCCGCCGCGAATCAGCGTCTCACCAGCGAAATCCAGTTGACGGTCACGATGATCGCGTCGGCGTCGGGGGCGGGCATGTTCAAGACGGCCAGGAACCGCTGACCATCGGCCGTGACGTCATAGTCCTGCCAGCCGGCCGGATTCATGCGAAAGAGAGGTCGCGAGGCGCCGATTTTCAAGTCCGAGCCAGGCTCGATGGCTGTCGCGATCATCTCGCCGCGAGCGGAAACGAAGTAGAGCTCGCGCCCATCCTTTCTCCAGCGTGGCGTCGATCCGCCCGACGACGAAACGCGCATTCGCGTCCCGGGCTCCGGGAAGGACACGACGTAAACCTCGGATTGGCCGGCCTCGGGCGCGGAATACGCAATCCAGCGGCCGTCGGGAGAGAACTGAGCGTTGATCTGATCGGTCGCC
Source organism: uncultured Acidobacteriota bacterium (assembly GCA_963738945.1). GTDB lineage: Bacteria > Acidobacteriota > Thermoanaerobaculia > UBA5066 > Gp7-AA6 > DAHUXD01. The sequence goes on from CAVTYD010000002.1 coordinate 2,590,778, forward strand.
TCCGCGACCGACACGAGCCGGCGGGGCTTCGGCTCGCCCTCGAGGTTCAGGACCCAGAGGCCGCTGCCCGATTCGGACTGCGTGGCGAAAAAGAGGATCGAACGGCCATCCGGCGACCAGTCGTCCGGGTGCTGGATTCCTCCGGGCGGGAGAATCGGTTTCGAAGCGCCCGCCCCGCGCAGCGAAACGGCGTAAAGCGATGGGGCATGGCGCATCGAGCCGACGCTGAAGACGATCCGCGTGGCATCCGGCGACCAGATTCCAGAATGGTAGTCGTCCGAACCGAGGTCCAGACGCGTGAGCACGTCGCGGGCCAGGTCGGCGGTCGACAGGTTGAGCAGGCCGCTCCGAGGGTCGATCCCGCCGACGAGGGCACTTCGCGAATCGGGAGACAGGCGCACCGATCGAAATTGGGCGGGGGATGCCAGGGAGCCAGTCTCCCGGCCGGTCCGGTCGAGCCAGGCCAGGCGCGTCGAAGCGGTCTTGCCACGGGACGCGAGGACCCCGTGGTCCGAGGCCGAGAAGGGACCCGCACCGATCAGGGCATGCTGGAAGACCTCTTCGCCGGAAGCAACGGCGTCCCCCACCAGGCGCAGCCGCGCCGCGTCGAACGGTTGGACCAGCAGGTTGCCGTCGCGCGCAAAAAGGAGCTGGCCGCGTCGGCCGGGTGCCGGGGCATTCGGGTCGCCGGGCACGTACTGCGCACGCGAGCAGTTCATCAGCAGCGGCGACGTCTTTTCGTCGTCGAGGCTCGCCACGCGGACGTACGTCTGCTTTTCGGCTTCGCTGCGTCCGACGTAGAGGAAGTGGCGTCCGTCCGGAAGGAAGCTCGGCCAGCACACGCTCAACTCGTGGCGCGACGGATCCGCCTTCAGGACTACCCGGGAGGCGCCGCCGCCGTCGGAGACGAGATTCACGACAGGCTGGGTCAGGCCGGCGAAGAGGATCGAGTGCTCGCTGCCCCACGAACCCGAGGGAAACGCCACCGCCACGTCGCAGACCGTCAGGGGCAGCCCGCCCTCCGCGTCGACCTTCTTGAGCCTCCCGTCCGCAAAGAAGCCAACGAAACGGCCGTCCGGCGACCAGAAGGGCGCCGCGGCGCCTTCGGTGCCCGGCAGCGCGGCCGCCGACACCTCTGCGAGCGGCCTCACCCAGAGGGAGGTCTGCCCGTCCGAGCGGCGCACCGTGAAGGCGACCCGCCGCCCATCCGGCGACAGGGCAAACAGGTTTTGCATCGGGACCCACTCGAGTGCGGTCCCCTCGGGAGCCCGGATCTCGAAGCGAACGGGCGACGCAGGCGGCAACGGCGGACGTCGAGAGACGGCGAGCCCCGCAATCGCTGCCACGGCCAGACTCGCTGCGGCAAGACCGACGAGCCATCGTGGGCCGAGAGCTCGGCTCCTAGCTCCCGACGCAGAGCCGCCCGGCTCTGCGGGGCGGTCCCTGAGCGCCGCCAGATCGTGCGCGAGATCGCGTGTCGAGGCGTAGCGGTCGTCGGGATTCTTCGCGAGACAGCGTTCCACGATCCACCGCAGCGGCGCCGGCGACGGCGGGTTCAAGCTTGCGATCGACTCCGGCTCGTCGCGAATGATCGCCGTGAGCGTCTCGGGCACGCTCTCCCGTGCGAACGCCCTCCTGGCCGTCGCCAGCTCGTAGAGAATCGATCCGAAGGAGAAGTGATCGGAGCGGAAGTCGAGGGGCTTTCCCATCGCCTGCTCCGGCGACATGTAGCCCGCGGTCCCCAAAATGATCCCGGCGGCCGTCTCTCCGGACATCGTCGGCGCCTGCGTCGTTTCGTCCTGCTCCTCCGGCTGCGTCAGTTTCGCCAGTCCGAAGTCCAGGATTTTCACGAAGCCGTCCCGCGTCACCATCAGGTTTTCCGGCTTCAGGTCCCTGTGGACGATGCCCGCCGCATGCGCCTTCGCCAGGCCATCGGTGACCTGCGCCGCGACCGCCAGAAGCCTTTTCGTCGGCAACGGCCCCTCGGCCAGCACGTCTCGCAGCGTCTGGCCCTCCACCATCTCCATCGCGATGAATGGGACGCCGGCCGACTCTCCGATGTCGAAGACCGTGACGATATTGGGGTGGTTCAGCGATGAGGCCGCGCGCGCTTCCTTTTCGAAACGCTTCAGGCGGTCCGTGTCCGCGGAGACCGCCGATGGAAGGACCTTGATCGCGACGTCACGTCCGAGCCGCGAGTCCCGCGCCCGGTACACCTCGCCCATCCCTCCCGCGCCCAGGGGCGCCAGGATTTCGTAGGGCCCGACTCGGGTGCCGGCCGGAAGGGTCACGGGTAGGCCGAATCGCTGGACCACGCCCGCGGGCTCCGTCTCGGCGATCCCTTCGCCGCATCACCCACGCGAAGGCGCGAGGTCGTCCTCGCTGCTCCCCACCGTTTCGGCTTTGTCCGAGCCGTCGAACTCGAGATCGAGATCGAGATCGACCGCAACGAAGGCCTCCCTCCGGGCGCCGAAGCCGGGGAACGGAAGCCCGATCCGTCGCGTCGTCACTCTTTTTTTTCCCCGTCAGAGCTGCGGCTGCAGGCCGCGGACCCGGTCGTCGGGCCGCGAAGGCTTGCGTCGGTTCACTGTTCGGACGCTCGTCGAACTCGCGCACTGCGAACATCGGGCAGTTCCGTCGCGAGCCACGGCGGTCCTGTTCGCCCGTGTGCATCTCCCGCAAATCCAGAATCTCAGGACGTATTCCACGTGGGCTCCGCTTCTCGCCGAAGGCCGGCGACGGGCGGGTCGAGTTGGACCGTCGGAGGGGATCGGAGAATGGCTAGCGTATCACGCGTGCCCCTCCCGAGGGGGAGCGACGGTATTGGCTGGGAGGCAGGGACTCGAACCCCGATTCACTGGTCCAGAGCCAGTTGTCCTACCATTGAACGACCTCCCAGTCGTTCGAGGGAGGCGGATTATCCGGGATCGCGGAGCGCCGGTCAAATGCCCCGTCGCCGGAAGTCGGCAAAGCCGCGGTAGGATCCCGCCACTCTGGTCGACGACATGGAAGGCCTCGCCGCGAAGTCTTGTGTCCCGTGCCGGGGCGGCGTCGAACCGCTCGGCCCGGACGCGGCACGCCGCATGCTCTCCGAAACGCCCGACTGGCGTCTCGAGATGGACGGCAAGCGGCTCGAACGGGGGTTCGAGTTCCGTGATTTCGTCGAGGCGATGAAGTTCGTCAACCGGGTGGCGGACCTGGCGGAGTCGGAGGGGCATCATCCGGACATCGCGATCCACTGGAACAAGGTGGATCTGACGCTCTGGACGCACAAGATCGGCGGTTTGCACGAGAACGACTTCATCCTCGCGGCGAAAGTCGATCGCCTTCTCGTCGAGGATCCGGACGCGACGATCGCGGGTTGATTCGGCCGCGCGGCCACGCCGCCGGCATTTCGGAAAGGGACGGAGACCCATGCGCCACATCTGGCCAATCCGGCTGTTGGCCTTCGCGTTCGCGGCGGCCCTCTCGACGGCGGCGATCGCGGAGACGCGGCCGCCTCAGGAAGCCGAAGACCAGGAAAAGCCGAAGGACGACGATAAAGACAAGGACCAGGACAAGGATCGCGGCGCGCGATCCGCGGCCGACGTCATCACGCCCCTGCTCCAGAAGCGCCTCGCCGGGAAGGCCTCGCTCGACGACGTCGTCGTGGACGTGCGCTGGCCGGTCGACGGCATCTATACGTCGGCGCGCGTCTACGGCGACGGCGCGGGAATCTGGAAGCGCGAGTTTCAGATCCGGTTGTCGAAGGCCGAGGTTCGGCGCCTCATCCAGCTGCTGGTCAAGAAGCGGTTCGGATCGCTTCCCCTGACGAGCGGCGGCGAGGAGGGCAAGAACGAGAAGGGACTCAAGGGCCGCGTCATCGTCCTCGTCGGGCCCGTCTCCCGGCGCGCCTCGCAGTTCGACACCGGCGATCAGTCGCCGGAGCTCGAGGCGATCGCCCGCGAAGTCGTCGAGGCGTCGGCCAAGGCCGCCGCCACGGGGCAGGCCGGCATCACGAGCCTCGCCGACGGTCTCGCCAAGGTCGACTCGGGGGCGCTTTCGCCCGAGACGCTTCACCTCGAGGTCCGCCGCCGCGTCGCGACGGTCGGCGGCGAGGGCTGGCGGCTCTGGGGCGACGGCCGCCGGCTCTACGACGTCGTCACCGAGAAGACCGGCCGGCCCGCGTCGGCTCGCGCCCTCGTTCTCTCGAGCAAGGACTTCGCGTCCCTCGCCCGGGCGATTGCCGATGCCGATCCCGCGAGCCTGCCCCAGAGCCTCTACGCCCCGCAGTACACCGACGTCCTCATCCAGCTTCTCAACAAGTCGAGGCACATCCAGGGGCGGCAGTTCTCGGGCATGACGCCGACCACGCACGGCGAGAAGCAGGCCGCGTTCGATCGCCTCGTCGAGACGCTCGCCGCCCTCCATGCGCGCGCACGGAAGGAGGGACGGGTCGTGACGCTGCCCGACCAGCGCGACGCCGAGATCGAGAACCGGGAGCGCGAGCGTGGAGAGGAACAGAACGAGGAGCGCGAGCGGGAGGAGCGCGAACGCGAGCGCAACGAGCCGAAGGCGAAACCGGAGTCGAAGCCGTCCGCGGCCGTTACCCCCGCTTCCCCGGGAAGATCGTGAAGAAGAGGCCGATCACGGCGAGGCCCAGAAGCATCCAGCGGGCGTCCTCCCAGGCCCTCGCATGAGCGGCGCCGTGGACTCCCGGCGCCACGAGGAATCCGGCGAGACCCGCCGCCAGCATGACGAGACCGGGTCTTCTCATGGCCGTGCCGAGCGCCTCAGTACTGGCGCAGCGCCGGGTCGATCACGGCTGCCCAGCGGTTGATGCCGCCGGCGAGATTGACCGCCTTCCCGTAGCCCGCGCGCTGGAGGAACTGGACGGCATTGCCGCTGCGGCCGCCGGTCCGGCAATACACCACGATCGCATCTTCCCGGGAAAGCCGGTCGAGGCTCGACGGCAGGGTCCCGAGCGGGATCTTGACGGAGCCTGCCAGGTCCGAGATCGGATACTCGTGCGCCTCGCGCACGTCCACCAGGACGAAGCGGTCGCCGCGATCCTGCATCGCCTTGAGCTCTTCGACGCTGACCTCCGGAACTCGTCCGAACATGGCGCCCGAAGATACCAGAGGGGCCTCGCCGCAAAAGGTCTCGTAGTCGATCAGCCGCGTGACCGACGGATGGGAGCCGCACACGACGCAGTCGGGATTCTTGCGAACCTTCAGCTCCCGGAAGCGCATCGCGAGAGCGTCCACGAGGAGGAGCCGGCCGATGAGCGAGTCGCCCGCCCCGAGCAGCAGCTTCAGCGCCTCGGCGGCCTGCATCGTTCCGAGCAGCCCCGGCAGGATCCCGAGCACGCCGCCTTCCGCGCAGGAGGGCACGAGCCCCGGAGGAGGCGGCTGTTCGAAGAGGCAGCGGTAACAAGGGCCCCCTTCCGCTCCGAAGACCGAGACCTGACCCTCGAACTTGAACACCGACGCATAGACGTTCGGCCGGCCCGTCAGTACGCAGGCGTCGTTGACCAGATACCGCGTCGGGAAGTTGTCCGTGCCGTCGGCCACGACGTCGAACTCGCGGACGATTCGCAGGGCGTTCTCCGACGTCAGACGCTCCTCGAAGCGCTCGACGCGGACGTGGGGATTGATGCCCGAGAGCCGCTCGGCCGCCGCGGCGAGCTTCGGCCGCCCGACGTCGGAGGTCTCGTACAGGATCTGGCGGTGAAGGTTCGAGGCGTCCACGACGTCGAAGTCCACGAGGCCGATCGTTCCGACGCCGGCCGCGGCGAGGTAGAGGGTGAGCGGAGACCCAAGCCCTCCGGCGCCCACGCACAGCACGCGCGACTGCTTGAGCCGCCGCTGTCCCGTTTCGCCCACCTCGGGCAGGATCAGGTGGCGCGCGTATCGCTGCAGCTCCTCGGGCGACAGGTCGGGAAGGGTTTCGGGCACCGGGTTCATTCTACTTTTGGAGCTCCATCCGCAAGCACGAGCCCGAACGGGCCACGGACAGCGCGGCGAACGGCGTGCGGGCGACGACCGGCCGCACGGACGCCTCGACTTCGCTCCGGCTGAAGCCATGCCCGCGTGCGAGCCGGCGCTGCCAGGAGACGGGAACGCTCAGCGGCCCGCAGAGGCGCGCTCGGTCCGCGCGAATCGCCTCGTCTTTCGCTTCGGGATCCTGCTCGTAGATCCAGAGCCGGCCGCCCGGAGCCAGGATCCGATGGATCGCGGCGAGATCCTCGGCGGGCTCCTCCCAGTGGTGAAACGAGAGGACCGACACGGCGAAGTCAAACGCCGCAGCGCCCGCGAGCGAAGCCGGACGTCCCTGCCGGAATTCGAGATTCGGAAGGCCCGGTCCCTTCAGCGCCTGACGGATCATGTCCGCCGAAAGATCGAGCCCGACGACGGCAACCCTCGCATGCCCGGCGGCGATCGAGCGCGTCAGTCGTCCCGGACCGCAGCCGACGTCGAGCAGTCGCCCGGTCTCGATCGGGACCTCGGCCGCGATCCGCGCGTGGAGGGGTGAGAGCGCGCGCTCGGCAAAGAGACGGTAGAGGAACGAGGCGATGCGGCCGAAGCGCTCGGGGCGGCCCCCCTTCAGGTTCACGGCCGCGAGTCTGCCATGGGCCTCTGATAAATTGAGGCCTCGGAGGTTCCCTTGCTCCCTGAATTCCTCAACGAAGCCCTGACGGACTTTTCGAGCGAAGCCACCCGCAACGCGTTCCGAGCGGCGCTGGCGAAGGTCGAAAAGCGACTTCCGATCCATGGAAAGAACCGCATCGGCGGCAAGGCGATCGGCGCGGCCAAACACTTCCAGTCGGTCAACCCGTGCGACTTCCGGCAGGTCATCGGCCGGTTTCCCGAGGGTACGCCCGCCGACGCGGCGCGCGCCCTCGACGCCGCCGAAAGGGCGTTCCCTTCGTGGAGCGCCCTGCCCGTGGGCGAGCGCTCGGCCTGCATTCTCCGCATCGGGGCGATCCTGCGGCGGCGCAAGCACGAGTTCTCCGCGATGATGGTCCTCGAGGAGTCGAAGTCCTGGCCCGAGGCCGACGGCGACACGGCCGAGGCGATCGACTTCTGCGAGTTCTACGCCCGCGCGATGGAGCGCCTGGCGGAGCCGCAGCCGATGGTCCCCTATCCGGGCGAGCGCAACGAGCTCCTGCACGTGCCGATGGGCGTGTGCGTCGTGATACCGCCCTGGAACTTTCCGCTGGCGATTCTCTGCGGCATGACGACGGCGGCCCTCGTCGCCGGCAACACGGTCGTCCTGAAACCGTCGTCGGATGCGGCCGGAATCGCGACGATGTTCGTCGAAGCCTGCGAGGAAGCCGGGGTTCCCGACGGCGTGCTCAACTTCGTGACCGGCGGCGGCAGGACCGTGGGCAACGCGCTCGTCGAGAGCCCGAAGACGCGGCTGATCGCGTTCACGGGCTCGCGCGACGTCGGCGTCCAGATCAGCGAGAAGGCCGGCCGCGTCGTGCCGGGCCAGATCTGGATCAAGCGCGCGATCCTCGAGATGGGCGGAAAGGACTTCATCCTCGTGGACGAGACGGCCGACGTCGAGGACGCGGCCAACGGAATCGTCGCCGCGGCGTTCGGCTTCCAGGGCCAGAAGTGCTCGGCGTGCTCGCGGCTGATCGTCCACCGAAAGGTCCACGGCGACCTGCTCGAGCGGGTCGTCGCGAAGACGAAGGCCCTCACCGTCGGCGACGTCCGCGACCCGAAGAACGCCGTCGGCGCGGTCATCAACGCCGGCGCGCAGAAGAAGATCCTCGACTACGTCGCGATCGGCAGGAGGGAAGGACGGATCGTCGCGGGCGGCAAGGCCGGCCCGAAGGAGGGCTACTTCGTCATGCCCACCGTCGTGGACGGAGTCCGCCCGAAGGCGCGCCTCGCCTGCGAGGAGATCTTCGGTCCGGTCCTCGCGGTGCTCACGGTGCGCAGCTTCGAGGAGGGAATCGCGGTCGCCAACGACAGCGAGTACGGCCTGACGGGCTCGCTCTATTCGCGCGACCGCGAGCGCCTCTGGCGCGGCAAGCGCGATCTCCACGTCGGGAATCTCTACCTGAACCGCAAGTGCACCGGCGCCCTCGTGGGCGTTCATCCCTTCGGTGGCTTCAACATGTCCGGCACGGACTCGAAGGCGGGCGGTCCCGAGTACCTCTATCTGTTCACCCAGCAGAAGGCGATCTCGGAAAAGCTCTGAACCGGGAAGGAACTCGATGTTTCAGACGATCGGAATTCTCGCGCTCGCGTTCGACCTCGTGGCGTTCGCCCTGATCTTCCGGATGCCCGCCGACGGCAAGACGAAGGCCCTCTGGACCGCGTTCGTGATCCTGCTTCCCTTCATCGGAGCGATCTTCTACATGGCGACGGGAGCCCGCCGCCCGGATCCGGCCGCGGGGCGCGCATGAGCGAAGCAGACTTCCCCCGCACCGCCCGGCGCTTCGAGGGCGTCGGCTTCTCGGAGATCGTCCGAGTCCGCAATCGGGTCATGGAGCTGCTCGCCACCGGGCAGAAGGTCTGGCGCTTCGAGGGCGGCGAGCCGTGGATGAACACGCCCGAGGCCGTCAAGGCCGCGATGGGCGATGCGCTGACGCGGAACCAGACGCGGTACGCGCCGTCCTCGGGCATCCCGGAGCTGCGCAAGGCGATCCTCGACAAGGTCCGCGAACAAAACGGCATCGCGGCCGACGAGGAATCCGCCGTCGTCGTCAACGGCGGCATGCAGGGACTCTTCGCGGGCTTCGCGACGCTGCTCGACCCGGGCGACGAGGTCCTGATGTTCTCGCCCTACTGGACGCCGGTCGCCGATCTGATCGCGTATCACGAGGCGCGCGCCGTTCTCGTGCCGACGATCGCCGCGCGCCGCGACGGCCTCGCCACCGCGCTCGCGAAGGGCACCACGCCGAAGACGAAGGTCATCTACTGGAACTCGCCGTCGAACCCGGCCGGCGACGTCTTCTCGCGCGGCGAGATCGAGGAGGTCGCGGCGTTCGCCCGCGAGCGCAACCTCGCCGTCATCTCCGACGAGGCCTACGAGGACCTGGTGTACGAGGGCGAGCCGCACGTGTCGATCGCCTCGGTGCCCGGCATGGCCGAGCGGACGATCACCGCCTTCACGCTCTCGAAGAGCTATTCGATGACGGGCTGGCGCCTCGGGTACGTCATTGCGCCGAAGCGGTACCAGCTCGCCGTCAAGACGGTCCTGCTCTACACGACCAACGGCGTCTCGACGCCCACGCAGTGGGCCGCGGTCCAGGCCCTGTCGCGCGGCACGGAATACGTCGCCGAGTGGAAGAAGGGCTACCGTGAGCGCCGCGACCGCCTCGTCGCGGGACTCCGGGCCGCCGGCTTCGAGCTCGAGGCGCCTCGCGCGGCCCTCTATCTCTTTCCGAGGATCCCGTCCTGGCTCGGCACGGACTCGCGCCAGGCCGCACGGACCCTGCTCGACGAGGCGAAGATCGCCACGGTTCCGGGGGTCGTCTTCGGCCCGGACGGCGAGGGGCACCTGCGCTTCTCCTTCTCGGTATCGGAGGAGATGATCGCGGGAGGCGTCGAGGCGCTCGTCGCGTTCGCCTCGGCCGCAGCCTCGCGCTAGCGTCGTTCATCGGTTGGCAACACCGCCCCTGACGGCGGTTGGCCAGGGAGGTGATCGTGAGAACGGTTCTCCCGTTGTTCCTTGGCGTCTTTGCCACTGCGGCGAGGGCGGTGGGCCCACCGCCGCCGGTCCCCGTTCGCACGGCGACGTCGCCCACCACGATTCCGCCCCAGATGTCCTATCTCGACAATGGCGTCGTACGCGTCGGCGTGGATCTCAACATGGGCGGAGTGATCACTTATCTGTCGCGGTCGTCCGACTCGACGAGCGTCATCAACGTGCACGACACGGGCCGCGAGGTTCAGCAGTCCTACTACGCGGGGCCGGACTCGCTCGCGGGCTCGAACTGGCCGTGGAATCCGATCGGAGCGGGGAGCGGCTACGGAGACCGGAGCACGGTGGTCGCCACCCTCAACGACGGAATGACGCTCTACGTCCGGACCATTCCAATGCAGTGGAACCTGCCCGACACTCCCGGGGAGTGTTACTTCGAGACCTGGATCACGCTCGACGGGCAGGGGGTCCAACTCCGGTATCGACTGACGAACCACCGTTCGGATCTGACGAAATACGGCGGATACGATCAGGAGCTCCCGGCGGTCTACACGATCGGCAAGCTCCATCGCCTCTTCACCTACGACGGCGGGGCGCCGTTCACGGGCGCCAGCTCGCGCTTGGTCCCGTTTCAGGAGGGCCCGCCCTGGGTCACCTACTACCCGACCGAACACTGGATGGCGTTTCTGGACGACTCCGGCTGGGGCCTCGGCGTTCTGAACACGGACTCCTACCGTTTCATCGCGGGCTTCGCGGGGGTTGCAGACACGGGAGGCCCGTCGGACGACGCGACGGGCTACATCGCCCCGGTGATGACGGAGGTTCTCGACCACAACATCGCGTACACCTACGACGCTTCACTCATCCTCGGGACGCTCGATGAGATCCGGGCTTATGCCGTCGCGCACCGAAAGAGCGAGAGCCGGCCCGATTACCATTTCGCGCTCGACCACTTTCAGGAAGACCGGCAGCATTTCGCCTACTTCAACGCCTCGGATTCCGGCCTTCCCCTCAAGGGCGCCCTGCGCGTCGACCTGAGCCAGACCGACCCGCAGATCTGGCTGCCCGAGGGACGATGGGACGCAGCATCCCTTCCGACGCTCTACCTGACCGCGGCCTTCCATACACACGACACGGCGGCCGAGATCTTCTGGGCGATTCCCGGCCAGAGCTTCGACCCCTCGCGGCGGCTCGACTTCGCCGTCGTCCCGGACGGCAAGACGCGCACCTATGCGATTCCGCTTTCGCTCTCGCCCGCATACACCGGTGTCATCACGCGCCTGCGCATCGATCCGAGCGACGGTGGCACGCCGGGCGACTTCGTCGAAATCCTTTCGCTTTCATTTCGTCCCGACAACGGCACGGGCCGCAGCCCGACCGTCGTCGTCCGGCCGGACGGACCGAGCTAGCGCCGGTACGCCTCCGGCCGCCGGTCGGCGAGCGCCGGAAACCTCGCGCGGGCGTCGCGGACGATCGCGGGATCCACGTCCGCGACGAGGACGGCCTCGTCCGCCGAACCCTCCGCGAGAGTCTCGCCCCAGGGCGAGACGACGAGCGAGTCGCCGGCATAGCGCAGGCCGCCGCCCTCGCCGACGCGGTTGACGCCCGCGACGTAGCAGAGGTTCTCGATCGCGCGGGCGCGCAGGAGCGTGCGCCAGTGCTCGCGGCGCGCCTCGGGCCAGTTGGCGACCACGGCGAAGAGATCCGTGTCGTCGGCCGCGAGGCGGAACGGCTCGGGAAAGCGCAGGTCGTAGCAGACGAGGGGCGTCACCCGAAGTCCTTCGACGGGAACCGTCACGACCCGGTCGCCTCCGGTGTAGACGCGGTGCTCGCCGCCGAAGGTGAAGGGATGGATCTTCGCGTATCGCGCCGCGGAGCCGTCGGGCCCGGCGAGAATCGCCATGTTCCGCGGACGGGGCGCTCCGGACTCCGGAATGCTCGCGAGAATCCAGAGGCCGAGCTCGCGCGCGGTCTCGCGCAGGAACGTTTCGGACGGTCCCCTCTCCGGCTGCGCGATCTCCTCCGCCTTCATGGAGAAGCCCGTGCAGAACATCTCGGGCAGGAGCGCGAGCCTCGCGCCCTTCTCACGAGCCTCCTCCAGCCGAAGACGCGCTCGCCGGTGGTTCTCGGGGACGTCCTCCCAGGCCAGATCCATCTGGACCAGCGCTAGGCGCACAGCTTCTCCATTCTCGCGACGGCGGCCTCGAGGGTCTCGCGCTTCTTGCAGAACGCGAAGCGCACGTAGGTCCTCGGCTCCTCCGGCCGGTCGTAGAAGGCCGACGGCGGGATCGCGGCGACCCCGGCCTTCTCGATCAGGTGCCGCGCGAACGCCCGATCGTCGTCGAACCCGAAGGGCCGGAAGTCGGCGCAGGCGAAGTACGTTCCCTCCGGCGCCCGGAGCCGGAACCCGATCCGCGAGAGCTCCCGCACGAGATAGTCGCGCCGCTCGCGATAGTCGGAGAGAAGCGACGCGTAGTACTCGACGCCCGCCGAAAGCGCCGCCGCGGCCCCGTGCTGGAGCGGAGTCGCGGTCGCGAAGGTGATGAACTGATGCGCCGTCCGCACGGCCGCGGCGAGCTCGGGCGGCGCGCACGCCCAGCCGATCTTCCAGCCCGTCAGCGAAAAGGTCTTGCCGAAGGACGAGATCGTGATCGTCCGCTCCCGCATGCCGGGAAGCGACGCCATCGGGACGTGCCGGCCCTCGTAGACGAGGTGCTCGTACACCTCGTCCGTGATGCACAGGACGCCGCGGGTCCGGCAAAGAGCGGCGACCGTCTCGAGCTCGGAAGGAGAGAACACTTTGCCTGTCGGGTTGTGCGGGCTGTTCAGGAGGACCGCGCGCGTCCGGGGATTGAACGCCGCGGAAAGCTCCGCCGGATCGAAGGTCCAGTCGGGCTCGCGGAGCGTGACGATCCGCGGCACGGCCTGCGCCATGCGGACGCTCGCCTTGTAGGAGTCGTAGTACGGCTCGAAGAGCACGACCTCGTCTCCCGGGTCGCACACTCCCTGGATCGCCGCGAAGATGGCCTCGGTCGCCCCGGACGTCACGACGATCTCCGCATCCGTCGCGAAGTCGAGGCCCCAGTCGCGCCGGTACTTCGCGGCCAGAGCGCGATGGACCTCGGGCAGTCCCGTCATGCGGGCGTACTGGCCGTGGCCCGCGCGGATCGCCGCGATCGCCGCATCCTTGACGAACTCGGGACCGTCGAAGTCGGGGAAGCCCTGCGAGAGATTGATCGCGCCGTGCTCGTTCGCGAGGCGCGTCATCTCGGTGAAGATCGTCGTGCCGAAGCCCGAGAGCTTCGAGGAGAGCGCCGGGCGCATCGGCGCGGATTGTATCGGTCTCGCCAGAGCGTCGGCGCCGCTGATATTCTCCCCGCGCCATGGCACCCACCAAGACGCACTACCGCATCGCGATCATCGGTTCCGGCCCCGCCGGGTGGACCGCCGCCCTGTATGCCTCGCGGGCGGAGCTCTTTCCCGTCATCTTCGAGGGACCGCAGCCCGGCGGCCAGCTCACGATCACCACCGAGGTCGAGAACTATCCCGGTTTCCGGGACGGCATCCAGGGACCGGAGCTCATGGAGATCTTTCGCGAGCAGGCCAGGCGCTTCGGCACCGAAGTCGTTCTCGACACGGTGACCGACGTGGACTTCACGCGGCCGCCCTTCACGCTCGCCCTCGACGCCGGCAGCACGATCACCGCCGACGCCGTCATCGTCTCATCCGGCGCCTCGGCCAAGCTTCTCGGCATCGAGTCGGAGAAGCTGCTCATGGGCCACGGCGTGTCGGCGTGCGCCACCTGCGACGGCTTCTTCTTCAAGGGCAAGGAGGTCGTCGTCGTGGGCGGCGGCGACACCGCGATGGAGGAGGCGACCTTTCTGACGAAGTTCGCCTCGAAGGTCACCGTGGTTCACCGTCGCGAGGAGTTTCGCGCCTCGCGGATCATGCTCGACCGCGCGCGCCTGAATCCGAAGATCGAGTGGAGGTTGAACGCGACCGTCGCGGACATCCACGGAGGGCCCGGCGGAGTGGCGACCGTGACGCTCGAGGACACGCGGACGGGCGAGAAGACGCCCTTCGCGACGCAGGGCGTCTTCGTCGCGATCGGCCACTCGCCCAACACCGCGATCTTCCGCGGCAAGCTGGCGCTGAACGACGTCGGCTACGTCAGGATCAAGCACCCTTCGACCGCGACCTCGGTGGAGGGAGTCTTCGCCGCCGGCGACGTCGCCGATCCGACCTATCGCCAGGCGGTGTCCGCCGCGGGCGAGGGCTGCAAGGCCGCGATCGACGCGGAACGGTGGCTCGCGGCCCGCGGCATCCATGGATGATGACGAGGACGGTCCGGCGGACACGCCGCCGGAACCGGACCCCGACCCCCGCCGCGCGTCGTTTGCCGCGATCCTCTTCTACGTCCTCGGGTTCATGGCTGCCCTGGCGCTCGCCGCCTGGTTCGCGGCCGCGTTGTTGAGGAGGCTCTGAGAACTCGGACGGCGATTCGCCCGTAACAACCTCCGGACAGATGTGGAAGTACTGGAAGGCGCTCAAGGACCTGCCTCGGCCGGTCTGGATCGTCTTCGCCTCGACGCTCGTCAACCGCTCGGGCTCGATGGTTCTCTCGTTCCTCGTCCTCTTTCTGACGCACGACCGGGGCTACTCGCCCGAGCGCGCCGGCTTCATCCTGTTTCTCTACGGAGTCGGAGCGATCGTCGCGGGCCCTCTCGCCGGGCGGCTCGCCGATCGCTGGGGCTCGGTGCCGCTGATGCGGGTCTCGCTCTTCCTCTCGGGAGGCATGCTCCTCCTGTATCCCCTCGCGCACAGCCTTCCCGCCGTCGTCGCGGCGACGATCACGCTGGCGATGCTGACCGAGGCCTTCCGACCGGCCGCGATGTCCTTCTTTGGGGAGGCCGTGGAACCCGCGCGCCGCAAGTCGGCCTTCTCGGTCTACCGGCTCGCGATCAACCTGGGAATGGCCATCGGGCCCGCCGTCGGAGGAATTCTCGCGACGATCTCGTTTCGCTACCTGTTCCTGGCCGACGGCGCGACGTCGCTCGCCGCCGGGGCCGTGCTCGCCTTCTCCGGGATAACCCTCGCCTCCCGGCCCTCCGACGCGCCGGCCCCGGCCCCGACCACCGCCACGCGCCTGCGGCTCTCGACGGCGGCGCACGCCGACCCGCGCTTTCTCTTCTTTCTCGCGAGCGTCCTCCCCGTCGTCGTCGTGTTCTTTCAGCACATCTCGTCGATGCCCCTGTTCATCGTCCGGGACCTGGGTCTGTCGCCCCGGACCTTCGGGCTCCTCTTCTCGCTGAACTGCGTGTTGATCGTCCTCTTCGAGGTGCCGCTGAACGCCGTCACGAGCCACTGGTCGCACCGCCGCACGCTCGCCCTCGGGGCGCTCCTGTCCGGGGCCGGATTCGGCGGCATGGCCTTCGCGCGCAACGTCCCCGGGCTCGCGGCGACCGTCGTGGTCTGGACCTTCGGCGAGATGCTGTTCTTCCCGGCGTCGGCGGCCTATGCCACCGACATCGCCCCGTCGGCGCGGCGCGGAGAGTACAGCGGCCTCTACACGATGATGTTCTCGGTGGGCTTCGCCGTCGGGCCGTGGGCGGGCACGGTCGTCCTCGAGCGCGCGGGGGCGCGGCTGCTCTGGGGCCTCACCTTCGTTCTCGGCGCGCTCGCGGCCGCGATGTTTCTCCGTCTACCCGAGCCCAGGCGCCACGTGACGGTCGAAACGCCGCTCGCCGACGCGGCGGGAACTATCGCCCCGCCGCCGGAGCCCAGTTGACGATCACGTCGAGGGGCAGCGTCGACGGGTCCACCTCGGTCACGATCGCGAGAATGCGCGAGCCGTCCGGCGCCACGTCGAAGTCCTGCCAGGCGCCCTTCTCCGGGATGGCGAAGAGGTCGACCGGCTTCCCGATCTCGAGCGTGGGAGCGGTGCGGATCGGGATCGACACGAGATGGTTGTCCTCGGAGACGAAGAGCAGCTCACCATTGCGGCTCCAGCGAAATGTCTGCGCGCCCCGCGCGGAGATCCGCACCTTCTCTCCGGGCCCGGGAAATGGCGTCACGTAAATCGCGCCCACGCCTCCCTCCTCGGAGAGAAAGGCCGCGTAACGCCCGTCCGGGGAAAACCGCGCCAGCTGCTTGTTGAAGGCCGACCGCACGAATGGCCTCGGGGTTGCCCGCGCCGTGAGCGGCAGGACCCACAGGTCGAAAATGCCCTGCTCGCCGCGCTGGCTGTAGAGGAGCGACTGCCCGTCGGGAGACACGTCCTGGCCGACCTGAAACGACCCGAACGGAAGCAGGTCCTCGACCTTTCCCGAGGCCAGGTCCTGGGTCACGAGCTGCGGTGAGCGTCCCCGCAACGCCGCGTAGATCAGGGTCTTCCCATCCGGCAACGGGATCGGGTCGATTTCCGTATCGGGCCCCGGCGATACCGGCGATTCCGCGGACGTGTCGGGGTCGACGGACCAGATGCCGAACGCGCGGGTGAGGGGCCGCGCCCGCGTGACGAAGACGCGTCTCGCGTCGGCCGTGATCACGGCACCCAGATAGTAACCGGAAGGTCCGAGCATTCCGAGGTGCCGTCCGGAACGGTCGACCCACACGAGACGATTCACCGCCGTCCGGGACTGGAGCGCCACGGTGCCTCGCCCCCCTGCGCTGAAGGCGGCGTAGCCCGAGGAGGCGAAGTAATCCACGTGCGGCGCGACGGGGATCGCCTCACCCGACAGCCGGGCGGTACCCGCGTCGAACGACCTCGCGAGAAGGGAGGCGTCTCGAGCGTAGAAGAGGAAGCCCGGCTCCGCGTACTGGACGCGGGAAGCCTCGGCCATGATCTCCCGGGCCACATGCCCCGGCTCGTGGAGCATGACCGTCGACGCGCCGCTCAGGCTGCGGGACAAGTAGAGAAAGCGCCGGCCGTCCGGCAGAAAGCAGGGCCAGCTGACGCGGCCCACTCCGTGCGCTCGATCGGGCTCGAGCACCTTCTCCGCGGGTCCTCCCGCCGCACTCACCCGATACATCGCCTCCCCCTGAACGCTCGAGAAGACGATGTCTCCGGTGCTGCCCCACGTCGCCGAGAGGCCGGTCTCACCAGGAACCGGACAGATCGTGACCGGCGCACCGCCGTCGAGCCCGACTCGCCGCATCTGGGCTCCGGCCGCGAACCCAATCGTCCGCCCGTCCGGAGACCAGAACACCGTGCGCGCGTCATCGGTCCCCGCGAGCGGTTTCGCGTCGGATTCCGAGAGTGGACGGATCCACACCCGCCGGACGCCGTCGCGGCCGACCGCGATGAACGCGAGCACGCTCCCGTCGGGGGAAAGCTCGTAGACGACGTTCTCGACCGTCTCGCTGTCGAACGAGACGTCCGTCGGGGGAGACACCGAGAAACGAATCAATGGGGCCCCCGGCTCCGGCGTCCGCCGGCCCCGGACGAGCGCCACCGCGCCCACCGCGATGCCGACGACCGCGATCGCCCACGGGATCCACGCGCGCCGAAACACCCGGGGCGCCGGCACCGCGCGTCTCGCGGACCCGCTGCCGCCGATCGAACGCAGCTGCAGCTCGACGTCGTGCGCCGACTGCCACCGCTCCGAAGGATCCTTGGCGAGGCACGTGCCCACGAGGCCGTCGATCTCCGGCGGCGCCACCGGCTGGAGGGAAGAGACGGAGGGCGGATCGGCCGTCAGGATCGCGGAGATCAGCGTCGCATTGCTCGAGCCAGAGAAGGCCTTCCGGCCGGTCAGCATCTCGTAGAGCACTTCGCCGAGCGCGAAGATGTCGGTGCGCGCATCGGCCTCCTTGCCCTCGAGCTGTTCGGGCGCCATGTACGCCACGGTGCCGACGATCACGCCGTCGGCGGTGAGCGGCGCGACCGTCGCGGCCTCGGTCAGTCCCCCGGAGGCGCCGGCGCCCTGGAATCCCCGAGCCAGCCCGAAGTCGAGGAGCTTGACGCCCTCCTTCGTCAGCATGACGTTGCCGGGCTTCAGGTCGCGATGCACGACGCCGCGCCGGTGCGCCGCGTCCAGAGCGGAGGCGATCTCGGCGCCGTAGCGCATCGCCTGTGAGAGCGGCAGCGGCCCGCGGCCGAGCCTGTCCGCGAGGGTCTCCCCCTCGAGCAGCTCCATGACGAGGTACTCGGTGTCGCCCTCGCGTCCCACGTCGTGCAGGACGCAGATGTGAGGATGCGAAAGGCGGGACACGGTCTTCGCCTCGCGCTCGAATCGCTCCCGAGCCTCCGGGGTCGGAGCGCGCAGCGAGGACAGGATCTTCACCGCCACGTCGCGGGCGAGCCGTGTGTCCCTCGCCTTGTACACCTCGCCCATGCCGCCGGCGCCGAGCGGAGAGAGGATCTCGTAAGGCCCGAGCCTCGTTCCGGCCGCGAGCGTCACGTGGTCGCGAGGGCGGATTCCATGCTTCTCCCCTTCGCCTCTTCTATTCCGGCCGGATGGCTTCGATCAGCTTCTGTACGCGGGGGTCGGCTCGCACCGGGTCGAACGGCGGCGAGACCGGAACCCAGGCCCAGAAAAGCGCGTTGCGCTCGGCGAGGCCGCGGGTGAGCAGCGCGACCGTCTCGTCGGTCTCGCCGAGCTGCGCGTGGACGAACGCGGTGTGGACGGGGGGCACGTAGCCCCGGCCCGCGAGCGCCATCATCTCCGCGAGGACACGGCGCGCTTCCGCGGGCTTCCCTGCGGCCGCGAAGGTCGCGCCGAGGAGCGCGAGGGCCCACGACATTTCCCGGTCGGTCAGGCTGGCGAGCTTCTCGAGGCTCGCGATCCCTTCGTCGTGAGCGCCGCCCGAGAGGCACGCGAGCCCGTGGGCGAACAGCGCGTACACGGAATGGGGATCGACGTGCAGGGCCTGGCGAAACCCCTCGATGGCCTCGGCGTATCGCCGGCCGAAGTAGAACGCCATCGAGGCATTGACGTGCGTGCTCGCGGAGAGCGGCTCGAGCTCGACGGCCCGGCGGCCCAGCGCGAGCGACTCCTCGTCGCGCAGGCGGCCGGACAGCAGGCACGCGAGCCACGAGTAGCCCGAGGCGTCCTGGGGCGCGAGCTCGATCGCCCGGCGGAAGTGGCGTTCCTCGCGCTCGAGGTCCCAGCCGTAGTAGTGGTCGACGAGCCCGAGCCCCATGTGGGCGTCCAGCGAGTCGGGAGCGAGCCGCTCCGCCTTCGCCGCCGCCTCGCGCGCCTTCGCGAAGGCCTCGCGGGTCGAAATTCCGCCGTAGAAGCCGTACGTGCAGTACGACTCCGCGACCCCGCTGTAGGCCGGGGCGAACTCCGGATCGCGCGCGATCGCCGCCTCGAACTCGGCGATCGCCTTCTTCGAGTTGCGCTGGTTGAAGTAGTAGCGACCCTTCAGGAAGCGGTTGTAGGCCTCGACGTTCTTCGTGCCCGGCGAGACGAGCGACGCCTGCTCCTGCGCCGGCAGGAGCTTCAACTTCAGGGCGCCGGCGATCGAGCGGGAGATCTCGTCCTGCACGGCGAAGACGTCCTCCATCTCCCGGTCGTAGCGGTCGGACCAGATGTGGTAGCCGCTCGACACGTCGATCAACTGGGCCGAGATCCGAAGCCGGCGCCCGGCCTGGCGGACGCTGCCCTCGAGAACGGATCCGACGCCGAGCTCCCGTCCGATCTGCCGGACGTCGGTGTCCTTACCCTTGAACGCGAAGGACGAGGTTCGCGAGGCCACGCGCAGCGAGGCGATGGCCGCCAGCGCGCTGATGATCTCCTCCGTCATGCCGTCGCTGAAGTACTCGGCGTCGGTCCCGGAGCTCAGGTTGCGGAACGGAAGCACGGCGATCGAGGCGCCCGCGGATTCCGGAGAGCGGACCGAGCCGGAAACGGTCGACCGGGAGTCGGACGGCTCGCGCTCGCTCGCCTGGAGGGCGAACGCGAAGTCCCGGGCGGACTGGAAGCGGTCCTCCGGGGATTTCTCCAGGCTGTGTCCCACGATCCCGGCGAGCTCCGGCGGCACCCCGCGTCCGAGCGACAGCGACGGATCCTCCTGCAGGACGCTCATCATCGTCTCGACCGGGCTGCCGCGGTGGAACGCGCGCTGGCCGGTCAGCATCTCGTACAGGATGGCGCCGAGGGCGAAGAGGTCGGTGCGGTGATCCACGGCCTTGCCGCGGATCTGCTCGGGCGACATGTAGCCCGGCGTCCCGACGACCGCCCCCGAAGCGGTCAACGACTGGGGATCGGTCGACCCCATCGGCTTCTCGCCGGTCTGGCGGGCGAGGCCGAAGTCGAGGATCTTCACGAGGCCGTCCCGGGTCAGGAACACGTTGTCGGGCTTCAGGTCGCGATGGACGATTCCGCGATCGTGCGCGGCCGCGAGCCCCCGCGCGATCTGCTGGGCGTACTCCACGGCCTTCCGAGGTGGAATCGCCGCCGCGTCGACGCGCGCGCGCAGCGACTCGCCCTCGAGGAGCTCGCTCACCGAGTACGCGACGCCGCCATCCCGGCCGACGTCGTGGATCGCGAGGATGTTGGGGTGCGAGAGCGCGGCGACGGCCCGCGCCTCCCGCTCGAAGCGCGCGAGAGCCTCGGCGCTGTCGGCGGCATGCGAAGGAAGCGCCTTGACCGCCACCTCCCGTCCGAGCCTCGTGTCGCGGGCCCGGTAGACCTCTCCCATGCCCCCGGAGCCGATCGGGGACAGGATCTCGTAGGGTCCGAGGCGGGATCCCGCGTCGAGGGGCATGGTCTCCTGGGCCCGAAGGGGGCCGTCCCCCTTCGAGATGCCGCATTCTATGGTCTGTCGAAGCCGAATCGATCGCGCGCGGGACTAGTGTTCGTTGGCAAAAGTCGCGACGCGGTGAGGGATCGTAGGGGCGGGCCTGGTCCCCGCCCGCGGGCGGCCGCAAGGGCCGCCCCTACGAAGAGGGAGCAACACGGTACGCCCGCGGCAGGGACTAGGGAGACCCCTTCGCGCCGAGGACGGCCTGCCAGTTCAGAACCACGACGGCGTCGTCGCTCGGCGCGTCGGTCGCGCGCCGGATGACCAGGAATCGCTCTCCGTCCGGAGCGACGTCGTACGGCCGCCGGGACGAGTCGATTCCCGACACCCCGAGGTTGAGGGCGAAGAGAGGCTGAGGCTCCTTGACCTGGGCGCGGCCGGCCGAGGACGCGAAGGCCACCGACATCAGCACGCCGTCCTTGCCGACGTAGAAGAGCTCCCGGCCGTCGCGGCGCCAGATCACGCCCTTGCCGCCTCCAACGGAGACCTGGATCCTTTCTCCGCCGGAGACCGGCACGACGTAGACCTCTCGCTGACCGGATTCGTTGGAGTCGAAGCCGATCCAGAGCCCGTCCGGGGAAATCTCGGGGTGGTCCTGCCCGAACCGAGAGGCGGCGGCAACGAGGTGCGGCTCGCTCCCGAGCGGCATCACATAGGTTCGATATACCGCGTCCTCCGAGACGCTGAAGAGCAGGACTCGGCCGTCGGCCGAAAGGCTGGGGAAAACCTTGTCGTGCTTCGTCGTCAGGAGCGTGCGGTCGGTGCCCGCACCGATCGCGTGCTCGTAGAGGTCGTAGAACCCCGAACCGCCCCGATCGGACACGTACGCCAGCCGCTGCCCGTCCGGAAACCAGATCGGGTTGAACTCGTCGCTGCGGCCCGAGGTGATCCGCGCTCCCGTTCCCCGCTCCACGTCGTAGGCCCAGAGATCGAGATTCTGACCGTGCTCCGAGTCGTGCCGGGCCACGGCGACGCGCCGCCCATCCGGCGAGAGGCGAAGGTCTTCGAAAAACGCGACGTCGCCGACCGAGCGAAGCTCGCGGCCCTTCCGATCCACCCAGACGAGCCGCCGCCGCGGCGCAAACTGCAGATACGCGACGCGCCCCGCCGCCGCGGACGCGCAGATCGTGTTTTCCTCGGTGCGGTACAGGGCCGTCTCGAAGGCCGGAATCGCCTCGCCCTCCAGGCCAAGACTCTTCGTGTCGAACCTCCAGGCGAAGACGGCGTTGTCGCGGGCGAAGAGGAGATACCCGGGATCGGCGTAGATGGCTGCGGAATCCGCATGGAAGAGCGCCCTCGCGCCCTTTTCTCCCAACGTGGCGAGCCGAATCTCCGTCTTCTCCGGGTCGAGATTGCGGGCGACGAACACGAAATGCCGTCCGTCCGGCAGGAATCTGGGGAAAAAGTGCGCGACGTCGCCCCGGGAGGCGTCGAGCTCCGTGACCGGCTTCGGAACGCCGCCCGAGGCGGGAACGGAAACGATCGGCGTGCCGAACTCCCGGGTAAAGAGGATCGTGCCCTCGCGATTCCAGGAACCTCCAAATCCGCTGCCGGCGTCGCAGATCGTCCGGATGGGGCCGCCCCCGGCGCTCGTGCGCTTCAGCTTTCCTTCCGAGAAGAACGCGATGTCCTGCCCGTCCGGAGAC
Source organism: uncultured Acidobacteriota bacterium (assembly GCA_963738945.1). GTDB lineage: Bacteria > Acidobacteriota > Thermoanaerobaculia > UBA5066 > Gp7-AA6 > DAHUXD01. Next base: position 2,612,815 of record CAVTYD010000002.1, read on the forward strand.
CACATCGGATATCGCGTCCCGTCGGTCCCGGGCAGACGGCGCATCCCGAGAGCGTCGAGGGATCGCACCCAGATCGAATAGGTCCCGGCGACGTCCCTCAAACTGAAAAGGACCTGGCGGCCGTTCGGAGAAAGGGCAATCGTGTCCGCGAAGATCTGCCCCGGGGGTGGCGCGATCGAGAATCGAACGAGCTCCGGCGGGCTCGCGGTGCGGCGGGCCGCGAAGACGGCCGCGGCGGCGGCGAGAAGGGCGGCGAGCGCCGCGATCGCCCAGGCGATCCGCTCGCGGCTTCGGCGCCGGGACGTCACGGCCGCGGGCGGCGCGACACCCGCCGTGGAGCCCTCCGCAATCCAGCGGAGCTCGCGCCGGACGTCGGCCGCGCTCTGCCAGCGCTCCTCCGGGTCCTTCGCGAGGCAGGTCCGGACGGCGCGGTCGAGCGCGGTGGGAGACATCGGCTGCACCGAGGCGATCGAGGGCGGATCCGAAGACATGATGGCCGTAATCAGCGAGGCCTGCGTCGCCGCCGAGAACGCCTTCTTCGACGTCGCCATCTCGTACAGGACGGCGCCGAAGGCGAAGATGTCGGTGCGTGCGTCCGCCTCCTTGCCTTCGAGCTGCTCCGGGGCCATGTACTGGAACGTGCCGAGGATCGTCCCTTCGGCCGTGAGGCCCTGCTGCGTCGGCAGAGAGGTCAGGCTCCCCCGCTCGGCCGGCGGGGCGATGCCCTTCGCCAGACCGAAGTCGAGCAGCTTCACCCCCGACTTCGTGAGCATCACGTTGGCCGGCTTCAGGTCGCGGTGAACGGTCCCCTGCCGGTGGGCCTTGTCGAGCGCGTCGGCGATCTCCTGGCCGTAGCGCAGCATCGCCTCGAGCGGCAACGGGCCCCTGGCGAGCCGCTCGGAGAGCGTCTCGCCTTCGAGCAGCTCCATGACGAGGTACTCGGTCTCGCCCTCGCGGCCGACGTCGTAGAGCGCGCAGATGTGCGGGTGCGAGAGCTGGGAGATCGTCTTCGCCTCCCGCTCGAATCGCTGCCGCGCTTCCGGCGAGGCCGCCGTCTGAGAGGGCAGCACCTTCACGGCGACCGTTCGCTCGAGTCGCGTGTCGCGCGCCCGATAAACCTCGCCCATCCCTCCGGCACCCAGCGGAGCCTGGATCTCGTAGGGACCGAGGCGCGTGCCCGGCGTCAACGGCATGGTTTGCTGGCGCGGATTCTATCGCCCGTCGCGCACACGATTCGGCCGTAAAATCTCTCCCAATGAGGATCCGCACCGCGACGTCGGCGGCCGGTGTGTGCCTCTTCCTCTTTTCTCTCCCCGCCCTGGCTCAGAAGACCGACGTGATCGTCCTCTTCAACGGCGATCGGGTCACGTGCGACATCCGGTCTTACGACGCGGGCCGCCTGTCGGTGAAGACCGACATCGCGTCCGACATCTCCGTCAAATGGAACAAGATCGTCAGCATCACGTCGTCGAAGGAATTCGAGATCGAGACGACCGACGGTTTCACTCACTACGGCACCCTGGCGCCGTCCGATCCGCCGGGCAAGCTGCGCGTCGTGTCCCAGGCCGAGACCGAGGACCTCGACTTCCTGACGGTGGTGCGGATATCCCCGATGTACGAGTCCTTCTGGAGGCGCTGGCAGGGCTCCATCGATCTCGGCTTCAACTACACGCAGGCGAGCCAGTACGTGCAGTTCACGTTCAACGGCAGCGCCGAATTCCGCCGTCCCACCTTCGAGCTGGCGACGAACGTCTCCGTCTTCTTCACCAGCCAGTCGGACGTGCCGTCCAACCAGCGCGCGAGCTTCCTGACGCAGTACGAGAAGTTCCTGGCCGATCGCTGGCTGATCGTGGGCCTCGGCGGCGTCGACCGCAACATCCAGCTCGGCCTCGACTGGCGCTACTCGCTCGGCGCGGGCTACGGCCGGGACCTCGTCGACACGAACCAGACGCGGCTGACCGCCGCCGCGGGCCTGCTCGGGATGCACGAGGAACCGGTCACGGGCGAGAGCACGAACGATCTCGCGGCCATCGTTTCCGCCCAGTTCTCGCACTTCACCTACGACTTTCCCAAGGTCACGATCGGCGCGTCGCTGGCCGTCATCCCGTACCTGACGCAGGGGGGCCGCGTGCGCGTCAATTTCAACGGCAGCGTCAAGCGCGAGATTGCCCGCGACTTCTACCTGACGCTGTCGATCTTCGACGACTTCGACAACCGGGATCCATCCACGGGCCAGGCGAAGAACGACTGGGGACCCGTTCTCGCCGTCGGATACTCCTTCTGACGTGGCCGAACGCGACGGAATCCGAGGTGACCTCGCCGCCGTCCTCGTCGGCGCCGGCGCTGGCGTCGTCGGGACCGCGTTCCGGGAAGGCGCGCGCCGTGGCTACGAGCTCTTCGGCGAAATGCTCGGGGCCGCCGACGCGCGCGGCATTCCGGGGTGGATCGCGGGCGCCATCGGCGGCGCCCTGTTCGTGTCCCTCGCCGCGTTCCTGACCCGCCGATTCGCGGAAGAGTCCGCGGGCAGCGGCATCCAGGAGGTCGAGGGGATTCTTTCCGGCGCGCTCGCCGAGCTTCGGTGGCGCCGCGTGCTTCCCGTCAAGTTCGTCGGCGGACTGTTGGCGCTGGCGGCAGGACTCGTTCTCGGCCGGGAAGGCCCCACGATCCACATGGGCGCCGGTATCGGACAGGCCGTCGGCGAGAGGTCGCGTGCGTCGCGCGAGAGACGGCACCTGCTCGTCGGCGCCGGAGCCGCGGCGGGGCTCGCCGTCGCGTTCCGCGCGCCGTTCGCCGGCATTCTCTTCGCGCTCGAGGAGCTACGGCGCGAGTTCCCTCCCACGCGCGAGTCGATCCGCGCCGTCTCGCTCGCGACGCTGACGGCGGTGCTCGTGGGAATCGGCCTGACCGGGTCGGCGCCGCTCCTGCCGGTCGCCGCAGTGCGGGGCCCGACTCCGCTCGAGATCGGGCTCGTCGTCCCGTTCGGGATGGTCGTGGGGGCCCTCGGCCTCGCGTTCAACGCGGCGCTCCTCGCCTCGTTGGATCTGACGCGCCGGGCCGAGCGGCGCGCCGGCTGGCTGTCGCTGGCGCTCCTCGTCGGCGGCGGCGTCGGGGCCCTCGTCTGGATCGCGCCGCCCTGGACCGGCGGCGGCGAGGACCTGACGCAGAGGCTCATCGCCGCGCCGCCCACGGCCGCATTCCTGGTACTGCTGTTCGTCGGCCGTTTCCTCCTGTTCGACGGAAGCTACGCGACCGGCGTGCCCGGCGGCATCTTCGCGCCCCAGCTCGCCCTCGGCGCCTGCGCCGGGCTCCTCGCCGTCGTCGCTGGCGCGAAGCTCCTCCCGACCCACGGCTTCTCGATCGTCCTGTGGTCGATCGCCGGCATGGCGGCGCTGCTCGCCTCGACCGTCCGCGCTCCCCTGACGGGCCTGGCCCTCGTGATCGAGATGACGGGCTGCCTTCCCGCCGGGCTCATGGCGCTGATCGCCGCCTTTTCGGCGGACGTCACGGCCCGCGTCCTCGGAGGCCGGCCGATCTACGACCTGTTGCTCGAGCGCGCGGCGCCGAAGTCGTGAAGGTCCGGCCCGGAAGACTCAGGGAACCGCGGGCAAACCGATGCTCACACGAACCTGGTCGATGACCTCGGTCATCATCGCTCCCGAAAGCTCGGGATGCGCCCTCAAGAATCCGGCCGCCAGAGCCGGCCGGCCGTCGCTCTTCTCGATCACGAGATCCTCCGGCCCTTCGATGTAGACCACCTCGTCGTCCGCGCATCCTCCCCAGTTGCTCGCCATGACGAGAAGCCGCGTTCCCATCACGGGAGCCGAGGGAAAACCCGCGCTCGACATGCAGATCCGGCGCGCGCCGAGCGGGATCGTCCCCACCTGGAGGAAGGCGTAGACCGACGGACGACGGACGGAACCCTTGAGCACTTCCTGGACTTCGATCCGGAACAGGGTGCCGCTGGCGCCGGTCTGAAAGCCGGGCTCCATACCGGTCACGCGTCCGACGAAGACCAGTTCGGCGGTCCTCGCCGAGGATTCGAGGGTGTCTCGCTCGCGGCCGTCCGCAATGCCGCAGAAGATCGTTTGTGAGCCCCGGACGCACCCGTTTTCGCCTTCTTTTTCTTCGAGGTAGTAGGCGATCAAATCCCGGTTCTCGCTGCCGACCTCCGCCACGTCGATCTGCCCCTCCTCGTCGAGAGCCCGCTTGGACGAAACCCAGATGGGGCCGGCCTCGGGTGCGAGCACCTCGATGATCCGCATCGGCATGGGCTCCGAGGACGAAGGGGACGGCGGCCACCAGACGTTCACCGCGAGCGCGATCAGGCCGAGGAACGTCATCGAGGCGTCAGAATAGCCGAGCGCTCGACGGAAACCGATTTCTTCCCTTCCGCCCATCCCCGGATCACGACGAAGAACGCCGGCACGAACAGGACCGCCAGGCACGTCGACGCGAGCATGCCGCTCGCGACGGCGAGGCCGAGGGACTTGCGCGCGGAGGCTCCGGCGCCATTGGCGAGCAGAAGCGGGAAGACGCCGAGAATGAACGTGAACGAGGTCATCACGATCGGCCGGAAGCGCACCTGCGAGGCGTGGACGGTGGCCTCGATCAGGCTCCGGCCCGCCTCGCGTCCCTCGATCGCCATCTCGACGATGAGGATGGCGTTCTTCGCCGAGAGCGCGATGAGCAGGACGAGCCCGATCTGGACGTAGAGGTTGTTGGCGACGCCGAGGCCGAGAAGCGCGCTGACCGTCCCGAAGAGGGCGAGCGGCACCCCGAGGATGACGGCCGCCGGCGTCACCCAGCTCTCGTATTGGCCCGCGAGAACGAAGAAGACGAGCAGGATCGCCAGGGCGAAGATGAAGTACGTCGAGTTGCCGACGAGCTTCTCCTGGTACGACATCGCGGTCCACTCGTAGCTCATCCCGGGCGGGAGACGGCGCGCGGCGATCGCCTCCATGGCCTGGATCGCCTGGCCCGAGCTGAAGCCATCGTTCGCGGCGCCGTTGATCGTGGCGGCCGGATACAGGTTGTACTGGGTGATCAGGGAGGGCCCCTGCGCGCGCTCGATCCGCGCGACCGTGCCGAGCGGGACCATCTGGCCCCCGCTCGTGCGGATGTAGTAGCCGTCCACGCTGTCGGTCTGGCGCCGGAAGGGCGCGTCCGCCTGCGCGTAGACCATGTACTGGTGGCCGAAGAGGGTGAACTGGTTGACGAAGCTCGAGCCGAGGTACGTCTGCACGGTGCCGTAGACGTCCCCGACGTTCAGCCCGAAGTTGCCGGAGAGCGTCTTGTCGACCTTGATCGTCACCTGCGGGACAGAAGCGCGCAGCGGCGTCAGCGCGAGGCGGATCGACGGGTCGCGAAGGGCTTCGGCGACGATCTCGTCCGCGGTCTTCTGGAGGCGCGCGAAGTCGAAGCTGCCGTCGGTCAGCTCGACCTCCATCTGAAAGCCGCCCGAGAGGCCGAGCCCCTGGATGGGGGGCGGCACGAGCATCATGGTCTTCGCGTCCGGGAAGCGGGCGAGGCGCCCCGAGATCTCCGCGTAAATGGACCGGAGGTCCCCGCCCTTCCTGCGGGCGCTCCAGTCCTTGAACATCAGATAGATGATTCCGGCGTTGGCGAGCGAGGCGTTGTTGTCGAGAGGCGAGACGCCTCCGATCATGATCGTGCGATCGATCGCCGGGTTCTCCTTGCAGATCGCGGAGAGCCGGTCCATGACCGCCTCGGTGCGCTCGAGCGACGCCCCGTCGGGGAGCTGGACGGTCACCATGGCATAGCCCTGGTCCTCGGTCGGGATGAAGCCCGTCGGAACGCGCGTGAGGCCCCAGAGGGCGAGCGCGATGAGGGCGAGGGCGACGAGAGCCATGCGCCGGCTGCGCTCCACCATGTACCGGATCACTCGCACGTACCGCCGCTCCATCGGCTCGTACACCGCGTTGAACCCCCGGAAAAACCAGTTCTTCCTCTCCCCCGGATCCCTCGGCCTCAGCCACAACGCACACTGCGTCGGCTTCAACGTCAACGCGTTGATCGCGCTGATCAACGCCGTCGCCGCTATCACCAACGCAAACTGCCGGTACATCTGACCCGTGATCCCCGGCATGAACGCCGGCGGCAAAAACACCGACATCAACACCAGCGTGATCCCGATGATCGGTCCCATCAGCTCCTTCATCGCGTCGATCGACCCCTGCTTCGGCGTCTGCCCCCGCTCCACGTGCTGCGCCACCCCCTCCACCACCACGATCGCGTCGTCCACCACGATCCCAATCGCCAAAACCACCGCAAACAACGTCAGCAGGTTGATCGAAAAACCCAAAACCGCCATCGCCGCAAACGCCCCGATGATCGTCACCGGCACCGTCGTCGCCGGCACAAGCGTCGCCCGCCAGTCCTGCAGAAACACCACGATCACCACCAGCACCAAAACCCCCGCCTCGAACAGCGTGTGGTACACCTCGTTGACCGACTCCCTCACGAACGTCGTCGTGTCGAACGGAATCGCGTACTCCAACCCCTCCGGAAAGTCGCGCGAGAGGTCCTTCATCGCGGCGCGCACGCGGTTCGCCGTATCCAGGGCGTTGGCGTCGGGAAGCTGAAAGATCGCGATGCCTCCGGCGACGTGGCCTTCCATCTTGAAGAACTGGCTGTACGTCTGGGCGCCGAGCTCCACGCGGCCGACGTCCCGCACGCGCGTGATCTGACCGGCGGAACCCGTCTTGACGATGATCTGCTCGAACTGCTCGGCGCGGGTGAGGTTGCCCGGCACGTCGATCGTCCACTGGAAGGGCTCCCCCGTCTTCGTCGGCGGCATGGCGACCTGGCCCGCCGGAACGTAGGCGTTCTCGGCCCGGACGGCGTTGATGACGTCGCTCGGCATCAGCGAAAGCGAGCGCATCTTCCCCGGGTCGAGCCAGAGCCGCATGCTGTACTGGCCGATGCCGAACACCGTCACGTCCGCGACGCCCGGCACGCGCGCGAGCTTGTCGTGGAGCTGCAGGGTCGCGAAGTTCGAGAGAAAGAGCGCGTCGTACTGGCCGCCGGGCGCCGTCAACGTGACGATCTGAAGAATCGCGGTCGACTTCTTCTTCGTCACGACCCCCTGCTGCTGCACGACCTGCGGAAGCTGCGCCAGCGCGGCCGCGACCCGGTTCTGCACGAGCACCTGCGCCAGATCGAGGTCGGTGCCGACCTTGAACGTCACGATGAGCGTGTAGCGGCCGTCGGACGTAGCGGTGGATTGCATGTAGAGCATCCCCTCCACGCCGTTGACCTGCTGCTCGATCGGCAGGGCCACCGTGTCCACGACCGTGCGCGAGTTGGCGCCGGGATAGCTCGCCGAGACCTGGATCGTCGGCGGCGTGATCGGCGGGTACTGCGAAACGGGAAGGACGCCGACGGCGACGCCGCCCATGAGCATCGTCACGAAAGCAATGACGTTCGCGAGGACCGGGCGCTCGATGAAGAACTGGGCGAACACGACGGGCCTGGGTCAGTCGCACCCGGACGCCAAAGAGATCCCTCGTCGCTGCGCTCCTCGGGATGACAAACGGGTTCGCGCCCGTTCCGCAGCTCCTGTCATCCCGAGCGAAGCGAGGGATCCCTTTCGAAGCCGCATCAAGACTTTGCCGCCGGAGTCGCCGTGACCGCCGGCACCGCTGCCGCCGGCGCCTCGGCCGGCTTCTTTCTCTCGATCCACCGCTGCAGCACCACGAAGAGCGAAGGCACGAAGAGGACCGCGAGGCACGTCGACGCGAGCATCCCCGCCGCGACCGCGATGCCGAGGGAGCGCCGCGCGGCGGCGCCGGCGCCGCTCGCGACGACGAGCGGGAGGACGCCGAGGATGAAGGTAAACGACGTCATCAGGATGGGGCGGAAGCGCACGCGGGAGGCCTCCACGGTGGCGTCGGGAATGCTCCGGCCGGCGGCACGCCCCTCGCGCGCCATCTCCACGATGAGGATGGCGTTCTTGGCGGAGAGCGCGATGAGGAGCACCAGCCCGATCTGGACGTAGATGTTGTTCGAGAAGCCGGCCGTCTTCAGCGCGGCGACCGTGCCGAGCAGCGCCATGGGAACCGCCAGGATGACGGCCGCCGGAGTGATCCAGCTCTCGTATTGTCCGCAGAGCACGAAGTAGACCAGCAGAATCGACAGCGCGAAGATGAAGTACGCGGAGCTCCCGACGAGCCGCTCCTGGTAGGACATCGCGGTCCACTCGAACGCCATGCCGCGCGGCAGATTCTCCCTCGCGATCTTCTCCATCGCCGAGAGGGCCTGACCCGAGCTCCAGCCCTTCGCCGGCATGCCGTTGATCGTCGCCGCCGGAAACAGGTTGTACAGCGACACGACCGAGGTCCCCAGCGCCGCCTCGATGTCGGCCACGGCGCCCACCGGAACCATGCTCCCGCCCTGACTGCGCACGTAGAGATCCTTGACGTCCTGCACGTTCAGGCGCCGCAGCGGGTCGGCCTGGAGATACACCATGTAGTTGTGGCCGTAGCGAGTGAAGAGATTGACGAAGCTCGAGCCGAGATAGATCTGGACCGTGTTGTAGACGTCGCCCACGGCGACGTTCAGAGTCGCGGCGTGGGTCTTGTCGACGTTCACAGTCACCTGCGGAACCGACGCGCGGAACGAGGTGAACGCGCCCTCGACCTGCGGCGAGGCGTTTGCCGCCTTCACGATCCGGTCGGTCACGCGCTGGAGGCGCTCGAAGTCGTAGCTGCCGTCGACCGTCTCGATCTGCAGCTGGAAGCCGTTCGACGCGCCGAGCCCCTGGATGGGGGGCGGCACGAGGACCCGGGTCCTCGCCTCCTGCACGCCGGAGAGCCCCCGGACGAGCTTCTCTTCGATCGCCCTGAGGTTTTCGCCGTGGCCGCGCTCGCTCCAGTTCTTCAGCATCAGGTAGACGATCCCCGCGTTGGCGAGCGACACGTCGCCGTCGAGGGGCGAGGGTCCGCCGGTGCCGATCGAGATCGCGTGGGCGGCGCCGGGGATGCCGAGCCCGATCGTGGAGATCCGATCCATGACGGCCTGCGTGCGCTCGAGCGAGGCGCCGTCCGGCATCTGCACGGCGATCATCAGGTAGCCCTGGTCCTCCGCGGGGAGAAAGCCCGTCGGAACGCGCGTGAGGCCCCAGAGGGCGAGCGCGATGAGGGCGAGGGCGACGAGAGCCATGCGCCGGCTGCGCTCCACCATGTACCGGATCACTCGCACGTACCGCCGCTCCATCGGCTCGTACACCGCGTTGAACCCCCGGAAAAACCAGTTCTTCCTCTCCCCCGGATCCCTCGGCCTCAGCCACAACGCACACTGCGTCGGCTTCAACGTCAACGCGTTGATCGCGCTGATCAACGCCGTCGCCGCTATCACCAACGCAAACTGCCGGTACATCTGACCCGTGATCCCCGGCATGAACGCCGGCGGCAAAAACACCGACATCAACACCAGCGTGATCCCGATGATCGGTCCCATCAGCTCCTTCATCGCGTCGATCGACCCCTGCTTCGGCGTCTGCCCCCGCTCCACGTGCTGCGCCACCCCCTCCACCACCACGATCGCGTCGTCCACCACGATCCCAATCGCCAAAACCACCGCAAACAACGTCAGCAGGTTGATCGAAAAACCCAAAACCGCCATCGCCGCAAACGCCCCGATGATCGTCACCGGCACCGTCGTCGCCGGCACAAGCGTCGCCCGCCAGTCCTGCAGAAACACCACGATCACCACCAGCACCAAAACCCCCGCCTCGAACAGCGTGTGGTACACCTCGTTGACCGACTCCCTCACGAACGTCGTCGTGTCGAACGGAATCGCGTACTCCAACCCCTCCGGAAAGCCCGGGGCGAGGGTGGCGAGCGTTTTCCGGACGCCCTTCGCGGTGTCGAGCGCGTTCGCGCCCGGCAGCTGATAGATCGCGATGCCGCCCGCCGGCCGGCCGTCCATGCGGAAGACCTGGCTGTAGCTGCGGGCGCCGAGCTCCACGCGGCCGACGTCCCGGATCCGGGTGATCTGCCCGTTCGACGCGGTCTTCAGGATGATCTGGTCGAACTGCGACGGATCCGAGAGCGCCGCCGGGACGTTCGCCGTGAGCTGGAACTGCTGGCCCGAGGGCGTCGGGGGCATGCCGACCTGGCCCGCCGCGACGTAGGCGTTCTCGGCCTGCAGCGCACTGACGACGTCGGTCGGCATGAGGCCGCGCTGGAACATCTGTTGAGGGTCGAGCCAGACCCGCATGCTGTACTCGCCGACGCCGAAGACGACGACGTCGCCGACACCCGGCAACCGCGCGAGCTTGTCGGAGAGGCGCAGCGTCGCGAAGTTCGAGAGAAAGAGCGCGTCGTAGCGATTGTCCTTCGACGACAGCGTGATGATCTGGAGGGGCGACGTCTCCTTCTTTTTCGTGACGACGCCCTGCTGCTGGACGGCGCCGGGGAGCTGCGCCATCGCCGCCGCCACCCGGTTCTGGACGAGCACCTGCGCGAAGTCGAGATCCGTGCCGACCTGAAACGTCACGGTCAGCGTGTAGCGGCCGTCGCCGGTCGAGTTGGACTGCATGTAGAGCATCTTCTCGACGCCGTTGACCTGCTGCTCGATCGGCAGCGCGACGGTCTCGACCAGCGTCTTCGCGGAAGCGCCCGGATAGGTCGTCGTCACCTGGACCGTCGGCGGCGTGATCGGCGGGTACTGGGACACGGGAAGGACCGCCGCCGCCACCGCGCCGAGCAATATCGTCACGAACGCGATGACGTTCGCGAGGACCGGACGCTCGATGAAGAATTTGGCGAGCACGGGTTAGACGCAGGGAGGGCGGCCGCAAGGGCCGCCCCTACGTCCCGGGTGTAGGGGCGGGGCCTGTCCCCGCCCCATGCGACGCCGGATCAAGGTTTCGTTCCGGCCGGGTTGGGCGCCGGGACCGGCGTCGCTTCCGTCGGCGCGACCTTCTCTCCGGCGCGGGCGTTCAGGATGCCGTTGACGATGACGCGGTCGTCCTTCTGGAGCCCGCTGCGGATGGCGTAGCCCTGCTCGGTGATCGGCCCACGGACGATCCCGCGCCGCCCGACGACGTCGTCGGGACCGACGACGTACACGTAGTCGCCCTGCTGGTCGCTCCCGATCGCGCTGCCGGGAATGACGAGCATCGGCCGCGGCCCGCCCATTGGCAGCCGGACGCGCGCGAAGAGGCCCGGAAACAGAGTGCGGTCCTCGTTCTTGAAGATGCCGCGCAGGGCGATCGTGCCCGTGGACGTGGACAGCGAGTTGTCGGTGAAGTCGAGGACGCCGACGTGCGGATAGCCTTTCTCGCTCTGGAGGCCGACCTCGACCGGTTCCCTGCCGACGTTCGACTTGAGCTCGATCTTGTATTCGCGCATCAGGTCGCGCAGGTGGAGCGCGTCGCGCTCGTTCAGGTTGAAGTTGACGTAGATCGGCTGGAGCTGCTCGAGCGTTGCGAGGAGCGTCGGCCCGTTGGTGCCGACCACGTTGCCCGGGTCCACCTGCCGCGCGCCGATGCGGCCCGTGAACGGCGCCATGACCTTCGTGTAGCCGAGGTTGATCTTCGAGAGCTCCAGCTGCGCCCTGGCCTGGTCGCGCTGCGAGACCCAGTTCTCCACGGTCGTCCGGGCCGTCGCGTTCTCCTTCATCATCGCTTCCTGCCGGTCGAGCTCGGCCTGCGCGCGGACGAGCGCCGCCTCGTTGAGCTTGACCTGCTCGACGTAGGGTGGCTGCTCGATGACGAACAGAAGCTGGCCCTCCTCGACGACGTCGCCGTCCTTGAAGTTGACCGACTCGAGGAAGCCCGCCACCCGCGCCATCAGGTTGACCGTCTTCGACGCGGCGACCGTTCCCGTCAGCTCCGTGTACTCGATGATCGGCGCCTCGACCGGCCGGCTCACCGTGACCGAGGGCGCGATCTCCTTCGGCGCCTCGGCGCGGTGACAGCCGGCGGCGAACGCGATCAGGCCGCTTCCGGCGAGCAGACCGCCGGCCGCGGCGCGGCGACGAATCGTCATGGCTCCTCCACGGCGGGTTGTTTGGGCATGTGCTGCGCCGTCTCGAGCATCCGGCCCCAGTCGGTGCGGCGCTCCATTTCGGCCTTGACCTCCGGGGACACGACGTCCTGGTCGCCGCGCAGCTCCCATCCCCCGCCGAGCGCGCGGTAGACGGAGATGAGTCCCAGAACGACGTTCCCCTTCGTGGACGCGAGAGAGCTCTCGATGGTCAGCTCCGACTGCTCCGCGGTCAGGACGGTCGTGTAGTTCACCTCTCCCGCCTTGTACTGGAGGATCGAGAGCTGCGTGGAGCGCTGTGCCGCCTCGGCCGCGCTTTCGAGGCTCGCCTGCGCTTCCCGGGCCGTCGCGAAGGAGGACAGGCCGTCCTCGACCTCCTTCTGCGCGTTGAGAACGACGTTCTGATAGTTCAACACGGCTTCCTGGAACTGCGCATCCTGCACGCGCACCTGGTTGACGAGCCGGCCGTAGTTGAAGATCGGGAAGAAGAACGACGCTCCCGCCGACGCGACGCGGCTCTGCCACGTGAAGACGTCGGCGAGCGATCCCGGCCCGAGATTCGTGGCCGAGAACCCGAAGGCTCCCGTCAGGGAGAACGAGGGGTAGATCGCGGCGACGGCGACGCCGATCAACGCCGATTGCGACGCCGCGGTGTATCCGGCGGACCGCACGTCCGGTCTCCGCCGCAGAAGATCGACGGGAATGCCGACGTCCGCCTGGGCCGGAGCCACGGGGATCCGGCCGGCCCCGGACAGCGTCTGCTCGATCGCCTCGGGAGTCCGTCCGAGCAGCACGGCGAGCGCGTCGTTCGACTGTCTCACGGTGTTCCGAAACGGCGGAATCTGCGCCTCCGTCTGGCCGACCAGCGTCTCTGCCTGCTTGACGTCGAGCTCGCTGACCTCGCCGTACTGGAACTGGATGCTCGCGACGCGAAGACTCTCCCTCTGCGTCTCGAGGTTCTTCTGCGCGACGCGGATCTGCTCTTCCGCCGTCCGGAGGTTGACGTAGTTCGACGCCACGTCGGCAATGACGGTGACGAGCGCATCGTCATAGGACGCGATCGTGCCGAGGTACGACGCGCGGTCCGATTCGATGCCGCGCCGGATCTTCCCCCAGACGTCGAGCTCCCAGGAGAGGCCGAAGCCGAGGCTGTCGGTGGCGACGTTCAGGGTGGTCGGCCGATTCGTCTGGCTCCAGTTCAGCGACCCCGACGCTCCCTGGGTCTGGGGGAAGAGATTGCCGATCGACTTGCTCAGCTGCGCGCGGGCCTGCAGGACGCGCACGCCCGCGATCTGGATCGTGAGGTTGTTCTGGTACGCCGCTTCGATCAGGCCGTCCAGGACGGGATCGTCGAGGCTCTTCCACCAGTACGCGTCGGCGGCGTTGAGCGGCTTCGGAGCGGCCACGGGGCTCGCGATGTACTGCGGCGCGACGTCGCTCTTCGGGGTCTTGTAGTTCGGTCCGACGAGACACGCGCAGGTCAGCGAGAGCGCGGTCAGGAGCGCCGGGGCTCTCCCGCGCGTCCACACCTCACGCCCTCGCCCGCGAACCGACATTGTTCCTCCGGCAGAAAGCGGCCGGATTCTATCTCGCGGGGCTCTCTCCGCGAGCCTCGGAGGCGAGCCGGACGAAGACCGCCCTGGCGGCGTCGAGTCGCCCGAGCACGTCCGCCTTCTCCCTCGGGTCGTTCCATCCCGGATGCGCCGACGCGGCGGCCGCCACGCGGTCGATCCACGCCTCGAAATACCGCGCGTCCTCCGCGCTGCGGATCGGCTTGCCGTCCACGATCACGTAGATCGGGCTCGTCGTCGCGAAGGGATAGATGTCGAGCACCGGCTCGACGGCCGCGGACGACCAGGCGCGCAGCGTGTACCAGCCGCTCGTCTCGACCGACAGCGGAATCTTCGCGTCGGCCCGCGTTCCGCCGCCCGACAGCGGGACCGTCGCGACGACACGGCCGTTGCCGACGATCTCCAGCTTCTCGAGCGGGGCGATCGATCGCAGGCTCACCAACGCGGTCAGGCCGTGGCGCCCCGCCGCGAGGCGGATCTCGTCGCCGACGCCGTGGCCGTCCACTTCGAAGGACAGGAGCGGCCCGTTCGTCGCGAACGTGCGTCCGGCCTTGAGGCCGGCGAGAAACGCCGCATAGTCGAGCGTCGCGCCGGCCTTCACGAAGACTCGGTTCATCCCGACGGGGCCGCGCAGCGAGGCGAAGTTGGTCATGGCGTCGGTCCCGGAGCCGGTCGGGAGACGCAGGCCCGCGTTGAGCAGGCGATACCAGACCTCGGCCGTCGTGCGGTGATCGCTGAAGCCGACGACCTCGATGTAGTCCACCTTTCCGAGCGCCGCGTCGACGGGAAGGCCGCTCGTCAGCGGGTCGGCGGCGGCCGGATCCGGGACGGGAGGATCGAAGGGGTGCACGTATCCCGAGATGCCGCCCTGGGCGTGCGCGAGATCCATGATCGTGCCGTTGTCGGGAAAGAGGCTCGCCGCGGCGGTGGCGGCGTATCCCGCGTAGTCCGGCAGGATCAGGTGGTCCTTCAGGCCGAGGTGGCCGGTGTGCCCCCACCAGCTCGTGTGGTACTCCTGGTCGTGCTTGATCAGCGTGTCGGCCGTCGACACCGGATCGAGCCCCGGCGCAAAACGCGCGACGTCGGGGACGCGCTGTTCCTTGTTGACGATGAGATCCTCGACGACGTGCAGGTCCTCGGACTCCGCCTGCGCGCGCAGCGTCTGCGGATCGGCCCGGTACGCGCCGCCGTAGTTCATGTGGTCGTGGAGGTCGCCGCTCCACCAGCCCTTCGCGGGAAGATCCACGAGCCGCTCGAGCGTGAGCGCCGCGGCCGCCGCCGCTCCGGGGGCGACCGTGACCGTGCGCGTGACGGCCCCGTACTCGAGGCCTCGGGTCGCGAGAACCGTGTAGGTCCCGGCCGGCAGCGTCAGGGTCGCCGCGGCCCGCGCATGGAAATAGGTCAGCTCGAATGGCCGGATCCTGCGGTCGAAGCCGTCGTCGGCATGGCGCCAGACGTCGTCGGGCGACCAGCCGCGGCCGTCCGGTCCGGTGACGGAGAGGCGCGCGGGCATCGGGGCGCCGGACGGACCCGTCACGGTCAGCCGGAGCGTTCCGGTCGGATGGAGGTAGCGGCGGCTCGCGGGAACGACCGCCTCCACCTTGCCGCCCGGAATCGAGACGACGCGCAGCGCGACGTTGCCGTCCTCGTTCGTCGCGAAGACGATGCGCCGCCCGTCCGCCGACCAGCGCGGCCGCGTGTGATCGCACTCGCAGTAGGTCAGCTCGAACGGATGTCCGCCGTCGGCGGTCGTCAGCCAGATCTGGTTGCGCTCCCGGCCGAGATACGAGCTGTAGACGATCCGCCTGCCGTCGCGCGCCCAGTCGGGGTGCGCCTTCCAGTTGGTCTCCTCCTGGCGGACGAGCCGCATCGCCGCGCCCGGTCTTGCCTCCATGCGCCAGATTCCGCCCGAGCCCCAGACCTCGCCGCGGTTGGAGATCAAGACGATCTCCCGGCCGTCCGGCGACCAGGCCGGCGACAGGTACTGGTCCCACTTCGAGTAGTAGTACCGGGGCAGGCCGCTGTCGCGGTCTTCGGTGATTCGCACGGGCTCGCCCGCGGCGGCTCCGTCGCGGACGTCGAGAACGAAGACGTGGAAGCGGCCCTGGTACGCCGTCGACACGTAGGCGACGCGCGAGCCGTCCGGCGACCAGCGCGCGTCGAGGTTGACGGCGCCGTTCGAAACGAGCGCATGGTCCTGACCGCTCGCCAGGTCGAGCACCCGGAGCTCGAGCGCGTCGTGGCGATACGACGTGTAGAGGATCCGCTTCCCGTCGGAGGACCAGTCGGGCTCGTTGTCGTAGCCCGGCCCATCGGTGAGCTGGATCGCTTCGCTCGATCCGACCTTCTGCCGCCAGAGCGAGCCCTGCATCGCGTAGACGAGCTCCGTGCCGTCCGGCGACCACGCGGCCGCGTTCGGCCCGCTCGTCACCTGCGGGAGGTACATCTCGCGGTAGTAATAAGGATGCGGCTCGTCGATCTGCTTGAGGACCGGAAGCCGTTCGGCGAAGAGGGACACCGGCGCGATCGTGCCCGCGAGCCACACGGACAGACCTGCAGCGAAATTCCGACACGAGAGCCTCATGGCCCCGGAATCGTAGCCGAAGAGGGCGGCTCCGTGGACGCGGCGGCGTCAGGCCGGCGCCGGAGCGGCGGCGAGCAGCTTGAGCACCGAGCCGAGCGTGACGGGCTTGGTCAGATGAGCGTCGAACCCCGATTCGAGCGCGCGGCGGCGGTCCTCGGGGAGGCCGTAGCCGGTCAGGGCGATGAGATAGACGGCGCCGCCGAGGCGGTCCCGCAGCCGGCGCGCCACGCCGTATCCATCGAGCCCGGGAAGTCCGATGTCCACCAGCGCCACATCCGGGCGGTCCGCGATGCCGCGCTCGATCCCCTCGAGCCCGTCGCCGGCCGACGTCACGGAGTGGCCGGCGTCCTCGAGCAGCGCCTGGAGGCTCACGCGCACGTCGAGGTTGTCCTCGACGAGGAGGATCCGGCGCGAGTCGACGGAGGGCATCGGCTCGGCGGCGTGGCGCAGGCCGGCGCGCGATGCGGCCGCCGGCAACGTGACGACGAAGCTGCTGCCGCACCCCCGGCCCGGACTCTCCGCCCGGACGGTCCCGCCGTGGAGCTCGACCAGGCTGCGCACGAGGGTCAGTCCGATCCCGAGGCCGCCGTGCGCCCGGTCGAGCGTGTCGTCGGCCTGCGTGAAGAGGTCGAAGACCTCCGGGAGGATCTGCGGGTCGATTCCGACGCCGGTGTCTTCGATCCGGATCTCGGCCTGCTCGCCGCGGCGGGAGAGCCGGATGGAGACGCGCCCTCCGGAAGGCGTGTATTTCAGCGCGTTCGTCAGCAGGTTGTGGACGACCTGCTCCAGCCGCACGTGATCCCCCTCGACCAGGAGCGACTCCTCCGCGGTCAGAGACACCGCGACGCCGCCCTCGGCAGCCTGCGAAGCATGGCTCGAGACGCTGCGGGCCACGAGCTCGCCGAGGTCGACCCTCGAGCGCTCCAGAACGATCTTTCCGGAAGTCACGCGGGAGACGTCGAGCAGGTCGTCCACCAGGCGCGAAAGCAGCCGCGTCTGCCGGAGGATCACCTCCCGCCCGCCTCCGAAGCCGTCGCTCCGGCGGCCCATCAACTGCACCGACGCCAGGATCGCGCCCAGGGGATTGCGCAGCTCGTGGCCGAGCATCGCGAGAAAGTGATCGCGATCGCGCACGCCGCGCTCGAGCTCGAGCAACAGGTCGCGCACTTCGTACTGACGCCGCCGCGCTCGAAGCGCCGCGAAAACCGCGGAAAGCAGTGCGACCCGGCGCGTGGGCCGATCCAGGAGGATGACGTTGGCGAGGGCGCCGAGCCGCCGCCGGCCGGCGATGGCGTAGTCGCCGCTCGTCCCGCCGCCGCTCGAAAACACGAGGACCGGGAGGTCGGACCAGGGAGGCTGTCCGGCGAGCGCCGCGGTGAGCGCATCGACGGATTTCGGATCGAAGACTTCCTCGGTCAGAAGCAGCGCCCCGGGGCCTTTCGAGATCCGATCGCACAGACCCGCCACGCTCGTGACGGCCTCCGCCGGGATTCCGGCCTCGGAAAGGGTCCGGCACGCGAGCGCGGCGTCGCGCCCCGCGGGAGCGAGGACGAGGACCCGGCTCTGGAGCGCGTCAGACGCCGGCTCCGCCATCGCGATCTTTCAGAAGGCTCACGGCGTCGCCTTCGAAGAGCGGCGTCCCCGAGAGGACCCCGTGGAACCCCTCGAGGACGGGCCCTACCCGAAGCCCGCGGGAATCCATCCGGAGCTCGCGGATGGAGGTTTCGTGCATTCCGCTCCGCTTCTTGACGACGGAGATCGCCTTGAGGATCTCGCCCGACGCCTCGAAAAAACGCAGGAGCAGGACGGTGTCGGCGAGATAACTCACCTCGATCGGCGTGCCGACGTTCGGTCCCAGGAGTCCGTGCTGGGGAATCGTCAGGAGCACGGCCACGCCCTTCTGTCTCAGGTACGAGAAGAGCTCGTGGAGTTGAACCGTGAGCAGGCGCTCCTCGGGCATCGATGTGAAATAGCCGCTGAGACTGTCGATGACGACGAGACGGGCGCCCTTCTCCTCGACCGCGTGCCGCACCAGGTGTGAAAACTCGCCCGGAGAGAGCTCGGCGGGATCGATCTGGCGAACCTGGATCCGGCCCTCGTCGACGTGTTTTCGAAAGGGGATCCCGAGCGCCTCCGTTCTCCGGAAGAGCGTCCCGGAGCCTTCGTCGAAGGTGATCATCATGACGGGCTCGCCGCGCCCGGCGGCGGCGCTGGCGTACTGCGACACGATGATCGACTTTCCCGTCCCGGCCGGCCCCATGAGGAGCGTGGTCGTTCCGCGGTCGATCCCCCCGCCGAGCAGCGCGTCGAGCGCGCCGACGCCGCTCGGGAGCGCCCCGGAGACCGGGCCCTGAAGG
Source organism: uncultured Acidobacteriota bacterium (assembly GCA_963738945.1). Taxonomy (GTDB): domain Bacteria; phylum Acidobacteriota; class Thermoanaerobaculia; order UBA5066; family Gp7-AA6; genus DAHUXD01. The sequence goes on from CAVTYD010000002.1 coordinate 2,631,338, forward strand.
TGTTCCGAGGCGACGAGTCTCGGAAACACCGCGATCCCGCCGGTATCGATCTTGAAATCGTGATACCCGCCCCGAAACTTCGTGGCCCGGAGCTTGAGGATTCGCAAGCGCCGCCGTTCGGAGCCGAATACGGGCGCGAATTGCTCGAGGCGCAGGACGCCGTTCGCGATCGTCTGGAGGTGGAGGTCGCCCTCCTCGCCGCCGGCCTCGTCCAGGAAGACGGCGGTGCATCGCCGGCCGGTCAGGAACTGCTTCAGCGAGAGGATCTGGCGCCGGTATCGCAGCGCGCTCTGAGACAGCAGCCGGATCTCGGAGAGCGAGTCGATGACCAGACGGCTCGGGTTGCGCCGCTCGATCTCCGAAATGATGGAGCCGGTGGTTTCCGTCAGCTCCACCTCGGCGGGATGAAAGAGCGTGTTGTCGGAGTCCCCCGCCGCGTCCCCGGGCGGCAGCACCTCATGGATGGCGATGCCGTCGAGATCCCAGCCGTGGGATTTCGCCGACGCCGCCAGCTCGTCGGCCGTCTCCGACAGAGTGACGTAGAGGCCCGATTCGCCGGCCTTCCGCCCGGCCATCAGGAACTGCAGACCGATCGTGGTCTTGCCGGCGCCCGGACTTCCCTGGATGACCTGGAGTCGATCGCGGGGCAACCCTCCGCCGAGTATGTCGTCCAGGCCGGAGATGCCGGTCGCAGCCCGGTCGGCGGAATTCGGTTCGATCATCGTCATCTTCGCCACTCGCAAAGTGCTCCGGGGGCCGTTTGGGACCCACTGTCTAGCAGAAACCGTGCCGTCGCCGGGCGAATCGCCCGATTTCGGGCATCCCGTTTGCACCTTCGATCGGGGATGAGCCTCGCACCGACACCGAAAGGAGCATCGGAATGAGAATCCTCGACGCGCGGATCCATTTCATCCTGGATGTCGCCTTCGCCCTGGCGTTCGCGATCGGGCCCCTGGTGTACGGGCTCGGAGGCAGCCCGGCGGTCTTCAGCTTCCTCATCGCCCTCGTCTTCGTCGTCTTCGCCGCGACCCTGTGGCGGGGTCGCCGCGAAGCCGGCACCGTTCCCGTCGTCCACGGGCTCGTGGAGCTCGCCGTCGCCGTATTCGCCGCGGTTCTTCCGCGGATCGACGGCTACTCTCCCGGCTCCCCCGCCCGGCACTTCTTCTGGACGATGGCGATCATCGTTGGAATCGCATGGCTGCTGACGGCATGGGGCAAGACCCGGCTCCCGCTGGAGAGAGCTCCGGGACACGCCGTGCCGCGAGCCTAGGTCCCGGGTGTCGCTTCGCCAGCCGCGAAGCACTTCGCCGAACTGTCGCGGACTACGCTCTCATTCACGCGCGACACCATCGAGGCGCTGAAGAATCTCTTGTAAGAGCCGAGGCGCCGGCGATCGGATCTCGACGGTGCGCTCCCTGGCCGGACTCAGGAAGTCAGGCGTGGGTGCGACGATGGGTCCGATGCTTCCGATCGGGATCGGGGCTCCGGCGGCGCCTGTCGAGAGACCGCGTCCCGAGCTCGGGCCGAACCGTCGAAAACGCGGAGAGGTAGTCCTGGCTCGGCTGAATGCTCACCAACTCCGCGCAATGGCGGCACTTTGCCCGGCCATCCAGCGCCGCGATCGTCGTGTTGGAGCGACCGCACTTGCTGCATTCCCAGGTCCGCAGAGTGTGTTCCATGAGGCAGACCCCGTACTTCTTTGCCGAACCCGGCGGCGGTCACTCGATCGGTGGAGTTGGTCCGTCGGAGGAATCGGGAATGTCACTTTACTCCGTCCGGACGCCGGCGGCCACGACTCATGCCGACATGAACGCCGCTTCTCGACCGAAGTGCGGGGGCGAGCGGGTGAAGGGCACGGATCGGATCACGCTCTTTGAGCCGTGGTACGATGCCGTTCTCCGATTTCCTCCTCCGACGACAGGTCTGCAATCTCGCGGCTGCTCGTCGCCGGCCGTTTCGGCGAGAAAGCAGAGTGCCCATGAAGACCGCCGATCGCCAGTCGACGTGTCGCCACTGCGGACGGCGCGTCACGGACGGCACGGCGGAGGGGGCGACTCGATGCGAGCATCACGCCGGGAACGCGGGCGCGGAGCTCGAAGCGCACTCGGCGCCGCCCGAGGATGACGTCCGCAGGCGCGAGGTCGTCGCCCGTCTTCGCGAGCGGTACGGTGCCGCACGGGACCTCATCCCCTCGGAGCCCCCGCCGTACGCCCCGTCGTTCGGTCACCTCGAGTGGATTCTCGGCAGCCAGCGAAACCTCGACGACGACGGGGCGGCGTTGGGTACCAATCTTTCCCGGCTCGTCGTGCTGTGGTTGGAAGACCTCGTCCTGGAGCTCGACAACCCGGCCTTCCCTGACCTCACGGGTTCGGACGCCGGCACGGACCCGACCGCGGGCCGGCAGGCTGCGGCTCTGGGTCTCCGAGCCGCGTCGCGCGAATTTGCCGAGACGTTCCTGAGTCCTGGCGACGGCCCGGTCGCTCAGCCATGACGACGCAGCAAATCTTCGCCCTGAGATTCCGACGCCTCGCGAAAGTGGACGATACGCCGGCACTCGTTCTCCTCACGATCGACGACCCCAGCGGAGTCGGACCGCGGCGAAAAGTCGGGGTCCTGACCGACGTTGCCCTGCGCGGGAGGCTCGGACACTACGACCTGCATTCGGCGAACGAGCTCGCCGCGATCCGCAAGGCGCTGGAGGCCGACGGCGGACGGGTCACCGTCCACGAGGGCTGGTCCGGCCCCGAGCAGATGCTGAAGTTCTGGCGCGGGTTCAACGGCTCGCAGATCCGTTCGATCGAGTGGACCTGCGAGAAGTGTTCGATCGTCAATCGCGAGCACGTCGGCGCAAGCGTGGGCGAGACCTATGCGCGCGCCTGCCCGTGCGGAGAGATCACGCGCATCACGACGGCCTCCCACATGCCGCCGATGACCCCGCCGTCGACCGTGCCGGCCCCCGTCCGGAGCGAGGAGATTCGAGGGTCGACGGGATTCCGATCGCCGATGCGCCGGGCAAGGGGAATCGAGTGAAGTGGACGCGCCGCCTGTGGCTGCGGGCGAGCCGCCTGGTCAACGGGTGGCCGGGCCCGTCGCGGAGAGTCGATGCCCACTCGAGACCGGACCTCCGATGGACCTGTCCCGATTGCGGCGTGCGCCACGAGACGACGATCGATCCGGAGGCCGAGGCGGGACGGATCGTCGAAGTGAACTGCCAGAATTGCGGGACACTCCATGAAGCCACCGTGTTCTTCCCGCTGAAGCGGCCCGGCGAGACGCGGATGATCGTCGGCATCGTCTGGCTCTGATCGAGTAAACGGAATGCCTGGACGAGGACCGGGCCATGCCTCCCTTCGACTTACAGACCGAACGTCTTGGTGAGGAAAACCGCCATCTGCCCTCGAGTGTTCGGGTTGTCGGGGCAATAGAGCAGAGGCGACACCTGGCAACCTCCCGTGATGCCACGGTGGTACAGATCCTCGATCCAGGGAGCGAACGGGTCGCTCGCGGGAACGTCGCCGAAGATGCCGACGGCCGGAGGCGGCGTGTACGCGTTGCTCACACTCGCCTTCAGGAGAAAGACCGCCATCTGCCGGCGCGTGACGGGAGCGTCCGGGCAGTAGTCGCCGTTGCCACAGCCGCTCGTGATGAGCTGATTCGCGAGCTGTTCGATCCAGTCGGCAAACTGACTCGGGCACGGGACGTCGGCGAAGACACCGGTACACGCCGCCGGAACGAAGTTGATCCCAAACATCGATTTGAGGAGAAAGACGGCCATCTGCGCCCGGGTGACCGCGCTGCTGCGGCAGTAGTCTCCGCTTCCGCACCCGGCCGTGATCTGGTCGCGCGCGATGGTGCAGATGTAGTCATGGAACGGGTCTGAAGGCGGAACGTCCGCAAAGTCCGCCTCGGCGGCTTGCTGGTCGGATCCGAGGCATGTCCCGTTGGACTGGTCGACGGAAATCACCATGTGTGTGCCGGCGGGTCCGGAGGTGAACGTGATCGCGCTGGTCCCCTGGCCCGAAGCGAGGGTCCCGCCCGTCAGGGTCCAGTTGTAGGTGTTGCCGGCGACGTTGCTCACGGACGCCGTCAGCCCCGGCGTGTTCGGAGGGAGGCAGCTCGTCACGTCGATCGACGGTGACGGCAGCGGCGTGCAGAGCGAATAGACGACGCCCCCGCCGGCGTCTCCTCCGGTGATGGTCGTCCCGTAAAGCGCTCCGTCGGTTCCCTGGACGAGACCTCCCACGGGTTCCCATCCATCGCTCCCGGAGAAGGAAAAGGGGGTGGAGTATTCGCCTGTGGATCGATTGATCTTGAGGACGGCGCCTTTACCGTGCGCCCCGGCGCCCAGGATCGTTCCGTACAAGCGCCCGTCGGCGAGCTCGATGAGGCCCGCATTGGGATTGGCGAGATGCGGCAGATGAGCGAGGACGCTGAAGTTTCCGTCGGAATCCACCTTGAAGATCACGCCGCCGTTGTGATCGCCACCATAGGTCGTCGTCCCATAGAAATTGCCGTCGCTGGCCTGCAGGAGGGGAGCGTTGGGGTTTTCGCCGTCCGAGCCGTCGAAGGCGTGGAGCTGCGTGTAGTCGCCCGCCGAGGAAATCTTGAAGACCGACCCGTCGTTATGGCCGCCGCCGAACTCCGCCGTGCCGTAGAAGAGCCCGTCGCTCCCCAGGACGAGACCGGCGGAGGGGCCACCCGAAAACCCCGCGCCGAAGGAATGCAGCGTCGTCACGGTCCCCGAAGGAGTCATCTGGAATACGGTGCCCGTATCGTTGGCGCCCCCTCCGTCCGTCGTGCCGTAGAAGTTCCCGTCCGCTCCTTCGATGACGGAGCCATAAGGGTAGGCACCATCGGTGCCGTCGAATGAGTGCAGGGTGCTGAAGTTGCCGACGCTATCGAGGTGGAAGACGCTGCCCATGTTGTGGGTGCCGCCCGTTACGGTCGTGCCGTAATACAGTCCGTCCGAAGCCTGAAAGAGCGCCGCCACCGGAGAGGCGTTCACTCCGAAGGAGTGAATCACCATCTCCGTGCCGGCGGAATCGACCTGGAAGACGGAGCCGCCGTCGTTGACGCCTCCGTATTGAGTCGTCCCGTAGAACTTTCCATCGCTGCCCTGGATGAGCGTGTCCCACGGCTCGAAGCCGTCCGTCGTGGGGGGCACCGTGAAGGAATGCAGGACCGTTTCCTGCGCAGTGACGAGCCGCGCCGAGAGAAACACCGCCACGATCAAGAATCGCGTCGTCTTCATCGTGAGCTCCCTGAAGGAGGGGTTCCGCGTTTCTGGAGGCTCGAGTCTAGCCGCGCATTGCTCCCGAGTCGAGCCGGCCGGCCGCCTGGAGTGAGCTATCTCACAGGGGTGTTGACCTCGTGGAGCCTCGAAGGCGCAGATGACATCGCCGTGGCTCTGAACGACCGGCGCCGGTTGCGCGACCCGCCAGGAGAGTCTCTTCGCTGGAGCCAATCCTCGATCTCGCGGGCCGACGAGAGCCTCGGCGGGTTCGGTTGGTGGGCCGTCTGGGACTCGAACCCAGGACCACCGGCTTAAAAGGCCGATGCTCTAACCAGCTGAGCTAACGGCCCGCGAAACTGGTCGCCGAGACGATAACGCATTTGGGGCGCGGCACCGATTCCCGCGGACGCCGCCGTTCTCACGCGGTCTTCCACCGCCCTTCAAGCCGCGGCCGTACGGTTCCGGGAATCAAGGAGGCGCCGATGATCGCCCAAGAGGTTCCCTCCCTTTGGCAAGTGACGTGTCCCGAGTGCCGCCAGCCGGTCACGGCCGAGATCCCGGCGGACGCCGAGCCGGGAGTCGGCATCGAGTCCTGCGTCTCCGGCCACGAATTTCTCTTCCAGTACGACGGGCTGACTCTGCAGGTCGTCGGCGCCTCGGAGCCAGCGAAGTAGAGGTTCCCGGCTTCGAAAACGAAAGAGGCGGGCGCGACGCCCGCCTCTGTCCGGCTTCGCCCGGGGCCGGGCTCAGTCGGCCACGAAAACCACCTTGCCGGTATCGATGTCGTACATGCCGCCCACGAGGCCGAGCTTGCCGGACTGGAGCGCGTCGCGCACGATCGCGCTCTTCTCGCGGATCTCGCGCATCGACTGCCGCACGTTCTGCCGCGCGACCTTGTCGACATAGGCCTCGTCCTTGCCGCTTCCCGGTCCGGATGCCGCAATCGCCGGAGCGATCTTCTTCAGCAGCGCCGTGAGGCTGCCGAAGTCCGCGCCGTCGATCGCTCCGTGCACCGCGCCGCAATGCGTGTGACCGATGACGGCGATCAGGCGGACGTTCACCACCTTGACGGCATATTCGAGGCTGCCGAGAAAGTCCGTGTCGATCACGTTGCCCGCCGTGCGGAGGCTGAAGATGTCCCCGATCCCCTGGTCGAGGACGATCTCCATCGGAGCCCGCGAATCCATGCAGCTGACCACGGCCGCAAAGGGGTACTGGCCGGCGGCGGTCGCCTTGACGTCCGCGGCGAAATCGCGCTTCCTCGGCTTGCCGACGACGAAGCGGGCGTTGCCCTCCTTGAGAAGCTCGAGCGACTTGCCGGGGGTGAGCGCCGCCTGGGAGTCCTTCGTCTGAACCTGGGCGACGGATGCCGCCGCGATTCCTGCGAGACAGAGCGCCAGAACCGCCATTCGTCGAAGCATGTTTCCTCCTCTTCGTCAGTTCCCGTAGATTCTCTGCGTCAGCGCCGGCACGCGGCCGAGCAGCCTCGCATACAGCGCGAGCTGCCCGCGATGATATTCCTCATGCGCGATCCCGTGGTGCATCCACGCCAGCCGCGTCCCCATCTTCCCGTCGAACCGGCGTATCTGCTGGAGCATGTGAAGCTCGCCGGCCTTGCGCAGCCGCGCATCGCCCTGCCGGTGGGTCCGGGCCAGGGCGGCGAGAAGGTCCCGCCTCGAGCGCTTTCCGGACCTCGGCATGCGCCCTCGCCCGTGCTCCTTCAGGAGCGCCTCGTAGGACTTGCGCTGGAAGTCGCCGTCCGGCCGCGAGAGCTCACCCGACATCAGGAGGCCCGATTCGACGATGTGGCGGGCGAGCTCCTCGACGCTGCGCGCTCCGGCATGAGGACGAAACGCCAGGTCCTCGTCGGGAAGGTTCCGGAGCTCGTCCGCGACGCCCGTCCGCGTGCCTTCCCACGATTCGAGGCCTTCCTCCAGCAAATCGGTGAAGCCCGCCATGTCCGGCCTCCTCCCTCGAGGTCCGCCATTCGGGCGAACCTGCGCGCGGTCGAAGGATATATCCGCGGGGCTGATGTATCGTTGCGCCGCGAACACCGACCAATGCGAACTCTCCTTCGAAGCGCCGCCCTGCTCTCCCTTCTCGCGCTCGCCTCCGCGTGCGCGCACAAGAACCCTCCCCCGGACTTCGCCTACGACCACGCGACGAGCTTCGCCGGCCTCACGACCTTCGCCTGGTACGCGGACCCGACGTGGAAGATGCCGCAGGGCAACTCGATCGTGGATGGTCAGTTCATCGACCGCAACGTCCGGCAGTCCGTCGACGCCGCGCTGCAGAAGAAGGGCTACCGAAAGGTCGACGGCCCCGAGGCGACCTTCTACGTCGCGTACCACACGGACGCCGCGGGCGTCCTGAGCCAGGACAAGTACGGCGTCTACAACTGGTGGTCCTGGACGTACGTCGGCTACTACGGGACGAAGTATGAGAAGCAGGGCACGCTCGTCCTCGACGTGCGAGATTCCCACCGTGCCCTCATCTGGCGCGGCGCGCGGACGGCGGTCGTCGGCACGAATCCCGAAGCGCTCGGCCGGGACATCGAGGGGGCCGTCGATTTGCTGCTCGACGAGTTCCCGCCGCCGACCAAGGAGAAACAGTGAACCGAGTGATTCGATTCTTCTCGGCCTGCGCCGCGGCCGGGGCGCTCTATGCCGCCGCATGCGCCGGCACGCACCCCAAGCCCGTCTATGCCTGGGATCACAACGCCGCGTTCACGACGATGAAGACCTGGGCCTGGTACGACGATCCGACCTTCCACGTGCCGCACGGGGATTCGGTCATCGACGGCGCCTTTCTCGACGGCCACATCCGCTCGGCGATCGACACCGCCCTGCGGCATCGCGGCTACGACAAGGTCAACCCGAACAACGCCTCGATGTTCGTCGGATACCACACGGGCGACGTCGGCGTCGGCGAGCGCGACGAGTTCGGCAACTACGAGTGGTGGACGGGAGCCGTCGTGGCGACCGACTGGGAGAAGGAGCGGACGGTCATCGTGGACATTCGCAACCACGACCACAAGCTCGTCTGGCGCGGACAGATCGAGCGGCTGGAGGGCTCGAATCCGGACGCCGTCGCTCGCGAGCTCAACCGGGAGATCAACACGCTGCTCATGCATTTCCCGCCCGGCTCGTAGGGCCGCGCGCGGAGCGTCAGCCCCGACGCTCGAGAATCATCCGGATGCCGTTCTTCGGGCGCAGCGTGATGCCCGGCGCCGGGACGACTTCCTGGTCGGAATCGAGCCGCAGACGCCATCGCCGGGCGATCGCCGCGAGGACGAGGATGCCCTCCATCCAGGCGAATCCCTCGCCGATGCAGACGCGCGGGCCGCCGCCGAACGGAAAGTAGGAGAACTTTGGGCGCGACTCCTTCGCCTCCGCCGTCCACCGCGACGGGTCGAAGCGCTCCGGTTCCGGAAAGAAGCGCGCATCGCGGTGCGTGACCCACTGACAGGCGGCGACGATCGATCCGCGCGGCACGTCGAAGCGGCCGACGCGATACGGCTCGATGGCGCGGCGGCCGACGATCCATGCCGGCGGAAAGAGACGCATGGACTCGGCGAGGACCATCTCGGCCTGGCGCAGCCGCGGCAGATCCGCGACGGTCGGTGCGCGGCCGCCGAGGGCCTCGTCCAGCTCCGCGTGCAGCTTCGCCTCGGCGGCCGGATTCTGCGACAGCAGGTACCACGTCCACGCGAGGGCGTTCGCGGTCGTCTCGTGTCCGGCGAGGAAGATCGTGATTGCCTCGTCGCGCACCTGCGAGTCGGTCATGCCGGCCGATTCACCCTCCGGATCGGAAGCGTGGACCAGTAGGCTCAGGAGATCCGCCCGGCGGGACGGATCGGGATCGCGCCGGCGCTCCGCGATCAGCCGGGCGATCGTCGCATCGATGCGCGCCTTCGCCCGCCGGAAGCGGCGATTCGAGGGAAGCGGCAGACGGTCGAGGATCTCGAAGTACGGGCGGCCGGCCGGGCGTCCAAACAGCTCGAGCGCCGCCGTCATCGCCGCGCCGATCTCGTCGGCCTCCGCCTCGACGTCGGAGTCGAAGAGGGTGCGCCCGACGATCGCGAGCGTCAGCCGCGTCATTTCCCGCGCGACGTCGCGCGTTTCGCCCGCCTGCCAGCGGTCCGAGTGCCTTTCCGCGAGCTCCACCATCACCGACCCGTAACCCGCGATGCGCTGCGCGTGGAACGCCGGCTGGATCATCCGGCGCTGGCGCAGGTGCACGGGGTCTTCGCTCGTCAGGAGCCCCTGTCCGAGCAGCCGCTTCGCCCTCTCGAGACCGCGGCCCTTGTGGAACGCGGCGGCATGCGTGACGAACAGGTCGCGGATCCACTCCGGGCGATTCAGGAGGTGGATCCAGACCGGGCCGGCCCGGAATCGCGAGACGTCGCCGTACTCGCGAGCGACGCGCGTCAGGAACCCGAGCGGGTCGCGCCGCATCGCGAGGACGTGGCTTCCCGGGAAGCGCCGCGGCGGTCCCGGCGCCCGGCGCGCCGGCTGCGAGGGAGATCTCACCGCCGGGAGACTATCCCGCGCCCCGCGCGACCCGTTCGGGGAGAGAATGCGGTCGAGGAGGGCCTTCCATGTCCCACGCGATCAGCCGGAGATCCCTCGCCCGGCTCCTCGGCGCCGCCGCCGGAGCCTCGATGCTCGAGGGCGCGGCAGCCGCCGCCCTCCCGCTCGCTGCCTCGAAGCCCCCCGCCGAAGGCCCCGTCCGCCTGAACGCGAACGAGAATCCCTACGGCCCATGCGCCGCGGGCCTGGCGGCGCTCGGCGGCTGCGGAGCCGCCGTCTCGCGCTACCCGGGAGCGTCGATCGAGCAGATGAAGAACGCGCTGGCGCGGCATCACGGCGTCCGTGCCGATCAGATCGTCCTCGGCAGCGGCTCGAGCGAAGTGCTGCGGATGGCGGACGGCGCGTTTCTCGGCCCGGGGCGCCGGATCGTGGCCGCGGAGCCGACCTTCGAGGCCGTGCTCGACTACGCGAGGGTCACGCGCGCCGAGGCCGTCAAGGTGCCTCTGACCGCCGACTTCCGGCACGACCTTCCGGCGATGGCGAAGGCGTGCGACGGATCGGCCGGCCTCGTGTACGTCTGCAACCCGAACAACCCGACCGGCACGATCGTCGGCGCGCGGGATCTCGAAGCGTTCATCGCGAGAGTGCCGCCCTCGTGCATCGTGCTCGTCGACGAGGCCTACCACCACTTCGTCGAGGACGGGTCGTATCGCAGCGCCCTGGAAATCGCGCCGGGGCGCGACAACGTCGTCGTCGCCCGCACGTTCTCGAAGGTCTACGGCATGGCGGGGATGCGCCTCGGCTACGCCGTCGGATCGCCCGAGCGCATCGCCGAGATGGAGCAATGGGCCTCGTACGACAGCACGAGCCAGGCGGCGCTCGCCATGGGCCTGGCGAGCCTCGCCGATCCGGACGTCGTCCCCCGGCAGCGCAAGCTCCTGAACGACTCGCGCCACGCTCTCTGCGCGGAGCTCGAACAGGACCGGCGGCGCTACATTCCGTCGCAGGCGAACTTCGTCATGATCGACGTCGGCCAGGACGTCCGGCCCGTGGGCGCCGCGTTCCGCGAGCGCGGCATCCTGGTCGGCCGCCTGTTTCCGTCCCTGCCGAACTGGCTCCGCGTCTCGATGGGGACGAACGAGCAGATGGCCGAGTTCGTCGCCGCCCTGCGGCAGATCGTGCCGGTCCGCGCCGCGGCCTGACCCAGAAGGGTGAGGGGGCGGCGCCTACCGCGGGGAGGCGCCGTAGACCATGCGATGGGTCCCCTCGACGCCGGTCCGCCGCATCAGCTCCGAGGCCTCGGCTTTCGTGAGCCGCCGCCCGACCGGATCGGCCGCGTCCGCGAACGACCACGCCGCGACCGCCATGACCGCCGAGTCCACGGCGAGCCACCGCAGGTCGACGCGACCGAAGGTGTCGGTCGCCGCGTGGTGGCGCGCGTCGTAGTCCCCCGGATCGACCCAGAGCGTGAACGCCGGGACGCCGACGACGACGAACGGGGCATGGTCCTCGTCGAAGCTGGCCTCGGGCGAAACGCCTTCCGCACCGAGCCCGGCGAGGGGGGCCAGGCGGGCTCTCGCCGCGGCTTCGAGGTCCTGGCGTCCCTGGATGGCGAACCCGTGAGGCGCCTGGGCGCCTTCGTCCATGATCAATACGGTCCGGAGCCTGTCGAGCTCTTTCTCGTGCGCGACGACGTAGGCGCGCGATCCGAGGCAGGCCTCCTCCTCGCCCGAGAAGAAGGCGAACCGAATCGTCCGGCGCGGCGCGACGCCGAGGGCCTTCAGGATGCGCGCGGCCTCGAGCACGGCCGCAACACCCGAGCCGTCGTCGTCGGCGCCCTGCGCGAAGTCCCACGAGTCGAAGTGCGCGCCGATCAGGACGACTTCGTCCGCAAGCGACCGCCCCGGCAGGTCCGCGACGACGTTGCGCTCGCGATACGGTCCGGCCTCGAAGGTGTTGCGGACGTCGAGGGCGATTCTCACCGGCCCCTTCGCGAGGAGCCGCCGCAGCAGCGCCGCGTCCTCCTTCGCGACCGAGATCACCGGCAGGGGCGCCCGCGGGTAGAGCCCGAACGCCGAGGTGTACACCATTCGCCCCGGCTTGTCCGACGGGATGAGCATCGCCGCAGCGCCGGCGTCGGCGAGGCGCTTCGCGAGCGCGGCGCGCATGACGAAGGACGGATCGGAGCCGGCCTTCTGCGGGTCGACCAGGACCATCGCGCCGCGCAGGGCCGGTGGAAGAGCGACGTCCGTCGAGGCGGGCGCGCCGAGGTCCACGACCGGTCCGGAGACGTCGCCGGCCGTGCCCGGCACCCAGCCATAGGAGCCGACCACGATCGCGCGCTCGATCGGCGCGAGGATGCGCCCGCTCGCCGGCCCGCGCTGCCAGCGGGACGGCAGGTCGTATTCCTCGAACCGCGCGTTCGCGTAGCCCGCCTCTTTCAGCGCCGCGAGGATGAGCTCCGAAGCCGCGCGGGCCTGCGGCGAGCCCGTGACGCGCGCACCGACGGTGTCGGTCAACTTCTCGAGATAGGCCGCCGCGCGGCCGTCCGTCATCGCCGCGCCGGCGATGCGCGCGGCGACGTCGTCCTGGGCGGCACAGGGTGCAGCGAGCGCCGCGAGCCCCACGGCGATCGCGCCAACGACACGCCCTGGGAGACGCACCTCGGTCACTGCTTCTGCGCCTGCACCGATCGCGCGGCGACGAGGCTGAACCAGTTTTCGATGACGGCCAGGCCCGCCGAAGACGGCGAGCTCGGCTCGATGAGAATGAAATGCTGTCCGTCCGGCTCGACGTCGTAAAACCGCAGATCCGGCTTCGAAAAGAGGAGATGGGGAACGCCGGCCTCGAAGCGTTCGCCCCGCGAGACCGGCACCGCCATCAGCCGGTCGCCCTCGAGGTAGAAAATCTCGGTCCCGGTTCGGCTCCAGCGGGGCACCGTTCCCCCGGACGTCGAAATCTGCCATCGTCCCTCGCCGCCCGACGCCGGAACGACGTACACCTGGGGCACGCCGGACTCGAAGGCCGTGTGCACGATCCACCGTCCGTCCGGCGAGAACATTCCGTACGCCTGTCGATCTCCCGAGACTCGCCGGATCGGACCGTCCTGTTTCAGACCCGACAGGCCGACGATACCGAGCTCCTGTCGGTCGGTCGCCTGAAGGAGCAGCGACCGGCCATCCATGGAGATCGCGAGCGGAACGGAGGGATCCGGACCCGTGACCATCGGCTCCTCCTCTCCGCTGCCGTCCGCGAGCCGCGAATAGGTGTTCCAGGGCCCGTTCCTCTCCGTCGAGTAGACGACCCGCTTCCCGTCCGGGGCCCAGATCGGAGCGTTGACGCGGGCCGACGAGGACGGGATGTGCGAAAACGTCCGCCGCTGCAGGTCGAATATCCAGATCGAGTTGTCGAAATCCGTCGCGAATCGCGTCCCGTCCGGAGAGATGGACAGCTGGATGTAAGTCTCGGCGCGGTCCGTCAGCGGCTCCCCCTTTCCGCTGCGATCGACCCGGGTGATCAGCCGGTTGACCTGGACCGTGCTCGAGGCCGCGTACGCCAGGAGTCCCGACGGGTCGAAGCTCGCAAACGCTCCCCCGGTCCCTTCCACATAGACGTCGCGAGCGACCTCGGCCGGCTGACCCTTGACGGCGAGGGTCGTCGGGTCGAACGGGATGGCGAAGAGAGACCCGGCGCGGGCATAGCAGAGATGTCCCGTCGGCAGGTAGCGGGGGCTGGTTCCTCCGCGCACGAGCACGCGGCGTTCGCCGGTATCGAGCCTCTTCAAGACGATCTGGGCATCGTCCCAGGAGCGAGTGCCTCCGAGGAGCGCCGCATAGACCAGAGCCCGTCCTCCCGGAAGGAGCATGGGCCACCGGTGCGTGCGCTCGTGGTCGCCCGCATCGAGTTGCGTGACAGCTTCCGCGGGGCCGCCGTTCTGCGGGACGCGCGAGAGGCCCGAGTAGAGCCGCGGTGTGAAGTAGATCCAGCCGTCGCTGCCCCAGACGGCCCCGCGCGGAATGGCGCCCGGCGAGATGTCGAACGGCGTCCCCCCGGCGAGGGCGACCTTGCGCAACACCCCGGCGCTCAGGAATCCGATCCAGCGGGCATCGGGCGAAAGAAACGGCTGCACACCTCCGGACGTGCCGGGAATGGAGCGTGCTTCGGATGTCTCCAGGTCGAGGTACTTCAACTCCGTCGTCGCTCCCTTGTTCGCGACGAAGACCAGTCCCCGGCCGTCGGGGAGCAGGAGGATCGGGTTCGCGCCGTCGGGCGATGGACTCGGGAGTTTGTCCCCCTTCGGCAGATCCAGCGAGAAGCGAAGGGACGGCGCGCTCACGGGCGGCGTCTTTCGCGATCCGGCCCACGTCATCAAGAATCCCGCAGCCAGGACCGCGGCGAGGACCCATCCGATCCAGACCGACCGGCTTCTCGGCGGGAGCCGTCCCACCGACGTCGGCTCCCCCGATCCGGATCGTTCGCCGATCCACCGCAGCTCCCGCCGGATGTCCGCCGCGCTCTGCCAGCGGTCCTCCGGATCCTTGGCGAGGCACGTCTTGACCACGTGATCGAGCTGCGGAGGCGACATCGGCACGACGCTCGAGATCGCCGAGGGTTCCGCCGACATGATCGCCGTGATCAGGGAGGCCTGACTCGCCGCCGAAAAGGCCTTCTTCCCCGTCGCTATCTCGTACAAGACGGCGCCGAGCGCAAAGATGTCGGTCCGAGCGTCGGCGTCCTTGCCCTCGAGCTGCTCCGGCGCCATGTACTGGAAGGTCCCGAGGATCGTCCCTTCCTGCGTCAGCCCTTGCTGCGTCGGAAGAGACGTAAGGCTGCCCCGGGACGCCGGCGCCTCCATCGCCTTCGCGAGACCGAAGTCGAGAAGCTTCACTCCCGACTTCGTGATCATCACGTTGGCCGGCTTTAGGTCCCGGTGCACGATCCCCTGCCGGTGCGCCTTGTCGAGCGCGTCCGCGATCTCCTGCCCGTACCGCAGCGTCTGCTCGAGCGGCAACGCCCCCTTCGCCAGCCGCTCCGACAGCGTCTCGCCCTCGAGCAGCTCCATCACCAGGTACTCGGTCTCGCCCTCGCGTCCGACGTCGTAGAGCGCGCAGATGTGGGGATGCGAGAGCTGCGAGATCGTCTTCGCCTCGCGCTCGAACCGCTGGCGGACTTCCGCGGACGAGGACAGGTGCGACGGCAGCACCTTCACCGCCACCGAGCGATCCAGCCGCGTGTCTCGGGCGCGATACACCTCCCCCATGCCCCCGGCTCCCAGGGGAGACTGGATCTCGTACGGACCGAGCTTCGTGCCGGCGGAAAGCGTCATCGCTTCAGGAGAGGGAATTCTTGCGACTTCCCCGTCACGGCTTTTCGGACTCCGGCGTCCAGTTCGTGACGATACGGATGCTCGGCGCCTCGACGTTTCCGGAGCTGTTGACGAGAAAGCGCTTGCCGTCCGGGGTGATCTCGAAGGCTCCGGAGACACGCGGTCCGGTGAAGAGCTGCAGGGGGAAAAGCGGCTCGGCGCTCTTGATGCGCAGCTGCGATCCCGAGGGTTCGACCGCCGCCGTCATCAGCTCGTTGTCCTGGGAGACGAAATAGAGCGAGCGGCCGTCCGGCGCCCAGCGCGCGTGGCTTCCCCCCGAAGGCGAGACCTGCTGCCGTCCGGTGCCCGACGGAAATGCGACGACGAAAACTTCGAGTCGGCCTCCCTGCAGCTGTGTGAACGACATCCAGCGCCCGTCGGGCGAGATCCGGCCGTCGGTCTGGAGCCCGGGCGCGTCCGTCAGCGCCGACGCCTTGCCCGGATCGGCCAGCGGAAAGAGCCAGATCGCCGTCGAGCCGATGGGTCCCCGGTCCACGACGAGGTACCTGCCGTCGGGCGAGAGATCGGTCGGCTCGATGCGGACCTTCGAGCGCGCGATCTCGGCCGCCTTTCCGCCTCCGAGCGACGGGCGGCGCATCAGCGCGTAGTCGGATCCAACGGTCGCGCTCGTGCCGCTGACGTACAGGATCTCCGAACCGTCGCGCGTCCAGATGGGCGTCAGGATCACCTGCTCGTTCGTGGTCAGACGCGTCCGGAAGCCGCGGTCGAGCTCGTAGACCCAGAGGTCGCTGTTCGGATCGCCCTCGATGACGCTCGCCCGGGTGCCGTCCGGCGACAGGCGAAGCGCGTAGCTGTTGTTGGGCTCGCCGACCTTCGCGCCGACGTGGCCCGCCGGATCCATCCACTGGAGCTGGCCGCGCGCCTGTTCCTGCGCCGTCTGATACACCAGGACCCCGTCCTGCGACACCGAGAACACGCCCCGCCACGTCCCGTAGTCGAAGTTGGCGTCGGCCGGGACGCGCCGCGGTTTGCCCGTCACGCTCAGGCGATTGCCGTCGAACGGCCACGCGACGAGGTGCCCCTCGCTGACCGAAAGGAGCCATCCCGGGACGGTCTCTGCGCTGCCGTACGAGGCGAGCAGTCGCGTGGACGCGCCGCCGTCCACGGACACCGCGTAGATGCCGGAAGCCTCCGACCGAGGGTTGACGTGGCTGGCCGCGAGGTACAGAACGTGCTTTCCGTCCGGCAACATCCAGGGCCAGCGGTGCGTGCTGTGCTTCGATGGATCCACCTGAGTGAGCGCCTTCGGCGTGCCACCCGAGGCCGGCACGCGCCAGATGCCGCCCTGAAAGTCCGGCGTGTAGACGATCGTGCCGTCCGGCCCCCACGTGCCGCCACGGGGCGTGGGCGCGTCCGCGAGCACCTGGGCGGGACCGCCCGTGGCTTCGATCGTCCGGAGCTTGCCGCCCGCGAAGAACCCGAGCGAGCGGCTGTCGGCGGACCAGAACGGAAACGTCGCGCCCTCGGTCCCGGCCACCGGCGCCACGTCCCCCGTCCGCAGCGAGCGCACCCACAGCTTTCCGGCGGCGCCGAACGCGACGCTCGCGCCGTTCGGAGACACGACCGGGGGCGCCGCTTCGTCGCCGGTGAGCTGCCAGCGCGTCTTCGGCGGCGGATCGAGGAACGCATAGACGGGAGCCGCCGCGGAGTCCCGCCGCCGCGCGAGCGCCGCGGCCATGGCGATCGCGGCGAGGGCGGCGACGGCCGCCACGATCCACGGGGCGCGGCCCGTCCGGCGGGGCGGCGCCGCGACGGCGCCCGCCGGGACGACGACCCCGAAGGTCGAGCCCTCGGCGATCCAGCGGAGCTCTCTCTTCAGATCGCTCGCCGACTGCCAGCGTTCGTCCGGATCCTTCGCGAGACAGGTCCGCACGACCCGCTCGAGCGCGGGGGGCGAGGTCGGCTGAACCTGGGACATCGGCCGCGGGTCGTCGCGCAGGATCGCCGAGATCAGCGACGCCTGGCTCGAGCCCGAGAACGCCTTCGCACCCGTCGCCATCTCGTAGAGCAGGCATCCGAAGGCGAAGATGTCGCTGCGCGCGTCGGCCTCCCTGCCCTCGACCTGCTCCGGCGCCATGTACTGGAAGGTCCCGAGGATCGTCCCTTCCTGCGTCAGCCCTTGCTGCGTCGGAAGAGACGTCAGGCTGCCCCGGGAGGCCGGCGCCTCCATCGCCTTCGCCAAACCGAAGTCGAGAAGCTTCACTCCCGACTTCGTGATCATCACGTTGCCTGGCTTCAGGTCCCGGTGCACGATCCCCTGCCGGTGCGCCTTGTCGAGCGCGTCCGCGATCTCCTGCCCGTACCGCAGCGTCTGCTCGAGCGGCAACGGCCCCTTCGCCAGCCGCTCCGACAGCGTCTCGCCCTCGAGCAGCTCCATCACCAGGTACTCGACGTCGCCCTCTCGCCCCACGTCGTAGAGCGCGCAGATGTGCGGGTGCGAGAGCTGCGAGATCGTCTTCGCCTCGCGCTCGAACCGCTGGCGCACCTCGGGAGACGACGACATGTGCGACGGCAACACCTTCACCGCCACCATCCGCTCGAGCCGCGTGTCCCGCGCTCTGTACACCTCGCCCATCCCGCCTGCGCCCAACGGCGACAGGATTTCGTACGGACCGAGCCGGGTGCCGGCGGAGAGCGTCACTTCGCCCCGGAGAGCACGAAGAGGTGCGAGGCCATGCGGCGCACGCCGTAGGCATGGCTCTTACCGTCGTCGCTCAAGGCGATCGGGGCGACCTGCAGGGCTCCCGTCAGATCGGGCGGACCGAACGTCTGGTACGCCTCGCGCCGGCCGGTCGCGAGGTCGATCTTTTCGACGCGCGCCGGCACGTCCGACCAGAGGCTGGTCACGATGAGCCCTTTCCCGTCGCGCGTCCAGCGCACGACCCCGTCATCCTGGGTAGCTCCCGGCACGGGGCGGCCCTGCCCCGCGGGAATCGGAAACAGCCGATAGCCCGAGCCCGGCTGGAGGACCACGACCTGCGAGCCGTCGGGTGAGGGGAGACCGAGCGTCGTCCCCTCCGGCGTGAGAGGGATAGGCTTTCCGCCGGCGAGATCCTGCACGTAGCAGCGCACACCGTGCCCGGCCTCGTGTCCGCAGACCAGGATCCGCTTGCCGTCGTCGAAAAACGCCGCGTTTTCGGTGCTGACGAGGCCACCGCGCTCGAGTTTGACCGGCTGACCCGCTCCCGTCGGGTAAAGCACGAGCTGGCTCGGCTCCGACGGCACGTCCGCGAGCACGAATCGGCCGTCGCGGGAGATGTCCGAGGCCGCCCCGTCGCCGAGCCTGACGACCGGCCCTCCATCGGTCGGGCGGATGCACGTCGAGTAGTTCGCCCCGGCGCGCGCGCTCTCTTCCGTGAACAGCAGCGTCCGTCCGTCCGGAGTGAGGGCGACCGGGTAACTCAGCTCCAGCCAGACGAGGTTGCGCTCGCGGGATTCCCCGGGCCCGAGAACCTGCATCTCCCGCCAGATGTCGTCCCGGCTGACGAGCCACCGGCCGTCGCTTCCGACGTCGAGAAGGGTCAGGCCGCCGGCGCTCTGGACGGCGGAGCGGCGGCGCCCGTCGAGGGTGACCCCGTAGATCTCGAAACGATCGTAGGCGGCCCCGCCGGAATAGAGGATCTCCCGGCCGTCCTTCGACCAGGCGAGCCCCTCCTCGGCGCCGTTCCCGGTGACGAGCGTCGTCTTCTTGCCGGCGAGATCCACGACGGCGACGGAGCCCCGATCGTCGAACTTGATCGGATGCTCGAAGAAGGCGATGCGGTCGCCGCGCGGCGAGAAGCGCAGATTGCTGAAATAACCGCCGGTCTCGGCGAGCACCTTTCCGAGGGGAAACTCCAGGCGATCGAGGCCCTTCGCCTCGCGGATGACGGCGAGGTCGGAGCCATCCGGCGACCAGTCGGCCTCGCGAACCTGCTCGGCAATCTCGCGGGGAGCGCCGCCTTCGGCAGGCATCCGCGCGAGCGTTCCGATGAAGACGGCGTGGCGAAGAAAGCGAGGCTTCGTCAGGACGGCGAGCTCGCCCTTCGAGGACACCGCGAGCAGCTCCATGCCGGCCTGGCCGGCAGGAGCCGGTCCCAGGGAGTCGGGGTGAAGGGAGTAAACCTGCGGCGCATTGCCGGCGGGAGCGGCGCTGTAGACGACCGTTCGGCCGTCCGGCGAGAAGCGCGCGTTGAAGACGGGCTCCTGGCGAAACGTCAGCTGCGCGTACTGCAGGGCTTCCGAGGCGGTCCGCCCGCGATGCCCGAGCGCCCATCCGGCGGCCAGGGAGAGCAGGCCGAGCGCGATGCCGGCGGCGGTGATCCCGAGCGCTCGTCGGCGCGGGGCCGCGGAAACGGCCGCCGACACGCCCGATCCCGACAGGCCGGAGAGCGCCTCGAGGTCGAACGCGAGGTCGTGCGCCGAGTGGAAGCGCTGCTCCGGGTTCTTCTCGAGGCAGTGCCGCACCACGCGGTCGAGCCCCGGCGAGACGCTCTGGTTCGTGGCGGAGAGATCCGGCGGCTCTTCCCGCAGGATCGCCGCCATCGTCTCGCCGGCCGAGTCCCCGTGGAAGGCGCGGCGACCCGCGAGCATCTCGTAGAGGATCGCGCCGAAGGAGAAGATGTCGCTGCGCGCGTCGGCGGGCTTCCCCTTGACCTGCTCCGGCGACATGTACCCGAGCGTTCCGAGTACGACACCGGGCTCGGTGCCGGCGGTCGCCGTCGGAAGGTTCGTGCCCGGACCCTCCGGGTCCTTCTGCACGAGCTTGGCGAGTCCGAAGTCGAGGATCTTGACTCGCCCGTCGCTCGTCACGAAGAGGTTCTCGGGCTTCAGGTCGCGGTGCACGATCCCCTTCTCGTGCGCGGCCGCGAGGCCATGCGCGATCTGCAGCGAGTAGTCGAGCGCCTTGCGCGGCGAAATCCGCCCCGGGGCGAGAACGGCGCGCAGCGTCTCGCCTTCGAGCAGCTCCTGGACGACGTAGGGCGCCCCGTCGTGCGTGCCGATGTCGTGCACGGCCGTGAGATTCGGATGATTCAGGACGCCGGCCGCCTTCGCCTCCTGCTCGAAGCGGCGCAGGCGATCGGCGTCGGCGGAGAAGGACGCCGGCAGAACCTTGATCGCCACGTCGCGGCCGAGGCGCGGATCGCGAGCCCTATAGACCTCCCCCATCCCGCCCGCGCCGATGGGTGCGACGATCTCGTAGGGACCGAGCCGGGTCCCGGCCGAAAGCGTCAAGGAGACGTCCTCACGGCGGGAGTCACGAGCTTCACGACCCGCTCCGCGCCCTCGCGCGCCCGCTCGGCGTCCGGCCGCTTGTAGAAGCCGGACGGCGTCAGGTCCTCCGCGCCATAGAACGCCAGCTCGCGGTCGCGGCGCAGGTCCCGAGAGATGCGCGCGAGCGTCTCGACCTCGGCGCGCACCGGCTGCGGCAGCCGCTCCCGCTCGGCGAGCAGGATGTCCGACACGTCGTGGAGGCGCGGCGCCTCGATGCCGCAGGAGCGCAGAAGCCCCTTGAGCGCGAGCTCGACGACTTCCTGCGATTCGCGCACGACGTCGGCCCAGCTCTGGGCCTCGAAGAGCACCGCGACCGCCCGCAGACGGACGCCGGCTCGCCACACGTGGTCGAGCGCGAGCTCGGTGTTCCTCATCTCAGGCTACCTCCGCCCAGTAGGGCTGTCCGTGCGAGATCTTGCGGACGATTCGTCCGGCGACGATATCGCGGCGCACCTCGACGAGCCGCCGCGAAACGGCGAGACCGCGCTCGAAGAGCACGATGCCGTCCAGAGCGACCTCGGCCCACATCCCCGCGGCGGCGCGGCCCTCCGCGGGCAGATGAACGAAGTGGGCCTCGACCGACCGGCCCTGCCACTCGACCGGCTCCTCGTCCCACCGGCGATAGAGGTCGCGCGTGAGCTCCACGGCGTCCTCGACGATGACGAGCAGATCCACATCCGAGGAATCGGCCGCTTCCCGGCGCGCCCACGATCCGAACGCCGCGACGCCGACGAGCCCGTCTCCGAACAGCGCCGCGGCGCGCTCGACCGCGCGGGTGGCGCCGTCGAGCGCGAAGAGGTCTCCGGCGGGGGCGGCCAGCTTGCGCGCGCAATAGTCGTTGAGCGACACGCCGGCTTCGAGCGCCGCCCCGCGCAGCGCGGCGTGCAGTCCCGGCGAGATGCGGAGGAGGAATCGTCCCGAGGCTCGCGCGCGGGGGGCGCGCTCCTTCTTAGTATCATCCACTCACATCGATGATATCACCACGCCGCCGCGTCTGGTACATTCGGCCGGACATGGAAAAACGCCGGCGACAGTCGACCGTGGGGGTCAGGGTCGGAAACGTCCAGGTGGGCGGCGGCGCCCCCGTCGTCGTCCAGTCGATGGCGAACACCGACACGGCCGACGTTCCTTCCACGGCGAGACAGTGCATCGAGCTCGCCCGGGCGGGCTCGGAGCTGGTTCGCATCACGGTCAACGTGCCTGAAGCCGCGGCGGCCGTTCCGGAGATCAAGAAGCGGATGCTCGATGCGGGCGTCGACGCGCCTCTGATCGGCGACTTCCACTACAACGGCCACGTCCTGCTGACGAAGTTCCCCGACTGCGCAAAGGCGCTCGACAAGTACCGCATCAACCCGGGCAACGTCGGCAAGGGCGCGCGGCGCGACGAGCAGTTCGCGACGATCTGCCACATCGCGCGCGACAACGGCAAACCCGTCCGCATCGGCGTCAACGGCGGCTCCCTGAACCAGGAGCTCGTCATGGAGAAGATGCAGGAGAACACCGACAAGGACCTCGGCCATACGTCCGAAGAGATCGTCAACGAGTGCATGGTTCTCTCGGCGCTCCAGTCGACGGAGCTCGCGCTCCAGTCGGGATTGCGCAAGGACCAGATCATCATCTCGTGCAAGGTCTCGCGGCCGCTCGACCTCATCGCGGTCTACCGCGAGCTCGCGTCGCGCACCGACCAGCCGCTCCACCTCGGGCTGACCGAGGCCGGCATGGGGATCAAGGGACTCGTGTGGTCTTCGTCGGCGATGGGCGTCCTCCTCAACGAGGGCATCGGCGACACCATCCGCGTCTCGCTGACGCCCCGGCCGGGCGGCGACCGCCGCGAAGAGGTCTACGCCGCGTGCGAGCTCCTGCAGTCGCTCGGGATCCGATCCTTCGCGCCGAGCGTGACGGCGTGCCCGGGCTGCGGACGCACGACCTCGACGACGTTCCAGGAGCTGGCGGAGCGGATCCAGGGCTACATCCGCGACCAGATGCCGGTCTGGAAGCAGGAGCACGAGGGCGTCGAGAACATGACGCTCGCCGTCATGGGCTGCGTCGTCAACGGTCCCGGCGAGTCGAAGGCCGCTTCGATCGGGATCTCGCTGCCCGGCACCGGCGAGGAGCCGCACTGCCCCGTCTACGTCGACGGCCAGCACTTCACGACGCTGAAGGGAACCTACGACGAGCTCGCGACCGCCTTCCGCGCGCTCGTGGACGACTACGTCGCGACCAAGTACCCGAAGCGCGAGGCGAAGCCGGTCACGGCCTGACGCCGGATCAATTCTTCGCCGCGGCCGCGCGATCAAGCTCGGCCGGCCAGTTCAGGACGACGTCGATGCGATCGGCCGCGTCCGTCTTGAGCGTTCGGAGCAGCACGAAGCGCTGGCCGTCCGGGGACACGTCGAAGGGATAGAGCGGTGCGCTCCGCACGTTGTACTTCCCGTTGCCGGAGAACAGGAGGCGCGGCGTTGCGGCACGGAACGTCGGAGTCGTCTCGACGTCGACCGCCCACACGTCGCCGCCTTCACGCACGAAGAAGATCTCATTGCCGCGCCAGACCGGCCAGCCTCCCTTCTCGGGAGTGACCTGCCACTTGCCCGGGGAGCCGTCCGTCGACTGCACGAACACGTCGCCGATCGCGAAGAGCCCGGTCCCATAGGCGATGTAACGCCCGTCCGGCGATAGCGTGCCCGCCGCGGCGCCCGGAATCAGCTCGCGGCTCTTCTCGCCGGCTCCCCCGACCGGGACATACCAGATGCCGACCGTGGGCGAGGCGCGCGTCACCGAGAGGCCGTGCCCGCCCTTCGACCAGGACGTGGGGTATTCCACGCCGCCGATGAGCATGTTGAGGGCCTCCTCCTGACCGCTGCCGTCCGCGGCCTTCGTCCATATCCCTTCCTTGCCGCCGACGATCGACCCATAGGCGAGTCGCGCGCCGTCCGGCGACCAGATCGGCGAGATCCCCGTATTGCTGAAGGTCAGCCGGGTCAGGACGTTCGAGGCGAGGTCGTAGACGTAGACGTCGTCGTCCGCGCCCCCGCCTGATCCGATGGAGAACGCGAGCCGCGCGCCGTCCGGCGAGAACCGCGGAGCCTGGAACATGCGCGGCGAAAGCGGAACGTCTTTCGCGGACTGGCTCTTGCGCTCCACCACGACGAGCGTCTTGTCCCGCGGCGCGAACGCTCCCTGGGCGTAAGCCAGAGTGCCGTCGGCGGCGGCGGCGACGTATGCGCTCCCACCCGAGGCATCGCCGCCAATCTTGTCGACGATGGGAACGGCGTCGCCGGTGACGGCGGCCCGGAGCGGATCGAAGGACGCGGCGAGGAGCGTGTTCCCTCGAACGACGACGAGACGGTCGGGCGGAACGACGAGCGGCATGCTGCCGCCCTCGAAAATCTTTCTTCTCGCGCGCGTACCGAGGTCGAGGACATCGATCTCGGCGCCCTCGTAGTTGGACGGCGCGCGGGCCGATCCGATCGTGAAGAGGATCCGCTTCCCGTCCGGCAGCGCCTGCGGCCAGCGGTGCGTGCGCTCGCCGCGAGCGGCATCGAGCTTCGTCAGCTCTTCCGGCGTTCCGCCTCGGGCGGGCACGCGCCATAGCCCCGCCGTGTACTGCGGGCTGTAGACGATCGAGTCGTCCTCGAGCCACACGCCGCCGCGCGGATTGGGGACGTCCGCGAGGGCGACGGGCGAGCCGCCCTCGACCGAAATCTTCTTCAGCTTGCCTTCCTGGAAGTAGCCGATCCAGCGCCCGTCCGGCGAGAAAAACGGGCTCTTGGCGTCGGCCGTGCCCTCGATCGGGTGCGCCTCGGCCGCGCCCAGGGGTCGGAGGTAGAGCCTGGAGGCCGCCTCCTTCTCGCCGACGGCCACGAGCTGCCGGCCGTCGCGGGACAGCGCGAATACCGGGTTGTCGTCATACGGCAGCGAGACGCCAGCCGGGAGCATGATCGAGAGGCGCATCGTTCTCGCCGAGTGCGGGGCGGATGCGGGCGCGAGCGCGCGCCACCAGCCGAGGGCGGCGAGGACGACGAGAGCGGCGGCAAGCACCGGCCACGCGACGCCGCGGCGGCGCGCGAGCGGAGCCGGGGCGCCGGGGGCCGCGGCGAGGCTCGCCTCGGGCGTCTCGTCCATCGCGATGCGCGCATCCGCCACGTCGTGGAACCGCGTCTTCAGATCCCGTTCGAGGCAGCGCTTGAGCGCGCGGCGCACCGGCAGCGGCGTGTCGGGCGGAAGAGCCGACCAGTCCACGTCCGCCCGCAGCACCGCCGCCAGCGTGTCCGAGATGGTCTCGCCCTCGAACGCCTTCTTCCCCGCCAGCATCTCGTACACGACCGCCCCGAATGCCCAGATGTCCGACCGCTTGTCCACCGCCCGGCCTCGCGCCTGTTCCGGCGACATGTACGCCGCGGTCCCGATCACCACTCCCGCCTGCGTCGCTGCCGCCGTGATCGTCGGCGACCGGGTCGCGTCCGGCGAGGACGGATCGCCCGCGATCGCCTTCGCCAGGCCGAAATCGAGCACCTTGACCTTTCCCTGCGGCGTGATCTTCACGTTCGCGGGCTTCAAGTCCCGGTGAACGATTCCTTTTTCGTGCGCCGCCTCCAGCGCATCCGCGATCTGCCGCGCGACGTCGAGCGCCTCTTCCACCGGCAGGGCTCCGCGAGCGATCCGCTCTCCGAGCGTATCGCCCTCGACCAGCTCGAGGACGAGCGCATCCACGCCGCCCGCGTCCTCGACGCCGTAGATGTGCGCCACGTTCGGGTGCGCCAGAGACGCCAGCACCTGGGCCTCGCGCCGAAACCGCGCCAGACGCTCCGCGTCCTCTGCGAACGCCGCCGGCAGCACCTTGATCGCGACGTCCCGTCCGAGCTTCGCGTCCCGGGCCCGATACACCTCTCCCATGCCGCCTGCGCCGAGCGGCGCAAGAATCTCGTACGGTCCGAGCTTCGTGCCGGATGAAAGAGTCATCGAGTTGGGCGGATTCTCTCGCGAAACCGGGCCGAAGCGAGAACTTCTACGCGGCGGAGACCGCCTCCGCGTGCGTGCCGTAGCAGGACGCGAAGAGCTCGGGACTATGGATCGGGCGGAGGCCCTCGTGCTCGCGGTCCGCGCATCGGATGACCAGGACGTCGCGGATCTTGCTCGTGAGGACGCGGTTGCCGAACTCGAGGTGCAGCCCGCAGGCGGCCACGATGTCCCGCTTGATCACGCTGCCGCCCCAGGTGCATCCCGCGACCGTGAGCGTCACCGGCGACAGCTTCTGCCGGTCGAACCAGCCGCCGCACACGCGGTACGTCGCATCTTCGAGAACCTGGATCGAGTAGATCGAGTTTTCCGTCGTGACCACGACGTAGTCGCCGCAGCCGAGCTCGTCTCGACGCGCCGGGCGGGAGGCTCCGGCCTGCTCGAGAATCGCGTTGACGGTCCGAAACCGGCCGATCACAGCGTGAGCACCTCGCCGGCTCCATTCTCGCTCATTTGGCTTCCCGAATCCGACCCCAGAGGGCCGAAGCCTCCGCCGGCAGGGCCGGAAGATGCGCATAGACGTGCGCCGCGAGCCCCGCTCCACCCGGGGTTGCGAGCAACTGCACGACGTCCCAGGCGTCCTGCGCGCCGCCCGCATAAAGCTTGAGCAGGATGAGGTCGGCGGCGGACGCCACGGGAAGCGTGACCTCGCCGAGAGACATCCGAGGCGCCTGCCGGACGATGACGGCCTGCCACTCGAGACGCCCGACGACGAGATCCACCGGCGACTCGTCCGGCGCGGTGAAACGAACGACGCCGGCGAGAGGATCGTCCGCAGCTCCCCGCCGCACGTCCGCCTGGATGCCGGGAGCCAGCTTCGCTCTCCAGAATCCGCTCTCGAGCACCGAGGCGTCCGTCGTGAGCAGATCGATGTCCAGCGTCGAGCGGCCGACCCCGTGGACGGCCATGGCGGCAGCTCCCACGAGCGCGTACGGAACGGCCGCCGCGTCGAGAGCCGCCGAAACGGTCCGGAGCAGCTTCAATCGCGTCGCGGTTCACGGCAACCGCTCGGGCGCCGGCCCGACCGCCGGGCGGCTCGCAGGACCTCGGCGGCCGTCGCCGGATCCACACAGCGGGCCGCGGCGTAGATCGCGACGTCCCGGCGGCCGAGGTCCAGAACGAGCATCAACCGTTCTCCGGGAGAGAGGCGCTCGAAGCGCGCGCGCAGGTCGGCGCGCAGCTCGTCGGCCACGGCGCTGGTCATGCGAAAAGTATACCGGCGCCTCGTCCGCGCGCGCGGGCGTCACCTCGAGAGGCCGGCCGTCCAGTTGGCGATCAGGCCGATGCGGGACGTTTGCGACTGATCGGGCGGCGTCGCGATGACGAACCGGTCGCCGCCGTAGCGGCCGCCGATGGCCGTGAACGTGGGCATCTTGAAGAGGTCTTTCGGCGCGCCGACTTCGAGGCCCGAAGGACCCACCGTGGGGGTGACGGCCACGACCTCGTTGGCCGGGGTCGCGTAGAGGATCTCCATGCCGCGCCCCGAGAAGCCACCCCCGTTGACCCCGTCGGTGGAAATCTGCCATTTCCCGCCGGGTCCGGGGAAAGGAACGGCGTAGAGCTCCGGCCGTCCGGACTCGTCGGAGATGTACGACAGCCACTTGCTGTCCGGGGAAAATGCCGGGCTGGTTTCATCGGCATCCGTGGCGATGAATGCATACGGCTTTCCCCCTCCCGACATCGGGACGATCCAGACGTCCGTCTTGGTCTTGCCGCCGGGAGCCCTGGACTCGACGCCGAGGAAGCGCCCGTCCGGCGACCAGGAGCTGGGAATAGCGAGACGGCCGTCGAGAAAGAAAACCCGCTCCTCCTTGCCGCCCGCAGCGGGAACGACGCAAACGCTCGTCACCCGGCCTTCGAGCTTCGCGTAGGCGATGCGGCTCCCGTCCGGCGACCATACGGGCGAATCCGTGGCCGGGCCTCCCGCGGTCAGCCGCGTTCGGGCACCGCGGGTGTCGAGGATCCAGACGTTGGGAAGACCGGTCGACGGATCGGCGATCCCGGCGGCGATGCGCTTCTCGTCCGGGGAGATCGCGAGGCTGGTGAACTCGGACGGCTCGCCGAAGGGCTCTCCGACAGGTTTCCCGGAGAGGTCGACCCAGCGAAGCCGGGTCTTGGTGGCGCCGGCGCCTGTGGCGTAGACCAGGACGCCGTTCTCGGACGCGGCGAAACTGCCGCGGAAGTATCCCGGGTCGTACTGCACTCCCTCGGCGACGGGCACCGGATCGCCCGACACCCTTCGGCTCCCCGGATCGAAGCGCTGGGCCATGAGGATGCCCTCGCGCATGTACAGAAGGTATCCCGACGCGTAGACGACGTTGGAGCGCGCCTGAAGGAGCAGCGTCTTCTCGCTCGAATCGAGGCCGGCGACGAAGATCGCGTTCGACTCGCTCTTCGTGCCGGCCGAGTGCGAGCCCGCCATGTAGAGGAAGTGGCGCCCGTCGGGCAGGAACGTGACCCAACGCTCCGTCGTCTCGCCCCGCGCGGTGTCGAGCGTGGTCGCGGGCTTCGGCGCCCCGCCCGCGGCGGGAACACGGAAGATGCCGGTCGTCGAGTCGGGAGAGTAGAGGATCACCCCATCCCGGTTCCACGCTCCACTGCGCCCGTTCTCGACCTCGCAGACGGTCAGGGGTGGTCCCCCGGAGACGTCGATCTTCTGGAGCTTCTTGTCGGCGAAGAACGCCAGAAACCGGCTGTCCGGCGACCAGAACGGGAAGCTCGCGCCCTCGGTGCCCGGAAGCTTTCGAGCGGCGGTCTCTCCGAGCGGCTGGAGCCAGAGCACGGTCTTGCCGTCGGCCTCCTTCGTCGCGAAGGTCGCCAGGCGGCCGTCCGGAGAGATCGTCACGGACCCGCAGGCAAAGTCGGCGACCGCGAACTCCGTCTTTTCCGGCGGCAGAAGGAACGAGCGGATGCGCTCGGCGGGGACGGGCGCGCGACGCAGGTAACCGAAGGTGGCGAGGCCCGCGGCGACCAGGGCCGCGGCAGCCACGACCCACGCGAGCTTCTCGCGGTTCTTGCGCTTGGCGACGACGGGCGCCGGCAGTCCCGCCTGGGAGCCGCCCTCGGCGATCCACTGCAGCTGCAGCTTCGCGTCGTGCGCCGTCTGGAAGCGGTCCTCCGGATCCTTGGCGAGGCACGTCTTGACGACGCGATTGAGCGCGGGCGGCGTCATCGGCGCGATCTCCGTGATCGACGTCGGGTCGTCGCGCAGGATCGAACCGATGAGCGAGGCCTGGCTCGAGCCCGTGAAGGCCTTCCTGCCCGTCGCCATCTCGTAGAGCACGGCGCCGAACGCGAAGAGGTCGCTCCGCGCGTCCGCCTCCTTGCCCTCGAGCTGCTCCGGCGCCATGTACTGGAACGTCCCGAGCACCGTGCCGCGCTCGGTCAGCGGACGGCTCGCCTGCATCTCGGTCGCGAGCCGTGAGTCGCTCGTGGATTTCAGCGCACCCGCCTGAAACTTCGCGAGGCCGAAGTCGAGCAGCTTCACGCCCGACTTCGTCAGCATGACGTTGCCCGGCTTCAGATCCCGGTGCACGATCCCCTGCCGGTGCGCCTTGTCCAGCGCGTCGGCGATCTCGATCCCGTACTTCAGCAGCTGCTCCGTCGGCAGAGGGCCTCGCGCGAGACGGTCCGCGAGAGACTCGCCCTCGAGGTACTCCATGACGAGGTACTCGGTCTCGCCCTCGCGGTTGACGTCGTAGAGCGCGCAGATGTGCGGGTGCGTGATCTGCGAGATCGTCTTCGCCTCGCGCTCGAAGCGCTGGCGCATCTCCTCCGACGCCGACAGGTGCGGCGGCAACACCTTGATCGCGACCGTGCGCTCGAGGCGCGCATCCCGCGCCTTGTAGACCTCTCCCATCCCGCCGGCGCCGATCGGCGCCAGGATCTCGTAGGGGCCGAGCTTCGTCCCGGCGGACAGCGTCATCGAATCCCCTCTCGGAACATCCGGGTCACTTCCGCAGCTCCGCCACCCAGTCCGAAACGACGCGCACGAGCGGCGAGGACTCTTCGTCGACGGGAACGGGGATCAGAATCCGCTTCCCGTCGGGCGACGCGCTCAACCCCGGCGCCGCTCCCAGGCCGCTCGGGCGTGGGAGAGGCTTTCCGCCGAAGAGCGGCTGCGCGGCGCCTACGAGCAGCGAAGCTCCGCGTTCTTCCACCGGGACGGCGTACAGCTTGTTCTCGGATTCCTGGACGAAAAAGATCCGGCCGTTTCCGAGCCAGCCCGGCCAGGAGCCGCCGGCGGAGGAGACCTGTCGTTTCTCGCCGAGACCCGGAAAGGGGACCGCGTAGATTTCGCGGCGCCCCGACTCGTTGGAGGAATACGCCAGCCACTTTCCATCGGGCGAGATCGCGGCGGCGATCTCTTCGGCCGGTGTCGCGATCAGGGGGCGCGCGGGCTTGCTGCCGTCGACGTCGAGCAGCCAGAGGTCGAGGCCGCCCGTCTTGGGGTCCTGAACCCGGAACACGATGAACTTGCCGTCCGGCGACCACGAGAGAGGCCAGGTGTTGGTCTTGGCGGGCCAGAGCATCTTCGGCTCGGATGTCGAATCGGCCGACTTCATGGCGATCCCGCCGCCGACGTCTCCGTAGGCCACCCGTTTGCCGTCGGGCGACCACAGCGGAAAATAGCTGCCCTGTCCTCCGAAGACGAAGCGCGAGCTGACCCCCCGGTCGAGCTCGTAGATCCAGACCTCCGGGATCGTTCCGCTCGGGCCGCCGAGAATCGTGGCGCCGGCGTGCAGACCGTCCGGCGAGATCGAGGTCGTCGCGACGTTTCCGGGCTCGCCGACTTTCGCGAGCTCCTTGCCGTCGGGATCGAACCAGGTCAGCTGCGTCCGGCGCGCCATTCCTCCCGTGTGGAAGACGAGGCGCCCCGTCTGAGATGCCGAGAAGTTCCCGGACCAGCGCGGCGCCGTGAAGCGCACGTGCTCGGCGATCGGCACCGCCTCGCCCCGGGTTTGCGCGCTCGATGCGTCGAACGGCTGAGCCATCAGGTTGCCCTCGCGCACGAAGAGCAGGTAACCGGGCCACGCGTATCGCCCTTCGCTGAGCTCTTTCGCGACGACGGTGCTCTTTCCGGTATCGACGTCCAGGCACTCGATCGCGGTCGACTTGTCCTTGTCCGAGGTGACCGAGCCGGAGACGTAGAGGACTCTCCTGCCGCCGGGAAGAAACCACGGCAACCGGTCCGTGGCGCCCGGTTGGTCCTCTTTCGTCAGCACCGACGGGTTGCCGCCGGCCGCAGGAACTTTCGAGAGACCTCCGAAGGGACCGGGCGCGAACACGATGACATCCCGGTCGCCCCAGCTGGCGCCGCGCCCGTCGGGAGCGTCGCAGATCGTCTGCACGGTCCCACCGGAGGCGGGCACCTTCTTCAACTTGTGCTCGGCGAAGAACCCGATGAACTTGCTGTCGGGCGACCAGAATGGACAGGTCGCGTCCTCCGTGCCCGAGAGCGGCTGCACGGCGAAGCCGTCCATCCGGCGCACCCAGAGCTGCTTCTTCCCATCCGATCCGCTGGCGACGATCGTGAGCGTCGTTCCGTCCGGCGACAGCGCCAGCGACGTATTCTGCGGATCGAAATCCATCCTCGGGGGCAGATCGATCGACGCGCGCAGAAGGGGCGCTGGCGCGGGCCGGCGCAGCGACCAGGCCGCGGCGAACGCGATCGCGCCGGCGACGACGGCCGCCGCGATCGGCAGCCACGGCGCGCGGCGCCGCGCGGACGGAGTCACCGGCGCGCGAATCCCCGACTGCGAGCCGCCCTCCGCGATCCACTTGAGCTCGCTCTTCAGGTCTGCCGCGTTCTGCCAGCGATCCTCAGGGTCCTTGGCGAGGCAGCGTTTGACGACGCGATCCAGGGCCGCCGGAGTCATCGGCGCGGCCGCCGAGATCGGCTCGGGCTCCTCCTTCATGATCGACGAGATCAACGACGCCTGGCTCGATCCGGAAAACGCCTTCCTCCCCGTCGCCATCTCGTACAGAACGCACCCGAAGCTGAAGATGTCCGTCCGCGCGTCCGCCTCGCGCCCCTCCAGCTGCTCCGGCGCCATGTACTGGAACGTCCCCAGGATCGTCCCTTCCTGCGTCAGGTTGTTGTTCGCCGACCCCATCACGGTCGGCAACGACGTTGCCCCGGATGCCGGCGCCTGCGCCGTCATCGCCTTCGCCAGCCCGAAATCGAGGAGCTTCACTCCCGACTTCGTCAACATCACATTGCCCGGCTTCAGATCCCGGTGCACGATCCCCTGCCGGTGGGCCTTGTCCAGCGCGTCCGCGATCTCCGTCCCGTATCGCAGCGTCTGTTCGATCGGCAGCGATCCCGTCGCCAGCCGATCCGCCAGCGTCTGACCCTCGAGCAGCTCCATGACGAGGTACTCGACGCCATCCTGGTTGCCGACGTCGTAGAGCGCGCAGATGTGCGAGTGCGACAGCTGCGAGATCGTCTTCGCCTCGCGCTCGAAGCGCTGGCGGACCTCGGGCGAGGCCGACAGGTGCTGCGGCAACACCTTGATCGCCACAGAGCGCTCGAGCCGCGTGTCCATGGCGCGGTACACCTCGCCCATCCCGCCCGCGCCCAAGGGGGACAGGATTTCGTAGGGTCCGAGCTTCGTTCCGGCCGCCAGCGCCATCTACTTCTTCCCCAACTCCGCGCGCCAGTCGGAGACGAACCGGATCTGCGCCGAGGAGCTGTCGTCCACCGGCACCGCGATGAGGAGCCGCTTGCCGTCGCGCGTCACGTCGATCGGACCGCGCGGCGGAACCTTGCCGCCGAACAGGGGCCGCGGCGCGGCCATCCGGAGCGAATCGCCCTGCACATCGAAGTCCACCGCGAACATTCTTCCGTCGGAGGGCTGAAAGTAGAGGATCGAGCGGTTCCCGAGCCAGTTTCCGTACTCGCCTCCCGACGTCGAGACCTGCCGCTTCTCGCCGAGGCCCGGATACGGCACGACGTAGATCTCCTGGCGCCCGGTCTCGTTCGAGACGTAGAGCAGCCACTTTCCGTCGGGCGAGATCGCGCCGTTGACGAACTCGCTCGGGTCCGTCGCGAAGAGCCGCCGCGGTTTCGCGTCTCCCTCCAGCGGAAGATCGCTCAGGTCGACACCGCCGCCCGTCGGGTCCTGCACGCGCAGCAGCATCCGCTTGCCGTCCGGCGACCAGCCGAGCGCCCAGACGTTCGTGGTCATCTTCAGAACGATCCTGCCTTCTGAGCCGCCGTCGGCAGGCTTGACGCGGATCCCGGAGCCGGGATCGCCGTACGCGATCTCCCGGCCGTCGGGCGACCAGACGGGAAAATTCGCGCCCTGGTCGCCGAACGTGAAGCGCGTGCCGACGCCGCGTTCGAGGTCGTAGAGGCGAACCTCGGGCCGCTCGTTGTGGCTGCCGAGGACGGTCGCCGCGACGCGCCGCGCGTCGGGAGACAGGGCGACCGTGAAGAAACTGGCGGCCTCGCCCACCTGGCCGAGCTCCTTGCCGTCGAGATCGAACCAGGTCAGGCGGCTCTTGCGGACGGCCTCGCTGCTCTGAAACACCAGCCGGCCGGTGTTCGAGAACGTGAAGTTGCCGAGCCAGCGAAACGCTTCGAAGGCCACGCCCTGGGCGACCGGGGTCGGCGCTCCGGACAGCTTCATCGACGAGGGGTCGAAGGGCTGGAGAAGCAGGTTGCCGTCGCGCACGAACGCGAGATAGCCGGGCTCGACGAAGCGTCCCTCGCTGTTTTCCCGGGCGATCAGGGTCGACTTCCCGTTCGCGAGATCGAGCCCTCGGATCTCGCTGTTCTTGCTCGCGTCCGAGAGCTGGGCCCCGGCGAAATAGAGCAGGCGCTTGCCGCCCGGCAGGAACCACGGCATCCGGTGCGTGCCGCCGGCGACCTCCACGCGCGTCACGGTCTCGGGAGAGCCCCCCGAGGCGGACACTTTCACGAGGCCGGTGAACGGTGCCGGCGAGAAGACGATCAGATCCTCCTCGTTCCAGGTTCCGCCGCGGCCGTCCTGCGCCTCGCAGACCGTGAGCGCGGGACCACCGGCCGCCGGGATGCGTTTCAGCTTGCGATCGGCGAAGAAGCCGATGGACTTGCTGTCGGGAGACCAGAACGGCATCACCCCGCCGTCAGTGCCCCCGAGCGGCTGCACGGCGAAACCGTCCATCCGGCGGACGTAGATCTCGCGCTTTCCGTCCGCTCCCGTGGCCGCGAAGGCGAGCATCGTTCCGTCCGGCGACAACGCGATCGAGCTCCAGCGCTCGAGCTCCAGCTGGCCCGGAATTTCGATCGAAGAACGCGTGACGACGGCATCGGGCGCGCGGTGCATCGACCGTCCGACGAGAAACGCGAGGGCCGCGAGGACGACCGCCGCGGCCCGCGACGCCCACCCGAGACCGCGGCGCGAGGACGTCGCCCCGACCGGCGCGGGGATGCCGCTCGCCGAGCCGCCCTCCCCGATCCACTTCAGCTCCGACTTCAGGTCCGCCGCGTTCTGCCAGCGGTCCTCCGGATCCTTCGAGAGGCACCGCTTCACGACCCGCTCCAGTGCGGCCGGCGTCGCGGGAGCCGTCGCCGAGATCGGCGCCGGATCCTCCTTCATGATCGACGAGATCAACGACGCCTGGCTCGCGCCCACGAAGGCCTTCCGCCCCGTCGCCATCTCGTACAGCACGCACCCGAACGCGAAGATGTCCGTCCTCGCGTCCGCCTCCCGCCCCTCGAGCTGCTCCGGCGCCATGTACTGGAACGTCCCCAGGATCGTTCCCGCTTCCGTCAGGTTCTCCTTCTGGCTGCCCATCACCGTCGGCAACGACGTCACCGCCGACTGCACCGGCGGCGCCATCGCCTTCGCGAGGCCGAAGTCCAGAAGCTTCACGCCCGACTTCGTCAGCATCACGTTGCCGGGCTTTAAGTCCCGGTGAACGATCCCCTGCCGGTGCGCCTTGTCCAGCGCGTCGGCGATCTCGGTCCCATAGCGCAGCGTCTGCTCGAGCGGCAGCGCGCCCTTGCCCAGCCGATCGCCGAGCGTCTCTCCCTCGAGCAGCTCCATGACCAGGTACTCGACCCCGTCCTGGTTGCCGACGTCGTAGAGCGCGCAGATGTGCGAGTGCGACAGCTGCGAGATCGTCTTCGCCTCGCGCTCGAAACGCTGCCGGACCTCGGGCGAAGAAGACAGGTGCTGCGGCAACACCTTGATCGCCACAGAGCGCTCGAGCCGCGTGTCCATGGCGCGGTACACCTCGCCCATCCCGCCAGCGCCGAGCGGCGCGACGATCTCGTAAGGGCCGAGCTTCGTGCCGGCGGAAAGGGTCATGGGGTCAACCGTGCGTTCCTGCGTTCAGAAAGGGTCACGGGGTCAACCGTGCGTTCCTGCGTTCAGCGTTTCTTCCCGCCGCGAGCCGACCTCCCAACCTGGCCGTCATGCGCTCAATCGCTCTATTCCCGGCAGACCGTCGAAACCCGAATCGAAGCTCAGGATTCGCTTGACGCGACGGCGCTCCATCACGGAGACGTGGAGGGCGTGTCGCGCCGACAGCTTCCGAGTCGCCAGCATGATCGCCTTCGCTCGCTCGACCGAAGGCTCGTCGACGGGAAAGACCTCGTCCACGACTCCGAGAATCGCGTCGAAGGCCGGTTGAATCGCGTCACGACGCTCGATCGACCCGTACCGATGAAGAATCTCCTGAAGGACCTCGGCATCGGTGACCAGTCGCTCGCGGTCCGCGATGCACCTCTCGACGAGCCGCCTCGCGTCCTCCTTGTGAGGGTGCGGTGCGCCGACCAGGTACATCGGGATGTTGGAGTCCACGAAGATCACGGCGCGTCGGGTCTCGCATATCCACGTTCGATTTCTCCCAGCATCTCCTCGATGTCGCCCGTGGGAAAGGAATGACGATAGGCGGACCGCACGGCGTCGAGCTTCTTCGCCGAGTCGCGTGTCGGCTCGCTCTCGCCGGCGGAACGCAGGGCCTGGCGGACCCACTCCGCCACGGTCATGCGCTTCGCACGGGCGATGCGCTGGATTTCGCGGAGCTCGTCCTCATCGAGAAGGACCTGGAGCCTCTTACTCATGCCTTGAAGTCTACTTTACTCATGGTAATGAGTCAAAAGAGCAAATTCCCCCTCCTCCATTGTGGACCGCGAGCGCGCCTCACTTCCCCAGGTCCGCCATCCAGTTCAGCACCACCGTCGTCGGGGTGATCGACTCACGCGCCGGCGTCGCCACGAGGAGGAAGCGTTGCCCGTCTTTCGACGCGAGATAGTGCGCGCGCGCGATTCCCGAATCGAGGCGCAGCGGGAACAGCGGCTTCGGAATCCCGGCCTGGAACGTCGCGCCGGTCTGCACGTCGACCGCCATGAGGTGCTGATCGGCACCGCGATAGAACAGCTCCTTGCCGTCGCCTCGCCAGCGCGGCTCCGATCCGCCCGCAGTCGATACCTGCCACTTGCCGCCCGGCCCCGGAAAGTTCTGAACGTAGACCTCGGCCCGTCCCGACTCGTTGGACTGATACGCGAGGTACCGGCCGTCGGGCGAGAACACGCCATTGACCTCCGCGAATGGGGTCTTCAGCCACGGGACGGGCTTCCGATCTCCATCGGTGGGCGCGGTCCAGAGATCCCAGCCCGTGTCCTTTCCGCGGCTGATGAGAACCAGGGTCCGGCCGTCCGGCGACCAATCTTCGACGTACTTCTGTTCGTCGGACTTGACGAGGAGGGTTTCGGCGCCCTGGCCGTCCGCCGACTTCTCGTAGACGTCGTTGCCCACCGTGTAGACGACCTTCTTTCCATCCGGAGACCACTCCGGCAGGAAGGCACCGCCCGACGCGAACGTCAACCGCGAGTTGACGCCGCGCGCCAGGTCGCGGACCCAGACGTTGGTTCCACCGCGCGGATCGTCCTCGTCGAAAGCGAGGTACTTCTCGTCCGGCGACAGCGCCGGGTTGTGGTACTGAGCCGGGTCGCCCAGAGTCTCGAGCTCCTTGCCGGTCCGATCGACCCAGAGCAAGCGGTCGTTGACGTCCCCCGTCCGGTAGACGAGCGTTCCTTCCCTCGAAATCGAGAAGCGCGCGAGGCCGACCGAGTCGGTCCCCACGTTCTCGGCGAGGGGGATCGGCTCGCCGGTCGTCTTGAGCGTCTTCGCGTCGAAGGGCTGCGCGACGAGCGTGCGCTCGCGCAGATAAAGGAGGTACCCCGGTTCGGCATATGTGATCGCGGACTGCCCCGGCGCGAAGACGCGGTTTTCTTTTCCGTCGAGCGACGCGATCCGATACGTGCTGTCGGCGACGCGGTTCGCGACCGCCATGTAGAGGAAGTGCTTTCCGTCCGGCAGGATTTCCGGCCAGCCGATCTGCGTCTCCTTGCGCGACTCCTCGGGCTTGACCAGCACGGTGGGAACGCCGCCCGTGGCGGGAACGCGCATGATCGGGTCGGTTCCGGTCCCGTCGTAGAGGATCAGGCCGTCGGGGCTCCAGGTCCCATCCGCGCCGGTCGGCGCGTCGCCGATCTTCTGGGGCGGCCCGCCGGTAACGTCGATCTTCTGGAGCTTTCCGTTGGCGATGAATCCCAGGAAGCGGCTGTCGGGCGACCAGAACACGCGCTTCGTTCCGTCGGTCCCGGCCAGGGGATGGGCCAGGAGGGCGTTGAGCGGGCGGATCCAGATGCGGCTCTTGCCGGCCGTGTCGATGGCGTCGAACGCGAGGATGTGACCGTCCGGGGAGATGCGAGGCATGTCGACCGACACGACGTCGGCCGGGACGTCGACGTCGAAGCGCATCGTGTGCTTCGGCGGCGGGGTCCGCTTCCAGAAGCCGAAGCCGAGCGCGGCCGCGACGACCGCGAGGACCGCCGCCGTCGCCCACGCGAGCTTCTCGCGGTTCTTGCGCCGCGCGACGACGGGCGCCGGCAGTCCCGCCTGGGAGCCGCCCTCCTGGATCCACTCGAGCTGCAGCTTGATGTCGTGCGCCGTCTGGAATCGGTGTTCCGGGTCCTTCGCCAGGCACGTCTTGATCACGCGGTTGAACGCCGGCGGCACCATCGGCGCCACCTCGGACACGGGAGCGGGATCGTCGCGGAGGATCGACCCGATCAGCGACGCCTGGCTCTTGCCCGTGAACGCCTTCCGTCCGGTGGCCATCTCGTAGAGCACGGCGCCGAAGGCGAAGATGTCCGACCGCGCGTCGGCCTCGGCGCCCTCGAGCTGCTCGGGCGCCATGTACTGGAACGTGCCGAGGATCGTGCCGCGCTCGGTCAAGGGCTGGCTGGCCTGAGCCTCGGTCGCCATCACCGACGCGCCGGAGACGGGCCGCGCGCCGGCGGTCGCGAGCGGCTTCGCCAGGCCGAAGTCGAGAAGCTTCACGCCCGACTTCGTGAGCATGATGTTGCCGGGTTTGAGGTCGCGATGAACGATCCCCTGCCGGTGCGCCTTGTCGAGCGCGTCGGCGATCTCGATCCCGTAGCGCAGGATCTGCTCGGTCGGCAGCGGACCCTTCCCGAGGCGGTCCGCCAGCGACTCGCCCTCGAGAAACTCCATGACGAGGTATTCGACGTCGCCCTCGCGGCCGACGTCGTACAGCGCGCAGATGTGCGGGTGCGAGAACTGCGAGATCGTCTTCGCCTCGCGCTCGAACCGCTGGCGGATCTCCTCGCTCGTCGCCAGGTGCTCCGGGAGCACCTTGACCGCGACGTCGCGGTCCAGCCGCGTGTCGCGCGCCTTGTAGACCTCGCCCATCCCGCCCGCCCCGATCGGCGCGACGATCTCGTAGGGACCGAGGCGAGTGCCGGCGGAAAGCGTCATCGGGTCAGTCTGCGCATCTACTTCCCCATCCCGGCCGGCCAGTTCATCACGATCGTCGTCGGCGACATCGCGTCGCGGCCGAGCGGCGCGGCGACGAGGAACCGCTGGCCATCGAGCGACGGCGCGTACTTGTTGCGCGGAGCGCCCGGCCGGATCCGGATCGGGAAGAGAGCCTGCGGCACGCCGGCCTGGACGTCGGCGCCGAGGTGGATCTCGACCGCCATCAACTTCTGATCGGGCGAGCGGTAGTAGAGCTCCTTCCCGTCGCCGCGCCAGCTCGGGTCCGAACCGCCGCCGTTGGAGACCTGCCACTTGCCGCCCGGCTCCGGGAACGTCTGAACGTAGATCTCCTCGCGGCCGGACTCGTTCGACACGTAGGCGACGTAGCGGCCGTCCGGCGAAAGCACCGGCGTGGTCTCGCTGAACGGGCTGGTGGCGATCGCGATCGGCTTCTTGTCGCCGAACGTCGGCAGCGCCCAGAGATCCCACTGCCCCTTGGGCGTCCGGCTCCCGTAGACGATGTACTTGCCGTCCTTCGTCCAGCCCCCGGCCGACTTGGCGTCGTCGGTGTGGAGCAGCAGCTTCTCCTCGCCCGAACCCCTGACCGGCTTTTCGTACAGGTCGTAAACCCCGCCGCGGTCGGAGCTGAAGACGATCGTCGAGCCGTCCGGCGACCAGATCGAACGGATGTTGTTCCCCGCGCCGAGCGTAAACCGGGAGTTCACACCCCGCGCGAGGTCGCGGATCCAGACGTCGGTCTTGGCGTTGCGCGGGTCCGAAAGCGAAAACGCGACACGGTCCCCCGCGGGGGAGAGCGCGGGGTTGGAGTAGTCGCCGGGATCGCCGAGGGTGTCGAGCTCGCGCCCCGCCCGGTCGCGCCAGAGCAGCCTCCCGCCCGTCTCCCCGGTCCGGTAGGCGAGGACGCCGTCGTTGGAAACCGAGAAACGGGCGAGGCCGACGTTGTCGGTGCCGATCTTCTCGGCGAGCGGCACGGCTTCGCCGGTGATCTTCCGCGAGGAGGCATCGAAAGGCTGCGCGACGAGCGTCCGGTCTCGGACGAAAAGGAGGTAGCCGGGCGGCGCGTACTGCACCAGCGTCTGCGCCGGCGCGAGCTTGGTTTTCTCGGCCGAGTCGATCGAGGCGATCCAGTACGCGCTGTCCTCCGGCTTCTCGCCCGTCAGGAGATAGATGAAGTGCCTGCCGTCCGGAAGAAACTGAGGCCAGCCGATCGACGTCTCCTTCTTCGCAAGATCGAGCGCGACGGCGACGGCGCGCGTGCCCCCGGCCGACGAAACGCGATAGATGGGATCGGTGCCCGTGCCGTCCCAGAGGATCACTCCCTGCGGGCTCCACGTCCCGTCCGAGCCGCCGGGCGCGTCGCAGATCTTCGTGGGTGGGCCGCCCGTGACGTCCACCTTTTTCATCACGCCGTCGGCGATGAAGGCGATGTACCGGCTGTCGGGCGACCAGAACGGGCGTACCCCTCCATCCGTTCCCATCAAGGGCTGGGCCGCGAGCGACGACAGCGGCCGAACCCAGATGCGCGCCTTTCCTTCCATGTCCGTCGCGTCGAAGGCGAGCATGCGCCCGTCGGGCGAGATACGGGGAACGTCCATCGTCGCGACCTCGGCCGGAGGCACGACGTCGAAGCGCACCAGCGGTGGGGGCTTCGGCGTGCGCTCGACGAAGCCGACCGCCAGTGCCGCCGCCGCAACGAGCGCCGCCGCGAAGAGCCCCCACGCGAGCTTCTCGCGGTTCTTGCGGCGCGCGACGACGGGAGCCGGCACTCCGGCCATCGAGCCGCCCTCGGCGATCCACTGCAGCTGCAGCATCACGTCGTGCGCCGTCGACCAGCGGTGCTCGGGCTCCTTGGCGAGACAGCCCTTGACGATCCGGTCGAGCGAGGCCGGGATCATCGGCTGGATCGACGAGATCGGAGCCGGGTCCGTGTTCATGATCGAGCCGATCAGGCTCGCCTGACTCGTCCCCGTGAAAGCCTTCTTGCCCGTCAACATCTCGTAGAGCACGCAGCCGAACGAGAAGATGTCGCTGCGGGCGTCGGCGTCGCGGCCCTCCAGCTGCTCGGGCGCCATGTACTGGAAGGTCCCGAGGATCGTGCCGCGCGTCGTCAGCGGCTGACTCTGCTGGAGAGCCGTCGGCAGGCTCGTCGCCTGCGAAACCGCCGTCTCCGGCGGCGTGGCGGCGAGCTTTGCCAGGCCGAAGTCGAGCAGCTTCACGCCCGACTTCGTCAGCATGACGTTGCCGGGCTTCAGGTCCCGGTGGACGATGCCCTGCCGATGCGCGGCGTCGAGCGCTCCGAGGATCTCGATGCCGATGCGAAGCGCCTGGTCGGTCGGGATCGCGCCCCTGCCGAGGCGATCCGCCAGCGTCTCGCCCTCGAGCAACTCCATGACGAGGTAGTCGGTCCCGTCCTGGTAGCCGACGTCGAAGAGCGTGCAGATGTGCGAGTGCGAGAGCTGCGAGATCGTCTTCGCCTCGCGCTCGAGGCGCTGGCGCAGCTCGGCGGACGACGACATCGCCGCCGGCAGGACCTTGACCGCGACGTCACGGCCGAGGCGCGTGTCCTTCGCACGGTAGACCTCGCCCATCCCGCCCGCGCCGATCGGCGCGACGATCTCGTATGGCCCAAGGCGCGTCCCGGCGGACAGTGTCAAGGTTCCGCAGAGACTACAACGAATCGACGGCGCATCCGAACGGACGAACCGCTGTGATCTAATCGCCAGCGCTCTGTCCCCAAAGGAGGCCTCGTGAACGCGAGAACCCGTGTCGCCGCAGCGCTCTCAGGATTTCTGCTCCTCGCTGCGGTCGCTCGGCCGCAAGCGCCGCCCGCGGCCGCGACGCCGGTGCCGCCGCCACCTCTCGAGCCCGCAACGCTCGCCCGGCTGAAGGCGATGAGCGACCTGCTCAAGGGAACGCCGCGATTCACGTTTCGCGCCGTGACCGACCGCGAGACGCCCTCGGACACCGGGCAGATGCTCGATTTCGTCAGCGTCTCGAAGGTCACCGTCGAACGGCCGGACAAGGTTCGCGTGGACACGACCGGCGACCGCTTCGCGGCATCGCTCTGGTACGACGGGAAGACCCTCACGATCCATACGAGCAAGAGCTCCTTCTACGCCCAGGTCGCCGCTCCGGCGACGATCGACGAGACCCTCCAGATGCTCCTGGATCGGCTCGACACTCCGCTGCCGGCGGCCGGCTTTCTCCTCGCGGACCCGTACGCGAAGATGATCGAGGGCGTCAAGACGGCGTTCGACGCCGGCACGGCGCTCCTCGATGGCGTGCCGAGCCGGCACTTCGCGCTTTCGGAGGACGACGCCGACTGGCAAGTCTGGGTCGAAGAAGGCTCGAAGCCTCTGCCCCGCCGCCTCTCCGTGACGTACAAGAAGGTACCGGGAGCGCCGCGAGTGGTCGTCCTGCTCTCGGATTGGAACCTCTCGCCGACGATTCCGGCCGGCGAGTTCACGTTCACGCCGCCCGCCGGGTCGACGAAAGTCGAGTGGAGGACCCAGAAATGAAAAAGCTCACGACCACCGCCGCGATTTTCGCCCTCGCCCTCTCGAGCCTGCCGACTCCCGCATTCGCCTGGGTCGCCGCCGGCGGCTACCACGGCGGGGTCGCCGTCGGCTACCGGCCGCCCTGCTGCTACTCCGGGGCCGCGGTCGCCGGAGCGGCGGTCGCGGGCGCGATGGTCGGAGCGGCCGTGGCATCGTCGGTTCAGCCGGCGCCCGTGTACTACGCCAACCCCGCGCCGGTGTACTACGCGAATCCCGCGCCCGTGTACTACGCGGCGCCCACGACCTACGCTCCGCCGGTCGGAACGGTGGTCGCGTCTCTGCCGAACGGCTGCTCGAGCATGTCCGTCAACGGGGTCTCGTACATGAACTGCGCCGGGGTCTTCTATCTGCCCTTCTACTCGAGCGGCGCGCTCATGTACCAGGTGACGACGCCGTAGAGCCCGGATCCGTCCGAGTCTCTCCTACTTCGAGGTGCGCGCCACGAAGTCGGCCATGTCGGCCTTCATCGCCTTCAGCGCCGGCTCGAGGACGTACATCATGTGGCCGGCCGGGAAGTACTTCATTTCGATCCGCGCCTGAACGTCCTTTCGCGGAGAGACGTGCGCCATCTGCGACTCCGTCGCGA
This sequence comes from uncultured Acidobacteriota bacterium, assembly GCA_963738945.1. GTDB lineage: Bacteria > Acidobacteriota > Thermoanaerobaculia > UBA5066 > Gp7-AA6 > DAHUXD01. The sequence goes on from CAVTYD010000002.1 coordinate 2,673,701, forward strand.
AGAACGGCGTCGCGAGATCGTAGAGGCCGTTCAGGACGAGCACCCGCAGATTCGGGTTGTACGCCATGGCATAACCGAGATCGATCCCGGTGTCGGTCAGCTCCGGCGAGGGAAACGGCAGGCCCGGAACCTTGTGGCGGAAGTCCCACGAGAGAAAGGCGTCGCACGAAACGACGTAGGTCTTCCCCTCGCCGAACTTCAGCCCGTCGTGGTACCAGTCGAGAAACGCCGCCGTGTAGGCGCCCGAGATGGCGTCGGACTGCGGGTCGGACTCGGCCTCCTTGGCCAGCATGTCCACGGTCGGTCCGGCGAACCTCGAATCGAGCCGGCCGATCGCGACCCCCTTCCGACGCTCGAGCTCCTGCGTGAACTCGCTCTCGGAAACCCGCATGTCCGCCAGGCGCAGGTACTCCTCGGACAATCCCGTGTACTCGTGGAGCTTCGCGATGATCGCGGCGCGGCGGTCGTCCGCGAGCCTCGCGCCTTCCGCGAGCGCCGCGGCATAGTCGCCGGCGGCGAACCGGCGCACCTCGACGAGCCAAGCGTCGAGGTCCGCCGGCGGATTCGGCAGCACCTTGTGGTACGCCGCGGTGGCCGCGAAGCTCGGCAGGTAGAGCGGGTACGGCCGGTCGTTGCCGGGCAGCGCGAAGATCGCGCCGAGGTCGATCGCGACCGAGACCAGCACGACGCCGTTGAAGCTCATGCCGGCCTTGCTCTGCAGCCAGTTCACGACGCCGGCGGAGCGGGTCGTCCCGTAGCTCTCGCCGATCAGGTACTTCGGCGAATTCCATCGGCCGTTGTCCGTGACGTACTGCTTGATGAAGCGCGACACCGACTCGATGTCGGGATCCACGCCCCAGAAATCCTTGTCCTTGAACTCGCCGACGGGCTTGCTCAGTCCCGTGCCGACCGGGTCGATCAGGACGACGTCCGCCTTGTCGAGGATGCTGTACCCGTTGTCCACGACCTGGTAGGGCGGCGGCGGCGTGGGCGCCGCGTCCGCGACGACGACGCGCCTCGGGCCGAGCGCTCCCATGTGCAGCCAGATGGACGAGGAGCCCGGTCCGCCGTTGTAACAGAACGCAATCGGCCGATGCGGCGCGACGCCCGCGTCCTTGCGCACGTAGGCGGTGTATCCGATGCTGGCCCACGGCTCGTCCTTCTCGTTGCGCACGACGAGCGTGCCGGCGGTCGCCGTGTACGTCACCGGAACGCCGCCGATGACGGACGTGTGCTGGGTGACGGACTGCTCCGGTTTCGGCGGTTCCTTCTTCGACGCCTCGGCCGCGGGCTTCTCGGGCGGTTTTTCCGCCGGCTTCTCCTGGGCAGCGGCCGACGCGGCGACGCAGATTCCGACGAGCCACGCGGTGAAACGTCGTCTCATGTTCTCGACCTCATGGAAAGCCGCGCGAGCTTATCGCCTCCCCGCGCGCCCGCGATAGCATCCGGGACGAAAATGACGCTGCTCGCCGCCTTTCTCGCAGCGGCCGTCGCGGCGGCCGGATCGCCCGCCCTCCAGGCCCGGATCGCCGCGAAAGTCCAGGCGTTCCACGGCGAGATGGGCGTCTACGCCAAGGACCTGGACACCGGCGAAACGATCGCCGTCAACGCCGACCGGCGCTTCCCGACGGCGAGCCTCATCAAGGTCGCGGTCATGGCCGAGGTGTTCCGGCAGATGGGCGAGGGGCGATTCGCCAAAACGACGCCCGTGACGCTGCGCGACGACGCCAAAGCCGGCGACGAGACGGTGCCGCTCAACATGCTCCACGACGGGACCGTGCTCACGGTGGGCGACTTGCTGCATTTCATGATCGCCTACAGCGACAACACGGCGACGAACCTGCTCCTCGAGCTCGTCGGCACCCCCAGCGTGGACAAGCTCCTCGATTCCTACGGGCTGACGAAGACGCGCCTCTACCGCCCAACCTTCCGCGACGGCCATGCCGACGTGCTTCCCGAGGAGGAGAAAGAGTACGGCCTCGGCTCGACCACGCCGCGCGAGGCGGCCACGCTGATGGCGCTCATCGCCGACGGCAAGGTCGTCAGTCGCGCCGCGTGCGACGAGATGATCGCGCTGCTCGCGCAGCAGCAGGATCGGGCGATGATCCCGCGCTCGCTGCCCTTCGGCAGCGAAGAAATCCTCGTCGCCAACAAGACGGGCTGGGACGAGGAGAAGAATCCGGACGCGAAGGGCTTCAGGGGCGACGTCCGCAACGACGCCGCGTACGTGAAGACGAAGAAGACGCGCTACGTGATCGCCATCTGCGCGCGGAAAATCCAGGACAAGAGCGCCAGCGTCGACAACGACACGCTGCGGACCGGAGCGGAGATCTCGCGGATGGTCTACGACGCCTTTGCCGCAGAGCCGACGCCGAAACGCTGACTACTTCTTCTCGGCGAGCGCGGTCCAGTTCAGCAGCAGGTGAATGGGCGGCGAAGCCGCCTGCTCGGGCGCCGTGTTGACGAGGAACCGCTGACCGTCGCGCGACACCTCGAACAGGCTGTTGGCCTGGCCCGGATGCGCGGTGAACAGGGCGACCGGCGCCCCCGCCTGGAAGGTCGGCCCCAACGAGGTCGGCACGGCCATGATCTTGTTATCCGGGCTCAGGAAGAAGAGCTCCTTCCCGTCGTCGCGCCAGTGCGGAGCAAAGCCCCCCGCGGTCGTGACCTGCCACGTTCCGCCCGGACCGGGAAAGGGGCGCACGTAGACCTCGGACAGGCCGGATTCGTCGGAGGTATAGGCGATCCATTTCCCGTCGGGTGAGAAGCGCGCGTCCACCTGATTCGGGTTCTCGGTGGCAAACGGGATCGGGTGCCCGCGGTCCGCCGAGTCCACGATCCAGAGCTCGTTGTAGCGCTTACCGTGAAGCGGCACCTTTTCGATGGCGAGAAATCGCCCGTCGCGCGACCAGTCCCACGGTGTCACGTTGTCGGGACCTTCGAGGTAGGGCTCATCCTTCGCGCCGTTGAGCGCCTTGGACCAGATCGCCGGTATGTTCGAGCCTTCCGCGACCGACCCGAAGAAGAGGCGGCTCCCGTCCGGAGACCACACCGGATAGAGGGCGTTGCCCGCTCCGCGAAGGAACCGGGTTGCCGCGCCGGATGCCGCGTCGATGGTCACGATTCCCGCCTTGATCCGGGCAGGGTCCAGGACCATGGCGGCGATGGTCCGCTCGTCCGGAGAAAGACGGTAGGTGACGTAGACCGCGGGTTCGCCCACCTCGCCCGCGGCCCTGCCGGACCGGTCGAACCAGGTCAGACGCGAAAGCACGAAGTTCGGCGGCACGACGGCCAGGACGTCGTCCGAGGCGCTGAACGCGTAGAAGCCTCCCCAATCCGTGGTCCGGGTCGCGCGGGCCTCGAGGACGACGGGATCTCCCTCGACGGCGAGCCTTCGGACATCGAATCGCTGGGCGACGAGAGCGTCGTCGCGGACATAAAGGAGACGGCCGGCCGCGTACTGCGCGTCGGAGAACACGGGAAGGATCGTCTTGTCCTCCTTCCCGTCCAGAGAAGCCACATGAATCGCGTTGGCGAGGTCGTCGGCCGCGCCGAGGCTCGTGGACGTGTAGAGGAAGTGACGGCCGTCGGGGAGAAACGACGGGTAGCGGTGGGCGACTTCGTGGCGCGCCGCGTCGAGTTTCGTCACGGCCTCGGGCTTGCCGCCCGCCGCGGAAACGCGAAAGAGGCCGGACGTCGGCGACGGAGCGAAGACGATCGTCCCGTCCCGATTCCAGGTGCCGCCGACGCCTCCGGCGGCGTCGCAGATCTTGAGGATCGCGGTGCCGTCGGGCTCCCTCTTCTTCAGCTTTCCGTCGGCGAAGAAGGCGACGGTGCGCGAATCGGGGGACCAGAACGGGAAGCGGGCCGACTCGGTGCCGGAAACCGGTTGCGCGGCGTCCGCGTCGAGGTCCCGGATCCAGAGGGAGACCTGTCCCGCGGCGTCGAAGACCGTGAACGCGAGACGCTTGCCGTCCGGAGACAGGGCGATGTCCGCGGTCTGCGTCTTCTTCGGAAGGTCGAGCTGCGCGCGCACGGGCGAAGCGGCCCGCGGCGCGCGCCGTGCGTACGCGACCGCCAGCGCGACGGCGGCAGCGCCGGCAAGCGCGGCAAGGGCCCACGCCGCGCGCTCGCGGCCCTTGCGCCGAAGGGCCACCTTCGTCGGAACGCCCGCCTGCGAGCCCTCGGCGATCCACCTGAGCTCGTTGCCCACGTCGCGGGCGCTCTGCCAGCGGTCCTCGGGATCCTTCGCGAGGCACGTGCGCACCACGCGATCCAGCGCCGGCGGCGACATCGGCTGCACCGCCGAGATCGGCGCCGGGTCCTCCTTCATGATCGACGAGATGAGCGACGCCTGGCTCGATCCCGCGAAGGCCTTTCGTCCCGTGACCATCTCGTAGAGCACGGCGCCGAAGGCGAAGATGTCCGTGCGGGCATCCGCCTCCCTGCCCTCCAGCTGTTCGGGCGCCATGTACTGGAACGTCCCGAGGATCGTGCCTTCCTGCGTCAGACCCTGCTGCGTCGGCATGGAAGTCAGACCGCTCTGCGGCGTCGCCGGCGCCATCGCCTTGGCCAGGCCGAAGTCGAGCAGCTTCACGCCCGACTTCGTGATCATCACGTTGCCGGGCTTCAGGTCCCGATGCACGATCCCCTGCCGGTGCGCCTTGTCCAGGGCATCGGCGATCTCGTGCCCGTAGCGCAGAGTCTGCTCGAGCGGCAGCGCTCCCTTGGCCAGCCGCTCCGTCAGCGTCTCGCCCTCGAGATATTCCATGACGAGGTATTCGGTCTCGCCCTCGCGGCCGACGTCGTAGAGCGCGCAGATGTGGGGGTGCGAGAGCTGCGAGATCGTCTTCGCCTCGCGCTCGAAGCGCTGCCGCGAGTCGGCGGACGAGGAGAGCTGCGCCGGGAGGACCTTGACCGCCACCGTGCGCTCGAGCCGCGTGTCCCGGGCCTTGTACACTTCGCCCATCCCGCCCGCGCCGATCGGCGCGACGATCTCGTAGGGACCGAGACGGGATCCGGGAGCGAGAGGCATAAAACTGAACGGATTGTATCGTCCGCCCCGCTCGGCGGTTGTACGATGCGCGGCCAGGAGGTCTCCATGAGGAAGACGGCGCGACTCGGCTCGTACCTCGCCTCGATCGTACTCGCCTCGATCGCCTCGATGGCGGCTGCCCAAACGACGTCGACCGGCACCACGGCCGGGGCGCCCAAACCGAAGAAGCCCGTCTACGTTCAGGACTTCGTCGGTTCCTACGAACCCGCGCAGTCGTCGCAGGGACGCGGCGGCCCGCTCAGCCGGATTCGTGGAGCGCGAGCGGGCCAGAAGGCGTCGCAGTCCGCGTCCGAGCTCTCGGCCGACATCGTCAAGGAGTTCTCGGCCGCCGGTTACACGGCCAAGCGGCTCGAGCCCGGCACGACGCTGCCGAGCGAGGGATGGCTCGTGCGGGGCACGTTCTACGCGACGGACTCGGGCGGCAACATCATTCCGACGGAGCTGATGGGCGGCGAGCAGAAGCCGAACACGCAACTCACGGTGAGCGTTTCCAATCTCTCGAAGGACCCCAACGCGCCGTTCATCGTCTTCGGCAAGGCCGAGGCGCTGAAGGGCCAGGGCGCCCCGGTCGGATGGAACCCCTACGTCGTCGCCGCGAAGTTCGTCATCAACACCGTCGAGTCGGCGACCGATCTCGACAAGCTCGCCAAGGAAGTCGTCCAGACGATCATGTCGAACAAGCAGGTCGTCGAGGAGAAGGCTCTCGCCTCCAACAATCCGTAAGGAAATGCCCCGGGGAGCGAGGGCGGCGCTGGCCATCCTCCTCCTCGCCGGCGTCGGCCTGCGCGTCGCGCAGTACCTCGCGAACGCGTCCCTCTGGATCGACGAGATCGCGCTCGCGGAGAACGTGCTCCACTTTCCCCTCGCCCACCTTCTCCGCCAGCCGCTCGCACTCGACCAGGTCGCCCCGCCCGGATTCCTCGCGCTGACCAAGGGCAGCGCTGAGATCTTCGGGGCTTCGGAGATGGCGCTGCGCGCCGTGCCGCTGCTGTCCGGGCTGGCGGCGCTCGTTCTGTTCGCGTCGCTGGCGCGCCGGTTTCAGCCTCCCTGGATCGCCGTGTGCGCGACCGGAGTCTTCGCGCTCGCTCCGACCCTCATCGCCCACGGCGCGGAGCTCAAGCCCTATTCGACCGATCTCCTCGCCTCGGTCTGGCTCACTCTCGTGGCGTTCGCGGTGGCGGACCGCGGCGCGAACTGGGCCTCGTGGCTCGGAGCGACCCTCCTCGGCGCCGTGGCCGTCTGGTTCTCGCAGGGCGCCGTCTTCGTCGTCGCCGGCCTCGGTGCCGCTCTGGCCGTCCTTGCCATTCGCGATCGCCGCTTCGGCGCGTGGCTCGCCGTCCTCCTGGCCGTGTGGGCGGCGAGCGCCGCGGCGGCCGGTCTCAACGGCCTCGGCCGCGTGCCGCCTTCGATGCACGACTACCTCGAGCGCTTCTGGAATCCTTCGCTGCCTCGAATCCCGCTGCTCCTCTTCGTCGCGATCGCCGCGTTCCTTCTCTGGATCCGGAACCGGCGCGCCGCGATGCTTCTCGTCGGCCCGGTCGCCGTCACGCTCGGCGCCGCCGCGGCGCGCCTCTATCCGTTCGAAGGGCGCGCGATCCTCTTCCTCGCTCCGGCCGCCATCCTCGCGATCGCCGAAGCGGCGGGATGGATCGTCGAGGGGCTCACGCGCGTCCGCGTGCCGCGTCGGCTCGCGGCGGTCCTCCCCGCGTGCGGCCTCGTCTTCCTGATCGCCCACGATCCGCCGGTCTACCGCGACGAGGACACGCGGCCGGTCCTCGCGGAGCTCGCCCGGCGGCGTGGCCCTCGCGACGAGGTCTACGTCTACTATGGCGGCGGTCGCGCGTTTCATTTCTATGCGCCGCGCGTGGACCTCTCGTCGATCGGAGCGGTCCTGGGGGCGTGCCACCGGGACGACCCGCGCGGCTATCTGCGCGAGCTCGATCGCTTTCGCGGTACGCCGCGGCTCTGGGTCTTCCGCACGCACGTGTCGGCGCGGCTGGCGGAGGGAGAGCTCGTCGACGGCTATCTCGCCCGGCTCGGCCGGCGTCTCGAAACGATCGAGGCCCCCGACACGGAGGCCGCGCTCTGGGACCTGTCGGGCCGCGACGCCCCGGCGGATCTCGCTGAGACTTTTCCCCTGCCCGCGCTCGATACCGCGGTCGCCGAACGACTCGGCTGCGGGCATGGGCCCATCGGCCGGGCGCCCTGGGACTGAACCGTCGCCTCCGCTCCGCTCGGGATCTGCGCGCCCTGCCGGGCGCGCACCGGCCGGCGGCTCGCGCAAAGGCGCTCGACCGCCGGCCTGATCCCTCGCTGCGCTGCGGCTCCCGCGGCGTGAGCCTCCTCCCTCGCTTCGCTCGGGAGACTTCTCACGCCGCGAGCTGTTTGGAGAGTTGGGCGCGACGAACCACGCTCTACCCCCTCGCCCCCCGAAGGGGGGAGAGGGTTGGGGTGAGGGGGAGGAGTTGACCGTCGCCTCCGCTGCGTTCGGGGCGGCGGCGCGAGGCGCCACGAACCGGGCAATGAGGCCCGCGGGAGAGCGGGGGTCCCCTACGAAGCCAGGAACACTCCCATGAAACGGTAGAAGCTCCAGACGTCAACCTTGGAGGACATCTCGAAGGGGGCGTGCATGGAGAGCAGCGGCACGCCCATGTCGATGACTTCCATCTCCTGCATCGAGAGGAATCCGCCGATCGTGCCGCCGGAGTAGCCGTCCACCTTGGGCGTCTGCGTCTGCCACGCGATGTTGTTCTTCTCGAGCAGTCCGCGGATCTTCGCGATGAACTCGGAGTTGGCGTCGAAGCCCGCGCCGTACTTCTTGATCGTCGCGCCGTAGCCGAGCCGCGCCGCACCCGACGGCTCGCTCGTCTGCGGAAAGACCGGGTTGACGCCGTCGTTGCAGTCGGCCGAAACGACCTCGGCCCGCCGCAGGGCCTCGCGCAGGTCGAGGTCCGTGTATGCCTTGCCGCGCTCCGCGCCGATCAGCCGCGCGTACGTCGAGCTCATGAACTGCGAGCGCGCCCCCGTGTTGTTGACCGAGCCGACCTCCTCGAAGTTCGACAGGTACGCCATCGCCGTGTGCTTCGGCGTCCCCTTCAGGTCGAGCACCGCGCGCGCCGCGCAGTACGACGAGAGCCGGTCGTCCTGCCCGAATCCGCCGACGAGGCCCCGGTCGATCCCGACGTCGGCGGGATCGGCGGCCGGCACGAGCTGCAGCTCGGCCGACACGAAGTCCTCTTCGCGGACGTGGTACGTGGACGTCAGCGTCGCGAGCACCTCGGCGGTCACCGCGTCCCCCTTGCCGGGGATCGATCCCGCGACCGGGTCGAGCTCCTCGCCGCCGAAGACGTCCTCGGCCTTGCGGTTCCGGATGCTCTCGTTGTCCGAATGCGGCGCGTTGTCCGGAATCGCGAAGACGGGGTCGCCCTCTTTCAGGCCGATCGAAACGTCCACGCGCTTTCCATCCACGGTGTCGATGCGGCCGATCAGCGCGAGCGGCCGGTTGGCCCACTGATATTTCTTGATGCCGCCGTAGTAGATCGTCTTGAAGAGCGTGAACCCGTTGGCCGTGTAGAACGGGCGCGCCTTCAGATCGATGTGCGGGCTGTCGTGATGCGTCCCGATCAGCCGCGAGCCGGACACGATCGGATCGGACCCGACGACGACGAGGACGAGCGCACGATCGTGCGTCGTGACGATCAGACGCGCGCCCGGCTTGACCTGCGCCGGGTCGGTGAACTCGGAAAATCCCGCTGCCTTCGCCTGGCGCTCGATCTCCGCCGCGGACGACTGCGCGCTCCGGGCGACCTTCAGGTAGCTCTTGTAACCCTCGGCGAACTTGAAGACCTCGTCCTTCTGGCCGGGCTGGAGCTGCTCCCACGCCGACGGACGGTTCTCCCAGACGCTTCCGGGCTTCCTGGCGGTCGCGTCCTGAGCGCGGAGCGCCGCCGCCGCGAACGCGGAAATGCCGAGGATCAGAATCGTGGACCTGCGCATTGAACCTCCCTGTATCGGGGCGGGATTCTAGCCCCGCTACGCCGCGACGTCGTACTTCGCGGCGCTCCAGGCGTTCATGCCGCCGACGACGTTCGAGAACCGTCGAAAGCCGAGCCGCTCGAGCAGGCTCGTCGCGATGGACGAGCGGTATCCGCTCGCGCAGATGATCGCGACGGGCCGATCCCGGTCGAGCGACGCCGCGCGCTTCTCGAGCTCGTGGAGCGGAAGATGCATGGCCCGGGCGATGTGTCCGGCCTCCCACTCTCCCGGCCGCCGAACGTCGACGACCGTCACGTCCGCGCCTTCGGCGAGCCGGGCCTTGAGCTCGTCCACCGGAATCTGCTCCGTGCGCGCGAGCGTCCGCTTCGCCTCGTCCCACGCGCGGATCCCTCCCTCGAGGTATCCCGCGACGTTCTCGAGACCGACGCGCGCGAGCCGCGTCCGCGTCTCGGCCACGCGCTCCTCGTCTTCCGCGACGAGGACGATCGGCGTCGAAGGCGAGAGCAGCGCCCCCGCCCAGGACGCGAGCTGGCCCGACTGGCCCATGTGCACCGAGCCCGGCACGTGCCCCGCGCCGTATTCCGCCGACGGCCGCGTGTCGAGCACGACGGCGCCCCCGTCCTGCAACGCCGCGACTTCCCCGGGCGGCAGCGCCGGAAGGTGCCGGGAGGGCCGCCAGGGCGCCCGAGCCCTCGCGATTCAGCGTCACGTCGCGCGAGAAGTACGCCGGCGCCTCCGGCAGATCCGCCGTCGTCAACGCGATGAACTCCTCGCGAGACATCGGCCGCAGCGCGTAGTTGAACCGGCGCTGCTGTCCCATCGTCGAGCTCGTCTCGCTCGAGATGTTGCGCCCGCAAAGCGACCCGGCGCCGTGCGCCGGATAGACCTCCGTCGCGTCGGGAAGCTTCAGGAGCTTCTGGTGCAGCGAATCGTAGAGGAGGCTCGCGAGCTCCTGCGCCGACATCCGGCCGCCGAGGAGGTCCGGCCGGCCGACGTCGCCGATGAAGAGCGTGTCGCCGGTCAGGACCGAGGCGGGCTCGCCGGACACCGCGTGATCCGTGACCACGATCGAGATGGACTCCGGCGTGTGCCCGGGGGTCTCGAGAAAGCGCAGCTCGACCGGCCCCATTCGAATGGCGTCGCCCTCGCGCACGGCGACGTGCGGAAACTTCGCCTCCGCCGCCGCGCCGAAGTAGATTTTCGCGCCCGTTCGCTCGGCGAGCTCCCGGTGGCCGGAGACGAAGTCGGCGTGGAGGTGGGTCTCGATGACGTAGCGGATCGTCAGCCCCCGGGCGCGCGCTTCCTCTATATAGATGTCCACGTCCCGCCGGGGATCGACGACCGCCGCCTCCCCGTCCGCGCCGATCATGTAGGACGCCTGCGCCAGGCAGCCCAGATAGAACTGTTTGAAGTACATGGAGGGCCTCATTCTAGCGAAGGGACGCGCGAACGTCTTCCGTCATCCGCGGCGCAGCGAGTGATCCCTATTCCAGCGACGGGCGCGCGAGCGTTTTCTGTCATCCCGAGCGCAGCGAGGGATCCCTTTGAAGTCCCGGTGCGGCGACGAAAGGGATCCCTCGTCGCTTCGCTCCTCGGGATGACAGCACCCGCCCGGCGCTCCTCGGGATGACCCGCGACGGCTTCGCTTCGCGGGTCACTCCTCGATCTCGACCGCGAGCCCCGGCGTCAGCTTCAGCCGCAGGTGCACGATCCGGCAGGGCCACTTCTCGCGCTCGATGCGCGCGGCGACGCGCTTCCAGATCCAGACCGCCAGGTTCTCGGCCGTCGGCGGCGTCTTCGCGAAATCCGGCACGTCGCGATTGAGGTTCCGGTGGTCGAGCGGCCGGTCGACCTCCTCCTTGAGCACTCGGTCGAGCTCCGTCAGGTTGACGACCATCCCCGTCGCCGGGTCCGCTTCGCCCTCGACCGCGACCTCGAGCTCGTAGTTGTGCCCGTAGCCGTGGGGCCCTTCGTCGCCGTAGACCGCAAAATTCTTCTCCGCCGTCCACTCGGGCCGCCAGAGCGAACGGCCGGCATTGAACGAGATCTTCCGCGCGAGCCGGATCATGGGGCGAAGATCTTATCGGGATTCAGGATTCCCTCGGGATCGAAGATCTCCTTGACCGCGCGCATCGCCGCGATCACCTCGGAAGGGTGCCGCAGCGACAGGTAGGCCCGCTGCGTCAGCCCGACGCCATGCTCCCCGGTGATCGTTCCGCCGAGACCGACGACGGCGCGAAAGATCTCTTCGACCGCGGCGTCGCGCTCGGCCAGCCACCGGTCGCGCTCGCCGGGCGGCTGGACCAGGTTCACGTGGATGTTGCCGTCGGCGGCGTGGCCGTAGCAGATCGCGGTCAGCCCTCGACGGCTGCGCGATCTCGCGCACGGTGCGCAGCAGCTCCGGCAGCTGCGCGCGCGGAACCGCGCAGTCTTCTTCGGCATACGGCCCCAGACGCTTCACCGCCTCGCCGACCGCGCGTCGCAGCCTCCAGAAGTCGCGCTGCTCCCGGTCGGTCATCGCGACGCGCACGTCCGAGGCGCCCGCCTCGAGCAGCCGCTCGCCGATCCGCTCGGCATCGCGGGCGACGCCGGCCTCGTCGAACCCGTCCACCTCGACGAAGAGATGCGCGTCGGCATCGGCCGGAAGCGCCAGCGACAGCGACTCGGCCGACACCTCCGCCGCCCGCCGCTCCATGAATTCGCAGGCCGACGGCTCCGGACCGGCGGCGTAGAGCTTTCCCACGGCGCGGAGCGCCCGGGCCTCGTCTCCGAACGACGCCCAGAGGAGCCGCCGCTCCGCCGGCCGGGGAAGCAGCCGCAGCGTCGCCTCCGTCACGACGCCGAGAGTCCCCTCGCTTCCGATGAAGAGCGAGAGCAGGTCGTACCCCGCGACGTCCTTGCGATTCTTGCCGCCGAGCGCAAGCGCGCTGCCTCCGGGCAGCACGACGCGCAGGCCCGAGACGTAGCGCCCCGTCGTCCCGTACTTCGCGGCGCGCGGCCCGCCGGCGTTCTCGGCGACGTTGCCGCCAATCGTGCACGACCCGCGCGAGGAGGGATCCGGCGGATAGAAGAGCCCGACCGCCTCGACCGCGTCCTGCAGCGTCTCGGTCACGCACCCCGCCTCGACGACCGCGAACAGGTTCTCGCGATCGATCTCGAGGATCCGACTCATCGCCCTCAGGTCGAGCGCCACGCCGCCCCGAACCGCCAGGGCGCCGCCCGAGAGACCCGTCAGCGCCCCCTGAGGCGTGATCGGGATCCGAAGCTCGCGCGCCGCGGCGAGCAGCGCCCGGACCTCCTCCTCGGAACGAGGCTTCACGACGAGCTCCGGCCGGGCGCGCAGGTCCTCCGTCGCGTCCGCGGCATGCGCGTCGAGCGCCTCCGCGTCGGCGTGGAGGATCTCGCGGGGCAGCCGCTTCGAGAGCGCGGCGAGGAGATCGGGGGCGGTCACGGCGAAAAACGTAACACGGGTGAGCCTCACGGAGCCGAAAGGGATCCCTCGTCGCTTCGCTCCTCGGGATGACAGGGCTTGGCTTCGCTCGGGATGACAGGGCTTCGCTCCGCTCCTCGGGATGACCACCCTCCCGTTGCTCCGCATTCCCGTCATCCCGAGCAAAATTCTTGTCATCCCGAGCGAAGCGAGGGATCCCTTTCACGCCTGACTGCCCAGTTCGCACCCCATCCGATACAATCGCGCCCGTTCCAGGAGCCGTCCATGATGAATCTCTACTCGACCGTGGAAGAGCTTCGCGAGGCCGTCCGCCTCTCGGGAGCCGCGAGGTTCGACGGCGGGCTCGTGGTGACGAACCCGCTGCGCTTCCGCACGGAGGTCCTGGACGCGCTCGTCTGGACCGCCGTCTTCGGCAAGGCCGACACGAAGGACGCCGCGCGGCACGCGATCCGCGAGGCGGCCGAGTCGCTCGGCATCGTCCCGACCTCGATCCTCCCCTTCTACCGCGCGCGCGGGAAGGGCGAGGTCTCCGGCTTCACCGTCCCGGCGGTCAACATCCGCATGATGGCGTACGACTCCGCCCGCGCCGCCCTCCGCGCCGCGCGCCGGCTCGACGTCGGCGCCCTGATCTTCGAGATCGCGCGCAGCGAGATGGGGTACACCGAGCAGCGGCCCGCCGAATACGCCGCCGTCGTCCTCGCCGCCGCGATCCGCGAGGAGTGGCAGGGGCCCTTCTTCATCCAGGGCGACCACTTCCAGACCAACCCGAAGAAGATGAGAGAGGCGCCCGACAAGGAGATCAAGGCGATCGAGGCGCTGATCGACGAGGCGATTCCGGCGGGGTTTCTCCAGATCGACATCGACACGTCGACGCTCGTCGACCTCTCCAGGCCCACGCTCGAAGCCCAGCAGGACGTCAACGCCAATCTCTGCGCGCAGTTCACGAAGTACATCCGCTCGAAGGAGCCGAAGGCGGCGCCCATCTCGATCGGCGGCGAGATCGGCGAGGTCGGCAAGGAGAACTCGACACCCGAGGAGTTCCGCGCCTACATGGACGTCTACCGCAGGGCGCTCGGCGGCAAGGACGTCAACGGCATCGAGAAGGTCTCCGTTCAGACCGGCTCGTCGCACGGCGGCGTCGTCGCGGCGGACGGCTCGGTCGAGCGCGTCGCGATCGACTTCCACGTCATCCAGACCATCTCGAAGGTCGCGCGCGAAGAGTACGGCCTCGCCGGCGCGGTCCAGCACGGCGCCTCGACGCTGCCGCCCGAGTACTTCGGCCACTTCCCCGACAACGACTGCGCCGAGATCCACCTCGCGACGGACTTCATGAACACCGTCTACGATCACCCCGCGTTCCCGCATCCGTTGAAGCGCGAGATCGAGCGCTGGCTCGACGAGAACGCCGGCGAGGAGCGCCGGAAGGGCGAGACGCAGCCCCAGTTCCTCTACAAGACGCGCAAGAAGGCGATCGGCCCTTACAAGGAGCAGGTCTGGAACCTGCCCGACGGCACCAAGGAAGCCATCCGCGACACGCTCGAGGAGAAATTCCACTTCCTGTTCGGCAAGCTCCGCGTCGCGAACACGCGCGGGACGGTCGCGAAGTACGTCAAGCCCGTTTCCGTTTACAACGCCGGAGCCGCCGCGGCCGGTGCGCGCACGGGGTTCGTCCGGGACGACCAGGCGGGAGACTGATGGCGAGGAAGCTCCGCGCCAGGGGCGCCCGCAAGCGGCGCCCCTACGACGAGACTCTTCCATCCGATCGGGGTCGTAGGGGCGGGGCTCGTCCCCGCCCGCTCCCCTCCACCATGACGGCGGTCGTCAAGACGAAGCCCGCCCCCGGCCGCGCGGCGACCGAGATCCAGACCGTCCCAGTGCCGACCCCCGGCCAGGCGGAGGTCCTGATCCGGGTCATCGCCACCGCGGTCTGCGGTTCGGACAAGCACATCTACCAGTGGGATCCGTCGATGGCGAGCATGGTCAAGACGCCGCGCATCTACGGCCACGAGTTCTGCGGCGAGATCGTCGCGTTCGGTCCCGGCGGCAAGCGCCCGCATCTCGAGATCGGCCAGTACGTCTCGGCCGAGATGCACGTCACCGACGGCTCGTGCCGCCCCTGCCTGACCGGCCGCCGCCACATCTGCGAGAACACGAGGATCCTCGGCGTCCACGGCGACGGCTGCTTCGCGCAGTACGTCAAGGTGCCCGCGTTCAACGTCGTGCCGCTCGACCGGAAGATCATCCCGCCGAAGGTCGGCGCCTTCCTCGACGCCCTCGGCAACGCCGTCCACACGACCCAGGTCGCCGATCTCTCCGGCATGTCGGTCGCGGTCCTCGGCTACGGGCCGATCGGCGCCATGTGCGCCGAGATCGCGCGCATCTCCGGAGCCGCGCGCATCGCCATCACCGAGGTCAACGGACTCGCCGCCGCCCACGCGCGCAAGTGGGCCCGGGACCGCGGCGCCCGCAATGCCACGGTGATCGAGCTGACGAAGACCAAGGATCCCGTCGGCAGCCTCAAGGAGGCGACCGGCGGCGGCGCCGACGTCGTTCTCGAGCTCTCCGGCGCCGAGTCCTCCATCAACCTCGGCCTGGCCGCCGCGCGCCGCGGCGCCATCGTCTCGCTCCTCGGCATCCCGCGCGACAAGGCCGTCACCATCAAGGACTACACCAACGACCTCGTCTTCAAGGGCCTGACCCTCCACGCCATCATCGGCCGCCGCATCTTCGACACCTGGATCAAGATGCTCGACCTCTTCCGCGCCGGCCTCGACGTCGAAGACCTCGTGACGAACGAGTTCGAGGGGCTGGAGAAGTTCCACGACGCCATGGAGCTGCTGGACGACCGCCGCGCCATGAAGGTCGTCTTCTGGCCGAACGGGAAGAGCTGAGGGCCTCGACAAACCGCCATTCCTGCACCCGCATCCGATAGCATGCGAGGCGACAGGAGAACCCCATGATCATGCGACGCATCGGCGCGGTGACGGCGCTCTTTCTCGCGGCACCCCTCGTCTTCGCCCAGTTCGATCCGTCCAAGCTCCTCAATCAGAGCTCGGGCAAGGACCTCTCGAACGGCGACATCGTGTCCGGGTTGAAGGACGCGCTGACGGTCGGCACGACGAACACCGTCGACCTGACCGGCAAGGTCGACGGCTACTTCTCCAATGCCGCGATCAAGATCCTGCTGCCGAAGCAGCTTCAGCAGGTCGAGCAGGGGCTGCGCCTCATCGGACAGGGCGCCAAAGTGGACGAGTTCGTCCTGAGCATGAACCGGGCCGCCGAGAAGGCCGCCCCGGGTGCCAGGGACATCTTCTGGAGCGCCATCAAGAGCATGACGTTCGACGACGCGCGCAAGATCCTGGCCGGCGGCGACACGGCGGCGACGGAGTATTTTCGGGCGAAGACGAGCGAGGCGCTGACCGCCGCTTTCCGTCCCGTCGTGACCGAGTCGATGAAAGACGTCGGCGTCATTCAGCAGTACGACCAGCTGAAGAGCGCGTACCAGTCCGTGCCGCTCTCGTCCGCGCTGCCCGCCGTCGACATCGAGAGCTACGTCGTCTCCAGGGCGCTCGACGGGCTCTTCTACGTCCTCGGACAGCAGGAGAAGGAGATCCGCACGAACCCCGCCGCCCAGGTCACGGGCATCCTGAAGAAGGTGTTCGGAAAGTAGGGCGATGAGCGGGCAGGCGCTGGAACGAAGGTCTTCTGTCGCATTGTCTTCGTAGGGGCGGCCCTTGCGGCCGCCCGCGGGCGGGGACAAGCCCCGCCCCTACGAGCCATCGGTGTGTCGCGACTTTCGTTACAGAACACTAGCGGCGCAGGGGCCGCCTCTCGCCGCAGCGGCACGACTCGATCGCGAACGGCTCCGAGCGGTTCGAGGTCGAGTAAGCGTCGTACCACCCTCGAGAGTTCAGGAGGCCGGGGCGATCGTCGGCCGAGATTCGCGTCTTGGGAGCCTCGGTCTCGTTCCAGCCCTTGGCGAACTCGGGCGCGCCGTCGGCCGCGAAACGAACGTGGCCGACGAACAGCTTCTGCACGAGCTTGACCAGCATATGCCCTCCGGTCGGGATGGCGGCGCGTTTTCCGGAATCGGGCGACAAAAAAGGGCGGGGCTGTCGAAGCCCCGCCCGAAGAGATGCGATTCCGTTCTGGCTTACCGGCGGCCTCCGCCACCGCCGCCGAAGGACTCGTTCTTGGGACGCGCTTCGTTGACCTTGAGCGCGCGGCCGCCGAAGTCCGTTCCGTTCAGCGACAGCGCCTCGCGGGCCTGCTGGTCGTTGCTGAACTCGACGAAGCCGAAACCCTTGGACTGTCCGGTATCGCGATCCGTGATCACGCGCGCGGAGTCCGGCGTGCCGAACTTGGCGAACATGGCCTGGAGCTGATCGTCCGAGATGTTGTATGGAAGATTGCCTACGTAGAGCTTCATGGATTCCTCAAATGCCGGGAAAAGTGTGCGAAGACGCCGCCGGCACGGCCACTCGCGTTCTCGTCGATTTTCGTTCGGAGTAAGTCAGATCGTGTCTGGCAGGCAGCGAACCGAGAACTCGTAGACACTATCACATCCCTCGGGGGCCCGCCCGCGGGGCTCCGGCGTGATATCCTGATGGTCCTCGATCTCCTCCGACCCGATCAGGGCTGCAATTTCGCAACTTCCGATCACGTGTCGTCGGTCTTCGACGAAAGAAGGTGGGCTATGTCGACCGTTCTTCGGACCTGGAAGTGCCGTCATTGTGGAAGGGCCAACGCGACGGCGATCGGGCTCGACGGAGCCGGGAACTGCGAGCACTGTGCTTCGGCGACCCAGGTGCAGCCGAGCCGTCTTCGCAACGGCGTCGTTCTTCCCGCATCGTTTCCGAGCGGCAACCGGGTCGCCGCCGCCCCTGTCGCGCCGGTCGTCGCCCGCGGCGCCGACTCGCAACCCCGAACTCGCCGGTAGGTCTTCCTTCTTTCGTCGTCTCCGCCGACCCCGCCGCGCGGCGCGCGGATTGAGTGGGCGCCGCCGGCCGTTGCCCGCGCCAGCGTGCTCCTCGGGCGGGCGGGCGGTAAGCCGTCGCTTCTCCTCCCGCCGCAAGATCCCGACACGATCCGATCGATTTCCATGTCCGTCGCGGAGGGGCTGCGCCGAGGTCGCGTAATAAAAACCCCCCGCTCCGCGAATGCGTGATACGGTCGAGCTCCTTCAGAGAACCAGTCGGCCTCGGAACCTTGTCGTCGCCGTCCTTCCTTCGAAGTCGGGGGATTCCCGACGGAGGCCAACCACCCAAGGACTCAGGAGATTCCGCCATGCGATTCGCACGTAACGTCCAGTTCCACATCAAGAACGGCAAAGAGAAAGAGTTCGCCGGCCTGTTCGAGAAGGACGTCCTTCCGATGCTTCGGAAGCAGAACGGCTTCCTCGAGGAAGTGACGCTCGTCAACCCGAAGGGCGTCCACGCCATCAGCCTCTGGGACAATCGCCAGAGCGCCGACGCGTATCAGACGGCCACCTATCCGGATGTCCTCGCCAAGCTCACGACCGTCATCGAGGGAACCCCGACGGTCGAGACCTACGAGAACGTCACCTCGTACGCGCGCGCCTAACGATCTTCGAAGGGGCGGCAACGCCTTTTCAACTGAGGCCCCGTTTGGGGCCTCTTTCTTTTTTCCCCTCCGGGGTGAAGGCTCCCGGCTCAGGCTCCCGCGTCCTGCCTCGGAAGATCTCCGATCGCCGACCAGTCGAGCTTCTCCCCGCCCTGCGCCATGAGGGCCAGAAAGCGGTCGCGCAGCAGGCTCGCGAGCGGCATCGGCACGCGAAGCTTCTCTGCTGCCGCGAGTGTGAGGCGAACGTCTTTTGCCCCGAGCGTCGCGGCGAAGCCCGCGGGCTCGAACTTCCGGTCCGCGATCAGCGCCCCGTAGGTCCTGTATACCGGCGCGCCGAAGAGCGTCGACGTCATGATCTCCAGGTATTGCCGCTTGTCGACGCCGCCCTTGCCGACGAGCGCCATGGCTTCGCCCAGACCCTCGATCACCGAGGCGAGCAGAAAATTTCCCGAGAGCTTGATCAGGTTCGCCGCGGACGGCCGATCCGAGACCACGAACGTCTTCTGGCCGATCGAATCCAGAAGCGGTTGAACGGTCCGCACCGACGCCTCCAATCCGGCCGCGACGACGAAGAGCTTGCCCGCCGCCGCCGCATCCGGGCGGCCGAAGACCGGCGCCGAGACGAACCTCTGTCCCGCGCCCGCATGCGCCGCGGCCAACCGATCCGACAGATCGACGCTGATCGTGCTCGAGGAGACGTGGACCGCGTCCTTCGCGAGACTCGCGACGATGCCGCCCTCTCCGAACGCCGCCGCCTCGACCGCATCATCGTCGGCCAGCATCGTGAAGACGACCGCTCCCCGGCACGCCTCGGCGACGTTTTCCGCGACCCGCGCCCCCGCCACCCGCAGCGCCTCCGCCTTCTCCCGCGACCGGTTGTAGACCGTGACCGCGTGTCCGGCGCGAAGCAGGCTTTGCGCCATTCCCGTTCCCATGTTTCCGAGACCGATGATGCCGATGTCCATGACGTCCTCCCTGGAGTGCTTCGACTGAGATCTCGAGGCCGGGATTGCGGCACCGGGATCTACCCGCCTGCATCATCCTCTCCCCTGTCTAGAGACAGATGGTGGACAGACGTTCGGAGACATGGTGGACGGTTTTCACTCGTGTTTTGGGGAGGGGCTGGGCGACACGGGTCGCCACCGAGCCCGCCGGTGGCCGCGCGGAAAACAAAGGCGCGGCCGTTTCCGGCCGCGCCGAGGTCCGGTTTTACAACCCGTTAGGCCAGTACAGCCCGAGCGCCTTCGCGATGAAAACCGCCATCTGTCCGCGCGTCACGGGCTGGTCGGGGCAGTAGTTGCCTCCGCCGCAGCCCGCCGTGATCCCCGCCCCGAAGATCGCCTCGATGAAGTTGTAGCGCGGATCCGACGTCGGCACGTCCAGGAAATCGGATGTCGCCGGGCCCGTGCTCACGGTGCGGTGCCACCAGACCTCGCCGCCTGCCAGCTTGACCGAGCCGTCGATCGGCGCTGTCTCCCAATTGACGAAGAACTCGAGGCGATGGCCCGCGTTCATGGGCACCGCATGCCCGATGATGGGCGACGAGACCGAGAAGCAGCCCGAGACGCCCGGGACGTCCACGTCAGCGAAATCCGAGTTGTTGTCGCCGCCGCCGAAGACGATTCCCGGAATGCTCGTGTCGTCCTTGCAGAGATCCGTGACGACGTAGTCGATGACGGCGCCCTCAGGGACCTGGATGTTCGCGTAGAAGACCGTGTTGGCGGGCCCCAGTGTCGTGGGCCAGATTGCATCGAGATCCGTCTCCGTGCTGAAGCTCGTGTCCGACGGCCGGAACGATGACCAGTGGAACGTCGAGACCGAGTCTCCGGTGACACCGAAATCGCGGGGGCTCTGAACGGCCCGACCGACGGAAGGGGCAGCCACGTTCGCAATCCCCGGCCTCGGAACACCGCTATGCCGCCCCGTATCCGCTCCGAGCGCGAACGTCGCAGCCCCGAGCACACCCACCACCGCGACGAGGACCCGACTTTTCATAGAACCTCCCTGATTCCAGGATGATACAGGACGCGCGCGAGAATGTGACCTCGGAAAACGCCGAAGCTCAGCGTTGCTCCTTGTCGCGCCTGACCGTCACCTTCTTGCCGCGAACCCCGGACGTCCGCAGCGCCCGGATCACGTCCTCGACGATCGCCTCCGGCACCTCGACGATCGAGAACCGTTCCGCGATCCGGATCGAGCCGACCTCACGCGGATGGACTTTCGCGAGCTTCACGATCGCGCCGACGAGATCTCCCGGCGTCACACCGTCGTCCCGGCCCGCTCCGAGGAAGATTCTTCCGGACGCGCCGTCGCCGCGACGACGCGACGCGCCCGCGAACTTCCCCTTGCCGCGCGGCGTCGGAGCCGGAGCCACCGCGACCGCCGGAATCTCGTGCTCCTCTTCCTCGCCGCTCACGCCGGCGCCCGGATCCGCCATCTTCACCGCCGCCGCCGCGACGTCCAGCGGATCGAACTCCTCGGCCAGCGACTCGACGACGACGCGGTACCCGTCGAACCCTCCCGCGAGAAGCGATTCCCGCAGAGAGGCCCGCGTCAGTTCCAGGCGCTTGGCGCGCAGGTCCGCCACCGTCGGGACGCTGCCGATCTCGATCTTCTGCTTCGTCGCGCGCTCGATGTTCTTCAGCATCCAGTGCTCGCGCGGCTCCGTCAGCGTGATCGCGACGCCCTCGCGCCCCGCCCGCCCGGTCCGGCCGATCCGGTGCACGTAGACGTCCGGCGAGGACGGCACGTCGTAGTTGACGACGTGGGAGAGGTGCCCGATGTCGAGCCCCCGCGCCGCCACGTCCGTCGCCACGACGAGCTCGAGCGTCCCCGCGCGCAGCTTCTTCATCACCCGGTCGCGCTCGCCCTGGGAGATCCCGCCGTGCAGCGACTCGACCCGCAGCCCGCGCGACTTCAGCGCCTCGGTCAGGTCGTCCACCTCGAGGCGCGTCCGGCAGAAGACCAGCGCCGCCGTCGGCGACTCGATGTCGAGCACGCGCCCGAGCGCCGCCCGCTTGTGCCCGCGAGAAACGACGTACGCCGTCTGCCGCACCTTCGGCATCTTCCCCGCCGCCGCCGTCTCGCGCGCGATCGCGATGCGCACGGGGTTGCGCAGGTGCCTGCCCGCGATCGTCACGATCCGCGGCGGCAGCGTCGCCGAGAACAGCGCCGTCTGCCGCTCCGACGGCGTCGCCGCCAGGATCGCCTCGAGGTCCTCCGCGAACCCCATGTCCAGCATCTCGTCCGCCTCGTCGAGCACCAGCGTCCGGATGCCTTCGAGATTCAGCGACTTCCGGTTCACGTGATCGAGCGCCCGCCCGGGCGTCGCCACGACCACGTCGACGCCGCGCTTCAATGCCCGAAGCTGGGAGTCCATCGACGCGCCGCCGTATACCGGGAGGACACGCACCCCGATCGTCTTCCCGTACCGGTGCACCGCCTCGGCGAGCTGCATCGCGAGCTCGCGCGTCGGCACCAGGATCAGCGCGGCCGGGCCGGAGCCCTTCGTCGGCGCTCGCTCGGCGATCGCGTGCAGGATCGGCAGAGCGAACGCCGCCGTCTTGCCCGGTCCCGGTCGCCGCCTGCGCGAGGACGTCGCGGCCCTCGAGCAGCGGCGGGATCGCCTCGCTGCTGGATGGGCGTCGGCTCCTCGTAGCCGAGGGCCGTCAGGGCGGAGAGGAGGCGGGGATCGAGCGAGAGAGCGGAGAAGGCCGGTGACCCGTCGTCGCGCGGAGTTCCCATGGGCACACTCTATGGCCGCTCGAAGGCGGCATCGAAGCGAGGTCGAGGCGTCGCGGGCCGGTCCAGCCTTCCCATCCCCTCTCCGCCCTGGGGCGATTCGAGAAACGTCAACCGAGTGGGACGGAGCCCCTCACCCCAACCCTCTCCCCTCACGGGGAGAGGGGATAAAAGACTGCGTTGAGCCAAACGGCGAGAGAACAAACCCTCTCCCCCCGGCGGGGGGAGAGGGCGAGGGTGAGGGGGGGCAATTCGAAGACGTCAACTCTCGCCGTCGCACCCCAGGGCAAAGCCGAGGGCAGCGCAGATCTGGCCCATCCTTCGAGGGCTCAGGTGCGCGAGCCTGCGGCCGACGTTCTCCTGGTTCACGGTCACGACATTGTGGAGGTTGACCGCGCAGGTTTGCTTCATCCCGTCTTCCGGGCCGAGCGCGACCTCGGAGGGAACTCCGCGCATCGTGGACGTGATCGGAGCGACCGTCACGCGAGACAGATACGGAAGGGCGCTCGACCGAGTCAGGATCAGCACCGGCCGCTCCTTGTCGGGCGCGGGAAACCGGTGGAGGCGAACCTCGCCTCGCTCTAGTCTTCCGGCCAATCCGCGACCTGGTCCCAGACTCCCGGCTGATCGAGCAGATCGGGATATCGCGCGTACCCTTCCCGATCGCGCTCTTCCCGCCGGGACACGTCGATTCGCTTCAGATGGGCTCGCAAGGCATCCCGAAAGAGCGCCGACCGGTTCGTTTTCAATCGCCTGACGGCGCGGTCCGCGGCCTCGAGCAGATCTTTCTCGAGAACCACCTGGATGGTCTCCATATTGTGGAGTCTAGTCCACAGTATGATCAACAGTCAACCGCAGGCGGCCGCGAGGACCGCCCCTACGAAGTCAGGCTGCTGGCGTCGCGCGCGGGCATCCCGCGCGAGCGCGCCCTACTCGTTGCGCAGAAGAGCGGCCGGCTGCACCCGCGTTCCGCGGATCGCCGGGACCAGGCAGGCACAGACGGCCACCGCCAGCAGGAGCGCGCTCACGCCGCAGAGGACGAGCGGGTCCGCGGGCCGGACGCCGTAGAGCAGGCTCGCCGTCAGCCGCGTCAACGCGAGCGACACGAGCAGACCCGCCGCGACTCCCAGGGCGACCAGCTTCATCCCGCTTCCGACGAGCAGCCGGAGCACCCCGAGGATCGTGCCGCCGAGCGCCATGCGGATGCTGATGTCCTTCGACTGCTGGGCGACGAAGTACGCCATCACGCCGTAGATGCCGAAAATCGCGAGCGCCAGCCCGGTCAGCGCGAAGGCTCCGACGAGGACCGCGAGCGAGCGCGGCTGATCGAGCGACTCCTGAACGAGCGCGTCGATCGTCGCGACACCCGAGAAGGGCGCCCCCGGCTCCAGCTCGCGAAGGCGCTCGCGGATCGACGCGATCACGCCCGCCGGATCGGTCTTCGTCCTCACGATGATCTGCCGCATCCCGTCCGGCCCCGCCATCGGCCAGTAGACGGTGCCCTCGTCGAGGGCGTCCAGACCCACGTACTTCACGTTGGTCACGATTCCGACGACGGTCGTCCACGGGCATTCCGTGCAGCCGCCCTCGTGAAACCGCTTTCCGAGCGCGCCGCCGTTCGGAAAGAAGCGGCGCGACCACGCGCGATCCACCACCACGTCCTCGAGATTCTCCTTGAGGCCGTCGCGCTCCTCGAGCAGGCGGCCCTCGAGCAGCTTCAGGCCCATGACGCCGAAGTATTCGGGCGTGACTTCGACCCATGGCGTGGCCGGCTGGGACTTGCCGGACTCCGCCGGGAAGTCCTCGAGATCGAAATTGTTGATGTTGCTCACGTTGTTCGGGGGGTTGCCGTCCGCGAACGCGACGCCCTTCACTCCGGGCACCGCCGCGATGCGCCGCTCGAGCTCCTTCCAGAATGCCGTGACCCGTCCCGGCTCCTGATACTGCGCCGACGGCAGGCGAATCGAGCCGACCACCACGTTCCGGCTGTCGAACCCGAGATCCACGTGCTTCAATTCGTTCAGGCTCGCCAGGAGGAGCGCCGCGACGACCAGCAGCGGCGTCGTGACGGCGAACTGCGTGCCGACGAGAACACGCCGGAGGCGCCGCACCGCGAGGCTGCCCGTCGCGCCGCGCCCCGAGGATCGCAGCGAATCGCCGATGGGGCCGCCCGCGCCGTGGAGCGCCGGCACGAGACCGAAGAGCGCGAGGCTCGCGAGCGTCAGGCCCGCCAGCACCCAGAGCGCCGCGCCATCCAGCGCGATCTCCTGCACTCGCGGGAGGTAGCTCCCGCCCGCGGACCGCAGCAGACCGACGCCCGCCCTGGCGAGCGCGACCCCGACCACGACCGAACCGGCCGCGAGGACCGCGCTTTCGGCGAGAAGGTACCGCACGATGCGGCCGCGCGAGGCGCCGAGCGCGACGCGCACCGCCAGCTCCTGGCGCCGGCCGGTCACCCGGGCGATCAGGAGACTCGACGCGTTGGCGCACGCGATCAGCCAGACGAGCGCCACCGCCCCGAGCGCGAGGCCCGCCACTTTCGACACGTCGTGCACGACGTGGGACTTCAGGTCCATCATGGACCACGTCGCCCTGTCGTCCTGATACGAGCTCTTCCAGAGCGGAAAGATGCGCTTGTCGATGGCGCGCAGCTCCGCTGCCGCGGCCGCCGGCGTCGTTGCCGGGCGCAGCCGCGCAATGACCGTGAACGGGAACGGGCCGCGCCGCGACGGCGTCTTGAACTGCTGGACGGCGAACCACTCCTGCCGCTGCTCGAGCGGGCCGACCTTCCGAGGCAGGACTCCCGCCAGCGTGTAGTCGGCTCCGTCGAGCCGCACCGGCTGTCCGATCGCGTCCGCGCGGCCGCCGAGGCGCTGCTGCCAGAACGCGTGGCTCACGATGACGGTCCGGCGTGCGCCCTCCCGGCCATCCGCCTCGGTGAAGCCGCGCCCGAGGGCCGGCCGGACGCCGAGCACGTCGAAATAGGCCCACGACACCATCTTTCCCGGCACCACGTCCGACGACCGGCCGTCGCTGAACGTGAAGGTGCGGCCGGTGTATGCGGCGACCTTCTCGAATTGCGTCTGCTGCGCCACGAGGGCCAGGTAGTCCGCGGCCGAGAACCGGAACACGAACGGCGGCGTGTCCGTGTAGATCCGCACGAGGCGCCCGGGATCCGCGTACGGCAGGGGACGGAGCAGCATCGCATCGACGGCGCAGAAGATCGCCGTCGTCGCGCCGATGCCCACGCCGACCGTCAGGACGATCATCAGCGCCAGGACGGGCGTCCGAAGCAGGCTCCGAATCGCGATGCGCGCGTCCTGCGCGAAGTCCTGGAGCATGAGGGTCAGCTGCACGCGGTCCTCCCGTCTTTCGTCTTCGCGGCGGCAGTACGCGCGCGTCCGCTCGAGATCCCCGAACCGGCGGAGCGCCTCGCGCCGCGCCTCCTCGGCCGGCATGCCGGCCGCGGTCAGCTCCTCCACGCGCATCTCGAGATGCACGCGCAGCTCGTCGTCGATCTCCGACGCCACCGTCTCGGGTTTGCGGCGCAGGTACCAGAACGGCCGCGGCTTGCGCTTCTCGCCCATCGCCGATCAACCGCCCTGGAGCACGGCCTCGACCGCGCGCGAGTAGCGCCGCCAGGTCGCCGCGCCTTCGTGCAGCCGCTTGCGGCCGGCGGGTGTCAGCGTGTAGAAGCGTGCGCGCCGGTTGTTCTCGGACGGGCCCCACTCCGCGTCGATCAGGCCCTGACGCTCGAGGCGATGGAGCGCCTGGTAGAGCGCCGCGTCCTCGATGCTCAGGTCTCCACCGGTCCGCTCACGGACCGCGGTCGCGATCCCGTAGCCGTGGCTCGCTCCCGTCACGAGGGTCCGGAGGACGAGCAGGTCGAGCGTTCCCTGGAGCAGCGGAAGCGGCGGAATCGACGTACGGTCCTCCTTCCCCTTAGATGGTGTGGGGAAGGATAGAACCGGCCTCGAGATCTGTCAACCGGCAAAAAGCCGGGCGGGGCTTTCGAGCCGCGCCCGCCGCTTTGCCGCCCTCCGCTTACTTCTCCGCCGCCACCGGCTTCAGGTCGAACTTCCCGGCGCTCTCGATGAACAGCAGGCACTCCGACGCCTTGTCGCACGCGGAAATGTGCTTGTAGTTCCCTCCCGGCTGGAACACGTACGAGCCCGGCCCCATCCGCATCCCGGTCTTCCCTTCCGGAGTCTGGATGTAGGTGCCCGAGATGACCACGAGCTTGATCGCGTTCGTGTGCGTGTGGAGCGGAGAGAGGAATCCCGCCGGAAACTTGAGGAACGCGCCGTAGCCACTCTTCGTGTGATCGCCCCAGACGTCGGCGATCTTGACCCCCGGCGCGCCGGTCGGATTCAGGTCGGCCCACTTCAGATCCGCGGCCGACATGAAGATCGGCGTTCCCGCCTTTGCGGCACCTTTCGCTTTCGCGTACCCCGGCTCCTGAGCGAGAGCCACCGTCGCCACCAGAAACGCCATCGATATGAGACAGCCCCTCGAGTTCATCGCTTTCTCCTTCCCGAGCATGAACATGACGTTATCAGCGGCATCAACTCGAGTGAATGAGGAGCCCCTCACCCCAACCCTCTCCCCTCTCGGGGAGAGGGGGTAAACGCGTCGCGTTCTCTACAGCTCCGACCGGAACGGCTGGAGGAGCCACTCCGTGATCCGCTTCTTCAGCGGACGCTCCTTCCACATGGCGAGCGTGTACTCGCGGCAGTGCCCGAGGTCCCGCTCGTAGCGCGCGCGCATCGCGGCGCCGAACGCGGCGTCGTAGACGAAGAGGTTGATCTCCTCGTTCAGGTGGAAAGACCGGTCGTCGAAATTGGCGGTTCCCACCGTCGAGAAGATCCCGTCGACGACCATCGTCTTCAAGTGGAACATCGTCGGCTGATATTCGAAGATCCTGACTCCGCCCGCAAGGAGCGGCCCGAAGGACGCCCGGCCCGCCGCCTTCGTGGCCGGGACGTCGTTGTGCGCGTCCGACGGGACGATGATCCGCACGTCCACGCCCCGCTTCACGGCATCGATCATCAGACCCGACGCCTGCGCGTCCGGAAGGAAATACGAGTTCGCGATCCAGATCTCCTTCGCGGCCGCGGCGAGCGAGACGGCGTATACCCTTCCCGCGCCGGACATCGCCGACAGCGGCGACGACGGCACGACGGCCGCGGTCATCGAGCCCGCCGCGGGGATCTCGGGAAAGAACTCCACGCCGACGAGCGCTTCGCCCGTCATTTCCGACCAGTTCTCCTGGAACGCCCGCTGCAGCCCGCGAACGGCCGGCCCCTCGACCCGCACCTGCGTGTCGCGCCAGTGCCCGGGCGAATCGGCGTCGCCCATCCACTCGTCGGCGAACCCCACGCCGCCCGTGAATCCGACGACGCCGTCCACGACGAGGACCCGGCGATGGCTGCGATGATTGACGACCCAGACCTTCCAGGGCCGGCGCGGATGGAAGAATTCGACGCGGCAGCCGGCGCGCTCGAGCATGTCGACGTCGGCGGCCGAAAGCTTCCGGCCCGGCGAACCGACGGCATCGAGCAGGATCCTCACCTCGACGCCGTGCGCGGCGCGCTCCACGAGAGCGTCGCGGAAGCGCGTCCCCACGTTCCCGGACCAGAAGATGTAGGCCTCGAAGTCGACGGTCCTCTTCGCCGCGGCGATGGCCTCGAGCATGGGCGGGAAGATCCCGTCGCCGTTCTCCAGGATCTCGACGCGATTGCCGGCCGTGAGCGGCACTCCGGGCAGCGCGGACGGCAGAAACGTCGCGTCGGTCAGGCGGAAGTCGTGCGGAAGGTCGTAGACGGTCTGCTTCGGGGCGCCGGACTTCGCCAGCGTGATCGCGAGCGCGTACCCCGCGATCGCGGAGATGAGCACGATCGGAATCAGGTGCAGCAGCGTCCGGCGGTTCGTTCCGTGGGGCTTCCCGGCCATCGCCCAAGAGTACCTTGGGGTCTCCGGTTCCCGGCCCCTTCGGCAAGCGGATTGCACTCTCTGTCCGGTGCGAAAGGAGTGTGCGCGATGAACCAGGATGACGAGACTCCGAAAAAGGCAACGAGCGGGAATACCGAGGACGAATCCGAGCCCCGCAAGAGCCGGAAGCACGGATATCGCGGCTATCCCAACAAGCCGGACATCGGCGGCAACATCCACACGGGAACCGGCTTCGCCGGCGTCGGGCCGACGGGCGGCGCGGGTACGTCCGGATCGAGCCTGATCAGCGACAAGACGCGCGAGTCCGTCGAGGAGCTCGGGGAAGATACGGAGGACGAGAAGTAGCTCTCTCTCTTCAGTCACTCGCTGAAGAGCGAGTCGTCGAGCCCCCCTCACCCCTGCCCTCCGCCCGCCGGGGAGAGGGTTTTCCAAGGAAGGCCTCGCCCAGATACTCCCTCTCCCCGTGAGGGGAGAGGGGTGGGGTGAGGGGCCCCGTGACTGTCGTCGAGGAGCCACTCGATCAGCATCTCCTAACGACCCTTGCCCCAGAATCTCCTCGATTGACCCGGGATCCCGGTGATAACGTCTCGCCAGGTTCCTGGTTCCCACTCCGGCTCCCATCCCGGGTTTTTCGAGCGAGGAGGCGGTATGAGGTCCCTCGGCATCCCGACCCGTCATGGCATCGCCACTCTCGTCGGCATTCTTCTCTTCTCGGTTTCGCCGTTCGCGCGAGCCGCCACCTTCGTCGTCACCAAGACTGCCGACACCAACGACGGGACTTGTGATGCCGACTGCTCGCTTCGCGAGGCGATCATCGCCGCCAATGCGAACCCGGGCGCCGACACGATCACGCTTCCGGCCGGCACCTACACGCTGACAATCGCCGGAGCGGGCGAGGACGGCGGGGCCACCGGTGATCTGGACATCCTCGGCGATCTCACGATCAATGGCGCGGGCGCATCGACGACCGTCGTCGACGGCGGCGGAATCGATCGCGTCTTCCACATCGTGTCGGCGTTCACGGTGGTCTTCAACAACATCACGATCCAGGGGGGCGTCGCGAACCTCGACAACGGAGGCGGACTCCTGAACGAGGGAACGGCGACCCTCAATAACTGTGTGATCGGCGGAAACTCGGCTCCCAGCGGCAACGGCGGCGGCATCTACAACGACGACGTCATGACGATCTCCGGCTGCACGATCGGCGAGAACCTCGGCGACGAGCGGCGACGGGGGCGGCGTTTACGACAACGGAGTCTCCATCACGATCACGAACACCTGGATCGCCGCCAACGGCTCTCCGAACGGCGACGGCGGCGGCTTTTACTTCAACGGCGTCGCCGCAACCATCAGCCAGTCCACGGTCTCCGACAACATCGCGAGCGGGGGGGACGGCGGGGGAATCTACGTCAACGGCAACACGTTCACCCTCACCAACTGCACGGTTACCGGAAACGCCTCGGTGGACGGCGGCGGCATCTTCGTCACCGGCAACACGGCGAACCTCACCGCCGCGACGATCGCGAGCAACACGGCGACGAACCTCGGGGGAGGCCTCGAGAACTTGTCGGCGCCCCAGTTGCAGGGCGTGATCGTCGCCAACAACACCGGCGGCAACTGCGACGGCTCCGTCAGCGACGGCGGCACCAACCTGCAGTTCCCGGGAACGACGTGCGGCCTGTCCATCACCTCGGCGGATCCGCTCCTCGGCGCGCTCGCGGACAACGGCGGTCCCACGCAGACGATGGCGCTCGGAGCCGGCAGCCCGGCCATCGACGCCAACACGGAGGACTGCCCCCCGCCCGCGATCGATCAACGCGGCGTGGCGCGGCCGCAGGGCGCCGCGTGCGACATCGGAGCGTTCGAGTTCCAGGGCGTCGCGCCGACGCCGACCCCCACGCCGACGACGGGCCCCAGTCCGACGCCGACCGCCGCGGGCGTGCCGACTCCGACCGCGACGCCCGGACCCGGCGCGGCCGCCGTAGTCCCGACGCTCTCCTGGCCGGCGCGCGCGATCATGGGGCTGATCCTCGCTCTGACGGCGGCGTTCCTGATGAGGCGTCAGTCCTGATCGGCTGATTGCATCAGCCCCTCTCAACACCCTCTCCCCACGGGAGAGGGTTGGGGTGAGGGGCCCCTCTCAATCTCGCCGAGGAGCGACTCGTAGAGAGCCCCCCGCCCTCGCCCGATAACGCCGGCCCAAGGCCGGCGTTGCCTACTGCCGTGGGTCTGCCTCTGGTGGTCGGCTCCCCCGCCGGGGGGAGAGGGGTAAGAACCCTTCTTGTCCCGCCGCCTACTTCGCCCCGACGATCCGCGCGATGACCTTCGGGTCCTCCGGCAGCAGCCCGACCTTCGCCAGGCGCGGCGGCAGCTCGCGAAACTTCGGGTACATGCGATACGCCTTCGCGAAGACCGGCAGCGAGTCGTCCACCTTCCCGGTGTTCGCCAGCGCCACCGCGTGCCAGAACGCCATCTCCGCGAAATCCGGCGCGAGCGCCTCGGCCGCGGCATAGGCCTTCAGGGCCGCGGCGTCGTCCCTCTTCTCGAAGTACCGGTCGCCCTCGTTGGCGAGATTGTTGGCGCGCTGCAGCGTGACGAGGCGCCGCAGCTCGACGAGCGGCTGCGTGCTGTCCTCGACGCGCAGATCGAAGATCTTGTCCTGCCACGGCTTCCCGCTCGAGACGCCCTTGACGACGAGGATCGCCGCCGACTCCATGCCGCGGATGTCGCCGCCCGCCGCCTGCGCGGCGTCGAGCGCCTGGAGCATCCGCTCCGCCAGATCGCCGTGCGCGGACTCGAAGGCCTTCGCCATCGCGGGCCAGATCGTGTCGTTGTCCATCAGGTTCGCCTGGACCGAGTAGCCGTCGCCGACGTGGTTGCCGGCGGAGGGAATGCACTTCGCGCCGGTGTGCGCGGCGACGCGTCCCATGGCGTCGATCATCGCGACCTGCCGCACGTCGCGGCCGTCGTCGGCGGCGAGCAGCCCCTTGAGCGCGTCCGGAGCGCTGCGCCCCGCGCGCATCAGGTCGAGACCGAGCGGCCCGTAGCTCGGGTCGATGAACGACTGCGTCGCGACCGCGCCGACTCCCGCCTCGGCCCACGTGACGCCCGACCCGACCGAGAACGCATGCGACTGGACCGCGACGCCCAGCTCCCCCGTCGCCGCATCGCGCGCGACGATCGAGTAGGTGTGGACGGGGCGAAGCCGGACCGGGTTCGGTGGCTCGGCGGCGGTCGCGAAACGCGTGAGCACGAGGGTGGCGAGAACGACGGACAGTCGCTTCATGGCGGCACCTCGCGCGCCACGATACCAGCGGGCCGGCCGAGCCGCGCCAGGGCCCGACCGGCTCGGGTCAGGGCTTCTCGGCCTTCGCCTTCTGCATCTGCTGGGCCATGGCGGCGCCGAACTTCGCGTACTCGTCGCTGTCGGTGGCGAACGTGCCGTACATGTAGTTCGAGTTGGACCAGTCCCATTTCTTGCCCGAGTCGGTGTAGGTCTGCTTCGTCGTGACGCCCTGCTCGTACTCCTTGTGGATCGGATCGGCGCCCGGAGGATTCACGATCTTCGGCGTGCCTCCCATCCCACCGGGCAGCAGATGCGCGGAAAATCCGCCGACGTTCCCGATCGTGACAATGTGCTCCGAGCCATCGAGCTTCCGGGTGAGCGGCACGTAGGAGACATGGGTTCGCTCCGGCGGCGCCGCCGGGGGCGACGTTTCGCGCGCGATCGCCTCGAGCGCCTTGCGCTGCTCCGGGTTCGCCTTCTCGTCGATGTAGATGGACATGAAGTCCCAGTCGCCCATCGACTCCATCATCGTCGTTCCGGTCTTGCTCGCGCCCATGAACGCCAGGCCGAGGCCGTCGAGAGGCACGTTCCCGTACGAGCCATGGTCGATGAACAGCACGAAGCCGCCGCTGCATTGCGCGCGCGTCGGCATCGAGCCGAACCAGCAGGGGCAGGCGGCGTTGCAGGAGCATGCCTCTTCGAGCTGGCCGGACATCTTCCAGGGTGGGTTGTTCTCCTGCGCGAAGACGGCCGCGGCAGAGACGACAGAGAGGAGGATCAGCAGAACGCGGGAGCGCATGGGACACCTCCGTGATTGCCGGAAAAGGCCCGGACGGCCCCTTTCATTTGCAAAAGCATAGCGCTTCTGACCCCCTTTCCGCACCGCCAGGACCCTGGACACCGCCCCCATACCCGGAATCGCTCTTGCATGCGAAGGAACCGGAGGTCTTTCCATGGGTAGCTCAAAGATCCTGGTCACGGGAGCAACGGGGGTAGTGGGCCGGCGGCTCGTGCCCATCCTGGTCGGCGAGGGCCACGAGGTCGCCGCGATGACGCACGGCTCCGGAAACCGCGAGGCGCTCGAGAAGATGGGCGCCGCGCCCGTCCAGGCGGACTTTTTCGACGCGGGGTCGCTCCGCCGCGCCGTCGCCGGATGCGACGCCGTCGTGAACCTCGCGACGCACATGCCGACCTCGACCACGCAGATGCTCCTCCGGTCGTCGTGGAAGGAGAACGACGCCGTTCGGACGCGCGGCTCTTCGAACCTCGTCGACGCCGCCCTGGCCGGGGGAGTGAAGCGATTCATCCAGGAGTCCTTCGCGCCGGTCTATCCCGATTGCGGCGATCGCTGGATCGACGAGGCCGTGGCGCTGCGGCCCGTCCGATACAACCGCTCGATCCTCGACGCCGAAGCCTCGGCGGCGCGCTTCACGAAATCCGGCGGCGCCGGAGTGGTCCTGCGCTTCGCGGGTTTCTACGGACCCGATTCGCGGTTCCTGATCGAAGCGATCGGGCAGCTCCGGAAGACGGGG
The DNA here is from genome assembly GCA_963738945.1 of uncultured Acidobacteriota bacterium. GTDB lineage: Bacteria > Acidobacteriota > Thermoanaerobaculia > UBA5066 > Gp7-AA6 > DAHUXD01. Next base: position 2,706,298 of record CAVTYD010000002.1, read on the forward strand.
CGCGCGTTCCTGCCCGGCTCGCCCGACGCGTTCGCCTCGTCGGTCTCCCACGACGACGCCGCCACCGCCGCGGCCGCCGCCCTGGCGCTTGCGCCCGGGACGTACAACGTCGTCGACGACGAGCCCGTGACGCGGCGCGATTACTTCGACTCGCTCGCCCGGACGCTCGGCCTGCCGCCGCCGAAGCCCTTTCCGTGGTGGGCGCGGGCGATGCTCGGATCGCTCGGCGAGATGCTGTCGCGTTCGGAGCGGATCTCGAACCGGCGGCTCAAGTCCGCGTCGAGCTGGACGCCCCGGTACCGCAGCGTCCGCGAAGGCTGGCCCTCCGTGGCCGCGGCGCTGCCCGCGGCGGCGTAGGGGTCGGCTCCGGCAAGGGACAGCATTTCAAAAGGGAGAATGCGGCTTCATCCAGCCCCACTCCCTCATCAGTCCCCCTCTCCCCGTGAGGGGAGAGGGTCGGGGTGAGGGTCTCCAGAGGAAATCTCGCTCAGGATCGAATCCGCCGGTCGAGGTCGGCGAAAGAAAGCCGAATCATCGTCCGGGTCTCTGAGATGCCGTCGCGGACCGACTTGAATTCCGCGGTTGTCTCCTCACGAAGCCCCTGAAGACCCTCCGCCAGGAGCCGAATTTCCGCTCGTAGCCCTTCGCCAACGACATCGAAGTGCCGTTTGACGGTGTTCATCTCCGCCCGCAGTTCTGCCCTCAGCTCCTCGCCGAAAGCGTTCAGGCTTCGCCCGACTTCGTCAGCGGTTTCGCGATCCATTCAAGCTCTCTCCAAAAAAGCGTAGCACGGCGCCCTGCTATCTATTGTCGCGACCCCTGGGTACATCTAACGGCGATCGCTATTCCTCCCACCAGTACTTCGCGCGCTTCTTCTCCCTCGCCCCCGTCTCGTTCAGCGTCGCGGCGTCGTAGAGGCGGCCGTTGACCATCGTCCACGCGACGTTCTCCGACGTGCGGATGTCCTTCAGCGGATCGCCGTCGATGACGATGACGTCGGCGAGCTTGCCCGCCTGCAGCGACCCGATGTCGCGGTCCATGCCGAGGCTCTTCGCGCCGTTGATCGTCGCGCAGTGCAGCGCCTCGAGCGGCGTCATGCCTCCCTGCGTGAGCATCCAGATCTCCCAGTGCAGCCCGAGCCCCTCGCGCTGGCCGTGGGCGCCGGTGTTGACGGTGACGCCGTCCTTGCCGAGCTTCTCGGCGATCTTCGCCTCGTTGAAGTGGTTCCACTCGTCGTCGGGCGCCATCGTGCGGCGGCGGGAGCGCGGGTCGAGGACGAACGGCGGGACGAACTTCGAGAGGCGCGGGTCCTCCCAGACGTTGGTCTTCGCGTACCAGTACTCCTCCCCGAAGAGCCCGCCGTAGGCGACGAGCAGCGTCGGCGTGTAGCCGACCTTGCCGGGAGGCCAGAGCGCCTCGACGTCCGGGTAGATGTTGGGGACGGGGATGGTGTGCTCGATCGTCGTGTGCCCGTCGACGACCATGTTCATGTTCATCTCGAAGAGCGATCCGCCCTCGGGGACGACCATGATGCCGGTCTCGCGCGCGGCGGCGAGGATCTGCTGGCGCTGCTCGCGGCGCGGCTGCTGGTAGCTCTTGACCGAGATCGCGCCGGCGGCCTTCTGGCGGCGCAGGTGCGCGCGCGCGTCGTCGATCGAGTCGATCTCGGCCTTGAAGTCGCCGGCGGCGCCGTAGAGGATCGTGCCGGTCGAGAAGATGCGCGGCGCGCGGAAGAGGCCGGCGCGCGCGAGCTCGGCGGCCGAGAAGACCTCGTTCGTGTCGTTGGACGGATCGTGGACGGTGGTGACGCCGAAGGCGAGCGAGGCGTCGCTGTGCCAGTTCTGCTGCGGCAGGACGCCGTCCGCGCCGAAGCCGCCGTGGTAGTGGGCGTCCACGAAGCCGGGCAGGACGGTCTTGCCCGTGACGTCGTAGGTCTTCGCGCCCGCGGGGATCGAGACCTCTCCCCTCCGGCCGACGGCCTTGATGCGGTTGCCCTCGACGAGCACGACGCCGTCCTCGATGACCTCGTCGCCGTTCATCGTGACGACGCGGCCGCCGGTGAACGCGATCGTGCTCGAGCTCGGCGGCATGTCCACCGGCTCGACGAAGGAGATGTTCATGCCCTGCGCCGCGCGGCTCCGGCAGCTTCTCCGGCGCGCCGGGAAGAAACGCGAACGCCTCCTTCAGATCCCGCTCGTAGAGCTCGGGACCGTAGGACCAGTAGAGCCGCGTCGAGTCGCCGGAGAAGCTGAGGTTCTCCCCCGCCTCCTTCGACACGCGCGTCAGCGGCACGGCCTTGCTCTTCGGCCCGATCTCGACGCGGCGCCCGGTCTCGACGAAGGGCGTGACGTAGGCGTTGAAGCCCTCGCGGAAGCCGAGCCACTTGCCGTCGGGCGAGATCGCGAACTCCGTCGCGAGGTCCGAGATGTAGTACTCGTGCGGCTCGGAGCCGTCGAGCTTGATCGAGGCGAGGATGCGCTTCTCCGGCGCGATCTGGTCCCCGCCGCCCTCGGTCTTGACGAAGAAGACGCGGTCGCTCGCCTTGCCGAAGCGCGGCAGCAAGCCGTCCTCGGTGATGAGCGTGGACTTGCCGCCGGACGACGGCACCTGGTAGAGGCCGGGATCGGCGGACCAGGCCGTCGAGACGAGATAGCCGCCGTCGGCCTTGCGGTAGACGATCCGCGCTCCGTCGGGCGAGAAGACCGGCTCGTAGTAGTGGCCGGGCTTGTCGGTGATCGTCTTCGAGACGCCCGCGGGCACCGTCGCGACGCGGATCGAGCCCAGCGTCTCGTCGTTCCAGGTCGCGTAGACGAGCGACTTCGAGTCGCGCGACCACGACGGGAAGTACTCGTACGCGTCCGTCTGCTTCGTCAGCCGCTTCGGCGTCCCGTTCGGCAGATCGCGAACGTAGATGAACCCCAGCGCCGAATACGCCACGCGCTTCCCGTCCGGCGACACGGACACCCACCGCAGCATGCGGACGGGGAAGACGGGGGCAGTTGTGGCTGCAGTCCTCCCCTCACCCCCTGCCCCTCTCCCAGGGGGAGAGGGGGGTTTCTTGGTGGGCGAACCATCAGAGACCCCCTCTCCCACCGGGAGAGGGCCGGGGTGAGGGGCGCCCCCAGCCGTGGCGCCATCGATGTACGGCGAAGCCGAAGCCGCCATCACCCCCGTCAACACATCCACCGGAAACCGCACCGCCGACGCCGTCTTCCGCGTGTCCTTCACGTGAAACGGAATCTTGTAAACCTGCTTCCCCGCCAGATCCACCCGCTGGATGAACCCCCCGGCCCAGAACACCACCGACTTCGAATCCGGCGTCCAAGCCATCCCGGGATAAACCCCCTGGATCGCCCACGTCTCCTGCATGTCCCGCTCGAGCCCGTCGTACACCGCCCGCTCGACACCCGACTCGAGGTCCTTCACGAACAGCACCGACTTGGACCGAACCCGCCGCACGAACGCGAGCGACTTCCCGTCCGGCGACGGCGTCGGCCGGATCGACCCGCCCGGCCCGGTCACGTAGTTGACGATCTTCCCCGTGTCGCGGTCGAGCCGCTTGATGACGTAGATCTGCCCGTTCGGGTCCTTGTTGTACTCCCAGATCTTTCCGGGCGTCGTGTCGGCGGACCAGTAGAGGTACCGGCCGTCGGGCGAGAACGCGGGCTCCCCGTCGTCCTTCTGCTCGGTCGCGCGCTTGGTCATCTGCAGGCCCTCGCCGCCCGTGCGGTGATAGAGCCAGATCTCGCCCGCGCCGAGCGAGCGCGTGCCGGTGTAGTGCTTGCGCGCCGCGATGAACTGCGAGTCGGGCGCCCAGGCGGGGCTGTTCGGCAGGCGGAAGCTCTCCTTCGTCACCTGCTGCGGGTTCTTCCCGTCGCGGTCCATGATCCAGATGTTGTCGCCGCCCGAGCGGTCGGACGTGAACGCGATCCACTTGCCGTCCGGCGAATAGCGCGGCTGCATGTCCCACGGGATGCCGGACGTCAGCGCCCTCGCCTCGCCGCCCCCGAACGGGATCGTGTAGATGTCGCCGAGAAGGTCGAAGACGATCTCCTTCCCGTCCGGCGACACGTCGAGCGACATCCACGTGCCGGACGTCAGGTCGAGCGAGACGGTGTTGTCGTAGGGATACGGCGGGTTCGCCACGTCCCACTTCGGCTTCTCTTTCTCCTTCTCCTTCGACGCATCCGCCGTCGGCGGCGCCAGCGGCGGCTTGTCGATCGGAGGCTTCGGCGGCTGCTGGCCCGAAAGCGGCAGCGCGAGGAGCAGAGCCAGGGCGGCGGCGAGACGGTTCTTCATCGGGCGCGGTCCTTTCGGTAGAAGGCGGCCGGCATTGTACGGGAGGGCGGCCGAGGCGGGGACGGAGGCGGGACCCCTCCCCGCCGCGGAGGAAGGCGACTAATAAGGAGAGGTCACAAGCCAACTCCCCTCTCCCTGCAGGAGTGCGGAGAGCCGCGACCGTGTCGGCTCCGGCGCTGGTGACCGATGTATGCCGCCCGATTAGACGATGTGCAGCAGGACTTTGATCTTCTCCAGAACCTTGCTCACCGTTTGCGGGGCCACCTTCCCGTACAGCGAAATCAGGCGTTTATGACTGAGCGTGCGAAGGTGCTCGGGCATCGCGTAGCTCTGCCTCGGCAACCCTCCTTCGCCCTGCGGGATCATCACGTGTGTTCCAACCAGATGCGCCTTGAACTTCGTCGTCAGCACAACCCCAATCATGAGCAGGCTGGCCTTGTTGAAGTCGTCGTCCGAAAGGACGAGAAAGGGGCGTTCGAAAGCCTGCTCATGCCCCTCGATGTCCCCCTGGGGGACAGGCTTTCCAAGTCTGATCTTCCAGACCTCAGCCCGAGACGGAATGAAAACCCCTGACGCGGCAGTCAGTCGTCCAGCCCGTCCATATCAGCGGACTCCCATAGATCGCGCTCGGACTGTTCAGCAGCCCAGGCGTCGGGATCGGCCCGCAGCTGGCGATACCCCTCGCACATGGCGTGCAGGGTCACCTGACGGCGCAGCAACTCGACTGACTGCGCGAGCAGCTCCTTCTTTGCTTCACCTGTCTCCCGCACAAGATCCGCCAGCACGTCATTGGTGTGGCGATCGACGCGGACAATCGAGCCCTCGCGCCGTGACTTCACAGGAGCTTTGCCCGTTGCGGCAGGCATCTAATCCTCCAAGGTTGAGAAACCGTACCCGTTGGTATTCCTATTGGTGTACCGCATGGTACACCAACCGGTATCACCACCGTCAACCGGTGTTTCGAACCGTCTATTCCGGTCCCAGTTCTTGGTATGGAAGTCCCGCTGAGATGATGCAGTAAACCGCTTGTTTTAAATGATTTAGAATCGGCATGATCGATCTTCCCCGTATCCCGATCGAGCCGCTTGATCACGTAGATCTGCCCGTTCGGATCCTTGTTGTAGTCGAAGATCTTCCCCGGCGTCGTGTCGGCGGACCAGTAGAGATACCGCCCGTCGGGCGAGAACGCGGGCTCCCCGTCGTCCTTCTGCTCGGTCGCGCGCTTGGTCATCTGCAGGCCCTCGCCGCCCGTGCGGTGATAGAGCCAGATCTCGCCCGCGCCGAGCGAGCGCGTGCCGGTGTAGTGCTTGCGCGCCGCGATGAACTGCGAGTCGGGCGCCCAGGCGGGGCTGTTCGGCAGGCGGAAGCTCTCCTTCGTCACCTGCTGCGGGTTCTTCCCGTCGCGGTCCATGATCCAGATGTTGTCGCCGCCCGAGCGGTCGGACGTGAACGCGATCCACTTGCCGTCCGGCGAATAGCGCGGCTGCATGTCCCACGGGATGCCGGACGTCAGCGCCCTCGCCTCGCCGCCCCCGAACGGGATCGTGTAGATGTCGCCGAGAAGGTCGAAGACGATCTCCTTCCCGTCCGGCGACACGTCGAGCGACATCCACGTGCCGGACGTCAGGTCGAGCGAGACGGTGTTGTCGTAGGGGTACGGCGGGTTCGCCACGTCCCACTTCGGCTTCTCCTTCTCCTTCTCCTTCGACGCGTCCGCCGTCGGCGGCGCCAGCGGCGGCTTGTCGGTCGGCGGCTTCGGCGGCTGCTGGCCTAAAAGCGGGAAGCGCGAGGAGCAGAGCCAGGGCGGCGGCGAGACGGTTCTTCATCGGGTGCGGTCCTTTCGGTAGAAGGCGGCCGGCATTGTATGAGAGGGGCGGACCGACGAGCCCGATGACGGCAAGGGCGACTGATCGCCGAAGTCCGCACCCCTCGACGGCACAGACGCGCCCGCTATTCGCTTACCCTGCCGCCACCTTTGCGTCCCTGAAGAAGTCGGCCGGCATCGGGTACCTGAGCCGCCAAGTGATCGCGATCGGCCTCTCTCCTACATGCGACACATACTCGGCCGGCCCGAGACTCATGTACGACATCGTCCGGCCACCGACGTAGGGCCTTTCACGCGCGAAGAGCAGGACCGACACACCCTTCTCCGCATGATGGATCAGGCGCTGCCCAGTCTTCGATGCCTGACTGGTCGTGTTCTGGGACTCCCAATGGAACAGATCCGGCGAGATGGCGTAGTCGCGGTAAAGCGTCGTCGGCGAATACTCCTCAATCGTCTTCTGAAGCGTGACGAAGAACGAGTAGGACTGCGTCGGTTCGTCGAAGTAGACGCCCTCGCGGATCCGGTACGGCTTCTCGACCGTGGACCTGGCGAAGGCGGCGAGGATGTCGTCCAAACTGTAGCGGCAGTGAACCGAGAGGGGGATCGAATGCTCCCATCCCGTCGCTCGGTCCAGCGGAATCGCCAGGTGACGAGCTTGTTCCTCCAAGACCGCCAAGAATTGGACGAGCTCACCTCGGATCGCGTTGTTGACCCAAAGCCGAGTGAAAGACGCATCCAAGCTTTCGGAAGGGCCAGAAGCCCCCCACAGCTCAAAGTGAAAAGCCGTAAGGATTCGGCGTTGACGCCCGGACAACGAAGCCACATCGGGCGGCCCCGGTGCGGCTGCCAACCGACCCAGTAGCTCGATCCACTCCGGATCCTCAAGATCCACCAACCGTCCAAGCCCCCTCGCTAACATCGATTCGTCCGGCCCCTCAGCTGGCGTTGGTAGTCCCACATCCCTTCGGAGCCTTGACCAACACCAGCTAGAGTTCCGGTAGATGTCCTCAAGGCTGAGATCGGCCTCTCGGAGAAACTCTGCTAGGGACACGTCGCGTCCGAGCGATCTCAGCTCCGACGCCAGGCTCCTGAACGTCGAGCCGATCGCGTGGCTGATGTTCTCGAGGACGATTCCGCTTGCAACCTTATCGAGCTGGATCGAGCACCCGGCCGGAAGCAGCGGAAAACCCTGCTCGACTTGGCGCTTGACCTCTGCCCGCGAAGCCCCGGTCAGCGCCCTGTAGCGCTGGTCAAAGCGGAACTGCTTCGATGCCTGGCCGATGAAGTCCAGCACTGTAAGACAGTCCTTACCCTCGACCTGGCGCAGTCCACGGCCAAGCTGCTGCAGAAACACTGTCGCGCTCTCGGTTGGACGAAGGAACAGGACCGTGTCGATTTCAGGAATGTCGATGCCCTCATTGAAGAGGTCGACCGCGAACACTACGTTGACGTCGCGAGTCCGCAGTCGCCGGAGGGCGTCCTCGCGCACCTCGGCTGACGAATCGGCCGATACGGCCACGGCAGGGATCCCGAACTGGTTGAACCTCGCCGCCATGAAATCCGCGTGCGCAATCGAAACGCAAAAGCCCAGGGCGCGCATCGACCGGACGTCGCGGATCTTTCTGCGGAGTTCCTCGACGACCAGCCGAGCGCGGGCATCGTTGGCAGTGTAGAGATTCTGTAGCTCGCTCGTGTCGTAACCGCGCCGGGACCAGTGGACGTGCGACAAATCCGTCTGGTCGTGGATGCCGAAGTATTGAAATGGGCAGAGAAGATTGCGCTCCAGGGCCTCCCAGATTCGGATTTCGGCCGCGATGCGCCCGTCGAACCGGTCGAGGACCGACTGCCCGTCGGCCCGTTCCGGAGTCGCCGTCAGCCCAACGAGCTCCTTCGGTCGGATGTGATCGAGAAGACGCTGGTACGTGCTTGCCGCCGCGTGATGGAATTCGTCTACAACGACGACGTCGAACGCGTCGGGTGGCATCTGATCGAGCGGTACCTGATGCAAGGACTGAATGGAGGCGAACACGTGCCGCCCCCTTTCCGGTCGTTCGCCGTCGACGTAAAGCTCGCCAAAGGCTCCGTCGCGCAGGACTAGACGGAAGGCCCCGAGGCTCTGCTTCAGAATCTCCTTTCGGTGTGCGACGTAGAGGAGTCGGTCGACGCGCCCGGGCGCCCGCAGTCGCTTGTAGTCGAACGCCGCAACCAGCGTCTTTCCAGTTCCCGTCGCGGCAACTATGAGATTACGGTGCCGTCCGTGCCGTTCCCGTTCGACGCTCAGCGCTTCGAGGATCTCCACCTGGTGCGGATACGGCCTCAGGTCGATCGAAACGAAGGGGATGTCGTCCGATTCATCTGCACTGCGCACGGCCGCATCGAACCGCTCCCGGTCGCGTGATGGGTCAAACGTCTCAAAGCCCGGGTCCGCCCAGTAGCTCTCGAAGTTCGCCTGGAATTTGGCGAGTATGTCCCCGGTATCGGCCTGCGAAAGCCGGACGTTCCATTCCCGGCCTTCGATCATCGCGGAGTGGGAAAGATTCGAAGAACCGATGTAAGCCGTCGAGAATCCCGAGTCGCGATGGAATAGCCATGCCTTCGCGTGAAGACGAGTCGATTGAGTGTCGTAGCTGATTTTTACCTCAGCTCCCAGGCCGACCAGTAGCTCGAGAGCACGGCGTTCCGTTGAGCCCGTGTAAGTCGTCGTGAGGACCCGCATCGGGCGACCCTGTTCTCGCAGTCGTCGGATCGGATCCTCCAGAATCCGAAGTCCGTTCCAGCGGACGAAGGCGCAGATCAGGTCGACACGGTCCGCTGAAGCAAACTCGCGCGCCAGGACATTTCCAAGGCTTGGCTCACCCCGTGCGTTGATAAGGAGGTCGGACATCGAGAGCGGAATGGCCGGACGTTCCGGAATCGACGAGATTCCTGGAAGTGAGGCGTTCCGCCGAACGAAGGCGAGAAGGCTCTCCGCTGGAGAGACGAGGCGGTCGGTGCTTTCGGCGGACTTAGCGCCGGAAAGCTCGGAGTCGATGAGTTCCACCAGGCGATTGCAGAGAGCAGCCTGCCGCTCCACCTTCTCCGCGTCGGGAAACGTCTGCAAAGCGCGTTGAAGGACGGTCCGAAGGTGCCGAACAAACGCAACATGAGAGTCGCCCGGATCCAGCTTAGCCGTGGAGATCTCGAAAACGGCTTCATCCGAGTCACGCAGGTCTTGAGCAAGACCCTCCGTGATGAGCGTGTCGTAGAGACCGGTTGGTGGCTTCATGGCTGCCCGAATGTTCGGGCGAGCATGCCACATTCGATCGTGGCCACGACCAATCGACGTGACACTAGTCAGAGTGGCGAGTCATGAGCCCCGCACATTCCGAAGCCAATCCAGCACCTTCCACGTCGCGTCGAGGTCCTCCTCGTTGTACGCGAGGATCTCGCTGACGATGGCGTCGCGGCGGCGAGGTCCGACGTCTCGGTGGCTTCGATGTACCGGGCCATGGCGAGGTTTCCCTGGTACTCGGTGAGCCGGCGCTCGAAGCCGACGAGTTTTTCGACGACCTTGAGGCCGTAGCTTGGTAGCGGGAGGGCGACGGAGCTGCGGACGACGGTCAACAGGTCGAGGAGACGGTCGAGGATTCGCGCGGCGACGCCCTGAGAGGAAGACCCCTCACCCCCGCCCTCTCCCGCCGGGAGAGGGGGTAATTCATGGCTTGGGAGAGGGAGGAACTGGTCGCCGTAGCGCTCGACGTATCGCTCGATCCCGGTCCGCTCGTACGTGCCCCAGTGAACGAAGCGCAGGTTGGGGCGTTCGTCGAGAAGGGCGGCGACCGTCGAGAGAAAGGCCTCCCAGCCGGCGCGGTCTCCTTCGGGGCCGAAGCCGGCGAGGGCGGGGAGGAAGCGGCCGGGATTGCCGCGATGGTCCTTGATGCCCCAGAGGTAGATCTTCTCGAGCTCGTCGAGGTACGGCGGCAGGCCCTCGAGGTCGAGGGTGACGCAGTCGTCGGCGGGCGGAAGGTCGGGGGCGGCGATGAGGATCGGCTCGCCCGAGATGAAGGCCTCGGCGCCGCGTCGAAGGCCGGCGACGAAGCTCCTGGGGTGCGGCTTCTTCTTGCCTTCCCAGAAGTAGTCGCGGTGCGCGGGATCGTCGATCGCGGCCGGGAGCTGGCGGATGGTCGTGATTCCGCGGGCGCGAAGGGCGCGGACGCGCTCCTGGCCGACGGCCGTCAGCAGGGCGACGTCGTTCGCGGCCTCGGCCTCGTCCCGGCAGCGGTCGCGGAAGGGACAGCCGACGCACTTGCTCCAGCCGACGGGCTCGTACTCGGCCGGATCGGCGGTCCGCATGCGCAGGTGCCGGGCGAGCTCCTCGAGGACGGCCGTCTCCCCTTCGTAAGGGATGGGCACGAGGGCATCGGTCCCGGCGTGGACTTCGATCCCGACGGGGCGCTGACCGGTCAGGCGCTCGAAGAGCAGGCCGTAGATCTGGAGCTGCAGGGGGATGCCGCGGTGGCGCCTGGCGAGGACGTTGCGCGCGAGCTTGGAGTCGCGGATGCGGTAGCCGCCGGCGGCGGGGTCGTGGATGAGGAAGTCGGGCTCGCCGACGAGCTCGACGGGGGTGGTGGCGATGGGGAGGGTGAGGCGGAAGCGGGGCTGGTAGATGACGGGGGCGGGGGTGGCGGAGTGGATCGCTTCGAGGGTGCGGCGCTCGCGCTCGAGCGGGTTGTCCTTGAGGGCGGAGAGGTCGAGGACGTCGCCGTCGCGGCTGCGGCTACGGAGGGTCGCGAGGTGGGCGGCTTCGTGGCGGCGGCCGAGGGTTTGGAGGAGCTGGTCGAAGGGGGTGGTGGTTTCGGGTTCGGGTTCGCCGTGGGCGCGGAGAGAGACGCGGCGGGCGCACTCGGTCGGCTTGTAGAAGTCGTAGACGTCGGTGGCTTTGAAACGCAAAGCGGATCCCCCTGGATCAGATCGTTGCACAGGCGAGGGGACACTTGGCGTCCGGGGAAAGACGCTCGCGGAGCTTGATGGGACTCGACATTAGATACGCCATTGGCGTATAGTGAGAGCCTGTGGTCATCGTCGAGACTCGAGCGTTTACGGCGCGAATCGGCGATCTGATGAGTCCCGAGGAGTATCGAGCGCTCCAGCTTCAATTGGTGCGGCGCCCAACGGAGGGCGACGTCATTCCGGGAACTGGAGGCCTTCGAAAAGTTCGCTGGGGGGCGCAGGGACGGGGAAAGCGTGGAGGTTCCAGGGTGATCTATTTCTGGCATCCGGCCTCGAGGCGGCTCTTGATGCTCTTCGCATTCTCGAAGAACGAGAGGGCCGATCTCACGACCGACCAGAAGAAGTCATTGCGGCAGATTGTTGAACGGGAGTACCGATGAAGGAAGAACTGTTCGAGGAGCTTCTACAGAGCGTGAAGGAAGGCGGCGAGATCCTCCAAGGGCGCCGCAAGCCATCCAAGGTGTTCCAGGTCGGCGAGCCCGACGTGCGCGAGGTGCGCAGAGGCTACCGGCTGAGCCAATCCAAGTTTGCCGCGCTCATGGGCATCAGCGCGGGCACGCTCAGGAACTGGGAGCAGGGGCGTCGCAAACCGGAAGGCAGCGCCAGAATCCTTCTGCGGATCGTCGCCAGGCACCCTGAAGCAGTGCTCGACGTCGTGCGCACGGCCGGCTCGCGGCGGCGCAGCTGAGAATCTTCGGCAGACCATGAAGAAGGAATTCAACGTCGTCGTGGAGCGGGATCGAGAGGGCTTCTACGTCGCCTCGATTCCCGAGCTCCGGGACTGTCACGCTCAGGCGCGATCCCTGGATGAGCTCATGGAGCGGATTCGCGAGGCGGCCGAACTGTGCCTGGAAGTTCAGGGCCAGGACTCTGAGGGCCTGGAATTTGTCGGAGTGCAGCGGCTGACTCTGGCCTGATGGCGAAGCTGCCGAGCGCAGTCGTCTAGGAATTCGCGAATCCGGCCCGCGGGAGCCACGCCATCCCTGCTAGTCCTTCGCCCTGGAGGGCCCGACCTCGCTCTCACCAAGCCAGAACGCAATCCCCGCACCCCTGCCCTCTCCCGGAGGGAGAGGGAGAGAGCGGCGCGGCGACTAGTTGCCCCCTCACCCCGGCCCTCTCCCGGAGGGAGAGGGGGAGAGTGGCACGGCGACTGTTGCCCCCTCCCGGCCCGGAAGAAGACTCATGGATGAAGGAGCGCGATCCAGGGCTCCCTCTCCCATCGGGAGAGGGACGGGGTGAGGGGAAACCTCGCCGGAACCCTCCCACCTTTCCGGACACACTCGCCTATTCACGATCGCTACGTGGTCGCCCGACTGACGCGGAGCGGGCATTGTGGCGGGAGCTCCGCGGCCGAAGGTTGGAAGGTCTTCGGTTTCGCCGTCAGCAGCCGATTGGCCCTTTCATCGTGGATTTCTATTGCGCCTCCGCGCGCCTCGTCGTCGAAATCGACGGCGGCGGGCATGCGTCGGAGCCGAATCGGGAGCGCGATCACGAGCGTGACCGAGCGTTGGCACGACTGGGGCTTCGAGTCCTGAGGTTTTGGAACACCGACATCGCGGGGAACCTGGGGGGTGTGCTGGAGTCGATTTTGAAGGCGGTTGAACTCCCCTCACCCCGACCCTCTCCCGGAGGGAGAGGGAGTTAGGGCGGTGGCGGCAGGTCTCCCCTCACCCCTGCCCTCTCCCGGAGGGAGAGGGGGTTAGGGCGGTGGTGTCAGTTCTCCCCTCACCCCTGCCCTCTCCCGGAGGGAGAGGGGGTTAGGGCGGTGGTGGCAGTTCTCCCCTCACCCCGGCCCTCTCCCGGAGGGAGAGGGGGGTAGGGCGGTGGCGACAGTTCTCCCCTCACCCCTGCCCTCTCCCGGAGGGAGAGGGGGTTAGGGCGGTGGTGGCAGTTCTCCCCTCACCCCGGCCCTCTTTCGGTCAGTCGTTGTGGTCAGGGACGCGGCACAGGAGCGGGTTTGAGCTCAGGCAAGCGAGAACTGCCCGTGAAGTCCACGAGCGCGGTCGGGGTCTGGAGTCGCCGACGCAGGAACTTGGTGGCGATGCCGGCCACGGCAACGAGGGCGATGCCGAAAAGGATCCAGCTGCCGATGCCGAGCTTCTTCTGTGGGAAGGCTTCTTCGGAGGAGCTTTCGAGAGGCGCCGCTTTTGCCGCGGGCGGCGGGGGCGCAATGCTCCGAGCCGGCGCCGTGTTCGCGGACGCGTTGGGAGGATTCAGGCCCTGGAAGGTGCTCGGGTCGGCCGTGGCGGCGGAGGCGGGCGCCGGAGCCGGCTCGATCGATCGGGATTCGATCACCGGCTTCGCGATGGGCTTCGACGTCGACTTCTTCGCCACGCGATGGGTCGTCGTCGTGACGACCGGCTTCTCCGGCTCGGGGACCTGCGCGGTCGCCGCGGCGGCGGGCGCGACGGCCAGGGCGCTCGGGTCGATGGTGAGCGCGGGATCGACGGGCGGCGCGTTGGGGTCGGGCACGGGCGCCACGACGGCGGCGGGGATCTGCGGGAGCGTCGCGACCGGGGCGGCGACGTCGGGGGCGGGCGGCGGGGGCGGCGCGCTGGCCTCCTGGGACAAGGCGAATCCTGCCGCCGCGGTGAGAAGAATCGCGGCCAGGAACCGACGCGAGGTGGATCGCATGATTTTCTCCTTCGCCGATGGGAATCGAGCGAAGACACCACGGCGCGGCGCTCTGCATTCTCGTCGGTTGTTCGGTCGGGATTCGTCAGAAGGAGTCTGGCAAAGGGCGAGCGAAGCGAGAACGAATCGACAGTACCACCGCGGCGAGGCGCACGGAGGCGGATTAACGGCCGTTAGAAACGTCGAAGTTGATCGGCTCGAGCGTCGGTCGTGGGACGGGACGCTGGACGGAACGGTCGTCTCACAACTTAGAGGCGACAGGGACCGCAGAGCTTCGCAAGCTCAACGGATCTGCAGCTCGACCGTCGATTTGCAGGCCCGAGCCCAACTCCGCATGAATCCAACCGTGGGATTGCTTTGCCAGCGCTCCGCCTGAGCGACCGCCTGTTGAGAACAGCCGAGGAGCCCTGCCAACCGCAGCTGGCTCAATCTCGCTCCTTCACGGCAAAGTCGAAGAAGGTAGCCCGCAGGCTCGGGCTCCCATTTCGGAAGTTGCCCCCATTCGCGCAATGCCTTCCACTCGGCAAAAGACCGAGGGCGGCGCCGGACGAGCCCTTCCGGCAATTTCTTCAGGACGGCGGAGCGCGGGGTCACGTAGGTCTTCACGGCAACTTGCCTGCCCACTTCTCGATTTCCTCGGCGGAAGGAGACCGCCCCTTGGAGGCCGATGCGAAATCCATGAGTTTCTTCAAACCTCGCTCGACTTCGCGGATGCCGGCGAGTTTTTCCAGCCGGATCCAGGTGGCGATGGCCGCCGTGCGGCGGGGTCCCTCCGGGAGGCGGACGCGGACTCAAAACGGGTTGGATTGCTCACAATGTTTGTATTGTACTCTAGTCAAGGCGTCCTCTCGAGCAGCTTCGACTCAACGACCGAAGAATCAGTCACCGCCAAGGCCGCCGGATCCAGCAGAACCTACGGTCGACCCCGCCGATATACGTCTCCTCGGTGTCCGATCCGCAGAACGAGGAAACCGTTCGACAGCAGCGTGTAAATCACGCGATGGTCGCCCACGCGCAGCCGGAAGAGGCCGGCGAATTCGCCGGTCAGCGGCTCGCCGGCGTGACCCTGCTCGACGAGGGACTTCTCGATCTTCCTCAGGACCCGGAGCGCGACGGCGCGGTCGAGTCGTTCGAGATCGGATGCGGCCGAGGCCTTGTACTCAACGCGGGCGGCGGCCAATCCGCTTTCTCATCTCGGAAGACGAAATGATCGGGTCGTCCTTGTCTCGAAGTCGGTCGAGCGCGACCTGGTAGTCCGCATGCTCGGCGAGGTAGGACTCCAGGGCTTTCTCGATGAAGTAGGTCCTGGGGCGATCGGTGGCCCTGGAAAGATCGTCGAGGGCCTTCGCGGTCTTGTCGGGCAAGCGGACGGAAACGGACGTGGACATGAGGTTGCCTCACTTGTATTACATGCACGACAAGTGTAGCACGGCCTCCCCGGTTACTGCGCCGCTGCGGAAAAAGGTCTTCTAAACTCGAGCGATAGGGGCCCCTCACCCCAACCCTCTCCCGCCGGGAGAGGGGGTATGAGCGCGGCCGTCAGATACCTCACCACGTTTTTCGCAGTAGGTGCGCCTCGGTATTGAAGACGCTCATGTCCAGGTCCACCGGCTCGTCGGAGAAGAGCAGGTAGAGGTACTTGAGCGTCTCCGCCAGGAAATAGCTCGGCATCAGGTCGCCCTTCTCCATCGTGACGACGCTCTGCAGCACCGTGTTGCCCGCGTCCGTGCGGCAGTGCTTTTCGATGCTCTCGAAGAACGTGCGGCCCATCTCCAGGTACCGCGGATCCTTCGTGAATCGGTACAGGTAGAACGCCGACTCGATGATCTCCGGGCGCAGCGGATAGCCGGGGGACACGACGCGCATCTTCCGGTAGTCGAGAAGCTCGGGCTCGATGCCGCGGAGGTTCCACATCTTGAAGCACGAGTCCTGCAGGCGGCGGGCGTGGTCGAGGTCTCCGCCGAGCGCCAGCGTGCCCGGCAGGAAGGCGTGGAGCGCGCCGAACTCAGTCGCGGTGCGCCGGCCCGTCGTCATGTCCACCTGGCCATACCAGAGGCCCGAGGGCGCCTCGTCGGCGAGGTGGGCGTTCAGCGCGCGCAGGCTCTCGGACCACATCCGCTGGCAGTCGGGATCGCCGAAGAGGCGGCCGCACTTGAGGAGGTACTCGTAGTACGAGTCGATCCCTCCACCGACGTGGCTCGCGGGGCTGAGCCACGCTCCCGTCTCCACGTCGATCTCTTCGCCGACGAGCCCGATCGCCGAGCGGCGCGCGTACAGGCTCGTCACGGCCTTCTTCGCCTTCTCGTAGAACACGGGCTTTCCGGTGAGCTTCGCGAGCGTGCCGAACTCGAGGAGCAGCGTGCCGATCTCCGCCGGGTTCGAGCGCGTTCCGGACGTCTTCCCGGTCTTGAGATTCACGAACATGTAGGGCATCCCGGTCGGCGACGAGAACGCGGGCAGGAGGCGCGTGCCCGAGGTCTTCCGCGAGCGCGAGGAGGCGCGGATCGCCGGTCGCCTGGTATGAAGAGAGGAGGCCTCCGAGGATGCGGATCGTGATCTCGAAGTTCTTCACCGAGACGTCCTGGTCGAAGGAGAGCTTCTCGAGGATCAGCGCCTTCGCGCGGGCCGCCTCGTCGTTCAGTCCCATCAGGAGCAGCGTGTCGAGGGCATCGACGGGCGTCATGAGAAGCGACTGCGCGTGCCAGTCGTGCGCGGTGCGGCTGACGGGCTTCAGCTCGTCGTGGCCCCACGCGTAGCGCTCGTAGCCCTGCCAGGCATGGAGGAGCTCGGCCTTGACCTGCGCGGCCAGGGCGGCGCGGTCGAGGGAGGCGGGGGTCGGAGTCGGGCCCGTGGCGGCGGCGGTGGTCAGGACGGCGGCGAGCGCGACGAGGGCGGCGCATCTCGAGGCATTCATCGGCATCCTCCGACGGCGAGCGAGGCGAGAGCGAGTAGAGTCTACGTCTCGAATCGACCCACACGGGCCCTGGAGGAATTCCGATGAAGCAGTCGAGGACGGCCGACGTGTCGGCGCAGCGGTACGGCAAGGCGCTCGCCTACGCCGCGGAGAAGCACGCGGGCCAGAAGCGCAAGGGATCGCGGATCCCCTACATCTCCCACCCGATGGCGGTGGCGAGCCTGGTGCTCGAGTACGGCGGCAGCGAGGACGAGGTCATCGCCGCGCTGCTGCACGACGTCGCGGAGGACTGCGGCGGCCAGGAGGCGCTCGACGAGATCCGGCAGAAGTTCGGCATGGGAGTGGCCGCGATCGTCGAGGGCTGCTCCGACACGCTCGAGACTCCGAAGCCGAAGTGGCTGCAGCGCAAGCAGACCCACATCGACAACCTGCGCGAGGCTCATCGCTCGGTGCGCATCGTGGCGGCCGCCGACAAGCTCCACAACGCCCGGTCGATCCTGCGGGACTACCGGACCGATGGCGAGAACGTCTGGAAGCGCTTCAGCGCGCCGAAGGAAGACGTGCTCTGGTACTACGGCGCCGTGACGCGCGCGCTCGAGGCGCGGGGATTGAGCCCGCTCCTCGAGGAGCTCGATCGCACGGTCGGGGAGATCGTGAAGGCGTCGCGGGCGGCGAAGAAGTAGAGAGACCGGTGTGATCTAAGATAAGATCATACTATGCCTGCTGCCCGCGTTACCATCACCCTTCCGCCGGAAGTCGTCGAAGAAATCGACCGGCGGGAAAAGAACCGCAGCCGCTTCGTGCTCGAAGCGGTCCGCCGCGAGGTCCAGCGCCGGCGGCGGGAAGACCTCAAGCGATCGCTCGCGAATCCTCATCCCGAATCGAGCGAGCTCGCCGACGCGGGGCTCAAGGAGTGGGGCGCGCGGTCTTCCGGCGGAGACGCTGCCGCCTTGCTGGATCCGCGGGCCGGGAAGCCGATCCGATGGGTTGCCGGGAAGGGCTGGGTGGAGAA
Organism: uncultured Acidobacteriota bacterium; assembly: GCA_963738945.1. Taxonomy (GTDB): domain Bacteria; phylum Acidobacteriota; class Thermoanaerobaculia; order UBA5066; family Gp7-AA6; genus DAHUXD01. Next base: position 2,723,971 of record CAVTYD010000002.1, read on the forward strand.
GCGTTGAAGCTCGAGCGGGGAACGATCGTCCTCGTCTCGCTCGACCCGACTCGTGGCCACGAGCAACGCGGCACCCGCCCGTGCGCGATCGTCAGCGACGCCGACATTGCGGCGGACCAGCGCTTCCCGCTCGTCGCCGTCGTGCCGATCAGCGCGAGCGCCGGAGAAGGCGCGCTCTATCCGCCGCTCGCGCCTGGTCGAAGCGGCCTTCGCACGACATCGTTCGCGCTGATCGACCAGATCCGGTCCGTGGACAAGCGCCGCATCGAAAGCGTGTTCGGTAGGCTCACCGCAGCCGAGGTGGCCGCGATCGACGAGGGCCTGATGCTGTTTCTGAGGCTGGTGTAGCGCCCGCGCTCTTACTTCCTTCTCCGCCGCGTTCGATCTCCTCCTTGAGGGCTTCGAGAATCTCGATCTCGATCCGGTCCTTCGGCCGGCCGGCCGCCTCCTTCAGGCGAATGAGATCCTCGATGGCGGCGACGGGAACCGAGATGGGGCTCCCGCGTCGGCGCGAGGGAAGACGAGGCCTAGAAGTCCGGCCAGTGCAGCCCGAGGGCCTTCGCGAGGAACACGGCCATCTGGCCCCGCGTGAGCGGCGCGTTGGGACAGAAGTTGCCGTTCCCGCAGCCGGCCGTGATGCCCGAGGCGGCGAGGGCCTCGATGAACTGGAAGAACGGGTCGCTGGTCGGGACGTCGTTGAAGGTCGCCGTGGCCGGAGCCGGTGAGACGACGCGGCGATAACCGACGAAGGCGGAGTTGAACTTGAGCGAACCGTCCGTGGGTCCCTCCCAGTGAATGACGAGGTAGAGCGGATGCATGTGAGGGTTCTGGTACAGAGTGCCCGGGGGAAAATAGTTCGAGTAGAGGGCGCACCCCGAGGCGGACGTCGTCAGCGAATTGATGAGTACGATGGGTTGCCCGCCCCAGTTGCCGTCATAGAGCGCGATCGTCAGATCCCCGGTCGCGGCACAGATGTTCACCGACAGCATGTCGATCATGACTCCGCCCGGAACGCTCACCGAGGCGGCGAGGTATCCGCTGGCCGATTCCTCGAGGTGGCGATAGCCATTGCCGTCGTCGTTTAGATGGTCCCCCGACTGGGCGCCTTGAAAGGCGTAAGCGTCGACGCTGACCACGGTCTCGTCCCGGGTCCCGTACGAATCCGCCTGGCCGGGGACCAGCCTCGTGACCGAGCCCGGCGCCGCCTGCGCGCGAGCGCGGTCCAGCTGTTCCTGCATCCTCGACCAGTCCTGGGCGCGAGCGGTCCGGGCGGACGAAAGACACGCGGCGGCGATGAATGCCGCAGCGATCGCGGGAGACCGTTTCCTTCCGGGCATGACAACCTCCTCGTCGTTCGGACGATCTGTGCGCGTGGCGAGAGCGATGACCGTCCCTACCCCTTCACGAGCTTCTGGAACCGGGGGTTCCCGCGAAGCGGATCGAAGGTGGGATCGATCTTCAGCCAGCCGGGCGAGAGGAGGGACGGCATCTTCAGCAGCGGCTCGAGTCGGTCGAGCGCCTTCTCCGGCTCGCCGACGAGGACGTAGATCCGGGCGAGCACCTGCTGATCGTAGGCGCCGGATACGGCGTCCCTCGAAATCGGCATCAGCTCGACGGCGTGCAGCCCCTCCCGGATCGCTTCCTCTTTCCGGCCGAGGAAGGCGAGTGAGAGGCCGTGGAGGATCAACCGCTGGTCGTCGTCCGGCGCCTGGCGGAGCTGTTCTTCGAAAGCCTTGCGCGCCTCTTCCGCGTGAAAGCGCGTCTGGGCGGCGTCGCCGTTGAGAGCGTAGGCCTGGGTCAGGCACATTTCGAGCGCTGATCGATCGCCGTCGAACGCATCCGGCGTCAGCCGAAGCAGCAGATTCCGTTGCTCCTCATCCAGAACCCAGACGAGATCGTTGTACTGGGCGAAGTAGGCGACGAGCGCCGTCGGTTCGACGTCCTTCTGGGCGGATCGAAACACTGCCCGAGCACCCGCGAGGTCTGACTGGCCGAGAGATGCCATCGCCCGATATTCGATGGCGTTGACGTTCGACGGCGCTAAGGCAAGGGCCCGATCGAGCGCGGCGATCGCCTCGGGGAAGCGCCGGAGCAGGAACAGCGTGGCGCCCAGCCTCCGCACGGCGCCGACCGATCGCGGATCGAGGCGTTCTGCCTGCTTCGCGTGCTCCAGAGCCGCTTCGCCGAGTCCCATCGCGAGCTCGGCCGACGCCAACGACCCGAGAATTTCCACGGCGTTTGGCGCGAGCCGCAACCCTTTGATGTACTGCTCACGAGCGCGCGGGATGTCGTGAGCGACCAGCCGCTCGAAGTTCCCGAGCGCGTGGTATCCCTCGGCCCGGTCCGGCGCGAGCGCGATCGTCCTCTCGGCGGCCTCCCGGGCGCGCTCGACGAGGTGAGGATCCGGAAGGCCATTCGCGTACAGGAGCGAGCTGGCCACGGACGCGCGCGCCCACCCCTGCGCGAAACCGGGGTCGAGAGCCACCGCCTGCTCGTAAAGGCCGAGGGCCTTCCGGACGGTGGGAGGATCGCTCGTGGCCATCGCCTTCGAGGTCTCTTCGCCTTTGAGGAAGGCGTCGTAGGCGGCGAGGTTCTGCGTCGGCTTTTCGGACAGCCGCTTCTCGTCGCCCGCCCCGAGTGCGCCCCCGAGCGCCTGCGCCACCTTGGTTGCGATGTCCGACTGCACCTGGAAGACGTCCGTGATCGCCGCATCGAACGGCTGCTGCCACTTGGACGTCGGCGCGTCCGGGCGGGTCACATCGACGAGCTCCGGGCTCACGTGGACCCGGCTCGCGCCTCCGCTCTTCTCCCAGCGCACGGTGGCGGTGAGGAGATACGACGCGTTCAATTCCTCGGCGATCTGCTTCGGCGTCTTGTTGGTCTTCTTGTAGGGAATCGAGCTGCCGCGCGCGATCACCTGCACGCCCTGAAGAGAAGTCAGCTTTCCCCGGATCTCGTCGGCCATGCCGTCCGCGAAATAGTCGTCCTCCGGAGCGCCGAGGTTCTCGAACGGCAGCACCGCCACGCGCTTGATCCCCGCGGACTCGTCCGCTCTGTGTGGCCGGCGCAGGAGAAAGGCACCCACTGCAGCGAGGACGATGACCGCCGCAACCGCGATGAGAACCTTGCTCCTTCGGGCTGGCGCCGCGGCGACATGGGAACCGCTCGCGCCGCTCACCACGCTCGACGACGACTGCTCCGAGAGGTTGAACGCGACGTCCTTCGCCGTCTGGAACCGGTTGTCCCGGTCCTTCTCCAGGCAGTGCTTGACGATGTGATCCAGGGCCGGCGAAATGTTCCGCCCCGACTGCGTCAGCTCCGGCGGCTCTTCCTTCAGGATCGCCGCGATCGTGTCGCTCGCTGTCGCCTTCTTGAATGCCTTCTTTCCCGACAGCATCTCGTAGAGGATCGCTCCGAAGGAGAAGATGTCGGAACGGTGATCGACCGGCAGCCCCCGGACCTGCTCCGGTGACATGTAGCCCATCGTTCCCATCACCGTCCCGGCCTCCGTGTGGCCCGAGCCCGTCGGCGCGCTCGTCTGCTCCTGCGCGGCGGCCGCCTCGAGCTTCTTGGCCAGACCGAAGTCCAGGATCTTGACGTGCCCATCTTTCGACACGAACAGGTTCTCCGGTTTCAGGTCCCGGTGAACGATGCCCTTCTCGTGAGCCGCGGAGAGGCCCTTCGCGACCTGAAGGGCGTAGTCGACGGCCTGCCTCTGAGAAATGGAGCCCGAGTCGAGCTTGCCGCGCAGCGTCTCGCCCTCCAGCAGCTCCATGACGGCATAGGTGGTGCCGTCGTGCGTGCCGAAATCGTGGATCGCGAGGATGTTCGGATGCGACAGCGCGGCGACCGCTTTCGCCTCGCGCTCGAACCGCGCGAGCGTGTCGGCGTCCGCCAGCAACGGACTCGGGCAGCACCTTGACCGCGACCTCCCGGTCGAGCTTCCGATCCCGTGCGCGGTAGACCTCGCCCATTCCTCCGGCACCCAGCGGTGCCAGGATCTCGTACGAGCCGAGACGCGTACCGGCTGCCAGAGTCACTTCGGACCCGCCACGAGCTTCTGGAACCGCGGGTTCCCCCGCAGCGGGTCGAAGTTGGGATCGATCTTGAGCCAGCCGGGCGAGAGGTAGTACGGGACCTTCAGCAGCGGCTCGAGCCGGTCGAGCGCCTTCTCGGGTTCGCCGACGAGGACGTAGATCCTCACGAGGACGTGCTGATTGTAGGCACCCGAGTGGGTGTCCTTCGCGATCGGAAGCAGCTCGACGCCACGCAGGCCTTCGCGGATCGCTTCCTCCTTCCGGCCGAGGTAGGCGAGCGCGAGTCCGCTGAGGACGTGCCGCTGGTTGTCTTCCGGCGCCTGGCGGAGCTGCTCCTCGAAACCCTTGTGCGCCTCCTCCGCGTGGAGGCGCGTCTTCGCGGCGTCCCCCTTCAGCGCATAGGCCTCTGCCAGGCAGATCTCCAGCGCCGCGCGGTCGCCGTCGAATGCATCCGGCGTGAGCCGGAGGAGCAAGTCTCGTTGTTCCTCCTCCAGAACCCAGAAGAGATCGTTGTACTGGGCGAAGTAGGCGACGAGCGCCGTCGGCTCGACCTTCTTCGAGGCGGTTTGGAGGACTTCCCGGGCCCCCGCGAGGTCTCCCTGACCGAGAGACGCCATCGCGCGATACTCGATCGTGTTGAGGTTCGAAGGCGACAGGGCGAGCGCTCGATCGAGTGCGGCGATCGCCTCGGGATAGCGTCGGAGCACGAGCAGCGTGGAACCCACCCTCCGCACGGCGGCGACCGATCGCGGATCGACGCGTTCCGCCTGTCTCGCGTGCTCCAGAGCCGCTTCGCCGAGTCCAATCGTCAGCTCGGCTGCCGACGACGCCCCGAGAAGGTCCGCGGAGTTCGGCGCCACACGCAACCCTTTGGCGTACTGCTCGCGCGCCCCCGGCATGTCGTGAGCGATGAACCGCTCGAAATTCCCAAGCGCGTGGTATCCCTCCGGCCGGCCGGGCGCGATCGCCAGCGCCTTCTCCGCGGCCTCTCGCGCGCGCTCGGCGAGATGGGGATCCGGAAGGCCATTGGCATAGAGAAGCGAGCTCGCCGCGGACACCCGCGCCCACCCCTGCGCGAAGCCCGGGTCCAGAGCCACCGACTGCTCGTAGAAAGCGAGAGCCTTCCGAACGGTCGGTGGATCGTTCAGGGCCATTCCCTTCGACGTCGCTTCCCCCTTGAGGAACGCGTCGTAGGCGGCGAGGTTCTGGGTGGGGCGTTCCGACAGCCGCTTCTCCTCGCCCGCCCCGAGCTCGCCGCCCAGCGCCTGCGCCACCTGGGTCGCGATGTCCGACTGCACCTGGAAGACGTCCGTGATTGCGGCGTCGAACGGCTGCTGCCACTTGGAGGTCGGCGCGTCCGGGCGCGTGACGTCGACGAGCTCCGGGCTGACGTGGACCCGGCTCGTGCCTCCTCCCTTCTCCCAGCGCACGGTGGCCGTGAGGAGGTAGGACGCATTCAGCTCCTCGGCGATCTGCTTCGGCGTCTTGGTGGTCTTCTTGTACGGCGTCGAGCTGCCGCGCGCAATGACCTGCACCCCCGGCAGAGAGGTCAGCTTGCCGCGGATCTCGTCCGCCATGCCGTCGGCGAAGTAGTCGTCTTCGGGAGCGCCCAGGTTCTCGAACGGGAGGACGGCAATGCGCGTGGGGCCTCCCGCGGAGGCGACGGCGGTTCCGGGCTTTGGCCGCCGCCAGAAGAGCAGAGCCGCGACGGCGAAGACAGCGGTGAAGGCGGCGATGGCGATGACCCCCTTCCCGGGGCCACGGCGCGGTGAGGACGGAGCGAAGTACGACCCGCTCGGGAACCCGGTCGTCGGGCTCGACGCCTCGGACAGCGCGAACACCACGTCCTTGGCGGACTGGAACCGGTTCTCGCGTTCCTTCTCGAGGCAGTGCTTCACGATGTGGTCGAGCGCGGGAGAGACGTTGCGGCCCGACTGCGTCAGCTCCGGCGGCTCGTCGCGCATGATCGCCGCCATCGTGTCGCTCGTCGTGTCGCGCTTGAATGCCTTCCTTCCGGAGAGGAGCTCGTAGAGGATCGCGCCGAAAGAGAAGATGTCGGAGCGCGCGTCGACCGCCAACCCGCGGACCTGCTCGGGCGACATGTAGCCCATCGTGCCCATCACCGTGCCGGGCTCCGTGTGGCCGCCGCCGGTGCCGGTGGGCGCGCTCGTCTGCTCGGCCGCGGGCGCGTCGACGCGCTTCGCGAGGCCGAAGTCGAGGATCTTGACGTGGCCGTCGTGGGTGACAAAAATATTGTCGGGCTTCAGATCCCGATGCACGACGCCCTTGCCGTGCGCGGCGGAGAGACCCTTCGCGATCTGGAGCGCCCAGTCCACCGCCTGCTTCTGCGTCACCGTCGAGCCGTCGAGCCTGCCGCGCAGCGTCTCGCCCTCGAGCAGCTCCGTCACCGCGTACGAGACGCCGTCGTGCGTGCCGAAGTCGTGGATCGCGAGGATGTTCGGATGCGAGAGCGCGGCGACAGCCTTGGCCTCCCGCTCGAAGCGCGCGAGCGCGTCGGCGTTCGCGGTCAGCTGGGCGGGGAGGACCTTGACGGCGACCTCGCGGTCGAGCTTGGCGTCGCGGGCGCGGTAGACCTCGCCCATCCCCCCGGCGCCGATCGGGGCAAGGATCTCGTAGGAGCCGAGACGGGTGCCGGCGGACAGCGTCATGAAAGCTGACGGATTCTAGTCGAGAAGGCGGTTAACGAGGCAGGAGCTCCATCGTCGTTTTGCGCCGCCGGTCCGACTGGAGGCCGCGAGTCCACTTTCGGTTGGCGGGACTCGCGTACTTCGCGGCGTAGGCGTCGTCGATCGCGTCGTAGAGCCGCTCGCCGCGCGCGGGTCGGGCGAGGATGGAGATCGCGCGTTTCGCGCCGCCGATCCGGATCGCGCCGTGCGCATCCTCGAGAAACGCCCGGCGCCAGCCCGCCGGTCCGTCGTTCCAGGGTCGGACGAAGGCGCGGCCGCTCGCGACGACGACCCAGATGCCGAGGAAGCGATGGCTCCGGCCGGCGCGGATGCGGAGGATGCGCGAGGCGTCGAGCAGCGAGAGCAGGCGGTTCGAGAAGCGGCGCGTGGTCACTTCACGTACCGCGGCGGCTCCCCCTTGCCCCACGGGTCGTACTCCGCGGCGAAGCGGAGCCGGTCGGCGAGCGGCGGATGGTCGTAGAGCCAGAAGGTGATGAACGGGCCGGGGTCGGGATCGGCGAGGTTCGCCTCGCCGAGAAGCTGGAAGGCCTCGGCGGCCGCGCGCGAGGAATCGGGGACGAGTCCGTGGATGGCCTCGAGGCCGTAGATGTCGGCCTGGTGCTCCTGCGAGCGGATGAAGCCGCTGACGACGGGCGACGCGAGCTCGCCGCCGATCGTCAGCGCGAGAAGCAGGACGGGCATCGACGCCCAGTCGGTCAGTCCGCGGATGCCCCAGCGGCCGGGCCGCCGGAAGAGGCGCTGGACGATCCACGCGCCGAGGGCGAGCAGGACGAAGAGCAGTCCCCACAGAAACGCGATCGTCTTCGGGACGTGGAGCAGGACGTAGTGGCCCATCTCGTGGCCGAACACGAAGAGGGTCTGGGGAATCGTGGCCTTCGCGATCGTGGTGTCCCACACGACGACGCGCTTCGAGGCACCGAGGCCGGTGACGTACGCGTTGACGGACGTGTACTTCGAGCTCGCGTTCATCGCGAACATCTTCTCGGGCGGGATGGGGTGTCCGGCGCGGACCGTGACCTGCTCGATCGCGCGCGCGAGCTCGGGATGCGCGGGCGCGAGCGGCTCGAACTGGAAGAAGAGCGGCTCGACCACGAACGGCGTGACGAAGACGAGGAAGACGATGACCGGCAGGAGCGCGAGCCAGAACCACAGCCACCAGCGGCGCGGGCTCTTGCGCACGATCGCGTAGAAGAGCCAGACGAGCGGGATCGCGACGACGAGGCCGACGAGAAGCCCCTTCAACTGGTCGCCGATCCACGAGCCCCAGGTCTGGACGGACTGGCCGTAGAAGAGGGCGAGGTGCTGCGCCCAGGCGGCCGTCGGCAGCTCGAGAACGCCGTCGGCGATCAGGAGAAGCGGGACGAAGACGGCGGCCTGCCAGAATCGCCGCGAGCTGACCGACTCGGCGAGGTCGCGGAATTTCGGGCCGAGGCGCAGCGCGACGATCGCGAGGAGCGCGATGCAGCTCCACGCAAACGCGGCGAAGTGGAGGCGGTAGCGGGCGCGCGCGTACGCGATGGCCTTCTCGCGCTTCTCGGGCGGGAGGCGGTATTGGGTCGGCGCCGATTTGGCCGGGGCGGCCGCCGCGTTCGCGGCGACGGGCTGCGCGGGACCGGGCGACGGCGCCGGCCAGGCGAGGAGGGACGCGGCGAAGAGGACGGATGCATACGGGAGGAGTGGGAGGAAGCGGGTCGTCATCGCTCCGGGAAGCGTATCCGGAGTCGGGTTCCCTCGTCGCGTCCGCGGGAAGAAGGAGCCCCGGCGGGCTCAGGCTCACGCCCCGAATCCCTGACCGCGCCATGGGCCTCGAGCGATAGGGTTGCGTCCATGGCCGAGGCCGCCCGCGTCAATCTCGTCAAGCTCGCCGTCCAGACGATCGTCACGATGGGGGTGATCGCGCTGGCGCTCTTTCTTCCCGCGGGAACGTTCGCCTGGCCGGCCGGGTGGATCTTCCTCGGCCTGATGTTCGGGCTCTCCACGGCGGAGAGCGCGTGGCTCGTCCGCCACAACCCGGAGCTGATGAACGAGCGGATGAGCGGCGTCGGCCGCAAGGACCAGGAGCCGTGGGACAAGGTGCTGCTCTCGATCCTCGGCGTCCTCTTCTTCGCCTGGCTCGCGCTGATGGGTCTCGACGCGGTGCGATTCCGCTGGTCCCACGTGCCGAGGCCCGTGCAGATCGCCGGAGGCCTCGCGTTTCTCTGGTCGTTCCGGCTGTTTCACGCGACGTTTCGCGAGAACTCGTTCCTCTCACCCGCGGTCCGTCTCCAGACGGATCGCGCCCAGACGGTCGTCCGCACCGGTCCCTATGCGCGCGTGCGGCACCCGATGTATGCCGCGTTCGCGGTCTTCGCCGCCGGCGGTGCGCTGCTCCTCGGATCGTGGTACGGCGTTCTCGCGGCTCTCCCGCTGATCGCCCTCGTCGGGCGGCGGGCGGTGCTCGAGGAGCGCGTGCTTCGCGCCAGGTTGCCGGGTTACGAGGAGTACACGAGGGAGGTCCGGTACCGGTTCGTGCCGGGGGTCTGGTAGCCGCCCGCTCGCGGCGGGAGAGTCCTCTCTACTTGACGCCCTTCTCCGGATCCCACGAGCCCTGCAGCTTGCGGATGTAGAGGATCTGGCCCGTGTGGTACGCGTTGTGGGTGCTGACGTGCGCGATGGTCGGCGCCCATTTCTGGATCGTGGCGTCGTCGGCCGCTTCGATGGCCTTCTCCCAATCCGCGAGGACCCGGTCGAGGTCCTTGACCATCTGATCCCACGTTTCCTTGTTCACGTTGATGTCGAAAGTCTCGTCGTTCTTGCCGCCGTACTTCGGCGCGGGCTTGCCCTGGAGCCGGGCGAGGTTCGACTGGTCCCAGAAGATCAGGTGGCTGACGAGCTGCGCGACCGAGTGGTTGCCCTTGCCGTCCTTCCAGGACGCCTGCTCGGCGGTGAGCCCGGCCACGGCCTTGCTCGCGGGAACGAACCAGTCCTGGTTGTCGTGCGTCGTCTTGAACTGCTCGAGCAGGATCGACTTGAGCGTCGGCGCGGGCCCGGCGTCGGGGCTCGCGAGAAGCGGCGCCGCCGAGAGCAGGAGCGCGATGAGAGTCTTCATGAGGCAGATTCCATCACGCGCCCTGCGCCAGCCGTGCCGCGAGGTCCCGGACGTTCGCCGGCGTCGCCGCGGCGCGGAAACCGCCCGGCGGCGTCCCGAAGGCGCGTCGAAATGACGCGGCGAAGTGGCTCGGGCTCGCGAAGCCGAGCGCCGACGCGACCGCGCGCAGATCCTTCCGGCCCTCCTCGATGAGCGTCAGGGCGCGGCGGAGGCGCTGTTCCGTCAGATAGGCGTGCAGCGTGTGGCCGGTTCCGCGGCGGAAGACGCGGCACACGTGAAACGGCGACGCGCCCACGACCCGGGCGATGGAGTGGACCGTCCACGGCCGCTCGGGGCGGCTCGAGAGCAGCTCGCGGACGCTTCGCACGATCCGGTCGTGGCGGCGGCTCGACCGCGTCCTCCCGGGCGCCGCGCCGGGCATGAGCGTGGCGAGCGTCTCGATCAGCGTCTCCTCGACCCAGAGGTCGTCGGGCGGCGAGAACTCCCGCACGTGGCGTCCGGCGAGTCGGACCAGGGCGGCCGCGCGGCGCGACAGCGGGACGTGCGACCGCGTGAACGGCCGGTTCGGATCCCGGCCGAGGCGCGGGTTGACGCCGAGCAGGAGCTCCGGGTCGACGCACATCCATTCGCAGTGATCGCCGCGACGGTCGACGCGGAATCGCCGGTACGGATGGCGCGGATTGTGGAGCACGGCCACCGTGCCGTCCGAGACGAACGGGTCATGCCGCTCCTGCGCGATGCCGACGGAAGTGCGCGAGAACGCGATCGAGGGCTTGTCGCCGACGGCTCCGGCGGTCTCGAAGTCCTCGCACTCGGGCGAGGCGTCGAAGCTGCCGAGCGTGATCGCGGGACTGCTCCAGAGCACCCGCTCGTACGGTCCGACGGACGGGCCGCCCCCGGTTTCGGTCATGGCGAATCGTAACCGACGGGAGGGAGTCCTCCCCGGGAAACCTCGCCGGGAGGGATCCGTATGTCGGACGGCCATCGAGGTGTGAAATGAGCAAGATACTGATAGCCGGAGCCTCCCTCGTCGCCGCGATCGTGCTCGCGCTCGCCGGGGCGCAGGATCACTCCGCCGCGGAGAAGGACGTGGTCGCCGCGGGAGGCCGGATCGCCGGCGGCGACTTCGCCGGCGGCGCCGCGATCCTCGAGAAGGTCGTGACCGCGGACCCGCGCAACCAGACGGCCTGGCGCTACCTCGGCTTTGCCGACCTGAAGCTGAAGAAGTACCCGCAGGCGCGCGCGGCGTACGCGAAACTGCTCGCCCTCTCCCCCGACATGCCGCAGGCCCTGTACAACACCGCCGTCTCGTATGCCCTCGAGGGCCGCACCGACGACGCGATCGCCTGGCTGCAGAGGCTGGCGGCGACCCGGCGCTTCGACATGACGCAGGCGCAGGTGGACGCGGACCTGGCGTCCGTGCAGGGCGACCCGCGCTTCGCGGCGCTCCTCCCGAAGCCGGACGACTTCGCCGATCCGTTCGTCGAGTCCGAGCGCGTGACCGTGCTTCACGAGTGGGACGGAGAGTCCGGCGGCGACCAGTTCGGCTGGATCGCACGCAACCTCGGCGACGTGGACGGCGACGGCGTGGCCGACTTCGTGACTTCCGCCCCGACGTCGGCCGCCGCCGGAAAAGACGCCGGGCGGGTCTACGTCTACTCGACGAAGACGGGACGCCTTCTCTGGAAGACGGACGGCGCCGCCGGCGATCAGCTCGGGACGGGAGTCGAGCTCGCGGGCGACGTGAACGGGGACGGCGTCCCCGACGTCGTCGCCGGAGCGCCGGGAGGCGGGAAGGCCTACGTCTACTCGGGAAAGGACGGCCGCGTCCTGCTGACGCTGACGGCGGAGAACAAGGACGACACGTTCGGCCGGCACGTGACGAGCGCCGGAGACGTCGACCACGACGGCCATGACGACGTGCTCGTCGGCGCGCCGAACAACGCGGCCGGCGGCAAGGACGCGGGACGCGCGTACCTCTACTCGGGCAAGGACGGCCGCCGGCTCGCGACGTGGACGGGAGAGCGCGCGGGCGACCTGTTCGGCTCGACCGTCGCCGGCTACACGAAGGGCAACACGACCTTTCTCATGGTCGGCGCGCCGGCCGCCGGACCGAACAGGACGGGGCGCGTCTACGTCTACTCGGGGCCGTCGGAGAAGCCGCTCTTCGTGCTCGAGTCGGACGCGACGGGCAACTCGCTCGGCAACATGTTCCTGTCGGTCCCCGGCGACTTCGACGGCGACGGCGTGGCGGATCTCTACGCGACGGACTTCGGCAACACGGCCAGGGGCGTTTCCACCGGACGCGCGTACGTCTTCTCGGGGAGGACCGGGAAGACGCTCCTCACGCTGACGGGCCAGACCGCCGGCGAGGGCTTCGGCATCGGTCCGTCGGCCGCGGGCGACGTCGACGGCGACGGCGTGCCCGACCTGATCATCGGCGCGTGGCAGTACGGCGGGGCCGCCGTCTCGGGCGGACGCGCGTACCTCTACTCGGGCAGGGGCGGCAAGCTGCTGAAGACCTATACGTGCCGCGTTCCGGGCGACACGTTCGGATTCGACGCGGTGGGAATGGGCGACACCGACGGCGACGGCACGATCGACTTCCTCATCACGTCGGCGTGGAGCGGCATCCATGGCAACCACACGGGGCGCGTGTTCCTGATCTCGAGCGGCGTGAAGAAGAACCCGACGGGGCCGTAAGCCGCGAGCGTCCTCGGCCGCCGTCCCCGTTCGGGGAATCGCTTCCGCCCTACCCCTTGCCGTTGGCGCCGGCTTCCGCCTTCGCCTTGACGCGGATCCACGCGTAATTCGGGTTCGGCAGAGAGTTGAAGTCCGCGGCCTGCCTGCAGTACTCCGCCGCCTTCGCCGCGTCGCCCTTGCCCTGGTACGCGACGCAGATGCGATAGGTGTCCTGCGGGTTCTGCGGATTCGCCAGGCCGAGCTCGTGGATCGCCGTGTCGTAGTCCTTCTGCGCGAGCGCGACGATCCCGTCGAGCTCGTGCGCGTTCTGGAGCTGGTTCGGGTTCTTCGACGTCGACGCGCCCTCCCGGAAGGCGTCCGCCTCCTTCTTCGCGGTCGCGAAGTCCTTCTTCGCCGCGGCGACGCGCGCGAGGTTGTAGTGGAGGACGAGCCGGGAGTTGTCCTTGATGCCCTGCGAGAGGCTCGACGCCTGAACGAGCGCCGCGCCTTCCTCATACGCCTTCTTCGCCTGGTCGGGCTTGCCCATCTCGAGGAGGATCGTCCCCATCGCGCCCTTGTCGAAGGACATCGCGCCGACGTCGTTCGTCTTCTCGGCGAGCTTGTAGCGCGCCTCGACGTCCTCGAGCGCCTTCTGCAGCTTTCCCGTGTCGATGTGCACGACGCTCAGCGCGAAGAGGCCGGTGCGCCGCTCGCCGTCGGTCCGCGCCTTCTGGTCCATGGTCGCGAGCTCGGCAATCGCCTGGTCCGGCTTGCCCTGGTAGAGCAGCGCCATCGCGATGCCCTGATAGGCGTTGACGAAGTTCGGATCGATGTCGAGCGCCTTCTTGTACTGGGCGATGGCGTCGTCGAAGCGCCCCATCTTGAGGAGAAGCTCCGCGTACGAGTCGTACGGGTTCGGGTCCTTCGGGATGAGCTCGACGTAGCGCTGAAACGCCTTCTCGGCATCGGCGTAATTGACGTTCTGACGATACGAGTAGCCGAGGAGGTTGTAGGCCGAGGCGAAGGCCGGATTCAGGTCGGTCGCCTTCCTGAACTCCTCGATCGCCGCCGGGATCTGGTTCTGGCCGAAGTAGAAGGTGCCGAGGGCGAAGTGCGCGCGCTCGTCGTTCGGATAAGCCGCGACGAGCTGCTGGAGATCCGCCAACTGTCCCTTGAAGTCTCCGTTCGCGCCGGCCTGGTTGGCGAGGATCTGGAGCTTCTCGCCGTCGGAGACCTTGTCCACGAGGGCGACCGCCTTGTTCAGGTGCTCGAAGAACGCGGTTCCCGTGGGCGAGGAGTTGGCGAGCGCCATCTCCGCGAGCGCGAAATTCGGATCGAGCTCGATGGCCTTCTGGAAGTGCGGGGCGGAGTCGGTGATCTTGAGATTGTCGACCAGGGTCCGGCCCTGCTCGTACTCCGCCTTCGCCTCGGCGGAGGTCGTCGTGACCGGGATCTTTCCGTCCCCGGCCGGTTTCGGCGTCGTGGCCGCCGCGGCGGGGGGCGCCGGCGCTTCCTTCTGAGCGCAGCCGAGACCCGCGAAGACGACCGCCGACACGACGAGTGACGAAAGGCTCAAGAAACGGGACGTACGCATCTCACTCCTCCTGCTCGAAAAAGCCGGGCCGCCGAGCTCGCGAATCACAGATGCGTACGGAGGTGGTTCGGCGAGGTTGCACCGAAGGCGCGGCGCTCGACCGCGCCGCCGCGAGGCGGCGTTCAACGCGGTGGATGCGCGTGACGCGATGTCGCAGCGGCGCGCGGGTCAGTTTGTCACTGCGACCGGATAGGATCCGGGCATGCGCGAATACCTGGCGGCCATCGACCAGGGCACGACGGGGACGCGCTGCATCCTCTTCGACCTGTCGGGCCAGGCCGTTGCCTCCGCCTATCGCGAGCACGAGCAGATCTTTCCGCGGCCGGGCTGGGTCGAGCACGATCCGCTCGAGATCCGCGAGCGCGTGGACGAGGTCGCCTTCGAGGCGCGGCGAGCCGCTCCTCCCGGGCGCGTGCTGGCGGTCGGGATCACCAACCAGCGCGAGACCGTCGTGGCCTGGGACGCGCGCGACGGCCGGCCCGCCGCCAACGCGATCGTCTGGCAGGACACGCGGACCGCCCCGGAGTGCCGCGGGGCGATCGAACGGGGATGGGAAGAGGACGTGCGCCGCCGCACGGGCCTTCCGATCTCGACGTATTTCTCGGCGACCAAGATCCGTTGGCTCCTCGATCACGTGCCCCACTGCCGGCAGCTCGCGCGGGCGGGTCAGCTTCGGATCGGGACGATCGACAGCTGGGTGATCTGGAACCTGACCGGCGGCCCGCAGGGCGGCGCGCACGTGACCGACCCGACGAACGCGTCGCGCACGCTCCTCTGCGATCTCGAAAGTCTCGCGTGGGATCCCGTCCTGATCGACCGCTTCGGCGCTCCGGCGGAGGCGCTGGCGGCGATTCGGCCGTCGATCGCGCGCGAGCCCTACGGCTTCACGTCTTCCGACGGACCGTTCGGCGAGCGCATTCCCGTCTGCGGCGATCTCGGGGACCAGCAGGCGGCGCTCGCGGGCCAGGGCTGCTTCTCTCCGGGCGAGGCGAAGAACACGTACGGGACCGGATCGTTTCTCCTCGAGCACGTGGGCGCGGCGCCCTCGCCGAGCTCATCCGGCCTGCTCGCGACCGCGGCGTGCTCCGGCGCCGGGGAGCGCGCCTACGCCCTCGAGGGCTCGGTGGCCGTGTCGGGGGCGGCCGTGCAGTGGCTGCGGGACAACCTCGGGTTGATCGGCGCGGCGGCCGAGACCGAGGCGATCGCCGCGAGCGTGCCCGATTCCGGCGGGGTCTACTTCGTTCCCGCGTTCTCGGGGCTGTTCGCGCCGCACTGGGACATGAGCGCGCGAGGCGCGATCGTGGGGCTCACGCGCTTCGCCGGCCGCGCGCACCTGGTCCGCGCGACGCTCGAGGCGATCTGCTTTCAGAGCCGCGAGGTCGCCGACGCGATGGCCGCCGACAGCGGACGGCCCCTCTCCGTCCTGAAGGTCGACGGCGGCGCGAGCGCCAACGACTTTCTCATGCAGCTCCAAGCCGACGTTCTCGGCGTCTCCGTCGTGCGCCCGACCGTCCGCGAGACGACCTCCCTCGGCGCGGCGTACGCCGCCGGTCTCGCCGTCGGAGCGTTCGCATCGACCGACGCGCTGCGGCGCCTCTGGAAGGCCGATCGCACGTTCGAGCCGGCGTGGAGCGAGGACCGGCGCGAGTCCGCGTACCGCGGCTGGATGCGCGCGGTCGAGCGCACCCGCGGATGGGTCGAGGCGAACGCGCCCTAGCGCCGCATCAGCCGCGGCTCGGCGATGCCGGCTCGTGGGCGGGGCCGCGGCGCTCGAGCATGTCCCGCGCCCAGGCTTTCCACGCCTCGGACATCTGCGGAACCTCGATCAGCCGCCGGCACTCGTCGCGGTCGCGCGTGTAGATGCGGAACACGTCGCGGATGGAGAGATCGTGGCCGGGCTTCGAGACGGGCTCGATCGCGTCGCCGGCGCCGACGTCGCCCTCCGTGACGATCCGCATGTACGCGCCGGGACGGAGCGCCTCGGTGAAGAGCCGGATGAACTTCGGATCGTTCATCCGCACGCCGAGACGCCAGCACGGCACCCGGGGCTCGGAGATCTCGAAGACCGCCGAGCCGATCCGCCAGCGCTCGCCGACGAGCGCGTCGTTGACGCCGATGCCCTCGGTCGTCAGGTTCTCGCCGAACTCCGCGGTCGCGATCGAGCGGCCGATCTGCTCTCCCCACCAGCGCGCGTCCTCGACGGCATAGGCGTAGACGGCCTTGTCCGGACCGCCGTGAGCCTCCCGATCCGCCTGGTCGTCGCCCGCGAGGTTGACGCCGCGGACGGCGATGCGGCCGGAGACCGGCGTCTTCCAGATCGCACTCTTCGCGGCGCGGCCGTGGTAGTCGAACCCGCGGGGACGGCCGACGCTGACGGCGAGGACGCGGGCGTCCGTCAACTCCCGAGGCCTTCGAGCGGCATGGCGCGGCGGCGCTCCCCCGTGGCCTCGAAGATCCCGCTGGCGACCGCGGGGGCGAGCGCGACGATCGGGCACTCGCCGGCGCCGGAGGAAGGCAGGTCCCGGCGATCGAGAAGGACGAGGTCGATCACCGGCACGTCGGGCAATCGCGGAAGGCGGTACTGCGCGAAATGCGGATTGAGGAGACGCCCGTTTTCGAAGCGGATCGCCTCGAACAGCGCGCCGCCGATCCCCTGGATGATGGCGCCCTCGACCTGGTTGCGCAGCCCGTTGGGGTTGACGATGGCGCCGCACTCGAAGGCCGCGGCGACGCGGCGGATGCGCACGGGGGCCGACGGCTGTGCGGCATCCACCTGGACCTCGGCGCAGAGGCCGATGTAGCCGCCCTTCTCGTGGCCTCCGGCGATTCCGAATCCGCGGCCCGGCGCCGCCTGCTTCTTCGACCAGCCGAACCGATCGGCGGCGGCCTCGAAGACGGCCTTGAGCCGGGGGTCCGAGAGATTCTTCAGCCGGAAGGCGAGCGGATCCATTCCGAGCTCGTGCGCGAGCTCGTTCATGTGGCTCTCGCGCGCGAAGTGATTCGCGGTCGCGGCGAGCGCGCGGTACGAACCCTGGCGAAGCGGCGACTTGACCGGGTGGAACTGGGTCTTCTGGTTCGCGACGTCGTACGGCGTCGTGATGCCGGCCGGACCGGAATTGTAGTTGTGGAACTCCCAGGCGACGAGCGTGCCGTCCTTCTTCGCGCCGCTCCGGACCTCGATCAGGCCGCCGGGGCGCAGGTAGGCCCACGTGAACTCTTCTTCCCGCGTCCACACGAGCTTGACCGGCTTGCCGGCGGCCCTCGCGAGGCGCGCGGCCTCGACGGCGGCATCGCCCGTGTGCTTGCCGCCGTACGCGGATCCGGTGTCGGGGATGAGCACGCGCACGCTCTCCGCGGGGACGCGCAGCGCGGCCGCGAGCTCGTCGCGCACCGCGAAGGGGCGCTGCGATCCGGTCCACACCGTGAGCTTGTCGCCCTTCGGCGCCCATTCGGCGACCGCGGCGCGCGGCTCGAGCGGCGCGTGCGCGATGTACTGGACGGTGTATTGCTGCGAGAGCTTCACGTCGGCGGACGCGAGCCCCTGATCGACCGAGCCGGCCACCTGCGGTTCGCCGCCTCGCTCGCCGGGGGCGTCGGCGTTCTTCCGGAAGTACTCGAAGATGGTCGCGTTCGACGGCTGTCCCGCCGTTTCTTTCCACTTCGCGCCGGCGGCGAGGGCCTCGACCGCCTTCTGCGCCGTGTAGAGATCCGGTGCGGCGACCCCGACGAAATCGCCGTCGCGAACGACGCGGACGCCCGGCATCGCCTCGGCCTTGCTCGCGTCGAGCGCGGCGAGCGTCGCCTCGAAGGCCGGCGCGCGAAGGACCTTTCCATGAAGGAGGCCGGGGCGCTTGATGTCGGACGGGTAGTCGTGCGCGCCGGTCACGAAGTCGCGGCCGTCCACCTTGGGAGACGCCGTGCCGGCGATCGTCCACCTCGACGCCGGACCGACGGGCGCCGACGCGGCTTCGGCGGGGAGCGTCCTGACGAGCTTCTCGCCGCGCGTCAGGTCGCCGTACGTGAGAAATCGATTGGAGCCGGGGTCGAGGACCCGGCCGTTGGCCGCCGCGAGTTCGTCGCGCCGCACTTTCCAGCGGGCGGCCGCGAGATCCACGAGCGCCTCGCGTGCGGTGGCGGCGACGGCGCGAAGCTGCGGCCCCATCGTCGGGGTCGTGCGGCTGCCGAAGGTGCCGGCGTCCCAGGGAACGAGATCGGTATCGCCCATGACGAGGTGGATCGAGTTCATGCCCACGCGCAGTTCCTCGGCGACCTGCTGGGCGAGCGACGTGCGGATGTTCTGGCCCATCTCGACCTTTCCGGTGAAGACGGTCACGCGGCCCTCCGCGTCGATCGCGAGCCATGCGGAGAGCTCCCTCGGAAGCTCGTGCGCTTCGCGAGCGCCGCGGCCCGACTCCTGCGCGAACGCCGCGGCCTCGGGAGCGGCGGCGGCCACGAGCAGTCCGCCGCCGAAGAGACGCAGGAACCGGCGGCGGTCGAGATCGAACCAGTGGAGGATCGGAATCGTGTGCTGGGTGAGCTCGGAGGCATAGGGAACGGCCCCGCCCTCTCCCCTCGCCGGGGGGAGAGGGGAGTTCCGGAGCGAGGTCGCGTCTGTCGACCCCTTCCGCCGGCTCACTTCGGCGCCACCTTCTGCGCCGCGGACTGGACCGCGGCGAGGATGCGCGGATAGGTGCCGCAGCGGCAGACGTTGCGCGCGAGAGTCCCGGCGACGTCGTCGGCCGTGGGGCGCGGATTCTGCTTCAGCAGCCCGACCGACGCGATGATCATCCCGGAGGTGCAGTAGCCGCACTGGAACGCCTCCTCCTCGAGGAAGGCGGCCTGGACGGGATGGAGGCGCCCGTTTTGCGCGAGGCCCTCGATCGTGACGATCTTCCTGCCGACGGCGTCCGAGACCGAGGTCCGGCACGACGGGACGGCCTCGCCGTCGAGAAGCACCATGCACGCGCCGCACTGCCCTTCGCCGCAGCCGTACTTCGAGCCGGTCAGATCGAGCCGGTTCCGGAGCACCCAGAGCAGCGGCTCGTCCGGCGGGGCCTCGACGCGCTTCGGCTGCCCGTTGACCGTGAGAAGGATCGACGCCATCCGAGGCCGATTCTATGCAACAAACCGGCCGGGGCCGCCTCAGCCCTTCTTCTTCGCTTTCGGCCGGGCCTTCGGGCACGAGTCGGTGAAGCCGAACTCGCACGCGTCCTTCTCCAGGGCCTTCGCCCGGGCGGCGTCGCGGGGCACGCCCTTGCCGCTCTCGTAGGCGCGCGCGAGCTGATGACAGCTCTCGCCGTCGCGGAGCCGGCAGGCGCGCTCGAAGTAGGACGCGGCTTTCGCGGGGTCCGCCGAGGCGCCCGCGCTCGAGCCGTAGCAGACCGCGGCGTTGAAGCAGCCGAAGGCGTCGCCTCGGTCGCAGCCGAGAATCGAGAAGTCGCGGCCCTGATCGAGGTCGCGCTCGATGCCGTCGCCCGCGATGTAGAGGCCTCCGAGGAGCGAGCACGCGCGCGCACCGTTTTCGTCGGCGTGGATGTCCTCGGGATCGGCCTTGCGGTGGCACGCCTCGCGGAAGATCTCGGCGGCCTTCGGCTCGTTGACGGCGACGCCGATGCCGTCGCGCAGGGCGCGCCCGACGTTCAGGCAGCCGCCCAGATTCGAAACGCGGCAGGTCGTGCCCTCGCAGCCCTTCTGGTACAGCTCGACGGCGCGGGCCTTGTCCTGGCGGACGCCGCGGCCGTGCTCGTAAAGGAAGCCGAGGTTCGTGCAGGCCGTCGAGCTTCCGAGCGAGCACCCCTCGGTGTAATCCGCGGCCGCCGCCGCGGGATCCTCCCGGACGCCGCGGCCGTCGTCGGCCATCAGTCCGGCGTTGTAGCAACCCTGGGCGTCGCCGAGATCACAGCTCTTGCGATAGAGGCTCGCCGCCTTGCGATCGTCCTTCGCGACCGATTTCCCGGTCGCGAAGAGAAATGCGAGGTTCGCACAGCCGCCGCCGCTTCCGAGCTCGCAGGCGCGCTCGTCGAGCGGCCGCGCCTCGGAGGCGCGATCGGGGTTTTCGGAAAGCTGCAGGCCCTCGTACGCGCAGGCCTCGCCCGAGCCCGCCTTGCACGCCGCATCGAGCTCGGCGAGAACCTCCGGGCTCTCCCGGTGCCGGTCCCATTTCAGCCACGCCGCGCGGAAGCAGGCGTCGGCGCTGCCCTCCCGGCAGGCCTTCTCGAGAAACGGCGCCTCGTCCACCGGCGTGACCGTCAGCTCGGTCACGCTTCCGGAGCGCCACACCTTCAGCACCGCCGGCTGACAGGCCCGATGGAAGGACGCCTTGTCCGCATCGCAGTCGTTCGCGATCGGCGCATCGCCGATCTGCTCGACGACGTCGCCGGCTCGAAGGCCCGCGGCCTGCGCCGGACCCCCCGGCAGCACGGTCGTGACGGCGGCTCCGGCGACGTCGGCCGGAAGCGCGAGCTTCTTGCGCACCGCCCGGGTGAGCGGGCCGGCCTCGAATCCGAGCGTTCCGCTGCAGTGGACCGCTGCGGGCGCGGCCGCCGCCGCGGCTTTCGGCGATGACGAGCATCCGCCGGCGGCCGCCAGCGACGCCGCACCGAGAATGACGGCCCAATGCGCCGGGCGAATCCTCACACCGCTGTGGTTATGACTCATCGACGCGCTCTCCCTTACGTCCCGGTTCCGAGTCACTGGTTCTTGATGATCTCGCCGCCCTTCATGACGAAGGCGACGTGCCGCAGGGTGTCGATCTTCTCCAGGGGATTCTCGGGCGTCGCGACGAGGTCGGCCGCGAACCCGGGGGCGATCGCGCCGCGCTCCTTCTCCATTCCCAGGAGGCGGGCGGCGTCGGTCGTCATCGCCTGGAGAATCTGCTTCGGCGAGACGCCGGCCTCGACGAAGCTCGTGACGAACTCGATCGAGAGCGTGCCGCGGGTCTCGCCGTCCTTCACGAAACAGACGTCCGTTCCGAACGCGACGGGCACGCCGACCTGGTAGGCGCGCTTCAGGCGGTCCACGACCCAGTCGTGGTACTCGTCCATGCCCATCTCGTGAGCGGCCTGGCGCGTGAAGTCCGTGCCGACGAGAAAGACGCCGCGCTCCTTCATGACCTGGAGCGTCGGCGTCGTCGCGCGGTAGGCGTGCTCGACGGAGGCCACGCCTCCCTCCGCCGCGATGCGCGAGCCCGCATCGGTCGCGCAATGGGCGGCGACCTTCAGGCCTCCCGCCGCCGCCTCCTTCACGATCGTGCGGACGTCGTCCACGGAGTAGAGGTAGGGCTGGTCGTCCACGACGATCTTGATCACCCTGGCGCCGAAGGCGATGTTCTCGCGAACCGCCTTGCGCATCTCGTCGGGCGTGTCGGCATAGAGGTACTCGGGAATCGCAATGTCTGCCCGTTCGGGCGGCAGGCCGTGGTACTGGCCGCCGAAGGGCGTGATGATCCGCCCGGCGTTGACGACCGTCGGGCCCGGCACGAGGCCGTCCTCGATGGCGCGCCGCAGCGCCGTGTCCGCGTAGTTGCCGGCGTTGCCGACGTCGCGCACGGTCGTGAACCCCGAGCGCAGCATGTCCCGGGCGTTCGCGGCGCCTTCGAGCGATCGGTACGCCGTCGTCTCGATCGCGGTCGCCGCGAGCAGCGAATGGAGAAGCTCCTGCAGGCCGTTGCCGCCCTGCGTCTTCAGGTTCAGGCAGAGATGGGTGTGGACGTCGAAGAGGCCGGGCAGGACGGTGCGCTTCGACAGATCCACGATCGCCGCGTTCGGCGGAATCGCCACGGACGGCCCGACCGCCGTGATCCTGCCGCCCTCGACGAGGATGATCTGGTCGCGCCGTGCCGCTCCCGCCGCCGGATCGACGAGCTGGCCGGCTCGGATCGCGGTGACCTGCGCGGAAAGAGCCGACGCGGCGAGCAGGGCGAGGCTGGCGAGCCACGGCCGGACCGGCTTCATCGAGAACCTCCGTTCATCGTTCGGGGACGCGAGCGCGATCAAACCACAGGCGCTCCCGCCCGGTCCAGAAGGGGCCCGCATTCTGGCAGTCAAGTTGCAGCGGGCATGCTCGTGCGCCCTGCGTCCGCAACGATGACCGGCCGCGTCCACGGACGCCGCCCGAGCTTTCGGGTGGACGCGGGCATCGGTCCGGAGATATGACGGTCGCGCCGCGCCGATGAAAGACCCGATGGGACGTTCGAAGCTCACATGGGAGGACGCGTGAACTGGATCTTCTGGCTGGGAATCGCCGTCGTCCTGAGCGTCGTCGCCTCGGTGACGGCGCTGAAACCGAAGGGCACCCGTCCCGTGGCGCACACGCGGCTGATCGGCGTGGCTCGCGTGATCCTTCTCCTCGTCGTCGTCGCGGTCTTTTTCCTCTGGCTGCAATCGCGCGGGCACTGACCGGACCGGACGCGCATGTCGCCGTACTCCCGCGATCCGTCGGCCGCGGGAACCGCGCATGCGGCCGGCCGCCGCGCGAGCTCGCCGGGCGCGGGCCGATGGGTCCTCGGGGCGTCGATTCTCGGGTCGGGCATGGCGTTCATCGACGGCAGCGTCGTCAGCGTCGCGCTGCCGGTCCTCCAGAGGGACTTCGGAGTTCCGGTCTCGACGGCTCAGTGGGTCGTCGAAGCGTATGCGCTCTTTCTCTCCTCGCTCATCCTCGTCGGCGGCGCGCTCGCGGACCGGTTCGGCCGCCGGCGGGTCTTCGTGCTCGGAGCCCTGGTCTTCGCCGCGGCGTCGCTCGCCTGCGGTGTCGCTCCGAACGCCGCGGCGCTCATCGCGTCCCGGGCGATCCAGGGCGTCGGCGGAGCGCTCCTCGTCCCCGCGAGCCTCGCGATGCTCGGCGCGGCCTTTCCCGAGGAGGAGCGCGGGCGCGCGGTGGGCACCTGGTCCGCGGGCACGGCGATCGCGACCACGATCGGCCCGGCCCTCGGCGGCTGGCTCGTGCAGACGATCTCGTGGCGCGCGGTCTTCCTCATCAACCTGCCGCTCGCGGCCGCCGTGATCTGGATCTCGGAGCGGCGCGTCCCGGAGAGCCGGAACCCGGAGTCGGGGCCCCTCGATCTGACGGGGGCCGTCGCTCGCGACCGCGGGGCTCGGCCTCCTCGTCTTCGGTCTGATCGAAGCGCCGACGGCCGGCTGGGCGAGTCCCCGCGTCTGGGCGACTCTGGCGCTGGGCGCGGCCGGCCTCTTCGCCTTCGTCGCCGTCGAGACCCACGAGCGGCATCCGATGGTGCCGGTCGACCTCTTCCGCCAGACGACTTTCACGGCGGCGAACCTCCTGACCTTCTTCCTCTATGCCGCGCTCGCCGCCCTCTTCTTCTTCCTCCCGTTCGTGCTGATCCAGGCCCGCGGGTACTCGCCCGCCGGCGCCGGGATCTCCGTTCTTCCGCTGGTCCTGATCGTCTCCGCCGGATCCCGCTACGCGGGGGCGCTCGCCGATCGGATCGGTCCCCGGCTTCCCCTGACGGTCGGACCCGCCGTCACCGCGGCGGGCTTCGTGCTCTTCGCGATCCTGCCGCGGCAGGGCCCCTACGCGCTGACGGTCCTGCCGGCCATCGCGGTCGTCGGCGTCGGCCTCGCGATCGCGGTCGCGCCCCTGACGACGACGATCCTGAATTCCGTCGAGCAGAAGGACCAGGGCGCGGCGTCCGGAATCAACAACGCCGTCGCGCGCGTCGCGGGACTTCTCGCGGTCGCGGTCCTCGGCATCGCGGCGACGGGAGCGTTCAACCGCGGACTCGACCGCCGGCTCGACGCCGCGCACGTTTCCGAAAAAACCCGCGAGCTCTTTGCTCCGGAGAGGAGCCGGCTCGGCGCTGCCCGCCCTCCGTCGGAGGCGTCGCCGGCCGAGAAGGAGGCGATCCACCGGGGCATCGCCGACGGGCTCGAGAATGCCTTTCGCTTCATCGGCGTCCTCGGCGCCGTTCTCTCGATCCTGGCCGCGGCCTGCGGCGGACTCGGCGTGCGTCGGGCGGCGACGGCACGCGGCGAACGCGGCGGAAAGAAGGCCTCACACCTTCGGCGCGCGAAGACCTGACGCGCCGAAGGTGACTCGCACGAAGGCGTGCCACTCGGACTGCGTCTGGCGCGGTTCGAAGAAACCGCCTCCGTAGCTCGTCTTGCGGCTGTACCAGCGGTAGCTCGCGCCGATCCCGACGGGCCCGGCGACCGGCACGACGGCCGTGGCCCGGAAGAATTGAAGCGTGTTGCCGTCGGAGGAGCCGTTGACCGTGTGCGTCCAGATCGCGCCGTAGCCGGCGTCGAAGACCTGGTGGTCGCCGGCATACAGGCGGACGGCCGCGAGGGCGCCGCCGCCCGGACCGTAGTCGTAGTTGCGTCCGGTCTCCGGATTCTCGAAGTTCGTCGTCTTCACTCCGGCGAGCGGCACGGCGAGCGCGTCCAGGTCCGTCGCGGCGGTGAGCCCGCGGCCCAGGTCGTAGCGGGAGAGAAAACCGGCGCTGAACATCTGGGCGCCGAAGACCTCGGCCTCGTTGTTGATGTACTCGTATTCCTGGGAGAAGGCGAAGACCTGACGCGCGGAGGACGCGCGGTCCGTCAGCTCCCAGGACCGCAGGATGCCGCGTTCCTCGAAGAGCGTGAGCGCCTGCTTCTGCGGGAGATCGACCTCGAGCGTTCCCCAGAAGGCTTCGAAGGGCTCGAAGACGTCGGACGTGAACGGATCGCCGTAGCGCGCCGAGACGGCCATCGAGCCCTGGTCGAGGTCGGCGCCCGGCCCCTCGACGTGGCGATACCCGAGATCGGCCGACACGCTGAAGCCGTCGGGATAGCGATCGTCGGGGTTCGGGTACTGGCGGCCCATGTCGCCGTGCACGAGGCGGGTCACGGCGCCGACGGGATTGAGGATCGCCGCGCCGAGCTCCCGCCAGAAGCGCTCGCCGCCGGTCGCGGTGTTGTCGAGGATCAGGGTCGCGAGGCGATGCTGGACCTCCCCGCGCGCCATGCCCCCGAGCGTCGTGTTCACCAGGTCGTTGATCGACGGCTGGGTGTTCTCCATGCAGCACTCCCAGATGAGGCTGCCGGTCAGCGCGAAGAGACCCGACTCCCAGTAGGAGAAGCCATTCGAGCGGCCGGCCTCGAAAAAGAGCGAGCCCTGGTACGGATGCCAGGTCTGGTTGGTGTTGAACGCGTCGCTGTCGTAGCCGAAGCCGGCCTTCAGGTTCCGATTGACGGAGCGCCACGAGATCCGAGCGAAATCCTCGTCGGCGACCCACCGATCCCAGGCCCACGGCAGAAACTCGAGCAGCGCGAGCTCGGCGGCCGCCGTCAGATAGTCCTTGCGGGCCGGAACGGCCGGAGGCGCAGAGGCCGTTTCGCCCTCGTACGGAGCCGCGGCGGCGAGAGCGCCGCCGAGGCCGAGCGAGAAGGTCGGCGGCTGCGGGTCCGGCGGCGGGGCGCCGAGCGCGACCGTCGCACAGGCGACGAACACGCACGCCCCGACCCTCACCTTCCTCCCGGCAGAGACGCTTCGACTGGCCGTTCTCGCCTCCCGCAACCTTCGGGCCGGCTAGCCGCTCACGATCGCGAGAATGTTCCCGTCAGGATCCTTGAACCATGCGCTGCGCATGTCGCCGGCGACGTGGACGTCGCCCTCCCGCTTCATGTTCGGGAAGTCGTAATGCTCGAACCGGACGCCGCGAGCCTTCAGCCCTGCCGCGACGGCGTCGACGTCCCGGCTCGTCCACGTGACGCAGGTCGCCTGGTTCGTCCCGGCGAAGGTCGACTGGTAGACGAGCAGGCGAGAGTCGCCGCTGGCGTAGGTCACGACCTCGCCGCCGTGGGCGTCCTCGACCGTCAACCCGAGCGTGTCTTCGTAAAAGCGACGCGCGGCTTTCACGTCCTTGACTCCGACCGTGGCCACGGCGTCGCCGGCTCCCAGCGTCGGCCGGGAAGGTTTGGGGATCTTGCTCGCCATCGACTCCTCCGTTCTCCGCCGCTTCGTCGAGAAGCGGGGTCGAAAAGGCACGATGGCTGCAAAGGACATGCCTCGGAGGGAGGCGAAAACGGAAAGGAGGCGGCCCGAAGGCCGCCCCCGCGGTTCGCTCTTCCTTATTCCTTGTCGTAGACGGCGGTGTTGTTCATCGACGGCTCGGCACCCATCGTGGTCACGGTGCGCGACTTGCCGTCGGGGGAAACGGTGACCTTGCCGGTGACGACGACCTTCCCGCCCTTCTTGATCGTCATGCTGAGCGAGTGCATGCCGGAAGGCGTGTACGCCCTCGAGTCGTACTCCGCTCCCGTCACCGGATAGTCCTTGCCGTCGAACTTCCCGGTCCACTCCGTGTGGCTGGGCTTGCCGCTGCCGTCCGTCCCGTCGGTCGTGACCTTGATCATGCCGTCGGCGGCCGGCGCGTAGACGACGGTCGTGTTCTTCGTGGCGCCCGGGGCGAACTTCGACTTGGCCTCGTTCAACTTCCAGGTGCCCATGTTCGGGGTCAGGTCCACGTCCGCGGCGAGCGCCAGGGTGACTCCGGAAAGCAGAACGACCAGGGACGCCAGAATGGTTCGAGTCTTCATGACAACTCCTCCTCGTAATTCGAAGCGAATTCTTCGAAACGGACGTGATCCTACCTCTTTCCTCCGCGGTATAGGCTTCCTCCGTGAGCTCAGCGAGCGCGTCGACTTCGGAGGTCTGGCCGGCTTTGCCCCTCGCGGCGTGGAGCGACACGCTCGCGACACTCCACCTCTGGACGCAGATCGCCGGAAAGATCCGCCACACCCTGAGCCCACGGATCAATCATTGCTGGAGCGACACGCTCTACGTCAACGCGCGAGGACTCACGACGTCGCCGATTCCGTACGGAACCCGGATATTCGAGATCGACTTCGACTTCATCGCGCATCGCCTCTCGCTTCGGACGGCGGATGGCGGCATCGAGTCGTTTCCTCTCCGGCCGCAATCGGTGGCCGCCTTCTACCGCGAGCTCTGGAGCGCGCTCGGGCGGCTCGGCCTCGACGTCACCATCCACAAGATGCCGAACGAGGTCGCGAATCCCATCGCCTTCGACGAGGACGAGACGCACGCGTCCTACGACTCCGAATACGCGAACCGGTTCTGGCGCGCGCTCGTCCAGTCCGACCGGGTCTTCCAGATCTTTCGCGCCCGCTTTCTCGGCAAGTGCAGCCCGGTGCATTTCTTCTGGGGCGCGCCGGATCTGGCGGTCACGCGATTCTCGGGACGGAGCGCGCCCGTCCATCCCGGCGGCATTCCGAACCTGCCCGACCGCGTGACGCGCGACGCCTACTCGCACGAAGTCAGCAGCTGCGGATTCTGGGCGGGCGGCGGCGCCGTCTCCGAGCCGGCGTTCTATTCCTATGCCTACCCCGCGCCGCCCGGGTTCGCCGAGGCGCAGGTCGAGCCGGCCGCGGCCTTCTACAGCAAGGACATGGGCGAGTTCGTCCTTCCGTACGAGGCCGTGCGAAACGCCGCATCGCCCGACCGCGTCCTGCTGGCGTTTCTCCAGGCGACGTACGACGCGGCCGCGAACCTCGCCTCCTGGGACCGCAAGGCCCTCGAGCGCTCGAGCCCCTGAGCCCGTCCTATCGGACGATCCGCACCACGTCGATCACGGTCTTCGCGGCGCCGGGGTCGGCGTCCTCGAGGTCGAGCTCCGCGCCGACGAGCGACGGCGCCGGCGGGCAGCCGTCGAGGGACAGGTCGGCCCGCCCCGAGTAGAGGTCGCCGCCGAGGTCGATCCGGGAGAGCCAGCGAAGCATTCGAGGATCCTGCATCGCGCTCGCGCGCGACGCGGAGGACTTGCCCCACGTGTCCACGAGCCCGCTCGGCCGGCAGAGAATCTCGCCGCCGCGCCGGATCGCGAAGCGGTAGGGACGGGAGCCCGCGGGCTGGCCGAGCGTCACGACGAAGGCGAAGAGATGGCCGTCCGGATCGACCGCGGCGCCGCCGAGCCCGGGGCGCCGGTACGCCTCTCGCGCGGCCGCGGCTTCGACGGCATCCTCCTGCCGCGCCGCCGCGAGGACCCTGCGCCAGGCCTCGAAGTCGGGAGGCGGATCTCCGACGGGCAGCGAGGCTCCCGGAAGATCGTGCACGTAGTTGATCGGGAGCGCGAACGCGATGCCCCGCGAGTCCGCGAGCATCATCGAGACGATTCCGACGGCGCGGCCCTCCGTGTCGAGCAGCGGACCGCCGCTGTTGCCGTGATTGACGTTGGCGTCGAACTGGACGAAGGAGATTCCGTACATGTTGCGGCGCGGGTGGCTGACGATCGCCCGGGAGACGGTGAAGTCCATGCCGAGCGGGCTTCCGATGAAGAGAACGGAGTCGCCCGGCTCGAGCCGGGTGGCGTCGCCGAGGGCCAGAGGGCGCGCCGCCGCGCCGGGCACGCGGAGCACCGCGGCATCGAGCCACTCGTCGATCGCCTGGACGGTGGCCGGCAGCTTGCGCCCGTCGTGGAGCGTGATCTCCAGGCTCGAGCGGTCGGGACAGATCACGTGCGCGTTGGTCAGGAGGAGCTCCGGCGCGACGAAGAAGCCGGCGCCGGAAATCCCTCCGCAGCGGAGACCAGCCGTCGACTCGAGGGCCGCGGCGGCGAGGTCGCGGGACGACGGCGGAGTCGGCGCCGGGGCCGCCGCGACGGCCTCCGGATCCTTCGACGGCGCCGGAGGGGCGCCCGCAGCCGGCGCGGAGGGCGAGCGGCGCAGGAGCCACACCACGGCGAGCGCGGCGAGGATCGCGGCGACGCCGATCGCCGCCGTGGGCACGCCGCCGCCGGAAACCCGCCGGCCGAGCTCCGGCACCTCGGCCGAGGCGAAGAGCGGCGTCTCGACGAGGCGCGCGGAGACGCCGAGCGGCTCGAGAGCGCCGACGGCTCGGCGGCCGACGTCCCGCGTGACGCCCGAAAGGACCACCGCTCCGCCCGCCTGATCCAGCCTCTCCCTCAGCCGCGCGAGCGCCACCGGCGAGAGGGCCGCGAGCTCCCGCGCCGCGCGGTAGCGCTGTCGCTCGTCGGACACCGCGCGGCCCGTGACGACGTCGACGAGGAGACTTCCGTCGCAATGCGGACAGACGCGTCCGGCCAGGGCCGTGGATTCCCCGCACCGCGGGCACGGACCGCGCTCGGTATCCGATGGAAGGCTCGGGTCCACCTGCGGGAAATGATCTCACGGGGCGGGCGGCGCCCCGCCGGCTCCGACGCTAGGGCTTCTTCTCGGTCTCCTTCGGGGGAGCGGGCGGCGGCAGGTACTTCTTCGCGATCTTCGCGACGACGCCGGCGTTGCGGTCGGCGACCTCCGAGACCCTGTACTCGACCGTGGCGCCGAGGAGGATGGCGGCCTCCGGGCCCGTCAGCCCGTAGTCGCTCTCGAGCCACGAGGCGAGCGCGGACGTCGCCTCCTTGAAGGCGTCGTCGATCGAACCGGACAGCCCCATCGCCATCAGGTACTCGTCGTTCTCGATGCGCGGGCCCGGGACGCTGCGGCCGCGGATTACGTCGACCGAGAATTCGACGTCGAGCGAGGTCTCGAGCGCGTTGCCGTTCAACTCGCCGTCGCCCTGCAGCGCGTGACCGTCGCCGACGTAGAGGAGCGCGCCCGGCTGCAGAACCGGCAGGTAGAGCGTGGCGCCCTCGCGGATCTCGTTGAAGTCCATGTTGCCGCCGAGGCGGCCGGAATCGCCGGTCTGTCGCGCCGCGTTGGCGAATCCCGGCGCGACGGCGACGCAGCCGAGCATCGGCCGCACCGGAACGGCGAGACCCTTGAGGCGATCCGTGGGCTGCGCGGGACGGGCGAGACCCGACGCGGCGTCGAGGCTCCAGATCACGTTCTTGAAATTGTTGTCCTTGTGCCCGGAGGCATAGTCGCTGGTGATCGCGCGGTCGACGAACCCGTCGTCGCTGATGGCGGTGGCGCGGTTGAGGCGCAGCTTCCGGACGTGGACCACGAGCGTGTCCTCCGGCATCGCCCCCTCGACGTAGAACGGCCCGGTCTGCGGGTTGCCGCCGAGCCCGCGGGACTTGCCGTTCCAGTCCACGCCTCCGGCGTCCACGGTTTTCGTCCGGACGACGTCGCCCGGCCAGATGCGCAGGACGGGCTCGATCGAGGCCGAGAAGACGCGGTGAAATTCCTTCGGCTCGAAGTCGAGGGTGCGCGGCGACGCGGGCCGGTCCGTCGCCGCCCGCCGCGCCGTCCACGGCGAGGGCGGTGTCGCGCCGTACGACTCGCCCGAAAACGTCGCCGTTCCGGCGAGCGCGCCGTTCCGGAACCGCCCGTCGTACGTGTTCGTCGTGCCGTCCTCGTCCTTCCAGGCGAATCGCACCCGCTCGCCCTCGACGGTGCCGTCGACCGGCTTCCGGCCGCCGTTCCACACCGCGCCGGTGAGCTTTCCGGCGCTCGCGGAAAGCTCGAGCCGGCTGCCGAGCGGATTGCCGAAGACCTGCGTCGTCAGGATCCACTCGCCGGAGAGGTCGGAAGCGGCCGGCGACGAGGGCGCCGGAGCCGCCGCGAAGAACGGAATCAGGACCGCTCCGACGATCGAAAGCACGTGAGCCGTCATGCCTTTCCTCCTGCCTCCCTTACGCCGCGGCCGTCTCGAAGGTTCTCCTCGGCTTCTCGGGACTTGCGATAGTCTCCCGGGAAGCGCCAACGATCGACGGAGAAAGACACGATGCCCACGAGCAAACCCCCGAAGCCCGACCCGAACCTGGAACTGACGCCGCGGCGGATCGCGGAGTTCGCGGTCGAAGAGTCGCGGCTCTCCAACGTGGCGTACCGCTTCGCGCTGCAGCCTCGCGACCGGGTCTGGAAGAACTGGGACCGGACCGAGTTCGAGCCCAATCACTTCAAGGTGGTCGGCCTCGTCGGCGTCTGCCTCCAGAAGGACGAGGTCGAAAGGGCGCATCTCGCGGCGTCGCGGGCCCTGGAAGACGCCGACGGAATTCTCTTCGTCGTCGAAGAGCCGGTGGACTCGATCGTCGTGCGCGGCCTCACGGGAACCATGGAGTTCGTCCGCACGCCGACGCTCTGCGCCGAGATCATGGCCTCGAGCTCCGCCGCGTTCGACGGCGCCCTGGCCGCCCTGGCATCGGCGTTTCCCGGCGACCGCGTCGCCGGCAAGATCGTCTCCGAGAACCGCCCTTGAGCCTGATCGAGCGCCTCGGCGGAGAGATGGCGGAGCTCCGCCGGGCCGGGACCTACAAGGAAGAGCTCGTCCTCCAGTCGGCGCAGGGACCGCGCGTCCGGGTCGGAGGACGCGAGGTCGTGATGCTGACCTCGAACAACTACCTCGGGTTCGCGAACCATCCACGCATCCGCGAGGCGCAGAAGAAGGCCGTCGATCGCTGGGGCGCGGGCCTCGGCTCGGTGCGGTTCATCTGCGGCACGCAGGAGCTTCACAAGGAGCTCGAGGCCGAGATCGCCTCGTTCTTCGGTTGCGACGACGCGATCCTCTACATGACCTGCTGGTCGGCCAACGAGGGGCTCTTCGCGGCCGTCCTCGACGAACCGGACGGACTCTATTCGGACGAGCTGAACCACGCTTCGATCATCGACGGCGTCCGGCTGTCGAAGGCGAAGCGCTACCGGGCGCCCCACGGCGACCTCGCCGCGCTCGACCGGATGCTCGGCGAAGACACGACGTCGCGCGACAAGCTCTACATCACCGACGGGGTCTTCTCGATGGAGGGCGAGGAGGCGAACCTGCGCGAGTGCGTCCGCATCTGCGAGAAGCATGGCGCGGTCCTCGCCGTCGACGACTCCCACGCGACCGGCATCCTGGGCAAGACCGGCCGCGGGACCGCCGAGGAGCAGGGGGTCTTCGGACGGGTCCCGGTGACGACCGGAACCCTCGGCAAGGCGATGGGATCGGCGGCCGGAGGTTTCGTGACGGGGCCGAAGGCGCTCGTCGAAACGCTGCGTCAGCGCAGCCGCACCTATCTCTTCTCGAACACGCTCCCGCCGGCCGTGGCCGGCGGCTCCCTCGAGGCGTTTCGGATGCTCCGGGAGGATCCGGCTCCGGTCGCGCGCCTGCGCGACAACGCGGCGTACTACCGCAAGGCGCTCGGAGACGCGGGCTTCCGGATTCCCCACGGCACGCATCCGATCGTCCCCGTCATCGTCGGCGACACGGCGAAGGCGCTCGCGATGGGCAAGGCGCTCTTCGAAGAGGGCGTCTACGTCTCCGGCTTCGGCTTCCCCGTCGTGCCGCAGGGCCAGGCGCGACTGCGCTGCCAGGTCTCCGCCGCCCACGAGCGCGCCGACCTCGACAAGGCGGTCGACGCGTTCCGGAAAGTCGGCAAGGCCTTCGGCGTGATCTGACCCCGCTCTAAGTCAGCGGGCGCCGAGCGCCGACAGCGGGATGGCGCCGGCGGCGGCGGCGTCGCCGGCGTCGTTCGGGTGCAGGTGGTCGCCGCTGTCCCAGGATGGACGAAGGCGCGCCGGATCGCCCGGATCACGCATGACGCCCCCGAACGGAGCGATGGTCAAGGCGACGACGCGGACTCCATGGCGGTGCGCGGCGGCGGCAAGGGTCGGGCAGGCGGCGATCAAGTCGGCCGCCGAGACGGACCGACTCGCAGGCGTGATCGCTCCCGGAAAGCCGAGGTCGTTTCCGCCGACGCGAACGACGACGACTCGCACGCCCGGCTGAGCGAGAACGTCCCGGTCGAAACGGTGAAGCCCGGACGCGCCGAGGGCGTCGCCGAACTCGCTCTCGCGGGGACTTTCCTGCAGGAGGCGGTTCCCGATGATTCCCTCGTTCACGACGCCGAGCCGGCGCCCCGCCGCGTCCTTCTGCAGCCCGCTCGCGAGGAAGTCGCAACCCGGCGGCGGCGGTCCTACGCGTCGAGCTTCTTCCTCGCGTTGCCGACGAGCAGCCAGCACAGGAATCCGAAGACGACCGCGCAGATGACGTTGCCCGCCGGGCCGTTCTTGATCGCCGGGAAGAACTTCTGCCCCAGGTCGAGCTTCTCGATCAACGTCGGATTCTCCATGTGCAGCATCGAGTCGCCGATGAAGGCGACGAGCGCGATGAGAACCCCGCCGAGCGATCCCCCCGCGACGAGGCCGGTCGAGTAGAGCATTCCCGAGGAGAGCTCGCTCTCCTCGCCCGTGCGATTCGTCATCTTGTCGGCGAGCGCCTTCATCATGCCGCCGATCCAGATCGGGAACGTCGTCGACAGCGGCAGATACGCGCCGACCGCCCACGAGAGCGCGTGCGCCCCCGCCATCTGCGCCATGAAGGCGAGCGCGACGCCGACGAGGACGGGCGCCCACGGCAGGTTGTTCGCGAGAAGGCCCTTGATGATCGTCGCCATGAGGGTCGCCTGGGGAGCGGCGAGCTTCGGTCCGCCGATGCCGTGGGCCTCGCCCATGGCGTACGTCTTGTCGAGCAGGAAGAGCGTGCCTCCGATGACGAGCGTCGACGTGAAGACGCCGATCAGGAACCCGATCTGCTGCCGCCGCGGCGTCGCGCCGACCAGGTAGCCCGTCTTCAGGTCCTGCGACGTCGCGCCGGCGTTGGCCGCGGCGACGCAGACGATGGCGCCGACGCACAGGGCCACCGCCTGGTAGACGTCGCCCGTGCGGCCGATCGCGACGAAGACGACGCAGGTGGCCATGATCGTGGCGATCGTCATGCCGGAGATCGGGTTCGAGGACGTTCCGATGATGCCGACGATCCGCGAGGACACGGTGACGAAGAAGAAGCCGAACACGACGACGAGCAGGCCCATCAGGAGCGACCCGGGGAACTGACCGTGCGGGAAGCCGGGCAGGATCGTGATCAGGACCGCGAGGACGACCGAGCCGACGACGACGAGCCCCATGCCGAGGTCGCGCTCGGTCCGGACGGTGGCCTGCGCCGCTCCGCCCTTGCCGAACGATTTCACCGACTCCCGGAACGCCGAGATGATCGTCGGGAGCGTCTTGATGAGCGTCATCACGCCGGCGCACGCCACCGCGCCCGCGCCGATGTAGCGGACGTAGGCCCTGTAGATCCACTCGGCGTGCGAGTGGCTCGCCATCCAGGCGTCGGTGAAGCCGAGGTTGTGCAGGTCCTGGGTGATGCGGCCCTCGGCCACGAAGATCGAGATCAGGGGAATCAGGGCCAGCCACGACAGCACGCCGCCCGACGCGAGCTCGCCCGCGATGCGCG
Organism: uncultured Acidobacteriota bacterium; assembly: GCA_963738945.1. GTDB lineage: Bacteria > Acidobacteriota > Thermoanaerobaculia > UBA5066 > Gp7-AA6 > DAHUXD01. Next base: position 2,758,204 of record CAVTYD010000002.1, read on the forward strand.
GCCCGATGATGTAGCCGAGGCCGAGATACTCGGGCGTGACGTCGCAGTTGAGCGTCGCGTCCGGAATCTTGCCGTCCTTCCCGGTCTGGAACCACGTCGCGGTCTCGTTCCAGAGCCCGATGATTCCGTAGAGGAACTTGTAGAGCATCGCCGCGCCGACGCCCTTGAACACCATTTTCGCGAGATCGCCGCCCTTCTCGCCGGCGATCAGCACGTCCGCGCAGGCGACGCCCTCGGGATACTTCAGGTTGCCGTGCTCCTTGACGATGAGGGCGCGGCGCAGCGGAATCATGAAGAGGACGCCGAGCGTGCCGCCGACCACCGAGAGGACGAAGATCGTCACGTACTTGAAATAGGTCGCCCCGTCGGTCAAGAAGAGCAGCGCGGGCATGGTGAAGACGACGCCGGCCGCGACCGATTCGCCGGCCGAACCGATCGTCTGCACCATGTTGTTCTCGAGGATCGTCGATTTGCCGAGGCGCTTGAAGACCGCGATGGCGAGGACGGCGATCGGGACCGAGGCCGAGACCGTCAGGCCCGCGCGCAGCGCGAGGTACACGGTCGCGGCACCGAAGATGACGCCGAAGAAGATGCCGAGCAGGACGGCCTTGAGCGTGAACTCGGGAATGTCCTGTCCCGGCGAGACGTACGGTCGAAACTCCGATCCCGTCGAGGCTTCGTGCGCCATGCGACCTCCGCTTCAGGGTCGTTGGAATGCGTCGCTTTTTCTGGCCGGGGATTATATGTGCGGCCCCGCCGGAGCCGCCGTCAGACCCCTCAGGTTCCGCCGAAGCCGACGGTGACCTTGCCGGCCTCGAGGATCACGGGCACGGCGCGGCCTCCGGAAAGTTGGATCATCCGGGCGAGCTCGCCCTCGTCCGCTTTGACGTTGACGTACCGAACCGAGTACTGGCGCTTCGCGTAGTCCTCACGGGCCGCGGTCGTATGGGGTCAGGTGTCCTTTCCGAAGATCTCGACGCGCTTCTCGTTCATCGGTCCCTCCGCCTTGCGTCGATGATACCGGACGCTCGGAGTTCGAGTTCCGAGTTATCCTTTTTCGACCCATGTGCCCCTTCCGCGCCGTCATCCTCGCTCTCGCTGTGCTCGCCGCGGGTTCGCCGCTCCCCGGCGCGACCCTCGAGGGATCGGTCGCCCTCCTCGCGGGAGGAAAGCCGCGCCCGGATGCCTCGAACGTCGTCGTGTGGATCGAGGGAGCGCCGCGCTCGGCCGCTTCGGCCTCCGGGACGAAGGAGACGCGGATGACGCAGTCTTCCAAGCGCTTCGAGCCGAAGGTTCTCGCCGTGACGAAAGACGCGACCGTGGACTTTCCGAACGTCGATCCGATCTACCACAACGTCTTCTCCGTCTCGGACGGCAACCGGTTCGACCTCGGCCTCTACCGCAGCGGTTCGTCCAAGTCGAAGAAGTTCGACCAGACCGGCCTGGTGCGCGTGTACTGCAACATCCATCCGCAGATGGTCGGCTTCGTGATGGTCGTCGACACGGACTTCGCCGCGGTCACCGGTCGCGACGGGCGCTTCCGCTTCGATCACCTTCCGCCCGGCTCGTACGTCGTGAAGTTCTGGAGCGAGGAGGGCGGCGAGGGCTCGCAGCCGGTGACCGTGCGCACGGAGGACAACGCGCCGCTCTCGCTCTCGCTCGACGTCTCCGGCTTCCAGCCGGCGCCGCACAAGAACAAGTACGGCAAGGACTACGCCCCGGGCGCCGGCAGCGACGCCGATGACCGTTACTGAACGGCCCCCGACGCTGGGGCTGACGTCGGGAGAGCTGCGCCTCAAGGGGTTGAAGCTCCCTCCGCCCGAGCCGCCGCGGTTTTCCCTCACCCTGAAGATCTTTCTGACGGCGGCACTGCTGATCTTCATCGCCGTCGGGGGCGCGGTCGTCGTCTCGGGCATCCGGTCGCGCGCCGTCGCGGACGAGAAGATCGCCGAGGACCTCAAGAAGGCCGGCCCCGGCTGGGAGTCCTACCAGCAGAACCGGTACGCGGAGCTGCAACGGACGCTCGCGATCTTCACCAACAACGCCGGCACGATCTCCCTGATGTCGACACTCGTCCCCGAGACGGGCCGCCCGGACCCGGAGACGGTCTTCGACACGCTGAAGCGGGAGCAGGGCTCGAGCGCCAGAGCGGACTTTCTGGTCGCGACCGACCCGAAAGGCGTGGCCCTCGCCCGCACCGACCGCCCGCTGCCCTACGGCGCCGACCTCTCGGGCGTGCCGACGATCTCCGGCGCGCTCCAGGGCGACCAGACGGAGGGAATCTGGCTCTCCGGCGGCCGCCTCTACGACGTCGTCGCCGCGCCGGTCCTCGAGGGCGGCACGCACCTCGTCGGAACGATCGCCGCGGCGTTCCAGATCAACGACGAGGTGGCCCGCAGCCTCGAGCAGCTGCTGAACACCCAGGTCGTCTTTCTGGCCGACGCCGGCAAGCCCGGAGGGCCGGCGAAGGCGGCGCTCGCCGCCTCGACGATGGGCCCTCTCGGCACGGCGGTGGTCTCGGCGATCGAGAAGCGCAACGACCTCGTGCAGGCCGTCCTGCGGCAGGGCAAGACGATCGGCCCCCTCGAGCTCGAGGTCGGCGGCGAGACCTACATCGCGTACGTGCTGCCGATCCGCTCCTCGTCGGATCAGCTCGTCGGGGCCGCCGCCGCGCTCCGCAGCCGCCAGCGGGAGCTCGCGCCGTTCCGCCAGATCCAGAACACGCAGGTCCTCGTCGGGCTGGCCGCGCTCGTCATCGCGTTCGCCCTGTCGTTCTTCCTCGCGAGGCGGATCACCGGCCCGGTCGGCCGCCTGGTCGCCGCGACCGAGCAGGTCCGCGTCGGAAACCTCGATACGCCGACCCTGCCGGTCGACTCGAAGGACGAGATCGGGATCCTCGCCCGCTCGTTCCGGGCGATGCTCGAGGAGCTCAAGGAGAAGGCGGCCCTCGAGCAGTACGTCGCGTCGCTGAACCTCGAGCCCGGCGCCGAGTCCGAGACCGTCGTCATGAAGGCGTCGGCGGCGCCCGGCGGAGAGCCGCGGGTCGGGGAAGTGTTCGCCGCCCGGTACGAGATCCAGGGAGTGCTCGGACGCGGCGGGATGGGGGTCGTCTACCGGGCGCACGACCGGGACCTCGACGACGCCGTGGCGATCAAGACCCTCCGCAGCGAGGTTCTGTCGGCCGACCCCTCGCTCCTCGACCGCTTCAAGCAGGAGATCCGGCTCGCCCGCCGGATCACGCACCCGAACATCCTTCGCACGCACGACCTCGGCGAGACCGGAGGCCTGCGGTATCTCTCGATGGAGTTCGTCCGCGGACTGACCCTGAAACAGCTCATCGAGGCGAGCGACGTCCTGCCGATGCCCGTCGGGCTGCGGATCGCCAAGCAGCTGTGCGCGGGTCTCGCCGCCGCCCACGAGGTCGGCGTCATTCACCGCGACATCAAGCCCCAGAACATCATCATCGAGGCGGCGGGCGGATTGAAGATCATGGACTTCGGGATCGCGCGCCTCAAGGAGGAGCGAGGCATGACCGCCGAGGGCACGGTCGTGGGGACTCCCGATTACATGTCGCCGGAGCAGGCCAGGGGCGCGGCGCTCGACTTCCGCTCCGACATCTACTCGACGGGCGTCGTGCTCTACGAGGTCTTCACCGGAACGCTTCCCTTCGAGGGCGACACGCCGCTCGCGGTCGTGCTGAAGCACATCCAGGAGAACCCGCCCTCGCCCCAGGCGCGGAATCCGAAGATCGACCCGAAGGTCTCCCAGATCGTCCTGAAGTGCATGCAGAAGGACCCGAAGGAGCGCTACCAGAGCGTCAACGATCTCTACGAGGCGCTGACGAAGGTGACGGCGTGAGGACCGCGGCCTGGTGCGCCGCCCTGCTGCTGGCGCTCCCGGGCGGCCTGCGCGCCCAGGATTCCGCGCCCCAGTACTTCGACGAGGAACAGTTCCGGCCGCACTTCACGCTGCAGTGGGACGCGCTCGCGCGCTACGACAACGTCGAGCACTGGCAGTACCACCAGCCGGTCGAGCGCGGGCGCTTCGAGGTGCGTCCGGAGGTCGGCTTCCTCTTCTCGCCGACCTTCCGCGTGGGCGTGCGCGGGTCCTTCAACTATGGCACCGAGCCGAACGAATACAACGCGTTCTACGAGGACAACTGGATCTCGCGCGGCGCCTACGTGGACCGCTACTACATCGCGTGGACGCCCGGCCCGTGGGAGTTTCAGGCCGGCGCGTTCGCGCTCCCCGTAGCGGCGAGCCCGATGCTCTGGGACAAGTACAACATCCAGACGCCGGGCGCCTCGCTCTCCTACGTGAAGGCCCTGTCGCCGACCGCGAGCCTGACGTTCACCGCGGCCGGGATCTACAGCGCGCAGCACGGACCGGACGAGTCGATCCTGGGCGTCGGACAGGTGCTCTGGAAGTGGGGCGACGAGAACCGTTTCGCCATCCAGGCCTCCGGCGCCTTCTGGAACATGGACATGCGGAACGTGGCCTCGCAGTACTTCCGCCAGAACGAGACGACGATCGTCGACGGAAAGCGCGCCTACCTCTCGAAGTTTCAGCTTCTCGACAACCTCGTGAGACTCCAGTTCCCGGTCGCGTGCCTGCCCGTCACCGTCAGCCTCGACTTCGTCCACAACTTCGGAATCGTCGGCCGGGGACCCAACGCCTACGAGGCGGGAGTGATCGTCGGCTCGGTCGGAGCTCCCAGGAACTGGCGCGCCTTCTTCTTCTACCAGTACATCGGCCAGGAGGCCCTTGTCGGCGCCTACAACTCGGATGAGTGGTGGTGGCACACGTGGGCCGAGGGTTACCGCTTCGGCGCCTCGTACACCATCCTGCCGATGGTTTACATCGAGCCCGCGATGGTCGTCCAGAGACGCCTCGATCTCGACTACTGGGTGACCCGGGTCATGGTCAGCGTCGTGAAGATGTTCTGACCGATCCGTCGCCGACCGTATAGAATCGCCACGTCCATGAGCAAAGACGTCATCGCCTGCGTCGAGGACCTCTTCTTCCGCTCGAAGATCGAGGCGACCGCGCGGCACTTAAACGCGCCGGTCCGCTTCGTGAGCGCGAAGGATCTGCCGGCCGCCTGCTCCAACGGATCCACCGCCGCCGTCCTGATCGAGCTGTCCTCGTCGGGCGCGCCTCTCGAGGCCGTCCGCGCGCTGCGTCGAGCCGGCGCGACGAAGGACGTGACCGTCATCGGTTTTCTCTCGCACGTGGACAAGGAGCTCGCCCGGGGCGCCGAGGCGGCGGGGGTCACGAAGATCATGCCGCGCAGCGAGTTCTCCGAGGGGCTTCCCGACCTGTTGATGGACCTGCTCGCCCCGGGAACCAAGCGCGAGGTCCAGGAGGAGCCCGAGCTCCCCGACGAATAGGTTCTCGCCTCCGCCTCCCGCTTCCCGCGTCCCCTCTCCCGGCGCAGAATAGGCACGATGCGCTCCCCCGTCCGCGCCCTGACCTCCTGGTTCGTCGGTCTCCTGACGCAGCCCCGCCGCCGGTATCAGCATTTCGTCGAGAACGTCCCGGAGGGCCTGAAGGCCACGATTCGCCCGGGCGACGTCCTCCTGGTCGACGGCGACCAGCGCGTCTCGCAGGCGATCAAGTACCTCACGATGTCCTCCTGGTCTCACAGCGCGATCTACGTCGGCGACGCGCTGCTCTCCCGGGATGCGGCCATGCGCGCGGACATCCACCGGCGATTCGGCCGGGAGTCCCGCCACATGCTCGTCGAAGCGCTCGTGGACAAGGGCGTCGTGGCCTCGCCGCTCGTCAAGTACATCGACCTGAACATCCGCATCTGCCGGCCGGTCGGCCTGACGTCCGACGATCTCGCGACCGTGCTCGACTACGTCATCTCCCGAATCGGCCTGCGGTACGACCGCCGGAACTTCTGGGACCTGACACGGTATCTGCTGCCGTTTCACATGATCCCGTCGGGCCTGCGCGAGGACGCGCTCCACTTCGGGAGCGGCCGCGAGACCGAGACGATCTGCTCTTCCCTCCTGGCGGAGGCGTTCGGGAGGGTGGGATTTCCGATTCTTCCGGTGGCCGTCCGCCGCAAGCCGCACACCGTCGGCGAGCGCCTGCGCCAACAGATCCTGGGCCGGCCCACGCGTCGGGCCTACAGTGGCCTCCTGCGGGCGCGCCACCCGACCCTGTGCGTCCCGCGCGACTTCGACGTCTCGCCGTACTTCGACATCGTGAAGTTCAATGCCCGCGACGTCGCCGCCTTCGACTATCGCCGTCTGGAGTGGGAGCGGGAAACCCGCTGATTCGAGCCGTTCCCCGCCGCTTCGCCGCGCGGGATTAGAATTCGCCCCGGATGCCCAGGACGGACGGGAAGGACCGGCGAGCCGTGCCGCGCGACCGCAGCGGCATGATGCGCCTCGTCAAGAATCTCCTGCGCCCTTATCGGGGCTGGCTCGTGATCATCCTCGCGGCCATGCTCGTCGAGACGGCGATGAGCCTCGCCGGACCGTGGCCGCTCAAGATCGTGCTCGACAGCGTCGTCGGCCACCACCCGATGCCGGCCTGGATGGTCCATCTGCTGGGTCCCCGCATCGCCGATCACAAGATGGGGCTCGCGGCCGTCGCCGCCGGCCTCATCGTGATCATCGCGGCGCTCGACTCGGTGGCGACCTACGTGGACAACTACTACACCGAGAGCGTCGGTCAGTACGTTGCCAACGACCTCCGCATGCGCGTCTACCATCACCTCGACCGGCTCTCCCTCGGCTACTACGACAAGCAGCAGACGGGAAACCTCCTCTCGACGATCACGACGGACATCGCGACGATCCAGAACTTCGCCTCGGGCGCGACCCTCGGCATCCTCGTCGACATCCTGACGATCTTCGGCATGCTCGGGCTGATGTTCTGGCTGAATTTCGACTTCGCCCTCATCGCCGTGGCGGTGACCCCGTTCCTGCTGTTCTTCGTCATGCGGTTCAAGAAGGCGGTCAAGAAGGCAACGCACGAGGTCCGGCACCGGCAGAGCGACATCGTCGCCGTGGTGCAGGAAGGGCTCGAGTCGATGCGGGTCGTGAAGGCGTACGGCCGTGAGCTGCTCGAGGAGGAGCACCTGAAGGACGCGAGCCAGGCGGCCGTCGACGCGGCGCTCAAGGCCCGCCGCATCAAGTCGCTGCTGTCGCCGGTCGTCGCGGTCGTCGTCTCGTTCTGCGTGGCCTTCGTGCTCTACCGGGGCTCCTGGCTCATCCTCCGTGATGCCATGACGATCGGTGCGCTGACGGTCTTTCTTTCTTACCTCAACAAGTTCTTCAAACCGGTCCAGGACCTGGCCAAGATGACCAACAGCATCGCCCAGGCCGCCGTCGGAGTCGAGCGCGTGCAGACGATCCTTGCCGCGGACGAGATGATCCCGGAGAAGCCCGACGCCCACGAGCCCCAGGCGGTCAAGGGTGAGATCACCTTCGAAAAGGTCGCCTTCGCCTACCATCCCGACTCGCCGGTTCTCAAGGAGATCACCTTCAAGATCGAGCCCGGACAGCTCGTCGGATTCGTCGGAGCGACCGGCGGCGGGAAGTCCACGGTGGCGAGCCTGATCCCGCGTTTCTACGACGCGACGGCGGGCCGGGTCCTCATCGACGGAACGGACGTCAAGGACTTCAAGCTCAAGGCCCTCCGCGGCCAGATCGGCTGCGTGCTCCAGGACACGGTCCTCTTTGCGGGAACAATCGCCGAGAACATCGCCTACGGCCGCCCGGGCTCGACGCGCGAGGAGGTCGTGGCGGCGGCCAAGCTCGCCAACGCCGACGAGTTCATTGCGAAGATGCCGAAGGGCTACGACAGCGCGGTCGGCGAGAGGGGCTCGACGCTCTCGGGCGGCCAGCGCCAGCGCATCGGGATCGCCCGGGCCATCATCCGCAACTCGCCGATCCTGATCCTGGACGAGCCGACCGCGGCCCTGGACACCGAATCGGAGAAGGTCGTCATGGAGGCCCTCGAGCGGCTCATGAAGGGCCGCACGGCCATCGCGATCGCCCATCGCCTCTCGACCATCAAGGACGCGAACAAGATCGTCGTCTTCAAGGACGGCTTCGTCCACGAGCAGGGCACGCACGCGGAGCTGCTCAGGATGAACGGCCTCTATGCCGAGCTCTACCGCATCCAGTTTCCCGGCGACGCCGGCGTGCCGCCGGCAGCCGTCCCGGCCGCTCCCGCGGCGAACGCCTGAACAGGAGGACTCTTCGATGCCGTCCCGATCCCTCGTGGTCCTGCCCGACGACGCCGCGACGCCCATCCTCGCGGCGATCACGGGCGCGAAGAAGTCGCTCCGCGTCAAGATGTTCGTGTTCTCGGATCCGGCCCTGATCGACGCGGTCATCGAGGCCCACCGCCGCGGCGTCAAGGTCCAGGTGATGCTCAACCCCGAGCGGCGCAGCGGCGAAGAAGACAACAAGGAGACCCGCGGGAAGCTGTCGAAGGTCGGCATCGACGTCAAGGACAGCAATCCGGCCGTGGATCTCACGCACGAGAAATCCATGGTCGTGGACGACGCCGTGGCCTTCGTGAAGTCGCTCAACTGGGCGACGAAGAATCTGACCGAGACGCGCGACTACGCCGTCGTCACCGACCACAAGCACGAGGTCGGCGAGATCCTCGAGGGGTTCGACGCCGACTGGAATCGTTCGAAGTTCGACCCGGGGACGAATGCCCGCCTGATCTGGTGCCCGCTCAACGGCCGCGACCGGATCGCCGAGTTCATCGACGCGGCCAAGCACACGCTCTTCGTCCAGAACGAGCGCTACCAGGACGCCGTGATCCTCGAGCGCCTCGTCCGCGCCGCCGAGCGCGGCGTCAAGGTCCACGTCATGGCCCGTCCGCCCCATTCCCTGAAAATGGAGAAGCTCGTCGAGGGCGTGGGGGGCCTGCGAATCCTCGACGACGTCGGCATCAAGATTCACAAGCTGAAGGGGCTCAAGCTCCACGGCAAGATGCTGCTCTCCGACGGCGTCGCGGCCATCGTCGGCTCGATCAACCTCGCGCCCGGAAGCTTCGACAGCCGGCGCGAGCTCGCGATCGAGGTTCGGGACGACGACGTCGTCGAGCGTCTCCACAAGATCGCCCGGCGCGATTGGAAGAATTCCCATCCGCTCGACCTGTCGGATGAAGGGCTGCTCGCCGACCTCGAGGATCGCGAGGAAGGAGCCGCCGGCAAGCTCGCGATCGAAACGGACAAGAAATCGAAGTCGAAGTCGAAGTCGAAGAAGAAGTCGAAGTCGAAGTCGAAGAAGAAAGCGAAGAAAAAGGCGAAGGCCTCGAAGAACAAGAGGACCGCGAAGAAGAAGGACAAGAAGACGAAAAAACGCTAATCAGGGAGAGCGGCCGAGAGCCGACGTTCCCTCTCTCGTCGGTTGGGCCGCGAAGCGGCCCGCTCAGAGTCCGAGCCCTAGGTGCTCATCGAGCGGCCGCCCGAAAGGATTCCGTTGACGGCTTCGACGCGGCGCTCGAGCACGCGACGCAGCTTCCCCACCTCGGCATCGGTCGCGGCAATGCGCACGGTGTCGCCCTGGAATTCGAAGCGGAGCACGGCGTCCCGGTCCTCCGGGACGAGGCCGAGCATGCCGGCGCGATAAGCGCGCATCCACTCCGGCGAGGGCTCGCCGTCCAGGCGGATCCGGAAGTAGGTCTTCCCGTCCGGCGCCGACTCGCGCAGGGGCTGATCCGGCGACAGCCAGACACGGTGCGTGGCCGGGGCCTCTCCGGGGCGGCGGCGCATGGGCCGGCGGTGCTGGGGACGTCTCATCTCGCCGAGCATTCTTTCATGGAAGTCCCGAAACGCAAGCAGCCGGCCTACGAGCCGAACGTGCCCGCGCTGGCGATCGTGAACGACTCCGGATGCACGCGGCGGGCGAAGGCGGTATCGGCCTCTTCCTTGGTGACCGCCGCGATCCGGCCCGGGAACTCGTCCAGGTACACGACGCCGAACCCATAGTAGATGGCGGCGTCGAGCGCCGACGCGATCCCGGCGTTGGAGCCGAGGTCCACCTTGAACCGGCCGATCCGGGAGCTCTTCTCCTCGGCGAGCTCCCGGGGAGTCAGGCCGTCCGCGAGATACTTGCGAACCTCGTCGAGCGTGGAGGCCAGGGCGGCGTCGCGGCTCTCCGGCTTGACGGTGAGGCTGACCACGAACGGACCCGCGACGTGAGTGGCCGAGAAGCTCGAATGGATCCCGTACGTCAGCCCCTCGGTGTCGCGAACGCGCACGCCCAGCCTCGAGGTCAGCGAGGACTGGCCGAGCGCGGCGTTGGCGATCGTCGCGGGCAGGTAGTCGGGATCGGTGCGCGTCAGGCTCGACGGCATCGCGAGCACGACGTCGGCATTGGCCTTGTCGGGGATCTCGATCGTCTCGGGCCCCGGCCGCGCCGGCGGCGGAGGCGGGGCGAAGATCGCCGGATCCGGCCCCGCCGTCCACGACTCCAGGGCCGCTTCCAGCCGGTCGAGCACGCGGCCGGCCTCCACGTCTCCCACGACCACGAGCGCGAGGGAGGCGGCTCCGTAGCGCTCCCGGTAGTAGGCCTCGAGCGCGCCGCGCTCGAGCGCCTCGACTCTTTCGATCCGCTCGTCGGCCGTCAGGCGGTGCAGGGGGTGGTCCGCCGGATAGATCCGCCGCATCGCGGCCTCGTAGGCGCGAAGGGACGTCTGTTCCTGCTGCTGCCGGATCGCTCCGACGAGCCGCTTCTTCTCCTTGTCGAGCTCGTCGGCGGGGAAGGCCGGCGTGCGCAGCACCTCGACGAGCGCGTCGAGCAGCAGATCGACGTCGCGGGAGAGGGCCGCTCCCGAGACGTCCACGCCGACCGGGTCGCCGGCATCCGACGAAAAGGCCAGGCTCGCGGCGCGGCTCTCGAGATCCTCGGCGAGCTGCAGCTTGGTCCGGCGCGCGGTCCCCTTCATCAGCTCGCCGGCGGCGATCGAAGCGACGAGACGGCGGTCCGCCGGGGCATAGAGGCGGCCCGCCCGCAGCGAGCCCGAGATCGCGACCGTCGGGTTGAATCGGTTCTCGAGAACGAAGAGCCGGGCGCCGTTTCGAAGCGTCCGCGTTCGGACGGCGTCGACGAAGGCCGGACGCCTCGGCGGGGCGGCAGCGGTCATGCCTCGCCCCCCTCGTCGTCGCCCGACGATGCGGGCGCTCCCGCCGCGGCGGGCCTCGGCAGGTAGAGCCCGACGGTCAGCGCATCGTCGTGCAGGTACGCGAGCACGACGCGCCGGACGTCGGCGGGCGTCACGCGGCGGATCGCCTCCGGGTAGTCGGCGTACCACTCCCAGTCGGCGACGGCGATCGCCTCCGACAGCGACGCGGCGATCTGATCCGTGGAATCGCGATCGAAGATGACCTCGGCCTCGATCTGGGTCCGCGCCTTTTCGCACTCGGCCGCGGTGACGGAATCGGCGGCGACGCGCGCGATCTCCTGACGGATCACCGCTTCGACCTCCGAGGGCTCGACGCCCGGGCGGACCGGAGCGAAGACCGAGAACAGGGCCGGGTCGTGAAGCTGCCACGGCACGACGGTGACCGAGAGCGCCAGGCTCTTCTCGACGAGCGCCTGGTGCAGGCGCGCGGTGATCCCTCCGCCGAGGACGTTGCCGAGGACGGCGAGCGCGGGCGTGTCCGCGTGCCGCGCCTCGACGGTCCTCCAGGAAAGCCCGCACCAGGCCACCTCGCCGGCGCGGCGCACCACGAACCGCCGCTCTCCCTCCTGGGGCGGCTCGACGGTGTAGACGTCCGGGATCGGCTCCGGCGAGGGAGGAATCGCGCCGAAGTGCCGCTCGATCGCCGCCAGCGCATCGGCCTCTTCGAAGTCGCCGATGAGCATCGCGGTGGCGTTGTTCGGATGGTAGAAGGTGTCGTAGAACTCGCGCAGCCGGGCCGTCGACACGCCCTCGATGTCGCTGCGCCAGCCGATCGTCGGGTGGTGGTACGGGTGCTCGCGGAAGGCGGTCGCGAACGTCTGCTTGTAGAGCACCTGAAACGGCGAATTCTCCCCGCGCTCGAACTCGTTGCGCACGACGGTCATCTCGGGGACCCGATCCTCGTCGCGCAGCAGGGCGCGGCGCATCCTCGAGGACTCGATCGAGAGGGCCGTCTCGAGCGCGTCGGAGGGGATCGTCTCGTAGTAATTGGTCCGGTCGAACCAGGTCGTCGCGTTGAAGCGCGCGCCGATCGATTCGAGCACGGCGGCGACGGCCGTGCCCTTCGCGCGATCGAACTCCGGCGTGCCCTTGAACATGAGGTGCTCGAGCAGATGGGTCGAGCCCGTGTACCCGACGGCCTCGTTGCGGCTGCCCACGTGGTACACGACGGCGAACGTCGCGACCGGGGCGACGCGGTTCTGCAGCAGGAGAACGCGCAGACCGTTGGAGAGGAGGCGGAATTCGCGGAAGCCGGATTTCTCGCGAAGAAGCTCGAGGCCGGCGGGCGCCACTCCTACCTTCCGCCCGCGACGTCCTCGGCGCCGTCGACGCCGATGACGTTGCCGCTGACCCACGCGCCGCCGTCGCCGCAGAGCGCCACGAGCGCCCTCGCCACGTCCGAGGGAACGGTCAGACGGCCGGCCGGGTGCATGGCGGAGACGCGCTCGATCATCGCCTCGTTGCCCGGGATCTTGCGCAAGGCCGGGGTGTCGGTGACGCCGGCCCGCAGGGCGTTGACGGCGACCCGATGCGGCGCGAGCTCGACGGACAGCTGCCGCACATAGGACTCGAGGGCGGACTTGGCCGCCGAGACCGCGCCGTACGCCGGCCACACGATGTGATCGCCGGCCGAGGTCATCGCGAAGATGCGCGCGCCCGGGGAAAGCAGCTTTGCGAAGAAGAGGTCCTGCGTCCAATAGACGAGAGAGCTCGCCATGACGTCGAGCGTCATCTCGATCTGGGCCTTGCTGATCGCGCTCTCGCGCGGCTCGGCGAAGAAAGGCTTCAGCGTCCCGAATGCGAGCGAGTGGAGCAGCACCGAGACGCGCGACTCCGGCGGATCCTCGCCGCAGGCTTTCTGAATCGCGGCGACGACTTCTCCGCGCCTCTCGTCGTCGGCGGCGTTGACGTTGAAAAACTCCGCGCGGCGGCCGCCGGCCCGGATCTCGCCGACGATCCGGTCCACGTTCGGCTGCGTCGCCTTGCGGTCGAGATGGACGCCGAAGATGTTCCAGCCCGCGCGCGCAAGCTCGAGCGAACAGGCTTCGCCGAAGCCGGACGAGGCGCCCAGCACCAGGGCCCAGCGGGAACGCGCGTCGGCCGTCAAAGCGGCGGGAATCTTAGCACCGCCGAGGGTACACTCCGAAAACGAGGATGGAGGAGGCGGGCGAGAGGTCCGGCGTCGAGCGAGCTCTGCTCGCGGTCCTCCTGCTCGCGGCGGCGGTCGCCGTCTTCGAGCCGAGCGGTTCGAGCCTCGCGGAGCCGGACGAGACGCGCTACGCGGAGATTCCCCGCGAGATGCTGGCCTCGGGAGACTTCCTCGTCCCGCGGCTGAACGGCCTTCCTTACTTCGAGAAGCCTCCCCTGCTCTACTGGGCCGAGGCGGCGTCCCTGCGCCTCTTCGGCGAGACGCCGTGGGCGGCGCGCCTGCCCGCGCGGGCGGCCGGTCTCGGGACGGCGCTGCTCGTGGTCCTCGCCGCGGGCGGATGGCGACGCCGCGAGGGACTGTCCGCCGGGATTCTCCTTCTCGTCTCCCCGATCGGATTTCTGATGACCCGGACGAATCTGACCGATGGGATCCTGACGTTTTTCTTCACGGCCACGCTCCTCGGCGCGCGAGCGGCGATGGAGCGGTTCGCTCGAGGCCGGCCGTGGCGGACGGCCGCGGCCTGGACGGGGGTCGCGGCGGCGGGAGCGTTTCTGTCGAAGGGTCTGATCGCGATCGCGCTGCCGGGGTTGATCCTCCTGTTGTGGTGCGCCGCGACGGGCCGGCTGCGGCACCTCGTCCGACTCGCGCTCTCTCCCATGCCCGCCGTCTTCGTCGTCCTCGCGGCCCCGTGGTTCGTCCTGGTCGAAGGTCGCCATCCGGGCTTCCTGCAGTTCTTCTTCGTCCACGAGCACTTCCAGCGTTTCGCGACGGGCTCGGCGAAACGCGCGGGGCCGTTCTTCTATTTCGTTCCCGTATTCGCGGTCGGGTTTCTCCCCGGGCTCGCGTTCTTCGGCGCGGCGCTCCGGCGCGCGTGGCGGCGGACCGACGAAGGCTTCTTCTTCGTCGTCTGGTTCGCCGCCGTCTTCGTCTTCTTCTCGCTCTCGCGGAGCAAGCTGCCGCCGTACATCTTTCCGGCGATTCCCGCCGCCGCGTGGCTGGCCGGGCGGGCCGCAGGCTCGCGTCCGGGCCGCGGGGTCTGGATTCTCCAGGCGGCGCTCGCGACCGCGCTCGCCGCCGCCCTGCTGTCCCATCCGGCGACACGCGCTTTCGTGATGGAGTCGCGGCTGCAGGGAATCGTGGCGCCCGCGCTGGCGCTGCTCGTCGTCGCATCGTGGGCCGCGGTCCTGTTCGCCGGCAACGCTCCGGCTCTGGCGCTGACGAGCCTCGCCGGAGGCTGGGCGGCCTTTCTCGCCGCCGTCGTGCTCGGATGGCCGCACACGCCCCAGGCGCGTTTCGCCGCGGAGCTCGCTTCGGCCGCGCGCGCCTCGGGCGCGACGCAACGCATCCCTCTCGTCGGATACAAGGACTACGTCAACGGCCTTTCATGGGAGCTGAAGACGCCGATCCCGGTCGCCGCGTATCGCGGCGAGCTCGAGCCCGACTTCGAGACGAATCCGGAGGTGCGCGATCGCCTCGTCTGGAGCGGCGATCGCTTCTGGCGGCTCTGGAAGAGCGACCGGCCGGTGCTCGCCCTGGTGCGCCTCCAGGACCTCGTCGAGATGATGACCGCGGCGCCGCCGGCGAGGGTCGTGCGCTTCTCCGGCCGCCACGCCATCGTCGCAAATTTTCCCGAGCGCCGCTGAGGTTTCCTTCGGTCGCGGCCGGCCCTCCTCGTTGGCGAGTAAGGCCCCCCCTCACCCCAGCCCTCTCCCCCTCACGGGGGCGAGGGGGTAGGACTCGACGCGCGGCACTGTCGGTGAAATTCGCGGCGTGAGAAGTCACCCGAGCGAAGCGAGGGTGGAGGCTCACGCCGCGCGGTGGTATTCATGCGAGGCGAAACCCTCGCGGCGTTCCCTCTCTCGTCCGTTGGGCCGCGAAGCGGCGCTCAGAGTCCGAGCTACGGGATATACCCCTTGATCGTTCGCGCCGTGACGCCCGGCTTGTCGATCGCGACCGCCACCATGCGGTACTCGCCGTCGGGCTTCTGCGAATCGGTCCGGAACGCGACGATGTACTGCGAGCGCAGCTCCTCTTCGATCCGCTTCGTCACGTCTCCGATCTTGGCGGCGCTCGAGATGTGAAAGACCTCGCCCCCGGATTCCTGCGCGATCTGGTTGATCTCCTTGCGGATTCCGAAGTCGAGCACCGAGATGCCGACGCCGATGAAAAAGATCGGGGCGCCGCCCGAGCGCGCGTACCGGAGCAGCGTCGGGAAGTCCACGTGAGAGTGATTGTCGGCGCCGTCGGTCACGACGATGAGCGCCTTGCGGCCCTGGAGCGTGCGAAACTGATACAGGCCGAGCACGATCGAGTCGTACAGCGCGGTCGCACCGCGCGCCGAGGTCTCGCGCGATGCCCGCTGGAGCGCCGCGGAGTCTCCCGTCAGCTCCTGGATCATGTGCGGCTGCTCGCGGAACTCGATGACGAAGCCCTTGTCCTTGTCGCGAATGAGGCCTCGAAAGAGCTCGGACGACGCGTCGTGGACGAAAGGCATGGACTTCTCCATCGAGCCGGAACCGTCCACCACCAGTCCCACCGTGATCGGCAGCTTCTCGGCCACCTCGAAGCCCGTGATCGTCTGCGGGCGGCCGTCCTCCTGGACCTTGAAGTCCGATTCCGCGAGGCCCTTGACGAACCGGTTGTCCTTGTCGAGGGCGGAGACGTGGAGCTGGATGACGTCCACGCGCACGCTCTCCACGGTCGTGTTGGGCCCCTTGAGGAAGTGAATGTCGTTGGCTTCCTTGCCATCGTCACCGATCGCCGTGGCGCGGAGGAAGTCCGCCTTCGTGTACTCCGCGAACGGAATCGTGAGCTCGTAGGGCCCCGAGTCCGTCCAGGTCTTGAGCTTCCGGTTGCCCAGGTAGAGCTCGACCTGCTTGGCGACGCCTCCGGCGATCGACTGCACGGCGACCTTGACCCGCACGTCGCCCCCCGGGGCGTTCGGCGCCGGCAGGATCTTGACGGCGAGGCGCGCGGAGCCCTGGTTCACGGACCACGCGTCCTCGTCGATGACGCGGCCGGTCGAGTCGTAGCCGACGGCCCGCACGGTCTGGCGTCGCGGGACGTCGCCGAGGTCGATCTCGACCGAGTACGGAGGCCGCGTGCGGCTGACGATCAGCTTCTCCTCGAGGTAAAACTCGACCTTGGAGATCGGCGGCTGGACGTCGGCCTCCAGACGCAGGAGCCCGATCGGTGCTTCCCGCGCCGGCGGAAGGATCTTCAGCTTCGACTCCGCCGGCGATGCGGACGTCTCGGCTTCGTCGGCGATCACGACGGCCTCGGCCGAGGGCAGCGTCGAGGCCTCGGAGGGCGCCATGTCGGCCGTGAACTTCGCGCCGACTTCCGGCACGGAGAGCTCGGTCGAGGCATCTCCGATCTGGCGGCCGCCCGGGGCGAGCAGCGTCAGCTTCAGCGTATAGGCGCCGGGCTCGATCGAGCGCAGGAACGCGTACGTGAAGGTCGTCTTCGTTCCGATCTCCCCCGAGACGGGGTACTTGAACGACTGCACGACGTCGGAGCCCTTGAGGAAGCTGCCCTGCAGCTCGCCCGAAAAGCTGGTCAGGCCGCGCCGGCCCGCGGCCATCGAGAGCTCCGGCGCCCGCAGCCGCACGCGCATGACCGTCTTCAGGCCAGCCATGCCGAGGTATTCCGCCGTCACGTACAGCGGGTACTTGCCGGAGGACGTCGAGAGGTCGGTCTCGTGCTGCTCGTTGGCCGGAGGGGCTTGAGCGAGCCCCGGCCGGGCGCCGAGCGAACCGACGAGCGAGGCGAGCGCCACGATCGCGATGCGGACTCTCATGCTCAACGGTCGAACCTCGAAGAGCAGGCGCCGAATTCCCGGATCCTCGCTCAGGAGGCCAGGGCCCGTTCCGGCTCGGCCGCCGGGGCCGGCAGCCCGGCGAAAAAGCCCGAGACCGCGTCCCGGAAGTCGGCCGGCGTGGCGAGCTCCGAGATCCGGATCCGCAGCGCCCGCCCGTGCGGCAGGCCGTTCGTGTACCAGCCCGTCATGGTCCGCAGCTTGTGCAGGGCCTCCTTCCCGTCGTGGGCGGTCCGCTCGATCGCCTCGAAGTGGTCGAGCATCAGGTCTCGCCGTTCCTCGAGCGTCGCATCGCGAACCGCGCGTCCGGCGAGCCGGTCGGCGATCTGGCGGAAGATCCAGGGATTCTTCATCGTGGCGCGCCCGATCATGATGGCGTCGCAGCCCGTGTCGGCGAAGAGCGCGAGCGCGTCCTCCGGGGTCGAGACGTCCCCGTTGCCGACGACCGGAATCGAGAGATGCCGCTTCAGCTCCGCGATGCGCTGCCGGTCGGCGCGGCCCGTGTACATCTGCCGCGCGGTGCGGGCGTGCATCGCGACGGCCGCCACGCCCTCGTCCTCGCACATCCGGCCCAGATCGAGGAAGTTCATGCGCCGGTCGTCGAGGCCGAGGCGGAACTTCACCGTCAGCGGGATCGAGAGCCGGCGCTTGACGGAGCGGACGATCTCCCGCGCGAGGGGAAGATCGCCCATCAGCGCCGCGCCCGCGCACCCCTTCAGGACCTTGTTCGCGGGGCAGCCCATGTTGATGTCGCAGACGTCGGGAGCGAGCTCTTCGACGATGTCCGCGGCGGCCGACATCCGCTCGGCATCCGCTCCGTAAATCTGGATCGAAAGCGGCCGCTCCTCCTCGGAGAAGACGAGCTTGCGCAGCTGGCGCGCCCTTGCCCCGGGTGATCGCCTCCGAAGATATGAACTCCATCGTGACGAGCCCGACGCCGCCGATACGCCTCAGCATCAGCCGGTAGACGTGGTCCGTGATGCCCGCCATCGGGGCGAGCACCAGCGGAGGATCGATACGGAGCGGCCCGATCGCCAGCATGGAACTTGCAATCTTAATGTCTTCGACGCCTTCGGGGACGGGTGCGCAAAACCCCAAAGGCTTGGTAGGATTGCGGGGGTTCGACTTTCGGGAGGTTTTGATGTCCTCGACGGCCACCGCGACACCGGGTGCCGGGTCCCCCTGGATTCACAGCAGGCGTTTCGACCTGTTCTTCCTGACGCTGTCGGGGGCGCTCGTGTTTTTCCCGTACCTGTCTTACGGGTTGCTTCAGCGCCTCGGCGTCTCGGAGGCCACCGCGAGCCTGGTCGTCGGCCTGTCCGTCACCGTCCTGGTGGGCGGCCCCCACATGTACTCGACGTTCCTGCGGACGACACTCGAGCCGAGGTTCCGCGCCCGATACGGATGGCTGACCTACCTGCCGCTCGTCGTGATCCCGACCCTCGTGATCCTCGGCGCGCTGCACAACTTCCTGCTGCTGCTGACCGGGTTCTTCCTGTGGGCCTCGCTTCACGTGACCCACCAGGCCCAGTACATCTCCGAGACCTACCGGATGCGGGCGGGCGCCCCGGTCCGGGCGATCGACCGCTGGCTCGACGGCGCGGTGATCCTCGGCGCGCTGTACCTGATGGCCATGTACAAGTTCGTCGAGAGCCGGTTCGCCCTCGGCGACAGCCCCCTGCTCTTTCCCGAGTTTCTGAAGCATCGCTGGGTGGCCGTCGGCTTCACCGCCGGCTATGCCGCGTTCTTCCTCTTCTATGCCGCGCGAGTCTACGGCGAGATCCGGCGGGGCGAATCGTCATGGCCGCGCCTGCTCTTCATGACGATGACGGTCGCCATGTCGATGGTCGTTCCCCTTTTCGACAACCTCGACGTTTCCTTTCAGGGCTTCAACACGTGGCACTCGCTCCAGTACCTCGCGCTGACGTGGTTCATCCTCGGGCGCGAAGCGGCGACCGGACGCATCGAGAACAAGTTCGTGCGCGGCATCGCCGGGGGCCGGAAGACCTTCAAGTTCTACGCGACCACGATCGGGGCGACGATGTCGGCCGCCGTCCTGTATCTCCTCGTCTGGAAGGGCCTGGGCTTTGCGCAGGACAAGAGCTACTACGCCGTGACGCTCTCCTTCCTGCTCTGCCACTACTTCTACGACCACATCCTCTTCCGCGACTTCGAGCCGCTGCAGCCGCTACGGCACCGCGAACGCATCGCGGCATAATCGTCGCCTCCGCTCCAGAACGTCGCCTCCGCTTCGTTCGGAGTCTGCGCGCCTCGACGGCGCGCACCGCCGGGCGGCTCGCCCGGATGCGGGCTCGACCGCCCGGCTGACTCCTCACTGCGCTGCGGCTCCCGCGGCGTGAGCCTCCACCCTCGCTTCGCTCGGGTGACTTCTCACGCCGCGAACTTTAGCCACGGTGCCGCGCATCGACTCCTACCCCCTCGCCCCCCACAAGGGGGGAGAGGGTTGGGGTGAGGGGGCGAACTTGAAGCCGAAGCGAACGAACGGCGGCCGCGGGCGGCACAGGGGATCTCCCTAGTCTTTCGGCATCTCCGTCCCCCAGTAGTTCGCGTCGAAGAACGGGTTGTAGTCCTTCTTCGTCAGGAAGTTCAGGAGTCCCACGACCGTCCTGGTGGAGCCGAACTTCCAGCGAAACGACTTCTGGTAGGACTTCAGGAAGGTCAAGAACGTCTCGTCGCCGAGCTCGTGGTGAAGAGCGGCGAGCAGCAGCGGACCCTTCTGATACAGCAGGCCCGTGCGGATCAAGAACTGCATGCGCGCGTCGCCCGCGACGTAGACGCGGTTGGCAAGAGGGATCGGCGCCTTGTCGGTCGCGAGTCGCGCGCCGGGCTTCCAGTGATTGACGATCGACTTGTACTCCCCGTCTCCCTTTCCGGCCTTCATGAAGAGCGCCGCCGAGTACTCCGCGAACGACTCGGTCAGCCATTGCTCCTCGTGGCTCGGCATCTTGACGACGTGGCCCCAGTACTGGTGCGCGATCTCGTGGGCGAAGCGCTCGTTGACTCCGCCGGAGTAGAGCTGATTCTCCTCGGTTCCCCCGAGCGGATTGAAGGCCTCTTTCGTGATGAACATGACCCCGGGAGGAGCCTGGCCGAAGCCGTAGGAGTCGATCTCGAGGATGTTGAACTCGGGGAAGGGAAACGGCCCCAGGAACTCCTGGTAGAACTTGATGATCGTGGCCGACAGGTCCATGAGCTGCTTCATGGCGCGCTCGTTCTTGAGCGCGTAGGTCGCGACCCGGATCGTCACGCCGTCGCGCACTTCCTCCTTGTAGGCGTAGTCCCCGGCCAGGACCACGGCGAACTGGATCGGGTTCTCGACCCTCGTCTCGAGGACGTTCTCGCCACCCTCCTCGACGCGCCGGATCGTCTTTCCCGGCGCGAACGGAACGAAGGGCTTCCTCACTCGGACGATCGCGTGGAACGTGTAGTACTGCTCGCAGAGCTCGGGCTGCGGAAACCAGGGCCAGACGCCGAGCTCCCAGAAGTTGGAGCCTCCGGGATGGACCAGAAAATCGCCGTCGATCTCGAAGCGCAACTTCACCGGCCGCTCCGGTCCCGCCGGCTCCGCCAGCTGGACCAGCAGATCCAGGTTGGAGTGATCGAAGGCGAGCTCGCGGCCCTGCTCGTCGGTGACGCGGCGCAGACGCTCGTGGCGCTCGGAGAGATGCTCGCCGAAGGTCGAATAGACCGCTCCCTCGAGGTCGAGCTCGAGCACGCGGGTCGCCGCCTGCTGCGGCACGATCGTCTCGACGACCGTCAGGCTCACGTCCTTGTCGTCCGACGCCTTGACCTCGAGGTCCACGTCCGTCAGCACGAAGCGCGGCCGCGGCGGATCGCGCCGGTCGCGCCCGAGCTGGCTCGAGAGGGTGACGGCGAAGGCCGCGTCCCGAAAGGCGGCCTCGGCCGACTGGCTGCGCTGCAGGTAAGCCAGGCGCTCGTCCGCGTTCAGGCCGCCGCGGCGCTGGTAGAGCAGGTCTTCGGCTCCTCCGGACATCTCGACCCAGACCCTCGCGGACGCCGGGTCGTTGAGCTGCGCCGCGGCGAAGAACGTCGGCAGGCGCGTTCCGCGTTTCTTCAGGAACTTCTCCCGATGCGCCTGGAACGCGGCGCCCAACCCGGGCGGCGCGGCCTCCGGAATCTCGGGCACCTTCTCTCCCGTCGCGATCCAGAGCAGGGTCGTGAACCGATCCTTGATCGCGAGACCCTTGCCCGTCTTCTCCGCCGAGAGGCTCGTGTCCTTCTTCGCCATGTAGGCGACGACCGGCGCCTCGATCGGATCCTCCGTGACGTACTCCACGGTCCCGATGCCCTGGAAGAAGATCCCCACGATCTCGTCGCCGGCCTTCACGTAGGCGATGCTTCCGGACGCGAGCGTGCAGACGAGGTGGCCGGAGGCCAGCCTCAGGTTCCACGCCTTTGCCGCCTGGTCGGAAATCTGGAGCTTGTCGAAACGATCCACGACCTCTCGAAGGCCCGGTGTCGGTCCGGCGGCGGCGGCGGACGGGGCAACCCCCAGGATTCCCGCGACGAGGAGCCCGAAGAGCCTCATGGAGAGCCTCCCGCCAGGTGTCCGGCACCGGCGCCGTGTCTTACTTCAGCAGGTCGGAATACGTATTGACGGGAGTGTACCCCTTCGGCTTCTCGAACAGGTCCGCATCGGCGCCGATGCGAACGTCCAAGAGCTCGGTGGTCGTGAAGGGTTGATACTCGTCGGACTGGTCCTTCTTCGAGTGCTCGATCTTGACGACGAGCCTTCCGAGGTCGCGGGCCACCCAGAGCGTCACGAGATCTCCCGAAGGCAGGCTCATGTGCCAGCGGTCGCAGGGATGCAGGCCGTGCACGTCGTCGCCGATGCGCTGGATCCGGGCGCCGAAACGGTCGGCGTAAGCCTGGGGATCGAATCCGGGTTCGAGCGGATAGCCGGGGATGATCTCGTCGGTCGGCGCCCACGGCGCTTCGAGGACCCGTTTCGTCGTCGGCCGGAGCTGCCAGACCCGATGGAGATCCGGGCGCACGATCTTGACCAGCGGCGCCCCGTTCATCCGCGCTTCGACGCGCCTGGATTCGCCCCGGACCGCCACCTCGAACCGCTCCTCCTTCGAGAAGGCGAGTGTGGCGCGGTAGCCGTCCCGGTCGATGGTCTTGAGACCTCCGCCGCACGCGCCCGCCCAGAGAACGGCCGCGGCGAGCGCCGCGGCGCGCGCGCGACTCAAGGCCCGCTCGGAATCAGGATCAGGGTTTCCTGCGGCGTCCCGAGCGGCTGGCTCCCCTTGTCGGTGACGACGTAGTCCTCCTCGAGGCCGAAGCCCACCTTGCCACCCATCATCCAGGGCAGCTCGACCTGGAGCGACGGCTCGATCGCGAAGGTCTGATCCCGCTCGACCGCATAGCCGCCGAGCTTTCCGTAGCGGTCCGGCCAGGCCGGACCGAGCAGCGGTCCGAGGTCGTGCGTGTACGCGCCGATCGGGTGGCCGGTCGCGTGCGGAAACTCCTCGAACCCGGCGTCCGTGATCGCCTTGCGGGCCGCGGTGTCGACCGCGGTTCCGGTCGCGCCGGGCTTCAAGGCCGCGGCGGCCGCACGGTTGGCGGCGCGGACGGCCTCGAAAGCGGCGGCCACCTCGGGCGGCGCTTCGGTCTCGCCGGGCCGAAGCACGTATGCGAGCCGCTGGATGTCCGTCTTGTAGCCGTCCTCGTCCACACCGAAGTCGATCCGAATGACCGAGCCCGGGAGGATCAGGGCCTCCGACGCGGCCGAGTGGCCCCGGGCGGGCCCGGCCATGACATTTGGGTCCTGGTCCTCTTCCCACGACGGTCCGAGGCCCATCTCGCGGCGCCGCTTGCGGATGAAGGCGGCGAGCTGCTCTTCGGTCGTCGTGCCCGCCTTCACGACGGCGGGCGTGAGCGCCTCGGCGAGAATCTGCTCCGTCTTCTTGACCGCCTCCCGCATCTTCGCGATCTCTTCGGGCGTCTTCCGGCTCCGGTAGGAAACCAGGAAGGCCTCGGCGGACACCAGCCGCTTCGAGTAGTCCGGCCCGATCGTGTCGCGCAGCCACTGGAGGTTGCCAGCCGTCATCCCGTCGGCGAGGGGCTCGTCGCGTGACATGTCCACGGCGATCAGCCTGGGATTGAGCTTCTCGATCTCGGCCTTGAGGGCCGGGCCCGCGCCTTCCTTCTCGTACGGAACGACCCGCGTATAGAGACCCGACTTCTCGAAGGTGTCCGTGTCGTAGCTCGCGACCACCGCGACGCTCTCGACCCGATCGCCCTTGTCGACGAACAGGCACGCGGCGCGTCCGACCGCGTGATCCGCGGCCACGTCGAAGGCCACGGGGTCCACCGTTCCCTCGCGCGTCACGACGAGCCACGAATCCACGTTGGCATGGCGCAACGCGGCGACGAGATACCGCTCCATGCGTTCCGCGCGGGAGCGGACCTTCAACGGCGCGACCGGGCCCGCGGGTGTCGGGGTCATCTTCGGCCGCACCGTCGGCCGCGGCGGGTGGACCGGGACCTCCTGGAGCAGCGCGAAGAGGATCGCGGCGAGTCGCATGCGCGGCTAACTCTAGCAGGCTAATGAAAAACGGATGCGGGCGTCGTGTCCGGCACGTGCTCGCGACGGCCGCAGCGAATGCAATAATCCGGATCCTCATGACGTGGTGGGAATCGTGGTTCGGCGAGGAATACCTCGATCTCTACCCGCACCGCGACCTCGCCTCCGCCCGACGGGAGGCCGCCTTCGCGCTGGCCCATCTGCCGGAGCATCCCGCGCCGGTCCTCGACCTCTGCTGCGGCACCGGGAGGCATTCGATTCCGCTCGCCGAAGCCGGGGCGCCGCCCGTCGGCCTCGACTACTCGGCGCCGCTGCTCGATCTGGCCCGCCGGCGCGACCGCCACACCCTGCTCGTCCGCGGCGACATGCGGGCGCTGCCGTTCCGAGACGGCTCATTCCGCACGGTGCTGAACTTCTTCACCAGCTTCGGCTACTTCCGGACCGAGGCGGAGAACACCGCCGTCGTCGAGGAGATCGAGCGGGTGCTTCAACCGGGCGGCGCCTTTCTCTGCGACACCTTCGGCCGCGACCACGTGCTGGCCCGACTGGTCCCTGAGGAGCGGCGGTGCTGCGGCGACAAGCAATATCGCATCCGCCGGTCGTGGGACGCCGCCTCCGCGCGCCTCGAAAAGGAGATCGAAGTCCAGCGCGCGGGCTCTTCCGAAGTGTTCCGCGAGAGCGTGCGCGCATACGCCCCGGACGAGCTCATCGCCCTGCTCGAGCGCGCGGGCCTGGCCGTCGCGTCGGTCTGGGGCGACTTCGACGAGTCGCCGCTCTGTCCCGATTCACCGCGCCTGATCGTTCTCGCCCGGAAGGCGGAGAAGCCGTCATGATTCCGTACGCGAAGTATCCCGGCCTTTCGCCGCTGTTCCACGAGTTCCTCGAGGGCGGCAGCGATCTCTTTCCCGACCGGCCGACCGTGGACGCCGCCACCCTGCGTGGCCGCGAGCTGCTCGCGGGCGGCCGGAAGACGCGCGTGCCGGCGGAGGCGTTCCGATGTCGCGGCGGCGCGGCGCAGAAAATGGCGGCCGACCTCGCCGAAGGCCGGGCCGTCGCGGTTTCCGCCGGCCACCAGGTCGGCCTCTTCACCGGACCCCTCTTCACGCTGATGAAGGCTCTCGACGCGATTCACCTCGCCCGGGAGATCACGAAGCGCGGCGTTCCTGCGGTCCCCGTCTTCTGGGCGCTGACCGACGACCACGACCTGCAGGAAATCGCCCGCACCGCGCGGCCCACGCCCGAGGGCCCCGAGGTGCTCGTCCTCGAAGGGGCCGATCGTCAAAACCGCAAACCCGTCGGGCGGCTGCCGATCCCCGAGGGCGTGCGCGGGATCGTGGATGCGTTTCGACCGGACGTTCGCGACGAAGAGGGCGAACGCCTCCTTCAGGCGTTCGCGGAGAGGAGCGCTCCGAAGACGACCTACGGCGACGCCTTCATCGAGACCCTCCTCGATCTCGTCGACCCGGATCCCCTGCTCGTTCTCGATCCGCTCGACGAGCGCCTTCGCTCGCCGACGGCCGCCCTTTTCCTCGATGCCGCGCAGAGGGCGAAGGCGCTCGGCGCCGCCCTCGCGGCGACGGAAAAGGCGCTTCGGGACTCGGGCCGCCCCGTGCCGGCTCCCCTGCCCGACGGCTTTTCCTTCTTCACGATCGACGGCGACGGCCGCCGGCGCGTGGACGACCTGGCCGAGGCGGCCCGGCGCGTCCAGGCGGGCGAGGCGTGGCCTTCGGCCGACGTCATAACCCGCCCGGTCCTGAAGTCGTATCTCTTCCCCATGGCGGCCAGCGTCCTCGGGGCGGCGGAGATCGCGTACCACGCGCAGAGCCTCCCGCTCTACGAGCTCTTCGAGGTCACGCCGCCGGTGCTCTTTCCGCGCACGCACGTCGTGCTCCGCGGGCCGGCCGAGCGCCGGCTGGCGGAGCAGCTCGGAGTGGCCGACGACGACCTGCTCGCCGCCCCCGCGGCCGACGAGGCTCGTCCCGTTCCCGAAGCCGACGCCGTCGCGCGCGCCGCGCAGGTGGCCGCCGCGAGCCTGGCGGAGCTCGCCCGGCCCCTCGAGGAGCTGGACGGATCCCTCACGGGCGCGCTCGAGACCGCGGGAAAGAAGATCGCCTACCAGTTCGACCAGCTCGCCGAGCGGGCGCGCAAGGCCGCGAGCCGCAAGGAGAACGTGGCGTCGAACCGCCGCGCGCGCCTCTCCCGCGTCCTGATGCCCGACGGGATCCCGGCCGAGCGGGTCTATCCGCCGCTCTCGTGGATGCTCGCCTGGGGCCGTCCCATCGTCGATCGTCTGCGCGACGCCGCCGGACGCTCGACCGAGGGTGTCGCGGTCGTGGACCTCGGGGAAGGTGAGGAAGCGCATGCCCGTTGACGTCCTTGCGATCGCCGCGCATCCGGATGACGTCGAGCTGACCTGTGGAGGCACGCTGGCGCGGATGAAGGCGGCCGGCTACCGGTTCGCCGTCATCGACCTGACGCGCGGTGAGATGGGAACGCGCGGCACGGCGGAGATCCGCGCGAAGGAAGCGAAGCGAGCCGCGGAGATCCTCGGCGCCGAGTTCCGGGAGTCGCTCGACCTCGGCGACGGCGGCCTCCGGCTCGGGCGCGAGTCGGAGCTCAAGGTCATCGACGTCATCCGGCGCGAGACGCCGCGCGTCGTCCTGGCGCCTTATCCCGACGACCGCCATCCCGATCACCGCCGCGCCGGCCAGCTCGTGACGGACGCGGCCTACTACGCAGGCCTGAGAAAGCTCGAGACGGCGCATCCGGCTCACCGACCGCAGCAGACCGTCTACTTCTCCACGTTCGACCCGAAGCCGCCCGAGTTCGTCGTGGACGTGACGCCTTACATCGAGATCCGCCGCTCCGCGATGCGCGCGTTCGAAAGCCAGTTCCATACGCCGGGCTCGACGGAGCCGCAGACGATCCTGTCCCAGCGCGACTTTCTCGACATGGTCGAAGCGCGGGCCCGGCAGCACGGGGCCCTCATCGGCGTCGAGTTCGGAGAGGGATTCCTGTCGCGCCGGCCGCCACGCATCGACGACCTGGTCCAGGCGTTCGCGGGACTCGAACCGGGATTCTGATGAGGAGCGCCATCCCCTCACCCCTGCCGGCCGCTCGCTTCGCGAGACGCGGCCTTCGGCCGCGGCCGGCGCTCCCTGTTGCGAGGGGAGACCCCTCGCGCACCCCCGCTCCCGGAGGGAGAGGGGGCATATGAAGATCGGCATCACCTGCTATCCCACCTTCGGCGGCTCGGGCGTCGTCGCGACCGAGCTCGGCGTCGCGCTGGCCGCGCGCGGCGACGAGGTGCACTTCATCTCGTACGCGCTTCCGTCCCGGCTCGAGCTTCCGCGTGAGCGCGTCCACTTCCACGAAGTCATCGCGCCGTCCTATCCGCTCTTCGTGTCGCCCCCGTACACGCTGGCTCTCGCGACGAAGATGGCGGAGGTCGCGGCGCGGGCGAATCTCGACCTGCTGCACGTTCACTACGCGCTGCCCCACGCGATCTCGGCGATCCTGGCCCGCGAAATGGGCAACGGCAACGGCGTCCGGCTCAAGGTCGTCACGACGCTGCACGGCACCGACATCACGATCGTGGGCATGGACCGCTCGTATCTGCCGATCACGCGCTGGGGAATCGAGAAGAGCGACGCCGTCACGGCCGTGTCCCACTACCTCAAGGAGGTGACGGTCCGCGAGTTCGGCGTGCGGCGCGCGATCGAGGTCCTGCCGAACTTCGTGGACACGCGTCAGTACCGGCCGGACGGCGCCTCTCCCTTCGCGCGCTCACTGGGCCGCCCCGGGGAGGTCCTCGTCGTGCACGTCTCGAATTTCCGGCCGGTCAAGCGGATCCGCGACGTCCTCGCCATCTTCGACCGGGTGCGGCAGAAGGTCCCGGCGCGGCTCCTGCTCGTCGGGGACGGGCCGGACCGTTCGCTCGCCGAGCGCCTCGCGCGCGAGGGGGGCTTCGAGGATCGCACCGTCTTTCTCGGCAACGTCGCGGCGATCGAGACCATCCTGCCGGCGGCGCGCGTGATGCTCCTGCCGTCGGACGCCGAGTCCTTCGGCCTGGCGGCGCTCGAGGCCATGGCCTGCGGCGTCCCCGTCATCGGGACCTCGGCCGGCGGGCTGCCGGAGGTCGTCGAGGACGGGCGCCACGGGTTTCTCCGGCCCGTCGGCGACGTGGACGGGATGGCGCGGGGCGCGCTCGAGCTGCTCGAGAACTCCGAGCTGTGGACGCGATTCTCCGCCGCCTGCCGCCTCCGCGCGGAACGGGACTTTCCGACGGACGCGCTCGTCGGCCGTTACCGCGCGCTGTACGAGGCGACGCTCGCCTCCTGAGGGCCGACGCTCCCCGGTCAGTTCCCGAGATCCGAGACCGCGCCGCTTTCCTCCACATAGGCCCGAAGGCGGCGCTCCTTTTCGTCGTGCGGACAGAACGCCGCGCGCCACGCGTTCGACGCGAGCGTCCGAAGCTCGGCGTCGGTGAGGCCGAGCGCGGTCTTCGCGAAGCGATACTCGCCTCGCGTGGTCGTTCCAAAGAGCACCGGGTCGTCGGCGGAGAGCGTGACGTGAACACCGGCTTCGAGCAGCCGGCGCAGGGGATGAGCGGCGGCGGTCGCGACGGCCCGCGTCCGCACGTTGCCCGTCGGCGCGACGCAGAGAATCGTGCCCTCCTCGGCCAGGCGCTCGAGCAGGCGCGGATCGGCGACCGCGGCGATCCCGTGATCGAGTCTCTCCGGCCGCAGCGTGTCGAGAACGTCCCGAACGGAATCCGGGCCCGACCACTCTCCGGCGTGGACCGAGGTGCGCAAGCCGAGGGCCCGGGCCCGGAGATAGGCGCCCCCGAACGCCGCCGCGGGTATCGAGGCCTCGTCGCCGCCCATTCCGAACCCGACGATCGACGGCAGCGGCCGGGACTCGTACAGGTCGAGCACGCGGTCCGCCGACTCCGGACCCCAGTGCCGCACGACGTCGAGCAGGATCCGGCAGAGAACGCCGCGGGTCTCGAGCGCTTCCCGGAAACCGACGTCGATCGCCTCGAGGCACGCCCCGGGATCGAGGCCGATGCGCCGGAAGATCTCGGGCGACACGTAGATCTCGGCGTAATCGATCCGGTCGTCGGCGAGCGCCCCGGCCACGGCGAGCGCGGCGCCGACGTAGTCCTCGGGCCGCCGGAAGAGACGGCACACGTCGGCGAAGAGCCCCAGGAATCCGGCCGAATCCCGGACGGATGTCCTCGCCTTCTCGAAGGCGGCGGGATCCGCGAAGCCGTGGCCCGCTCGAACGGCGAGGCGGGAGATCTCGGGCGGCGGCAGACAGCCTTCGAAGTGGAGGTGGCAGTCGGCGAGGGCGAGGGCGTTTTCGGTCTTCACAATCGGACACCCGACCTTCAGAATCGCAGGGGCCACCCCCACTATATGCGCCGTCCCCGACTCCTCGCTCTCCTTCTCGACGTGCTCCTCTGCGCCGTGGCCGCCGACGTGGCCGGCCTCGCCCTGACCGGGATCGTCTGGAGGTTTCTGCCGGCGCTTCGAGGAGCGATTCCCGCCGTCTGGGCGGCGGCGGGGACGGCGGCCGTCGCGGCCTTCCTGCTCCGGGACGCCCGCGGGGGTCGGGCCCGCCGCTGGCTCGCCCTGGAGGCGAGACGTCCCGACGGGGCGCTCCCCGGCCGATGGGGGTCGATCCGGCGTAACTTCCCTCTCATCGTGCCTTTCTGGAACGTTTACGACGCCTGGCCCCTGCTCCGAAACGAGCCGCGGAGGACGGACCGACGCACGGAAATCCGTATCCTGCAGGTAACATAGGGGATGCCGTTCCGGTCCCCGTCCTCCGGAAACGGGCCTTGAACCTTTTGTCACGCTTTCCGTTGTTAAGACTCGGAAGAGACATGCAAACCAGACGCCGCGCCTCCGCCGCCCTGCTCGCCCTCGTCCTGGCCGCACCACTGCGAGCCGGAGGGCCGGATCAGGAAGTCTTCGAGAAGGCCTACTCGATGGAGGGAATCGCCAAGATCTCCGTCGAGAACGTCAACGGAAACATCGAGGCGACCGCATGGGACAAGCCGTACTTCAAGGTGCGCGCGGTCAAGAAGGCCGAGGGAGGCCGGGCGGAGGAGACGCTTCGCCTGACCGAGATCCGCGTCCAGAAGCTCGGCAACGAGATCAAGGTCGAGACGGTCAACCCGAAGCGGCGGCGCCTCTTCGGATTCCTCGATTTCGGCTCCTCGGGCGCGCACGTGGACTACGAGCTGCAGATCCCGGCGCGGACCGACGTGCGGTTCGAGACGTGCAACGGCAAGCTCGTCGCGAGCGGCTTCGCGGGCACGATCTCGAGCGATGCCGTCAACGGCTCGATCGAGCTCACCGGGATCGCCGGTCCCACGAGCGCCACCACGGTCAACGGCTCGGTGCGCCTGGCGTTCGCGGGACCGCTGCACAAGACGCGGATCGAGACCGTCAACGGCTCGATCGACGTGGCCTTCGACAAGAAGTCCTCGGTGAGCTATGACCTCGAGACGGTCAACGGCCACATCGAGGGAAGCTTCGAGATGCCGGTCGACGGCAAGTTCGGCCCGAAGGAGGCGCGGGGCAGCTACAACGGCGGCACCGAGCCCCTGCACTGCGAGACCGTCAACGGAACGATCCGGCTGAAGGCGATCTGAACGGCCCGCGGACCCGCTGATATCCTCGGCGGCATGAACGCCGAGGGTTCTTCCCCGACGCGTCTCGCCCTCCTCGTCCTGGCGTACCTTCCGCTGCTCGGGTTTCTCGTCCTCTTCGCGTCTCACGATCGCGACGTGCGCTGGCATGCCCGCAATGGCCTCGTGCTCTTCGGCGCCGTCGCCGCCGTCGGACTGCTGACCACGCTCATCGGCATCCTCGCGCCCTCGCTGAGCTGTCTCTACGCCGTCGGCGCGCTGATCGTCGTGCTGCTCTACGTCTCGATCGTCCTCCTCGCCGCCGTGACGGCCCTCCGCGGGCGGCGGCTCATCATCCCCGGCATCTCCGCCTATGCCAGCCGACTTGCACGCGCCGACCAGCGCTAGACGCCGGGCCTCCCTCGCCGGACCGATCCTCGCGGCCGTGATCGGGTTCGCCGCGGGCGACGCGCTGAGGCCTCCGCCGGAACAGGCGAGCGCGCGGATCGCCCTGGCTTCGATCGACGCCTACCGGGCGACGGTGTCTCCCGTCTTGGCGCGGACCGGTGTCGTGCGCTGCCGCTTCGAGCCGACGTGCTCGGAGTACGGCCGAGAGGCGATCTCGCGCTACGGATTCCCGAAGGGCTTCGCGCTCACGGCCGGACGCGTGCTGCGGTGCAATCCCTGGGCGAAGGGCGGCGCGGATCCGGTGCCCTGAGCGAAAATCGGCGGCCTCGCTGCGCCGCGAGAGGCCCTCACCCCAATCACCCCAACCCTCTCCCGTGGGGAGAGGGGGTAAGAGTCCGTTCGCCTCACTGTGGTGATAGCTCGCGGCGTGAGAAGTCACCCGAGCGAAGCGAGGGTGGAGGCTCACGCCGCGGGAGCCGCAGCGCAGTGAGGGGCCAGCCGGGCGGTCGAGCGCCTTTGCGCGAGTCGCCCGGCGGTGCGTCGCGCGGCGCTACGCGACGCGGCGGCGCAGGCCCCGAACGCAGCGGAGGCGACGGTTAGGGTGGAGGCTCACGCCGCGGGAGCCGGAGCGAGCGCCGGGATCAGGCCGGCGGTCGAGTGCCTTTGCGCGAGCCGAGCGCCTTGTGCGCCCTAGTGGGCGCAGACGCTCGCCCCCTCACCCCTACCCCCTCTCCCAGAGGGAGAGGGGTGACGATTTCTGAATGGTGCCGTCGGCCGGACTCGAACCGGCATGGGTTGCCCCATACGCCCCTCAAACGTACGTGTCTACCAATTCCACCACGACGGCACGGGGGACGATTTTATGGCTTGGCCGGACTCCCGGCGGGCTTGGACGAGGTTCCCGACGCCGGCGCGGCCTGGGCCGGGGGAGCGGCGGCGGGCTGGCCCGGCGCGCTCTGCCCCGCGGCCCCGGGCTGGGCTGCCGGAACCGAAGCCGGCGCCTTGCCCGCAGCGGCCGGTAGAGACTTCGAGATCACCGAGGATTTCGGACGGGCTTCGAGGATCGCGAGCAGGAGCGACAGCACGACGAAGCCGATGAATGCTCCCGTCGTCACCTTGTGCAGGAACGTCGTGGCGCCGCGGGCGCCGAAGGCGGTCTGGCTCGATCCACCCCCGAAGGCTCCGGCGATGTCCGCGCCTTTGCCCTGCTGGAGGAGCACCACCAGGATCAGGAAGAAGCAAACGATGACGTAGATGGTGACCAGAACGGCGTACACGGGGCCTCCACGAAAAGGGCGGGAAGTCTACGCGGGGCGGCCGGGGCCGTCAAGCGCGGGCGATCGCCGCGAAGGAGGGCGCCGAAAGGCTCGCCCCCCCGATCAGAAACCCGCCCGTCCGCGCCGCGGCGAGAAGCTCCCGGGCGTTCTCGGCCGTGACCGACCCGCCGTAGAGCAGCCGGAGGTCGGCGCGCCGGGAGAGGATCTCGCCGATGCGGGAACAGGCGGCGCCACAGTCGCCGGCCGAGGCCGACCGGCCGGTCCCGATGGCCCAGATCGGCTCGTACGCGACGACGAGAGGCTCGGACGACGGATCGTCGCGAAGCGCCTCGAGCTCCCTCGAGAGGACCTCGTCCGTCTTTCCCGCGTCGCGCTCCTCGGCCGTCTCGCCGATGCAGTAGATCGGGACGAGGCCCGCCTCGCGGCAGCGGGCGATCTTCTTCGCGAGCATCGGACCGTCCTCGCCGAAGAGCCGGCGCCTTTCCGAGTGGCCGACGATCGCGTAGCGGCAGCCCGCGTCCGCGGCCATGGCGGCCGAGACCTCGCCGGTATACGCCCCCTCCGTCTCGGCGGCGACGTTCTGGCACGCGAGCGACCAGCGGCCCCGCTCGTCCCGCGCGGCGTCGAGCAGGGGGAACGCCGGAGCCAGGACGAGCTCGGCGCCGGCAAGCCCGGCACCGATCGCCCGGCCGAGCTCCTCGGAAAACGCCCGCGCCTCGGAGCGGGTCTTGTGCATCTTCCAGTTGGCGACGAAGAGATTCACGGCGGATGCGTCAGCGCTCGAGCGCCTCGACCCCCGGCAGCTTCCCCTCGGCCAGAAACTCGAGCGAGGCTCCGCCGCCCGTCGAGACGTGGGTGAACTTTTCCGCCACGCCCGCGGCGTGAGCCGCCTGGACGCTCTCTCCCCCGCCGACGACCGTGACCGCCCGCGAGGCCGCGACGATCTTCGCCACGCCCATCGTGCCCGCGTCGAAGGGCGGCCTCTCGAAGACTCCCATCGGGCCGTTCCAGAAGATCGTCCGGACGGGAGCGAGCAGCCGCTCGAACTGCTCGAGCGTCCGGGGGCCGATGTCGAGCGCCATGAGCCCGTCGGGGATCTTCTGGATGGTCACCGTCTTCGCCCCCGCGCCGTCGTCGGGAGACTTCGCGACGACGAAGTCCGACGGCAGAGCGATGGTCTTCTTCGCTTCCTTGCAGAAGTCCAGGATCTCCCGGGCGAGGGGAACCTTGTCCTCCTCGAGCAGAGAGCGGCCGACCGAAAGACCGATGGCGCGGACGAAATGGTTCGCCATCCCCCCGCCGACGAGCAGCACGTCGGCGCGCCGCGAGAGCACGCGGAGCGTGTCGATCTTTCCCGAGATCTTGGCGCCCCCGAGGATGGCCGCGAACGGGCGCTCGGGCTCGAGCAGCCGGGAAAGCTCCCGGACTTCCTTCTCGAGGAGGAGACCGGCGCCCTTCTCCGAGAGACGCTCCGGCACGCCGACGATCGAGGCATGGGCGCGATGCGCGGCGCCGAACGCGTCGTCCACGTAGACGTCCGCGAGCGCCGCGAGCGCGGCGGCGAAGGCGGGGTCGTTTCCCTCCTCGCCGGGATGAAAGCGCAGGTTCTCGAGCAGCAGAACCTCGCCGGGCGCGAGGGAGTCGGCGGCCTTCGCCGCTTCCGGGCCGACGCAGTCGTCCACGAACCGAACGGGCTTGCCCAGCCGCTCCGCGAAGCGCACCGCCACCGGCGCGAGCGAGAGCTCCGGCCTGCGCTTGCCCTTGGGCTTTCCGAGATGCGAGGCGCAGATGACCCGCGCTCCCCGCTCGAGCGCCAGGCGCACCGTCGGCAGCGTCTCGACGATCCGCGTGTCGTCCGAGACCCGTCCGCCGTCGAGGGGAACGTTGAAGTCCACCCGAAGAAAAAGCCTTCGCCCCTTCAGCGGAAGATCTCGGATCGATTTCATCGGGCCGGTAGAATAGCGCAGTGAAACGGAGCCTGGCCGCTCTCCTGATCGCGCTCGCGGCCGCCGCGCTCCACGCCGCCGACCCGCCGCAGGCCTCGCTCGGGACGGGAGGAGGCGTCGCCGCGGAAGAAGGCACGGCCGCAGGAGTCGGCGTCGAAATCCTCCGGCAGGGTGGCAACGCCGCGGACGCCGCGGTCGCCGTCGGCTTCGCCCTCGCGGTGACCTGGCCGGAGGCGGGCAACATCGGCGGCGGCGGCTTCTGGATTTCGCGCGACGCGAAGGGGCGCGTGCTCGCCGTGGACTTCCGGGAGACGGCTCCCCGCGCCGCCCGCCGCGATCTCTTCTTCGCATCGGCAACGACGCCGGGACCCTCGTCCACGGAAGGACCGCTCGCTTCCGGAGTGCCGGGATCGGTCGCGGGCCTCGCGCTCGCCCACCGCCGTGCGGGCCGCCTCCCCTGGAAGGCGGTCGTCGAGCCCGCGATCCGCCTCGCCCGTGACGGTTTTCCGATGACCGCGAACGTCTCCGAATCGATTGCCGCCGAGCGCGAGCGCCTCGCCCGCGATCCCGAGGCCGCCCGGATCTTCCTTCCGGGCGGCGCCCCGCCGCCTCCCGGCGCGATCTTCCGCCAACCCGACCTCGCGAAGACGCTCGAAGCCATCCGCGACCGCGGCGAGGACGGCTTCTACCGCGGGGTCGTCGCCCGCGACATCGAAGCCGCACAGAAGAAGGCGGGAGGCCTGATCACGCGGGGCGACCTCGCCCGCTACGAGGCGAAGGTCCGGCCGGCTCTCCGCTTCCGTTTTCTCGACGCCGACGTGTACACGCTTCCGGCTCCGTCCGGGGGGCCGGTCCTCGCCGAGATGGCCATGGCCGCCGAGCTCGCCGCGCCCGAGATCCGTGCCGGAGGGGCGCGCGGAATTCACTGGCTGGCCGAGATCGAGAAGCGCGCGTTCCGAGACCGCAACGAGTTCCTGGGAGACCCCGCCTTCGGCGGAGTCCGGGAGCGGCTCTTCACGGATCCCGCGCGCATCCGGCGCCTCGTGGCGTCGATCGACCCCGAGCACGCCACGCCGTCCGCGAGCCTCGCGAAGGTTTTTCCGGAGAAGCCGTTTACGACGCACTTCTCGGTCGTCGACGAGGACGGCATGGTGGTCGCCGTGACGACGACGCTCAACGACTCGTTCGGCAACGCTCGCGTCACACCCGGCCTCGGTTTCCTCTGGAACAACGAGATGGACGACTTCGCCACGCGCCCGGGGGAGAAGAACATGTACGGCCTCGTCCAGGGAGAGGTCAATGCCGTGGCTCCGAGCAAGCGGATGCTCTCGTCGATGTGCCCTTCCATCGCCGTGCTGCCCCGGCGGGGCACGTTCGCGTGGGGATCGCCGGGGGGATCGACGATCCTCACGACCGATCTCCAGGTCCTTCTCGACCTCGTGCTGCACTCCGAAAACCTGACCGCCTCGGTCGCCGCGCCGCGCTTCCACCAGCAGGACCGCCCGGACGTGCTCGAAGTCGAGAAGGACCGCTTCGATCCCGCCTGGATCTCGGCGCTCGAGGCGATGGGACACACCGTCGAGGTCAGCGCGCGCGATCCCGAATCGGGGCGAATCGGACGCGTCCACGCCGTGGCGGCCCTCCCGGGCGGAAAGTGCGAGGCGGTCGCCGATCCGCGCCGCCGCGGAGCCGGCCTGGTCGTCCAGCCCTCGCCGTGACCCGCTTGCCCCTCTTCCGCCCGCTCTACCGCGACGGACGGACCCTGCGCCTTCTCGACCAGCGGCTCCTTCCCGCCGAGGAGGTCTGGCTCTCCCTCGAGCGTGCGCCGGAGATCGCGATCGCGATCCGGGACATGGCGGTGCGCGGCGCGCCGGCGATCGGCGTCGCGGCCGCCTATGGCGCGGCGTTCTCCCTGCGCAGCGGAAGCACGACGCCCGCCGCCGAACGCTTCGCGACGGCGCGGCGCCTTCTCGCTTCGACGCGCCCGACCGCGGTCAATCTCTTCGCCGCGCTCGAGCGCATGGAACGCCGATTCGCGAGCGCCGCGGCCCTGGCGCCCGACGCGCTCGAGGAGGCGCTCGTCGCCGAGGCCGACGCCGTCGCCGCCGAGGACATCGAGTCCTGCCGCCGCATCGGAGCGTTCGGCGCCGAGCTGCTCACGGGAGAGCGCCTCGTCCTCACGCACTGCAACGCGGGAGCGCTGGCGACGGCCGGCTACGGCACGGCGCTCGGCGTGATCCGCGGGGCCGTCGAGGCGGGAAGGCCGATCCGCGTCCTCGCCGACGAGACGCGGCCCTTTCTCCAGGGCGCACGCCTGACGGCATGGGAGCTTTCCCGCGACGGGATTCCCGTCGAGATCATCACCGACAGCATGGCGGGGCACTTCCTCTCGCGCGGCGAGATCGAAGCGGTCGTCGTCGGCGCGGACCGCATCGCCGCCAACGGCGACGTGGCGAACAAGATCGGCACGTATTCGCTGGCGGTCCTCGCGAAAGAGAACGGCGTGCCGTTCTACGTCGCGGCGCCGATGACGACCGTGGACTTCGCGTGCCCCGGAGGCGGCGCGATCCCGATCGAGGAGCGGCCCGGCTCGGAGGTCCTGACGTTCGCCGGGCAGGCCATCGCGCCGGCCGGCGTCTCCGCCCGCTATGCCGCCTTCGACGTCACACCGGCGAGGTACGTGACGGCGATCGTCACGGACCGGGGCGTCTGCCGTGCGCCATACGCGGCGAGCCTCCGTGCCGCGGCCGGCGGGTCCCCGGCCCCATGAACCGCGTCCTCGGCATCGAGACCTCCTGCGACGAGACGTCGGCCGCCGTCCTCGACGGAGAGGGCCGCGTCCTGTCGAACGTGGTGTCGTCCCAGATGCGGGCACACGCGCCCTACGGCGGCGTCGTGCCGGAGGTCGCCGCCCGCGCGCACCTCGAAAATCTGCCGGCGGTTCTCGAGGAGGCCCTGACGCGTGCCGGCGTGCGGCTCGAGGAGATCGGGCTCGTCGCCGCGACCGCGGGCCCCGGCCTCATCGGGGCTCTCCTCGTCGGGCTCTCGGCGGCGAAGGCTCTCGCATTTGGGCGCGGGGTTCCCCTCGTCGGCGTCAATCACCTCGAGGGACATCTCTTCTCGGCATACCTGCGCCCGGGAGGCGAGCCGCCGCTGCCCCTCCGCTACCCGTTCCACGGGCTCGTCGTCTCGGGCGGCCACGCGGAGCTCGTCCGCGTGGAGGAGGATCGGATCGTTCCGCTGGCCCGCACCCGGGACGATGCTCCGGGCGAGGCGTTCGACAAGATCGCGCGCCGTGCCGGCCTCGGTTACCCGGGCGGCCCGGTCGTGGATCGGATCGCGGCGCGCGGACGCGGCGACCGCCATCCGTTCCCGATCGGCCGCGCCGGCGACGGGTCGCGGGACTTCTCCTTCTCGGGCTTGAAGACCGCGATGCTTCGCGAGCTCGAGAAGCGGGGGGTCGACGGCTCGCCGCTCGATCCGGAATCGCTCGACCCCGAGCTCGTCGACCTGCTCGCTTCGTTTCAGCACGCGATCGTCTCGGCCCTGCTCGACCGAATCGAGAGCGTTCATGCCGACGAGGGCATCCGGTCGGTCGCCCTCTCGGGCGGAGTCGCCGCGAACACGGAGCTGCGCTCGACCCTCGAGGCCTGGGGCCGCGAGCACGGCGTGCCGGTATACCTTCCTCACCGCTCGTTCACGACCGACAACGCCGCGATGATCGCGTGGGCGGGCCTGCTTCGGTGGCGTGCGGGAGGCGGCACCGATCCCGCCGCGGCGGCGGCGCGCTCGCGCTGGCCCCTGGGGACCTGAAACGCCTGCTGTATCATCCCGCGTTCGCCCGATGACCGACCCGAGCCGCATCCGCAACTTCTCGATCGTCGCCCACATCGACCACGGGAAGACGACGCTGTCGGACCGCATCCTCCAGCGCTGCCACGCGGTGACCGCCCGCGAGATGCACGAGCAGATGCTCGACGACATGGACCTCGAGAAGGAGCGCGGCATCACGATCAAGGCGCGGGCCGTGACGCTGAAGTACGAGGCCCGGGACGGCCAGGAATACGTCCTGAACCTGATCGACACGCCCGGCCACGTCGACTTCTCGTACGAGGTCTCGCGCTCGCTGGCGGCCTGCGAGGGCGCGGTGCTCGTCGTGGACGCGACGCAGGGCGTCGAGGCGCAGACGCTCGCCAACGCCTACCTCGCGACGCATCACAACCTCGTCATCGTTCCGGTCATCAACAAGATCGACCTGCCCTCGGCCGAGCCCGAGAAGGCCCGCGAGCAGATCGAGCAGGTCGTGGGCATCCCGGCCGACGACGCGGTCCTGACCTCGGCCAAGATGGGCATCGGCATCGAGGACCTGATCGAGCGGATCGTTCGCGACATCCCGCCGCCGAAGGGCGATCCGGACGCACCGCTCAAGGCGCTCCTCTTCGACTCCTGGTACGACCCGTACCGCGGCGTGACCTCGCTCGTGCGGATCGTGGACGGGAGGCTCGAGCCGAGGATGAAGATCCGCGCGATGGGCACGGGCCTCGAGACCGACGTCGAGGCGCTCGGCGTATTCCGGCCCCAGTCGGAGGAGGTGTCCTCGCTCTCGGTCGGCGAGGTCGGGTCCCTCTGGGGCAACATCAAGGACCTGCATTCGACCCGAATCGGCGACACCGTGACCGAGGTCCGGCGCCCGACCGCGGAGCCGCTGCCCGGATTCGCCGAGGCCAAGCCCATGGTCTTCGCCGGCCTTTTTCCGACCGACGCCGACGAATACGCGAACCTGCGCGACGCCATGGAGAAGCTGCGACTGAACGACGCCTCGTTCACGTTCGAGCCCGAGAATTCGACGGCTCTCGGATTCGGCTTCCGCTGCGGCTTCCTGGGCCTGCTCCACATGGAGATCATCCAGGAGCGCCTCGAGCGCGAGTTCGACCTCGACCTGATCACGACGGCGCCGGGCGTCAACTACCGCGTGACCACGACCAGGGGCGAGGTCCTCGAGATCGTCAATCCGAACCACCTGCCCGCACCCAATTACATCGAGCGGATCGAGGAGCCCTACATCACCGCGACGATCATCACGCGGGACGACTTCCTGGGCGGCCTCCTGAAGCTCTGCGAGGAGCGGCACGGGACGCAGAAGTCGCTCGAGTACCTCGCCTCCAACCGCGTCGTGCTCACCTACGACTTCCCCCTGAACGAGGTCGTCCTCGACTTCTACGACAAGCTGAAGTCCATCTCGAAGGGCTACGCGTCCTTCGACTACGAGTTCGCGGGCTACCGGGAGGGAGACCTCGTCAAGCTCGATCTGCTCGTGAACGGGGATCCCGTGGACGCCCTGTCGCTGATCGTTCACCGCGACGCCGCGGCCGTGAAAGGGCGCTTTCTGGCCGCAAAGATGAAAGAAATCATCCCCCGGCAGATGTTCGAGGTGGTGATCCAGGCCGCGATCGGCTCGAAGATCATCGCCCGGGAGCAGGTCTCGGCGATCCGCAAGAACGTGCTCGCCAAGTGCTACGGAGGAGACATCACGCGCAAGCGCAAGCTCCTCGAGAAACAGAAGGAGGGCAAGAAGCGCATGAAGCGGGTGGGCCGCGTGGACATCCCGCAGGAGGCGTTTCTCGCCGTGTTGAAAGTCGAATGAAAGAACCGAACGCGAAATCGGAAGCCGCCGCTCCCGTCCACTCGACCGCGCGCGAATGGTACGAGTCCCTGCTCGTCGCGGGGATCTTCGTGCTCTTCGTCCGCACGTTCATCGTTCAGACCTACCAGGTGCCGACGGGCTCGATGGAGCGCACGATCCTCGTCGGCGACCATCTTCTCGTCAACAAGTTCGCGTTCGCTCCGAGGCTGCCGGCTCTCGCGAAGTGGCTTCCCTACCGGGACGTCCACCCGGGCGACATCGTGGTCTTCAAGAAGCCGGGCGACGACGTCAACCCCGGCAACGTCCTGGTCAAGCGGGCGGTGGCCCAGGGCGGCGACACCGTCCAGGTCCGCGACAAGCAGGTCTTCATCGACGGCAAGGCGGAAGAGCGCACGACGATCCAGCACATCGATCCGGAGATCTACCCGGACCACCCCTCCGTTCCCGACATGGCGCGGAGACGCGACCAGTTCGGCCCCTTCACGGTTCCGCCGAACTCCTTCTTCGGAATGGGCGACAACCGCGACAATTCCCTCGACAGCCGGTACTGGGGAGCGATTCCACGCGCGAACATCTTCGGCCGGCCGGCCATCATCTACTGGTCCTACGAGGCGGAACCGAACTCGCACATCTGGCATGGCGCGGTCGCCAAGATCCGCCAGCTCGCCGGCGTCGCCGTCCACTTCTTCTCGCGCACGCGATGGGACCGGATGTTCACGGTCGTGAAGTAGGACGGGAAGGAGCCGCGATGTCCCGCGGCTGGCGGGAGCGCGCGGATCCGATACTCGCCGCCGTGGTGTTCGCGCTCTTCGCGCGGACCTTCCTGTTTCAGGCATTCGAGGTCCCGAGCGCGTCGATGGAAAAGAGCGTCCTGACGGGCGACCGCCTGGTCGTCAACAAGTTCGTCGTCGGCCGGGCCGGACGCCTTCGCGCGCTTCTTCCCGAGCGTTCCGTGCGACGGGGAGACGTGCTCGTCTTTCGCTATCCGAGGGACCCCCGCCGCGACTTCATCAAGCGCGTCGTCGGCCTGCCCGGCGAAACGGTCGCGATCCGGAACAAGCGCGTCTTCGTGGACGGACGGCTCCTGGACGAGCCCTATGCGTTTCATGCCGACGACACCGTGTGGCCCGACGATGCCTCGATCGCGGAGGAGCACCGGCGCCGCGATCAGATGCCGCCGACTCGCGTTCCCGAGGACGCGTTCTTCGTGATGGGAGACAACCGGGACGACTCGAGCGACAGCCGGTACTGGGGACCGGTCCCGGCGGGAAACGTCCTGGGCCGGGCGCTCTTCGTGTACTGGTCCTTCCGGCCTCGCCCCTCCGACTCGCCGAGCGGGCCCGCCGCGATCGCTCGCTGGCCGATCGAAACGATGCGGCGCGCGCGCTGGGACCGAATCTTCCGGGCGGTGCGCTGAGGGGCTGCAAATCCGGGTTAAAATCGGACAAATTTCGGGGAGGACCGGAACCGCATGAGACCCTCGCGTGGTAACCGCGGAAGCGCCAACGTCGGCTGCATCGTGTGGCTCATCATCGTCGCGTTGGTGAGCTACGTGCTCTTCAAGGTCGTCCCCGTCAAAATCGCCTCCTCCGAGTTTTACGACGTCATGCAGGAACAGGCCGCCTTCGGCTCGATCAAGGACCCCAAGTTCATCGAGTTCGAGATCCTGCGCAAGGCCGAGGAGCTGAAGATCCCCGTCACCAAGGACAACCTCAAGATCGTCCGATCGCGAGAAATGATCACGGTCGAAGCCCACTACGAGATCACGATCGACTTCTTCAGCGGGGCGTACAAGTACGTCTGGAAGTTCGATCCGATCGTGCAGCGGCCGCTCTTCGCGGTGTAGCGCAATCCGCGTTTCGCCGTGAGCCGGTAGCGTGGCGAACGAGCCGGCGAACCTGTCGATCTCCGCAGTTTCGAAGCGGACGGGCATTCCGGTCACGACCCTCCGCTTCTACGAGCGCGAGCTCTCGGGCCTCTTCCACATCCGCAAGACCTCGGGCGGCCACCGGCGCTACAGCGACTCGGACGTCGAGCGCTTCTCGACGGTCCGCCGGCTGACGGAGACCGAGGGCCTCGGCCTGTCGGAGGTCCGCCGGGCGGTCCTCTCCCGCGGGCAGAGCGATGCGCTGCGGGAAGAGGTGGACCGGCTGGTCGAGACCCAGACCCTCCAGGCCGCGGCCGTCGAGACGCTGGGCCGGCGGATCGGCGAGCTCGAAGCGCGGGTCGCGACGCTCGAGTCGGGAATCCGGAAGAAGCGGCGCTGGCTCGGCTGACGCGTCGGAGAGAAGAGGAATTTTTCGGCGTCCGGACGGATTCGGAGTGCTTCAAGGAGACGATCGCCATGAAAGCTCTGCGTCCTGTGCTGGCCCTGCTCGCCATCGCCGCCCTCGCCGTTCCCGCCCTGGGCGACAGCCCGGCCATCGGCGCGGCCGCGCCGGCCTTCGACCTGAAGACCCTGGACGGGAAGCCCTTCTCGCTCGCCGACGCCGAGAAGTCGAATCAGTACGTCGTGCTCATGTTCATCGCCACCCAGTGCCCCTACTCGAACGCGTACAACGAGCGCATGCGCGACCTGGCGGCGTCCTATCTGAAGAAGGGCGTCCTGTTCGTCGGCATCAACAGCAACAAGACCGAGAGCGTCGAGGAGGCCGCGGCCCACGCCAGGCAGCACGGCTTCGCCTTCCCGGTCCTCAAGGACCCGAGCAACAAGGTGGCCGACCTCTACGGCGCCTCGCACACCCCCGAGGTCTACGTCGTCGGCAAGGACGGCAAGCTCGTCTACCACGGCCGCATCGACAACTCCGAGGACCTGTCGAAGGTGACGACGCACGACCTCTCGAACGCCCTCGACGCGCTGCTCGCCGGACAACCCGTGGCGAAGGCCGAGACGAAGGCCTTCGGCTGCTCGATCAAGCGTGTCTGAGCGCGCCGTTTCGCTTCGCCGTCCGCCGGGCAGGGCGATCCTCGTCGCCCTGCTCGCGTCTCGGGCCGCCCTCGCGTTGGCCGCGGACGCGCCGAAGCTCGCGGGGGAGCTCGACGCGAAGGGCCTGGCCGCCGCCGTCGCGGGCGATCGAGGCAAGGTCGTCGTCGTGAATTTCTGGGCCACCTGGTGCGTCCCGTGCCGCGAGGAGTTTCCCGACCTCGTGAAGCTCGAGAAGGCCTATCGGGACCGCGGCGTCGCGGTCTTCGGCGTGTCGATCGACATGGCCAGGGACATGCCCAAGGTCGAGAAGTTCCTCGCCGCCAACCATCCCGAC
The DNA here is from genome assembly GCA_963738945.1 of uncultured Acidobacteriota bacterium. Classification (GTDB taxonomy): domain Bacteria; phylum Acidobacteriota; class Thermoanaerobaculia; order UBA5066; family Gp7-AA6; genus DAHUXD01. Next base: position 2,801,082 of record CAVTYD010000002.1, read on the forward strand.
TTTCCCAACTACATCAAGAAGTCCGGAGGCGACGACCAGGACTTCATCGATTCGGTGGATCCCAAGTGGGGCGGCGAGCTGCCGTTCACGGTCGTGTACGGCCGGGACGGCAAGAAGGCGAAGGTGCGCTCGGGAAAGCAGTCCTACGCCGATTTCGAGCGCGCCGTCGTCGCGCTCCTGAAGTGAGGCGGCCGGAGCCGGCCCCGGTCCCGCGGGCGGCCGCAAGGGCCGCCCCTACGAGGACGAAGCGACACGGGACTTCGGTGGCAACCGACTAGTCGGCGCTCTTTCCGCGAACGGAGCGGCGCCGGCGGCGGCCGTCGAGGCCCCAGACTTTTCCGGGATCGACGACGAAGAGCAGCACGAAGAGCAGGAACGCGAGCTTCGGCGTCAGGCCCGACGTGATCCAGTCGTCCCAGGACGCTCCCGCTTCCGGACGCGCGGCACCGAGGGCGATCGAGAGCATCAGGGCCGCGCCGCCCGCCGAAGCGACCCGCGTGAGAAAGCCCGCGATCAATCCAACGCCAACGGCGAGCTCGCCGAGGGCGATCACCCAGGCGAAGACCGAGGCATGGGGCACCACGGCGGTCTCGAGAAAGCGCTTCCAGAAGGGAAAGGAGCCCGACGCGATCCGGCCGACCTGCCCGGCGAACCCTCCCCGGACGAAATCCCCGGTGACCTTCGAAAGTCCCTCGGCGAAAAAGAGCGCACCCGTCAGGATCCGGACGATCGCCGCGGTGCGCACGGCGGGAGTCTAGCAAGCCACGAGGCGTAAACCCGTTGGCCGCGGCCGGCGTCTTGATCGGAGCAGGTTCAGGACACGGCGTCCCCAACGAGGGACGCCCCGGATGGGCGGCGGACGACCCGCCGTGCACCGGACCCGGGTTCGGTCGTGGACCGGAATTTGCTAGAGTTCGCGGCGTCACCCAAACGCGGGGCGCTGGCCCCGAGGAGAACCGGGACATGAAATTCTCGCGTCAGACCCTCGCCATGGCCATCGCGGCCGCCACCCTGGCCGCCGCCGCCCTCGGAGCCGAATCCGAATCGTCCACCAGCCCCCGCGGTCCCGTCGGGCGGCTCCCGCTTCGCAACGGCGCGCAGACGAAAGCGACGAGCACCACGGCGAGCTATTCGGTCGAAGTCCCCTACGTACAGAGCTATACCCCGTCGGACGGGGGGCAGACCGAATCGCTCGTTCTCAACAGCGCCCACAGCTTCACGATCACGCTCGTCGCGACCGACCAGCACCACAACAACGTGACCGGCAATGGCGTCGCGCTGCCGCAGACGGACACCTTCGGCTACTTCTCGCTGCCCTCGATCACCCAGAACCCGAGCAACCCGGAGGTCTTCGTCAAGATCCTGGACGGCACGGGGATCAACGGCAACTACTGGGTCTTCTACGGCCACCTGACCGATCTCATCTACGACATGACGGTGACCGACAACGTCACGCATCAGAGCATGACGTACCACAAGGACGCGGGCAACGAGCCGGGAGGCTTCGACACGACGACCTTCCCGGCCGCCGGGGAGCAGAGCCCGGTCACCAAGGCCACGACCGTGATCTCGCCCGATGCGTCCCTGCGCACCTCCGTGGACATCTCGAACAACACCTCGACGGACGGTGTGAGCGCGACGCTGCAGTACTGCTACTCGAGCGCCGGCGCCTTCGTCGGGTGCACCGACGCGGTGTCGGTCGCCCTCGGCCACTTCGACAACTTCCACCAGGACGACGTCGTGGGTTACCTCGGCTCTCTCGGAAAGGTGCCGCAGTCGGCCGTGAACGACTCCGTCGGAACGCTCCTCGTCACCTTCTTCGACCTGCCGTCGCTGCAGGGCTGGGAAGGCACGGTTTCCGCGAACACCTATAGCCGCGTCTCCGAGGTCGATCCCCTGCGGGGAACGGTCGGTTGCGGAGTCGCCGCCTCTCTCTTCTTCGAATCCGCGACGGCGACCGTCGTGGGCACGGCCCGCAACACCGAGGCGGCGCCGAGCGCGGAGGCCGGCTCGATCCAGTCCTCGCTCGGGATTCACAACACCGACGCGAAGGGGACCGGGGACTCGGTCGACGTGGACGTCACGCTCTACGACCCGAACACGGGCGCCCAGGTCGGGACCTCCATACCCCTGACGGGGATCGCGCCGGGCGAGCTGCGCATCGTCGACGACCTCTTCGCCGCCGCGGGCGTTCGGACGTTGACGTCTGCGATCGTCTTCGCGGACACGCGCAACACCTCGGCCAATTCGGCCACGATCGAGGGCTTCATCCTCGACCAGGACACGGATTCCCTCGACACGCGCTACCACGAGATGAAGTGCGCGGCGGGGTGCTTCTAAACGTCGCCTACGCTTCGTTCGGGATCTGCGCCGAGCGGCACGAGCCGCTCGGCGCAACGGCGCTCGGCTCGCCCAAAGGGGCTCGACCGAGCGCCTGATCCCTCTCTTCGCTTCGGCTCCCGCGGCGTGAGCCTCCACCCTCGCTTCGCTCGGGTGACTTCTCACGCCGCGAGCTTTTTGGAGAGCTGGGCGTGACAAGCCACTTCTTACCCCCTCGCCCCCCGAAAGGGGGGAGAGGGTTGGGGTGAGGGGGAGAACTTACGCGCGGACATGGAGGGTCGGCCGCGGCGGGAGGCCGGCAGGGATGTGAGAGGGGGCGGCTCTCCTAGATCCGGCTGGGCGGATGCCGCCGGCGGCGATGTCGCGGCGGAGCTGCTTGCCTTCGAAGTGAATTCGGTCGGCGGCCTCGTAGGCCCGGAAGGCCGCATCGGTCATCGACGCCGCCATGGCGGTCACGACGAGCACGCGTCCCCCGGCCGTGACGAGCCGGTCGCCGTCGCGGGCGGTCCCGGCGTGAAAGATCTCGACCCCCGGCAGCCGGGACGCTTCCGCGAGCCCCGTGATGGGCCGGCCCCGCTCGTGGTTGCCCGGGTAGCCCTCGGCGCACAGCACGACCCCGACGCAGGCTTCGTTCTTGACCCCGAGGGGCATGAACTTCTCGAGGCCGCCGCGCGCCGCGGCGAGCAGAACGTCCGCCATGTCCGAGGTCACGCGCGGGAGGATCACCTCGGTCTCGGGATCGCCGAAGCGCGCGTTGTACTCGAGGACCTTCGGACCGGAATCGGTGATCATGAGGCCCGCATAGAGGACGCCCCGGAAGGTCCGCCCCTCCGCCTGGAGCCCCCGGAGCGTCGGCCACAGGATTTCCTTCAGGACCTGGGACGCCGTCTCGGCGTTGAGGACTCCCGCGGGCGAATGGGCGCCCATGCCGCCGGTGTTCGGCCCGCGGTCGCCGTCGTAGACCTTCTTGTAATCGCGCGCGGTCGGCAGGGGCACCGCCACCTCGCCGTCGAACAGCGCGAGAAACGAGGCCTCCTGGCCCCGGAGGAATTCCTCGACGATGATGCGGTCGCCGGCCGCTCCGAAGACGCGCTCCTGGAAGAAGAGCCGCAGCGCGCGCTCGGCGTCCTCGTCGTTCTCGACGATGAGGACGCCCTTTCCGCCGGCCAGCCCGTCCGCCTTGAAGACGACCGGGAAACCGTAGCGCTTGACCGCCTTCCGGGCCTCGTCCGCCGTCTGGCAGACGCTCGCGTCGGCCGTCGGGATCCCGTGGCGGCGGAAGAACTCCTTCGAGAACACCTTCGAGGTCTCGATCTGGGCCGCCAGCCGCGTGGGCCCGAAGATCGGGAGCTCGCGCTTCACGAACTCGTCGACGATCCCGAGCGAGAGCGGCAGCTCCGGCCCGACGACCGTCAGGTCGACCCGGAGCTTCTCCGCGAGATCGGCGATCTCGACGATGTCCCCGGCCTCGACCGGGAGGCAGTCCGCCACTTCCGCGATGCCCGGGTTGCCGGGAGCGCACAGGATTTCCTCGACGTGCGGGCTCCGGTGCAGCGACGAGCACAGCGCGTGCTCGCGCCCTCCCCCGCCGACGACCAGGATTTTCATGCGCGGCAATTGTAACGGAGTCAGCGGGGCCCTCCGTTCGACGAGGGACGCCGCTTTCGCGAGCCCCGGCGCCGGACGGGGGAATCGGCGTCTCCGGAGTTTCGAGGCGGCACTCGCACGACCTCGAAACGGACGTGACGGCCCGGCAGCGTGACGAGCGTCTCGAGAGTGCCGTAGGGCTCGAGCGTGAGACCGAAACGCCCGCGCGCCCGAACGGCCGGCGAGACGCCGGGGACGCGGACCTCGAAGGCGAGCTCGCGCCCGGACCACCGGGTCGACCCGAGGTTGTCGGCGCGGACCCGGCAGAGCGTGACCTGGTCGCTCGAGGTGTAGGGGTCGCGGAAGACCGTCAGGCGGATCTCGTCCGGGGCCGGCGTCGGGCGATCCGGCGGCGCCGCGGCGAGCAGAAACACGAGGGCGAGAATCGGGTTCATCTTCGGCTCCTTCTCGAGGAGCCGATGGAGGGGCAAGCGCCCGACCCGTGAGGACGCGTTATTCTAGCGCGGGACGAAGAGCATGAAGAAAGACTTCCGCAAGGCGCTCGCCGAAGAGGTTCTTCTCGCCGACGGCGCGATGGGCACGCTGCTGACCTCCCGCGGCGCCAACCCGGAGCAGGCGAAGTCGCCGCTGAACCTTTCGGACCCGGACTCGGTCCGCGAGGTCCACGACGACTACGTCGCCGCCGGCGCTCAGATCGTCACGACGAACACCTGGGACGCCAACCGCGTCAAGCTCACGTCGCGCGAGTGGGCGGACTCGCTGGAGAAGATCAACCGCGAGGGCGTGCGCCTGGCGCGCGAGGCGGCGACGGGTGAGCTCGTCTTCGTCGCCGGCTCGATCGGGCCGATCGGAGCTCTCGTGAAACCCTACGGCTCGCTCCAGCTGAGCCAGGTGCGCGAGATCTTCGAGGAACAGGCGCGCGTGCTTCTCGACGCCGGCGTGGACGCCATCCTGCTGGAGACCTTCGGGAGCCTGCTCGAGGCGGCCGAAGCCGTGCGCGCCGTGCGAGGGCTCTCGGCGACGATTCCGATCGTGGCGGAGATGACGTTTCTCGCCGATGGCCGGACCGCGTTCGGCGAGGCGGCGCCGCACGCCCTCGCGACGCTGGCGATGGCCGGGGCCGACGCGGTCGGAATGAACTGCACGCTCGGCCCGCAGGAGACGCATGACATCTTCTCGCGCCTCCCCGCCTCCATCTCCGTTCCGCTTTCCGTGATGCCGAACGCCGGCTACCCGAGCGTGGTCCATGGCCGCAACGTCTACCTCTCCTCTCCCGACTATCTCCGCGAATATGCGGCGGCCTTCGTGGCCTCCGGCGCGGCCATCGTCGGCGGCTGCTGCGGCACGACCCCCGAGCACATCCGGGCGATGGCCCGCGCGGTCCTCGGCGCCGAGCGCGCCCTCGGCACCCGGCCGGTCTCGGTCGTCCTCGAGGCCGAGGCCGAGCACGTGGCGGAAACCGCCGTCGAGACTTCCCGCCTCAAGCGCAAGCTCGCCGAGGCCGACGAGTTCGTCGTCACCGCCGAGGTCGAGCCTCCGAAGGGCTCCGATTCCTCCGCCGCCATCGAGGGAGCGCGCGTCATGAAGGCCGCCGGTGTCGACGCCGTCAACGTGACCGACAACCCGATGGCCCGCCTGCGGATGTCTTCGATCGCGGTCGCCGCCCTGATCCAGCGCGAAACCGGCCTCGACGCCGTCGTTCAGATCACCACGCGCGACCGCAACGTCCTCGGCCTCCAGTCCGACCTGCTCGGCGCCGCCGGGCTCGGCGTCAAGGCGATCCTCTGCCTCGGCGGCGATCCCCTGAAGATCGGCGACTACCCCCAGGCCAAGCAGGTCTCCGAGGTGGACGTCCTCGGGCTCCTCCGCATCGCGAAGGGCTTGAACGCGGGCGCCGACCTCGCCGGAAACGCCATCGGCGCCTCGACGCGCTTCGCGATCGCGTGCGCGGCCAACCCGGCCGCCGCCGACCAGGAGGTCGAGTTCTCGAAGCTGCGCGCGAAGATCGAGGCGGGGGCCACGTTCGCGCAGACCCAGCCGGTCTACGATCTCGAGGCGCTCGCGCGCTTTTTCGAGAGGCCCGAGGCGCGGACGATTCCGGTCCTCATCGGATTGATACCGCTCCTCTCCCTGAAGCAGACGCTCTTCTTCGCCAACGAGGTTCCCGGCATCGTCGTGCCCGCCGCGATCCAGGACCGCATGCGCCGGGCCGCCGACAGGGGAGCGGAGCACGAGCGAGCCGAGGGAATCGCCATCGCTCGGGAGCTCGCGGCCGGTATCGCGGCTCTGGCTCGCGGCGTTCACGTCATGCCGATGGGCCGCTACAAGGCCGTCGCGGAGGTGCTCGAGGCTCTCCCGCGCCCGGCGGCCCAGAACCGGCGCGCCCCGGCCTGAGCCTCCGGAATCCGCCCGGCCGGCGCGCCGTTCTCCCCGGGGAGGCCGGACTCTCATAGAATCCGGACCAGTGGGCGGCCCGCGAGGACTCGATCCGGCCGCCGGAGGAAGAACGATGAAGACCACGTTGCGGCTGGCCTCGGCGTTTTCGGTGTTCCTGTCGGCGGCGCTCCTGCAAGCCGGTGCGCAGTGCCACCTGCTCGGAACGGTGACGGACTCGTCGGGCGCTCCGATCCCGGACGCCACCGTGACGGTGACGACGCCGAGCCTGCATACCTTCAAGCTCACCGTGAAGACCGACGCGAAGGGGCGCTACACCACCTTGCTGAGCGACTGCACGATGCCGTACCACATCGCCTTCGACAAGGAGGGATTCGTCTCCGCGGGCGAAGACAAGAAGATCCCGATCAACGACCAGGGCATCGTGGATCAGAAGCTCCTCAAGACTTCCGAAATGAAGGCCGCGCCGGGCGCCGCGCCCATGGCCGCGCCGGCCCCGTCGGCGTCGGACCAGGCGGTCGAAGCGTTCAACCTCGGCGTGGACGCGTTGAACAAGGGCGACAAGGCCGCCGCCGAGACGAAGTTCCAGGAGGCGGTGCAGAAGAACCCGGATCTGCCCGCGGGCTGGCAGGCCCTCGCGACGATCGCCTACGAGAAGAAGGACTGGGCAAAGGCGCTCGAATACGGCCAGAAGGCCGTGGACCTCGACCCGACGCTCACGAACCTCTATCCCATGCTCTCCGACTCCGCCGCCAAGAGCGGCGACAAGAAGGCCGCCGCCGACTGGGCCGCGAAGAACGCGGAGGCCAATCCCGACTCGCCCGAGATCCTCTACAACAAGGGAATCGAGGCCTACAACAAGGGCAAGATGAAGGACGCCGAAGCGGCCCTGACCAAGGCCGTGGAGGCGAAGCCCGACTTCGCCAACGCACAGTTCTATCTCGGCATGGCCTCGTTCAACCTTAACCACAAGGCCTCCGCCCGGGAGCATCTGCAGAAGTACCTGGACCTCGAACCGAACGGCAAGGAAGTCGGGACCGTCAAGGAAATCCTGCCGCTGCTGAAGTAGCCGGAAGACCTTCGTCTCCGGCCGCCCGGATCAGTGTCCGGCTTCGAAACGGCGGAGCAGCCGGAACGCCCAGTGGAGCAGTCGGTCCAGCGCGTCGCGCTGGCCGGAGGCCCGGTCGGGGCGCCAGGCTGGCAGCGGCGGGTGCAGCGCGGCCGCGTGCGCGGAACGCGGGGTCACCGGCGGACGGTTCTCGACGAACTCGAGATCGTAGGGGATTTGCATGATGCCTTCATTTCGAGCAATCGCCGGGCCACTCCGGCGCTCTTCGGGAAGCGACCCGGTTTCAAGGGTTTAACGCGGGACGGCCGGGAGCATGTGACAGCCCGCTCGGTGTCACCCGGCACAACCGGGACACTTTCTGACAGTCTCGCATTGCGCGGAGAACCGGCTGCCCGGAGAATCGGTCCGTGGGTCGTCGAGGCGCCTTCAAAGACCGGCCGCTCTGGCGCCGCCTTCAGACCATTCATCACGCCATCAAGGAAGGCCGGTATCCGAACACGAGCTCTCTGGCTTCCGAGCTCGACGTCTCTTCGAAGACCGTTCAACGCGACCTCGACTATCTGCGCGACGAGCTCGAGGCGCCGATCGAGTTCCGGCGCGAGGAGAACGGCTACGCCTACTCGCGCGAGGACTACGTCCTGCCTTTTCTGCCCGTGGACGGCCAGGACCTCTTCTCGATCGGCGTGGCCGCCCAGGTCCTGCAGCTGCTCGGCGGAACGCCGCTCGCGCGCAGCCTGCGCTCCTGCTACGAGCGGCTCGCGAAGCTGATGCCTCCGGCCGTGCGTCTGCGGCCGGAGGTCGTGCGCGAGAAACTCGCCCTGCGCGCGGCCGCGTTTCGTCCCGTGCACGAAGAGACGTGGCAGGCCGTCTCCGAGTCTCTCCAGAAGGGAATCGCGCTCTCGGTCCGCTATCGCCACCTGGGCGAGGCCGCGGGCGAGCCGCGCGTCATCCGTCCCTATGCCTTCGTGCTCGCCGGACGCGACTGGATGGTGCTCGCCGAGGATCGGGTGCAGGCGCAGGTCAAGAACTTCTATCTGGCGCGCATGGAGAGCCCGAAGCTGACGGGTGAGCGCTACGCGATCCCGAAGGGCTTCGACGCGGACGAGTTCTTTCGGAACACCTTCGGGATCTTCGTCGGCAAAGGAAAGGCCTTCCGATTCCGGGTGCGCTTCTCCCCCGACGTCTCCGACGAGATCCGCGAGATGGTCTGGCACCCGCAACAGAAGATCGAGACGGACCGGGAGGGCGCCGCGATCCTCGAGCTGCCGGCCGAGTCCATTCGCGAGGCACGCCGCTTCATCCTGTCGTACGGCCGGCATGCGTCGGCGCTCGCTCCGCCCGAGCTCGTCCGGGACCTCGCCGAGGAGGCTGCCGCCATGGCCGCGATCTACGGTCCGCCCGGACCGGGTGAATCCGACGCGGGAAACCGGAAGAAGCGCGCCTCCTCCCCGCGTTCTGAGGAGCGCGATGCATAAGACCCTGCTGGCCCTGGCGAGCCTCGCCGTCCTGTCGAGTGCCTGCGGTCCGCCCGCGGTCCGGCAGGCGAACTACGCGGATCCGGACGTGGCCTGTCCCGGCGGCCGGAAGGACTGGACCCTGTCCATCGTGGACGAGCGGGCCGAGACCGAGGGCGCGGACCAGATGACCGCCTCCATCCGGGACGGCATCACGAAGTCCTTTCCGGGCTGCCACTGGTCGTCGGCGCCCGCTCCGAGCGGCGAGACGATCACGATCGAGGTCCACCGCTTCCGCTCGAGCAGAGAGGGCCTGGCGGGAGACTCCGGGGGCGATTGGGAGGCGGCCGTCGAGTGGACCGTCCGCGCCGTCGATGAAGGAGGCCGGACCCTGACCGAGTTCCAGGCCAACGAGGAAGTCTCGAGGCCGAACTATCGCGGCTCGAACAACGAGAAGGAGTCCCTCTCGGAGGCCTACCAGAAGGCGCTGCAGCGGACCGTCAAGGGCCTCGCGGCATTGGCCGCAAACGGCGCCATCCGTCTCCCGGCGAGGACGCTCGAGTTCCTCGCGGCGATCGGGGCCCGGTCCGGCGAAAGATCCAAGTCTTCTGGGGCCGCGACTTGCCGGGCTGGAGGCGGCGCGCTCCCGGGGACCGCGACACTGGAACGAGATTCGCACTGGTCTGAGGAATCATGAACAAGCACGTCTGCGCCGCCGTCCTCCTCGCCGCCGTCCTGGCCTCTCCGGCACGGGCCCAATCCACGTCCACGGATTCCCGGATTTACGAGATCTCCGCGATGCTCTCGGGCACCTTCGAAGGCGCGACGCCGGGAAATCACCTCACCCTGAATCTCACGTCGGTCACGCTCGAGCCCGCGCATCCCTACGATCTTTACGTGTCGGTGATGGGAACCTTCGAGAACGACAACATCTATCAGCAGGGCGTCATCCGCCTGGAGACCCAGGGCAAGGACATCTACTTCACATACATCCCGCACTTCAATCCGCAGGTCACGGCGCTCTCGGCCGACGCCGGCCGCTTCACGGAGCGCGAGCTTTCGTCGGCCTGCAGCTTCGTCATCAATTCGAAGGGCGACGGGTTCGCCGGCGACACGCTCGGCAATGCGACCTGCGCTCTGGCGATGCGCGGCGCCCTCGGCAAGTGGAGCGTCGAGCTCGAGCCGGGAAGCATCCGTCTTCGCAACGTGGACAGCGGCGAGACGCTGAGGTTCCGGAAGACCAGCAAGTCGTAGGCGATCGCCGAGGGGACGCGCTGCCGCTACGGTCCGTCCGGCAGGTATTTCCTCGCGATCTCCTTGACCGGATCGGAGAAATCCCCCTTCAGGATCCAGCGCAGGAAGCCCGGTTCCTCGCGGCTCAGATCCCGCAGAAGGCGTCCGCGGTTTTTTCCGAAGTTGACGGTCGGCTCCCCGTGGACGAGCCGGAATCGTCCCTCGGGATCCATGTCCTGATCGAGCCCGGCGCAGAACTGCTCGTGGAGCTCCGGCACGCTGCGCGGCAGGTCGGCATAGCGCTGAAGTTCTCCCTCGAGAACGCGGAGCGTCATCTCGGCGTCGGCGAGGGCCCCGTGCGCTCCCGCGTGCTCCGCCTGGCAGTAGAAGCGCGCCGCCGCCGCCAGATGCCGCGGCTCCCGAGCGAAGAAAATGCGCTGCGCGTCGACCAGGCGCCGCTCGCTGATCTCGAACGAGACGCCGGCGCGCAGGAACTCCGCGCGCAGCACCGGCAAATCGAACCCCGTGATGTTGTACCCGGCGAGATCCGCGCCGTCCAGAAACGCGGCGAGGGCGACGGCGATGTCCCGAAAGCGAGGCGCATCCGCGACATCGGCGTCGGAGATGCCGTGGATGACCGTCGAGGCCGCCGGGATCGGCACGGTCGGATTCAGGCGGCGGACGAACTGCTCGCGGCGCCCGTCCGGATGAACCTTGAGGCAGGCGATCTCGATGATCCGGTCGCTGCGGGAATTGGTTCCGGTCGTCTCGGTGTCGTACACGACCAGCGGCCGGTCCAGGGGAAGCAGGCTTTCGAGCATTTCCGGCAGATCCTACTTCAAGCGCGGGAATCAGTAGTTCTCGGCGAAGAGGAAAAAGAACAGCTCGCCGATGCGCGTGAACACTCCGCGCTTCTTCCACTGGGCCTCGGTGAGCACGTCGCAGCGCGCCAGGTCGCCGAGGATCATCGCCTCGACCTCGGCCGCGAAGCCCCGGTCGTACACGACGAAGTTGGCCTCGGCGTTCTTGGTCATCGACCGATTCACGAAGTTGATCGAGCCGACGGTCGACCAGATCCCGTCGACGACCATGACCTTGTTGTGCATCATCGTGGGTCGGAATTCGTAGATCCCGACGCCGGCCTCGAGCAGATTGCCGTAGTGGTAGTGGGCGGCCAGCCGCACGTTCGGCGCGTCCGTGTGGGAGCCGGGAACGATGACCTTCACGTCGACGCCGCGCCGCGCCGCGGCGGCGAGACCGTCGCGAATCTGCCGGTCGGGTGCGAAATACGCGTTCTCGATCCAGATGCTGCGCCGCGCCGCCTGGATCGCCATGTAGAGCAACAGCTTCGACATCGAGATCGCATCGCCGCGCGAGGCCGCGATCGCCTGCGCGAGCAGCGTCCCGGCCGGCGCGACCTCGGGAAACTGCCGGTCGCCGTTCAAGACCTCGCCCGTGGTGAAGATCCAGTCCTGGGCGAACACGTGCTGGAGCTGGACGACGACCGGCCCTTCCATCTCGATCATCGTGTCCCGCCACTCCGATGCGTTGCGCGCATCGCCCAGCCACCGGTCGTCGATGGCGACGCCGCCGCAGAAACCGATGCGGCCGTCGATCGTCAGGATGCGCCGGTGCGTCCGGCGCCCGACGCCCTCGATCGAATAGAGCCGGACGGGCTTGTAGATGCGGACCCGGACGCCGGCCGCCTCGAGCTCGGGCTGGAGGGGACCGAGATTCGACCCCCAGCCGTCGACCAGGATGCGGACGTCGACGCCCGCGCGCGCTCGTTCGCAGAGCGCCGCGGCGAAACGCGTGGCGATCGACCCGTGGTCGAAGATGTAGGTCTCCAGATTGACCGATCGCTCCGCGCGGGCGATCGCGTCGAGCATCGCCGGAAAGATTCCGTCGCCGTTCTGGAGAAGACGCGCGCGGTTGCCCGGCACCATCTCGGTTCCGAGCCCGTCGAGCGAGCGCAGGAATTCGGGGCTGTCCACTCCGTAGGAGGGCTCGTAGTGATAGACGGTGCGTTTCTCCGAGAAGATGTAGGAGCAGCCGCAGAGCGCGGACAGCAACGCGGCACAGGCCGCAATCGCGAAGGCCCGGCGCACGCGCGGCGAGACTCGGCCGGACTCGATCGAGCAATAAGTCGCATTCCGCGGGGCTGGAGCGCTGACAATTCTCGTCATGCGTCGTTCAGCGTGAGTTCCTAACCCACTGTAGAAAAATGACTTGGCAGGAGCGGCTCCGATGGCCGACCGCTTGCACTCCGGGATACGGCGAGCAAGGGAACCTCAACCTCCTCCTTTCGCCCCCCGGGCGGCCCCACCCCGTCCCGGGGCTTTTTTTTGCCCGCGCTCGGACCGGTTCTCTCCACGACCCGGCCGGGCGCCGCGATGCTAGCAGGCCGGCACCGAGGCGATCGGCGGCGCGCCCGCCGACGGCCGACATCCGGATGGTAGCTTCGGAGCATGCGGGTACTCGCGGGCGACATCGGGGGAACCAAGACGGCCCTCGCGATCGTGGAGATCGCGGGCCGGCGCTGCCGCGTCTTGCGATTCGAGCGGTACCACAGCGCCGATCATCCGGGTCTCGAGGAGATCGTCGAAGCGTTTCTCGAAACCGAGCCCGCGCGTCCGGCGGCGGCCGGGTTCGGCGTGGCGGGTCCGGTCGTGAACGGCCGCTCGAAGATCACGAATCTCGGCTGGCGACTCGACGAACGCCTCCTGGCCCGGCGCGCAAGACTCGGGAGCGTGGCGCTCGTCAACGACTTCGGCGCCAACGCCCTCGGCTTGCGATTTCTCGGCGCGCGGCAGACGGCCACGCTCCACCGCGGCCGGCCGGATCCCCGAGGCCCGGTCGCGCTGCTCGGCGCCGGGACAGGCCTCGGCGAAGCGGCCCTTCTGCCGTCGGCCGAGGCCGTCGTCGCGTCCGAAGGCGGCCATGTCGACTTCGGCCCGCGCTCGATGCTCCAGGATCGGCTCACCGTTTTCCTGCGGCGCCGGTTCGGGCGCGCCTCACGCGAGCGCATCCTCTCCGGAAGCGGCCTCGTTCTGCTGTACGAATTCCTCGCCGCGGAAGGAATCGCGCGGCCGAGCGCCCGCGCCGCCGCCGCGCTCGAGAGCGCCGAGGACCGGGCCGCGGTCATCAGCCAGCTCGGCCTGGCGCGCCGGGACCGACTCTGCCGCGCGGCGCTCGATCTCTTCGTCGAGATCTACGGCTCGGAGGCGGGCAACCTCGCTCTTCAATATCGCGCGACCGGAGGCGTGTACGTCGCGGGAGGCATCGCCCCGAAGATTCTGCCCGCGCTGAGGTCCCCGGCCTTCCGGAAGGCATTCCTCGACAAGGCGCCGATGCGAGGGCTGCTCCTCAAGATTCCGGTGCGCGCCGTCCTCGACCCGCGGCTCGGCCTCTACGGAGCGGCCGCGGCCGCCGCGCGCCGCGTCACATGACCGAGATCGAGACGACGCGCCCCTTGCGAACGACCAGGAGGCGCCGCACCTTCGCATAGCTCCAGCGCTCCTGCTCGACCCCGTCGACGGTCTCGGGTTCGACCTTGTCCGGCGTCCCCAGGATTTCCCGCACGTCGGTCGTCGACATTCCCTCGTGCACCTCGGCCACGACCCCGTCGGTCTGATCGCTGATCGTGGTGGTCGCATCGCCGACGACGCGGTTGCGCTCGGACGTGTCGACGGCCGCCTTCGTGCCGAGGATGGGTCGGGTGACGGACTCGACGAGACCCGAGAAGGTCGGCCGGTCCTTGTAGATCCAGTAGCCGAATCCCACCGCCAGGGCCAGAAGGAGCAACCGTCCAATGCGGCGCGGGCTCATCGCATCGATTTTACGTCGTGCGCGCCTGCTCGGAGCTGCGGGAGCGACGGCCCGCCGCCGACATGTCCGCGAGAGCCCGATTCGCCCGCGCCACGAGCTCTTCCAGGATGGCCCGACAGCGCGGCCGCGCCGACACGGGAACCGACCAGACCACGTCGAAGGCGGAAAAGACGGCCTCCTCGAGGGACGGCTCGCCCTCCGCCACTCCGCGGGTCCACTCCTCTCGCAGCATCGCGCGCCGGGCATAGCGCAGGGCCTCGAGGCTGCGGTCGTCGCTCGAGGCGAGCCGGAAACGCAGCGTCACCGCCGCGGCGTCGAGTCGCGGCGCGATCGAGCCCGCCGAGAACGACACGGGCTCGGACGCGATCTCGGTAAAGGCGATTCGAGGCACGGCCTTCGATTTTGCGAACGCCGTGCCCGAAGGGGCGGCGCGGCGCAGAGTGTCACAGCAGAGGAACTTGCGTCTTCCGGCGCCGACGCGCTCATCGGGTCGACGTGGAAAAGTGTTACCGGCGGTAACGGCCGCCGGGCGTCAGCGGGATTCCGGAAGCTCGGCGCGAGCCCGGTTCGCGCGTTCGACGAGCTCGGAGACTTTCTCGCGGCACCAGGCCGCTTGAGACGCCAGGGCGAACCACCGGATCTCCCGGCCGGCAATCGACGGATCCTCCATCGACGGCTCGTCCCACTCGAGTCCCCGTATGCGCTCCTCGCGGATCATTGCCCGCCTCGCATAGCGGAGCGCATCGAGCGAGGTGTCGTCGGCGAGCGCGATCTCGAAGCGCAGCAGGACACGCCGCGACGGGTCGAAACGCACCGCGACCGCGTCACGCAGCATTCCCGCCGTCGGAGAGGCCTCCGAGGTGGTCTCGCGAAAGACGATCGGGTTGGTCATCCGTTAGCAGTGGTGGACGGTCATTGTACTCCAGGCGAGCCCCGGTCCGGCCCCGGCCGCACGCGGTAGAGGACGGCCGGGCCGTTGCGCGCTTCGATCTCGAGCCGGTCGCCGAGCGCCCCCAGCAGGGTCGCGCCGCGGCGCCGGTCCTCGCGGTCGAGAACGGCCGTGATCCCGAGCGCGTCGAGGCCGCGGCGCCAGGCGGCCGGGTCGCGGCCCCAGGCGGCCACCGGGAGGTAGTCGTCGCGCCAGGCGGCCGCCGCCGGGCAATGAAACCGGTCGTTCTCCCCGAAGAGCACGACCCGATCCCCGGCGGCGAGCCGTCCTCGCAGGGTGTACGAGGGCAGCTTCGCCTCGAGGTACTGGCCACGAGTGATGCGTCCCGCCGCGGCGCGCCACTCCAGACCGCTCGAGCCGAACTGGACCGGAAACGCCGCGGCGGCGGCGAGCAGGGCCGCTCCCGCCGTGACGCCCGCCGCACCCGCGAACCGCGACGTCAGACGACGGAGGCCCTCGGCGGCGAAAACGGCATAGAGCGGATACAGAGGAAAGAGGTAACGCACCGACGGCAGATAGAGACGCGACCAGAGGAAGAGAACGGGCGCCGCCGCGAGCACGAAGAGAAACAGGCGGCGCGCGTCCCAGCCCGCGAGGCCCGCGAGGGCGGCCAGGGCGAGCACGCCGCCGTAGCCGTCCCCGTTGGCTTCGAAGCGGCTCGAGTGAAACGTGAGGTCGTAGGGCAGGCGGAGGAAGCGCACGAGCCGTTCGGACGGTGAGGGCGCCGCCGCGACCGCTCCGGACGCGGGCGACGTCGTGAAGTAGTGACCGCTGCCGATCCGGCCGAGCAGCTCCGACGGGGAGCTCGCATACGGAGCGACGAGGGATCCGGCGTGCCGCGTGCTCCATGCGAGCCACGGCCCGGCCGCGAGAAGGGCGACGGCGAACGCGGCCGCGATCGATCGCGCTCGCGGGCGCGATCGCAGGACGAGGATCGCGAGCGCCGGCGCCGCCAGGAGCGCGAAGATCTTGACGACGACGGCGCCCGCGAAGAGAAACGCGCCCGTACGCAGGCGTCCCGGGTCGCCCCGCGCCACGGCGAGCTCGCTCGCGGACGCGGCGACGAGGAGCGCCGCGGGCCAGTCCACGTAGGTCGCGTGCAGCTGCAGCATGGCCGTCGGAAACGCGGCGAGCGTGAGCACGACGAGAGGTCCGGCGCCACCCGCTCCGAGGCGCCGCGCGAGCGTCAGCGACGCGCCGAAGACCGCGAGGCCGGCGGCGAACTGGAGAAACCGAGCGACGCCTTCGCCTCCGAAGAGGAAGGCCGTGGCGAGGTAAGCGTCGTGGTTGCGCCAGAGGAGCGACTGCGGCTCGAGGTCGGGAGACGCGGCGATCCGACCCGCGGAGGCGATGTCGCGCGCCTCGGGGAGGTGGTAGGCGAGGCCGTCCCAGGAAACGTCCGGACAGAGCGCGCCGACCCAGAGGGCGGCGACGACCAGTGCGGCGAACGCGAGCCAGGCCGCTTCGACCGGCCGGGGCGCATCGCCGCGCGGCAGGCGTATCCCGACGGCGAAGCGGCGCGCGAGCACGGACAGCCGGCGGGGCCGGGCGATCGCCGAGGCGCACAACGCCGCCGCGAGCGTTCCCGGGGAGAGCGCCCCGGCCTCGCCGAGCACGAGCACGAGCAGACCGACCGCGACGAGCCCGGTGGCGAAGGCGGCGGTCAGCTCGCCGGCGTCCGGATCCCGGCCGAGCAGGGCGCGGAGGAGGAGATCGCCGGTCCAGAGCGTCGCCGCGAGCAGGAGTACGGCGATCGCGAGGGCGCCCGCGTTTCCGGAGAGGACGGCCGTCGCCGCCGCGAACACGGCCAGCGCCGCCGCGGCCATCGACGGCCGCTTCCAGAAGAGGACCGTGAGCCCGGCCAGAAGGACCACGGCCGCCGACACCGCCACCGCGAGGGCCGGCGCGGGATGACCGGCCGAGAGCTTGAGGAGGTATGCGGCCGCGAGGGGACCCGAGCGCGCCAGGACGAGAATCGTCCACGCGACGACGAGAGCCGATCCGAACCACCCCGAGCGTCGCGCAGCCGCGCCGGCCCGTAAACCCGCCTGCATGCCGCTCGTCGATGACCTCGGAGGCACGATACAGCACCGCGGAGCGCAGAGCGGTCTCTCGAGCCTCGATTCCCTCCCCGTCCTTCACGGACCCGCTTCGCGGCGGGGCCGGCTTTTTTCATCCCCGCACCTAGTGATTCAATGGCGGCGTGACGCGCGCCGAGATCTCGATCGCCCTGGTCGCGACGGGAGTCGTGCTCCTCGTCGCCACGCTCTGGGACGCCTTCGAGACGATGGTGCTCTCGCGGCGCGTGTCGCGCGGAAACCGTTTGACCATCGTCTTCTACCGCCTGACCTGGCCGTCGTGGCGCGGGATCGCCCGACGGATGTCCGCCGGCAATCGCCGCGAGAACTTTCTCCTCGTCTACGGGCCGCTCTGGCTCCTCCTGCTCATCGCCCTCTGGGCGCTTTCGCTGGTGTTCGCCTTCGGCCTGATGCAGTGGGGCGCCGGCTCGCGCATGGCGTCGCCGGATGGCAACAACTCCTTCGCGACGACGCTCTACATGAGCGGCACGACGCTCTTCACCCTGGGTCTCGGCGACGTGGTCCCGCATTCGCCGGCCGGCCGCTTCTTCACCGTGTTCGAGTCCGGCATCGGGCTCGGCTTCCTCGCGCTCGTCATCGGCTATCTGCCCGTGGTCTCGCAGGCGTTCTCCCGCCGCGAGGCTTCGATCGCACTGCTCGACGCGCGCGCCGGATCGCCTCCGACCGCACTCGAGCTCCTGCGCCGCCACGTCGGAGAAGACGGCAGCGCCGCGCTCGTGGACCTCCTGCGCGACTGGGAGCGCTGGGCCGCGGAGCTGCTCGAGAGTCACGTTTCGTTTCCCGTGCTCGCGTTCTACCGGTCGCAGCACGACAACCAGTCATGGGTCGCCGGAATGACGGCCCTGCTCGATTCGTGCGCCCTCGTCCTCGCGGTCGTCCGGACCGACTGCCAGCGCCAGGCTCGCCTGACCTTCGCCATGGCGCGCCATGCCGTCGCGGACATGTGCCGCGTCCTGAACGTGCCGGCACGCCCGCCGACGCCCGATCGCCTCGCCGACGGCGATCTCGCACGCCTGCGCCGCGAGCTCACCGCCGCCCGGATTCCCTTGCGCGAGGATCCGGAGGCCGACGCCCGGCTGGCGGAGCTTCGCGGCATGTACGAGCCCCTGGTCTCGGCGCTGTCGGCCCTCCTGCTGATGCCCCTGCCTCCCTGGATGCCGCCGGCGAAGCCCCGTGAGAACTGGCTGACGCAGAGTTGAGACCTCCGACGGACGAGGACCGGAGTCTCGAGCTTTCCCCGCGGGCGCTGCGCGCATTGATCGACGCGGCGGCCGACCGCATCGTCGCCCACGTCGCCTCGCTGCCGGCCCAGCCTTCGGCCGACACCGCGGGCGGAGCGGCGCTCGCCCGCTCGCTGGCGGAGCCCGTTCCGCAGGCGGGCCGGCCGGCCGAGGAGCTCCTCGACCTCCTCTTCGATCGCATCGTCCCGAAGAGTTTCAACACCGCGGGGCCCGGCTACCTCGCGTACATCCCGGGCGGAGGCCTTCCGCAGTCGGCCGTGGCCGATCTCGTCGCCGATTCCGTCAACCGATACGTCGGCGTCTTCGCCGCCGCGCCGGGGCTCGCGCAGCTCGAGGCGAACGTCGTCCGGTGGTTCGCGGACCTCGTCGGATATCCGGCGGGCTCGCGCGGAATTCTCACGAGCGGGGGCTCGCTCGCCACCTTTTCTGCCATCGTCGCGGCGCGCCGCGACCGGCTGCCCGAGAACTTCCTCTCCGGCACGCTCTACGCCTCCGATCAGACGCACCACGCCGTGCAGAAGGCGGCGTTGCTCGCGGGCTTTCCGCCGTCGAACGTCCGCGAGATTCCGGTCGACGAACGCTATCGCATCCGGGTCGACGCGCTCGTTTCCGCGATCGCGGCCGATCGGGCCGCCGGCCTCACGCCGTTTCTCGTCGTCGGAAACGCCGGCACCACGAATACGGGCGCCGTCGACGACCTCGAAGCGCTCGCGGACCTCTGCGCCCGGGAGCGAGTGTGGTTTCACGTGGACGCCGCCTACGGCGGATTCTTCCTTCTGACCGCCGAAGGCCGGCGCCGCATGGCCGGCATCGAGCGCTCCGATTCGCTCGTCCTCGATCCCCACAAGGGCCTCTTCCTTCCCTACGGCACCGGAGCCCTCGTCGTCCGCGACGGCGAAATCCTGAAGCGCGCCCACGCGCTCTCGGCCGACTACATGCCGTCGATGCAGGAGGACCCGGACCTGGTGGACTTCAACCTCCTCTCCCCCGAGCTGTCCCGCGATTTTCGCGGGCTGCGCGTGTGGCTGCCGCTCCAGTTGCACGGCATCGAGCCGTTCCGGCGCAATCTCGAGGAGAAGCTCGGACTCGCACGCCTCGCGGACGGGGAGCTGAGGCGGATTCCGGGCATCGAGATCCTCGCCGAGCCGCAGCTATCGATACTCGCGTTCCGCCTGACCCGGCCCGGCCTCGACGACGCCGGGCTCGACGCCCTGAACCGCGACCTGCTCGAGCGGATCAACGGAAAGAAGCGCGTCTACCTGACGGGAACCCGCCTGTCGGGACGTTTCGCGATCCGGATCTGCGTCCTCTCGTTTCGCACGCACCGCGACCGCATGGACGAAGGCCTCGCCGACATCCGCGCGGCCGTCTCCGAAATCTAGGAGGAAGCGATGGCGCCCGCCGCCGTGAAGCCGCCCATTCCCTTTTCCAGCCTCGAAGCCGTGGACATCCGCGTCGGAACGATCCGGAGGATCGAGGACGTCCCGAAGTCGGCCAAGCTCCTGCGCCTGACGGTCGACTTCGGCGACCACTCGCGCACGATCCTCTCGGGGATGAAGGGCGAGCGCGCCGATCCGCAGTCTCTCGTCGGCCGGCAGACCCTCTTCGTGGTCAACCTCGAGCCGCGCCGGATGATGGGCGAGATCTCGGAGGGAATGCTCCTCGATCTGGGGTTTGCCGACGGCCTCGCTCCGGCGCTCGCGGTCCCCGAGCGGGCCGTCCCGGACGGCACGCGGGCCGGCTGAGGACGGCCTAGACGAGCACGCTCGCCGGGCGAGTGCGTCCGGCCGCGGAGCCCGCATACGCCGCCCACGCGCGGGCGAGACGCTCGATGCCTTCACGCATCGGACCGGGCTCGAGCACGAACGGCAACCGCAGCCGGTCGGTGCATCCGCCGCCCGGAGACGCGAGGGTCCCGGGCACGACGGCGACCCCGTGCCGGAGCGCGACCTGCGCAAAGGCATCGGCGTCGCCGTGCGGCAGCCGGACCCAGAGCGACAGGCCGCCCGCGGGCGGCTGCCAGCTCCAGGACGGAAGATGGCGGCGCAGCAGCTTCGTCAGGAGATCGAGCCGCTCGCGCATCTCGCGGCGGCGCGCCTGGCGGACGCCATCGGCCTCGCCGAGCAGGGCGACGGCGCCGAGCTGCCCGACGAGCGAGCCGCCGAGATCGGCCATGATCTTCAGGCGCGTGATGCGCGCGAGAAGCTCCTCGGAGGCGCGGATCCATCCGATGCGCAGTCCTCCCCAGAAGAGCTTCGAAAGCGAGCCGACGGTCAGAACGGGAGCCGCGGCGTCGAAGGAGGCGATCGGCGCGGGCGCCTTCCCGGAGAGCGACAGGTCCGCGAGCGTGTTGTCCTCGAGGATCGGAATCCGCATCTCCCTCGCGATTCGGGCCAGCGCCTTCCGGGTCGCCTCGGGCATCACCGCCCCGGTCGGATTCTGGAACGTCGGCATGAGGTAGAGGAGCCGGGGGGAAACTCGGGCGACGAGCTGCCTGAGCCTCGCCGTCCATGCCGGGTCGCCCCCGACCGGCACGGTCGCCAGTCGCGCGCCGAGCCCGGCGAAGATGTCGATCGAGCCGAGATAGGTCGGGTCTTCGACGACCACCGTGTCGCCCCGCTCGAGAAAGAGCGCGCCGGCGAGACCGATCGCCTGCTGCGCGCCGTGGGTCACCATCACCTGCTCTTCGGTCGTCGGCACGCCCCAGCCCTCGAGATGCCGGGCGATCGCGCGGCGCAGCGCCGGCAAACCCATCGGCAGGTATCCGGGGCTTCGCGCGAGCTCGCGCAGCGATTTCTCGTCGAGTCGGGCGAGCGCGTGGGGAAGCATGTCCGGCGCCGGGAGGTGCGCGCCGAGAAACTCGATCGTGTCGCCGGGCCCGTCCACGAGGCTGCGATAGACCGGGTGCCGCCGGAAGGAACCCGACGGATCTTCGCGCAGCCTCAGCCCCGGTCCCCGCGACGGGGAACCGCGCACGCGCGTCCCGCTCCCTCTCCGGCTCTCGACGCGCTCGCCGGAGCGCAGCTCTTCGTAGGCGGACACCACCGTGGTCCGCGAGACGGCCAGGGCCTCGGCGAGAACGCGCTCGGCCGGCAGGCGCGAGCCCGGCTCGATCTCGCCGCGGTCGATCAGGGCCTCCAGGGTCCGCGCGAGCCGGCGATAGACGGGCCCGTCGCCGGCGGTCCACTTCCCGAGGGCTCCGACGAGCGCCGAGGGGGTCATCGTCGAGCGGTCCACTTGCGGTCGGGGTGGCTATTGAATCGGCGGCGCATCGAGTCCATGTTGATGTCCAATTGGAGCATAGGTCAAAAGTGGATATTCAAAGTGGACTGGTCATGAAATCGTCCGAAGGAGGCCTCCCATGACGCTGCCCGGCCACGCGCTCTTCCGGGGTCGCATCGTTCCCTACACCGAGGCCCGCATCGGAATCCTGACGCACGCCCTGAACTACGGCACCGCCGCGTTCGCGGGGTTGCGCGGCTACTGGAATGCCGGCGAGGCGGAGCTCTTCGTCTTCCGGCCGCAGGAGCATTTTCAGCGCTTTCTCGAATCCGCGCGCCTGCTCGACATGGCGCTGCCCGAGTCGCCGGAATCCCTGACCGAGGCCGTCGTCGATCTGCTCCGCGCCGAGCTGTACCGCGAGGACTGCTACGTCCGGCCGCTGGCGTACTACGCCGACGAGTCGATCGGCGTCCGGCTGCACAACCTCACGCCGGAGGTCTCGATCGTCGCGATTCCCTACGGGCGCTACATCGAGAACGACGAGAGCCTGCACGCCACGATCTCGTCCTGGCGGCGCGTGGACGACACGATGATTCCGCCGCGCGGCAAGATCGCGGGCGCCTACGTCAATTCCGCCTTCGCCAAGACCGACGCGCAACGCGCCGGCTTCGACGAAGCCATCGTCCTCAACCAGGACGGACACGTCTCGGAGGCCTCGGCGGCCAACGTCTTCCTCGTCCGCCGGGGAACGGCGATCACGCCGCCCGTCAGCGACAACGTGCTCGAGGGCATCACGCGCCGCACCGTAATGGAGCTGCTTTCGCGCGAGCTCGAGGTACCGGTCGTCGAGCGCAGCATCGATCGCACGGAGATCACGCTCGCCGACGAGGTGTTCTTCTGCGGCACCGGCGTCCAGATCGCCGCCGTGACGCGCGTGGACCACCGGCCGATCGGCTCGGGCCGCATGGGCCCCGTCGTCTCGTCGCTGCGGACCCTCTTCTTCGACGTCGTGCGGGGAAAGCGCGCGGAGTACCGGCACTGGTGCCATCCGGTGTACGCCGATGCACCGGCCGCGGCCGAGACCCGGATGGGACGCCGAACTTCCGCCGGGTGACCGCAGGGCAGGACTGTCCTCTAACGGCCCTCGAAGAAATAAGGGGTTGCGCCCGGCGCGAAGAATTCGTTACCCTCCAAAACGGTGGCAGTCCATCGGTCAACGGTCGGATTGTTCTGGTGCCATCCGCTGGTCCTGCCGCAGTTCGAGCAGCTGATTTCCGAGAACGGCCATCGGCTGCTGGCGCGGCGGCTCGAACCCAACCGGATCCCGGACTTCGGGAACCTCACGGTTCCGCGAGCGCAGGTCCACATCGTCGAATCTCACTCCCACCTCGCGGTCACCGAAGCCGTCATCACGGGCATTCACGCCCACCAGTCCACGGCGCGCATCGTGGTCCTCGCCGAGCGGTTCGCGGACGAGATCGCGTTCGCGTTCCTGAGGCTGGGCGTCAAGGGACTGCTGACCTACGCGGAGGCGGTCCGGGCCCTCCCGCACGCTCTCGACACCGTCGCCAGCGGCGGGCTCTGGGTGGGACGCGCGCTGCTGTCGCGGTTCGTGGACGTCGCCCTCTGCACGGTGCCCCTCAAGGTCTACGCGAGCGGGATCGAGGGCCTCACGCGGCGGGAACGCCAGGTCCTCGACGCGGTCCTCGACAACCTGTCGAACAAGGAGATCGCGGCGCGTCTGAAGATGTCCGAGCGCACGGCGAAGTTCCACGTCTCGAACCTGCTCGTGAAGCATGGCGTGCGCCGCCGCGCGGACCTGCTCTTCCAGGCCCTCCAGAGCTCGGCCGCCTCGCGCTCCCGGGCGGGCCGCGAGACCTCGAACCGCCACACCTCCGTCAGCGCCGCCTGAGGCCCCGCCGGCCCCTCGCCGGCCACGTCTCCTAAACCCGTCCCCGCCTTTCGCGTAGTACCTCCAGCGATTCCTTGAAGGAGGAAGCCATGAAGAGGCAATTCGTCCTCGTTTTCGGGGTCTTCGTCCTGGCCGCCGGCTGGCTCCGGGCCCAGGCTCCGCCCCTGACGATGCCGGACGCCAGCCCCGCCGCCTCGGTGAGCCAGACGATCGGCCTGACCAACGTCACGATTTCCTACCACCGCCCTGCCGTCAACAAGCGCGAGGTCTGGGGCAAGCTGGTCCCCTACGACGCCGTCTGGCGGGCCGGCGCCAACATGAACACGACGATCACGTTCACGACCCCGGTCAGCATCGCGGGCAAGCAGCTCCCGGCCGGCACCTACGGCCTGCACATGATCCCGACCGCGAGCGACTGGACGATCATTCTCAGCGCGAACTCCAACAACTGGGGCAGCTTCAGCTACGACGAGAAGCAGGACGTCCTGCGCTTCAAGGCCACGCCGCGTCCGGCGGACTTCGAGGAACGTCTCGAGTATCAGTTCGAAAACCTGAGCGACAACTCGGTCAACGCCGTCCTCCACTGGGAGAAGCTCGAGGTTCCCTTCACGATCGACGTGGACACCAAGGCCGTGACCTTCGCGAGCCTGAAGAGCGAGCTCTACGGGCTGAACCAGTTCTTCTGGCAGAGCTGGAACGGGGCCGCCCAGTGGTGCCTCCGCAACGACTACGAGCTCGGCCAGGGGCTGACCTGGGCCGACAAGTCGATCGCGCTCGCGCCGACCTTCCAGAACCTGCGCACGAAGGCCGCGTTCCTCGACAAGAAGGGGGATACGAAGACCGCCGAGGAGCTGCGGGCCCGGTCGATGAAGCTCGCCACCGAGGTCGACATCAATGCGGTCGGCTATCAACTCCTGCAGGCGGGCAAGACCGACGAGGCGATCGCGATGTTCCGCAAGAACGTGAAGGACCATCCGGACTCGTGGAACACCTACGACAGCCTCGGCGAGGCCCTCGCCGCCAAGGGCGACAAGAAGGCCGCGGTCGAGGACTACTCGAAGGCCTTGAGCATGGCTCCCGACGACGCGAACCGGAAGCGCATCACCGACATCCTGACGAAGCTCAAGGCCTAGCGGCGCGGTCCGGGCGAAACCTCCGGGCGGCCGGGGCGTAGGACCGAGCATGAGACTCCGCTCGACCTCCGCGCTCGCGGCCGCCTTCGGTTTTCTCGCCCTCGCCGCCGCCGTCCGGGCGCTTCCGGCCGCCCCTCCGGATTCGCCGCAGGGCCGGCGCATGGCGGCCCTGCTCGCGGCCTTCGACGCGGGCACCGACGACGCGCTCCGCGCCTTCGTCCACGACCACTTCGCGGCCTCGGCGCAGAAGGAGGTCCCGCTCGAACAGCGCGTGAAGCGTCTCGGCGCCATGGCGCGGGAGATCGGGCCGCTCGAGTTCCACAGCGCGATGAAGAGCGAGGGTCCGGAGGTGCTCTTCCTCGCCCGCTCGAAGAAGTCCGGCCAATGGTTCGAGGTCGGCATGATGCTCGAGCCTCCTCCGTCCTTCGGCATCCTCGGCCTCAAGTTCGAGGCGTCGGAGGGGCCCGGCGCGGAGCGGGTCGCGCCGCTCGGGTCGGACGCCGCGGCCGCGGCCCAGGCCGGCGCCGACCTGCGCCGCCGGACCGAGGCCGACGAATTCTCGGGCGTGGTCCTCGCGGCGAAAGACGGGAAGCCGTTCTTCTTCGAGCCCTACGGCCTCGCCGACCGCGACCTCGGCGTGCCGAACCGGAGGGACACGAAGTTCAACATCGGTTCGATCAACAAGGTCTTCACGCAGGTGGCGATCGCCCAGCTCGCCTCACAGGGGAAGCTGGCGCTCTCGGACACGGTCCGCAAGCACCTGCCCGACTATCCGTCGCCCGCCGCGGATCGGATCACCATCCAGGAGCTCGTGACGATGTCGTCCGGCCTCGGCGACTTCTTCGGCGACAAGTACGCGGCGACGCCCAAGTCGAAGCTCCGGAGCCTCTCCGACTACCTGCCGCTTTTCGCCGATCAGCCGCTGCTCTTCGAGCCCGGAACCAGCCGGCGCTACTCGAACGCCGGATACGTCGTGCTCGGGCTCATCATCGAGAAAGCGACCGGCGAGACGTACTACGACTACGTGCGCGAGCACGTTTTTCGTCCCGCCGGGATGAAGAACACCGATGCCTACCCCCAGGACGCGATCGTCTCCAACCGCGCCGTCGGCTATACGCGCGACCGGGATGACGGCGGCGACGGTGCGCCCGGGCCGCTCCACACCAACGTCTATGCCCTGCCGGCTCGCTCGAGCTCGGCCGGAGGCGGCTACTCCACGGCCGAGGACC
This sequence comes from uncultured Acidobacteriota bacterium, assembly GCA_963738945.1. GTDB lineage: Bacteria > Acidobacteriota > Thermoanaerobaculia > UBA5066 > Gp7-AA6 > DAHUXD01. The sequence continues at coordinate 2,826,793 of CAVTYD010000002.1, forward strand.
TGCTGGCCTTCGACGCGGCGATGCGCGCCGACAAGCTGCTTCCGGCCGCCTGGACCGACTGGTTCTACGGAGACAAGGCCTCGCCTCCCGCCGCGGGGCCGTCCCGAAAGCGCTCGGGCGCCGGCGGCTGGGCCGGCGGGACAGCCGGAGTCAATGCCGTTCTCGAAACCGACCTCGACACCGGCTACACGGTCGTCGTCCTCTCGAACCTCGATCCGCCCTCGGCCGAGAGCGTCGGAAAGAAGATCCGCGGGTGGTTGGGCATGCACTGACCCCCGACTCTCAGACGCGTCTCTTCAGGAGCATCAGCGTCCAGAGATAGATGCCGTATGCCGTCAGTCCGGCGGCGACGGCCGCCGTGAAGAGCGGTCCCGGTCCGGTCTCTGCGATGACCCGCAGCGTCCCGCCCATCGAGTGGACCTGCCCCGGATCCAGGTCCTCCGCGGCGCGGACGACGAAGTAGCCGAGCGCCGCGAGCACGAGACCGCGGACCACGAGACCGAATCGCGCGACGCCGGCGAGCGCGCGCCGCAAACCGCGCGGCAGCAGGTCGCGGCGAAACGGCAGCGGCACGGCCAGTCCCTGGTAGAGCTCCCACATGCCGCCGGCGATGACGGCCGCGCCGATTCCCTCGAGCAGCGCCGGGCCCCAGGACTCGCCGAGCAGCCAGGAGACGCCGGTCTTCTGGATCGAGCCGCCGGCCTCGACGTGCAGGAGCAGCCTCCCGACGGTCGCCGCGAGCGCCGCGTAGCCGACGCCGTTGACGAACATGCCGATCCTCGGGACCGTCTTCGACCGGCGCGTGAAGGCCTCGACGAGGTGGACCGCCGCGATGCCCGCAAAGGCTACGAGCAACGCGACGACGATCAGGCGTCCGTGGGGCTGCCCCAGCAACAGCCGCAGCGCGGCCGGCACTCCCTGACCGCCCCGGCGGCCCCCGAGCGCGACGCGGCCCGAGAGGACTCCCAGGGCGACGTAAATCGCCCCGAGGGCTCCGAGGCCCGACCGCATCGCGACGCTGCGCAGCACCGCGCCATGATCCCCCAGGACGCCGTCCCCTCTTCTTCCGGTCAGGGCGTCGGGGCGAGGGGAACGCCCTGAGGTAGACTCCCGCGACCCTCGAGAGGGGCGAGAAAGGACTCGGGAAAAACACGATGATGAAGAAGACGTCCATTCTGTTTCTGTCGGCGGCCTTCGCGTCCGCCTTCGTGGCGACGGCGGCGCGCGCCGACGATCCCAAGCCGACCCCGGTTCCCGGGGCGGAGAAGAGCGAGTCGAAGATGACCAAGACTCCGAGCGGGCTGCAGTACGAGGACGTGAAGGTCGGGGATGGCGCCTCCCCGCAGAAGGGCCAGACGGCCGTCGTTCACTACACGGGCTGGCTCTGGGAAAACGGCGTCAAGGGCAAGAAGTTCGACAGCTCCGTCGACCGCGGGCAGCCGTTCTCGTTTCCGGTCGGCATGGGACGGGTCATCAAGGGTTGGGATGAGGGTGTCCTGACGATGAAGGTCGGAGGCAAGCGGATCCTCCTCATCCCGGCCGACCTCGCCTACGGATCGCGCGGCGCCGGTGGCGTCATTCCTCCCAACGCCACACTGATCTTCGAAGTCGAGCTGCTCGACATCAAGTAAGCGATCTCTCCTCTGGACAATCCGGCGGAGTCGCCATCGGGCGGCTCCGCCTTTTTTTGTCAGATGGCCGAACGGACAGGGCTGCCCGACGGCATCAGGTCCTTTGGTCTCCGCAGGTTAGCGCCGCGCCGGCATCGGGCACGGAAACTGCTACAATTTCAACAAAAGAAAGAGGATATGTCCATCCCGATGACCGCTGTCTGCCGGCGCGAGCCGCACTTCGATTCTACGGATTCGAGGTTCGAGGCGTGAGCACCCCCGCTCCCTTTCTTTCCCGGCACCTCGGCGACTATCTGCTCGTCGCGCAGCTCTCCGAGGATCCTCTCGGCACCGTCTTTCGCGCGCTCTATGCCGCCGACGAGCGGCGCTTCGTCCGCCTTCGCGTGCTCCAGTCCGAAGAGCTCGCCGCGGAGGCGATGCTGCTGACGGTCCGGGAGAATCGGCTCCGCGACGTTTCTCTCGAGCATGACGCGATCGTCGTCCGACCCGAGCTCGATCTGGTCGATGGGCATCCCCTTCATGACCTGGGACGAGACCGCGGGATGGACGCTCGACACGATGCTCGCGCGCGTGCGCTCCTTCGGCATCCGCATTCCTGCCGAATACGCGCTGCTGATCGTGGAGCGGATCGCGGCCGCCCTCGAGCGCGCGCACCAGACGACGGTCCAGGGACAACCTCTCGCTCCATGGCGTGTTGTGGCCCGGGTTCGTGTCGATTTCCCACGACGCCGTCGTTCGCGTCGGAGGCTTCGGGATCGCCGACGGCATCCTGCCTTCCCTCGGCGGCCGCCGGATGACGGCCGAGATCGCGCCGTACATCGCGCCGGAGGCGCGCGCCGACGGTCGGCTCTCCGAACAGGCCGACGTCTATTCGCTCGGCGCGATCCTGATGGAGCTGATGACCGGGCGAAGGCCCTCGCTCGATACGCCCTCGACGGAGCTGCGCGCCGGGAGACCCGCGCTCGGAAGAGCTCTCGGAACTTTCCTGCGCCGCTGCCTCGCCGACCCGTCCGAGCGGTTCGCGTCGGCGGTCGAGGCCCATCGGGCCCTTCAGCAGATGGTCACGGGCAATCCGTTTTCGCTCTTCACGGCGAATCTCGCGCTCTTCCTCTACAAGCTCCTGAATCCCGAGAGCCAGAGCGTCGCTCCCTCGTCGGACTGGGAGTCCACGAGCCCGGTCGTCGTCCAGACGAAGACGCGCCGCGGAGAATCGGCCGGCGATGCGACCTCGCCGCGGCGCCGCCGCGGAGCACCGCGATCGGCACCGAGGAGACCGCGACGAACGAGCGCTCGGACCGCGGCGCCGGTGGGGAGATCCGGCGACGAAGCGCGGTCCTCGAGCCCGCCGTCGTCCAGGAGGTCGAGCCGGCCACCGCGGAAGTTCCGCCGACCTCGGTCGCGCGCCGGCCCCCGCCCTCCAGGCGCATCGCGCGCGCTCATCTCCGAGACCGACGCCCCGTCTGGGAACGTCGCCGTGGAAGCGCCAGGCTCTCCTCCTGGCGGCCGCGGCCGGGGTCGCCGCCGGAGCGTTTCTCGTGGCGGGCACGGAGCTCCTCGATTCCGGGCGCCGCTACGACTCCGGCGCCCGTCGCGCCCGGCGGCACTCCCCGAGGCGCCCGCTCCAGACCGGTCGAGGTCCAGTCTCCGCCGGTCGCGGCCCCTCCGTCCGTGGCGCGCCCCCGTCGCTCCCGCTCGAGCCACGCGCGACGGCGTCCGCTCCCCGTGTCTCCAGGAAGGCTCATCCGGAGATGCGTCAGCCGGCCGAGGACCTTCGCTACAAGGCGGCCATCGCGCGCATCGAGGCCGACCGGCTGAGCGCGCGCGAAAAGGCTCCCGAGCCCTTCGAAGAGGGCGAGCAGAGCGAGAAGGAAGGCATCCGCTTCCTGAGCGAGCGGGACTACGACGCGGCGCAGATGGCCTTCAGCCGCGCCGCGCGGCTCTTCGAGCAGGCCCGCGACCGCAGCTGGGAGGAGCGCGTCCGCGGCGCCAATCTCGGCGTGAGCCACGACTGACCGAATCGCCATCCCGCCCACGGACTCAAGTTAGGATGGGCGCGCCCCGCCGGGAACGGCCGGCGGCGAATTCGCGTTCTGGGAAGGTGGGATGCAGGAAATCGAGCCCGCGCGCGTAAAGCCCGGCGTCTCCGCGGAGGACCTTCCCGGGCCCCGTCCCTCGGACGAGGCCGGCGGCGGCGCGGCCCGCACCGTGCGCGGCAAGGCGCTGATCTTCTGGGATCCGAAGAACCCGGGGCGCAAGCTCGACGCCATCGACACCGACCAGATCACGCCCGCGGCCGACTGCGTTTCGGAGAGTCTCGACACGCTCGACGAGCGCTGGAAGGCCGGGTCGTTCCGCCACCTGATGCCCGACTTCCGGCAGCGCGTGCATCGCGGCGAGACGTTTCTCGTCGCCGGCGAGCGGTTCGCGATCGGATCCTCCCGGGAAATGAGCCCGGCGGGCCTGAAGGGCGTGGCCGAGGAGAAGGGGCTCGAGCTCGTCGTCGTGTGCAGCCATGGAATGGGCGACATCTTCCGCCGCAATGCGTTCAACCTCGGACTCCACGTGGTTCAGAGTCCGGAGGCGGTCGAAGATGCCCGGGACGGCGACGCGTTCGCGTTCGATCCGGCGACGCGCCGTTTGTCGAACGAGACTCAGGGCAGGAGCTACGTGCCCGTCCCGCTGACGCCGAAAGAGGAAGAGATCCGCTCGAGCGGGGGCATCTTCTCCGTGGGACGCCGCGAGTTCCGCGCGTCGGTTTCGCGGCGCCCCGAGGTCCGCTGGCCCGAGCCCGATCTCGCGCGCCGGATGACGACGACCGAGCAGATCGTCTGGGCGCACCGCGTCGATCGCGACGCGGCGGTCGAGCCCGGGGCGACGCTGCGCGTCTACGCGGATCTGCTTCCCGCCTCCGACGGCACGGCGCCCTTCGCGATCCACACGTTCAACCAGATCACCGGCGGCAAGGCGATCTTCCCGCGCCAGGCCGCCGTCGCCAACGATCACTTCGTCTTCACGGGCCGCGAGGACGACGACCGCCAGACGGCGATCGGCCGTGAGTTCGCCCGCCTCCACGGCCTGCGTAAGCCGTGGTACGCCGATCCCGGCGACGGCATCTTCCACTTCTACTTTCCCGAGCAGGGGCTCGTGCGGCCCGGCCAGTTCATCCCCGGCGCGGATTCGCACAGCCGCGCCTATGGCGCGTACGGCGCCGTCGGATTCGGCGTCGGATCGACGACTCTCGGCTTCGGATGGTCGACCGGCTACATCTACTTCACCCTGGCCAGGCAGCGGCGCGTCGTGCTCGGCGGAACGCTCCAGCCCTGGGTCACCGGGAAGGACATCGTGCTCGAGCTGCTGCGCCGCTGGGGGCCGAGGCAATCGCAGGGCATGTCGGTCGAGTTCGTCGATGCGCAGAGGCAGCTCCCGATCGCCTTCCGCAACACGATCGCGAACATGATGGCCGAGGCGGAGGCGTTGAACGGCGATCTTCGCCGAGGACGACGTCACCGATGCCTGGTATCGCGCCCGGGGAATCGGGCCGCTCTCCTATCCGAGGATCGCGCCCGGCGCGGATGCCCTCTACGAGATCGACGAGACACTGACGCTCTCGGAGATCGCGCCGATGATCGCCAAGCCCTTCGCGCCGGGAAATGCCTTTCCCGCCGAGGAGGTGGCGCGGGAGAGGCTGACGTTCGACAAGGCGATGATCGGCTCGTGCACCAACGGCGGCTACGAGGACCTGCTCTCCGCCGCGCTCGTGCTGAAGGCGGCGCGAGAGGCCGGCTTCCGAAAGGTGACGAAGACCTTCACCATCTTCCCGGGCTCGGGCGGAGTGGGGCGTCAGATCGAGAAGCCGGATCCGCGTCTCGGCGGCGAATCGATCGCCGAGGTCTTCCGATCCGCGGGGGGGCAGATCCGCCAGTCCTGGTGCGGACCGTGCTTCGGCCAGGGTCCCGACGCCCTGGCCAAAGGCCAGCGCGCCATCACGTCGTTCAACCGGAACTGGCAGAACCGGATGGGCTACGGCGGCGAAGGCTTCCTCGCGAGCCCGGCCGTCGTCGCCGCCTCGGCGCTCGCGGGATACATGGCGCCGCCGGGCGAGCTCGGCCTGTCCTGGAGCGCCGAGCGCTTCGGCGTCTGACACTCCCGGGCTAGAAGGTCCGCTCGAGCACCGGCGAGAACAACCCGAGCTCGCGCCGCTGCCACCAGGCGCCGGTCTGGCGACGCTGCCCGGCGTCGGTGAATCGATAGTCGTAGAGAACCGCCCGCACGTATCGCGGCGGTCCGTTCGGAAAGGGATTTACGGCGAAGAGCCGCAGCACCGCGGGCGAGCCCTCCAGGAGACGCGCGAGCAGGCTGCCGACCCACGGGTTCTGCTCGTAGCCGCCGAGCGCCGCGAACCACATCTGCCAGTCGAGCCGGGGCTGGTGCGGCGCCACGAAACCCGGCCGGCGCATCGGATCGCCGGGCTTCCATCGAAACTCGTAGGGCCGCCACGTCGTTCCGTCGAGACTCCCCTCGACGACGATCTCGGGCCTCGTCGTCGTCATGACCATGAAGAGGCCGTATCCGTTGAAGCTTCGGATCGCTCCAATGCGCCGCACGAGGGCGATGACCGGGTCGGGGACGCTCAAGCCGCGGTCGAGCGTGGCGGCGAACTCGAGGGTCGAGGAAAAAGAACGAGGACGGCGACCGGAACGAGGACCCAGCGCGGCCATGGACGCGCGGGCGCCGTGGAGGCCTCGGCGGCGCGCGACCAGCCCGCCGGAAGGGACTGATCGTCGAGGAGCAGAACCGCAAGGGTCACGGCGAGCAGGTTGAAGAACGCGTAGTTTCCCGTCGCCGCGATCATCGCCTGCAGGACCACGGTCATCCAGAAAGCGAACACGCGCAGACGGCGCGGACCGAAAAAGAGAAACGGCACGGCGAGCTCGACGAAGAAGAGAAACAACGCCGAAACGGCCTGGAACGCGGCCGGCAACTGATGCATGTACCAGGCGGTCCAGGGCGGCAGCGGCTGCGTCTCGTAGTGGAAGCGCAGGGCCGTGAGGTGGCGCCAGCTCGGGTCGCCGCTCGAAAGCTTGACCCACCCCGAGGAGAACATCAGCCGGAAGAGAAGCCACCGCAGGAGCCCGACGACGACGGGGGATGCGGCCAGGCCCGCGCCGAACCGGCGCTTGAGCGGCGAGACGAGCCAGATGGCGAGAAAGCCCGCTTCGAGCAGGAGGTAGTCCCACTGAAACTCCAGGAAGACCTGGCCCGAAATCGAGATCGAGAGGTACAGGAACCAGGCGGCGATCGCGCTGGCGCACGGGAGCCATCCCGCGGCGAGAAGAATGCTCGCGAGCGTCCCGGCGGCGCACAGTCCGCGCAGAAAGGCATCGCTCGAGGAGAGCCAGGTGAGCGTCGGGAGCAGGAAGTACCGCTCGGCGCCCGTCTGCGCCTTCACCCACTCGAGATAGCGGGCGATCGGGAGAATGCCGTGCGCGCCGACGAGGCCGTCCGACTGGACCCAGAACGAGACGAAGGCCGCGAAGTAGCAGAGCCCGAGCAGCCGCACGAAGAGCGCCGCCGCGGCGGCATAGGTGGGCTTCGCGACGGTCCGGCCCCAGAGCAGCCGCGTGACGGCATCCGCGGCATTGCGATGCGACGCGACGAGGCGATAGGCGATCTCGGTGACGGAGGCGAACCCCGGCACGCGCGCGTAGGCGGACGCGAGAAGGCCGCCACCGGGTTTCTGTGCGAGGGTCGCGAAGACCGCCTCGGCGGCCGAGAAGACGCGGCCATCCGGCAGAACGAGCTGAAACGCGCGCCGGAACTCCGCCGGCGAGATCTCGGGAAAGCGAGCGGCGACCTCGTCGGAGCTCGCGTAGTCCACGCGATTGCCCGTGGCGGCCTTCCAACGGACGATCCACTTCCGGCAGAAGCCGCATTCGCCGTCGAAAATCGCGAGCGGCCGGTCCGGCGGATGCGCGACCCGGAGACTTCCCATTCGCGCATAGAGTCTAAGGGCCCGGCGCGTTCGCGTGCGGCTATAGTTGAAGCATGCGTCGAATCACCGCGACTCTGATTGCCGGTTTCTGCGCCATGGTCGTGTCCCGCGCCTCGGGCCAGGCCCCCCCGCCTCCGGATTCCGAGCTGGCGCAGACGGTCGCCCGCGTCTCGCTCATCTCGGGCGGCGTGTCCTTCTCGCGAGGCGACGATCCCGATCAGTGGGATCCCGCGGACGTGAACGTCCCGATGACCCTCGGCGATCGGGTCTGGACCGGGGACGGCGGACGCATCGAGCTGCAGGTGCACGGCGGAAACGTCGTCCGGCTGTCGGCCGGCACCGACCTCCAGGCGCTGAACCTCACCGACGAGGTCAAGCAGTTTTCGCTGGCCCTCGGCACGGCGTCGATCGCGGTCCGAAGGCTGTCGGACAACGAAGTCTTCGAGATCGACACCCCCAATGCCGCCATCACGCTCGAGCGCCCCGGCGACTATCGCCTCGACGTGGACGCGGACGGGAACACGCGCGTCCAGGTGCGCGACGGCCGCGCCATCGCCTCGGCGGGCGGCGGCCAGGTGCCTCTCGCCGCCGGACAGCAATTCGACGTCGCCGGCATCGACGCCCCGCGCTACGACGTGGCCGCCCTGCCGCCGCCGGACGGCTGGGATCGCTGGGTCGCCGATCGCAACCGCCGCATCGCCCAGGCGCGCTCGTACCAGTACGTGACGGCGGACATCGCCGGCGTCGAGGACCTGGATCGGTACGGCCGCTGGCGGCAGGTCCCCGGATTCGGCTGGGCCTGGTCTCCGGCCTCGGTCGAGACCGGCTGGGCGCCATATCGCGCCGGCCGGTGGATCTGGCAGGACCCGTGGGGATGGACCTGGGTGGCCGCCGAGCCGTGGGGCTGGGCTCCCTATCACTACGGACGCTGGACGTACTGGGGAAATGCCTGGTACTGGGTCCCGGTGGCTCCGACGGTCGTTTCCGTTTCCTATGCACCGGCCCTCGTCGCCTTCGTCGGAGGTTCCGGCGGCTACGTCGGATGGTTTCCGCTCGCTCCGCGCGAGCCGTACTACGCCTGGTGGCGGCCGCATCCCGCCGTCAACGTGACGGCGGTGACCTACGTCAATCGGACCTACGTGACCGTGGTGAATCAGAACGTCTTCGTCTCGGGTCGTTCCGTTTCGAGCGGCGTGGTCCGCGACCGCACCCTGGTCCGTTCGATCGAGAGCGCTCCGGTCCTGCGGGGACCGGTTCCCGTCATCCCCACGCGTGCATCGCTGCGCATGACGACTCGAGAGGCCGCGGCCCCGAGGCCTCCGGCTCCCGTCGCCTCGCGCCAGGTCGTCACCCGCGCGGCTCCGCCGCCGGCGCCTCCTCGATTCGACGCGAAGGTCGCGGTCATTCGCGAGAAGGGCGGCGCTCCGGTGGCCCCGGCCGAGGCGGCGCGCCTGTCGGCACGTGAGACGGCACCCGCCGTGCCGCGCTCCCGCCCGGCCGCGTCGGGGCCGGTGACGCTCGCGCCCCGGGAAGGGAGCGCGCGCCCACCGAGCACGCCGGCGGCCGGACGAGCCGCGACGCCCTTACCCGGCCGCCCCAAGACGCCGGCGGCCGGACGCCCTGCGACGCCCGCTCCCGTCCACCTCGCCACGCCGGCGCCCGCGAGACATACGAGCCCCGCCGAACGGCAGGGGCAGGCTCCGCGGCCGACTCCCCGCGCGACTCCCGTTCCCGAACGCGCGACGGGGCAACACACGATGCGGCCTCCGCCGGTCCACGAACGGGAGCAACCGCCCGAGCACGTCAACCCGGAGCCGAAGTCCGAGCCGCGGTCCGAGCCCAAGCAGCCGCGGTCCGAGCCTTCTCGATCCGCGGCGCCGCACGGCTCGCACCCGACGCCCCGGCCGAGGCCGACGCCGACTCACCCGCCGAAGAACTAAGCGAGACGTGGAGGTGTGATGTGCTCGCGTCCGTCTTCGTCGGTGTGAGCGTCGACGGATTCCTCGCCCGCCCGGACGGCTCCTTCGACTTCCTTCCGGCCGGTGGAGGCGAGGAGCACGGTTACGAGGCGTTCTTCGCATCGGTGGATGCACTGGTCATCGGGCGAGGCACGTTCGAGACGGTGCTCGGCTTCGCGAAGTGGCCGTACGGCCGAAAGCCGGTCTTCGTCCTGAGCGGCAGGCCGCTCGATCTTTCGAAGGCATCCGACGGCGTCGTCGAGCAGATGGCCGGAGAACCGAAGGATGTCGTCGCGAAGCTCGAATCGCGGGGGATCCGACACGTCTACGTCGACGGCGGCGTGACGATTCAGCGCTTCCTGAGGGCCGGACTGATCCAGCGGATGGTCGTGACCCGGGTTCCGGTCTTGATCGGCGCCGGGATCCCGCTCTTCGGGCCGCTCGATCGGGACATCCGCCTCGAGCACCTGGGCACCCGCCAGTACGAGAGCGGCCTCGTCACGAGCGAATACCGCGTTCGGAGCTGACTATATCTAGTTGTATATCAATGGTTTACGAGTAGACACAAAGTTGACAGATCCGTATAGATTAAATATGCTGGCTTCGCTATGGAGGCTAAGCGCGACCACGGCTCCGTCCTGGAGCTGACCGACCGCGAGTACAAAGCCGGCTTCGTCACGGACATCGAAGCCGAGACGATTCCGGCGGGACTCACCGAGGACGTCGTCCGCCTGATCTCGGCCAAGAAGAACGAGCCCGAGTGGCTGCTCGAGTGGCGACTCAAGGCGTACCGCCACTGGCTCACGATGAAGGAGCCGACCTGGCCGAACGTCCACTACCCGCCGATCGACTACCAGACGATCGTCTACTACTCGGCTCCGAAGCCGAAGAAGGACGCGCCGAAGCCTCGACGAGGTCGATCCGAAGCTGCTCGAGACCTACGAGAAGCTCGGCATTCCGCTGCGCGAGCGCGCGAAGCTCGCCGGCGTCGCCGTGGACGCCGTCTTCGACAGCGTCTCGGTCGCGACGACGTTCCGCGCCGAAGCTCGCCAAGGTCGGCATCATCTTCTGCTCGTTCTCGGAGGCCGTGCAGAAGCACCCGGAGCTCGTGCAGAAGTACCTCGGCTCGGTCGTGCCGTACACGCGACAACTTCTTCGCGACGCTGAACTCGGCGGTCTTCTCGCGACGGCTCGTTCTGCTACATCCCGAAGGGCGTGCGCTGCCCGATGGAGCTGTCCACGTACTTCCGCATCAACGCCGCCAACACCGGCCAGTTCGAGCGCACGCTGATCGTCGCCGAGGAGGGCGCCTACGTCAGCTACCTCGAGGGCTGCACGGCGCCGATGCGCGACGAGAACCAGCTCCACGCGGCGGTGGTCGAGCTGGTCGCGCTCGACGACGCCGCAGATCAAGTACTCGACGGTCCAGAACTGGTACCCCGGCGACAAGGAGGGCAAGGGCGGCATCTACAACTTCGTGACCAAGCGCGGCGCCTGCCGCGGCCGCAAGTCGAAGATCTCCTGGACGCAGGTCGAGACCGGCTCGGCGATCACCTGGAAGTACCCGAGCTGCATCCTGCAGGGCGACGACTCGGTCGGCGAGTTCTACTCGGTCGCGCGTGACGAACAACCACCAGCAGGCCGACACCGGCACGAAGATGATCCACATCGGCAAGAACACGAAGAGCACGATCGTCTCCAAGGGCATCTCCGCCGGCCACGGCCAGAACACCTACCGCGGCCTGGTGAAGATCCTGGCAAGGGCGCGACGGCGCGCGCAACTACTCGCAGTGCGACTCGCTGCTGATCGGGCGACCAGTGCGGCGCGCACACGTTCCCGTACATCGAGGTCAAGAACTCGACGGCGCAGATGGAGCACGAGGCGTCCACGTCGAAGATCGGCGAGGACCAGATCTTCTACTGCCAGCAGCGCGGCATCTCGCGCCGAGGACGCGGTCAACATGATCGTCAACGGCTTCTGCAAGGAGGTCTTCCGGGAGCTGCCGATGGAGTTCGCGGTCGAGGCGCAGAAGCTGCTCGGCGTCACCCTCGAGGGGAGCGTCGGCTAGAGATCGTAGGGGCGGGGCTTGCCCCGCCCGCGGGCGGCCCGAGGGCCGCCCCTACGGCACGGAATGAATAAGGACGTTCGACCAAATGACGCATCCCCTTCTCGAAGTCGAAAACCTCCACGCCTCGGTCGCGGGCAACGAGATCCTGCGCGGCATCAACCTGACGGTCCGCGCCGGCGAGGTGCACGCCATCATGGGCCCGAACGGCTCCGGCAAGAGCACGCTCGCGCACGTCCTCGCCGGCCGGCCGGGCTACGCGGTCACCGCCGGGAGCGTCCGCTTCAAGGGCAAGGACCTGCTCGCGATGCCGCCCGAGGAGCGCGCCCGCGAGGGCGTCTTCCTCGCGTTCCAGTACCCGGTCGAGATCCCCGGCGTGACGAACGTCTACTTCCTCAAGGCCGCCGTCAACGCCGTGCGCAAGCACCGCGGCCTGCCGGAGCTCGACGCGATGGACTTCCTGCGCTCTCGTCAAGCGAGAAGGCGAAGCTCGTCGAGATCGACGATGATCTCGTCAAGCGGCCCGTCAACGAGGGCTTCTCCGGCGGCGAGAAGAAGCGCAACGAGATCTTCCAGATGGCGGTGCTCGAACCCACGCCTGGCGATCCTCGACGAGACCGACTCGGGCCTCGACATCGACGCCCTGCGCGTCGTCGCCGGCGGCGTCAACGCGCTCCGCACCCCCGAGCGTTCGATGCTCGTCATCACGCACTACCAGCGGCTGCTGAACTACATCGTCCCCGACTTCGTGCACGTCCTCGTCGACGGCCGGATCGTGCGGTCGGGCGGCAAGGAGCTCGCCCTCGAGCTCGAGGAGAAGGGCTACGCGTGGCTCGAGAAGGAGCCGCCCGCCGTCGCCGCGTCGCGATGATGGATGCCGCCGTCGCCGAATCGGTGTTCGCACCGCGGCTCGCCCCGCGCCGCCGGCGAGCCGGCCTGGCTCGCGGAACGGCGGCGCCGGGCCTTCGAGCGATTCGAGCGGCTCGGCTTCCCGACGCCCCACGACGAGGCGTGGCGCTACACCGGCGTTCAGCCCATCACCGGGACCTCCTGGGCTCCGTCGGGGCGCGGCTTCGAGCTCGCTTCACCGGCCCCGCCGGGAGTCCGGGTCCGATCGCTCTCCGGGGCGCTCGCGGCCGCGGAGGAGAGCTTCGACCGGATCGCCGGGCCCGAGGGCTCGGCCTTCGCCGCTCTCAACACGGCGCTCTTCGAGGACGCGACGATCGTCGAGATCCTGCCGGGAACCGTGATCGCCGATCCGATCGAGATCGTGCTGCGGGCTCCGGCGTCGAGCCGGCCCGCGCTGTTTTCGCCGCGGCTTCTCGTGATCGCCGGAGAGCGCTCCGAGGCCTCTCTCGTGCAGACGTTTTCGGGAGACGGCCGGACCTTCACGAACGCCGTCACGGAGATCGCCCTGGCGGACGGTGCGGTTCTCGAGCACACGCAGCTCCAGAACGAGGGACTCGACGCCCTCCACGTCCACGCGCTCGCCGCGAGGCAGGCGCGCGGCAGCCGCTTCACGTCGGTTCACGTCGCTCTCGGCGGAGCCCTCGCGAGGGCCGATCTCCGCGTCGCCCTCGACGGCGAAGGCGCCGAGTGCACCCTCTACGGGCTCTTCGTCGGCAAGGGCAGCCAGCACGTCGACACCCACACGACGATCGACCACGCCCGTCCGCACTGCACGAGCCGCGAGCTCTACAAGGGAATCCTCGACGGATCCTCCCGCGGCGTCTTCCACGGCACGATTCTCGTTCGCCCGGACGCTCAGAAGACCGACGCCGTTCAGACGAACAAGAACCTGCTGCTCTCACGCCGCGCCCTCGTCAACTCGACGCCGGCGCTCGAGATCCTCGCCGACGACGTGAAGTGCAGGCACGGCTCGACGACGGGCCAGCTCGACGCCCAGGCCCTCTTCTACCTCCGTTCGCGCGGCATCGACGAAGAGGCGGCCCGGGCGCTGCTGACCTGGGCATTCGCCGCCGACGTCGCCGAACGCATCCGCATCCCCTCGGTCCGGGCCGAAGTCGAGCGCGATCTCGGCCTGGTTCTCGCCGGCTCTCCCGCGGCGGTGACCGCATGAGCACCGTCCTGCGCGAAGCGGCCGCCGCCTTCGACGTCGCGGCGATCCGGCGCGACTTCCCCATCCTCTCGACGAAGGTCTACGGGAAGCCCCTCGTGTACCTCGACAACGCCGCCTCGACCCAGAAGCCCCTGGCCGTGATCGATTCCGAGCGCGACGTCTACGAGAAGTGCTACGCCAACATTCACCGCGGCGTGCACTGGCTCTCGGTGCATGCGACCGACGCCTACGAGGCCGCCCGCGAGAAGGCCCGAGCGCTTCCTGAACGCCGCCGAGGCGAAGGAGATCGTCTTCGTCCGCGGCACGACCGAGGCGATCAACCTCGTGGCGCAGACGTACGGCCGGACGCGGGTCGGCCGGGGCGACGAGGTCCTCATCACGGGTCTCGAGCACCACTCGAACATCGTGCCCTGGCAGATGCTGTGCGAGGAGAAGGGCGCCCGGCTCGCCGTGGCGCCGATCGACGACGACGGGAGCGTCGACGTCGCGGCGCTCGAGCGGCTCCTGACGCCGCGGACGCGGATCGTCTCGATCGCCCACGTCTCGAATGCCCTCGGCACGATCCTGCCCGTCAAGGCGATCGTCGCCCTGGCGCACGCCCGCGGCATTCCGGTCCTCGTCGACGGCGCCCAGGCGGTGCCGCATCTGCCGGTCGACGTGCGCGATCTCGGCTGCGACTTCTACGCGTTCTCGAGCCACAAGATTTACGGCCCGACCGGCGTCGGCGTCCTCTACGGCCGGTCCGATCTTCTGGAAGCGATGCCGCCCTACCAGGGCGGCGGCGACATGATCCGGTCCGTCACCTTCGAGAAGACGACCTACAACGCCCTGCCCCACAAGTTCGAGGCCGGCACGCCGAACATCGCGGGCGGAATCGGCTTCGGCGCGGCGCTCGACTACGTCACGGGCATCGGCCTCGACCGGATCGAGGCCCACGAGCGCGACCTGCTCGCCTATGCCACGGCGAGGCTCCAGGACATCGAGGGCCTCCGCATCGTCGGCACGGCGCGCGAGAAGGCCGGCGTGCTCTCGTTCGTGCTCGAGGGAGTGCATCCGCACGACATCGGGACCGTGCTCGACCGCGAGGGCATCGCCATACGCACCGGCCACCACTGCGCGCAGCCGGTCATGGATCGCTTCGGCCTGCCGGCCACCGCCCGCGCCTCGTTCGGCCTCTACAACACGCGCGGCGAGGTGGACGTCCTCGCGGCCGCGATCCACGACGTCATTCGGATGTTCCGCGCATGAGCTCCGACCTGCGCGACCTCTACCAGGAAGTGATCCTCGACCACAGCAAGCGGCCGCGGAATTTCCACGCGATGCCGGACGCCGACCGGAAGGCCGAGGGCTACAACCCGCTCTGCGGCGACCGCGAGACCGTGTTCCTCGACCTCGAGGGCGACCTCGTGAAGGACGTCAGCTTCCAGGGCGCGGGCTGCGCGATCTCGACCGCCTCGGCCTCGATGATGACCGAGAGCGTGAAGGGAAAGACGCGCGCCCAGGCGGACGCGCTCTTCGAGAAGTTCCACGACCTGATCACCGGCAAGGCGCCCGCGTCCGACGGCCCCGAGCTCGGCAAGCTCGAGGTTTTCTCGGGCGTGCGCGAGTACCCGGTCCGCGTCAAGTGTGCGACGCTGCCGTGGCATACGCTGAAGGCGGCGCTCGCGGGCCAGGGCGCGTCCGTTTCGACCGAGTCGGAAGGCCCCGCCGCCGAATCGGGAGGAGCCTGATCATGCAGATGCGCAAGGAAGCGACGGTTGCCCGCGACGTCCCCGCGCGGGAGATTCCGAGCGGGACCCCCATCACGCTCCGCGCCGGCGACCCCGTCATCATCACGCAGTCGCTCGGCGGCAGCTACACCGTCATGACGCCGGTGGGATTTCTCGCCCGGATCGACGGCAAGGATGCCGATGCGATCGGCGAGCCGGTCGTCGAAGCCGATCCCACGGCCGCTGCGGGAAAGTCCACCGAAGATCTCGTCTGGGACCAGCTGCGCACCTGTTACGACCCCGAGATCCCCGTCAACATCGTGGACCTCGGGCTCGTCTACGGCTGCACGCTTTCGGCCCTGCCGGACGGCGGCCAGAGGGTCGACGTCAAGTTCACCCTGACGGCCCCCGGCTGCGGGATGGGCGACGTGCTCCGGGAAGACATCAAGGCCAAGCTCGCGACGGTGCCCGACGTCCGAGAAGCCGAGGTCCAGGTCGTCTTCGATCCGCCCTGGAGCCTCCAGATGATGTCGGAAGCCGCGAGGCTTCAGCTGGGGATGATGTGAGCGGAGGCCGCCGATGAAGCTCTCCTCGCAGGAAGAGTACGGATTGCGCTGCCTGCTGCGCGTCGGACGCGCCGGCGAGGGCGGAAGCGCCACGATTCCGGAGCTCGCCCGGGGCGAGGGCATCTCCGAGCCGAACGTCGCGAAGATGATGCGCATCCTGCGGCGCGGCGGCTTCGTGAAATCCACGCGCGGGCAGTCGGGCGGCTACGCGCTGTCGCGGCCCGCGGCCGACATCGTCGTCGGCCAGGTCCTGGCCGCCCTCGGCGGCCGCCTCTACGAGCCCGCCTTCTGCGACGGGCACGCCGGAATCGAGTCCTCCTGCACCCACATGACCGACTGCTCGATCCGCTCGGTGTGGCGGATGGTGCAGCGGGCCGTCGACGAGGTCCTCGGCACGATCACGCTGAAGGACCTGCTCAAGAGCGAGCCCGAGATGAACGCCTGGCGCCGCGGACTCTCGAGCCTCCCGACCTATTCGCCCGAAGCGTAAGGCCGCCCAACCGGAACTTCTCGCACCGGTCCGGTTTCTCTTCCTTGCAGGGAGGGCCCTCCATGCAAGGTCATGTCCGGGCCGAGATCAACGTCACGCCCCTGGTGGACGTCTGCCTGGTTCTGCTCATCATCTTCATGGTGGTCACGCCCCTCATCGATTCCCAGGTCGAGCTTCCGGAGGCTCCCGCGCCGGTTCCCTGGGCCCCCGAGCCGGCACGATCCCGCGTGATCCTGTCCTACGGGCCTCCGCTCGCCGTCCGCGTCGACGACGACCCCGATCCGCTCGACGACGCCGGGCTCGCGGTCCTTCTCGCCGCGATTCATCGGGAAGACCCCCGCCGCGAGATCGCCCTGCGCGCCGACCGCCGCCTCCCCTACGCGCAGGTCAAGCGCGTGCTCGGGGCGATTCAGGAGGCGGGTTTCCCCGCCGTCGGCCTGGTGGCGGAACGACCCTCCACGAAACGCTGACCGGGGTCACCGCGGCCCGGGCAGGACCTGGGAAATAATCCCGGCATGCGGATCCTGATGCTCGCGGCGGAGGCCTCGCCGCTGGCCAAGGTCGGCGGCCTCGCGGACGTCGTCGGATCGCTGCCGAAGGCGCTCCGCGAGCTCGGCCACGACGTGCGCGTGGCGCTCCCCGGCTACGGCGCGATCGACTGGACCCGTTACGCGCCGCAACGGCGGGCGACGTTTCCGGTCTACACGACGTGGGGAGCCCCGGAAGCGGAGGTCTGGGAGACGACCGTCGGCGACATCCCCCACTGGCTCATCACGGGTCCCCCGATTCCGCGCGAACGCTGGATCTACGGGCGGTCGGTCGACGAGGACGGACCGAAGTTCATCTTCTTTTCCCTGGCGGCCCTCTGGGCCTCCGAGAATCTCGACTGGAAGCCCGACGTCGTCCACGCGCACGACGCGCACGCCGCGCCGGCCGTCTGGTGGCTCGGCACGGAGGGCCGCGACAATCCCTTCTTCCGCGACGTCGCCTCCGTCTTCACGATCCACAACCTCCCGTACGCGGCGCAGGGGGCAGGCAAGATCCTCGGCGAATACAAGCTGCGCCGCAGCGATGCCCTCTTCGCCCTCGCCGAGGGTTACCGCGACTCGCTCATGGGCCTCGGGATTCTCTCGGGCGACTGGCTCACGACCGTCAGCCCGACGTATGCGCGAGAGATCCTCACGCCCGAAGGCGGCCACGGTCTCGACGGCGTGCTGCGGGCCCGCGCCGACCGGCTCGCCGGGATTCTCAACGGCATCGACACGGAGTCATGGGACCCGGCGGCCGATCCGGACCTGATCGCCACCTTCGACGCCGAGACGCTCTCCCGCCGGACGCGCAACAAGACCGAGCTCCAGCGGGAGGCCGGGCTCGAGCCCGACGCGCGGATGCCGCTTCTCGCGGCGGTCTCGCGCCTCGTCAAGGAGAAGGGCTTCGACGTCGCGACGCCGGCGATCCGCCGGTGGCTCGACCGCGGAGGCCAGTTCGTTCTCCTCGGCACGGGAGATCCCGCGCTCGAGCAGGAGTACGGCGCACTCGAGCTCCGCTACCCGCACCGGGCGAGCGTGCGCCTGCGCTTCGACGCGCGGTACGCCCGGCGGATCTACGGCGGAGCGGACGCGATCGTTCTGCCGTCGCGCTACGAGCCCTGCGGCCTCGCCCAGATGATCGCCATGCGCTACGGATGCGTGCCCATCGCGCGCCGGACGGGAGGCCTCGCGGACACGGTCGTGGATGCCGGAGATCCGGGCGCCACGGGGCTGATGTTCGACGAATTCCACTCCTGGGCCCTCTGGGACGCCCTCGATCGGGCCCTCAAGGTGTACGCTCAGCCCGCAAAATGGGCCGACCTTCAGCGAAACGGCATGGCCCGCGACTTCTCCTGGTCGAAGTCGGGCCGCGAGTACGCCGACGTGTATGCGAAGGCCGTGACCGCGCACGCCGGACGCTGAGGCCCCGCGCATGAGGGCCCGCGCCGTCATCCTGGCCGGCGGCGAGGGCTCGCGCCTCGGCGTCCTGACGGAGAAGCGCGCCAAGCCGGCCGTGCCCTTCGCGGGAAAGTACCGGATCATCGACTTCACGCTCTCCAACTGCGTCAACTCCGGGATCTCCGACGTGATGATCCTGACGCAATACCGGCCGCACTCGTTGAACGAGCACATCGCGTCGGGCCGCCCGTGGGATCTCGACCGCACCTTCACGGGAGGCATCCAGGTCTATCCGCCGTATCGAGGACGCGCGGCGACCGACTGGTACCGCGGCACGGCGGACGCGATCGCGCAGAACCTGTCCTTCGTGGAACGCGGAGCGCCGGACCTCGTCCTCGTGCTCTCCGGCGATCACATCTACAAGATGAACTACGGCTGGCTCATCGCCTTCCACATCGAGAAGCAGGCCGACGTCACGATCGCGACCCTGAACGTCTCGCGGGACGAGGCCACGCGCATGGGAATCCTCGCCACCGACGCCGAGCAGCGCGTCACGCAGTTCGTGGAGAAGCCCGCCGATCCGCCGGGCACGCTCGCGTCCATGGGCATCTACGTCTTCGGCCGGGCCATGCTCTCGCGGGTCCTCGAGGAGGACTCGCGCCGGCGCGACTCCTCTCACGACTTCGGCAAGGACATCATTCCGCGCATGGTCTCGGGCGGCATGCGCGTCTTCGCCTATCCGTTCGAGGGCTACTGGGTGGACGTCGGGACGGTCGAGGCGTACTGGCAGACGCAGATGGATCTGCTCAAGCTCCCTCCGCCGGTGGACCTGAACGACCGCGCCTGGATCATCCACACCCGCTCCGAGGAGCGGCCTCCGGTGCTCATCCAGAAGGACGCCGTCGTCAAGGACAGCATGATCACCGACGGCTGCATCATCTCCTCGGGCGCGCGCGTCGAGAACAGCATCCTCTCGCCCGGCGTGTACGTCGGACCGGGCGCCGTCATCAAGGAGTCGGTCATCCTGACCGACACCTCGGTCGGCGCCGGAGCGCGCGTCGAGCGCGCGATCGTCGACAAGGCGGTCCGGATCGGCCGCCGCGCGCGCATCGGAAAGGCGGTCCGCGGCAAGACCGACGACGCCGCGGGGATCACGACGGTCGGAAAGAACGCCGAGATCCCCGACGGCATCAGCATCGCCCGTGGCTCGGTCGTTCACACCGACGTGACCGCGGAACACTTCAAATCGAAGCGTCGGGCGAAGCCGGCCGGCGCCGCGTAAGTCCCGACCTCGCCTCGGTCCACGACGACAGCGGCGCCGGCCTCGGGCCGTTTCGTCTGGCCCGCTCCTTGCACCTCCAGAACGTGCAGGGTGCCTCCCGGTGAGGACACCCTTTCTCAAAGGAGGTTTCGAATGAAGAGAGTGTTTTTGTCCGCGGCCATCGCTGCCGCTCTGGCCTCGGCCGGGGTGGCGATCGCCCAGGAAAAGCCGCAGCAGCCGAATTCGATGGCGCCCGTCGAGGTCCAGTCCCAGACGGCCGCAACGACCGTGACCGGCTCGATCGTCTCCGTCGACAACGCCGGACGCAGCTTCGTCGTCAAGGACGACGCGACCGGCAAGAACGTCACCGTGTACTGGGACAGCTCGACGAAGGTGACCGGCGACATCAAGACCGGATCGACCGTCTCGCTTCAGACGACCGACCAGAGCGGCCGCATGATGGCCACCTCGATCGAGGTCAAGGCCGCCGCCAAGAAGCCCTACTGAGCCTCGCGTCTCGCGAGCCGCAGCAGGATCTTCTTGAGCGACTCGAGAGCCGGCGGAGCGGATCAGCCGCTCCCCGGCTCTTTTTTGCGCCCGGATTCCCGCCGGACCAGCCACTCGATCGCCGTCTCCTCGGCCCAGTACGACGGCCGCCACGGAAGAGAGCCCGCCACGAAGCCGATATGGCCCCCGTGGCGAGTGACGCGGAGCTCGACCGGGGCGGGCACGACGGCGCGGGCTCGGACGAGCGACTCGGCCGGCAGGAACGGATCGTCCTCGGAGGAGATGCAGAGCGTCGGTGTCGCGATTCTCGAAAGAAGCGCGAGGGAGCTCGATCGACGATAGTACTCGTCGGCGCCGGAGAACCCGTGAAGGGGCGCCGTGGCGGCGTCGTCGAACTCCCGGAAGGAGCGCGCGCGGCAGCGTCCGGGGCACGTCGATCCGCGCCGCCGCTTCCGGAAACCGCTCGGCCGCCGCGATCGCCTTGCGGCGAAGCGTTCCGAGAAAGCTGGCCACGTAGAGGCGGCCGACTGCGCTCTCGAGGTGATCGGCGCTGGCCGAAAGGTCGAATGGCGTCGACAGGGCCGCCGCCGCCGCGACCTCGGATTGATCGGGCCGCTCGCCGAGCCACTTGAGCAGGACGTTCCCGCCGATCGAGACGCCGACGGCGTAGAGGGGCGCATCGGGCTCGCGCGCCGCGAGCGTTCTCGCGACGAAGTCGAGGTCCCCGGTTTCGCCCGAGTGGTAGAGGCGCGGCCTCCGATTCGGAAGCATCCTCGAGAGATCGCGCGGATCGCGGGCGCAGGAGCGGAAGTTCAGGGCAATCCCGCGAAGGCCCCGCCGGGCCGCGGCCTCGAGAAGCCCCTGGACGTAGACCGAGTACGAGCTTCCCTCGAGGCCATGGAGCACGAGAACCCGACCCGCGGCGGGGAAACGCCGCGTCGACTCCGGGGCCGAGCCCGCGGCGGGGAAACGCCGCGTCGACTCCGGGGCCGAGCGAAGCGAGGGCCCGGCGTCGAAAGAAGAGGCCGAGGGCCCGGCGTCGAAAGAAGAGGCCGAGGGCCCGGCGTCGAAAAGGGTGTCCACGTGATCCAGCACAATCTCGTCCCCGTCCGGGGTCTCGAGGAGCTCCCGGCGAAACGACACCCGGCGGCGGCTGCGGGTCAGGCGCCCCCAGATCGTCTGGAGGTGGGCTCCAGGCAGCCAGACGGCGGGGCGAAAGGACTCCTCCAGCCGCTCGATTCCCGCTGCCACGGACCAAGTGTCTCCTTCCCGGGACGAAACCGAAAACCTTCACGCTTCCGGACCGTAGATTCTGCCGTTCACGACTGAGGAGGATTCAATGAAACGCACCCCGAATTGGCGGGTGTTCGCCGCCCTGGGAGTCCTCGCGGCGGCGGCCGCGGCCGGCGCCCCCGCTCCGGCGCCCCCGGCCGGATTCCAGATTCCGGTCGAATACCGCAAGCTCGGAAACGGCCTGAAGGTCGTGCTCTCGCGCGACGTGACGGCCCCGATCGCCGTCGTCGCGGTCTATTACAACATCGGCTTCCGGATCGAGCCGAAGGACCGGACCGGCTTCGCGCACCTCTTCGAGCACATGATGTTCCAGGGCTCCGAGAACCTCGGCAAGATGGAGTTCATCAAGCTCGTCCAGTCGAACGGCGGCATCCTCAACGGCTCGACGCGGTTCGACTTCACCAACTACTTCGAGGTGGTCCCCTCCCATGCCCTCGAGCCCGCTCTCTGGGCGGAGGCCGACCGGATGAAGGGTCTCGCGATCACCGGCGAGAACCTGAAGAACCAGCAGGAGGTCGTCAAGAACGAGGTCCGGGTCAACGTCCTCAACCGGCCGTACGGGGGCTTCCCGTGGCTCGATCTTCCCCAGTACGCCAACGCGAACTGGTACAACGCCCACAACTTCTACGGCGACCTGAAGGACCTCGATGCGGCGACCCTCGAGGACGTGTCGCAGTTCTTCAAGACCTTCTACGCGCCGAACAACGCCGTCCTCGTCGTCGCCGGAGATTTCGATCCCGCCGAGACCAACGCGTGGATCGAGAAATACTTCGCCCCCATCCCGGCGTCGAAGCTGCCGCCGAAGCCCGACATCTCCGAGCCGCGTCAGACCGCGGAGAAGCGGGCGACCAAGGACGACGCCCTCGCGACGCGGCCCGCGATCGCCATCGGGTATCACGCGCCGCCGCGCAACACGCCGGAGTACTTCGCCCTCGGACTTCTCGACGAGATCCTGGTCCAGGGGAAGGACAGCCGGCTCTACCAGGCCCTCGTCCAGAAGAGCGGGCTGACCGGCAACGTCCAGGGCGGCATCAACTCGGGCCTCGGCGACATGTACAACATCAACGGGCCGACGCTGTGGGACGTCTCGCTCTACTACGACAAGGACAAGAGCGTCGACCAGATCCTGGCGGTGTTCGACGGCGTCATCGACGGCGTCCGGAACCAGCCCGTCGACCAGGCCACGCTCGACCGCGCCCTCGTCAAGGTGCGTTCGGATCTCTACGACAAGATCGAGCAGACCGGCGGATTCGGCAAGGCCGATCTGCTCGCGTCATACGCGCTGTTCGACGACGACCCGGCGCGCGTGAACGACCTCGAGGCCGAGTTCCGCAAGGTCACGCCGGCGCTGATCCAGAAGACCGCGCAGGAATACCTGCGCCCGGAGAATCGCACCATCCTCCTCATCGAGCCGAAGGCCGAGCCCAAGGCCGCGACGAAGAGCGGATCGTAGGCACAGGAGAGAACCATGAAAATCTCGACCGCCCTCGTCTCCGCCGCCGCGCTGACGCTCGCGCTCTCGGCCTCGCTTCCCGCCGAGCCGCAGCCGCCCCCGGGGCCCGCGAAGCCCAGGGGATTCTCGGTCCCGAAGGGAAAGACCTTCACGCTCGACAACGGCCTCGCCGTCACGCTCGTGCCGTACGGGACGGTCCCCAAGGTCACCGTGCGGCTGGCGGTGCTCGCCGGCAACGTCAACGAGGGTCCGCAGCAGGTCTGGCTCGCGGACCTGACGGGCGACATGCTCTCCGAAGGCACGGCCACCCGGACCGCCTCGCAGATCGCCGAGGACGCGGCGAAGATGGGCGGCTCGCTCGACGTCACCGTGGGCGAGAACCGCACCGAGATCGGCGGCGACGTTCTGTCGGAGTTCGGTCCGTCCATGGTCGCCCTGGTCGGCGACGTCGCGATGCATCCGCGATTCCCCGATTCTGAGCTCGCGCGCCTGAAGGCGGACCGGCTGCGGCAGCTCTCGATCGCGCGCAGCCAGCCGCAGCCGCTCGCGCAGGAGAAGTTCCGCGCGGTGCTCTACGGCGATCACCCGTACGGACGGCTCTTCCCGACCGAGGCGATGCTCCAGTCGTTCTCGCTCTCCGACGTGCGCGGGTTCTACGACAAGAACTACGGCGCCGCGCGCTCTCACCTGTACGT
Source organism: uncultured Acidobacteriota bacterium (assembly GCA_963738945.1). Lineage (GTDB taxonomy): Bacteria > Acidobacteriota > Thermoanaerobaculia > UBA5066 > Gp7-AA6 > DAHUXD01. The sequence continues at coordinate 2,850,422 of CAVTYD010000002.1, forward strand.
CGTCGGACACTACGACGACCGGGCGGTCGAGGCCGCCGTGCGCAAGGCCTTCGCCGGCTGGAAGAAGGGCACCGCTCCCGAGCTGCGGCCGCCATCCCCGAAGAGCAGCCGGGCCGTCTACATCGTGGACCGGCCGGGAGCCGTGCAGTCCACGATCAACCTCGGCCTGCCCGTCATCGACCCGTCGCAGGCCGACTGGGACAAGCTCTTCCTGATGAACGTCCTGCTCGGCGGCTCCTTCTCCTCCCGCATCACCTCGAACATCCGGGAGCAGAAGGGGTACACGTATTCCCCGTCGGGGCAGCTCTCGACGCGGTATCGCGACGCGTACTGGGTCGAGGCCGCCGACGTCACGACGAACGTCACGGGGCCGGCGATCAAGGAGATCCTCGGCGAGGTGGAGCGCCTCCAGTCCGAGGCGCCGTCGGAGCAGGAGCTGAAGGGGTTCCAGAACTATCGGGCGGGCGTCTTCATCCTTCAGAACTCCTCGCGTCCGGGAATCATCGGCCAGCTCGAGTTCGTGGACCTGAACGGACTTCCCGCCGACTACCTCAACACCTACGTCCAGCGCCTATACGCCGTGACGCCGCAGCAGGTCCAGGAGATGGCGAAGAAGTACATCCAGGACGACAAGGCGACCATCGTGATCGTCGGCGACAAGAAGGTCATCGAGGATCAGGTGAAGGGGTTTGGACCGCTGAAGTAACCGCCCCGGAGCGCGGGTCATCCGGAGCGGTTTCGTCGTAGGGGCGGGGCTTGTCCCCGCCCTTCTGGTCGGCGGTCTCGCCCGCACCCGCAAGTTCGACGGAGGGCGGCCGCAAGGGCCGCCCCTACGACTTCGGGAGACTTCGCGCGCCGCGACGCGCCGTCAACCACGCCGGCTTTTTCTTCAGCACCTTGCGATAGATCGGACAGCTCCGGTCGTGGGCGCCCGGGAGATAGCCGATGCTCATGAGGAACGCCTGCACGATCTTCCCGCCCGTGAAGACGAAGGTCTCCCGGAAGAGCCGCTCCCATTCCTTCGGAGAGCGCGGATGGTGCGCGTCGAGCCACTTCGCGAAGCTCCCGTGCGACTCGCGGATCGCGAGCAGGCGCCGCGCGTTCTCGGCCACCGCGCGGACCTTGAGCCGGTTCCGGATGATTCCGGGATCCTTCAGCAGCCGCGCGTACTGGCGCTCGCCGAACCGGGCCACCTTCTCCACCTCGAATCCCGCGTAGGCCTTGCGGAACCCCTCGCGCTTCTGGAGCATCGTCAGCCAGGACAGGCCGGCCTGATTGATTTCGAGCGCCAGGCGCTCGAGCAGCGCCGCCTCCCCGCGGACGGGGAACCCGTACTCCCGGTCGTGGTACGGCTGATGCCAGGGGTGCCCTTGCGAGAACTTGCAGTAGGACATGGCCGTCTTCTACCTCAAGGCGCCGGCGCCGCGAAGCCGAATCTTTGCCCCGCGGGCGGCGCTTCCATGCGACACTGATCGAAATCGAATCTTCATGAAGCGCCTCCTCACCTTCCTTATTGTCGCGGGCGTGATCGCCTGGCTCGTGAAGACGTACGCGGGGAAGAACCTGGCTCCCGCGGGCTCGTCCGAGGACCCCATCCACCGCGCGCGGACCGCCGCCGCCGCAAACGACGCGCGGGTCGACGCGGCCGCCTCGGTGTCGCGCGAGGCCGACCAGTCCGCGGCCGGGGTCACCGAGAACATGTCGCCCGACCAGGTCCGCTCGCTCCTCGGCGCGCCCGACGACGTCCAGACCGAGACGATGGCGAGCGGCGCAACGCGGGAGACCTGGACGTACCGCAGCGTCGGCAAGACCGTGGTCTTCGAAAACGGAGTCGCCGTCAGCGTCCGTTGAGGCTCGGACCCCGGGACTCCTCGATTACGAGATCGTCTTGTGGAAGGCTCGCGTGGATGCCGCGAGCAGCACCGCCGCGATGGCGATCAGGGCCACGACGCTGCGCCACAAATCGCCGAAGGACGCTCCCCGGATGATGATTCCGCGCGCGATCGCGATGAAGTGCGTCGCCGGCAGGATCTGCGAGACCCACCGGAGCGGCGTCGGCAGCGACGAGAGCGGGAAGATGTAGCCCGACAGCATGATCGACGGCAGCAGAAACCCCTGGGCGAGCTGGATCGCCTCCATCTGCGTGCGCGCCCGCGAGGAGACCAGAAGTCCCAGCGACAGCAGCGCGAAGAGATAGACCGTCGAGAGCCCGAGCAGCAGCGGCAGGCTGCCGTGGATCGGCACGCGGAAGACGAGCGTCATCAACAGCAGGATGAAGAGGAGCTGGCCGAAGGCCAGCACGAGATACGGCAGGAGCTTGCCCAGGATCACCGCGACCGGCGATGCGGGCGTGACCATGAGCTGTTCGAGCGTGCCGCGCTCGCGCTCCCGAACGATGGCGAAGGCCGCGAGCAGCGTGCCCGAGAAGGTCAGCAGGATCGCGACCAGCCCCGGGATCAGGAGGTTCGCCGTGCGCGAATCCGGGTTGAACAGAAAGAGGGGATGCGTGCGGATGGGAAGGTCCGCGGCTCCGGCCCGCTGCGCGAGCTCCGAGATCGACTGCGCGAAGGCGACGCCGTTGGCGGCGGCCAAGGCCTGGCTCGAGATGGTCGAGTCCGAGCCGTCGATCAGCACGAGCACGTCGGCCGGCTGGCTGTTCAGACGGCGCCGCGCGTAGTCGGGGGGGATCTCGATCCCGACCGAAGCGCGCCCGGCCACGATGTACTCGCGCATCGCCGCCCGCGACGGCGCCTCGGCCACGATGTCGAAGTAGCTCGTGTTGACGAAATCGTTCAGGATCTCGCGGCTCTGAGCGGTCCGGCTCTGGTCGAACACGACGGTCCGGACGTGCCGGACGTTCATGTCGATCAGTCCGAAGAGCACGAGCTGGAACGCCGGGATCACGAGCGCGAACCGGAGCGTGCCGTGGTCGCGGAGCATCTGCATCGCTTCCTTCCGGAAGACCGGCATGAATCCCCTCATCGCGGGGCTCCGGCGACGACGGGCGCGTCGCCACGCTGCTCGATCTGGATCCGGGTCAGGCGCACGAAGACGTCCTCGAGCGAAGCCTCGATGGGCCGGATCGCGACGCGGGCGCCGGCGGCCTTCTCGAGATCGCGCTCGATCCGCTCCTCGGGAATTTCGGAGCGCACGAGGAGGTGGAGGGAATTGCCGAAGATCGTGACGTCGTCGACGTACGGGAGGGCGCGGGCCGCGCTCATGAAGGCGGCCACGCCCTGCTCGCAAGCCGCCTCGACGCGGCGGGTGCCCGCGGGCGTCACCTCCGGCAGCTTCGTCAGCTCGTCGGGGGTGCCCTCCACGAGCATCCTCGACAGGTAGAGGTATGCGACCCGGCCGCACCGCTCGGCCTCGTCCATGTAGTGCGTCGTGACGAAGAACGTGACCGCCTCCGCGGCGAGCGTGAAGAGCAGGTTCCAGAGCTCCCGCCGCGCCACGGGATCGATGCCCGCGGTCGGCTCGTCGAGAAACAGCACCCGGGGGCGGTGCATCAGGGCGGCGGCGAGCGCGAGCCGCTGCTTCCAGCCGCCCGAGAGCTGCCCGGCGAGACGACCCCGGTAGGGGCCGATCGAGGTCAGCTGGATCGCCCAGTCCCGCTGCGCGGCGAGCTCGGCGCCCTTCAGGCCGTAGACCGAGGCGAAGAAGTCGAGGTTCTCGAGCACGGTGAGGTCCTCGTAGAGCGAGAACTTCTGTGGCACGTAGCCGATCCGCCGGCGGACGTCTTCCCCGCGCGTCGTGACGTCGAGGCCGTCGACGCGAGCGCGGCCCTCCGTCGGCGCGAGCAGGCCGCAGAGGATCCGGATGAGCGTGGACTTGCCGGAGCCGTTGGGGCCGAGCAGTCCGTAGATCTCCCCGCGGGGAACCCGCAGCGACACGCGGTCGAGCGCGCGAAACTTGCCGAAGTCGCGCGAGACGCCTTCGACCTCGATCCCGTAGTCCCGGGAGACCTCGGACATCACGGCTCCGAGAGGCGCACGGTGGCGGCCATCCCCGGCTTCAACTCGGGAGCGGGATCGATCGCCACCTTCACGCCGAACACCTGATCCATCCGCTGGTCGAGCGTCTGGACGTTGCGCGGCGTGTACTCGGACTGTGTGCGGATCTCGACGACGTGCCCCGCGAACTCGCGCTTCGGATACGTGTCCACGCGGACGGCCGCCTTCTCCCCGATGCGCACGCGGCCGAGCTCGGGCTCCGGCACGTACACGCGGACCCAGAGCTGCGACGGCTCGAGCATCTTCGCGACCGGCTGATTCGGCTCGACGAGGTCTCCGGGCCGCAGATCCATGGACTCGATGACGCCGGCGGCCGGGGCGAGGACGGTCGCTTCCTTTCGCTGGCGCTGGAGGTAGTCGAGCTGCTTCTGGTCCGCGTTCAGGGCGGCGCGCGCCGCGTCGACGTCCTCCGGCCGGGTCCCGCGCTCGAGCTCTCTCAGCGTCTCCGCCGCGGTCTCGGCGTCGGTCGCCGCGGCGTCGTAGGACTGCCTGCCCACGATGCCCGAGTCGAGCATCGACCTCTGGCGGAGCCGCTCGCGTTCGGCGTTCTGGGACGAGGCCCGCGCGCGGGCGATCTCCTCGCTCCTCGGGCCGGCGACGGCCTTGGCGAGCGCCGCGCGCGACTGCGCAACGCGGGCCTGCTGCTGCGCGATCTGCAGATCGATCAGATCCGTCTCGAACTCGACGATCGGCTGCCCCGCGGCGACCGTGGAGCCCTCCTGGACGAGAACCCGGGCGATGCGCCCGCCCATCAGCGAGCCGACCTCGACGTCAAACGCCTCGACCGAGCCCGAGAGAACGAGCGGTTTGTCCCCGCGCGCGCACGCGAGCGTCAGGGCCGCCGCCACGGCGAGCAGGGCCGACGTGGTGCGGACTCCGCGGCGGCTCATGACTTCTTCTTCTTTCCCGGCCTCGCGATCGATCCGGCGGTCCAGACGTCGAGCAGGGTCTTCAGGAAGCGCTCCTGCGAGACGTCCTCCTCGAAGGCTCCGGCCACCTCGCTCAGAAAGACGTAGGAGTGGAGCGAACCGAGATAGGCCGCGGCCGCCGCGTAGGGATCGGCGATCCGCATCCGGCCGGCCCGGCGGGCACGGCGGAGGTAGCCGGCGAGCGACCTCAGGTTGCGCTGCGGCGGAGTCGGCCGCTCGTTCGGATCGAAGGGCAGCGGCAGCGTGCCCGGCCCGCTCCTGCGGTGGAGGTACATCGCGACGACCTCACGCAGCCTCTCGCGAATGAAGGGCACGAAGATCTGCCCCACGCGGCGAAGCGTCGCGCCAGGGTCCGCATCGCCCGGAACGCTCTCGAGGAACGCCAGCGGATGGAGGTCCCTCCCGGCCGGCAGGCCCATGGCCTGGTCGAACAGCGCCTGCTTGGTCGGCGCATGGCGCAGCAGCGCGGCCGGCGAGACGCCGAGGCGCGCCGCGATCTGCGCGAGCGTCGTGCCCGCGTAGCCGCCCTCGAGAAAGCCGGCGCGCGCCGCGGCGAGCACGTCCTCGCGGTGAACCCGTGCGGTGCGTCCCATAAGTAAATAAGTTTATAGTAATTTATTAATCGCCTGTCAAACGCCGCGCCCGAGAGACGGCGGTTCCCTGGGAGAAGGTCCCCCGCTACGTTCCCTCCCTCGCCGGTCGGTCGCGACGCGACCGCTCAGAGCGCCGCGAAGAACTGGTGGTAGTCCTCGGGCGTATCGGAGAGGCTGATCGAAAAGCCGCTCGGGACCAGGCGCGCGAGCTCCGGGGGAACGCGGAAGGACCTCACCACCTTGCCGCGTAAGGCGATGCGCTGTCCCGTCGTCAGGTGCAGATTCGCGGTCAGGAACGTGCCCGGCTTCGGAAGCCGGATCGAGCGTACGAAGATGCCGTTCGGCGAGACGTCGTAGGTAAACCCGGTGCAGGTGGATCCCTGGAGGTTGAACTCGACCAGAAACCGTCGTTTCTTGCGTGAGAAGGTTCGCCTCTCCATCTCCTTCTCTGGACGGGGGATCCGAACCGGCGGCGCCCCCGTCGGGAGCTCCCTTGCGCCGATTGTCCGCCTCGGGCGAAGCCCAAGGCAAGGGAAAATGTGACCGGCGTCACTTCAGCTCGAGGAGACCCTCCGGAACAGGATCCCCCGGACACGGCCCTCGTCGAGCGTGAAGCCCGTGACCTTGCCTCCCGCCCCGCGCTGGAAGACGAGGTTCATTCCCCCGACCGCGAAGGCACCCTCGACCGTGGGCCGGAGCGCGTCCTCGGGGAGCCCCCGGTGGTGGATGAAGAGCTTTCCGTCGCGGGCCGTCAGGTCCCAGGTCGTGTCGACTTCGTCGCTCGCGTAGCGTCCCGCGAAGGCCTGGAGATCCGCGGCGGCCGGCGTCCAGAGGGCGATCGGCTCGAAGATCTCGGTTTCCGCTTCGCCGTCTTCCTCCGTGGTGACGCGCAGCTTCGGCCGCGACCCGGCCGGGGCGCTGAGGACCTCGACGTCGCTCGTCCGGCCGGCAAGCCCCTCGATGCGAAAACGCCCCGGACCGGTCGGGACGACGTGGAACGTCCGCCGCCCGGAGGTTCCCTCGACCTGGCCGTCCTTGAGTGCGAGCGTGAGGATCTGCTCGGACTCCGATCCGCGATAGGAACCGACGATCCGCTGGAGCTCCGACGGCGAGGCCTTCGCCTTTCCGCTCTTCTTCGGCTCGGGCCGGGGCGCCTCCGGCGTCATCAGCGACCCGAGATAGGCCTCGGCGACCTGGTTCGCGAGCCGGCTCGGATTCGACTGCGCGAGGTTGCAGAGACACGCGACCGAGAACTTCTGCTGCGGGAATCGCAAGAGCTGCGCCCGGTAGCCGACCCAGGCTCCGCCGTGGCTCACGGTCGGCAGCCCGCGGTAGGCCGACACCGACAACGCCGACGCGTAGTCGAGCTTCTTGCCGCTATTGAGCACGCCGACCGTCAGCATGTCGTCGAGAAGGCGCCGGTCTCCGACGCGCGGTTCGTAGAAGTTCTGGTCCCAGATCTGAAGATCCTCGACCGTCGTCGCGACGGCGCCGTCGCCGGTCTGCTCCCAATCCCCCATGTCGATGCCGAATCCGGTGCCCTCCCGGGAGTACCCCGTGGCGCGATTCGGCACGATGCGCGTGTGCGAGTCGTTGAACTGCGTGTGCCGCATCCCGAGGGGTCCGAAGATCCGCTCCGCCGCGAAGTCGCGCAGGGACTCGCCGCTCGCGCGCTTCACGACGACCGACAGCAGGAAGAACCCCGTGTTCGAGTAGAGGTACTCCTGGCCCGGAGGGAAGTTGGGGGCCTTCTGCCGGGCGATCGCCGCCAGGGCGTCGGCGTCGGTCGTCAGGTCCTCCTCCTGGATCCCCTGCAGGGACATGATCTCGATGTAGTCCCGCAGCCCGCTCGTGTGATGGAGGAGGTGGCGAATCGTGATCTTCGGACCGTAGCTCGGAACCTCCGGGACCCACTTCCGGATGTCGTCGTCGAGGGAGAGCTTGCCCTCGCGGGCGAGCAGGTGGATCGAGAACGCGGTGAACTGCTTCGAGGTCGATCCGATGTCGAAGACCGTCTGCGGCGAGTTCGCGACCCCCAGCTCGAGGTTCGCCATCCCGTATCCGCGCTCGTAGACGATCTTTCCATCCTGGTACACGCCGAGGGCGCATCCCGGCGAGTCCGAACGGTCGTACTCGCGGAAGACGCCGTCCACCTTCGCCTTGAGCTCGGCCGGGGCCACCGAGGGCGAGCTACTCGCGGTCGTGAGGGTCAGCAGGATCGGCAGAACGGAGTGCATGCGCTTTTCTCCTGGAGACGGACCGAGTCTATCGTCCGCTCGCCTCGAATCGCTCGATCTCCTGCCGCCGCTCGGGCGACAGGGGTTTCGACGCTCGGGTTTCCCAGTCGTAGCAGGCCTGCGTCGTCTTCGCCTCCGCCACGAGGCGGCCCTTTTCGTCGGTGACGCGATACGTGAAGTCGAAGGAGGACTTACCCATTCGCGAGACGTGGATCTCGAGCTCGAGCAAGTCGCCCATGTGGGCCGGCGCGCGATAGTCGATCTCGGCGCGCACGACGACGAAGTCGATCTTCCAGAAATCGTCGGTCTCCCTCAGCGCGAGCCAGTACTTCTGGCGCCCCCACTCGAGGTATCGGAGGTACGCGACGTTGTTGAGGTGGCCCATGGCGTCGATGTCGCCGTAGGGAACTTCGATCTTCAGCTTCATGCGCGGGCAACGATAGCCCGATGCCGGTCGATCCAGTAGCCCCAGGGGACGAGGAGCCACATGGCGACGCCCATCCACTCGACGGCGCGCTCGTTCGGCGGGGGCCCGCCGGCGACGCTCCCGGCCCAGGCGGCGACGAGGAACGCGACGAGACCCCACAGCGCCCAGGTGCCGGTGCGATCGGCCGGTCGGGTGAAACGGAGATAGACCGCCAGGCCCAGGCCGAACACCAGGGCCTCGGCCGCGATCGTGAGCACCGGCGAATTCCAGAGGCCGAGCCCGACGTAGGGACCGTGCGGCAGGACCGGCATGTCGGGGCGATGGACGAGCGCGTCGAGGAACCAGTGGCTGACGACGCCGAGGCCGAAGACCACGGCCGCGGCACGCCGCCGCGAGATCACGTACACCGCGGCCCCGAGAACGAGCCCCCAGACCGCGAGGGCCACGAGGCCGTGGCTCCAGGGATAGTCGTCGAAGTCCATCGGCGTCATCACCGTCGCGCCCGGTGCGATCCGGAAGTGCTCGACGCCGGCGAGGCACAGGACGAAGAAGAGCAGGTCCGCCCACTGGACCGCGAGAAACAGCGCTCCGAGCGAAAGAGCGGGCGCGAACCGCTTGCCCGCCATCCCGAGGCCGAAGTGTCCGAGAAACAAGGATCTTCCTCCGTTCCGGTCAGCGACCGATCGGCCGCACGGCCGTCCGCGGGATCTCGCCGGGCGCGATCACCGTCTCCCCTGCGCGATCTGCGCGGCCTCGGGCAGGCCGCGCAGGCGCAGCATCGCGGCGATGCCGAGAGCCGGGCCCGGAGCGAGCACGGCGAAGGCCCAGCGCCATCCGAAGGCATTCGCCGCCCGGGGGACCAGCTCGATCGAGCCCATGGTCAGAAGAAATCCCACGCACGTCTGGATCGTCAGCGCCGTGCCGACGTAGCGCGGGTCGGCGAGCTCGGTGACGCAGGCGGAGAACTGGGCGGAATCGGCGACGACCGACGCGCCCCAGACGGCGGCGATGGCCATGAGCGCCGGGGCGGGAGCGTCGTAAAAGAAGCCGACGAGCAGACAGCACGCCCCGGAGACCGCCATCGCCCAGGACGTCACGAGCGTCCGACCCATCCGGTCGGCCGCGAACCCGGCCGCCACGCATCCCGCGAATCCGCTGGCGATGACGAGAAAGGCGGCCGCCTCGGCGAGCCTCGGGTCCGCCACCTTCGCCGCAAAGCTCTGCCGCAGGAACACCGGGATCCACGTCCACATCGCGTAGAGCTCCCACATGTGGCCGAAGTAACCGAAATCCGCCAGCCGCACGCCCCGATTGCGAAAGACCCTTCCGATCTGGGAGATGTCGAACCGCGCCGCCGGAGCCGCGAACGGTCCCTCCCCGACGAACAGGATCACGGCGCCGCCCACGGCCCCGAACGCGGAGACGACGAGAACGTCCGTGCGCCAGTGGCGGCTGCCGATGGCGTTGACGAGATAGGGGAACGCCTTTCCGACCGTCAGCGCGCCGATCAGGAATCCGAACGCCGTCCCCCGGCCGCGGCGGAACCAGCTCGCCATGATCTTCATGCCGGGCGGGTAGACGCCGGCGAGGCAGAAGCCGGTGAGAAAGCGCAACGCGAGCGCCGAGGGAGCGCCGCGGGCCCAGAGCGCGACGCCGGCGTTCGCCGCCGCACCGAGGAGCGCCGAGACGGCGACGAGCCGCTCGGGCGGCAGGACGTCGGGAAGATTCACGAGGGCGCTCGCGAGCGTCCCGACGACGAAACCGAGCTGCACCGCGAGCGTCAGCCATGACGCGGCCGCCTCGCCGAGCGACCACTCGGCCTTCAGCGCGGGAGAGACGGCCGAGGCCGAGAACCACAGGGACATCGCGAGGAGGATGCCGAGCGCGATCAGAACGAGTGCCTTCCAGCGCTCCGGGGATTCGGGCGGCGTGGACGCGGCCATGGCGCATCAGCTTGACACAGGGGCTCGTCCGCTTCTGCTAGGCTAAAGACGTCCCCCATGACGAAGGCCCCGCTCCTCGCTCTGGGATTGCTGCTCGCCGCCGGCGCATCGCTTCACGCGCAGGGCTCGAGCTCCTGCCCCCCGCAGGGCGACGCGACCAAGGCGAAGATCCGGAAGCTGAACGAGCTGCGCGCGCGGACCGAGGAGCCAACGGACGACGACTACGACGACACGATCGACGTACCGGCGCTGATCGCTCCGGGCGACGACAGCGGGCGCTGGCAGAACGACACGGCCGTCGAGGTCACGGCGTTCGTCGTCGACGTGCGCGACGGAGGCCCATCGAGCTCCAACTGCCACGCGACCGACGCCGCGGATCAGGACACGATCCTGGAGCTTTCGCCGGGCGTCGACGTCTCCGACCCCTCGCACCGGGTGATCGCCGTGATCACGCCTCGCTGGAAGCGGCTGATGGCCAAGAACGGAATCGACTGGTCCACGCGGGCGATGCGGGCGCGCTACGTCCAGAAGAACGTCTCGATCCGCGGATGGCTTCTCTTCGACTCCGAGGCCTCGGCCCGCTCGCTCAACACGGCGCCCCTGGCCGGCGCCTCGATCACGAGGGCGACGGCCTGGGAGATCCATCCCGTCACCGGAATCGAGTTGAGCGACGACAGCTTCGAGCAGCTGACGGGCCTCGAGGAGCGTGCTCCCGGCTACGCCAGGTCGAACGCGAGAAACTCGGCGCCCTGATCCCCGGCGGAAAAGCGAAACGATTCCTCGGCGGTCGCCGCGAGCCCGTCGCCCGGAGAAAGCGTCTGGCCGTTGACGTCGAAACGCCCGGCCAGCGCCTGCACCCAGAGGTGCCGTTCCGGGGCCAGCGCCAGCGTGAGCGTCTCGCCGGGCCTCGCGATCGAGGCGTAGATCCGGACGTCCTGGCGGATCGAGAGTGACCCGTTCTCCCCCGAGGCCGACGCGACGAGCTTGAGCCGGCCGGCCTTCGCCTCGCCGTCGAAGCGCTTCTGGGCGTATCGCGGCGCGGCCCCCTCGGCGTCGGGGAGGATCCAGATCTGGTAGAAGTGGACGGGATCGTCCTTCGAGGCGTTGAACTCGCTGTGGCGCACGCCCGTCCCGGCGCTCATGTACTGCACGTCGCCGGGAACGATCACCGATCCGTTCCCGAGGCTGTCGCGGTGAGCGAGCGCGCCCTCGAGGACGTACGTGATGATCTCCATGTCCCGATGCCCGTGCGTCCCGAATCCCTCGCCGGGCCGGACGCGGTCCTCGTTGATGACGCGCAGGGACCGGAAACCCATCCGGCGCTCGTCGTGGTAGTCGCCGAACGAGAAGGTGTGGTGGGTGTCGAGCCAGCCGTGGTCGAAGTGTCCGCGCTCGCCGGCGCGGAGAATCGAGATCATGAAGAGACCTCCGCTCCATATACGCGGCGGCGGCGCGCGCCGTTTCGCCGGGGTCGGTTCAGGGCTCGTGCCACCAGTCATCCGCGGCGGCCAGCGGCCCCGAGGGCTCGAGCATCTGTCCGGGGCGGGGAAGCGCGAGCCGCACACCTCGACGCGCGGCCTCCGCGGCGGCTCGCCGGGCGGGCTCGTTCCAGGCGTGGAAGGCCAGGTTGAAGGTCGCCCAGTGGACCGGAACGAGCAGCCCTCCGCCGAGCTCGGCGTGAGCGCGGACCAGCTCTTCCGGATCCATGTGCACGTCGGGCCACGTCGGCCCATACGAGCCGAGGCTCATGAGCGACGCGTCGAAGGGGCCGTGGTCGGCGCCGATGCGGCGGTAGTCGTCGAAGTAGCCCGAATCGCCGCTGTAGAAGACCCTATGCCGCGGCCCGGCGACGGCCCAGGAGCACCAGAGCGTCCGGTCTCGCCCGGTCAGGCTTCGGCCGGAGAAGTGTCGGGCCGCCTCGGCCGTGACCTCCACGTCGCCGAAGGAGATCGAGTCTCCCCAGTCGAGCTCTCGGATGCGACCCGGGGCGACGCCCCACCTCTCCAGATGCGATCCCACGCCGAGCGGAACGAGAAAGAGGACGCCGCGACGGTCGAGCGCGCGCGCCGTCGCCATGTCGAGGTGGTCGTAGTGGTCGTGGGAGACGAGGACCGCGTCGAGCTCCGGCAGCTCGTCGAGCGCGATCGGCGGCGCGAAGAACCGGCGGGGACCGATGGCCGAGGAGGGCGAGATCCTCTCGCTCCAGACGGGGTCGGTCAGGAAACGACGCCCGTCGAGCTCGATCAGCGCCGAGGCGTGACCCATCCAGGTCAGCCTCAGTCCGGAGGCCGGCGCCGCGGCGAAGTCTTCCGCCCTCCGCGCCTCGACGGGAATCGGGCGGCGCGGATGGCGGATCTCCTCACCGAAGAGGTGCAGACGCAGCGTCTCGAGAATGTCCGCGGAGCGGAGCATGTGCGTGGCGACGCGATTGCGGAAGCGGCCGCCGGAGAAACGGGGCGAGCGGCGGATCCTCTCCCCGCGCTCGCCGGCGGGATCGGCGCCGAAGGCCGCGAACCACTCGGTCGAGCGGGCGAAGCCGAGCGCCGCCGCGCCCGCGGCCGCGAGCAGCGTCAGCCGCACCGCCCGCGCGGCGCGTCGAGCGCCTTTCCCTCGCTTCCGGCCCCTCGTTCTCACCGGCCGCGATTCTACGCGGCCGCAGAAAGTCCGGAGCGGCCCTCTCCCCCGGAGTAAGAGAGAAGGCCGGCAGCGGACCTTCCCGGTCGTCGCCCTACAGCGAGTTCAGGAACGCGGCGAGCCAGGTCTTCTGATAGCCCGGCAGCTGCGCATAGCGGTTCTTCGCCTTCTTTCCCTGGCCGTCGTGCGCCAGGATCGCGGCGTCGAGCGTCGACGCCCGGCCGTCGTGCAGGAACGTCGTGAGCTTGCGGAGGCCCCACAGCGGCGCCGTGCGCATCAGTTTTCCGGTCGCGAGATTCTGCGCGATGCCGTCGCCGAGCGAGCCCATGTCGTGGAGCAGGAAGTCCGAGTACGGGTGAAACGTCACGCTGTTGAGTGCCGCGACCGGGCTCGATCCCGTCCGCATGACCGTGCGGTGGCAGCCCGCGCATCCGAGACCGACGAAGACCGCCTGCCCGAGGAGGGCCTGGGCGGTGATCGGTCCGCGCGGCGGCGGGGCGAGGAACGTCATGAAGTCGGCGAACTCCTGCACGTCCGTGCCGTCGTCGTTCATCCCCGGGTCCGGATTGCAGCTCAGGGCGCCGCAATCGCCCTGCGGACAGTTCTCGTTCGGGAACTGGGGGCTCGTGATGCCCATCTCGTTCAGGTACGCGTCGCCGGAGAACTGAAAGAGGTTCGGGTTCTGGCACTTCCAGCCGAACTTGCCGACCGCGTTCTGGCCGGTCGAGATGTTCGTCACGACGCTCACCTTCCCCGTGATGCCGTCCGGATTGTGCGACTCCTCGGTCACGATCGCGTAGAACGTCGCATCGGGGACGGCGTCCACGAGCCCAAGGCCGAAGAGCGGCGTCGTCCGGCGGTGCGCGGTGATCGTCGCCTCGGGCGGGACGATCTCGGCCAGGTACTCGCAGTTGCCGGACGCGCCGATTCCCTGGCTCTGCATCAAGGAGCCGCCGAAGTCGGTCATCGGGTCGAACGTTCCGTCGGCGGCCGTCGTTCCGAAGCGGGTCTCGAGGATCGCGCTGCCGCCCCCCGTCGCGGCGACACTGTGACAGTTGGCGCACGAGACGTCGTTGAACACCGGTCCGATGCCTTCCGCAACGGTCTCGACGCTCTGAAACTCCGCCTTACCGGCATTGAAACGGTCGACGAGGTCCGACGGCAGACCCGCGAGCGGCTGACCGAAGTCCGGCGCCGGGTTACTGCTGCCGATCGGAGTCAGCGCGGCGAGCGCGAGAACCAGAAACAGCGAGCCGCCGATCCGAAACGAAACTCTGGAGCCCATGGGGGCCCTCCTTTCGTTCGGCTCTCGACATACGTCGGGCTGGGAGTCAGTCCGGGAATCGGGAGTCTGGCGGTGACCTTAGGCGGCGGCGCCGCCGCGCACAACGGTTCGAAGGGCCAAAGAACGGTCAGGCCGAACCCGAACCCGCGGCCAACGCCTCCGAGTTCAGGGCGAGGACAGTGTCCGGCCGGTCGTTTGTACCCGGCCCCGAAGCCGCGAAGCGGGAGATGGAGTTCGGACTCCGAGATAGGATCCGCTGCGCACGGGCAAGCCCCGCCGAAGAGGAGGTCTCATGCGAAGGAAAACGAAGAAGGCTCTCAGGCTTTCCGCGGAGCACGCGGCCATCGCGCTGCACCTGCTGATCGAAGACGGAAAGGTCGCGGCCGCCGACGTCACGCGGGCTCTGAAGAATCGCGAAAAACTGATCCGGGATCTTCGGACCCGTCTGACCGCCCTGGAGAAGGCCGCCCGGCCCGCCGCGAGACGCATCGCCCGAGCCGGCCGCCAGGCGGTCCGCCGCGCGAAGCCGCAGGCCCGGCGGGCGATCTCCCGCGCGCAGCTCGCCGCACGCCGCGCGCAGGGTCAGTACCTCGCCGCGATCCGGCGCCTGTCCAAGGATGCCCGCGCGAAGATCAAGGCGATCCGCCAGCAGTCCGGCGTCGCCGCCGCCATCAAAGCCGCCCGGCGCCTCGCCGCGTAGGACGGACGCGCCGGAGCGAGCGCCGGTGGCATACCATTCGGGCTGATGGACTACGAAGGCGAGGAACGCCGCTTCGCGCGGTGGATCTGCGCCGCGTGCCGCTCGCCCCGCTTCGCGCCGATCCCCCACGACGGCCGGCTGAAGTGTCCGATCTGCTACGAAGGCGTGACTTTCGATCCGCGCCGCCATGCGCGCCGCGACCCTTCCGACCGCGGCAAGCGGCACGAAGAGATCCTGCCGGAACACTGAGCCCGGCCGAGGAGGCCCATCCGTGACTCCCACACCCGAGACCATCGCGACGCTCTTCGCGTACGGCCGCTGGGCCAACGAGAAGGTGCTCGAATCCGCCGCGCCCGTGACCGCCGACGAGTTCGTCCGCCCGGTCGGCGGAAGCTTCGGCTCCCTGCAGAAGACGTTCGTCCATCTCTATGGCGCCGACTGGGTCTGGCTCGAGCGCTGGCATGGGCGCTCGCCCTCGTCGCTGCCGGGCGGCGAGACCCTGACGACCCTCGACGCGATCCGGGAACTCTGGGAGACGGTGCAGGAGGGTCACCGCGCCTTCGTCGAGGCGCTCACGCCCGCGCGAATGGCGGACACCGTGACCTACGTCAACTTCGCCGGCCAGACCTGGACGTATGCGCTCGGCGACGCGCTGATGCACGTCGCGAATCACGGCACGTACCATCGCGGACAGATCGCGACCCTGCTGCGCCAGCTCGGGCACAAGGCCGTTTCGACGGACTATCTGCGATACCTGGACGCGCAGCCGAAATAGAAAAAAGGCGCGGAGCCGCGAAGCCCCGCGCCACCGGTTGCGAAGGCCTCAGAAGGAGAGCGTTCCCGTCCGGATCAGATAGGCCAGCCGCTCGCGCTGCTCCGGTTCGAGCAGGCGGTGGAGACGGCCGAGAGCCCTGACCACGGCCTCGCGCAAGCGCTCGGCGCTCGAGATCCGCAGGTCGGCCCCGGACCGGGCCCGGGCCTCGTCGAACGCCTCCCCGGCGACGGCGTCCGCGAACGAGGACAGGGCGCGGCGATGATCCACGGCCGCCTGCGCGCGCTCCGTCTTGATTTCATCGAGAATCTTAGCGAGCTCCGCGACCTGCGCGTCGTCGAGATCGAGCCGGTAGGCGAGAAAGCGCAACGGCCGGCGCACGCCGAAATGACCTCCGGCGAATCCGTGGCTCGCGTCGTCCTCCCCGGACATCGCGTACTCCATGCGCTCCTGCCACGCTCCACGGCCATGGGCGCCGAACCCGGCGCTGGCGCGCCGCTCGCCGCAACGCGCGGCTTTCCAGTGGGAGATGAATCCTGGGTACATGAAAACCTCCTCTCGCCGGGGCCATCGCTCCCGACGGGTCAACGACGCGTGGGCGAAATGCCTCACGCTCGACCGAAATACGATCGGCATCCGCCGGGCGGTTCCCCTGTCGCGCGACGGCGCAACCTGTTATAATGCAATGAGTTAGGAGAAACGATGCGCCGAGTCGCCGGCAGTGCCTTTCTGGCTTCGATGTTCCTCTGCGGAGCTCTGTCCGCCGCCGCTCCAGTCTTCTCGAACGACTTCAAAGCCGTCACGCTCGACGGCGTGCGACTGGGAACGGACACCGATCCCTCGAACTTCTCGACGTTCCCGTCGGTCGTCTACGACCCCCAGAGCGGCCTCTTCCACATGTGGGTCGCGAACACGAGCGCGCTCTCGATCGAGGGCCTGCGCCACGCGACGTCGTCCGACGGTGTGCACTTCATCTCGGACGGGAACCTCTCGTTTTCGGGAGGCAGCCCCTTCCCGATCTACGGCGCACCCGCCGAGCCGCAGTTCGAGTTTCCCCGGGCCTCGAAGATCGGTGGCGACTGGAAGCTGGCGATCTGGTCGGAGAACAATCCGTCCGCCAATGGCGACTACAACTACAACGAGAGCGTCAACGACATCGGGACCGATCCGTCGACGCTCGCGGTCAATCATCAGGGTCCGGTGTATCCGACGAACGGCCTCGGCACGTTCGGACAGACGACGGGACCGTGGGGCTTCGTGGACGGTCGGCTCTACGTCGCCGACGACCGGCCCGGCGGAATGTCGAAGTGGGAGTATGTCGACACGACTCCTCCGAGCGTCACGCCGCCTGCGGACATGTCCCAGGACCTGATCACCGGCACCGGCTACGTGTACTTCCTGACGCACCCGGGCGACCCGCTCGGCGTGTACGTCCACAACGTCGGCCGCGTTCTCGACCAGGGCGACGGAACCCTCGGCGCCTACTACTCGCTCCGGTATCCGGACGGGTCGCGCGTCAACAAGCAGATCTACTACGTGCAGTCCGGCGACGGAGGCCAGACCTGGTCGGCGCCGGCCGGCCTCTTCTCGAACGGCGACGCGGTGCGCGTCGATGGCGCGCCGAATCAGTTCGACTTCTCGCATCCGGAGGTGACGCTCGCCGGCTCGCGGCGCGTCCTCTACTTCTCGACGAAGGCCTCGGACGGCGCATACGTCGTCGCGACGAGCGCGGGGCAGGCGGCGCAGGTCGACAGCTGGGCGGACCTGCTCGGCAGCGGACAGGGCAACGGCGAGAGCGGGAGAGCCGTCATCCGCACATCGGACGGGAACTTCGCGATCGCCGGAAACAGCGGGGGGCTCACACCCAATCCGGTCGGCCTCTGGCTGGTCAAGCTCGACGGCACGGGAGAGGTGCTGTTCCAGCGGGTGTACTCACAGACCGTTCCCGCCAGCGCGTCCGTCTCGTCACTGGCCGAAGCGACCGACGGCGGTCTCGTCATGGCAGGAAGTCTTGGATTCAATCCGTCGAGCATCTGGGTCCTGAAGGTGGACGCGGCCGGCGGCGTCGTCTGGTCCGAGACGATCGCCGTCGACGATCCCGGTCTCGACGTCGGAGCGTCGTGCGCCTCGATCGTCGCGACCTCCGACGGCGGCTTCGCGCTCGCCGGAACGGTCGCAAATCGATTCGGCCTCCTCAAGCTCGGGGCGGACGGCTCACTTCAATGGATCCGGGCCTATCCGGGAGCGGCGGGGAGCCACCCCACGGCGGCATCGTCCGTGATCCATACGGCGGACGGTGGCTTCGGTGTCACGGGGGATGACTGGCCCGCGGGCAGCTTCACCTTCCAAAGCGTCCGGGTGCTCAAAGCGGATGCCTCGGGAGCGGTCGAGTGGGAGGAGTCGATCACGGGCAGCGCGTCGATCAGTCTTGGAGAGGGTATCGCCAACGGTCCTTCGGGCGGGCTGGTCGTCACGGCAACCAAGATCGGATCCTGGGTGAACGTGATCGCGGTTGACCAGACCGGAAGCGTTCTCTGGCAAAAGACCTATTCGTCGAATTCGTTCACCGCGCCCACTGCGATCACGCCGGGATTCGCCGGAAACTACGGCATCGCTCTGGCTCCGGATCTCGAGGGCCACGGAGCCATACGCGACTCCCAGGAGACCATACTGAATGCGGCCGGCCTCATGGAGATCGACGGTGCCGGCAATCCCCTCTGGACGAAGGCGTTCGCCGCACAACTCTCCTCGACGTCGAACCTCCCGTCGATCGCCGCCACGCTCGATGGTGGATATGTCGGTGTCGGGTCGGATGGGGTCAGCCTCGCCACGCGGCTGCTTGCGCTCAAGGTGGACGCCGGAGGCGGGTTCGTCGGCTGTCTCGACCGGGAAATCTCGGTACCCATGACGACGACCGACTCGACCTTCGCTTTCGCTCCGATCGTCGAGACGCCGGTCGACGAGATCACGAACACGACGGTGACGGCTCTACCGGTCACGGGCGCACCCACCGACGCCTCCGAGCGTGTCATCTGTCGCGGGTACCTGCCGGCCGAGCTCGAGCCGCTCGCCCTCGCGGCCGACCCCTCCGGCAACGGCGTCGCGGACCCCGGCGAACGCTTCGTCGTGGCGCCGACGTGGGAGAACGATGCCCTCGTCTCGACGACGCTTTCCGGGCACACGTCCGCCGTCTCCGACTCGAACGGGCTCGACACGTCGGATCCCGACATCGACGCCGGCTATGGCACGGTCGCTTCGCTGGCGACCTCCGACTGCCTCACCGCGACCGGCGACTGCTACCAGTTCGGCTTCCAGGACATCCCGCGCCCGTCCCAGCACTGGGACACGTACTTCGACGAGACGCTCTCGACCTCCGATCCCCATCACAAGTGGGCGAAGCGCTGGACGGTCCACGCCGGGCTCTCGTTTTGCCGACATTTCGCCCTCGAGCAACTTCTATCCCTTCGTCGAAGACATCTTCCACAACGGCATCACCGGAGGCTGCGGGATGGGCATCTTCTGCCCGACCGACCCGGTCACGCGCGCTCAGATGTCGGTCTTCCTGCTCAAGGCGAAGCACGGCGCCTCGTACGTGCCGCCTCACTGCACCGGCGTCTTCGCGGACGTTCCGTGCCCGAGCCTCTTCGCCGACTGGATCGAGGAGCTCGACGCGGAGGCGATCACGGCGGGATGCGGCGGCGGGGACTTCTGCCCGAGCGATCCCGTCACGCGGCAGCAGATGGCGGTGTTCCTCCTGAAGGCGCTCATCCGCTCGGGCTATGTGCCGCCCGCGTGCTCGGGCATCTTCGGCGACGTGGCCTGTCCGAGCCAGTTCGCGAACTGGGTCGAGGATCTCTACAACCGACAGATCACGGCCGGCTGCAGCACGAGCCCCCTGCTCTACTGTCCGACGGCTCCGAACGTCCGCGAGCAGATGGCGGTGTTCCTGACCAAGACCTTCTCGCTCCTCCTGTACGGACCCTAGCGCCCGACTGGGAGCGCCTCGGGCCACGCGTGAACGGCCGCGACCGTGATGGCAGTTCCGATGCCGGACTCCCCGAAACGGAGTGCGGCATCGAGCCAGGGTGAAAGCGTCGGGTCCGCATGCGCCGTCACCATGATGACGGCGACGGTGATCGCCGCCAACCGGGCGTGATCGGGTGCCCCGATCGCCTGCCCCGCGAGCACCGTGACGCCGATGCAGAGCGCCATGCCGGGAAGGCTGAACGGCAGGACCGAGAGGTACGCTCCGCTCAGGACCGCGCCCACGAGCGTCCCGACGAGACGTTTCCAGGCCGACGCCGTCGTCTCGCGTCGCGTCGCCTGAAGGACGACGACGGCGGAGATCAGCGACCACAGTCCGCCCACGAGAGCGGAAGCGCCATGGAAGAGCGCGGTGATACGGCTTCCCGCGACGAAGGAGAGCACGGAAACGACCGCGCTCAGGACGGCGACACGTACGGGCCCCCTTCGAATCCCGGTCATCGGAGGTCCGGACGCCTCGTCGATTCGACGGGTCAGTGCGGCCAGAGCCACACGAAGATCGAACCCGTGATGACGCCGTAGATCAGGCCGTCGATCGTGGACTTGATCGTCGTGGACCACTTGCGCGAATACCAGATCGAGTTCTGCCAGAGGGCCAGCGCGTAGGCCGAGAACGCCACGATGGCCGTCACGTGGAAGACGAAACGGCGACTCGCCGACGCCCCCAGCGCCTGCGCGGCATGCGCCGCGACGAGGCCGACCACCAGCGAGTAGAGGAACCACTGAATGAGCCTCTTGCCCATCGCATAACCGTCGGACGCGAGGACCGTCATGAGGACCAGCGGCCCCTTGCGGAGCTTCTCCTTGTACTCCGGGTTCTTCATCTCGGCCGGGCTTCCGGCGCAGGGAAGGAAATAGTCGCCCGGCGGGATCGCGAATTTCCGCAGCGCGTCCATGACGTCGTCCTCGGCGGGCACGCGTCCGTAGTCGGCGCGGTGATACGGGAGGGCCATGTGAATGATCGAGCTCGCCAGGAAAACGGCCACCGCCGAAAGCAGGATCGGCAGCCAGAGCGCCGTGATCGGAACCATCTCCACCTCCTCGCGCGGATGCGGGGCTCGCGCGTGGAGGGAAGAATATGCCGGGGCGGCCGAGACCGCCCCGGCGTCGAGGGCTGTTAGTTGAGCTCCTTGGACTTGAAGTACTTGGATCCGGTCAGGTCGACGTTGGCCATGAGACCCGTGCTGGCGATCTGGTAGATCGCCATCCCGTTGACGAAACCGGTCTGCGCGCCCGCCTGGGCGTTTCCCGCGGTCCCGCTGGCCGAGCCCTGAGCCTCCCAGCCTTTGTTCACGAAGGCGTCGAAGGCCGCCTTGGTCTGGAAGAGAAACACGACCTCGTACTTCTTTCCGCCAAACGCCAGGCCGAAACCCGCCGAACCCATGTCCATGTACGTCCGATGGTTCGTCTTCTTGTCGACGGCCACGCCCTTGCCGCCGCCGCCCGAGAAGAAGAACCCGAGCTTTAGGTTGTCGAACGCCGCCCAGCCGTAGCTCTTCTCGTACAGTTCCTTGGCGTTCGGGTTGTTCTTGAGGAGCTGGTCGAGGGCACCGCCAGCCGTCGCGTCGATCTGGCTGCGCTTGGCCTCGATCTTCTGGTTGTTCCACTCGGTCTCGGTCTTGTCGCCCGGGGCCTGCGCCGTCAGCGTCCCCGACACGAGCACGAACGCGAGGGCCGAGGAGCCCGCCAGCGCGATTCGTCCCAGTTTCATCATGGAGTCTCCTTTCTTCTACGCCCCGGGGCCGCCCCGGCGGCGGAGCGGGATTCTGCCAGAGTTGAAGCGCGATTTCGAAGAGGAGGTGCCACCCGGGGTCGCAGGGGCTTGTCCCCGCTCGCGGGCGGCCGCAAGGGCCGCCCCTACGAGGACAAAGAGAGTCCGGATTTCTGTTACAGCGGTTTAGGGGCCGTAGAGCAGAAGGCTGAAGGTCTTCACCAGGAAGACGGCCATCTGCCCGCGGGTGTTCGGCGAGCCGGGGCAGTAGATGCCGGTGCCGCAGCCTCCCGTGATCCCCTCGGTCGAGAGCTGCTCGATCCAGTCGGCGAACTGGCTCGGACAGGCGACGTCGCTGAACTCTCCGGTACAGGTCGGAGGCGCGTAGCCGGGCCCGTGCTGGGCCTTCAGGAGGAAGACGGCCATCTGGGATCGGGTGACGGCTTGATCGGGGCAGTAGCCGCCTCCGCCACAACCGGCCGTGATGTTCTCCGACGCGAGCTCCTCGATCCAGTCGGCGAAGAGGCTCGGGCACTGCACGTCGCTGAAGAGGCCCGTGCACGGAGGAGGCTCGTATCCGACGCCGTGCTTTCCCTTCAGGATGAACACGGCCATCTGCGCCCGCGTCACCGAGCTCGTCGGGCAGTAGATGCCGGCGCCGCAGCCTCCGGTGATGCCGTTGTGGAAGATGTTCTCGATGAACCGATAGAACTGCTGTGAGACCGGGACGTCCGTAAAGCTTTCGCCGACGTGCAGGGTCCAGCTCTTCGGCGCGCCACCCAGGCTCAGAGTCTCGTCGAAGGTCGCATCCCAGTGGGGCGCGGGCCGCGGTCCCGAAACGGTCACCTGGTAGCAGTCGTGCGCCGGCGTGGCGGTGTAGCAATCGGCCAGGGCGCCGGGCGCGGTCGAGGCGTAGTCGGCGACCGCGTCCGCGATGCCGTAGTTGGGTCCGGCCGGACCGGCGATGTTGGACGCGACGCCCGTGAACGTCAGCGTGATCGGCGTCGAGTTCAGCCAGTTGGGCTCGATGACGACGGTCTCGCCGGACTCGAGGACTCCGTTCAGGTTCGAGGTCGTTCCCGTGCCATGAGCGTCCACGTTCATGAACGCGGAGCTCGGCAACGCCGGCGTCGGCGTGACCGTCGGCGTCGCGGTCGGCGTGCTGGTCGACGTCGGGGTCGGCGTCCGCGTGGAGGTCGGCGTCGAGGTCGGCGTCTTCGTCGGCGTGTTGGTCGCCGTGTTGGTCGGCGTGGGGGTGAAGGTCGGCGTACTGGTCGCCGTATTCGTCGGCGTGGGCGTGAAGGTCGGCGTGTTCGTCGGCGTGTTGCTGGGCGTGAACGTGAACGTCGGCGTATTCGTCGCGGTGTTCGTCGGGGTCGGCGTCCACGTCGGCGTGTTCGTGGGCGTATTCGTCGGCGTGTTGCTCGGCGTGAGCGTGAACGTCGGCGTATTCGTCGCCGTGTTGGTCGGCGTGGGCGTCCATGTCGGCGTGTTGGTCGGCGTATTCGTCGGCGTATTGCTCGGCGTGAGCGTGAACGTCGGCGTATTCGTCGCGGTATTGGTCGGCGTCGGCGTCCACGTCGGCGTGTTGGTCGGCGTATTCGTCGGTGTATTGCTCGGCGTGAGCGTGAACGTCGGCGTATTCGTCGCGGTATTGGTCGGCGTCGGCGTCCTCGTCGGCGTGTTGGTCGGCGTATTCGTCGGCGTATTGCTCGGCGTGAGCGTGAACGTCGGCGTATTCGTCGCCGTGTTGGTCGGCGTGGGCGTCCACGTCGGCGTGTTGGTCGGCGTATTCGTCGGTGTGTTGCTCGGCGTGAGCGTGAACGTCGGCGTATTCGTCGCTGTGTTGGTCGGCGTCGGCGTCCACGTCGGCGTATTGGTCGGCGTGTTCGTCGGCGTATTGCTCGGCGTGAGCGTGAAGGTCGGCGTATTCGTCGCGGTATTGGTCGGCGTGGGCGTCCACGTCGGCGTGTTGGTCGGCGTATTCGTCGGCGTATTGCTCGGCGTGAGTGTGGACGTCGGCGTGTTGGTCGCGGTGTTGGTGGGAGTCGGAGTCCAGGTCGGCGTATTCGTCGGGGTGTTGCTCGGCGTCGGCGTCGCCGTCGGAAAAGCCGGATTGAAGAACAGAATCGCCGTGTTCGCGAGCGATCCGACGTCGGTGTACGTGACGGTGTCCCAGTCGCCGTTGGTGAGCTCCCAGCCGACATCGGCGTGGCCGCCGTCCAGGTTGCTGCTCGCGCCGAACTGGTAAACGAAGGTTCCGTCTTCGTTCAGGATGATCTGGACGTTGTAGAAGCTGCCGGTCGAGCCCCAGTCCGGCACGTTCAACCAGGTGGCGACGAAGTACCGATTCGGAGCGGTCCCGAGCGGCGTCGCCGTATAGACGATGGCGCAGGCCGGAGCAACGCAGGTCGTCGTGCCGGGACCGGCCGAGTTGCTCGGGCTCGCGTCGAAGTCCGCGCCGTAGACCTTCATCGTCCGGCGGATGTTGTTGTCGCTATAAGGGAACGTGTACGTGCGCGGCGGACCGACCGCCTGCGTTCCAGCGCCGCAGTATCCCTGATTGAACTGCAATCGCCCGTTCGTCATGATCTGGAGTTGCGTATAGGTCGTTCCGCCGTACGTGAACGAGAACCCGATGTTGAGCGGCGCCGTGATCGAATCGTCAAGGAGCCCCGCCGTCGAGTCTCCGCCCGTGCACTGCGTCGTGTCGAACGCCGCCGCCGTCTGCGTGGACGGGTCCACCCAGCTGAACGTCGTCGGAGCATGCGAATACGTCGCCGCCGCCGCGAATGCGGGAAGGGCTAGCCAGAGAGCCGCCGCCCACGCGGGCACGCGATTTCGCACGAATATTGACGAGGTCCGCAGTTTCATTGTTCTTCCAGGGAGTTAGGTTCGCTCGCCGTTCCGGTACGACCCGGATCGGCGCTTCATTTCGTGATGCGAGTTTAGTTTGGGCCGGGGCTCTTCCGCTGTGACCGTTCACACTCCGGCGAAAAAGACATCGCGCGTGACGCGGGTCACGACGCGGAGGCGGCGCGAAGAGGTCGCGGACCTCGTGGCGACGGTGTCCCGAGGTTTCTCGGGGGCGAACGAATGGCCACTGGTTCTTCGCCGGACGCCTTCACCACGATCACCACGTCCTGACGGTCGACGGACTCTGGGGAATCGGCTTCGGCAACGACGGGGCGTCGGGCTCGTCGAAGGTCCTCTATTTTGCGGCGGGACCCGAGACCGCCTTGCGCAAGCCTGTCGAAGATCGATATCGTTGATCTATATGGCGCGCCGTACCGGGCTCCTCAAGGGGACGCTCGACCTCCTCATCCTGCGGACTCTCGCCCTCGAGCCGCGGCACGGCCTCGCGATCGCGGATCGCATCGCGCAGATCACCCGGGGCGCCTTCGTCGTGAAGGCGGGCTCTCTGTTCCCCGCCCTCCACCGGCTCGAACGGGACGGTTTCGTCGTCGGCGCCTGGGGAGAGTCCGCCGAGGGCCATCGCATCCGGACGTATCGCCTCGCGCCCGCCGGACGGAAGCAGCTCGAGCGCGAGACGCAGCAGTGGCGGCGCATCGTCCTCGCGATGGGCCTGGTCCTCGAATCGGACTAGACGGAGGAAATCGTGCCTCTCGGCGCCCGGATCGCGAGTCTCTGGCGCGCGGCGTTTCGACGCCGGAGCCTCGAAGCCGATCTGGACGCGGAAGTGCGCGGGTACCTCGAGGCGCTGACGGAACGCAAAACCCGCGAGGGCGCCGATCCCGAGGAGGCGCGCCGCGCCGCGGCGATCGAGATGGGCGGCATCGAGCCGGTGAAGGAGGAAGTCCGCTCGACGCGGCCCGGCGTCGAAATCGAAACGACGCTGCGCGACGCGCGCCATGCCTGGCGGAGTCTCTGGAGATCGCCGGGTTTCGCCGCCGCCACGATCCTGACGCTCGGTCTCGGCATCGGCGCGAACACCGCCATCTTCAGCGTCGTCAACTCGACGCTGATCGAGCCCCTCCCCTACCGGGACCCATCGCGCCTGGTCTTCGTCTGGTCGAACATGAGCGAAGCCGGTTATCCACGGGCTCCCCTGTCGGGCCCCGAGCTCGCGGACCTGCGCGGCCGGAGCGGGCAGTTCTCGGGATTCGGGGCGATCTGGTCGAACAGCGCCGCCCTGAACGGGGAGGGCGATCCGGAACAGATCCGGGTCGGCCTCGTCACGGCGGACTTCTTCTCGGTGCTCGGCGCCGACGCCGCACTCGGACGGACCTTCGCCGTCGGAGACGACGCGGAGGGAGAGCGGCGGATCCTTCTGGGCGACGCGCTCTGGAGGCGACGCTACGGCGCCGACCCTCGCGTCGTCGGCCGGCGCATTCGGGTCAACGGTCAGCCGACGACGGTCATCGGCGTCATGCCCGCGTCGTTCCGGCTGCTCCTGCCGCCGGACTCGGCGATTCCCGACGACCTCGAGGCGTGGGTTCCGTTCTGGCCGAAGATGACGGAGGGCCCGCGCGGGCAACAGTTCCTGCGGGTGGTCGGCCGCCTGAAGCCCGGAGTGAGCCTCGGACAGGGGCGCCGGGAGATCGATGCGATCGCCTCGGGGATCTCGCGGGAGTTTCCCGAGTACGGCAGCGCCGGGCGGCGATACGACACCGTGGGCCTGCACGAAGACGACGTTGGGCCGATGCGCCCCGCCCTGCTCGCGCTCTTTGCAGGCGTTGGACTCCTTCTCTGCATCACGTTCGTCAACGTCGCCGGTCTGCTCGCCGCCCGGGCGGCGTCGCGGCGTCCGGAGATCGCTCTCCGAATCGCGCTCGGAGCCGGCCGGCGCCGGCTCTTTCGCCAGTGCCTGGTCGAGGGTCTCGTTCTGGCCGCGCTCGGCGGCGCCGCGGGCCTGGTCGTGGCACGCGGTACCCTCCTGGCCCTCGTGGCGGCCCGGCCCGAGAGCCTCAGGAGGATCGCCGCGGCGTCGATCGATTCGAGAGTGCTCGCGTTCACGGCCGGCACCGCCCTCTTCTGGGGCGTGCTGCTCTCGCTCGCGCCGCTCGGCGAGGTCCTGCGGACGGCCCCGGTCGCCGGGTTGAAGCGAGAGGGTCAGCGCACGCGGTCGAGGCTCCGCGCGGCCTTCGTGGCGGTGCAGATCGCCCTCGGCGTCGTGCTCGTCGTCGGTGCCGGCCTGATCGCCCGCACGTTCCTGAGACTGCGAAGCATCGATCCGGGTTATCGCGCCGACCACGTGCTCTCGTTCCGCCTCGCGCTGCCCGATTCCCGGTACGACACGCCGGAGGCGTTCAACGCCTTCAGCCGCCGCTTCGAGAAGGAGATCGCGGCGCTTCCCGGAGTCACAGCGGTGGCGGCGGTGAGCCACCTTCCCTTCGACCACATCCCCAACTGGGGAGGCCCGTACCTCGCCGCGCCGGGGGCCGACGAGAGCACGGCGCCGATGGCCGACTACCGCGCCGTCACGCCCGGCCTCTTCGCGGCCGTCGGAGCACGCCTGGTCGCCGGCCGAAACTTCGACGAATCCGACGACCCGGCGGGACAGCCGGTGGCGATCGTGGACGAACGCCTCGCTCGCCTCGCGTGGCCGAACGAGACCGCGATCGGCAAGCGCCTCGCCGTGGATCCCTACTCGTCCGGCCATCCGAAAGACCGGGTCACGGTCGTCGGCGTGGTTCGGCACATGCGGCACCGCAGCCTCACCGCGGAGGTCCGCGAGCAGGTCTACTTCCCGCAGCGACAGATCCAGCGCAATCCGGCGGCCTTCGTCGTGCGCGCCACGGCCGACCCGGCATTGCTCGTCGGCTCCATTCGCCGGATTCTCGCTCGGATGGACCCTGTGCTTCCGATCTCCGAGGTCCGGCCCCTGGCCGATTATCTGGACGCCGCGCGCGGCTCGGAGCGCTTCACGATGATCCTCGCGGCGGCGTTCGCGGCGGTCGCGCTGCTGCTCGCGTTCGCTGGGCTCTACGGCGTCGTGGCCTATTCGGTCGCGCAGCGCCGCAAGGAGTTCGGCGTCCGCCTCGCCCTGGGAGCGCTCCCGCGCCAGGTCCGAGGGCTCGTCGTGCGCGAGGGTCTCGCCGTCGCGGCCGCCGGCCTGGCGCTCGGCCTCCCGGCCGCATCCCTGGCCGCCCGGCTGTTGCGCTCTCAGCTCTTCGGCGTCGGCCCGCGGGACGCCGCGACGTACGGAATCGCCGTGCTCGTCCTCGCGCTGGCCGCCGTGCTCGCCTCGGCCTTCGCGGCGCGTCGGGCGACCGCGGCGAGCCCTCTCGACGTCTTGCGCGCCGACTGACCACCCGGAGCGGCGGGCGGGATATCCTTCCGCGCCGAGGAGGACCCCTTTCATGAACCGATCCGTGACCCGGAAGTGCGCGATGGCGGCGGCCGCTCTTTCCCTGACCGTCGTCGGTTTCGCGAGCGCCCAGTCGGAGACTCCGGCGGCTCCCAAGAAGGACATGCAGGCCCGCTACGAACCGCCGTCGGGCCCCGGGGCCGGCCAGGCCTTTCTGAAGACGTTCGAAGGCGACTGGACGGTCGAGCGCAACTTCTACCCGCCGTCCGGCGGGGCGGCCAACAAGGCCGCCGGCGAGTGCACCCAGAAGATGGTCCAGGACGGACGGTTCCTCGAGTCCGACTTCACGTTTCACCAGGACGGCAAGACGACCACGGGAACCGGCATCAGCGGATTCGATCCGCAGACGGGGCTCTTCACGACGTTCTGGTACGACTCGCGCTCGACGCGCTTTTCGATCCGCCAGAGCAAGGAACCCTTCGACGGAAAGCAGATCGTTCTCTACAGCGTCTCGCTCGGCGGCAGCCACGGGCAGGAGCACACGTCGCGCACCGTCTCCTATCTCGAGGACAACGGCAACCGCCTCGTCCACCGGCAATACAACACCGGCGCCGACGGCAAGGAGAAGGTGCTGATGGAGCTGATCCTCACGAAGAAGCACTGAGGCGCTCGCTCGAGGCGGCTCGCATCCGCGCGGTCAGGCGCGCATTTTCAGGACCACGCGGAAGCGCGCCGCTCCGCTCAACATCCGGTCGTAGGCCTCGGGGGCCTTCTCGAGCGGGAACACTTCGTTCATCGACCGCACGCCGGTCATGACCGCGAAGGCCAGCGTGTCCTCGGAATCGATCGAGCGGCCCGATGCCCAGCCCGCGACCGACCGCCGCCCGCCGATGAGCAGGCCGGCCGGGACGTGGAGCGGCTCCTGCGGCGCCCCGACGACGAGGAGCTGTCCGCCGACCCCGAGACCTCCGAGAGCCGCCGTCATCGCCGGCGCGTCGGTCACCGTGGCGAGCACGACCCGCGCCCCGCCGAGGCGGGCGAGCTCGGCCGCGGGATCCTGCTCGCGGCTGTCGATGTAGGAACGGGCGCCGAGCTTTCGGGCCAGCGGCTCCTTGTCGCGGCCCCGCGCGATCGCCACCGTGTCGAAGCCCATCTTCGCCGAAAACTGAACGCCGAGATGACCGAGACCGCCAAGCCCGAGCACCGCCACCCGCTCTCCCGAGCGCGCTCCGGAGTTGCGGAGCGCGTTGAACGTCGTCACACCGGCATCCATCAGGGGCGCGGCCTCCTCGAAGGACAACTCGTCGGGAATCCGGGCCAGGGCGACGGCCGGAGCGACGACGAAGTCCGCATATCCGCCGTCGTACGAGATGCCCGGGATCGGCGCACCCTCGCGGCAGAACAGAAAGTCGCCCCGCCGGCACGGAGCACAACGCCCGCAGTGGCCCCCATGCCAGCCGATGCCGACGCGGTCGCCCTTCTTCCACGGGATCACGCCTTCGCCGACCTCGTCCACGACACCCGCGATCTCGTGGCCGGGCACGCGCGGATAACGAATCCCCGGATAGAGCCCCTCGCGCGTCATCACGTCGC
Organism: uncultured Acidobacteriota bacterium; assembly: GCA_963738945.1. Taxonomy (GTDB): domain Bacteria; phylum Acidobacteriota; class Thermoanaerobaculia; order UBA5066; family Gp7-AA6; genus DAHUXD01. The sequence goes on from CAVTYD010000002.1 coordinate 2,879,574, forward strand.
TGTGGCAGATGCCGCACGCCTCGACGCGTACCCGGACGGCTCCGGCGCCGGGCGTGGGAATTTCCCTTTCGACCCGCTCGAACGGGCCGCCCGCCCGCGGCACCTGGAAGACCCTCATCGTGGCCATCGTTCGCCCCTTTCCATCGGGCCGTCCGCCGATCGGCCGGCTCACGAACTAGCCGGCGTGGCGCGCCGAGGGTTCAGGTCCGATCGCATAAGATCGGCCCGGCCGTGACCGCTCCCGCATTGCCGCCATCGCCCGAGGAACGGTACCGGCTGCTCCTGCGCGTCGCCGAGTCGGTCAACGAGCGGCTCGATCTCGCCGCGGTCCTCGAGGCGACGCGGCTGTGCCTGGAGCCTCACGTCCCGGTCGACGCCATCGCCGTCATCACCGTCGAGGGTCCGCGCCTCCGCCGGCACGCGATCTCGGCGGCCCGGGTGCCGCGCGTCGAGGGCGAGTCCGCGCGGGCGGCGTTCGGCCGCGTCATCGAGTTCATGCACGGAGATCCGAGCTTTCTCGACGACGAGCTGCCGCTCGAGGGCTCCGCGGTCGAGCACATGCAGCAGACCCGCAGGACCCTCGTCTATTCGGACATTCCGAAGGACGCCCGGTTTCCGGAGGACGCGCGCCTCGCGAACTACGGAATCCAATCCCTCGTGCGGTGCCCGCTCGAACGCGGCGGCGCGATCATCGGAACGATCGCCTACGCGCGCGAGGAGGGGCGGTTCTCCGATCCCGAGGTCTCGCTGCTCGAAGAGGTCTCGCGCCCGGTGGCCGCGGCGGTCGCCAACTCGCTCGCCTACGAGGAGATCGACCGGCTGAAGACCCTTCTCGAGGAGGAGAACCTGCTTCTCCGCAGCGAGCTCGACACTCGCGAGACCTACGGCGACATCGTCGGCTCGTCGCCGGCGCTCCGGAAAGTCCTCGGGCAGATCGGGAAGGTGGCGAGCACCGATTCCACGGTCCTCATCGAGGGCGAGACCGGCACCGGCAAGGAGCTCGTCGCGGCGGCGATCCACAAGCGCTCGCCCCGAGGGCGGCGATCCATGATCAGCCTGAACTGCGCGGCGCTGCCGCCCGGCCTGGTCGCCTCGGAGCTCTTCGGCCACGAGAAGGGTGCGTTCACGGGGGCGACCCAGCGCCGGGCCGGCCGGTTCGAGCTCGCGCGCGGAGGGACGCTGTTTCTCGACGAGGTCGGCGACCTCCCCGCGGAGGTCCAGGCCGCGCTGCTTCGCGTTCTCCAGGAGGGAACGTACGAGCGCGTCGGCGGCACCGAGACGCTCCGCACCGATGCGCGGCTGATCGCGGCCACCAACCGCGACCTCGAGCGCGAGGCCGCCGAGGGCCGCTTCCGCGGCGACCTGTTCTACAGGCTCAACGTGTTTCCGATCTCCGTTCCGCCGCTGCGCCAGAGGCGCGAAGACATCCCGATTCTCGTCGAATACTTCGCCGCCCGGCACGGCGCGGCCCTCGGAAAGAAATTTCGCCGCGTGGATCGCCGGACGATGGACGCCCTCGTACGCTACGACTGGCCCGGCAACGTGCGGGAGCTCGAGAATCTGATCGAGCGCGCGGCCATCCTCTCCGAAGGAGAGCGGCTGGTCCTCGACGTGTCGGCTCTCGAAGCGCGCGCGCCGTCTCCGTCCGACCGCCGGCCCACGACGCTCCGCGACCAGGAGCGGCACGCGATCGAGGACGCCCTGCGCAAGACGCGCGGGCGGGTCGCCGGCCAGCACGGCGCGGCGGCGCTCCTGGACCTGCCCTCCACGACGCTCGAATCGAAGATCCAGAAGCTCAGGATCGACAAGCACCGCTTTCGCAGCACCCGCGACAGCCGTCTGCGCGGCTGACTTTCGTTACGGCTGGCCGTAACGTTACGAACTGTCGTAAGTCCGCTCTTACCGTAAGATCATGCAACACTGCCATTTGAGCGCCTTCGCTGCTGGCACGTCTCTTGAAGCCAGTCTGGCGGGAGAAGAAGGATGCTCAAGATCGAAACGACCCTCTCGACACCGACCGAAGTTGCCTATCGCCTCTGCGGCGCACTGACCGCCGAGGGCCTTCCGACGCTTCGGGACCTCCTCGACGAATGCGCGCGGGCCCGGCGCTCGGTGACGCTCGACCTGGCGGAGCTGACCCGAGCGGACCGCGATTGCGTCGAGCTGCTCACCCACGGTCCCGGCCGGCGCGCCCGGATCGTCAACTGTCCCGCGTACCTCAAGGATTGGTGCCGCGCCGAGCAGGACCGAAGGGACTCGCGCGGGCGAGGCGCCGTCCTGCTGCTCGCCGCGGCGCTGTGGTCCGCGAGGTCGGCCGCCGGCCAGGAGCTGACGCTTTCGCTCTCGGACGCCGTGGGGCGCGCCCTGTCGGACGGCACGGCCGCGCGCATCGCGAGCGAGCGCGTCGTCACGACCTCCGCCCAGTCGCTGCAGGCGCGCTCGGCCCTCCTCCCGCAGGTCGCCGGAGGGATCCAGGGCGGAAACGAGTCGATCAACTTCGCGACGTATGGATTTCCGACGCCGCCCGGAACGAGCCCGGTCGTCGGGCCGTTCAACGTCCTCGACTTTCAGGTCTCCGCGGCGATGCAGATCGTGGACATCGCCGCCAAGAAGCGCTACGACGCGGCGCGGCAGGGCGTCGCCGTCTCCGAGGTCGACGCGCGGCGGACGGAGAACGACGTCGCCGCGGCCGTCGCCACGCTCTACGTCAGCCTGCAGCGCGCGGAGGCGAGCGTCGAAACGGCCCGCGCCAACGTCGAGCTCTTCACGAAGCTGCGGGATCTGGCCGAGGACCAGCGGCGCGCCGGGGTCGCCACGAAGGTGGACTCGACGCGCGCCGAGGTCGCCCTGGCCCGCCAGCAGCAGTCGCTGCTCGTCGCCGAAAACCAGCGTGACGCGTCGCGCCTGGCGCTTCTCCACGCGATCGGTGCGGATCAGGCGACCGATCTCAAGCTCGCCGACCGGCTCCGCGAGAGCGACGACCCGGCTCCCGCGGTCGCCCAGGCGCTCGCCCGCGCGCGGCAGGATCGCCCCGAGCTCCAGTCCGTCGCCGCGCGAACCGTCGCGGAGGACCTCACGATCGCCGCCGAGAAGGCCGAGCGCCTCCCCACGTTCTCCGCTCAGCTCCAGGGCGCCTACAGCGGCAACCGCGCCGCCGACCTCTTCTGGTCGCGCCAGGTCGTGGGCCTCGTGTCGGTCCCGATCTACACCGGAGGCCGGATCGCGGCGCGGGTCGCCGAGGCCCAGAGCCGGCGCCGCGAGCTCGACCTCGAGAAGACCGAGACGGAGCGGGAGGTCGAAGAAGAGGTGAGGCGGGCGATCCTCGCCTACGAGAGCGCGAGGGAGCGATCGCGGGTGGCGATCGACAACCTCCGCCTGGCGGAGGAGGAGCTCGACCTCTCGCGCGACCGTTTCCAAAATGGCGTGACCTCGTCGATCGAGGTCGACAACGCCCAGGCTTCCCTCGTGACCGCGCAGGCCGATCGCATCGCGGCGGCCGCCGACCAGGAGCGCGCCCGGTACGAGCTCTGGCGCGCCACGGGCCAGATCCGAGATCTCATCACCGGCGGCAAGTCGTGAAGAAGAAAGAAGAAGGAGAGAAGACCATGGACCAGGCGAACACGGCCGCTAGAGAGATCGGGCCGAAGCCCGCGGAAGCCCAGCCCGCTCCTCCCGCCGCCGAGTCGAAGAAGGGGGGCAGCCGCCGGGTCGTCATGCTCGGAATCCTCGCGGCCGCGCTCATCGCGGGCGGCATCTACGGCTGGCGCACGATCCGTTTCTACGAGAGGCATGCGGAGACCGACGACGCCCAGATCGAAGCCCACATCGACCCGGTTCTGCCGAAGGTCTCGGGCTACGTGCGCGAGGTCCGCGTGAACGACAACCAGAAGGTCGCCGCCGGAGACGTTCTGTTGACCATCGACGATCGCGATTACGCCTCCCGAGTGGCGACCGCCCAGGCCGATCTCCAGAATGCCCGGGCCGCCGTGGCCGTCGCGAAGTCCGAGGTGCAGGCGGCCGAGACGACGCGCGCGAAAACGGCCGCCGACCTGGCGCGCTACGCCACGCTTCGGCAGAAGGAAGAGGTCTCGCAACAGCAGTACGACGCCGCCAGGGCGGCCGCCGACGCCGCCGTCGCGCAGGTCGAGGCCGAACAAGGCCAGGTCTCGGCCGCCGCGGCCAAGGTGCTGCAGAAGCAGGCGGACCTCGAGCTCGCCCGCCTCCAGGAGTCCTACGTGACGGTCACGGCTCCCGCCAACGGCGTCGTCTCCCGCAAGAACGTCGAGGTGGGTCAGTACGTCCAGGCGGGCCAGCCGCTCCTGGCGATCGTGTCGGACGCTCAGCCCTGGGTGGTGGCGAACTTCAAGGAGACGCAGCTGAAGAAGATGCGCGTGGGACAGAAGGTCGAGATCGAGGTCGACGCCTACCCGAAGCATCCCTTCGCGGGCCGCGTGCAGTCGTTTGCCGCCGCGACCGGGGCGAAGTTCTCGCTGCTTCCGCCGGACAATGCGACCGGCAACTTCACCAAGGTGGTCCAGCGCGTGCCGGTCAAGATCGTTCTCGACGAGCCGGAAGATCCGGCTCATCCGCTGCGCGCCGGGATGAGCGTCACCGCGATCGTCGACGTCCGGGACTGAACGGAGATTCCGGATGTCCGAAGCCGGCGCCCGCAAGTGGATCATCACCGTCACGGTGATCCTCGCCTCCGTGATCGAGCTGGTCGACACGTCCATCGTCAACGTGGCGCTGCCGCAGATGATGGGCAACCTCGGCGCGACGCTCGACGAGGTCGCGTGGGTCGTCACGGCCTACGTCGTCGCAAACGTCATCGTCGTGCCGATGGCCGGCTGGCTCTCCTCGGCCTTCGGCCGCCGAAATTACTTCGCCGGTTCGATCATCCTGTTCACCGTGGCGTCCTTCTTCTGCGGACACGCCACGAACATCTGGGAGCTGGTGACCTTCCGCTTCATCCAGGGCGCGGGCGGCGGAGCGCTGCTCGCGACTTCCCAGGCGATCCTCGTCGAAACGTTCCCGCCCGAGGAGCTGGGGCTCGCCAACGGCCTCTTCGGCCTCGGCGTCGTCGTCGGCCCGACGATCGGGCCCACGCTCGGCGGCTGGATCACGGACAACTATTCCTGGCCCTGGATCTTCTACGTCAACCTGCCGATCGGCCTCGTCGCGACGCTGCTGACGTTCTCGTTCATTCGCGACCCGAAGGAGAAGCGGGCCGTCGGCGGCGTGGATTGGGCCGGAATCGCTCTCCTCGTGCTCGGCATCGGATCGCTCCAGATCGTCCTCGAGCGCGGCGAGCGCGACGACTGGTTTTCCGCGACGTACATCGTCGTGCTCACGTTCCTCGCGATCGGCGGCATCATCGCGTTCATCGTTCGAGAGCTCACCGCGGAGCATCCGATCGTGGACCTGCGCGTCCTGAAGGATCGGTCACTGGCGGTCGGGACGCTCTTCACCTTCATTCTGGGCTTCGGCCTCTACTCCTCCGTGTTCATCTTCCCGGTCTTCGCCCAGAACCTGCTCGGCTTCACCGCGATGCAGACCGGCCTGATCCTCCTGCCGGGGAGCCTCGCGACGGCCGTGATGATGCCGACCGTCGGAAAGCTGCTGCAGAAAAAAGTCCCCGCCCAGTTGATGAACGCCCTGGGCTTCCTGTCGTTCTTCCTCTTCACCACGATGCTGTCGAAGTCCACCCTCGACTCCGGGCGGGGCGATTTCTTCTGGCCGCTCATCTTTCGAGGCGTCGGCCTCGGTCTGCTCTTCGTGCCGCTGACGACCCTGGCGCTGTCGGGGCTTCGCGGCCCCGCGATCGCCCAGGGTTCGGGCCTGACGAACATGTCCCGCCAGCTCGGAGGCTCCTTCGGCGTCGCCCTCATGACCACGTTCATCACGAAGCGATCGTGGGCCCATCGCAACCACCTTCTGCGCTACGTCTCCGAATACGATCCCTCCCTGCGTGAGCGCCTCGCCGCGATCACGCGGGGCCTCATGGCGAAGGGATCGACGCTCGCCCAGGCCCAGCAGCAGGCGATCGGCGCCATCGAGGGCACGGTCGTGCGCCAGACCTTCCTGCTGACTTACATGGACGCCTTCCGCGTCGTCGGGATCTTCTTTCTCGCGTGCATCCCGCTGCTGCTCCTCTTCAAGCGCCGCCGCGGCGGCCCCGTGGCCGTGCCCCTGCACTGAGATCGGCGCCGCCCGGAGCGCCCTGCACCGAAACGGCCGGTGGAGGCGTACTTAGTGCGTTCGGCTCGGATCATCGCCGGACGCTTCGGCCGAGAAAGGACCCATCGCATGGCGACCCCGAATCGCAGGAAAGGCGTTCTCCGCATCGAGCAGGCTCCTCCCCGGCACTGGGTCGGAGACGGCTTCCCGGTCAGCTCGATGTTCTCGTACGACTCGGCCCCGCAAATGAGCCCTTTTCTCCTTCTCGACTACGCCGCGCCCGCCGACTTCCGCCCGTCGCCGACGCCGCGCGGTGTGGCGGAGCATCCTCATCGCGGCTTCGAAACGGTCACCATCGCCTACCAGGGCGAGATCGATCACCGCGATTCGGCCGGCCACAGCGGGCGCATCGGCCCCGGCGACGTCCAGTGGATGACCGCGGCCTCGGGCATCGTCCACGAGGAAATGCACGGCAAGGAGTTCACCCGGACCGGCGGCACGCTCGAGATGGTCCAGCTCTGGGTCAATCTCCCGGCGAAATCGAAGATGTCGGCGCCGACCTACCAGGACATCGTCGAGAAGAAGGCTCCCGTCGTCGTGCTTCCCGGCGAGGCCGGAAGCGTGCGTGTGATCGCGGGCGGATTCGACGGGGCGCGCGGGCCCGCGCGCACCCATACCCCGATCGAGCTGTGGGACCTGAGACTCCGCGAAGGAAAGCCGGCGACGCTCCGGGTGCCCGGGGGGCAATCCACCGGACTGCTCTTTCTGCGCGGCGGAGCTCGTCTCAACGGCGAGCAGTCGGTCGACGAAGGCGGGTTCGCCGTCCTCGACCGGGACGGCGAGATGCTCTCGATCGAGCCCGGCGCCGACTCCACGATCCTGCTGCTCTCCGGGGCGCCCATCGACGAGCCCGTCGTCGGATACGGACCCTTCGTCATGAACACGGACGACGAGATCCAGCGCGCGATCGCGGACTACCGCTCGGGGAAGATGGGCCACCTCGCGTAAGACGGCGCGGCGAAGGATCGCTATAAGTATTTGTCGGGGAACCCCAGCACGACGCAGCGCCGGACGAGCTCCTCGGTCTCCGCGGTCCGCCGGCCGGCTTCGAGGTCGGCGACGACTTCGTCGGAGAGCTCGACGGACTCCGGCATGTACGCGCGGCAGGCTCCATTCTCGAACTCGAACCACGCCGACGGCATGCGCAGCGACCACCGCCCGCGATTCGTGACGTCCTCCGCGTAGAGCGGGTTGACGCGCATCCGTCCGAAGCCATGCGGCCAGGCGGGAAAGGCGCCGTGATCGCGCAGCGCCCGTCCGGTCCGGTCCACGACGAGAGACAGCCACTTTTCCCGCGCCAGCTCCTCGGGCGCCGGCTCGCCGGAGAGGTCGGGCGCCCGACCGGACACGTACCGATCGAGGAGCGCGCGGTCGCTCACCAGGCGCGATGCCACGCCCGGGAACAGCGCCCGATATTCGTCGGGGTCGAGCTCATAGCCCTCGCGGGGCTCGACCAGGCGGTTGCCGATCCGGGAGAGCAGGATCACGCCATCGGGCGCCACCGCCCGCAGGAGCTCGGCCGCGCAGAGGCGCTTGCGCAGAAAGTTGTGGAAGGCGTCGGAGCAGAGCGCGCCTCCCAGGACGCCTTGCGAAAAGGGCAGCGGACCGTCCGCGTCCGCGCAGACGTAGTCGGCCCGGGGGGCGGTCCACCGCCGCGCGAAGTAGAGCTCGAAGAAATTTCGGTCGAGACCGATCCATGGGCGTTCGGGAGCCCTCGTCGTCAGGGCGTGCAGCGTGTGCCCGGGCCCGCAGGCGAGATCGAGGCCGGCCCCGCGGCCCCCCGCGAGCAGCTCGGCGAGCGCGAGGCTCGTCAGGTGGCGGGGCTGCGAGAACCGGTGGAAGAAGTGGTGAAAGTGCTCGGGGCGGCCGAGGCCGCGGTAATGGTCCGAGAGGACCTCTGCGGCCGTCGCCTTCGGCGGATTTTCCAGGAGCGCGCCGGAGCGCTTCCGCGCGCGCCGCGCCCATGCCGACTGAAGAGCGGTGCGAACTCTTCCCTGCCGCCGCGCCGGCAGCAGCTCGGCGGCGAGCAACGCCTTGCGGATCGAGCGGTCGGGAGGCACGAGCAACAGCCGCAGGGCCTCTTCACCGTGCCCCGAGCGCACGAGCTCGAGGATGGATGCCACCGAAGGGCCGACGCTCGAGGAGGCATCCCGGGTCTGCAGCATGACGTCCACGCGTCCCTCGCGGCGAAAGATCGGGATGCCACCGACGACCGGGATCTCGCCGCAGGCGCAGCGCAGGATCCCCGACTCGACCTCCTCGCCCGCCTCCGGGTCGCGGCGCGTGATCGAGAGAGATCCCCCGCAGAACGGACATTCGAGCCGGGCAACGGTCGAGGTTCTCATCGGTCGGCGTTCTCCGGAATCGACGCTCTGTACCCGAGGTCAGGTATGCGTCGAACCCATGAAAGCGTATCCTTCCCGACATGCAGGTTCGCAATCTGCCTGCCCGAGCCCTGGCGGCACTCCGGGAACGCGTGGGGATCCGCGCCCCTCTCGTGCCCACCCGGCTGCTCGGCCACGAGATCTACCTTCGCCGCGGGGTCGTGCGGAACCCGCCGGACTACGACGACGCATGGTTTCTCGCCTGCGCCTCGCGCGCCCGACGGGTCTTCGACGTCGGCGCGAATCAGGGTCAGGCCGCGCTGCTCGCGCTCCTCTGCCCGAACGTCGAGGAGGTCGTCCTGCTCGATCCCAACCCGCAGGCCCTGACCCTCGCCTCCGAGGCGCTCATTCGAAACGGCTTGTCCCACAAGGCCCGGTTCATCTGCGCCTTCGTCTCGAACGCCAGCGGCGAGTCCGTTCGATTCTGGACCGTGGGCGCCGGCGCCGCCGGCAGCATGTACGCCGGCCATGCCGTGACCGCGGCGCGCATGCACAAATCCTACGAGGTGCCGACGCTCTGTCTCGACGATCTCGTGGCCGCGAACACCGAGGTTCCGGACCTCGTCAAGATCGACGTCGAGGGCGCCGAGCGCCTGGTTCTCGAAGGCGCGAAGTTTCTCGCGTCCCGCCGCGAGACGAAGTGGCTCGTGGAAATGCACTCTAATCCCGAATTGTCCATGACGGACAACGCCAACGCCGTGCTCCGTTGGTGCAAGGAGACCGGGCACCTCGCCTGGTACCTCGCCCAGGGGGCCCGGCTCGAAACGCCGGCTCCGATTGCGGACCGTGGCCGCTGCCACCTCCTGCTCCAACCCCGGGAGTGGGCCTACCCGGAATGGCTCATGGGCGTTCCGCAGGGGGCCTCGCTGGAGCGCGTGCTCTAACTCGGCGCCGGCCCCCGACGCGGGACCTCGATCGGTCGACGCGCCGGCGGGGATTTCCGGCCCCGTTGAGCGGCGAACGTCCCGAAACCCGCGGCCCCGGGAGTCCGTAAGATCCCAAGACGGCGTCGACGTCGCTTTCGCCGAGGTGAACATGGGCGGTTTCTGGCAGGACCTCCGACACGCCGGTCGAGCGCTCGGCAAGAGCCCGGGCGTCCACGCGGTCATGATTCTCACGCTCGCGCTCGGCATCGGCGCGACGACCGCCATCTTCAGCGTCGTCTACGGCGTGCTCCTGCGGCCCCTGCCGTATGCCGATCCCGCCCGGCTGATGGCGGTCTTCGAGATCACGTCGAAGGGTCGGCCGTCGCGTCTCGCCGATCCGAACTTCGACGACTTTCGCGAGCAGAACCGCAGCTTCCAGGCCCTTGCGAAGTACAGCGCCTACCCCGCCTCGGTCTCGGGAGCGTCGCAGCCCACGCGCTCGACGATCGCGCACGTCTCGGCCGACTTCTTCCGCGTCTTCGGCATCATCCCGGTCCTCGGAAGGAGCTTCGGCCCCGGAGATGCGTCGCAGGGCGCCGAGCCCACCGCCCTCGTCAGCGAGGGGTACTGGAAGCAGCACCTCGGCTCGCCGCAGGACCTCGCTCCGGCGCATCTCAAGATCGACGGAACGGTGTACTCCGTCATCGGCGTGCTGCCGGGCGGATTTCACTTTCCCGACGACGTGGACCTGTGGCTTCCGGCGGACCTCGAGGGAAAGAACCCGAGCCGCACGTCCCACAACTTTTCGGCGGTCGGACGCCTGCGCGACGGCGTCACGGCCGCGCAGGCCGACCGCGACATCAGCGCGATCGCCCGGCGCATCCACGACGCTTCCAGCGAGAAGGGCGATTACCTACTCGCCGACGGCGGCGTGCTTCCGCTTCAGCGCTCGATCACGGGGAACTCCCGCACGCCCCTGCTGATCCTGCTCGGCGCGGTGGGATTCCTGCTGCTCGTGGCGTGCGCGAACGTCGCCAACCTGATGCTCGCTCAGGCCTCGGTCAAGCAGCGCGAGCTCGCCATCCGGAGCGCGCTCGGCGCCGTGCGCGGGCGGCTGGTCCGCCAGTTTCTGACCGAGTCCCTGCTGCTGTCGCTCCTGGGCGGCGGCCTCGGCGTTCTCGGCGCGCTCTTCGGCGTCGCGGAGCTCGTCTCGCTCGCGCCGGCGAACCTGCCGCGCGTGGAGAGCGTCGCGATCAATCTTCCCGTCCTCGCGTTCGCGCTCCTGCTCTCCACGGCCGTGGCCGCGGGCCTCGGCGCCTTCACCGCCGTTCGCGCGACGTCCGGCGACCTGAGGAAGGGCCTCGGAGAGGGCGGCCGCGGGCAGGCGGGGTCGCAGGCCGGCCAGCGCGCCGGCCGCATCCTCGTGGCGGCGCAGATCGCGATCACGCTCATCCTCGTCGTCGGAGCGGGGCTGCTCGGACGCAGCCTGATGAAGGTGCTCGACGTGAATCCGGGGTTTCGCGTCGAGAACGTCGTCGCGATGGACGTCTCGCTGCCCTGGTTGGACGATCCGAAGGCCCGGGCCAGCCAGGGGATCTTCTATGCGCGTCTGATCGACCGCCTCAAGCAGATCCCCGGGGTGCGCAAGGTCGGCGCGGCCAGCGCCTTGCCGCTGACCGAGGGAGGTCTTCCCGACGGAATGTTCCTGCTGATGACGCCTGCCGAGGTTCCTGCCACGACGGACGGCCTCTCGGCCCTGTACCAGCGGAAGGAGCGCATCGGCAACGCCGACTTCTGCGTCGCGACCGACGGATACTTCCAGGCCCTCGGAATTCCGCTCGTCCGCGGCCGCATGTTCGACGAGCGCGACGGCGCCGACGCCCCGCACGCGGCCTTGATCAGCCAGTCGCTGGCCCGCGAGCGCTGGCCGGGCCAGGACCCGATCGGCCGCACGATCGAGTTCGGCAACATGGACGGAGACCTCCGCGTGCTGACCATCGTCGGCATCGTCGGCGACACGCACGAGTACGGACTCGACGCACCGCCGCGCCCGACCGTGTACGTCAACCTGATCCAGCGCCCGCGCCCGGCGATCACCCTGGCGATCTGGGGCGATGCCGACAAGCGGACGGTGACGTCGCTCGCGCGAGGGATCCTCCACGAGCTCGACCCCGAGATTCCTCCCACTTTCCGGACGCTCTCGGAGGTCTATTCCGCATCGCTCGGCTCGCGGCGATTCAACGTCCTTCTTATCGGCGTCTTCGGCGTCACGGCGCTGCTTCTGGCCACGGCGGGCGTCTTCGGCGTGATGGCCTATTCGGTCAGCCGCCGGACGCGGGAGATCGGCGTGCGCGTCGCGCTCGGCGCGCGCTCCGGCGACGTCCTGAAGCTCGTCCTCGGTCAGGGGCTGCGCACGATCCTCGTCGGCGTCGCCATCGGCATCGCCGGGTCGCTCGCGCTGACGCGCACGATTGCATCTCTACTCTTCGGCGTCACCGCGACCGATCCGCTGACGTTCGCGGGCGTGACGCTACTGCTCGTCGCCACCGCCGCGCTCGCCTGCTACGTTCCGGCGCGTCGGGCCACGAAGGTGGATCCGATGGTGGCTCTGCGCCACGAGTAGGAGCCGAACCTAGTTCGAGCGAGCAAGTGTCGCCGGCGGCACGATTCCGTTCATCCGCAGGTACTCGACCATCTGCCCGTAGTGGTCGAAGGCGTGCGCGACGGCGAAGGTCGCCATGTACAGCTTCGTCGACTTGCCGTTGGTCGCGGGCTCCAGCATGTTCTGGGGGGTCAGGGTGGAGGCGGCCTTGTGCCCCAGGGCGAACGAGTCCGTCAGGAACCTCAGGATCTCGGCCTTGGTCTTGAGGCGCTCCGGACCGTTGCCGCCCTTGTAGTCGTCCGGAATCTGATCGCCGGTGACGACGGACCAGAGGAAGTAATTGGACGCGGCGATGTGCTTGACCTGCTGCGCGAAGGTGCGGACGCCCTTGTAATCGCTGCCCGGAATTTTCAGGCCTTCGGGCGAAAAGCCGTACCGGTCTTCCGGCATCGCTTCCGCCGCCTCGACGACCTCCTTCTCGACGTTGGTGATCCCCCGATCCACCGTCGAAGCCACGGTCGCCGGCGCCTCCGGAGCGCCGCTCTTCGCGGTCTGTCCGAAGGACGATGCCGCGGCGGCGAAGAGACCGACCAGAGCAAAGGCTCGCAGGATATTCATTCGATCCTCCTGAGGGAGCTTACGAGGTGGTTACGTCACCTCAGGCCGTCGACGACGTAGAGATCCGAGAGCTTCTGGAGATACGTGAACACGAATGCTTTTCCGTCCGGCGTGATCCCGGCGGCCCGAAAGTCGTCGAGGCCCGCCGGATCGGGAAGAGTGAATTCCTTCCAGGGTTCGCGGCGACCGGTCGAGATTTCGAGGCGGTAGATCTTGGCGGTCGGCTTGCGTCCGGGTTTCGCGCCCACGTACAGAAATCGCGGGTCGGCGGCCCATTTCAAGATCTCGTCATCGGGATCGAGCCCTTCGATCGGGCGCGCGGGGCCGCCTTCCACCGGGTAGAGAGCCGCTCGCTGATCCGGTGCGCGGGCGGCAATGAACCGACCGTCGGGAGAAAGCACGGTTCCGACGACGCCTTCCGGCGTCACGGGGCGCGCCTTGCCTCCGTCGAGGTCCTGGATCCAGGCGCGCCGGGCGCGGCCGGCCTCGCTTCCGATGAAGACGATCCGGTGGCCGTCCGGCAGGAAGGCCCCCATCTCCGGCTCATGGTTGATCGAATCCTTCGGGAAGAACCTCGGCTCTCCGGCTCCCGTCGGAAGGAGGGTCAGCGGAGCAGGAGAGAACCGACCGAGCGCGGCGAGAACCCATTTGCCGTCGGGAGAGAGTGCGACATCCTCTCCTTCTCCCAACCGCAGCGCCGGCGAGCCGTCGGTCCGGCGAAGATATACGGCCCCTCCTTTTTCCTCTTCTTCGGTGAAGACCACCGTAGCCCCGTCGCTCGAGAGGGCCGGGTTGTTCGACCAATTGCGCCACGACAGGCTCCGGACCTTCGAATCCTCGCCGAGCCCGACGAGGCCAATGCGCTCGTTGGAGTAATTGATCAGAGCCCGTCCATCGGCGGAGACGTCCTCGAGCATCTGAGCTCCCGGCGACCTGGCAACCAGACGGCGGCGCCCGGCGCGCGTGACCGCAAAGAGCCCTCGGCTGCTGGAGGATTCGCTCGCCGTAAACCAGACTTCCTTCCCGGAAGGGGACCAGGCCAGCCCTCGAACGCTCTGCCAGCCGTCGGAGAGTGTCGTCTTCCTGCCGTTTCGATCGACGAGCGCGACCGCACCGGCATCGTCCCCGAACTGGGGATGATCGAGAAAGGCCACGGCGTCGCCCGTGGGGGAAACGCGGAGACGACTGATCCAACCTCCGGTCTCGTAGAGGACTTTCCCCGCCGGAAACTCCAGGCGGTGACGCCAGCCCGGAGCGCGCACGAGGGCAATGCTTCGGCCGTCGGGAGACCAGTCGGCGCTGACGACGTCCTCGAAGAGATCGCGGGCCGCGCCGCCCGACAGAGGCGCGCTCCGAAGCATGCCCCGGTGGGCATAGCCGGTGGCGAAGGCGACATCCGAGAGAATCAGCATCTCGCCCGAGCCGGAGATCGACTCGACCCGCCCGTTCGGAAGATCGAGCGCCAGAGAGCCGGGGTTCTCGGTGCGCGCGGAGAAAAGCTCGGCCTGCTGCGCCCCGTCCCAGTTCGCGGCGTAGAAGACCGTGTGACCGTCCGGGCCAAACCGACCGGAATCGACGAAGCCGCGTCGGTAGGTCAGCCTCTGGAACGAAGGAGGCGAAACGGCCGCCGCCTTCCAGATCCGATGGCCGGCAAACACCCCTCCTGCCAGAGCGACGGCGATGGCCGCGATCGTCCCGCGACCCGGTCTTCCGAATCGAGCGGCGATCGACGCGCGTTCCCGTTGGGGTCCCGAGACGCCCGACCCTGACAGTGCCTCGAGGTTGAAAGCGATGTCGGAAGCCGATTGGAATCGTCGCTCCGGGTTCTTCTCGAGGCAGTGGTGGACGATGCGCTCGAGGCCCGCGCCGATGTTCTGGTTCGTGAGCGAGATCTCCGGAGGATCCTCCTTGAGGATCGCGGCCATCGTCTCTCCAGCCGAGTTCCCACGAAATGCGCGATTTCCCGAGAGCATCTCGTAGAGGATCGAGCCCAGAGCGAAGATGTCCGAGACGGGACCGGCGGCCTCGCCCTTGACCTGCTCCGGCGACATGTAACCGAGCGTTCCCATCACGACGCCGGGCTCTGTGCCGACGGACGCGGTCGGCAATCCGGTCTGCGGGCCCGAGCCTTCCTCCGGCTGTGTCAACTTGGCCAGGCCGAAGTCGAGGATCTTGACGCGGCCGTCTGCGGTCACGAAGAGGTTCTCCGGCTTGAGATCCCGGTGGACGATCCCTTTGTGATGCGCGGCGGACAGCCCTCGGGCGATCTGTGTGGCGTAGTCGATGGCTCTGCGCGGCGGCAAACGTCCGCTCGCGAGCTCGGCGCGCAGCGTCTCGCCCTCGAGCAGCTCCTGGACCACGTAGGGCGCCCCGTCGTGGGATCCGATGTCGTAGACGGCCGTGATGTTGGGATGGTTCAGAACCCCGGCGGCCTGTGCCTCGTGCTCGAAGCGCCGAAGCCGGTCCGGATCGGCCGAGAAGGAAGCGGGGAGAACCTTGATCGCGACGTCGCGCTTCAACCGCTCGTCGCGCGCCCGGTAGACCTCCCCCATCCCGCCCGCGCCGAGCGGCGACAGGATCTCGTAGGGCCCGAGGCGAGTACCGGCTGAGAGTGCCATCCGACTGGGCGGACTCTACATCGCATGGCTGGCGGAGGATGCGCCGGGGCAAAGGTGGCTCTCCTCCAGCCGGCCGCGCGAGCCCGCTTCGTCCGGTCGGTGCCGTCCGGCAGGCCACTCTCCCCCGCGAAATCCTGATCCGAGGCCGTTGCGCCGAGACTCAGTCCGATCGCGGCGTGGCGCTGGCGAGCCCGAGAATCGCTCCGGCGAACAGAAGCGTGTCGGTGAAGTAGTTGATCCCCACCACCTTGCCCGCGGCGCTCGGATCGCGCGTCGAATCGATCAGGATCGGGCCATAGATGACCACGACGAGGAGGACGATCCACGCGCCGAGACACGTCGCCACCGTTCGCGTCTTCCTCCCGATCAGGATGCCCGCCCCGCAGACCAGCTCGATGGCACCGGTGAGATAGCCGACGACCATGCGTCCCGGAATCCACTCGGGCATGACCTTTGAAAGAGGGACTCCGGGCGCGTTCGTGGGATGCAGGAAATGCTGGATGCCGAAGAAGACCGCCGCCAGGCCGATCACGACGCGGCCGACGGTGACGAGCGTGCTCTTCGTCCGAGCCCGCCCGGCCGCCATCGCGCCACCGGCAAGAGCCCAGCCGCCGGCGCCGAACGACATCTCGCGGAACACGATCACCCAGCCGAAGCGGTTGCCCGGCTCGGACAACGCTCCCGGAAGGTGGAGCATTGCGACGAACAGGAACATCATGACGCCGAACAGCAGCCCGGACCACGGCACGAGGATTCTCGTGGCGATGCTCAATGCCGCAGCCACCAACGCGACGCCCACGAAATACACCCAGAACATCCGGAACGGCAGGTAGGCCGGAACGATCGCCGCGATGCCGGCGTCGCCCGAGAGGTGTTCGGCGCCGAACACCGCCAGCGGCGCGGCGAAGAACACGTTGCCGAGCGCGACGAGCTTGTCGAGGCCGCGAGCCTCAGCGACGGGACGCCGCGCGCACAAGCCGCCGATCACGAGAAGGGCGATGAGAGCGGTCCACAGCGCGGCGACCATGTTCGAAATCTCCACCAAGAAGACAAGCAAGACAAGGACGTTCTCGGGCGACGGCTTGCCCGCCCGGCATTCGCCGTGAGCCCGGAGGCGTTCGGCCCGGCTATTTCAGGGCCTGCACCTTGTTGATGATGATGTGGCCGCAGGGGCCGGCACCATTCGAGAGAGTGATCTTGTAGTAGAGGACGTAAGCACCGTCGCTCACGCCGTTGGGCGGGGGACTCAGGGGGCCGGTCCAAGCGTTCTGTCCGGACGAACCCGGGGTCGGGTACGGCGTCCAGGTCGTCGGCACCGTCGAGTTCCCGCAAGTAGTCGCGGCGAAACTGATCGTCCTGATCGTCAACGTCGAGCCCACGAGCACCCAGGCCACCTGGTCTCCGCCCGACGAGGGGCCGCCATCCGTGGAAATTGTCGGGGTGACGGACACCTTTTGATCGGTCGCCTGGAAGTACAGCAGGGCACCGCTACCACCGGACCCGAACATCGTGGCCGAGCTGAGCAACGAGACTGCCAGGGCGATCCTGAGCCCGATGAACAGCCTGGAAGGGACGGAATGGTGTGGAACCATCGGCGCCTCCTTATGTAAGGGCGTTCAGTTGTTGGCCAGGACTCTACACCCGCTTTCGACGGCGTCTCGGAGGCTGTGGCTCCGATCGAGACGGCCCGGGATCAGCGGCCCTCGATCGCCTTCGAGACCACGTCGAGAGGCGTCTGCCAGGGCGCGGGATCGCTATGCATCGCGAACACGGTCTTCACGTTCAGCCGCTCGCGGCGGGCGACCTCGGCGACCTCCCATGCGTACTCGGGCGGCCCGCCCTGCCCCACCTGGTAGAGGTCGCTCGCATACAGGATGCCCGGCTCGGGGAGAAACGCCAGCATCATTCGTTCGCCGGTTTCTCCGCGGGACGGGTAGAGCTCGATGCGGTTGGGGCCCTTCCGGACGCTCGGACTGCTCGAGGAGGTTTCGGTAGCCGCCCGTGTCGAACCGCAGCGTCTCGAGGCTTCGCAGCGCCGCCTCGCCGCCCATCCGGGCGACCGCGGTTTTCACGAGTCCGCGCGCCGCAGAATCCGGCGCCGCAGAAGCCGCCGCGAGTACGAGCGCGAGACGAACGAGCCACATGGAAACCTCCCGTGGCTGCCTACGAGGCTCGCTCCCCGGTGGTTTCTCGGTACCTGGGAGGCGGAGCGCGTCGGCTGGCGATTTCGTGAAGCGGGACTACTTCGCGGGGGCGACGAGCTTCTGGAACCTCGGGTTCTTGCGCAGCGGGTCGAAGTTGGGGTCGATCTCGAGCCAGCCGGGCGAGAGGTAGTACGGGATCTTCAGCAGCGGCTCGAGATTGTCGAGTGCCTTCTCCGTATCGCCAACGAGCATGTAGATCCGCACGAGCTGGTGCTGGTTGTAGGGGCCGAACAGGGCGTCCTTCGAAATGGGGTCGAGCGCGACGCCACGCTCGCCCTCTCGGATCGCTTCCTCTTTCCGACCGAGGTATGCCAGCGCGAGGCCGAGCTCCACGTGGCGCTGCGCGTCGTCGGGCGCCGAGTGAAGCTGCTCCTCGTACGCCTTCCTCGTCTGCTCGGCATAGGTCTGCGCGCTTGCGGCGTCGCCCTTCAACGCGTAGGCCTGAGCGAGGCAAATGGCCCAGGTGCCCCGGTCGTCGTCGAATGCGCTCGGGGTCAGCCGCAGCAGAAGCTCTCGCTGCTCCTCGTCGAGTACCCAGACGAGATCCTGGTAATTCGCCAGGTAGGCCACGAGTTGCGTGGGCTCGACCTCCTTCGGCGCGGCCTTGAGCACGGCCCGCGCATCCGCGAGGTCTCCCTCACCGAGGTACGTCATGGCCTTGTACTCGATCAGATCGAGGTTGGAGGGCGCGAGAGCGAGACCACGGTCGAAAACTTCTCGCGCCTCGGGGTAGCGCCGCAACCGAGCAAGCGCGTCGCCAAGGACCCGCCGATTGCTGATCGATCGGGGATCGAGGCGCACCGCCTGTCTGAAGTGCTCCACCGCCGCATCCCAGCGTCCGAGGCCCATCTCGGCAAGCGCCGTTGCCCTGAGAAGGGAGGCATCGCCGGGGGCAAAGCGAAGGCCCTTCTCGTACGACTCCAGGGCGCGGGTGTTGTCCGAGTCAACCAACCGCTCGCAGCCACCGAGGGCCAGATAGCCCTCCGGGCGACTCGGTGCAAGCGCGATGGCTTTCTCTGCCGCCTGCCGGGCACGCTCCGCCAGCGCGGGCACAGGGGTGCTGTTGCTGTACAGAAGCGAATTGGCGATTGAGACTCCCGCCCATGCCTGCGCGAAGGAAGGGTCCAGCGCCACGGCCTGCTCGTAGAATCCGAGCTCCTTGCGCATACTGGCGGCATCGGGGGATCCGCCATTTCGGATCTCCTCGCCCTTCAGGAAGGCGTCGTAAGCGGCGAGATTCTGTGTGGGCTTCTCCGCGAGTTGCTTCTGCTCCTGCGCCCCGAGCGTGCCGCCCAGAGCCTGCGCCACCTTCGCCGCGATGTCCGACTGCACGGCAAACACGTCCGTGATCGCAGCGTCGAACGGCTGCTGCCACCTGGAAGCGGGAGCGCCCGACTCTCGGACCTCGACCAGCTCGGGGGTCACATGCACGCGGCTTGCACCGGTGCCTTTCTGCCAGCGTACGGTCGCCGTCAGCAGGTACTTCACGTCCAATTCCTGGGCGATCTGCTTCGGCGTCTTGGTCGTCTTCTTGTAGGGCGTCGAGCTGCCGCGGGCGATCACCTCAACACCTGGCAACGACGTGAGCTTGCTGCGGATCTCGTCCGCGATCCCGTCGGCGAAGTAGTCGTCCTCCGGGGCACCGAGGTTCTCGAAGGGCAGCACCGCCACCCGCTTGACGCCTCCCGCCTCGCTCCCGCCCCCGTGCGGACGGCGCAGGAGAAGCACTCCCACAGCGGCCAGAACGACCACAGCCGCAACGGCGATGAGAATCTTGCTCTTGCGCGCCGGTGGCGCGGCGACGTACGCACCGCTCGCGCCACTCACCACACTCGAGGAGGACTGCTCCGAGAGGTTGAACGCAACGTCCTTCGCCGTCTGGAACCGATTCTCCCGGTCCTTCTCCAGGCAATGCTTGACGATGTGGTCCAGAGCCGGCGAGATGTTTCGCCCCGACTGCGTCAGCTCCGGCGGCTCCTGCATCAGGATCGCCGCGATCGTCTCGGCGCTGGTGTCTCGCCGAAATGCCCTCTTGCCGGAGAGCAGCTCGTACAGGATCGCCCCGAAGGAAAAGATGTCCGAGCGGTGATCCACGGCGAGCCCCTTCACCTGCTCCGGCGACATGTAGCCCATCGTTCCCATCACGGTTCCGGGTTCGGTGTGGCCTGAGCCCGTCGGCGCGCTCGTCTGCTCTTGCGGGGAGGCGGCCTCCACTTTCTTCGCCAGCCCGAAGTCGAGGATCTTGAGATGGCCGTCCTTCGACACGAACAGGTTCTCGGGCTTCAGGTCCCGGTGAACGATCCCCTTCTCGTGGGCCGCGGAGAGGCCCTTGGCGACCTGAAGCGCCCAGTCCACGGCCTGCTTCTGCGTGATCGGACCGGAATCGAGCTTCCCGCGCAGCGTCTCGCCTTCGAGAAGCTCCATGACCGCGTAGGCGACGCCGTTCTCATTCCCGAAATCGAAGATCGAAAGAATGTTCTGATGCGACAGCGCCGCGACCGCCTTCGCCTCGCGCTCGAACCGCGCCAGCGCGTCGGGGTCTGCGGCGACGGACTGGGGAAGGACCTTGACCGCGACGTCCCGATCGAGTTTCCTGTCCCGCGCCCGGTACACCTCTCCCATCCCACCCGCACCCAGCGGCGCGAGGATTTCGTAGGGACCGAGACGCGTCCCGGCTGCAAGTGCCATCGAGCTCGCCGGGAACTCTACACTGTGCCGTTGCGGTGGATTCGGAGCGGAGACGAGTGGCTCCCCACGTAGTTCCCCGTTGGAACCCTTTGGCTGCGGGAATTCGCGGAGGTTCGGGCCGTCCTGTAGCGTCGGGAACTACTTCCCGCCGGCGACCAGCTTCTGAAACCTCTGGTTCTTGCGCAGCGAGTCGAAGTTGGGGTCGAATTCCTACGGTCCGTAGAGCTGCAGTCCGAACGTCTTGACGAGGAAGACGGCCATCTGTCCGCGCGTGACCGGGTCGTTGGGACAGTAATCGCCGTTACCGCAGCCTCCCGTGATGTGTTCGTTGGCGAGCTCCTCGATCCAGTTGGCGATGGTACTCGGGCAGGTCACGTCGCCAAAGAGTCCAGTGCATGACGGGGGTGTGTAAGCGGACCCGTGCTCGGACTTCACCAGGAACACCGCCATCTGGGCCCGGGTCACCGAATTATTCGGACAGTAGTTGCCTCCGCCGCAGCCGCCGGTAATCTGGAAACCTGCCAGCTGCTCAATCCAGGCGGCGAATGGGTCGCTCGCCGGGACGTCCCCGAACACCGTGCCCGTGGCCGGCGGCGGTATCTCGGCCTTACCCAATTTGGCCTTCATCAGAAAGACCGCCATCTGGGCACGAGTCACGGAGTTGGTCGGGCAATAGTTGCCGCCCACACAGCCTCCCGTAATGCCGTTGTGGAAGAGGTTTTCGATGAAGCCGTAGAACTGATTCGACGCTGGCACGTCGGGAAAGCTGTCACCGACGTGCAGCTTCCACGTCTTCGTGATCGAGCCTATGCTCAGGCCTTCGCTGAAGTTCGCGTCCCAATGCTGCAAAGGGCGTGTGCCGGAGACCGTCATCAGGTAGCAATCAGCCGTCGCGGTGTTGCAGTCCTGGGTCGCACCGGGGCCCACGGTTCCGTAGTCCGCGGAGGTGTCGTTGATGGTGTAGGTCGGACCTGCGGGCCCGGTCAGGTTCGAGGCAGTTCCGGTGAAGGTCTGCGAGCTCGTCAAGGTGCTCTTCCAGGCGGGAGCCACCTGGACCGTCTCGCCCGGCTCCAGCACGCCGTTGTGATTGGAGCTGTCGCCGCTGACTGTATGCACGTCCACGGCCACCGGCTGCGGCGTCACCGGGCCCGTCGTGACCCGCCCGATCTGGCCGGCGACGTTCTCGGTGAACCAGAGGTTGCCGTCCGGGCCAGCCGCGATGAGGAAAGGTGAGCTGCCGGTCGTCGAACCGGAGAACTCCGTGATCACGCCGGCTGTCGTGATCCGCCCGATCTTGCCCGCTTCCTCGGCGAACCAGAGATTGCCGTCCGGGCCCGCCGCGATGCCGTAAGGCAGGCTGTTGGCAGTAGGGATGGGGAACTCGGTGATGACGCCAGCTGTCGTGATCCGGCCGATCTTGTTGGCGTTGTATTCGGTGAACCAGAGGTTGCCGTCCGGGCCCGCCGCGATCCCTTGAGGGTTGCTGAAGGCCGTTGGGATGGGGAACTCGGTGACGACGCCGGCCGTCGTGATCCGGCCGATCTTGTTGGCGGAGCCGCTGACCTCGGCGAACCAGAGGTTGCCGTCCGGGCCGGCCGCGATACCGTAAGGAAAGCTGTTGGCCGTGGGGATGGGGAACTCGGTGACGACGCCGGCTGTCGTGATCCGCCCGATCTTGTTGGCAGCGTTCTCGGTGAACCAGAGGTTGCCGTCCGGGCCAGCCGCGATGCGGAAAGGTGAGCTGCTGGTCGTGAGGACGGGGAACTCGGTGATCACGCCGGCCGTCGTGATCCGCCCGATCTGGTTGGCGTTGGATTCGGTGAACCAGAGGTTGCCGTCCGGGCCAGCTGCGATACCTTGAGGGTTGCTGAAGGCCGTTGGGATGAGGAACTCGGTGACGACGCCGGCCGTCGTGATCCGGCCGATGTTATTGGCGAGGCCGCTGATTTCGGCGAACCAGAGGTTGCCGTCCGGGCCAGCCGCAATACCGTAAGGGAAGCTGTTCGCAGTGGGGATGGGGAACTCGGTGATGACTTGACCGCGGGCGAAGCCGGCGAGGCTCACTCCGACGAGAGCCAGGATCAAGGCGGCAGAGCGCCCGCTGCGCCGCGACGGGCTTTGGCGATTCAGGCGCCGGAGCCTCGTCAAATCGGCGCACTGCTCGCTTTTCACGGCTCCGTCGAGAGCTACGACGATCTCATTCGACCGGCCACACTGCTCGCAACCCCAGAATCGCAAGACGGATCCCATGGCGCCCCGCTTTCTCGCCGAAGGCCGGCGACGGGCTGTCACGGATCAGGACGGTCCGTCGTAGGGATCGGGAGGCAAAAGCGTATCACCGCGCGTCGAGTCCGGCCTGGTTCCCGTTCCCGGCGGATTTGAGACGCCGGCGGGGGCTGAGGACGAGGTGTTCGGGGTCGGACCGGACGCTTGCCGTTTTTTCTGCCGTTTTTGCGCGGGGACTGCGGATTTGAGCGGCCTGTTGCTGAGAGATCGGCGGTGTCGAGCTTGCCGCGCAGCGTCTCGCCTCCAGAAGCTCCATGACGGCGTAGGCCGTCCCCTCGTGCGTCCCGAAGTCGAAGACCGAGAGGATGTTCGGATGGGACGGCGCGGCGACCTTCAGAGCCTTGCACTCGAACCGCGCCAGAGAGTCCGCATCGCCAGAGAGCGACTGCGGCAGAACCTTGACCGCGACCTCCCGGTCGAGCTTTCTGTCCCGCGCCCGGTACTACCCCGCCCGCGCCGAGCGGCGACAGGATTTCGTAGGGGCCGAGACGAGTCCCGGCTGAGAGTGTCATCGAACTGCCGAAACTCTACACCGCGGTCTCGGAGCCGAATGCGAAGAGAAGAGTAGTGGCTCCTCAGAGAGGATTTGAACCTCTAACCCTCCGGTTAACAGCCGGATGCTCTACCGTTGAGCTACTGAGGAAAAGAGCGGACCGCGAAGGGTAGCGGACTCCGTGCGGGGAGTCAACCGCAGCCAAATCCCGGCTACTTCTTCTTCGCCTCGAACAGCACGAGGTACTTGCCGTACCCCTCGACGGCGAGCCGGTCCACCGGGACGAAGCGGATCGCGGCCGAGTTGATGCAGTAGCGCAGTCCCGTCGGGGGCGGGCCGTCGTCGAACACGTGTCCGAGGTGCGAATCCGCGTGAGCCGAGCGCACCTCGGTCCCGTAGAAGATGCTGCCCTTGTCGGCCTGCTTGACGTTGTCGAGGGGCTTCCAGAAGCTCGGCCACCCGGTGCCGGAGTCGTACTTCTCGAGCGAGCAGAAGAGGGGCTCGCCCGACACGACGTCCACGTAGATGCCGGCGTCCGTCGTGTGGGCGTACTGACCCGTGAACGCCGGCTCCGTGCCGGAGTGTTGCGTCACCTGGTACTGGATCGGCGTGAGCTCCTTCTGCAGCTCCGCGTCCGGCGGCTTGACGAACGTCGCCGGGTTCCAGGTCCTCGGGGCGGAGGGAACCGGCGTCGGCGAACCGGGTGCGAGCAGCGCGATCGAGACGAGGATGTTGGCGATCATGGTCTCTCCGGGTTTCCCTCGGCCGGTTTGACGCCCCAGATCTGCTGGAGGAGCTCGTCGCGGCCGCAGCCTTTGCGATAGAGGCCGTAGCGAAACGGATTCTTCTTCGCGTAGCCCTGGTGGTAGTCCTCCGCCGGGTAGAAGGTCGAAGCCGGCAGGATGAACGTCACGACCTTCGCCTTCAGCCTCTGCGCGACCTTCTCCTTCGAGGCCTCGGCCGCCGCGCGCTGCGCATCGTCGTGGACGAAGATCGCCGTGCGGTACTGCTCGCCGTTGTCGCAGAACTGACCGTAGGGCGTCAGGGGGTCGATGTTCTCCCAGTAGATCGAGAGCAGCTTGTCGTACGAGACCTTCGACGGATCGAAGGTGACGTCCACCGACTCGAAGTGCCCGGTGCCTCCCGAGGACACCTCCTCGTACGTCGGATTCTTCTTCGTGCCGCCGGTGTAGCCCGAGATGGCGGAGACGACGCCCGGAACGTCCTTGAATGCCGCTTCCATGCACCAGAAGCAGCCGCCGGCAAAGGTCGCGTGGCTCAGGGCGGGGGCGGGTTTTCCCGCGGAGGCGGCCGGCGTCTGAGCGAGACTCGCCGCGAGGCCGCCGAGAACGACCGCCGATACCGCCGCGAGCCGTGAGAGGGTTTTCATGCAGATCCTCAGGACCAAATCAACGCCGCCGGATTCCACGCATTCCCGCCGAGCGCTCCTCGGGAGTTACGAGCCCGACGGGGCCGCTGGATTCCACTGAGCCCACGCGACTTTCCAGGCGCCGCCCTGCCGGACCAGCCGCAAGTCGAAGTCGTACGTGGCCGACGCGGGAACGAGGCCGTCCAGTCCGCCGATCCGGCGAGGCTTCCCCGACATTTCGGCGCGCAGCCGCACGCGCGCGGCGCCTTCGGACCGCTCGATCCGGACGTCGCGGATCGAGACGCTCAGGCTCTCGTAGGCCGCGAGATACCGGTCGACGGTCGCCTTCGCGTCGGCGAAGCCGGCCCCGTCGGCCCCCTGAAACTCGGGGGCGACGCGCTCGAAGATCGCGCTCGCGTCCCGCGCGGCGGCGGCCTTGACGATCGCGTCGAGGCAATCGCGCACCGGATCGCCGCCGCCCCCGCAGCGCGCGAGAATCGCCAGCGCGCCAAGAAGGACCGCGACGCGAATTCGTCTGATTTCTTCACGGTAGCATGGGCGCCAATGAGTCTCGCCGCGGCCCTCGAACGCGAGCATCGCCGTCTCGACGAGCTCTTCGGCGCGTTCGTCGCGGCCGTGACGGCGGGAAGCCTCGAGGCCTGCCGAAGCACGATGGGCGCGTTCGACGCCGAGCTGCGGCGCCATACCGCGGCCGAGGAAGACGGGATCCTCCCCGACCCGCAGGGCCACAAGCTGGCCCCGGCGGAACGCGAGGATCGCCGGGTGAGGATCGGACGCGAGCTGCGCCTCGAGCACGTCCAGGTGCGGGAGCTCTCCGCGATGATCCTCCGCCTCCTCGAGGAGCGCGGCGATCTCGAGGGCGCCCGGCGCCTCGCCCCGAATCTCGCGCGCCGCTGGGACGCCCACACGACGCGGGAGGAGCGCGAGCTCTTCCCCGGCCTGCGGGAGGAGAACTGGTGAGCCGTAACGAAGGTCGCGACATCGAGGACTCGTAGGGGCGGGGCTTGTCCCCGCCCGCGGGCGGCCGCAAGGGCCGCCCCTACGGAAAAGAGGACGTCTGATACGGGGCACTAAGCGGCGGGACGGGCGCTCGGCAGACCTTCGAGCCGGCGGTAGATCACGTACGAGTACACCACCGGTATCAACGCCGCGAGCAGGACGGCGATGAACACGGGCCAGACCTTGAGACCCAACCAGGAGCTCGCCGCGACGATCAGGCCCGCGACGACGAAGAGTTTCCCGGCGAGCCGGTGCGTGCGGAGCCAGACCTCCTCGCTCGCGAGCGTCCACGGCGTGCGGATGCCGACGAAGAAGTTCCGGGTCACTTTCCCGAGCAGGTTTCCGATCACGATGAAGAGGATGCCGAGCCCGACGATCACTCCCGTCTGAGAAAGCTCACCGGAATGTCGAGACGCCCGTAAGACGAGCGTGCCGACGTAGAGCACCAGGCCGAGGATCGTGATCTTCAGGACGCCCCACGCCCGCAGGAAAGGCTCCATCTCGAAACCGCGCGGAGAGATTCGCGGCAGCACGAGGAAGACGAGCCAGAGAACGCCCATCGTGATCGGGAAGACGTAGGAGCCCCAGAACTTCGGCATCCAGCCGTCGACGTGTCCGGCCGCGTTCCAGTGAGTCGGCATCGGGTCCGGCAGGCTCGGATACTGCACGGCGACGATCACGAATCCGGCGACGACCATCAGGAGCCCGACGAGATCCGAGAGCCTCTTCATGCGGCACCTCCATCCGGCCTCTCGATGCGGAAAAGGTCCGCGATCGCGGAGGCCACGTCCTCGAAGACCGTCGTATTGAGCGAGTACACGATGCGCTGGCCGCGGCGCTCGGAGCGGATCAGGTCGGCCGCCTTCAACACGCCGTAGTGATGGGAGAGCGAGGCCATCGAGATCGGAAACTCCTCGGCGATCTCACCGGCGCTGCGCGAGCCGTCCTTGAGCAGGGCGAGGATCCGGCGGCGGTTCGGATCGGCCAGGGCGCGGAAAACCTGCTCGGAGCGAAGCATTCGATATTTAGCCTACCATCAAAATATACGCCGAAACCAGAAGAGTGATCTCCAGCGCTTAAATACAGGCAATTCCAGATATTTAGCTCTTCAATCCGATCACGGAGACGCGGACCGTGCGCTCCCGCGGACCGTCGAGCTCGATCAAGAAGATGCCCTGCCAGCGTCCGAGAAGGGGCTTTCCCGCCTCGCACGGCACGAGACATGAATTGCCGATCGCCTCGGAGAGAAAGTGCGCCGCCGAATTGCCTTCGCCGTGCTCGAACCGCACGTTCGGAACCCACGCGTCGAGCGCTCGCTCGATGTCGCCGGTGACGTCGGGATCCCACGCCTCGCCGACCGTCACGGCCGCCGTCGTATGCGGGACCGAAACGAGCAGGGCGGATCCCGGCTCGAGCGAATCGGCAAGGCGCGTCACCTCTTTCGTGATGTCGCGCCGCTCGATCGCGCGGCTCGTGCGCACCGAGAACTCCGCCGCTCCCGCCATGCCGGCAGTCTAAGACGATATCCTCGTCGGCGCCGTTAAGGAGCCATCGAGTCCATGCACCGGCGAAGTCGCGCGCTCGTTCCGGCGGTCTTCCTCCTGGCGCTCTTCGGCTATGCGGCGTGGCCGTGGCTCCCGTTCTCCCGCGCCGAGGCGGCGCCCCCGACCATCGTCTTCTACGGATTCAGCATCCTCGCCGACGTGATGCAGGAAGGCATCTTTCCGGCGTTTCAGCGGAAGTGGGCCGACGAGGGCCGCGGCCGCGTCGAGTTCGCGAGCTCGTTCGGCGGCTCGGGCACGGTGACCAACCAGCTCATCATGGGCGTTCCGGCGCAGGTGGCGCTTCTCTCGCTCGAGAGCGACGCCGACCGGCTCGCCGATGCGGGCGTCATTCCTCGCGACAGCTGGAAGCGCCTGCCCCACGCGGGCGTCGTGAACCTGACGCCGTTCATCATCCTGGTCCGGCCGGGCAATCCGCTCGGCCTCCGCGATTTCGAGGACCTCGGACGCGCGGGCGTACGCGTCGTGCATCCGGATCCGATGACCTCGGGCGGCGCGAACTGGGCGATCGTCGCCGAATACGGGAGCGGCTTTCGCGGCTCGCCCGGAGGCGAAGCCGCCGGAGAGAAGGTCCTCGCCGGGGTCTGGAAGAACGTGGCGGCCCAGGCCGCTTCGGCGCGGGCGGCGCGGACGCAGTTCGAGAACGGCTTCGGCGATGCCCTCGTCACCTACGAGCAGGAAGCGATCTTCGACCGCGGACGCGGCCGGCTCAAGGCCGACGTCGTCTATCCGAAGCGGACGATCCTGTCGGAGCACACGCTCGTCGTCGTCGACAAGAACGTGCGGCCCGCCGAGCGCGCGCTCGTCGGAAGCTTCGTTCGATTCCTCTGGAGCGACGAGGCGCAGCGCGTGTTCGTCCGGTACGGATTCCGGACGGGGCGCCCCGAGCTCGACGCCGCCAACCCGGCGTTCGGGAAGATCGACGACCCGTTCCGCATCGCCGACTTCGGCGGCTGGCGCCGCGCGCGGCCCGAGATCATCGACGGGATCTGGAAGGATCGCGTCATGAAGGAGGGAACGGCTCGATGAGCGCCGCCGCGCCGAAGAGCCACGCGGGCATCCCCGTGGGGATCGTTCTGCTGGTTCTCCTTCCGCTCATCCTCATGCCCCTCGCGGCGATCTTCGTGTTCGCCTTCCGTGGCGGGGCGGCGACGTTCGTCGCGGCGCTGACCTCGCGCGAGGCGCAGTTCGCACTGCGCTTCAGCCTGCTGATCGCCTTCGCGACCGCCGTGGTCAATGCGATTCTGGGGACGTACACGGCCTACGTGCTCTCGCGATACCGGTTTCGCGGGGAGCGCCCGCTCGGGATCCTCGTCAACCTGCCCGTAGCGATCCCGACGGTCGTCGTGGGCACATCCCTTCTTCTTCTCTGGGGGCCGATCGGGTTGCTCGGCCGCCTGCTCGAGCCGCTGGGAATCCAGCCCATGTTCGCGCCCGCCGGCGTGCTGCTGGCGCACCTCTTCGTGACGTTCCCGTACATGCTCGGCGCCGTCAAGCCGGTGCTCGACGAAATCGAGGGAACCTACGAGGAGGCGGCCTACACGATCGGAGCGAGCCGCTGGCAGGCGTTTCGCTGGGTGATTCTCCCGGCGCTGCGCGGCGGCCTCTTCTCCGGGGCGCTCCTGACCTTCGCGCATTCGCTCGGCGAGTTCGGGGCAACCGTGCTCGTGTCGGGCAACCTGCGTCTCCGGACGCAGACGGCGCCCCTCTACATCTTCGCGCAGTTCGAGGCCGGCAACGTCGCCGCCGCCAACACCGTCGCGGCCGTTCTCGCGGCGCTGTCGTTTCTCATCTTCTTCTTCCTGCTGCGCTACACGCGGCGGCCGGCGCGCTGAGCATGTCCATCACCCTCGACGCGGTCACGAAACGGTACGCCGACCAGGTGACGGTCGACCGCGTCAACCTCGAGGTCGAGAAGGGAGAGCTCTTCGTCCTGCTGGGAGCGTCGGGCAGCGGAAAGAGCACGATCCTGCGGCTGATCGCGGGCCTGATCATGCCCGACGAGGGCACGATCCATCTCGAGGGCCGCGACGTCACGCACGTGCCGACGCAACGCCGCGGCGTCGGCTTCGTGTTCCAGAACTACTCGATCTTCCGGCACATGACCGTGGCGGAGAACATCGAGTTCGGCCTCCGGATCCGGGGCGTCAAGAAGTCCGAGCGTGCCGACCGGCGCGACGAGCTGCTCGACCTCGTCGGCCTCGGCGGCCTCGGCGGCCGCTACGAGAGCCAGATCTCCGGCGGCCAGCAGCAGCGCGTCGCGCTCGCCCGCGCCCTGGCCTACCGGCCGCAGGTCCTCCTCCTCGACGAGCCCTTCGGAGCCCTCGACGTCAAGATTCGCGCCCAGCTGCGGCAGAGCCTCAAGGAGATCCAGCGCTCGCTCGGCCTGACGACCATCCTCGTCACGCACGATCAGGAGGAGGCGTTCGAGCTCGGATCGCGGATCGGCGTCGTCGACCGCGGCCGGCTTCTCGAGGTGGGCGCGCCCGATCGGCTGTACGAGAGGCCGAGCTCTCTCTACGTCGCCACGTTCCTCGGAGCGGGGACGGTGCTCGTCGGGCGGTGCCGGTCGGACCGGGTCGAGCTCGGGCCGCTGACCCTGCCGATCCCCGCCGACGTTCCCCACGACGAAGGCGACCGCGTCCGCGTGCTCGTGCGGCCCGAGCAGGTCGCGCTCGCCGCTTCGCAGCCGCCGCCGGCCGCCGCGACTCTCGGCCGCGGCGAGATCGTCGACCAGACCTTCTCGGGCGCGTCGCGCCGGAACCGCGTGCGCCTGCCGCCGCTCTCCGGCGTCCGCCAGGTCGTGCCGCCGCCCGCCTTCGGCGAGGAGGGAGTGCTGCTCGACGCGGCGATTCCCGCCCACGCCGAGCCGCCGCCGCCGCGGCCCTGGGTCGTCCTCGAGGCGTGGCACATCCTGCGCCAGCCGACGCCGCGCCTGCTCGTGTGCGACGACGGCGACGGGATCGCGCCGGCGCTCGAGCTCGCGCGGCCTCTCGCGGAGTCGCTCGACGGCGTCGTGACCGTTCTCGGCGTGGCGGCCGACGCGCGCCGGCAGGATTCTCTGCGCGAGGCGCTCGCTGCCCGGGCCGCCGCGGCCGGCCTCGGCGAAGTGACGCTCCGCGTGCGCCGCGGCGAACCGACCGCCGAGATCGTCGCCGAGCAGCGCGAGGCGCCCTACGACTTCGTCGTCGCCGGCGCGGGAGAGCTCGAGTCGACGCGCCGCCGGGGCCAGACCGCCGGCATCGGAGAAGCGCTCGCGTCACGCCTCGCGACCCCGCTCCTGCTCGCCCGCGGACTGCCCCGCAAGATCGAACGCATCCTCGTCTGCACGGCCGTCGGCGAGCCCGGCAAGGCCGACGTCCGGGCCGGAGGGTGGCTCGCGCGGCGCCTCGGCGCCGCCGTGACGCTGCTCCACGTCACGCGGCCCGACCGCACGCCGGCGCCGCTCGTGCGCTCGCACCTCGAGCGCGGCATCGCGACGCTGCGCGAGCTCGGCGTCGCCGGCGCGTTCTCGGTGCGCGAGGCCGACGCCCCGATCGCCGGAATCCTCGAGGAGCTGCGCGAGCGGCCGCACGACCTCGTCGTCGTCGGCGCCTCCGCGCGAGGCGAGCGGGTCACGCGGCAGGCGCTGCGGCAGATCGGCTGCTCGATCCTGGTCGTGCCACACGGATCCTGGTAGGACGATCTACGGGTACAGCTCCCGGTACGACTCCGAGTAGAGCAGCACCCGCCTTACGTAGTCGCGCGTCTCGAAGATCGGAATCGTCTCGAAGAGCTCGTCCTCCGAGAGGCGCGGGTTCTCGCGGGCCAGCCGGGCGATGCGAGAGGGACCTCCGTTGTAAGCCGCGAGGCCGAGAACCGTCGAACCGCCGAACTGATCGACCAGACGCTTCAGGTACGCCGCGCCAAGAGCGGCATTGACCCCCGGGTCGTAGAGGAAGCCGCCGCGGTAGCGCGTGTGCAGCACCGACTTCGAGAGGCTCCGCGCCGTGGCGGGCATCAGCTGCATGAGACCGACCGCTCCCGCGTGCGACTTCACGCGCGCGTCGAAGACGCTTTCCTGCCGCACGACGCCGCGGAGAAGAGCCGCGTCGATATCGAACTGCTTCGCGCGCGACGCGAGGATCCCTCCATCCTCGATCGGGTAGTAAAAGCGCCGCCAGCTCTCCGGGACCCGGCCCTCCTCCGCCGTGCCGATTTCCGGCAGCGCTCGTTTGATCGAGAGAGCCGCCGCCGAGAACTTGCCGAGGGCATAGTCGGCCTGTGCCAGGCGCAGATCGCGCCCCGGCGAGGGCGAGAGGGTCCGGGCTTCGGCCACGGCTTCTTCGAAACGCCGCAGCCGCAGCAGCTCATCCACGCGCGCGTACGCGGCCGTGGCGGTCGAGGGATCTCCGAGAGGCGCGAGGTCCGGCGTGGACGCGCCCGCCGCATGGCGCCGCGCGAAGAGGGCATAGATGTCGGCGGGGCGCGCCGCGGCGAGCTCCGCGAAGGCTGCGGTCGCTTCGTCACGCCGGCCTTCGATCGCCAGACAGCGCGCGCGCCAGTACTCGAGCCGCCGCGATCGCGAGACGCCCGCGTAGAGAGCGGAGATCGATTCGATCCGCGCGCGCGCCCCGGCGTAGTCGCCCGCGAGATAGAGCCTCCAGGCCGAGAGCCAGAGTGGCTCGAAACCGTCGGCGGTCTCGGGCGTTCCGTCGGTCAACGCACGAGCCTGCGCCAGCGCCGCATCGAAATCGTCGGCCTCGACCGCGAGGCGCAGGAGGCGCTCCTCCGCGCCGCGCCGCACCGAAGGCGGCGCCGCCGGGGCGGCCAGGGTTTGGAGCGCCTGCACGACCGGCTCGAGATCGGCGTCGGTCTTCGCGGTGCGGACGGCCCCGGCCTTCCGAAGGCGGGCGAGCACGAGATCGCAGCGCAGCAGGCGCGCCTCCGCCGAGGCGACCGTGCCGTCGTTCGGAATGCGCGCCGCCGTCGCCTCGGCGTCCCGCGCCTTCTTGAGCGCGGCTTCGCCCCTCGCCAGGGCGAGGAGGTTTCGCGATCGCTCGCCCTCGGGCCATTCGGAAGGCCGATCGCGAAGGAGAAGACGGACCCCGCGACGGGGATCTCCGGCGGCCACGAGCGCGCTGCCGCGCCGGCCCCGATCGGCCGGCGAGAGCGAACGCTCGGCCTCGGCGGCGGCGGATCGCGCGAACGCCGGGAGACGCCGGTCGGCGTCGGCCGTGGGAGCCTCGAGCAGCATCGTGCGCGCCGCGTCCCGGACGGACGGGGAGTCGTGCAGGGCGAGGCCGAGACGCATCCGGGCGACCGCCACCTCCGCGGTCTCGCCGGGGCCGGAGGCGGCGTCGGCGGCGAGCTCGAGAACCTCCGACGCGTCGCGGCTCTTGCCCTCCTTTTCGAGCAGACCCGCGAGGACCGTCGCGGCGCGCACGCGATAGGCAAACGGACCCTCGGCCTGGAACGCGCTTCGCGCGGCGGCGACGGCGCCTTCGCGGCGGCCCGAGAGCTCCAGCGCCTCCGCGAGTGCGAGCTGCCGGTACGGCTCGAGCCCGATCGAGGAAGCCGGCGTCTGAAGCTGCTCCGCCGCCCCCGCGTAATCCTGCCGGCGGAGGTCGTCGGCGGCGAGCAGGAAGGCCGCCCGCGCATCCCAGGCGGGCTGGCTCTTGCGGTGCCGAATCCCGTCGAGAAGCGCCTCGGCCTCGGGCCTCTGCCCCGCTTCGAGCAGGTCGGCGGCCTTCGCGAAATCCGCGTCGGCATCGCCGGCCGCGGCCTCGGTCGAACCGGCGTCGGCGGCCGCAATGCCCGCGACGAGCGCCAGCACGACGGCGAAAACGAGGCTGGCCGGACGCCTCAGGAAACGACCACCCGGAACCGGCGCCGGGGCGCGATCAGAGTCCGAGCGCCTCGGGCCGGCCATCGGCGAGAACCTGCACCAGCTCCTCGTAGAAGAAGTTGGTTCCGGAACGCACGTCCTGCGGGATGCGTTCCTCGTACATCTGCCGGCTGCGGTCGATGTCGTCGCGCAGGCGCTCGTAGAGGTTGCCGTGCTCCCGCCCCTCGAGCACCGCCCGTTCGTTGTAGAGCTTGATCTCGGAAACGAGGAGCCGCGCGAACCGGCGCGCCTCCTCACGCCGCTCGTCGCCCGAAGAAACTTCGGCGAGGGGACCGGAGAGCCGGCGGCCGACCTCGGTCGAGGGACGCGCCACTTCGGGGGCGACGAAGGTCGGCTCCGACGCCGGGCGTTCGTCGATTCCGGACGTCGGCGTCGCGGACGCGGGCGCCGCGGGCTCCTCCGAGGGAGCGGCGGCTGCGGGCTCGGACACCGCGGGCTCCGGCGCCGCCGGCCCGGCGTCCATCCACATTCCCGCGGGCTCCGCCTTCTTCGCCGCCTCGGGACTCCGCAGGGCGGGAGCGGGCTTCAACTTGCGCGACGCGAGCCGGTCCACGAGAAGACCCGCCATGAACGTCAGCAGACCGAGCGCCTCCGGGTCGAATTTCTCCTCTTCGCCGACCAGCGCGTCGGCATAGAGAGCGCCCGAGATCTTCTCGCGGACGACCATCGGGATCGCGACTCCGTCGGCCACGCGCGTCGCGCGCAGGAGCGAGGACATCTCGTTGGATGAGTGGAGGCGCAGTGCGGTGCCCGTCATGACACGTGAGAGAAGTCCGCCCTCGGCCAGCGGCATCGAGATCTGCCGGACCGCTTCGTCGTCCCCTCCGTGCTGCGAGAATCCGACCGCCTTCCACGCTCCGATCGATCCGCCGCGCGCCACCAGCAGCGCCGCACGCGAGCAGTAGCGGCGGCACTCGTCGAGGAACTTGTGCAGGACGTCGACCTGGGTCGTGGCCTGATCGAGTGCCCGCACGGCATCGGCCGAAACGAGCCCCTTGCGCTCGACGAGCGTCGTGCCCTGCCCGCTCAGGAGCTCGGCGGGAACGACGCCCTTCAGGTCCTGATTGAATTTCTCGAGAAATCCGAACCAGCGACGGTCGGATTCGAGACGGAGCCGGTCGAACTCCTCCCGCAGCGCGGCAAATCGCTCGGAAAGTCGGCGTTCGATTTCGGTCTCGAGGAGCCGGAGCCGCTCCTCCCCTTCGATGGACGCCATTGTGCGAATTATATCTAAACTGCTGTTCTGGCGATAGATACACGGGCTCCCGTTGACACCCCCCTCCCGCGTCCATACTATTGGCTGCTCTCTTGAGACTCGCGGGTAAGGGGGTGAGTGTCCGTGCCTCTGGTCCACGTCAAAGAAGATGAATCTTTCGAGAACGCCATGCGGCGTTTCAAGCGCAAGTGCGAGAAATCCGGCATCCTCTCCGAGCTGAAGAAGCGGCAGCACTACGAAAAGCCGAGCGCCAAGCGCAAGCGCAAGATGATCCAGGCTCGCAAGAAGATGCTTCGCAAGCTCTCGGAGGAGAAGCGAGCGACCCCGTAACCCCTCCGAGCGGAGACGGCGTCGACCGGGAAGCCCTCGAGTTCGACGTCGTCCTCCGATTGATCGCGTCTCTGGCCCGAACGCCGCCCGGAAGGGCGGCGGTCCTGTCTCTGGTTCCGTCCTCCTCGGAGCCGGAGGTGCGGCGGCTCTTCGCCGAGACCGACGAGGCGATCGCGTTTCGCCTGCGATACGGCGCGTTGCCGCTGGCGGGAGTCGAGGATCTCGCTCCCATGCTCGCCGCGCTCGCGGAAACCGGCGGCGCCGGGGCGGCGGAGGAGTATCGTCCGATCGTCCGCGCGGCGAGGGCGAGCGAGTCCGTGCGCCGTTCCCTGGCGAAGTCCGAGGGACCGCATCTCCAGGCGCGACTCTCCCGTCTTCCCTCCTTCGAGAATCTCCTCGGACTCGCGTCGCGGCTGTTCGGAGCGGACGGATTGCTCAAGGACGACGCCTCGCCCGCGCTGGCCTCGGCCCGCGCGAAGCTTCGGCGCCGGCGGGGCGAGGTTTCCCGTCAGCTCGAGAGAATCGTCGGCGAGCGGCCCGACGCGATGGGAGACGCGGTCGTCGTCCTGCGCAACGATCGCTATTGCCTGCCCGTCCTCGCCTCCGCGCGCGGTCGGGTCCCCGGGATCGTCCACGACCGCTCGGGCTCCGGGCAGACGGTCTTCGTCGAGCCGCTCGAGGTCGTCGAGGCGAACAACGACCTCGCGCTTCTCGCCGCCGAGGAACGACGCGAGGCCGAGCGGCTGCTCCGCGAGTTCGGCCGCGCGATTCTCGCCGAGAGCGCGGCGCTCGAGCAGGCCGTCGGCGAGCTCGCCGGCCTCGACGCCCTCGAGGCCAGGGTCGCCTTCGGCGAGATGGGAGAGGGCCGTCTTCCGGAGCCGTCGGACGACGGCGGCTGGACGCTCTGCGGCGCCCGGCACCCCCTGCTCGACGCGCGCTACGAGAAGCTGAGGCGGCGCGTGCTCGCCGCTCCGCGCGAAGGCGGCGACGCCGTGGCCCTCGACTTCGACCTGCCGGCCGATCGGCGCCTTCTCGTCGTCTCGGGCCCGAATGCCGGCGGCAAGACGGTCGTGCTGAAGACCGCCGGGCTCTTCTCGATGCTCGCCCAGTGCGGCGTGCCGATTCCCGCGGCGGCCGGCACGCGCCTGCCGATCTTCCGCTCCGTGCGGACCGAGATCGGAGACGCCCAGGCGATTCTCTCGGATCGGTCCACGTTTTCCTCTTCGATGGAGAGACTGGCGGCGATCCTCGACGAGGCCGGCCCCGACACGCTCGCTCTGATCGACGAGATCGGCGGCGCCACCGATCCGGAGGAGGGCAGCGCCATCGCCGTCGCGTTTCTGGAGGCACTCGTTTCTCGGGGCGGCCGCGCGCTCGTGACGACGCACCTCTCGGCGATCAAGACTTTCGCGGCGGCGCGTCCCGATGCGCTGTGCGCGGCGATGGAGTTCGACGACCGCACCGGCCGCCCGAACTACCGCCTGCACGCCGGGCTCGCCGGCCGGAGCCACGCGCTCTCGGTCGCGCGAGACCGCGGGTTCCCCGAATCGGTGCTGGATCGCGCGGTCGAGATCCTCGGCGAGGCGTGGAAGCGGCGGGAACGCGCGGAGACCGAGGCCGAGAAGGCGCTCGAGCGGCTGCGGGAGGCCGAGAAGGCGCTCGAGGCCGAGCGTTCCACGACGCGCGCCGAAGCCGGGCGCCTGGAAGCCGAGCGTCGCCGCGGCGCCGAGGAACGCGCGCGGATGCTCGCCGAGGGCCTGGCGGGCTTCGAGCGCGCCGAGGCGGAGCTCAAGCGCCGCGTGGAGCGCGAGCTCGACGAGGCCCGCTCCGGGACGGCGCGGCTGGCGCAGGCCTCCGCGGCGCGCCTGATCGAAGACGCGGCGCGGGCGGCCGCGGAGGAGCCGGCGGTCGCCGAGGCGCGGGAGGCCGAGGAGGAGAAGTCCCGGACCGTCGAGATCGGCGATCGCGCTCGGATCCGCGGGCTCGGGACCGAAGGCCGCGTCGCCGCCTTCGAAGGCGACTGGGCGCAGATGGAGGTCCACGGCAAGAGACTGAGGGTGCGCCGCGGCGAGCTCGAGCCGGTCCGGGTCGGGAGCCGCGAACCGAAGGCCGCGACGCGGGCCCGACACGAGCGCTCCCCGTCACGGGCGGCCGCCGACTCGCCGAGGGACATCGCGGGCCCCACGGCCGAGATCAACGTCATCGGCCAGCGCGTGGAGGAAGCGATCGACGCAGCCGAGAAGGCCCTCGACCAGGCCCTCCTCGCCGGCGCCTCACGGCTGCGGGTCGTCCACGGCCATGGCACGGGCCGGCTGCGCGACGGCCTCCGCGAGCACTTCCGGGCGCATGGCTCGGTCGAGAGCCTTCGCGCGGCGGATGCCCGGGAAGGCGGAAATGGAGCGACGATCCTGGAGTTGAGATAGAAACCCGCCATGCCGTCCGACCTCGACATCAACGATCACGTGCTCGCCGAGCTCCGGAGCGCGGCCGACATCGTCGAGGTCATCTCCGATCACACGACGCTGAAGAAGGCCGGGCGCTCCTGGAAGGGGCTCTGTCCCTTTCACAACGAGAGGACGCCGTCTTTCACGGTGGATCGGGACAAGGGCCTTTATCACTGCTTCGGCTGCGGCGCCGGCGGCGACGTGATCCGCTTCGTCCGCGAGATCGACCGGCTGGATTTCCCGGAAGCCGTCGAGGCCCTCGCGTCGCGCTTCGGCGTCTCGATTCCGCGCCGGCAGCGCCGCGGCCCGGTGGACGACCGCCGCGACCGGCTGTACGAGGCGCTCTCCGCCGCGCAGCGTTTCTATGCCGAGCGGCTGGGGCGTCCCGGAAACGCCGCGGCGCGCTACCTCGAGGAGCGGGGAGTTCCCGCCGAGATGGCGAAGTCGCTCGGGCTCGGCTTCGCGCCGGATGCGTGGGACTCCCTGTCGAAGGCGCTCGGCGGCGGCTTCCCGGAGGATCTCCTGATCGAGGCCGGCCTGCTTCAGGCTCGCTCGGAGGCCAAGGGCGCCTACGACCGTTTCCGCGACCGGCTTCTCTTCATCGTCCGGGACGACCGCGGACGAACGGTCGGCTTCGGGGGCCGCGCTCTTTCGCCCGGCGGCGAGCCGAAATACCTGAACTCTCCGGAGTCGCCCGTCTTCTCGAAGAAGCGCCTGCTCTACGGGCTCTTCGACGCGCGCGAGGCGATTCGCCGGCGAGACCGCGTCGTCCTCGTCGAGGGCTACTTCGACCATCTCGCCCTCGTGCGCGCCGGCATCGCGGAGACCGTCGCTTCGATGGGGACGGCGCTGACGCCGGAACAGGCGGAGAAGCTCCGCCGCCTGTGCCCCCGGGCCGTCGTCTGCTATGACGGCGACTCCGCGGGCCGCAACGCCACACGGGGCGCCCTGCAGCTGCTCCTCGGCCAGGGATTCGACGCGCGGGTCGCGCGCCTGCCCGAAGGCGAGGACCCGGACGATCTCCTCCGGCGGGAAGGGCCCGAAGCCCTCGCCCGCCGGATCGACGAGGCGCCCGAGTTTCTGACCTGGCTTCTGGAAGACCTGCGCCCGAACGAGGCGGGCCTCGCCGCCGCCGAAAGGCGGGAGCGGATCGCCCGCGTGCAGGAGATCCTCGCCGCCATCCCGGACCGGGTTCTCCGCTACGAGGAGTACCGCAAGCTCGCCCGGGCCGTATCCATCCCTCTGGAGGTTCTCTGGGAGGGCGAAAAGACGAACCAAGGAGCCCGCTTTACGCGTTCTAGTAGTGTGGGAACGACCGGGAAGACGCCCGTGTTATCCGCTGAGGAAGCGCCGGCCGTGGAAAAGCGGCTCCTGCGGTTTCTGACCGCAGGTGGCGATCATAACCCTTTGATTTTGAGCAGTTTGCATGACGAATTTCTGACCGACCCGAGGGTAAAAAGGGTCGTCGGGGCCTTCCGGAAGGCGGGGGCGGCTTCGGAACCTGTTGATTTTCAGGGCCAGATCGCAGACCTTACGGATGAAGAGCGGACGTTTCTCTCTGGCATCGCGCTGGATGAATCTCCCGAGCCGACCGAGAAGGGCGTCGATCAGCTCCTCAAGGCCCTCGAAACAAACTATTTGAAGACGGAGAGCTCCGCGCTCCAGCAGGCGATCAAGCGGGCCGAGGGCGAACGATTGGGGATCGACGAGCTCCTGCGGAAGAAAGAACAAGTCGACCGGCGGATTGCGCAATTGAACCGGAAAGGATGACGACTTTGGCCCAAGCGATTGAAGAACGGTTTCCCGAGGTCCAGCTGCTCGTCAAGGGCGGTCGGGAGAAGGGCTACCTGCTCTACGAGGAAATCCACACGGTCCTGTCGGACGAGGCGACCGC
This sequence comes from uncultured Acidobacteriota bacterium, assembly GCA_963738945.1. GTDB lineage: Bacteria > Acidobacteriota > Thermoanaerobaculia > UBA5066 > Gp7-AA6 > DAHUXD01. The sequence continues at coordinate 2,918,292 of CAVTYD010000002.1, forward strand.
CGCGCCGAAGGATCTCGAGCTCGTCTACGAGAAGCTCGGAGAGCTCGGCATCGAGATCGTCACCGACCCCGATCGGGCGGCGCGGCGCCGCGCGACCCGCGAGAGCGAAACGGCCGAGGAAGCGCGCGAAGCCGTCGAGAAGACCAACGACCCGGTGCGCATGTACCTGCGCGAGATGGGCACGGTCAAGCTGCTCGACCGCGAGGGCGAGGTCCGCATCGCCAAGCGCATCGAGCAGGGCGAGGCAAAGATCTACCAGGCCCTGGCCAACAACCCCGTGGTCCTCGAGGAGATCCTGAAGCTGCTCGAGAACGCGGGCCGCGACTCGCGGATCGTCCAGGAGCTCGTCAATGCGCCGGAGGAGGACGACGACGCCGAGCCGGAGAACCTCGACGACCGCGCCACTCGCCGCATCGAGGGAATCCTGAACAGCTTCCGCAAGATCGGGGCGCTCGACACGGACATCAAGCGGATGAAGTTCAAGGCGCGCACGATCCGCAAGGGCACCAAGGCGCTGGCGCGCATCGAGGCCTCGATCGACCGAAAGATCGCCGAGATGGCGAAGCTGATCCGCGCCGCGGACTTCACGCCGGCGGTCCTGAATCGGGCGATCGGAATCCTGCGGGACATCGACCGCCAGATGGGCGCGCCCGAGCTGACGATCCGCCAGGACACCAACGTCCTCAAGAAGGAGAAGAACCCGACACGGATCGACTTCTACAAGCGGCGCATCGCCAAGTACAAGAAGGCGCTGCGCGAGCTCGAGCAGAAGTTCGGCGTCTCCCACGAGGACGTCAAGAAGACGCTCCGCATGGTGCGCGAAGGCGAGGAGGAGGCCGACCAGGCCAAGCACGAGCTGATCGTCGCGAACCTCCGCCTCGTCGTCTCGATCGCCAAGAAGTACACCAACCGCGGTCTTCAGTTCCTCGATCTCATCCAGGAAGGCAACATCGGTCTCATGAAGGCGGTCGAGAAGTTCGAGCACCGCCGCGGCTACAAGTTCTCGACCTACGCGACCTGGTGGATCCGCCAGGCGATCACGCGCGCGATCGCGGACCAGGCGCGGACGATCCGCATCCCCGTCCACATGATCGAGACGATCAACAAGCTGACGCGCACGTCGCGGTCCCTCGTTCAGGAGCTCGGCCGCGAGCCCAACGCCGAAGAGATCGCCAAGCGCATGGACATGCCGGTCTCCAAGGTCCGCAAGATCATGAAGATCGCGCAGGAGCCCATCTCGCTCGAGACGCCGATCGGCGAGGAGGAAGATTCGCATCTGGGCGATTTCATCGAGGACCGCGGCGTGCTTTCGCCGATCGATGCGGTCCTCGTCTCGAACCTCCAGGATCAGACGCGCCGGGTCTTGAAGTCCCTGACGCCTCGCGAGGAGCAGGTCCTCAAGATGCGCTTCGGGGTCGGCGACGGCTCGGAGCACACGCTCGAGGAGGTCGGCCGCTCCTTCAACGTCACGCGCGAGCGGATCCGTCAGATCGAGTCCAAGGCGCTGCGCAAGCTGCGCCATCCCTCGCGGGCGAAGAAGCTCAAGCCGTTCCTGGAGACGATCCGCTAGCCGCACCCGGGGTCAGGTCTCTCGCGTTTTCGGAGCGACGACGCGAGATGGGTTTCGCCGCACCGGACAAAGAGCTCCGAAAACCGAAGACCTGACCCCATCGAAGCGCGCAGGCCCGACTGGCGGGCTGCTGCTTTCCGCAAGCGACTCGAAGCGCCGCAGGACTTGCGGGCCAGTCTTCCGAGCTTCGCCACGGCGCCGCGTACCCGGCGTGGCAGCCACGTATTTCCCGCGTTCGCCCTGGACGACTTGGCAACGGGACCCCGTTTGTTATATTCATCGGGGTCCATAGCTCAGCGGTCCAGAGCCACCGGCTCATAACCGGTCAGACCCCGGTTCGAATCCGGGTGGACCCACCAGACGAGGGAAGGCGATTTTGAGGCTTTTGATCCGAGACCGAGAGTACAAAGCGTCGTTCGACCAAGGGTGTTCCACAACCGGAACACCCTTTTTTATGCCCGGGAGCCCGGCGTGACCGATCTGCTCGAGCAGCTCTACCAGCTGCAGGTGCGGATCCGGTTCGTCCACGACAGCGAGCGGCGGCGGGATACCGTGCCCGCCGATCTCGTCGAGGTCGACCGCGAGTTCCAGGAGAAGGTCCAGGCGGTCGCCGCCCTGAAGAGCCGGCTGACCGAGGCGGAGCTCGAGAGGCGAAAGGCCGACGGCGAGCTCGCGGACCTGAAGGAAAAACAGAAGAAGTACCAGTCGCAGCTGCGCAGCGTCCAGTCTTCCCGAGAGTACTCGGCGGCACTGAACGAGATCGACGGCGTCGACAAGCTCATCCGTTCGACCGAGGACCGCTTCCTCGAGCTCGAGGAGGAGATCGAGAAGGCGCAGGCCGAGCTCGAGGAGCGCGAGAAGACGCTTCCGGCCGAAACCGAGCAGCACGAGGAGCGACTGAAGGACTGGCGTGCCGAGCAGCGCTCGATCAACGAGCAGCTCGCCGGCGCCCGCGAAGAGATCGCGAAGCTCGAGGCGGAGATCCCGCCGCGCGATCGCGCGGAGTTCCACCGGTTGATCGACAAGAAGCACGGCCTCGCCGTCGCCCGGGTGACGGCCGGTTCCTGCTCGGCCTGCCACGTGAAGATCCGGCCCGCCGCGATGCAGTCCCTCAAGCAGGGCCGCGAGATCATCTACTGCGACTCCTGCAAGCGCATCCTGTACTACGACCCCGCGAACCCCTGACCCGGCCATGCGCTTCCGAGCCTTCATCGATGGCGCGGCGCGAGGCAATCCGGGACCGGCCGGCGCCGGCGTCTACGTGTCGGCCGAGGGCGAGCTGCCCGCCGAGGAGCACTTCGAGGCGCTCGGGCACCAGACCAATAACGTCGCGGAGTACCGGGCGCTGCTGCTGGCCCTGAAGCGCGCCGAGGAGCGCGCCGCCTCCGAGGTCTCGATCGCCTCCGACAGCCTCCTGCTCGTGCAGCAGATGCTGGGCCGCTACCGCGTCAAGGCGCCGCATCTCCAGCCGCTCTACGCCGAGGCGTTCGAGCGGGCGAAGAAATTCCGGCGCTTCGCGATCGCTCACGTGCCGCGCGAGGACAACAAGAAGGCCGACCGCCTCGCCAACCTCGGCGCCGACGCCAGCGAACGCGACCTCGCCGGAGAGCGCTTCCACCGGGACAAATGAGCCCGGTCCCTCTCGAGGAGATCGCGCGCCGCCGCGCGGCCATCCTCGAGGCGATCGCTCAGGCGGCCGTCCGGGCGGGACGCGCCCCCGAAACCGTCCGGCTCATGGCGGTCACGAAGGGCCACGGCGCCGAAACGGTGCGCAACGCCGCGCGCGCCGGGCTCACGCTCTTCGGCGAGAATCGGGTCCAGGAGGGGGCGGCCAAGATCGCCGTTCTCCGCCCGGAATTCGGGGCCCTGGCGTGGCGCCTGATCGGCCCCCTGCAGACCAACAAGGCGAAGTCGGCGCTACAATGGTTCTCAACAGTGGAAAGTCTGGACAGGGAACGACTTGCGCTCCGCCTGGAGGGTCTTCTCGCCGAGGAAGGCGGAAGCCGGGCCCTGCCCGTTCTGCTCGAGATCAATCTCGGCGCGGAAGCCTCGAAGTCCGGCGTGCGCCCGGAGGACGCGCCGAAGCTCTTCGAGGCCGTGCTCGCCTGTCCGCATCTCCAGGCGCGCGGCGTCATGGCCGTGCCGCCTTTCGACGAAGACCCCGAGAAGTCGCGTCCGTACTTCCGGCGTCTCGTCGCCCTTCGCGATGACCTCGTCTCGCGATTCGGGCGTCCTCTGCCCGAGATCTCGATGGGAATGAGCCACGACTACGCGATCGCCGTCGAGGAGGGGTCAACCGAGGTCCGGGTCGGCACGGCGCTCTTCGGGCCGAGAGAGGCCGCATGAACGTCGGAGGCTCGGCGGCCGGCGCGATCGTGGAGACCCTGGTCTGGGTGCTCCAGGGCCTGTGGTGGATCGTCATCATCGCGGCCCTCATCTCCTGGGTGAATCCGGATCCGCGCAATCCGATCGTCCGCTTTCTGTGGGGAATCACCGAGCCGCTCTTCCGACCGTTTCGGCGAATCGTTCCGCCGTCGCGGATGGGAGGAATCGATCTCTCCCCGCTGTTCGTCCTGGCCATCCTCTACCTGTTGATGAGCTTCCTGCGCCGGGTCGCTCTCGGCGTTTGATCACGGAGGTTTCCATGCGTCCACGGATGTCGCCGCTCGAGATTCAGAAGCGAGAGTTCTCGCGCAAGTGGAAGGGCTTCGACCCGCTCGAAGTCCAGCAGTTCCTGGTCGATGCCGCCGAGGACATGGAGGCGCTCGCCCGTGAAAACGCGGATCTGGACACGCGCCTTCGGAGTCTCGAGCAGGAAAACGAGGAACACCGCGAGCGGGAACGGATTCTCAAGCAGACGCTTCTCTCCGCTCACCAGTCGTCGGAAGACATCCGCAAGGCGGCCCACAAGGAGGCCGAGCTCATCGTGCGCGAGGCCCAGGACTCCGGCGAGAGGCTGACCCACAGCGCGCTCGGCCGGGCGGCCGAGATCGAGAAGGGAATCCACGAGCTGAAGATGCAGCGCACCAACTTTCGCCTGCAGCTCCAGAAAATGATCGAGCTCTTTCAGCAGGTCCTCGACTTCGACCGGGACGAGGACGACAAGGAGCGGCCGCTGTCCTACCTGACGCGCAAGGCCAACAAGGAAGAGACGGCCGGGTAGCTCGGATCGCTAGCGGTCCGCTTCGCGGACCGTGAAAATGAGAGGGGAAGTCGCGAGCGCTCCCTCTCCCTCAGATCGATTGCACGCTGCCGTGATCTGATGCGCTCGGAGTCGCGCATGTCGACGCTTGAAATTCGCAACATCGGCTGTCTCGCGACGCCGCTCGGCTCCGCCGCGCGCGCGGGCAGGGAGCAGGGGGAGATCCTCCGGATCTCGAACGCGGCCATTCGCGCGGAGGACGGCCGACTGACGTTCGTCGGCTCCGAGAGCGATTGCCGGGAGCTCGGCCACCGAAAGGCCGACGTCACGCTCGATGCGGGCGGCCGCGCCGTCATCCCCGGGCTGGTGGATGCCCACACGCATCCGGTCTGGCTCGGCGACCGCGGCGCCGAGATCGGGAGGCGCCTCGCGGGCGAGAGCTATGCGTCGATCGCGGCCGAAGGAGGCGGCATCCATGCCACCGTCCGCGCGACACGCGCCGGAACCGACGGCGCGCTGCGCGCCGCGGTCGCGGGCCGGCTCGGGGCGATGCTCGCCCACGGAACGACGACGGCGGAGGCGAAGTCCGGTTACGGCCTGACGGTGCGGGACGAGATCCGCGCTCTCGAGCTTCTTCGGGACCTATCCGGCGCTCCCGGATTGCCGCGTCTGGTCCCGACCCTCCTCGCCGCCCACGAGATCCCTCCCGAGTACACGGCGGATCGCGCCGGGTGGGTCCGGATCGTGGCCGAGGAGATCGTGCCTCGCGCCGCCCGCGAGAAGCTCGCCCTGTACGCCGACGTCTTCTGCGAGGAGGGCGTCTTCACCGTCGCGGAGTCGCGGCGGATCCTGGAAGCCGCGCGCCGCGCGGGTCTGGGCCTGCGCGTCCATGCCGACGAGCTCGCCCGCTCGGGCGGGGCGATGCTCGCGGCCGAGCTCGGCGCGGCGTCGGCCGACCATCTTCTCTTCATCGGCGCCGAGGAGATCGCCGCGCTCGCGCGGGCCGGCACCATCGCCGTCGTGCTGCCCGGCACGGCGTGGTGGATGCGTTCGAGGCGCGCGCCGGCGCGCGACCTGATCGCCGCGGGCGTGCCGGTCGCCGTCGCCTCCGACGCGAATCCCGGGACCTGCTGCACCGAGTCGCTGCCCGCCGTCGCGGCGCACGCGTGTCTCGATTCGGGCCTGTCGGTCGAAGAGACGTTGACCGCCATGACGCTCAACGCGGCGGCGTCGCTCGGCCTCGCGGAAGAGGTCGGCTCGCTCGAAGCGGGAAAGCGCGCCGACCTCGTGCTGCTCGACGCGCCGGACGACCGGCACCTCGTCTATCATTGGGGCGTCAACCTGGTCGCGACCGTCGTGGTCGGCGGCCGTGTGGCATGGAGCAGCCGGCCATGACGGACTTTTCGGCGCACACTCTCGAACGATTCCTCGGCGAGCTCTCGTCGGACGCCCCGACGCCGGGCGGAGGAACGGCCGCGGCGGTGGCGGGCGCGATGGCCGCGTCGCTGGCGGCGATGGTCTCGGCGGTGACGCTTTCCAGGGAGAAGTATGCCGCCTCGCACGAGGCGATGCGCCCGATCGAAGAGGCGGCCCGGCTCGCCCGGGCCGAATTCGTCGCCCTTGCGGCCGAGGATTCGGAGGCCTACGACGAGGTCGTCGCGGCGCGCCGTCTCCCGAAGGAGACGGACGAACAAAAGGCCGTCCGGTCACACCAGATTTCCCTCGCCAACCGCCACGCCGCCGAAGTGCCCATGCGGACGGCCCGCACGGCCGCGCGCCTGCTCGCGGCGCTGCCCGATCTCGTCGAGAAGGGCAACCCCAACGCCGCCTCCGACGTCGGGGCGGCAGCCCTCCTCCTCGACGCCTGCCTCGAGGGCGCGCTCCTGAACGTCGGGATCAATCTCTCGGGAATCGACGATCCCCTCTGCGTCGCCGAGATGCAGCGCGAGACGGCCGTGCTTCAGGAGGAATCGCAGCGGCTGCGCTCTCAGGTCGTTGCGCTCGTCCGAAAACGCTTCTAGTTTCGCGGCTATCTCTCTGGGCCGAAGTCTTTTAAGCGAATGCGCAGCCTTCGAAGGATTTTCCTTGACAGACCCGTGCCCGTTTGTTAGTCTGGCTCTATTGAATCGCGCGACACCGATGACGGGTCGCGCGATTTTGTTTTTGCGCCCCTTCCGAACCCCGCCAACCGGCTGAGCGCTCTCCACTTCCTTCTCTCTACGACGCCCGCCACGCTCGCGCCGGAGGCCGTCCCCGAGCGGCGTCGGCGCGTCGTTACATGGTTTTTCGCGGATCCGGCCGGTCCGTGATCGGCACCATAGAATCCGGATCCGATGCCCGAACCCCGCCGGACGCTCTACCTCGTGGACTCCATGTCCAACATCCACCGCGCCTTCCACGCGATCCAGCGCCTCACGACCTCGGCGGGCCGGCCGACCAACGCGGTCTACGGTTTCGTGACGATGCTCCGGAAGATGCTTCGGGAGCACAGTCCCGACCTGCTCGCCGCCGCCTGGGACGGTCCGCACCGGACCCGCCGGCACGAGGAATTCGCCGACTACAAGGCGAATCGTCCGCCGATGGCCGACGACCTCGCCATCCAGCTGCCCGAGATCCGCGAGGCGCTCGCGGCTTACCGGATACCGGTGCTGGAGCTTCAGGGCTACGAGGCGGACGACGTCATCGGGACGCTCGCCAAGAAGGCCGAAGCCGCCGGATTCAACGTCGTCATCGTGACCGCCGACAAGGACATGCTCCAGCTCGTCTCGGGAGAGCGGATCCGCGTCTTTCACACCGGAAAAGAGATTTTCCTCGACGACTCGGGCGTGGCCGCGTTCTTCGGTGTTCCTCCGGGCCAGGTCGCGGACGTGCTCGCCCTGATGGGCGACAGCGTCGACAACGTCCCGGGGGTTCCGGGAGTCGGGCCGGTCACGGCCAAGAAGTGGATCTCTCAGTACGGAAGTCTCCCGGCGCTTCTCGAGCACGCCGACGAGATCAAGGGCAAGGCCGGCGACAGCCTGCGCGAACATCGCGACGACGCCCTGCTCTCGCGCCGCCTGGTCGAGATCCCCGTGGACCTTCCGGTCGCCTTCGATCCCGTGGCTCTCGGCCGCTCGGAGCCGGACTACGGACGCCTCAAGGAGCTCTTCGTGCGCCTCGAATTTCATTCGCTCGCGGCGGAGATCCAGGGGGACGCGGCCGTGGCGCCGGAGCTCACCTCCGAGCGAATTGCCGCCGGAGCGCCGTTCCCGAAGCTCGAGAGCCCGGTCGGCATCGCGCTCCTGACCCGCGGCGAACAAGCCCTGCTCGCCGTCAGCGCCGCGAATCGGACCTGGATCGCCGAAGAGAGCGCCGGGTCGATCGCCGCGCGGTGGCCGAGCCTCGAGGCCGGAGGGGGGGTCCTCGCGATCGGCGACGCCAAGCCGCTCGACGCACTCCTCGCGAAGTACGGAGGCGCGGTCCGGGCCGAGCTCTTCGACGTGTGCCTCGCCCAGTACGTCCTCGGTCCGGGCGTTTCGAGCGCCGAGCTCGAGCCGATGGCGTTTCAACGCCTCGGGCAGCGCCTCATCGCGGACAAGGAAGCCGGCGTTTCCGGCTGTGCGCTGCCGGGACCGTACGAGATCGCGAACGCGGATCGCTGGCTGGCCGAAAGAGCCTCGGCGGCGGCCGGGCTGGCGCCGCAGCTCGCGGCGGAGCTTTCGGCGCGGCCGGCCCTCGAAAAGCTCTACGCGGAGATCGAACGCCCGCTGACGCCCGTGCTCGCCCGGATGGAGCTCGCGGGCGTCGCCATCGACGCTCCCCTGCTGTACGAGATTTCCACGCGCATGGAAGGCGAGCTGCGCGCGCTCGAGCAGAAGATCTGGGCGGAGGCGGGCGAGGAGTTCAACGTCAATTCCCCGGTCAAGCTCGGCCAGATTCTCTTCGAGAAGCTCAAGTACCCCGTCCTGAAAAAGACGGCCAAGACGAAGTCCTCTTCGACCGGGTTCGAGGTCCTGAGCGAGCTCGCGGAACAGGGCCTGCCGCTTCCAAAGCTCGTCCTCGAGTTCCGGGAGATCTCCAAGCTCAAGGGGACGTACGTCGATGCGCTGCCGGCGCTCGCCGACGCGGAGGGGCGCATCCACTCCTCGTTCCGCCAGAACGTGGCGGCGACCGGGCGCCTCTCGTCGTCGGACCCGAACCTGCAGAACATCCCGATCCGCACGGCGACGGGCCGGGAGATCCGCAAGGCGTTCGTCGCTCCTCCCGGTTCGAGGCTCATCGTCGCCGACTATTCGCAGATCGAGCTGCGCATCCTCGCGCACCTGTCGGGCGACGAGGCGCTCATCCGCGCCTTCGAGGAAGGGCAGGACATTCACCGCGCCACGGCCGCGAAGATCTTCGGAGTCGTTCCCGACCTCGTCAGCCACGAGATGCGCTTCGCCGCGAAGCGGATCAACTTCGCGTTGCTCTATGGCATGGCGGCCTTCACGCTCGGCAAGGAGCTCGGCGTGTCGACATCCGAGGCGAAGACCTACGTCGATTCCTACTTCAACCAGTTTCCGAGGGTGCGGGCATGCCTCGACGGGATACTGGCGGAGGCGCGCCTCACGAAGGAGGTCACGACGCTCTTCGGCCGCGTGCGCCCGATTCCCGACATCTCCGCTTCGAACGGCGCCGTCCGCTCCAACGCCGAGCGCATGGCCTTGAACGCCCCCTTCCAGGGAACCGCGGCCGACATCATCAAGATCGCGATGATCCGCCTCGATGCCGCGCTCGCGGAGGCCGGGGCGAAGGCGCGGGTGGTGCTCCAGGTGCACGACGAGCTCGTCCTGGAAGCCCCCGACGCCGAGGTACCCGACATCACGCGGCTGGTGAAGGACGTGATGGAGGCCGCCGCGCAACTCAAGGTCCGCCTCGCCGTCGACGTCGGGTCCGGGCGCAACTGGCTCGAAGCCAAGTGACGCGCGCCGCGGCCCGCGGAGCCCTGGCGGCTCGCGAAAGCCGTCTGAGCCGCTTCACGCCACTTGGTTATACTTTCCGGACTTTCATGCGCTCGACGCTTCGTGTCCTTTCATGGGCGGCCCTCGTGGCCGCGGGAGTGACCTCGTCCGCGCGGGCGCAGGGTGCGCCGGAACCGACACCCACGCCCTCGGCACCGCCGGCTCCGGCGGCAGCCGTGTCGCCGCAGCCGACGCCCTCCGCGGCCGACGTCGCGCTTCCGCTCCCGACGCCCATCGCACCGACCGCGATGAGGATTCTGGACGTTCCATCGATCACCGTGGAGAAACTCCCGGCGGACGATCCCTTCGGAAAAATCGCCGACACGCCGGCGGCCCTTCCGCCGAAGCTGGCCTTCGCCGACGTGAGCCTGCCCGTGGCGTTCTTCGTCTCGATCCACGTCGATCCGACCGGCAAGGCCCTCGCCGCTCGCCGCGACCGCGATCCCATACCGAGCCAGGCGGCCGAGTCGCTCAAGTCGATGTCGCGATGGAGCTTCTCGCCGGGACGAAAGGGAGGCCAGGCGGTCGATACGTGGGGGGCATACCGTCTCGATCTCGACGTCGAGTTCCGCTCCCCGAAATTGACCCAGGTGGCGCTCACGCCCGTCACCCCCAGCACTCCGATTCCGAAGCCGTTCGACTGGAAGCCCGACGCCGAATGGCTGGACAGCCGCCACGTCGAGGCGCCGCAGGATGGATCGGTCCCGATCGATCAGGTCGACACCACGCCCATCCCGCAAAAGAGCCCGTGGTCCGCCGACTCCTTCAAGGGACCCTTCTCGGTCAGGTACTGGGTGCTGGTGGACAAGACCGGACGGATCACGCGCGCGATCCCGCTCGAGGTGACCGACCCGGTGCTGCTTCCTTATTTCCGGACCTCGATGACGACATGGACCGTTCGTCCGGCGCAGACCGGCGGAGCCGCAATCGACTCGTGGAACGAGCTGACGCTCGGCGGCCAGATCTCGTACTCCGACGACATCAAGCAGATCGTGGCCTTGAAAAGGGCCATCGGTCCCTAGGGCCGCCGCCTCGATTCACTCGGGATGCGCGCCTCGCGCGGATGTGCGATGAGAGAAGTCCTGTCTTTCGTTGTCTTCGTAGGGGCGGCCCTTGCGGCCGCCCGCGGGCGCGGACAAGCCCCGCCCCTACGGTTCGTCCCCATGTAACGATTTTCGCTGCGGAACCGTCGGCCGTCGCTCAGCGCGATCCGAGCACCTCGCGGCGGTCGCCGATGCGGCGGGTCACCTTCGAGGCATCGAGGTGCTCGAGCAGAGGAATCGCCAGTTTCCTGGTCAGGCCGAACATCTCCTTGAACTCGCCGACGTCGAGCGACGACTTGACCGATCCCCGCAGTCGGGCGGCGACGTCGTCGATCGCGGAGCGGGCGATGATCCAACCTCCCGGCAACCGGACGAGCTCTCCGCGCTTGACCAGGTAGGCGACCAGGCCCTCGACGATCTTCGGCCGATGGCTGAGGATCTGGGACGCTTCGAGCGGAGACGGCGGATTCAAACCGCGCTCCCGATACAGCGCGGCGATCCGCTGTGACAGCTCCCTCTCGGGTCCGGCGAGCTCGGTCTTGCCCGGAAGGCGAGCCTCGTCTCCCGCGATGACGATCGCGCCGCGGGACGCGAGCGCGGCTTCGATGGCCTCCTGCCAGAGCGCATCGGCGCCGGGAAGAAGGCGCTGCAGCAGCGTGCTCCGCGAGACGCCGACCCCGGCGCCGGCCGAAGCGATCAGGGCCGGCAAATCCCTCGCCGCCCGAGCCGCCGCCCGCTCGAGCGCGGCCTCGCCGACGTACCGGTCGGGCTTGCGCCTCAGCGCGTGAACGGTCCGCGCGGCGATCGGTGCCGCCAGGGCGTCGCGCACCGTCTCCGGCTCGACGCCCGCGCGCCGGGCGAGATCTTCCTCGGACATTCCGCGTTCGCGTGACTGCGTCACCCAGAAGACGAGCCGCTCCGCGAGCGCTGCCGATTCCAGGCGGCCGAGGATCGCGAGGCTGTCCGCATCGAGCCGGCCGCGCGAGGACGGGGCCTCCGGATCGAGGACCACTCCGCCGCCGATCGTCTCGACCGGCGACAGGCGGCGCACGACGAAGCGGTCGCCCGGAACCGCCGCGACCGGCGCCGACAGCCGCAGCTCGGCGAGCGCCGAGCCGCCGCGGCCGATCTCCCTGCCGCCGAGGACGCGCACGCTGGCGCGAGCCTCCATCGCGAAGTGGTGGAAAGAGACCCGACCGCCGCTCGAGAGACGGCCGGCCGAAGGCAGGAGATCGAGCCGCACGAGAAGGCGCGCGGACGCGGGCAGCGCGCCCGGTGCCGAGAGGACCATCCCGCGGTGCAGGTCGCCGAGCTCCACGCCGGCGAGGTTCGCGCTGACCCGCTCGCCGGCTCGCGCCACGTCCTCCTCACGGCCGTGAACTTCGACCCGCCGGACGCGCACGGGCCGGCGCGACGGCAGCAGCTCGAGCTTCTGATCTCGCCGGAGCGTTCCGGACACGAGACTGCCCGTCACGACCGGACCGAAACCCGGAACGAGAAAGGCGCGATCGATCGGCAGGCGGATCGTCCGAGGCTCGCGCTCTTCTCCGCGCATGCGCGAGGCGATTCCGGTCAACGCGGCCCGGAGAAGGTCCAGACCCTCGCCGGTCACGGACGATACGGGAACGATCGGAGCGCCGTCGAGAAAGGAGCCGCGCACGAGATCGCGCACGTCCGAGAGGGTGACGTCGACGAGGTCGCTGCCGGCGCGGTCGCTCTTCGTCACCGCGACCACGCCGTTCGACAGGCCGAGCAGCCGCACGATCTCGAAGTGCTCGCGCGTCTGGGGCATGACGGACTCGTCGGCGGCGACGACGAGGAGCACCGCTTCGATCCCGCCCGCGCCGGCCAGCATGTTGCGAACGAACTTCTCGTGGCCCGGCACGTCCACGAACGAGATGCGCACGCCGTCCCACTCGGCGTGCGCGAATCCCAGATCGATCGTGATGCCGCGCCGCTTCTCCTCGGGGAGCCGGTCGGCGTCGATGCCGGTCAGAGCCCTGACCAGCGCGGTCTTCCCGTGGTCGATGTGCCCGGCCGTCCCGATGAGGAAGCGCTTCACGGCAGAAGGCTATCGCGCCCGGCCTTCTGATATTTTCGGCTCGTGCAATCCCGCCTCGAGGACGACCTGAAGACGGCGATGAAGAGCGGCGACAAACGCAGGGTCGCGACGCTCCGCCTTCTGCTTTCCGTCCTCAAGAACGAGAAGATCCAGGCCCAGCGCGAGCTGACGGCCGAAGAGGTCGAGGCGGCGCTCCGGCGATCCGTCAAGCAACGAAAGGATTCGATCGAGCAGTACTCCCGCGGCGGCCGCCAGGATCTCGTGGACGCCGAGACGCAGGAGCTCGCGATCCTCGAAGGCTACCTTCCGAAGGGCTTGTCGGCCGACGACGTCGAAGCCGCCCTGAAGGAAGTGATCCGCGAGAAGGGCCTTTCGTCGGCGAAGGACGTGGGCCTCGCGATGAAAGAGCTGATGGCGCGCCATCGGGGCCGCGTGGATGGAAAGCAGGCCCAGGAGATCGCGCGCCGGCTTCTTCCGTGACCGACGCGCCGGGCAACCGAACGCGCGAGGAGACGGAGGTCAAGCTTCCGGCCGCCGACCTGGCCGCGGTGCGCGACCGGCTCGAGCGCTCGGGCGCGGAGCTCGCCTCGCCGCGCCACGACGAATCGAACGACCTGTACGACGACTCCATGCGGCAGCTGTCGGGAAGCGGCCGAACGGTCCGGCTGCGCCGCGCCGGCGTGCAGACGACGCTCACCTACAAGGGCTCCGCGCGCTTCGAGGACGGTGCGAAGGTCCGCGAAGAGCGAGAATCGGAGGTTTCGGACGCCGCGGAGATCGACGCGATTCTCCGCGCCCTCGGACTCGAGCGCCGCTTCCGGTACGAGAAACGCCGGGAGGAGTGGCGTCACGCGGATTGCCTGGTCGCCCTCGATGAAACGCCGATCGGGAACTTCGTCGAGATCGAGGGCGCGCCGCCCGCCATCCGGAAGCTGATCACCGATCTCCAGCTCGACCCCGCGGAAGCGATTCCTTACTCCTATCCGGAGCTCTATCAGCGGCGGCGAAAAGACGATCCCTCGCTTCCGGCGGACATGATCTGGCGCTCCTGACGCGCATGCGGGCGATCCTGCTCTGCGCCGGCCGGGGAACACGTTTTCGGCCGGTCACGACCCGGCTGCCGAAGCCGCTGCTACCTTTCCTGAACGTCCCGGTCGCCGTGGCGCACCTCCAGAGGCTTCAGCAGGCCGGCGTCGCAGAGGTGGCGGTGAATCTCCATCACCTGGGCGATCAAGTCGAGCGCCGCCTGCGCGAGGAGACGCCGCGAGCGCCACAGCTCGCGTTTTATCGCGAGCCGATCCTGCTCGGGACCGCCGGCGCGCTGCGCAACGCCGCGTCGTTCCTCTCCGGCGGCGACTTTCTCGTCGTCAACGCCGACGCCGCGATCGACCCCGACTTCTCCGCCCTCGCGGCTCGCCACGGGGACTCGGGCAGGGCCGCGACGCTCCTGGTGACGGAAAACCGCCACCCCGATCGGTACACGCCGCTTCAGGCCGAAGGGGACCGAATCACGGCTTTCGGGTCCCGAAACCCGAACCCGCTCCTCTACACCGGCGTGTGCATGCTGGCGCCCCGTCTGCTCGAGCGGATCCCGCCGGGCGAGACATCCCTCGTCGCCGATCTCTGGCAGCCTCTGCTCGCCGAGCGACGCGAGGAGATCGGATTCGTGATGCATTCCGGCCCCCACGCCGATCTCGGCCGACCGGGCGATTTCCTCGGCGCGACGCTCGAAGCGCTCGAGCGCGGAGGGCCCTTCCCCGCCGGGTCGGGGACGTTCGACGCTCGAAGACGGGTTCTCTCCCGGGTCGCGACCGGCGGCTTCGAGGCCGCCGACGGCGTCATCGGCGATGCCCGGATCGGAAACGATGCCCGGCTCCTGCGCTCGGTGGTCTGGGACGGCGCCACGGTGGGCGCGGGCGCGCGCCTGACGGACTGCGTCGCGGCTGGCGGCGCGGTGCCGGCCGGCGCCCACTATGAGAAAGCCCTTCTCTGGTCCTTCGACGCCGACGGTGCCGTCGACGCCTTCCCTCTGACCGGGCTCGATGCGGACGATCATGGCGTCCAACCTCTCTCTCCCCGGCGGTAGTAGAGATAGCGCAGCTTCGCAGTTTCTCCGAAGACGCGCAGGACGGCCATCCCGTCGCGCCCGTCCCACAGATACACCGATCCCGGCGTGCACTCTCCCATCGCCGAAAAGGAACAAATGTCCGAACTGTTGAAGCGGATCGGATCGTCGATCCGATCCAGGTAGTGTCCGGGGTCTCCGGGATCCGGCACCCGCGTGCCCGTCATGATCGCGGGCATGACGTCGTTGCGGGACCACGGATAGCTGATGCCGAGATAGTGATCCACGCCGCTCGCGATCTCCGCCGTACGAATTCCGTTGCCGTTGCCGTCGGCATAGAGCGCCCACTCGTAGCGGTCTCCGTTCTTGCGAAACTTCAATCCGACGTTGCGGTTTCTCGAGATGGCGAAGGAGCGGGCCAGGTAGAACGCCACGCTCGTCTCGTGCACGGCCGAGCGCAGGGAAACCTCCTCTCGCAGGCGCGTCACCCCCGGCGTCGCGATTGCGAGAAGTCCCGCGAGCGCCGTCAGTCCGAGCAGGAGCTCGATCACCGACAAGCCGGCGTCGCGGCGAAGAGGCCCGGGGCCCTGGGGGCCCCGGGCGGGCGAAGTGGTCACCGTCCCTTGCCCGCGGGGACGGCGTGGGCGGGCTTCTCCTTCGACGCCGCCGGGGGGGAGGAACGGCGGGAGGCCGAGGAGGAAGAACGCACTTTGGCGGTGAGCGTCGTCGGTCCGCTGACCGCGACGTACGGCTTGAGGGTGACGAAGAGCTTCTCGCCGATTCCCTTGACCTCCATGAGGTCTTCGGGACGGGCGAAGGGCTTCTCCTTGCGATGCTCGATGATGCGAGCGGCGACCTTGGCACCCAGACGCGGAAGATAGGCGAGCTCCGCGGCGGTGGCCGAGTTGATGTTGACCTTCTTGGCAGACGCGGAGGCGGCCGGCTCTGCGCTCTGGCCGAACGCGAGGGCCGCGGCGCCGACGTAGAGGAGGAGAGTGAGAGCGGTGGCACGAATCCTGGACGGTTGCATCGAGAACTCCTTCCGAATTTCGAGTCGAAGCGAGAGAGAGACTTCGTGGTGACCGTGCGAAGCGATGTCCTCATCGGGTCCGGCGATCAGGCGTTCTCCATCGGCACCTCCTTTTCGTTGCCGGCCCGTATCGCGAACGGCATGCCGATCGGAGACGAGTCGCCAAGTGGAGGGGTCACAGATAGTTAGGTGCGGGGCCTCGAAATTCGCGGCGTTCGGCGCCGACAGAAAGACGGTCGCGGACCGAAGCGAAAGGGTCGCAACTCTTTGAAGCCGCGGAGATCCCGCAGGCCGCCAAGACGTCCTGTCGCCCGTCCAACTTCTTGTCGGTGCGCCGTGTAGACTGCCGGCCGTGACCGCGCGGGAAATCGTCGTCGGCATTTCGGGTGGATCCGGCGCTCGCCTCGGAAAGCGCTTCGTCGAGATCGCGCTGGCGGCCGGCAACCTCGCTCGCCTGCATCTGGTGGTCTCCGACGCCGCCCTGCTCGTCGCGCGCACCGAGCTCGCACCGGACCTGTCCTCGCCCGAGTCCTGGGCCGAGCGCCTCGAGATCCGGCGCGAGCTTCGGCGGCGCCTCACCATCCATCCCAACGCGGACATCGGCGCGGCGATCGCGTCGGGCTCCTATCCGGCCTCCGGAATGGCCGTCGTGCCCTGCAGCGCCGGCACGCTCGGGGCGATCGCCAACGGCATCAGCCGCGACTTGCTTCAGAGAGCCGCCGACGTCTGCCTCAAGGAGCGCCGGCCGCTCGTGCTCGCCTTTCGGGAGTCGCCGTACTCGCTCGTCCACGTCGAGAACATGCGGCGCGTGACGATCGCGGGAGCCGTCGTCGCGCCTCCGGTTCCTGCGTTCTACGTCTCGACGCCCACGGTCGACCGCTTTCTCGACGCGTATTGCGTTCGTGTGACCCGGATGCTCGGTCTCGAGCCTCGGGGCGAGGCCTTCCGCTGGAGCGGCGCCGCCGCCGGAGCGCCGCGCCGCACGCCGTCCAGGCGGTGAGCGCGCCGGCCGGCGTCGTCCGCTCGATGCGCACGACGCTCGAGATGATCAAGTTCAGCCACACGCTCTTCGCGCTCCCCTTCGCCCTCTATGCCGCCGTCCTGGCGGCCGACGGCTGGCCGAAGCCCGCGACCCTCGGGAAGATCCTCCTCGCGATGGTCGGCGCCCGCAGCGCCGCGATGGCTCACAACCGGCTCGCCGACCGCCGCATCGACGCGGCCAATCCGAGGACGGCCTCGCGCGCACTTCCGTCGGGGGCGCTTTCGGTCAAATTCGTCCGATCGTTTCTGGCGGCGTCGGCGCTGGTGTTTCTCGCCGCCTCCGCCAGCCTGAACCGTCTGACCCTGCTCCTCTCGCCGGTGGCCCTGGCTCTCCTGCTTCTCTATGCCTACACGAAGCGGTTCACGGCGCTCTCGCACCTCGTGCTCGGACTGTGTCTCGCTCTCGCGCCGATCGGCGCATGGATCGCGGTCCGCGGGTCGCTTGCCCTGCTCCCGATCGTGCTCGGGCTGGCCGTCCTCTTCTGGACGGCGGGCTTCGACGTCATCTACTCGCTGCAGGACGAGGAGTTCGATCGTCGAGAGGGTCTCGCGTCCATTCCCGCGCGGCTGGGAGCGCGGCGCTCGCTCGTCGTCTCGGCGCTCTTCCACGTGACGATGGCGCTGCTGCTGCTTCTCGTCTGGCGGCTCGCGGGGGGCGGCACCATCCTCCTCCTGGGCTTGGCCGCGACGGTCGCCGCGCTCGTCTATCAGCACGCGATCGTCCGGCCCGGCGACCTTTCTCGCGTGAACGCCGCGTTTTTCACGGCAAACGGCTTCGTCTCGGTGACGCTGGCGGCCTGCGGGATCGCGGACGTGCTGGCTCGCTGACGTGCGAACGACCGTGGCCGCCGCCGCCGTGTTCCTCGCTCTCGGCGTCACCGCCGCCCTGGCGGCCGACGGAGCGGCCAGGGCGGCGATCACCGGACACATCCGCTGTCCCGAAGGCACCGTCCTGCCTCCGGACGCCGTCGCCCACGTTCGGCTCGAAGTCGCGGCGGCCCCCGAACGGCCCGCTCTCCGCGTCGCGGAAGTCGTCGTCCCGGCCGCCGGGAAACCGGCGGCGATCCCGTTCGAGCTCGAATACGAGGCGGCCCGGATCCGGCCCGAGAAGCGCTACCTCGTTCGGGCCACGATCAGCGCCGGCGAAAAGCTGCTCTTCGTCTCGCGCGCGCCGTATCCGGTGATCACGCACGGCTCGCCGGTCAAGGTGGAGATCCTCGTCGAGCCCGCCGGAGTTCGCCGTATCCGCGCGAGCGTCCCGAGCGGCGAGGGCGCTCTCGGCGGGAAGGAGTGGAGGCTCGCCGTGCCCGGAGGCGAAGCCGGCCCGCACTCGGCGGCCGCGGGCGGACCGACGCTCACCTTCGACCTCCGCGGAAAGCGGATCTCCGGCTCGACCGGATGCAACCGGTTCTTCGGAAGCTACTCGACCGGGGCGGACGCGACGATCCGGCTCGACCCCTCCGGCTCGACGATGATGGCCTGCTCGGAAGAGCTCACGCGGGCGGAGAAGGCGTTCCTGGAGGCGCTTCGGGCGACGACCGGCTACCGGATCGAGGGCTCCTCGCTCGAGCTTCTCGCCGGCGACCGCGTCGTGGCGCGTCTCGAGCCCTCCGACTCCGGCATTCCTCCCTCGGATTAGAATCTCCCTGCTCATGCCCATTCCGAACGAGGGCGACGTCAAGCTGCGCCATCTCGCCATCGACGGCCCGATCGGCGTCGGCAAGACGTCCCTCGTCGAGATGCTCTCGCGCCGGTTTCACGGGACGAAGATTCTCGAAGACGTGGACAATCCGTTCCTGCCCGACTTCTACAAGAAGAGGAAGGGCGCAGCCTTCCAGACCCAGCTCTTCTTCCTGCTCGCCCGATACCAGCAGCAACAGGAGATCGCGCAGATCGACCTGTTCTCGACGCTCGTCGTCGCGGACTATCACTTCCCCAAGGACAAGATCTTCGCGTGCCTGAATCTCGACGACTCGGAGCTCCTGATCTACGACAAGCTCTACACGCTGTTATCCGAGTCGGTTCGCAAGCCGGATCTCGTCATCTACCTGCAGGGCTCGATCGATACCTGCCTGAAGCGGATCAAGAAGAAGACGCGCAACCTCGAGCGGGTGGTCACGCCGGAATACCTGGCGCAGCTGATCGAGGCCTACAACTACTACTTCTACCATTACGAGGAGACGCCGCTGCTCGTCGTCGACACCAACGAGATCGACTTCGTGAACCGGCCCGCGGACTTCGACGACCTCGTCGCCCAGATCCAGCGCGTCAAGAAGGGCGTGCAGTACTACGTGCCCGTCGCCTCCGCGAAGTGAGAGATCTGCGCGCCACGTGGACGCGCACCGGCCGGCGGCTCGCGCAAAGGCGCTCGACCGCCGGCCTGATCCCTCACTTCGCTCCGGCTCCCGCGGCGTGAGCCTCCACCCTCGCTTCGCTCGGGTGACTTCTCACGCCGCGAACTACACCAACAGTGCCGCGTATCGAGTCTTACCCCCCTCTCCCTCCGGGAGAGGGCCGGGGTGAGGGGAGAACTCGAAGCCCAAGAAGCCAATACCACCCCCCCAAGCTATAATCACCCCCTCGCCCTCGTCGGCGGCGATCGCGTAAGAGTTCGCGACGTCGACCGAAGGGAAAGGAGCGAAGCGATGTCGGTCCTGCCGAAAGACGACCCCGTCACCATTCCCCTCCTCGTGGCCGCCAAGGGGCACGAGCGCATCTCGATGCTGACCGCGTACGACGCGCCGACGGCGGCGCTTCTCGACGCGGCCGGCGTCGACGTGCTCCTCGTCGGCGACTCCGTCGCGATGACCGTGTACGGCGACCCCAACACGCTCTCCGCGGACATGGATACGATGATCCGCCACACGCACGCCGTCGCCCGCGCCACCCGGCGCGCCCTCGTCGTCGGCGACATGCCGTTCCTGTCGTACCAGGCGGAGCCCGGGCGCGCCGTCGAGAACGCCGGCCGCTTTCTCGCCGACGGCGGCGCCGCCGCAGTCAAGGTCGAGGGAGGCCGGCGCATCCTGCCGGCGGTCGAGGCGATTCTCGCCGCGGACATCCCCGTGATGGGCCACCTCGGCCTGACGCCCCAGTCGTACCGGAAGTTCGGCGGATTCAAGGTCCAGGGGCGCGAGGCCGATTCCGCGCGGCAGATCCGCGACGACGCGAAGGCCCTCGCCGAGGCCGGCTGCTTCGCGATCGTCCTCGAGTGCATCCCCGATTCGCTCGCGGCCGAGATCACCGCGGACCTGGCGATCCCGACGCTCGGCATCGGCGCCGGCGCCTCCTGCGACGGGCAGGTCCTCGTCTTCCACGACGTCGTGGGCCTGACGCGGGACCTGCGTCCGAGGTTCGTGCGCAAGTACGCGGACCTGTCGACCGCGATCGAGAACGCGGCCCGCGCCTTCACGAACGACGTCAAGAGCGGAGCGTTTCCGTCCAGAGAGGAATCCTTCACGGGCACGAAACCGACGCTGCGCCGCGTGCACTGAGGGCGGCCGCCCGGAGGCTTCGACTCGCGCAGCGAGCCGCCGGCCGGCCCACCGTGGGAGAATTCACGTCCGATGCGAACCGTCCGTGACGTTCCGTCGCTGCGCGAGCGGGTCGCGAAGGCGCGCATGGCGGCCCGGCCCGTGGCGTTCGTGCCGACGATGGGTGCCCTTCACGAAGGGCATCTCTCGCTCGTGCGGCTCGCCCGGCGCGAGGGCGGCCTGACGGTCGTCTCGATTTTCGTCAACCCGCTCCAGTTCGCCCCTCACGAGGACCTCTCGAAGTACCCCCGCCGCGAGAAGGACGATGGCGTCCTCCTCGAGGCCGAGGACGTGGACGTCCTCTATCTTCCGACCGAGACGAGCCTCTATCCGCCCGATTTCTCGACCGTCGTGGACGTCGCGGGGGTAACGGAGGGCGGCGAGGGGGCCGCGCGGCCCGGCCACTTCCGCGGCGTCGCGACCGTCGTCCTCAAGCTGCTGCTCCGCGTCCTGCCGGACGTGGCCGTCTTCGGACGCAAGGATCTGCAGCAGGTCGCGGTCGTCCGCCGGCTGATCCGCGATCTCGACCTGCCGATCCGGCTCGTCACGGGCGAGATCGTCCGCGAACCGGACGGCCTCGCGATGTCCTCGCGCAACGCCTACCTCTCTCCGGAAGACCGCCGGCGCGCCGCCGATCTTTCGCGGACCCTGTTCGCCGCGCAGGGACGAGCGGCCCACGGCGCGACGGACGCGCGGCTCATCGAGGAAGAAGCCGTCCGCCAGCTCGAGGCGGCGCGCTTCCAGATCGACTACGTCGAGGCCGTGGACGAGCGCACGATGCGCCGCGCCGAACGCGTCGCGCCCGGGGTCGCGCTGACGGCCGCCGTACGCCTCGGCTCGACCCGTCTCATCGACAACGTCCTCCTCCTCGAGCCCGAGCCGGTCCGGTCGCGATAGGATCGAAGAGATGGCGACCCTGCCGCCGGCCCTCGAGCCTCCCGCCGCCGCCGCGCCGGCCGCGGATGCGTTCGTCTTCGGCGGAAAGTCCTTTCGCTCGCGCCTGATCGTCGGCACCGGCAAGTATGCGACCTTCCCTCTGATGAAGGCCGCGCTCGAAGAGTCGGGAGCGGAGATCGTCACGGTCGCCGTCCGCCGCGTCAACCTCACCGACCGCTCGAAGGAATCGCTGCTCGACTACGTTCCGCGCGGCATGACGCTGCTTCCGAACACGGCCGGCTGCTACAACGCCGAGGACGCGGTGCGCGCCGCGCGTCTCGGGCGCGAAGTCGGGTTGTCGAACTGGGTCAAGCTCGAGGTCCTCGGCGACGAGCAGACGCTCTGGCCCGACAACGAAGCTCTCCTCGCCGCAACGGCGACGCTCGTGAAGGAAGGGTTCGTGGTCTTCCCCTACACGTCCGACGATCCGATCGTCTGCCGCCGCCTCGAGGACGCGGGCGCGGCCGCGGTCATGCCGCTCGGCGCGCCGATCGGCTCGGGACTCGGCATCCAGAATCCGAACTCCATTTCGATCATCCTCGAACGAGCGCGGGTCCCCGTCATCGTGGACGCGGGCGTCGGCACGGCCTCCGACGCCTGCGTCGCGATGGAGCTCGGCGCCGCGGGAGTGCTGATGAACACGGGAATCGCGGGCGCCCAGGATCCGGTACGGATGGCGAGCGCGATGCGCGATGCCGTGCGGGCGGGACGGGACGCCTTCCTCGCGGGACGGATTCCGAAAAGGCGCTACGCGACGGCGTCTTCGCCCGTCGCAGGCGTCATCGGAACCTAGCGTTTGGCATAACTTCATGTAGGGGCGGGGCTTGCCCCGCCCCGGGCGGCCGCAAGGGCCGCCCTTACGGCCTTTTCGGCCGCCCTTGCGATCCCCCTGTCCTTCCGGTCAGTTATTCCCCTTGCAACCCTTACAAACCCCGTGCTACTTTGCGCCAGCTTTTTAGTAAAAGACCCCGCACATCCCAACCGCCGCCATTATGTTTTTCCTTCCCCCATCCGTCCGCCTTCGCGGGGAGGCGTGCGTGCGTTCGAAAGGGGGTCGGTCCTAGAGAGAGCGAGTACCGGCGCTCGGTGCGCCGGCGTTTCCAGAGTTGTGCAACCGATTCACCATTTTTTTCGCCGGCGCGACGAATGATCGCCGCGTCCGGCCCAGGGATGAAACCCAGGGAGTCTGTAAATTCCATGATGCAGCAATACACGGACAAGAACCTCACTTGCGTCGACTGCGGCGGCACGTTCCTCTTCTCGGCGGATGATCAGGAGTTCTATGCCCGCAAGGGATTCACCAACGAGCCCAAGCGGTGCAAGCCCTGCCGCGACAAGCGCAAGATGTCTTCGGGAGAAGGCCGCGAGCGGACTTTCTACGACGTGACCTGCGACGGCTGCGGCAAGCAGACCCAGGTTCCGTTCAACCCGACCAACGGCAAGCCGGTCTACTGCCGCGAGTGCTACTCGGCGCGACGCGCTCAGCAGTCCTACTAGGCCGTTTCTCTCCTTCGATTCCGAAGCCCCGGCAATGCGCCGGGGCTTTTTTTGTTATCGTCGAAAGCCGCGTGGCCGCGAAGCTCTCTCCCGTCGAATCCGCCGATGCCTCGAGCTTGCTCGGGCTCGTCGGCCGAACTCCTCTCGTCGAGCTCAAGCACTTCGCTCGCGGTGCGGCGCGCATCTTCGCCAAGCTCGAGTGGTTCAACCCCGGTGGTTCGGTCAAGGACCGCATCGCCCTCGCGATGGTCGAGGACGCGGAGGCGCGAGGCCTGCTCGCTCCGGGCGCCACGATCGTCGAGGCGACGTCGGGCAACACGGGAGTCGCGCTCGCCATGGTCGCGGCGGCGCGGGGCTACCGCTGCGTGATCGTGATGCCCGAGGGCTACGGGCACGTGAAGGCCAAGTTGATGCGGGCGCTCGGCGCCGAGGTCGTGCGGACGCCGGCCGATGCGATGATGAGCGGCGCGGTGGAGCGCGCCCGCCAGATCGCCGAGAAGACCGCCGGCGCGTTCGTCCCGGACCAGTTCCAGAATCCCGTCAACCCTCTGACTCATACCCGCACGACCGGGCCCGAGATCGCCGCGGCCATCGACGGACCGATCCACGCGTGGGTGGCGGGCGTCGGAACGACCGGCACATTCGTCGGGGTCGCCCGCTACCTCGGGGAGAGGCACCCCGGCATCCTCCGCGTGGCGGTCGAACCGCAGGGGTCGATCCTCGCCGGGGGACCGCCGGGACCGCACGAGGTCGAGGGAATCGGGCTCTCGAAGATCTGGCCGATTCTCGACCGCTCGCTCATCGACGAGACGCTCGAGATCCGGGACAAGGAGGCCTTCGACACGTGCCGCCAGATCGCCCGCGAGGAGGGGCTCTCGGTGGGCGGCTCCTCCGGCGCCGCCGCGGCGGGCGCCCTGCGGATTGCGGAGCGGCTCGGTCCGGACAAGACCGTCGTCACTCTCTTCCCGGACGGCGCCGAGCGCTATCCGGACCAGGGAATCTTCGCGGCCTCCCGGCCGAAGGGATAGGGAGAAAGAACATCATGGGCTTTTCGACCGACTGCATCCACGCGGGCAACGAGCCCGATCCGACGACCGGCGCCGTCGCGGTCCCGATCTACCAGACCTCCACGTACGTTCAGGAGGGCCTCGGCAAGAACAAGGGCTGGGAGTACGGCCGGACGCAGAACCCGACGCGGGCGGCGCTCGAGACCAATCTCGCCGTGCTCGAAGGCGGCGCGGGGGCGCGGGCGTTCGCCTCCGGGATGGCGGCGATCACGGCGATCTCGACGCTCGTCAGGAAGGGCGACCACGTCGTCTGCTCGAACATGACGTACGGCGGCACGTACCGCTACTACACGAAGATCCTGGCGAACTACGGCGTCGAGTTCTCGTTCGTGGATACCGCGCGTCCGGAGGAGGTGGAACGGGCGATCCGGCCCGAGACGAAGATGCTCCACCTCGAATCGCCGACGAATCCGACGATGCAGATCGCCGACATCGCCGCCCTCTCGGAGCTCGCCCACCGCAACGGCGCCGTCGTCGTCGTGGACAACACCTTCGCCTCGCCGTATCTGCAGAAGCCGCTCTCGCTCGGCGCCGACATCGTCATGCACTCGACGACGAAGTTTCTCGGCGGCCATTCCGACACCGTCGGCGGAGCCGCGATCGCGAAGTCGAAGGAGCACGTCGAGTGGCTGTCGTTCGTCCAGAACAGCTCGGGCGCGATCCTCTCCCCGATGGACTCGTGGCTCGTTCTGCGGGGCATCAAGACCCTCGTCGTGCGCATGGAGCGGCACGAATCGAACGGCCGCGCCGTGGCGGACCACCTCGCGAGGCATCCGAAGATCCGCAAGGTGAACTATCCGGGCCTCGCGTCCCACCCGCAGCACGCGCTCGCGAAGAAGCAGATGTCCGGCTTCGGCGCCATGATCTCGTTCGACCTGGGGTCGCTCGACGGCGCCACGGCCTTTCTCGGAAAGGTGCGCCTGTGCTCCCTCGGCGAGAGCCTCGGCGGCGTCGAGACGCTGATCTCGCATCCGGCCACCATGACGCACGCCTCGATCCCCGAGGAGGAGCGTCAGCGCCTCGGCGTCACGGCGGGACTGGTGAGGATCTCGGTCGGCATCGAGGACATCGAGGACATCCTCGCGGACCTCGACCAGGCGCTCGAGGCGGTGAAGTAGGCGGAGCGCTACTTCTTCTTCGAGGCTTTCGCGCGGGGCTTCTTCTTCGGGGGCGCTGCGGCGGTGCGCGCCTTCGACGTCGTCATCTTCTCGATCCAGGCGGCGAAGCCGGACGAGGCCATGTCCACGCGGTAACCGAGGACTTCGGGCAATTCGTATGTGTTGACGCGCTGAATCGTGTCGCGGACGGCCTCGAACTGCGAAGCGCGCGTCTTCACGATCAGCAGCATCTCGCCGTCGTCGCAGACGCGGCCCTTCCAGCGATAGACCGAGTGCACGTTCGGAATGATGTTGACGCAGGCCGCCCGGCGGGACCGGACGAGAGCGTGGGCGACGTCGAGGGCCTGTTCCTCGGTCCCCACGGACGTCACGACGACGATCAGCTCATCCCTGGCCACGGCGAGGGCATTCCATGACGGCGAGCCTCTCGTGTCAAGGAAGGATGAAGCGAGTGGTAAAATTACCAGTCCGTTCTTTGAGTCGCGCATCAGCCGTGGGGGCGAAACGGCTTCGACGGGGACGATTGCGCGAGAGGTTGCATGCCGAGGTCTCACCCCTCCTCGTTAAAGCAGGGTGAAAAATAGTAGCTGCGAACAACAGCAACTTCGCTCTGGCTGCTTAATTAAGTAGCCTCGTTTGCCGTGTAGCGCACCCGCCGCGCCTCGGCCGACGTCGCGAAATGCGGGTGTAGCGACTCCGGTCCCCCGGACGGAGCCGCGAAATCAATTCGGGGTTGCCCTTCCGCCGTTTTGCCTCTTCTCGAGGCGGCGGGGCGAGAACCAAGAAGAGGCTGAGCATGGAGTGGCCTCTCCCGTAGCGCTTCCGGACGCGGGTTCAACTCCCGCCGCCTCCACCAACTTAGGTTCATCGAGGTTAGGGCCGAGCTTCTCGGCCCTTCAGACGCGCCGCGGCAGGAGCATCAAGTCGGCCGCTTCCTCCGCATCTTTGAGGAGCGTCTTGCGCGGCGTGCCTATCCGCGCACGCATGGTCATGCCACGAGCAAAATCCGTGACTTGGATCGCGCGCACGGCTACCGGAAAGTCAGGCGGGATGTCTCCCGCACTGATCCCGTCCCGGAAACGGCGCTCCACCAGCGCCGCGCCGCCCGCGACCGTGCTCTGCAGGAACCGCTGAACCTCGGCGTCGTTCACAAGCGGCGCGACGCACACGATAAGGCAGCCCCGGGCGGACCCTTTCTCGGTCGCACTTTCGACGGCGAACCTCAGAAAGCCCGCGATCGAGTCGCGAAGACCCTGTGGCGAAAAGAGTGCCTTCGCGGCTGATGCGCCCTTCCGTTCTGCGTACGCCCTAAGAACGCGCAAGAATATCGCCCGCTTGTCCCCAAAGACGGCATAAAGGCTCGGCCGTCCCACACCCATCCCGGCGACGAGATCGTCGATCGTCACGCCGTCGTAGCCTTTCGACCAGAACACCTGAGTCGCCTTTTCCAGCGCCCCCGTCTCGTCGAAGCTGCGCGGTCGCCCCCGCGGCCTAGCGGTATTTTGAATCATTTGGTTCAAAACTCATTGACACCGACCATCCTACCAATATACAACCGAATAGTTCGAAATTGGCAGGCCGGCTCCTCGGCCTTCACAACGGAGACGCACATGGGACATTCGATCGCGCTCGTCACCGGCACCACCTCCGGGCTCGGTTATGCGGCAGCCCGCCTTCTTGCCGGAGAGGGCTGGTGCGAGATCATCGTCACCGGGCGCAGCCTGGCCCGGGTCCAGGAAACGGCCGCTCAACTCGCGGCCGAGACCAAGACTAAGGTTTTCACGCCGCTGGAGCTGGATCTGGACACGCCGTCCAGCGTTCAGTCCGCGCTCGCCGGGCTCGTCAAGCGAGGTCGGCAGATCGATTTCCTGCTGCTCAATGCAGGGATGGTCCCAGGTAAGAAGCGCGTGCTCACTGCGGCGGGCATCGAGGCGGCTCAGGCCCCGCTCATCGGCCATCATCAACTGACTGTCGGGTTGCTCCGCGCCAACCTGCTGAGCCCCAACGCGCGGATTGTTATCGCCGGCGCGGAACCTGCCCGTGGGGGCGTGCCGATGTTCAGCTACACCGATGTGCCAGCCTTCGCGGCCAAATACTTCCGGGGAGACCGGACCGCGGCTATCGAAGCCCTGCTTCGCAACGGGCCGAACGTGAAGTACGTGCCCAACAATACGTATGCCGACGCGAAGCTCATCATCGCTTGGTGGGCCGCG
Organism: uncultured Acidobacteriota bacterium; assembly: GCA_963738945.1. Classification (GTDB taxonomy): domain Bacteria; phylum Acidobacteriota; class Thermoanaerobaculia; order UBA5066; family Gp7-AA6; genus DAHUXD01. The sequence continues at coordinate 2,945,585 of CAVTYD010000002.1, forward strand.
GCGCTGGCGCGCCGGCTACCTTCCGGCATGGCCGTGTACGCTGTCTCGCCCGGTGGAGCGACCGCCACCAAGGCGGTGCGAAACGCTGGCCCGGCGTTGAAGTATCTGTTTATCCCAATCGTGAACCTCATTCCCGGCATGAATCAGACGCCGGAGACCGCGGCCCGTCGGTACCTCCAGGCGTCGGAGTTCGGAACCGACGTCTCAGGGCAATTCTTCGCCTCGGCTCAAGGGAAGTTCTCAGGCCCAATTGAGGTGCAGCGCCAGCCACACCTCTACGATCGCGCCAGCCAGGAAGCCGCGTGGCAGGCCGTCGTCAAGGTCTCTGGCGTCGATTTCTCTTCCGCAGCAACAGCGGTGTCCTGAAGGAGAGCCCGATCGCGGCTGGACTGATCCCGGTAACCCGAATCAGCAGGCAATTGCCGACCCTAACCTCACGAGGGGAATTACACATGGAACGGTACCAAGGTAAAAAGGTGGTGATTATCGGCGGCACGAGCGGCATGGGGCTCGCGACGGCGAAGATGCTCCTCGATGGGGGTGCGCGTGTTCTGGTGACGGGTCGCTCGCAAGCCGGCCTGGAATCGGCGCAGAAAGAGCTTGGAAAGGACGCCATCGTAGTTTCGAGCGACGCGCGTTCGTTGACGGAAATCGACGCCCTCGCCTCTCGGGTGAAGGCCGAGTTCGACACCTTCGACCTGCTCTTCGTTAACGCCGGGTTCAGCATCCCGGCGCCTTTCGAGAGCATGACCGAGGCTGTCTACGACGAGATGTTCAACCTGAACGCCAAAGGGCCGTTTTTCGCGGTGCAGAAGCTCACGCCGGTGATGAACCGGGGAGGCGCTGTCGTCCTCACGACTTCGATCGCCAACGTCAAGGGAATGCCCGGCGTAGCCGCTTACGGAGCCGCGAAGGCTGCGCTGCGATCCTTCGCTCGGGTGCTCGCCGCCGAGCTGCTTCCTCGGGAGATTCGAGTCAACGCGGTGACGCCCGGTCCCATCGACACGCCGATCATCGGCAAAGCGTTTCCCGATAAAGACGTGGCCGCCCAGCTTAGGGAGAAGATGATCGGCATCAACCCGATGAAGCGCATGGGGACGTCAGAGGAAATCGCGAAGGCCGTCCTCTTCCTCGCATTCGATGCGACCTTCACGACCGGCGCCGAGCTTCCGGTAGACGGAGGATGGTCTCAACTCTAAGGTGTGGACCGGCAAGATCGCGAAGCCAAGCAGGGGAAAGGACGAGACGTGAAGCTTGGCTGAGAAGGTTATCGTCGTTACGAACGTGTGGTCAGGTCCCGGGCTTGCGGCCGCCATTCTACTTTCTCGCCGTGGTTTCAAGGTCTTCGGCACGGTCGACGAGTACGTTTCGACGACGGCAGAGCTTCCGTTCACACAAATACAACTCAAACGAGGCGATACGGTGGGCGTCAGAGACGCTATCGCGACGCTTCTTGGCGTCGCCGGGTGTGTCGATGCTCTCGTCAATATCTCCGAGACGTTCACAATTGGCGCATTGGAGGAGCTCAGCGAGGAGGAGACGAATCGACATTTCGCGGATAGTTTCTTTGATGTGCTTCGATTGACCTACGCGGTCATTCCGTTCATGCGGGCACGCGGCACGGGGCGAGTGGTCAATCTAATTTCTCCGTTCGGCACCTCTCCCGCTCCATTTGTGGGGATGTACGCAGCCTCTCACGCGGCCCTTGAAAGCTGGTCACAGAGCCTCAATAGAGAGATGGAAGGGACTGGGGTTCAAGTCACGGCAGTGATGCGAGGCTTAAGTCGGCGTGTCGACAACGAAATTCGCTCGCCGGAGCGGCCGTTGCGGCGCTATGACGAGGGCTCTGCCAAGACGCTTGCCGCGCTTGCATCAGGTTCCGAGAGGTGGATCGGAGATGAAATATTAGCCGAAGTCATTTGGCACGCGATAACAGATATGAACCCGAAGACGGTCTATCGAACAGGCTTCGAACTGAAAGTATTTTCTGTTGCTCTCCGCCTAGTTCCTCGGTTCATTGAATTTCTGTTCAGGCCTAGATTGTGAAAATCACCGTCGAAAGTGGTGGGCCTGAGAAACGCCAAGATCGACGTCAGCGACGGCTAAGAACAATAGTTGAGGATGGCAGGGTGCCCTGCCTTTGGTTAACGAGGGATGGTTCCATCCCAGGCGGCGAGGCGGCCCGAGCAACGCGGACAGAAGCGCGGACAAACCGGGGGAGTAACTCGAAATCACTCAGGAATTCGCAAGAATTCCGCGCCTTCAACTCCCGCCGCCTCCACCATTTCCAGTCGGGCAATACCATCTTTACGATCGGCCACTCCACGCGGACTCTCGCAGAATTCGTCGCGCTCCTGCGGCAGGCCGACGTCACGCTGCTCGTGGACGTGCGCTCGATCCCGCGCTCGCGAACGACGCCACAGTTCAACGGGGATACGCTGCCGGGCTCTCTCGCGGCCGATGGCATCGGCTACCGGCATCTGTCCGCTCTCGGAGGCCGACGCCATCATCGCAAGAGTGGTCCTCCCTCGCTCAACCTGTATTGGCGTGTCCTGGCGTTCCGGAATTACGCAGACTATGCGGAGACCGACGAATTCCGCGCCGGCCTCGACGTGCTACGGGCGCTCGCGCGCGATCATCGGTGCGCGATCATGTGCGCCGAAGCAGTGTGGTGGCGCTGTCATCGCCGGATCATCACCGATTACCTGTTGGCCGTGGGGACTCGCGTCGAACACATCATGGGACCCGGTCAAGTCATCTCGGCGACGCTCACGCCCGGTTCGCGCGTCATGGCGGGGGGAACGGTGCGCTATCCCGCGCCAGAGTATGCCGCGCCGACCGCGGCCAGCGATTGAGCGATTCCTCTGACGCTCGGCGGCGACGGCCCTAGTTCTCAAGGCCTCGGCGCACGGCGGCTCGGGTGTTTCGTTCGCCGTGCCGAGGCGGATAACCTGCGAAGAGCCGAGCCCTTGTGCATCGCCAGATGCGGCGTCTTGTCGCTCTGGATCAGATATTGAGGTTCTTCTCTCGATGCTCGCACCGTGTATCCCTTGAACTTGATTTCCGACGTGATCCTCTTTCGGATCGTCCCCCGAACACGACCGGCTTCCGAATTCCACGAAACGTGATCACCTGCCTCAAAGTCTCTTGCCATCCGTGCCTCCTTCAGATGTTGGCCAGCTCGCCGAAGTACTCGTGGTCCTCGGCGTAGCCGCCTTCGCCCTTGTTGATTGATCGGACGTCCTCGACGAACTCGATCGCCTGGACCCACTTCACCATCTTGAAGCCAAGCTGGTTCTCCACCCGGAGCCGAAGCGGGGCCCCGTGCTCATGCCCTAGCGGTTCATAGTTCATCTCGTAGGCGAGCAGGGTGTGCGGGTGCAGCGCGTTCTCGATCGAGAGGCTGTCATAGTATTGGCCGTTCGCGAGGCCCGTAGTGAACTCGACGCCGTCGCCAAACGAATAAAAGATCACCGCCTTCGCCTTGGCTGTCGGACGAGCCAACTTCATCAGTTCCGCTAACAACAGGCCGCCCCACTCGGCGATGCCCGACCAACCCTGGATGCAGTGGTGCAGCGTGATCTGGGTTTCCTTGCCGAGAGCTCGGAGGTCGTGCAGGGAGAGCTCGACGGGGTTCTCGACCAGACCGTACACCTTGAGCCGGTAGTCGTTGAATTCGTCAGCTGCCAAATTCTTCCACTCCTCGCAGGTCGGCATCTTGCCGTTGATCCAGAAGAAGGGAGATAGGTCTTCGCGGCCGAACTGGGCCACCGGTAGCGGCCGGTCGAGGACGAACCGCATCACCGGCGCGACGATCCCCGCGGCGGCATGCTGCACTGCACGTGGGCGTCTCCATGCCGCCCAATTGGCGAGCACATTTGACGTAACGACGACGGCGATCCCCAGGAGGCCGAGATAAAGACCGGCCGGACTCGCGTCGTCACTCCCCCGCACGATGTGGTTCATGTTCCGAACCATCCCGGTGATCGTGATCATCGCGATGTGACCGAGGAGGAAAACGACGAAAGTACACATGACGAGAAAGTGGATCGAGCGTCCGATCTGGCGGTTGCCCGGTAAAAGCGGATACCACTTGAACCGGTTCGTCAGGGCGGGCGACATCGAGGGTCCGGTCAGGATCGCGAGCGGGGCCAGGACGAACACCACCACGAAGTACGCGAGTTGCTGGAGGGCGTTGTAGCGGAAGAAGCCATTTGGCTCCGGCGGCAGGTGGAGAGTGGCGTAGTGGACGAAGACAGCCCAGGCCTCGGGCACGATCCGCCAAGATGTCGGCACCAGGCGCTTCCACTGTCCCGTCCAGAACAGCAGTGCGACGAAGACGAAGCCGTTGCCCACCCAGAAAAAGACGCTGAGGAAATGCCAGTGCCGGGCCATTCCGACCGTATGGCGATAGCCGGGCAGGCCGATCCAGGGCGACAGGCGGCGGGAGTCGTCCTTGGCCGTCCACACTCGGTCCCGGGGCACCTCGACCGGCGTCAACCGGAGCCACTCGGTTCCGGGAGTGCAGTGGACGTTGCCGTACAGCCGGGGATGATCCATGAGGATCTGCAGACCGCTGCGGATGAGCAGGATCAGGAACAGGAAGTTGACGTAGTGGGTGATGCGAAGCCATGCCGGGAAGCCAACAGGCCCTGCGGCCGTTTCGGGCGTCAACGCGGCGCCGGATGTCAAACGCGGAAGACCGGCCGCGCCCCACTGGATATAGGCAGCGGCAACCAGGAGCAGGACCGGCGAGAGGAGCAGGAGAAGCACCTTCGGCCGAATGCGCATCGCGTCATTTCACCAGGACGAGGCCGCAGGCTTCCGGCCTCACCGACTTCGTCACTTGCGGCCTTCGAGCACGATCGACAATCTTAGACCTGACTGTTCCACCCGACCTGACACGGTGACTTGAGGGAGACGCATGACTTGGATCTGGAAGACAAAGTCGAGTCTCTGCGTCGCCGGGAGAGACACCTCGAGAAGCGTGAAGAGAAACTCTCTCGTCGTCGCGCGGTCGGCCAACGCGGACAACGAGGCGGACAAAGCGGAGGAATAACTCGAAATCATTCAAGGATTCGCAAGAATTCCATGTTCAACTCCCGCCGCCCCCACCATTTCAGAAACCTGACGCAAAGGCCGGCCTTTCGAAGCCGGTTCTGCGTGGACACGCGAGCGTTTCGGCGGACTCGGTAGGCCACCCTGACTGGTGCCCGGGCCGCAGAGTGCCATGAGCAGTCAGCGCGCCCGCCACCGCTGAAAATCCTCGCGCCGATCCGCCTCGGCAGAGGCCCCGGGCGACGGCCTTGAATTAGAGTTTGCGGCGGCCCGTCCGACGAATTCCCGCCGGCGACCCCCCGAAGGAGGAGTTCCATGGCTGCTCGGCCTGTCCGCTGCACCCTCTTCGTCGCCGCCCTGCTCGCTTTACCGTGCGCCTTGCGAGCGCAAGCGCCCGCGGCGGCTTTTTTCGCCCAACCCTCGCTTCCTGTCGTTGGGACGAGCGTTCGCTTTCTCGATACGTCGGCCAACAATCCGACGTCCTGGCTCTGGGACTTCGGCGACCCGTCGTCGGGAAGCGCCAACTCCTCCGTGTTACAGAACCCGTCGCATTCTTTTCAAACTGCGGGCGACTACGTCGTGACCCTCATCGCTTCCAACTCCGCCGGAAGCGGCAGCTTTCACGCCACCATCTCGGTCGGGCCCGGAGTTCCGTCGTGCGTGCCCAACGACACCACGCTCTGTCTCGTCGGTGGTCGCTTCTCCGTGACCGCGGGCTACGTGACGACGGAAATTCAATCCGGCGCCGGCCATGCCGTGACGCTGACGAACAACTCGGGCTATTTCTGGTTTTTCGACCCGACCAACGTCGAAATCGTCACGAAGGTGCTGGACGGGTGCAGCATCAACAACGCCTACTGGGTCTTCGCGGCGGGCTTGACCAACGCCGGCGTCATCCTCAACGTCATCGATACCTCGAACGAGGCGCAGTACCAGAGCATCAACACGATCGGTGTTCCGTTCGCGGCCATCCAGGCCACGACCGCATTCGACACGTCCTGCCCGTAAGGCGCAGGCGTCAGCCCACCTTCACCCCGCCGGCGAATCGAAACGGCAGGGACGTGAGCCAGGCCGGCCGTGGATCGCGTGTCGTGCGCCTCCGGTGTTCTCGTCCCGTGCCCAATTTGTTTGGGGTCGCTGGTTTGCTAAGGTCATCCTCGTGTCGGAGCCCTCCACCGAGCCGATCCGCGAACTGCTCGACTCCCTCTATCGCGCGGATTCGGGTCGAATTCGCGCCACGCTGATCCGCTTGCTCGGGGATTTCGATCTCGCCGAGGAGGCGATGCACGAGGCTTTCGCGGTGGCCCTCGGCCTGTGGCCGAAGAGCGGAGTACCCGTCCACCCGCGACCGTGGTTGATCTCGACGGCCCGCTTCAGAGCCATCGATGGCCTGCGCCGGCGGGCAAGATTCGATGCGTCTCAAGACGAGCTCGTGCGGCATCTCGAGGCGCACTCGAGCTCGACGGAAGGCCCCGAGGAAGACGACGGCCTCGAGGATGATCGGCTCCGCCTGATCTTCACGTGCTGTCATCCCTCTCTCGCGCCCGAGGCGCGCGTCGCGCTCACCCTGCGGGAGGTATGCGGTCTGACGACCGAGGAGATCGCAAAGGCCTTTCTCACCACTCCGCGCACGCTGGCGCAGCGCATCGTGCGCGCCAAGGCAAAAATCCGAGAGACGCCGATCCCGTACGAGGTGCCGACGCCGCAGGAACTGCCGGAGCGACTGGGCGCGGTGCTTCAGGTCGTCTATCTCATCTTCAACGAGGGCTACTCCGCGGCGGCGGGAACGGAGGTCACGCGCGCCGAGCTCACCGGCGAGGCGATTCGACTGGGCCGCTTGCTGGCCGAGCTCCGGCCGGAGCCGGAAGTCATCGGGCTGCTGTCCCTGATGCTGCTCCAGGAATCCCGCCGCGCCGCGAGAACCTCTCCGGCCGGAGAGCTGATCCTGCTGGAGAACCAGGATCGCTCGCTCTGGAACCGGGAGCAGATCGCGGAGGGAGCGGCATTGATGGAGAAAGCCCTGAAGTCCCGCCGCTTCGGACCCTACACGCTGCAGGCCGCGATCGCGGCCGTTCATGCGGAGGCGGAATCGGTCGCGGTGACCGACTGGCAGCAGATCGTTGCGCTTTACGACCAACTGGCACGGATTCAGCCTTCGCCGGTCGTTCAGCTCAATCGTGCCGTGGCCGTTGCGATGTGCGACGGCCCCGAGGCCGGGCTGACCCAGATCGACGCGGTGCTGGGACAGGGCGAGCTGGCAAATTACCACCTGGCGCATTCGGCCCGGGCCGACATGTACCGCAGGCTCGGCAGGACGGCCGAGGCCCGGACCTCCTATGAGAAGGCCCTGGCCCTGACCCAACAGGAGCCCGAGCGGCAATTCCTGCGGGAGCGGATTCGGCAGTTGAAATAAAAGGAGACCCGGCTGTCGAAATCCGGGCGGCCCCGTCGTCTATGCAGTGAAGGCGGGCAAAACCCCGACCTCACGACCGTTCGTGAGGGATAAAGGAGAAAAGCATGCCGCATTATCTGGTTACCGGTTATCTCCCCGACGATTTCGACCCGTCCAAAGTGACCGAAGCGATGATCCGCGACATCGAGGCGCTCAACGACGAGATGGAGGCCGCCGGCGTCAGGGTTCTGGGTCTCGGCCTCTCCCCGGCCAGCAGCGCGAAGTCGCTGCGGGCGCAGCCCGGTGGAAAGGTGCGCATTACCGACGGGCCGTACGTGGAGACCAAGGAGCACGTCGGCGGTCTCCTGGTTCTGAAAGCCGCCAACATGGACGAGGCCCTCGCGTGGGCGCGCCGGGGCGTCTTCGGCGGTTCCGAGGTGCGCGAAATTCTCAGGTACAACGAATAAGTTCAGGCGCCCGCGGAAACGGATGACCCTCGAGCCACGGGACACAAGGAGGAATCATGCCGCTCTATCTCGTCGCGATTCACCACCCCGACGATTTCGACTCGTCCACCGTGACGGAAGCGATGATCCGCGACATCGACGTCCTCAACGAAGAGATGGAGGCTGCCGGCGCCAGGATTTTCAGTGCCGGCTTCTCGCCGGCCGGCAGCGCAAAGTGCTTGCGGGCGCAGTCCGATGGCAAGGTGCTCATCACCGACGGCCCGTACCTGGAGACCAAGGAGCACGTCGGCGGCTTCTGGATCGTGAAGGCCGCGAACCTCGATGCGGCGCTGGAGTGGGGGCGCAAGGGCGCCCTCGCCTGCCGGGCGCCGGTCGAGGTACGCCCGTTCCACGAGCGAACCGAGGAGGACAATCCGCATGTTCTCAGGACCGGTCGGGGCTGACGATCCCACCGAAGGTCGCGTCGTGGAGGAATGCATGAAATACATCTGTTTGGGCTATGTCGAGCCCGGCACGTTCGAAAACATGCCCGAGAGCGAGCGCACCACCGTGCTGGACGAGTGTTTCCGCTACAACGACGGCCTGCGGAAGAACGGACACTTGATCGCCGAAGAGTCTCTTCAGCCCGCCAACACGGCGGTGACCGTGTCCTGGACGAACGGGAAGGTGGCCGTGACCGACGGTCCGTACGCCGAAACGAAGGAGCATCTGGGTGGCATTCAAGTGCTCGAAGCGCGAGATCTGAATCACGCAATCCAGCTCATTTCCCAACATCCGGGAGTGAAATGGAATTGTGGAACGGTCGAGATACGGCCGGCGGCGGACCTGAACGAAATGACCTCCCGATGAGGTCGGGAGGCTGAGCTCGGGAGGGCAAGGTCATGTCATTCGTCAACGATCTGAGAGTCGCCTTCCGTTCGCTGACCCGAACCAGGGGGCTTACGCTCACGGTGGTGCTGACGCTGGCGCTCGGCATCGGCGCCAACGCCGCCATCTTCACACTGGTGCGCGGCGTGCTCCTCAAGCCTCTCGTCAATCGCGACGAGAATCGGCTGATCTACATTCGCCAGAGCGCCCCAGGCCTCGGCGACGATGACGCGGCGTTCTCGGTGCCCGAAATCCAGGATCTGCGGGCCAGCGTCAGAACCCTGAGCGCGTTCGGCGATTTCTCGACCATCGGCTTCACCATGATCGGCCTGGGTCAGCCTCGGGAAGTTCGAGCCGGCGTCGTCGGCGGCACCTACTTCGACGTCATGGGCCTTCACCCCGTCCTCGGTCGTCTCATCGAACCCCGAGACGACGGCCCCAACGCTGCCGGCGTCGTCGTCCTCACGTATCGTTTCTGGGCGACCGCCCTCAAGAAGGACCCGTCCCTCATCGGCAAACCGGTTCGCCTCGACAGCGGTGTCCTTGGCAATCGGTCCGCAACGATCATCGGCGTCCTGGAGCCCTCCGTCCCATACCCCCAGGACACCGAGATCATCGCCAACGTCGTCACCAGCCCGCACCACCTCTCCGCCACCATGGTCACCGGCCGCATCCATCGCATGACCGAGCTCTTCGGCCGTCTCGCTCCCGGCGTCACCCTCGATCAGGCTCGCGCCGAGTTGCGCTCCGTCTACGGGGCCATGATGAAGGAACATCCCGAGGCCTATTCGCCCAAGGCGCACTTCCAGATCGGGGCGAAACTGTTTCGCGACCAGATCACCTCGGACGCCCGGACCGTCTTGCTGGTGCTTCTCGCGGCCTCGGCCCTGGTCTTCGTCATCGCGTGCGCCAATGTCGCCAACCTGATTCTCACGCGAACGGTTCGCCGCGAGGGCGAGCTCACGATCCGTGCCGCGCTCGGGGCCGGCACGGGCGCGCTACGCCGCATGCTGCTGGCCGAGAGCCTTCTGCTCTGCAGCGCCGGCGCCGCTCTCGGGGTCGTCAGCGCGAAGCCGATGGTGGCGATCCTGGCCCGCTACGCCTCGCGCTTTTCGGTCCGCGCGCTCGATCTGACGGTCGATTCCAGCCTGCTCTGGGTGGGAGCCGCGCTGACCGTCGTCGCGGCGGTGATCCTGGCGTTCGCCCCGCGCCTGCCGTCGGCCGATTCGTCTCGCGGCCTCGGCCTCTCGAACGGCAGCGCACGGATGACCGGCAGCACGAGCCGCCGTCAGCGAATCTTCGCGGTGACACAGATCGCGGCATCCTTCGTGCTGCTGGCCGGTGCCAGCATGTTGATCACCACGCTGATCGCGCTGCAAACGGCGAAGACCGGCGTGGACACCCGCCACGTCCTCGCCATCAACGTCCCCGCCATGTCCTACGGAAAGACCCCTCAGCAGGTGCTCGATTTCTACAAAGAATCGATTCGCCGCGTGGATGCGCTACCGGGCGTGAAAAAGACCGCGTTCGGCCTGATGGTTCCCTGGCGCGATGCCGCCGCCGGCGTCGGCCTGCAATTCTCCGCCGACGGTCACGCCCATGCCGGGGGCGAAGAGGACCCTCGCGCGCAGTGGCGCGTCATCTCGCCCGGATTCTTTGCCGCGCTCGGCGTCCCCATCCTCAGTGGTCGGGATTTCAACGACCTCGACGGCCAGAACAAGGACACCGATCCCGTCGTCATCATCAGCCAGACTCTCGCACAGCGCATGTTCCCCCACCAGGATGCCATCAACCGGCACGTCTACTGGACGGATCCCGTGCTGCAATTCGTTCCGGGGATCAGCGCCGCGCCGCACCGCATCATCGGAGTCACCGCCGATCTCGACGACGAACACGTCGTTCCCGAACCGACCGTCACCATCTACAGCTCGTTTGAGGAAGGGCCGATGTTCGGCGGCCGCCTCTTCATCCACACCGATACGGATCCTTACTCGCTCGTCACGCCGGTCACGCGGGTCATTCGCGACCTGTCCGCCGACCAACCCATCGAGCATGCCGCCACTCTCGACGACGTCCGCGCGGAGGTTCTGACGCCGGACCGCTTGAACTCGCTGGTGTTTGGCGTGTTCGCGGCCGTCGCGTTGTCGATTGCCCTGGTGGGCGTCGCCGGCGTGCTGGCGTTCTCGGTCAGCTCGCGGATGCGGGAATTCGGCATCCGGCTGGCGCTGGGATCGCAGCCGGGGGATCTCCTGCGCGGCATCATCGCCGAAGGCGTCGTGATGGCGGGGGCCGGCGTCCTCGCCGGCGCGGCATTCGGGTTCGTGATGGCGCGTCTGGCCCGCAGCTACTTCCTCGACGTGAAGATGCCGGGCGCCGTGCCCGTGGTCCTTTCGGCGCTCGTGCTGCTGGCGGCCGCGGTCGTCGCGTCCTCGGTGCCGGCCGCGCGCGCTGCGCGCATCGACGTCATCGAGGCCCTTCGCGCCGAGTGAAATGGTTAGAGCGCCGCCTGGGCCGGCGCAGGCTTTAGATCAGAGCGTGCTGATACGCGAATACCACCGCGGCGAGCTTGGTGTGCACGTCGAGCTTCCGGAGAATGCTCTGGATGTGATTGCGGACTGTCACCGGGGAAATGAAGAGCTTCTTTCCGATGGCGGCGGTCGTCATCCCCTGTGCCAGGCAGCGCAGGATCTCCTTTTCGCGCGCCGTCAGGTCGATGGACTCCCCTTGCCTCGTTTCCATCGGCCAGAGAGGCTCCCGGGTGCTCGCCGCGGTGGTCAGGCTGCGTTCGAGGGCGGTGACCCTCTTCTTTTCGTCCCGCAGGACGTGCACGATCGTCGAGAGAGCCGGATGGTAGGACGGGATGGCGAAGAGCGACACCTCGATCGTCCGGCGCCCGCCCGATCCCATCTCCACCGAAAGCCGAAACCTCTGAACCGGATCCTTCGGCAGGTCACGCGCCTGATGCGCCACGGGACAGTTTCGATAGCAGTAGACGTTTCCGTTCTCGTCGCGCCCGCCGATGACGTCGTAGCAGCGCTTGCCCAGGACCGCCCGGGCGGGCCGCATGAGCATCTCCTCGCACTTTTTGTTCCAGAGGATTATTCGGTCGGAGGAATCGATCGCGAAGACGGCCTCTCCACTCCGCGCGATCTTGTCGAGAGCTTCCGCTGGTGTGACCACGGGATGCGTCGGAATCAGCCTATCAGACAACCATGAGCCCCATTCCTGACGGACGGAAGGCCCCATTCACCGAGGCCTCCCGCACCGAACGAGCTTGCGCGACGCGCGAGCCCTTCCGCGTTCCGGACGACCACGGTGCGGCACTGTTAGGGACTATCGGGACCGTCCCCGGACCGTCAGCACGGGGCACGGAGCCGTCGCCACTACCCGCGAGGCGACGCTTCCGACGAGGATCCGCGCGAGACCGGTGCGCCCGTGCGTGCCGAGGACCATCAGATCGGCCCGGTAACGCCGAGCCGAGCGGTTCAAGGCCTCGTGCGTGACCCCGTTCAGGACGAGGCTCCCGGCCCGCACGCCCGCGCGCCGCGCGAGCGAGAGCAGTCTTTGGAGCCGTTTCAGGGCATCCTTCCGGATCGCCAGCGCAATCTCGTCGTAGGTGCGTGGCAACACGTAGCCTTCCATCCCGAGGACCGCCGGAGGCGCCAGGACGTGGACGATCCAGAGCGCCGCATCGTTCGCCGCGGCCATTTCCACCGCGCGCCGAAATGCAGCCCGCGAAGCGGGAGAGAAATCGGTCCCGACGACGATGCTCCGAATCGGCTTCATGGCTCACCTGCCTTCTTTTCCGCATGCCGGCGGATGAAATCCAGCGCGAAATCTCGCATCCCGGGGCTCTTCAGCCCGGCTCTGTCGGCCTCGGCCTGAGCCTCGGCGACGCTCCAGCCTTCGCGGAGCACGCGGCGCACCATCCAGACGGCTGCCGCGCGGTTACCCGAGGCGCAGTAGATGAAGACCGGATAGAGACCGTCGTCGTCGGTCGCGGCGAGAAACCTCTCCACCGCGTCATCCGAGGGGTTCGTGCTCGAGAGCGGGATGCGAACGAACTGCAGTCCCGAGTCCCGGGCTGCCTGTGACTGGGGACCGTCGTCGAACTCCGCCTCCTCCCGCAGAGTCACGATTCCCTTGAAGCCCTCGGCGGCCAGGGCCGCGACCTCGTCCGGCGTCGGCTGGGTCCCGATCGCGACGCGATCGCTGATGCGATAGAACCCCTCGATCGATCCGACGCCGGCCCGGACGAAGGCCGCGGCCGCCAATATTGCCGCTGACAGGGTCAGGAACCGAGCCAGGGCAGCGCGCATGCCGACCTCTTTTCCAGGTACCGGCGCACAAGATCCGACTCCGTGAGGATTCCCATGACACGTTGACAACGCGGAGGCGTGGTCGGCTCGCGAGGCGGGAACCGACGCCTCTCCGGCGATCGGGGCGAATTGCTGCGGCGTCTTCATGACCCGATCAGAACTCTTTCGGCCGGGCGCCGTTTTGATGCGTTTGCATCAATCGGGCGCGCCCCGGATGGGGTGACGATTCATGGCGATGAAGAGCGTTCGGAGCATCCTCGCAGCCACCGACTTCTCCGAGGCTTCCGGTCCCGCCATCGAAGAGGCCTGCCGGGTCGCATCCGAGTCGGGCTCCCGACTCACGCTCTTGAACGTTTACCAGATTCCGCCCGCAGCCTACGTTACCGGCGCTCCCGCGAGTGTCTACGAAGAACTCGAGCGGGCCGTTCGAACCGACGCCGAGCAACGGCTCGAGCGGCTCGTCGCTCAGGCCCGATCTCGAGGCATCGAGGCGTGCGGTCAGCTGAAAGAGGGTTTCCCGGAAGACGAGATTCTTGCCCTCGCGGAGAAGGAGAAGCCGGATCTCATCGTCATGGGGACGCATGGCCGGCGCGGCCTTTCCCGGTTCTGGTTGGGGAGCGTGGCCTCGCGCGTCATCGGGCGATCTCCCTGCCCGGTCGTGACCGTCCGAGGCGGCGAGATGCGATCCCCGTGACAGCCGTCGGGCCCATCGAAACGCGAGTCCGGTTCTGGGGAATCGTCCTCGCCGGCGGCCAGGGAAAGCGCCTGGCGCCGCTCGTGTCTCGGATACACGGCGACGGGCGACCCAAACAGTACGCGGTGCTCCTGGGCTCCCGCTCGCTGCTGCGTCGGACGCTGGATCGGGTCGCGCTCGCGGTGCCGTCCGAGAGAACGGTCGTCGTCGCGACGAAATCCCACAGCGCGTTTCTCGCCGAGGAGTTCAAAGACCGCGACGCGCCGAAGATCCTCGTGCAGCCCTTCGACCGCGGGACGGGCGCGGGGGTCCTGCTGCCCGTCCACTGGATCGCCCGACAAGATCCGGACGCGATCGTCGCAATTTTCCCCTCGGATCACTTCATCGGCGACGACGACGCGTTCGTGACCCACATCCGAGGGCTTGCCGCGGCCGCCTCGCGGCATCCGACGCGGATCCTCCTGGCGGGGGCGTGCCCGGACTCCCCCGAATGCGGATACGGCTGGATTGAGCCCGGGGCGAACCTCGGCGGTGAGTTGCGGGCGGTCCGACGCTTCTGGGAGAAACCTGAGCCCGAGACGGCGAGAGCGTGCATGGAGGGCGGCTGCCTCTGGAATACGTTCGTGGTCGTGGCCAAGGCCTCGGCGATCCTGCAAGCCTCGCGACGAGCGCTGCCCCGACTGGACGCCGTCTTCCAGGGTCTCGGCCCGGTCTTCGGCACGGCCGACGAGGAACGCGCGATCGAGCGGGCCTATGCGGCCGTGGAATCGGCGAACTTCTCCGAAACCGTCCTCGAGAGCCATCCGTCGCTCCTGGCGGTCTCGACTCTCCCGGAGCTCTCCTGGAGCGATTGGGGGACCCCCGAAAGGGTTCTCCAGACGCTCGGGAGTCAGGGGATCGTCCCAAACTGGTTGCAGGCCCCGGCGCCCGGCGCTTGACCGCCGATCTTTCATTGGCTTCGAGCCCGGCCTTGCCTCGTCGTCCACTACGCCAACGTCACTTCGGGCCTCGCCCTCGAGTTGAGGTCGATATGGCAGCCTCGCGGCCTCCTCGATCGCCCTGTGCGACTTGAGCGCTCTCGTCGACGACGACATTCCGACCCAGGATCTGATCGCAGCAGATCTCCAGGTCCCTGTTCGAGAACTCGTTCCAGCCGCGACAGGCCCCACGCACGATCGTCTGGGCGTCACAGGCGAGGGGGACCCGGAGGCGAAGCTGCTCCGAAAGCTGCCAGACGTCGGCGAGCTGCTCCATCTGCGGGCGGCTCAGGTGCGTGCTCCGGCCAATGACTTTCGTCCAACGCCGGTGAAATTCGACATCCGTCCACCGGCGGAAGCCCCGGCAAAACACGCCGAGCTCGCCGGCGACGCGGCACATGGAGTGCTCCCCGTCCGAGAGCCTCAGCAGCCCGGCGCGCAGCCGCGAAATCGCCTCTTCCCGGAGCCAAACCTCCGGGGTCGCGCCGGTCGTGGGCTCGTTACTCGATGGCGACATGGCGGCCAGTCAGCTCGAGGACGGCCCCTTCGAGGGCCAGGTTGTCGAACCGGTTCCAGCCGTCGCAGCCGCAGTGCTCGCGCGTCTCGACGTCGCAGCAGATCGCAGCGCCGGCAACCTGCTGGCGCCCGAGGTGGTAGAGGCTGACGAGTCTCTCGAGCTCGTCACGGGACACACGGGGTCGCGTGCGCACGATCCAGGAAAACCGGTCGCGTAGTTCGCGGTCCGAGAGCGCGCCATAGCCTCCGCAGAAGACGTGGCGCTTCGCGGTCACGGCACACGCGCAGTCGTCCCCGTCGCCGAGCGCCTTCAGGCGCTCCGTGAGAAGAGCGATCGCTCGAGGTCGCGAAAGTCTTTCGGATGAGAGCTCCGTCGTTTTCATCACAACTCCTTTCACTCAGCCGGCCGATTGAATCTCGGCGATGTCCTCGGAGGAGGCCCGGCTCCAGGCCTTCACGAAGGCCACCCCCATGAGGAGCGCGACGATCAGCAATAGATAGAGACCGGATCCCGACTGCGACGTCCAGAGCAGAAACAGGCTGAAGTAGACCGCTATCACCGCGACGTCGACGAGATCGCGAACCTTGCCGTGCACGCTCGCCCGGAGAAACAGCAGGGCCAGCGCGCCCAGCGCGAACGAGATCCAGGAAGCCGGTGCGAGGGCGATCTCGCCACCGAAAGGTCCGAGATGCCAGGGAAAGATCAGCACGGCGGACAGCACGAGCAGCGCGCGGGATCCGAGACCGAGAGGCCGATCCAGAAATCGCTGACTCCGAACGATGACCGCGTTCATGAGAGCCTCCTTGCTTCGCCCCGTTCCGGCCCACCGCGTGAACGTGGAGAGGGAGACACCGAACAGGCTCGCCACGTCGTTACGTGAGAGAGACGCGGACGCGCCCGGGATGCCCGACAGATCGTCCTGGGCTCCGCTACGTCTCATCGCTCTTCCCTCACCATGGCTCGATTCTGGTGCGCCGGCGAGACTCGGCGTCTGATGCGAATGAATCAAATGTCCGAAGGATCCTCGCCGCCGATTTCGGCACGCCCTCTCGGCGGAGCGGTTCCTCAGATTCAGATCACCTCGCTCCGAACCTGCCCGCGGCCGGCTCTTTTTCCTTCGTAGAGGGCCCGGTCCGCCGCCTCGAAGAGATCCTCGCCCGAACCAGCGGTCGACGTGGCAACTCCGACCGTCACCGAGACGACCCGTTTGCGCCGGTCAATACTCACGGGCTCGAGACGGAGACGCTCCAGTATCGTCTCCGCAAGGCGATGCGCGGCTTCCGGGGCCGCCCCCGGCATCAGAAGCCCGAACTCATCGCCTCCCCACCGCGCCGCGACGTCCGCGACGCGCTTCGAGCCTTCGAGCACTTCCGCAACACGGCAGAGGGCGGCGCTGCCGAAGGAATGGCCCAGTTCATCGTTCAGGGCCTTCAACCCGTCGACATCGATGAGCAGGAGGGAGAGCGGTTCGCCGAAACGAGCGGCGTGCGCTCGCGCTCGCTCGTAATGGCTCTGGAATGCTCGGGCGTTGACGAGGTTCGTCACGGGATCCCGCTCCGACAGGCTTCGGTAGCGATCCCGCCCGCTCCGGAGCCGGTCGGCGCGCCGGCCGGCGAGAAACCCGACGACGGAAAACACGAGGCAAGTGCCGAAAAGGTCGTAGAGATAGAAGAAGGCGTTGTGCTCGAGATCGATTACCGCTCCCGATCCTCCGAGTACACGAAACAGGAGGGCGCCGGCGGGAGCACCGAGGCCAAGAGCAGCGCCGAGCGCGGCGTATTTCCAAGCCTGTGAAATCCGGCCGCCGCGGTCCGCTGGATCGGCTGTCCGCTCGCCGCCGGCGGTCCCGGACTCTCGATTTCTTTCTGCCATTTCCACTTCTTTCGCCGGACGAAGCGATTCTGCTACGGAGTGCATGGGCAGTGACGAGCCAGTGACAAGTTGATGCGTTCGCATCACATGCCGCTTCCGGCCATGGGGGATCATTAAGCGACGAAAGGCTCAAATATGACTAACGTTCTGTCACGGGTTGAGTCCGCAGGCCGTCGAGCCGACGAGGGGGCTCCGTGGATGGGGGAACTGCGCCAATCCGCGCTTCCCATTCCGCATGCCGCGAAAGCAAGCGTCGCCCGATTGGCGGCGATCGACGCGAAGCTGGGCGCCTACAAGCGGAGCCATCCTCTCGAAATCCATCACACGGCCCCCGTCCATCGCTCGCCCTAGCCTCCAATTACGGACACGGGGCTCGAAGATGGTCGCCCGGCCGAGCGGGGGACGCGCTCGCAGACCGATTCGTCTCGTCGATTCCCTGTGGTACACACACATCGGATGACCACCGTTGCCATTCTCGGGTTCGGCCGCATCGGTCGAAATCTCCTCAGGCTGCTTCACGTCCGAAACGACATCCGCATCGGCGCCATCAGCGATTTGGCCGAGCCGGCCGGCCTCGCGTACCTCACCAAGTTCGACACGCTGCTGGGTCGCTACCACGAAGACGTGTCGCTTCGCGGCGGCAACCTGCGGGTTGGGCAGCAAGAAATTCCTCTGCTCGCCGGAAAGGATCAGCCGGCCGTGCCACGCTGGGGCGAGCTCGGCGTCGACACCGTGCTCGAAGCCACCTCGCGAGGCCGCACGAGGGCGGAAGTCGACGCCCACCTCGACGCGGGAGCCCGGCGTGTGATCCTGCTGGCCCCGCCCCTCGAGAAACCGGACATCACCGTGGTGCTCGGGATCAACGACGGCCTGCTCGCGCCCGCGCATCGCATGGTCTCGATGGCTTCGTCCACCGTGCAGTGCCTCACTCCGATCGTCCGAGTCCTTCATGACGCCCTCGGTATCCGGCGAGCCATGTTCACGACCGTTCACTCCTACACGAGCGCTCACCACCTTGCGGACGTGCCCGCCCTGGACAAGCGCCGGGGGCGCGCCGCCGCGGAGAACATCATTCCGCAGGAGTCGCGCTCGCCGGAGATCGTCGTGGGCCTCTTGCCGGAGCTCGCGGGCCGGCTCACGGGCCAGGCGATGAACGTCCCCGTTTCAAACGCCTCGGTCGTCGACCTCGTTTGCTGGCACGAGAAGCCGGTCACGACCGCTTCCCTGAACGGGGCCGTGCGGGCCGCAGCCGCAGAAGACCGATTCCGCAGGATCCTCGAATTCGAAGATCAGCCGATCGTTTCTTCGGACGTGGCCCGCTCTCCATTCTCGGCAACCTTCGATTCCCTCGCGACCACGGTTCTCGCCGGGAGCGTCTCCAAAACGCTGTCCTGGTTCGACTCGGCATTCGGCTTCGCGCATCGCGCGGTCGAGGTCATCGATCGCTTCGCGGCTCTCGAGGCGACCGCATGACTGTCCGCGTGGGCATCAACGGCTTCGGACGCATCGGCCGCACCGTCTTTCGCATTCTCTCGGACCGCAGCGACATTGAGATCGCCGTCATCAACGATCTGTTCGACACCGACCACCTCGCCTACTTGCTGAAGTACGACACCGTGATGGGCGTGTTTGCCAAAGACGTCGCGGCCGACGCCCGGACGATGACCGTGGCCGGCCGGCGCGTGCTCATGACATCAGAAAAGGACCCGTCCCGCATTCCCTGGCGAGAGCACGGCGTCCAGATCGTCATCGAGTCCACGGGCAAGGTGCTGACGCGGTCCGCGTTGGAGAAGCACCTCCTGGCCGGAGCCGCCAAGGTCATCCTGACCGTCCCGGCCAAGGACCCGATCGACGCCACGATCGTCATGGGCGTCAATGACGACACGCTCCGTCCCGAGCACCGGATCGTGTCCAATGCCTCCTGCACGACGAATTGCCTCGCTCCCATCGCGAAGATCCTCGACGAGAGCTTCGGCATCGAAGAGGCATTCATGACGACGGTGCACGCCTATACCAACGATCAGAGACTGGCCGATGTCCCGCACAAGGACTTGCGCCGCAGCCGCTCCGCGGTGGAGAACATCATCCCCACGACGACGGGCGCGGCGCGAGCGGTGGGCGAGGTTCTGCCGCAGTTGAAGGGGAAGCTCGACGGAATCGCGATGCGTGTTCCCGTCCCCGATGGCTCCGTCGTGAACCTCACATGCAGGCTGAAGGCGACGCCCTCCGACGCGGACGTCAACGCCGCGATTCGGACCGCGGCCCTTGGGCCGATGGGGCGCTACGTCGAATACAGCGAGGAGGCGCTGGTGTCCTCCGACATCGTCGGCAATTCGCACTCGGCGATCTTCGACGGCCTGTCCACCCGGGCCGCGGGGGACGGCTACGCGCAAGTCACTGCCTGGTATGACAACGAATGGGGTTACTCGAGTCGCGTCGTGGATCTCATAGATCGTCTCGTCGGCGCAGGACGCAGCAAATCGTCCGACTCTCGCTCCACAGAACGGAGGCAGGGTTCGGCCTGAGTCGTCACACTTCCGCCGCTCGAAAAACCCGCGTCATCCCCTTGCTCCGATGGACGACAGGATTTTCGCGGAGGCCAGTCGGTCGGTTGCGAGCGAGATGACTTCAGCGATTCCGCCGTCACGGCTGGTGTGTCGCCCTCGAGACGGTCGAGAGCGGGCTTATTCTCGGAACCGCTTCCGGGCCTCGGCGGCGATCTGATGGTCCGTCATTTTGTCGACGGTTTCGACGCCGACGATGCGCTCGCCGAGTCCCTGATCCCGCAGCCGCTTCTCGACTTCGCGCTTCGCTTCGCCGGGACCGAGAATCAGGAAAGACTTCGCGTCGCGAATCTCCGATATGACGTCGTCATAGTACCGGTTGAGATGACCTTCGAAGCGCTTGTCCCGCCCGTCTTCCGAACCGCCCTCGCCTGCTGAGTATCGAACGTGCTTCTCGACGCCCGACAGGACGTGTTTCAACTGTTCGGTCTCACCGGAGATCGTCGCAATCACCGCCTGCCGATGATCGATCCACAGGGCGACGTTGCTCTCCATCACGTTGTCCTCCTTAGGGCCTGGTAAGTAATCGGATATGCGACCACCGGCCGCTTACCGTCCCGAAGCCCGATCATACGGTGGCCCCTGGTCGCCTCCGGACAACGAAGCATCTAAACCGTCCAGCGCCAGTTCAGGATCTCCGGCATGTCCTGTCCATGCTCGCAGATGTACCGCCGGTGTTCGTGAAGCTTGTCCTCGAGCCCGAGACAGAGTCGGTCGGCTTCCGATCCGAGTCGAGGCAGCCGGCGAATCACGTCCTGGGCCAGGTGGAATCGGTCGAGATCGTTGAGCACGGCCATGTCGAAGGGCGTCGTGATCGTGCCCTCCTCCTTGTAGCCGCGGACGTGGAGATTCCTGTGGTTCGTCCGCCGGTACGTGAGGCGGTGAATCAGCCACGGGTACCCGTGGTAGGCGAAGATGATCGGCTTGTCGGCGGTGAACAGAGCGTCGAAGTCCGCGTCGGAGAGGCCGTGCGGATGTTCGCTCGAGGGCTGAAGCTTCATCAGGTCCACGACGTTGATTACACGAATCTTGAGCGTCGGGAGGAGCCCGCGCAGGATGGAGACCGCCGCCAGGACCTCGAGCGTCGGCACGTCACCGGCTGCCGCCAGAACGACGTCGGGCTCTCCCCCGCCGTCGCTGCTCGCCCAGCTCCAGATGCCAATGCCCTCGGCGCAGTGCCGGACGGCGGCTTCCATCGAGAGCCACTGAGGAGCCGGATGCTTTCCCGCGACGACGATATTCACGTAATGCCGGCTGCGCAGACAGTGATCCATCACCGAGAGCAGGCAATTGGCGTCCGGCGGCAGGTAGACGCGGACGATCTCCGCCTTCTTGTTGCAGGCCAGATCGATGAATCCGGGGTCCTGGTGCGTGAACCCGTTGTGATCCTGACGCCAGACGTGCGACGAGAGAAGGTAATTCAGGGATGCGATTTTCGCCCGCCACGGAAGCTGGCGCGTCACCTTGAGCCACTTGGCGTGCTGGTTGAACATCGAATCGACGATGTGGATGAACGCCTCGTAGCTGTTGAAGAGCCCGTGTCGGCCGGTGAGCAGGTATCCCTCGAGCCAGCCCTGGCACTGGTGCTCGCTCAGGACCTCCATCACCCGCCCTTCCGTCGCCAGGAACTCGTCGTCGGGAGTCCTCAGTGCTTCCCACTGCCGATTGGTCGCCTCGAACACCGCGTTGAGCCGGTTCGAAAGCGTTTCGTCGGGCCCGAAGATACGGAAGTTCCCCTGATCCCGGTTCTGCTCGACGACGTCGCGGAGGAAGCTCCCCAGCACGCGCGTGTCCTCGACCTCCGCGGCGCCCGGGGCCGGCACGTCGACGGCATAGCCGCGAAAGTCCGGTAGCCGGAGATCGCGCAGGAGCAACCCTCCGTTGGCGTGGGGGTTCGCCCCCATGCGGCGATCGCCCACGGGCGCGAGCCCCTGCAGCTCCGCGGCCAGCCGGCCCTGCGCGTCGAACAGCTCCTCCGGCCGGTAGCTTCGCAGCCAGTCCTCGAGCTGTCGCAGGTGCTCGGGATTCGTCCGCGGGTTGGTCAGCGGAACCTGGTGAGCGCGGAAGGTGCCTTCGACTCGCTGTCCGTCGACGGTTTTCGGACCGGTCCAGCCCTTGGGCGTCTCCAGCACGATCATTGGCCAACAGGGCCGATCCGACTTCCCGTTTGCCCGAGCCTCCCGCTGGATGTCCTGGATGCGCATGATGGCCTCGTCGAGAGCCGCCGCCATCCGAGGATGCACTTCCTTCGGGTCGTCGCCGGAGACGAAGAGCGGGTTCCAACCGAGGCCGCGCAGCATCTGGTCGAGCTCGGCGCGTGAGATGCGCGCGAAGATCGTCGGGTTCGCGATCTTGTAACCGTTGAGATGCAGGATCGGAAGCACCGCTCCGTCGCGCGCGGGATTCAGAAACTTGTTGGAATGCCAGGCGGTCGCGAGGGGCCCCGTCTCCGCCTCGCCGTCGCCGATCACGCAGGCGACGAGCAGGTCGGGATTGTCGAGCACCGCGCCGGTCGCGTGGCTCAGCGAGTATCCGAGCTCGCCCCCCTCGTGAATCGACCCGGGCGTCTCCGGAGCAACGTGGCTCGGAATGCCGCCGGGGAAGGAGAATTGCCTGAAGAGCTTCTTCAGACCCGCTTCGTCCCGCGTGATGTCGGGATACACCTCGCTATACGTTCCTTCGAGGTAGACGTTGGACACCACTGCCGGGCCGCCGTGGCCGGGCCCGGAGACGTAGATCGCGTTCAGGTCGTACTGGCGGATGACCCGGTTCACGTGAACGTAGATGAGGTTCTGTCCAGGCGACGTCCCCCAGTGGCCGAGGAGACGCGGCTTGATGTGCCGGGTCTGCAGCGGTTCTCGCAACAGGGGGTTGTCGAGAAGATAAATCTGACCGACCGACAGGTAGTTCGCCGCTCTCCAGTAGGCGTCGATCTTCGAGAGCAGCGAGGCGGGAACGGAAGAGCCGACCGCGGAATCCAGGGTAGTCATCGTTCCTCCAATATCGTCTGGACCGCACGGGCAATCACGATCTCCTCGTCGGTGGACATCACGCGAACCGTGACCGCACTGTCGTCCGTCGAGATGATTGCCGCATGGCGGTCGTTGCGGTCGGCGTCGATCCGCAGGTTCAGAAACGTCAGGCCCTCGCAAATCGATCGCCGCACGGCGGCCGCGTGCTCCCCGATCCCACCGCTGAACACGAGCGTGTCGAGACCGCCGAGAGCGGCCACATAGGCGCCGACCCACTTCCGGGCCTGATGGCAAAACACGTCGACCGCCTCCGCGGCTCGGACGTCGCCGGCTCGCCGGGCAAGAAGGTCGCGCATGTCGGCTGTCGTCTCGGAGATTCCAAGAAGCCCACACCGCTCGTTGATCAGCTCGTCTGTCTCCGCCGGTGAGAGCTTTCCGTCGCGCATGAGATAGATGAGCAGACCGGGGTCCAGATCGCCGGGTCGCGTCCCCATCACCAGGCCGGCGGTCGGGGTGAACGCCATCGAGGTATCGACCGGCTTACCCCGGTACACCGCGGCGAGACTTGCCCCCGAACCGAGGTGGGCCAGAACGAGCCGACCCTCGGCGACGGCATCGCCCGCTACGCGGCGCAGCTCACTCAAGAGATACGCGTAAGAAAGGCCATGGAATCCGAGGCGGCGCACGCCCGCATCGGTGTAAGTGCGCGGGATGGGAAGAATCTGCGCCACGCGAGGCAGGTCGCGGTGGAAAGCCGTATCGAAGCAGGCGACCTGTGGCACGTCCGGCAGCATCTTGCCGAAGACTTCGATCAGAGCGAGCTCCCGCGGGATGTGCGCCAGATCGAGCGGCTGATTCCGCCTCAGCTCCAGGATCAGTTCGGGCGTGATGAGCCGATGGTCGGTCAGATGGATCCCCCCGTGGACGATGCGGTGTCCGATCGCCGACGGGCTCCGAATCCCGGCCTCCTCGACCAGCCAGCGAACGAGCCGTTCGGCGGCGTGCGTGTGATCCGGCGCGGTAATCGGCAGCGACCGGGCGGCGTCGCCTTGGCCGCGCCTCACGAGCAGCGTCGTGCCCTCTTCCCCAATCCGTTCGATCAGCCCGGACAGTGTCCGCTCCAGGACTGGGCCGGAGAACAGAGCGAACTTGATGCTCGACGAACCCCCGTTGACCGACAGGATGCTCCGAATGGCGTTCTCCTCAGACTGACGCGGAAACGGGCCCGCAACCGAGCCCGCGCGATCGCGAAACCCACACTACCGGAAGACACCGCCCCATCTCCGCAACCCCTTCGACCTTTCCTCAAAAAAGAGGCCGGCATCGAGCCGGCCACCGACGCCGAGTCCGCGGCGTCCCATGCCGGGGCGAGGAGGTTCACGCGACCTTTACTTCCATGGCCCCGGGCCGCGGCTTCTCCGTCTTGGGCAGGTGCCCCCTCAGAATGCCGTCCTGGAAGTCCGCCGCCACTCTGTTGTCCTCCGCGTCCATCGGAACGGTGAACGTTCTCAGGAACGTGCCGCAGGAGCGCTCGATCCGATGGAACTTCTTTCCCTCCTCCTCCTTCTCCTGCCTGCGCTCGCCCTGGACCATGCAACGGAAAAGATCGACCCGCGTGATGTCGCCGCATCAATCCGTTCCATGCGTCCGTCGCGTCTCTGTTCGCCCCGGTCTAAACGGACTACAGCCAGCTCACGAGAGCGACGGCCCCGGCTTCCCGCCCCCGGCCGCCATTGATGCGGTTGCATCACGGCCTTCGCGACCGCTCGGGATATCCATTGAGATGGAAAAGATCTTCGAGAAAGGAGAAGCCGATGCCAACCCTGACAGTCAAGAGCGACCGGGAGGTTCAAGAGGACGTGTTGCTGGAGCTCCGGTGGGATACGCGAATCGGTCAAGCCGAAGTCGGCGTGGAGGTCGATGACGGCGTGGTCACGCTGACCGGTACCGTCGACAGCTGGGCCAAGAAGCTGGCCGCCAAGGAAGCGGCGCACCGCGTCGCGGGCGTACGGGACGTCGCGGACGACGTGCAGGTCAAGCTTCCCGGTAGCCTCCGCCGAACGGACACCGACATTGCCAGGGACGTTCGGTTCGCTCTCGAGTGGGATGTGCTCGTACCCGACCAGGACATCCGCTCGACGGTGTCCGAAGGCCTGGTCACTCTCGAGGGACAGGTGCATACGCTCAGCCAGAAGGACGACGCGGCGAGCGCCATTCGGAGCCTTCGGGGCGTCCGCGGAGTCAACAACTGGTTGACGGTCGAGCCCCTCAACGCCGATCCCGACAAGCTCCGGAAATCGATCGAACAGGCGCTCGAGAGACGGGCCGAAAGGGAGGCCGACAAGATCGAGGTCTCGGTCCGGGACGGAGTCGTGACTCTCAAGGGCCGCGCGCGCACATGGCCTGAAAGGAAGGCGATTCTCGGCGCGGTAAGCCATGCCCCCGGAGTCCGCGACGTCCGCGATCAGCTCTTCGTCAGACCCTGGGACTAGTTCCGAGGCGGGGGCCGGCCGGCGCTCCCTTGCCGGGGGCGCCGGCTGTTCGCGTCGCGGGCCTCGAGTTTCGCACCACCAACGTGCGCTTGTCGCTTTCGGACTCCCCGCGAGAGCCCTCGAGAAAGTAAGGCACGCGATCTGCGAGACGACGGACCAGGCCGACCTGGATCACCTCACCGGTGACCGTCGCACGGAAGCGAATCGGCTTAGAAGCTCCCCCTGTGCGGCCTCGCGTCGGCTCGTCCGCGCCGGCGCGGGGCCCGCACCACGGTCACCGGCCGGCGAGCGACATAGATGAGCCGGAGGGCCGTTCCTCCGACCACCCATTCCGTCAGCGAATCCCGACCCTCGCTCCCCACGACGACGAGGTCGGCGCGGAGTCGATCGGCGGTCCGGGAGATGACCTCCGGAAACTCTTCGGCGACTCGAGCCCGAACGAGCTCGAGCCGCGCCGGGACCGATCCCCGGCGACCCACTTCCCGAGCCGCCCGCTCGAGAATTCGTTCCGCGTGCCGCCTCTCGGCTGATCCGTTCGAGCCCGCGACGCCGGCCTCGTGGTCCGCGTACACCGTCAGGATGGTCAGCTCGCGCGAATCGTCCTCGCCGGCGAGCCTCGTCCCGAATCGCAGCGCGGCGAGCGCCGCGCGCGAACCGTCGGTGGCAACCAGAATCCTCATCGCGGCACCACACCGCCGGTGACCGGCTCGCGCGGGATCCGGGGGGGGGGCTCCAACTCGAGCATCGTCTTGGTTCCGTCCTGCGACTCGAGCTGGAGCGCCTCCTCCCTCCCGTCGTCCGAGAACTCGACCCAGACCTGCCTGGGCTCGTTGATCTCGTGCTCGATGTTGGCCGTGGGCGGAGCGGCGCCCAGGTAGATCGCGATCGGTCCCGTGCCGTCGGCGTTGGAGACGATTCCCTCCAACGGCATGCCACGAGCCTCGATCTGGGACCCGACCCTCGGACCGAAGACATGCACCGTGGCGGTCCGGCCCCGGTGCCGGCGGCTGAAGGCGTCGAAGAATCGGAACCATTCGCTGCGCGGTACGAGTCGATTTCGCATCGGTGCCTCCCCGAGAAAGGTTAGGTCGTCCCCGGACCGGGCCGTATGATCCATCTGCATCAAAGTCCTCCGAGGCATCGGCTGTTCGATCGAGATCAATGAGCGTCGAGGCTTATCCCGCCCACGAGGAGCGAGACGTCGTCCTTCGTTCGGGCTCTACCCTGCGCCTCCGCCCGATCCGCGCGGACGATGCCGGGAAGCTTCTCGACTTCTACGGACGGCTCTCGCCCGACAGTCTTTACTTCCGGTTCTTCGCGCCGAGTCGCGTGGACTCGGCAGCGGCGGCCAGGTTCTGCCGCGTCGACTACGACCGCCAATTCGCGTTCGTCGGTGACGCGGGCGGCCGGATCGTGGCGATCGCGCAATACTTCCGGCTCCCGAAGCATCCCGAGCGAGCCGAGATCGCTTTCGCCGTCGAGGACGCCCTCCAGCGGCAGGGCATCGGAACACGCCTGCTCGACCGGCTCGCGGACGTGGCGCGGAGCCGCGGAATCAGAACCTTCGAGGCTGACTACCTGGCGCACAACAAGCGGATGTCCGACGTCTTTCGCAATTGTGGGTTCACGGCGCGGGAGCGGCGGCTCGACGGGTCCGTCGAGAGGATCGTTCTCGACATCACGCCGACGCCGGCCTACCTGGAGCATGCCCTGGGCCGATCCGAACAGGCGGCCTTCGCCTCGATGCGCCGCCTGTTCGAGCCGAGAGCGGTCGCCGTCATCGGAGCCAGCGCGGAGCGCGGGAAGATCGGGGGCGAGATCCTCCACAACCTGCGGAGCCGTTTCCAGGGAGAGGTCGTGCCGGTCAATCCCAAGCACCGGGAGATCCTGGGCGCGAGATGCTACCCGCGCCTGACCGACGCCCCGGGCCCGGTGGACCTGGCCGTCATCGCGATTCCGGCGGCGCACGTCGAGGCGGTCGTCGACGACTGCGTCGCCAAGGGAGTCGCGGAGATCGTGATCATCACGGCCGGCTTCTCGGAGACGGGAGAGGACGGGCGGCGTCGAGAGCGGGCCCTCCTCGACAAGGTGCGGGCGGCCGGAATCCGCATGGTCGGGCCCAACTGCATGGGCGTGATCAACACGGACCCGAGGGTCCGGCTCAACGCGACGTTCGCTCCCGTCTATCCCCCCGAGGGGCGCGTCGCGCTGTCCTCCCAGAGCGGAGCGCTCGGCCTCGCGCTCCTCGACTTCGCCGACAAGCTCAACCTCGGCATCTCCAGCTTCGTGTCCGTCGGCAACAAGGCCGACGTCTCGAGCAACGACCTGATTCAGTACTGGGCCGAGGATCCGCGCACGGACGTGATCCTTCTCTACCTGGAGAGCTTCGGCAACCCGATTCGATTTTCGAAGATCGCGCGCCGCGTCGCGCGCCGGAAGCCGATCGTGGCCGTCAAGTCCGGACGGTCCCGCGCGGGCTCACGCGCCGCGTCCTCGCACACCGGCGCGCTCGCCGAGTCCGACCAGGTCGTAGACGCCCTGTTTCGTCAGGCGGGCGTCATCCGAACGGCGACTCTCGAGGAGCTCTTCGATGTGGCAATGGTCCTGGCTCACCAGCCGATCCCAGAGGGTAAGCGAGTCGGCATCCTGACCAACGCCGGCGGCCCCGGAATCCTGGCGGCGGACGCCTGTGCCGCGCGGGGCCTGGAGGTCCCGGCGCTCTCCTCGAAATCCGCCGCACAGCTGAGATCCTTCCTTCCGGCGGCGGCGAGCGTCGGCAACCCGGTGGACATGCTCGCCGGGGCGGAGCCGGAGCACTATCGCCGTGCCGAGAAGATCCTTTTGGAGGACGAGGGGCTCGATGCCCTCCTCGTCATCTTCATCCCGCCGATCGCGTCCAACTCCGAGGCCGTCGCCGCGGCGATGGTCGATGGGGCGGCCGGCGCGCGCAAGCCGGTGCTCGCCACATTCATGAGCGCCCGCGGCGCACCGCCGGTCCTCGCGCCGATCCCCTGCTACCCGTTCCCCGAGTCGGCGGCGATCGCGCTGGCGCGCGCTGCGACCTACGGAGAATGGAAGCGCGGGGACGCCGGCAGAATCCCCGAGTTGAAGGGTGTCGATGCCGCTCGGGGGCGCGCCATCGTCGGCTCCGGCCTCGCGCGCGGCGGCGGCTGGCTCTCCCCGGTCGAGGTCCAGGGGCTGCTGACGGCCTTTGGAATTCCCGCCGCGCCCGAGCGGGTGGCGGCCTCGGAGACGGAGGCCGCCGAGTTCGCCCGGGCGCTCGGTTTCCCCGTCGCCCTCAAGGCCGTCGGGCCCGCCATACTCCACAAGACCGAGGTGGGCGGTGTCCGGCTGGGTCTCGCCGACGAGGCGGCGGTCATCGCTGCCTGTCGTGAGTTGAAGAGTCGCCTCGGCACGGGACTCACCCAGTTTCTCGTCCAGGCGATGGTTCCAAACGGTGTCGAGGTGATCGCGGGAGTCACCCGGGATGCGACCTTCGGTCCCTTGATCCTTTACGGAAGCGGCGGCACGCTCGTCGAGCTCCTGGGCGACGTCGTCTTTCGGTTACACCCCCTGACGGACGTGGACGTCACAGTCATGTTGGACGAGGTCCGCGGCACGGCGCTCCTGCGCGGGTACCGAGGCGCGGCTCGGCTGGACGAGGCCGCTCTCAAGGATCTGCTCCTGCGCCTCTCCGCGCTCGTGGATGCCTGTCCGGAAGTGGCCGAGATGGACCTGAATCCGGTCAAGGTCCTGCCGCGCGGGGTCCGGGTGGTCGACGCGAGGGTCCGAGTGGAGAAGGTGCCGGTCATGACCCCGTCGAGGGGGATCGCCTACTAGGGCCACTCCGCTCTACGGAACGGGGACGACCGCGGGCACGGGAGCGGCCTCGATGTCCGCCATCAGCTTCCGCTTCGCCTCCGCGCTCTCGAGGCGCTTCAAGTACACCTCGTTCTCCTCCCAGAGATCCGAGGCACCGAAGGCCCTCCGCTCGGCGATCGCGTCGTCCACACTCCACCCGTCCACGAGGATCCGGTAGACGGCGACGACCAGGCCCGTGCGATCCTTCCCGGCCTGACAGTGGACGAAGACGGGCTGGTACTCCGGCGTGAGGATCACCTTCATCGCCCGCACCACGTCTTCCGTCTCCGGGTGCCACTGCTTGGCGCGGAGCCGGTAAGAGTTCAGCCCGACCCCCGCGAGCGCCGCGTCGTCACCGTGCCTCCAGCGCAGCCCGACGATCGTCCGGATCCCGCGCTCGCGCAACGCGCAAAACCCCTCGTGGGTCGGCTGGGCGCCGCGCGACAGGACCGGCGACACGACCGCGAAGTTCGGCACGCCGGCGACCTCCTCGCGAACCGCCGGCTCCTCGCCGGCAAGCGCCAGCGCGGGGGCGCAGAGGAGGGCGACGAGGACCGCCAGGCCGGACGTCCTTCTCTCGAGGCCAGGTCGAAAGTCTCGGGGTTTCGTGCGTGGGTGGGGCATCGCGAAAACGTCATATATACATCCCGCTCGCCGCAAAGTAACGAGCCGACCCGCCGACCGGCGGAGCACGCGCGCCAAAACTCGTCCTCTGACGACGTTTAGTCCGATCCAGCCGTCCGGAGCTCCGTGAATCCCGAGATTCGCCGCATGGTAAGAAGAACTCGGATGCGAACGCCCGCTGGTCCAATCCGCGCCGAGCTCTTCTCGGCGGAGCGTCTGGAGGAGTTCGCCGGGGCCCTGGCGGCAGAGCAGCCGATCCGTTCAGGCAAGAGGCGGGGCCGGCCCCTGCTGCGCCGGCTCTCCGAAAACGCCCGTGTGCTGCTCGCCTCTCATCGCGTCATCGAACAGGCCAGCCGCGAGGCGCACGCGATCTCGCCCGCCGCGGAATGGCTGCTCAACAACTTTCACGTCGTCGAGGAGCAGATCCGGGAAATCGGCGAGGACCTGCCTCCCGGCTTCTATCGCGAGCTTCCCAAGCTGTCGTCCGGCCCCCTCGCGGGGTATCCCCGCGTGTACGGACTGGCGTGGGAGTACGTGGCCCACACCGACAGCCGGATCGACCTCGAGACGCTGGCGCGCTTCGTTCGCGCCTACCAGCGGGTTCAGCCGCTGACGATCGGGGAGCTCTGGGCCCTCGCGATTTCGCTGCGCCTCGTGCTCGTGGAGAACCTCCGGCGCCTGGCCGAAGGAGTCGCGGCCCGCGGCACCGCCCGGGAGCGCGCCGACGTGATCGCCGACGCGCAGCTCGGCACCACCGGGCAGCCGAAGCCGGAGCGCGCCGCCATGATCCAGATGCTGGAGCTGCAGCCGTTCACGGAGGCTTTCGCCGTGCAGCTGGCCCAGAGGCTCCGCGAACAGGATCCCGCCCTCACGCCCGCGCTGCACTGGCTGGAGGAGCGTCTCGCTCGAGATGGCAAGACGGCCGAGCAGGCCGTCCACGACGAACAGCAGAACCAGGTGGGTTCGCATGCGACCGTCCGGAACGTCATCACGAGCATGCGACTCCTTTCGTCCGCCGACTGGTCGGAGTTCTTCGAGAGCGTCAGCCTCGTTCATGCGGCGCTCTGCGACGGTACGCGCGTCGCCGAGATGGATTTTGCGACGCGAGACCGGTACCGCCATGCCATCGAGGCGCTCGCGCGAGGCTCCGGCCAGGACGAGCGGAGCGTCGCGCAGCACGCGACCACTCTGGCCCGCGAAGCGGCCGAGGGAGATCCCGGAGATGCCCGGCTCGCGGATCCCGGCTACTACCTCATCTCGAAGGGCCGTCCGCGGCTGGAGGCGGCGCTCGGCTTCCGGCCCTCGGTCGGACAGCGGCTGCGCCGGGCCGCATTCCGCATCCACACGCCTCTCTACCTCGGCTCCATCGCGGCGGCCACGCTGGCGATTCTGGCGGTCCCCCTGGTTCTCTCCTCCGCCCGGGGTGTCTCGCGAGACGGCCTTCTCCTCTTCGCGATCCTGGCCCTGGTGCCGGCGTCCGATCTCGCCAGCGCCCTGGTGCAGCGGGTCGTCACGCAGCTCGTGCCTCCGCACCGGCTTCCGAA
Organism: uncultured Acidobacteriota bacterium; assembly: GCA_963738945.1. GTDB lineage: Bacteria > Acidobacteriota > Thermoanaerobaculia > UBA5066 > Gp7-AA6 > DAHUXD01. Next base: position 2,976,805 of record CAVTYD010000002.1, read on the forward strand.
GCTCGAGCTCGCCCAGGGCGTTCCGGAGACGGCGCGGGCGCTGGTCTCCATTCCCATGCTGTTGACCGACGAGGCCGAGGTCAAGGACGCCGTCGAGCGGCTGGAGGTGCATTACCTCGCCGATCCGGATCCGGAGCTTCGATTCGCGCTGCTGTCGGACTGGTCGGATGCGGCGTCCGAGACGCTTCCCGAGGACGAGGCGCTGCTCGCGACGGCGCGCGCGGGGGTGGCCGAGCTCAATCGCCGCTATGGCGATCGCTTCTGGGTCCTGCACCGGCGCCGCCTCTGGAACGCGGGAGAGGGCGTATGGATGGGCTGGGAGCGCAAGCGCGGAAAGCTCCGCGAGCTCAATCGCCTGCTCCGGGGAGCCTCGGACACCTCCTTTCTGCCCTTACCCGATGGGGCGCCGGCGTTGTCCGGCGTGCGGTACGTCATCACGCTCGATGCCGACACACGCCTCCCGCGCGAATCCGCGCGCCGATTGATCGGGACGATCTCGCATCCCCTGAACCTTCCGGTCTTCGACACGTCGGCCGGGAGAGTCGTCGACGGCCACGCCATCCTTCAGCCCCGAGTGACGCCCACTCTGCCCGAGACCGGATTCGGCACCCTCTTCCAGCTCGTTTTTTCGGGACCCCGCGGCATCGACCAGTACGCCTTCGCCGTCTCGGACGTCTATCAGGACCTCTTCGGCGAAGGCATCTACACCGGCAAGGGAATCTATGACGTGGACGCGTTCGAGCGCGCGCTGTCCGACCGGGTCCCGGAGAACACGCAGCTCTCGCACGATCTCTTCGAAGGCATCTTTGCCCGCGCGGGGTTCGTCTCCGACGTCGAAGTCTTCGAGGGGTTTCCCGGCCACTACGAGGTGGCGGCGTCTCGCCAGCACCGCTGGGTTCGGGGCGACTGGCAGTTGCTGCCCTGGATCTTCGGCAACGGTCCCCGCGGCACCCCGAACCGCGGCGCAACTCCCCTCATGGGCCGCTGGAAGATGGCCGACAACCTCCGGCGCAGCCTCTCGGCCCCGACCAGCCTGGCGACCCTGGTAGCCGGGTGGTGCGTCGCGGGCGGAGCCGCCGCCGGCGTCTGGACGCTCTTCATCCCCGTCGTGCTCTCGCTCATGACCTTTCTCTCCTTCTTCACGAACCTGCTGCCGGAGCGCCGGGGAGTCGCCAAGCGAAGTTTCCTCAAGGGAATCGTCGCGGACCTCGGCATCGGTCTCTCTCAGAGCGCGCTGCGCGCCGTCCTTCTGGCGCACGCGGCATGGTCGCGCGTCGATGCGATCGGACGCACGGTCTGGAGGCTCGCGGTGACGCGACGCCACCTGCTGGAGTGGGTCCCCGCGGCGCAGGCGCATCGCGCCTTCGACCTGCGGGCCGAGGGATTTTTCCGGAGGATGTGGTCGGCCGACGGCGTCGGCCTGGCGGCGGCGGTTCTGGTCGCCGCGTCAGAAAGTCGGTCGTGGATTCTCGCGGTTCCATTTCTCGGGCTCTGGATCGCCTCCCCCCTCGTCGCTCGCTGGATCAGCCTTCCGCCCCGCGATACCGCCGCGACCCAACTGTCTCCGGACCAGACCCGGAGGCTGCGGCGGATCGCGCGTCGCACGTGGCGGTACTTCGAGCAGTTTCTGGGACCCGAATCGCATCACCTTCCCGCCGACAATTTCCAGGAGACCCCGCGGCCCGAGACGGCCCGCCGCACGTCGCCCACGAACATCGGGCTGGCGCTCCTCTCGACGGTGGCGGCCAACGACCTCGGGTGGATCGGAACGGGAGAGATGCTGGAGCGGCTGGACGCGACGCTGACCACCCTCCAGGCGCTGGAGCGCTACCGCGGCCACTTCTACAACTGGTATGACACGAATCACCTCGCTCCCCTGGAGCCTCGATACGTCTCGACCGTCGACAGCGGCAACCTCGCAGCGCACCTGATCGTGCTCCGGCACGCGTGTCTCGAGAGGCTCGAGGAGCCCGTCCAGATCGAACGGGCGCTCGGCGGGATCGGCGACACGCTCGGCCTTCTGAGGGAGGCCGCGATCGGAGTTGCCGGTCGAAGCCAGGGAAGGGTCGTGACCCGACGTCACCTCGAGCTGGTCCTGGAGGACGCGGAGGCTCTCTTCACTCCCGTGCCCGCCTCGCACGAAGAGTGGAAGCAGCGCCTGGCGGCCCTGACCGCCCAGGCCGAGACGCTGATGGACGCGGTGCGAGCCCTCCAGCAGGAGGATCCATCCGCGGCCGCGGCGGCGGCCCAGTGGGCCCGGTCCCTCCAGAGCTGTGTCGCGAGCCATGCGCGCGACGCCGCCGCCGTCGAGGGGTCCGAGGATGTCGCCGAAGTCTTCAGTCGCCGCCTCTCCGGGATCGCGTCGACGGCCGCGGGCCTGGCCGACGAGATGGACTTCACGTTCCTGTACGACCGGCCCCGGGGCCTCTTTTCGATCGGGTGCCGCCGCTCGGACGAAGCGCTGGACAGCGGGCACTACGACCTTCTGGCCTCGGAGGCGCGCCTGACCAGCTTCGTCGCGATCGCCCGAGGTTTCGTGCCCGTCGAGCATTGGTTTCATCTCGGGCGGCCGTTGACGCCCGCCGGGCGCGGCTCGGTCCTGCTCTCCTGGTCCGGATCCATGTTCGAGTATCTGATGGCGGATCTCGTGCTCGACCCTCCGTCCGGCAGCCTCCTCGACCAGACCAATCGCCTCGCCGTGCAGCGCCAGATCCGCTACGGCGAGGAACGAGGCGTTCCCTGGGGAATCTCCGAATCCGCTTACAACGCCCGGGACGTGCACTTCACCTATCAGTATTCGAGCTTCGGCGTCAGCGGTCTCGGCTTGAAGCGCGGCCTCGGCGACGATCTGGTGGTGGCGCCCTACGCCACGGGGCTGGCGGCCATGGTCGACCCGGCCGCGGCCCTGGAGAACTTCGAGAGGATGGCCGCGCTCGGCGCCCTCGGCGACTGGGGATTCTACGAGTCGATCGACTACACGCCCACGCGCGTCCCGGAGGGACAGCCCTACGCGATCGTCCGGGCCTACATGGCTCACCACCAGGGCATGACGATCATCGCGCTGACGAACCTGTTGCTCGAGTGGACGATGCGCCGCCGCTTCGAGGCGGACCCGATCGTGCAGGCCACGGACCTTCTGCTCCAGGAACGCACTCCGCGCACCGTCACGGTGTCGCGCCCCCTCTCCGCCGAGGCCAGGCGACCGAACGTCCGCGACGGGGCGCCCCCCGTCCTGCGGAGGTTTCGATCTCCCCACGATCCGACTCCACGCACGCACCTGCTCTCCAACGGCCGGTATTCCGTGATGATGACGGCCGCAGGCTCCGGATACAGCCGCTGGCGAGGGCTGGACGTGACCCGCTGGCGCGAGGACAGCACTCGCGACGGTTGGGGAACCTACGTTTTCCTGACGGACGGGGAAACGGGCGAGACCTGGTCGGCGGGATATCAGCCGGCCGGAGTCGAGCCCGATTCTTACGAGGCGGTCTACGCCGAAGATCACGTCGAGATCCACCGGCGGGACGGGTCCATCGAAACGAGCCTCACGATCCTCGTCTCGACCGCGGACGACGCCGAGGTGCGGCAGATCTCGCTGACGAACTACGGGACACGCGTGCGCGAGATCGAGCTGACGTCCTACGCCGAAATCGTGCTCGCGACGGCGGCCGACGACGCGGCGCATCCCGCCTTTTCCAACCTGTTCGTGCAGACCGAGTTCGTTCCCGGGGTCGAGGCGCTGTTGGCGAGCCGGCGGCCGCGAAACGACGAAGAGTCCGTGTGGGCGGCTCACGTGATGGTCGTTCCGGGGGAGGTCGCGGGCACGCTTCAGTTCGAAACGGACCGTGCACGCTTCCTCGGCCGAGGCCGCGGGATCCGGCACCCCAGCGCAATCGAGGAGCGCCGTCCGCTCTCCAACACCGTCGGTGCGGTGGTGGATCCGATATTCAGCATCCGGCGCCGGCTGCGGCTGGCACCCGGCGAGACGGCCCGCGTTCATCTCGCCCTGATCGCGGCCGACTCCCGCGAAGGCGCCCTCGCTGCCGCCGACAAGTACCGCGACCCCGCCACGTTCGATCGCGTCGCCAGCCTGGCGTGGACCCAGGCCCAGGTCCAGCTGCGCCACATGGGGATCACGATCGACGAGGCCCACCTCTTCCAGCGGCTCGCGACCCGAATCCTGTACTCGGATCCGACGTTGCGCGCGCCGGCCGCGACCCTCCTGCGCAACCGGCGGGGCGCGTCGGCGCTCTGGCGGCACGGCATCTCCGGAGACCGGCCGATCGTTCTGGTCCGAATCGACCAGGTCGACGACCAGGCCATCGTTCGCCAGCTCCTGCTCGCCCACGAGTACTGGCGCCTCAAGGGACTCGGCGTCGATCTGGTCATCATCAACGAAGAACCCACCTCGTATTCCCCGGAGCTCATGTCCGCTCTCGAATCCCTCGTTCGCGCCGGCACGCGAGCCTTCGGCAGCGCCGACGAAAGCACGGTGGGCGAGGTCTTCGTGCTGCGCGGCGAACTGTTGTCGGCGGAGGAGCGGGACGCGCTGGCGACCGCCGCGCGCGTCGTCCTGCTCTCACGCCAGGGAACGCTCGCGGAGCAGGTCATTCGTCTCCTGAAGCGAACTCCGGCCCGCCGCGCCGCCCGGGCGGTCCTGCCCGGGCCCTCGGCCTCCGCCGTTCCGCCGCCGCGGATCCCCCTCGATTTCTTCAACGGACTGGGAGGCTTTTCGAAGGACGGCGACGAGTACGTGACCATCCTCGGAGAGGGCCAGTGGACGCCGGCGCCCTGGATCAACGTCCTCGCCAACGCCCGGCTGGGCTGCCTGGTCTCGGAGTCCGGATCCGCCTACACGTGGGCGGGCAACAGCCGCCTGAACCAGCTGACTCCGTGGTCCAACGATCCGGTCAGCGATCCTCCCGGCGAAGCGCTCTTCCTGCGCGACGAAGAAAACGGAGAGCTCTGGTGCCCGACTCCCCTTCCGATCCGCAACGACGAGTCCTACGTGATCCGTCACGCCCCGGGATACAGCCGCTTCGAGCACGAGCACCGCGGGATCGCCACCGACCTGCTCGTGTTCGTTCCCCCCGAGGACCCCGTCAAGATCGCCGTTCTCGGACTGGAAAATCGATCCGGGCGCCCGCGGTCCCTCAGCGTGACCGGGTACGCCGAGTGGGTTCTGGGCGCGCAGCGCGAAACGGCGGCTCCCTTCATCGTCACGGAGCTCGACCCCAGCGGAGCCCTCTTCGCGCGGAACTCCTGGAACGAATCGTACCCGTCGCGCGTCGCCTTCGCGGACCTCGGACCGGGCGACCTCGCCTGGACCGCCGATCGGACCGATTTCCTCGGCCGAAACCTCGGGCTCGACGCCCCGGCGGGGCTGGCTCCCGGGGCGATCCTGTCCCGACGAGCGGGCGGAGGGATGGACCCCTGCGCGGCGCTCCAGCGCCCGATCCATCTGGAGCCGGGGCAGCGCGCCCAGATCGTGTTCCTGATCGGCGAGGGATCCGACGTCGAGGAGGCCCGGCAGCTGGTCCGGCGCTACCGGACCGTGGATCTGGGGGCGAGTCTCCAGGCGGTGCGCGGGGAGTGGCGGGACTCCCTCACCGCTCTGCAGGTGCGGACTCCGGACGCCTCGATGGATCTGCTGCTCAATCGCTGGCTGCTCTATCAGGTCATCTCCTGCCGCTACCTCGCCCGCTCCGCCTTCTACCAGGCCGGCGGCGCGTGGGGGTTCCGCGACCAGCTCCAGGATGCGATGTCGTTCACGGTCGCGCGGCGCGAGCTCACGCGGGCGCACCTGCTTCGGGCGGCGGCCCGCCAGTTCGAAGAGGGGGACGTGCAGCACTGGTGGCACGAGCCCGACGGCAAGGGCGTGCGCACCCGGATCTCCGACGATCTCCTCTGGCTCCCCTACGCGACCCGGCACTACGTAGACGTCACCGGCGACGACGGCATCCTCGACGAAGAGGCGCCGTTTCTCTCCGCCGCGCCGCTCTCGGAGGGCGAGACCGACCGGTATTTCGAGCCCGAGGTTTCCGCGCAGAGGGCCTCGCTCTTCGAGCACTGTGCCCGCGCTCTCGACCGAAGCCTGGGCGTGGGGCCTCACGGCCTGCCGTTGATGGGTTCCGGAGACTGGAACGACGGCATGAACCGCGTCGGGATCGGGGGCAAGGGCGAGAGCGTCTGGCTCGGATGGTTTCTGCTCGCCAACCTGGAGCCCTTCGCGGAAATCGCCGAGCGGCGGGGCGAGGACGCTCGCGCTCGAGCCTGGCGGACGCACGCCCTCGCCCTGAAGGCCGCCCTCGAGCAGGACGGGTGGGACGGCGACTGGTACCGCCGCGCGTTTTTCGACGACGGAACGCCTCTCGGATCGGCCTCCAACGACGAGTGCCGGATCGATTCGATCGCGCAATCCTGGGGCGTTCTCTCGGGCGCCGCGGATCCGGAGCGCGCCCGGCGAGCCATGGCCGCCGTCGACGAGCACCTGATCCGCCGGGGGGACGGCCTCGTCCTGCTCTTCACGCCGCCGTTCGACCACACCGCCATGGACCCCGGCTACATCAAGGGTTATGTCCCCGGAGTCCGGGAGAACGGGGGGCAGTACACCCACGCCGCGGTCTGGGCTCTGATCGCGTTTGCGGCGCTCGGCGACGGAGACAAGGCCGGAGAGCTGTTCGCGATCCTGAACCCGATCAACCACGCGAGCACGCGGTCCGGCCTCTACCGCTACAAGGTCGAGCCCTACGTGATGGCCGGCGACGTGTACTCGACCGCCCCGCACACGGGCCGAGGCGGTTGGACCTGGTACACGGGCGCGGCCGGCTGGATGTACCGCGCGGGCATCGAATCCATCCTGGGGTTCCGCCTGAGGGGCACGACGCTGCAGGTCGACCCGTGCATTCCGCGGGTCTGGCCCCAGTTCGAGATCGCGTTTCGCTACCACTCCTCCTCCTACCGGCTCGCCGTCGAGAACCCCCACGGGGTCATGCGCGGGGTCGCGCGCATCACGATCGACGGCCAGCCCCTGGAGGGCCGGGACATACCGTTGGCCGACGACGGCCTCGAGCACCGGATCGCGGTGGTGCTGGGGTAAGTTGAATCTCCTCTCCCCACTCCGATCTACTTCGGGCATGTCGGTCCGGGCGGACGAGCGGAGGGACTCACTCCCGTCTCGTCGCGTTTCGAATGAGTCTCGCTTCGCGCGCGGATGGGTCGGATCGAAAGCGAGTCCGCGTCGCGTTTCGGTCCGCCCGCCGGCCGGCGAGGCCCGCCCCCGGGGGAATTTCCGCGGTAACGGGAGCCTTAGGGCCGGTGTGCGAGCGGAGGCCCGCCGCGCGACCGCGATGAGCTTCCGTTCCCTCCTTCGCCGCCAGCGACTCCGCCCGCTTCCGCGGATCGCCTCGCGCGGTCCATTCGCCTGAGGCTGACGCGCCGTGTGGATCGTCCGACTCGCGCTGCGCCGCCCCTACACGTTCGTCGTGCTGGCGATCGTGATCCTCCTCATGGCGCCGATCGTCATCGAGCGCACGCCGACCGACATCTTTCCGTCCATCAACATCCCCGTCGTCAGCACGATCTGGAATTACGGCGGCCTCTCCGCCCCGGAAATGACCAACCGCATCGTGACCGGGTACGAGCGCGCCGTGACGACCACCGTCAACGACATCGAGCACATCGAGTCTCAGACGCTTGCCGGCATCTCCGTGGTCAAGATTTTCTTTCAGCCGAAGGCCCGCATCGATGCCGCGGTCTCCCAGGTCACGGCGATCGCGCAGACGGTCCTGCGCACGATGCCTCCGGGCACGACTCCCCCGCTCGTCATCACCTACAGCGCCTCGACCGTGCCGGTCCTTCAGCTGGCGCTGTCCGGACAGGGCCTCTCGGAGCAGCAGCTCTTCGACCTCGGCAATACCGCCGTCCGGACTCAGCTCGCGACGGTCGAAGGAGCCGCGATCCCGTATCCCTACGGCGGCAAACAGCGCCAGATCCAGGTCGACATCGATCTGCCCGCGCTCCAGAGCAAGGGCCTCGCGCCCACCGACGTCGTCAATGCCATCAGCGCCCAGAACCTCATCCTTCCGGCGGGCACCTCCAAGATCGGGATCTTCGAATACGCCATCGAGACCAACAGCAGTCCGACGACGATCGAAGGGCTCAACAACCTTCCGATCCGATCCGCCGGCGGCGCCGTCGTATTTCTGCACGACGTCGCGCAGGTCCGGGACGGGGCCCCGCCCCAGACCAACATCGTCCGCGTCAACGGACAGCGGGCCTCGCTGCTGACCATCCTGAAGACCGGCGCGGCTTCGACGCTGTCCATCATCGGGGGCGTGCGCGAGACGCTCGCCCAGTACGCCGGGTCGTTCCCGCCCGCGCTGCACATCACGCCGATCGCGGACCAATCCGTCTTCGTCCGCGCCTCCATCGACGGCGTGCTCAAGGAGGCCACGATCGCGGCCTGTCTGACCGGCCTGATGATCCTGATCTTCCTCGGCAGCTGGCGAAGCACGCTGATCATCGCCGCATCGATTCCGCTTTCGATCCTGATGTCGCTCTTCATCCTGTCGGCGCTCGGCGAGACCATCAACATCATGACGCTCGGCGGGTTTGCGCTCGCCGTGGGCATCCTCGTCGACGACGCGACCGTCGAGATCGAGAACATCAACCGCAACATCGAAGAGGGCAAGGAGGTCGAGAAGGCCATTCTCGACGGCGCGGCCCAGATCGCGGTGCCGGCGTTCGTCTCGACGCTCTCGATCTGCATCGTTTTCGTGCCGATGTTCTTCCTGAAGGGCGTCGCGCGCTACCTCTTCATACCGCTCGCGGAGGCCGTCTGTTTCGCGATGCTCTCGTCGTACTTCCTCTCGCGCACCCTCGTGCCGACGATGGCCAAGTTCCTCCTGCGCGGCCACGAGCACGACGCGGAGAAGGTCAAGCACGGGGAGACCCGGGGTGGCTTCTTCGTGCGCATCCAGCGCGGCTTCGAGACGCGTTTCGAGCGCTTCCGCACCGCGTACCGCCGCCAGCTCGAGGCCGCCATGGTCCGGCCCGGGCGCTTCGCGGGCCTCTTTCTCGCGGTGTGCGTCGTCTCGGTGGCGGTCCTCCTTCCCTGGCTCGGCCGCGACTTCTTTCCCGCCGTCGACAGCGGACAGATCAAGCTCCACCTTCGGGCGCGCACGGGGACCCGCATCGAGGAAACGGCTCGCCTCTGCGACTCGATCGACGGCGCCATTCGCCAGGTGATCCCGCCGGACGAGATCGACACGATCATCGACAACGTCGGCGTCCCCTACAGCGGACTGAACCTCTCCTACAGCAACTCGGCCCCGATCGGGCCGGCCGACGCCGACATCCTGATCTCGATGAAGCAGAAGCATCGCCCCGCCGTCGCCGTGACGCGGATGCTGCGCGACCGCCTTGGCCAGGAGTTCCCGGGCGTGACGTTCTACTTCCTGCCGGTCGACATGGTCAGTCAGATCCTGAATTTCGGCCTCCCGGCTCCCATCGACGTGCAGGTCGTGGGCAACGACCTGCCCGGCAACCGCGCGCTCGCCGAACGCCTGATGGATCGCATGCGCCGCGTGCCGGGAGCCGTGGACCTGCGCATCCAGCAGGCGTTCGACGCCCCCCGACTCCTGGTCGCGGTGGACCGCACGCGTGCGCAGCAGATCGGCTACACGCAGAAGGACGTCGCGGGCAACCTGCTCGTCGCGCTCTCCGGCAGCTCCCAGACCGCGCCGAGCTACTGGCTCGATCCGAAGAACGGCGTCAGCTATACCGTCGCCGTGCAGTCGCCCCAGTACCGGTTGAGCTCGCTCGCGGACCTCCAGGCGATCCCCGTGACGACGGCGACGGGCCGGCCTCCCCAGATCCTCGGCAACCTCGCCAGCTTCTCGCGCGGCACGCAGCCCGCGACGGTGTCCCACTTCAACACGCAGCCCGTCGTCGACGTCTTCGGCGGGGTGGACGGAACCGACCTCGGAACGGTGGCGCGCTCGGTGCAGAGGATCGTCGACGGAGCGCAGAAGGAGCTGCCTCGCGGCTCGCGCCTCGTCGTCCGCGGACAGATCCTCACGATGCGGGAGTCGTTCCGGGGACTTCTCGCGGGGCTCGTGATCTCGATCGCCCTCGTCTACCTTCTGATCGTCGTGAACTTCCAGTCGTGGCTCGATCCACTCATCATCGTCTCGGCGCTCCCGGCAGCCATCGCGGGAATCGTGTGGATGCTCTTCCTGGTCCATACGCCGCTGTCGGTGCCGGCCCTGACCGGCGCGATCATGTGCATGGGGGTCGCGACGGCCAACAGCATCCTCGTCGTCAGCTTCGCCAAGGAGCAGCTTGCCGAGGGACGCGACGCGACCGCCGCGGCGATCGAAGCGGGCTTCACGCGGTTCCGTCCCGTCCTCATGACGGCGCTCGCCATGATCATCGGAATGGTTCCCATGTCCCTCGGCCTCGGCGAAGGCGGCGAGCAGAACGCGCCTCTGGGCCGCGCGGTCATCGGCGGCCTTCTGCTGGCGACGTGCGCCACGCTCTTCTTCGTGCCGGCGGTCTTCCGGCTCGCGCACGGGCGCAGGAAGGGCGCTGCGCCGCCCGAGGAGAGCAGGGCATGAGCCCTTCGTCGAACGCCCCGCGCGGCCAGTGGTTCTTCTCCGTGGCCGGCGCCGCCGCCGTCGTCGCCGCAATCGTCGGCATCGTGAGCCGCGTTCACGATCAGGCGCGCCTGAGGGATCGGACGCTCGCCTCGGCCGCGCCGATCGTCAACGTCGTGGCGCCCGCGGCCGGCGACCCGCAGCGCGAGCTCGTGCTGCCCGGCAACGTCGAGGCCTTCACCGACGCGCCGATCTACGCCCGGACCAACGGATACCTCAAGGCCTGGTACGTGGACATCGGAACGCCGGTCCGCAAGGGCCAGATGCTCGCCGACATCGACGCGCCGGAAGTGGATCAGCAGCTCCAGCAGGCGCGCGCCCAGGAGGGTACGGCGGTCGCCAACGAGAAGCTCGCGCAGACGACGGCCGATCGCGAAACCAGGCTCGTCGACAGCAATGCCGTTTCCCGGCAGGAGTACGACAACGCCATCAGCGCTCTGGCCGCACGAAAGGCCGAGACCGCCTCGGCGACCGCGAACGTGCGGCGCCTCGAAGAGCTCGTGGGGTTTCAACGCATCGAAGCGCCCTTCGACGGCACGATCACCGCCCGGAACACGGACATCGGCCAGCTCGTCGATGCGGGCAGCGCCGGAGCCGGCCACGAGCTCTTCCGCATCGCCGCGACCGGAATGCTGCGCGTCTACGTCGCCGTCCCTCAGGTGGATTCGGCGACGACGCGGCCCGGCGACAAGGTGGACCTGACCGTCGCGGAGCGGCCCGGCCGGAAGTATCGCGGCATCGTCGCCCGGACCGCCAACGCGATCGACCCCGTGACGGGCACGCTGAGAGTCGAAGTGGACATCCCCAACCCGAACGGCGAGATCCTCCCGGGCGCCTACGCCCAGGTCCACCTCCGGCGCGACGATCCCACCGCTGCGATGCTCGTGCCCGCCAGCGCCCTGCTCTTCCGAGCCGAAGGGCCTCGCGTGGCGACCGTCGACGCCGGAAACCACGTGGTGCTCGCTCCGGTGACGCTCGGCCGCGATTTCGGGACCCAAGTCGAGGTGATCTCCGGTCTGAAGCTCACCGACCGCGTCATCGACAGCCCGCCCGATGCCATTCTCGAGGGTCAGGCCGTCCGCATCGCCGCACCGGCCCGGACCTCCGCGGCCGCGGCGCCTCCCGCCATGCACCCCGCCGAAGGCCGCTAGCCCTCCGCGGCGCTCGGCCTCTTCGGTGATAGCGTTTCGTCGTTCTGCACGACGGAATTGCGAGGAGGGTTCACAATGACCGCGAGGCCACGCCTCCGAATCCCCGTCATCGCCGCCGCCGCCGTCCTGGCCGGACTCGTGGCGCGGTCCGCCCGCGCCGCGGACCCGCCGCCCCAGCCCGCCTGGCGGACGTTCGTCGACGTGGATGGAAAGCCTCTGCCTTTCAAGACCGACGCGGAGCTGCTCGACTTCCTGCAGACCGCCGAATCGATTTCGGAGAAGAACCTCTCCGGCGGCATCAACTTCCCGCTCGAGCTCGTCCTCGAGAAGAACGGCGTGCGCGCCCATGCCGTGTTCCGCGACGTCAACGAGGACAAGTCCACGGCGACGTTCGGGGGAGGTCGCAACGAGGTCGGCTTCAAGGACAGCTACATCTACGAGCCCGCGGCCTACGAGATGGGCCTGATGCTCGGAATGTACAACGTCCCTCCGGCCACCCTTCGCAAGCTCCACAGCAAGAGCGGCAGCATCCAGATCTTCATCGAGCACGCGATGACCGAGAAGAAACAGGTCGATGAGCACATCGCGCCGCCGGACGACCAGGAGTGGAAGAAGCAGGTCCAGATGATGAACGTGTTCGACGCTCTCGTCTATAACACGGACCGCAACCGCGGCAACATCCTGATCACGCCCGACTGGAGACTCTGGATGATCGACCACACCCGTGCGTTCCGCCAGCTCTCGACGCTGTGGGCCGGCGATTCGATCAAGCAGTGCGAGCGGGGCGTGTACGAGAAGCTGAAGGCTCTCGACGAGAAGGAAGTGCGCGAGCGGCTGAAGCCTTACCTGAGCTCCTTCGAGATCGGAGCCCTGCTCGACCGGCGCAAGCTCCTCGTCCAGAAGATCGACAAACTGATCGCGGAGGACGGCGAGGACAAGGTTCTCTACCGATTCGTGTTCATCCCCGCCACCTCGCCCGCCCCGGCGGCGGCCGCCGCGCCGCAGTAGGACGAGCCCTAGCCGGCCGCGAGCGCCGACTTCGCCGCCCGGGCGCTCTCGCGGAGCAGCTCGTCGTCCGCGTCGAGGCACGCCTCGACCTGACTCCGGAATTCGCTCAGTCCGAGCGCGCCGACCGCCGAGAAGCCGCAGGCCTTCAGCCACGGGTCCTCGCATTCGACGAGGGCGGCGGCGAGCTCGCCCGCCGTCGGCGTCTTTCCCCCCGACCGCTTCAGGATGGAGGCGATCCGCTCATCGAGCGAGACGGTCGGATCGAGGAGGGACACGAGCGACTTCCGAAGGTCGCGGTCGACGTTGATCTCCAGGAACTCCAGGGCGTGATCGCGCGCCGTCGGATCGTTCGAGCGCAGACCGTAGTGGGCGCTCCGGAAGTCCACGCCGGGATAGAGAAGGCTGAGCGTCCGGAAGATGCGCTCGATCTCCTGTCCGCGGGTCGCCTCGAGGCGCCGGACGACCTCGTTGGCGGGCACGGCCGAGCGCCGCGCGGCCGTGCCGCCGTCGGCCACGGAGAGAATCTGGCTCGTGCGGCAATGCAGCATCATCTCGAACCCGAGCGCCGCGCGGAGACGGGGCGCGTCGATCTCGATCTGCGGACGCGCCTTGCGCAGGTCGTTCAAGGCCGAGATCGTCCGGAAGCGCACATCCGGATCGCCTTCGAGGAGGTTCTCGACCAGGACGTTGGCGGCCGCCTGGCTGCCGATGCCGGCCAGGACACCCGGGACCTCGAGGCGCGCTTCCCGCGGCGCGTCCGAGTCGAGGAGGTGATCGCGCAACGCGCCGACCACCCGGTCTCCCATCGTGGAGAGCGCCTCGGCGGCCTCGGAGCGGACGTGGGCGTTGCCGAGGAGCTCGAGCAGCTTCGGCACGACGCGCCGCTTGCGCAGCTTGCCGGCGGCTCGCGCCGCCGCGCCCGCGACCTCCGGATCCTCGTCGGCGAGCAGAGCGTCGAGCGGCCCGTCGAAGGCGTCGGGAAGAGCCGCGAGCAGGCCCGCCGCCTCGAGGCGCGAGCGCTTTCCCCCGGGTCCGCGCTCGGCGATCAGGCGATCCATCAGCAGGCGCGCCTCGGGCAGGCGCTCGCCGTCGCCCGACCGGGCGAGAAACGCGACGATCCCGGAGAGAACCGACACCTCCTGGAACCCGTCGAGCTCCTGGATCCGCGTCAGCGGGTCGAGCGGAGCGTGGTGGGCGAGGAAGAGCAGGGCCGCCGAACGCACGCCGCCGTCGGGGTCGCGAAGCATCTCCTCCACGCGCGGAAGCGCCCAGAGGTCGCCCGCGGCGTCGAGCAGCTCGACCGCGCGCCGGCGCACGGCGGGCTCGGCGTGCTGGAGCAGGTCGCGCAGGCGCGGATCGGCCTTGCGGCTGGACGAGACGCCGAAGACCTCGAGGGCGTAGAGGACCTCGTTCGGATCCGGGGAATCGAGCTGGCCGGCCAGGATGTCGGCCGTCGAGCGGTCGAGCACGGGCGCGAGCTGACGCTCGGCATCGAGGCGACGCGAGCGAATGCTGTCGAGCAGCGTCTGTCCGTAGCGCCGGCGCGCCGCGATCGCGGCGACGATCCAGCCTCCGGCGAAGACGAGGTTGACGATCGACACTCGCTGGGCCGACCAGTGCAGGCGGTCCGTGAAGATCGCGAGCGTGAAACCGGCGAGCCCGTCCCCGAGCCGCCAGATGACGGTGTCGATCGTGGATTTCACCTGGAGCTTCGAGTCCGGGGCGATCGGAAGGTAGAGCAGCTCGACGGACGACTTGTCGAGCGAGTAACGGACGACCGAGTCGCCGCCCTTCAGCAGGATGGCCGCGCCGAGCGTGCCGATCGACAGGACCGCCAGCTCGCTCGAGAAGACCATGAACGGCACGACGAGGAGGGCCGGCCCGAGCCCGAAGCGGCGAAGAAACCGCGACGTCAGCAGAAGCTGGAGCACCAGGCAGGCGAGGCCGGCCCAGAAGTTGAAGCGCCCGAAGAAGGCCGTCAGGGCGTTCTTGTCGGAGTACGCCGCCTTGGCGATCGCCTTGAACTGCCAGCCCGCGAAGGTCGTCGCGAGCGACGCCAGGGTGATCAGCGAGGCGATCGCCACGAGATACGGCGACGAGAAGATCATGGTGAAGCTCTCGCGCAGCTTCTTCGGCGTGGGCTCGGCGTGGGGCACCGCTCCCGCAGGCAGCGACCGTTCCCGCTCTTTCCAGAGAACCGCGACGAGACCCGCGCAGAGCACGAGCAGGATCGCCATCGCCAGGAGCAGGCTCTCGGTGCCGAGCCCCTTCGTGCGGGCGAGGGCCTCGGCGAGAAGGCCCGAGAAGATCCATCCGGTAATCCCGCCGGCGCCGACCAGGCCGAAGACGCGCTTGGCCTCGCGCGTCGTGAGCAGATAGTTGGCGAGCGTCCAGACCTGCGTCGGCGCGAGAACCCCGAGGATCCCGACCCAGATGTAGAAGGCCGGATACTGCCACGTCTTCTGCGGCTCGAACTTCGCGAGGTACCAGAAACCGAGCTGCAGCACGGCGAACAGCAGCAGGCAGCCGATCAGCAGGTTGCGCAGCACCGCACGCCGGCCGACCGTCACGTAGATGGCGATCACGACGCCGACGAGAAGGGCGATCGCCATGTCCGCATAGGGCAGCTTCGACGCCTTGAAGACGGACAGAAAGAGCGCATCGCGGCCGGTCTTGCCGAGCTGGTAGCACGTGATGATCAGGAAGAGATAGGTGAAGAGAAGCGCGCCGCGCCTCCCGTCGCCCCGCTGGAGGTTGAAGATCAGCGAGATGGGGTTCATCATGCCCGGCTCTCGCTCATCGCAGCGCGGCCGCCTTCCGAGCCGGCGCGGACTGGAGAACCTCCGGCTTCTCCCCCGGGTAGAGCGCGTCGATCGCGCCGTCCGAGATCTCGAGAGCCGACGCCCGGCCTCCCGGGAAGAACTTCGAGTCGAGCATCCCCGTGTCGATCAGGAAGACCCGGTTCTCGAAGCGCGCCCGGACGTGCCCGCCGCGCTGAACCGTGTGGCCGACCACGAAGCGCTCGACACCCTCCGCCGACAACAGCGGCGGCACCTCCACGGCGCCCTCGGCGTCGGTCCAGCGATCGTACCCGCGGAACCAGAGCGGTCCGTCCTCGGAGTTCATGGTCCACCGGCCGAAGTCGAGGAACTTCTCGTAGTCCTTGCGCCGCTCGGACGCCTTGCCGCTCGCGCCGAGCGCGTCGAGCTGTTCGCGGACGGCGCGCGTCGTCTCGACGAAGTCGAAGAAGGGAAGGATCAGCCCCTCCCGGACGAACTCCTTGCGCTCGGCGTCGAAGACGGCGAGATCCGCATGCACGAGGCGGTCGAGCTCGGGCGGGGGCGTCTTCGCATAGGCCGGCGACACGCCGGCGTGGACGAAGGCGGTCTTCTCGACGACCCGGATCGCGGACTTCTCCCGGAGCCAGCGGCCGTAGACGCCGTCGGGACCGAACGCCTCCTGGCGCTCGAGGTAGCCCGGCGGATGCGCCGCGAGCCATGCGTCCTTCTCGTCGGGGCCGACGCGGACTCCGGGGCGGCCGAGCTCGCCCGCGCGGCGCAGCACGTAGGCCTGCAGAGCGGTCCATGCCTCTTCGCGCCGCTTCGCGGAGCCCGCGTCGGCGAACTCCGCGAAGCTTTCGGCCGGGACGTAGCGGAGATCGCCCGTCATGTTCATCACCTCGTGGTTGCCGAGGAGGATCACGACGTTCCCGCCGTTTTTTCCGGCGTCCTTCTCGAGGGCCATCACGAAGTCGAGGACGCCGCGCGTGCTCGGCCCACGGTCGATCAGGTCCCCGAGCTGGACGAGCACGGCGTCCCCGCCCGACCAGGCACCGTCCTCGCGGATGAGACCCGCCTGCGCGAGGATCCCGCGAAAGGCGGCCAGGTCTCCGTGGACGTCGCCGACCGCGACCAGACGCGGCTCGGCGCCGGCCGTGGCCGCGGACAGCCCCACCCCCACGGCAAGCAAACAGGCACCGGTCCATCGCCCGAGGAGCCGGAGCCGGGCCGCGGCGGAATGCATTGCCGGGCAGTCTATTCGAGTGCCGGCGATCGACCGGAAGTGCTCGGAAAACGACCGGCCGCGCCGCGGGAAGGGCCGCGAAAGCCGGCCGGCCGAGGCACGAGTCTTGCACCAACCCGCTGGCCCGGCCCTCCGACGGAAGCCGCCGGACTCGACCGGCGCCGGCTCCTCAGCGCGCTGACGCGGTTGAAACGCAGAGACTTCACCGTCCGCCCCGACGAGCAGCCGCCGGAGTGGACGGCAAGATCTCCGAAGCGATCGATCTCGGCCTCCCCCACCTCGACGGGTTCGGCGTCGCCGAGCGGATCCGAAAGTTTCTGCCGAAGAAACGAAATCACGCTCGTCGCGCTGACCGGAAGGACGCTGCCCGACGACCTGCAGAAAATCGTCGCGAGCGGATTCGACGACTACCTCGCCAAGCCCATCTCGTTCGACCGCGTCGACGGGCTCCTCGCCACGAAGCTCCCGATCGGCAACCGCCCGGCGCGGCCGGACCGGCGGCGATAACCCGAAGGGACTCCGCCCCGGCGCGTCCCTTCGCCCGGGCGAGAGGCACGGGCCTTGCACTTCTCGAGCGTCGGGCGGGTGTCCTCGACGGAGCCCGACCCGAGAGGAGCAAGAAGATGTCGAAAAAAATCCTGTGGTCGCTGGGTTTCGGAGGGCTCATCGTTGCTGGCTTCGGCTGCGCGTCGCGCGGATTCGCGCCCGTCGCCGTGACGAAGGATCCGAGCGCGGTCCAGAGTTGCCAGAAGATCGACGAGGTCAAGCCGGCGCCGAACCTCGGGTATTCGGACCCCGAGAAGGCGCTTCTCGATCTGGCTTACGAGAAGGGCGCAAACACCCTTCTGATCGAGAGCGATGACCCGCCCGTCGGTGTGGCGTATCAATGTTCGATGCCCGAGGCGAACCAGGCGAAGTAGAAGTGAGAACGAGCCGGCGGGGCTGCCTCAGCCTCCGCCGGACCGAAACGCGAAGTGGGGCGGGTTCTCGCGCGGCGCGGAGGGGAGGTCCGTTGCCGCCGAGAATTCGGGAGGCGCCTCGAGGGGGCGACGGATCAACGACTCGAGTGCCGAGGCATCGGCGGCGGCCGCCCCCTCGCGATCGTTGTCGAAGTAGATGAATGAGGGCGTTTCCGCGCGCGCCCATGCCCGGGCTCGCTCGCGCCACGCCTTCAACTCTTCCTCGGTGTACCGGCCCTCGTAGATCCGGCGCGCGCCGTGCAGGCGGACGTAGGCGAGCCGCCGGGTCGTCTCCGCGCCCGCGGCGGGATGCCGGCCGGCCGTGTCCGCTCGCACCAGCGCCATGCCGTGCTCGCGCAATCGATTCGCGGCTTCCTCGCCCATCCAGCTCGCGTGGCGTGGCTCGATCGCGTAGAGAATCTCCCGATCGCGGCCGTCCGGCGCCGTGAGGCACGCGCGCCCGGTCACGCGGCCGTCGTGACGCCGAGCCAGGCGCTCGGCCGCGCGCACATCGCCGGGAAGGGCGGCGAAGAAGTCTTCCGCGACCTCGGGCCGAAACCGAAGCGCCGGGGGCAGCTGCCACAGGATCGGTCCGAGCTGGGCGCCGAGGCGAAGAATGCCCGAGGCGAAGAAGTTCGCGAGCGGGATCCGCGGGTCGCGGAGCTGCTTCATGTGCGTGATGTAACGGCTTCCCTTCACCGCGAAAACGAACTCGGGCGGCACGGCTGCGCGCCAGCGGTCGCACGCGCGAGGCGTCGTCAGCGAGTAGAAGGTGCCGTTGACTTCGACCGACGAGACGCGCGCCGCCAGAAACTCGAGCCAGCGCGCGGAGGAGAGCGCCGCCGGGTAGAACCGCCCGCGCCAGTGGGGATAGATCCAGCCGCTCGTGCCGACGTGGATTCCGGCCGTCATGCCTCGGATCACTGCGAGATCGGGGCCAGGCCCGGGAACGGCCCGCCGCGCCGGCCGCCAAAAGGAAAAGGGCGAGGCGCACGCGCCCCGCCCTCCTCGAAATCTCCGAAGCGCTACTTCTGCGGCTGCGAGGGGGCCTTGGCCTCCATCTTCCCGACGTGGATCCAGCTCGCCGTGGACTTGCCGTCCTTGTCCATCGCCTTGAAGTGGACCATCTCGCCCTCCTTCGGCGTGCCCTGGAGCTTCGTCGTGTCGTTCCAGTAGATCGTCATGTCCTTGCCGTCGGTGGTCTTGACGACCATCGACTTCGAGGCCATGTCCACCTTCGTGATCGTCGCCTCCGTCGCGTGGTGACCGGTATTTGCCAATCCGACCGCGGCGCAGAACACGAGAACCAAACCGAGAGACAGTGCTTTCTTCATCGCGTACTCCGAGAATGCGGCGCACCATCGCGCCAGCTCGAACGCTAACGAGCCGGAGATGAACCTCGGGTGAACGGCGCGCCGGGAGCCTGTACTCGTCCGGCGACAGTCGCGCTCGGGAGTATCAGGCGACCTGGACGATCTCGCGGGCCGAGGTCGAGACGCGCTCATCGGGCGTCAGGATTCCCCGGAAGTTGAGCGGGTCCGCGGCCGAGACGCCGACCGGGGCCGGATCGGCGTCCGAGGCCGAGCGCCGGCGCACCGCCCGCAGCAGCGTCACGGCCTCGGGCAGGGCGTACTGTTCACCGTCGAAGGCGGCGACGAAACGGCCGCCGCGCACCTCGCCCCGCGCTTCCATCGCGCGCAGCACCCGCGCCACGTCGCGCCATGGAACCGGCGCGCGCTCGCGGGCGAGCGTCTTGCGGAAGACGACGCCCGTGCGGGAGAGCATGCGCCGCGCCACGAAGTCGGGCGAGACTTCGGCGGTGCGCCGCTCGAGCAGGCTCCAGCGTCCGGAGGCGAGGCTCCCGGCCTTGCGCCTCCAGGAGGGGACGAGGAACCAGCGCAGACCGCCGTACGAATCGCACGTCACGCGTCCGCGGGCGATGAGATCCTTCAACCCCTCTTCGACGAAAGCCGGCGGCTGGTGCGTCTCGCGCGCGAGCTCCTGGAGGAACATCGCTCCACGGCGCGAGAGCGCGTCGAGCACCTCCTGCGCGACTCCGGCCGGCGGATTCCCCGGCGGTATCGCGGCCGCCAGCGCCATCCAGGCCTCGAGATCCTCGCGCGGCGCGAAGGCGATCGGGGCCCTCCGGATCGCCGCGGCGCCCTCGCCCCACAACCGTCCCCAGACCATCTCGCCCGAGCCCACCAGGAGGTCCAGCCACTCCCGCTTGTAGCCGCGGATGCGCGCGGGCAGGATGCTCGCCTCCCAGGCCGCCGCCGGCGCCTCGAAGCCCGCGAGCTGCCCGAGCACCGTCGCCACGCCGCGAGGGCCCTCGAGCCGGTGTTCGGGATCGGCGTGCTGCCAGCACGCGAGAAAGCGCAGGAACTGCGCGGCCGTGACCGGCTCGATCTCCCGGCGCAGGCGTTCGACCGTGTAGCGATGGATGCGCGCGAGCAGCCGGCGGTCGCACCAGGCCTCCCGGCCGCCGATCCGCGTGCGCAGCACGACTCCCGAGGCCTCGAGCTCCGCGAGCAGCGGGTCGTCGCTCTCGATCGGGCCGAGCGCCTCGAGGCGCCCGCGCAGGACGGCCTTCGGGTCTCGCGTCGCCTCCACCGCATACCACCGGCCGCCCTCGCGGACGACGCGTCCCGCCGCCTCGAGCTCGGAGAGCCAGGCGATCCAGGACCGCCCCTCCTCGACGGTGACGTATCCCATCCAGAGCAACGCCTCGTGAACCTCCTCGACCGTTTCGGGCTGGGGCCACGCCTCGCTCCGGACGCGCGCGATGGCCTCGGCATCGAGGATCCCGATCTCGTCGGCGGTGCGGGTATCGAGAATCCGGCGCGACAGGACCGCCTGGGTGCGTCTCTCTTCGAGGGGCGCGTCGTCGAGAAACGTGTATGGCTGGGAGCTCAGGATCCCGCGGGCGAAGGCCGAGGGCTCGGACGTGTCCACGGCGCGGCGCTCGATCGAGCCGTCCGCGAGCCCGCGGAGGACCTCGAGGAAACCTTCGACGTCCATCGCCTCGGTCAGGCAATCCTCGATCGTCTGCCGCACGATCGGATGGTCCATCGGCACCTCGATCGGTCCGCCGGGCAGGGTCTCGGGGCAGGCGAGCATCTCGGGGAACGCCTCGACGAGCAGATCGGTCGCCCGCATCCGCAGGAGGGGCGCGGGCACCTTCTTCCCGCCACGGCTCCGCTCGAGAAGGAGCGAGCGCTGCGCGTTCCAGCGCCAGCGCGTCTCGAAGAGCGGTGAGCCGAGGAGGGCCTGCGTCAGAACCTCCCGCGCCGAGTTCGGGTGCAGGAAGTCGAAGACCTCCGACAGCTCGAAGCTGTGCTGCGGGCCGAGCGAGAGCACGATCGCCTCTTCGTTGGCCGCCGCCTGCAGCTCGAAACCGAAGCCCACGCAGAATCGCTTGCGCAGCGCGAGGCCCCATGCCCGGTTGATCCGGGACCCGAACGGTGCATGCACGACGAGCTGCATTCCTCCGCTCTCGTCGAAGAAGCGCTCGAGGATCACGCGCCGCGGCGTGGGGACCGTCCCCAGTACCTGGCGGCCGGCCGCCGTGTAGTCCGCGATCTGCCGCGCTCCGCCTTCGGGAAGCGCGCCGCCGGTCTGCTCCATCAGGAATCCCGTCGCCTCCTCGTCGCGAGAGGCGCTTTCTTCGCGCAGCCGTCCGATCTCCGCCGAGAGCTCGCGCGTGCGGCCGGGCGCTTCGCCGAGCCAGAACGGCAGTGACGGCGGCGCGCCCTTCGCATCGGCGACCCGGACGACGCCGGGCTCCACGCGCAGCACGCGCCACGACGCATTGCCGAGCTGAAAGATGTCTCCCCCGTTCGACTCGACCGCCCAGTCCTCGTTGACGGTGCCGACGAGCGTTCCCTCGGGCTCGAGGCGCACCTGGTAATCGGCGGTATCCGGAATCGCCCCGCCCGACATCAAAGCCGTCAGCCGCGCCCGGCGAGCTCCCATCAGGCGGCCCTGCACGCCGTCGCGATGGAGCAGCGCCCGGCGCCCCCGCGTGTGCAGCGCGACCACGGCATCGAAGTCGGACCGCGCGAGATCGCGGTAGGGCCAGGCGCGGCGCACGAGCCCGTAGAGGTCGTCTTCGGCCCAGGCCTCGACCGCGCAGGAAGCGACGATCTGCTGCGCCAGGATGTCGAGCGGCCGGGGCGGCGACGGTGTCCGATCGAGCGTTCCTTTGCGCACCGACCGCACCAGCGCCGCGCTCTCGGCGAGCTCGTCGAGCGTCAGGGGAAACACCCGTCCGCGCGGCACGCGGCGCAGGCTGTGGCCCGCCCGGCCGACACGCTGCAGGAAGGTCGCGATCGACCGCGTCGCGCCGACCTGGATCACGAGGTCCACGTCGCCGATGTCGATGCCGAGCTCGAGCGAGGCGGTAGCGACGAGAGCCCTCAGCTTCCCCGCCTTCAGACGCTGTTCGGCGTCGAGCCGGCGCGCCTTCGAGAGGCTTCCATGGTGACTGGTCACGGCGTCCTCGCCGAGCAGCCGCGTCAACTGGCCCGCGATGCGCTCCGCCATTTTGCGCGTGTTCACGAAGACGAGGGTCGTGCGGTGTTCCCGCACGAGCTCGGCCATCCGCGTGTAGATCTCCTCCCACTGCTCGTGGGAACAGACCGCGGACAACGGCGACGGCGGCACCTCGATGCCGAGATCGAGCTCCCGAAAGGTGCCCGCGTCCACGAGCGCGCACGAACGGCCTGGCCCGACGAGGAAACGCGCCACCTCCTCGAGCGGCTTCTGCGTGGCCGACAGGCCGATGCGCTGACGAGGCCGGCCCGTGAGGGCCTCGAGACGCTCGAGCGAGAGCGCGAGATGACTGCCTCGCTTGTCCCGCACGAGGGCATGGATCTCGTCCACGATCACGGACCGAACGGTTCCGAGCATCGCCCGGCCTCGGTCGCTGCCGAGGAGGATGTAGAGCGACTCGGGCGTCGTGACCAGGATGTGGGGCGGCTTTCGAACCATGGCGGCGCGTTCGGCCGGGGTCGTATCGCCCGTCCGCACCAGGACGCGAACCCCGGGAATCGCCGGGTCGAGGGCCCGAATCTCCTCGAGCGGCGACTGAAGATTCTTCTGGACGTCGTTCGAGAGGGCCCGCAGCGGCGACACGTAGAGGAGGCGGGTCTCATCCGGCAGCCCTTCTCCCAAACGGATCAGGGAGTCGAGACCCGCGAGAAACGCCGCGAGTGTCTTGCCGGATCCGGTCGGCGCGGCAATCAGGGTATGGAGGCCCTCCTGGATCGAGGGCCATCCCTGCGTCTGCGGAGCGGTCGGCTCCCCGAGGCGCGTCCGAAACCATTCGCGAACCGTCGGATGAAAAGCGTCGAGACCGGACATGGGTCAATCCTAAACCGCCCGGCGCCGCGATGTGTTCCCGGCTTCCCGCGCGCCCCGCTCCGCGCGGAACGCGAATTGCAACGGACGACGGCGGAGGTCTCGATGGCTCGAAAGACGACGGGTTCCCGCAAGTACGGAAAGAAGGCTCAGGCGAAGGTCGAGCGCGCGATGCACGAGCGCAAGCACGGAACGCTGAAGTCCGGGCGCTCGGGCAAGAAGGTCACCAGCCGCAAACAGGCAATCGCGATCGGGCTCTCCGAAGCCCGACAGGCCGGTGCGAAGGTTCCGAAGAAGAAGGGCGGCTCCACGAAGAAGAAGTAGCCGCGGCGGGTGGCACGAAACCTGCTTTTTTGATTGTCGACTCGTCGCGGGACTTCCGGAACCCGCCGCGAGAATCCAAATCGCGGCGGCGAGCCGCGGATGCAAGGAGGTCAACGTGAAATCAGTGAGTCGAGCTCTGGCTTTTTTCGCCGCCGTGGGTCTGGGAGTGTCCGTGGCGGCCTGGGCGCAGGATGCGAGCAGCCAGCCCCCTCCGGCGCCGACGGCTCCCCCGGCCGCGACCTCCGCGGCGGCTAGCTCCGACGCGCCGCCGACCCAGGCGACACCGGCCCCGGCTCTTCCGGTGGGTTCGACTGCGCAAGCGCCGGCCGCGACGCAAAGTGAGTCGGCCGCTCCGGAAGCGCCTTCGATGGCACGTCCGGCGTCCGCGTCGACGGCGACCGACGCTCCGCAAGCCGCTCCGGCTTCACCGGCCCCGACGAGCTCGCGGTCCGCCCGGACCGCGAAGAGAACGGCCGCACACAAGCCGGCGCTCGCTCCGAAACCGGCCGAGGCTCAGGCCGCCAGTCCGGCCGCCGAGGCCGCGGCACCCGTCTCCGCCGCGACGGCGGCCGCGCAGCCCGAGCAATTGCCGACTCCGCCCGCGCCCGACGCGGCTTCCACGTCGTCTCCGTCCGAGGTGCCGGGTGTTCCGATGTCCGAGCGGCCGGTCCAGCCGGCTTCGGCCTACACCTCGCCGGAGGCCCACATCAAGGCGTCCTCGGTTCTCCTGATCGGCGGGCTCGTGCTCGGCGTCCTGGGAATCGGCCTGCTGCTCCGGCGCCGCAACCGCGAGGAGAGCATCTCGATCGTGGACCACTCGCTTCCGCACCATCCCTGAATCCAGCCCCGGCTTCTGCACGCGCCAGCGCCCGCGCGGCGGCGCCCTTGCGGAGCCGGGTCCTCCACTCTCGAACCAAGAGGGTAGCGAGCCTCGAGTGGCCGCTTGACGTCGCAGTCGCTGGCGCCCGGAGTTTCCCTCCGCGGTCTCGTCGCGATCCTCTCCCGAGGCGAGACCATCTATCCCGACCGCCTCCTCGCGATCGAGGCCGAGCCGCGTCGCCGCTCCTGCGGTGATCTGCTCGAAGGCCGAGTCCTCGTCGCGGTCGACGCCAGCGTCTCGGCGTTGTCGACCGCGTCAGGCCGGCGCCGGGCGCGGGCCGTCGGCGGCCTGGTGCGCCCGCCAGTGCCGGAACGCGACGGTCACGATCGCGAGCACCGGCACGGCGAGGAAGATCCCGGCGATGCCGCCGATCTCTCCGCCACAGATGATGGCGAGAATGACCGCCATGGGATGAAGCGGCAGCTCGCGGCCGACGAGGCGGGGATAGATCGCGTAGTCCTGGCAGATGCGAACGACGATCAGAAACGCGGCGACGGCGCCGGCGCGCTCGATCGACTGGAGTGCGGCGAGCGCGACGACCATCACGGCGACGGCGAGCGGTCCCGCGAGCGGAAGGGCCTCGAGGAGCCCGGCCGCCACTCCGAAGAGCACCGGGTAAGGCACGCCCAGAGCGGCGAATCCCCCCGAGCAGATCGCCGCGACGACCAGGCACGCGAGCGCCTGCGCTCGGATGTAGGCCGCCAGAGTTCGGCTGACGTCCTCGAAGAAGACGTCGAACCTCCACCGCAGGCGCCGCCGCTGAATCGTCTTCAGGGCGTACTGCCGGAACAGCTCCGCGTCCCGGAGCAGGAAGAATGCGAAGACGGGCACGAGAACGAGCCACGGCAGGTTCATCAGCCAGCCCCCCACCCGCGGAAGCAGGTCGCTGCGAACGAAGTCTTCGGACGAACGTACCGCATCGTCCACGACCCCGTTGACGGCGATCCGGAAGTCGCGCGGCAGCATTCGAGTCTGCCCCGCTTTCCAGCTCTGCCAGCTCTGCTGGACGCGGACGGCGTATTTCGGCGCCTCCGTTCGGAGGTTGCCGAGCTGCGCGTTCAGCACGGGCCAGACCGCCATCACGCCGAGCGTCAGGATCCCGAAGAGGACGAGATACGCCGCCCAGATCGCGACCGGCAACGGCAGGTTCCGTTTCCTCCTCGGAGGAATCGGACGCCGAAAGAAGGTCACGAGGGGAGCGACGAGATACGCGAACAGGACCGAGAGTGCGAGAAGGAGCAGGACGCCCCCGATCCGGTGGAGAACCCACAGGCCGGCCGCGACCGCGGCGAGCGCCAGGAGAATCTGCAGGCTTAGTCGCAGTGCGGCGGAACGCCCGTCGGAAGGCACCGGCGTCCGCGGATCCTGCGGGCGATTCCGCGACTCGGCGCTCATGCGTCTCGCGGCTGCACTTTCCATGCCGCGGGGAAGCCTCCGTCGAGCCTCTGTGACGATGCGCGCTTGGACCAGGAGGGGACTACCGCCCCCGAAGGGGCGGCGGGTCCGGATTGTGGTGGGTCGTCTGTTGGAGAGATCGGTTCGAGTGTTCCACGGAACCTTGACTGTAGGAGGAGCAAACGACATGCCACCGCCTCGCTGGCAAGCGCCTTGCTCGGAGGGAAGCCGGGCACCACGCCGAATCCCTTTTTCATGGTGCCGCCGCTCGCCCGAGCCGCGGCGCCTTTTTTTTGCGGCGAGCGCGGCGAGGCCGGGACGCCACACGCGAAAAAGCCCCGCGGCTTCCGGCCGCGGGGCTCCTTCTCCGGAGTCGGGGAACCGTCAGGCCGCGATCCGTTTCGCGCCGGCCAGACCGAGCAGCAGGAAGACGACGAACAGAGCCGCGAAGATCAACGCGAGCACCTTCGCGATCGCGAACGACGCTCCGGCCACGCCCGTGAAGCCGAGCAATGCCGCCACCAGGCCGATCACCAGGAATGTCAGCGCCCATCTCAACATCGCAGATACCTCCACGTGGAGACATAGCAAGAGAGATGCCGGCCGCTGGCACCGTGCTTGCTTTTCGGCGTTCTTGCCGGACAGGAACCCGGCGAGGAGGTCTACATGAAACTTTCCCGCATCATCGGCTTCGCCGCCGCGGCGGCACTCGCCGGCTCGCTCTCATCCTGCAAGGGCAGCGACACGACGACGTCGCCCGGCGCGCTCGCCAACGTCACGATCAACGGTCCGAGCTCGGCAGCCTCCGGCCAGAGCTTCACGCTCGACCTCGCGGCGACCGCCGTCGGCGTCAACAACGTCCAGAATGCCCAGGTGAGCGTGACGGTGCCTTCGCCGTTCGTCGTCAACTCCGTCGTCGCTTCGAGCGGGACGAGCGCTACGAGCTCGGGCGGGGCCGTCATCTGGACGATCGGGACACTCGACTCGAACAGCCAGTCCACACTGCACGTCAGCGTGACCGGCACCCTGCCCTCGGGAGCAGCCGCCGAAACCGTCACGTTCCAGGCGCAACTGATCGCCACCGGCATCAACCCCGGCGATGCCGTCGCCGCGGCGAGCGTGCAACTTACGCCCTGACCGGAACGGCCTCCGGGCCTTGCGGCATCCGGCTTGCAACGTCCGGGGCCGAGGTGATCGGCAACGGGGCCGAGCCACTCTCGAGGAGGCAAACATGACTCGAACGAAACTGGCTCTCGCGACGTTCCTCGCGGGAGCATTCGCGACCGTCGGTCTTGCTCAGAACGCGGACAAGAATTCCGCGGGTCCGACGAGGAACGACTATCGGATCAAGCTCGTCCAACCGGCAGAGGGCAGCACGATCACGGGCTCGACGATCCAGGTCGTCGTGAACACGGAGATCCCCGCCGACATCGGCGAAGAGAAGCGCGACGTCAACTCGATGCCCCGTCCCCGAGTCGACGTCTTCCTCGACGACTCGCTGAAGGGCACGATGGAGCAAGCGGAGAACGTGCTCGACATCGAGAGCGTCTCGCCCGGGACGCACACCATCGTGCTCCTGGCCAAGAACCAGGCCAACGAGATCATCGACCGCAAGGAAGTCCACTTCTCGAGCATCAACGGGGCGGGCATCGCCGCGAAGACCGGACCCGCCGACACGACCTCGTCCTCGCTCGCGCCGGTGAGCGCACCGGCACCGGCGGCCGCGCCGCCGCCCGCGCCGATGAGACAGGAGCCGACCGCGTACAGGGCGCCCGCCGCCTCGACGGCGCCGGCGTCGGAGAGCCCGACGGCCGACGAGTCGAGCTCCCGGCGTCTCCCCGCCACGGCGTCTTCGGATCCGGCCCTGGCGATTGCGGGAGCGAGCCTTCTCCTCGCGGCCTTCGGCCTTCGCATCCTGAGCCGCCGCCGCCGGGCCGCCTGATTTTTCACGGGAACATCGCGTCGCGTGCGGCGATCGGAATTCCTCCGGCGCCGCCGCGGCGCGCATGAACCGCTCGGGAAACCTCGTGCGCCGCGCTCTTGCCTCCGCTTCCCTGGGCCTCGGCGCCCTCGGGGCGGCGATGTTGCTCGCGGCGGGCCTGCACCTCGCCGCCGGCTGGCGAGCCCAGAGTGCCGCGCGAGGGGCGCGCGCCGGACCGGTCCGCCCCGGTCAGCCGTGGGGCCGCATCGAGATCCCGCGAGTCGGCCTGGACCTCGCGGTTTTCGAGGGCGTCACGCCGCCGACGCTGCGTCGAGGGCCGGGTCACGTCCCCGGCACGGCCGAGCCCGGTCTCCCCGGCAACTGCGTCATTGCCGGGCACCGGGACTCCTTCTTTCGGAGCGTCTCGCGGCTCCGCGCGGGAGACGTCGTGCTTCTCCGCGGACCCGAGGGATCCTTCTCGCGTTACCGGCTCGACTCCCGGCGAATCGTCGCGCCCGAGGAAGTCTCCGTGCTCGCGCCGACTCCCGACCGTCGGCTCACCCTCATCACCTGCTACCCCTTCCGGTGGATCGGGCCGGCGCCTTACCGCCTCGTCTGGACCGCTTCTCCCGCGGATCCGGAGGCCCTTGCCCTCTCTCCGGCCACGCTCGCCGGGGCGCGCCGATGAACTGACGGAGGACGAGCCGGATCGCCCCCGCCTTTCGCGACACACTCCACCCGCCGGACTCCGCGCCGCGTTGGCGAAGGGCCTTGACCGCGCGTCAACCGCGCGAGTCGAAGGGAGCGCTCGGGCGCCCGGCGATCGGCCGAGCTCGCGATCACGACGGTCAATCCCGAGCGCCTCATGGCCCGGACCGTCCGCGCCGCACCCGGAAAGGCGCGCACCTCGCGGTCGAAGCGATCGAGATACGTCTTCGTCTGCGCGGCGCCCAGAGCGTCGCCGAGAAAGTGGTGCTCGGCGGGCCGGCAGGCCTGGCACGGGGGTTGCGAGTCTTTGCGAATGCGGCCCGCGCCCGGGAAGAGGACGGACCCCGAGCTTCGGTTTTTGTCGTTTCCCGAAGCGAATCGTCCCCGAAGGAGAACGACGCCAGGGGACGAAGGGCGCGAATGCTTCCCGGGCGCGGGCCGCTCTGATCGGTTGAGAGCCGCGGAGGGGTTGGTGCAGAATCGGGTCGGTGCAATTCGGCGCGGAGAAACCACCCTCCTCCTGGCGAACGATCGCGGGGTCGATCGTCCTGCTCGCGGCCCTCGTGCTGTTTGCCTGGGTGATCGCCGTCAACACGCGAAATCTGGTCGCCGAAACCAAGCGCGTGGAGCGGACGCGAACACTGATCGCCGAGCTCGAAAGCACGCTCTCGACCCTCAAGGACGCCGAAACGGGCCAGCGGGGGTACCTCCTGACCGGGACGCCCGAATACCTCGAGCCCTACGACTCCGCCGTCGCGTCGGTCCAGGGCCATCTCTCCCGGCTCGACCAGCTCACGCGAGACGATCCGGCGCAGCAGGCGAAGCTGCACGAATTCGAAGGGCTCGCCCGGGCGAAGCTGGCGGAGCTCGCCGCAACGATCGGCCTCTACAGGTCGGGCGACGTCCCGGGAGCGTTGAGAGCCGTCCAGACCGGATACGGGCACGCGTTGATGGACCGCATCCGGACGCTGGTCGGCGCGATGCAGAGCGACGAGGCCCGGCGGCTTGCCGACCGCTCGCTCCAGGCCGACGAGGCGGTCCGACAGGTCGAGTTGGCGCTCCTGCTGGGAGGCCTCTGCTTCGTCGGCCTGCTCGCCGGATACTTTCTCCTCGTTCGCCGGGACCTTCTCGGCCGAGCCCGCGCCGAGGCCGCCGCCCGCGACAGCGAGGGGCGCCTGCGGACGACCCTGCACTCGATCGGCGACGCGGTGCTCGCGACCGACCGGGAGGGCCGCGTCACGTTTCTCAACCCGGTCGCCGAGCGGTTGACCGGCTGGACTCTGGAGGAGGCCGTCGGAAGGCCGGTCGAGGAGATCTTCCGCATCGTCAACGAGGAGACGCGGCAGGCCGTCGAGAGCCCCGTGCGGAAGGTCGTCCGCGAAGGCGTCGTCGTGGGTCTCGCGAACCACACGACCCTCCTCGCGCGCGATGGAACCGAAACCCCGATCGCCGACAGCGGCGCTCCGATCTGGGACGCGCTCCAGCGGATTTCGGGAGTGGTCCTCGTTTTCCGCGACATCACGGAGCAGCGCCGCGCCGAGCAGGTCACCTCGAGACTGGCCGCGATCGTGGCCTCGGCGAACTACGCCATCGTCGGGGAGGACCGGGACAACGTCATCACGGACTGGAACCCCGGCGCGGAGTCGCTCTTCGGATTCACGGCCGAAGAGATGATCGGCCGCCGGATGTCCGCGCTCGCGGCCGCCGGAGAATCCGATCCCTCGTCGTCGGTGACGGCCGACCTCATCGCCGGCCGGACGGCTTCCGAGTTCGAGATCCGCCGGCGGACGAAGGACGACCGGTGGCTCGACACCGTCGTCACCCTCTCGCCCATCCTCGACGAAGCGGGCCGCGTGGTCGGCATTTCGCGGATGATTCGCGACGTCACGGAGAGGCGGCGCCAGGCCCGCGACCTCGACGAAGCCCGCCGCGCCGCGGAGGAGGCGAGCGCCGCCAAGGATCGGTTCCTCGCCACGCTCTCGCACGAGCTGCGGACTCCGCTCACGCCGGTGATGGCGTCGGTCCAGCGGCTCGAACAGCGGCCCGATCTCGGTCCCGGGATGGCGGAATCCCTCGCGATGATCCGGCGCAACGTCGAGCTCGAGGCGCGCCTGATCGACGATCTGCTCGACCTGACGCGGATCGTGCGGGGGAAGATCGACATCGAGCGAAGCCCCCTCGATCTGCACGCGGTTCTGGCCGCCGTGACGCAGAACGCGCGCAGCGAGTTCTTCGCCCGCGGCGTCCGGCTGAGCTCCGAGCTGAACGCCAGCGCGCACTTCTGTCTGGGGGACGGCGCGCGCCTGCAGCAGGTGTTCTGGAACCTCCTGAAGAACTCCGCCAAGTTCACGCCGGCCGGCGGGAGCGTGGTGGTGCGGTCCGAGAATCCGGCGGCCGGCCGCATCCGGGTCGCGGTCGAGGACACGGGCCGCGGCATACGGTCCGACCTGCTCCCGCGGCTCTTCGAAGCCTTCGAGCAGGGCGACGTGACGGCGGTGCGGCGCGGCGGCGGCCTCGGGCTCGGCCTCGCGATCGCGCGCACGCTCGTCCAGCTCCACGGCGGAGTCATCACGGCGGAAAGCGCCGGGGAGGGCCGGGGCGCCGTCTTTGCCGTCGAGCTGGCGACGACGAAGGCGCGGCCGCCCATGGCGCTGCCCCCGGCGCACGATCCCGAGCGGGCGGCCTCGCGAAACCGCATGTCGATCCTCATCGTCGAGGACGACCTCGACACGGCCGAGGCGCTCGGGCGTCTGCTCGAGGAGAGCGGGTTCGACGTCCGCACGGCGGACAGCATCGCCGGGGCGAAGGCCGCGTTCAGCCAGCGCCCCTCCGACATCCTCGTCACCGACGTCGGTCTGCCCGACGGCAGCGGTCTCGACCTGCTCGGCGTCCTCCGGCCGATCCAGCCGGCGCTGCGCGCGATCGTGCTCAGCGGCTATGGAATGGAGGAAGACCTGAGCCGCAGCCGCTCGCTCGGTTTCATCGAGCACTTCGTCAAGCCGATCAATCCCTCGCGGCTCATCGCCGCGCTCGACGCCCTGGCCGCGCGCGTCTAGCGGCGGCGCCCTTGGCGGACCGGCCGGGCGGCTGGCAGCGCGGGCAGGCGAACATGCGCCGGCCCGACTGCGGAAACTCGATGACGGGCGAGGCGCACCGGCGGCAGATCTCCTGCTGATACACGTAGAACGCCTCGCCGGCGCCCCGGCCCGACATCGGGTGCGCGGGCTCGCGATCGGACACGGTGCGGGTCTCCGCCTGCACGACGCCTCGCCGCATCAGGCGGCGGACCGCGCGCCAGAGACTCTCCCACTCGGCCGGCGTCAGGCTGCCGGACGGCCGCTGCGGGTGGATGCCCGCGAGGAAGAGCGCCTCGGCACGATAGATGTTGCCGACGCCCGCGAGAAACCGCTGATCGAGAAGGGCGTCGCCGATCGGGCGCTTCGGCCGCTTCGAGAGAAAGGCCCATGCACGGCCGGGATCGAAGTCCTCGCGCAGGGGATCCGGACCGAGGCGGGCCAGAAGCGCGCGTCGCGCGAACTCCGGAATGAGCTCGCAGGCCGGAGGGCCGATGAGATCCGTCGTGACGGGTTCCGAGACGAGCCGGAGCCGCACGGTCGGCCGCGGCTCCGGCGCCGTTCCGCGATATCGGTAGAACCAGCCCGCCATTCCCAGGTGGATGTGCACGACGAGCCCGCCGCTCCAGAAGTGAAAGAGGTGCTTGCCGTGTGCCTCCGCGCGCAGAAAGCGTCTTCCGTCCAGGCGCTTCGCCTCGCGCGCGAAGCGGCCCTGGGGCGAGCGGGCCTCGACGCGCCGCCCCGCGAAGTCGCGCGTGTGCTGGCGCGCGAGGCGGTGGATCGTGTTGCCTTCGGGCATTCGGCGGCGCCGGGAAGCGGTCGAGCCCTATGGCGCCGGGCGCGGTCGGGGCGTCACCAGGCCTCGTCCGCGGTGGGGCCGTAGATCGACGGCACCTTTCCGTCCGCCATCCGCAGGTAGATCGTGAATTGTCCCCGGTGATGAATCTGATCGCTCAGAATCAGCCAGAGAAAGGCGTGCATCGGAACGTCGCCGATCTTCCCCGGACCCGTGAAGAACTGGACCGGCCTCGTGAGGTCCGCGTCCGGAAGGCTGCGCAGAAGCTCCATCGTCCGGGCGTGG
Organism: uncultured Acidobacteriota bacterium; assembly: GCA_963738945.1. Taxonomy (GTDB): domain Bacteria; phylum Acidobacteriota; class Thermoanaerobaculia; order UBA5066; family Gp7-AA6; genus DAHUXD01. Next base: position 3,009,345 of record CAVTYD010000002.1, read on the forward strand.
CCCTTCTCGAGGTCCGAGAGCACGTCATCGTAGGAGTCCGGAGGCGGGGGAAACGCCAGCGGCTTGGACCAGTCGAAGCCCGTCGTCAGCCCCTTCTCCATCGCGCCGAGCCCGAGGACGAACATCCAGGCGAGCTCCCGCGCGGTCTTGCACCTGGCATGCGGACGCAGCTCCGTCTTGTTCTTCGGAAGCGCGCGGAGGACCCGGAGGGTCTTCGCGTTCTCCCGCTCGAACGCCTCGAGAAGCTGAGGCTTGCCTGAGGGAACGGCCCGTGCGCGGTCTTCGGTCGTGACGATGGACATGGAAGCCTCCTTCGAAGAACTGGAGCGCTCCACTCTATCGCCGGCGCCGCTGGTACGATGCGCGTTCTTGAACACGACCTTCGAAGGCCGGACGGTTCTCGTCGCGGGCGGCACGGGAGCCCTCGGCCGCGCCGTCACCCTCGCGTTCCTCGAAGCGGGGGCCGCCGTCGCCGTCACGTATCGCAACCCGGCGGAGTGGACGGCCCTCGAACAGGCCTCGGCCCCGTCGAGGCCGAGGCTCTCCGGCCACACGGCGGACGTCACCGACGCCGGCGCGATCCGCGCGCTCGTGGGCGAGCTCGTGAAGAGCCACGGACGGCTCGACGTCCTGGTCAACGCCGTGGGCGGCTATGCGGGCGGCGCGAGTCTCTGGGAAGCGGCTCCGGAAACGCTCGATCGAATGCTGCAGGCGAACCTCCGAGCGGCCTTCGTCCTCTGCCGCGAGATCGCTCCGATCATGGTGCGCCAGGGCCGGGGCGCGATCGTCAACGTGGCCTCGCGCGCGGCGCTCGCTCCCGGACGGGGCGAGGCCGCCTACGCCGCGTCCAAGGCGGCGGCGGTCGCGCTGATCGCCTCCCTCGCGGCCGATCTCGCGGGCACGGGCGTGCGCGCCAACTCCGTTCTCCCGAGCGTCATCGACACCGAGGCCAACCGGCGGGCGATGCCGAAGGCCGACTTCTCGAAGTGGCCAAGGCCCGAGGAGATCGCCCGCGTCATCCTCTTTCTGTGCGGCGACGACGCGAGGCTCGTCCAGGGAGCGGCGATTCCGGTGTACGGCGATGTCTAGTCGCGCGGGGCTCGCCCTTTGCGCGATCGCGCTCATCCTCGGCGTGGCCGCGCCGGCCCGCGCCGAGAGGCGGGCGGTCGCGTTTGCCCACGTCACCGTGATCGACACCGTCTCGGGGGCGACGCGGCCCGACGTGACGGTCGTGGTCGCGGGAAACCGCATCGAGGCGGTCGGACCGTCGGGCGAAGTGCGAATCCCGCCGGACGCGAAGGTCGTGGACGCGTCCGGAAAGTTTCTGTCGCCGGGACTCTGGGACATGCACGTCCACACGTTCTTCGGAGACTGGGTGCCCGGAGGCCGGGAGGTGACGCTGCCGCTCTTCGTCGCCAACGGCATCACGGGCGCGCGGGACATGGGCAGCGACCTCGACCCGATCCTGGCGGCGCGAGGGGACGTCGAGGCCGGAAAGCAGGTCGGTCCGCGGCTGATCGTCTCGGGCCCGATGCTCGACGGGCCGAAGTCGACGTTTCCGGCCGCGCTCAAGATCGCGACCCCGGAAGACGGGCGCCGCGCCGTCGCGATGCTCAAGCAGCGGGGCGTCGACTTCATCAAGATCCAGTCCTACGTCCCGCGCGAGGCCTACTTCGCGATCGCGGACGAGTGCCGCAAGCAGGGAATCGTGTTCGCCGGCCACGTCCCCGACGCGATCCGCGCCTCCGAGGCCTCCAACGTCGGGCAGGCGAGCTTCGAGCACCTGATCGGGGTCTTCGAGGGCAGCTCGACGGCCGAGGAGGCGCTGCTCGAGGGACCCAAGGGACCGGGCCGTTTCCTCGACACGTACGATCCGGAGCGGGAGGCGAAGCTGCTCCGGCTCCTGGCGAAGAATCACACGTGGCAGTGTCCGACGCTCTTCTGGGAACGCGGACAATGGCTCGTCGACGTCATCGACGTCACGCAGGACCCGGACGGACGCTATGCGCCGAAGTCCTGGCGCGAGAAGACCTGGCCCACCTTCGCCAGGGGCATCATGAAGGACCTCGACACCGATCCGCTGCCCGTGCGGCAGAAGTTCGTCGAGCACGAGCTCGGGATCGTGCAGCGCCAGAAGCAGGCGGGCATACCGTTTCTCGCGGGCACCGACACGCCCGCCGGCGTGGACGTTCTCCCGGGGCCGAGCCTCCACCACGAGCTCGAGCGCTTCGTCGCCGCCGGGTTCACCCCGTTGGAGGCCCTGCAGACCGCGACGCTCAACCCGGCCAAGTTCCTCGGCCGGCTGTCCGACTTCGGCACCGTCGAGAAGGGCAAGATCGCCGACCTCGTGCTGCTCGACGCCAATCCACTCGAGGACGTCCGCAACACCCGGCGGATCTTCGGCGTCGTCCTGAACGGGCGCTACCTTTCCCGGGCCGATCTCGACCGGATCCTCGCGGACGTCGAGGCGTACGCCGCCGGACACTGATCGGGTCGCGCCGCTTCTCGACCTCGCGAAATCAGGAAAGGGCGCCCTCGGGCGAGCGCGCGCTTTCCTCCGCCTCGAGCCGGCCCGCCTCGCGTGCGACGTCGGCCAGCCCGCCTCGTCCCCGCGGGAAGCCGACGTAAGCGGCGGCGAAGACGGCGACGAGCAGGCCGAGGCCCGTCAGCAGGCTCCATCGGATGCCCTCGATGAAGTCCCGGTCGGCGGCGGCCAGGATCGCCTCCTCCGTGGCGGGGTTCATGTGATGAATCGGGCGGCCGGGGCCGATCTCGGCTCCGTAGGCGCGAGGATTGGCGTTGCCGATGATGGTCGCGGCGACCTCGCGCCGCTCGGCCGGATCCGGAAGCGCGCCGGCGAGGTGCGCGGAGAGCGTGGCCGTCAGAGACGCCGCCAGCACGGACCCGAGCACCGCGAAGCCGACGGTCGAGCCGAGAGCGCGCTGCGCGCTCATGATTCCCGATGCCATCCCGGCCCGTTCGGGAGGGACGGCCGTCATCGCGAGCGAGGTGATCGGCGTCAGGCAAAGCGCGCTCCCGAGCGAGGAGAAGACGAGGCCGGCGACGACGATCGTCGTGTTGTGACCCATCCCGACGGCGAGGACGGAAAAGCCGACGATCTGGGACACGAGGCCGAGGAGAATCAGCCGCCTCGAGCCCACGATCCCCGTCAGGCGTCCGGCCTGCAGCGAGACCAGCGTGCAGGTGGCGCTGTAGGGCAGCAGCAGCAGCCCCGCGTCGGTCGGCGAGAAGCCTCGGACGTTCTGCAGATACTGCGTGATGACGAGCAGCATCCCGTATACCGCGAAGAGCACGGTGAAGATCGTCACGATCGCGAGCGAGTAGGTGCGGTCGCGGAAGAGGGTCAGGTCCATCATGGGATCCGCGCTGGAGCTCTCGACGCGGACGAACGCAACCAGCGCGACGAGCGCGACGACGAAGAGCACCACGATCTCGGTCGATCGCCACCCCGCGCGAGGCCCCTCGATCACGGCGTACGCGAAGGCGCCCACCGCCGCGACGAAGAGAGCCTGGCCAGGGAGATCGAAGCGGCGGGGACGGCTGTCGCGAGACTCCGCCACGAACTTCGACGTCAGCACGAGGACCACGACGCCCACGGGAGCGTTGACGAGGAAGATCACACGCCAGCCGCTGTGCTGAACGAGCAGTCCCCCGAGCGTGGGGCCGATCGCCATCGCGGTCGAGGCGATCGCGGTCCAGATGCCGATCGCCCATGCCTTCTGCTTCGGATCGCCGAAGGCGGCGCTCACGAGCGCGAGGGACGTCACGTTCACCGTCGCCGCGGCCACGCCCTGGATCGCGCGCGCCGCATTCAGCACGTCGAGCGATCCGGCCATACCGCAGGCGATCGAGGAGGCCGTGAAGAGCGCGATCCCGAACAGGTAGACGCGTTTCCGGCCGTGGAGATCCGCGAGAGTCCCGGCGGACATGATGGCCACGGCCATGCCCAGGCTGTACGCCGTCACGACCCACTGCAGCCCCGATTCGCCGACGTGGAAGTCTCCCTGGATCGAGGGCAGGGCTACGTTCACGATCAACGCGTCGAGGAAGATCATGAAGAGGCCGAGACCCGTCGCGGCGAGCGTGATTCGCTGAGTCCGGCTCATCGAAACCCCTCCGGAGATTATCGGGCGGGAAGCTTCTCACAGGGCGAGCCTCTAGTACGATCCGGTCAAAGAAGAAGAGGAGACTCCGCCATGCCGCGATCCCGTCGGGAATTCCTCGCCTCGACCGCCGCGGGCCTCGTCGGCGCCGCCGCTGCCGGAAACGTCTTCGGCGAGCAGCAGCCGCCCGCGCCGGCGACGACTCCCGCCGCCGGGACGCCGCCGGCCTTCGGGACCGCTCCGCCGGTGGGACCCGCGGTGGACTCCGCGACGATCTCCGAGGCGGAGAAGCTCGTCCGCATCGACTTCACGGCGCCGGAAAAGGATCAGATCGCGGGCAACTGGCAGAGCTCCATGGCGGCGACGATGGAGCGGCGCACCGGGCCTCGCAAGGTCGAGCTCGAGACGACGCTCTCCCCCGCGACCCGCTGGAATCCGCTGATCCCCGGGGTTTCCGCCGGACCGGCCCGCGACCGCTTCGTCCGCTCCAACGGCAAGCCGGCGCCGCTTCCCGCGCACGACGAGGACATCGCGTTTTCCACGGTCCGGGAGCAATCGCGCTGGATCGAGTCCCGGGCGCTGACCTCCGAGCGGCTCACGAAGATCTACCTCGCGCGCATGGAGCGCTTCGATCCGAAGCTGCGCTGCGTCATCACGCCGACCCCGCAGCTCGCGCTCGAGCAGGCCCGACGCGCCGACGCCGAGATTGCGGCCGGCAAGTACCGCGGCCCCCTCCACGGCATCCCGTTCGGCGTCAAGGACCTGCTCGACACGAAGGGCATCCTGACGACGTATGGCGCCGAGCCCTATCGCCACCGGGTTCCCGAGGCCAACGCCGTCGTCGTCGAGCGGCTCGACGAGGCCGGCGCGGTCCTGCTCGGCAAGCTGTCGCTCGGCGCGCTCGCCTTGAACGACATCTGGTTCGGCGGCCAGACGATGAACCCGTGGCTTCTCGAGGAGGGCTCGGGAGGCAGCAGCGCGGGGCCGGGCGCCTCGACCGCGGCGGCGCTCGTTTCGTTCTCGATCGGCAGCGAAACCGGCGGCAGCATCATCGACCCCGCCATGCGCTGCGGGCTGGCGGGCCTGCGGCCGACCTTCGGCCGCGTCGCCCGCACCGGGGCGATGACGCTCTGCTGGTCGCTCGACAAGCTCGGTCCCATGACCCGCGGGGTCGAGGACACCCTGCTCGTCCTCGCCGCCATCACGGGTCCGGATGCCGGGGACCTCTCGAGCCTGCCGAGCCATCTCGACTTCGACGCGAACGGTCCCGTCCGTGGACTTCGCGTCGGGTACTTCCCGAAATGGATGAACGAGAGCCCCGCGACGGAGGTCGATCGGGCGGCCCTCGAGACCGTCCGGAAGCTCGGGATGAAACCCGTGGAAGTCTCGCTGCCCGACTGGCCCTATGGCTCGCTCAACACGGTCCTCTTCGCCGAGGCGGCCGCCGCGTTCGAGGAGTTGACGCTCTCGGGCGGCCTGAACGAGCTGAGGGCCCAGGTCCCGGATGCGTGGCCGAATACGTTTCGCCAGTCCCGCTTTCTGTCGGCCGTGGACTACGTCCAGGCCGATCGCCTGCGCCGCAAGGTGGCGATCGAGATGATGCGCATCTTCGAACAGGCGGACCTTCTGCTCGTGCCGTCGCTGCGCGACGAGATCCTGACGATCACCAATTTCACCGGCCATCCGGCGCTCGTGCTCCGCGCCGGATTCATCCAGGTCACGCAGGCTCGCAGCGATTGGGCGCCCGACCCGAAGAACCCGATGCCGACCTTTTCCTCGCCGCGGCGCGTGCCCCACGGGGTCTCGCTGATCGGCCGGATGTTCGACGAGGGCACGCTCGGCACCGCGGCGCTCGCTCTCGAGCGCGCCTTCGGCGTCGCGGGCGAGCGGCCGCCGGGGTTCTGAGGATGCCGTCACGAAAGAGTCCCTCCGGGAACGCATGAAGCTCCGCCGGCCCGCGCTCTGGGTGATCCTCGTGCTCGCGGTCTCGCCGCTGCTTTTTCTCGGCGCCTACGCCGCCGCGACACGCTGGCTGCTCACGGGCCCGAAGCTCCGTGCGCTCATCAACGCCGCGCCGCAAAGCTTCACGATCGACTGGGACGAGGCGCAGTCCTCCTGGCCGGGCCGCGTCCGAATCCGGAATCTGCGCCTCCGCGGCAGCGACCCCAACGTCGAGTGGACCGTGACCCTCGAAAACGCCGACGTGCGCTACTCGCTTCTGCCCCTGCTGCGCCGCACTTTCCAGTGCGACCGGCTCATCGGCTCCGGCCTCGCCTTCGCGCTCCGGAGCAAGATCGAACCGGGCAAGGTCAAGAAGGTGGATACGGCCCTGCTGCCTCCGATTCCGGGTTTTTCCGATCCTCCGCTCAAGTCTCCGAACCAGCCGTTCTTCATCGAGCCGGATCCGTGGAAGATCGACGTGCGCCGCGTCGCGATCGACCGGTTCGAGGACATCTGGGTCAACGCGCTCCACTACCAGGGACCGGCCCGCGTCCAGGGCGGGTTTTTCCTGAGGCCGATGCACCTGGTCCGCGTGGATGCGGCCCTCATCCGTTTCGACGGCGGCGCCCTGCGCATCGGAAAAGCCACGGAGGGATTCACGATCACGGGAAGCCTCGGCACCATGACGAAGCCTTTCGAGCCGCTGCAGAACCCGATGCCGGGAGGGCTCCGGCAGTTCAAGACGGACCTCAAGCTCGAGGCCGCGGCGGCGCATCTGGAGACCATCACGGACTTCATCCGGTTCCCCGAGGGCGTCCGCCTCGAGGGCAACGGACCGAGCGTGCACCTCGAAGTCGCGCTCGAGGATGGGATCGCCGCCGGGAAGGCCGCCGTTTCCGTCCACGGCGGAATCGCGCAGACCCGCTCGTACCGCCTGCGTGGGGATCTGAACCTCGAGTTGCCGTTCCGAAAGTGGAACCTGATGGGTCCCCTGACCGCGGACATCTCCGGCACCCGCGCCGCCCTCACGGACGTCCACGCCTCCGGACCGGAAGAAGCCCGGGGATGGTGGGGCCGCTTCGAGGTGCCCTCGGGGAAGGTGGGCTCCGCGGCCGATGCGCGGGTCGAGGCGAAGTGCCGCGACGCGCGGCCATTGCTCGCGCTCTTCGGCGTCGAGCTGCCCGGGTGGACGAAAGGGTTGCTCCAGCTGGACGATTTCGCGGTGACGGCCCTGGTCTCGGCGACGCCCGGCACGATCCGCGTTCGCGACCTTCGCGGAAGCGGCGGAAACTTCAAGGTTCAGGGACAGTTTGCGCACGATGGAAAGGTTTCCCAGGGGGACTTCCTGATCGAGTCGGGCATCCTCGTCATCGGCATCGAAATCACTCCGACCGCGACGAAGGTCCGCCCTCTCTTCGCCAGGCAGTGGTACGAGAAACTGCAAAAGAGCGGCGCCCCCGCGAACGGCGGCTAGCCTTCGCCGCGCTATTTCTTCGGGGGCTTCGAGGGCCGCAGGTCGATGCGCGAGGGAATCGCGCGGCCGGGAAACCGCACGAGATCGGCGACGGCCTCCGCGACGTCCTCCGGCGCGAGCATCCAGGAGGAATCTCCCGGTGCGTGCCCGAACTCGGTCGCGACCGATCCCGGGAGGACGCAGGCCATGCGAATCCCCTCGTGACGCAGGTCGAGCATCGCCGCGTCGGAGAAGCCGAGCAGACCGAACTTGGACGCGTTGTAGGCCGCGCCGCCCGCGAAGGCATTGACGCTCGCGAGCGAGGCGATCTGGATGATGAAGCCGCCGCCCGACTTCTTCATCCGGGGCACCGCGTGGCGTATCGCGTAGAACGGGCCGAAGAGATTCGTCTCGAGGACGTCGCGAAAGTCCTCCGGCTCGATCCGGTCGACCGGAGCGAAGCGTCCGATCCCGGCGTTGTTGACGAGCACGTCGAGGCGTCCGCCCTCCCGCGCCGCGAAGTCCACCAGACGCTTCTGGTCTTCCTCCCGGCGCGCATCGGCGGCCAATCCGCGGATCGCGAGGTCCTCTTTCGCGAATCCCTCGAGGGCGGCGCGGACCGACGGATCCGTCCGGCCCGAGACGAAGGTGGAAAAGCCATCCCGGGCGAGCCGCCGGGCGACCGCGGCGCCGATGCCCCGCGTGCCTCCGGTGACGAGCGCGACGCGGCGTTCGCTCATCGAGGCATCATCTCACCGGCGCCGCCTGGATGTATGGTGCGGCCGTGAAGCGCAGGGCGCTGGGGCCGGACGGCCGGAGCGTCTTCCCGGTCGGCCTCGGCTGCATGGGGCTGACGTGGGGGTATCACGACCCGACGGTCGACGCGACCGCGGGGATGGATCTGATCCGCCGCGCCGTCGATCTGGGAGTCGATCACTTCGATACGGCCGACGTGTACGGCCCGTTCACGAACGAGGCCCTCGTCGGCCGCGCGCTCGCGGGGCTGCGCGAACGGGTCGTCCTCGCGACGAAAGTCGGATACATCGTCGAGGACGCGGCGACCTACCGCTACCGCCGCGACGGCCGGCCCGAGCACGTCCGCGCCTCGTGCGAGGACTCGCTCCGGCGGCTCGGCGTCGACGAGATCGACCTCTACTATCTGCACCGGGTCGATCCGCAGGTTCCGGCCGCCGAGACCTGGGGTGCGATGGCCGGTCTCGTCGCCGACGGAAAGGTGCGCTCGCTCGGGATCTCGGAGCCATCGGTCGCGGAGCTCGAGACGGTTTCGGCGATTCATCCCGTCGCCGCCGTGCAGTCGGAGCTTTCCCTCTGGACCCGCGACCACATCGCCGAGATCCTGCCGTGGTGCGCGGGCCACGGCGCGGCCTTCGTCGCATTCTCTCCCGCTCGGACGAGGGTTTCTGACCGGTGCCATCGCCGCAGACGCGCGTTTCGGTCCCGGGGATTTCCGCTCGAAGCTGCCGCGCTTCCGTCCCGAAGCCGTGGCGGCGAATCAGCGCCTCGTCGAGCGCGTGCGCGCGATCGCGGCGCGCCGCGGCGCGGCTCCGGCCCAGGTCGCCCTCGCCTGGGTGCTCTCCCGCGGCGAGCACGTCCTGGCGATTCCCGGCACGCAGCGTCGCCAGTACCTCGAGCAGAACGTCGCCGCCGCGGAGATCGCGCTCGCGTCCGAAGATCTCGCCGAGCTCGACTCCTTGCCCGCGCCCGTCGGCGGTCGGTACTGAGCGCCGGCTCAGGCCTTTCGGCCAGGCACCAGGACGAGCACGAGGCCGAGGACCGCCGCGCCCGCGCCGATCCACCGGGCGGTCTCCCAGCCTTCCTTCTTCGAGCGCTCACTCGAGGAAAAAGTGGACTTGAGGGCCCCCTCGACCGAGTCGTAGCCGCTGCGCCGGCTCGAGGCCCAGATGAACGCTGCGAGCCCCAGGACGAGCAAGACGATTCCCAGGCTTTTCATGGCACTCCTTCGCTGGCTTCGGTCGTTGCAATCAAGATACCAGCCCGAGGGGGACATCATCTGTCCGGGCCGATGCCCGATCCTGCTGCCATGGGAAGCCTGCTCGAGCCGAAGGCCTGGTGCCGGCAGCGCTGGTGCCGCGAGGATGGGACGGCCGAGCATCGGCCGGGCGACGGGTGCTCGTGCCACGCGCACGGAGCCGAAGCGCCGGCAGAGGCGCCCCGGTCGACGCGGTTGACGGCCCGAGCCTTCCGCCTCGATGCTTTCGCCTGCCGCTCGTGCGGGGCGAAGTCCCGGAACATGATCGAGTACCCGAACCTCTTCCTGCGGTGCCCTCCCTGCGCGGCCCTGGATCGCTGGCCGGCCGTGTGGACAGGCCGGATTCCCCGGGGTTAGTCTGGCTCGTTCGGGGAAGCGCCCCGGCAAGGAGTCAACGATGAAATCCTACGTCCGGCTGACCGAGCCGATGGTGCGCGAGGGCGGCAGCCTTCGCCCGGCGTCGTGGGACGAGGCGCTCGGCAAAGCGGCGGATGGATTCCGCCGGGTCCGGGCCCGCCAGGGCGGCGAGGCGATCGGCCTCTTCTCCTGCTCGAAGGCGTCGAACGAGGTCAACTACCTCGCTCAGAAGTTTGCCCGCTCGGTCCTCGACACGAACCACATCGACAGCTGCAATCGAACCTGACACGCCCCCAGCGTCGTCGGTCTGACGACGGTGTTCGGGGCGGGGGGCGGCACGAGCTCGTACCGCGAGGCCGAGGAGACCGAGCTCGTCCTGCTCTGGGGATCGAACGCCCGCGAGGCGCACCCGATCTATTTTCATCACGTGCTCCGCGGCGTGCGCAATGGCGCGCGCCTGGTCGTCGTGGATCCCCGGCGCACCGTCTCGGCGCAGTGGGCGGATACGTGGCTCGGCCTCGACGTCGGCTCGGACATCGCTCTCGCCAACGCCATGGGCCGCGAGATTCTCCACGCCGGGCTCGAGAACCGTGAGTTCATCGGGCGTGCCACGACCGGGTTCGAGGCCTACCGGGACGGCGTCGAGAAGTACACGCTCGAGTACGCCGAGAAGGAGACGGGCGTCCCCGCCTCGGCCATTCGCGACGTCGCCCACGCCTATGCGAAGGCCCGGACGGCGCAGCTGTGCTGGACGCTCGGCATCACCGAGCACCACAACGCCGTCGACAACGTCTTCGCCCTCATCAACCTCTCCCTCCTGACCGGACACGTGGGCCGCTGGGGCTCGGGGGTCTGTCCGCTCCGCGGCCAGAACAACGTCCAGGGCGGCGGCGACATGGGCGCGTTGCCGAACAAGCTGCCGGGCGGACAGGACGTCGAGGATCCCGCCTCGCGCGCAAAGTTCCAGCGCGTGTGGGGTGGAACGATCCCCGCGAAGAGCGGATGGCATCTCTCCGAGATGTTCGAGGCGATGGAGCACGGAAACCTCTCGGCGCTCTACGTCATCGGAGAGAACCCCGTCCAGTCGGAGGCCGACCAGAAGCGGGCCGTTGGGCTGCTCGGCCGCCTCGAGCACATCGTCGTCCAGGACATGTTCCTCACGAAGACGGCCGAGATCGCGCATGTCGTGCTGCCCGCCGCCGCATCGTGGTGCGAGGACGACGGCACGGTCACCTCGAGCGAGCGGCGGGTCCAGCGCGTGCGCAAGGCCCTCGAGCCGCCGGGTTCCGCACGGGCCGATCTCGCCATCCTGTCGGACCTGGCGCGGCGCCTCGGGGCGGACTGGGGCAGCCCCACGGCCGAACAGGTCTGGGACGAGCTGCGCGCCCTCTCGCCGTGGCACGGGGGAATGAGCTACCGGCGCCTCGAGGAGCTCGGTGGCCTCCAGTGGCCGTGTCCCGACGAGTCGCACCCCGGCAGCCCGTTTCTGCACGGCCGGCTCTGGAAGGACCCGGTCGAGGGCCGGCGGGCCCCCTTCCAGGCCGTCGAACACGATCCGCCCGTCGACCGGCTCGACGAGCAGTTCCCCATTCGACTGACGACGGGCCGGCGTCTGGATTCGTACAACACCGGCGTTCAGACGGCCGGATACACGTCGCCCCTGAGGCGCGGCGAGACGCTCGACATCGCTCCCGAAGACGGAGCGCGCCTCGGAATCGGCGACGGCGAAACGGTGCGCGCGGTGTCGCGGCGCGGCGCGATCGAGGTTCCGGCGCGTTACGACGCGACGCTGCGCCCGGGCCTCGCGTTCATGACGCTGCACTTCCAGGACGACGTCGCCACCAACGTCCTGACGATCGACGCCGTGGACCCCCGCTCGGGCACCGCCGAGTTCAAGGCGAGTGCGATCCGGATCGAAAAGGTCGGCGAAACGGTCGAGGCGCGCTGAAACTGCTCCCTCGATAGACTAGCGGCGTGGATCTCCACCCGATCCCGGACGCCGACGCCACGCCCGAAGAGCGCGCGGCGGTGGACTCGATCCTGGGACCTCCCGAGAGCGGATGGGAGGGCGCCCTCCGGCGGCTCGAAACCGAGGACCACGTCGGCTTCGGAGGGCATGCGGCTCGCGAGCGCCGGCACCTCCTTCTCCCCGTGCTGTGGGCGGTTCAGTCGCGCGCGGGTTGGATCTCGCGCGGCGCGCTCAACTACGTCTGCCGGCGGCTCTCGGTCCCGCCGGCCGACGCGTATGGAGTGGCGACGTTCTACGCCATGCTTTCCGTCGAGCCGCAGCCGAAGACGATCGTGCACGTCTGCGACGACCTCGCGTGCCGCCTCTTCGGCGGGCCCGCGCTGGTCGACGAGCTGAGGTCGAGGCTCCCCGCCGGTTCCGTGCGCCCGTCCCCCTGTCTCGGCCTGTGCGAACGCGCACCCGCCGTCCTCTTTCAATGCGCGGGCGAGGGAGCGAGAGACTACGTCGTCGCGCCGGCGAGCCTCGAGAACGTTTCGACTCCCCCTCACCCCAACCCTCTCCCCCCTTCGGGGGGCGAGGGAGTACCGGAGAGTTCCCTCGCCCGTCGGGAGAGGGAGAAGGGGGTGGGCTCTGTCTCCGCCCCGCAGACCCTCGACTCTCGCCGCGAGGGGCTTCGGCTGCTCGCGCGCGTCGGCCGCGCGGATCCGGCGAGCCTCGAGGACTATCGGGCGCACGGCGGCTACGGCGCGCTCCCGAAGGCGCTCGAGATCGGCGCCGAGGGCGTGATCCGCGAAGCGCTCGCCTCGAAGCTCCAGGGTCGCGGCGGCGCGGCCTTTCCGGCGGGCCGCAAGTGGGAAGCCGTCGCGAAGCAGCCGGCGCGCCCGCACTACCTCGTCTGCAACGCGGACGAGTCCGAGCCGGGCACGTTCAAGGACCGGGTCCTGATGGAGGAGGACCCGTTCGCGATCGTCGAAGCGATGACGATCGTCGCCTTCGCCACCGGCTGCGAGCAGGGATATCTCTACGTTCGGGGCGAGTATCCGCTCGCCGAGGAGCGCATTCGCCGCGCCGCCGCCGCGGCCCGGGCCGCGGGCCTCCTGGGGCGAAACATCCTCGGACGGGGTCTCGTCTTCGACATCGAGGTCCGGCGCGGCGCCGGGGCCTACATCTGCGGCGAAGAGACCGCCCTCTTCAACTCCATCGAGGGCCTTCGCGGCGAGCCGCGAAACAAGCCGCCCTTCCCCGTCGAGAAGGGACTGTTCGGCAAGCCGACCGTCATCAACAACGTCGAGACGCTCGTCAACGTCCTGCAGATCGTGGCCGAAGGCGGCGCGGCGTTCGCGGCGATCGGCACGGGCTCGTCCACCGGACCCAAGCTCTTCTGTCTCTCCGGCCACGTCGCGCGGCCGGGCGTATACGAGGTTTCGTTCGGCGCCACCCTGCGCGAGATCATCGCGCTCGCCGGCGGAGTGCCGGACGGGCGGCCGGTGCGAGCCGTGCTGCTCGGCGGCGCGGCCGGATCCTTCGTCGGACCCGGAGAGCTCGACGTGCCGCTGACCTTCGAAGGGACGCGCGCCATCGGAGCGTCGCTCGGCTCCGGAGTCGTGATGGTCTTCGACGACCGCGCGGATCTGCGCGGCGCGGTGCGGCGCATCGCCGCGTTCTTCCGCGACGAGTCCTGCGGCCAGTGTGTGCCCTGCCGCGTCGGCACCGAGAGGCAGGAGGAGCTCGTGGCCCGCCTGGACGCCGGAAAGCCGCTGACGAACGCCGTGCAGGAGGACGCGCTCCTCGACGAGATCGCGCGGGCCATGAAAGACGCCTCGATCTGCGGCCTCGGCCAGACGGCGTCGGGGGCCATCCAGTCGGCGATCCGCAAGCTCGGAGTCTTCTCGGCATGACCGCTCCGCTGCGGCGCCTGGATCCCGGGCGGCCGGTCGAGCTGACCATCGACGGCGAGGCCGTCGCGGTGCCGTCCGGAACCACGATCCTCGAGGCGTGCCGGGGCCGGAACATCGACACGCCCACGCTCTGCTATCTCGAGAATCTGACGCCGGTCAACGTCTGCCGCGTCTGCGTCGTCGAGGTCGAGGGGTCCCGGGCGCTCGTGCCCGCCTGCTCCCGCCCCGTCGAGCCGAAGATGAACGTGAAGACCGACAGCGAGCGCGTCCGCCTCTCGCGGAAGGTCGTCCTCGAGTTCCTGGCCTCCTCCGCCGACCTGTCGTGCGCCACGCCGGAGGTGCGCGGCTGGATGGAGCGCTACGGCTCCGACCCCGGGCGGTATGGCCCTCCCGCGGCTCCCGCCGCGGCCGGCGTACGCGACGCCGCGACGCCGGGCCATCATCGTGAGGGCGCGGTCGGCCGCGCCTCGACCGTCGCCCAGCCCGTCAAGGTGGACAACGACCTCTACGTGCGCGATTACGCGAAGTGCATCCTCTGTTACAAGTGCGTCCAGGCCTGCGGCGTGGACGCCCAGAACACGTTCGCCATCGCCGTCGCGGGCCGCGGCTTCGACGCCCGCATCTCGACCGAGTTCGCAACACCGCTGCCCGAGTCGGCGTGCGTCTACTGCGGCAACTGCATCGGCGTCTGCCCCACAGGCGCGCTGATGTTCAAGAGCGAGCACGACCTGCGGCGCGAGGGCCGTTGGGACGAATCCCGTCAGACCGTCACCGATACCATCTGTCCCTATTGCGGCGTCGGCTGCACGCTCGAGCTGCGCGTCCAGGACAACTCCATCGTTCGGGTGACGTCGCCCCTCGACCATGACGTGACGAGCGGGCACCTTTGCGTCAAGGGACGCTTCGGCTGGCAGTTCGTACAGAATCGTCCCAAGGATCCGTCGGGCTCCTGAAGGAGGTCCTCGTGAGGCGCATCGGTTTCCGCTCCCTCGGGACGGCGACGCTCGCGGCCGTCTGGTGTCTGTCCGGCTGCGCCGGCGCGGCGCACTCCGAGCGCTCGACGCTGCAGCAGAGGCTGGGGCCGAAAGGCGGACTCAGCGCCGACGAGCTGCGACTCCGGCTCTACGAGCTGCCGGCGCGTCTGTCCGCCGTGATCGAGGAGGCCGCGGACCGCATCCGGGCGAGCTCGTCGGACCCGGCCACGCGGCGCCGCGCGCTCGTCTGGATGACCGACGGCATTCCGGCCCTCTATACGGCCTCCTTGCGCCCCGATCCGCTTGCCGGCGCCCTCGACCTCTGGGTGCTCCTCGAGCAGATGGATTTCTATTTCGATGGCGGCGCCGGAAAGGACGCCTTCGGCGCCGACCAACCGGTCGCCGTCGCCGCTTCGAAGAGGATGCTCGAGATCTTCGAGCACACGGCGCAGCCGCTCTTCACCGACCCCGAATTCTTTCGAAAGCGGCAGGGCGAAGTGCAGACGTTCGCGCGAGACCATCCGATCGGCGGATCGTTCTCGTCGCGGGAGACGGCCCTGACCGAGCTCGCCCGCTTCTCGGGAGGCGAGAGCGGAGGCACGCTCGCCCAGGTCGGACAGGCCACGGACACCCTCGCCGACGTCACGCTGCGCCTGAACGCCTACGTCACCCTCCTGCCGAAGCTCTCCCGCTGGGAGGCGCAGCTCGCGGTCGCGGACGTCGCCGGCCGGGAGAATCTCGGCGGAACGCTCGACGACGTGCACGCGATCTCCGAGACGGCGCGGCGCGCGGGCGGACTGCTCGCCGACATCCCCGGCACGACCCGCCAGGCGGCCGGCCCGGTCCAGGAGCTGATCGACCGCGAGCGCGCGGCCCTTCTCGCGGAGGTCGACCGGGAGCGCGTGGCGATGACCGACTTCGTCACCTCCGAGCGCGTCGCGGCGCTGGCGGCGATCGGCGAGGAGCGCAAGGCCGCGCTGGCGGGAGTCGACCAGCAACGCGCCGCCGCGATCGCCGGGGTCGACGCGCTCGCCCGGCGCTCGATCGAGGACGCCTCCAGCCGGGCGGGCGGCATCGTCAACGCGGTCTTCTGGCGCGGCCTGATTCTCGTCGCCGCGGCGGCGCTCCTCTTCGGCATCAGCTTCCGGATCGCCCGCGGACGCCGGGAAGCGAGGCCGTAGCGCCATGCGCCGCGCGCTGTCCCGCCTCCTCGGCATCGCGCTGCCGGGTTCGCCGGCGCCGCCGCTCGAGCCGGCGAAGACGCCCGACTACAAGGGCGCCTGGAACGAGGCGGCCCGCGTCAACGCGGCGGATTCGGTGCTGACCGGCGCGAGCCCCGACGCGTTCGAAGCGGCCGGCCAGTGGGACGCGGACCTCGTGGCGCGGCATCTCCCGGAGAAGGCCGCGGTCCTCGACATCGGCTGCGGCATCGGACGCGTGGAGCGATATCTCGCGCCGCGCGTCCGGGAGCTCTGGGCCGTCGACGTGAGCGGCGAGATGCTCCAGCGTGCTGCCGCTCGGCTCGCCGGGCTTCCCAACGTTCACCTGCGCGAAGTCGGAAACGGGGAATTCCTGACCTCCTTCGAGAACGGCCGGTTCGACCTCGTCTTCTCCTTCCTCGTGCTGCAGCATCTCGAGAGGGAGGACGCCTTTCTCTACCTCCGCGATGCGCATCGCGTGCTTTCCGCCGGCGGCATCCTGGTGACGCAGTTCCCGAACTTTCTCTCCACCGTGTACGCGCGCGCCTTCGTCGAGGGCGCCGGGATTTCCGCGCGCAGCCCGGGCCGCGTGCGCGCGTACACGGAAGCCGAGGTGCGCCAGTTCGTGACGCTCGCGGGCTTCGAGGTCTCGGACGTGAGACTCGGCGGACACTCGGAGCAGACGGCGGAGATCTACGTCACGGCGCGCAAACCCCCGTCCTAGAGGGGTCGTGCTACCCTGTCGCACGAGAGCGCCCGCATCGAAAGAGACCTCCATTTCCGGTTGAGAAGCCGCCGCATCGCCGCTGGCGCGGCCCTGACCCTTCTTCTCGCTTTCGCTTCCGCCGCCGGAGCCGAAGATCGCGCGACGATCCTCTGGAAGGGCGAGTCGCACCCCGTCGGCACGATCGGCGGCAAGGAATTCGTCGTGTCCGACGCCGCCCGCGCGCTCGGTTTTACGGTCGCGGCGGATCCGGGCACCAGCGTGATGACGCTGACGGGCCAGGGCCATCAGATCCTGATCGGACCGGGCACGGCCCAGGTCCCGGTGGATCGCCGCGTCGTCCCGATTTCCGCGCCCGCGCGCCTCGTGCTCGGATCCCTCTACGCTCCGCGCGACTTCTTCGAGAAGATTCTCTTCCCGCTCGCGGGCGCCGCCGGAGCCTACGACGCCGGCAAGCGCGCCTGGACGCTGACGGCCGCCGGCCCGCCTCCCGTGGCGATCGAGGTGGCCGTCGTTCACGTCGCGCCGACCACGCAGGTCGTGCTGAGGCTGTCGGGCGCGGCGAAGACCTCGACGACCCTTTCGGACAAGGCCTACCAGGTGCGCTTCGAGGACACGAAGATCGACCCGCCGTTTCCCGAGAAGAAGTTCGACGATCCGCTCGTGTCCGCGGTCCGATTCGCCGGCGACACGGCGACGGTGGATTTCAAGGAGCCGAACCTCTCGGCGCGCTCCTATCCCCTGACGAGCCCCGATCGGATCGTGATCGAAGTCGGCCGCCGCGCCGCCGCCGCGGTCGCCCCGGAGGCGCCGGCGGCCGCCGGGGCGACGGCGCCGCTGCTCACGATCGCGATCGATCCCGGCCACGGCGGCGTCGAAACGGGTGCGATCGGACCCGGCGGCCTGCAGGAGAAGGAGGCGACCCTCGAGATCGCAAAGCGCATCGCGGCGGCGCTCCCGAGAGTCCTCTCCTGCCGCACGGTGCTGACCCGCGACTCCGACGTTCTCATCTCGCTCGACGACCGGGCGTCCATCGCGAACCACGAGAAGGCCGATCTCTTCCTCTCGGTCCATGCCAACTCCTCGCGCGCGGCGTCGGCCAACGGATCCGAGACCTACTACCTCTCGCTCGAGGCCTCCGACAAGATCGCCCAGGAGGTCGCCAAGGAGGAGAACCAGGCCGGCAGCTCCGCCCCGCCGGCGGCCGCGGGCGAAGCCTCCGCCAATCCCAATCTCGACTTCGTCCTCTGGGACCTCGCCCAGAGCGCCCACCTGAAGGAGTCGAGCGAGCTCGCCGAGGCGATCCAGGGCGAGCTCAACGGCGTGTCCGACACGGCCAACCGCGGGATCAAACAGGCTCCGTTCCGCGTCCTCGTGGGAGCGACGATGCCCGCCGTGCTCGTCGAGGTCGCCTTCATCTCGAATCCCGAAGAGGAGAAGAAGCTCAAGAGCCCGGAGTTTCAGCAGGCGGTCGCCGAAGCCGTCGCGCGGGCCGTCGCCCGGTTCTTCTCGCGTCGGGTTCCGGGTGCGGCGCATCCGGCCACGGCCGCGACCCCGGTGCCATGAGCCGCCGCGCGGCGGCGATCCTCCTCGTGGCGCTCGCGGCCGCCGTCGCGGCACTGCTCTTCGTCAACCGCAGCGGGCTTCCGCGCTTTGCGCGAAGGGGGCCCCGACCCTTCCTGCGCGTCTCTCCCGCGGCGCCCGCGCCGGTGACCGCGGCGCCGGGTGCGACGCCCCCGCCGCCGGTCGAGACGATCCGCGTCACCCTGTTCTTTCCGGATCAGAACGGGCAGCTCCTGCACCCCGAGGAGCGGGACATCCCGAAGCCCGCGGGCGCCGCCGCCTTCCTGCGCGCGCTCTTCGAAGAGCTTCAGAAGGGACCCCGGCGCGAGGGATTGATGGCGGCCCTGCCGGACAAGATGCAGCTGCGCAACGCCTTCCTGCTGCCCGAGGGCCAGGCGGTGCTCGATCTGGCCGTGGACTCGAGCCTCGCCTTCGGCTCGGACGACGAGCTGACGATCGTCGCTTCGCTGGTCGACACGACCCTGCAGAACGTCGCGGAGACTTCCCGTGTGAGAATCCTCGTCAACGGCGAGCCCGCCGAAACCCTCGGAGGTCACGTGGACCTGACCCGGCCGCTTCTCTTCATTCGCGGCATCGTCGAGCCGCCCGGCGCGGAGCCGCCGACGCCCGCGGAAACCGCGACGCTCACGCCGACGGCGACCGCGACGCCGACGCCGACCGCCACGGTGCGTCCGACCCGCGGGCCGCGCCGGTGAGCCGCTCGACACCGCGCCCCGACGGGCGCAAGCCGTCGGAGATGCGCGCCGTTTCGATCGAGACCGGCGTGGCGCGCCACGCCGAGGGCTCGGCTCTCGTCGCCTTCGGGCATACGAAGGTCTTCTGCGCGGCCTCCATCGAGGACCGCGTGCCCGCGTTCCTCAAGGGAACCGGCAGCGGCTGGGTCACCGCCGAGTACGGGATGCTCCCGCGCGCCACGCACACGCGCTCCTCCCGCGAGGCGGCGCAGGGACGCCAGGGCGGAAGAACGCTCGAGATCCAGAGGCTCATCGGGCGCTCCCTGCGCTCGGTCACCGAACTCCGGGGCCTCGGCGAGCGCACGATCACGCTCGACTGCGACGTGCTGCAGGCCGACGGCGGAACGCGATGCGCCGGAATCACGGGCGCCTGCGTGGCCCTCGCGATGGCGATCGCCAAGCTCTGCCGCGGCGGCCAGGTTCCGCGCTGGCCCCTGCGGGAAACGGTGGCCGCCGTTTCGGTCGGAATCTGCGCCGGTCAGCCGGTGCTCGATCTCGCCTACGAGGAAGACTCGGAGGCCGACGTGGATTGCAACGTCGTCGCCACCGCCTCGGGGAACTTCGTCGAGATCCAGGGCACCGCCGAGCGCCGGCCCTTCTCCGAGGAGCAGCTCGGCGAGCTCCTCGCGCTCGCGCGCAAGGGACTGAAGAAGCTGCGAGAGCTCCAGCACGAGGCCCTCGCGCCGCACGTCGAGGGCATCGACCTCACCTAGCCGGCCGGCGTCTCAGGCCTCCTCGAGGCGGGTCACGATCTCCTTCCGGCCCGTCAGCGTGCGGTGCACGGGGCAGCGTTCCGCGATCTCGACGAGCCGCGCCTTCTGCTCGGCCGACAACGGCCCGGTGAGCAGGATCGTCCGCGTCATCCGGTCGATCCGGGTGTCGTCTTTCGTCTCGCAGTCGGCGCAGTCCCGCGCGTAGGCCCGCTCGTGCGCGACGCGCACCGTGATGCCCTCGAGGGGCCAGCCCTTCCGGTCGGCGTACATCCGGAGCGTCATGGAAGTACAGGCGCCGAGCGCGGCGAGCAGCAGCGCGTACGGATCGGGGCCCGCGTCGTGGCCGCCTCCCGAAGGCGGCTCGTCCGCGACGAGCACGTGGCGGCCCGTCTCGATGCGCTGTCGGAGCCGGATGCCGGTCTCGCGGACCGTGACCTCGCGCGGCGACGTCGTCATGGCGCCCTCCCGGCGCGATGCTACCGCTCGCGCTCCCGACTAGAATCGCCGACCACCGGGAGGGACGGATGACGTTGAAAGTCGGTTTCGTCGGGCTCGGCACGATGGGGCTCGGAATGGCGCGCAATCTCGGCAAGGCCGGATTCGACCTGTCGCTCGCGTCGAGAACCGCGGCGAAGGCGCGAGCGCTCGCGGACGAGCTCGGCGCGCGGGCCTGCGAGACGCCGGAGCAGGCGGCTCGGGACGCGGACGTCGTCGTCTCCTGCCTCCCCGACGCGCCCGAAGTGGAGGATGTTCACCTCGGGCCTCGCGGCACGGTCCGCGGCGCGCCGCCCGGAGCGGTCCTGATCGACTGCTCCACGATCGCCGCGGAGTCCGCGCGCTCGATCTCTGAGCGCGTCACCCGGGCCGGAGCCTTCTTTCTCGACGCTCCGGTTTCCGGCGGCCAGAAGGGAGCGCAGGAAGGGACGCTCACCTTCTTCGTGGGCGGCGAGGCCGCGGCCCTGGAGCGGGCGCGGCCGGTCCTGTCGGCGATGGGACGGCGCATCACGCACCTCGGCGCCTCGGGCGCGGGACAGCTCGGAAAGGCGGTCAATCAGATCGTGGTGGCCGGGACACTCCTCGCCGTCTCGGAGGGAATGGCGTTTGCCGGGAGGGCGGGCCTTCCCATGGGGCCGCTCCACGAGGCCCTTCTCGGCGGAGCGGCGAGCTCCTGGATGCTCGACGTGCTCGGAAGAAAGATGATCGACCGGGACTTCCAGCCGGCGTTCGCCATCAAGCACCAGCAGAAGGACCTCGCGATCGTCCTGAAGACCGCGCGCGAGAAGGGCGTGCCGCTCCCGGGCGTCGCCCTCGTCCATCAGCTTCTGTCCGCGCTCGAAGCGCAGGGCCGCGGCGAAGAGGGGACCCAGGCGCTCCTGACGCTCTACGAGCGGATGATCGCGCCGGCATGACGGGGGCTCTCGGCGTCCGGGCCCTGCTCGTCGATCTCGAGGGAACCGTCTATCAAAACGCGCGGCTGATCGCGGGCGCCGCCGAGGCGCTGCGCGAGGCCGAAGCCCGGGGCGTTTCTCATCGCTTCGTGACGAACACGACGAGCCGCCCGCGCGCGACGATCGCCCGGGAGCTCGCCGCGATGGGTCTCGCGGTGGATCCCGGCCGGATCTTCACGGCGCCGCGAGCCGCTCACGCCCTCCTGGCGCGCCGGGGCTTCACGCGCTGCGATTTCCTGGTGCGCCCGGGGCTGCTCGAAGACTTCCCCGGAGTCACTCGCGACGAGTCGAAGCCGCAAGCGGTCATCCTCGGCGACATGGGAGACGAGCTGACGTACGGGCGCCTGAACCGCGCGTTCCGACACGTGCTCGAGGGCGCGGAGCTCATCGCGCTGGCCCGGAATCGCCACTGGCGCGGCCCGGACGGCTGGATGCTCGACGTGGGCGCCTTCGCGGCGGCGCTCGAGTACGCCTCCGGCCGCGCCGCGACGCTCGTCGGAAAGCCTTCGCCCGAGTTCTTCGCGCAGGCGCTCGGATCGCTCGGTGTGCGGCCGGAGGAGGCCGCGGTCGTCGGCGACGATCTCGAGTCCGACGTCGCGGGCGGCCAGGCGGCGGGCATGAAGGGCGTTCTCGTCCGGACCGGCAAGTACCGGGAGCTCGATGCCGCGCGGTCGGAGGTCCGTCCGGACGCGGTCCTCGACTCGCTCGCGTCGCTTCCGGACCTGCTCTGATAGGCTGATTGCGATGGCGGAAAATTCGTCCGACGAACACGCCTCGCGCGTCCGTCGCTCCTTCGATGCCCTGCACGACCAGGTCGGAGGCCGGCTCGACGCCTCGTCCCGAGAGGTCATGGACCGGCTGCGCGCGGCCGCTTCCGCGAAGGACGGCGAGGCGCTGCGCGGCGGCCTGAAAGACCTTCGCGACCGCCACGGCTGGCTCTATCGCGAGCTCGCCGCGCACCCCCAGCTCGCGAGCCTGATCGACGAGCTCGCGCTCATCGGGCTGTAGACCCTCGCCTTCGCCTCGTTCAGGATCCGCGCCGCGGCCGTGACCGGCCCCGCCGCGGAAAGACCTTGGTGAGCGGGGCCGCGGATCGGAAATAATCCGGGTCGATGCCTGCCGGCGGCCAGACGTGGAAGGACCTCCTGCGCTCGACGTTTCACGACGTCGGCAAGGAGGACATCGCCCAGCTCTATTCGCGCGAGTGGCGGCTCGCCAAGGAGAAGCTCACGACCGAGGACCGCGCGGCCATCGCGCGCGAGCCGAAGCGATGGAAGCGGTGGTTCAAGACGGCCAACAGCGTCCTCTACGGCCTGGCCAACCGCCTCGCCCCGGCGCGCCGCGTCGTTTTCCTCGTGGTCCTCGCGTGCTTTCTCCTGACGCTGTTCTCCCCGTCCTGCGAGAACGAGCAGGTCAAGCACCGCCACGGCCAGGACCGAACGGTGACGTATCGCGTGGATTTCGACAGCGGCTTCCTGACGATCGCATCCGGCCTGCTCCTGCTGCTGCTCGCGATGGAGCTCGTCGACAAGATCAACTTCCGCGACGAGCTCGAGCTCGCGCGGGAGCTCCAGGCGAGCCTGATTCCGAAGGACCTCCCGCGACCCCCGGGCTACGAGCTCGGTGCTCACAACGAGATCGCCAACATGGTCGGCGGCGACATCTACGACTTCGTGCCCCTTCCCGACGGACGCCTCGCGGTGCTCTTCGGCGATGCGTCGGGGCACGGGATGACGGCCGGCCTCGTCATGGCGGTCGCGCACGCCTCGTTTCGCACGCAGCTCGAAGTGGACGCTTCGCCCACGGCGATGTTCGCCACCCTCAATCGGATCCTGTGCCGCACGGGCAGCCGGCGAGCCTTCTTCGGCTGCATCTATCTGCTCGCCGATCGCGACGGGACCGTCACGGCCTGCGTGGCCGGACATCCGCCGGCCCTTCGAATCGGCAGCGACGGCTTCGTGCGCGAGCGCGTCGGCGAAGGCGCGTACCCGCTCGGCATCAAGCCGGACCTGACGTGGCCCGTCGCCCGGACTCGACTCGAGCCCGGCGAATCGCTCCTCATCCATTCCGACGGGCTCTCCGAGGCGCGCAGTCCCGCGGGCCAGGAGTTCGGAGACGCCCGGATCGAGAACGCCCTTCGACTGCACGCGCGCCTGTCGCCGCAGGACCTCGCGGATGCCCTGGCCTCGGAGGCGGATGCGTTCCGCGGCCGCGAAGCCCCGGACGACGACGTTTCGATCGCCGTCGTGCGGCGCACCGGCTGATCCGCCGGCGGCGGAATTCCGGCCCTCGCCGCTTGTTTTGACGAGCGGCGACATCCGCTTCAGGCCGCGGTGCGGCCCCGGAATCGGCCGGACGGAATCCGGCGTATTTGGGACTGGAACAAGGAGAACCACAGCGATGAATCAGTACTCCCTGCCCGTCGTTCCCATGCGGAACGCGGTTTTATTCCCGGGTGTGACCTTCCCCATCTCGGCGGGGCGCGCCGGGACCCTGCGCGCGATCGAGGCCGCTCTCACCACGCCCGAGCGCCTCGTCTTCGCCGTGGCCCAGAGACACGACTCGGAGGCCGTGACGCCGGCCGAGCTCTTCACGATCGGCACGGTGGCGAGCCTGGGTTCGATCCAGCGAGGCATCGGCGGAATCCGCCTCGTCCTCGAGGGCAAGTCCCGCGGGATCGCCCTGCGGGTGTCCCCGAAGGGCGGCTATCTCGAAGCCACCGTGCAGGACGCGCTCGAGATGCTGCCGCTCGACCCGCGCGACGCGGCGTTTGCCGGCCTCCATCGCGAGGCCCGAGAGCGCGCCGCGGAGCTCGGCAAGAAGCTCGGGCTGCCCGAAGAGACCGTCGACCAGATCCTCGCCGAGGTCAACGAGCCGGGCCGGCTCGCGGACCTGGTCGCGGGATATCTCGACATTCCCGTCCCGGAGAAGCAGGTGCTCCTCGAGACGCTGTCGGTCGAAGACCGGCTGCGCCGCGTGCTCGTGCACGTGCAGCGCCAGATCGACGTTCTCTCCGCGCAGGAGGACATCCAGTCCAAGGTCAAGGAGGAGATCGGCAGCCGCCAGCGCGAGATGTACCTGCGCGAGCAGATGAAGGCGATCCAGCGGGAGCTCGGCGAAGGCGAGGGCTCGTCGGACGACGGGCTGAAGGAATTGCGCGCCAAGCTCGACGCCCTCGATCTGCCGGATGACGCGCGCAAGGAAGTCGACCGCGAGTGGCTGCGCCTGACGCGGATCGGCCGCGAGTCCATGGAGTCCCAGGTGATCCGCACGTACCTCGAGACGGTCGCCGAGCTGCCGTGGAACGGTCGAACCGAAGAGAAGCTCGACGTGGCCGAGTCCTCCCGCGTTCTCGACGAGGATCACTACGGACTGAAAGACGTCAAGGACCGCATCCTCGAATTTCTGGCCGTCCGGCAGCTTTCGCGGCAGCGCGAGGCCCCCGCAGACGAAGCGGCGGCGAAACCGGCCGAGAAGCCCGGCGCCGCGCCTGAGACCGAGAAGGAGGCGTCCCGGCCGGGCCGCGGGCGCATCCTGCTCTTCGCCGGGCCGCCGGGAGTCGGCAAGACGTCGATCGCCAAGTCGATCGCGCGCGCGATGGGACGCAAGTACGTGCGCATCTCGCTCGGCGGCGCGCGCGACGAGGCCGACATCCGCGGCCACCGGCGCACGTACATCGGCGCGATGCCCGGCCGCATCCTCCAGGGCATGAAGCAGGCCGGCTCGAAGAACCCGGTCTTCCTCCTCGACGAAGTCGACAAGCTCGGCGTCTCCTTCCAGGGCGATCCCGCGTCGGCGCTGCTCGAGGTGCTCGACCCCGCGCAGAACGACAGCTTCACGGACCACTACCTGGGCGTGCCGTTCGACCTCTCGGAGGTTCTCTTCATCGCGACGGCGAACTTCATCCAGAACATCCCGGGGCCGCTGCTCGATCGCATGGAGATCGTGAACTTCGCCGGCTACACCGAGGCCGAGAAGCTCCAGATCGCCAAGAGCTACCTCGTGCCGCGCCAGATCGAGGAGAACGGTCTCGCCGCGGGGCAGCTCGCCCTGACCGACGATGCGATCCGCGAGGTCATCGCGAGCTACACGCGCGAATCGGGCGTCCGCCAGCTCGAGCGCGAGCTCGGCAAGCTCGCCCGCAAGGTCGCGCGTCGCATCGCCGCCCGGGAGATCGAGACGCAGGAGGTGAAGCGCGGAGACGTCCGGCCGCTGCTCGGCCGGCCCCGGGTCCATCCCGAGAAGATGTCCGCCGAAGACGAGGTCGGCATCGCGACCGGCATGTACTACACACCCGCGGGCGGCGACATCATGTTCGTCGAGGCCTCGCTGATGCGCGGAAAGGGCGAGCTGATCCTGACCGGCCAGCTCGGCGACGTGATGAAGGAGTCGGCCCGCGCCGCCTGGACCTTCGCGAGGTCTCACGCGGCCTGGCTCGGCATCGACGAGAAGGACTTCGAGCGCGACGTGCACATCCACGTTCCGGCCGGTGCGATTCCGAAGGACGGCCCGTCGGCCGGAATTGCGATGGCCTCCGCCGTCGTCTCGGCGCTCTCGCGGCGCCCGGTGCGCCACGACGTGGCGATGACGGGCGAGATCACGATTTCCGGCCGGGTGCTCCCGATCGGCGGCCTGAAGGAGAAGATCCTCGGAGCCGTGCGGGCCGGAATCCGGCAGGTCGTCATCCCCCGGGACAATGAGGCGGACCTCGAGGACCTGCCGGAGGAGGTGCGCTCCTCGATCGAGGTCCACCCGGTCAACTCCCTCGCGGAGGGCCTCGCCGTGACGCTGCGGAACACGGCCCTGGAGAACGGGAGGCTGTTGTTCGGGTCCGGATCGGCGGAAGAGGCTCCGGGCAGCGTCTCGTAAAGGGCCGGCAACCGGGCGGCCGCAAGGGCCGCCCCGACGACACCGGGAAGCCGCGGATCGCCAGCGCGCCGTCGGGGCGGAACCCGTCCCCGCCCGCCTCCGTCATAAGATTCCCCCTTCACTCTTGAAGGAGGATTCGTGAAGTCACCGTCCATTTTCCTGATCGCTCTCGCCTCGGCCGCGGTCGGCGTTTCCGGGCTCGCCGCCGATGACGTCCACGGCATCAACCCCGCCGACATGGATGCGTCGGTCGCCGCGTGCCAGGACTTCAACCTGTACGGCAACGGCGGCTGGCTCAAGTCGAATCCGATTCCCTCCGACCAGTCGTACTGGGGCTCGTTCACGATCCTCGAGGAGCAGAACCGCGAGAACCTGCACAAGGTCCTCGAGAAGGTCTCGAAGGCCTCGAACGCGTCCGGCAGCGACGATCAGAAGGTCGGCGACTTCTACTCGACGTGCATGGACGAAGCCGCCGTCGAGGCGCAGGGGCTGACGCCGCTGAAGGGCGAGCTCGCGGCGATCGACAAGGTCTCGAGCGTCCCCGAGCTCCAGAAAGAGATCGCCCGCCTCCAGATGATGGGCGTCAACGCGGTCTTCAACTTCGGCTCCGACCAGGACCGCAAGAACGCGAGCGAG
The DNA here is from genome assembly GCA_963738945.1 of uncultured Acidobacteriota bacterium. GTDB lineage: Bacteria > Acidobacteriota > Thermoanaerobaculia > UBA5066 > Gp7-AA6 > DAHUXD01. The sequence continues at coordinate 3,035,979 of CAVTYD010000002.1, forward strand.
GTCATCGCCGGCGCCTACCAGGGCGGCCTCGGGCTGCCCGACCGCGACTACTACCTCAAGACCGACGACGACTCGAAGAAGCTGCGCGACGAGTACGTCGCCCACGTCACGAAGATGTTCGAGCTCATGGGCGAGACGCCGGCGAAAGCCGCCGAGAGCGCGAAGTCGGTGATGGCGCTCGAGACGAAGCTCGCGCAGGCCTCGATGACCCGCGTCGAGCGCCGCGACACGGACAAGACGTACAACCGCAAGAGCCTCGCCGAGATCGCGAAGCTGACGCCGAACTTCTCCTGGGCCGGGTATCTCAAGGAGCTCGACGCTCCCCCGGTGGCGGCGATCAACGTCGGCCAGCCGAAGTACTTCGAGGCGTTCAACCAGGAGCTCGTTTCGACTCCGCTCGCCGACTGGAAGACGTACCTGCGCTGGCACCTGGTCCACTCGGCGGCGCCGAGCCTTTCGAAGAAATTCGTGGACGAGACCTTCGCCTTCTACGGCAAGACCCTCCAGGGAACGCCCGAGAACGAGGTGCGGTGGAAGCGGTGCGTCTCGGCGACCGACGACGCGATCGGATTCGCGCTCGGAAAGGCCTACGTGCGCGACTACTTCCCGCCCGAGGCCAAGGCGCGGGCCGACGCGATGGTCAAGAACCTGATCGCGGCGCTGCGCGCGGACCTCGCGACGCTGCCGTGGATGGGCGAGGCCACACGCAAGGCGGCGCTCGCCAAGCTCGACACCTTCGACCCCAAGATCGGTTATCCGTCCCGGTGGCGCGACTACACCGCCCTGACGATCGACCGCGGGCCGTACGTGCAGAACGTCCAGCGCGCCAACGAATTCGAGTTCGCGCGGGACCTGAAGAAGATCGGCAAGCCCGTCGACAAGACCGAGTGGGACATGTCGCCGCCGACGGTCAACGCGTATTACAACCCGCAGAAGAACGAGATCGTGTTTCCCGCCGGCATTCTCCAGCCGCCCTTCTTCGACGCGAAGGCCGACGACGCCGTCAATTACGGGGCGATGGGATCGGTCATCGGTCACGAGATGACGCACGGATTCGACGACCAGGGCCGCAAGTTCGACGCCCAGGGCAACATGATCGAGTGGTGGACGCCCGAGGACCTCAAGAACTACGAGGCCCGCTCGAAGTGCGTCGAGGACCAGTACGACTCGTACGTCTACGAGGGACAGCACGTCAACGGCAAGCTCGTCCTCGGCGAAGCCACGGCGGACCTCGGCGGTCTCGCGATCGCGTACCGCGCCTACCTGGCGTCGCTCGGCGGCAGGACGGCCGCGCCGATCGACGGCCTGACGGGCGATCAGCGCCTGTTCCTGGCCTGGGCGCGCGTGTGGGCGGCCAACATCCGGCCGGAGCTCGCCAAGCTCCTCATGAACACCAATCCCCATCCCCTCTCGCAGTTCCGGGCCATCGGTCCCCCGTCCACGCTGCCCGAGTTCGCCAGGGCGTTCGGCTGCAAGTCCGGCGATCCGATGGTGCGCAAGGACCTCTGCCAGATCTGGTGAGCGGATGAGCGAGGGACTCCCGGGCGAGGCGCGGTCTTCGGCCGCGGCCGGCCTCCCTCGGGGCGAGGGTGCGAGGCGCCCTCCAGGAAAGCCCCTCTCCCCCCATTGCGGGGAGAGGGCGGGGGCGAGGGGGAAGGTTTCGATCGCCGCCCTCCGGATGTTGACGCTCCTGACGCTCTTCCCCGCTTTCCTCGGCGCCGCGCCATCGCCCCGCTCGGACGCCTCGGGGAAGTGGACGATCGCCGACATGTTCGCGTACCGGACGATCCCCGACGTCCGGGTGTCTCCCGACGGCCGTCGCGTGGCGTTCGTCGTGCGCGAGGCCGTCATGGAGAAGGACCGGAGCGAATATCGCGAGCAGATCTGGCTCGCGGCCTCGGACGGAAAGGCATCGTGGCCCGCGACCTTCGCCGACCAGTCGTCGAACGAACCGCGGTGGTCGCCGGACGGACGGCGGATCGCCTTTCTCTCCAAGCGCGGCGAACGGTTTGCGAACGTCTGGCTGCTTCCGGCCGACGGCGGCGAGGCGTGGAGGCTGACGGACGCGAAGTCCGACGTGTCGCAGGCCGCATGGTCTCCCGACGGGCGCTCGATCGCGTTCCTGGCCCCGGAGCCGGACCCCGAGGATCGGGAACGGCGCGAACGAGAGAGAGACGACGCGCGGGTGGTCGGCGCCGACGACCGGCCCGTCCGCCTCTGGATCGTGACCGTCCCGGATCGCGCCGGCGAGCCCCGCGAGGCGAAGCAGTTGATGTCGGAGGTCGGGTCGATCGACGAGTTCGACTGGGCTCCGGACGGAAAGACGATCGCCTTCTCCCACCGCCGCCGGCCGGCCGCCGACGAGTGGCCCTCCTCCGACATCTCGCTCGTGGACGTCGCCTCCGGAGCCGTGACGCCCTTCGCCCATACGGGCGCCGCCGAGACCGAGCCCGTCTACTCTCCCGACGGACGGTGGATCGCGTACGTCGTGACCGACGATCCGCCCCGCTGGGCGCACCGCCGCTGGATCCGCCTCGCTCCGGCGGGCGGCGGAGAGAGCCGCGACCCGACCCACTCCTTCGACGAGGATCCCGAGATCGCCGGCTGGTCGGCCGACGGCGCGACCCTCTACTTCCTCGAGGCGAAGGGCGTGTCCTCCCTCCTCTACGCGCTCGACGTCCGGGGCGGAAGCATCCGCGCGCTCACGAAGCCGAACGCGGTCCTGGAGGGCGCGCACGTCAACGCCGGCGGTTCCTGGATCGGTTTCGTCCGACAGACGTCGACCGAGCCGGCCGAGGCGTACGTGTCTTCGCTCGCCGCCCTTTCTCCGCGCCGCGTCTCGAGCGTCAACGCGAAGATGCCGAAGCATCCGCTCGGCGACACGCGCATCCTGACCTGGAAGGGCGACGGCGGTCAGGCGATCGAGGGACTCCTGACCCTGCCCGCCGGGTACCAGCCGCGCCACCGCTACCCGCTCCTGCTCGCCGTGCACGGAGGGCCCGCCGGCGTCTATCAAGCGGCGTACCTCGGAGCGCCGGGCCCCTACCCGTACGCGGTCTTCGGCTCCGAAGGCTACGCCGTCCTGCGCGCCAACCCGCGCGGCTCCTCGGGCTACGGAACGGCATTTCGCCAGGCGAACGTCCGGGACTGGGGAGGCGCCGACTATCGCGACCTCATGGCCGGAGTGGACGAGGCCGTCGCGGTCGGCGTCGCCGATCCGGAGCGCCTCGGAATTTTCGGCTGGAGCTACGGCGGATTCATGACGGCCTGGACGATTACGCAGACGAACCGATTCAGGGCCGCGTCGGTCGGCGCCGGCCTGACGGATCTGCGCTCCTTCACCGGAACGACCGACATCCCGTCCTTCCTTCCGGACTATTTCGGAGGCGAATTCTGGTCCGCCGGCGCGAGCGAGCTCTACCGGTCGCGCTCGGCGCTCGAGTTCGTCGAGAAGGTCAGGACACCCACGCTCATCGAGCACGGCGAGCGGGACCTGCGCGTTCCGACCTCCCAGGCCTACGAGCTCTACAACGCCCTGAAGCGCCTCGGCGTCCCGGTCGAGATGGTCGTCTATCCGAGGCAGGCCCACGGGGTGCGCGAGCCGCGCCTCATCCGGGACCTCGCCGAGCGAAACCTTGCCTGGATGGATCGATACGTCCGGAACGGGGAGCCGGCGGCGAAGCCCTAAACCCCTTCGCACCAGTCGCTTCGGCGACCGCGAGCGGCGCGGGCCCCGTGAGATAATCTCCGGCTTTCCGGCGCGACACCGCTTCACTCAAAGACGCAAAGGACTTCCCATGAAACGCATCGGCATTCTCTTCGGCCAGGAACGCTCCTTCCCGCAGGCGCTGGTCGAGCGCATCAACCGCGCCGGCGCCGACGTCGTCGCCGAGCCGGCGATGATCGGCGGGGTGAGCCTCGACAGCCCCCGGCGCTACGACCTCATTCTCGACCGCATCAGCCAGGACATCCCGTTCTACCGCGCGATCCTGAAGAAGGCCGTCGCCGACGGCACCGTCGTCGTCAACAACCCCTTCTGGTGGTCGGCCGACGACAAGTTCTTCAACAACGTCGTGGCGCGGAGGGTCGGCGTGGCGGTGCCGAAGACCGTGATCCTCCCGTCGAACCAGCATCCGCCCGACACGACCTCGGAATCCATGTCGAACCTCGTCTTCCCGCTCGAATGGGAAGAGATGTTCCAGCACATCGGATTCCCGGCCTACTTCAAGCCGTACTCCGGCGGCGGATGGAAGAGCGTCTATCGCGTCACCAATCCCGACGAGTTCTTCGCCGCCTACCGCGACTCGGGCCAGAACGTGATGACGCTGCAGGAAGAGATCGTGTTCGACGAGTACTTCCGCTGCTACACGATCGGCCGCCGATACGTCCACATCATGCGGTACGACCCGCGTCAGCCCCACGCGAACCGCTACGTGAAGGACGGCACGCCGATCGCGGCCGCGATGCACGAGCGCATTCACGGCGACTGCCTGAAGCTGATGAATGCTCTCGGCTACGACTTCTGCACCCTCGAGTTCGCGGTGCGGGATGGCGTCCCGTACGCGATCGACTTCCTGAACCCCGCGCCCGACGCCGCCGTCGAGTCGGTGGGCGAAGAGAACTTCCAGTGGGTCGTCGACCACGCCACCAAGTGGCTGATCGAGCGCGTCCACCAGGCGGCGGAGTCTCCGGCCGAGTATCGCTGGGCGGCGTACCTGGCGGGCGGCGAGGAGCTCCCCAAACGCCCGTCCGGCCGCGTCCGCAAGCCGGCCGCTCCGCGGGCCCCGTCCTCCCGTCCGCGCGGAAACGCCTGATCGCCATCGGATGGAGAGGCCCGCGTTCACGCTCGGCGTCGAAGAGGAGTTCCAGATCATCGATCCGGACACGCGAGAGCTGCGCTCCCACGTGCAGGAGATCCTCGAGGAGGGCCGGCTCGTCCTGAAGGAGCGCGTCAAACCGGAGATGCACCAGTCGGTCATCGAGATCGGCAGCGGCATCTGCAAGAACATCCAGGAGGTCCGCCTGGACGTCGGCGAGATGCGCACGGAGATCATCCGGCTCTCGAAGAAGAACGGCATGCGCGTCGCTTCGGCCGGGACGCATCCGTTCTCCAACTGGGCGGACCAGAAGATCTTTCCCGATCCCCGCTACGACTCGGTCGTGCAGGAGATGCAGCTGCTCGCGCGCGCGAACCTGATCTTCGGCCTCCACGTCCACGTCGGGATCAAGGACCGCTCGCTCGCCATCCAGATCATGAACGAGGCGCTCTATTTCCTGCCCCACCTGCTGGCGCTCTCGACGAACTCGCCGTTCTGGCTGGGCCGCAATACCGGCCTGAAGAGCTTCCGGACGAAGGTCTTCGATCGCTTTCCCCGGACCGGCGTCCCCGAGTACTTCGAGACCCCGGCGGAGTTCGACGAGTTCGTCCGCATCCTCGTTTCGACCAACTGCATCGACAACGGCAAGAAGATCTGGTGGGACGTGCGTCCGCATCCGTTCTTCGAAACGATCGAGTTCCGGGTGTGCGACGTGCCGATGCGCCTCGAGGAGACCGTGACGCTCGCGGCGCTGATCCAGGCCATTTGCGTCAAGCTCTACAAGCTGCGCCAGCAGAACCAGGGCTGGCGGCGATATCGCCGCGCCCTGATCCTCGAGAACAAGTGGCGCGCAGCGCGGTACGGGATCGGCGGCAAGATGATCGACTTCGGCAAGGAGATCGAGGTCGAGTTCCGAAGCCTCATCGCCGAGCTCCTCGAGTTCCTGGACGACGTCGTCGACGAATTGGGTTCCCGCCGGGAGGTCGAGGCGGTAAACTGGATCCTGGAAAACGGAACGGGCGCCGACCGGCAACTCCGCGTGTACGAGACCTCCGGCGGCGACCTGAAGAAGGTCGTCGACTACATCTGCGAGGAAACCCGCCACGGACTGCCGATCGAGACGCCGCTCGAGCGCTCGGCCTCTTAGGCCGGCGACGGGCGTGAAGCGAAGGAGCGCATCCTGACCCACCAGCTGAGGGAACTGCAGACGACCTATGCCGAGGACCTCGTCCCGGGCGCCCGCAATGCCATCCGCACCTGCCTCCGCATTGAGCCGCACGAGCGCGTGGCCATCGTGACCGACCTCGAGACCGAAGAGATCGGTGCGAGCCTGGCGGACCAGGTGCGCGCGGTCGGCGCCGGCGTCGACGTGCGCGTCATGGAGGACTACGGGGCGCGCCCGATGCTCACGCTGCCGCCTCCGATCGCCGAGGCGCTCGAACGCGCCGATGTCTCCATCTATGCCGGCCAGCCGAAGGAGGGCGAGCTCGCCTTCCGGCGGGCCCTGACCGCGATCATCGACCGGCGCCAGATCCGCCACGCGCACATGGTTTCGATCTCGCACCGGATCATGGTCGAGGCCATGCGGGCGAACTTCGACGACGTGGACGCGATCTCGTGCCGCGTCCTCGAACGCGCCCTCGAGGCGAAGAAGATCGTCGCGACGTCCCCGGGCGGATCGCGCCTCGAGGCGACCTTCGACCCGTCGATCAAGTGGCTGAAGACCTCCGGCATCATCTCGAAGTCGAAGTGGGGCAACCTGCCGGGCGGCGAGGTCCTGACGGCCCCGGCCCGTGTCGACGGCGTGTACGTGGCCGACGGCGTCGTCGGCGACTACCTCTGCGCCCGCTACGGAGACCTGAAGGACAATCCCCTCACGGTCACGATCGAGAACAGCCGCATCGCCGACGTGCGCTGCGAGCGCGCCGACCTCGTCCGCGACTTTCTCGCCTACACCTCGACCGACGAAAATTCGAACCGCGTGGGTGAGTTCGCCCTCGGAACCAACATCGCCGTTCACGACGTCATCGGCAACATCCTCCAGGACGAGAAGCTCCCGACGCTGCACATCGCGTTCGGTCATCCGTATGCGGAGCACACCGGCGCCCCCTGGAAGAGCACGACGCACATCGACATCGTCGGCAGGAGCTTCAACGTCTGGTTCGACGGCGACCCGATCATGGAAGGCGGAAAGTTCCTCATCTGACCGGCGAAGCGCGCCAGCGCCATCGCCGGTCATCCCGAGCGCAGCGAGGGATCCCTTTCTCAGCCCTACGGAGACTCGAAAGGGCTGCTTCGCCGCTGTGCTCCTCGGAATGACGGCGGTACCCGGAAGTAGAATTCACCGGCCCATATGACGCTCGCTGCGGGATCCCGCCTCGGCCCCTACGAGATCCTGGCGCCGCTCGGCGCCGGCGGAATGGGAGAGGTCTACCGGGCGCGCGACTCGAGGCTCGACCGCGACGTCGCGATCAAGGTTCTCCCCCACGACCTCGCCGACGACGCCGCGGCCCTGGCCCGCTTCGAGCGCGAAGCCAAGGCCGTCGCGGCCCTCTCGCATCCGAACATCCTCGCCGTCCACGATTTCGGCAGGTCCGGCACGACGACCTACGCCGTCATGGAGCTGCTCGAGGGTGAGTCGCTCGCCGCACGGCTCTCCGGAGGAGCGCTCCCGGTGCGCAAGGCGGTCGAGATCGCGCGGGAGATCGCGCTGGGGCTCGCGGCCGCGCACGAGAAGGGGATCGTCCATCGGGACCTGAAGCCCGCCAACCTTTTCCTGACGCGCGACGGGCGGGTGAAGATCCTCGACTTCGGGCTCGCCCGGCAGCTCGCGGTTCCCTCGGGCGACGCCAGCCGCTCGCCCACGGCCGGCCCCGGCACCGAGCCGGGCACGGTCCTCGGCACGGTCGGATACATGTCGCCGGAGCAGCTGCGCGGACAACCCGCCGATGCGCGCAGCGACATCTTCTCCTTCGGCGCCGTGCTCTACGAGATGCTCGCCGGCGCGCGAGCCTTCCAGGGCGCGAGCGCGATCGAGACGATGAACGCGATCCTCAAAGAGGATCCTCCGGAGCTGTCGTCGTCGAGCCGGGTGGTGCCGGCAGGCCTCGAGCGCATCGTGTCGCACTGCCTCGAGAAGCGTTCGGAGGAACGCTTCCAGTCCGCGCGCGATCTCGCGTTCGACCTCGGATCGCTCTCGCTGACGGCCCCGGCCGCCACGCGCGCCGCCGCCCCGTCGCGACGGACCCGCCGCCTGGCCTTCGCGGCGATCGGCACGATCGGCCTCGTCGCGGCCTTCTGGACGGGCCGTCACTTCGCATCGGCGGGAAGCGGCGAGCGGCCCCTGACCTTCCGGCGCCTGACGTTCCGCCGCGGCAACATTCTCTCCGCCCGTTTCGCGCCGGACGGAGGGACGGTCGTCTACGGAGCCGCGTGGGAGGGCCGCCCCTCCGAGCTCTTCTCAGTGCGCACCGACGCGGTCGAGTCGAGGCCGCTCGGGCTCGACCACGCGAACATCGTCTCGATCTCCGCGAAGGGCGACCTCGCCATCAAGCTGCGGAAGGGGAGCTTCCAGCTTCCGGAGCCGCCCGGGACGCTCGCGCGGGTCCCGCTCGGCGGCGGCGCCCCCCGTGAGCTCGTGGAGGATGTCGTCACGGCGACCTGGACGCCGGGCAGCGACGAGCTCGCGGTTCTCCGGCGAACCGGGGAGGGAAAGGACCGGATCGAATGGCCGATCGGCCACGTCCTTTACGAGTCGTATTACCTGTGGCCGCGTCTCGTGGCGTCCCCCGACGGCTCCCAGGTGCTCTTCGTCGAGTCGAACAACGCCGGTGAGAGCTCGATCGAAGGGATCGACAAGAGCGGAAAGCGCCGTGTCCTGACGCAGGGCTGGCACTGGAAGGACTTCGCCGGGCTCGCGTGCTCCCGCTCGACCGGCGAAGTGCTGTTCCTCGGCTCGAGGTCGGAGGCCGACGAGGCCCTCTGGGCGGTATCTCTCTCCGGCAAGGAGCGCGTCGTGTGGCGCGCGCCGCCCGGCTTCATCGTGCACGACGTGGCGCCGGATGGGAGGCTGCTCCTCGAGCGTTTCGTCGGCCGCCACAGCGTCCTGTTCGGGGGGCCCGGCGCCGCAGAGGAGAAGGACCTGGGCTGGCTGGACGGCACAGAGCTTGCGCAGCTCTCGGCCGACGGGAAGCACATTCTCTTCGGCGAGATCGGCGAGGGCGAGGGACCGCGTCGGGGCGTCTTCCTTCGTCCGACCGACGGCGGGCCGTCGATCCGACTGGGCGACGGCACTCCGCAGGGGTTCTCGCGAGACGGGAAGTGGATCCTGACGATCACCGCCGCCACGCCGCCCGAGCTCGTCATGCTGCCGGTCGGCCCGGGCGCCCCGCGAACGATCCCGAGCCCCGGTCTCAACCCGATTCTGGTGCCCCTCGTGACCGACGCGTCGGTGACGGTCCTGAGCTCGGCTCCCGGCCAGCCGTTCCAGGCCTACGTTCTCGATCTGAACGGCGCCTCGAAGCCCAAACCCATCGACCTGCCCGGGATCAACTGGGACGCGCACGGCGAGATGAGTCCCGACGGAAGGCTCGTCGCGTATTCGACGACGGATCGCCGGATCCTGCTCTCGGTCGACGGCAGCAAGCCCGCGCCGATCCCCAACGCGGTCCTCGCGCCCGGCGAATACATCACGATCTTCAGCCCGGACCAGCACTCTCTCCAGACGCAGACGCAGTCGGAGATCCCCGCGAAGATCTTTCGCACGGACCTGAAGACCGGCGAGAAGGTCCTCTGGAAGGAGGTCGAGCCCTCGGATCGCTCGGGCGTCATCGGGATCGGCGAAGTGCACTTCACGCCGGACCTGTCGGCGTATGCCTATACGTACAACCGCCTCGAGGACTCCGACCTCTACGTCGTCAGCGGCTTGCTCGACCGCCGATGACTCCCGCCGCCCGCCGTTGACGTCGCCCGCCCGGCCGTTCGCCCACGAAACACCGCTCGCGCGGGATGGCCGCGCGGCATAACATCGCGCCGGGAAACCGAAAGACCTCGATGACGCTGGCGGCCGGAACGCGCCTCGGCCCTTACGAGATCCTGTCGCCTCTCGGCGCGGGAGGAATGGGCGAGGTCTACAAGGCGCGGGACACCAAGCTCGACCGCGAGGTGGCGGTCAAGGTGCTGCCGGCGTCGCTGGCCCGGGATCCGGCCGCGCTGGCGCGCTTCGAGCGCGAGGCCAAGGCTGTCGCCGCGCTGTCTCACCCGAACATCCTCGCCGTCCACGACTTCGGAACTTCCGGCGAGACGACCTATGCGGTCATGGAGCTCCTCGAGGGCGAATCGCTGCGGCAGCGCCTCGCCGAAGGAGCCCTTCCGCCGCGCAAAGCCGCCGAGATCGCACGCGAGATCGCCCTCGGACTCGCGGCCGCGCACGACAAGGGCATCGTTCACCGCGACCTGAAGCCGGAGAACCTCTTCCTGACGCGAGAGGGACGCGTCAAGATCCTCGACTTCGGCCTCGCGCGCCAGCTCGGCCTTCCCCAGGCCGGCGACACGCACTCCCCGACCGCCGCCCCCGGCACGGAGCCCGGCACCGTCCTGGGCACCGTCGGGTACATGGCGCCCGAGCAGCTGCGCGGTCAACCGGCCGACCATCGCTCCGACATCTTCTCCTTCGGGGCCGTTCTCTACGAGATGCTCAGCGGCCGCCGCGCGTTCCTCGGCGAGACGGCGATCGAGACGATGAACGCGATCCTCAAGGAGGACCCTCCGGAGCTCTCGACCCCGGGCAAGGCGATTCCCCCGGGCCTCGAGCGCGTCGTGTCGCATTGCCTCGAGAAGAAACCCGACGAGCGCTTCCAGTCCGCCCGCGACCTGGCGTTCGATCTCGGCACGCCGTTGACGGGTTCGGTGGCCACCGGCGCGGCGCCCACGATCCCGGCGCCGTCGCGGTTGCGACGCCGCCGGCTCGCGTTCTCCCTGGTGGGGCTCGCCGGCCTCGCAATCGCGTTCTGGGCGGGAACCCGCCTCGGTACCCGAACCGCCGCGTCGCCCGTCCGGGTCCAGCGCCTCACCTTCCGGCGCGGCAATGTTCTCTCCGCCCGCTTCGCGCCCGACGGGCAGACGGTCGTCTACGGCGCCGCGTGGGAAGGCAAGCCGTCCGAGCTCTTCTCGGTTCGCACCGACTCCGTCGAGTCGCGATCGCTCGGGCTCGACCACGCCAACGTGCTGTCAGTGTCTCCCCGCGGCGAGCTCGCCGTCCTGATCGGCCGGGGAAGCTTCCAATCGCCGGCCTCGATGGGCACACTGGCACGAGTGCCGCTCGGCGGCGGCGCGGCGCGAGAGCTGCAGGAAGACGTGTACGCAGCGGCGTGGGCTCCCGATGGCGAGAGCCTGGCCGTGATGTCGCGAGCGCTCTCGGGGAAGGTTCGGCTCGATTACCCGATGGGCCGGGCCCTCGAGGAATCCTTCTCCCTGGACTATCAGGGCGTCGCGCTTTCCCCCGGCGGCGAAGAGGTCGCGTTCGTCGACGGGGAAACGATCTGGGTCTCCGACCGGCAGGGACGGAAGAGAGCGCTCGCGAAAAACCTGAAACTTGTTCAGGGCTTCGCGTGGTCGAGACGGACCGGCGAGCTGCTGTTCATCGGGGGGCGGCACGAGTCCGATGAGGCGCTGCGGGCCGTCTCGAGATCCGGACGCGAACGGGTCGTCTGGCCGGCCGCCAGTGGCTTCATTCTTCACGACGTCGCCCCCGACGGCCGGTTGCTCCTGGAGCGGGCGACGGCGCGCCGCGGCGTCGTCTGGGTGCCCGGCGATGGAGCACCGACGCGTGACCTCGGCTGGCTCGACGGCACGGCGCTTACGGACCTTTCCCGAGACGGCTCCCAGATCCTCTTTTCGGAATACGGCGAAGGCGCCGGCTCGACTCGCGGCGTCTACGTCCGACGCACCGACGGGTCGCCCGCGGTGCGTCTCGGCGACGGCTTGCCGATGAGCATTTCGCCGGATGGCAAGTGGGTCCTGGCGCTCACGGCGGACGCGAAGCAGGAGATCGTCCTGCTGCCCACGGGACCGGGATCGCCTCGGAAGGTCCCGGTCGAGGGCCTTCAGCCACTCGGCGCCACCTTCATCGGCGACGGCAGCCGGATCGCGATTTTCCATTCCGCGGCCGGAGAGCCCCCGCAAGTTTCGATCGTGGGCGTCGAGGGCGGCCGTCCCAAACCCCTCCGGGCCGAGGGTGTCAACGTCGACGTCGGCCTCGCATTCTCGCCGGACGGCGGGCGGCTCGCCTACGGGGTCGCCGACCGCCGGATCATGATCGCTTCGGCTTCGGGCGGCGCGGCCATGGCGGTTCCTGGCTCACCTCTCGACCGCTGCGAGGGAGTGACGGGCTGGAGTCGCGACGGCCGGTCTTTGATCCTGCGGAACCGCTGCGAGATTCCCGGCCGCCTCGCGCGGATGGATCTGCAGACGGGCGAACGAACGGACTGGAAGCAGCTCCCGCTCGGCGACCCGGCGGGCGTCATCGCCGTTTCGAACCTCCGCTTCACGGCCGACGAAGCCGGATATGCCTACACGTATACGCGGGTCGTTTCCTCCGATCTCTATATCGTCGACGGACTGAAGTAGCGAGACGGCGCCGATGATTCCCGAGCTCCGCGAAGCCTACAACGACAGCTATACCAACGATCGGTATAGCGAGTACCAGCGCCGCCTGTCGGAGCGTGCCGGTATGGAGATCCCGTTCCGGCTCGCGGAGACGCCCGTCTTCCTGCCGCCGGCGCTGCGCGACGAGATGGTCGCGGCGTCGCTCGACATCTTCCGCCAGCTCTCGACGCCGCAGGCGCTCGAGCGGTCGAAGCAGGCCGTCCCGCCGGAGCTCGACGTGCCCGGCTGCACCGAGTGGCCGACGTTCGCCGTGGTCGACTTCGCCATCGTCCGGGGAGAGGGCGAACGGCTCGAGCCGAAGCTGATCGAGCTCCAGGCCTTCCCGACGCTCTACGCCTTCCAGGTCGCGCAGAGCGAGGAGCTCGCGCAGCTGTCCGACGGCGGGGGCCGGCTCGGCTGGTTCCTGTCGCGCCTGGGCGACGCGTCGTACAAGAAGGTCGTCGGCGACGCGATCCTCGGCGGCGCGCAGCCGGAAAACGTGGTCCTGCTCGACATCGATCCACCTCGTCAGAAGACCGCCGTCGACTTCGCGTTCACCGAGCAGTTCTGGGGCGTGCGGGCCCTCGACCCGTCGCAGATCGAGAAACGCGGCCGCGAGCTCTGGTACGACCGCGACGGCCGTCGCACGCGGATCCTTCGCATCTACAACCGGCTGATCTTCGACGAGCTCGAGGCGAGCGGCGCCCGGCTGCCTTTCGATCTGACGCAGCCGCTCGACGTCTCCTGGGCGGGACACCCGAACTGGTACTACCGCTGGAGCAAGCATTCCCTGCCCGGGCTCAGGCACCCGACCGTGCCCGAGTCCGTGCTTCTCTCCGACTTGCCGGTGCCGCCGATGGATCTGTCGCAGTGGGTCCTGAAGCCGCTCTTCTCCTTCGCCGGTTCGGGCGTCAAGGTGAACGTCACGGCCGACGATCTCGCGGCCGTGCCTCCCGAGCGGCGTTCTCAGATGCTGCTGATGCGCAAGGTCGAGTACGCGCCCGCGATCGCCACGGTCGACGGAAATTTCTCGCGCGTCGAGGTCCGCGTCATGTTCGTCTGGAGAGGCGAAAAGCCATTCCCGGTGATCTCGCTCGCCCGCCTCTCGCAGGGGCGAATGATGGGCGTCAACTACAACCGGGACAAGACCTGGGTCGGATCCTCCGGCTGCCTCTGGCCGAGCGCATAGCTTCTCCTTTGTAGGGGCGGTCTTTGCGGCCGCCCCAAGCGGGGACGAGTCCCGCCCCTACGCGAAGTCGTGAGAAGTGGACCGTAGGGGCGGCCCTCGCGGCCGCCCGGGCGGGGACAGCCCGACGCGAAGATGTGAGAAGTGGACACCGTAGGGGCGGCCCTCGCGGCCGCCCGCGGGCGGGGACAGTCCGACGCGAAGTCGTGAGAAGCGGACCGTAGGGGCGGCCCTCGCGGCCGCCCGGGCGGGGACGGCCCGACGCGAAGATGTGAGAAGTGGACACCGTAGGGGTGGCCCTCGCGGCCGCCCGGGCGGAGGCAAGCCCCGCCCCTACGACGATAAGACAATCTAGGGCACGTAACTCCGGATCTGGACCTTCCACCACGGCCAGTCGTGGCCGTAGGGTGCGTCCCAGACAGCGCCGCGGTTGTGGATGCCCTTCTCGTTCAGGATCCGCAGCATGTTCGTGGTGCCCTCGAGGATGTTGTCGGTCTGTCCCGTCACGATGCAGAGCTCCATCGCGTTCAGCCGCCCGACCCAGTCGCCGTCCATGTTCGGCACGTAGGCGGTCGGACAGTGGAAGTAGCAGAGCTCGTCCCAGTAACCGTCGAGGAAGGAGTGGATGTCGTACTTGCCCGAGAACGCGACGACCTTGTCGATCGCGTCCGGATGGCGGAACGCGAGGTTCGCCGCATGGTACGCGCCGAACGACGCGCCGAGCGTCGTCACCCGGCCCGCGCTCCTTGCCCGGGTTCGCACGAAGGGAACGACCTCGTTGTAGAGATAGTGGTCGTACTGGTCGTGCCGCCGGATCCGGTCGGCCGGATGTTTGTTCCTCGCGTAGAAGCTCTCGGCGTCGACACTGTCCACGCAGGCGAACTGGATGAGGCCCTTCTCGACGAGGTCGGCGACCGCGCCGACGAGGCCGAAGTCTTCGTTCTGATAGAAGCGCCCCGCCGAGGTCGGGAACCAGATCATCGGACGGCCCGAATGGCCGAACCACAACATCTCCATCCTTCGGCCGAGGACGGGCGAATCCCAGGCGATGTATTCGCGATTCATGGCTCGGTTTCCTTTCGAGGCGTGGCGTTCGCGCGGGATGATCGCACGATCGTCGCCGGTCCGACAGGGGCGGCGGTTCGTCCGCGGACTCGGCGGGCTGGCGCGACTCGCCGAAAGATACGGAACCGGACCGTCCGTCCTGCGTCTCTGAAGGCGGAGGGACCATGCGCGCTCTGCTTCAGGACGTCCGTTACGGGATTCGCGCTCTGCGCAAGACCCCGGGCTTCACCGTGACCGCCGTGCTCCTCCTCGGCCTGGGGATCGGAGCCAATGCCGCCATCTTCAGCCTCGTCCACGGCGTCCTTCTCAAGCCCCTGCCCTTCGCCGAGCCCGGGCGAATCGTGTCGGTCCCCCACGTCCCCCCGCAGGACATCTTCCCCGGCGCGAAGACGTTCGCCGTGTCGCCGGCCAACTACCTCGACTGGAAGGCGCAGAACGACGTCTTCTCGAAGATGACGATCTTCTCCGGAGACTCCCTCACGCTGACCGGCCTGGGCCGGCCGGAGGCGCTCGATGCCGGCATCGTGTCCGCGGACTTCTTCGCCGTGCTCGGCGTCCATCCTCTGGTCGGCCGGCTCTTCCAGGACGGCGACGACGCGCCGGGGCGGCGCGTCGCGGTGCTCTCCGAGGGACTCTGGAAGGACCGCTTCGGCGCCAGCCCCGCGGCCGTCGGCACGGTGGCGATCCTGAACGGAGGGCCCTACACGATCGTCGGCGTCCTGCCCGAGCGCGCGACCTATCCCGAGGGCGTCCGCCTCTGGGTGCCGCTCTCGTTTTCTCCGCAGGAGCGAGCCGTACGCGGCATCCACGACTACAGCGTCCTCGCCCGCCTGAAACCGGGAGTTTCGCTCGAGGCGGCGCGCTCCCGGATGAGCGCCATCTCCGCGCGACTGGCCGCGCAATACCCGGAAGACGACCGCGGCTGGGGCGCGGCGGTCATCCCGCTCCACGAGGACCTCGTGGGCGACGTCCGCCCGGCGCTCCTCATTCTCCTCGGCGCCGTGGCGTTCGTGCTGCTGATCGCCTGCGCGAACGTGGCCAACCTGCTCCTCGCGCGCGCGCTCGGCCGCCGTAAGGAAATCGCGGTCCGCGTGGCGCTCGGTGCGAGCCGAGCCCGAATCGTGCGCCAGCTCTTCGTCGAGACGATGCTCGTCGCACTGGCCGGCGGCGCGCTGGGCCTGGTGCTCGCCCGCGGGACGGTCTCCGTCCTCGTGGCCGCCGTCGCCGACCAGATGCCGCGCGCCGCCGAGATCCGCGTGGACGCCGCGGTCCTGCTCTTCGGCCTCGGCGTTTCGCTCGTCACCGGAGCCCTGGCGGGCCTCCTGCCCGCATGGAGGCTGACGCGGGCCGATCCGAACGACGCGCTCAAACAGGGCGGCCGCTCCGAGTCCGACGCGGGCAGCCCCGCGATCCGCAACGCGCTCGTCGTGGCCGAGGTGGCGCTCGCCCTCCTCCTCATGGCCGGCGCGGGCCTGCTCGTGAGAAGCCTCGGCCGCCTCCGCAGCGTGGCGCCGGGCTTCGACCCCGAACACGTCCTGACCGCCTTCGTGTCGATCCCCGAGCAGAAGTACGTCACGCCGGAATCGCGGCGCGCCTTTCACGAGCGCCTGCTCGAGAGCGTGCGCGCGCTTCCCGGCGTGACTTCGGCGGGCGCGATCAACACTCTGCCGCTGACCGACGGCGGATCGACCCAGCCGGTGACGATCGAGGGCCGCGCCGCGGCCAGGCTCTCGGAGCAACCCGAGGTCGCCGTCCGCGTCGTGATGCCCGATACGTGGAAGACGCTGAGGGTGCGCGTGCTCGCGGGTCGGGATTTCACGGCGGCGGACAGGGACGGTGCGGCGCCGGTCGTCATGGTCAGCGACGCGATGGCCCGCAAGTTCTGGCCCGGCGAGAGCGCCGTCGGGAAGCGCCTCACGCTCACCTTCTATCCCGGGGTCTCGCGCGAGGTCGTCGGCGTCGTGGCCGACGTCAAGCTCCGAGGCCTCGCCCGGCGCGAACCGATCGCGGCTCTCTACGTTCCGCATTCGCAGATGCCTCGGACGGGCCAATGGTTGCTGGTGCGGACGGGCCCCGATCCGTCTTCCCTCGCTCGCGCCGTGGAGTCCGCCGTCCACTCCCTCGACCCGGACCAGCCGGTCGTCGCCCTCGGGACGCTGAAGCAGCACCTCCGCGACTCGCTGGCGCACGCCCGCTTCAACACGGGGCTGCTCACCGCGTTCGCGGGGCTCGCCCTGCTCCTCTCGGCGGCAGGAATCTATTCCGTGCTCGCCTACTCCGTGCGCCGGCGCACCCGCGAGATCGGCATTCGCCTCGCGCTCGGAGCGGACACGCCGGACGTCGTCAGGCTCGTGGTCGTTCAGGGAATGAAGCCGGCCCTCGCCGGTCTCGGTCTGGGAATCGGCGGCGCTCTCATCCTCGGACGCGCCATGTCCAGTCTCGTCTTCGGGATCAGCGCCACGGATCCCGGGACCTTCGCGGCGGCCGCCGGAATTCTCGGATTGGTCGCGCTGGCCGCATGCGCCCTGCCCGCGTTTCGCGCGTCCCGAGTGGCGCCGACCGTGGCCCTCACGGAGGGTTGAGCGGTCGAGCGGACCCGGTCTTCACGCGCCGCGGCGCGAGTCGCCCCTCTGTAGGATGAGGGCATGGCCGCCTCGAGTCCGCCCGCCCGCCGTACCGTCCTGGTCACGGGAACGACCAGCGGAATCGGCCGCGAGACCGCGCGGCAGCTCGCGCGCCGCGGCGCGCGCGTCGTCATGGCCGTTCGCGACGTCGCGCGAGGGGAAGAGATCGCGCGACACATCCGGGACGAGGGAGGGATCGCCGAAGTGCTTCCCCTCGACCTCGGCTCGTTCGCATCGGTGAGGGAGGCAGCGGCCCGGTTCTCCGAAACCAACTCCTCTCTCGACGTGCTCGTCAACAACGCGGGCGTCGCGCTGCGACGCCGGGAGGTCACGGCGGACGGCCACGAGCGCACGTGGCAGACGAACTTTCTCGGCGGCTATCTGCTCGCGCGCCTGCTGCTGCCGGTCCTGCGGTCCGGAGACCGGCCGCGCGTGGTCCACGTCAGCTCGGAGGCGCACCGAACGGGCCAAATCGACTGGGACGATCTCGAGCTCGAACACGGGTACTCGGGCTTCCGCGCGTACGCGAACTCCAAGCTCGCGCAGGTCCTCTTCACGCGCGAGCTCGCGCGCCGCGAGCCCGGCATCGGCGTCAACGCGCTCCACCCCGGAGCCATCGCGACGCGGATCTGGCGGGACGTCCCTCTGATCCCGCTGCGCGCGATGATCCTCTCCGTTCTGTGGCTGGCCGGAACGGGCATGCCGTCGGCCGCTCGAGGCGCGAAACCCGTGACACGTCTCGCCTGGGACCCGGCATTCGACGGCGCGACGGGCCGCTACTTCCGGCGCTTTCGCGAAACGGCGCCGTCGCCGGCGGCGCAGGAGGACGCGGCCGCGGCGAGGCTGTGGGTCCTCGCGGAACGCGAGACCGGACTGACGGGTTGAAGCATGCGCCGGTGCGATAATCCGAAGACACGGGGCGTAGCGCAGCGGTAGCGTACCTGCTTTGGGAGCAGGTGGTCGCCAGTTCGATCCTGGCCGCCCCGACCATATCTTTTGAAGGACTTCCCTGACCGCCTCGGCTGCTGGACCGGACGGCCGCAATGGCTCGCGTGGCTTCGTAGGAGTCGGTCGTCCCTGGCGCCGAGTTCGCTCGGAGCCTCTTAGTCCGAGCCTCGGCCGCCATATCCGAAATCAGAAATCAGGGCTGGCCCCGTCACTTGACAGTCGGGCGGTCCGCGCGTAATTTATTGGGTTGATTACTTCCTCTCCGATTGCACTCGAGATTCGCATGCGGCCGACTCTACGGCCGTGGACTCGCTTTACCATCTGAACGCGCACTTCCGATCTCCACTGCTCCACAACAAAGGGGAACCCACATGAAGAGGCACGCCGGCCGGTTTCTTGCTGGACTGATTATCTTCAGCCTGCCGATCGCGGTCTTGCTCGCTTCGAGCAAAGACAAGGTCGCCGGCATCTCGCACCCGCCCGCGGGCACCGACTCCTGCCCGCCGCCCTGGCAGCTCGCCGCAGACATGCCCCAGGACCTCTACGGCGGCTCGGCCGCTTCCGACGGCACTTATGCCTACGTGGCTGGCGGTTACAGCCTCGTCACGGGCACCACTTTGACTCTCTTCAATCGATTTGATCCGATCGCTAACACATGGACTCCGCTTGCGTCCTTGCCCGACGCCGTCATCATGGCGTCCGCCGTGTATTACCCGGCTAGCAACAAGATTTACGTTTTCGGCGGCGAAGAAGCAAACAGCGCCGTCAACAGCAACGCGACCAGGATCTACGACATTGCGACCGACACGTGGAGCGCGGGAGCGAACATGCCGGACGTGCGCAGCTTCATGGCTTCCGGCTACAACAGCGCCAATGGGAAGATCTATCTCGTCAGCGGCTATAACACCGGGGACGTCACCAGCGCGCAGGCAGACACGTGGGAGTACGACCCCGTCGCGGATACTTTCACCTCTCGCGCGGCTTTTCCGCATCCGACTGGGGGCGCCGCGTCCGGCGTCATCGACGGCCACTTGTACGTGGCTGGTGGCCGCGATGCTGCGGTCACAGTCGTAAACCTCGTCTGGGATTACGACATCGCGGCCGACACGTGGACGGCGAAGGCCAACATGACGACCACCGAGAACAATACCCCCGGGAGCGCCGTTGCGCTCGGCAGACTGTGGGTTTACGGCGGTGGCAATCCGTTTGGCCCCGCTTTGGGTTCGACGACCACGGCCGCGTTCGTCAGGAAGCGAGTCAAGGCTCGGGGGGTTCCGGACACCACCAACGGCGCTACGGTCTACGACCCCGTCACGGATAGCTGGTCGGTCGCTCCCAGCCTGAATGCGCAGCGTTCGTTCCCAGCGGGCGCGGCGATCGGTAACGAATTGATTGCCGCCGGCGGCTACAGCGGGTCGACGTCGATTGCGGGCGCGGAGGTGATGACTGCGTGCGTTCCTGGCGAGGTCACCGGAATCACTCCGACCTCCGGCCCGGCGGCTGGCGGCACGTCGGTGGCCATCTCCGGCTTCGGCTTCCTGGGCGGGGCGACGGTCTCGATCGGTGGTGTCGCCGCCGCAGATGTCACCGTTTCCAGCCCGGTGGAGATCGACGCCACGACGCCCGCGCTATCTCCGGGGACCCTGAACGACGTCTCCGTCACCAACCCGATCGTCCGGCCGACCGACCGGCGCCCCCTCTCCGCGACGAGCCTGGCGAAGGGCTGGCTCGCCGACTTCTTGGATATTCCCCAGGGGGACACCCTCCACAACTTTGTCGAGAAGATCTTTCGCAAGGGCATCACGGCCGGCTGCGGTGGAGGGGACTATTGCCGCGACAATCCGATCCGGCGCGACCAGATGGCGGTCTTCCTTCTGAAGGCGGAGCACGGCTCGAGCTACACGCCTCCAATGTGCACGGGCGCTTTCCTCGACGTCCCATGTCCGGGAACCTTCACGAACTGGGTCGAGCGGCTGGCCGCCGAGGGGATTACGGGTGGGTGCGGGGGCGGCAACTTCTGTCCGGGGAATCCGGTCACACGCCAGCAGATGGCGGTCTTCCTGCTCAAGACCGAGCACGGATCATCGTATGTTCCACCCGCTTGCGCGTCAGTCTTCGGTGACGTGCCCTGCCCCAGCCTCTTTGCGGACTGGATCGAACAGCTCTTCCACGAAAACATTACGGCTGGCTGCGGCGGTGGCGACTACTGCCCCGGAAACCCGAACACGCGCGGTCAGATGGCCGTGTTCATCGTAAAGACTTTCGGGTTCTAGCTCTAATCCTTTCTTCGCAACCAGGTCGATTCGACGCCGGGAGGAAACTCCCGGCGTTTTCTTTCTCGGAAGCGTGGAGCCAGCCCTGATTTCTGCTTTCGACATCCGGCTCGCGACAGCTCAGGGTCGAGGGGGCTGGGCTGTGTGGATCGGCGAGACCGCCGCGAAGGAGTGAATCGAGACCTCACGGAGGCGAATCGTCGCGCCGTGGGGCCCTCGTAGCGAATCGTGTTGCGCGCCAGCGCCACGACCTGCTTGAGCGACGCCCCGGGGAGCGTGAGCGCGACCTCGGGGAGGAGGGCCACCCCCAGCCGGCCGCCACGAGGGCACGGACGGTCCAACCGTGCCGTTGCGCAGATGCGCGCAGACCCGAGTAGATTCCCGGCCGCAACTTTGGGAGCACGTGGTCGCCGGTTCGATCCCGGCCGCCCCGACCAACCACGTCGCCTTCGCATCGCGGCGGGACGTGCGTGACGCTGACCAGCGACCACGGCGGGGAGCTGCGCGAGTGCTGCCTTTCAGACCTTCTCTTTCTTCAGACCGGCTCGGAGGAACTCCGCGAAACGGCGCGCGGCGGGACGCTCGTAGCGAATCGTGTTCCGCGCCAGGGCCACGACGCGCTTGAGCGACGGCTCGGTCACACGAATCGCTCGCAGCGCCGGCCCCGGAAGCGTGAGCGCTACCTCGGGAAGGAGGGCCACCCCCAGGCCGGCCGCCACGAGGGCGCGGACGGTTCCGAGGTTGATCGCCGAAACCGGAGCGCGCACCCGGACGCCGGCGGTCTTGGCGGCGCGCGCCGCGAGGTCCCGGACCGTCGAGCCCGCGCCGAAGGACACGAATTCCTCGTGCGAAAGGTCCTTCCAGCGGACCGAGCGGCGACCGGCGAGGCGATGACCGGGCGCGACGGCGAGCACGAGGGCCTCGTCGTACAGCCGCTCGATCGCGACGGGCATGCCCTCGAACGCAACCCGGAGATCGGTGCCGGCGCCGCCGCTTTCACCGAGATGAACGAGCGCCAGATCCAGACGGCCGTGCGCGAGCAGCTCGACCAACGGCCTCGTGTGCGCCTCACGGAAGGCGACTCGAAGCTCCGGGTACCCCCGATGAAACTCCGCGAGGAGCGTGGCGAGCCGGCCTTCGGTGAGCGACTGGAGCGCCGAGCCGAACCGGACGGTCCCGCGCCGGCCGTCGCCGAGTCCGGTCATCTCCTCCACCGCCGTCTGCGCCTCCATCAGGATTCGTCGGGCATGAATCGCGAACCGCGTTCCGGCCTCCGTCAGGCCACGGGTCCTCGCGCCGCGCTCGATGAGGGTGACGCCGAGCTCGCGTTCGAGCGCCCGGATCTGCTGGGAGAGGGCCGGCTGGGCGATGTGGAGCCGCTCGGCCGCCGCCGTGAAGCTCATGGCGTCGGCCACCGCGAGGAAATAGCGAACGTGGCGGAGCTCCATAACTGCTTCTTATCATCATGATCGTATCAATATCTTGGACTTTTGACAGACCGCATCGCCAGACTGGCCCTCACCGCCGAAGCATTGGACGGCGGAGGAGGTGCCGATGACTCGTCGAACGTTCACCCGGCGGCAGGCGCTCCAGGGAAGCGCCGCTCTCGCCGGCGCGCTCTCCCTGGGAAAATGGCCGCTCGCGCGGCCCGAGGCACCCGCCGAGCAGCCGGCGCTCGTCGTCTTCTGGTTGAACGGCGGCCCCGCCGGACTCTTCAACAGCGCGGGCTCGTTCCTGTCGAACGGCGCCTTCGGCGTCACCCCGAGTAACGTCCGGGACCTCGGAGGCGGTCTGCTCGTCGACGCCGACTCGCTGGGAGCTCTTCCCGCGGACGCTCGCGCGCACATGGCGTCGATCAACTTCCGCCACGGCGTCGTTCGTCCGCACGAACAGGCGAGAGCCGCCGTCCTGGAGAGCCGTGGGCGCAGCCAGCTGCTCCGGATGGCGGCCGCGATGCCCCGGGCCGCGCGGCGATGCGCCGTCGTCAACGACCTCGGCTTCCCGGCCGGCGTCGCAGCCGATGCCGCGGCGGAGGGCGGCATCGTGATCGAACGCGTGGTCGAGACCGCCGACACAGCCCGGCGAGCCGGCGTCGAGCGCTGGTCGGAGATCTGTGCCGCCTACGACGCGCCCATCGATCGCGCGTCGATCGCCGATCAACGCCTGACGTTCGCCGCCGCCGAGGCCCTGGTCCGCGACGGCGTCGGAGTCGTGTTCGCACAGCCCGCCTATACCGGGCGCGCCGACCGGCAGTTCGACACCCACGAGGACGATTCCGGGAGCGCGGCCCGCGCGGTCATGGCTCCGATCACGCCGTCCCTCTCCACGTTTCTCGAACGAAGCGGGAAGATGCCCGGGCGGCGGGTCGTCACGCTGCTCGTCGGCGAGTTCAGCCGGACGTTCCCCCAGTCCGACCACGAGCCGGGAGGAACCGCGACGCTGATCGGCGAGTCCGTCCGCACGGGAACTGCGGCCCCGCAGCGTCCGGACGGTTCGCCGCCCCTGGACGCCCCGCCGCCGGACGCTCTCTGGGCCTGCTGCGCCGACGCCCTCGGGCTCGCTTCGATGCCGTTCGGGCCCAATCCGCACCCGGAACTCATCCGGGCTCAGGGGGTCAATCGTGCATTCCTGTAATTCTCGGATGTAGGCCGACACCTCGACGCGGCACGACAACTCGCGAATTCTCTTAGCGCGGGAAGCGAATACAGGAATACACGATTGACCCCCCTGACGCCCTGACGGACGCCCTCGATTGACCCCCCTGACGCCCTGACGTGACGCCCTGACGCGATTGCCGACGCGCCGGTGAGTGGCGACACGGAGGACGGTCTCGAGAACGTATGATCATCGGGTCCGATGGTCACGCGGCACGCGGTCGGAATTCTCGGGCTCCTCACCGTCGTCCCGCTCCCTCTGCTCGGCGCCGGACCACGAGCCTCCGGTCCCGCCTCGGGCGTCGCCGAGCGATTCAGCGCGACGCGCCCCTCGGAGCTTGCGGCGAGCGGGCGCACGAAGGCTGCTCCACTCCAGGCCGGCCACCGGAGCGAGCACGAAGTCGAGGCCCTGCCGGACCGCGGGAATTTCATCGCCCCCCGGGCCGCCCGGGGCGCGAACGAGCGCGACGATCCGGCCCGCCCGGTCGAGCGCGGCGGAGCCCTTCATTCGAAGACCGCGCCGATCCTGGCCGGCTTTCAGGCTCTCTCCGACGAGGGCACGAGCCCTCCCGATCCGATCGTCGCGGCCGGCCCGGACCACGTCGTCGTCGCCGTCAACAGCTCGTGGGCCGTCTACACGAAGACCGGCACGAAGCTCTTCGAGACGACCGCCTTCGGCTGGTTTCTGCCGCAGCTGAAGCAGGCCCCCAACGGAGCGCTGCTCCCCTACGACCCGCAGGTCGCCTACGACCACTTCCGGAGCCGCTGGATCCTTCTCTATTCCGCGACGGACACGACCTCGGAGTCCTTTCTCCTGCTCTCAGTGTCGAGCTCGAGCGATCCGACCGCGCCCTGGTACTCGTGGATCCTGAGGGGCGACGTCAACGGATCGACGCCCTCGGGAAATTTCTCGGACTTCCCCGCGCTCGGATTCGACGACACCGCGATCTACGTCGCGACGAATCAGTATCGCTACGCGGATACGGAGTTCGACTACGCGAGGGTCCGGGTCCTCGAGAAGGACGCGCTCTATGCCGGCAATCCCAATCCGGTCTGGACCGACCTCTGGGCCCTGGAGGACCCGGCCTCGACGGGGACGAGAGTTCATTCGGTCCGGCCGGCGACGACGTTCGGCGGCCCGCCGGTCGAGTACCTCGTGAGCAACAGTCCGTTCACGACGAGAACCTTCGTGACGCTCTGGAGCCTCGCCGGCGCGGGAACGGGCTCGCCGTCGTTGTCCGCCGTCGACGTTCCCGTCACGGCCACCCTCGCGCCGCCCGGCGCGAATCAGAAGGGCGGCTCGCCCGGCACGGCCGGCTGCCCGACTCCCTGTCTCATCAACACCGGGTCCGGCGGCGTCACCTCCGCCGTCTATCGCAACGGAGACGTCTGGCTCTCCGATACCGTGGCCGATCACGGCGGGATCACCAGCCGCGCCCGATACGCCCGCATCCGGGCCGCGTCCGGCGCCGCCGTCGAGGAGGAGGCCTTCGGGTCGGAGGGCTGCTGGTACTACTACCCGTCCGTCGCCGTGGACGCCGGAGACAACCTCACGATGGTCTTCGGGCGAAGCTGCCTCGACGAATATGCCGGGGTCGGGCTGACCTCACGCACTCTGGCTGACCCGGCCCTCGAGCCGAGCACGATCGTGAAGGACG
Organism: uncultured Acidobacteriota bacterium; assembly: GCA_963738945.1. GTDB lineage: Bacteria > Acidobacteriota > Thermoanaerobaculia > UBA5066 > Gp7-AA6 > DAHUXD01. Next base: position 3,060,848 of record CAVTYD010000002.1, read on the forward strand.
GCGACGCGACGTACGTTCATGCGATCGGAAATACCGAGCTCGTCAACCGATGGGGTGATTTTTTCGGCGCCGCCGCGGATCCCGCCGATCCCGGCAGGGTCTGGGTGATCGGCGAGTATGCGGGACCGCGCAACGAGTGGCGAACCTGGGTCGGCGAGACTTCGGCGGATCTGGCCGCGGGTTCGTGCGTTCCCGATCCCTCCACGCTGTGCTTCGGCAACGGCCGATTCCGCGCGGCCGCGAGCTGGCAGAAGAGCGAAGGCTCGTCCGGCGCAGGGATGGCGGCGCCGATCAGCGAAGACACCGGGTACTTCTGGTTCTTCGACCCGGCGAACATCGAGATCGTGGCCAAGGTTCTCGACGGCTGCGGCGTCAACGGCCACCGATGGGTCTTCGCCGGCGGACTGACGAACCTGCAGGTGACCCTGACGGTCACCGACACGCAAACCGGGGCTCGGGCGGTCCACTCCAACACCCTCGGAGCTCCGTTCACGCCCATCCAGGACACGGCCGCCCTTCCATGCCCGTAGCCCGCCGTCTCTTCGCGCACGCCCTCGGCGGGCTGTTCTTCGCCCTTGCCGCCGCCACCGGCGTTCCCGCGCAGACGCTCCGCTCGGTCCGGTGCGAGGGGGCGACGCGGCATTACCTGCTCACCTCGCCGCTCGGAAACGCGCCGAAGCCCGCCCTGCTGCTTCTTCACGGCGCGGGCGGCCACGCGGCGGATCTGCTTCCGCTCTGGATGGATTTCGCCGCGAACCACGGCATCGTCCTCGTCGCTCCGGAGCTGCCTCGCGACGCGGCCTTCGAGGCGATTGCGCCCGCCGTCTTCCGCTGCGTCCTGGAGGACGCGAAGACCGCGGCGAAGATCGACCCCCGGCGGATCTACGTGTTCGGCCACTCCATGGGCGGATACCTCGCGTACGACGCGGCGATGTTCGAGTCCGAGTACTTCGCGGCCGCCGCGGTGCACGCGGCGGGAATCGCCGACGACTACGCGGACATCCTCGCCCGCGCGCGGCGCAAGATCCCCATCGCGATCTTCGTCGGCGACCGCGACGCCCCGGGCACGCTCCAGTCGGCGCGCAAGACGCAGGAGCTGCTCCGGCGCGAGGGATTTCCCGTCGAGTACGAGGAGCTGGCCGGACACGACCACAACTTCGACGCCTTCGCCGAGCGCATCACGCGCGACGCCTGGAACTTTCTCTCGGCGCGGTCGCTGCCGTAGGCCCGCCGAGGCGGCGCCTCAGCGCGACTCGAGGGCCCGAAACGCCTGGGCGAGATGGTGCTTCAGGTGCTCCACGTAATCGCGCAGGAGGTATTCGAGCGTCGCCGGCTGCTCCGCCGGGATCGTCTTCCATGCGATCTGATCGAGGTTGTGACGAGGGCGCAGAGCCGTGCGCGCCGACGCGGGAATCCCGGCGATCACCCGCGACAGGTGCAGGTTGTAGGAGCGCCACAGGGCGACGAGCTCGGTCCACGGCGCGCTCCGGTAGTTCTGCGCCGATACCCACGGCTCCTGCTCGTAGCCCGGAAAGACGAGGTCCTCCGTGAACTGCGCGCGGACGAAGCGCTGATGGTTGTGGGACGCGGAATCCACGAGGTGGCCGACGATCTCCTTGGGAGACCACTTCCCCGGCGCCGGCTCCTGAGAGGCCTTCGCGTCGCCGAACGCGAGGAGGCGGCGCGCGGCGTCCTCGACGGTCCTTCGCAGGTCCGTTTCGACCGGATCCGGGCTGCCCGCTTCCACGGCGTCAGAGCCTAATCGAGGCTTCGCCGGCCTCGCAACGCCGGGGAGGCATGGACGATGTCCTGCGGCGCTCCGTATGACGAATCGGCGGGGTCGCTGCCCGGCGGCGATTTTCCTCGCTTCGCGTGAGGCGGTAACATCGCCGCGGCGCCGCTCCGAAAACGGAGACCGCCCGACAGAAAGGGAACCCATGAGAGGCCTTCGCAACATCCTGATCGTTCTCGCCGCCGCGACCCTCGCTCCATCGACCTTCGTGGCCGAGCAGAGCCCTCCTCCCAGCCCGCAGGGCCGGGAGCTCTATCGCGTCCTCGGCGGGGACAAGCTCACGCTTCAGACGCTCGAAGCCGTGGCGAGCATCGCGGGCCGGGACTCGAAGGTGGCGCCCTACGAGGGAATCATCCGCACGTGGCTCGAGAGCAGCATGGCCTCGAGCCACTTCGAAGACGACATGGCCCGGTACTACGCCTCGACCTTCACGGAAAAGGAGCTCAAGGACATCATCGCGTTCCTGAAGACGCCGACCGGCCAGAAGGTGGTCGCGCAGATGCCCGGCCTCGTCCAGCACGGGGCCAACCTGAGCGCCGTCGTCATGGAAGAGAACCGGGCGAAGCTCGAAGAGGCGCTCGGCAAGCGCAAGACCACCTCGACGAAGAGTCGGCGCTAGCGGGTACGCCCCCGGCCGCCTTATCCTACCGGCGTGACAGCCGCCGGAACCGACATCGCCATCCTCGGCGGAGGACCGGCCGGGCTCGGCGTCGCGTACTACGCGCAGCGGGCGAAGCTCCCCTTCACGCTCTACGAGGCCTCCGCCGAGCTCGGCGGAATGTGCCGCACGCTCCACTGCGGGGCCCACTCGTACGACCGCGGCGCGCACCGCTTCCATGACCGCGACCCCGAGATCACGCAGGACCTGCTCGACCTGATGGGCGACGACCTCGTCAGCGTGAAGGCTCCGAGCGCCATCCGCGACGCCGGCCGGTTCATCGACTTTCCTCCGACGCCGCTCAACGTCATGTTCGCGTACGGCTTTCGCGAGGCGAGCCGGATCTGCTTCGACCTGCTCCGCTCGACCCTCCGGCGGCGCGGACCGCTCGTCAGCTTCGAGGACTTCGCGGTGCGCCGGTTCGGGCGAACGCTCGCGCGGCGCATCCTGCTGAACTACTCGTCGAAGCTCTGGGGACTTCCGACGGCCGAGCTGTCTCCGGACGTCGCCACGCGCCGGCTCCAGGGAATGACGCTGCGCTCGCTGCTGTACGAGCTCGTGATTCCCGGGGCGAAGACGGAGCACATCGACGGAAGCTTCCTGTATCCGCGCCGCGGCTACGGCCAGATCGTCGACGCCCTCGTCGCCACGCTTCCGCCCGAGTCGCTCCGGACGGGCTGCGAGGTGGCCGGACTCGAGTGCGCCGACGGCGCGGTCAAGCGCATCCACTTCGCGGGCGGTCCGTCCGTGGACGTGCACGACCGGGTGGTCTCGACGCTGCCGATGCCGCTTCTCGTGAAGCTCCTCGGCGACGCGCTTCCGGAATCCGCGCGGGGCGCGGCGTCGCGTCTGCGGTTTCGACACGTCCGCCTCCTCTTCCTGAGGCTCGCCTCGAAGGGCATCTCGGACAAGGCCTCGATCTACATTCCCGACCCGGCCTTCTGCATCAGCCGGATCTACGAGCCGCGCAACCGATCCGCCGCGATGGCGCCGGAGGGCGAGACCTCGCTCGTGGTGGAGGCGCCGTGCTTCTCGGGAGATGCAGTCGAGCGGCTTCCGGCCGAGGCCTTCGTCGAGCGGGTCGTCGGCGAGCTGGCGGCCCTTCGGCTGATCGAGCCCCGGAACGTCGTCGAGTCGAGGCTTCACTTCATTCCGAATGCGTATCCCGTCTACGCCAGCGGCTACGAGCGGGACGTCGCCGCGGTTCGCGAGGCCCTCGCTCCGATCGACAACCTCGAGACGGTCGGCCGGGCGGGCCGCTTCGTGTACAGCCATCTCCACGACCAGCTTCGGTTCGGGAAGGACTACGTGCGTTCCACCGCCCGGGAGTCCCGGGCCCATTCGGCGTGACGGCCGGGCTCGGCGATGCCCGGGATTCCGCGATCCCGCTGCCGCGCGCGACCTGGAGAGAGCTCCTGCGACGGATGCTCGTCGCGGCGGGACCGATCCGCAGCTGCGAAACGGATCGCGCCTGGGTCGAGTCGATCCTGACCGGGCCTGAGCTCGATCTCTGGGTCCGCCAGTCCGCCTTCGACCAGGATCACGTCGTGCAGGTCGCGCGAAGGGTCGAACGGCGGCTCGCCGCGACCGTCTACCGCGGCGACGCCCGCTGGATCGGCGCGGCGCTCATGCACGACGTCGGAAAAGCCGAGGCCCGGCTCTCGATGCTGGGGCGGGCTGCAGCCACCGTCGCGGGCCGGCTCGTTCCGCGGAAGACGGCCCGGCGCTGGGCCTCGAGCGCCTCCGGTTTCCGAGGGCGGATCGGCGCGTACCTGACCCACGGCGAGATCGGCGCCCGCCTGATCCGGAAAGCCGGTGGACGAGCCGAGGTCGCGGCATGGACGGAGATTCACCAGGATGTGGGCCTCGCCCCGGCCGGGCTCGGCTTTCCCGCGGCCGTCGTCGAGGCTCTCTCCGAGAGCGATGTCGCCTAGCCGGCGAAATGCCCTGCTCGCCGCGGCGGCGATCGCCGTGGCCGCCGGGATCCTGGCCGCGCAGCTCTTCGTCCCGCCGGTCGTCGGCCTCGCGGACAACGGGGATTACGAACGCGTCATCGGCTACGCCGGGTTCCAGCACACGACCGCGGACCCGGGCGAGCGCTACTTCTCGTTTCTTCGCACGCACTATGCCGTCGTGGCGCCGGGGTGGTTTCGCGGCGGCTACCTCACCTCCGAGACCCTCCTCGCCTTCGCCGCCCGGTATCTCCACGGCGCTCTCTCGAGGACTCCGGTCTTCGACCTCCGGATACTCGGCGCGATTCACGCCGCGCTGCTGCTGCTCGCGCTCGGAGGCCTCGTCCGAGCGTGCCGCGGCCTCGCCTTCCCGACGCAGGCGCTCGTCGCGGCGCTGCTGGTCTTCGTCTTCACGGACGTCGGCTATGCCGCGCCCCTGAACTCCTTCTACAGCCAGGCCGCCTCGCTCGTTTTCCTGATGTGCACGGCGGCCGCGGCGGCGGAGGCCATCCACCGCGGCCGGCTCGCGGGCGGCTTGCTCCTTCTCTACTTCGGCAGCGCTCTGCTCTTCGTCGGCTCGAAGCCCCAGGAGAAGCTCGCCGCGCCGCTCCTCGCGCTCTTCGGCGTGCGCCTCGCCGCGGTGCCGCTGCGCGGCGCCTTCCGGCACGCGGCCGTATGGCTCGCGATCGGACTCTGCGCTTTCTCGGTGTGGTACGGCCGCCGCACGCCGTACACGTTGCGCGAGGCGATGGTCTATCAGATCGTCTTCGACGAGCTCCTGGCGCACTCTCCCGCGCCGGCCGCGGATGCCCGCGAGCTCGGCCTGGATCCCGACTGGGTCCGCTTCACGGGAGCGAACCCGTACGCCAGGGACTCTCCCCTTCTCGAGCCGGCGTTTCGCCGGGAGCTTCTCCATCGCGTGGGCTACCGGAAGATCGTCTGGTTCTATCTCCGCCACACGAGCCGTCTCCTTGCCCGGGTCGAGCGGGCTTCGCGCGACGCCTGGTCGCTGCGGCCGACCTACGGCAACTTCGAGAAATCGGCCGAGCACCCGCAAACCGCGCGGGCGGTCCGTTTCTCCGCGTGGAGTCGAGCGCGCGGAGCACTCGGAGCAGTCCCGCTTCTCTCCATGGCGACTCTGCTCGGCGTGAACGCCTTCGCGGCGGCCGCGACGCATCGCCGCGCCACGGCTCGGGGCCGCTTCTTTCGGGAAGGCGTTCTCCTTCTCGTCGCGATGGCGGCGCTCGCCTTCGCCGTCTGCGCGCTCGCGCAGGCGCCACCCGATCTCTCTCGCGCGCTCTACGCGTACCACGCGCTGTGCGACCTTCTCCTCGTCGCCGACGCCGGCTGGATCGCCGAAACGATCGCGCGCTCCGTGCGAAGGAAGCGCGCCGGCGCGACCTCCGTGCTCTACGAACGCCCGGTCGGAATTCGCTTTTGCTGAACCGGGACGTCGACCAGCAGACCGGCTCGAGCACCACGACGGATCACCTGGAATTCCGGCATCGGTTCCGGGATGACGTTTTCCCATACCTTCGGTCAGGCGGGCTTCCCCTGCTTCTGCGAGGTCCACGGGGCCCTCACGCAGGGAATGGTCGTCGTCCAGCAGGTCCGCCTCGCCTCGAGTTCCGTTATGGACGTGTCGGGGCCGGGCCGGCCCGGCCCGGCCGGCGGTTTCCGCAGGCTCGGGCCCGCGAGGAATGCGTGTGGCGCTCGATGCCCCGATTCGATGTAATGGACGGTCCCGGCAGGACGTTTGCACTGAGGTAGCGACTGCGACGCCCTCCGAGGGAACGCTCGCGGAGCCCGGACGGTTGTACTCGTGGAGGCGACGCCGATGAAGCTGAACAGCCCGGATCCCGACCCCATTCTCGACCGGCCCGAAGTTTCGGATCGGCCGGCCGAGACGGCGCCGGAGCCCGAGCCCCAAACCGCCCGTCGCAGCCACCGCGGCCTCTGGATCTTCGCCGGGGTGCTCATCCTGGTCGGGATCGCGATCGCCGTCTCACGCTCGGGACAGGCGTCGGACGCCGCGAAGGCGGCGGCGAAGGCCAAGTCTCAGGCGGCGATCCCGGTCGTGGTCGCCGATGCGAAGATCGGAGACTTCCCCGTCTATCTGACCGGGCTCGGCACGGTCACGCCCATGGCCACCGTAACCGTGCGTTCGCGCGTCGACGGAGAGCTCCAGAACGTCGACTTCCGTGAGGGTCAGCTCGTCAAGCAGGGCGAGGTCCTCGCCCAGATCGATCCGCGGCCCTACCAGGTCCAGTTGACGCAGGCCGAGGGCCAGCTCGCCAAGGATCAGGCGGCCCTGGTGAGCGTCCAGCTGGACCTGAACCGATTCAAGGACCTGGTGTCGCAGGGCCTCATCCCGCAGCAGCAGGTCGACGCCCAGGTGTCGCTCGTGGCCCAGACCGAGGCGGCCATCAAGACCGATCAGGGAACGATCGACGCCGCGAAGCTGAACCTCACGTACGCGAAGATCACGTCGCCGATCTCGGGGCGCGTCGGCCTCCGGCTGGTCGATCCGGGCAACATCGTGCACGCCGCCGACACCGGCGGAATCGTGGTCATCGCGGAGCTCGATCCCATCGCCGTCCTCTTCACGCTGCCGGAGGACAGCCTCCAGCAGGTGCTCGCCAAGCTGCGCACCGGAGCCACGCTCTCGGTCGAGGCCTGGGACCGCGACCTGAAGACGCACATCGCGAACGGAAAGCTCCTGACCGTCGACAACCGGATCGACACGACCACCGGCACGGTCCGCCTGAAGGCGGTGTTCCCCAACGGCAACGGGGCCCTCTTTCCGAACCAGTTCGTCAACGTCCGACTCCTGATCCAGACGCTTTCGAAGGTGGTCATCGTGCCGTCGGCCGCGGTCCAGCGCACGACGAAGGGTCCCGCCGTCTTCGTGGTCGGCGCGGACGACAAGGTCACGCTCCGGCCGGTCGACGTCCCGCAGCAGGGCGACAACCACGCGGTCGTCGCCAGGGGCGTCTCCGCCGGAGAGCTGGTCGTCGTGGATGGCGTGGACAAGCTCCAGGAGGGATCGAAAGTGGCGGTGCGCAAAGCCGCAAGCGCCCCCGCATCGCCGAGGCCTTCGTGAACCCGTCCCGTCCCTTCATCCTGCGGCCGGTCGCCACGTCGCTGCTCATGGTCGGCCTGATCGCTGGCCGGAGCCGTCGCCTACAAGCAGCTGCCCGTCTCGGCGCTGCCGCAGGTCGACTACCCGACGATCCAGGTCATGACGTTCTATCCGGGCGCCAGCCCGGACGTCATGGCCTCGTCCGTGACCGCGCCGCTCGAGCGGCAGTTCGGCCAGGTGCCGGGCCTGAACCAGATGACGTCGACGAGCTCCGACGGCGCTCGGTCATCACGCTGCAGTTCGCCCTCGACCTGAACATCGACGTCGCCGAGCAGGAGGTGCAGGCGGCGATCAACGCCGCCGGCACGTTTCTGCCCGAAGGACCTGCCGAATCCGCCGATCTACAGCAAGACCAATCCCGCCGACGCGCCGATCCTGACGCTCGCCCTGACGTCGGAGACGCTGCCGCTGTCGAAGGTCGAGGATCTCGCCGACACGCGGCTCGCCCAGAAGATCTCGCAGCTCCCCGGCGTCGGCCTGGTGCGCATCAGCGGCGGACAGAAGCCGGCCGTGCGCGTCCAGGCCAACCCGACCGCGCTCTCCGTCCTACGGGCTGACGCTCGAGGACCTGCGGACGGCGATCGCCGCAGGCCAACGTCAACCAGGCCAAGGGCAGCTTCGACGGCCCGGCGCAGGCGTACACGATCGGCGCCAACGACCAGCTGCTGACGAGCGCGGACTACAAGCCCCTGATCGTCGCCTACCGCAACGGCGCGCCCGTGCGCCTCTCCGACGTCGCCGACGTGATCGACGGCGACCGAGAACGTCAAGCAGGCCGCCTGGATGAACGACGACGCCCGGCCGTCATCGTCAACATCCAGCGCCAGCCCGGCGCCAACATCATCGAGGTCGTCGACCGCGATCAAGGCGCTGCTCCCGCAGCTCCAGGCGTCGCTGCCCTCGGCGGTCAAGGTGACCATCCTGACCGACCGCACGACCACGATCCGCGCCTCGGTCGCACGACGTGCAGTTCGAGCTGATGCTGACGATCGCGCTGGTCGTCCTGGTGATCTTCCTCTTCCTGCGCAGCGTCTCGGCCACGATCATCCCGAGCGTCGCGGTGCCGCTCTCGCTCGTCGGCACGTTCGCCGCGATGTATCTGCTCGGCTACAGCCTGAACAACCTGACGCTGATGGCGCTGACGATCTCGACCGGCTTCGTCGTCGACGACGCGATCGTCATGATCGAGAACATCTCGCGCTACATCGAGGAGGGCGACAAGCCGCTCGAGGCCGCGCTGAAGGGCGCGGAGCAGATCGGCTTCACGATCCTCTCGCTGACCGTGTCGCTCATCGCGGTGCTGATCCCGCTCCTGTTCATGGGCGACATCGTCGGCCGGCTGTTCCGCGAGTTCGCGGTCACGCTCAGCGTCACGATCCTCGTCTCGGCGGTCGTGTCGCTGACGCTGACGCCGATGATGTGCGCGCGGCTCCTCAAGCACCAGAAGCTCGTCGGAGCAGAGCCGGTTCTGCGCAGGCCGCCGAGAAGATGTTCGACCGCATCATCGCGTTCTACGGGCGGACGCTCGAGGTCGTGCTCGAGCACCAGCCGCTGACGCTGGTCGTCGCGGTCGCGACGCTCGTCGGTCACGGTCCTCCTCTACGTCGTCATCCCGAAGGGCTTCTTCCCCGTGCAGGACACCGGCGTGATCCTGGGCATCTCGGAAGCGCCGCAGACGGTGTCCTTCGCGGCGATGGCCGAGCGGCAGCAGGCGCTGGCGCGGGTGATCCTGAAGGACCCGGCCGTCGAGAGCCTGTCGTCGTTCATCGGCGTCGACGGCACGAACACGACGCTCAACAGCGGGCGCATCCAGATCAACCTGAAGCCGCTCGACGAGCGCAAGATCTCGGCGAGCGACATCATCCGCCGGCTCCAGCCGGCGCTCGCCAAGGTCGACGGCATCACGCTCTACATGCAGCCGGTGCAGGACCTGACGGTCGAAGACCGCGTCAGCCGCACGCAGTATCAGTACAGCCTCGAGGATCCCGACGCGAAGGAGCTCGCCCAGTGGACGCCGAAGCTCGTCGAGGCGCTGCAGACGCTGCCCGAGCTGCGCGACGTCGCGAGCGACCAGCAGAACCGCGGGACTCAAGGCGACGCTCGTGCATCGACCGCGACGACGGCGTCGCGCCTCGGCATCACGCCGCAGATGATCGACGACGCGCTCTACGACGCGTTCGGGCAGCGGCAGATCTCGACGATGTTCACGCAGCTGAACCAGTACCGCGTCGTGCTCGAGGTCGAGCCCGAGCTTCCAGAAGAGCCCCGGGACCTGGACGCACATCTACGTGCGCGGCACGACGGCGACGTCGTGCCGCTCTCGGCGCTTCACGCACGGTCGCGGAGTCGCACGGCGCCGCTCGCCGATCAACCACCAGGGGCAGTTCCCGGTGGTCACCATCTCGTTCAACCTCGCGCCGGGCGCGTCGCTCGGACGAGGCCGTGCGCGCGATCGAAGCCGCGGGCCAGGAGATCGGCCTGCCGCGCGAGCATCCAGGCCGGCTTCCAGGGAACGGCGCGCGCGTTCCGAGGCGTCGCTCGCCAACGAGCCGCTGCTGATTCTCGCCGCGCTCGTCACGGTCTACATCGTGCTCGGCGTGCTCTACGAGAGCTACATCCACCCGATCACGATCCTCTCGACGCTGCCGTCGGCCGGCGTCGGCGCGCTGCTGTCGCTCATGATCTGCCGCATGGACTTCAGCGTCATCGCGCTGATCGGCATCATCCTGCTGATCGGCATCGTCAAGAAGAACGCGATCATGATGATCGACTTCGCGCTCGACGCCGAGCGCAAGGAGGGCAAGGCGCCCGCGCGATGCGATCTTCCAGGCGTGCCTGCTGCGGCTTCCGCCCGATCATGATGACGACGATGGCGGCGCTGCTCGCGGGCATCCCGCTCGCCCTCGGCGGCGGGCATCGGCTCCGAGCTGCGCCGGCCGCTCGGCATCACGATCATCGGCGGCCTGATCTTCAGCCAGGTGCTGACGCTCTACACGACGCCGGTCATCTATCTCTCCTTCGATCGCCTGGCCCATCGGGTCGCCACGCCGCCGCGCCTCGCGCGCTGCCGCGATCGCACCCCGGGTCGCCGAGAGCCGCTGAAGGGCTCGACCCATGAGCTTCTCGTCGCCCTTCATCCGACCGCCCGATCGGGACGACGCTGCTGACGATCGCGATCGCGCTCGCCGGCGGCGTGGCCTATTTCTTCCTGCCCGTCTCGCCGCTGCCGCAGGTCGAGTTTCCGACGATCCACGTCACCGCGAGCCTTCCCGGCGCGAGCCCGGAGACGATGGCCTCGTCGGTCGCGACGCCGCTCGAGCGGCAGTTCGGCCGCATCGCCGGCGTCACCGAGATGACCTCGACGAGCTCGCTCGGCTCGACGCACGATCACGCTCCAGTTCGACCTGAACCGCGAACATCGACGCCGCCGCCCGCGACGTGCAGGCGGCGATCAACGCGGCGCGCGGCCAGCTGCCGGCGAACCTGCCGAGCAATCCGACCTACCGCAAGGTCAATCCGGCCGACGCGCCGATCATGATCCTGGCGCTGACCTCCGACGTCGTACGACAAGGGCGCGGATGTACGACGTCGCCTCGTCGATCCTCCAGCAGAAGCTCGCGCAGGTCGACGGCGTCGGGCAGGTCTTCGTCGGCGGCGGCGCGCTGCCGGCCGTGCGCGTCGAGGTCAATCCGACGGCGCTCAACAACGCGGGCCTCGTCGCTCGAGGACGTCCGGACGATTCCTCGCCGCAGCCGAACGCCAACCGCCCGAAGGGCCAGATCGGCTCGACCGAGCGCGCCTGGTCGATCGGCGACGACCGACCAGCTGCTGAAGGCCGGCCGAGTACCGGCCGCTGATCGTCGCCTACCAGAACGGCGCGCGCGCTCCGCCTCTCGGACGTCGCCGACGTCACCGACTCGGTCGAGGACGTCCGCACGGCCGGCCTCGCCAACGGCAAGCCGGCGGTCCTGATCATCATCTTCCGCCAGCCCGGCGCGAACATCATCGAGACGGTCGACCGCATCAAGGCCGTGCTTCCGCAGCTCCAGGCCGAGATCCCTGCCGACGATCAAGCTCTCCGGAGTTGCTCGACCGCACGACGACGATCCGCGCTTCGGTCCGGGACGTCCAGATCACGCTCGCGATCTCGATCGTGCTCGTGATCCTCGTGGTCTTCGTCTTCCTGCGCGAGCGTGCGCGCGACGCTCATTCCGAGCGTCGCCGTTCCCGTCTCGCTGATCGGCACGTTCGGCGGCGATGTACCTGCTCGGCTACAGCGATCGACAACCTCTCGCTGATGGCGCTGACGATCGCGACCGGCTTCGTCGTCGACGATGCGATCGTCGTCATCGAGAACATCACCCGGCACCTCGAAGATGGGCGCGACGCCGCTCGAGGCGGCCCGTGCCGGAGCGCAGCGAGATCGGCTTCACCGTCCTCTCGATCAGCGTCTCGCTCGTCGCGGTCTTCATCCCGATCCTGCTGATGGGCGGAATCGTCGGCCGCCTGTTCCGCGAGTTCGCCGTGACGCTGTCGGTCGCGATCGTCGTGTCGATGGTCATCTCGCTGACGACGACGCCGATGATGTGCGCGTTGCTGCTCAAGCCGCACAGGCGAGGAGAAGCACGGCCGGCTCTTCCGCGCGAGCGAGCGGGTGTTCGACGCGATCCTGTCGTTCTACGACCGGACGCTCGCGACGGGTGCTGCGGCACCAGCCGCTCACGCTCGCGGTGACTCTCGGCGACGATGGCGGCGACCATCTTCCTCTACGTCAAGATCCCGAAGGGCTTCTTTCCGCAGCAGGACACGGGCCGCCTGACGGGCCAGATCCAGGCCGACCAGGACACGTCGTTCCAGGCGATGAACCAGCGCCTCCAGCAGTTCGTGGCGATCATGGTGAAAGATCCCGCGGTCGACTACGTGAACGCCTACGCGGGTGGCGGCAGCGTCACGAACCAGGCCCGCATGTTCGTCGACTTGAAGGCCCCGAACGAGCGCAAGCTGTCGGCCGACGCAGATCATCGCGCGGCTGCGGCCGAAGCTCGCCAAAGTCCCCGGGGCGACCCTCTTCCTCCAGTCGGTCCAGGACCTCCGCATCGGCGGCCGCCCGAGCGCGGCGCAGTACCAGTACACGCTGCAGCGGCGAGGACGTGCGCGAGCTCCAGGACTGGGCGCCGAAGGTGCTCCAGCGAATGCGCAAGATTCCCGGGCTCGTGGACGTCAACAGCGACCAGCAGATCAAGGGCCTCGAGGCCTCGCTGACGATCGACCGGGCGACGGCCTCGCGGCTCGGCATCACGCCGCACGCGATCGACGACGACGCTCTACGACGCCTTCGGCCAGCGGCAGGTCTCGACGATGTACACGCCGCTCAACCAGTACCACGTGGTCATGGAGGTGGACCCGAAGTTCCTCGCAGGGCCCGGAGGGCCTCGACGTCGTGCGCGTCCGCTCGAGCGACGGGACCCTCGTGCCGCTCTCCGCCTTCGCCCACTACGAGCCCTCGACCGCGCCTCTCCCGGTCAACCACCAGGGGCAGTTCCCGTCGGTCACGATCTCGTTCAACCTGCCGCCCGGCGTCTCGCTCGGCGATGCGGTCGACAAGATCGAGGCCGCCGAGGCCGAGCTCGGCCTGCCCGCGTCGATCCGCGGCAGCTTCCAGGGCACCGCCCAGGCGTTCCAGGACTCGCTGGCGAACGAGCCGTTCCTGATCCTCGCCGCGCTCTTCACCGTCTACATCGTGCTCGGCATCCTCTACGAGAGCCTCATCCACCCGATCACGATCCTCTCGACGCTGCCGTCGGCGGGCGTCGGCGCGCTGCTCGCGCTGATGCTGTTCGAAGACGGAGCTGTCGCGTGATCGCGCTGATCGGCATCATCCTGCTGATCGGCATCGTCAAGAAGAACGCGATCCTGATGATCGACTTCGCGATCGTGGCCGAGCGCAACGAAGGCAAGGGGCCCGAGGATGCGATCTTCGAGGCCTGCCTGCTGCGTTTTCGTCCGATCACGATGACCACGATGGCGGCGCTCCTCGGCGGCCTGCCGCTCGCGATCGGGTTCGGCACGGGAGCGGAGCTGCGCCGCCCGCTCGGCATCGCGATCGTCGGCGGGCTCCTGTTCTCAGCCAGATGCTGACGCTCTACACGACGCCCGTCGTCTACCTCTATCTCGATCGCATGAGGCTGCGCTGGGCCGCTCTGCGGCGGCAGCGGTTCCGCCGGCCGGTCCTCGTCCGCTCCCGGTCGTAATCCGGCGCCCCGGGAATGCGTTTCTCTTCGCAGGAAGAACTCTCCGTGCCGTCACGCCTTATTGCCGCCGCGCTGCTGGCGTTGGGCACGATGCCTTCGGCGCAGGCGGGCACGATCTCGGGCCGGGTCGTCGGTCCGGACGGCAACCCGGTCGCCGACGCGCGCGTGCTGTGGCTGCCCGACCGCTCGCCGGTTCAAGCCGCCGCGGACGCGACCGCGGGTGTCCCGCCGAAGGCGCTCGGGGAAACGCGCACGGATGCCCAGGGTCGATTTCAGGCGGCGCTCGATCCGGCCGCGGGTCGTGTGCGCTTGCGCGTCGAGCCCGCCGCGCTCCCCTGGGCCGCGCTCGACGGTCCGTTTGATCCCTCGGAGAGCGTTCGTCTGCCGGACCTCGAGCTGCCGCAGGCCGCGGCGATCTCGGGCGTCGTGGCGGGACCGGACGGAAAACCGATCGCGGGCGCGCACGTCGATGCGCGAGCCGCCGGCCCGGATCGCGACGCCGCCTTCTTCGCCGAGGCGGCGGCCGGAAGCGACGGAGCGTTCCGCATCGCCAATGCGCCGGCGGGCGCGCTGATCGTGCGCATCCGCGCCGGCGGATGGGCTCCCGCCTCGCGACTCCTGCGCGTCTCGCCCGGCGCGCTCCGGCTGTCGCTGACGCGGGGCGGCGCGATCGCCGGCACGGTCCGCGACGCGGACGGCCATCCCGTGCCGGGAGCGTTCGTCCGCAGCCTCGACCTCGCCGTCGCGTCGGATGCGAACGGACACTACCGGCTCGATGGCGTCGCGGCCGGACTGCAGCGCGTCGAGGCCCTGGCGCCGGGGAATCTCGTCGCGCGCAAGGGAGGCCTTCGCGTCGCGGCGGGCGCCGAGACGACGGCGGACCTGACGCTCGGCCGCGGCGCCGAGATTGCCGGTACCGTGACCGACTCGCTGACACGACGCCCGATCGCGGGGGCGCGCGTCTCCCTGTCGGAGCACTTCGGAAGCGGCATCGAGGCTCTCGAACCGGCGTCGGTCGTGCGCACCGACTCGCACGGCCGGTTCTCCGCTGCGGGACTGCTGCCGGGAGATTTCCAGGTACGCGCGGAGAAGCCCGGGTACCTGCCGGCGGAGCTGCCGAAGGTCGGGGCCACGAGCGCGGCGCCGGCGGCCGCGCCTCTCGTCCTGACGCCCGCCGCCTCCATCACGGGACGCGTCGTCGATGCGCAGGGCAAGGCCGTGCCGGGCGCGACGGTCAGCCTCGAGCCGCCGCGCGGCGGACGCGGCCGCTTCGGCGCCGGCATCGCGGCGATGCTTCGCGGACCGCGCGCGGGGGCGACGACACGCTCGGGCCCGGACGGATCCTTCCGCCTCGACGGCCTGGCCGCCGTTTCGAACGGGGCCCCCCTGATCGCCACGCACGCGGGGTTTGCGCAAGCCGAACGGCCGGGCGTAACGCTCCAGACTGGACAGGCCCTCGCCGGCGTCGTGCTGACGCTGACGCCGGGTCTCGCGGTGAAAGGCCGCGTCGTGGACGAAGCCTCCCAGCCCGTCGCCGGCGCCGAGATCCGTGTCGCCGTCTCGGAGGGACGCGGCGGCGGACGGCGATTGGCCCGCGCGTTCGGCGGCGCGGCTCCGAGCGCTCCCAATGCCGTCTCCTCCGCCGACGGGACGTTCACGGTCTCGGGTCTCGTCGCCGGCCCGTACGACGTGACCGCCTCGCACGACGGCTTCTCGCCGAAGACCGCGACGGCGCTGCCCGCACCGGCCAAACAGAGCTCGGGCTGGCCTCCCCTCGTGCTCGCGCGCGGCGCCGCCGTCTCGGGCGTGGTGCACGACGACCAGGGCGCGCCGATCGTGGGCGCGGCCGTCTCGGTGCTCGGCGAGGGGCTCGATCCGCGACAGACCACGTCGGACGGCTCGGGCGCCTTCCGTCTGGAAGATCTCGCGAAGGGACGGTCCCTGATGCTCGCGGCCAACGCTCCGGGGTTCGCCTTCTCGAGCCGCTCCATCACGCCGCCGGCCGATGGCGTGACGATCGTCCTCGGAAAATCGGCGACCATCCGGGGACGGGTCGTGGACGCCGCGACGGGCACTCCGGTGACCGCCTTCATGGTCGGCGCCTCGCCGGCCGCGCGGGGCCGCGGCCCCGGAGGCGGCGGTTTCCGAGGAGGGCCTTCGGAGGCGCAGTATGCCGACGACGGGACGTTCGAGATCTCCGTGGCGCCGGGCACGTGGGACATCCGGGCGACGGCCGACGGCTACCGGCCGGCCGACGTCTCGAACGTCGAGCTCGAGGCCGGGGCCGAGAAGGAGGGCGTCGAGCTGTCGCTCAAGCGCGGAGGAGGCCTCGCCGGCCACGTCGTGGACCTCCACGGCAACCCCGTCGCCGGCGCCAACGTCGCCTGCTGCGACGCGGGCGCGCGGTCCGGCGGACCCGGAGGCGGCGGCTCGGGGCCGTCGGCGACGAGCGACGGCGACGGCCACTTCCAGCTCGACGGCCTCCCGGACGGGCACGTCACCCTCACGGTCACCGACGGCGACTTCGTCCCGGCGACGCGGGACGTGGATCCCGCCTCGACGTCCGACGTCGTCCTCACCCTCTCGACGGGCGGCGAGATCTCGGGCAACGTCGTCTCGGGCGACGGGAGCTCGCCCGTCGCGGGCGCTTCGGTTCGCCTCGATCCCGAAGGCGATTCCGGCACGGCCGTCGGCGCGTCGCAGACCGCGCAGTCGGACGGTTCGGGCGCGTTTCACTTCGACCATCTCACCGCCGGCCGGTACCGCCTCACGGCTCAGACCCAGTCGGCGAGCTCCACCCCTCAGGACCTCGTGCTCGCGGACGGGCAGCCGATGGACGGCGTGCGCGTGACGGTGGCGAGCGGGGCCGAGGTGGACGGCATCGTCTCGGGCCTTCCGTCGGGGCAGCTCGGAGGCGTCAACGTCTCGGCGAGCGCCACCGGCTTTCAGGCGTCGGTCGTGACCTCCGACGACGGGCACTTCACGTTGACGAGCGTGCCCCCCGGCGTCGTGCGGATCAGCGGAGCCACCGCGATGCCGAGCGTCCGTACCGTGGCCAAGACCGTGGAGGTTTCGGCGGACGACACGCAGGTCTCCGTCGAGCTCGCGTTCGAGGGCGGATCGCGCCTGTCGGGGGCCGTCACGCGCGCCGGCCAGCCCGTCACGCAATTCACGGTGAACGCGACGCCCGACCCTCCGGATGGCTCCGGGCGCCGCTACACCGCGATGTCCGACGGCAGCGGGCGCTATGCGATCGAGGACATGACCGACGGCAACTACCAGGTGTTGGTCAACGGCACCGCGAGCCCGTACCGCACGACGATCGCCGTCTCGGGCGATACGAACGGAGACATCGCCCTGCCGGCCTCGGCGCTTTCCGGAATCGTGACGGACACGGCGAGCGGCCAGCCGCTCGAGGGCGCCGCGGTCTCGGCCCAGACGGGAGTCGAGTCGACCTCCCAGGGAATCCAGCGGACGACGACCGATTCGTCCGGTTCGTACACGATCTCCGGCCTCGATCCGGGCGACTACCAGGTCTCCGCGCGCAAGGACGGCTACCAGTTGAAGACGCAGACGATCACCGTCGGCGCCGATGCCGCGAGCCTCGACTTCGCCCTCGATGGCGGCCTCGGCCTGACGATCCAGGCCAACGACGGACTCACGGGAATGCCCCTCGGAGGCGTGACGGCCCTCGCCTTCGGCGCCGGCGGCGCGATCGCCTACCAGGGGACCGTCGCGCTCGATGCGACCGGAACGGGGCAGATTCCCTCGCTGCCGGCCGGCCAGTACGCCATCTATCTCTTCTCCTCCGGCTACGCCCCGCAGGCCCTGCCGAACGCGACCGTGCCCTCGGCGCCCCAGAGGGTCGCGTTCACGCCCGGAGGCAGCGTCCAGGCGCGCGCGAGCGCGCCGCTGCTCGGCCGGATCGTGGACGCCTCGGGCAGTCCCGTGCTCCTGTCGCCCTTCCGCCTCGACGGGAGCGTCACCGTCGCGCCGCCGGTCTCCGTCTGGCAGCACCTGCCGCCGGGCTCCTACTCTTTTCTCGTCCCGAGCGGCAATTCGTCGGCGTCCTACCCGTTCGCGGTCGCCGAGGGCCAGACGACCCAGCTCGCGCTGCCCTGAGGACCGGCGCCCCCGCTTCGGGGGCTCGACGCGCCGGGCGCGAAACCTTTCGGAGGCCGCCGCGTCCCCTTCCGCATGATGGCTGTAGACAGTCTCCACCCCAGGCATGTAGAGTGTCTACATGGTTAAGACCAAGGCGCCCTACCGCGACCCGATCGACCTGCTCCAGGGAACCCTCGATCTTCTGATCCTGCAGGCGCTGACCTGGGGTCCGCAGCACGGCTACGGCATCACGCACGCGATCCGGGCGACCTCCCGCCAGGCCCTCCAGGTCGACACCGGCTCTCTCTACCCGGCGCTCCACCGGCTCGAACGGGAGGGTGCCGTCGCATCCGAGTGGAAGCTCTCCGAGAACAACCAGAGGGTCAAGGTTTATCGCCTGACCGCGCCCGGGCGCCGCAAGCTCGCCGACGAGCGCTCGCGCTGGGACCGGATGCGCGAGGCGATGACCGAGGTCCTCGGCGCGTCGAAGGCGCCCGTCCCGGACGAGGGCTGACGCGAGACCGATGCGCCCGAGACTTCCGTTCCTTCGACGACGCCGCCGCGAGCGGGATCTCGACGAGGAGATGGCGTCGCATCTGGCGATGGCCGAGGCCGAGCGGCGCGCGCGGGGAGAGACCCCCGCCGACGCCGCCCGCCACGCGCGGCGCGAGTTCGGCAACGAGGCGCTCGTCCGGGAGGTGACGCGAGCCCAATGGGGATTCGGCAGCCTCGAGCGCTTCGGGCAGGACCTTCACTACGGAGCGCGCCTCCTGCGCCGCTCCCCCGCGTTCACCGGCGTGGCGATCCTCACGCTCGCGCTCGGCATCGGCGCCAACACCGCGATTCTCTCGGTCGTCGAAGCGATCCTCCTCCGCCCGCTCGCGTACGCCGACCCCGGCGGCCTCGTCGTGCTGCTGCACCGCGGCTACAACCCCGTCGCTCCCGCCAACTTTCTCGACTGGAAGGCCCGCACCCGTTCGTTTCAGAGCATGGGCGCGGCCGAAGCCTGGTCGGCGAACCTGACGAGCGGAAACGATCCCGAGAAGCTCTCGGCGATCCGGATGACGCCGGAGATTTTTCCGATGCTCGGCATCGGGCCCGCGCTCGGCCGGTTCTTCGACGACTCCGAGGGGCAGGCCGGAAAGGACCACGTCGTCGTGATCTCCGACGGCCTTTGGCGGCGGCGCTTCGGCGCCGATCCGGGCCTCCTCGGCCGGACCGTGTCGCTCAACGGCGAGCCCTATACGGTCGTCGGCGTGATGCCTCGAGACTTCGCGTTCGCTCCCTTCTGGGCGACCGACGCCGAGATGTGGGCGCCGCTCGATCTCTCCGCGCGCCGGGCCAGCCGGGAGGGCTCGAGCCTTCGCCTCTTTGCCCGGCTTCGGCCGGGCGTCTCGATCGAGGAGGCGCGGCAGGACGTCGCCTCGGTGACGGCGGCGCTCGAGCGGCAGTTTCCGGGAACCAATCGCGACGTCCGGGTGATCGGCCTGCAGGAGAAAGTCGTCGGCGCCGTGCGCCCGGCGCTTCTCGTCCTGCTCGGCGCGGTCGGGCTCGTCCTGCTGATCGCCTGCTCCAACGTCGCCAACATGCTGCTCGCCCGCTCCTCCGCGCGCCGGCGGGAGGTGGCCCTGCGCGCCGCCCTCGGCGCCTCCCGCGCCCGAACGATGCGGCAGCTCCTGACCGAATCGCTGCTTCTCGGATTCGGAGGCGGGCTCGCCGGCGCCGCCCTCGGCGCCGGGTGCCTCCGCGTCCTCATCGCCCTCGCGCCTCCGTCGCTGCCTCGCCTCTCCGACATCCGGCTGGACCCGCGCGTCCTTCTCGCGACGTTCCTGCTGTCGCTCCTTTCGGGCGTCGCGTTCGGTCTCGCTCCCGCTCTCCAGACCTCGCGCCTGCGCCTCCAGGACGCCCTCAAGGAGGGCAGCGCCGCTTCGGGATCCGGCCTCGAGAGCGGCCGACTGCGCCGCGCCTTCGTCGCCGCGGAAGTCGCCCTCGCGATCGTCCTTCTCGTCGGCGCCGGTCTCATGCTCCGAAGCTTCCTCGGCCTTCGGGCCGCCGACCCGGGCTTCGATCCTCGCGGAGTCGTCACCCTCGAGGTCTCGGTCGCCGGAACCCGACAGGCCGAGCCCGGGCGCCGCGAGGTTCTCTACCGGCAGATCCTCGAGCGCTTCCGCGGGCTTCCCGGCGTGCGCGCGGCGGGAGCGATCAATCACGTTCCCATCGCCGGCGACATCTGGGGCCTGCCCTACGCCGTCGAGGGACGGCCGCGGCCCCTCGCGGGCGAATCCCCGACGGCCACGTATCGCGCGGTGTTGCCCGGATACTTCGCGGCGATGCGCCTGCCGATCCTCCGCGGCCGCGACGTCGCCTTCTCCGATTCGTTCGGAGCGCCCGGGGTCGTCCTCGTCAACGAGTTTCTCGCGCGGCACACGTGGCCGGGCGACGACCCGATCGGCAAGCGGATCAGGCTCGACGGACCCGACGACTGGGTGACGGTCATCGGCGTCGTCAAGAACGCGGTCCGCTCGGAGTGGGGCGAGCCCCCCGAGGACGAGGTCTACCTGTCCTTTCTCCAGAGGCGGGGGCTCATCGAGTCGAACCACGTCCAGGAGGCCTACATCACGTTCGTCGTCCGGACGGACGACGGAGCCGCGACGCTGGCGCCGGCTCTACGGGGAGCCGTGCGCGAGATCGACCCGACTCTCCCGATCTCCGCGCTGCAGACGATGAGCTCCGTGGTCTACGAAGCGACGGCGCGGCCCCGCTTCCAGACGCTCCTGCTCGCGGCCTTCGCGGCGGCGGCGGCGGCGCTGGCGGCGGTCGGGATCTACGGCGTGATGACCTACGCCGTCTCGCAGCGCACCCGCGAGATCGGCGTCCGCATGGCGGTCGGCGCGGATCCGTCCGAGGTCCTGCGCATGGTCGTCGGACAGGGAATGGCGATGGCGCTCGCCGGAGCGGCCGCGGGCCTCGCGGGCGCGCTGCTCCTGACGCGCCTGATGTCGAGCCTTCTCTACGGCGTCACGCCGAGCGATCCGGCGACCTATGCCGCGACCACGGCGGCGCTCCTTCTCGTCGCCCTCGCCGCGAGCTACGTCCCCGCCCGGCGCGCGGCGCGAATCGATCCGATCCGAGCCCTTCGGGCGGAGTAGCATCGGCGCGTGATGCTCGAGACGGCGGCCGCGCTCGCGGTCCTGCTCGCGGCGACGCCCGCTCCGAAACGCTCGGTTCCCGAGGGCGACTGGGGCGGCCCGCACGTCGCCCTGAAGGTCACGTCCGCCGGCGCGCGCCTCGAGCTCGACTGCGCCCACGGCGGAATCGACGAGGCGATCGCGCTCGACGACGACGGGCGCTTCGAGGCCCGCGGCCTCTACGTCAAGGAGTCCGCCGGCCCGGCGCGCTCGGAAGGGTCGAGCGGCCGGCCGGCGCGCTACTCCGGACGAGTCGACGGCGACACCCTGTCGCTGAAGATCGTCCTCGCGGATTCCGGGGCGACGGTCGGATCCTTCACGCTCGAACGCGGCCGTTTCGCTCGAATCGTGAAGTGCCGCTAGGCGGCCGCAGGATCGGCGGACCCGAAGCCTCGAGTGCCGATCCCTCGAGCGCCTCCACGCTGCCGTGAATGGACACGCTCTCGCGGCCGGCGTGCCCGCGCTCGCCGCGGGCGACCTTCCGGAGAATGGCGGCGGCCGCCAGCCCGACGATGCCGGCGAAGATCCAGTCGCTCGACCTCCTTCCATCGGCCGGAACATCCGGGGCCGGCGAAACGGCCGCGGAGACGTCGATGGCGGGAGCCGCGATCGGAGGCTCGAGCGCCGGGGCTTCGATTCTCGCCTCGACGGCCGGGACGTCCACGGGTGCGGGGACCGCCTCCGCGACCGGGTCGGCCGATGCCGCCGGCGCCGTCTCGTCGGAGGAATCCGTCGGAAGCGGGTCCGCGGGCGCCGTGACGCTCTCCGGGGCCGGATCCGAAGACGCCGCGGCTACCGATGAGGCGTCCGGCTCGGGCGCGGGAGGCGGCTCCTGGGCGGCGAGACGTCCGCACGCGAGACCGAAGATCGCGAAACCGGTGACGATTCGAAGGTGGGAGCGCATGACCGATTCCTTTCCGGCGGACTCTGGCGAGGCCGCCCGTTTTCTTCACCGCAGAAGCCGCTGATAGCTCTTCATGTCCTCCGAGGTCTCGAAGAGAAGCTCTCCCGTCGCCACCGAGACGACCGAATAACGCGGCGACGGTCCCGGTGTCTCGTTCCAGGCCTCGATGACCAGGCCCAGCCGCTGCCCGTCCTTCGAGAACCCCGACACCGAGCTGACGACGTGCGCGAGCTCGCGGTCCCGAAGCGGCCGGCCGCTCGAGAGAAAGGCGACCTCGCGCGCGGGCTCGTCGCGATCGAGCGAGGTCACGACGGGAAGCAGGCGCGAGGGCGAAATCACCTCGACCCACGCCACGGACTTTCCGTCCGGAGAGATGCGGAGCGAGCCCGGCACGGGGAGGATCGGGACGGCCGACTTGTGAACCTTCAGGTCGCGGGAGGCGCCGGCCTGCGATTCGACGACGAGCTCGAGGGCGCCGAGCCTTCCGTCGATTCGTACGACGCGCCGGCGCGAGCCTTCGGCCAGGGCCGCTTCCTGCGGAAACGCGGCCGAGCCGTTGCCCCGCATCGCACCGAGCACGGCCGCCCGGGAGATCAGACGCCGGCCGTCGATGCGTTCGGGCGAAACCGAGGCCACTCGCTTTCCGTCCGCGTACAGGCGGTCCCGGAGGGCGCCGACTTCCTGCGTCTTGCCGAGAGCCAGGAGACACCGGCCGAGGGCGAGCGAAGCGGCTCCGGCGCGCTCCGCGGCCGAGGACAGGACGTCCGGGTCCTCGGCGGTCTCGACGAGATCGAGCCACGACGGCGCTTCGAGCAGAAGCGCCGGCAGGGCGGTGGACCGGACGGGATAGCGGGCCCTCAGCAGACCCGCGCTCGCCCGCTCGTGAATCCTCGCCAGCGTCGGGCTCGGGTCTTTCGCCAGCACTTGCGCGGCGCGTTCGAAGGCCGAGCCGTCGTATCGAGCCCGCGCACCCGCGGGCCCGACTTCCTCGACGATGCCGAGCCCGTCCGGATACGGGCCTCCGTGCGCGGCGAGCCGTTCCACCGACTCGCCGAGAAGAACCTCGACCTCGGGGTCGGGCGTCTTGCCCTCGCGCAGCCGCTCCGACGCGCGGAAGAGAACGACGGCGGCCAGACGCCGGTTGGTCTCCGAGCCCCCGAGGCTCCGGCCGACGACGACCATGTCGCGGGTGGCCGCCTCGCCCGGCGCGAAGATGACGGCGACCTCCCGGGAGATCCAGCCGGACGCCGGAGTCCCGCCGCAGACCTCGACGCGCAGGTAGCGCTCGCGGGCCTGCACGAGCTGCAGATGCGCACCCTGCGGCAATCGGGAAACGATCCGGGCGTTCGGCGAGGGCTTCTCGCGCAGGAGCGCCTCGCGCGGCGTCACGAAGACGTCCGAGCCGGGCGGTTCCTGCGGCTCGCCGAAGGCCTGCGCGCAGGAGAGGGCGAAACCCACGGAGATCAGGATGGCCAGCGCGAACCGGGGCAGAAAGATGCGGACCAGGTCCTTCATGACGTCCTCCTTCGGATCGAGGCGTTCGGCATTCGAGGCGTTCGTGGCGTTCGCAGGCGCGCGCTTCATTGGCCGCCGCGCTTTCCGGCCTTCCGGCTCGCCGAGACGGTGCCCGGCGCGTCCGGCGGCGCCGCGATCGGGGGCTCGCCGTCGACGACGCGCCGGAACACTTCGCCCGTGAACTGGTCGCCGGAGATCGAGGGTGTGAGGATCACCTGCACGCGCTCGGACAGCCGGTCGGCGAAGGTCTTCGGGATCAGGAGGGGGTTGGCGGTGACGAGCTTCGCCTCGCGTTCGAGCCGCTCGAAGTCGGCCAGAGCCGTGACGCGCGTGGCATAGGCCTCCGCGTCGGCCATGGCCTTCCGGCGGTCGGCGTCCGCCAGCGTCTGGATGCGGGAGGCCTCGGCGGCGGCATGAGCCCGCTCGACGATCGACTGTCTCTCCGCCTCCGCTTCGAGCTTCTTCTGCTCGATCTGCTTCGTCTTGAGCTCCAGCACGTGCTTCATGGCCTCGGCCTCGCCCCGCGCCTCGATCACGTGCCGGGCCGCCGAGGCCTCGGCTTCCTCGATCTGGCGGGCCTTCTGGGCCTCGGCGGTCAGGCGCGTCTCCTCGACCTCCTTCGCCTTGCGCTTCAGCGTGACCTCGAGCCGCTCGGTCGACTGCACCTCGTCCACCATCGCGATCCGGCCCTTCTCGAACTCCGGAGGCAGCACGAGGTCGCCGATCAGGACCTCCTTGAGGACGACGCCGCTGTCCGCCAGACGCTCGCGGGCGGACACCGCCGCCACCGACGCGAGCTCCTCCCGCTTCTCGGAGATCAGCCGCGTGACTTCGTAGCGGGGCGCCACGGCCCGGAATGCGGCGAAGAGCACCGGCGCCACGAGCTCCTTCGCGGGTTCGGGCGGCAGGGCCGCCCACTTCGTCAGCAGCTGGCGGCGATCGATCGCCCACCTCGCCTGGACCGTGACGCGCGCGATCACGCCCTCCTTCGTCGTGATGCTGAACGCGCCGGCCTCGTCCGAGAGAATCTGGTCGGAGACCCTCACCGGGTGGATCTCGTAGAGCGCCGGCGGCCGAAAGTGCGTCCCCGGTTCGAGTGCCTCGAGCGATCCGGTCAGGCGGTTCGCGCACACTCCGATGAAACCCGGCGCCACCTCCCGAACACTCCGCCGCGCGCCGCGCCAGAGAACCCCGACGGCCAGCGCGAGCGCGATCACCAGCACGATTCGCCGGAGGGCGCGCCCGGAGATGCGGAATCGGCCCGCCCCTCGAAGGACCCGGCGCCACCCGTCTTCGAAGCGGCTCGATCTCGCCGCGGGATCCGCCGACTCCCCGGGAACCTCGTCGCGTGTGGGCTCGTCCATGTCGTCGCTCCTTCGGTCCATCTCGACGGACCGATGTCCGGCATTACAAGTTGCGTGCCCGGAAAAAAGGGGTCGCGGACCACAGAAGTGCTCCATTTCGGAGCATCGGCCTTCATTTCGGAGAGTTCCGTTGATCGGGCGGCGCCGATCGGGTCTATCCTCGGGATGCCATGCGTGGTGACTCGGCGGACGCGCTCGAGGGAGACGGGGTCCGGGCGGCCGAAGCACTGCGCCATGACCTCGGCAAGGCGATCCGGTTCTCGGCCCCGGAGAGCGTCGAAGCGTCGGAGGAGGCGCTGCGGGAACGGCTGAGGGATGACGTCCTTCGGACCCGGCGAGGAGTTGCGGCGGTCCAGCCGGCCGCCGAGGTCTTCGAGGACTGGCGGCACCGCGAGGAGGAACGCCTCCCGGCGGGACCGCCGCGCGCGATCGTCCGGGCGCTCTCGAGCCTGATCGAGGAGA
Source organism: uncultured Acidobacteriota bacterium (assembly GCA_963738945.1). GTDB lineage: Bacteria > Acidobacteriota > Thermoanaerobaculia > UBA5066 > Gp7-AA6 > DAHUXD01. The sequence continues at coordinate 3,086,180 of CAVTYD010000002.1, forward strand.
TCCGCCCTCTCGCGGAGGAGATCGATCGCCTCGATCGCACGGGGCTCGACCGCCTGGACGACCTGACGATTCGTGTCGGCGAGCGGTGCCGCGCTCTGGTCGCGAGCGCCCGAGAGGCCGAACGAGACGAACGATGAAGCCCGGCCGCCGCGCCGACCGGGTCCTCGTCATCGACGATCAGCCTCGGGTCGCGGAGCTGCTCAGGCAACGCGCCCCCGACCTCGAGCTCGCCGAGATCCGCGACGGGTCCTCGGCCCGGTTCTTCGCCCGAAGCTGGGGCGAGGCCGATCGTCTTCTCGATGGCCGGCGCGGCCCGGACGTCGTCGTGCTCGACCTGCGCTTCGACCGGCCCGATGAAGAGCTCCTGCCGGACCGGCGTCTCCTCGGGGAGGACGCGGCCGGCCGCCGGCTCCGCCGCGAGCGCCGCGAGCGACAGGGGCTCTACATCCTCGAGAGACTCCGGCGGCGCCGCCCGGATCTTCCGGTCCTGCTGACGACCGCCTACGAGGACATCGCGTTCGAGGATGAGGCGCTCGCTCTGCGCGCCGACGCGTTCACGTACGCAACGGCAGAGGACGAATCCACGGGGGCGGGCATCCTCTCGGCGCTGCGCCGGATCCTGGCCGAAAGAGACGCTCCCGCCCGGACGGGCCGATTCTTCTGGGGCACGAGCGCCGCGATGCGGGAGCTGCGCCGGAAGGTTTCGGCGGTGGCGCCGACCCCGATGCCCCTTCTGATCACGGGACCGACGGGAACGGGAAAGAGCCTGCTCGCGCGAGACGTCATCCATCCCCTCTCGGGACGGGGCGGCGCGTTCGTCGCGTTCGACTGCGCGACCGTTCCGGAGGGGCTGCTGCCCGCGGCCCTCTTCGGGACTCTGCGCGGCGCCTTCACCGGTGCGGTCAGCGACCGCGCCGGCGTCTTCGAAGCGGCCGCCGACGGCACGCTTTTTCTCGACGAGGTCGAGAACCTCACTCCCGACGCGCAAAAGACTCTGTTGACGGCGTTGAACGACGGCCGGATCCGGCGGGTCGGCGCTTCGTCCGACATCGCTCACACGGCGCGAGTCGTCGCGGCGTCCAACGAGGAGCGCGCGCGGCAGGCGCAGGGATCGCGTCTCCGCCCGGATCTCCTCATGCGGCTGAACCCCTCGCTCGCGCTGGAGATCCCGCGCCTGGCGGACCGGCGCGAGGACCTGCCCGAGCTCGCTCGTCAGACGGCCGCGGTGTTCTTCGAGAATGCGAGGCACCGCCGGGCGATCGCGGCCGCGGTCCGGGCAGCGGGAGGGCCCGAGCCGGAAGGAGCCTTCGCCCTGGCCCTCTCGGAGGCCGAGGCGTCCCGCGCCTCGACCCCGGTCGTCTTCGTCGTACCGGGCAAGGTCTGGGCGGCGATGGAGCGCCACCCCTGGCCGGGAAACGTGCGGCAGTTCGAGATGGTCGTGGGCGACGCCCTGGCCGCGGCGGTCTACGCCGGAGCGGGCGCCACGCTCGAGCGGTCCGGCCGCACGCGCATCACGCTGGACGCGCGCATGCTCTTCGACCTCCTCTCCGGGGCGCGCTCGGAAGAGACCCCGACCTCTCGGGGCCTCATGCTCGATCGGCCCCGTTCGTCGAGCGTGGCGCAATTCCGCCGGGATCTCGAAAGAGCGGCGATGCGGGCTTTGTTCGTAGAGACGGGGGGCGACTTCGAGGCGATGGCCGAGAAGATGACGGGATCGCGCCGGGAGGCCCGGGCGGTGCGCCTGCGCTTCAATCGGCTCGGTCTCTCGGTGCGCGGCCAGCGGTGATCGCTGCCGCGCTCCTCTGCGCCCGGCTCGCCACGGCGACTTCGGAGCCCACGCCGACCCCGGGCGACTGCACCGCGGATCCCGAGTCCCTGCGGGCCGAGGCGGAAGAACTGCTCGCCGCAGCCGGCTTCGAGCCCGACGCCGACGCGCTGTCGCGCGCCCGCAACCTCCTGCGAAGGGCCCGGCGGCGGGACTCCTCCGCACCGCTGGCGCTCGAGGCCGCGGATCTCGCTTTCGCCGCGGGCGACGAAGAAGAGGGATGCGACCTGCTCGCGGCCGCCGACGATGGCGCGCCCGGAAGCCTGACCGCGCCGGAGCTGCTTCGTCTCGGCCGGCGGGCCGCGGAACGCCAGCGCTGGGCCGAAGCGATCCGCCGCTACGACGAGCTCTCCCGCCGGCTCGCTCTTCCGGAGTCGGCCGACTGGATCCATCGGCTCGTGCAGCAGCTCGAGGTCGAGAAGGAAGCGTCGGCGATTCTGCCGCCGTCGTCCGGCCCGTCGCCGGAGGCCCGGCTCGCCCTGGCCGATGGAAAGAGAGACCTCGCCGCGGGACGCTGGAAGGAAGCGCGCGAGAGCCTCAGAACGGCGATCGACCTTTCGCCCGGCTACGTCGAGGCGCTTCTCGCCCTCGCCGGGCTGGAGGCTCGGACGGGCCGGCCGAAACGGGCGATCGCCCTCGGCCGGGAAGCGCTCGGCGCCGAGCCCGAACGCGTCGAGACCCTGACGCTGCTCTCGAACCTGTTGTGGGAGCAACCCGACCGGCGCGCCAAGGAAGAATCCCTCGCGCTGCTCGACCGCGCTTCGTCATCGAGGCCGGACCTGCGCTCGCTCCTGAAGACGTCGGCGGCGCGCTGGGCCGACTACGGAGACGCCGCGCGGGCGCAGGAGCGCCTCGATCGCTTCCTCGCCCGGGCATCCGCGCGCGAACGCGCGGACGTCGAGGCGCTGCGTCAATCCCTCGCGAACCAGCTTCGCGCGCCGAGTCCGTCCCGCGCGGAGCCCGCACCCGAGGCGGAGGAACCCGCCTCGTCGGCCGTGGATCGCTGGCGCAAGGCCCAGATCTACGCCGCGCGGGGCGACGACGCGTCGACCGCGGCCGCTCTCGCGCTGCTCGCCGAGGCGGAGAAACTCGACCCCTCGTTCGCCCGCGCCCCCGAGCTCTCCGCGGCGATCTACGAGCGGCGCTCGCAATGGAAAGATGCCGAGGCGGCCCTCCTCCGCGCCGTCCGGGCCGACCCCTCCCGGACGACGACCGCGGAAAGCCTCGCGCGTCTCATCGAGCGCGACCCCACCCGGCAGGACGAATCCGAGCGAGCCTGGAGCTCGGCGGAGCGCGCCGGCTCGACCGAGGCCCTTTTCCATCTGGCTCAGTCGGCCGAGCGCGCCGGGCACGGCGACCGCGCCCTCTCGCTGTGGCGCCGTTACCTCGTCGAGGCCCCCGAAGGACTCCACGTCGCCGAAGCGACGGAGGCGGCATCCCGACTCGAAGGGCGGCGGCGCGTTCGCGACCTCGCCGGAGCAGCCGTCCTCGTGCTCCTTCTCGGCGCCGGCGGCACCTGGATCCTTCGAGCCCGGACCGGCGCGACCGTCGGCGAGTGGCTGTCGCAGCGTCCGGGGAGCGCGCCCGAGGCCCGGCGCATCATCGGCCGGCTCCGGCACGAGGCGCTCAAGCACGGAGGACTGCTCCTGTCCGACGGCGCAGACCGCATCGAGCGAGGCGACCGCGAGACGCGCCGCGTCGCGGCAGCCCTGCTCGACGAACGGCTCTATGGATCGAGCCGTGCGCGCGGCCTGGCCGGCGAAGCGAAGGAAAGCCTCGCCGGTCTCGCCGGCCTCGCCCGCGCCGACGGGGTCCGGCTGAACCTCGCGCATCGCGACCGAAACTTCTCCCTGCTCGTCCGTGGCCTTCGCGATCTGTCCCGCGCGAAAGCGGACGTCCACCGACTGGCCGCCGAGGGCGCTCTGCCGCACCGGCGTCTGCGGCATGCGGTTCGCCGCCTGCGCCGCGCCTCGCAGTTTTTCCGACTCACGTCGGGCGCGGAGATCGAACGCTCCGTGGATCAGGTCGCGTCCCTGCCGGTACGAATGGACGCCCTCCAGGCGCTTCTCTCGCGGGTCGCCGAGGAGGCGCGTGCGGAGGCTCCGGCCCTGCACCGGATGGCCGAGCCCGAAAGCGAGCCCCCTCTTCCGGCCGTCCGCGTATCGGCCGCGGACTGGGAAACGCTCTGGCGGAACCTCTTCGCGAACACCCTGGGCGCGGGAAGACTCGGCCTGTCCGCCTCGCCTCTCCGTGACGCGGTGACCGGCGAGTCTCGTCTTCGGATCGTGCTCTGCGACGATCTCCCCGGCCGCCTGACGACCGACGCCGTTCTGTCGCGGCCGTCGGATCGGGGACTGGGGATCGTCGCCGAGATCCTCCGGCGCAACGACGGATCCATCGAGGTCACGCCGCCGCCCGGGCCGGAATACACCAAGGGAGTCGCCATCGAGCTGCCCGCCGTGGAAGGCCCGGCGTGAATCGCCGCGTCGTCCTGGTCGTCGAGGACGGAACGGAGTACGCAGACGCCTTTGCCCGGCTCGCTCCCGAAACCCGCGACGTGGAGTGGGTTCGAGCGCCGGATGCGGCTACGGCACGTCGGATTCTCGAAAGCCGGACCGTGGATTCGATCTTCGTCGATCTCGTCTTCGACCGCACGCCGCCCGAAGCTCTGTGCGGCGACCTCGACCGCGAGGCGCGGCGTTTCGCCGGAGACCGTGCCCGAGCCCTCGACCACCTGGTTCGCCGGCAGGGTTTCTACATCGTCGCCGAGCTCGCGCCGTGTATCCCTCCCGCCGTTCCGGTTCTGCTGGCCCACGATTTCGAGTCGGAGGCCGGCCGCCTCGTCGCGCTCCGCGAGAAAATCCCCGGCCTCGAAGGCGTGGCGTCTGCCGGCGGCTTGAGCCGGGTTCTCGAGCGACTCCTTTTCGGCTGACGCGGCGCGGCCGCTCAGACCGACGAGTCGCCGGCGCGAAGAGTCAGCGTGGGGTTGCGCACCGGGTCGTTCACGGCATCGAGCGCGGCAAACACGATGCCGTTGTGAAAGAAGTCCCGCCGTGTCTTTTCGAGGTCGAGGGCGAGCAGCCCCGGCTCCACGACGCGAAAGGAACCCTCGAGCTTGTTCTCGGCGAGCAGGACTTCCGCGATCCGCGCGATGCGCGTCAGGGTCTCGAGATCCGCCGGCGTCTCGTCGTTGAAGATGCGGTAGCGGCAGAATCCCGGCTCGTCGGCCTCGACACCCTTGTAGTGCAGCATCGGCCCTCGAGTCTACTTCCCCGGGGCCCCCTCCGGAACCGATGGCACCATTCCGCGCAGCGCCGCGACGTACCAGCGATTCCCCTTCCGCACCGCCACAACCGTAGAAAGGCCGCTCCGCGCCGGCAAGAGCTTCCCGGAGGCGTCCCTCATCCCGCTGATCTCGAACTCTCCGTCCGCGATCGCGACGTCCTTGCGCAAGAAATGCACGCTCGTCAGCGTGTGCGCGAGCCGGGTGCCCTTGTACAGACCCGTCCATTGGGCGGCGAAGGCCTTCTCGACCTCGGCGCGGCCCGTCGCCGTCCGGCCGGTGGAGCTGACGTAGTCGCCGTCCGTCAACCAGAGATCGGACAGCATCTTCAGATCGTTCTTGTTCCAGGCGGTCTGGATCTGCGTCCCGATCGTCCGGATGTCCTTCTCGTCCGAAGCCGAGGTCTGGCCGAGGACAGGGACCGAAAGCGCGAGCGCAGCCAGAGCGCAGATCAGGGAACGTCGCGGGAAGGTCCTCATGGCTCACCTCCTCCAGACAGAGGGCCGGGTCACTTCGCCTTCACATCGGTTTTACGCTTCGAGTGACTCGAGGTCAAGCGGAGCGCAAGCGAGCGAAGGCAGCGCCTCGGAAAGGCTTCCCCCTCACCCCAACCCTCTCCCTGTATAGACCGGGGAGATGGTGGACAGGTGTTCGGAGACATGGTGGACGGTTTTCATATGTGTTTTGGGGAGGGGCTGGGGGAGGGGGTAAGACGCTCGTCACGCCCAACTCTCCCGTCAGCTCGCGGCGTGAGAAGTCACCCGAGCGAAGCGAGGGTGGAGGCTCACGCCGCGGGAGCCGAAGCGCAGTGAGGGGTCAGGCCGGCGGTCGAGCGCCTTTGCGCGAGCCGCCGGCCGGTGCGCGCCCGCAGGGCGCACAGACCCCGAACGCAGCGAAGGCGACGGCTAGGGTGGAGGCTCACGCCGCGGGAGCCGAAGCGCAGTGAGGGGTCAGCCGGGCGGTCGAGCGCCTTTGCGCGAGCCGCCCGGCGGTGCGCGCCCGAAGGGCGCGCAGACCCCGAACGGAGCGAAGGCGACGGTTGGCCTGCCCGGGCGGATTCGAACCGCCGACCTACGGCTTAGAAGGCCGTTGCTCTATCCGGGCTGAGCTACGGGCAGAGGCGTGATTATCCCCCCGACGAGACCTGCCGCCAGCGCGACCGTCCAGCATCGAGCGCCTCGAGGTTCTCTTTCAGGGACGCCGACTGGACGGCCGTGGCCGGGGAATCGGAGGCATCGATCTGGTTGAGCAGCGTGCCGAGGTTGCGGTTGACGCGGGTCAGGTCGGCCTCGAGCTGCGCGAGATCCTGCTCCTTCGGCGAGGCCGCGCCCTTGCGCGCCGCGCGCACCTGCTCGAGCGCCTCGAACGACGAGTCCATCGCCGCGACGATGCGCTTCTCGAGCGCCAGCCTCTCCGCGAACACATCGGGCGCTACCGACGTCCGCGGATCCTGTTTGACCTGGAGGGTCTGCTCGACCTTCTTTCCGTCCGCCGCGAGGCGCACCGTGTACCGCCCGGGCGGCATCAGCGGTCCGCGCGGCACGGTCGGAGTGTCCTCGTCGTCGACGGCGGCCATCGTGTACTCGTACTCCGCGGCCTTCGGCCGTTCGGCCCGAAGATCCCAGACGAAGCGATGGTGGCCGGGCGCGGCGCCCGGAAGCTCCGCCGGACGAATCCAATGGTCCGTGAAGTAGCGCCGCGCCTCGACCTTCTCGGCCGAGGCGTCGCTCGAGAAGGAACGCACGAGGCCTCCTTGCGCGTCCAGGATCTCGAGGCGCACGGGACCGCGCGATCCGGCGGCGATCCAGTAGTCGAGTATGGCTCCGGCCGGCGGATTGCGCGCGAGCGGAGTCTCGGGAGGAAGAGGCGTGTCGCGGTTTTCGTTGCCGCGCACACGGATCGCGGGGGCCGGCGCCGCGAGCTTTGCCGACGACGACGACGCCGACGCATCGAGCTGCCGCAGCGGCGTGACGTCGTCGAGGACCCAGAGCGCCCGGCCCTGCGTCGCCGCGACCAGATCGTCACCGTGCACGGCGAGGTCCCCGACCCATGCCGTCGGCAGGTTCAAGCTGAGCGGCGCCCAGTGTCCGCCGTCGTCGAACGAAACGAAGACGCCGTGATCGGTGCCGGCGTAGAGAAGACCCTTTCGAACGGTGTCCGCGCGGAGGACCGTCGTGAAGCGTCCGGCGGGCAGACCCGCGCCGATCTCCTGCCAGCTCGCGCCGCCGTCATGGGTGCGGTAGAGGCGCGGCGAGAAGTCGTCCAGGCGATGCGAGTCCACGGCCACGTAGGCGGTCCCGGCCTCGAGCACCGAGACGTCCACCGAGGCGATCTTGCCCCAGGCGGGCAGCCCCTTCGGCGTGACGTCCTTCCAGGTCGTGCCGCCGTCCTCGGTCCGCTGGACGAGCCCGCTGTCGGTGCCGACCCAGATCTCCCGGGCGTCGCGCGGGGAGATCTCGATGGTCCAGATCGTTCCGAAGCCGCAGGGGCGGGCGTTTTCGAGCGTGACCTCGCCCGCACAGTCCTTCGCGTTCGGGTCGGTTCCCGTCAGGTCGGGGCTCGCCTTCTCCCAGCTGTTCCCATGGTCCGGAGAGCGAAGCAGATATTGCGAACCCGTATAGAGGAAGTGCGGCGCCTGCCGCGATACGGCGATCGGAAATGCCCACGCCCAGCGGTAGGTTCCCGGCACCGGACGGCGGCCATACGTGCTTTCGACCGCCGGAGAAACCTGGCGCACCTCTCCGGTGCGCGTGTCGAAGCGCGTGATCGTTCCTCCGAGTCCCGAGCCGTAGACGATCAGAGGATCTTCCGGATCCGGAACGTCCCACCCGCGCTCTTCGCCGCCGACCGGATGCCAGTCGCGGAAGCTCAGGGTTCCATAGTCGCTGCGGGACGCCGCACCGGCGGTGCCGCTATCCTGCTGGCCGCTGTAGATCCAGTACGGAAAGCGGTCGTCGGTTTCGACGTGGTAGAACTGGCCCGTCGGCTGGTTGTACCAGTCGCTCCAGCTCTTCCCGCCGTTCAGCGACACGACCGTGCCCTGGTCCGCCGCGGTGACCATGAGGCGCGGGTTCTTCGGATTGATCCAGAGGAAGTGGTAGTCGTCTCCGCCCGGAGCCCCCTTGAAGAAGTGAAGGGTCCTGCCGCCGTCGTCGGACCGCCGGATCGACTGGCCCGTCACGTATACGAGCGTCGCGATTCTTCGGATCCACGGTCACGCGGTTCATGTAGCTCGAGGCGAGACCCGCCGTGTCGTTGACGCGGCTCCAGTTCGCCCCGCCATCGTCGGAGCGATACAGGCCCTCCGCGGAAGGCCCGCGCCGCTCGGCGGCCGCGGCGTCCACGAGGGCGTAGACGCGACCGCCCTGCGCGGCCGCGAGACCGATTCGCCCGACGTCGCCCGACGGCCAGCCGCCTCCCGAGAGCCTCGTCCAGGTACGGCCCGCGTCGCGGGACTTGTAGACCGCGCTGCCCGACCCGACCATGGGCTTGAAGTAGGAGAGCCAGGGGTAGTTGCGCGCCTGCCAGAGCGACGCGTAGAGAATCGAGGGATTCTCCGGATCCGCCGCGAGGTCGGCGCCGCCCGTCTTCTCGTCCACGAAGAGCACGTGCGCCCAGGTTTTCCCGCCGTCCTCCGTGCGGAAGATCCCGCGCTCGCGGTTGCTGCCGAACATGTGCCCGAGCGCGGCGACGACGGCGACGTTGGCATCGCGCGGATCGACGACGATCCGGCCGATGGCCCGCGTGGCTTCGAGGCCGGCGTGCGTCCACGTCGCGCCGCCGTCGCCCGACCGATACACGCCGTCGCCCGACGCGATGTCGTAGCGCGCCTGGATCTGGCCGGTGCCGACGTAGATCACCTTCGCGTCCGACGGCGCGATCGCCAGGGCTCCGACCGACGCGGAGCCGGCGCGGTCGAAGATCGGACTCCAGGTCGAGCCGGCGTCGTCGGTCTTCCACACTCCGCCGGCCGCGCCGCCGAAGTAGTAGACGGCCGGATCGTCCGGCACGCCCGCCGCGCACGTCGCCCAGCCTCCCCGAAACGGCCCGACGAGCCGCCAGCGAAGATCGCCATAGAGCGACGGGTCGAGGGATTGGGATTGGGCGGCGATCGGCCCCGCCGCGGCCGCGACGAACACGACGAGAGCGAAAGCGAAACGACCTCGGAACATGGGTACCATCCTTTCCGGCGCTGGATTCTCATATAGATTTCGGCCATGACGCTACCCACCGAACCGATCGGCAGCATTCCCCGGCCGGCCGAGCTCATCGAGGGCATGAAGGCGTTCGGCGACGGCCGCATCGGCGAGGACGCGCTCGAGGCTCTCTTCGACGCCGCCGTCCGAGACACGATCCGCCGGTTCGAGGAGACGGGCTCGCCCGTGATCACGGACGGCGAGCAGCGCAAGCCGAGCTTCGCGACGTATCCGATCCAGGGCCTGAAGAACCTCGCTCCGGGAGGGGTGACGATCCCGTTCCGCGACGGCCACACGCGCCAGCTTCCCGTCCTGACCGCCGGTCCGTTTCGGTATGCCGCTTTCGCCTCGTCCTATCTCGAAGGCGCGCAGAAGGTCGCGCGCGTTCCCGTCAAGCAGGCCGTGATCTCGGCCTCGGCCCTCTCGCTTCTCTATCCCGCGTCGGGCATCGGCGGCTACTCGCGCGAAGACTTCCTCGAGGATCTGATCCGCGAGGCCGAGACCGACATCCGCCGCTGCCTCGATCTCGGCGCGATCGTCCAGGTCGACTTCACCGAGGGCCGCCTCGCGGTCAAGCTCGACCCCTCGAAGGGTCTCCTGAACTCCTTCGTGGACCTGAACAACCGCGTGCTCGAGCGCTTCGGCGCCGAGGAGCGCCGGCGCATCGGCGTGCACACCTGTCCGGGCGGAGACCGCGATTCGACGCACAGCGCCGACGTCGACTATGCCGACCTCTTCCCCGCGCTCTTCCGGTTGAACGTGGACAACTTCTACGTTCAGCTCTCGAGCGAGGCCGACCGGCCGCGCGTCCTCAAGCTTCTCGGCGAACAGGCCCGTGGCCGCGAGGGGCGCCGCGTCTTCGTCGGCGTCACGGATCCGATCCATCCCCGAGTCGAAACGCCCGCGGAAATCCGCGACCGCGTCCTGGAGGCCGCGAGGTTCATCGATCCGTCGCGGCTCGGAACGACCGACGACTGCGGATTCTCGCCGTTCGGCGACGACACCTCGACGTCCCGGGACACGGCGTTCGCCAAGATTCGTGCCCGCGTCGAAGGCAACGCGGCGGCGTCCAAGGAGCTCGGCGCCTGACCGCTCCGTCCTAGTAGTCTTCGAGCCGCAGCTTCGAATCCGCGTCCTTCCACGCCGCGTCGAACTGCGCCTGCGCCCACGCGGCGTCGGCGTTCTTGTGCTGGGCCTTCAGCGCGGAGGCCAGGCCGTATAGCGAGCGGCCGTTGCGCGGATTCTTCGCGAGGTCCTCGCGGAAGATCTTCTCGGCCTCGGCGGCCCGGCCGTCGGCCAGGAGCGCCGCACCGAGCGACTCCCGCGTCGGGTAATACCAGGGCGGCGGCTCGTCGTAGGCGAGCGCGTCCTCGGCGGCGACGGCCCTGGTCCAGCTTTCGATCGCCGCCTGGCGCTGCCCCGCGGCCGCGGCGATCCGGGCGTCGAGGACGTTCGTCGCCACGGCGAAGAGCGCGGCGGCGCTGTTCTGCGGACCGAACATCGCCCCGGCGCCGAGTGCGTCGCGTGCCGCCGCGTATTCGCCGCGAAGCGTTTCGGCCTTCTTCACGTCGCCCGCGGAGGCCGCGGACATCGCCCGCGCGTAGAGCCACGCGGTCCGCAGCATCGGAAGCCTCGGACCGGGGTCGGCCATGCGGGCGATCTCGTCCCAGCGCTGGAACCGGAGGGCGACGAAGGTCGGCTGGAGCAGGAATCCCTCGAGCATCGCCATCTCGGGTACCGACGGAAGAACCTCCGCGAAGAGGACGTCGGCCGCCTTCTTCGCCGCGGCGTAGCGGCCCGCCATCGCCGCGGCCGCCGATTCGAAGTGGACGTTGTGGTTGTAATACATCATCGGGTACATGCCCTGAGCCCCGGTGGCGCGGATGTAATCGCGGTCCACCTGCGCCGCGGCGGCGTTCGATTTTTCCGCGGCCGCGTAATCCCCCGTCCGCATGTAGACGTGCGAGGGCATGTGCACGAGATGGCCGGCGTTCGGCACGAGCGTCTCGAGCCGGGCCGCGGACGGCAGGGCCCGCTCCGGACTCGGCGAGGCCTCGACGGCGTGGATGTAGTAGTGATTCGCGCCGGGATGGGTCGGGTCGCGCTTCAGGACCGACTCGAGCACCGCCAGGATCTCGGCCGTGTCCTCGCCGGGCTTCCCGTCCGGCGTCCAGAGCTTCCATGGATGCAGAGTCATGAGGCTCTCGGCGTAGAGCGTCGCCGCGTCGAGATCGTCCGGGTACCGGGCCGAGAGCTCGCGCATCGCCGAGGCATAGTCCCGGGCCAGCTGAGCCTTGTCGGCGGCCGCCGGGTCGGCGACGTAGCGCCGGGACAGCGCCTCGACGTAGGCGCGCTCGTTTTCCGCGGCGCCGGCCGAAAGCGCGAGTGCCTTCTCGACCTCGCCGCGCGCCTTCTTCAAGCGCTCCGCCTCGGGCTCGGGGTCGTTGTAGTTGGCGCCGAGGACGAGGGCCATTCCCCAGTGGGGCATCGGAGACTTCGGATCGAGCTCGGCGGCGCGTTCGAAGGAGCGGTAGGCCTCCTCGTGATTGAAGCCATACAGGAGCACCACGCCCTGATCGAAGAACTTCTGCGCCTCGGCACTCGACGTGCGGATGGGATGGCGGTGCACGCCCAGCCCCGGGAAGAGCTCTTCGCCGGGTCGCGGCGTCGGCGCGGGTGCCGGCGTGGCCTGTGCGCGAAGCCGCGCGGCGGTTCCGAGCAAGACGAATCCGAGCAAGACAAAGGAGAGAAGTGTCCGGCGCATGGGACCTCCTCCGACGGCGCCAATTCTAAGAGGATCCCGCCGGCGCCGACAGCCTCTCCACCCGGCGGCGCAGATCCTCCGGGGTCCGTGCCGGAAGGGAGCAGCGCGCGCCCGAGCACGCGAAGGCCGCCGGTGCATCGAGCTCCGGAAACTCCACGTCCGAGTTCTCGAGGCGCCCCTCGCGGCGATCCCACAGCTCGATCCGTTTGTACGGAGCCGGCAGACGGACCGCCGCGGCGAAGAGAGCCCGGGTCCGGGCATCGTCACGCGGTCCGACCACGGCCACGTGGATCGGCTCGGCCGAGAGCTCGGCATCGGCGAGAAGGACCGAGGCGGACGGGAATCGCTCCGCGATCTCGCGGATCGCGAGGAACCGCATCGCGGTCTCCGCGGCCTTCCGATACCGGATCTCGCCCGTGTAACGAAAGAGCAGGTTCAGCCACCGCGCGGCGACGACGTTCTCGTCACGCTGAGGGCGCGGCGGCGCGAACGAGCCGTGCGCGGCCGCGGAGACGAAGCCCGGCCCCTGCGGGTTTACGAACGTCTTCGACACGAAGTCGGCGGCCCGGCGCGAGCGGTCGAGCCACTCCCGGTCGGCGCTCGCGGCGTAGAGCGCGAGAAACGCCCGGCCCGCCCAGATCGTGTCGGCGAGATACGGGCCGGCCCGATCGGAGGCGCCGTGGCGGAAACCCCCGGCCGGCAGCGAGCGCTCGGCGAGGATCCAGCGGGCCGCGGCGAGCGCCTCGTCGAGAAAGCCTTGCTCGCCCGTCGCCGCATGAAGCGCGACGTACGCATTTGCCATCTCGGCGGTCTCGTGCGCGTAGAGGTGCGTATCGACGCGGGGCACGCCGAGCGCGCGCCGGCGCGCGTCGTCGAGGGCGTAGTACTCGCCCGAGTGCTCGCCCGGGACGAGGTCGGCGTCCTGGCTGACGCAGGCGGCGCCTTCGGGGCTCGTCAGAAACGCCCTCACGTACCGGTGGATCGCGCGGGCCGCGGCGAGATCGTCCGGGTTCCCGGTCCGTTGGTACGCCTCCGCGTAGAGACGCATCCCCTCGGCCTGGAACGTCGAGAGCTTCTCGAAGTGAGGATGATCCCAGTCGCCGCCGTCGGAGTACTGGTCGAGGCCGCCCCACACCGGATCGATGAGCCGGCGGGATTTCTCGAGCGTCTCGCGAGCCATCTTCGCCGCTTCGGCGTCGCCGGCGGCGCCGCGCACGAGGCAGTATTCGACGCTGTCCCAGTCGAGATACTTCTTCGAGAAACCCCAGCCGCCCTGCTCCCGGTCGTAGCGGTCGACGACGAGCGCCTCGAGATCCTTCCGGAGCTCGCTCGAGAGCGCCGCGGACCCGGATGCTTCGAGCGCCTTCTCGGGAGCCGCGGAAGGGCCGGGCGTCGGATCCTTTGCGACGGCGTCGAGCAGCGACTCCATTCTTCCCGGGGGAATGTAACCGGCAAACTTGACGAGCTCGCGGCCGCTCGCATCGAAGATGATCGTGGCCGGCCAGCCGTAGTCCTCGTAGCGGTTCGAGAGGTCGGGCCGCGAGTCCTGATCGACGCGGAGGGCGACGAAGTGTTTCGCGACCAGCTCGACGACCCCCGGGTCGCGATAGGTCGTCTCGTCCATCACGTGGCACCAGTGGCACCACACGGCGCCGAGGTCGAGCAGCACGAGCTTGCGCTCGCGATGCGCGGTCCGGAAGGCATCGTCCGACCAGCCACGCCAGGCGATCGGGTCCGGGGCCGCCGCCCGCACCGACAGACGGGAAAGGGCGAGCAGAGCGGCAACCATTAAGGTCTTTCTCATGAACGGGTTCTCCCCTCGCTTCCAGTACGTCGCCACCGCGGCGTCCGGATGTCCGAGACACGGCCGCGGGCCGTAACCCATGGCTGTGGTATTCGTACCCTCTTTGACCGGGCGCGCGGCTCGCGGCCAGGCATTGGGGGAGGACATTCATGCGTCTCTTGAAGAGGAGCGGGCTCGGCCTGCTCGTCGTGCTCCTGGCGGGGTCTCCGGCGGCGAGCGCCCAGACCTCGGCCAAACCGGCCTCGAAAACCGCCTCGAAGGCGGCGCCGAAACCGGCCGCCGCGGGGGTTTCCGGCCAGCCCGTCAAGGTCACTTCGGTCGAGGGCATCACCGAGTACCGCCTGTCGAACGGCCTGCGCGTCCTGCTGTTTCCGGACCCCACCAAGGCGACGATCACGGTCAACATCACCTACCAGGTCGGCTCGCGCAACGAGAACTACGGCGAGACCGGCATGGCGCACCTGCTCGAGCACATGGTCTTCAAGGGCACGCCCAACCACAAGAACATCCCGCAGGAGCTGACGGCTCACGGCGCGCGACCCAACGGATCGACCTGGTTCGACCGGACGAACTACTTCGAGACCTTCCAGGCGACGGACGAGAACCTCAAGTGGGCTCTCGACCTCGAAGCCGACCGGATGATCAATTCGTACATCGCCAAGAAGGACCTCGACAGCGAGATGACGGTCGTGCGCAACGAGTTCGAGCTCGGCGAGAACGACCCGTCCTCCATCCTCGAGGAGCGCGTCCTCTCGACGGCGTACCTCTGGCACAACTACGGCAAGTCCACGATCGGCGCGAAGTCCGACCTCGAGAACGTGCCGATCGACCGCCTTCAGGCCTTCTACCGGACTTTCTACCAGCCGGACAACGCGGTCCTCCTCGTCGCCGGGAAGTTCGACGAGGCGAAGACGCTCGATCTGGTCAACCGGACCTTCGGCAAGATTCCGAAGCCGACGCGCAAGCTTCCGACCTTCTACACGCTCGATCCGACGCAGGACGGCGAGCGGACCGTCACGCTCCGCCGCGTCGGCGACGTCCAGGCGCTCGCCGCGGCCTACCACGTCCCGTCGGGAACGGATCCCACGGCCGGAGCGCTCAACATCCTGGAGCAGATCCTGACCGACACGCCCTCGGGGCGCCTCTACAAGGCGCTCGTCGAGACGAAGAAGGCGACGTCGGTCGGCGGCTACTTCATGGAGCTGCACGACCCCGGGTTCGTCATGTTCAACGCCGAGGTCCGCCAGGACCAGAACATCGACGACGCGAAGAATGCGTTCGTCCAGACGCTCGACGCGGCCGGCGGCTCCGCGCCCATCACCAAGGAGGAAGTCGACCGCGCCCGCGCCACGATCCTGAAGAACGTCGACCTGATGCTGAACAGCGCGGACCGCGTCGGCCTGAATCTCTCCGAATACATCGGCCAGGGCGACTGGCGCCTCTTCTTCCTCAACCGCGATCGCGTCCGGAAAGCGAGTCTCGAGGACGTGCAGAAGGTGGCCTCGGACTACCTCAAACCGTCGAACCGGACTCTCGGCGTCTTCCTGCCGACGGCCAAGCCCGACCGGGCCGAGGTTCCGCCGCCCGTCGCCGCCGCCGACGTCGTCAAGGACTACAAGGGCGACGCCGCCATCGCGGCCGGCGAGGCCTTCGATCCGTCGCCCGCGAACATCGACTCGCGCACGAAGCGCTCGGAGCTCCCCAACGGCATGAAGGTCGCGCTGCTCTCGAAGAAGACGCGCGGCGGTACGGTCGTCGCGGCAATGACGCTGCGCTTCGGCGACGAGAAGTCGCTCCTCGGCACCGCCACCGCGGCGGATCTCGCCGCCGACATGCTCATGCGCGGCACGACGAAGCACACGCGCCAGCAGATCCAGGACGCGCTCGACCGCCTGAAGGCCCGCGTCAACGTCTCCGGCCGGCCGAACCAGGCCGTCGTGTCGATCGAGACCATCCGCGAGAACTTCCCCGAGGTCCTGAAGCTCGTCGCGGAGATCCTGCGCGAGCCGTCGTTTCCAGGCAAGGAATTCGAAGAGCTTCAGCAGGAAAACCTCGCCGGGATCGAGCAGAACAAGAGCGAGCCGAACGCCCTCGCCCCGAACGTCTATCAGCGCCACATGAACCCGTACCCGAAGGGCGACGTCCGTTACGTGGAGTCCTTCGACGAATCGCTGGCGGCGTACAAGGCGGCCACCGTCGAAGACGCGAAGAAGTTCTACTCCGGGTTCTACGGCGCGTCCAACGGCGAGCTGGCCGTGGTCGGAGACATCGACGAACCGGCGGTGGCGAAGCTCGTGGCCGATCTCTTCGGCGACTGGAAGAGCCCGGCGCGCTTCGAGCGCGTGCCCCAGCTCTACCAGGAGGTGAAGGCCGAGAACCAGTCGCTCGAGACTCCGGACAAGGCCAACGCCTTCTTCATCGCGGGCCAGAACCTGCCGATCCAGGACGACGATCCGGACTATCCCGCCCTCGTCCTCGGCAACTACATGCTCGGCGGAGGCTTCCTGAACTCGCGCCTCGCGGTCCGCATCCGGCAGAAGGACGGCCTGTCGTACGGCGTCGGCTCCCAGGTCAACGCGTCGCCCTTCGACAAGTCGGGGTCCTTCACGACCTTCGCGATCTACGCCCCGCAGAACGAGGCGAAGCTCGAAGCGGCGTTCCAGGAAGAGCTGGCGCGCGTCCTCAAGGACGGCTTCGAAGCCAGGGAGATCACCGAGGCGAAATCGGGGTGGCTGCAGTCGCGCCAGGTCGGCCGGGCGCAGGATCCGCAGCTCGCGCGCACGCTCGCCAACGACCTCTACATTCACCGCACGCTCGCATGGGACGGGGCGTTCGAGAAGAAGGTCGAAGGGTTGACGGGAGAACAGATCCTGAACGCCATGCGCAAGTACATCGACCCCGCCAGGATCACGATCGTGAAGGCGGGAGACTTCGCGAAGAGCGCGTCGGCGCCGGCCGCCGCGCCCAAGAACTGAGCCATGAACCGGCGTGCAGCAATCCTGGCCGCCGCGATCGCGGCCCTTTCGCCGGCGCTTCCGGCCCGGGCCGGCGATACGACTCCCCCGGTGGCCGCGAAGGTGCCCCACATGCAGACGCTCCACGGCGACACGCTCGAGGACGACTACTTCTGGATGCGCGAGCGGGACAACCCGAAGGTTCGCGCTTTTCTCGAGGCCGAGAACGCGTACTCCGACGCCTTCATGAAGCCGACCGAGCCGCTCCAGAAGACCCTCTATGACGAGATGCTCGGACGAATCAAGGAGACGGACCTGACGGTCCCGTATCTCGAAGGCGGCTGGTACTACTACTCGAGAACCGAGAAGGGAAAGCAGTATCCGATCTACTGCCGCCGGAAGGGCAGCCTCGAGGCGCCCGAGCAGGTCTACCTCGACGTCAATGCGCTCGCCGCCGGTCAGA
This sequence comes from uncultured Acidobacteriota bacterium, assembly GCA_963738945.1. Classification (GTDB taxonomy): domain Bacteria; phylum Acidobacteriota; class Thermoanaerobaculia; order UBA5066; family Gp7-AA6; genus DAHUXD01. The sequence continues at coordinate 3,103,469 of CAVTYD010000002.1, forward strand.
AGTTCATGGCCGTCGCGGCGAGACACGTCAGCGACGACGGGAACCTTCTCGCCTACACCACCGACAACACGGGGTTTCGGGACTACACCCTCTCGATCAAGGATCTGACGACGGGCAAGCTCTTCCCCGAGCACGTCGCCCGGGTCGCCTCGGTGGCGTGGGCGGCCGACAACAAGACCCTCTTCTATGCGACGACCGATCCCGCCAAGCGGCCGTTCCGTCTCTACCGCCACGTCCTCGGCACGGATCCTTCGGCCGACACGCTCCTCGACGAGGAGAAGGACGAGAAGTTCCGCGTCTTCGTCGGCCGCTCGCGCAGCCGCGCCGTCGTCTTCGCGGGATCCGCCTCGCACACGTCGAGCGAGTGGAGCTGGCTCCCGGCCGATCAGCCGACGTCGGCCCTGCGGATGATCTCGCCGCGCGAGAAGGATCACGAGTACGACGTCGAGCACCGCGGCGACCTCTTCTACATCCGGTCGAACAAGGGCTGCCGCAACTTCCGGGCCGTCACGGCGCCGATGTCCGACCCCGGCCAGGCGAGCTGGAAGGAGCTGCTGCCCTGCCGCGGCGACGTCATGCTCGAGTCGATCGACGCCTTCGCGGACTGGGGTGTCTTCTCCGAGCGGCAGGACGCCTTGCCCCGCCTCTCGATCATGAACTGGAAGACCGGGGCGTCCTACCGCGTCGACTTTCCCGAGGCCATCTACTCCGCCTACCTCACGGGCAACGCGGAGTTCGCCACGAACGAGCTGCGGTTCGGCTACGAGTCCTTCACGACGCCGCCCGCGATCTACGACTTCGACATGACGACGAAGCAGCGCAAGCTCCTGAAGCAGTACGAGGTCCTCGGCGGCTACGACGCTTCGCGGTACTCGTCGGAACGGCGGTACGCGACCGCCGCCGACGGGACGCGAATCCCGATCTCGGTCGTCTACAAGAAAGGCTTCGTCGCGGACGGCAAGGCCCCGATGCTCCTGACGGCCTACGGCTCCTACGGCGCGCCCTGGGAGGTCGAGTTCAGCTCGAACGTCGTGAGCCTGCTCGACCGCGGCGTCGTCTATGCCATCGGCCACATCCGCGGCGGCGGCGACCTCGGCAAGAAGTGGCACGACGAAGGCCGCATGATGTCGAAGAAGAACACCTTCACCGATTTCATCGCCGTCGCCGAGGCGCTCATCGCCGACAAGTACACCTCGAAGGATCGCCTGGTCATCGAAGGCGTCAGTGCCGGGGGCCTTCTCATGGGCGCCGTCACGAACATGCGGCCCGATCTCTTCAAGGCCGTGGTGGCGAAGGTGCCGTTCGTGGACGTCATCAACACGATGCTCGACGAGTCGCTCCCGCTGACCGTCGGCGAGTTCGAGGAGTGGGGCAATCCCAAGGTCAGGGCCGAGTACGAGTACATGAAGACCTACAGCCCCTACGACAACCTCGCGGCGAAGGCCTATCCCGCGATGCTGGTCAAGACGTCCTTCGACGACAGCCAGGTCATGTACTGGGAACCGGCGAAGTACGTCGCCAGGATGCGCAGCCTGAAGACCGACCAGAACCCGCTGATCTTCAAGGTCAACATGGCGGGCGGACACGGCGGCTCCTCCGGACGCTATGACCGGCTGAAGGAGACGGCCTTCGACTACGCGTTCATCCTCAAGGAACAGGGGATCGAGAAATAGCCTTCGCGCGTCCTCGTCTTTTTTTCGTTCTCGTTCTCGCGGCCGTGTACCACCACCGTTCCGGCGAAGCCGCGCCTCCCGTTCAGGGCGCGGTCGCGCCGCACGCGGGCGAAATCCTCGTGCTGGAACGACGGCCTTCCTAAACGACTAGAATCCGCTGCACGTGACCCTCGCGGCGGGCTCGAAGCTCGGTCCCTACGAGATCCTCGGCCAGATCGGCGCCGGGGGGATGGGCGAGGTTTACAGGGCGCGCGACCCGCGCCTGTCGCGCGAGGTGGCCATCAAGCTTCTCCCCGCCTCGCTCTCGCGCGATCCCGATCGCATGAGGCGCTTCGAGAAGGAGGCGCGTGCCGCGTCGGCGCTCACCCATCCTCAAATCGTCACGATTCACGACGTGATCGAAACGGACGGCGGCCTCGCGATCGTGATGGAGCTCGTCTCGGGCAGGACGCTTCGGGAGATCCTGGCCGATGGCGCGCTCCCGCTCCGGCGATGGCTCTCGATCGCCGTGCAGGCGGCGGAAGGCCTCGCGAAGGCGCACGCGGCCGGCATCGTGCACCGGGACTTGAAGCCCGAGAACCTCATGGTCACCGATGACGGTCTCGTCAAGATCCTCGACTTCGGGCTGGCCAAATTGACCCAGCCGGACGAACCGAGCGGCGCGACGCAGGCGCCCACGATGTCCGGAGCCACGGAGCCCGGGATCGTGATGGGCACCGCCGGATACATGTCGCCCGAGCAGGCCCTCGGCAAGCCGCTCGACTTTCGGTCGGACCAGTTCGCGCTGGGCTCGATCGTCTACGAAATGGCTACGGGAAAGCGGGCATTCGTCAGGGCGAGCACGCCGGAAACGCTCTCGGCGATCATCCGCGAGGATCCGGAGCCGATGTCCTCCTCGGCTCCGTCGGCGCCTCCCCCGGCGCGATGGATCGTCGAGCGATGCCTTTCCAAGGAGCCGCGACAGCGGTACGCGTCGACCGAGGACCTCGCCCGGGATCTGGCCTCGGTTCGCGATCACCTTTCGGAGTTCTCGATCCCCGGGACGGCGATCAAGGCCCCGGCCCGGCGCCCCCGAACCCGCCTCCTGCTCGGCCTCGTGGCCGTCGTGGCGGTCGCGGCCGCCGGCGGAGCACTTGCCGGCCGCCGCCTGTCGCAGAAGCCTCCGCTCTCCTTTACGACGGTCACGCACCGGCGCGGCACGATCGGATCGGCGCGATTCGCTCCCGACGGCGCCACCGTCGTCTACTCCGCCGCCTGGAATGGTCAGCCCGCTCAGCTCTTCACGAGGCGGGCGGACAGCCCCGACGAGGTCCCCATTCCTCTGCCGAGCGCGGAGATCCTCTCCATTTCGAAGTCCGGGGAGATGGCCATCGCCCTCCACTGCCGGACGACGCACTCGGATGTTTGCAGCGGGACGCTCGCGGTCGCGACGATCACCGGAGGTGCCGCCCGGTCGATCGCGGACAACGTGCAGCAGGTCGACTGGTCGCCCGACGGCCAGAGCCTCGTCGTGGCGAGGGACGCCGAGGGCCGGGGCCGGCTCGAGCATCCGCTGGGGACGGTGATCTACGAGACGGCGGGGCACACGAGCTTCCCCCGGTTCTCGCCGCGCGGCGACGAGATCGCGTTCGTCGATCACCCGCTCCAGATCGACAGTCGAGGCTCGATCGCGATCATGACTCGAGCGGGAAAAAAGCAGACTCTGACCCGCGAATGGTCGGTCGTCTCCGGGCTCTCCTGGTCGCCGTCCGGAGACGAGATCTGGTTTTCGGCGACTCCCCAGGGTGGGGGGCCCGGACTGTACGCGGTGTCTCGATCGGGAAGAGAGCGAGTCCTCCTGCGGCTCCCGCAGCAATTCGAGATTCACGACAGTTCCCGCGCGGGAAGACTGCTGATCCAGCAGGACAACGAGAAGATCATTCTGGCCGGCAGGCGCGCCGGCGATACGGGCGAGCGCGATCTCTCGTGGCTCGACGTCACCGTGTCCCCGAAGCTCTCCCGCGATGGGAAGACACTCCTGTTCGAGGAGGAAAGCCCCTCGCTGAAGTCCTACGAGACTTGTCTGCGTGGCATGGATGGATCGCCGGTCGTGCGTCTCGGGGAGGGGAGCGCCATGGCTCTGTCGCCCGAGGGACTTCGAGCGGTCGTGCAACTCGTCGACGGTACATATCCGCTGGCGATCATCCCGACCGGACCGGGGGAGCGCCGGGTCCTTCCCCAGGGCGACGTTCACGCAGAAAACGTGGCCTGGCTGGACGAACGGCGAATCGTGATCGCGGGGAGCAAGCCGGGGCAGGCGAGACGGCTCTACGCGCAGGACGTCGCCGAGGGCGAGCCGCGCCCGATCTCCGACGAGAACGTCGAAGCCAGCTCCACCGATGGGATCGCTCCCACTCTTGACGGAAAAGTGGTGGCTGCGGTCGGCCCCGAGCATCGGATACGGCTCTATCCGGTCGACGGTGGAGCGCCCCGCCCCTTGCCCGCAGCGCGGGTCGACGAGTTCCCGCTGGTGTGGAGCGCCGACGGACGGTGGCTGTACGTTCGCGAAGACCCGGCCTCGGAGCCTCCCTTGCGGATCTCGCGCATCGAGCCCGCGACGGGACGGCGGGAGCCCTGGAAGGAGCTCATGCCCGCCGATCGCTCCGGATTCGTCGTCATCGGGCACGTGACCCTCGCACCGGACGGCGAAACCTACGCCTACTCGTACGATCAGGCCTTCTCGCAGCTCTTCATCGCCGAGGGAGTTCGATGACTTTGGCGGCCGGCTCGCGTCTCGGTCCTTACGAGGTCCTCGGCCAGATCGGCGCCGGGGGGATGGGAGAGGTCTACAAGGCGAGAGACCCGCGCCTGGGCCGCGAGGTGGCCATCAAGGTTCTCCCGGCGTCGTTCTCGTCCGACGCGGATCGCCTGCGCCGCTTCGAGCAGGAGGCCCGGGCCGCCGGCGTCCTCAACCACCCGAACATCACGGCGGTCTACGACATCGGGACGAATCAAAGCGACGGCGCGCCCTATGTCGTCCAGGAGCTGCTCGAAGGCGAAACGCTGCGGTCGGTTCTCGCGGCGGGAAAACTCCCCCAGCGCAAGGCGATCGACTACGCGCTGCAGACGGCGCACGGCCTGGCCGCCGCACACGACAAGGGCATCGTTCACCGGGATCTGAAGCCCGAGAACCTCTTCGTCACCCACGACGGCCGCGTCAAGATCCTGGACTTCGGCCTCGCCAAGCTGCTGCCGTTCGGAGAGGGGTCCGGTCCGCAGACGAATCTGCCGACCGTGACGGGCACCGAGCCCGGGGTCGTCCTGGGCACGCTCGGGTACATGGCGCCCGAGCAGATCAAGGGCCGGCCCGCCGACGCGCGGTCGGACATCTTCTCCTTCGGCGCGATTCTCTACGAGATGCTCTCGGGAAAACGCGCCTTCCATGCCGACTCGGCCGGCGAGACGATGGCCGCGATCCTCAAGGAGGAGCCCGCGGACCTGTCGGTCACGAACCAGGCGATCTCGCCGGGCCTCGATCGCATCGTCCGCCACTGCCTCGAGAAAAACCCCGAGCAGCGCTTCCACTCCGCCCACGACCTCGCCTTCGACATCGAGGCGCTCTCGGGAACGTCAGGACAGACCGCCGTGCCGGCGAAATCCCGGTCGCTCCGGATCTCTCCCGTCGCCGTCGGTCTTGCCGGGCTCGCGGTCGGATTCGCCCTCGCGTACCTGGCCCTTCGCGGACGAGGCCCGCGCTCGGCCGGCGGGGGCGCGATGCCGACGTACAGCCGCCTCACCAACCTGTCGGGCGCCGAGGAGTTCCCGGCGCTCTCGCCGGACGGGCAGCTCCTCGCCTTCGTCCATCGCGCGAACGGGAAGGCGAACATCTTCGCGCAGCGCGCCGGCAGCCGGAAACCATCCAACCTCACGGCCGACTGCAACCGCGAGAGCGACGCGCCCGCGTTCTCGCCCGACGGCGCGCAGATTGCCTACGCGTCGCAGTGCGGCGACGGCGGACTGTTCGTCATGAGCGCGACGGGAGAGAACGCGCGGCGCCTGACGTCCTTCGGAAGCGACCCGGCCTGGTCGCCCGACGGCCGCGAGATCGTCTACGCCACCGAGCCCATCCAGCGTCCGTACGGACGCCAGGGAACGAGCGAGCTCTGGGCGGTGGACGTGGGATCGGGGAAGACGCGGCGCGTCCTGACCGGGCTCGACGGAGTCCAGCCGAACGTGTCGCCCCACGGCCTGCGCATCGCGTACTGGGGACTCCCGACGGGCGGCAGCCAGCGCGACGTCTGGACGATGCCCTACGCCGGGCTCAAGAGCGGCGAAAAGCCGGTCGCCGTCACGAGCGATCCAGCCGTGGACTGGAACCCGGTCTGGGCGCCCGATGGGCGCAGCCTGTACTTCCTCTCCAACCGCAACGGCGTGATGAATCTCTGGCGTATCCCGATCGACGAGGCGACGGGAAAGGTGCTGGGGCCGGCCGAGCCGCTCTCCCTTCCGGCCCGAGAGGTCGGAGGTCTCGCGGTCGCCCGGGACGGGCGCCACATCGCGTTCGTGGATCGGAGGACGACCCACGCGATCGAACGACTCATGCTCGATGCCGACGGCCGGGCGGCCGGCAAGCCGGAAGCGGTCTACGAGGGTTCCCAGGAGATCGCCGACTTCGACCTCTCGCCGGACGGCAAGACGCTCGCGTTCGACTCCCGAGGCGGTACGCAGGACGACCTGTTCCTGATGCCGGCGGACGGCTCCGGGATCCGGCAGCTTCTGGACGATGCTCCCAAGGATCGTCACCCGACGTTCACCCCCGACGGCAAGCGGCTCGTCTTCATCTCCGACCGCACGGGACGCTACGAGGTATGGGCCATCTCGACCGACGGCAGCGGCCTGACCGAGCTGACGAAGACCAACAAGGACACGCTGATCGAGCCGATGATCTCGCCCGACGGCCGCCGCGTCGCCGCGCACACGACCACGAGCGGGGTGCTCTTCACGATGGACGACCGTGGCACGGCAGGAGCGGTCGAGGAGATCAAGGGACCGGCCGACGGCGTCATATTTTTCCCGATGGCCTGGTCGCCCGACAGCCGGGTCCTCTTCGGCTCGGGCGTGACGCTCGAGGATCACGCGACCGCGAGCCTCCTTCTCTATGACGTCGAGACGAAAAAACTCTCGGAGCCCGTCCCCGGCTACAGGACGCTGGGACGGGCCAACCGCGGATCGAGCTTCGGCAGCCGCTTCGTCTACCGCGACGCCGACGGCATCCACGTCACGGACCTGGCGGCGAAGTCCGACCGGCTCGTTCTGCCGCACCCGCCGTCGGGCGCGTACACCAACGTCGCCTGCCGGAACGCGGCGTGCTTCGTGGTCCGCGGGAACAACAGCGCCGACATCTGGATGCGAACCGAAGCGGAAGCGAAGAAGCCGTGACCCTGGCCACCGGATCCAGGCTCGGGCCCTACGAGATTCTGGGACAGATCGGGGCCGGTGGGATGGGAGAGGTGTACCGGGCGAAGGATCCGAGGCTCGGCCGCGAGGTGGCGATCAAGGTGCTGCCGGCGTCGTTCTCTTCCGACGCGGACCGGCTTCGCCGCTTCGAGCAGGAGGCCAGGGCCGCCGGGGTCCTGAACCACCCCAACATCACCGCGGTCTACGACATCGGCGCGAATCAGAGCGACGGCGCTCCCTACGTCGTCCAGGAGCTGCTCGAGGGCGAGACGCTCCGAGCGGTGCTGGCCGGAGGCAAACCGTCGCAGCGCAAGGCGCTCGAGTATGCCGCGCAGATTGCCCAGGGCCTCGCGGCGGCGCACGAGAAGGGCATCGTTCACCGGGACCTGAAGCCCGAGAACCTCTTCGTCACGAAGGACGGCCGCGTCAAGATCCTCGACTTCGGCCTGGCCAAGCTGACGCACCAGGGAGAGGGATCGCAGGCCACCAATCTTCCCACGGCCACCGCGGGAACGGAGCCCGGCGTCGTCCTCGGAACTCTCGGCTACATGTCGCCCGAGCAGGTCCGAGGCAGGTCCGCCGACTCGCGCTCGGACATCTTCTCTTTCGGCGCGATCCTCTACGAGATGCTCTCGGGTAAGAGAGCGTTTCAGGGCGACTCGGCGGCCGACACGATGTCGGCGATCCTCAAGGAGGATCCTCCCGACCTCTCCGTCACGAATCAGGCGACCTCGCCCGGCCTCGAGCGCATCGTCCGCCACTGCCTGGAGAAGAACCCCGAGCAGCGCTTCCAGTCGGCTCGCGACCTCGCGTTCGACATCGAGACGCTCTCCGGAACCTCCGCCTCGAGCCTCGCGACGCCCACCGCCGTTGCCGCCGGCCGCCGCTCGAGGAAGGTGCCGGCGCGCGCCGCCCTGGCGCTCGCCGTCGTCGCGCTCCCCATCGCCGGATACCTGCTCGGAAAGCGCCACGTCCCGGCGGAGGCCCCGGCGCCCACGTACCGACAGCTCACGTTCCGGCACGGCCGAATCACCGCCGCGCGCTTCGCGCCGGACGGGCAGACGATCGTCTTCTCGGCAGCCTGGGACGGAGCGCCGCTCGAGATCTACTCGACACGGCTCGAGTTCCCGGAGTCGAAACCGATCGGCCACGCGCACTCCTCCCTTCTCGCGCTTTCCTCCCAGGGTGAGCTCGCGATGATCCAGAACGGCACGGGAGAGCCGCATGAAATGGCCCTCGGCACGGTGTCCCAGACCGCATTGTCCGGCGGAGCGCCGCGGGAGATCCTCGAGCGCGTTCGCCAGGCGGATTGGGGTCCGAACGGGCGGGAACTCGCCGTGGTCCACAATTCAGGAAACAAGGATCATCTCGAGTTCCCCGTCGGCAAAGTCGTCTACGAGACCTCGGGCTGGATCGGCTGGCCCCGCGTCTCACCCGCCGGCGGCCGCATCGCCTTCGCCGACCACGAGGTGTGGCCGGACGACCGCGGCTCGCTCGCCGTCGTCGACCTCGCCGGCAAGAAACGGATCCTTTCGACGGGATGGGAAACCATCGAGGGAATCGCCTGGTCGCCCGCAGGGAAAGAAGTCTGGTTCACCGCCGCGAGGGCGGGCATCGCGCGCGACCTCTACGGCGTCGATCTCGACGGTCGCCTGCGACTGATCGCTCGAGTGCCGGGAGGCTTCGTGATCCAGGACGTTTTTCGCGACGGAAGGGCGCTCCTGACGCGCGACAACGATCGGCGCTCGATCTGGGGCCTGGCTCCCGGAGAAACGAAAGAGCGCGACTTGTCATGGCTCGAATGGTCGTTCCCCGGAGATCTTTCCGCAGACGGCAAGCTCCTCCTGTTCTCGGAGCAGGGCCTCGGCGCAGGCTCTCTCTATATGGCATGCATGCGAGGGACGGACGGCTCTCCCGTCGTGCGCCTCGGGGAAGGCTTCGCCACCGAGTTCTCGCCCGACGGGAAGTGGGTGCTGACGGACCTCCCCTCGAATCCGGAGCAGCTCGTCCTGCTCCCCACCGGACCCGGGGAGACCCGGAAGCTCGAGAGGGGATCGATCGCGAACTACATCGGCGTCGGCTACTTTCCCGACGGCAAGCGTCTGATCCTCTGCGGCCGGGAAGCGACCGGCACCGGCCTGTACGTGCAGGACATTGCGGGCGGCAAGCCCCGGCGCATCGGCGACGGCCTCTTCCTCTTCTCGCATCCCGTGTCACCCGACGGCAGGACGCTCGTCGTCCAGGACAAGGATCGGAAGATCGTCCTCGTTCCCGCCGAGGGCGGTCCCGCCCGGCCGCTTCCCGGATCCATCGACGGCGACGGCGTCGTGCGCTGGTCGTCGGACGGGGCCTCGGTCTTCGTCGGACACGGCGACGTTCCAACCGACGTCTTCCGCTTGGACATGGCGACGGGGAAGAGGACGCTCTGGAAGACGCTCGCGCCGGCCGACCTCGCCGGGGTCTACGACATCGGCCCGATAGAGATGACGTCGGACGGCAAGGCCTACGCGTACGGCTACGGGCGGCTGCTATCGGACCTCTACATCGCGGAAGGACTGAAGTGACTCTGCAAGCCGGATCCCGTCTCGGTCCCTACGAGATCCTCGACCAGATCGGGGCCGGGGGGATGGGAGAGGTGTATCGGGCGCGCGATCCTCGGCTCGGCCGTGAGGTGGCGATCAAGGTGCTGCCCGCGTCCTTCTCCTCCGATGCCGATCGCCTGCGCCGCTTCGAACAGGAAGCCAGGGCCGCCGGGGTTCTCAACCATCCCAACATCACCGCGGTCTACGACATCGGCACGAATCAAAGCGACGGCGCGCCCTACGTCGTGCAGGAGCTGCTCGAGGGCGAGACGCTGCGAGCGGTCCTCGCCGGTGGAAAGCTCGCCCCGCGCAAGACCATCGACTATTCGCTCCAGATCGCTCACGGCCTGGCCGCCGCGCACAGCAAGGGCATCGTGCATCGGGACCTGAAGCCCGAGAACCTCTTCGTCACGAACGACGGCCGCGTGAAGATCCTCGACTTCGGCCTGGCCAAGCTGACGCACCAGGAGGAGAGGTCCCCGGTCACCAACCTCCCGACGGCGACGGCGGGGACCGAACCGGGCGTCGTCCTCGGGACTCTCGGTTACATGTCGCCGGAGCAGGTTCGCGGCAAGGCCGCCGACGCGCGAAGCGACATCTTCGCCTTCGGCGCGATCCTCTACGAGATGCTCTCGGGGCAGCGCGCGTTCCGCGGCGACTCGGCCGCCGACACGATGTCGGCGATCCTGAAAGAGGACCCGCCCGATCTCTCCGTCACCAACCAGAACGTCTCTCCGGGCCTCGAGCGCATCGTCCGCCACTGCCTGGAGAAGAATCCGGAGCAGCGCTTTCATTCCGCGCATGACCTTGCCTTCGACCTGGAGGCTTTGTCGACTTCTTCCGGCGCGCCGCCGGCGATCGGGAGTATCAAGGCTGCGCGCGCGCCGCTCGTTCGTCTCCCGCTCCTGGCCGCGATTGCCACACTCGCCCTCGGGATCGCGCTCGGCCATTTCCTGTGGAAGCCCGCGAAGCCGTCCCCGCCGACGTACCGGCGCCTGACGTTCCGCCGCGGCAACGTGGGAACAGCGCGTTTCGCGCCGGACGGTCGCAGTGTCGTCTACTCGGCCTCCTGGGAGGGGCAGCCGCTCGAGATCTACACGACGCGCTCCGAGGGTCCGGAATCGACTCCGATCGGCGTCAAGAACGCGAACCTCCTGTCCGTCTCCTCTTCCGGGGAGCTCGCCGTCTCCCTGCGCGAGCAGTTTCTCGGGGGACCGGCCGGCTTCGGTACGCTCGCAACCGTTCCCCTCGGCGGCGGAGCGCCGCGGCCCATCGCCGAATTGATCGAGTTCGCGGACTGGACGGCGGACGGAAGGCAGCTCGGGATCACGCGGTTCCTGGAAGGCAAGTATCGGCTCGAGCTTCCGCTCGGAAAGGTTCTCTTCACCTCCGACCGCGCCCTCGGCTCGATTCGAGCGTCACCCTCGGGCGCCGGATTCGCGGTCCTTCAAAATGTCGAAGCGGGCCGCGCGCTCGTCTTCGTGGACACCGCGGGAAAGAGCAAGACGCTCGTCCCGGCTCCAAACCGCGGGCAAGGGCTCGCCTGGTCGCCTTCAGGCCGAGAGGTCTGGTTCGACGACGTAGGCGAGCGCGGCACGTTCCTTCTGAAGGCCGTGGATCTCGCCGGTCGGGTGCGACAGGTCGGCAACTTCCCGGTGGGCCTGATCATCCACGACATTTCCCGCGACGGGCGCGCCCTGGTCGAGCGCTATGGGGCTCAGTCCGGCATCGTGGCACTCGTGGGGCCGCAGACGGCCGAGCGGGAGCTGTCCTGGTTCGACCGCTCGGCCCTTGCCGGCTTCTCCGACGACGGGACGACGATCCTGATCAACGAAAGCGGAGACGCGGCCGGGGCCTCGGGGTCCTATTACGTGCGCCGGACCGACGGCTCACCGGCCATCAAGCTCGGCGAGGGGCAGGGAATCGTCCTCTCCGCCGACGGACGATGGGTGCTCGCGCGCCCGCCCGGCCCGGACAAGGGACTCGTGATGGTGCCCACCGGCACGGGCAGTGCGATTCCGATCGCGATGGAACCGCTGGAGAGAACGGGTAATACCGTGCTCTCTCCCGACGGAAAGCGGCTGCTTCTTTCCGCCGCCGAGGCGGGCGGCAAGCGGCGCCTTTACGTCCGCGATCTTCCGTCCGGCAAGCCTCGCGTAATCACGGACAAGGCCTACGCCGCCCCTCGGCAGGGCATTTCGCCGGACGGCCGCTGGGCCGCCGCTTGGGGCGAGTTCACGGAGGACTTGTTCCTTCTTCCGATCGACGGCGGAGAGCCCCGGACCGTCGGGAACACGAAGGACCTCGACTTCATCCGCTGGAGCGGCGACGGGAAATTCATCTTCGGCGTCGTCGCCGGGAGCATTCCGGCGCAGGTCGTGCGGATCGAGGTCGCGAGCGGGAAACGCGAGAGCTGGAAGGAGCTCGCTCCCTCGGACCGTTCGGGTCTGATTGGCGTCGGATCCGTCTTCCTGACGCCGGACGGAAGGAGCTACGTTTACGGCTACGGCAGGGCGGCGACATCCGACCTGTATCTCATCGAGGGGTTGAAGTAGATGGCCCTCGAACGCGCGCTCAAGACCAAGGACATCGTCCTCTTCAACGTCGCCGCGATCGTCGGCATGCGCTGGATCGCGCTCGCGGCGGCGAACGGGCCGTCGTCGCTCTTTCTGTGGGTGCTCGCGGCGGTCGTCTTCTTCATTCCGCAGGGCTTCGCCGTCACCGCGCTCTCCTCGGCGATTCCCGAAGAGGGCGGCCTCTACGTGTGGACGTCGAGGGCGTTCGGACAGCGCCAGGGGTTCCTCGCGGGCTGGCTCTACTGGGCGTCGAACATCACGTACTTCCCGACGCTGACGCTGTCGACCGTCGTCTTCGCGCTCTACGTCTTCGGGACGAAGTACGCCGGGCTCGAGCAGAGCCAGACCTACGCCGCCGGAGCGTCTCTCGTCCTGCTCGCGATCGCGCTTCTCTTCAACATCGTGGGCATGAAGACCGGCAAGTGGGTGCAGAACATCGGAGGCCTCGCCCAGTGGCTGCCTTCTCTCGTTCTCCTCTTCGTCGGCATTGTCGCGCTGACGAGCTCGGGCTCGGCGACACCGATGCCCGCGGCGTCGCTCCTGCCGAACTTCGCGGCGCTGCCGACCGTGCTCTTCTTCGCGAACCTCTGTTTCGGTTACGCCGGGCTCGAGCTCGCGCCGACGATGGCGGGCGAAGTCGTCGAGCCCCGCAGGACGTTTCCGCGCGCGATCACGATCTCCGGCATCTCGATCGCCGCCTGCTATCTGCTCGGAACGATCTCGATCCTCTGGGCGCTGCCGAAGAGCGAAGTCTCGATCCTCTCCGGCGTGAACCAGGCAATCGCGAAGGCCGGCGCGGCCCACGGCTTTGCGTGGCTCGGCCCCCCGATCGCTCTCCTGATGACCCTCGCCGGCCTCGGCGGCATCGGCGCGTGGCTCATCGGCACGGCGCGCCTGCTCTTCGTCGGCGGCCTCGACCGGTATCTTCCGCCGATCTTCGCGAAGACCCATCCGAAGTGGAAGACGCCCTGGTTCGCCATGGTCTTCCAGGCCGCCTTCTCCGCGATCTTCATCCTCGCGGCCACTCAGGGCTCGACCGTGAAAGACGCGTACCTGAAGCTCGTCAACGCGACGCTGATCGTGTACTTCCTGCCCTACCTCTACATGTTCGCTTCGGCGATCCGGCTGCGTCCGGAGATCGCCCGACAGCCCGAGGCGATTCCGGTTCCGGGCGGAAGGGCCGGGAGCGTCTTCTGGAACAGTCTCGGGTTCCTGACGACGCTCGTCTCGATCGTCCTCGCCCTCATCCCTCCGGCCGACACACCCGACCGGACGGGATTCTTCGTCCAGGTCTTCGTCGGATCCTTCGGATTTCTCTTCGCGGGCTTCATTCTCTACGCGCTTGCCGAGCGCCGGCGCCGCGCCACGGCGTAGAATCGCTCCTTCGGGGGAGCTCGATCCTGACGCCCAGGCAAACGATCCTCCTGGTCGGGGAGGATGGCGATGCGCGCGGCATCGAACCGGTGCTGATGGCCGACGGCTATCAGGTGGTTTCGGCCGAGACCTGCCGAGCGGCGCTCGAGCGCCTCCGCAGCGCACGGCCGGCCGCGATCGTCACCACCGGCCGGCTCCCCGACGGCAACGCCCTCGATCTGCTGTCCCGCGTCCGAGCCGAGGGAATGGACGTGTCGTTCATCGTCCTCGCCGATACGCTCGACCTCCGGATCGCCGTCCAGGCGCTGCAGGACGGAGCGGACCAGTTCCTGGTGCGGCCCGTCAACCGGCTGGCGCTTCTTCTCGTCCTGCAGCGGGCGCTCGAGAACCGGCTGAACCGGCGCCGGCAGCGTCAGAACGAGGCCACTCTCCGGCGCGAGCCGATCGACCCGTTCCTCGGCGAGAGCCGGGTGATTCGCGAGCTCGAAGAGCGGGCGAAGCGCGTGCTCGACGCCGACCGGCCCGTGCTCATCCAGGGGGAGACCGGAACGGGAAAGGGCGTGCTGGCCTCGTGGCTCCATCGGCGGGGCCCCCGGGGCGACGAAGTGTTCGTGGACCTGAACTGCGCGGGCCTGAACCGCGAGCTCCTCGAGACCGAGCTCTTCGGCCACGAGAAGGGCGCCTTCACCGGCGCGATCGCGGCGAAGACCGGCCTGTTCGAGAGCGCGGACGGCGGGACGCTCTTCCTCGACGAGATCGGCGACGTCGACCTCCAGGTCCAGCCCAAGCTGCTGAAGGTGCTCGAGGAAGGGAGGTTTCGCCGGCTCGGCGAGGTGCGCGACCGCACCGCCCGCGTGAGGCTGATCGCCGCGACGCACCAGGACCTCGCGGAGCTCGTCGCGCAGAAGAGATTTCGCGAGGATCTGTTCTATCGCATCAGCGCGATCCCGCTCCGGCTCCCGGCCCTGCGGGAACGCGCCGAGGACATCCCCGCGCTCGCGGAGCATTTCCTGTCCCGCATCTGTGCCGATCTCGGCCGGCGCCTGCCGGCCCTCTCGCCCGCCGCCCGGCGCCGGCTGCAGGCTCATTCCTGGCCGGGCAACATCCGCGAGCTCCGCAACGTTCTCGAGCGCGCCGTGCTCCTGAATCCATCCGAGGCTCTCGACTCCGAAGCCCTCGGACTCGAAGCGGGAGCCGTGCGCGTTCAGGCCGTTCCCGACGCACCGATGACGCTGAAGGAAGCCGAGCGCGTCCTGATCGAGCGGATGCTCGGGGAAGAGCACGGGAACATCGAGCGGACCGCGACCCGGCTCGGGATCTCGCGAAGCTCGCTGTACCAGAGGATCCAGAGGCACCGGATCGCGGTGTCCAGAATTTAGATTTCGAACACCGGAACGTGGACAGGGCGCTCCCAGCGCTTCGAGGGCCTTCTCCAAACAATTGAGAATAAAGGCCTTCGCCGACCGGTCGCCCGCGTGTCTTCTGGCCCGAGCATTGCCCTTACCTCCGATCGCCAAGGAGGAAGGCCATGAGCGAGAAGAAGACGATGAAGCGGATGGGTTGGCTGGTGGCGGTGGCGGCTCTGGTGCTGGCAGGCGTTTTCGGGATCTCGGGAGCGCCGCAAGCGGATGCACGGGCCCCCGAAATCTCGAAGGCTTCGGCCTCGACGGCGTCGGTTCGGCCCGGCGAGGCCCGCGCGGAGACGGACGTCTGCGATCTTCAGCTCGACTGAAGCGAGCCGGCATTCCTTCCCGAAACGAGACGGCGGCTCCTCCGAGCCGCCGTTTTCGTGCGGGCGCATAGAATCGCTGCGCCAATGGCCCTCGCCGCCGGCGCCCGTCTCGGCCCCTACGAGATCCTGTCGCCCATCGGAGCAGGTGGAATGGGCGAAGTTTACCGGGCGCGCGACAGCCAGCTCGAGCGGGACGTGGCGATCAAGCTCCTTTCCGACGAGCTCGTCCGCGATCCCGAATACCTGGCGCGCTTCGCGCGGGAGGCGCGCCTGCTCGCCGCAGTCAACCACCCCAACATCGGCGCGATCTACGGGCTCGACGAGAAGGAGGGCGTGCGGTTCCTGGTTCTGGAGCTCATCGAGGGCGAGCCCCTCGACGCGCGGCTCGCGAGCGGCCCGCTTCCGATCCCGGAGGCCCTGGAGCTCGCGGGTCAGATCGCCGACGCGCTCGCGGCCGCCCACGAGAAGGGCATCGTGCACCGCGACCTGAAGCCCTCGAACGTCCGGCTGACACAATCGGGTCGCGCGAAGGTCCTGGATTTCGGCCTGGCCAAGAGCGTCGAGGAGGCGAGCGCGGTCTCCTCCTCCTCGACGACCTCGCCGCCGACGCGCACGACGGCCGGAACGATCCTCGGCTCGCCCGCCTACATGAGCCCGGAGCAGGCCCGCGGCAGGTCGGTCGACCGGCGCAGCGATCTCTGGTCGTTCGGATGCGTGCTCTTCGAGATGCTCACCGGGCGACGCACCTTCGCCGGCGAAACGGTCTCGGACTGCATTGCGGCCATCCTCACCCGGGAGCCCGACTGGAGCGCGCTGCCGCGCGCGACGCCGCCGGGCATCCGGCGGATCCTGCGCCGCTGCCTGGAGAAGGACCCCGAGCACCGGTTGCGCGACGCGGCCGACCTGAGGATCGAGCTCGACGAGTCCCGGAAGCGCCCGCGCGCCAGGGGCCCGCGGCGCGCGAAGGCGGCGGCGCCCGCGGCGCCTCCGCGACTGACGCAGCTGACGATGGCCAAGGGTCTCGAGGAGTCGCCGGTCTTCTCACCCGACGGCGAAGAGATCGCGTACGCCGCCGACGCCGGAGGAGTCCGGAAGATCTTCGTCCGGTCCGTGGCGGGCGGGGGCGAGACGGCCCTGACCTCGGGCCCCTTCGATGACGTCCAGCCCGCCTGGTCGCCCGACGGCGGCACGCTCGCCTTCGTCCGGGCCCGGGAGCCCGGCCGCAAGCTCGAGCCCGGCGACGTCTTCGGCGCGTACTGGGGCGGCGACGTGTGGACCGTCGACCGCCGCACGGGACAGACCGCCAGGCGGATCGAGGACGCCTACAACCCGTCCTTCTCTCCGGACGGAGGCTCCATCGCCGTCGACGCGCCCTGGGCGGGCCAGCGGCGCCTCTGGCTGGTGGACGCGAACGGGCGCAACCGCAAGCAGCTGACCAGCGACAGCTCGGAGGCCATCGCCCACGTCCGGCCCCGCTGGTCGCCGGACGGGCGCCACGTCGTCTTTCAGAGCATGGAGAGCACGAAGTTCGACATCCGCGCCGTCGATCTGCAGACGCAGCGGCTCGTGTGGGTGACGAACGATCTCTTCCAGGACCTCCAGCCGGTCTGGTCGCCGTCCGGGCGCCACATCTACTTCTCCTCCTACCGCAGCGGAGGGCTCAACCTCTGGCGCATCGCCGTCAGCTCCGGCGGAAAGCCGCGCGGGGCGCCGCAGCAGCTGACGACGGGCGCCGGGCAGGACGTCGAGCCGGCGCTCTCGCCCGACGGCTCGCGTCTGGTGTTCACGATCCGCAAGCAGAACGCGGATCTCTGGACGCTGCCCGTCGATCCCGCGACCGGGCGCCCGACCGGCTCTCCGGGAGAAGCCGTCGGGACCCCGCGCGAAGACAGCCGTGGCGCCTGGTCTCCCGACGGGAGCTTCATCGCGTTCAACTCGGATCGCCGCGGCGACATGAACATCTGGATCCACGACCGCCGAGACCACTCCGACCGCCAGCTCACGACCGGATCGGGCGGCGATTTCCAGGCCAACTGGTCTCCCGATGCTCGAACGATCGCCTTCTTCTCGTCGCGCTCGGGCACCGCGAACATCTGGACCGCCGACGTCGCCTCGGGCGTGCTCCGGCCACTGACGCAGTCCGCGTCGCTCGACATCAATCCCTTCTTCTCGCCCGACGGTCGCGCGATCGCCTTCGCGTCCGATCGAACGGGCCGCCTCGAGGTCTGGGTCATGGACGCTCACGGCGGCGAGGCGCGGGCGCTGACGTCCGTGGGCGTCGGCGGCCACTTTCTTCGCTGGACCGCCGACGGCAAGGGCGTGCTCTTCCGCTGCCCCTCCCTCGGGAAGACGCTGATCGCGCCGGTTGAGGAAAGCCCCGGCGAGCCGCGACCGGTGCCGGAGGTGGCGGGCGGGGCGCACATGTCCCTCTCGCCGGATCAGACGCACGTCATGGACGTCGTGGCCCACAAGACGCTCTGGGCCTCGCCGCTCACCGGCGGGAAACCGGAGGCGGTCTTCGCCTTCGACGATCCGGACGCCCGCATCGACTACCCGGTCTGGTCGCCCGACGGCCGCGCGGTACTCTTCGATCGCTTCCGCCCCCAGGGCGGCGACGTCTGGATGATGGACGGGGTCGAGTGACGCTCGCCGCCGGAACCCGTCTCGGTCCCTACGAGATCCTCTCCGCGATCGAGGCGGGAGGCATGGGGGAAGTCTACAAAGCGCGCGATCCACGCTTGAACCGCGACGTACCACTCGGCGCACGACTTGGCGAAGGCGAGCAGCTGGCCATCCGGCGAGAGCGCGGGCGAAAGCTCGGCGCCGGCCAGCGCGCTCGCCGCCGCGCCGGACCCGCCTGCGGCTACTTGATCGCCACGGCGAGCGTGTCGTGGTGCAGCGCGATCAGCGTCCGGAGATAGGGACCGATCGCTTTCGCCCCGTCGAAGCCCGCGGCCCGCGCCGCCACCTCGGACTTCGCCTCGGGGACGTCCGCGCTCTCGGCGTAGTGCTTGAGATCGCGATAGACGCCGATCGTGAAGAGGCTCCACGGCGCCCCGGAGTCGCGGACGAAGATCAGGTTCTGCGGCAGCCCGAGCCGCGCGCTGTAGTCGTTCTCCATCTCCCGCTGCCGGTAGAGGTCCCTCTGCTTGCCGGGCAGCGCTTCGAACATCTCGATGTGGAAGAAGCCGGCCTTCTCGAGGGCGCCGCGCACCTCGGCGAGCGGCGGCCCGTAGACGAACACATCCTCCTGCCACGCGACGTCGGCGGAAAGCTTCTCGAGGGCCGCCGCGGCCCTTTGACGGGCCCGGCGTCGCTTTTCGATCCGGTCCGCCGAGTCGTACTCGCCCCAGCTGCCCATCGGGAAGAGCAGCATCAGGTCCCAGCGATCGCCCTGGCTGTGCCGCATCGCGATCGGCGGCGAGTCGCCACTGTCCTGGAGGCCGGGCCAGCCTGCCTTGTAGAGGTCGATCACCTCGAGAATCCTGCCCGGGGCCGCCTGAAGGAGCGTCGCCCGATAGAGGTACCCGGAGGGGTCGGGGGGCGCCGAGACCTGGAGAGCCAGGTGAAGGGCCAGGACGAGTCCGGCTGCGTTCATGTCGCCTCCGGGCCCGTATTCTGAGGCCCCCTTACCCCTTCCGAGCCGGCTTTTCGGCCCGTCTGTGCTAACATTTTTGAATTACAGCGATGAAATTCACGAGTGTCGTTGCCCGGAGCTTTTCGACGGCCGAAGCGGCCCGCCTGACCGGCCTTTCGGCCAGGCAGCTCGACCATTGGGACAGGAAGGGCTTCCTGCGTCCATCGCTCGAAAAGGCCCGCGGCTACGGCTCCACTCGCCGCTATTCGTTCGCCGACGTCGTCCGGTTGCGCGTCGCCGCGCGGCTGCGCTCGAACGGCGTCGGCCTCGCGCGCCTCCGCAAGTGTGCCGAGGCGCTCGCGCGGCTCGATCCGCAGGCCGACCTCGGAGAGGCGCGGCTGCTCGTCGTCGGATCGGCCGTGCTGTGGGCGCGAACCGACCGGGAAGTCGTGGATCTCCTGCGGGACGGCCAGCTCGTCCTGGTCTGCTCGCTCGGCGATGCGGTGGCCGAGGCCGCGGGCGCCGTCGCCCGGCTCTCGCGCGAGACCGAACGGGCGGAGCCTGCGGCGCCGCAGCGGCGGCGCATGAGGGATGCGTAGAGCCGCTCGCGAAGCGAGCGTATCGGCGGCGTGAGAAGCATGCGGGAATCCGAAGACCTGGGGGCCAAGATCGGCCGCCTTGCGCGCCTCGGACGTCAGCGCGATTTCCCGCTCGCCCGGTTTCAGAAGTCGCTCGACTCCGTCGCCCACAACGGCGAGCGCGGCGACGTGCTGCGCCAGCTCCTGACGGACTGGACCGGGATCCCGTTCGACGCCGAGGAAGCCCTCCAGCGCTGGAGCGAGATCGAGCGCCTCGTCGCCGGCCTGCGCGGCAAGCTCGGTGCTCCGCTCGGCCTCCAGACCGTCCTGCTCCACCACCTCCACAGCCAGAAGGGGATGCTGAAGGAGCCGAGGCTGGTCTCCGAGGCGGACCTGGCGGTTCTGCGCGTCAATGCCATCACCGACCCGCTCACCGGCCTCTACAACCGTCGATTCCTCGTCGATCACCTCTCGCGGGAGGTCTCGCGGGCGGAGCGCTCGGAGAGCATCGTCTCGCTGGTCCTCATGGACCTGAAGGGCTTCAAGGCCATCAACGACCGCCTCGGCCACCCGGTCGGCGACAGCGTGCTCGTGCGCACCGCGCGCGTGATCCGCGAGTCGCTCCGGGCCGTGGACGCCGGATGCCGCTGGGGCGGGGATGAGTTCGTGCTCGTTCTGCCGAACACCGACATGTTCTCGGCGCTCTCTGTGGCCGAGCGCATTCGAGACAAGATTTCGGCGACGGCGCTGCCGGCGCGCGGCGGCATCGTCCTCGACCTGCATTACGGGATCGCGTCCTACCCCCACGACGGCAAGAGCACGGACTTTCTCCTGAAGGTCGCGGATCTGCGCCTCTATCAGTGCCGCTCGCAGTCCACGTTCGCCGCCGCCGCCCAGCGCCTCCACCCGCGGTTTGCGCCCGAGGAAATGAGCGTGCGGGTCGAGGAAAAGCCGGGCGGCGAGGCCTGGATCGCCCCCGTCGTGGATCTCTCTTACGGGGGCCTCGCGTTTCGCGCGAAACGCCGCGATCGGTGGCCGCCGCGCTGGAAGGCCGAGCTCTGCCAGAAGCGCGATCCCGAGAAGCATGCGGTCCGGCTGCGTCCGATGCACTGGGATCCCCTGCCCGGGGGCGCCGTGCGCGTGGGTTGCGCGTATGCGTGAGGCCGCCGCCGGGTTCGCCCGACGGGCGCCGCGCGGGGACCGCGGGTGAGGCGGCCCGCTTTCACCGCTCATCGCGCCGCCGCCTCCGGTCTCTTCACCCTCTTCACGCTGATCGCGATCGCGCTCGGCCTCGGTGACCCGAGGCTCCTGGCGCTCGCGATGGGAGGATCCCTGGGCGCCTTCGTCGTCCTGACGCGCCCGAGCGTGAGAGGCTCTCTCGGGGTTTTCGCGGGACCGCTGGCGCTCGTCGCGGACCTCGCGTTGCTCTTCTGCGCCATGTCGCTGACGGGAGGCGCGCTTTCCCCCTATGGCCTGCTGCTGCCGGCGGGAGTCGCCCTTTCGTGGCATGCCGAGGGCAAGCCCGCCGCGCGGTTTTTTGCCGCCGCGTCGGTGCTGGGATGCGCGGCGCTCGTGACGCTCGGCCGCCTGCCGGTGTCGGGACCGGCGCAACTCTTCCCCGTCGTCGCCGTGGCGCTCGCGGCGCCCGCCTTTCTCATCGCGCTCGAGATCGCGGAGGCCTCGCCCGCAGCGGAGCGCTTCGCCGAGCCGGCCGACGGGATCGAGAATCCGCCGGCGATTGCACCGGCGCCGACGAGGACGACACCGCATCCCGCCGCGCTGGCCGAACCGGTGCGCGACCGGGACGCCGAGCTGCTTCACGACCTGCGTTCCCCGCTCTCGGTCATCCGGGTCTACACGGACCTCATCCAGGAGGCGGCGCGGCGCGGCGAGCTGCCGAACCCGGACTATCTCGGCAACCTGGTCCGCGAGATCGAGCTCGCCGAGCGGCTGGTCGGAACGCCGGCGAACGCGCCGGAGCCTTCTCCCGATCCGCTCGAGCGCCTCGAGAAGCCGCACAACGCCGACCTCGTCGAGATCCTCGGCTCCCTCGCGACCGCATACCGTCTCGCGCACGGAGGCCGCATTCGCATCGAGTTCATCGCGGAACGGCCCCAGCTTCCGGTCGCGTCGGATCCGGTCGCGCTGCAACGCGCCTTTCGCAACGTCCTCGACAACGCCATCAAGTACACTCCGGAGGGCGGCGAGGTGCGAATCCGCGCGGGCTCCGCCGGCTCCCAGGCGTTCGTCGTCGTGAAGGACACCGGGATGGGGATGAGCCCCGAGGAGCGGGCACGCGCATTCGACTACGCCTTCCGCGGCGCGGGCGCCGTCGCCTCCGGCACGCGCGGCAAGGGACTCGGCCTCGCGGTCACGAAGGAGATCCTGGAGTCGAACGGCGGCAAGATTTCGCTCTCGAGCGAGGCGGGCTACGGCTCCGAGGTGACGATCATGCTGCCCTATCAGCGGAGCGGACGGTGAAGCGCATCGTGGTCGTGGACGACGATCGGGTCATCGCCTCCGCGGTGCGCGAGATCCTCGTCCCCGAGGGATTCTCCGTCGACTGCCCGCCCGATCCGCGCGCGGCCCTCGTCGACACGATCCGCGACGCGCCGGATCTCGTGATCCTCGACGTGAACATGCCCGGCATGACGGGATGGGAGTTCTGCGCGATCCTGCGGCGACAGTCCGCGACGCGAGAAGTCCCGGTGTTGTTCCTGACCGGGCGCACCGAGGTCAAGGACCGGATCACGGCCATGCAGCTCGGGGGATCGGATTTCCTCGCCAAGCCCTTCGGGGCCGGGGACCTCCGCCGCAAGGTGCGTGCCCTCGTGACCGAACCCCAAGCGATGGAGGAAGGATGAAGGCGAGACGCCTCACCCCGGAGCCCGAAGTGGTTCTCGACGCCGCGCCGCAAGACGCCGCGCCCGAGAGCCTCGCCGAACTGAGGCGCGATCGCATCGTCTTCGACGCCGTCACGCAGCTTCCGATCCATCCCTTCGACGATCCCGAGAAGGCGGACCAGCGGATCGAGAACCTCGGCGTCGTCTACCTGCAGGTCGGCAAGTTCTTCGGGTTCGAGGAGCTCTTCGGCTGGGAGCAGTACGACCGCGTCCTCGCGGCCGTCTCCGAGGGCCTTCAGGACGACGTCCGCGCCTCGCGCCTGGCGCCGCTCGTGCACTCGATCCGGTTCTCGGGAGCCGACGGCTTCTTCATCCTCTACGACCTGCCGCCCGGCCGCGGCCGCGCCCCCGCGAGCCTCGAAGAAGAGGCCGCGCGCCTGCGCGCAAGCGTCGCCCGCCGGCTGCGCCAGACGCTCGAGGCCGCGGCGGTGGACTTCGTCAACATTCTCGCCTCGAGCCTCGTCGCGGCGGACAACCCGCGCGTCCGGCCCGCGCGCCACGTCGTGCGGACGCTCCAGGAAGCCGTCAAGATCGTGACGCAGCGCCAGACGACCGAAAAGGCGGAGCTCTTCTCGGGGTTGAAGTCGATCATCGGCCAGAAGCAGCTCCGGCCGGCCTTTCAGCCCGTCCGGCACCTTCCGGACGGCGCGATCATGGGCTACGAGGCCCTCATCCGCGGGCCTCAGGGCTCGAGCCTCGAGCCTCCGACTGTCCTCTTCGCGGTGGCCCACGAGAACGAGATGGACGTCGAGCTCGAAACCCTGTGTCTCGAGACGATCTTCGCGAACCTGCCGCGCGCGGTCGGGGACCGGCGCCTCTTCGTCAACGCTTCGGCGATGCTCCTGAGGCATCCCGTGTTCCTCGACGACCGCAACCTTGCGTCCATCAACCGCAGCCACGGAGACGTCGTGGTCGAGATCTCCGAGAAGGAGATGGTCCGGGACTACGACTCGTTCCAGGAGGTCCTCGCGCTCGTGCGGCGCGCCCGCATGAAGATCGCGATCGACGACGCCGGGTCGGGCTACTCGGGCCTCGAGACGATCCTTCACCTGAAGCCCGACTACATCAAGGTCGCCGACTCGCTGGTGCGCCACATCCATACCGACCCGATCAAACGCGAGATCATCGCGAGCCTCGAGTCGATCGGCAAACGCATCGGCGCGACACTCGTCGCCGAGGGCATCGAGGTCGAGGCCGAGCGCAGGACGCTCGTGGAGCTCGGCGTCGAATACGGACAGGGCTATCTGCTCGGCCGGCCGGCGTTCCAGGTCAACGGCCGGGCGGCGAGGGCGTAAGCCCCTCCCCCCGGCGCGCCGCTCCTCAGACCGCGGCGGGAACGTCGGCGGGCCGGCCCACCGGCTCGGGCTTCGTCTTGCGGCTCTTGCGCCGGCCGAAGCGCTGCGCCAGCCGGTCCATGTAGATGTAGAAGACCGGCGTCACGTAGAGCGTGATCAGCTGCGAGAAGAGCAGGCCGCCGACGACCGCGAGGCCGAGCGGACGGCGCGACTCGGCGCCCGCGCCGATCCCCATCGCGATCGGCAGCGTGCCCATGAGGGCCGCCATCGTGGTCATCATGATCGGACGGAAGCGCACGACGCACGCCTCGTAGATCGCCTCGTCGGCGCTCTGGCCGGCCTTGCTCGCGCCTCGACCGCGAAGTCGACCATCATGATGCCGTTCTTCTTGACGAGGCCGACGAGCATGATGATGCCGACGAAGGCGTAGATCGAGAGCTCGGTCCGGAAGATCATCAGCGTCACGAGCGCGCCGAAGCCCGCGAAGGGCAGCGCCGACAGGATCGTGATCGGGTGGATGAAGCTCTCGTAGAGAATCCCGAGGACCATGTAGATGACGACGATCGCGACGATGAGCAGGAGACGCCGAGACCCTGGAGCGAGCCTGGAAGGCCTGGGCCGTGCCCTGGAAGCTCGTCTGGATGGTCGACGGAAGCATCTGGCGCGCGACCTTGTCGACGGCCGCCACGGCTTCGCCGAGCGACGACGCCGGGCTTCAGGTTGAAGGAAATCGTGACCGACGGGAGCTGGCCCGTGTGCGTCACCGCGAGCGGCCCCGTGTTCTGCGTGATCGTCGCAAGCGACGACAGCGGGACGAGCTGGCCGTCCGCGGAGCGCACGTAGAGCATGGAGATCGCGTCGGCGTTGCCCTGGAACTCGGGAGCGAGCTCCATGATGACCTGGTACTCGTTGTTCGGCGTGTAGATCGTCGAGATCTGCCGGGTGCCGTACGCCGTGTAGAGCGCGTCCTCGATCTTCTGCGTCGAGATGCCGAGCGCCGCCGCGCGGTCGCGATCGATCTCGATCGAGACCTGGGGGTTCGAGATCTGCAGGTCGCTCGTCACGTCCTGGAGGCCGGGCAGGCTCCGCATCTTCGCCTCGAGCAGCGGGGCAAACTTGTACAGCTCGGCCGTGTCCGTGTCCTGCAGCGTGTACTGGTACTGGCTCTTCGTCAGCGAGCCGCCGAGTCGGATCGGCGGCGGAATCTGCAGGTACGACGCGGATGCCCGGAATCTTCGCGAGCTTCGGCCGCAGGTCCTGAATGATCTCGTCGGCCGAGCGCCGGCGCTCCGACAGGGGCTTCAACTGCGCGAGCACGATGCCCGAGTTGCCGACGCTGACGCTGCCCCGCGGTCCGCAGCTCGAGAGCAGGTTCGCCACATCCGGGTCCGACCGCACGATCGCCGCGACCTGCTGCTGCTTCTCCTTCATCGCCGGGAAACCGATTCCCTGCGCGCCCTCGGTGAATCCAAAAACGAGTCCCTGGTCCTCCGTCGGGAGGAAGCCCTTCGGGATCTTCACGAAGAGCCATCCCGTCGCGACGAGAACGAGTGCTGAGAACACGAGGGTCTGTCGCGGCCGGGCGATGCACGGGCTTGAGCGTCCGCTCGTAGAGCCGGAGCATGGCGTCGAAGCCTCGTTCGCGTCGCACTGGTACACCGGCCCGTGCTTCGCCTGGCCCTCCGCGCTTGAGGAACCGGCTGCAGAGCATCGGCGTCAGCGTGAGCGAGACGAATCCCGAGACCAGGATCGCGCACGCCGATCGTGACCGCGAACTCGTGGAAGAGCCGGCCGATGACTCCGCCCATGAAGAGAACGGGGATGAAGACCGCGGCCAGCGAGATCGTCATCGACAGGATCGTGAAGCCGATCTCCTTCGACCCCTTCAGGGCGGCCTCGAAGACCTTCTCGCCCGTGCTCGATGTGGCGGACGATGTTTTCGAGCATGACGATGGCGTCGTCGACGACGAACCCGACCGAGAGCGTCAGCGCCATCAGCGAGAGGTTGTCGAGGCTGTAGCCGAGGACGTACATGACGGCGAACGTGCCGACGATCGAGAAGGGCAGGGCGAGGCTCGGGATGATGGTCGCGGACAGGTTGCGCAGGAAGAGGAAGATGACGAGGACGACGAGGGCGAGCGTCAGGAGCAGCGTGAACTTGACGTCGTTGACCGAGTCGCGGATCGACGTCGATCGGTCGTAGAGGACGTGGAGCGTGGCCGAGGCCGGGAGCTGCTTCTGGAAGGTCGGCAGGAGCCGGCGAACGGCCTCGGCGACCTCGACCGTGTTGGTGCCCGGCTGCTTGAAGATCGCGAGGGAGATCGAGCGCTCGTCGTTGTACCAGGCGGCCGTCTTGTCGTTCTCGACGCCGTCGACCGCGTCCCCGATGTCCGCGATGCGGACGGGCGAGCCGTTGCGGTACGCGACGATGAGCGGCCGGTAAGCCGCGGCGTCGAGGAGCTGGCCGTTGGCCTGCACCGTGAAGGACGTCAGCGGCCCGTAGAGGATGCCGGTCGGCAGATTCACGTTCGCGTTCTGGACAGCCGCCGAGACCTCGTCGATCCCGATGCCGCGGCTGGCGAGCTGGCGGGGATCGAGCTGCACGCGCACCGCGTACTTCTGCGGGCCGTACACCTGGACCTGGGCGACGCCGGAGACGGTCGAGATGCGCTGGGCCATCATCGTCTCGCCGTAGTCGTCGAGCTGCGAGAGCGGCAGCGTGCGCGGAGGTCAGGGTCAGGTAGAGGACCGGCTGGTCGGCCGGATTGACCTTCTGGAACGACGGCGGCGCGGGCATGTTCGGGGGCAGCTGCCGCGCCGCGGCGGAGATCGCCGACTGGACGTCCAGCGCCGCCCCGTCGAGGTTACGAGTCAGGTTGAACTGGAGCGTGATCTGCGTCGAGCCCTGCGTGCTCGTCGAGTTCATGTTGTCGAGACCCGCGATCGTCGAGAACTGGCGCTCGAGCGGGGTAGCGACCGAAGACGCCATCGTCTCGGGAGAGGCCCCGGGAAGCGCCGCCGCGACCTGGATCGTCGGAAAGTCGACGTTCGGGAGGTCCGACACGGGCAGCAGGCGATAGCCCATGAGACCGAAGATGAGGATGCCCGCCATGACGAGCGTCGTCGTGACGGGGCGCCGGATGAACATCTCCGAAAGGTTCATGGCCGCTTCGCCTCGGCCGTCTTTTCGCCGGCGCCGAGGACCTCCACCTTGCTTCCCGGGCGCAGACGCAGCTGGCCGTCCGTGACGACGCGGTCGCCCGCGGCGAGCCCCTTCGCGATGACGGCGCCGTCCGGCAGCATGCGAGCGACGGTTACCTCACGGGACTCGACGGTGTCGTCGGCCTTCACGACGTAAGCGAACGTTCCCGTCTGCCCGTTCTGGACCGCTCCCTGGGGAGCGACGACGGCCCGTGCAAGGGTGGCCAGGGTGATCCGCGCATTGACGAACTCCCCCGGCCAGAGCGCGCGATCCGTGTTCGGGTACGTCGCCTTCAGCGTGATCGTGCCCGTCGTGCGATCGACCGCGTTGTCGATGAAGGTCAGCGTCCCGTTCGCGAGAAGTTTGCCGGTGGCCGGATCGATGGCCTCGACCGGCAGTGCCCCCTCGGCCTGCCGGCTCCGGATCTCCGAGAGGTCGCGTTCCGGAACCGCCACGGCCACGTACACGGGAACGAGCTGGTTGATCGTCACGAGGGTGGCGTCGTTAGCCTTGACGACGTTGCCCGCCTGGACCATCACGATGCCCGTGCGGCCGTCGATCGGCGAGTTGATCGAGCAGTAGCCGAGGTCGAGCCTCGCTCTCTCCACGGTGGCCTCGTCCGCCCGGATCGTCGCGGCGAAGGCCGACGCGTTGGCCCGGACCGAATCGTACTGCTGCGCCGTCACGTAGTCTTTCTTCACGAGGTCGGCGTAGCGCTTGACGTCCGCATCGGCGTTCTCGCGCTGCGCCGTGTCGCGCGCGAGCGCCGCCTCCGCCTGAGCGAGAGTCGCCTCGTAGGGCCGCGGATCGATCGTGAAGAGCGGGTCGCCCTTGCGGACGTCCTGGCCCTCGCGGAAGTGCACCTGCATGATCTCGCCGTTGACGAGCGCCCGGACGGCGACCATGTTGTAGGCGGTCACGGTTCCGACGTTGCCGATCTGAACGGGCACCGATTTCTGGACGACCGTTCCGACACGCACCGGAACGAGCTCGGGCGGCGCGGCTTTCTGCGCCCGGGTGCAGCCGGCGGCCGCGCCGGCGAGGAGTGCGGCGGTCAGAAGTGCCTTCGAGACGGCGCGCTTCATGGCGTCTCCTGCCTGGCGGCCGCGGCGGCCCCCGTAATCTCGGCGGCCTTCGGAACGAGGGCGCCGGTCGCGTGGGCAAGCTCGGCCACGGCGAGAAACCAGAGCGAACGAGACTGGACTTCCTCCGCGCGCGCCTCGGCGAGGGAGGCCTGGGTCGTCAGAAGGTCGAGGATCGAGCCGACGCCGGCCTTGTAGCGCCCGTCGGCGACTTCGGCCGACTGCGTCGCACTGGTCAGCAGACTCCGCGTCGTCTCGA
This sequence comes from uncultured Acidobacteriota bacterium, assembly GCA_963738945.1. Classification (GTDB taxonomy): domain Bacteria; phylum Acidobacteriota; class Thermoanaerobaculia; order UBA5066; family Gp7-AA6; genus DAHUXD01. The sequence goes on from CAVTYD010000002.1 coordinate 3,131,738, forward strand.
CGCGCTGGGTCGCCGTCCGCATGGCGTAGTAGCTCGACCACACGTCGAGGATCACGCGGTCCTCGACCACCTCGGCGGTGGCGCGGGCGGCCGCGGCCTCTTCCTTGGCCTTCTGCGTCCGGTACTCCACGTCGAAACCCGTGAAGACGGGAATCCGCAGCGTCAGGAGCGCCGAATAGTTGGTCGTGAAGGTGTCGGGACCCGGCGCGTAGTAAAAAGTCCGGTTCCCGGTGGCATCCGCGGTCAGGCGGGGAAGGCCTTCGGCGGCGACCGATCGAATCTTGCTTTGCGCGGCCAGCGCCGAGAATCGGCTGGCGGCCAGATCCGGCCGCTCGGCCGTGGCGCGGGCGATCAGCTCGTCCACGTTTTTCTTGACCATGTCGAGAGGCAGCTGTTCGGGGAGGTCTCCGACGTCGACCGGCACGTTGGCCGAAACGCCGACGGCCGTGGCGAGCGCTCCGCGCACGATCTGGACCTGCCCCTCGGTGTCCTGCAGCGCGAGCTCGGCCTGGGAGACCGACGTCCTGGCCTGGAGGACATCGGCGATCGTCGCCACCCCGGCGCGGTGACGCTCCTCGGCGGAGTCGAGGCTGCGCCGCGCCTCGTCGAGGCTCGCCTGCCGCGCCACGACGAGGGCCTTGGAGTTCAGGTACCCGTAGTAGGCCTGAGCGATCGCCAGGACCACGTCCTGGATGGCGGCGTTGTGGGTCCAGTCGGCGGCGTACAGGGCCTCGGTCGCCTGCTCCACGTCCGCCTGGCGTCCACCGAAATCGAAGAGCAGCCACGAAGCGGCGACCGACGGGCCATAGGTGGTCTGGAGGTACGTCAGCACGCCCGGCCCGTTGCCGAGGGGCTGCTTCTGCCGCTCGATCGTTCCGTCCACTTCGAAGACCGGGAAGTACAGGGAGCGCTTCGACCCCACGTCGGCCGCGGCGGCCCGCGCGAAGGACCAGGCTTCCCGCGTCGCGGGGTTGGTGCGCAGGCCCACGTCGACGAGCTGCGCCAGCGAGAGCGTCGTCCCGGGCTTCAGGTACTCCTCGGGGATCTGCACGGCGGCCTTCTCGGAGGGAGACGGCGGCATCGCCGCCCTGGACGAGGGCGGAGTCCAGGGCTCGGCCGGAGCGGGCGAGACCGAGTCCCGCACCGTCTTCTCCGTGATCGCGGTGCAGCCGGCGCACGCGGCGAGGGCCAGGGCGAGGACGCGCTTCATTGCTCCCGCCGGCCGATCCCGTTCACGAAGACGCTCAGGAGCTGCGCGACGACGTCCTCGAGCCGGTCCTCGCGGGAGTGGAAGAGGTTCATCGAACGGACCATCCCGAGAAACAGCTCCGCGCCGATCCGGGCGTCGACGCCGCGAAACTCGCGCTGCTCGATCCCCGCCAGGATCGCCTCCTGGACGACGCGCAGGATCGGCTCCCGCCGCTTGATCAGCTCGATCTCGAGGGTCGGAAACTGCTCGTCGCGCTGGAAGAACGGGAGCAGGTAGCGCTTCTCCCAGAAACGCTGAATGATCAGGGTCGCGATCGCATCGAGCCGCCGCGTCGCCGAGCTCTCGACACCCGCCCGCAGATCGAGCTCGGCCGCCAGCGACTCCACGACGTGGAGGACGGTGGCGAAGTAGAGATCTTCCTTCGTCTCGAAATACCGGTAGATCGTTCCCTTGCCGATCCCGGCGTCGGCGGCGATGGTATCGATGAGGACTTCGTGGAACGGACGCGAGGCGAAGACCCTCGAGGCGGCGTCGAGGATCGCAAGTTCTTTCTCTTGAGTCTTTACACGCGGCATAATGGTCCGGTATTCCGGTACTGACCAGTCAGTTCTAGCTAATACGGCTCGACCGGCCCGGCGGTTTCCGAAAAAAGCTCACAGGAGGGGAAAGGCCACCGGGCCGATCCGGGGCCACCGCCGGAACCGAACCGGCCCGGGCGAACATAATCCTCAGAGGACCGGAGACCGCCGAGGAGGGACCCACCCACCCGTTTTTCGATCCGGAGGCAACGTGAGCGAGAAAGCCGTGAAAAAACTCCAGTGCCGGGGGGCCGAGACGAGCATGGCCGAGGTGCCGCTCGACTCCTCGGGAGAGCGGGTCTTCCTGCGAGAGCGCATCGCGCTCTTCGCCAAGGTCACGCTTCTGGCCTCCCTCGGATTTTTCGTCGCCGGATTCCTGGTCGAGGCGCTCTGGCCACCGCTCGTTCGCGTGCCGGCGTCCCTTTCGCGGCCCGACATCCTGTTCCACATGGCCGCGTGCGCCTGCCTGCTGGTCCTCTGGCTCGTGACCCGGCAGCCCGCGCTCTCGGAATCGGCCCTGCACGTCGCGGACTCCGTCGGATCGATCGCCCCCCTGCTCATCTATGCCGGGACCGCCGGCAACGTCCCGGGGCAATGGCGTCCCGAGATGCTCTTCCTTCTGATCGCGCTCACGATCCTCCTGACGCGCGCCGCGCTCGTGCCGAGCCCTCCCGGCCGGACGGCATGGATCTCCGCCATCGCCACGGCTCCTGCGCCGTTTCTCGCCGGCGCGCTCTACGTCGCCCCCGCGGCGATGGAGGTCTCGCGCGGCCAGGCCGTCGCGTACGCGGTGCTCTGGGCGACGCTGGCCGTGGCCCTCTCGACGCTCGTCTCGTTCGTGACCTTCCGCCTGCGCAAGAGCGTGGCCCGCGCCCAACGCCTCGGTCAGTACACGCTCGGAGAACGGCTCGGTGAGGGAGGCATGGGCATCGTCTACCGCGCCGAGCACGAGATGCTCCGCCGGCCGACGGCCATCAAGCTTCTGCCGCCGAGCCGGGCCGGTGAAGCCAACCTGAAGCGCTTCGAGCGCGAGGTCCAGCTGACGGCCCGCCTGACGAATCCCCACACGGTCTCGATCTACGACTTCGGCCGGACCCCGGATGGACTCTTCTATTACGTCATGGAATACCTGGACGGCGTGGATCTCGAGACGCTCGTCCAGCAGGACGGCCCGCTCGCCCCGGGACGCGCGGTGCGCATCCTGCGGCAGGTCTGCGACGCGCTCGCGGAGGCGCACGGCATCGGCCTCATCCATCGGGACGTCAAGCCCGCCAACATCATCCTCTGCGAGCGGGGCGGCGTTCCCGACGTCGCCAAGGTCCTCGACTTCGGCCTCGTCAAGGACCTGTCGAATCCCTCCGATCCGGGCCTGACCTCGGAAAACGTGCTCCAGGGAACCCCGCAGTACATGGCGCCGGAGGCGATCCGCGACTCCGCGAGCGCCGATCCCCGCAGCGACCTCTACGCGCTCGGCGCCGTCGCGTACTTCCTGCTGACGGGAACACCCGTTTTCTCGGGACGCAGCGCGCTCGAGACGATCCACCACCATCTCCAGACGGAGCCGGAGTCCCCGTCGAAGCGCCTGGGCCGGGCCCTTCCGGCCGACCTCGAGGCGCTGGTGCTCGCCTGCCTCGCCAAGGACCCCTCGGAGCGCCCGGAGAGCGCGCGGGTTCTGGGCCGAAGCCTGAAAAACTGCGCCGGCGTGCCGGCCTGGAACGAGGCCGAGGCCGAGGGCTGGTGGCGCGAGCACGCGCGCAAGAAGAGCGCCGCCCGGACCGCCTGACGCCTCCGGCGGCCTCTCGCCCGAGCCTCCGCGTTACGATCGGCGCGTGATCTGGCTCCGACGGCTCGAGCGGCTGGCGTGGACCGCGGGATTCCTGCTGATCGCGTTCTGGGCGGCCGCCCGGATCCACTCGACGGTTTCCTCGCGTCACGATCTCGAGCGCTTCGCGGAGATCCGACGCGCACCGGCGCCGAAGACGCTGCCGGGTGAGCCGAAGACCCTGCCGGGCGAGACGCCGCCCGATTACACGCTCTGGTCCCGTGAGCGCGTCAAGGCGTACGAGGACTCGCTCGCGCAGAAGACCTCCGACCCGATGGCCGTCCTGCGGATACCGAAGATCGGGCTCGAGGTCGCCGTCCTCGAGGGGACCGACGACCTCACCCTCAATCGCGCGGTCGGCCACATCGAGGACACGGCTCGTCCGGGCGAGGTGGGAAACGTCGGAATCGCCGGACACCGCGACGGCTTCTTCCGAGGCCTGAAGGACATCGTCAAGGGCGACACGCTGGAGCTCGAGACCGTCCACGGCACCCAGACCTACCGCGTCGACGATATCTGGATCGTCCAGCCCGAGGACATCCAGGTCCTCGATCCGACCCCGGTACCCGCGATCACGCTGGTCGCCTGTTATCCGTTCTATTTCGTGGGCCACGCCCCTCAGCGATACATCGTGCGCGCCGTGCGCCAGGACGCCGCACCGGATGCCCCGCCCCGGTGATTCCTCGCGACGCGGACGTTGGTGCGGAAATTGCTCGGTCATCGACCGACCGAGCGCCATGAGCACACGGGAAGACTCCGGGCCGCCTCGGCGCGGGTTGCGCCGCCGTCCGAGCACGGCCCTGGCGCTCTTCGCCCTGCTCGCGGCGAGCGGGACCGCGGCGGCGCAGAGCGACATCGAGACGGCGTTCCGCACCGCCGGAATCGCCAACTATCGCAACGGCCACTATGCCGAGGCCGTGCGGGACTTCCGCGTCGCGCGATTCGCGTCGCTCGAGGACCTGGACCGTCACGAGGAGATCCTCGCCCGGCTGGCGCTCGCGGAAGACGCGGCGAAGCAGGCGCGCGAGCGCGACGCGACCCTCGATCGCTTTCTCCGGACCGAAGAGAAATTCGGCGCTTTTTCGGCGTCCTCGCTCGAACCGGACCTCGAGGAACGCTTCCGCGGGCTCGTGACGAAGCGCTATCCCCGGGAACGGATCATGGCGATCGAAACGCTGGCCGCGGAATTCGGATTCATCCGGCAGCGCCCGACGAGGAAACCGACGCCGTCACCCGTGCCGACCGAGGTTATCGAGGTCGCGGGAACGGCGACTCCACCTCCGGCCGAGACTGCCACGCCCGCGCTCACACCGGCCGAGGCCCCATCGCCCGCCTCGACCGCGACGGCGATCCCGTCTCGAACCCCGACCGTCCCTCCCTCCACGGCGACCTTCAGCCCGACCGAGACGGAAACGGCGACTCCGACGCGGACGGCGACGCCGCCTCCGACGTCGACTCCGACTCCGACGCGAACCATGAGCCCGTCGAAGACCGCGACGGCGGCTCCGACGGCGACCTCCCCGCCGACCCGGACGGCCTCGCCCACGCACACCGCCACGCCGCCCCCGACGGCCTCGCCCACGCGAAGCGCGACCGCCAGCCGGACGCCGACGTCGACGTGGACCCGCACGTGGACGCCGACCTCGACGGCCACGCGAACGCCCACACGCTTGCCGAGTTCGACCTCGACCGCCACGCGAACGCCCACCTCTTCGCCGACCTCGACGTCCACGGCCACGCGAACGCCCACCGCCTCGCCGAGCGCGACGTCCACCGCCACGCGGACGCTCACCGCCTCGCCGACCTCGACGTCCACCGCCACCCGGACGCTCACCCCATCGCCGACCTCGACGTCCACCGCCACGCGGACTCCGAGCCGATCCCCGACGAAGACCGCCACGAGCACGGCCACGGCGACGTCGACGGTCGTGCCGACCTCGACGATCACACGATCCGCGACGCGGACGGCGACCGCCACCCGGGTCCCGCCGACGTCGACGCCGCGCCCCACTTCAACGCGGACGCCGTCCCCGGGGCCGGCCCCGTTCGTCGCACCGAAGAGCCTCGATTCACCGCCCCGGCCGATCGAGAGGATCATGCCGGTCTATCCCGAGCACGCCCTCAAGGAGCGCGTCCGGGGGCTCGTGATCCTGCGCGTCACCATCTCGGAGCTCGGCGCCCCGACGGAGGTCGCAGTCGTCAAGGGGGCGCGGGCGGACCTGACGGAGGCCGCCGTCGAGGCCGCGCGGCAGTGGCGGTTCGAGCCCGGGCGGAAGGGCGGCCGCGCCGTCCGCACTTCGGTCACCCTGCAGTTTCCCTTCGAAGGCGTGCAGTTCGCCCGGACCCCCCTGGCGCTCGAACCGGAAACGCCTTCCGCGTCGCCCACGCCGACACCGTAGAATCCCAGCCGCCGATGTCATCGGACGTTCGCCGCGCGCCTTACCTGGCGCTTCAACACCGGGACTATCGACGACTCATCGTTTCTCAGCTCCTGTCGCTGACGGGATCGCAGATGCAGGTCGTCGCGATCAACTGGCACGTGTACCTCCTGACGAAATCGCCGCTCGCCCTCGGCTTCGTGGGATTGACGCGCGTGGTTCCGCTGGTCGCGTTCTCGCTTCTCGGCGGCGTCGTGGCCGACCGGTACGACCGGCGGCGCGTCATGATCGCGACGCAGCTCGCCATGACGGCCGTGGCGCTCGGACTGTGGGGCGGGACGGCCGCGCATCGGGAGTCGCTCTGGCTTCTGTACTCGCTGAACGCCCTCTCGGCGGCCGCCGTCGCCTTCGACGGCCCGTCACGACAGGCCCTCATCCCGCGCCTGGTTCCCCACGAAGATCTGCCCGGTGCCCTGTCGCTGAACCTCTCGGTCTTCCAGGCCTCGCTCATCGGCGGGCCGGCGCTCGCGGGACTCCTCATCGCGCACGCGGGCGCGGGAACGCGCGGCCTCGCCTGGATCTACCTGTCCAACGCCGTGTCGTTTCTGGCGGTGATCTATGCCCTCGCCACCATGCACACTTCCGGCGCGGCGAGCCCCGAGGCCGGCAAGGCGCCCATGGAGTCGGCGCTGCGCGAGGGCCTGCGTTTCGTGTTCACGACGCCGCTCATGGTCTGGACGATGGGCCTCGATTTCCTGGCGACGTTTTTTTCGGGCGCGACGTCGCTCTTGCCGATCTTCGCGGATCAGGTCCTGAAAGTCGGCGCCCGCGGCTACGGCATTCTCGCCGCGGCCCCCGCGGTCGGCGCGCTCGCCGGTTCGCTCTTCCTCTCGGTCCGGCCGCTGCCGAGCCGCCAGGGGCGGCTCTTTCTCTGGTCGGTCGCCGCCTACGGCGCGGCGACGGTCGTCTTCGGCTTCTCGCGCAGCTTCTGGCTCACGCTCGCCGCGCTGGCCGGCGTGGGTCTCTCGGACGCGATCTCGACCGTCATTCGCCAGACGCTCCGGCAGTTCATCACCCCGGACCGCCTGCGGGGCCGGATGACCTCGGTCAACATGATCTTCTTCATGGGCGGGCCCCAGCTCGGCGAGCTCGAGGCCGGCTTCGTCGCCTCGCTCTTCGCCTCCGCGGCCGTCGGAGTCACCGTCTCCGTCGTGTCCGGCGGCATCGCGACGATTCTCGTCACGGGCGCCATCGCGGCCACGGCTCCGGTGATTCGGCGATACGACTACTGGAAGAGCGGGGCGGCCGGGTCCCCGCCTCCGTAGTCTCCCGCCGGACGGGACCCGGTTACCAGGGCCTTGCGTTTCGTCCCGCTCCTCGGTTACGATGCGTATTAGTGTACTAGTACACTAATACAGTCGTCAAGATGAGCACGCTGCGCATCGATCCGAAAGACGCCTCCCCGATCTGGAGCCAGATCGAAGAAGGGGTCCGCCGCCTCGTGGCCTCGGGGGCGCTCGAGCCCGGCGCCCCGGTCCCATCGGTGCGGGACCTGGCGCGCGAGCTCAACGTCAACCCCGCCACGGTCGCGAAGGCCTACCAGCGCCTGAGCGAGTCGGGACTCCTCGTCGTGCGGCGCGGCGACGGCACGTACGTGGCCGATGCGCCTCCCGCGATGAGCCGGACCGAGCGCGCGAGGATCCTGCGCGACGCCGCGACCCGCTATGCCGCCCTCGCCGCGACGCTCGGCGTCACGGAGGAGGACGCCGCCGGCGCGCTCGCGGCGGCCTGGAAGAAGGGAGCGAAGCCTTGACCGACCCGATCCGCATCGAGAGCCTGACCGTCCGGTACGGGCGGAGCGTGGCCGCGTGCGCCGACGTCTCCCTGTCCGTGCACCCCGGCACCGTCTACGCGCTCCTCGGCCGCAACGGCGCCGGAAAGTCCTCGCTCGTGCGGTGCCTGCTCGGCCAGCAGAAGCCGCACGCGGGGCACGCCTTTCTCTTCGGCGACGATTCCTGGACCACGCGGCGCGCGGCCATGGCGCGCACGGGCGTGACGCCCGAGGAGCCCGACGCCCCGGCCGCGCTGACCGCATCGCAGCTCTCGGACTCCTGCCGCCGCGTCTATCCGCGGTGGGACGGCACGGCGGTCGCCGCGCGCCTCGAGCGCTTCGGAGTCCCCGCGAGAACGCCTTTCGGCCGGCTCTCGCGAGGCCAGAAGGCCGAGGTGCAGCTCGCGCTGGCGCTCGGCCACGGCCCGGAGCTGCTCGTGCTCGACGATCCGACGCTCGGGCTCGACGCCGTCGCGCGCCGGGCGCTCTACCAGGAGATCGTCGGCGAGCTCGCGGACCGCGGGACCACCGTCTTCCTGACGACCCACGATCTGTCCGGGTTCGAGGGCATCGCGACGCGCGCCGGCATCCTGAAGGCCGGAAGGCTCGTCCTCGACGAGGAACTCGAATCTCTCAGGGCGCGCTTCCGCCGGATTCGCTACGTCAACCGCATGACCGAGACGCGGACGGACTTCGGCAGCGAGCTCGATGCCTTCGACGCCGTCCGCGTCCAGGTCCGCGGCTGGGGCATCGACGCCGTCGTCTCGAACTTCGAGGAAGGCGCCTTCGAGCGCTTCCGCGCGATCGACGGCGTGTCCGACGCCTCGGTCGAGGCGATGCCGCTCGAGGAGATCTTTCTTGCCATCGCGGGCGCGGAGAAGGGAGCGAAGACGTCATGAGGGGATTCCTGGCGGTGGCGCGGCGCGAGATCGTCGAGCGGAGGCAGGTCCTCTACGCCGCGGCGGTGACGAGCCTGGTTCCCCTCGCGGTCGCCGCGATCCGAGGCCTCGCGGGCACGGACGCCGCGCAGCTTCGCACCTCGATCGCTTTTCTGGCCGCGGCGGCCTTCTATCTCGGCATCGCCGCCGCCCTCGGCGTCTCCCTGATCGTCCCGCGGATTGCGAGCCGCCGGATCGCGTTCGATCTCTCCCGGCCCGTATCGGAGACCGCGATCTGGGCGGCCGGCGTGGCCGCCGCGACCGTCCTCGCGGTGTCCTCGGCCGTCATCGCCACCCTGCCGACGTGGCTGGCGGGCTCGACGGCGGTCCTCGGCGATCTCTCCGAAGAGCCTCTCCCGGCGTGGCTCTGGCTCGTCGCCGGCCTGCTCGGTGTTCCGGCGATCTTCGCGTTTTTCCACTTCGTGGCCCTCGCTTTTCGCTCGCGCTCCGGATGGCTCGCCTTCGATGCGGCCTCTATCGCGCTGGTCGGGGTCGGTCTCGCCGCGGCGCTCTCGCGCCTTCCGTCCTTCCTCGCCCCGAGGCCGGCTTCTCACGTCGCGGTCGGGTTCGTGATCGCGTCCGTGGTCGGGCTGCATTGGGCGGGTCGACAGTCGGTCGTGCGGGGGCGTACCGACGTCGTCCGGGCGCACCGCGCGGCCTCCGAGCGCCTCTGGCCCGTCCTCGGGGCCGCCGTCGTCCTCGCCAACGCCTATGCGATCTGGGTCATGGCGGCGGGGCCGTCGGCCGTCGTCTCGCGTGGATTCTGGTTCCGCCCGGCCGACATGGGTCCGTGGGTCGAGATATCGGGCAATGCCCGGGAGGCGAGCGCCGAGCTTCTCTACGACACGGCGACCGGCCGGTTCGAGCGCACGCGAACCGTCGACTGGCGCGGTCCGGTCCTGTCGGGCAACGGCCGGCGGGCCGCATGGGTCGAGGCCAGCGATCGCGGCGGCCCGAAGCGACTCCGGACCCGAGCCCTCGACGATGCGAACGTCGGCTCCGTCGCGACCCGGCTCCTCTTCGAGGGCTACCCGACGCTTCTGGAGCTCTCCGAAGACGGTTCGCGCCTGGCCACCTGGGAGAACGGCGTGCTCGCGGTCCACGACCTCGTCTCCGAGCGGACCCTCGCTTCGGCGCGTGTCGTGCGCGGCGAGCACGAGGAGCTCCGCGGCCTCTTCGTCGCGCCCGAAGTCTTTCGCCTCTACCTGGTCGGCGATCGGGCGATCGAGATCATGCAGATCGACGCCCGGACGCGAAAGCTCGAGCACCTCGGGGAGATCGAAGGCGGCGCCGGACTCTACTTCGTGACGAACGCGTCGGGCTCGCGGCTCCTCGAGGTCGGTCCGGGTATCCGTCTCTACGACGGAGCGACGGGCGCTCTTCTGGCCACGCTCGCCGACGAGGCGAATCGGCCTTTATGGCCCCGGATGCTTCCGGACGGCCGCATCGTCATGCCCGATGCCGCGCGCCGCCTGCGGATCTTCGACGCGGATGGCCGCGAGGAGAGGACCATCGAGCTCCCGCCGGACTGCTCCGGCGGCCCATCGGTCTCGAAGGTCCTGGTCGGCGGGGAGGTCGCTCCGGACCGCCTCGTCGTCGGATGCGGCGACGACTTCGCGAAACGGACGATATGGCTCGCGGACCTTCGCGAGGGTTCGATCCGAAAAGTCGCCGAGGGCCTCACTCCCGCCTGGGCCCTGGGCGCGCGACCCGCGCTCGGCAGCGACGCGACGAAGCTCTTCTACGGAGCCGACGTCCGCTCTCTCGTCCGCTTCGATCCGGTCACGGGACAGCGGCGGGAGATCCTGGGAGCCCGACACTAGCTCTGCTATCTTCCCGCCCAAGTGACGGCGGGGTTCCACAGGCAAGACAGGGTACTCAGGTGCGACGGCGTGCTGCTCGAGCCCCTGGCGCGCGAGCACGGAACCCCCCTCTACGTCTACAGCTGGGCGGCGATCGAGGAGCAATACCGGCGGTTCGATGCGGCGTTCGCCTCGGTCCCGCACCTCGTCTGCTACGCGGCGAAGGCGAACTCGAGCCTCGCGATTCTCTCGCGTCTGGGGCGCCTCGGCTCGGGCGCCGACGTCGTGTCGGGAGGCGAGCTGCGGGCGGTTCTTCAGTGCGGCATTCCGGCCGAGCGGATCGTCTTCTCGGGCGTGGGCAAGACGGATGCGGAGATCGAAGCCGGGATCGACGCGCAGATCCTCGCCTTCAACGCCGAGTCGGAGCGGGAGATCGAGAAGATCGACGCTCTCGCCCGTGCCCGCGGCGCCGTCGCGCGGGTCGCCCTCAGGGTCAACCCCGACATCGACGCGAAGTCGCATCCCTACATCTCGACCGGCCTGAAGCGGAACAAGTTCGGCGTGGAGATCGCGCGCGCCAGGGCGATCTTCGAATGGGGGCAGAAACTGACGAACGTCCGCATGGTGGGAATCCAGGCCCACGTCGGCAGCCAGATCGTCGAGGCCGGCCCGCTCGCCGAGTCGGCCCGGGAGCTCTCGGCGCTCGCCGTCGCGCTCTCGCAGGGAGGCTTCGATCTCGAGAGCGTCGACGTCGGCGGCGGCATCGGCATCGGAACCGGTTCCCTGACCCCGGAGGCGTACGCCGAGGCGGTCCTCGCGCCGCTCGCCCAGGGGCCGTGGCGGATCCTTCTCGAGCCGGGCCGCGCCGTCGTGGGCAGCTCCGGGGTCCTGCTGACGCGGGTCCTGTACGTCAAGAAGGAGCGGGGCAAGACCTTCGTCGTCGTGGACGCCGGAATGAACGACTTTCTGCGGCCCGCGCTCTACCAGGCCGCCCATCGGATCGAATTCGTGAACGCCGCTCGCGCAACCCGAACGATCACCGCGGACGTCGTCGGACCCGTCTGCGAAACCGCCGACTGCTTTCTCGCCGACGTCGAGATCGAGGAGCCGCGTGAAGGCGACGTGCTCGCCGTTCGCGACGCGGGCGGCTACGGCATGGCGATGTCGTCGAACTACAACTTTCGGCCGCGGCCGGCCGAGGTTCTCGTCGAAGGCGGCATGGCGAGGCTGACCCGGGGCCGCGAAAGTTACGAGGATCTGATCCGGCTCGAGGTCGTGTAGCTCCCGACCAGAACCTCACCTCGGATTGATTCGATTCGCCGATCCACGCGCGGTTAGAATCGGGCCATGCGCAAACGTCTCGCTCGTACCGCCGTCCTCTTTTTCGTCCTCGGCGCCGGCGCCCTGCTCGCCGCCGATCCCGCGCCCGTCCTGCGCATGCCCGGCGCACCGGAACGGACGATCGCTCCCGAGTCCCTGCTCGGAAAGACCTCGCGCGACGTCCGGATCGAGCAGGGCAGCGGCGACGTCACGATCTATCACGGCGTTCCGCTGCTCGAAGTCCTGGAGAAGAACGGACTCGAGGTCAAGTCGATGGCGAGCGAACGCGCGACGGCCGCGACGGTCGTCCTCGTTTCGGGACGCGACGGATACACGGTCGTCTTTTCGGTCGGCGAGCTGCGCATGGAGCGGGCCAACCCGAAGGTCTTCCTCGTCGCCGAAAGCGCTGCCGGGCCGTTGCCGGACAACGAGGGCCCGATCCGGCTCATCGTCTATGGCGACCGCGCCCGGTCGGCCTACGGCCTGGCGAAGATCGAGCTGAAGAACCTCGCCGAAAACGGCCCGCGGAAGTGACTCCTGCCCGGACCGGGCCGGTTTGATTCGCCGCTCCACATCCTCTAGACTGCCCGGCCCACGGTGGGTGTAGCTCAGCTGGTTAGAGCGCCAGACTGTGGATCTGGATGTCGAGGGTTCGAATCCCTCCACTCACCCCAGGATCGCTCTTTCTACCCTTATGCGCCCGTAGCTCAGCCCGGATAGAGCGTTAGCCTCCGGAGCTAAAGGTCGCGCGTTCGAATCGCGCCGGGCGCACCATTTTCTGAAAGGCCGGACGTGACGCTCGCCGCCGCGTCTCTGAGCCGCGCACAGCGTCGCGTCCGCTCCGCCTTCCCCTCTCCACCCGCGACAGCGGGGGGAGAGGCCAGGGTGAGGGGGGCGAGCCGACAGTCCCAGGAGCTTGAAACAAGCCGTAGACGTTCTACGTAGATGGTAGTAGAAGGTCTACTGCTATGACGAGAACCCCCGACGATCCGCGCCTCGAGCTCCTCCAGGGCACCCTCGACATGCTCATCCTGCGGACCCTCCGGTGGGGACCTCGGCACGGCCACGGGATCGGCCAGGCCATCCGCCGGCAGTCGGAGGAGTTGCTCAGGGTGGAGACCGGCTCGCTCTACCCTGCCCTGCACCGGCTCGTGAAGCGGGGATGGCTGAAGTCCGAGTGGGGGGTGAGCGAGGCGAATCAGCGGGCGAAGTTCTACCGTCTCACACCCTCCGGAAGGGCCCAGCTGATCCGCGAGCAGGACCGCTGGTCCCAGCTCGTCCGCGCGATCGGCCGGATCATGAACCCCGCACCGGCGGGCGAGGAGTAGCCGAGCAACCATGCGACCCGACGACCGCGACCTCGAGGACGAAATCCGCAGCGCCCTGGAGCTGAGCATTCGGGAACGGATCGAGCGTGGCGAGGATCCACAATCCGCCCGGCGAGCCGCTCTCGAGGAATTCGGGTCCATGGCGACCGTTCGCGACGAGATGCATCGGGTCTGGTACAGCCGCTGGTCCGACACCATGCTGTTGCTCTTCCAGGAAGTGCGAATCGGCCTGCGTTCTCTACTGCGCACCCGGGGACTGGCCATCACCGTGGTCGTGACGCTCGCGCTCGGCATCGGCGCCAATGCGGCGATCTTCAGCGTCGTTCGGAGCGTGCTCCTGCGTCCGCTCGTCAATCGGGACGCGGACCGGCTGCTCTACATCCGCCAGACCGCCCGGGGCATCGGGACGGAGGACCTCACCTTCTCGATGCCGGAGATCGGCGACCTCGAGTCGCGCGTGAAGTCGATCTCCGCGTTCGGCGATTTCTCCACCGTCGACTTCACGCTGATCGGGTTCGGCGGGGAGCCTCGCGTCGTGACGGCCGGCGTGGTCAACGGATCGTTCTTCGACGTCATGGGGCTCCGGCCGGCGCTCGGGCGGCTGATCAATTCCGGCGACGACGGGCCCAGGGCGGCGCCGGTCGCGGTCCTGACTCACCGGTTCTGGACGACGGTGCTCCACGCCGATCCGTCCGTCGTCGGCAAGGTCATTCGTCTGGGCCCCGGCAAGGCGACGGTCGTCGGCGTCCTCGAGCCGTCGGTGCCCTACCCGGCCGAGACGGAGATCATCGCGAACGTCGTGACGAGCCCGCACCACCTCGGGGCGACGATGCAGAAGGAACGCTGGCACCGCATGACCGAGCTCTTCGGGCGGCTCGCGCCGGGCGCCACGCTCGAAGGGGCCCGAGCCGAGCTGAAGGCCGTCCACGCGTCCATGGTGCACGCCCATCCGGAGTCGTACTCCGCGGGCGCCCGGGTCGGACTCGAGGTCAGGACGCTCCGCGACCAGCTCGCGTCGCCCGCGCGGACGATCCTCCTGCTGCTCCTGGCGGCGGCAGCGGTCGTTTTCGTGATCGCGTGCTCGAACGTCGCGAACCTGATTCTGGGCCGGTCGGTCCGCCGCGAATCCGAGCTCGCCGTTCGCGCCGCGCTCGGCGCGAGCCGGGGCGCGCTCCGGCGCACCCTGCTCGCAGAGAGCCTCGTCCTGTGCGTCGCGGGTGCCGCGCTCGGCCTGCTGCTCGCGAGGCCGCTCGTGGCCGTGGCGGCCCGCTATGCCGCGCGCTTCTCCGTCCGCGCGCTGGAGGCCAGGGTGGACGGCAGCGTGCTCTGCCTCGGCGCGGGACTGGCGCTTGTGGCGGCGGTGCTCCTCGCGTACGTCCCACGGCTCCCCTCCTTCGACCGGTCGAGCGCTCTGCGCCCCGCCGCCGCCGGCTTGCGGATCACGCCCGGCACGAATCGCCGTCTCAAGATTTTCGCGACGACGCAGATCGCTTGCTCCTTCCTGCTGCTCGTAGGCGCCGGAATGCTCGTCGCGACGTTGAATGCGATGTCGACGGCAAACACCGCTTATGACATGCGGCAGGTCCTGGCGGTCGACGTCCCGCCTCCAGCGCAAGGCGCCGGCGGCGAAGCGACGGACCACTTCTTCCAGGTCGCCACGCGGCGGATCGGCGCGCTGCCGGGTGTGGAGGGCGTCGCGTCCGGGATGGTCGTGCCCTGGCGGGACGCGTGGAGCTCCATTCTGAAGCTCCAGTTCGGGTTCGAGGGGTACCAGCCCGCCAGCGGCGAGGACAACCCGACCTGCATGGTCCGGCCCGTCTCTCCTCGATTCTTCGCCGTGCTCGGTGTCCCGATCGTCGCCGGCCGCGACTTCACGGACGGGGACCGTCCCGATACCGAGTCCGTCGCCATCGTCAGCCAGAGCGTGGCGCAACGGCTCTTCCCCAAGGGCGAAGCGGTCAACCGGCACCTGTGGCTCGACAAACGCACCGGCCTCGAGCCCACGCCGCGCCGCATCGTCGGCGTCGTCGCCGACGTGGACGACGAGAACGTCGTTCAGGTGCCGACGATGACGGTATACCTCCCGTGGCGGCAGTTCGGCGAGCCGAGCCGCCTGTTCGTCCGCGCCGCGGCCGATCCCTACGCGCTCGTGCCGGCCGTGACACGCACGCTCCACGACCTCTCCGCCGACCAGGCGGTCGAGCGGCCGGCGACGCTCGAGGACGTTCGCACCCAGGTGCTGACGCCGCAGCGGTTGAACGCGTTCGTGTTCTCGGCATTCGGCGGCATCGCGTTGCTCATCGCGGTCGTCGGCGTCGCGGGCGTGCTGGCGTTCTCGGTGGGCGCTCGAACCCGTGAGTTCGGCATCCGGCTCGCGGTCGGATGCGAGCCGCGCCAGCTCAGGGCCAGTGTCCTCGGCGAGGGCGCTGCGATCGCCGCCGCGGGAATCCTGGTCGGCGGCCTCGGCGGGATCGCGCTGGCCTGGGTCGCGAGCCGGCTGTTCGGCGTGGCTCAGATGCCGGGCGTGCTGCCGATCGCCGGAGCGGCTGCGCTTCTCGCGGCCGCGGCGATCCTCGCGTCGCTCTTGCCCGCCGTCCGTGCGTCGCGCGTGGACGTCATCCAGGCGCTGCGATCGGAGTGAAGGGGGAGAGCCCGCGTTCGTCCCGCGGCGGATGGAACGAGAGGGTCGGCGGACATTCCGTAGGAGGTTGACATGCATGACCCAAAGGAGCGGCTGTCCCTATTTTGGCTCTTCGCGTTATTGAACTATCTGTATGCGGACGTGCTTGCCCTGTTTTATTTTGTTGGCTCGCCGAGTTCAGCGCCACATCTCCCAATATGGGCTCTCTTGGGTTCAGCGGTCTTGATGGAAATACCCATCGCCATGATTCTTGCGTGTCGGCTGCTTCCGTTGAGAGCGAACCGGCTGGCGAACATCATCGCCGGTGGTTTT
This sequence comes from uncultured Acidobacteriota bacterium, assembly GCA_963738945.1. Classification (GTDB taxonomy): domain Bacteria; phylum Acidobacteriota; class Thermoanaerobaculia; order UBA5066; family Gp7-AA6; genus DAHUXD01. The sequence continues at coordinate 3,147,898 of CAVTYD010000002.1, forward strand.
ATGACGCTCATCAATGCTTTCCTGACCTTCGTTCTGCCTCTGACCAACGGTGACTTTCGGGACCCCTTTTATCCAGCCTACGTGTGGTTCGCAACGATCGAAACTGTTTGCACCCTGGTCATCATCCGGCAGGCGTGGACTTGGTCCGGGGGCGAGACGGTCCGCACGTCGTAACTGGTGAAGCCGCCTTGCACGCGGAAGCCCAAGCCGGGCACGTGCCCGTCCACATCCCGTCACTCTCGGAAACGGCAGCCTTCGGGGGCGGGTTCGTGCGTCAGTCGCGAGAGGTACTCCGCGGCTTCATTGCGTTCCGAGGCGAGCGCCGTCGCCGCGCTTTGGCGAAGTCCCTCCGCGAGCTCCCGGGCGGCGTCTGACGGGCAGCCGAGGCGTTCGAGCGCGTTCGCCTCGAGTTTCCACACGTTGAGGCTTCCGGGCGCGAGACGCAGATAGATCCGCGCCCTGCGGACGATCTCGGCATCGTCGCCCGCGTCCACGGCCCGACGCACGGCCGCCGATTCGATCAGCCCGCCCGCGGCGATTCGCTCCTTGGGGTCCGGCAGATCACGGGCGCCCGCCGGCCGCACTGCTCCCGCTGCCCCGCCCGTGTAGCCGAGCGCCGCGAGGGACGCCAGCCTTTCGGCGTCCTCGGGCGCCGGCATCCGAAAGGGTCGTGGAATCGCCGCGAGCTCGCGGCGAAAACCGCGCACCGCCTCCGGCAACGTCGAGGCGAGGTTCGACGTCTCGCCGGGATCGCGGGACAGATCGTAGAGCTCCGGCGTGGGAGCCTCGATGTACTGATACTTGTCGTCCTCGAGCGATGCGAGGTCGCTCCACCCGAGCAGCAGGCGGGGGCTGAGCGTCTCCGAGTAATAGTGCCGGGGAGCGGACACGACGGCGCCGATGCGGCCGAGCAGCGAGGCACCCTGGAGGCCGACGGGCGGAGTCAGTCCGAGAACGGCCGCGACGGTCGGAAAGACGTCCACGAGCCCGACCGCGCCGTTCACCGCCGCGCCGGCGTGGTCGCCACGCGGAAGCTGCATCAGGAGCGGCACTCGAACGGTTTCGCGATAGAGGAGAATTCCGTGCTGCTGTTCGCCGTGATCGCCGAGCCCCTCGCCGTGGTCGGACAGAAGGAAGACGAGCGAACCTTCGGCAACGCCCGGCGGCAGCGCCGCGAAGAACTCGCCGACGACGGCGTCCGCGTGCGCCACCTCCGCGTCGTACGCGTCCGGGTAGCGGCTCCGAAACGGCTCCGGGGCGTCGCGGGGCGCGTGCGGCTCCATCAGGTGAAGGAACGCGAAGAAGGGCCGGCCGCGGCGCTCGCCGATCCAGCGAGCGAGTGAGCGCGCCGTCTCCGAGCCGTCGCGTTTCTTGTCCGCGCCGCGCGTGAGCGCGTCGTCGTAGAAGTCGAACCCGCGCGCCAGCCCGGTCACCCGCGAGAGAACCGCCGAGGACACCGCCGCGCCGGTCTCCCAGCCCCTCTCGCGCAGGAGCCCGGCGAGGGTCTCGGGCCGGGCCGACAGACGGAACCCGGTGTTCTCGCGGGCCCCGTGACCTGCGGGAAGAAGCCCCGTGAAGAGCGTCGCGTGCGCGGGAAGCGTCTGCGGAACCGGAGTGTACGCGGATAAGAACAACACCGACCGGCTGCGGAAGCGATCGATCGCGGGCGTCTCGACGGCGCGGTACCCGTAGCAGGGCAGGCGATCGGCGCGCAGTGTGTCGATCGAGATCACGATCACCGGGACGCGCCGCGAGCATGCGAGAACCGAGGAAGCCACGATCGCGAGGACGGCATTGAGACATGCGGCGCGACGACGCGGCAGGCGTGAGCGAGATCGGTTCACGCGGGCGGGCGCGAGGCGGAGCTCGGCGCTCTCATCGTTCACCCGAAGTCTGCCGGACTGCAACGCGAACCTCAAGCACCCCAAACGCGGACCAGATCTACTGGAAAGCCGGCCAGTTCAGGCCGAGAGCCTTCGCGAGGAATACGGCCATCTGGCCTCGCGTGACCGGGGCGTCCGGACAGTACAGCGGTGGCGCTGCGTTGCAGCCGCCCGTGATGCCTGACTCCTTCAACGCCTCGATGTACTGGAAGAAGGGGTGCGTCGCCGGCACGTCGTTGAAGGACGCCGTCGCTGGCGCCGGACTGACGGCCCGCCGCCACCAGACCTCCACCCACCCGAAAAACAGGAAGTTCGGGTCCGGGGCCACCTCCAGGTCGAGCAGAAGGATGTGCGGAGAATCGAAATTCGGGTGGCTGCCGTCCCACGGGATCCCCACCGGATTCGCATTGATGTCCGTGGACCAATACGTGTGCGGAGTGTTGTCGAGATCGTAGAGGTCGTAGGTGGTGCCGTCCGCGTTGCGCCTCCACAAGTGGATGGCCATGACGTTCGCCTCTCCGTCGTTCAGGTTGTTGAAGCCGATGAAATCGATGATTACTCCGGCCGGAATGTCCAGCGTGGCGTAGAAATGCTGCTCGACGTTCACATCACCGAATCTCGCGAGGCCGCCCGAGACGTGGTAGCCCTGACTGCTATCGGCCGGCATGAAGGACAGGCCCGCAACCGAGGTCACCGTATAGTCCTGCGTGCCGAACGACTTCGCCGCCTCCGGGGTTGAGACCGGTCGTTCGGCCGGAGGCGCCTGAGCCGAGACCGGTCTCCCGCCGAGCAGGGTCAGCAGACTGAATTGCACCAGGGCACCAGTGATCCATCGTGTGCGGCGCATGCGCATCGTTAGCCTCCTAATTGCGGCAGAACCTGTTTGACCTGACGGGCGAAGGCGACATTTTCCGTGTTTTCTCCGGTTCTTGCCGAAGGGTCCGGAAGCCCGCAACCGTCGGTTGGAGTCAGGGCGTTCTGACCCCTTCCCCGGGCGGTGTCCCCACGTATGGCCGATTCTTCCCCCGCCCCATCCCGGGGTGGGCTATCCTCGGGGGCTTTCCTCCGGGCCCGGACTGCGATAAAAAGCACACAGACTAACTGGAAATGACCGAATCCACGATCGCCGCGACCGGCGACTTCCATCACCCCGGCACGCCCATCCCGCACGGAGGGCGTGCGCGACGCATTCTCCAGGACCATCCCGACGTCCGTAAGCTCATCGGACGCAACCACGCGACCTTCTGGATCACGGCCGGGATCGTGGTGTTCCAGGTCGCCGTCGCGTGGCTTCTCCGTGGGAGCCCGTGGTGGGTGATCATCGCCGCCGGGGCCGTCGTCGGCGCCCTGGCCGACCATGCCCTCTGGGTGATCATCCACGAGTGCACCCACAACCTGATCTTCAAGTCCCCGGCCGCCAACACGCTGACGGGCATGCTCGCCAACTTCCCCATCGTCGTCCCCGGGGGCTCCGTCTTCTTCCAGCGTTACCACATGAAGCACCACGCATACCTCGGCGTCTACGATCATGACGCCGACGTCCCGAACCGCTGGGAGGCCCGCCTCGTCGGCAACTCGTCGTGGCGCAAGGCGATCTGGCTGCTGTGCTTCCCCGCCGTGCAGCTCACCCGGCCGCCCCGCTTGAAGGAGCTGCGGCCCATCGACCACTGGGTCGTCATCAACTTCATCACCCAGATGACCTTCAACGCCGCGGTCTGGTTCCTGATCAGCCCGGGAGCCCTCGGCTATCTGTTCGCGTCCTTCTGGTTCAGCATCGGCGGCCCTCCGCTCGGGGCGCGATGGATCCAGGAGCACTACGCGCTCTTTCCCGGTCAGGAGACCAACGACTACTACGGCTGGCTGAACCGTTTCCAGTTGAACATCGGGTACCACAACGAGCACCACGACTTCCCGTCGGTGCCATGGAATCGGCTGCCCCAGATCAAGAAGACCGCGCCGGAGGCCTACGACATCCCGTACCACCCGTCGTGGGCGAAGCTGTCCTGGCGCTTCATCACCGACCCGAACATCTCGCTCTACACGAGAAACGTCCGCCCGGATCGGGGGGAGTTTCGCCTCGCCGAGGAGCTCGCCCCCGGCGAGCGGTCCGCCGGCGGCGCGACACCCGAGTTCGGCCCCGCCGCCTCTCCCTAGACGCTACGGCGCGGGCCTCACCTCGACGCAGCGAGGCTCCGTTCCGAGCACCGTGCGCGCGAGCTCGCCCCGCAGCGCGAGCAGCTTGACCCGCTCCTCGAGAGCCGCCATGGCCGTTCGCGTCGCATCCTCGTCGGCGTCGGAGAGCGCCATGCGCTTCTCGTCGGCCTGACCGGCCTCGCCGCGGCCCTCCCGCGAAAGCAACTCGGCCGCCGCGAGGTCCTGTTCCGCGATTCCCTGCGCGCGGCGGGACAGGCTGTGCTCCGCTTCCGCGCGCGCGACCGCCGCCTCGGCCCGGCGAACCGCGACCTCCAGGTCCGTCTCGCGGGCATCCCGCTCGGCTTCGACCCTCAGAACGCTCGCCCGCGCCTTCGCCTCCGTGTCGTCGAGGCGGCCTCCGGCCCAGACCGGAATCGCGAAGGAGATGCCGAAGCTGAAATCGTTCTCGTTGAAGCTGTTGTAGTACTTCGAGTAGTACGACGGGAGCCGCTGATACTGCGCCGAGGCCTCGATGATCGGCCACCGCTTGGCCGAGAGGCTCGCCGAGCGGCCGAGCAGCTCGGCCTGCCTCCCGAGCGACTTCAGCTGCGGGTCCGCGGCGCGCGCCGCCTCCAGATCGTTCGAGACCGAGATCGCACCGAGGGCCGTTTCGGTCTCGCTCGAGAGCCGGAGGGGCGCGGAGCCGGGCCAGCCGATCAGGCGCTTCAGCTCGAGACCGTCGAGGTCGCGGTCGGACTCGGCGTTCAGGAGCCTCTGCTTCGACCGCGCCGCCTGGAGCTTGGCCCGCTCCACGTCGATCTCGGTCGTCCGACCCTCGCCGAAGAGCGCCTGCGCGCGGTCGACCGACGCCTCGGCCGCCGCGAGACCCTTCCGGGCGGCCTCGGCGCGACGCTCGTCGGTCCAGGTCCGCCCGTAGGCGAGGACGGCCAGGCGCACGGCCTCGGCGCAGCCCGATTCGAGCTCGCCCTCCAGGTTCGCCGCGTGGGCCTCGGCCTGCAGTGCCTCGTTCTTCTTCCACGGGTCGTAGATCGTCTGCCGGACCTCGATCGCGCCGTACGCCGGCACGCTCCCCGCGACGACGACGGGAAGTCCGGTCGAGTAGCCCGGAGTGGTGGAGATCCAGACCGATGGATGAAGCGCGTCGGCGGCAATCCTCGCGGAAGCGCTGCCCTCGTCGCGGGCCGCGCGCGTCGCGGTCAGCTGCGGCGCTCGCTCGAGCGCGAGCTCGGCCGCATGCCGGAGCGTGAGCACCGGTGGCTCCGCCGGAGCGGTCTGCCCGCGCGCCGCGTCGGCGGGCCCGACGATGACCGCGGCGGCGACGGCCGCGGCCAGGGCAACGGAGGAAACGGCGTTTAGGGGTCGGAACGAGCTTTCTTCATTCATGGTGCAAGGCCTCCGAAGGGTTGAGGAGAGACGCGCGATACGCAGGCACCGCGCCGAACACGACCGCGACCGCGCAGGAAAAGACAAAGGCCACCGCCGCGGACCAGAGCGAGACGCGGATGTCCACGCCGCGCACGAAGAGACCCGTCAGGTAGGGAATCCCGAGACCGAGCGCCACGCCGATCGCCGCGCCGGCCACGCCGAGAGAGAGCGCCTCGAAGAGGAACTGGCCGAGGATGTCGCGGCGCCGAGCGCCGACCGACATGCGAACACCGATCTCCCGCGTCCGCTGCTCGACCGAGGCGAGCAGGATGTTCATGATGCCGACGCCGCCGACGACGACGGAGACGGCGGCGGCGAGAATGAAGACGACGATGAGGGCGACCGAGATCGCCCTCGCCAGGCGCACGACCGACGTCATGCTCTCGACCTCGTAGAAGGACCCAGTCCGGTGGCGCTCGCGCAGCATGTCCTCGACCGCCTGGACCGCCGCCGGCAGCTCCGAGAACTCCCGCGCCTCCGCGAACAGCGTCTTGACCTGATGGGTCGGCGTGAAATACCAGGCCACGGTCAGCGGGATCAGGATCGTCTCGGGCACCACGTCGCCGCGCCCGAGGGTGTCCACCGGCTCTTCGAATTCCCCGACGACCTGAAAGGTCGTTCCGAGCGTGCGAATCGTCTTGTCGGGCGAATCGTCGTTGGCGAAGAGCTGCTGGTAGAGGTCGCGGTTCATGACACAGACGCGCGCGCGCTGCTGCACGTCGTCGTCGTCGAGGAACCGCCCGCGCAGGATGCGCATGTTCTTGCGGACCTGCCCGTAGTTCGCCATGACGCCGAGGACGGTCAGCGCCTTGGACTGGGACTGCACGGTGACGTTGCCGCGCAGGGTCAGGATCGCCGTGACGCCCGAAAACAGGTCGTTGCGCGCCGCGATCGCCCGGACGTCCCCCTCGGTCATGAAGTCGTCGGAGACTCGGGACACGCCCGAGTTGACGGTGCCGCGGTAGTTGGCCCAGACCAGGTGCGAGCCCACGCCCTCGATCTGGCGCAGGACGTAACCGCGCCCCGTCAGCCCGAGCGTGACGACGAGAATGATGGACGCGGTGCCGACGACCAGCCCCGCGAGCGTGAGCGAGGTCTGGACCGGATGCTTCCGAAATCGGTCCACGGCCATGCCGAAGACTTCGCGATTGAACATGATTCGCCCGGGAGCGCGCCCCCTAGCAGGCTGCTGAAAAATGGATGCGGGCGTCGTGTCCGGCACTTTGCATCCGGCGCCCGATCCGCTCGCCGCTCGACTGGTGGCTCATCCTCCTCCAACGGCCAGCGGCAAAGTGCCGGCCACCCTTCGGGTTACGGCGGCGCGGGGCCGTCTGCGTCGTCATCGCTCCTCGACGATGCTCCCGCATCGCCATCGTCGCGCTTCCTCGCATCCCACCCCGCGGCGCTCGTAACGCCGCCTCACACCATTTTCCAGCACCCTGCTAGCCCTTCCCGCTCGCGGCGCGAACCCGAGCCCCGTCGGACAGCGCGACGGCGCCGGGCAGGATGACGACGTCCTTTTCGGAGAGGCCGCCCGCGACTTCGACCTCGGTCAGGCCGAGAAGCCCGATCGTGACGTCCTTGCGGCGCGCGCGGCCGGAATCGAGGACGTAGACGTAGCGCCGGTCCCCATCGCGAAAGACACTCGCCCGGGGAACGACCAGGGCGCCCGACTTTTCGCCGGTGATGATCTGGACGTCGACGGCGGCGTTCGACGGAAGGCGGACCTGCGGGTCGGCGATCTCACCGAGGACCTCGCCGACCTCGCGGCCGCCCACCTCGCGCAGCCCCGGATCCACGAAGGTGACCCGGCCGTCCCACTTCAGGCCGGGCAGGCCGTCGAACGCGACGACGAGACGCTGGCCGACGGCGGTCTGGGGCAGGTCCGGCTGATCCACCCGGGCGCGCAGCCGCCGGTGCTCGGCGTCGATCACGTTCGCGACGACCTCTCCGGCCGCGACGGCCTCGCCGACGCGCCGGGGCAGGCCGTAGACGAGCCCGTCGGCCGGCGCCCTGACCGTCAGCGCCGCGGCGCGGCGCTCGAGATCCGCCGCCGACTGCCGGGCGAGCTCGAGCCGGGAGGGCGCACCCTTTCCGGCGCCGTCGAGAGCCGAAAGGCGGGCGCGCGCGGCGTTGGCGCGATCGCGAGCCTGCGAAAGCGCGAGCTCGTCCGACTCGTAGGCCATCTTCGTGATCGCGCCGCTCGAAAGCAGCCGCGAGTCGCCTTCGAAAATCCGGGCAGCGTGCTTCTCCTGCTGCTCGAGGTCGGCCAGGTCCGACGCGGTCGAGGCCCGTTCGGCCTCGAGCCGGAGAGCCTCGGAGCGGGCCTCGAGCGCCTTGTGAGAAAGGTCGGTGTTCTCCAGCCGGACGAGGGGAGTGCCCGTTCGGACCCGGACGCCGTTCTGGACGAAGAGCTCGGCGACGGTCGCCGCCTCGGCGGCCCGCAGCTCGCCGCCGGGAGGAGGCTCCAGCGTCCCATCGCACTGGACGGGAACGAGAAGGCTGCTTCGGCGGACGGCGGCGGTCTGGACCGAGGGGGCCTTCGGCCGCGACATGGCCGCCACGAGCGCGACGAGCGCGAGCAGGAGAACGCCCACGACCCAGGGCCACCCGGGACGCGTCCGCTTCTCCGCTCTCGGGGCGGCTTCGCTCATCCGACCATTTTATCCGCCGCCCGTCCCCGGCGGGCCGGCGCTTCAGAACGGCCGAACGACCCGGGGGGCGGGCGGGACGCCTGCCGCGCAGCAGACCGACTCCCGCGGGGCGCCCGGAACGATGACTTCCGCGGCCTTCTGGCGGGCGACCGGACCGGACGGGCTCGTCACGGTCAGACGGACGTCGTAGGTGCCCGGAAAGGGATACTGGTGGACGGGATTGTGCTCGTCGCTCGAGGAACCGTCGCCGAAGTCCCAATGCCATGCCGAGGCGCCGGGGACGGCCGAGAGATCCTGAAACGAGACGGTCGCCGGCGCGGGCCCCGACGGCGCGGACGCGGAAAAGTCCGCGACCCCGACATAGCGAATGCGGAACACGTTCGCCCCCGCGTCCACCGGCGTGACCGCGCCGAAATCCTTGTAGAGATCCGCGAAGTAGAGCCCGTCCGGTCCCGCGGCGAGCGCGGTACAGGTCGCGCGTCCGGCCCCCACGTACTGGATGAGCGGAACCGGACCCGAAAGAAGATTGCCGTCGAGGTCGAAGGAGAACTCGCTGATGCGCTTGCCGAGCGCCTGCGGGCCCGGAGCGTAGGTCGGACCGGACTCGGTCACGAAGGCGTGATCCTGGTGCTCGACGGGAAAGCCGCTGCCGCCGAAGGTGGCCGTCTGGACGAAGGCGATGTTGACCGGCGCGACGGAGATCGGCCAGTTGTAGGCGGCGAAGTTCTTCATGCTCGCGTCCGAGCCGTCATAGAGATAGTTGCGCCCGGCGACGACCTTGGCGAGGCGATCGACGCTCGGCCCGTTCTCGGCTTCCCACTGCGCGCCGTCGGCGGCTCGCCAGGAGCCGCCGAAGGGATTGCGCAGGCCGAGGGCGAAGATCAGGTTCTTCGCCGCCTGCCCCGCCGTCGCGTCGTAGAAGGGATTGTCCGCCGGAGCGGTCCCGTCGAGATTGACCCGCAGGATCTTTCCCCGCACCGAGGTCATGTCCTGCGCCGGCGTCGGCACGAACAAACCATCCCCGATGTGCACGTAGAGCTTGCCGTCCGGACCGATCGACACGTTCGAGATCTGGTGCGACGGGCCGAGCGGATCGTTCGGGAAATCCAGGATCGTCGTGCGGCTGGCTTCCGTGAGACCGCCGTCTTGGCTGTGAAGCCGCACGACCATCGGATAGTGGTAGTCGGTCACGTTCGGCTGCGCCTCGAGAGTCCCGACGAAGAGGTCGCCGGACAAAGGCTCGACGACGATGCCCGTCGTGCCCTTCTCGCCGGAACCGGGAAAGCTTCCGAGGGGATCGAAGTTGAGCAGGTTCGTGGCATACGTCGAAACGGCGCCCGACCGGGTGACGACGGCGACGGACCCGTACAGCTCCGTGACGTAGAAGAATGGATCGGACGGGTTCGTACCGGGGTTCGGCACGAAGGCGACGTTGACCGGCAGTTGAAAGCCGGTCGCGACGCGCTCAATGCGGAAACCGGGCTGGATCACCGTCCACGGGATGTCGGCGCCCGAGAGCTCGTTGGCCTCGGTGAGGGTCGGGGGCACGACGCTGCCGTCGCCGGGGCCGAAAGCCTCGCCCGCGTTGGAGAACCAGTAGGTCACCGAACCGCCCGGGGCCAGGACCGTCGGCGGGAGGGCCAGGTCGCGATCCGTCCCGCTCCCATCGGTGAACGTCAGATGGGTCACGGGCAGGGAAACCGGAGCCGCCGAAGCCGTGCAGACGACCCGGGCCGGACCGTGAGACGAGAGGGCTCCGGGATTGGACGTCCGGTTGCCGGTCTCCGAGCCGAGGATCTCGAGGAGGGTCCCGGCGCCGGGAACCTCGAGGCGCATCCGCGCGCCCGGCGGCAGGGCGATCGCATTTCCGCCGGCGTCGTGCCAGGACGGCGGCGGCACGTTCGAGACGTCGGACAGAACGAGCGGCTCGATGGCCGAGGCGGAGGCGGTGTGAAAGCCACGCTCGGACCACGGGCTCCACTCTCCCCCATTGGCGTCGCCCTTGAACCGCACCTGGACCTGGTAGTCCGTGTTGGCGTCGAGCTGGTGGAGCCCGGCGAGCACACCGCCGAACGTTCCGTCGCCGAGGTGGATGTGGACCGCGAGCGTCCCCGTCACGCAGGAGGCCGTCCAGACGGGGGACAGAGCCGGCACCGTGACGATCTGCCAGTCGCTGCAGACGTGGTTCTCTCCCGGCGAGCCGACGAACGGGCCCGCCACCATGTGGACGTCGTAAGGGCTGATGACGGCGCCTTCGCTCGGCGGCTCGGTGATCACGGGCGCCGCGACGCCGCCGAAGGCGATGCCGCGCGCCAGGACCGCGGCGGCGAGGACGCCTCCCGCGCGCGCGCCGATCGTCCGGAAGAGTCCGCGCCGTGCCTGCATGATGGTCTGACCGATACTAACGCTGCGCGGGCTTCGCGGATTACGGCGTTGCCGGTCTCCTCAGAACGCGTCCCGGACGCGCGCCCGTCGCCTTGCCGTCGGCCCAGACCGCCTCGCCGTTGACGACCGTCAACACGATGCCTTCCGAGAGCTTGCGCGGCTCCTCGAAGGTCGAACGGTCGATGACCGTCTTCGGGTTGAAGAGGACGAGGTCGGCCTTCATGCCGGGAGCGACCCGGCCCCGGTCGGAGAGCTTCATCCGCAAGGCCGGCAGCGAGGTCATCTTGCGGACCGCCTCTTCGAGGGAAAACAGATGCTGCTCGCGCACGAAGCGTCCGAGCACGCGGGTGAAGGTGCCGGCGCCTCGCGGGTGATCGCAGGGAACGCCCCCGTCCGAGGCCACCATCACCCAGGGCTGGCGGTAGAAGACCTCGACGTCCGCTTCGATCATCGTATGGCCGATCACGTCCGCGCCGCCGTCCTGGACGATGCGCGAATAAAGCGCAACCGGCGTGACTCCCTCGGCCTTCGCGATCTGCGCGAGGTCGTGCCCGGCGTAGGACGGATGCGCCTTGCAGGCGGTGATCGTGACGTTCTGGGCGCCGCCGATGACGTCGAGCGCCTCCTGGACGCTCTTCGGGTCGAAGTACTGTTTGTTCGGCACGAGGACTTCGATGTTCGAGTGCCAGGCGAGATACGGGTAGCAGTCGGCCGTGACGTCCTGTCCCTTCGCGCGGGCCTTGTCGACGAGAGCGACCGCGTCCTTCGCCTTGCCCCACACGCCGGTGGTCGCGAGCTTGATGTGGGAGATGTCGAGGGGAAGGCCGCCCCGATCCCCGATCTCGATGGCCTCGGCGATGGCCTGGAAGCTCTTGTCGGCCTCGTCGCGCGAGTGGGTCATGTAGAAGCCGCCGTATCGCGCCGCGGCCTTCGAGAGCTCCACGAGCTCGTCCGTCGAGGCATAGCTGCCGACGTCGTACTCGAGACCCGAGGAAAGCCCCGAGGCGCCTTCGCGCATCCCCTGGTCCACGAGCGCCGCCATCTTCGCGACTTCTTCGGGCGTCGCGGTGCGGCGAAAGTCCTTGCCCATGACGAGGCTCCGGACGGTCTCGTGGCCGACCATCGTCATGACGTTGACGGCTCCGGGAGACTTCTCGCGCTCGGCGAGATATTCGGCGATCGGCCACGGCGAATCGCCGTCGGGCCCGAGAACCACCGTCGTGATGCCCTGGGAGATCTGCGTTTCGAGCAGCGGGTCGGTCCGGATGCCCTCGGTCGAGTGGTTGTGCACGTCGATGAACCCGGGCGCGAGCACGAGTCCTTCGCCGCGGATCACGAGCTCGCCCGGGTGCGGCGAAAGCGTCCCGACCTCGGCGATCTGGTCGCCCCGCACTCGCACGTCCACCCGCTTCAGTGGCGCGCCGGTGCCGTCGGCGACCTCTGCGCCGGCGATGAGCATCGTCTGGGGATCGGTGGACGGCGCCGCGCCGAGCAGGCCGGCGGCGAAGAGGGCGAGGACCAGGGCGCGAAGGGACTTCATGCCCCCATTCTGTCAAATCCCCTGGCGTTTCATGTCGGAGAGCACCGCGCGGATCTCGCCGATGTCCCTGCCATACTGTTTCGGCGGAGCGGTCGCGACGAACTTCTCGAGGGCGGCTCGCGCTTTCTTCCAGTCGTGCATCTGGCCGGCGACACGGCCGATGTTGTAGAGCGCGTCGTACTGCTCGGGGTTCAGGGCGACGCACTCCTCCCAGGCGTGGATGGCCTTGCCGTCGTCGCCGAGCTGCTGATAGGCCACGCCGAGCGCATTCCAGGCCCGCGCGTGGCGCTTGCCGAAACGCAGCGCCATTTCGAGGTTGTCCCGCGCCTCGGCGGGCCGGTTGAGCTTGAGCAGGGCGATCCCGGTGTTCTGGTATCCATCGGCCCCCGAGGCGTCGAGCTCGATCGCCCGGGCGAAGATCGGCAGGGCCTCCGCCGGCCGACCCGCGTCCGACAGGACGATCCCGAGAGCGTTCAGAGACTCGGGGTCCTCGCTCTCCTGGTACTGCCCCAGGACCTTGACGGCCTCCGCCGAGCGCCCGATCTCCGAAAGGAGAAGGCCTCGCCGGCGGTCCATGGTCTCGCCCCCGGCGCCGTTCGCGGTCGCCTCCTCCATGACCCGGATCGCGCCGGGCACGTCCTTCTTCGCGACGAGCGCGCTCGCGAGGTTCTGGTAGCCGATCTTCATGTGCGGGTTTTCCTGGACCACGCGGCGGGACACCGCGATGGCCTCGTCGAACTTCTCTTCCTGCATGAGACCGGTGAAGACGTGAATCGTCTGATCGACCTTGATCAGCGTCTTCGGGTCGTCGGCGGGACCGTAGGTCGTCTTGAGCTCGGCCGACCCGGTCAGGTACCCCAGGCTGCGCAGCTTGGCGGCCTCCTCGGATCCGATCATGCCGCGCTCCTGGGGCGCGGCCGGGAGCTCGAGGAGACGCTTGCGGAGGCGCCGGAGGGAGTCCGGCGTGCCCGGTGCCAGGTTCTTTTCCTCCGTCGGATCCGTCGGCAGCTCGTACAACTCCTGGATCGGCAGATCGATGTACTTGACGCCCTCCGACGCGATGCCCCGCAGCGGCGCCCAGCCGCGGTTGAACGCGGCCGAGAGGGCCTCGAAGTAGCTCCCCTCGGGCGCCTCGACGCGGCCGGCCGGCAGCAGCGACTGTCCCGTCAACTCCGGCGGCTTCGGCTCGCCGAGCGCATCGAGCATCGTCGGAACGATGTCGATGTGGCGCGCCCAGACGGCGTTGCGCCCGGGCGGGACGAGATCCGGGCACCAGACGATCAGCGGAACGTGAAGCGTCGCCTCGTAGCAGAAGAGGCCGTGGGTCAGCTCTCCGTGGTCTCCGAATCCCTCGCCGTGGTCTCCCGTCACGACGACGAGCGGCGCGGGGTGCACGTTGCGGAGGACCTCGAGCAGAGGCGCGATCGACGCGTCCGTGTAGGCCACCTCGCCGAAATAGAGGTTGTCGGAGAACCGTTCCTTGTAGTCCTTCGGCGGGTCGTACGGCGCGTGGGGATCGTAGACGTGCATCCACAGGAAACGCTGCTTGCCCTCCTGCGAGCGGTACCAGTCGATCGCCGCCCTGACGACGTCCTCCGCGCGGGCCTGCTGGATCTTGAAATCGAGCTGCTCGTCGAGATGCCGGTAGAGCTCGTCGTAGACGTCGAAGTCGTGGTTGAGCCCGTAGCGCGAGTCCAGAACGTAGGCGCCGACGAAGGCTCCCGTGGCGTATCCCTTGGCCTTCAGCCGTGTCGCCGCGGTCGGCGTCTTCGGAGAGAGTCGAAAGCCGGCGTTCTCGCGCACGCCGTGCTGGTACGGCAGCATTCCCGTCAGGATGTTCGTGTGCGAGGGCAGCGTAATGGTGTTGTGGGAGTGAGCCTGATCGAAGACCCGCCCTTCCGCGGCGAAGCGGTCGAGGTTCGGCGTCGTGCCGCGGGTGTTCCCGTCGAACCCGACGGCGTCATACCGCAGCGTGTCGATCGTGATGAGGACGACGTCGCGGGCAACGCGCGTGGCAGCCGGAGCGGCCGGGGGCGCCGGGCGGGCAGACGCCTCCCGGCGGCAGGCCGAAAGCCCCGCCGCGAGGACCAGCAGGAACGCCGCTTTTCCGATCCGGGTCATCGTCACTCGGGCGAAAAACAGAAGGGCCCGCCCGGAATTCCCGGACGGGCCCTCGAATAACTTCCGGTCAGCCTAGAAGTTGAGCGTGATGCCCAACCTCAGGATGCGAGGACTCTGCACCTCGAGGATCTGGTTGAAGAACTGGCTCTGCGAGAAGTTCCCCGTGGAGGCCCTGTAGGTCCCGGTCCGCTGATAGCGCTGCAGGATCGTGCCGGCGTTGGCGACGTTGAAGAGCTCCGCCGCCGGCGTGACGGCCAATCCGCCGATGTTGAACGTCTTCGCGAGCCGGAAATCGAGCTCATAGACGTTGTCGTAGCGGAACGTGTCCACCTGGTCGACCAGGATGTTGTACGTGTGGCTGATCCCGGCGGCGTCGGTGGCCCGCGTTCGGACGTAGTAGGGGTTCGGATATCCCTGCCGTCCGAAGAAGTTCACGCCGAAGTCGATGCCGAAGGGCGCCTGGTAGAGGGCATTGACGTTGAATTGCCAGTTCGCGTTGATGAAGACGGAATCCTTCGACGAGTATCCGACCGCGGGACACGAGGACTGCGGCGGGTTGCCGCAGTTCTGCCCTCCCTGCGCCCAGTAGTTGTTGGGATCCGTGATCGAGACCGGACTCAGCAACTGCGTGAAGTTATTCCAGCCGAAGTTCGCCCTCGCCGACCAGTGGTCCGACAATCGTTTGACGACCGAGAGATCCAAGCCGTAGTAGCGCTGGGTGGCGCCGGGACGATTATCGAGGGTGACTCCCGTGGGCTCGGTGCCTAGTGTCATGCTGTAGAACGGCTCGCTGACGGGCAGCGTGAACCCGTTCTGCGCGACCGCCGTTCCGGTGGCGATGCCCGCGAGCTGCCAGTCGGCGATGGTGGCGCCCGTGTTGAGGGTCTCCTGCAGGTTCTTCGTCGTGCGGTAGGAGAACGTTCCGGAGACTGCGAGGGTGTCGTTCAGCTGCTGATCCACGCCGAAGGTCCACTCCGTCGTCAGCGGTGTCTTGAAATTCGGGTCGATCGCGTTCGGGTTGTTCGGCAGCGTCGACGGATTGATGCCGTTGTAGTAGCTGTAGACGCCTTCCTCGAAGTGCACCTCGTTGGCCTGGACGATGTGGTCGTGGTTCAGGTCCGTCCAGTAGTAGTAGTAGCCGTTCGATATCGGCACGCCGCTGCCGTAGTAGCCCAGGAAGCCGAGCTGGTCGGCGAACTGCGCGTACGACGCTCGCAGCAGCGTCGTCTTCTTCTCGCCGAGCGCGTAGGTCGCCGAGATGCGCGGCTGCCAGTTCGTGTAGTCGAACTGGGTTCCGGATGCCCCGTGATAGTTGATCTGAGGCAGGCCGGGGAAGTCGCCGGCGTTGTCGAAGCCGCAGGCCGTGCAGGCCGTCGGGAAGAGGGGGTTGGCGAACGAGGTGCCCGGCAGGTTCTTCGCCTTCTGGTTGTCGTAGCGAACGCCGAGCTGGACGGTCAGGTTGCCCGTGGTGATCGTGTCCCCGAGCGTCGCGCTCATGTACTGCGTCCGGTAGACGGTCCGGACTCCGCGGGAAAGCAGGGCGTACTGATAGCTCGAGGCGCTCGAGTAGTACTGGCCCTGATTCTGGGCTCCGGGCAGGCCCGAAGCGGAGTCGGCGATCTGCTGGCGATAGTTGAAGCTGAACTTCAGCTCGTGGTTGAGCTTGCCCGTGTTGAAGAACTTGGACATCTGGAGGTTCGCCTGCTTCTGGGGATCCTTCGAGTAGTAGTAGTAGTAGTTGTTGTGGTACGAGAGGTTCGATCCGTCCGGAGCCGCGTAGTACTGGCTGTCCCGGCTCGAATCTCCGTTGCACGTCGGCTGGAAGGGCACGTTCACGCAGCCCTTGCTGCCGTTGGCGATCGACGTGTAGTCCGGGTTCTGGTAGTTCGCGAAGATCGACGCGAAGAAGTCCGACGAGAAGACGTTCGAGTCTTCGATCTTGTAGAAGTTCGTCGGGATCACGAGGGAGGTCTGCGTCTCGTTCGGCCGGAACGGGGCGGCGCCCCGGTTCGCCTGATCGCGGTCGCTGCGCTGGTAGAAGAGCTGAGCCGAATTGGAGTTCGAGAGCTGCAGGTTCAGCTTCGCGCTCCACGGCTCGAGGTTGGTCGATTCGGGCGAGGAGAAGCTTCCGGCTCCCGAGTCGAACGTCGCCGAGTTCAGGTCGATCGTCTGGTACGCGCCGGAAAACCAGAGCCACGCCTTGTCCTTGACGAGCGGCCCGCCGAGGTCCGCCCCGTACTCGCGGAGCATCTGCGTGTTGTTGGTCGGAAGGCCCTGCTCCGCGGCCTCCGGCGGCGTGTTGTTCGACTGCCAGTTGTGGGAGGCGTAGGAGTACCGGGCCGCGCCCTTGACCTCGTTGGTGCCGCGCTTGGTCACGACGTTGATCGTGACGCCCGAGTTCTGCTGCTCGACGAGCGAGCCGCCGGTCGAGATCTCGACGTCCTGAAACGTCGAGAAGTCGAAAAACGTGTTCGTGCCGCCGTTCTGGCGGGCGAACGGATTTCCGTAGGTGTTGTCGGTGATCGTCGCGCCGTCGACCTGGTAGGCGACGTTGCCCGAGCCCTTCGTGATGAAATCGGGGCCGCCGACGTTGGCGCTCTCGTTGCCGCCGACGTTGACCGTGTCGAGCTGGACGCCCGGAACCTGCTGGATGAGCGACCAGACGTCGCGCGAGGTCGGGATCTCGGTCAGCTGCTCGCGCGAGAAGTTCTGGCCGGTCGCGACTTTGCGCGTGTCGATCAGGGGCGTCTCGCTCGTGACCGTGACCGTCTCATGGACGTTGGAGAGCTTCAGGGTCACGTCCACCTGGGTGTTCTTGCCGACGGAGACCTCGACGTTCTCACGCGTCACCGTCGTGAACCCCGGCATCGTCACCGTCACGGCATACTTGCCCGGCGGCACCTTGAGGAAGCGGAAGAGCCCGTTGGCGTCGACGCTCGTCGTCATCGGGGCGTTCGGGCCGATCAGCGTCGCCGATCCGCCGGGAATCGCCGCTCCCGATTCGTCGATCACGTTTCCGTAGACGTTGCCGGTGTTGGACTGCGCCGCGGCGAGGGAGCTCAAGCCGGCGAGCGCCACGAACCAAACGAGCACTCGAGCCAGGCATGACCTCCACATACAGCTCCTCCTCACTTTTGATTGGGAAGCGCCTTCGGAATCCTTCGATCCATCGTGCGCGAACGCCTCCGAAATCGAATGAACCGTTCCGAGCCGGAAAGTTGTGTTAATGCTATCGCGGTTTTCGGATTCGTAAAGCGCAATCGACGGCGCCGGAAATTTTCGGACGCGCGTTCAATTTCGCGGACGCGCGTGACGGCTTTCCGGACCGGCTGACTGTCGGTCAGAGGGAGGAAGAGTGAGGGCCCTGTCGAAATTTGCGAGACATCTCGTCCCGGTTTTCGCGGCCGTCGGCCTCGCCTGCGCGTCCGCGGCGCCTCCACCGGCGGCACCCGCACTCTCCTCGTCTCCGAAGGGCTCGCTGCTCATCGTCGGCGGCGGGCCTCTGCCCGACGCCATCGAAGAGCGCTTCGTCGCGCTGGCCGGCGGCCGCGGTCGCGCGCGCATCGTGGTCTATCCGATGGCCTCCGAGTACCCCGACGCCGGCGTCGAGATCACCCAGGATTTCCAGAAGCTCGGCGCCGAGGCGGAGCGGATCGTTCTGTCGCACGATGAGGCCGAGACCGAGGCCGCGGCCGCGCGCCTCGAGGGGGTGACCGGAATCTGGTTCGGCGGCGGCGACCAGGCGCGGCTGACGGCGGCCATCGGCCGCACGAAGGTCGAGGCGGCGATCCACCGGCGCTATCTCGCCGGAGCGGTCGTCGGCGGAACGTCGGCCGGGGCCGCGGTCATGTCCACGCCCATGTTGACCGGAGACGAACGCCACCCCGGCGGCGACCGGCCGCCGGAAAAAGACTCGAGCGACGCCTTCATGACGATCGCGCGCGACGACGTCGTGACGATCGACGGCTTCGGGCTCATCTCGGGCGCGATCGTAGATCAGCATTTCGTGAGGCGCCGCCGCAGCAACCGGCTTCTCTCCGTCGTGCTGGAGCATCCGAACCTGGTCGGCATCGGAATCGACGAATCGACCGCGCTCGAGGTCGGCCCGGAAGGGCCGTGGCGGATCCTCGGAAAGAGCGTGGCGGTCGTCTTCGACGCGCGATCGGCGAAAATCACACCGCCGGCGCAGGCTCCCCTCGGGGCGGTCGGCCTTCGGGTGGCCGTCCTGCCGGCCGGAGGCACCTACGACCTGTCGTCGGGGGCGGCGACCCTGCCCTAGCCGTCCGAGTCCGCGATCGAGAGGACCCGCGGCGCCGCAGACACGCCCCGGCGCCGCTCGCCGCGTCGGCGGTCGCTCCGGCGGCGTTCGCCGAGCCTCCGGTCGTGGATGAAGAACTCCGCGGGATCCACCGCCGGCACCGGCAGCGGATGCACCCGGATCGAGAATTCGCTCGTCGTCGCCGGCCGCGGCACCAGGATCTCGCGGATGAATCCGGCTTCGAGGGCCGCCGTCGGAATCCCGAGCACGTCGTTGACCGCCGCGACGATGCGCCGCGCGTCGGCTTCGAAGATGGTCTTCGCCAGGGTCCAGCCGGCCGAGTTCACGATGGCGCGGCCGTCGTACGTCCAGGGCTCCGGCTGGTGTTGTTCCTTGCTCCGTGCCGCCATTCGGGTCTCCTCCTCGAACCGCGACCCTCCGAACCGGAGCAACGGGTCAGGTTCGACGAATGTTAGCAAGAAATCGAGCGCGCGGCGACGACTTCGCGCGATTGCCCCGTTTGCGGGATGATCGCCGCGATGGAACGCGCCGGCGCCCGGAAGGTTCGACGGTTGTCGCGCCGCACGCGGCCGTTCCAGGAGTCCGTCATCCGCGAGATGACGCGGCTCGGCGCCGAGGTCGGCGGGGTCAACCTCGCGCAGGGCCTGCCGGACTTCGAGCCTCCGCCGGAGATCGCCGCGGCGCTCGAGCGCGCCCTCGCCGAGCCCGAGAACCACCAGTACAGCTACACGTGGGGCCTCCCGGAGCTGCGGGCGGCCGTGGCCGAGAAGTCTCGGCGGTTCAATTCGATCGCGGCGGATCCCGACACCGAGGTCACGATCACGTGCGGGGTCTCGGAGGGTGTCGTGGACGCCATTCTCGGGCTGACGGAGCCGGGCGACGAGGTCCTGATCCCCGAGCCCTGGTACGAGAACTACGTCCCCGCCTGCGCCCTGGCCGCCGCCGTGCCTCGCTTCGTGCCGCTCTCGGAGCCGGGATTCGGCCTCGACCCCGGAAGGCTCGAGCGGGCGGTCACGTCCCGCACGCGGCTGATCTTCGTCAACACGCCCGGAAACCCCTCGGGCCGCGTGTTCTCGCGCGAGGAGCTCGAAGGGGTCGCCCGGATCTGCGCGCGGCACGGCCTGATCGCCGTCACCGACGAGATCTACGAACACATGTGGTACGACGGCCACCGCCACGTCAGCCTCGGTTCGCTTCCCGGAATGGAAGACCGGACCGTCACGCTCTCCGGTCTCGGAAAGACGTACGCCGTGACCGGATGGCGGGTCGGCTGGGCCGTCGCGGCGCCGAAGCTGACCGCGCTCGTGCGGAAGGTTCACGACTACCTGACGATCTGCGCGCCCACGCCGTTCCAGCGCGCGGGCGTGGCGGCGCTGGCCCTGCCCCCGAGCTACTACGAGGCCCTGAGGAAGACCTACGCCGCGCGCCGGACCCTGCTGCTCGGCGCGCTCGAGCGGGCGGGCCTGACCTTCGCGCCGCCCGAAGGCGCGTACTACGTCATGGCCGACGCGGCGGCTCTCGGCTGGAAGGACGACTGGAAGTTCGTGGACTTCCTCGCCCGACAGGTCGGCGTCATCGCCGTTCCGGGCTCGAGCTTCTACCGGCGGGGCGGAAAGACGAAGGCCCGCTTCAACTTCGCCAAGAAGGAGGAGACGCTTCGGGAGGCGGCCGCGCGCCTGAGCGGCCGGAGCCTGGAAGCGCCCCGGCGCTAGGGGTATCTCCGGCGATGGTGGAGGAACGTCTAGAACGCCTCGGTGTCAGCAACGCTCGCAAGCTTGCCATCCGGATTCGTGTAGCTCTTGACCGCTCCCGTCTGGGTGTCTCGGACCGTAATCGCGTATTGAACGTCAGACAACGCCCCGTAGAAGACCCAGAAGTGCCCGTTGACCGGGCGCCCGTCCAGCACCTTGATGATGAGCTCGACGTTGGTGCTGTTGAAGAACCACATGTACCCGGTATCGCCGGCGATGGGAACCGGCGTACCGTGTCCCGACGTGCCTTTGCTGGGCACAGCCCAGTCCACCTTGACCTCGAATCGGCCGCCATTGAGACACAATGTCGCCCCGTCGCTCGCACACGGCGCCGCCTGTGTCGTATCCGCGATCCTAGCTTGCTCGAGGAGCTCGCGTTTCGCGTCGACGGCTTCGGCGGACCTCGTGGCGAGGATCGAGGTCGTTCCAAGCTCGGATGGAGTCGAGGACAGGGCCGCGGCCCCGCTCGTCGTCGGTGGAAACGCCGAAGTATCAGCCACGGATGCCAGCTGGCCGCTCGGATTGGTGTACGTCTTCGTCACCCGCGTGACGGTGTCGAACACCGTAATCGTGTACTGCACGTTCGACAGGGCGCCGTAGAAGACCCAGAAGTTTCCGTTCACCGGTCGACCATCGAGCACTTTGACCACCAGCTCGATGTTCGAGCTGTCGAAGAACCAGAATCCCGAAGTATCGGACGTCAGAGATACGGGGATACCGACGCCGCTCTTGTTCTGAGCAGGGACGCTCCAGGTCACCTGGATCTCGAAGCGCCCGTTGAGCGCATGAGCGAGATTCGCCGAACCCTCGAGCTCCCAGAGGCCTCTGCCGTATGAGGCGGCAACGAGCCGGCCAGTCGTCGGGTCGAGGGAGAGGTCGAGAAAGACCGCACGCGGCAAGCCCTCTTCGACTTTTTCCCAGGTACTGCCGTCGTCATAGGTCCAAGCGATCCCTGCGTCCGTGGCCGCCCACAGCCAGAACGGGTGCCGGGGGTCGGCCACGATCGCATTGACAGAGATGTCCGGCAAATCGCCGGAGATATCCGTCCAGGTCGCGCCGCCGTCTGTCGAACGAAAAACGTGCCCGCCGCCCGTGCCGCCAAACGAAGCGTAAACGAGGTCCGCGCTTCCTGGGCCGCCGGCAACGCGGGTCCCGTATCGGGTTGGGAGTCCTGCGCTGATGTCACTCCATGAGACACCCCGGTCGATCGACCGGAACGCCTTCCCCTGGTCGGTAAGCGCATAGACGCGGTTGCTATCAACGGGCGAAACGGCGATCGAAGTGATCTTTTCCCTGTAGTCGGCGGGTCCGTAGGAACGGACGTCAAAGGGCGTCCACGTCGACCCTCCATCCAGCGAACGGTTGACGCGTGTCGTCCCACAGTAAACTGCCAAGGGGTCCTCCGGGTCGGCGACGATTGCAGCGTCCCAGGGGCCGGAGTCGCCTGGCAGGAAGCCGTTCGACTTCGTCCAAGTATGGCCCCCATCAACCGACACGCCGACCCCATACGCCGTCGCTGAGGTAGCCACGACCCGGTTGCTCCCTGCGACAATTCCCGCGATATCTCCAATGTAACTAAAGGTCTCGCTCACTCGATCGAACGTAGCGCCCTGATTCGTGCGTTGGGCCACCATGCGATTGTCCTGCGTTCCGCCGTACGCAGTGTCAGGCGACCCGGGCACCACAGCTACCGAGTAGAACTGGACCGTCGGGAAGCCCTCGTTCTTGGCAAAGAAAGAGATGCCACCGTCGGTCGACACCGCAACTCCACCATCTGTGCCACTGATCGCGTATCGCGGGTTGAGTGGGTGGAAGGCGACGGCGTGAGCGTCAACGTGCCAGTCCCCATCTGCATGCCTCCAGCTCGATCCGCCATCGCGCGATTCAAGGATGACGCCGGGGCCGACAGCGTTATTTTGCAGGATGTGGTCGCCGTCGGTCGGGTCGATCGCCAGGCTTGCACCGTACCAGTCGACCGGCCGATAGGTGTTGGTGGCCGCATCCATGCGTGTCCACGTTGCGCCGCCGTCGGCTGACTTGAAGAACCCGCTTGAGCCATTGTCGTCTCCCACTTTGGGGCCCAAAGCAAGGTAGACGAGCCCGTGGACTGAAGGCGCGAAGGCGACTGCGCTTCTGCCTGTCTGATCGGCGAAGACATCCGGAGAAGGGTTTCCCAGGCGCACCCACGTAGACCCACCATCCGTGGAACGGATGAGTCCATTGTTTGGGCCGCCCCCCAGATCGCCAACCACGGCCAAAAGAGTCTTCGGATCGAACGGATCGCGGTCCACAGAAAAGGGTGAGGCGCCAGGAGAGGTTGACGTCCAGCTCGCGCCCCCATCTAGTGATCGATAGATGGCTCCCTCGGACGTGGCGATTATGTCGGCCGAGTCAACCGGCGAGATCAGAATCTGGAAGAACCCGTAGGCTTGTAGGTTGATCTGCGAGAACGTGAGTCCACCGTCAGTGGACTTGAGAATCCCACCAAACCCGCCGTATCCGTAAAGATTGGCGCCAGGGTCGTTCGCGGCGCCAAAGACAGCTTCGCCCGTCCCGGCGTAGATGGTGTTCGGATCACCAGGGTCGATAGCAACCGCACCGATCCAGAGACTCGGAAGCCGGTCGCCTCCGAGTTGAGTCCAGCTGGTGCCGCCATTTGTGGTTCGATACAACCCACCGCCGGCCGAGCCGGCATAGAAGGTCAGCGGGTCGGTGGGATGAAAGGCAACAGAAATCACCCGACCGGCCACATTGCTCGGCCCGAGCTCTTTCCAGGAGAAGCCGGGCTGATCCAGAACGCGCTTGCGGACTGGCATCTCATCCCAGAGATGCAAGGCGTGCGCGTGATAATCAGGCGCCAGCGAGTCGTTGGGATATGCGCGAACCTTGACGAACCAGTTCCGCGCGGCGAAAGGATCATCCGGCGATCCGGGTGCGTCCTCGGTTAACTTGTCGCTCGCGGGAACAGTAGCGATCCGGTGTGACGACGCGCAGGCAGACAGGCTCAGCGCGAGTAAGATCGCCGACGCCGGATGCCAACCTCTGTTGATCAAAGGAAGTCTTTCTTCGACTCTATCTCATCTCGGCCGCACCATCGGCGGACATAAGCCGAGCCCTAACCCGGGCGCACTGGGATGGAAGGCCGGGCTATGCCGCCCCGGGCCAAAGAAGAGCCGCCCACGCCGGTCGAACCCACCCTGCCACCGGAAGCAACAGGACTAACGACCGACGAAGCCCTCGCAGCGGCCCCTCATGGAGCACTCACGACGATCACGGGCAGGTCGCGAATGCCGACGTGTCCTGAATCGGTTGGAAGGCTTGCCCCAGCGGATTGGCGTAGCGCTGAAGCGTCCCGCTTCTCGTGTCCAGGACGTAAAGCGTGACGGAGACATCGGTCAGACCCGCGGCGAAGACCCAGTAATGGCCATTGGTCGCACAGCCGTTCAAGACCTTGACGACGGCCTCGATGTTCGTATCGTCGAAAAACCAGAAGTACCCCGAGTCGCTCGTCAGAGAGACCCCCGTGCCAAACCCCTGCGTCGCGTCGCTCTTTTGCCAGACGACGCTGACCTTGAAGCGGTCGTCACTCAAGCACAGCGTTTCTGGTGCAGTCGCACACGTCGACGCACTCGGGGAAACCGTGACCTGCCGCGTGATCGAGTTCGAGCCATTCAGATTGCCTGCGGTAAGCGTGACGGAGTAGGTCTGAGGTTGCGTAAAGAAATGAGCAGCGTTGGGGAGCGCTGCAATGTTGTCGACGGATCCAGGATCGCCAAAGTTCCAGGCCGAACCCGATACCGCGCCCGTTGACGTAGCGGTGAAGAGCACCGGAACACCGAGGGTCGGCGTGGTCGGTAAGTAGGTGAAATTCGCCGCCGGCGGCGGACCGATCGCGGCGGTGCCATAGAGAAATTGCACCGCCTGGACGTCGTCGGTCTGCGGCGCGTCGGGCTTGAAGCTTCCGATCACCGCGTGCATCACCGCGTTCGACCAGTCCGCGGGCTGCGTCGTGCTGTGGATGCTCTCGACCGGCGTGTGGTTCGGGGGGCCGCTGTCGTCCGGATGGTTCAGGCCGAGCACGTGGCCGACCTCGTGGAGGACCGCGGAGCGGAAGGTGGCGGCCGAGTAACCGAAGCTGCACGTGGACTTGCGCATGGACACCGTTCCGTCCGTGATCGCGAAGTACGAGGTGTCGCCGCGATACGACCTCGGCCCGGTGCCCTCCCCCGGTCCGCCGAGGCCGATGACGCCGCCCGTGCACCCGATCGGCGTGTTCCACGTGTTCCCGCCGTCATGGCTCTCGGTCGCGTCGAGGTTGATGGTGATGTTTCCGGGTGTCGACGGCCCGCTCAGGCGGATGTTCGTCGAAGCCACGGCAGGCCACGCCGTCGCCACGTTCTTGACGTCGCAGATCGAGTCCGTTCCGCACTTGGGCTCGTCGGAGGCATCGAGATTCGACTGGGTCCCGTTGACCGTCAGCACCGCATCCGGCGAGGGCTGCGTCGCCGTGTCCCAGTACCAGCGCCAGAGGCAGGGCGGACCGGACCCGGGGTCGTCGGCCGGACTGCAGTCGCCGGGCTCGCGGCCGCCGAGGTTGACCCACTTCGCCTGCGCCGAGACCGGCGCGCCGTACCCGACCGCGGACGGAGTCTCGCCCCGCGCGACCGCCCGAAGAAAGCTCAGGAACGAGTCGGCGTCCCGGGCGACGGCGACGCCGTCGGGGACGGCCGACGCACGCTTCGAGGCGACGAGATCGGCGCCGCCGGGAAAGGCCGGACGCACTGCAAACCGACGGCCGGCGTCGTCGTGAACGAGGTCGAACTTGGAGAGCCCGAGCTCCGTCAGGCGGAACCGGCCGGGGTAACCGGCCACCGGCGCGAGCATGAGGACGACCTCGGTCTGGTCGGCGAAGACGGGCGTTCCCGGAACCGCCCAGCCGGTCTGGCCGACCCGGCCCCCGGGCAGGGTCACGACGAAGGTCTCTCCGGGGTCGCCCTTGATCGCCTCGAGACGCCGCAGCGTGACGAGGGTGACCGGACGCGAATGCCCGCCGATCGGCTCGAGCTCGACCGTGGACGCGACGACGCTCGCCCGAGCGATGATCGGAGCCTGCCCGGCGAGGTCCGAGTCGGACATGGGCAGGTAGGTCGCCGCCGAAACGAAGGCGGCCGATGCCAGCGCGCCGAGGCCGAACGATGCGATTCGGCCGATTCGAAAAGACCGGTTCATGGACATTTCTCCCGTTCGTCGAGGATACGCTTCGAGCACCTCGGAAAGAACCCTTCCCTCGCCACGCGGATTCCCCTGTGCGAAACTCCGCACCCCATGACTCCCGCCGCCACCGCCTCCCGGCCGAAGCTCTCGGCCGGCTTTCTCTGGATCATCGTTTTCAAGTGCATCAAGTCGGTGGCCTTCCTGATGATCGGCGCCGCGGCCCTGCGCCTCGCGAGGCTCTCCCACGATTCCGAGCCGATGGCGATCGCCCGCTTCCTCGGCGTCCAGACGCGCACGGTCCTGCTCCAGCACGTGTCGCGGATCCTCGACGCGCTGACGAGCGGGCAGGTCAAGGCGATCGCCGCCGCGTCAATCCTGATCGCCGTGGTCTTCGCCGCGGAGGGGATTCTCCTCGCGATGCGGATTCCGTGGGCTCCCTACTTCACGATCGTGCTCACCGCGCTCGGCATCCCGCCGGAGCTGATCGAGATCGCACGCCGCCCGGAGAGTTTCCGGCGCTACGCCCTGCTCGCCGTCAACGTCGCGATCCTCATCTACCTCTGGAACCGGCGAAACGAGTTCAGGACCCCGAAGTCGGCGGATTGACGCTCCCGAATCGCTGCGCCAGCCACGCCTCGACCTCCTCGGGGTGATAGCCGAACGGCCCGGGCTTGCCCTTGTAGACGATCGTTCCGTTCTCGTCCACGACGTAGAACCGCTCCGGCCATCCGGCATAGGCCTGGTTCGCCGGGTTCTCGATCGGGTCCACGAGCATCGGGATCTCGTAGTGGAAGCGTTTCACGAAGTCGTTGGCGATGCGCACGCGGTCGGCGAGCGAGGTCGGCTGCGGATAGCAGACGCCCTCCTTCTCGTTCGAATCCATCTGCCATTCGTCGGTCGGATGCGCTTCCTTGATGTAGAGCGTCAGGAACCGGACGCGGTCGCCGTACTTCTTCTGCATCGCCTGGACGCGCTCGACCGAGCGGCGGAAGGGCGGTCAGGTGAAGCTGCCGAAGATGAGGACGGTGGGCTTCTGGCCGAGCTGCTCCGAGAGCCGGACCGGCGTCCTGCCGTCGAGCGCGAGGAGTCCGACCTCGGGAGCGCGGTCGCCGACCTTGAGGGTGCCCTCCTGGCGCTGGTCGTAGCGCAGCATCCCGATGAGGTTCTTCGGGCCGCCGATCATGTACGTCACGCCCGCGAGCGCGAGCGCCGCGACGATCGCCAGGCCGATGAGGATCTTCTTGAACATGCGCATGGCTGATTCCAGTCTACCGCGCCGCCGCGGCCGGAAGGCGGTTCTTCGGGATTTCGACGAGCACCGTGTAGAGCGGGTCGACCATCTCGACCACCGGAGTGCGGGCGTTCTGCGAGACGAACTCGTAGGCATCGAGCAGGCCGAGACCCGTCTTCTCCATCACCCACTGGACCATGTCCTTGAAGGCGACGCGCGCGGCGTCCTCGAGCGGCCGCGCCGCGCCGAGCGACATCATCCACTCGGCGTTCTCGATCCGCGGCCACGCGGTCTCGCGGTGCTTGATGAGGTCGACCGTCAGCTCGACGTTCATCGCTCCCTCGACGGCCGTGCCGATGATCTCGCCGTCTCCCATCGCGAAGTGGCCGTCGCCGAAGGAGACCAGGCCGCCGGCCACGCGGACGCCGAGGTAGACGGTGTTGCCGGCCCTCACCTCCGGGCAGTCCATGTTTCCGCCGAAGCTGTCCGGAACGATCGTCGAGCGGGCCTCGCCGTTGCCCGGCGCCACGCCGAGGCAGCCCAGAAACGGGGCGAGCGGGACCTCCCACGTCCTCTTTCCGTCGGTCGAGTGCGTGCGCGCGACGCCCCGCGCGCGGTCCACCTCGTAGAACCAGACCGTCTCGGGCAGATCCGCCTGGAGCATCGCGGTGCGGTCCGTCCCGTTCAGGGCGCCGAATCCCGGAAACGAAGACGAGATCCCGTAGGCGCGCGCCGGTTCGAGCTTCTCGATGTGGATCGCCAGCGTGTCGCCCGGCTCGGCGCCGTCCACGTAGAACGGTCCCGTCTGCGGGTTGTCGTGGCCGATGGGCGCCACCTTCGACGGAAGCTGGTCGGGACGCGTGACGGCGCCGTCGTAGCAGTCCTCGGTCCAGGTCACGATGCGCGTGCCCGGAGCGATGTGCCGCGCGGGGGCGGCTCCGCCGAAGGTGTAGACGAGCTCCTCGTGCTTCGGCACGTACCGGAGCACCGGAGGATCCGCCGCGGCGAGCGCCGCCGCCACGCCGCAGAGAGCTGCCGCCGCGAGAGTCGTCCGCATTCCTGCCTCCTTCTCTGCCTGTTGCTGCTGTTAATCTACCTCTCGACCGCTCGACCGCTCTACCGCTCTGCCGCCGCCGGAAACAGGAGTGGACATGTTCCAGAAGATTCGCGCCCTGACGCTCGCCCTCCTGACTCTCGCCGCGGCGGCCCGGCTCTCCGCCGCCTCCGGGCATCCCTACCGGGAAACGGGAGCGGAGATCGCCGCTGCCCAGGCCGCCGCGGACCGGCTTCAGGGGCCCCGGCCGGCGCCGCCCCGCTTCTCCGCGCGCCGCCGCGCCGTCGCTTCGCCGGCGGGCTCGCCCGTGGCTGCGGATCGCTCCCCAGACGCGTCCGGATCCGGATCGGTCGTTCTTCCCGCCCCGCGGGAGCCCCAGTCGCTCGGCGTCAGCTTTCTCGGCGCGAGCCTCTCGGACTCGAGCTCGTTTCCGCCGGACACGATGGGTGCCGTCGGCCCCTCGCAGTTTCTCGTCGGCGTCAACGGGCGCCTGCGCACCTTCGACAAGACGAACGGCCAGATCGACGGCGCGCTCAATGCCGACACGGACGTCTTCTTCGCCGCGATTCGAAACGGCGCACCGACCTTCTCGCCGCGCGTGCGCTACGACCGGCTCTCCGGCGTGTGGATCGTCACCGCCCTGACCTTCGGCATCTCCCTCGACGACAACCGCGTCCTGATCGCCTCCTCCGACGGCGCCACGATCTCGCTGGCGACGACCTGGACGTTCTCCTATTTCGAGCACGACCTCGATGCGCCGGCGGGCGACGCGGGGCTCTTCTTCGACGTCGGAACGCTCGGCGTGGACGCCAACGCCCTGGTCATCGGCGGAAACCTCTTCGATGGACAGACCGGCGCTTTCACGGGCACGTCGGTCCACGTCGTCCGCAAGAGCGAGGTCGTTTCGGGCAGCGGAGGAGACCTCACCGCCTCCTCGAGCGTCGTGGCGTATCGAAACCTCACGGGCACTCCCGACGGAACCGGGCCCTACACGCCGCAAGGTGTGGACAACCTCGCCGACGCCGCAGCGACCGAGTCCTGGGCCATCGGCGTCAACAACGTTCTTCCCGTGACGAGCGAGCTCGTGCTCTGGAGAACCACCTTCAGCGCTCCGGGCGCCTGGCCGCCGTCGGCCGTCTACGCCAGCATCGTCCTCGACGTTCCCACGACCGCGCTGCCCCTCTCCGTGCCGCACCTGGGCAACACCGGCGGCGCGGACGGGCAGCTCGATGCGATCGACGATCGCCTCGGCGACGCGAAGCTCCGGGGCGGCCACATCTGGACGGCGCACAACATCGCGGTCGACGCGACGGGCGCCGGGAGCGACTCCGGAGACCGCGACGGCGCGCGCTGGTACGAGATCGACGTCTCGGGCTCCCCGGCGCTCGTCCAGTCGGGCACGCTCTTCGACTCCGCGGCGGCGAATCCCCGTTTCTACTGGATGCCCTCGATCATGGTGTCGGGCCAGGGACACGCCGCGATCGGGTCGAGCGCGGCCGGCTCGAACGAGCACGCCAACGCCGTCACGTCGGGACGACTGGCCGGCGATCCCGCCGGGGCTCTCCAGTCGCCGTCGCTCTTCACGTCGAGCACGACGGCGTACAACCCCGCGGCCGATCCGGGTGGTCCGCGGCGGTGGGGCGACTACTCGTACACGAGCCTCGACCCGGACGACGACATGACCCTGTGGACGATCCAGGAGTACTGCAGCAGCACCGACTCCTGGGGCGTGCGCGTGGCCGAGCTCCAGGCGCCCGCTCCGGCGATTCCCTCTAGCGCCGCGCCCGCAGCGATTGCGCCGGGCCAGGCTTCGGTCTCGGTCGTCGTGACCGGAACCTCGGCCGAAGGCTCCGGCTTCTTCGATCCGGGTCCGGGATGGGCGAAGCGGCTCTCGGCGTCGGTCTCAGGCCCCGGCGTGACGGTCAACGCGGCGACGGTGACCGGGCCGGCATCCCTAACCCTCGACCTCGACACCATTGGAGCCGCGCCCGGCCCTCGCACCGTCACCGTGACGAACCCGGATGGCCAGTCGCGCACGAGCACGGAGGCGATCCTGACGATCTCTTCCGGCCCCGCCGGGCCTTCCATCGAGAGCATCGCTCCCGGCTCGGGCGACGCGGCCGCCGCGAATCCGATCGCCCTGACGGGCTCGGGCTTCGTGGACGGCGCCTCGGTTTCGATCGGCGGTCTTCCGGCGACCGACGTCAACGTCACCGGCGCGGCGTCCGCCACGGCGGCGACTCCCGTCCTCTCGCCGGGAACTCTCAACGACGTGACGCTCGTCAATCCCGACACGTCCGCCGGGACGCTCTACGGCGGCTGGCTCGCGGATTTCCTCGACGTGCCGCAGTCCGACCCCTTCCATGCGTACGTCGAGAAGATCTTTCGCAACCATGTCACGGCCGGCTGTACCGGAGGCAACTTCTGCCGGAACGACGCCGTCACCCGCGCGCAGATGGCGGTCTTCCTGCTGAAGTCCAAGCTCGGCGCCGCCCACGTTCCTCCGGCGTGCACGGGCCTGTTCCAGGACGTCGCGTGTCCTTCGCTCTTCGCCGACTGGATCGAGGAGCTCTACACGCTGCGCGTGACGGGCGGCTGCAACACGAGCCCGCTGCTGTACTGCCCGGCCGACCCGGTCACCCGCGCGCAGATGGCCGTTTTTCTCCTGAAGGCGTCGCTCGGCTCGAGCTACGCGCCGCCGAATTGCAGCGGCGCCGTCTTCCTGGACGTGCCGTGCACCGGTGGGACCTTCGATCCCTGGATCGAGGACCTCGCGGGCCGGGGGATCACCGGAGGCTGCGGCGGCGGCGATTACTGTCCGGCCGCCGCGAACACGCGCGGCCAGATGGCGGTCTTTCTCGTCAAGACGTTCGGCCTCCCCTAGTGTTCTGGAACGAAAGTCGCTAGAGCCGAAGAATCGCAGGGGCGGGGCTTGTCCCCGCCCGCGGGCGGCCGCAAGGGCCGCCCCTACGAAGACAAGGCAACACAGGGCAAGGGTAGCCTCTACGGAGACAAAGCCACACAGCCCGAGTCGCCGGGGATTCCGAGGGCTCAGTAGCCTTCGAGCAGGGACGTCTCGGGGCGCTTGTATTCCTTCTCGGCCCCGCTGCGGCTCTTGATGAAGAGCGCGCCGCCGTCGAGCCGGAAGGGGTACTGGCCGGGCGGCTGGCCCTGCAGGGTCACCGTCAGGACGTCGCCGGCGACCGAATACGTCCCGCGCACGACGACGACCGGAAGGCGGTTGTACATGCGGGTCGCCCCGAACTCCCGGAAGGCCGGCAGCGTCTCGAGAAAGATGTAGCACCACCGGCCGACCAGCGGGTTCCCACCGTGCGAGGCCGGTCCGATCCGTTCGGACCACGTGTCGCCGGTGTTGTCGTCGGGCTTCTCGAGAAACTTCGCGTCGCCCTCGAACTCGACCTGTGTCTCGACCTCCGAGATCTTCCCCGTGGCCAGGTCCTTCCAGGTCGTGATGAGCCGGTCTCCGACGAGGCGATAGTCCGCCTCGGCCATCGACGCCGAGATCTGCGTCACGCGCCCGTCCGGATAGAACTCGAGGATGTTTCCCACGCCCTCGGGCGTGCGGACGGCCGACTCCCACTGGCCGACGAGGGCGCTCGGCGGCGAAGGCCGGGGCGCCGGCGCGGGCGCCGGCGTGGGCGCCGGAGCGGCGAGAGCCGTCGAGAGCAGGAGAGCGAGGAGCATCGGCAGAGCGTTCCTTTCGGGCGACGTCGAGGCCGGGCGAAGATATCCCGACCGGTCCCGGAATGTCACCGCCGCATCACCCGCCCTGACACGGCGTGTCGGGTGACCGACGTCACGGTGGACAACCCGCTCTGCGGCCTACGCTTCCGGTCGGCCTCCCGGTGGCCCCTGTCTTGCGAAGAAACTGGTCGTCGGGAAAGCCATCTTCGAGAGCTCGGGAGGAAGACATGACACGGAAGATCCGGCCGATCGTCCTTTTCGGGTTCGCGGCCCTGGCCGCCGCCTTCGCGGCGTCCGCGGCGACGATCCCGAGCCCCTATCACTCGACCGCCTCGCCCGCCGCGGCGGTCCGCCTGGCAGCGCCCGGACAGGAGGGCCTCGACTTCGACGCCGCGGCGCTTTCCCCGCTGCGCGATCGCGCCACGAGAGTGGTCGAGATCGAAGGGTTTCCCGTCGCCTCGGGAAAGACCGGGAAGCTGCGCCTCCATCGCTTCGAGATCGCCGCTCCCGGCGCGCAGATCACGATGCAGGGAGCCAACGGCGAGACGCGGATGCCGCTGCCCGACGTCTCGCACTTTTCCGGGATCGTCGAGGGCGAGCCCGACTCCTCCGTCTATCTCGGCGTCACGAAGGACTCCGTCGTCGCCTGGGTCCACTCGAGCGCCGGGCACTCCTACGTGGGTCCGGACGAGTCCGGCCGTTCCTTCGTCGTCCGCGAGGCGGACTCCCCGCTCAATGCCGCGGCGGCGGAAGCGCCCTGGAAGTGCGACGCGGAGACGCTCCCGGCGGCGCTGACGGCCGCGGCCTCTCCGGCCTTCCCGGCGCCCCGGCTTCCCGACGTCACGCTCAAGCAGGCGGCCGTGCGCGTCGAGACCGACCACCAGCTCTACGCGCACTTCGGAAGCGACGCGAACGCTCTGGCGACCTACGTCATGACGCTCTTCGGCGCCATCAACGTGATCTACGTCCGGGATCTGTCGCTCTATCTCGTCGTCGCGGAGATCCACGTCTGGACCGTCGCCGATCCCTACAACGGCGGCGACACGATCACGCAGCTCTACCAGCTCGGCGACTGGTGGCACGCGAACCGGCCCATGGCCACCAATCCGAGAACCTACGTCCACTACTTGAGCGGCCACCCGGTCTCGGGAGGCGTCGCCTGGATCGGGGTTCTCTGCCACGGGGACTTCCAGGCCACGGCCACGGACTGGGGCGGCGGCTATGGCCTGACGCAGGTCTTCGGAACATACCCGCTGCAGCTCTGGGACCAGGACGCGTCCGCGCACGAGATGGGACACAACGTCGGATCCGTGCACACGCACTGCTATGTCGCCGCCGATCGACCACTGCTACAACGCGGGAAGCCGGCTGCTACAGCGGACCCGTCGAGAACCCGGGCGCCGGCAACGGCACGATCATGAGCTACTGCCACCTGCTCGGCTGGCAGTACATGTCTCTGGTGTTTCACCCGCGCTGCATTTCGGAGCAGATGATGCCCGGCATCAACGGCGCGTCCTGTCTGACGATCCCGGTCGTCTTCGCCGACGTCCTGCCGTCGGATCCCTTCCTCTCCTACATCGACACCGTCTACAACGACGGCATCACGAGCGGCTGCGGCACCGATCCGCTCCGCTATTGCCCTCAGAATCCCGTGACCCGCGGACAGATGGCCGTCTTCATCCTGAAGGCCGTCCACGGCTCGAGCTTCGCGCCTCCGGCCTGCCAGGGCGTCTTCGCCGACGTTCCCTGCTCGAGCTCGTTCGCTCCGTGGGTCGAGGAGCTCGCGGCCGAGGGCATCACGGCCGGCTGCGGCGGGAGCGACTACTGCCCGAACGATCCCGTGACGCGCCAGCAGATGGCGGCCTTTCTGCTGAAGGGCGAGCACGGGTCCTCGTACGCGCCCCCAGCCTGCTCGTCGAACCCGTTTGCCGACGTCGCGTGTCCGAGCACGTTCGCCAACTGGATCGGCCAGCTCGTCGCCGAGGGCGTCACGGGAGGATGCGGCGGCGGCGACTATTGTCCGGCCAACCCCGTCACCCGCGGGCAGATGGCCGTGTTCCTGGTGAAGACCTTCGGGCTCTGATCGCGGCGTTAGCGCCGATGTAGATTAGCCCGCGCGATGCGGGCCCTGGTCCTCGAGGACGACGAGCGGTTGAGGTCGCTCGTCGTGCGCGCGCTCGGCCGCGGCGGGCTCGCGTGCGACGAGGCGCCGCGCATCGCCGACGCCGAGGAGTTGCTCGAGCTCCACGACTACGACCTGCTCGTGCTCGACCGGCGCCTGCCCGACGGCGACGGACTCGACGTCTGTCGCCGGGCCCGCGCCCGCGGCTTCCGGCACTCGATCCTCATGCTGACCGCCATGGACCAGTCCGAGGACGAGGTCGAGGGCCTCTCCGAGGGAGCCGACGATTACCTCGGCAAGCCGTTCGATCTCGACGTCCTCGGCGCGCGCGCGCGAGCCCTGCTGCGGCGCAACGAGACGCGGGCGCCCCGCGAGCTCGTCGCGGGAGACCTGAAGCTCGACCCCGGGCGCCGCGCGGCGTGGCGGGGAAACGAGCTGCTCGAGCTGACGTCGCGGGAGTTCACGATCCTCGAGCTGCTCCTGCGCTCTCCCGGAGCGGTCGTCTCCCGGGAGCAGATCCTCGAGCAGGCCTGGGGCGAGCGCGAGGAGCCCATGTCGAACACGATCGACGTCCTCGTCGGGCGACTGCGCCGCAAGCTCGACCGGCCGAAGCAGCCCTCGCGCATCGAGACCGTTCGCGGCATGGGCTATCGGCTGCGATGAGCTGGCTCTCGCTCGACCGGGCTCGCACCCGCATTCCGCTGGCCGGGGCGCTCGTCGCCGCTCTCTTCCTGACGGCTCTCGCTCTCGGGACGCGGATCCTCATCCGCCAGCTCGCCTTCGACGAGATCGACGGCGAGCTCGACACCCTCGCCGTCGCGATCGGCTCCGACTACGAGCTCGTCGGCCTGTCGGAAGAGGAAAAGCAGGTCTTGAAGGCGGGACTCGAAGCCAACATGTTCGAGTTCCGGCTCGCCAATCACTCGGCGATCCTCTTCAACGGCCTGGTGCCCGTGGCGTTGACGGGCGATCTCCTGCGCGCGCACGAGCAGGTCATGCTCGATCCGTACCGCGACCGGCCCGAGGTGCCGTACACGGCGATCGAACCATACAGCGGCCAGAAGCGCACCTGCCGTTTCCTCGTCACGCATCTCCAGGGCAAGGCGAAGGGATCGACACTCGTTCTGTTTCGATGGATCGGGCCGACGCTGCGCTCGCTCGACCGGGTCGACAAGGCGCTCGCGGGGATGGTCGTCCTCGGCTTTCTCGGCACGGCCGTGATCCTCGCCGCCGCCGTGGGGCGCGCCCTGCGGCCCGTCGAGGAGGTCACCCGCCTGGCCGAGCAGGCCGAAGCCGAAGACCTCTCGCGGCGCGTCGGGACCTCCTCGGGAGGAGTGGAGTTTCGCCGCCTCGTCGCCGTCATCAACTCCCTCTTCGACCGGCTCGAGAAGGCGTTCCGGGCGCAGCGCCGCCTCGTCGCCGACGCCGCGCACGAGCTCAAGACGCCGACCGCGGTGCTCGTCGGCGAGGCCCAGGACGCGCTGCGGCCGGAGGCCACCGACGAGGAGCGCCGCCGGTCGCTCCAGACGATCGCCGACGCCTCCAAGGGACTGGCGCGGGAGGTCGACGGGCTCCTGCTCCTCGCGCGAGGCGATGCCGCGCCGACGCGAAGGATCGAGGATCTGGACCTGGCCGAGATCGCCGAGGAAGCGGTGGCGACCGCCGCGGCCCTGGGCGCGCGGCGCCGCGTCGTGTGCGCGTTCTCGAAGAGCGGCGACACGCGCCTGGCGGGCGAGCGGGCCGGATTGCTGCGGCTGATCTCGAACCTCGTGTCAAATGCCGTGATCTACACGAGCCCGGACTCGATGGTCGAGGTGCAGGTCGCCGGGGTGTCGGGCGAGGTGTACGTGGACGTCGCCGACCGCGGCCCCGGCGTCGCCCGGGAGGACCGCCAGCGCATCTTCGACCGGTTCGTCCGCCTCGACCAGACCCGGGCGAAGAATCCGCAGGGCTCGGGGCTGGGGCTCGCGATCGTGGACCAGGTCGTGACCGCCCACGGCGGGTCGGTCGAGGTCCGCGAGCACGAAGGAGGCGGCGCCGTCTTCCGTGTCACGCTGCCGCGGCCCGCGTAAGGCTCGGGGCGGGCTCGGGAACGCGGCGAACATCAACTGCTCCTCGGAAAAGCCCTCCCCCTCACCCCATGCCGGCCGCTCGCTGCGCGAGACGCGGCCTTCGGCCGCGGCCGGCCCATCTTGTCGGCGAGGGGAGACCCCTCGCGCACCCCCGCTCCCCCCTGGCGGGGGGCGAGGGGGTAAGACTCGCGAGCCGCACTGTGGCGAAAGCTCGCGGCGTGAGAAGTCACCCGAGCGAAGCGAGGGTGGAGGCTCACGCCGCGGGAGCCGGAGCGCAGTGAGGGGCCAGCCGGGCGGTCGAGCGCCTTTGCGCGAGCCGCCCGGCGGTGCGCCGCGCGGCGCTCCGCGCCGCAGTGGCGCAGGCCCCGAACGGAGTGCAGGCGACGTTAATGCAGATATCCGAGCGAGCGCAGCTCCTTGACGACCTCGCTCTGATCGCCGAGACCGTAGTGCCCCATGACCTGCTTCATCCACGTCTCGTAGGAGGGCGGCTGCCCGGCTCCCGGCGTGAGCCACTGGCCGGGACCGCCGCCGAGATGTTTCATCAGGGCGTGGTAGAGCGTCCGCACGCGATCGGGCTCGCCCGCGGCGAGGTTCGACGATTCGCCCGGGTCCTTCGACAGATCGAAGAGCATCCGATCCTGCGGCGTGACCAGGATGAACTTGCGGTTCTCCTCGATCACGCTGCCGATCCAGAACGTCCAGGCGCCCTCGCAGTAGGCGGGCCGGGGCGGCTCCGCGGGCCGGGGGTCTCCCGAGAGCTCCGCCTTGAGACTTCGCCCGCTCCAGGCCTTCGGACGCTCGACGCCCACCATGTCGGCGACCGTCGGCGCGATGTCGAGGTTCTGGACGAGCGGCGCGGCCGAGCGCCCCGGCCGGGCCATGCCCGGCGCGGCGATCACGAGCGGGACGCGCACGACGCCGTCGTAGTAGGTCTGGCCGTGGCTGATGACGCCGTGCTCGTCGAATTCCTCGCCGTGGTCGGCGTTGAACACGACGATCGTCTTCTTCGACAATCCGGAGCGCTCGAGGTACTCGAAGAGCGGGGCGAGATCCGCGTCGGCCCAATGGATGCCTTCGTCGTACAGGGCCATCGCGTGCGCGATGTCGTCGGGAGAAGGATGGAGCGTGCCCGCGCGGACCGCCTCGATCGTGTCGAGCGTGAAGTCGAACGAGCTCGCATAGGTCCCGTAGAGGTTCTCGGGAGCGTGCGCCCGCAGGAACGGGTAGTGCGGATCGGTCGAGTAGAGAAACACGAAGAACGGGCTCGCCCGGTTCTTCTCGATCCAGTCGAGAACGTGCGGCATCTTCTCCGCGAGAGACTCCTGGGCGTGGCGGAAGAGGTCCCAGCCCCGGTCGAAGCCGAGAGGTTTCGAGACCCAGCTCTGGACGAAGGCCGCCGTGCGGTATCCCGCCCCGTGCATGACCTCCGAGAGGAGGCGGTCCGACTCTGAGGGGCTCGGCGCGGTCGTGAGCACCTTCGACGCGTCCTTCTCGTCGCGCTGCTCCCGGACGGCGAGCTCGGCGACGTACCGCGAGGTCAGCATGGACGCGTAGGACGGCAGCGTGTAGGGCGCCTGGGCGACCGCGCGCTCGAATCGGACTCCGCGGGCGGCCACGCGGTCCAGGTTCGGCGTCGTCGCGCGGGCGTAGCCGTCGAACGAGCAGTGGTCGGCGCGCACCGAATCGAACGAGATCCAGATGACGTTCATGCCTCGCCAGGCGTCGGAAGGATCCTTCCGGCACGCGGCGGCCGGTGACATGACGCACGAGAGAAAAAGCGCGAGCCGCGCGAGCCGAATCGGCCGCCTCACGCCCGCCTCGCGAGAACCGTCCAGAAAGGCGAGGCGTAATCGAGCAGGAACCGGCGGATCTCGGCCGGCGAGGAGCGGGGCGCCGACGAAACGCGGTCGAGGTATGCCGCGACGCGCCCGGCGACGAGGGTGCGCAGCGTCTCCGGCACGGTCTGGAGTCCGGCCGGAGTTCCCTCGCGCAGACGCTCGCACTCGGCGAGGACGCTCTCGACGCTGGCTCCCGGCGAGGTCTCGTCGAGCAGGCTAAAGGACAGGGAGGCCCCCGCGAAGAGGCGCTCGCACTGCGAGAAGGTCGGATAGTTGTAGGTGTCGTAGCGGCCGCCCGGCGACAGCGCGCGGACGTATTTGCTCGCCTCGTGAAAGTCGAGCAGCGCGATGCCGAAGAGTTGATGATGGCCGTCCCGCAGCACGTAGGGCGGCCACGATCCGTTCGGGATCTCGAGGTAGGCCGTGCCGGCCGGAGCGAGCCATTCGCGCACCCGGCCCAGAAACGCACCCGGGTCCGGGACATGCTCGAGGATGTCGTTGGCGATGACGAGGTCGAAGCGCTCGCGGAAGGCCGGATATTGGGCGGCGGCGTCTCCGTGGACCAGTTCGCCCTCGAGCCCGCGCTCTCGCAGATTCAGGGCGGCCAGCCGCACGTAGCGCTCGTCGATCTCGAGCCCGGCCACGCGCGCGCCCCTCTCGGCGAACGCGACCAGGAATCCTCCGTACGCGCAGCCGACGTCGAGAACACGCGTTCGCCGGCGCCAGATACCCCGCCTGCCGAGGGGCGCGATCCGCGCCAGACGCTCGGCCGCGGCGCGGCCGCGCGCGTTTGCCGTCGCGGCGTACTCGAAGTGGAGCGGTAGAACCGGATGGTCGACGAGGTGGGCGAAGTGTCGAGCCAGGGCCTCGTAGAACGCCTGGCCGCCCGGCTCCTTCAGATGGACGAAGCGCTCGGCGACCCGCCGCCAGGGCAGCGCCGCGGACGCCGGGATGTTCGCGGAGCTCACTTCCATCGCGCCTCGAAGCATACCCGCGCGGCGCCGCTGCCCGGTTGTCCCGGGGCGCAGCCTGAGAGAGACTGCCCCGCGATGGAGCGGACGGTTCTCTTCGCCGGTTACTACGGCTTCGGCAACACCGGCGACGAAGCGATCCTGTCCGCGCTCCGGACCGGCCTGGCCGAGCGGGTGCCCTCCGCGCGAATCGTCGTGGTCTCGGGCGACGTTGGTTCGACGCGCCAGCGGCACGGGGTCGAGGCCGTCTTCTGGCGGGATCCCCTCTCGATCGCCGAGGCGGTCCGACAAAGCGACCTCGTCGTCATCGGCGGAGGCGGGCTCTTTCAGGACTACGCGGGCCTCGATCCCGGCACGCTGCTGACTCCCCGCCACGGCGGCGTCACGTACTACGCGGGACCGGCGATCCTCGCGGCCGTCGCCGGAAAGCCCTACTGCCTGCACGGCCTCGGATTCGGACCCCTCGATTCGGATGAGTCGCGGCGCATCGTGCGCGCCGTGGCGGGAGGGGCCGCCCGCATCTCCGTGCGCGACGAGGCGTCGCGGGCGCTGCTCTCCGAGATCGGCGTGGCCGCGGACGCGGTCTCCGTCTCGGCGGACCCCGCGTTTCTCCTGCCGACCGAGCGCATTCGGCCCGAAGACGTCCTCATCGGCATGGGCCTCGAGCCGCGCTCGCCGATCGTCGGCGTGGCGCTGCGGCCCTGGGCGCGGGGCGTCGAGCCGGAGGCCTGGGAAGGCGGCGGTCGCCGCCGCCCTCGACACCTTCGTCGAGCGCAGCGGCGGGACGCTACTCTTCGCGCCCTTCGAGAAGAGCCCCTGGACCGAGGACGACGACTTCGCCCTGGCCTCGCGCGTGCGCCGCCGGCTCGCGCGCGCCGATCGGGCCGCGATCCTCTCGGGACTGCTCGCGCCGCAGGACACGGCCTCGCTCCTGGCGGGCTGCGATCTCGTCCTCGCCATGCGCCTGCACGCCGCGATCTTCGCGCTCGCCGGAGGCGTTCCGACCGTCGCGATCGGCTACGACCCGAAGGTCGGCGCCCTGCTGGCGAAGGCCGGCCTTTCGGATTCTCTCGAGCCGATCGCCGGACTCTCGGCCGAGAGCCTCGGCGAACTGCTCGCGCGCGCCCATGGCGAGCGCGGACGGCCGAGCGTCTGGCGGGCCGCGGTGGACGAGGAGCGCCGGCGCGCGGCCGAGGACCTCGACGCCCTCGCGGCCCTGGTCGAACGCCCTCCGCGAGCCGGACCGCCGGCGCCCGGGATGCTCGCTCTCTTCGAGCAGGCGCTGTCCGCGAACCTGCAGCGCACGCACGAGCTCTCGGCCGAGGTCGACACGCTGCGGGCCGACCGCCGGGCCACCGACCTTCAACTGGGAGAGCTCGAGGCGCGCTTGAGCGCGGCCGAGAGCATCGAGGCGAACCTGAGGGGCTCGAACGCGGAGCTCGCCGCCCGATTCGAGGCGGCCGCGGAGGCGCACCGGCACGAGGCGCGGCTGCTCGAAAACCAGCGCGTCGAGGCCCGGGAGGAGCTCTACCGCATCCAGACCTCGCGCCTCTGGAAGACCGTGAACCTCTACTGGCGGGCGCGGCGCGCGGCGGCGCGCCTGACGCGTCCGGCCCGCAAGAGGGTCGCGTCGATGCTGGGAGCGCCTCCGTCGGATTGGGTCGGGCCCGATCCGGCGATCGCGGTCGCGTCCGCCGCCCCGCCGAAGACCGAGAACCGATGCGAGATCGTCCTGCTGCCCTCCGGCTCCGTCCACACGGCGGGGGCGAAGGAGCTTGCCGCGAAGGGTCACCGGGTCTTCGCCGTCGATCCGACGCTGCGGAGCGGCGGGGCGCCGTACCAGACCCGCGAGGCCGCCCCGGGATTCTTCGAGGTGTCCCTCTCGAGCCCGAGCGCCGGCGCGCCGGAGACCTTCGAGGCGCTCGACCTTCTGCGCCGGGATTTTTCGCTCGGAGCCACGCTCGCCGCCTCGACAGACCCGAGCTGGAAGGCGCTCGTTGCCCGCTTCTCCCACGAGCGCGGCTGGGCCACGGCGAAAACGCTCGGGCCGGTCGATCGGATCGCGGACGCCTTCGCGAGACTCTCGGTCGTCGTCGTGACCTGGAATGGCCTCGACTTCAACAGCCTCTGTCTCGAGAGCCTGATCGCGCGCACCGAGTGGCCGAACCTCGAGATCGTCGTCGTCGACAACGGATCGACCGACGGCACCCGGGAGCTCATCGAGGAGATGGCGCGCCGCGATCCGCGAATCCGCCCGGTCTTTCATGCCGAGAATCGCGGATTCGCCGCCGCCTGCAACGCGGGGCTCGCGGCCGCCTCGGGCGCCTTTCTCGTCATCCTCAACAACGACACCGTCGTCACGCGCGGCTGGGCCGCGGCGCTCCTGCGGCACCTCGAGGCCGATTCGAAGCTCGGCCTCGTCGGCCCGGTGACCAACGCCATCGCCAACGCCGCGAGGGTGGACGTGTCCTACGCGAGCGTGGACGACGCTCCCGCGTGGGCGCTGGAGTACACGCGGACGCACGACCGGCAAGCCTTCGAGATTCCCATGCTCGCGCTTTTCTGCGCCGCGCTGCCCCGCCGCGTCTACGAGGAGGTCGGGCCGCTCGACGAGCGCTTCGGAGTCGGCCTCTTCGAGGACGATGACTACAACCGCCGCGTGCGCGAGAAGGGCTACGCGATCCGCTGCGCGCGCGACTCGTTCGTGCACCACTGGCAGATGGCGTCGTTTCGCCGGATGGGCCGCGACGAGTACCTCGCCTTGTACGCCGAGAACAAGCGGCGGTACGAGGACAAATGGAGCGCGACTCCCGCGGTCCCGCCGTCGGCCGCTCCGGGCGCGCGGCGGTTCGCGACGCTCGAGGAGCATCGCACGCAGCTGTCGCACGTGCGGCGAACGCGTGCGATCGTCGAAGGGCGCGGTCGTCTTCCTGCCGTCGGTCGGCTGGGGCATCCATCTCTTTCAGCGGCCGCACCATCTCGCGCGCGTCTTCGCGCGCCTCGGGTACGTCGCGATCTTCGACAGCAGCAACGCCGCCGACCGGGTGGACGGCTTCCGCGAGATCGAGCCGAACCTCTTTCTCTTCAGCGGCAGCCCGGAGCTGCTCCACGAGATCACCGTCGCCCCTTCTCTGGAGCTTTCCCTACAACTTTCACCTCGCCGCCGGCTACCCGCGGCCCGTGCGCACGGTCTACGACTGGATCGACGATCTCTCGGTCTTCCCGCAGGACCGCGCTTTGCTCGACCGCAACCACGAGAGGGCCCTTCGGGAGGCGACGCTCGTCGCGACGGTCGCCCGGCGGCTCCACGCCGAGGCCCTCGCGACGCGTCCGGACGCGATCTACCTTCCGAACGGCGTCGAGTACGAGCGGTTCGCCGCTCCCGCCGCGCCGCCTCGCGACCCGGATCTGCTCTCGTTTCTCTCGCCGGGGGCGCCGGTGGCCGGTTACTACGGCGCGCTCGCGGAGTGGTTCGACTATCCGCTCCTCGAGGAGGTCGCGGCGTCCAGGCCCGACTGGCGTTTCGTGCTGATCGGCCCTCAGTACGACAAGAGCCTCCCGGGGCAGCCGCTGCTCGAGCGAAAGAACGTCCGCTGGATCGGTCCGCGCGACTACGTCCGCCTGCCCGGATATCTCTCTCTGTTCGACGTCGCGACGATTCCCTTCCGCATCAACGCGATCACGCAGGCGACCTCGCCCCTGAAGCTCTACGAATACTTCGCCGGTGCAAGGCCCGTCGTCACGACGCCGATGGAGGAATGCCGGGCGCATCCCGAGGTCCGCATCGCGGCGACCCCCGAGGAATTCTCGCGCGCGCTCGACGAGGCGCGCGAGCAGGGCCGCGACCCGGACTTCCGGGCGCACCTGCGCGCGGTCGCGCGGGAGAACTCCTGGTCGGCGCGGGTCATGACCGCGCTTCGCGCCTTAGACGGCCGGTAGGTTCCAGCGCAGTTTTGCGGCGGCGGCCCGCGGGCGGGACAAGCCCCGCCCCTACGGCGAACCTTCCGATCGAAACTTTCGGGACAAGGACACTGATGCGCCGCACTGGCGCCTGTCTTCGTAGGGGCGGCCCTTGCGGCCGCCCGCGGGCGGGGACAAGCCCCGCCCCTACGGCGAACCTTCCGATCGAAACTTTCGGGACAGGGACACTGACGCGTCGCACTGGCGCTTGTCTTCGTAGGGGCGGCCCTTGCGGCCGCCCGCGGGCGGGGACAAGCCCCGCCCCTACGGCGA
This sequence comes from uncultured Acidobacteriota bacterium, assembly GCA_963738945.1. GTDB lineage: Bacteria > Acidobacteriota > Thermoanaerobaculia > UBA5066 > Gp7-AA6 > DAHUXD01. Next base: position 3,190,533 of record CAVTYD010000002.1, read on the forward strand.
ACCTTCCGATCGAAACTTTCGGGACAAGGGACACTGATGCGTCGCACTGGCGCTTGTCTTCGTAGGGGCGCCCCTTGCGGCGAACCTTCCCATCGAAGCTTTCGGGACAGGGACACTGATGCGTCGCACTGGCGCTTGTCTTCGTAGGGGCGGCCCTTGCGGCCGCCCGCGGGCGGGGACAAACCCCGCCCACACGGCGAATGTTCATATCGGAACCCTGTGGGCGCTTTCCCCTTCGTAGGGGCGGCCCTTGCGGCCGCCCGGGGCCGGGGACAAGCCCCGCCCACACGGCGAATGTTCATATCGGAACCCCGTGGGCGCTTTCCCCTTCGTAGGGGCGGCCCTTGCGGCCGCCCGCTCAGGGAAGCGCGAAATACCTCGGGAGAGGTCTTGCGCCCGGGTCCGTGCGCACGAATCCGAAGCCGAGCGTCCCGCCGGGCGCCGTCTCGAGGGCGACCTCGGCCGGCGGACCCGCACGGCCCGTCAGAGGCACGCGCCGCCAGCCGTCGGCCGTGAGCGGAAGACGCCCGCTCTGGGGACGTCCATCGGCTTCGATGCGCTCTCCGCTTTCGGGCGGCGACGCGAGATCGAGGCCGACGCGGGTCTGATCGGACAGCGGCGGCAGCCGGCAGACGACGCGGGCGCGACCGGAGGACTCCCTGGCGCCGATCCAGGCCCGATCGCCCGAGAGAGCGCTCACGCGCCCCTGCTCGACGACGCATCGGGCGAAACCGTTGCCGCCCGCCACGGCGAGCGGGAACCGCGAGACCGCCGGCGAAGGCTCGTCCTTCCGGACCACGAGGCGATCGAGAGGAGGTGAGAGGACGAGCAGGAGCGCCGCGATCAGGACCGAGGCCGCCGGAAACCCGGCGCGCTCGATGCGCGTGCCGGTCGCCGCCAGATCCTCGATGCCGAGGACGGCCGCGAGCAGCGCCAGTGCGATCGCGGGGATCGTGAGGCGCCCGAGCGGCGAGAACAAGACCTGCACGAGAAGCTTGAGCAGGACCGCCGCGGCGAGGACCAAGATCGCCGCGTCGCGCCGGCGCAGGCCGCGAAAAGCCGCGGCCAGAAAAAGCCCGGAAAGCAGCGCGAGCTCGATCTCGAGAAAGGGCGTGGCCGCGCGCGCCCAGGTCCCTCCGGCCGCCGCCCGATCGGGAGGGAGCGCGCCCGGAGCCTCGAGGCTCCAGAAGGCGGCGTCGGCTTCGCTCCGGACGGACAGCCGCAGGGCGAGGACGGCGGATCGGAACGCGTGGTAGCGATAGCGGCGGCGCGCTTCCTCCCAGGCCAGCCGCCAGGCTTCACGACGCAGGCGTCGGGGATCTTCGAGAAGACCGGGATCGATCGACGCCGCATAGAGCGTGGGATCGGTCCAGCCGACCGCGGAGGACCCCGGGGCGACGGTACCGAGCGCGCCGAGGCCTCCGTGCTCCGTCGTGATGGAAAATCGGCCGGTGGCCGCGAAGCGTTCCCCCGCGAGCGCGAGCAGAGGCACCGCCGCCGCGGCGCCGAGACGGAGAAGGCGCGCAGCTCGCCCGCGAGGACGGCCCGGAAGCCCGGCCGCCGCGATCGCGACCGGCGCCATCACGACGAGCATTTCCTGGCGGATGGCCGCGGCGGCAAAGTAGAGCAGCCCGGCCGTGAGAGGGCGGCCGCCTTCGCGCGGATCGCGCAGGCGCCGGACCGCGAGCGCGGCGAGCGCCACGACCGGGAGCAGGGCCCAGTTTTCCTGCGCCGCTACCCCGGAGAAGAAGACGAGGCCCGGCCAGAGCGCGAGCAGCAGGCCGGCCAGAAACCGCCACCGCCAGCCGACGACCCGGCTCCAGATCCAGTACGGAAGAAGCGGGACGAGGCCCGTGGCGACCTCGGTCGAGATGCGCGCCACGGCGGCGACGTTTCTCGGAAAGACGCGAAAGAGCACGGACAGCAGGAGCGGAAGCCCCGGGCTGAACTGCACCCAGTGCCAGCCGGCCACGGCGAATCCCTCCTCGCGCAGGCGCAGCCCGAAGAGCACGAGGCCTCGAAAATCGGAAACCGGCTCGGTCGGAAACGCCGCTCCGAAGAGCAGCCGGAGTCCGACTCCCGCGGCAGTCAGCACCGCCGCGCCGATCGCGTCGCGGCGGGAGATGGATCTCACGAGCGCATTCCTGCGCCCGAAGGTTACAGGAGCGGCGGGGCGAAACGGCGCTAGCGCGCCGCGGGTACGACGGCGGTGGGGGTCGCCGTGGCCGTCGCGAGCGCGGCCGGCTCGACCCGGATCGAGGTCGCGATCTTCTTGCCGTCGCGCGCGAGGTAGCGGACGTCGACGCGGTCGCCCGAGGCCAGGGCCTTGCCGTTCAACCGGGTCGCCGTGGTGCGGACGAGGGTCGTCTCCTTGCCGGCGGCGCTCCGCACGACGAAGGTGTGCGCCGTCTCGTCGGTCCGCGCGACGACGCCGGAGACCGAGAACCCGTGGGTCTTCGTCTTCTCCTTGTCCGGCGATGCGGCGAGAAGGGCGCTCGAGAGCACGGCCGCGGCGAGCGCGAAGGCGAACAGGCGGAGGGCCGGCATCCTTCGGAGGCTAGTCGGGGCTCCATGAACGCAGCGTGAACGAAGGGCGGTAGAGTTACGGCCATGAAGAAACTGCTTCCGGCTCTCGCGGCGCTCGTGTTCCTGGTCGCGCTCGCCCCCTCGGATCCTCCCTACGACCTCCTGATCACGCGCGGCCGCGTCGTGGACGGCTCGAGCGCGCCCTGGTTCGTGGCGGACGTCGGGGTGCGCGACGGACGGATCGCCGCCGTCGGCGCCCTGTCCGGGCACGCCGCGCGACGCACGATCGACGCCGCCGGCATGTACGTGACGCCCGGGTTCATCGACCTGCTCGGCCAGTCCGAGTACAACGTGCTCGTCGACAAGCGCGCGGCCTCGAAGATCACGCAGGGCATCACGACCGAGGTGACGGGCGAGGGATCGTCGATCGCGCCGCTGAACGCGGCGATGCTGGCCGAGGGCAAGGAAGTCTGGGATCGCTACGGCTTCACGCCCGACTTCACGACGCTCGACGGATACTTCAGGACCTTCGAGCGCCGCGGCAGCGCCATCAACCTCGCCACGTTCGTGGGAGCGGGGAGCGTCCGCGACTTCGTCATCGGCAAGGCCGACCGGCGCGCGACACCCGAGGAGTTGAAGCGGATGTGCGACGTCGTCGACCAGGCGATGCGCGACGGCGCCGTCGGCGTCTCCTCGTCGCTCCAGTACGTTCCGGACATGTACAACTCGACCGACGAGCTCATCGCGATGGCGAAGGTCGCCGCCCGCTACGGCGGCGCGTACTTCACGCACCAGCGCTCGGAGGCGAACGCGATCGATGCCTCGATGGACGAGGTCTTCCGCATCGCGAAGGAGGCCGGGATCCGCGCGCAGATCTGGCACCTGAAGACCGCGTACAAGAGGAACTGGGGCCGCATGCCCGCCGTCCTCGACCGCATCAAGGCGGCCCGCGCCGAGGGGATCGACGTGGCGGCGAACCAGTATCCCTACACCGCCGGCTCGAACGGTCTCGACGCCTGCCTGCCGCCCTGGGTCCGCGAGGGAGGCCGCGACGCGCTCCTGAAGCGGCTGGCGGATCCCGCGCAGCGCGAGAAGGCGAAGAAGGAGATGCTCGAGGACTCCGACGAGTGGTCCAACCAGTATCTCGGCGCCGGCGGCCCGGATCGCGTCCTGATCGCGTCCGTCCTCAACACCTCGCTCAAGAAGTACGAGGGCAAGTCGATCGCCCAGATCGCCGCCGAGGAGAAGAAGGATCCCCGCGACGCGCTGATCGATCTCGTCATCGCCGACCGCGCCAACACGGCCTGCATCATCTTCATGATGGACGAGGACGACGTGCGCCTCGCCCTGAAGAGTCCGCTCGTCGCGTTCTGCACGGACTCCGGCGCCGGCGCGACCGACGGCATCTTCTCGCAGGAGAAGTCCCATCCGCGGGGATGGGCCTCGACCGCGCGCATCCTCGGGCACTACGTCCGCGACGAGAAGCTGCTGCCCCTCGAGGAAGCGGTGCGAAAGATGACCTCGTTTCCGGCCGAGGCCGCCGGCCTGACCGGGCGTGGGCTCGTCAAGGCCGGCTTCGCGGCGGACCTCGTCGTCGTGGACCTCGCGAAGGTGCAGGATCTCGCCACCTACGAGGAGCCCCGCCGCTACAGCGCGGGATATCCGTACGTCGCGGTCAACGGAGTGCTCGTCGTGGACGGAGGCCGCATCACCGGAGCGGCGCCCGGGCAGGCCCTCCGCGGGCCCGGGTACCGCGCGCCATAGGCGGTCTCACTCCTCGCCGAGGATGCGCATCTTCTCGAACCGCACCGGCGGCTTGTCGAGCCCGAAGGAGCGCACCGCGTACTTCTGGATGTGATCCATCGCCTCCTGGACGGAATCGGTCAGGAGGAGCAGGTCGAGGTCCGTGTTCGCAATCGTCCCGGCGGCCACCATCTTGACGAGCAGGCCCATGAGCGGACGGTAGTACTCGGTCGACATCAGGACGACCGGAAAGTTCTGGATCTTCGCCGTCTGGATGAGCGTCAGCGCCTCGAAGAGCTCGTCCATGGTCCCGAGGCCCCCCGGCATCACGACGAAGGCGTACGAGTACTTGACGAGCATGACCTTGCGGACGAAGAAGTGCTCGAAGGAGACCGATCGGTCCACGTAGGGATTGAGCTTCTGCTCCTCGGGCAGGACGATGTTGCAGCCGACGGTGTAGCCGCCAGCCCCTTTGGCGCCCCGGCAGGCGGCCTCCATGACTCCAGGCCCGCCGCCGGTCATGACCGTGAAGCCGAGCTTCGCGAGCCCGGCCCCGACCCTCTCGGTCAGCGCGTAGTAGGGGTGGTTCTCCTTGAAGCGGGCCGAGCCGAAGACCGTGACGCACGGGCCCACGAAGTGCAGCGTCCGAAACCCGCGGATGAACTCCCGCATGATGTCGAGGACGGAGAGAAACTCCTTGATCCGGGAGCGCGGGCCGGAGAGAAACAGCCGCTCGTTGGTCGCGGGAGTCTCGGGCGGCTCGGAACCCTCAGGCGGTACGGGGGCGTCGGAGCCGGCCACGGGAGCATTCTCTCAGAGGGGGTGGATGGTGACGGCGGCCCGAGCGCCGTCGGCGGGTAAGCCCTCCCCCTCACCCCATGCCGGCCGCTCGCTGCGCGAGACGCGGCCTTCGGCCGCGGCCGGCCCTCCTTGTCGGCGAGGGGAGACCCCTCGCACACCCCCGCTCCCCCGTGCGGAGGGGCGAGGGGGTTTGCTTCGCGGCTCGTCGAGCGGCAGTCCGGCTGAAGCTCGCGGCGTGAGAAGTCACCCGAGCGAAGCGAGGGTGGAGGCTCACGCCGCGGGAGCCGCAGCGAGCGCCGGGATCAGGCCGGCGGTCGAGCGCCTTGCGCGAGCCGCCGGCCGGTGCGCGCCCGACAGGGCGCGCAGATCCCTAGCGAGCGGAGGCGACGGTTATTTGCGCCTGCGCGAGCTCGAACCGCGTGCGGATGGCGTCGAGGGTATCGGCTCCGGCCGTCTTCATCTCTTCCTCGGCCTTCGCGCGCTCGCGCTCGGCGGCCGCGGCGTCGATCTCCGAAGCCCCCTCGGCCGAGTCGGTCAGGACCGAGACGCGGTCGGCCGAGACCTCGGCCAGCCCCGAGGAGACCGCGAGGGCCGTCGCGCTGCCGCCGCGGCGAGAGGTCAGGACACCGGTGCCGAGCAGCGTGATGAGCGGGGCGTGCCCGGGCAGAATGCCGAGGTAGCCCTGCGCCCCCGGCAACTCCACCTCGTCGGCCTCCGTCTCGAGGACGCGGCGCTCGGGGGTGACGACCAGAAGCTGCAGCGCCACGCTAGGCCGCCTTGGCGAGCTGGGCGGCCTTCTCGCGGGCCTCTTCGATCGTGCCGACCATGTAGAACGCCTGCTCCGGCATGTCGTCGCACTTGCCGTCGACGATCTCGCGGAAGCCCTTGATCGTGTCGGCGATCTTGACGTAGCGGCCCTCGAGCCCCGTGAACTGCTGCGCGACGAAGAACGGCTGCGAGAGGAACCGCTGGATCTTGCGGGCGCGGGCGACGACGAGCTTGTCCTCCTCGGAGAGCTCGTCGATGCCGAGGATCGCGATGATGTCCTGGAGGTCCTTGTACTTCTGGAGCACCGCCTGCACGTCGCGGGCGCACTTGTAGTGCTCCTCGCCGACGACACGCGGCGAGAGGATCGTCGACGTCGAGGCGAGCGGATCGACGGCCGGGTAGATGCCCATCTCCGAGATCGCGCGCGAGAGAACCGTCGTCGCGTCGAGGTGCGCGAACGCCGTCGCGGGCGCGGGGTCGGTCAGGTCGTCGGCCGGCACGTAGATCGCCTGGACGGACGTGATCGAGCCCTTCTTGGTCGAGGTGATGCGCTCCTGCAGCTCGCCCATCTCGGTCGCGAGGTTCGGCTGGTAGCCGACGGCCGACGGCATGCGGCCGAGGAGCGCGGAGACCTCCGAGCCCGCCTGCGTGAAGCGGAAGATGTTGTCGATGAAGAGCAGCACGTCCTTGCCCTCGGCGTCGCGGAAGTACTCGGCGACGGTCAGTCCGGTCAGGCCGACGCGCAGGCGCGCGCCCGGCGGCTCGGTCATCTGCCCGTAGATCAGCGAGCACTTCGACTTCGAGGGTCGCCCGGCGTGATGACGCCCGACTCCGTCATCTCGAGCTAGAGGTCGTTGCCCTCGCGCGTGCGCTCGCCGACGCCGGCGAAGACCGAGAAGCCGCCGTGGTGCATGGCGACGTTGTTGATGAGCTCCAGGATGATGACGGTCTTGCCGACGCCGGCGCCGCCGAAGAGGCCGGTCTTGCCGCCCTTGGTGTAGGGCTCGAGCAGGTCGATGACCTTGATGCCCGTCTCGAACATCTCGACCTCGGTCGACTGCTCGTCGTAGGCCGGCGGCTCGCGGTGGATCGGCCAGCGCTCCTTCGCCTTGACCGGACCGAGGCCGTCGACCGGCTCGCCGATGACGTTCAGGATGCGGCCGAGCGTCTCGCGGCCGACGGGCACCGAGATCGGCGTCGCCGAGGTCGACGGCCTTCATGCCGCGCACCATGCCGTCGGTCGGCTTCATCGAGACGCAGCGCACGCGGTTCTCGCCGAGGTGCTGCGCGACCTCGGCGATGACGTCGATCGGCTCGCCCGTCTCCTTGCCGTCGTCCTGGATGTGGACCGCGTTGTAGATCGCCGGGAGCTTGCCCTCCGGAAACTCGATGTCGAGCACCGGCCCGATGATCGCGACGACTTTGCCGACGTTTTGCTCCGCCATGGTTCTCCCTGCCTTACTCCAGCGCCGCGGCGCCGGAGACGATCTCGATCAGTTCCTTGGTGATGCGCGCCTGACGGGCGCGGTTGTACGTCAGCGTGAGCTTGTCGATCATCTCGCCCGCGTTCTTCGTGGCCGCGTCCCATCGCGGTCATGCGCGCCCCCATCTCGGCCGCCGCCGACTCCGCGAGGGCCCGGTAGATCGTGAACTCGAGGTAGCGCGGCAGGAGGAAGGCCAGGATCTGCTTCGCGTCGGGCTCGAAGATGTACTCGACGCCGGGACTGGGATTGCCCGCTTCCGCGGCGGCCGCCGGTTCGGGCGAGAGGGGCAGCACCCTCGAGGTCTGGACCACCTGCGAGAGGATCGAGCGGAACTCGTTGACGACGACGTAGGCGGCGTCGATCCGCTCCGCGAGGAACGCGTCGGCCAGAGCGGTCGCGATCTCGCGGGCGTTCCCGAAATTCAGCTTGTCGAAGATGCCGGCATAGGTCTTTTCGGTGAGCGGGTACTTGCGGCGCTTCCAGAAGTCGACGGCCTTCTTGCCGACGGGAAGGATGCGGATCTCCTCCCATTCCGGGTGGGCGGCCAGCAGGTGGAGCGTGGCCTTGTTGACGTTCGTGTTGAAGGCGCCGGCCAGGCCGCGGTCGCCGGCGACGACGACGACCACCACCCGCTTCTCCTCGCGGATGGCCAGAAGCGGCTCCCTGACCTCGCCGGCGTGCGCCGTGACGGAGGCGAGGACGCTGCCGATCAGCTTTGCGTATGGGCGCGCGCCGACGACCCGGTCCTGCGCCCGGCGCAGCTTCGCCGCCGCGACCATCTTCATGGCCTTGGTGATCTGCTGCGTGCTCTTGACCGAGCGCAGCCGGCGGCGGATGTCGATGAGGGACGGCATGGATCGGCTAGGCCGCGGCCGCCTTCGGGTTGTCCTTCGCGAACTGAGCCTTGAACGTCTGGATCGCCTTGCCGAGGGCCTCTTCGGTCGACTTCTCGAGCTTCCCGGTCGCGACGATCGCCGAGAGCACGTCCTTGGCCTGCGCCTTCAGGTATTCGTGCATGCCCTTCTCGAACTCACGGACCGATTCGACCTTGATCGAGTCCATGTAGCCCTTGCCGCCCGCGTAGATCGAGGCGACCTGCAGCTCGACGTCCATCGGCGCAAACTGCGCCTGCTTCAGGAGCTCGACCATCCGGGCGCCGCGCGCCAGCTGCGCCTGCGACGCCTTGTCGAGGTCGGAGCCGAACTGGGCGAACGCGGCGAGGTCGCGGTACTGCGCCAGATCGAGGCGCAGCGTGCCGGCGACCTGCTTCATCGCCTTGATCTGGGCGTTGCCGCCGACGCGCGAGACCGAGATGCCGACGTTGACCGCCGGCCGGACGCCCGAGTAGAACAGGTCGCTCTCGAGATAGATCTGGCCGTCGGTGATCGAGATGACGTTGGTCGGGATGTACGCCGAGACGTCGCCGGCCTGCGTCTCGATGATCGGCAGCGCGGTCAGCGAGCCGCCGCCCTTCTCGTCCGAAAGCTTGGCCGCGCGCTCGAGGAGCCGCGAGTGCAGGTAGAAGACGTCGCCCGGGTACGCCTCGCGGCCGGGCGGCCGGCGCAGCAGCAGCGAGATCTCGCGGTACGCCGCGGCGTGCTTGGAGAGGTCGTCGTAGATCGTCAGTGCGTGCTGCTTGTTGTAGAGGAAGCATTCGCCCATCGCGCAGCCCGCGTAGGGGGCGATGTAGAGCATGGGTGCCGGGTCCGACGCGGTCGCCGACACGATGATCGTGTGGCCCATCGCGCCGTTTTCTTCGAGGGTCTTGACGACCTGCGCGACCGTCGACTTCTTCTGCCCGATGACGACGTAGATGCAGACGACGCCCTTGCCCTTCTGGTTGATGATCGTGTCGAGCGCGATCGCGGTCTTTCCGGTCTGGCGGTCGCCGATGATCAGCTCGCGCTGGCCGCGGCCGATCGGGATCATCGCGTCGATCGCCTTCAGGCCCGTCTGCACGGGCTCCTTGACGGCCTGGCGGTCGATGACGCCGGGGGCGATCCGCTCGGTCGGGTAGAACTCGGTCGCCTTGATCGGCCCCTTGTCGTCGATCGGGCGCCCGAGGGCGTCCACGACGCGGCCGACGAGCGCGGGCCCGACGGGGACCTGGATGATGCGCCGCGTGCGGCGGACCTCCTGGCCTTCCTTGATCTGCTGCGACTCGCCGAGCAGCACGACGCCGACCTGGTCCTGTTCGAGGTTCAGCGCGAGGCCGAAGATGTCGTGGCCGAAGTCCACGAGCTCGCCCGCCATGACCTTGTCGAGGCCATAGATCCGGGCGATGCCGTCGCCGACCGACAGCACCGTGCCGACCTCGGCGACGTCGATCGCCTTCTCGTAACCGGCGAGCTGCTGCTTGAGGATTGCCGTGATCTCGTCCGCCTTGATTTCCATCTCAGGCCCCCGTTCTCTCTTTCACCTGGGCCTCGAACCGCCGTATGGCGGCGGCCACGGACCCGTCGAAGACCTGCGATCCTGCCCGCGCGATGAAGCCGCCGAGCAGTTTCGGGTCGAGGTCGATCTCGCTTCGGACGGTCTTTCCCGTCCGCTCGGCGATGGCATCCTCCACGGCTCGGCGCTCGGCGTCGCTCAGGCTCGCCGGCACCGTGACCCGGACGCGGAGAATGTTCTGCCGCTCGTCGTTCAGTGCGCGCAGCGCGCGGAAAACTTCGGCCGCCTCGAGGAGACGGTGATTTCTCAGGAGCACCTGCAGAAACCGCGTGCCGTATTCGTCGAGGCCCGCCTTGCCGGCGAGCGCGGCGATCGCGCGGCTCTTGGCCTCGCGGGGGACGTTGGGGGCGAGCAGAAAGGCGCGCAGCGCCGGATTGGCCGAAAAGGCCTGAGCGATCGACTCGCCCGCCTGGAGAAAGCGGCCGATGTCGTAGCCGGACGGAGCCGCTTCGAGAAACGCGCGGGCGTAGGGCCGCGTGAAGGAGCTCAACGGGCGCTCCCCTTCAGGCTCGCGACGCTGTCGGCGAGCAGGCGCTCCCGGTCGGCGGCAGTGATCTCGCGGGAGAGGATCTCGGAGGCGGCCGTGCCGGCCGCGTCGGCCGCCGCGCGCCGCAGATCCTCGCGCGCCGCGGCGACGCGCCGGTCGATCTCGTCGGTAGCGTCCCGGCGAATGCGGCCGGCCTCCTCGTCGGCGCGGGCCGCCAGCGCACGCCGGGCCTCCTCGCCGTCGAGGCGCCCCTGCTTGCGGATCTCTTCGATCTCCCGCTCGATTTTTGCCGTCTTTTCGCGGATGTCCATGGCCAGCCGATCGACCGAAGCCCGCTGCCGCTCGGCCTCCTGGCGGCGCTGCTCGATGTCGACCTGGCGCTTGCGGAAGGCCTCCGTCAGGGGCTTGGCGATGAAATAAAGCAGGACGGCGAGAAAGAGGCCGAGGTTCAGCACCTGCCAGATCCAGAGGGGCAGGCCCAGGAACGTCGACGCCTCGTGTCCCTCTTCCGACACGAGCATCGCGGCGCCGCAGAAGGCGGGCAGACCGGAGAGAAAGCTCACGCGGCGAGCTTTCGTCCGAGAATCTTTTCGGCGAGCTCGCGCGCGATGCCGCGCGCTCTCTCGGGCAGCTCCTTCGCGGAAGCCTCCGACTGCACGGCGATTTCCCGGGCTCCCCGATCGACCGCGTCCTGGGCGATCCGGTGAGCCTCGGCGAGCTTCGCCTCGAGCAGCGCCGAGCCTTCCGCGCGCAGCGACTCCCGGGTCTTCAGAGCCTCGCGACGCGCCTCCGAGAGCTTCTCTTCTCCGGCGGAAACGGCCTTTTCGAGCTCCGCGAGGCTCGCCGCGTAGGCTTTCTCGGCGTCGCGCTCGGCCGATTCGCGCGCATCGAGAATCTTCGAAAGCGGAACGAAGAGGTATTTCTTCAGGATCCAGTAGGAGATCCCGAAGGCAAGAATCACATAGAGACCGGCGACGTTGGGTGCTTCGATCATAGGAGAAAGTTCCCGAGAAAACCGCGGATCAATAGCACAGTCGGGAGTTCGGAGTCGAGCGGACCGGATGAAGTTGTCGCGGCTTTTGCGTCAATGGTTAACTCTTTTGTCTCGAATTATTTGCGCGCGACCGATCCGGGAGCCTCGACGAGCTTCGGCGCACCCTCGCCTCCCATCGTGCACGAGCCCTGGAAAAAGGCCCCCTCCTCGATGCGCAGAACGGGCGTGTGGATCTCCGCCGTGACTCGCGCACGCGGGTGGATCTCGACCCGCTCGCTGGCGTGGACGGATCCCTTGAGCGCACCGTTGATCGAGAGACGCTCGACGCGGATCTCGGCATCCACTTCCGCGGAATCGCCCAGGATCAGCTCGCTGCCCGAAGGGATCCTGCCCTCGAACCGCCCGTCGATGCGGAACGTTTCTTCGAACGTCAGCTCGCCCTTCAGGTAGCTCCCCTTGTCGAGAAAGCCGTTCAGCGTCGCACCGTCGCTTCGAGTCTTCATCGGGTCTCCTCCTGGGAGTTTCGAGAGAACGACCGTATCCCGGGAAAAGGGCTATTTTCCCGCGAGTCGCTCGTAGATTCGGATCAATTCGTCTTCGGATCCGAAGGCAATTTCGATCCGGCCCCCGCGCCGGCGGCGCGCGATGCGGACCTTCGTCTGGAGCAGTCGGGTCAGCTTCTCCTCGGCATCGCGTGTGAACGGATCCCGGCGCCGCTCCGAGACGACGCGATCCCCGGCCGAAAGTCTCGCGACGCGTTTCTCCGTTTGACGGACCGAAAGCGCGCGACGCACGATCTCCTCCGCGAGCTGCTCCTGGTCATCGGTAGCAGCGAGGGCGACCAGCGCGCGAGCGTGGCCGGCGGAGAGCTCGCCGGAGCGGATCCTGTCTCTCACATGTGACGATAACTTCAATATTCTCAATGTGTTAGCTACTGTTGCGCGATCCTTCCCGACGCGCTCGGCGATCTTCTCCTGCGTCAGCGCGAACTCCTCGCGCAGTCGCGCATAGGCTTCGGCGGCCTCGAGCACATTCAGATCCTCGCGCTGCAGGTTCTCGACGAGCGCCGCCTCGAGGAGGTCCCGATCCGAGCTCTTCTCGCGAACCGTGATCGGAACCCTGTCGAGACCGGCGATTGCGGCGGCGCGCCAGCGGCGCTCCCCTGCCACGATCTCGAATTTCTCGCCACGGGCGACGACCACGATGGGCTGGACGATTCCCTGCTCCCGGATCGACCGGGCCAGGTCCGCCAGGGCTGCCTCCGAGAAGTCGCGCCGTGGCTGAAATCGGGAGGGGGTCAATCGATTGATCTCGACCTCCCTCGGATACGTTCCACGTGGAACATCGTCCTTGCCGGGAAGAAGCGCCGAGAGACCCCTGCCGAGAACCGGCTTGCGGCTGCTCATTTCGACCTCCGTCGTTTCAGGAACTCCCGTCCGAGAGCGAGGTACGCCTCGGCGCCCCGGGACTTGATGTCGTAGGCGAGGACCGGCTTTCCGAAGGAGGGCGCCTCCCCGAGGCGGACGTTTCTCGGAATCACCGTCTGGAACACCTTGTCGCCGAAGTGCTCTCGGATGTCGTCGACGACCTGCCGGGCGAGGTTGGTGCGCTCGTCGAACATCGTCAGAACGATGCCCTCCATCGCGAGAAGCGGGTTGAACGTGTCGCGAACACGCTCGATCGTTTCGAGCAGCTCCGCCAGCCCCTCGAGGGCGAAGTATTCGGTTTGTATCGGGACCAGGACCGAATCGGCGGCCGTCAGGGCATTCACCGTCAGAAGCGAAAGCGACGGCGGGCAATCGATCAGAACGAGGTTGTATGTCCCGCGAACCGCTCCGAGCGCGAATCGGAGCCGAGCCTCGCGATCCGGGTGGTTGACGAGCTCGATCTCGGCACCCACCAGATCGCGTCCCGAAGGGACCATCCACAAGTTGGGAAAGGCCGTCTCGCGAACGATGGGGGCGACCTCGCCCGACAGCAGCGCCGTGTAGACGGTCCCCGTTTCCTCGCGCTTGGAAAATCCGAGACCGGAGGTCGCATTGGCCTGCGGATCGAGATCGATCAGCAGCACCTTCTGGTCGTACGCCGCCAGAGCTGCCGCCAGGTTGATCGCGGTGGTCGTCTTGCCGACTCCGCCCTTCTGGTTGGCTATTGCGACGATTCGGGCCATGAGGTGCCCGGATTATGTTCGTGAATCCGGGGGTGGTAAACCGAAATCGCTCGATGTTCCACGTGGAACATCGGAGATCTCATCCGGCCTTCCGCAGGACCGCAATCGCACGTCGTGAGCTCCGTGGGATCGGCATCACGCGCTCGAGCCGGAAATCCGGCAGCCCGGCGGCCATCGATTCCGGCTCCGTCGTCCACAGCAACAGCAGCCCTCCGGGTGTGAGAAATGGCGCACCGCCCACGATCTGCCTCAGATCTCCGACCGCCCGGGTGGTCGCGACTCCGAAAGTCTGCCCGCCGACTTCCTCGATTCGCGACTCGATCACCGTGGCGTTCGAAACGGGGAGTGCGCGAAGGACGTGCCGGAGAAACGCCGCCCGCTTTCCGCGAGGCTCGACGAGGCTCACGCCGAGGTCGGGCCGAGCAATGGCGAGCGGAAGACCGGGAAAGCCTGCCCCCGACCCGATGTCCACAAGTCTTTCGCCATGATCAATTAAGGCTGCCGGAATGAGGGCTTCGAGGGTGTGGTCGACGAGCTCGCGAGCGGACAGGTTTCCGGTCAGGTTGACGCGCCTGCGCCATGCATCGAGCTCCGAGAGGTAGCCGGCCAGGGAGGCGGCGCGCTCTTCCACGAGGGGGGGAAGACGGTCCGGCCCCGGTTCCCTGAGGAGGGCCTCGAAACGCTCAGGCGGAAGGGGCTCCTCCGGCGCGAGCGACATGGGCCGAGATTATCGCGACCGCCGCGGGAGTCACGCCCGGGATCCGGGACGCTTCTCCGACGGTTCGAGGCCGGCGGCGCGAGCACTGCTCGACGGCCTCCGTCGAGAGTCCCGGAAGGCCTTCATATCGAAAACCCCTCGGGATCCGCCGCGCGTCGAACGGCTTCGACCGTTCGAGCCGCTCGTTCTCGCGAAGGATGTAGCCCTCGTAGCGCACGCGGCTCTCCAGGATACTTCGATCCTCGCGATCGAGCCCGGCGAACAGCTCGGGTGCCAGCAGATCGAGCTGATCTACAGATAAGTCATTTCGTTGCAGTAGTTTAAATGCTGTAGCCGGGTTCGAGAGCTCGATCCCGAGCCGCCGCCGGAAGGCCTCACGGGTCGCGAGATTCGGCGTAAAGGTCCTTTCCCGCAAGCCCGACTCCGCCTCGCGAAGCCGCTCTTCTCCACGCATCGCCTCCGCATACTCGTCCTCGGCGATCAGCCCGAGGCGGCGGCCGTGCGGGAGCAGGCGAGGAAGCACCGTATCGACTCCGAGCAGCAGCCGGTACTCGGCGCGCGAGGTGAAAAGACGGTACGGCTCCTCGAGCCCCTTCTTCGTCAGATCGTCGACGAGCACGGCCGCGTAGGCCTCGGAACGATCGAGCACGAAGGGCTCGTCTCCGGCCGCCGCCAGCGCCGCATTGATGCCGGCGAGGATTCCCTGCGCCGCCGCCTCCTCGTATCCCGAGGTCCCGTTGATCTGGCCGGCGAGAAAGAGACCGGGAGCCTCGAGTGCCTCGAGCGCGATCGAGAGCTGATCGGGGAAGACGAAATCGTATTCGACCGCATACCCCGGGCGGATCATCTTCGCGCGCGCGAGCGCGGGAATCTCCGCGAGGATTCCGCGCTGCACGTCTTCGGGCAGCGACGTCGAGAGGCCGTTGACGTAGATCTCTTCGGAGTCCCAGCCGTCCGGCTCCAGGAAGAGCGTGTGACGGTCCTTGTCGGAAAACCTCACGACCTTGTCCTCGACCGAGGGGCAGTAGCGCGGACCGATCCCGTGGATCCGGCCCGAGTACATCGGGCTTCGATGCAGGTTTGCACGGATGAGCGCGTGGACTCTGGCGTTGGTCTCGGTCAGCCAGCAGAGTGCCTGCCTGCGCGGCAGCCTCTTCGTGCGAAACGAGAACGGCACCGGAGGATCGTCGCCTTCCTGCGGCGAGCAGGCCGCGTAGTCGATCGTGTCGCGATGAAGACGCGGCGGCGTGCCCGTCTTGAAGCGTCCGAGCTTCAGGCCCGCCGCCTCGAGCGACGCCGACAGGCCGCTCGCGGCCGCTTCGCCGACCCTCCCGCCTTCGGTCCGGCGCTCGCCCGTGTGCATCAGGCCGTTCAGGAACGTGCCGGCCGTGACGACGACGGCGCTCGCGGAGACTCGCTGGCCGGTGTCCGTCACGACGCCCGCGATTCGCCCCGCTTCGTCGATGAGCGATTCGGCCATCCCTTCGAGGGTCGTCAGACCCTCGGTGCATTCGACCCGCTGACGCGCCAGGCGCGCGTAGAGCGCCCGGTCGCATTGCGCGCGCGGCCCCCAGACCGCCGGCCCGCGCGATCGATTGAGGATGCGGAACTGGATCCCCGCGGCATCCGCGAGCTCTCCCATGACGCCGCCCAGGGCGTCGATCTCGCGGACGAGCTGGCCCTTGGCGAGTCCGCCGATGGCGGGATTGCAGGACATGCGGCCGATGGCGGCCCGCGAGCCCGTCAGCAACGCGGTGCGCCGGCCCATGCGCGCCGCGGCGTGCGCGGCCTCGATTCCCGCGTGTCCGCCGCCGATGACGAGGACGTCGAAGCGCATGGCGGGATCTATTTTCCGATACAAAACGTCGAAAAGAGGCGCGCGAGGACGTCCTCGGACGTCGTCTCGCCGACCAGGTCGGAGAGTGCGTCGAGAGCCGAATGGCAATGCGTGGCGGCGTACTCCGGCGAAACGCCGCGGTCGAGCGCGGCGATCGCCTCGGCGGCGGCCGCGCGAGCGCGAGCGACCAGATCCGCCTGGCGCAGGGACCCGAGCATCTCGGAGGCGGCGTCCGTCGAGATCTCTGCCGCGATCTTCGCTTCGAGGAGTTTTCGGAGCCCGGGCCCGGCATCGGGCGCGAGCCCGCAGAAGGGGACGGCCTCCGCCGGCAGCGGCGGATCGGGACCGGCCCGGCGGTCGGCCTTGTTGGCGACGAGGATCAGGGGTCGGCCGACGACGAGCGCCAGGGCTTCGGCGTCGTCGTCGTCGAGGCCGCAGGGCCCGTCGAAGACGTAGATCGCCGCGTCCGCGCGCTCCGCCTCGGCGCGGGCGCGCTCGACGCCCCTGGCCTCGACGAGATCGGCCGTCCTCCGCAGGCCCGCCGTGTCGACGAGCGTGACCGGAACGCCTCCGACGTCGAGCTCGGCCTCGAGGGTGTCCCGGGTGGTGCCGGCCACCTCCGTCACGATCGCGCGGTCGCGCCCGAGGGCGGCGTTGAAGAGGGTGGACTTGCCGGCGTTTGGGCGGCCGAGGATCGCGACGCGGCAGCCGTGATTCAGGAGCCGCCCCGTGCGCGAGGACGAGGCGAGCCGGTCGAGCTCGGCGATCGCCGCCTCCAGGTGCGTGCGAATGGAGGGGTCGGTCGCCTCGCCGGCCTCTTCCGAAAAATCGATCGCGGCCTCGAGAGCCGAAGTCGCGGAAAGAAGGTCCTCTCGAACGGACCGGATGCGCGCGCTCAAGGCGCCGGCCAGGCGCCGGGCCGAGGCGCGGGCCGCCGCCGGCGTTCTCGACTCGATCAGGTCCCGGACGGCCTCGGCTCGAAGGAGGTCGATTCGCCCGGCGCGAAATGCCCGTTCGGTGAACTCGCCGGCTCGCGCCGCGCGGGCGCCGCCGGAGAGCGCCGCGGCGAGCAGCCGCTCGACCGCGACCGGGCTGCCGTGCATCGAGACCTCGGCCACATCCTCGCCCGTCGGAGAAGAATCGGCCGGAAGGAAGGTCACGACGGCTTCATCGATCGCCGCGCCGCCGTCTTCGACGAGCAGCGTCCGAAGCGGACGACGCGGGGGCACGGGCTTCGGCAGCCCCGGAGCGAGGGCGGCGAGAATGCGCGAGGCGTCGGGTCCCGAGAGCCGCACGACCGCGAGCGCCGAGCGGCCGGCGGGAGTCGCCAGGGCCGCGATCGTGTCGAGGAAGGCGTCCGCGGTGCGCACCGCGGCTACCGTCCCTTGAGGCGGACCTCCACGCGTTTCAGGAACCCTTCGCCTTCGCTCTCGGTCTCGAGCTCCGGATCCTCCGACAGCGCCAGGTGGACGAGGCGGCGCTCCCACGGAGCGAGCGGCGGCAGAAGCTGCGGCCGACGCGTGCGCCGGACTTCTTCGGCCGAGGTCTGCGCGAGCTCCTCGAGCGCTTCCTTGCGATGGGCGCGGAAACCCTCCGCGTCGAGCCGCGGATGGACCGGCCGGCCGACGCGCTTGGACGCGATCCGGCCGACGAGAACTTCGAGGCCGGTCAGCCCCTCTCCCTTGTTCGCGAGGAGGGGCTCGACGTCGTCGCCGAAGAGCTCGAAGAGCATTTCCTCGCCCTGGACCTCGCGGCGTCGCGTCTCGACGAGGAGTCCCGCCGCCGAGAGAAGCTCGGTCAGCGTCCCTTCGACCGCCGCCGCGGCATCGGCCTCGGTCGCCGCCGGCGCGGGCGCCGAGACCGGAGCCGGAGCCTCCGGGGACGGGGCCGACGCGAAGGTCGTCTCCTCCTCGAGGCTCTCCACCTCTGCGCGCACGCTCGCGCTTCCGGGCTCCTGCACCTCGATCTCGACGACGCGGCCGCCCCAGAAGGCCTTCTCGTCCCGGATCACCGTGTACTTGAGCTCCGCTGCGGGCCTGCCCAGCGCCTTCGCGGCGCCGGCGACCGCATCCTCTTCCGTCTTCGCTTCGTATCGCATCGGTTCGTCTCGACCCTACGCCCGCGCCTGCTTGAGGGCTTTCGCGCCCCGGCGGGGCGGCGTGGGATCGTCCTCCTTCACGATTCGATTCATCAAGAGCTGCTGCACGACCGTCAGCAGGTTCGAAAAGAGCCAGTAGAGCACGAGCCCCGCCGGCATGTCCTTGAACACGAACCCCATGAAGATCGGCATGAACATGAACATCTTCTTCTGCGCGGGGTCCATCGTCGAAGGCGTCATGGCCTGCTGCACGTACATCGAGATGATCATCAGGATGACGAGCACGTAGGTCGTGTCGATCGCCGAGAGGTCCTTGACCCAGAAGAAGAAGGGGGCGTGGCGCAGCTCGATCGCGATCGCCAGCACCTTGTAGAACGCGAACAGGATCGGCAGCTGCAGGAGCATCGGCAGGCAGCCGCTCATCGGGTTGGCGCCTTCGGATTGATAGAGCGCCATCATCTCGGTGTTCATCTTCTGACGTTGCGCCGGATCGCTCTTGGACTTCTTGTACTTGTCGCGGATCGCGTTGACCTTCGGCGCGAGCTTCTGCATCTTCTTCATCGAGACGTAGCTCTTCGCGGTCAACGGGAAGAGCAACACCCGGATCAGGAAGGTGACGGCGAGGATCGCGAGGCCCCAGTTGCCCACGAGCGCGTGCGTCTGGCGCATCAGCCAGAGCAGCGGCCGCGCGAGAACTCCGTACCACCCGAAGTCGACGGTGCGTTCGAGCCCGAGGCCGTAGCTCTCGAGGATCGGGATGTCCTTGGGGCCGAAGTAGGCCGAGGCCTGGAAGGAGCCGGAGCCGGAGACCGCGGCCGCGATCTCCTGTGTCGGCTTGCCCTCGGGATGGGGAAGCGGGAAGGCGACGGCGCGGCCCGTCGAGGCGCTCTTGGGGACGAGAGCCTGCAGGAAGTAGTTGTCCTCGATGCCGGCGAACGAGCGGGGGGCAGCGCCCAGACGTCCTTGCCCGTGGCCTTGTCCGCCACGACGACCTTCATCCCGTCGGGGGTCGCGAAGACCGCCGAGGCCGCCATGACGTAGCGCGAGCGGCCTTCGCTCGGCGTGGGGTTGCGCAGCCCCGGTCCGATGAGGACGCCGAAGGCGGGGCCGGTGACGCGCACGTCCACGTCGAAGAGGTATCCCTTGCCGAGCCGGAACTCCTTGACGACCGCGACACGGTCATCCGCGTAGCGGAACCGCACGACGTCCCGGGACTCCTGTTCGACGACGAAGAGAGCGTGGGCGATCTTCGCCGTCGTCGCCGAGTCGGCTCCGAAATCGAGGCCCATGGGCCGGGGCAGGTCGGGCGGAAGCGTCCGGACGAGCTCGAGCGGCTTCTTCTGCTCGTCGAAGTGCCCGGTCAGCACGAACGAGGTCAGGACCGCCCCGCGATTGGAGAAGGTCGCGTGGACGAGGTCATTCGAGACCGTGATCGAGCTTTCGGCCTCCGCGCTCGCCGGAGCCGGAAGCGGCTCGGCCGGCTTTTCCGATGTCGTTCCGGCGGCGGCGGAAGAAGGCGGCGCAGCCGCGACCGCCGTCGCGGCCGCCGTGGGAACGGCCGACGGAGAAAGCGGGCGACGGGCCGGCTTCGGACCCAGCCACTCCCAGCACAGCAGGACACCGAGCGAAAGAGCCGCCGCGAGCAGAAGCCTCTTTTCCACCTAGGGCACCGGGTCCAAACCCCCGCGGTGGAAGGGGTGGCATCGGAAAAGGCGCGCCGCGGCGAGCCGACAGCCCCGAGCGAAGCCGTAGCGGACGATCGCTTCGCGGGCGTAGACCGAGCAGGTCGGCTCGAAGCGGCAGGCCCGCGGCAGAAACGGCGAGAGAAATCTCTTGTATGCGTCCAGAAGACCGATCGCGAAGCGCGCCCCGGCGGTCACGGCGGCGGAAGGCGCGGGAGGCCGCGCCGAACCGCGAGCATGAAGTCCTCCGAGAGCTCCGTAAACGGCGCGCCGGCGGCCGACGGCCGGACGTTGACGACGAGCGACAGGGCGCGCGGCGGCAGCCCAGCCCGCGAGCGCCGGAAGATTTCCCGGAGACGTCGCCGAACCCGATTGCGTACGACCGAGTTGCCCACCCGTTTGGGAACCGAGATTCCGAGGCGCGCTTTCGTCGCCGTGCCCGTGGCGGGCAGCAGAAAGACCTGGACGTGTCGACCGGAAACGCGCACTCCGGAGGCGTAGCACTCTTCGAATTCCCTGCGTTGGCGGAGGCGGTCGTCCCGGGAGAAACCCTCGGAGACGGCCGGGCCCGAGTTCACACCGTGAGTCTTTTGCGCCCTTTGCGTCGGCGCGCCGAGATGATGGCGCGGCCCGACCGCGTCCGCATCCGGACGAGGAAGCCGTGGGTGCGCTTGCGGCGCCGGTTGTTCGGTTGAAAGGTGCGCTTCATAAAGAGGGCGAATGCTAGGTTCGGACGGATGTGAAGTCAAGGGAAGAAGCGGTCCGTCCCGCGTTGCCGGGCTCCGCTCGCATATACTCCCGCCCCCCGAGGTCCCCAGGACCTTCCACAGCTGTGGAAATCCTGCGGAAATCGAGATTTTGCGATGACCGAGATCTGGGCCTCCATCCTCAAGCAGCTCGAGGGAAAGCTCGACGCCAAAGAGCTGAAGACGTGGTTCGGGCCGACGCGCGAGCTCGGCTTCGACCCGGCTTCCGGAGCGGGCGTGCTGACGGTTTCGGTGCCTTCGCGCGTTTTCGCCGACTGGATCGAGTCCCGGCACGGAGAGTTGCTCGCTCGGGAAGCATCGCAGGCGGGATTCCCGGAGCTCTCGATCCGATTCGAGACGGCGGGCGCTCCGTCCGGAGAGGCCGCTTCGGCGCCCGCGCCGAGCCCGGCGGGTCCGGGCCGCCCGAGCTCCGGCAACCCGCGTTTCACCTTCGAGAATTTCGTCGTCGGTTCCTCGAACCAGTTCGCCCACGCCGCCGCGCGCGCGGTCGCGGAATCTCCCTCGCGCTCGTACAACCCCCTGTTTCTCTACGGTGGCGTCGGCCTCGGCAAGACTCACCTGATGCATGCGATCGCGCACGAGATCCTCCAGCGCAACCCCGACGCGAGCGTGCTCTATCTCTCCGCCGAGCGATTCCTGAACGATCTGATCAACGCGCTGCGCTTCGAACGCATGCATGAATTCAAGCGCCGTTACCGCGAGCTGGACGTGCTTCTCATGGACGACGTTCAGTTCATCGCCGGCAAGGACTCGACCCAGGAGGAGTTCTTTCACACCTTCAATGCCCTTCACGACGCCCAGAAGCAGATCGTCGTCACCTCCGATGCGCTTCCGAAAGAGATCCCCACTCTCGAGGAGCGGCTCCGGTCTCGATTCGAGTGGGGGCTGATCGCCGACATCCAGCCGCCGGACCTCGAGATGAAGGTCGCGATCATCCGCAAGAAGGCCGCGGCCGAGAAAGTCGAGGTTCCGAACGACGTCGCGCTCTTCATCGCCGGGACCGTCAAGTCCAACGTCCGGGAGCTCGAGGGCCGGCTCAATCGCGTCATCGCCTTCTCCTCCTTGACCGGACAGCCCGCTGACGGTCGAGCTCGCCCGGGAGACCCTTCGGGACATCGTCGGAAACGAGGAGCACCGGGCGACACCCTCCGACATCCTCAAGGCCGTGGCCTCCCACTACGGTCTGCGGGTTTCGGACATGAAGGCGAAATCGAACGCCAAGCCGGTCGCCTTCCCCCGCCAGGTCGCCATGTACCTCTGCCGGAAGCTGACTCCCCTCTCCTACCCGGAGATCGGGCGGCTCTTCAACGACAAACATCACTCGACGGTCATGCACTCGGTCGAAAAGATCGAACGGATGGTCGAAGACGACTCCGATTTCCGCAGGGTCGTCGAGGGGTTCCTGCAGCCTTATCGCTGACCGATGCCCGGTCCGCGACGAGATTTCCGCCGCGCCGTTTTCCGCACCGCGAAGCGACGCTCGTGATTCGGACGCAACTGTGGACGAACGGCCGCGCGCTCCACAGAGCCAATGCGCGTTTTGACCCCATTTTCATTGGCGTTTTTCGAGATCTCGGTTTTTTGAACTAGTCCTACGAATACGGTTAAATGTGATAGACTTTTTTCTCTGTTCGGAGGTAGGAAAATCCCATGGAGTTGACGGTCAAGAGGGGAGATTTCCTGAATGAGCTCACGCTCATGCAGGGAGTCGTCGAGAGGAAGAACACGATCCCGATCCTTTCGAACATCCTCCTTCGCGCCTCCGACGGACATCTGAGCTTCACGTCGACGGATCTCGACCTCACGCTCCTTTCCCAGACCGAGGCGAAGGTTTCCCGGCCGGGCAGCGTGACCGTGCCGGCCCGCAAGCTCTTCGACCTCATCCGCAACCTTCCCGAGGCGGACGTGGCCCTGAAGCTCATGGAAAACCACTATTTGGGGGTTACGTGCCAGAGGTCGAGCTTCCGCCTGGTCGCTCAGCCGTCGGAGGATTTTCCGACCGTCCCGAAGGTGGAGGCGAAGAAGGGGATTTCGTTTTCGTTGGATTTATGGAAACGACTGACTCGTAAGGTTTTATACGCTGTTTCCGCCGAGGAGACGCGTTTCCAGCTCATGGGCGCGCTCCTCAAGGACAAAGGCAAGGAGTTCGAGCTCGTCGCCACCGATGGACATCGGCTCGCCCTGATCGACTTTCCCAAGGAAGACGCCAAGGCCACCCTTCCGAATGTGCTGATCCCGAAGAAGGCTCTCGCCGAGATCCTCAAGATGGATGGGGGAGGGGACACGCGGGTCGAGATCCGCCACTCCGAAAACCATCTCCTGTTCACCGTCGGCAACCGGCAGCTGATCGCGAGGCTTCTCGACGTGAATTTTCCGGACTACGAGAAGATCCTCTCGAAGTCGAACGATCGCGTGGCGATGGTTCCGACGGCGGCCACCCAGGCGGCGATCCGGCGCGTCTCTCTTTTTCCTCCGAGCGCTCCCGCGGCGTGAAGCTGTCGTTCGAGGAAGGGCTCCTGACGATCGCGTCGGCGAGCCAGGAGCTCGGCGATGGCACCGAGACGCTCGACGTCGAGTTTACGGGCGAGCCGCTCTCGATCGGATTGAACGCCCAGTACCTCCTCGACTTTCTCGAGGAAGCCGAGTCGGAGAAGGTGCGGCTCGAGCTCAAGGACGAAAACACGCAGTGTCAGTGTCAGCCCGGGGGCGGCATCGAGGGTGCTTCCCGCTACACGTACGTCGTCATGCCGATGCGACTCTGATCCGGCAAAGGAACCGATTGCACCTCTTCGAATTCTCGAGCCGCGGCTTCCGTAATCTCTCCCCCGACCCGGTTTCCTTCGATGCCGGCGTCACGCTCGTCACGGGAGAGAACGCCCAGGGCAAGACGAACCTGCTCGAAGCCGTTGCCTTGCTCTGCGGGCAACGCTCTTTTCGCGGGGCGCTTCCGGGCGAGATGGCCGCCTCGGGCGGCCGGTTCGAAATCCGCGCGACCGTTTCGGGGCGCCGGGGTCACGAGCCGCATCGCGGTCTCGTGGTCGAGCGAACAGGGGCGCGTCTTCCTGCGAGCCGGCAAGCCGGCGGGGTTTCGGGAGATCTCGGAGCTGGCGCCGGCCGTGTTCCTCGCGCCCGAGCATCGGGAGATTCTCTCGGGCTCCCCTTCCGCGCGGCGGCGATTTCTCGATCGGCTGGTCGTCGGAATCCGTCCGGCGGCCGGGGCGGACCTCGTCCGCTATGCCGCCGCCCTGCGCGAGCGCAACGCCCTCCTGATCCGCTGGAAAACGGAGGGCTCCGGCTCCGACGACGAGCTCGAGGCCTGGACCGAGGAGCTCGCCGTGTCGGGAGCCGCGGTGCGCCGTCACCGCCAGGCCGCCCTCGAGCTCTGGCAGCGGGAATTCGAAGACCTCGCGAGAAACGCCGGCGGCGACTACGCCGGGATCCGCGCTTCGTATTCGGCGTCCGGCGACGGCGTCGACGAGATCCGGTCGGCCTGCCGCCGGCTCGCGGCCCTGGAGAGGCGCCGCGGTTATTCGCTCGCGGGTCCGCACCGCGACGACCTGGCCTGGAGCCGCCGGGGCCGGCCGCTGTCCTCCGAGGCGTCTTCGGGCGAGATCGCGCGGACGATGGCCCTCGTACGCCTGGCGGAGTGGCGATCGGTGGCGGCCGCCGGAGAGGCTCCCCTCTTCGGGGCCGACGATTTCGACGCCGGCCTGTCGGAGACCTCGGCCGAGGAATTCTTCGAGGCCCTGCCGCGGGAAGCCGCCGTGATCCTGACGACGGCCGCCCCGGCGCCGCGCTGGGCCCGGCGGGCGGCTTCGGTCGTCGAGGTGCGCGCCGGAACGGCGTCGGCGACGCAGCCGCTGCGCGCCGTGCAGGGCGGACGGGGAGACCGATGAGCACCGCCTACACCACCGACTCGATCAAGCTGCTGAAGGGCCTGGAGGCCGTTCGCAAGCGCCCCGGAATGTACATCGGGGACACGGACGATCTTTCCGGCCTCCACCACATGGTCTTCGAGCTCGTCGACAACTCGATCGACGAGGCCCAGGTCGGGTACGCCGATCACGTCGACGTCACGATCCACGCGGACAATTCCGTCACGGTCGAGGACAACGGCCGCGGCATCCCGGTCGGCATGCACAAGGAGCACAAGCGCGAGACGCTCGAGATCATCATGACGGACCTGCACTCGGGCGGGAAGTTCGACGACAACTCCTACAAGGTCTCCGGCGGACTGCACGGCGTCGGCGTATCGGTCGTCAACGCTTTGTCGAAGCGGCTGGACGTCGAGGTGCGGCGCGACGGCAAGGTCTGGCAGCAGTCCTACGAGCAGGGAAAGCCCGTCGCGCCGATCAAGAACGTCGGGACCTCCAAGAAGACCGGAACGACGCGTCACGTTCTGGGCGGATCCGAAGATCTTCTCGGTCACCGAGTTCCATTTCGACAGCCTGTCGCAGCGGCTGCGCGAGCTGTCGTTCCTGAATCCCGGCGTCAAGATCTCGATCCACGACGAGCGGACCGACAAGAAGCACGACTTCGCCTACGAGGGCGGGATTCGCTCGTTCGTCGAGCACCTGAACAAGGCCAAGCAGGCGATCCACGACAAGGTCATCTTTTTCCAGGACGTCCGGAACGGAACGGGCGACCCGAAGCGCGACGCCGACAAGGAGCGCGTCGAGGTCGCGATCCAGTGGAACGAGGGCTATGCCGAGACGCTCTTCTCCTTCACCAACACGATCAACAACCGCGACGGCGGCACCCACGTCGAGGGCTTCAAGACTGCGCTGACGCGCGCCGTCCAGAAATACGCCGAGGCCAACGGTCTGACGAAGGCGCTCAAGGAGACGACGCTCTCGGGCGACGACTGCCGCGAGGGTCTCACGGCGGTCGTGTCGGTCAAGGTCACGCGATCCGAAGTTCTCCTCGCAGACCAAGGACAAGCTCGTTTCCTCCGAGGTCAAGACCTGGGTCCAACAGGTCGTGTACGACAAGCTCGGCTCATACCTCGAGGAGAACCCGAGGGTCGGCCGAAAGATCGTCGAGAAGATCGTCGAGTCGGCGCGCGCCCGCGAGGCCGCGCGCAAGGCCCGGGAGCTCGTGCGGCGCAAGGGTGCGCTCGACTCGGGCGCGCTGCCGGGCAAGCTCGCGGACTGCCAGGAAAAGGACCCGGCGTTTTCCGAGATCTTCATCGTCGAGGGCGACTCGGCCGGCGGCTCGGCCAAGCAGGGCCGCGACCGGCGCTCGCAGGCGATCCTCCCGCTGCGCGGAAAGATCCTGAACGTCGAGAAGGCGCGCCTCGACAAGATGCTCGCCTCCGCCGAGATTCGCACCCTCATCACGGCGCTCGGCGCCGGCATCTCGACCGGACTTCGACGCCGAGAAGGTCCGCTACCACAAGATCGTGATCATGACGGACGCCGACGTGGACGGGTCGCACATCCGGACGCTGCTGCTGACGTTCTTCTTCCGCCACATGGCGGCCCTGATCGACAAGGGGTTCCTCTACATCGCGCAGCCGCCGCTCTACAAGGTCGCCGAGGGCAAGAAGGAGACGTACCTCAAGGACGAGAAGGAAATGTCGAAGTTCCTGCTCGCGACGCCTCGGCGAGGACCGCTCGCTTTCCTCCGAGATGTCGGGCGGCACGGTCGCCGGCGCCAAGCTCGCGAGCCTCCTCGAGAAGATGGAGGAGTACCGCACGCACGCGGGCAAGCTCGCACAGCGCGGCATCCCGGAAGCGCTGCTGCGCGCCCTGCTCGACCGCGGCATGACGTCCAAGACCGATTTCGCCGAGAAGAAGAAGCTCGACGATCTCGCCAGGGCCGTGCGGGCATTCGGCGTCGACAAGGCCGAGGTCGTGGCCGACGAGGAGCACTCGGGCTGGGGCCTGGAGATCTCGCGCCGGGTCAACGGCGTGCCGCGCTCGGCCCGGATCGACGCCGAGTTCGTGGCCTCCTTCGAGTTCAAGCGGATCAAGGAAACGGCCAAGGCGATCGGCGGCTTCCTCGACGGCCCGTACCTCGTGACGCGCGGCGAGGAGAGCGCCAAGCACGAGACGCTCGCGGCGGTGGTGGACGCCGTGTACGAGTCGGCCAAGAAGGGCCTCGTCATCAACCGCTACAAGGGCCTCGGCGAGATGAATCCCGAGCAGCTCTGGGACACGACGATGAATCCGGAGACGCGGCGGCTGCTCCAGGTGGCGGTCGAGGACGCCGTCGAAGCCAACGAGGTCTTCTCGATCCTGATGGGGGACGCCGTCGAGCCGCGGCGCGAGTTCATCGAGGAAAACGCGCTGAACGTGAGGAACCTGGACATCTGATCCGATGGCGAACCTCCTGACTCCCGAGGAAAAGGTTCCGGTCACGATCGAGGACGAGGTCCGCCGGTCGTACCTCGACTACGCCATGTCCGTCATCATCGGACGGGCGCTGCCGGACGTCCGCGACGGCCTGAAGCCCGTCCACCGGCGCTGCCTCTACGGCATGTGGGAGCAGGGCAACCTCCACAACAAGCCGTACCGCAAGTCCGCGCGCATCGTCGGAGACGTCCTCGGCAAGTACCACCCGCACGGCGAGAGCGCCGTCTACGACTCGGTCGTTCGCATGGCGCAGGAGTTCTCGCTGCGCTACCCACTCGTCGACGGCCAGGGCAACTTCGGCTCGATCGACGGCGACAACGCGGCCGCCATGCGCTACACGGAAGTCCGTCTCACGCGCCTCTCGGCGGAGCTGCTCGGCGAGGACATCGACAAGGAGACGGTCGACTGGACGCCCAACTACGACGGCTCGCTCGTCGAGCCGATGGTCCTGCCGGCGAAGTTCCCGAACCTGCTCGTCAACGGCTCGACCGGCATCGCGGTCGGCATGGCGACGAACATTCCGCCGCACAACCTGTCGGAGGTGATCGACGCGACGGTCGAGCTCATCAAGCATCCCGAGGCCACGCTCGCCCAGCTGATGAAGAGGCTGCCGGGGCCGGACTTCCCGACCGGCGCCTTCATCCACGGGGCCGAGGGGATCCGGGACGCCTACAAGACGGGCCGCGGGATCGGTCCAGGTGCGGGCCCGGGCGATGATCGAGAAGGCGGCGCGCGGCGACAAGGAATCGATCGTCGTCACCGAGATTCCCTATCAGGTCAACAAGGCCAAGCTGATCGAGCGCATCGCCGAGCTCGTCAACGACAAGAAGATCGACGGGGTCTCGGACCTGCGCGACGAGTCCAACCGCGACGGCATGCGCATCGTCGTCGAGTTGAAGCGCGGCGAGAACGCCCAGGTCGTTCTCAACAAGCTCTACGCCCTGACGCCGATGCAGAGCTCCTTCGGCATCATCTTCCTCGCGATCGTGGACAACCAGCCCCGCGTGCTGCCTCTCCACGAGCTGCTCCGCCACTTCATCGACCACCGCAAGACCGTCGTCATCCGGCGCACGCAGTTCGACCTGAAGAAGGCCGAGGAACGGGCTCACCTGTTGCGGGGCCTGGCCCTGGCGCTGGCGAACCTCGACCTCGTGATCAAGATCATCCGGGGCTCCAAGGACTCCGCGGAGGCGAAGGCGCGGCTGTCGTCCGAGGTTTCGATGACGCGGGCGGGGCTCGAGAAGTTCATCGGCTCTTCGCTCGGCGACGAAGGCGGCAAGGGCTCGCAGGTGCTTCACCTCGACGAGATCCAGGCGCAGGCGATCCTCGACATGCGGCTGCACCGCCTGACGGGCCTCGAGCGCGAAAAGATCGTCGCCGAGTTCAAGGAGGTCCTCGCCCTGATCGCGAGGCTGCGGGAGATCCTGGCTTCCGAGACCCTCGTGCTCGAGATCATCGTCGACGAGCTCCAGCTGATCAAGAAACAGTACGGCGACGAGCGGCGGACGGAGATCGTGGCCGAGGCCTCGGACATCGACATCGAGGATCTGATCGTCGAGGAGGACATGGTCATCACCGTGTCCCGCGGCGGCTACATCAAGCGCTCTCCCCTCTCGCTCTACCGCGCGCAGCGGCGCGGCGGCAAGGGCCGGATCGGAGCGACCACGAAGGAAGAGGACCTCGTCGAGCACCTGTTCGTGGCGTCGACGCACGCGTACGTGCTCGCCTTCACGTCGATGGGCCGCATGCACTGGATCAAGGTCTACGACCTTCCCCAGCTCGGGCCCGCCACTCGTGGCAAGGCGATCGTCAACCTGCTGTCGCTCGGCCCCAACGAGCGGATGGTGGCGATGGCCGCGACGAAAGACTTCCCGGAAAATCGCTATCCTGATGTTCGCGACCCGCAGCGGCGTCGTGAAGAAGACGCCGCTCTCGATGTACTCGAACGTGCGCTCGGGCGGCATCATCGCGATCAACCTGGAGGAAGGCGACTCGCTGCTCTCCGTGCGGATCACGGGCGGAGACGACCAGATTTTCATCGGCACCCGCCAGGGCATGGGGATCCGTTTCTCCGAGAAGGACGTCCGGGCGATGGGCCGCGACACGACCGGCGTCATCGGCGTCACGCTCAGGAAGGACAACGACGAAGTCATCGAGATGGACGTCGTGGACGAGAACGCGCACCTGCTTTCGGTCACCGAGTATGGCTACGGCAAGCGTTCCGAGGTCGCGGAGTACCGGTTCCAGGGCCGCGGCGGATCGGGCGTGATCAACGTCAAGGTGACCGAGAAGAACGGGCCCGTCGCCGGGATCAAGTCGGTCACGGACGCCGACCAGCTTCTCCTCATCACGCAGCGGGGCCAGCTCATCCGGATCAAGGTCAAGGACATCCGGGAGACGGGCCGGGCCGCCCAGGGCGTGCGCGTCATCCAGCTCGAGGAAGGCGACCGGGTGGTCGGCGTGGCGAAGCTCGCCGAGCCTCCCGACGAGACCGAGGAAGAGACGCAGCCTTCCCTGCCGACGCCCGTCCCGGCCGCGCCTCTCGAGGCCGGCAAGGCCCGCGGCAAGAAGCCGGGATCGAAGTCGCCCGCCTTTCTCGACGACGAAGAAGAAGACGACGACGACGAGGAAGACGACGAGGAGTAAGCCTCTTCCGTCCTCTCAGCGCCTTTCGAGAGCGCGCGGCTTCCGAATGCCCAGTCGATAAAGTCCGGTCGGCGAGGCGGCGTAGAGGCTTCGCCCCGAAGCCGACAGGGCGAGCTCGGTCGGATCGAACTCGCCGATCGTGTTCGAGGCGCGCCAGCCCGCGCCCCCGTCCCGCGTTTCCCAAACCTGCGTGAAACCCGGTCCCAACGAGACCGCATAGGCGCGCGAGGGATCTCCCGAATCGAAGGCCAGCGATCGGGCGAAAAACGGTGCCACGAGCTCCCAGCCCGTGTTCCCGTTCCAGCGGAGAAGGGCGCCGCAGAGCACGAGAATCGTCCGCAGTTGACCGGTGCCGACGTAAAGCCGGCCGAGCGCATCGAAGGCCAGAGTGTCCACGGGCGTCGGAACGAGCACGCAGGGAGGCAGGTCGGGCAGCGCGACCCACGTGTATCCCGCATCCGAGCTTCGCAGAATCGCGCCGTCCGGTCCGGCGGCATAGAGCCATCCGTCGGGGCCCGCGACCACGAGGAATCGGGTTTCCGAGCTGCGCTCGACCCAGGTCACGCCCGTGTCCTCGCTCGCGTAGAGCGGGCCGGCCCCGGTCGCGAAGTAGACGCGGAAGGCGGCCGCCGTGTCGAACACGAAGCTCCCGCCGCGGCCCTCCAGATCGGCGACCGCGGTCCAGGTCGCTCCCGCATCGTCGGAGCGATAGATGCGCGTGGAGTAGGACGTCTCCCCCGCCGGCCGGATCGTCGTCGCGAAAACCCGCCCCGGGGCGCGCGGGTCGACGCGCACGGCGTCCGCCGTCTCGCCCGGAGAGGCCGCCAGGAGAAGTCTCCAGGAGTGACCGGCGTCCGTGCTCTTGAAGATGCCGCTCGCGGTCGTCGAGGGATTCGTCGCCGCGGCATAGAGGGATTCCGCTTCGTCGGTCGCGATGGAAATCGAGGTCACGTCGTCGAACGAGGGACCTGCGCTCTGCCAGCCTTCGGCCTCGATCACCTGCGCCGGCGCCCGGAGCGCCAGCCCGAGGATCCCGAGCGCCGTCAGCGTGAGGGGGCGAGAAACCCGCACTCTTCAGAGTGTACGTCGGCCGCCCATTCCCGCCGTGGCCGGGCCGGCCGCGGGCCGGATATAGAATCCGCGCTTCATGCGATTTTTTCTGGATAGCGCCAACACGGAGGAGGCCCGCCGGGTCAAGGACCTGGGTCTTCTCGACGGCGCCTGGGTGTCGATGGCCGGGGCCGAAGAGGCCGGGATCGACTACCGCAAGGCCGTCCGGGAGCTCGCGTCCTTGACGGACGGCCCCGTGCTCGTCGAGACCGAATCCGACGACCCCAAGGGGATGTACAAGGAGGGCCGCGAGCTCGCCAAGCTCGGCAAGGACATCGTCGTCCGGCTGCCGCTGCGCCCGGAGGGGATGCGCGTGGCCCGCCTCTTCGCGCAGGATCAGATCGCGACCTGCGCTTCGGGCTGCTTCTCGATGGCCCAGGGCCTGATCGCGGCCAAGGCCAGTGTGAGCTATGTCGCGCCCGCCGTGGGACCGCTCGATGACGCCGGATCGATCGGCATGGACCTCGTCGAGCAGATCATCCGCGTTTACGACAACTACGGCTTCCAGACCCAGATCCTGGTTGCGGACGCCCGAAACCCGATCCACGTCCTCGACGCGGCCCTGATGGGTGCGGACGTTGCCGCATTGCCGGTCGACGTCCTCGAACAGCTCTTCCGACACCCGTTCTCGGAGAGCCTGCGGGCAGGGAGGCCCTCGTGAAGGTATCGGCTGACCGGATCCTTTACCTGTCCCGGGTGGTCCTGAAGGGACTCAAGGAGAACCGGAACCTCGAGCAGAAGTCCGACGACGAGACCGCCCGCCGGGCCGTGGTCCGGGAGCTCACCGACAGTTATGCGGAGCTCGACGGGCTCGAGGAAAAGGTCCGGGCGCAGCTGGCCAGGCGAAAGAACCTGTCGGAGACCGAGCGGGATTTTCAGTTTTCGAGGGCTCTCGAGGACGAGCTCCGCAAGCACGGAGCATAATCAGACAGTAGAAATATTATAACTCGCTGAAAACACGTATATTTATTTCATGATAACTACACTGTAATCCATGTCCATCAGCGGCTTGCCTTCCTGACCCACTGACCAATACAATTGGCTCGATGGCGGGCCAATTGGATCTCGAGCAGATCAACATCGCTCGCGGCTCGGGCCTTCCGATCGCCGAGCAGCTGTATTCCGCCATCGAACGGTGGATCGCGGCCGGAGCCGTCGACGAGAACACGCGGCTTCCGACGACTCGGGAGGTGGCCGCCGCACTCGGAATCAACCGGGGAACCGTTCAGGCCGCCTACCGCCGTCTCCAGGACGAGGGCCTCGTCTCGGGGCGCGTGGGCAGCGGGACGATCGTCCGGGCCCGGCCTCGTTCCCGGCAGGCTCCCCGGCTCGAGGAGCTCCTCTCCCGGAGGGCCGCGGAGCTGGTCGACGAGACTCCCCTTTCCGCTCGCGCTCCGTGGGTCGCCGACTTCTCGCGCCTGGCGCCGGACGAGCGCTTCTTTCCGCTGGAGGAATTCACGCGGACCCTCGCCTATGCGTGGAGCCGGCGTCGCGACCTGTGGCAGTACGCTCCCCCGCTCGGCCTCGAAGAGCTTCGTGACGAGATCTCGCGGCGGCTCGCCGAATCCGGCATCGCCCGTCCCCCCGAAGAGATCCTCGTCGTCAGCGGGGCCCAGCAGGGGCTGGACCTTCTCTTCCGGACGTTCGCCGATCCGGGAGACGTGGTCGCCGTCGAATCGCCGACCTATTCGGGGGCTCTGACGCTGGCTCGCCTTTCGGGGGTCCGTCTTCTGTCCCTCCCGATGGACCGGTCTGGTCCCGACCCTTCGCCGCTGCTCTCGAACGGCGCAAAGCTCGTCTACCTGATGCCCGAGCGGCAGAACCCGACCGGCGTGACGGCCAGCGAGGAGCGCCGGGCCGCGGTTCTCGATGCCGCCCTGTCGGCCGGCGCGATCGTGATCGAGGACGGGTTCGAGGAGCCGGAGCCCGGACGGCTGCCGCTCGCCGCACGCGAATCGGAGCGGACCGTCTGGCTCGGAACGCTGTCGAAGGACCTCGTGCCCGGATTCCGGATCGGCTGGATCGCGGCCGCGCGTCCGATCGTCGAGCGCCTGGCCCGGATGAAGAAGGCGACCGACTTTCAGACCCCCGTGCCGCTCCAGGCGGCGGTGGCGGCGTTCCTGCGCGCCGGATCCGATCGCAAGGCCCGCGCCAGCCGCGCCGAAGAGGTGGCTCAGCGCTCGGCGGCGGCCGCGCAGAGGCTCTCGGCGGAGATACCGGGAATCGGCTGGTGGGGAGGCGAAGGATCGAACCCTCTCTTCTGGCTTCATCTGCCGGGCGGAATCTCCGGCCGGCGTGTCGCCGAGGCCGCGGCCGCGCGAGGGGTCGGCGTCTCGCCGGGCCAGGATTTCGACCCGAAGGGGGAGGACCGCGCCCACCTGCGTCTCTCCGTGTCGCGCGTCGAACGGCGGGACATCCCGACCGGAATCGCGCTGCTCGGCGAAGCCATTCGTCAGGTGCAGAGGGGATCGAGCGCGGCACTGGCCGCGCCGGTCGTATGAGGAACGATGGAAGACCGTGGATCGCGGACGGCAGAGGACGACGGCGCTCTGCCGCCTCCCTGAAGAAAGGAAGGGACGAACAATGCAGATGAGCGAACAGTTCCGCTTGAAGGTCGGTCTGGCCGAGATGCTCAAGGGCGGCGTCATCATGGACGTCGTCAACGCCGAACAGGCGAAGATCGCCGAGGCGGCCGGCGCGGCGGCCGTCATGGCGCTCGAGCGCGTTCCGGCCGACATTCGTCGCGACGGGGGAGTGGCGCGGATGTCGCCGGTCTCTAAGATTCGCGAGATCCAGCAGTCGGTCTCGATCCCGGTCATGGCCAAGTGCCGGATCGGACATCTCGCCGAGGCCCGGGTGCTCGAAGCCCTGAAGGTCGACTTCATCGACGAGTCCGAGGTCCTCACGCCGGCCGACGAAGAGAACCACGTTTCCAAGCACGAGTTTTCGGTGCCGTTCGTCTGCGGCTGCCGCAACCTCGGCGAGGCGCTGCGGCGCATCGGCGAAGGGGCCGCGATGATTCGGACGAAAGGGGAGGCCGGCACCGGCGACATCGTCCATGCCGTCCGGCACCTGAGGGAGGTGCATCGGGAAATGCGGATGCTCACGCAGCTCTCGAAAGACGAGCTCATGGCCGCCGCCAAGCGCCTCCAGGCGCCGTACGATCTGGTCGTCGAGGTCGCGGAAAAGGGAAAGCTGCCCGTGCCGAACTTCGCGGCCGGGGGAATCGCGACGCCGGCCGACGCGGCGCTCTGCATGCAGCTCGGCGCCGAGGCGATCTTCGTCGGGTCCGGAATCTTCAAGTCGGGCGATCCGGAGAACCGGGCTCGCGCGATCGTCAAGGCGACGACGCACTGGCGCGACGCCGAGGCTCTGCTCGCCGCGGAGGAATCGCTCGGCTCGGGCATGAAGGGTATCGACGCGGCGAGCCTTCCGGAGGAAGCCCAGCTCCAGACGCGCGGATGGTGATGCGGGCGGGAAGCGCGGGAGTCGCGGTCCTCGCGCTCCAGGGCGACTTCGAGGCGCATCGGAAGGCGCTCGCGGAGATCGGCGTCGAGAGCATCGAGGCGAGGCGGCCGGGGGACCTGGCGCGCGCCGGCGGCCTGATCATTCCCGGCGGCGAATCGACGACCCTGTGGAAGTTCTTCGAAGCGGAGCCCTGGGAGGACGCGTTTCGCGGGTTTGCGCAGAGCGGCCGGCCGATCCTCGGGACCTGCGCCGGAGCGATCGTGCTCGCACGCGACGTCTCGAATCCTCCGCAGAAAGGTCTCGGCCTGATCGACGTCTCGATCGAACGCAATGCCTACGGACGTCAGGTCGATTCGTTCATCGCGGAGGCCGATGCGCCGACGCTCGGTTCGGCGCTGCCGGCCGTTTTCATCCGAGCACCCCGGATTCGCCGGGTGGGCCCGGAAGTCGAGGTCCTCGCGACCCATCGCGGCGAGCCGGTTCTCGTGAGGCAGGGAAACGTCGCGGCGGCGACCTTTCATCCGGAATTGACGTCCGACCGGCGGCTCCAGCGGATGCTGTTTTCCGAGACGGCCGGCGAGAGGAGAAGCGCTTGACGCTCGTACGCACCGACCTTCGGGACGACATCGCGATCCTGACCCTGGACCGTCCGAAAGCCAATGCGTTTTCCCCGGATCTCGTCGCCGGGCTGTCCGCGGCCCTCGCGGCGCAGACGAAGGTTCGCGGGGTCGTGCTCGCCTCCGCGTTGCCGGGGATGTTCTCGGCGGGCTGGGACCTCAAGCTCATCGTGGACCGCGACCGGGCGGCGATGGAGGAATTCGTCGCGTCCTACAGCGACCTCGTCCGGCAGATCTTCGTCTTCGGGCCCCCGATCGTCGCCGCCCTGCCGGGACACGCGATCGCCGGAGGCCTCATCGTCGCGATGGGCGCGGACGAGCGGATCGCCGCCGAGGGCAGGGGGAAATTCGGGCTCTCCGAGGTGATCCTCGGGGTCTCGGTCCCGCAGTGCCTCATGGAGCCCTTCCGGCACGTGGTCGGGCCGCGGCACATGGAGCGGCTCGCGGCGACCGGCGAGAACGTCGATGTCGAAGAGGCGAGGTCGATCGGCCTCGTGGATCGGATCGTGCCGGCCGAAGAATTGCTCGACCGGGCGGTCGAACGCGTCCGCGTGCTTTCGGGCCTGTCGGCCGCGGCCTACGCGGCGATCAAGCTGCGCTCCCGGGCGGCGGCCATCGCCCGGTTCGACCAGGCGCGCGACCACGATCCTTTTCTCGACCTCTGGTTCAGCGAAGACGCGCGATTCCGGGTCAGGGACATGGTGGCCCGGCTCTCGGCGCGGTGATCTCCTCCGACGAGATCCTCGAGGCGCTCGACCTCTCCCGGGCCGAGCCCGGCGCCGGTTTTCTCGAGGCGCTCTTTGCCCGATTCAATGCGAGCGTCCCGTTCGAGAACGCCTCGAAGCTCGTGCGCCACGCGGAGATCGCGGACCCGGAGGCAAAGCCGCGCCGGCCGGAGGTCTTCTGGCGGGATCATCTCGAGCTCGGCACCGGAGGCACGTGCTTCGCCCGGGTCGCGGCGTTCGATGCACTGCTGACGGATCTCGGCTACCGGACGCGGCGCGTCCTCGGGCGAGTCCGCAGACCGAACGACCACGCGGCGCTCGTCGTCGAGACGAAGGACGGCGAGGTGATCGCCGACGTGGGCTTCCCCCTTCCCGTGATCCTGCCGGCCGGGGCGGCCGTGGTCGAGGCGCCGACCGTGACGCTGCGGGTCTCGCCGGCTCGAGCGGGATTCGACGTGAGCTTCGAGGGCGGAGTGCCGGAAGGCCCCCGCTCGATCTCGATCGAGTCCGCCCCGGCGCCGGCCGAGCTCTACGATCGCCTCTGGCGCGAGACTTTTCGCGAGGGTGCTCCTTTTCTCGGGGAGCTTTCCCTGCAGCGTCACCTCGGCCCGCGGATCCTGTCTTTTGCGCGCGGGGAGATTCGCGTCGACGATCGCTACTCGCGCCTGCGCGCGCCGCTTCTCGGGGCGCGAGCGGCGGCGCTGTCGACCCTCTTCGACATCGACGAGGCGCTCCTGTCGCGCGCCCTCGCGATCTCGGGCGATCCCGAACCCTCCTCGCCCGACGCGACCCTGACGGCCTATCTCGAGACGAGTGCCTCCGCCGACCGGGCGTACGAGGCGATCGGACACCCGGAGGGCTACCGCCGCCTGCTCGAAGGCCTCGGCGAAGTCGGCCCGGCGCGGGAGATTCCATCCGGGTTCCGCCTCGAGCTCTCGCCGGAGGGGGATGCGGGCTTCGCGTTCGAGGAGGACGTCGCGCCCGACCCGGCTCACCGGCGGATCCTCGTCGTGCGGCGATCCAGGACGGGGGAGCAGCGCTCGTCGTATTGTGTCCGTGAGGAGAGCGGGCGGACGTGGCTCGAGCGGGAGGCGCGGCTGACCGGAGCGCGCGAGGACCTTCTGCGCAACGACTCGCTGCGCGGGAGGCTCGCCGGAACCCTCGCTCTCGACGTGCTGGCCTGGAGCCGTCTTCTCTGATCGCCGCGCGCCGCGGCTAGCAGGCTGCTGAAAAATGGATGCGGGCGTCGTGTCCGGCACTTTGCATCCGGCGCCCGTTCGAGGATGTGTCGACTCGAAACTCCATCGCGTTTGAGCGGCCGCCGGCAACTCGACCACCGAAGGCAGACCCCCGGCCGTAGAGAACGCCGGCTCCGCCGGCGTTTACGTGCCGGCCACCCTTCGGGTTACGGCGGCGCAGGGCCATCTGCGTGAGCGTCATCGCTCGGCTCTGCTCGCGCGCCTTGACGGCGCGAGGATGCTCTCGCATCGCCGTCGTCGCGCTTCCTTGCATCGGGCCCCACGGCGCTCGTAACGCCATCCCACACCCTTTTTCAGCAGCCTGCTAGAACCGGAAGGAACGCTCGGAGTCGAGCAGCCGCAGGCGCGGCTGCGAGAGCGCCGCGACCTCGCGCCGAATGCGGGAAAGCGAGGGCGGCTTCACGTGGTACAGGTAGACCGGGATCTGCTCCGGCGCCTTCGCGAGCTCGCCCGGCAGATCATGCGGCGTCAGATGGCACGAGGCGCGGGCCACGGCCGCCTGCGTGTCCGAAAACGAGACCTCGAGAAAGATCGCCCGGAGGTCGCGGACGCGACGGGCGTACTCCCACAAATGCGAGGTCGGTTTCGTGTCTCCCGAGAAGAGCACGGCGCGCCCCGGCTTCGAGACGACGTACCCGTAGGCCGGTACGACGTGATCGACGGGCAGCGCCGCGAACCAGAGACCGCCCGCGCGGAACGTCCTGCCGGCCCGGACGGGCCGGTAGGAGAGCGTGGGATGCGCACGCGAGGGAAGACGCGTGAAGTCCGGCCAGATGACTCCGTTGAAGATGTGCTGGCGCAGCGCGGCGAGCACCGGGGCCGGCGCGAGGACCTCCAGAGGCTCCCGACGCCCGTAGAGGTTCTCGAGCAGAAACGGCAGGGAGGCGACGTGGTCGAGGTGCGCGTGGGTCAGGACCACGCGCCGGATCCGACGCTGGGCCGAAAGCGGAAGCGCCTCGGTGAGGGAGCCCGCGTCGAGCGCGGTCTCGCCGTCGAGCAGGAAGCACGTCATCCGGTAGCCGGGCGCCGAGCCACCGTAAGGCCCGAGCGCGCGGACGGCGAGCGAGGATCGAGACGCCAGCGCGACCCTCTTAGAACTCGGGGCCGATGTAGAAGATGAACTTGAAGTTGCCGCAGGTGGTGTCGAGGCCCAGGGCGGCGCACTGGACCGGCGGCAGGGCCTGCTTGAAGTTCCACTGCCTCGCGAAGTCGAAGTGCAGCGGCAGCCCGAGAAAGTCGAGCGAGAGGCCGAACCCGTAGTCGGCCAAACCGCCGGAAGAGCCGTTGCATCCGGGCGCTCCGTTGCCGCCGCCGCAGAGGGTGTAGTCCGACCAGAACTGGAACGGCTGATTCTTCAGGGCGGCGCCGCCGATGTCGACGAATCCCTTGGCCCGGATGTCGCTGATTCCCAGGATCGGCGTGGCGAGAAAGTCGATGAGCGGAATTCGCAGCTCCAGGTTCATGAAGGCGGCGGAGTTGCCGATGATGCTGTAGTAGGGGAATGCCCGCAGGGTGTCGAGCCCGCCGAAGGCGAGCACGTCGGGCAGGTTGCCGGTCGACCGGAACCCGTAGAACCGGGCGGCGATCAGCGAGCGTTCGGTCAGCTTGAAGTAGTGCCGGAAGTCGGCGGTCATGTCGAAGGAGAGCGTGGGGCCGCTCGAGGCCGGAAGCTCCGTCCCCCCGGTGAAGATCGCGTAGTTCAAGCCGAACGAAAGCCTCCGCCCGGAGATCGGGCCGAAGGACTGGTATTCCGCCGTGTCGCCCACGAGCTTGACGCCGACGGTCGGGAAGTTGTTCTCGGTGGGGATGGTCACGATGCCGTTTCCCGCGTCGGTGTTGACCCAGACCGGGTACGCATCGTACTTGCGCGAGACGAACCCGACGCTGCCCTCGAGGCGGTAGTAGCGGTTCATCGGGTAGCTGCCGAAGAAATTGCCGCCGATGAACCGGAAAGGGTTGTTGACGCGCTGGAGCTCGCCGTTGGTCTCGTTCAGGACGGTGTAGTAGTAGCTCTGGTAGTAGGCCTGGACGCCCTTCTGGAGCCGGTCGGACTGGTCGATGTAGGCGGCCTCGTAGTCGATGAACGAGGAGACCGACGACAGCGAGACGATCAGTCTCCGGTCGCCGAGGTTGTCGCCGAAGACCATGTAGCTGTTCGAGAGGAACACCTGGTCGGCCGAGAGGCCGACGTTGATGGAAGCATCCTCGAGGGTCAGCTTGTGGCCCGGCTTCTTGTCGACCTTCTCCGGATCGATCGAAACCTCGATGGGCGGCTGGTACGGCGGAATCGTCGTCGGTCCGGCCGGCGACGGCGCCGGGTTGAGCTCGGCGAGCCTGTGGAACGGTTTCTTCGCGTCCGTCACGTAGAGCGCGAAGCGGCGCTTGTAGTACGCCGAGAAGACCAGCCGCTCCGCGCCGTCGCGGCCGATGAGGACGACGGGAGAGAAGCATCCGCCGACGACGTTGGTGAAGACGCTCGTCTCGCCGTTGTCGAGGTTGATCGAGTAGATGTTGAAGATCCCGTTGACGCGATCCGACGTGTAGTAGAGCGTCTTGCCGTCGGGCGCGATCGACGCGTCC
Organism: uncultured Acidobacteriota bacterium; assembly: GCA_963738945.1. GTDB lineage: Bacteria > Acidobacteriota > Thermoanaerobaculia > UBA5066 > Gp7-AA6 > DAHUXD01. Next base: position 3,229,820 of record CAVTYD010000002.1, read on the forward strand.
TCGTCGTTCCAGTCGCCGTAGGTGATCTGCTCCCGCGAGCCCGGGGTGCCCGGCCGGATGCGGAAGATCTTGGCCTTCGTGCCCTGGACCGACGAGTAGTAGAGCCACTGTCCGTCGGGGGAGTAGGCGGGCGCGTAGTCGTAGGCGTCGTCGTTGGTCAGGTTCGCGGTCGTCTTCGAATCGAGGTTGTAGGCGAAGATGTCCGACTTGCCGTTCTGGATCGCCCGGAACGCGACGGTGCGGCCGTCGGGCGAAAAGGCGGGATTCAACTGCTGGTCGAGGCCGGGCATCGGGACGAGGTCCCGGATGCGGCCGTCGAGGGCGTTCAAGAGCAGGAGCTCGCGCCCGCGCTCGCGCCGGACGAACACCGCGATCGAATTTCCGTCGGGAGAGACCGCGAGATCCACGCCGCCGATCGGGCCCGTCGTGAGCCACTGCGCGACGATGTATTCGTAGTCGGTCTTGTATCCCTTGGTCAGGTTCTTGAAGAGCTTCCGTTCGCGCGCGGAGACGACGACCACATTGGCGTCCTGGCCCAGGGTCGAGATCGCGGCGCCGAGATCGCCCGAGGGAAAGGCGCGGACCGACGTCTCCACGGAGGAGTTCTCCTCCGTCAGGCGCACGCGATCGCCGAAGTCGATCGGCTCGCCGGTGTCGGTGAGGATCTTCAGGAACCGCCGGCGGAGATAGCGGCGGAAGCGGATGTCGAATTCCTCCGAGGAGATGCCGAAGGTCCGCTCGAGCACGCGGTTCAGGTTGGGGCCGAGCTGGCCCCGGTAGTCGAAGACGAAGTCGCGGACGCCGTCCGGTCCCCACTCCGTCCGGATGAATTCGAAGAAGGCGTGGCCGAACCGGTAGGCGAAGAATCCGTAGATCTGGCGCTCGGCGATCTCGGGAATCTGGTCGTTGAGGACGGCGTCGCGCAGGACCATCTCGTCCTTGGTGTCTTCGTCGTTGCCGAAGTAGGAGGCCATGCCCTCCGTCAGCCACTGCGGCGAGCCCGACGTGTAGGCCCTCAGGAAGTTGCCGCCGTAGAAGATCTCGAACTGAAACACGTGGGTCAGCTCGTGGGCGATGAGCTTCTCGAGCTTCTCGTCGGGCAGGTCGACCGGAAGCACCATGCGGTTTCGCGTCGGCAGGGCGAACGCGCCGATGCCCTCGGGTATGAACTCCTGCAGCGTGTTGGTCTGCTCGAACTCCGAGTGCGTCGAGTAATAGATGATGTTGACCGGCTTCGGAATCTGGAAGTTCAGGGCGCGCGAGATGTCGTCGTAGGCGCTCTCGGCGTAGGAGGCGACCTTCTGGAGCGACACCTGATCGCGATCGTAGAAGTAGATCGCGAAGTGAGTGGAGTGATAGATCTGCCACTTGAAGGTGTCGTACATGATCTTGTTCTTGCCGAAGTAGTCGTAGTAGGGGCTGATCACGGGCGTGATCTGTGCCGAAGCGGTCGCGGCCCCGGCGGCGGCAAGAAACAGGGCGAGTCCGAGCTTCCTCATGCGGTGTTCGAGCCGTCCCTCAGTCGGTGAAGACGTAGCGCTCCGCCTCGCGCTCCCGCGGGACGAAGGTGTTCAGGATCTGGTTCTCGAGCGAGAACAGGTTCTCGAAGAGCCCCTGCAGCTCGTCGCGCTGCTTGCTGCCGGTCTGCCGGAAGTCCTTGAACTCGTCCTGCAGGAGCTTCTCGCCGGTGTGCCCGTCGACGACCAGGAACACGATGTCGAAGACGAAGCCCGTCTGCTCGACGTAGACCTGGCGATAGTAGGTCCGGCCGTCGATGGGAGACTGATACTCCTCGGTCTTGTAGCCCGACCGGTCCTCGACCTTGAACTCGAGGCTTCCCGAGACGATCAGCTCGGCCGAAGTCTGGGTCCCGACGGCGGCCCAGAATTCCTGGGCGCGCGCGAGGTCGGCCAGGTTCTGGGTCGGGAGCTTGACGTCCGGAGGCGTTTCGATGACGTCGAACTTCGTCTTCTTCTCGAGCTGCTTCTTCAGGAACCGATGAAACTCGGCCTGCACGTCCACGTTGGCCAGCCGCTTGTCTTTGGCCTTTTCGGGGTCCGTCACCATGATGAACGGGGCGAGCGCGATCCGCTCGTTGCCGCGAAGCGGCAGCTTCGGGCGCAGGGGCAGGCGCAGCTTGACCTGGTCCACGCCGGCGAATGCCGGCGAAGCGGCCAGAAGGAGCGCGACGGCGGCGGCGCCGAGGCGCCGCGCGGCTCTATGGAGCACCGGAGGCCTTTCCGGTCGTCTTCGTGTAGGCCGTGTAGAACTCGGCGAAGCGCGCGTAGTTGCGGCGGATGTAGTTGTTCGTGGGCTCGATCTCGAGCGCCTTCTTGTATTCCGTGAGCGCCCGTGCGAAGTCCCCGCTCGCCTCGAGGGCCACGGCGAGATTGTTGTGGGCCCTCGCGTTGTCGGGCGCCTTCTGGACGGCCTGTTCGTAGCGGAACGCGGCCTCGCGCCACAGGCCTCGCTTCGCGACGGCGGTGCCGAAGGCGATCTGCGTCGAGGCCTTCTCCGTGTGGGAGTAGGAGGTGCAAGCCCCCGCGACAACCAGTAGAGAGAGAACGACGGTGCGGTTGAGCTTCAAGCGACTCCTTCGCCTCGCGCCACGCGGCGGGTCGGTATTATAAGTTTCCTGTCGGTTCGCAACGCCGGAATTGTCGATCCCCGCTCCATGAGGAGTACGTTAAAGCGGTGAGCTCGGGTTTGGTCTCGCGATGTGCGGCCCTCTCCTGGGCCCGGGGGCGTGCGATCACCCCCCAGCGGCTCTGGCCGGTGCTGCGCTCGCGGGGAGGCGTCGAACCGCTCCTGGCCTCGGCCGAGGACGAGCTCGCGGAGGAATTCAAATCTCAGGATTTGGCGAGAGCCGTGCTGCGCGGGCCGCACGATTCCGAGGCTCTGCTGTGGGCCGCCGGGATCGAGCGTACGGGAATCCGGATTTTGACGGCCTTCGACGCCGAGTATCCCCATGCGCTGGCAGAGATCGCCGACCCTCCGTTTCTCCTCTATGCGATCGGGCGGGTCGAGCGGCTGCGGCTGCCGGCGGTGGCGATCGTCGGGTCGAGGGATGCCTCGCGCTACGGCCGCGACGTCGCCTGGAAGCTCTCCCGCGAGCTCTCGGCGGCCGGCGTCGTGGTCGTCTCGGGGTTCGCGCGGGGCGTGGACGCCGCGGCTCACGAGGCGGCCCTCGAGGGGCCGGGCGGCACGATCGCGGTGCTCGGCTGCGGCGTCGACGTGGACTATCCGCGCGAGCACCGGAGCCTCAAGGATCGGCTCGCCGCCGAGCATCTGCTTCTCTCGGAGTCGCCGCCCGGAACCGAACCGCGACCCCAGAACTTTCCGATCCGCAACCGCATCATCGCCGGGCTCTCGGCCGGGGTCGTGGTCGTCGAGGCGTCGCGCCGATCGGGCTCGCTGATCACGGCGCGGCTGGCCAACGACTTCGGCCGGGACGTCTTCGCCGTGCCCGGATCGGTCTTCTCGCCGACGTCGGTGGGAGCGCACGAGCTCCTGCGCGACGGGGCGATCCTCTGCCGCGGCTCCGAGGACGTGCTGGCCGAGCTCTTTCCGTCGGTCGGCTCGCCGGCGCTTTCCTCCTCGGTTTCGGCGCGCGCCGCGGCCGACATCTCGCCGGAGGCGCGACGCATCTTCGACGCGCTCTGCCGCGAGGAAGGGCTCTCCGCCGAGGATCTCGCCCGGGCCCTCGACTTGCCGGCCGCGACGGTTCTCGCGAGCCTCTTCGAGCTCGAGGGGGCGGGTTTCGCCGTTCCGTCGGCGGGCGGCCGGTACGGCGCGGTGCGGCGCTGAGGGCCGGTCGGGAATACGGCGCTGTTGACGTGGGGTGCCGTCGAGGCGTTTGCTCTTTCCGCCCCGATATGAGACCGTCCGTCGCCCTAAAGCGAAATGCCTAAGTCCCTCGTCATCGTCGAGTCGCCCGCCAAGGCGAAAACCCTCGAAAAATTCCTCGGCCGGGACTTCAAGGTTCTGGCGTCCTACGGCCACGTCCGAGACCTCCCGCGCAAGGGCCTCGGGGTCGATCGCGAGCACCAGTACAAGCCGACCTACGAGCTGCTCGTCGGGCAAAGAGAAGACGATCAACGAGCTCAAGAAGGCGGCCAAGACCGCCGACACCGTCTACCTCGCCGCCGACCCCGACCGCGAGGGGGAGGCGATCTCCTGGCACCTCCAGGAGGCGCTGAAGCCCGGTGCGGGAAAGACGAAGTTCCACCGCGTCCGCTTCAACGAGATCACCAAGAAGGCGGTCCTCGCCGCGATGGAAGCCGCCGGCGAGATCGACGGCCGGCTCGTGGACGCCCAGCAGGCGCGCCGCATCATCGACCGGCTCGTCGGCTACGAGGTCTCGGACCTGCTCTGGAAGAAGATCTGGCGGGGCCTTTCGGCCGGGCGCGTGCAGACGGTCGCGCTGCGGATCATCTGCGAGCGCGAGAGCGAGATCGAGGCGTTCGTCCCGGTCGAGTACTGGACCGTGGACGCGGCGCTCGAGCCGGCGCCCTCCGCCACCTCGTCGACGACGCCCGTTCGCTTCGCCGCGCGGCTCTCGTCCTTCGACGGCGAGAAGCTCAAGTTCGACGGATCGGATCCGCGCCTCCCGAACGAGACCGCGGCGATGCGGGTGCGCGACGAGGTGGCGGGGGCGGCCTGGACCGTCAGCTCCGTCGAAACCTCCGAACGCCGCAAGAACCCGGCGCCACCGTTCATCACCTCGCAGCTCCAGCAGGCGGCGGCCCGGCGGCTCGGCTTCGCGGTCCGCCGGACGATGCAGATCGCGCAGCGCCTCTACGAGGGCCGCGAGATCCCCGGCCGCGGCACGGTTGGACTGATCACCTACATGCGCACGGATTCGACGCGCGTGTCCCAGGACGCGCTGACTTCGGTGCGGGAGCTCATCGGAAAGCAGTACGGCACCGAGTCGATGCCCGAGTCCGCCCGCTACTTCAAGAGCCGGAGGGACACGCAGGACGCGCACGAAGCCATCCGCCCGACCTATCTCGATCTTCCCCCCGAGGAAGTCGAGAGGTACGTCGCGCCGGACGAGGCGAAGCTGTACCGTCTGATCTGGCAGCGCTTCGTCGCCTCGCAGATGTCGCCCGCGGTCTACGACACGACGTCGGCCGAGATCACGGCCGGCAAGGCGGTGTATCGCGCTTCGGGCTCGACGCTGAAGTTCCCGGGCTACCTCGCGGCCTACGGAATCTCCGAGGAGGACGAGGAGGAGACCGACAAGGATTCGCCGAAGCTGCCGCCCCTGACCCAGGGCGAAAGGCTCGAGCTCCTCGAGGTGCTGCCCGAGAAGAAGGAGACGCAGCCGCCGCCGCGCTTCAACGAGGCCTCGCTCGTCAAGTTCCTCGAGGAAAACGGCATCGGCCGCCCCTCGACGTACGCCGAGATCCTGCGCAAGATCGAAGAGCGGCGCTACGTCCATCGCAAGGACCGGCGCTTCATCCCGACGGCCCTCGGACGGACGGTCATCGAGCTGCTGATCCCGTACTTCGACGACTTCTTCGAAACCTCCTACACCGCCCGGATGGAGGAAGCCCTGGACGAGGTCGAGGAGGGCAAGCTGACCTGGACGAAGGCGCTCTCGGAGTTCGACAAGACCTTCACCCGCGACCGCGACCGGGCCCTCGACGGCATGGTGTCGGGCAAGGCCGGCATCCCGCTCGCGCAGGCCCGGAAGCTGAAGCTCTCGGTCGTTCCCGCGATCGACGAGAAGTGTCCGCAGTGCGGCAAGAAGCTGAAGCTCCGAATGGGAAAGAACGGCCTCTTCGTCGCGTGCAGCGGCTACCCGGGGTGCACGTACACGCTGGACATCCCCGATCCCGAGGAGGACGTCGTCGACGCTTCGGAGATCGAGAAGACGACGTGCGACGAGTGCGGCGAGCCGATGAAACTGAGGCAAAGCCGCACGGGCTCGACCTTCCTCGGCTGCACGGCGTATCCGAAGTGCCGCAACGTGGTCAACGTCGCGGTCGCGGGGGGCAAGGCCGAGGCCCGTCCCGACGAACCGACCGGCCAGATGTGTCCGCGCTGCGGCCACGAGCTCGTGCGCCGCCATGGCCGCTACGGCGCCTATGTCTCGTGTTCGAACTACCCGGCCTGCAAGTACAAGCCTCCCAAGCCGATCAAGGACACGGGGGTGCGTTGTCCGAAGGACGGCGGAGTCATCGCCGAGCGGCGCGGCCGCTTCCGTCCGTTCTACGGATGCGTGAACTATCCGAACTGCGACTTCTCTCTTTCGGTGCGCCCGGTCCCGGAGGCGTGCCCGCAGTGCGGCAACCCGTACCTCCTCTTCCGCGAGCGCAAGTCCGGCAACGTCTTCGCCTGCGACAAGGCCGGCTGCGGCTTCGAGAAGCCGCCGGGAGAGCTGCCGCCGATCGTCGAGACCATTCCCGAGGTTCCGCCGGAGCCGCCTGCCCCCGTCGTCGCCGCCGCGGCGGCGAAGAAGCCGCGCGCGAGAAAAACCGCCCGCAGCTGAATATCGCGCCCGCCGCGAAGCGAGCGCCTCTCTCTGGGACTAGAAGGCGCTCGTATTCGCGACGCTCGCCAGTCCGCTCGGGTTCTCGTACGTCTTCACGGTGTTCGTCTGCCGTCGGGGCCGCGGATGACCCCCTGCATGGCGATCTCTCTATGGCAATCCGAACGTCTTGACCAGAAACACGGCCATCTGGCCGCGCGTGTTGGCACTCGACGGACAGTAGTTGCCGCCGCCGCAGCCTCCGGTGATCTGCTCGGCGGAGAGTTGCTCGATCCAGTCGGCGAAGGGCGAGGGGCAGGTGACATCGCCGAAAATGCCGCCGCAGGGGGGCGGCACGTACGTGGGCCCGTGCTCGCCCTTGAGAAGAAACACCGCCATCTGGTCGCGCCGCACCGGGTTCGTCGGGCAGTAGTTGCCGCCGCCGCAGCCTCCGGTGATGCCCTCGTTCGCCATCGCCTCGATCCAGGGGGCGAAGTTCGAGGAACACGGGACGTCCGCGAAGATGCCCGTGCAGGGCGGCGGGGTGTAGCAGAGCCCATGCTTGGACTTCAAGATGAAGACCGCCATCTGCTGTCGGAGGGTCGGCTGGACGACGCCGTAGTTGCCGCCGCCGACGCCGACGGTGATCCCGTTCTGCACCAGCGTCGTGACGTAGGAATAGAACTGCTGGGCCGGCGGCACGTCGAGAAAGTTGACGAGGAACCCCTTGATCAGAGTGCCGCTGATGCCACTCGGGTCCTGAACCGTGATGTCGCTGGCCGTGCCGGGCCCGAGGGCCGGCGACGTCGCGGTGATCGTGCGGTCGTCCGCAATGACGACGCTGCTTGCGGCCTGTCCGCCGATCGTGAGCGTCGCGCCGTCCTCGAAGTCTGTGCCGTGGATGGTCACGGCGGTGCCTCCGGCGGGCGGACCGGAGATCGGATCGATCGAGAAGACGATGCGCGGCGTCAGCTCCGACGTATTGCCATTGGGGTCCGTGGCCGTCGCTACGACGACGTCACCCGCCTCGATCGTCGGCGCCAGCGTCACATCGATCGCGACCACTCCCGTTCCGTCGGTCACGACGTCGGCGGCGCCGAGATAGGTCTGGCCCTGGTAGTAGTCGTGGGGGTGAGCCAGGCAGGGCGCGTTTTCGTAGAAGTCAAGCGTGTAAGCGGTCGACGGCGCGCTGTGGAGGACGCCGAGGATGTGCGTGCCGGAGCCAGGAGCGAGAGGCGTGGCCGAGGTAACGATCGGATAGTTCTGGAGTCCATTCCACCCCGTGTCGCCGTCGCCCGGATCGTTGGCCGTCGGCCCGTCGTCGCCGAGATCGATCGCGAGCTGCGGGTGAAGCGGGAAGGACGGGGAGACCTGTCCGAAGATGGCGTTGCCGCGAATCGTGTTGCCGGTCTCGGTCCCGAAGCCGAAGACCGTCACGCCGTTGCCGGCGTTGAACGCGATGACGTTGCCTTCGCCGGGATTGGGGCCGCCGATCGTGGTGTTGGAGGCGGTGTTGAGGAAGATGCCACCGTATTGAGCGGCCGTAAGAGCGTTCCCTAGTGGGGCAGTTCCCGTCACGTCGGTCCCGATGAGGTTGCCCTGGATCACAACGCTGGAGGAGTAGACCTCGACGCCCGCGGACGCATTGGCGGAGATCACATTTCGGGCGCCCGGGGTCGGGCCTCCGATCATGGCGTTTGCCGTTCCCCCGTTGAGGAAAACGCCCCAGCTTCCGTTGCCGAGCCCGCTCAGTCCGCTCACGTCGGTGCCGATGAAATTGCCCTGCAGGAAGAATCCCGACGCATTGCCCTGGGCGGAGACCCCCGAGCCGAGGTTTGCGGAGATGAGGTTGCCGGCGCCGGGGTTGCTGCCCCCGACGGTGTTGTTCGCGGAATTGATGTTGACCCCCGCGCCGTTGCCGAGGGGCAGCGTGCCGGTCACGTCCGTTCCGATGAAGTTGCCCTGGATCTTGTGGCCCGATCCAAAGAGAGTCTCCACGCCTTCGTGGCCGTTGCCGGAAATCAGGTTCCGGTCCGCCGGCGCGGTGCCACCGACGACGTCGTTGGTGGCCGCCCCCCCGACGATGTAGATACCGAAGTCGTCTCCGGTGTTGGCGTTGGGGCGCGCGATCGTGCCGGAAGGGTCCGTGCCCACGAAATTGCCGGCGATGGTGCAGTTGCTGCCGTTGGTGATCTGGAAAGCCGGCCCGGGCCACCGATTCATCACGAGGCCGCGGATCGTGCTGCCGTCGCTTCCCGCGCCGAGGTGCAGGCCGACTTCTCCGGAGGAGAACGCGCTCCCCTCGATCTCGATCAGGAGAACGGCATTGTCCGCGGCCGGGTCCGTATTGGCGCTCGCTCCCGGCTGGGTGTAGCCGTCGATGGTGACGGCGTCCGTCATGACGGGCAGTATCGTCACCGGCGAGATCGTCTGGACGCCGGAACCGGCGATGGTGAAGGTGATCGTATCGAGGCCGGGATTCGCGTTGGCGTCGAGGATCGCCTGACGAAGCGAGCCCGGGCCGGAGTCGGCCGTGGTCGTGACGTGAAACGTCGAGGCCGACGCCAGCGGAGAGACGGTGGCGAGCAGCGCGACGCAGAGCGCGGTTTTCCTCATGAGATCCCCCTCTAGGGAAAGAGGCGCCCGAGGCGTTTTTTTTCCCGTTCTGCCTGCGCCGCCCTTTCGCGCCGCCCGGCCTATACTTCCCGCGCCGATCGATCGGAGCGGCTTTCCGATGCTCCCGCGCTCGCCGGGTTCGCGCTCTTCGCGGTGGCCGATCGCGGGCCTCCTCGCCCTCGCTGCGGCGTCGCCGGCCCGCGCACAGGGACCGGAGCGCCTGCTTCCCGGGGCCGCGCTCGAGCGCGAGCTCTCCTCCGGGCAGGTCGCGGCCTACGCGATCCCGCTCGAGAGGGGTCAGTTTCTCAGGGTCGTCGTCGAACAGCGGGGCATCGACGTCGTCGTGACGTCGCTCGATCCATCGGGCCGGGAGATCCTGAAGATGGATCGCCCGAACGGATCGCGGGGCAACGAGACGATTTCACTCATCGCCGATCGGTCCGGCGCGTTCGGCATGCGTGTGGAGACGCTGTATCCCCATGCGGTGGCGGGGCGATACGTCGTTCGCATCGCGGAGCTCCGGCCGGCGCTCGCCGCCGACCGGGAACGGCTGGCGGCCGAGCGGGACATCGTGATGGGACAGCGCGTCCAGGGGGAGGGGAGGTTTCGGGAGGCTCTTCCGTTCTACGACGATGCCGTCGCTCGCTTCGGCAGAATCGGCGACCGGTCCGAGCAGTCGGTCGCGCTCTTTCTCGCGGCGATCGGTCGAGTGCTCGTCGCGGACTACGCCCGCGCGGTGGAGCTCTACGGCCGGACGCGGGAGACGGCGAAGCTCGCGGGTGACGTACAGATGGAGGCCCGTGTCCTGTGTCGTTGGAGCATCCTGATCGCGAATACGGGACGCCCCGCCGATGCGATCGCCGTGGCGGAGGAGGGGGTCGCGCTGGCGGACCGGCTCGGCGATCGGGAAACCGAGATCGAAGGGCTGGAGAACGCGGGTTACTCCGCCTACCTCCTCGGCCGTTATCAGAAGGCCCTCGAGTGCTACCAGCGGGCGTTGCCGCTCGCCCGCGAGGCGCGATTGCCGACGTCGGAGGCGTGGGCGCACTTCGGGTTCGGGTTCACGTACTGGGCGCTGTCGGAGCCGGAGAAGTCGATCCGCTCGTACGAAGAGGCCCTTCGTATCTGGCGGGCGCTGAAGAGCCTCGCCGGCGAGGCCGTCGCGCTTCAGGGTCTATCGCTGAGCTACTGGTCGATCGGCGCGGCGCAGAAGGCGTACGACGCGGTCGTCCAGACGCTGCCCGTCGTCCGAGCGCTCAAGGACGAGCGTGGCGAGGCGCTCGCGCTCTGCAGCCTGGCCCTCGCGGAGGCCGCCCTCGGGCGACCCGCCGTGGCGCTCGGCCACGCCCGCGAGGCGTATGCGATCTGGAGCCGGCTCGGCGACCCCCGGCAGGCCTGGGCGATCGCCAACGTGGCGACGACGATCGAATCGCTCGAGGGACACGAGGCCGCGGTGGCGTCGTGGACGGAGGCGCTCGCCGTCTCCCGGCGTTTCGGGAACCGCACCGTCGAATCCGGAATTCTGGCGATCGTGGCCCGGTCGGACCTCGTCCGGCACGACCCGGACGCGGCGCGCCGCCACGCGGAACAGTCGATCGCCCTCGTCGAGACGATCCGCGAGGAGGTCACGAGCGAGTCGCTGCGCTCGTCGTTTCTCGCCGCCAAACAGGATGCCTACGCCGTCCTGGTCGACGCGTTGCTCGAGCTCGACCGGCGTCAGCCCGACTCGGGCTATGCCGCCCTCGCCTTCGAGGCAAGCGAGCGCGGCCGCGTGCGCGGCCTCCTCGACGGAATCGCGGAAGCGCACCTCGATTTGACCAACGAGCTTCCGTCCGAGCTGCGCGAGCGGGAGCGGGAGCTCGACGAGAGGATCCGGAGCCTCCGCGCCGAGCTGGTGCGGGGCCCCTCCGCCGCCTCGGAGGAGCGGCTTTCGCAGGCCGAGGAAGAGTGGGACCGCCTCGTTTCTGAGATGCGGGTGCGGAGCCCGCAGTACGCCGCCCTGGTCTACCCGAAAGCGGCCACCGCGAAGAGCGCGGCCTCCGCGCTCGACGACGGAACCGCCCTCGTTTCCTACGCCATGAACGACGAGCGCGTCGTCGTCTTCGTCGTCGGAAAAGACGGCGTGAAGGCGGTGCCGCTCGCGTTGCCGTCGGGCGAGGTCGCCGAACGCGTCGAGAACTTCGTCGGCCTCGTTGCTCACGGCGCCCGCGCCGAGAATCTCGGACGGCGGCTCTATTCCGCCCTCGTCGAGCCGTGGCGCGCCCGCCTCGGCGCGGGCATCCGGCGGGTGATCCTCGTGCCGGACGGTGTGCTGAACTCCCTTCCCTTCGAGAGTCTCCCCGACCGGGACGATCCCCGCCGCTACCTCGCGCAGGCCTTCACGATCTCGTATGCACCCTCCGCGACCGTCGTCGTGGCGCTCGCGGCCGGCCCTCGAACGCGCGCCGCGGCGGCCGGGGCGCTCCCGGTTCTCGTGCTCGCCGATCCGAGCGTCCCGAGCGCTCTCGCGAAGTCGAACGGCGAGATCGACGGCCCGCGCTTCGAGACCGGCCCCCTCGCCTCCGCACAATCCGAGGCGCGCGCCGTCTTTCGCCACGGCGGACCGGGAAGCGAGCTCCGGACCGGAGCCCAGGCGAGCGAACGCTTCGTGTGGACCGTCCCGCTCGAGCGGTTCGGGGTCATCCACTTTGCGACGCACGCGCTGCTGAACCAGAGGGTCCCGTCGCGATCGGCATTGCTGCTGGCCGAGACGGCCGGGGAGAAGGACGACGGCCTCCTCCCGGCTCGCGAAATCTATCGACTGAAGATCTCGGCCGCGCTCGTGGTGCTGTCCGCCTGCCAGACCGCACGCGGTCGAATTCTCCCGGGCGAGGGAGTGCAGGGGCTGGCCCAGGCTTTCTTCCACGCCGGCGCCCGGTCCGTCGTCGCGAGCCTGTGGGACGTCAGCGACCGTCGCACCGCCGAGCTGATGTCGCGGTTCTACGATCACCTCGCCCGCGGCGAATCGAAGGCGGCCGCCCTCCAGGCGGCCAAGGTGGATCTGCTTGAGCGCGAGCCGGATCTCCCTCCCCGCTACTGGGCATCGTTCGTCCTGATCGGCGAGCCGGGCGGCTCGATTCCGCTCACCCCCGCCGCGGGATCCCGGGCCGTGATGTGGACGGGCGTTGCGGCGGCGGTCGGGCTCGCGGCGTGGACCGCGTCGAGGTGCCGCCTTCGGCGGCCTAGCGCCCGATCGTGAAGGAGTAGGGCCCGAGGCGTTGGCGGCCGAGGGGCAGCCGGACCTCGACGGTCCAGTAGTAACTCCCTCCCGCCTGGATCCGGGTGCGGACGGCTTGCGGCAGCTCGATCCGGTCGAGGTTGCGCGCGTCGGCGTCCCAGAGCGTGTCGCCCGAGGACGCGAAGAGCCGGACGCGACATCCCTCGGCTTCCGGCTGGGCGGGCCAGCGAAGAGTGGAGGGAGGCTCGGCGAGAGTTCGGCCGTCGGCGGGCTCGACCGCGGCGGCCGGGGGCTTTCCCCGAAGGGCGTCGACGGGCCGCTCCGACCGCTGGAGGATCAGCGCTCCGGCGGCCGCGAGGAGGACCGCGGCCGCGGCGATCGCCAGCGTCCGGAGAGCGGGTCGGGCGGACAGCCGCTTCGAGGCCAGCGCATGGACCTCAAGAAGATCGCGGTAGTCCTCGGCGCACGGCCGGCAGGAGGCGACGTGATCGCCGCACCGCGATCGGGCATCGCCTTCGAGGTCTCCAATCACCAGGGCCGCGAGGGTCTCGGCCGAGGGACAGGACGCCGATCGCTCCGATTGCAGCGTCCGATACGCGGCCCGCAGCGCCGTCGCATCTCGTTCGTCGAATCCGCCGTCGCCCTTCAAGCGCCGCCTCCCTTCAGCAGGCCTCGAAGACTCTCGAGTCCCCGGTAGATGCGGTGACGCGCGACGGATGGGCTCCAGGCGTACAGGGCGGCCACCTCGACGTGGTTGAACCCCGCGAGGTACGCCCTCACGGCTCGCGACTCATCGGCCGGCAGACGCGCGAGAACCTCGGAGAGCAGGCGCGATTGTTCGACCGGCGCGAGGCCGAGATATCCGGGCGTCGGAGCGTCGGGGTCCCCGTCCCCCGGAGGGAGAGGCTCTCCGGCGGAGACGTGCCGCCGGACGACGGATAGGGCCGTGGTCAGGGCCACCTTGTAGAGGTAGGAGACGGGATGCACGATTTCTTTCCCGGACTCGAGGCGCTTCCACAGGGCGACGTATACCTCCTGCTCGACGTCGGGCACGAGCGAGCCGTACCGCCGGCTGCAGACGCGCCGAATCGCGCTCGACACGACGCGGGCGTGATCGCGCAGCAGGCGATCGAACTCGGCTTGCCTCTTCTCCAAGGCATCACTCGAATGGAGACGCCCTATTATGGGCGGATTTTGAAGTCCCCCTGGGAGAAGTTCTCGTTGCCCTCCGGTGTCCCGGCCTATGCCCGCGGAGAGTCGGCCGAGTTCGTCCGCGCCGCGCGGGAGATCTTCGGGCCGCTCATCGAGCGCGTCGCGCGCTTCCCGGCCGGCCGGCACCCGTGGCTGATGTCCGAGGTTCCGGGGGAGGGTTCGCTGACGTCCTTCTTCGGGGAGCTCGCCGCGGGTCTCGAGCCCGCCGGGTCTCTCTGGGTGGTCTTTCCGAAGAAGCCCTTTGCCGAAAAGCTCTCGTTTCCGTATCTCTGGCTCGACATCCAGAGAGCGGGCCTCTCCGCCGGCCTCGTGGACAACAGGGTCGCCGCGTTCTCGCCGCGCCTGACCGCCCTGCGCTTCGTCGTCCCCCTTTCCCGGCGCGGACGGACGTGACCGGGGCGCTGCCGTTAGAATCGTCCGCTCCATGACTTCCTCTTCTCCGGTCACGGTCGTCGGCGCCGGGCTCGCGGGCTCGGAGTGCGCCTGGCAGCTCGCGCGCCGGGGGCACCGCGTGCGCCTCCACGAGATGCGGCCGAAGGTGAGCACGTCGGCGCACCAGTCGGACCGCTGCGCCGAGCTGGTCTGCTCGAACTCCTTTCGCTCGGACAATCCCCGCAATGCCGTGGGCCTGCTCAAGCGCGAAATGGAGGCGCTCGACTCGCTCGTCATCCGGTCGGCGAGGGCGGCGGCGGTGCCGGCCGGGGACGCGCTCGCGATGGACCGGAACGTCTTCGCGACGCTCGTCACGGAGGCCCTCGCCGCGTGTCCCGAGATCGAGCTCGTCCGCGAAGAAGTGCGGGAGATCCCGGCCCGGGGTCTCGTCGTCCTCGCGACGGGTCCGCTGACCTCGCCGGCCCTCGACCGGGCGATCGGCGACCTTCTCGGCACCGAAGACCTCTACTTCTACGACTCCATGGCACCGATCGTCGAGGCCTCCTCGCTCGACTTCTCGAAGATGTACGCGCTCTCGCGCTACGGAAAGGGCGGCGGCGAGGACTACTGGAACTGTCCGCTCGGCCGCGAGGATTACGAGCGCTTCCTCGACGCCCTGCTCTCGGGCGAGATCGTCGCCGTCAAGGACTTCGAGAAGGGGATCTACTTCGAGGGATGTCTGCCGATCGAGGTCATGGCCGAGCGCGGACGCGAGACGCTGCGCCACGGGCCGATGAAGCCGATGGGGCTTCCGGATCCCCGGACGGGAAAAAACCCGTGGGCCGTGGTCCAGCTGCGCCAGGACGACCTCGCGAAGGAGCACTACAACCTGGTCGGGTTCCAGACGAAGCTGAAGATTCCCGAGCAGCAGCGCGTCTTCCGGATGATTCCGGGTCTCGAGAACGCGGTCTTCGCGCGCTACGGAATGCTCCATCGCAACACGTACATCCACTCCCCGGCGCACCTCGACCGGTTCTGGCGCATGCGCCGCGAGCCGAGGCTCTTTTTCGCCGGCCAGATCACCGGCGTCGAAGGCTACGTCGAGAGCGCGGCGACGGGCCTGGCGGTCGGCCTGGCGGTCTCGCAGCTGCTCGAGGGGCGCGAGCCCGTGCCGATCCCGTACACGACGGCGATCGGCTCGCTCGCGCGGCATTGCTCCGAACGGCCGCCGCAGGAAAAGTTCGAGCCGATGAACGTGACGTTCGGAATGATCGAAGACACGTCGCACTCGCCCGTGCGGGACAAGCAGCTGCGCCGGCAGCGGATGGTCGAGCGGGCGCTCTCGGCGATCGGGGCCTGGAAGGCCGAAATACAACCCGCGGCCGCGGCCGTTTCGTAGGCGGAGAAGAGCACATGCTCGACTGGGACCACATCCAGCAGGCCCGGAAGCGCCTCGACGGCGTCGCGCATCGCACACCCGTTCTCACGTCGCATCAGTTCGACGAGGCGGCGGGCGCGACGGTCTTCTTCAAGGCCGAGAACCTTCAGCGCGGCGGCGCCTTCAAGTTCCGCGGCGCCTACAACAAGATCAAGGCCGAGACCGAGCGCGGCCCGGTTTCGGCGGTCGTCGCGTTCTCGTCGGGAAACCACGCGCAGGCGGTGGCGCTCGTGTCGCGCCTGCTCGGAATCCGCGCGACGGTCGTGATGCCGACCGACGCCCCGAAGGCGAAGATCGAGGCCACGCGCGGTTACGGCGCCGAGGTCGTCCTCTATGACCGGGCGACCCAGAGCCGCGACGACGTGGCCGAGGAAATCTGCCGCGAACGGGGAGCGGTTCTCATACCGCCCTTCGACGACGAGCTCATCATGGCGGGTCAGGCGACGGGCGCGGTGGAGCTCTTCGAGGATGTTCCCCGGCTCGACGCCGTCGTCGTCCCGGTGTCGGGCGGCGGCCTTCTCGGCGGCTGGGCGACGGCGGCGAAGAAGCTCCAGCCGTCGATCGTCATCTACGGCGCGGAGCCCGAGGCCGCCTCGGACACCAAGCAGTCGCTCGCGGCCGGCCGCCGGATCGAAGTCGCCGAGAACCCGACGATCGCCGACGGGCTCCGCGTGACGTCTCCCGGAAAGCTCACCTTCCCGATCGTGCAGCAGACCGTGCGGGACATCCTCCTCGTCTCCGACGACGAGATGATCGAGACGCTCACCTTCATGCTCGAGCGCATGAAAGTCCTCGTCGAGCCGTCGGGGGCCGCCGCCGCGGCCGCCGTCCGCCACAGGAAGGCGGACTTTTCGGGCCGGCGCGTGGGCGTCGTGCTCTCGGGCGGCAACGTGGATCTGCCGCGCCTCTCCGAGTACATCGCGGCGAGAAAGCGCCTTTGAGCTTCCTAAAATTCGGCCGCGGGCGCGGGGCGTCGGCTACGAAGTGGCCCGTGATCGCGTCCCTGGTGCTCGGCGGCGCCTCGGCGGCATTCCCGGCCTGCCGGGGACGCGCGTCCGCCCCGGCCATCGAAGCCTCCGGATCCGCGCGGCCCGAGCCGAACAAGGCGATCGCGGTCGGCGACCTCGTTCCCGACTTCGCCCTGACCGATCAGAACGGAAGGACCGTGCGGCTGTCGCAGTTTCGCGGCGAGCCGCTGGCGGTGACCTTCGCCTACACCCGCTGTCCCGACGCGACCGCGTGCCCGATGACCATGTCGAAGTTCGCGAAGTTGAACGCCGAGCTCGTCAAGGAGAAGAACGGGCGCCTGCTCGCCGTGACCGTCGATCCCGAGACGGACACACCCGCCGTCCTCGCGGACTATGCGCGGAGGATCGGCGCGGACCCGGAGCGCTGGAGGTTTTTGACCGGAGACCCGCGGACGCTGGCGCGGGTCGCCGAGGTGTTCGGCGTCCTGTACTACCCGGAGCACGGCAAGATCGTCCACTCTCAGGCCGTCGCGGTCGTGGATCCGCAGGGAAGGCTTGCGACGATCTACTACGGCGGGGATTGGGAACCGGAACAGATCCTGAAGGATCTCGAGAAAGCGAGGAATGGATGAGCAGAGCCCGAATCCTGGCAGGCCTGGTCCTTGGCGCGGCCGCCGCGCTCGGCGTGACGGCGTATGCCACCGAGACCCACCCGTCGGAGCTCTTCAAGCAGTACTGCGCCAAGTGCCACGGCGACGACGGCAAGGCCGACACGGCGCGCGGCCGCCACCTGAAGGCCCGCAACTTCACCGACGCCGAATGGCAGGCCGGAGTCACGGACGCCGAGCTCATCAAGTCGGTCACCGAGGGCAAGGACGACGACATGCCGCCCTTCGGGAAGAAGCTGACGCCGGAGCAGATCGAGAGCCTGGTCAGGAACGACGTGAGGGGATTCGCGCCGGCGAAGAAGTAAGCTCGAGGCCGAAATGAGGCGGCCGGGGCGAAAGCGGCGCGGGATCGTTGGCGCGCTCGCGCTCCCTCTGGCGGCGGCCGTTCTCGCGGTCGGCTGCGGCGGCGCCTCGCCCCCGGCCGCGGGGGCCCGAAAAAACGTCCTTCTCGTCGTGGTGGACACGCTTCGCGACGACGCGGGCGGGGGAGGGACACCGGGCCCCGACGCGGCGATCCCCGAGTCTCTGCGAACGCGCGGCCGCCACTTCGTGCGCGCGCTCTCGGCGGGCATCCAGACCAAGCCGAGCATGATGGCGCTCTTCACGGGCTTCTACCCGTCGGAGTCCGGCCTCGTCGTCAACGGCGCGAAGGTGCTGAATCCACCGGGGCCGATGCTCGCCGAGAGGCTGCAGAAAGCCGGGTTCGCCACGGCCGCGGTCGTCAGCAACCCGAATCTCGTCGGCCAGGGCCTCGGATTCGACCGCGGTTTCGAGGAGTTCGACGCGCGGATGACGGGCCGCGAGCCGAACCGGCCGACCGGCACGCGCAACGCCGCCGAGACGACCGAGGCCGCGCTCGAGAAGCTCGACCGGCTCTCGAGGGAGAAGCGGCCGTGGTTCCTGTGGGTGCACTACCTCGAGCCTCACGGTCCCTATCGGCCGCCGCCGCCCTTTCTCGAAGTCCCCGCGGATCCCGGCGCCCCGCTGCCCGTGGCGGAGAGCGACTTCGCGGCCCGGGGCACGATCCCTCGATACCAGTTCCTGCCCGAGTGTCGCGGCCGGAACGACTACATCGCCCGCTATCGCGGGTATGCCCCGTACGCGCTGTCGGAGGTCGAGCGCCTCCTGAAGCGGGTCTATGCCTCGCCAACGCTTTCCCACACCATCGTGATTTTCACGGCCGACCACGGCGAGTTTCTGGGAGAGCAGGATTACTGGTTTCAGCACGGGATTCGCATCGACCCGGTCCTTTTCCATGTTCCCCTGGTCGTCGCGGCGTCGCCGGAGGAGCCGCGGCGCGAGGAGAGCCGTTTCGTCGGCCACCTGGACCTGGTCGCCTCGCTGCTTTCCCTTCTGGGGCTGCCGCCCGCCGCGACCCGGGGCGAGGATTTCCTCTCGCCGCCGGAGAGACGGCGCGAGCCGCTGATCGTCGAGAACGTGGCCCTTCCCGGAACCCTCGAAATGGGCGTCCTCGCCGGAGATTCGATCGTGGTCGAATCGAATCGGGAGCCGCCGGCGGAGTTCGTGGCCGACGCGCCGGTCTGGGCCTCCCGCGCGCCGGACGAGGCGGCCGTCCGCCGGACCGCCGACGTCCTGAGGCCGCTCGTGGCGAAAATCCGGAACACGCGGGCCGAGACGCATGAAATGACGCCGGAGGAGATCCGGACGCTCCGTTCCCTCGGTTACGTCGGAGGTTCCTGAATCGCGCCCCCCGGCCCTCAGTAGACGGCGTCTTCGAGCGAGACGCCGAAGATCCCCGAGTACATCTTCGGGAAGAAGTGCGTGGATTTCTGCGGCAGCCGGTCGCCGGCGCCGACCACGGCCTCGACGTCGGAGATCGTCGTCGGGCGCATGAGAACGGCGGCCTGCGCCTCGGCCTTCTCGACCGCGGCGATTGCGGCGTCGGCATCCGAGGTGAACGAGACGTTCTCTCCGCGGGCGATGGCGTCCGGTCCGATCGAGAGGAGCCGCTCGAAAAACGCGACCTCGAGCGCCGAGACGTCCAGCCCCTTCCAGGCCTCCGAGCGGCCGGCGGGCCAGGGCAGAGGCGCCGGGTTCTCGCGCAGGGTCAGGAGCGTCGGCGGGGCCGGCGGCGCGTGGAGCACGAACGCCGGACGGATGCGCGAGTGCGTCTGCAGGGCCTCGTACGCGGCGCGGGCATTCGTGAAGGGGATCGCCTCGAAATACGGCCGCGCGGACTCGAGCACGCGCGCGGGATTCCAGGCGGGCACGGCCGAGAGGAGCCGGTGGATCGGTCGGACGACGACGCCGGGGGAGGCCATGTCCACGATCGCGCAGAGCTTGTAGCGGGCGCCGGGGAGCTTGGCGGCCGCCGGATCCTTCGAGAACGCGAGCGCCGTTTCGTAGCGATGATGGCCGTCGGCGATGATGGCCTCGGCGTTCTTGACGAGGCCCTGCAGCTCGACGTGCGCGGCGTAGTCGGAGATGCGAAACGCGTCGTGGCGCACGCCGTCCGGGTCGGTCGCCGAGAGCGCCGGGGTGCGCCGCGTGGAGAGGGCGTTGGCGAGGGGAGCCCGCGTGAGCAGGAACACGAGCTCGAGGTCGGCCTTCGTGGCCGCGAGCAGGGCCAGGCGGTCCTGCTTGGGCTTGGCGAGCGTGCGCTCGTGCGGGCGCACGATTCCGGACTCGTACTCGGCCAGCCGGACGAGGCCCACGAGGGCGTCGCGCACGACGGTCCGGCCCCCTTCCGAGAACGTCTGCCGGTAGATCCAGAGGGCCGGGCGCTTCTCCTTTTCGAGCGTGCCGCCGGCGAGCCAGTCGGCGAGGGTCTTCGCGGCTCCCGCGTACGGATCCGCCTCGTCCCTCTTCCGCCAGGTGACCCGGACGATGTTTTCGGGAGCCTGGGCGTAGAGGCGCTCCTGACCGAGCGGCGAGATCTGGTCGTAGGGAGGCGCGAAGACCGCCGAAAGCCCCCGCTCCCTCAAGACGCGCGGGGAGAAGCGAATCGATCGAAACGGCCGCAGTTCCATGGGCGGACATTTTATGCGGTCCGCCTCGCGGATCGACCGACGGGAGAGGGAACGTCGTCTGCCGCGCGCTCCCGGGAGAGTTGCCGATCCCGCTACACTGTAGACAGTGATCTCGCTCTCCCGGGCCATCGACGGCTTCGAGCGGTACGTGGCCGACGAGCGGCGCTACTCGCCCCGGACGGTCCTCGCGTACCGCGCCGATCTCGACCGGTTCGCCGGCTTCTGGGAGCGGGAGTTTGCACACGAAAACGCGGGCAAGACGCCGCTCGGCAAGCTCGACACTCTGGCCGTGCGGTCCTACCTCGCGTCGCTCCACCGCGCCCGGCTCTCCAACCGCTCGCTCGCCCGGCACCTGTCGACCCTGCGGTCGTTTTTTCGGTGGGCCTGCCGCGAGGGGCATCTGGCGAAGAGTCCGGCCATGGGTCTTCCTTCGCCGCGCGTTCCGAAGAGCCTTCCCCGGGCCATGACCCTTCCCGATACCGAGCGCCTTCTCGAGGCCGACGATGACGACGCCTTCGTCCCGGAACGCGAGCGCGCCCTCTTCGAGCTCCTCTATGCCACGGGACTGCGCGTCTCCGAGGCGGCGGGGCTCGATCTGGAAGACGTGGACTTCCCGTCGCGGCTGGTGCGCGTCACGGGAAAGGGAAACCGGGAGCGGATCGTGCCCTTCGGCGAGGCCGCGGGCGAGGCGCTCGAAGGCTATCTGCCGGCACGCCGGCAGTTGCGCCGCCTCGCCGGCGAGGGCGACGGCGACTCGAGCGAGCCGCTGTTCGTCAACGCGCGAGGAGGGCGCCTGACGACGCGCTCCATGGCCCGCCTCCTGAAGCGCCGGCTCCGGGCCGCGGGGCTTCCGGCCGAAATCTCTCCGCACGCCCTGCGGCACACCTTCGCGACTCACCTGCTGCAGGCCGGCGCCGACCTGCGCGCGATCCAGGAGCTCCTCGGCCATGCCTCGCTCTCGACGACGCAGAAGTACACCCACCTCGACGCGGCGCGGCTGCGCGAGGTGTATCGCAGCGCACACCCGAAGGCCTGAGAGTGATCGCGGCGTTCTCGCTCCTCTTCTCGGGCTGGCTCGTGCTGTCGCCATCGCCATCGCCGCCGCCGCCGGCCGCCCCGCCGGTGGTGTCCGAGATCGACCGGGTCATCCGCGAAGGCTTCTACGACGCGAGACTGAAGGGCGTCGATTGGAGCGCCGCCGTCACGCGCGCTTCGGCGGAGCTGGCGAAGGCCTCGACGCCGGCCGAGCGGGACGCGGTCTACGACCGGCTTCTCGCCACACTCTCCGACTCCCATACCTTCCGCGTCCCGGCGGGCCGTCTTCCGGAGCGCGGCTGGGGCACGACGGGGCTCCGGATCGGAAGAGACGGCGAGGGCTTCGCCGTCAAGGGAACCCTCCCGGGCAGCTCCGCGGAACGCGCGGGTCTGAAGCCCGGAGACCGCATCCTCGAGATCGACGGTCGCCGCTATGGGGCCGAGCCCGTCGACTTCCGCGACCTCTTCCTCGTCTCGGAAGGGGCGCCGGGAACGTTCTCCCAGGTCGTCTCACAGCGGACGGGCGCGCCGGCGCGGACCGACCGCCTCGTGCGCACGGTGGAGGAGCCGGGGGACGCGCTCGTCTGGAAGAGCGCTCGCGTCATCCGCCGCGGCGGAAGGAGCTACGGCTACGCGCGACTCTGGGGGATGAGCGCGGAAACGGCGCTCGCGGTCGTGGACCTGCTGCTCGATCGCAAGCAGACCGAACGCGCCCGGTCGGGCCTCGAGGGCTGGGGCGAGATCGAGGGACTGCTGCTCGACGTCCGCGGCAACAGCGGCGGATACGACCCCGACATCCTGACGACGTACCTCGAGGGCCGTTGGAGCTCCGGCGACTACTACACGATCACGCGCGAGGGAAGGCGCCTCGAGCCGCCGGTGTCCGTGCGGCTTCCCGTGGCTCTCCTCGTCAACTCGGGAACGGCATCGTCGGGCGAGGCGCTCGCGCTGAAGTTCCGGTCGCACCGGATCGGGCCCGTCGTCGGCGAGACGACCGCCGGGATGATGAGCGGCGGCGCCGCGGCCGAGCGTCTCTCCGACGGCTCGACCCTCTGGTACACGGCGCGCGCGATCGAGAGTCTCGATGGGAAGAGCTACGAGGGCTCCGGCGTCGCGCCCGACGTCCCCGTGCCCGACCGGCCGCCCTCGAACGAGGGACAGGAGGACGCGATCGTCGAGGCGGCGCTCAAGTCGCTCGCAGCGCCTGGGGTATCCTCACCGTGATGGAAAAGTGGCGATCCACGACCGTCCTCTGCGTCCGCCATCAGGGCAAGATCGCCATGGTGTCGGATGGTCAGGTCACGCTCGGCACGACCATCATGAAGCAGACCGCGGCGAAGATCCGGCGCCTGAAGGGCGGCGAGGTGCTCGCGGGCTTCGCGGGATCTTCGGCCGATGCCTTCGCCCTCTTCTCGCGCTTCGAGATGAAGCTCGAAGAGCACCGCGGAAACCTCGAGCGCTCCGCGATCGAGCTCGCCAAGGACTGGCGAACCGACAAGATGCTGCGCCAGCTCGAGGCCCTGCTCATCGTCGCCGACAGGACGACGTCGCTCCTGATCTCGGGGACCGGAGACCTGATCTCCCCGGAGGAGGGCGTCCTCGCGATCGGCTCCGGCGGCTCCTTTGCCCTGGCCGCGGCCCGCGCCCTCGTCAAGCACCGTCCCGACATGACCGCCGCCGAGATCGCCCGCGAGGCCCTGCTCATCGCGGCGCAGATCGACATCTACACGAACGATCACATCACGCTCGAAGAGGTCTGAGGCCCCGCCCGTCAGGCGAGGTTGCGGCGCCGGATCGCCCACACCGCCAGCAGAAAAAAGAGACCCAGGGCGGTCGCCGAGTAGCCGGCCGTGCGCGCCAGGACGAGCCAATCGGATGCGGAGGCCCGCAGCGATTCGCTCACGGCGGTCGTCCGGTCGCCGTAGGGACTGAACGTCGGAAGGACCATGTAGATGACGTTCGAGGTCGTCTCGAACGCGGGCAGCAGCGGGTTGCCGCCCGTCGTCTTGATCGCCGTCAGGAACATCGTCCGAAGCCCGTCGAACGTGGATTCGTTGAACACGACGGCCACGATCGTGGCGACGATCGGATGGAGGACGAGCGTCAGGAATGAGAGGTACGCCAGGACGATGGCCGCTCGGAGGAACCCTTCGACGGCCAGGAAGAAGAGACCCGACTGGATCGGCACTCTCCATGCGAGCGACAGGCCGATGCCGAAGAGAAGATTGACGCCATAGAGCATCGCCGTCACCGCCAGCGCCGAAAGGAACACCGATGCGATCCAGACTTCGGGCAGGCACGGTTTCGTGAGGACCATCTTGACGGTTCGATGTCTCAGATGCGAGGAGATCGCGAAGAGGCCGAGCGCGGCCGAAAGGACGAGTCCGAAGGAGTTCAGAGTCGACACGGCCTCCGCGATGATGTCGAAGTGCGCCGCGGTCGAGCCGTAGACGAGCGATTCCGAAACGGTCAGGGCCGAAAGCACCAGGAGGATCAGGGCGACGACGAGGAGCAGGCGGTTTCGAGCGTAGAACTTCAGGAGTACGCGCACGTTCGCCCGGATCTGTTCAATCATGGGAGGCCGCTTCGAGAATGGAGAGGAACGATTCCTCGAGGCTGCGCCGGCGGAGCACGCACGAATGCACGGCCAGCCGGCGGTCGCGTGCGAACGTCACGAAGTCGCACAGCCGGTCCGTCGGCACCCATCCGACGATGCCGCCGTCGCGCCGTTCCGTCTCCCGGATCCATTCCGGGAGCGAGTCTCCCGCCTCGAATTCGACGTCGTACGCATCGGCGCCCGTGCGCGTGAGGTTGGCGATCGAATCGCTGGCGGCGACGCGACCGCGATGGACGACGACGACGCGGGTCGCCAGGCTCTCGACCTCGGGCAGGATGTGCGAGCTCATCACGACGGTCGAGCCCTGCCGGTGAAGGTCGGTCAGGATCTCCCGAAACTGACGGACGGTCATCGGGTCGAGCCCGCGCATCGGTTCGTCGAGGAAGAGCAGGCGCGGCGAGTGGAGGAGGCACTGGGCGATGCCGACCTTCTGCTTCATGCCCTTCGAGCACTTCGAGAGCCGCATCCGCCGGAATTCGGCGAGGCCGAGCCGCTCGAGCAGCGCCGCCAGGTCGGCGGAGGACGGCCGGCGGCCCACCAGGGAGGCATAGAAGCGAACGGCCTCCTCGACCGTCAGGTACAGGTGATAGGTCGGCTCCTCCGGCAGATAGGCAATCGCGCGCCAGGAGGAGCTCCCGAGCCGCGGGATCTCGCCGAGGACACGGACGGAGCCGGAGGTCGGGCGCGTCAGGCCGAGGAGGCAGTAGAGGGCCGTCGATTTGCCCGCGCCGTTGGCGCCGAGCAGGGCGACGAACTCGCCTTCGCGCACCTCGAGATCGAAGCCGGCGAGCGCGTCGACGGGCTTGCGGCCGATGCCCTTGCGAAAGCGGACGCGGAGGTCGCGCGCTTCGGCGATCACATGGACTCCATGCAGAACTGCTTGCCGAGCTCCCGCATCACGTCGGCGTCGGACTCCTCCCCGAAGGTCCGGGCGGCGAGGGCCTTCTTGACCTTCGCGGCGTTGTTGCAGCCGCACGCACTCACTTTCTTCGAACAGCCGCACAGACAGTCCATCGTCTCGGCGATCTTGAGTGCGCGGCCCTTGAGGTCCGTCGGGCGCCGCGCGGGAACGGGCCGGACCGGCTGGTAGGTCTCCTGCGCGGCCGCGGCGACGTAGGCGTCGTGGTCGATGCCCTTGCCGGCGCGAATCGCGTCGAGCTCGCGCGTGACCTCGGGCTTCAACGTGACGTCCGCGTTGCGGATGGCGCCCGGCTCGAAGAGGCGCACCCGGCCGTCCGCGCCGATCAGGACGTTCGTCGGGTAGCTCGTGACGCCGAAGAGACGCTGGATGCGCTGGGCGTGGTCGATGCCGACGGGCGCCGGAAGGTGGTATTCGTCGGCGAATTTCCGGACGAGCGGCGGCTCCTCGCCGGCGTCCACGAAGACGATGACCCACGGCTCGGAGCCGAGCCCGGACGAGAACCGCTGGAGCTCCGGGATCTCCTTGCGGCACGGCTGACACCAGGTGGCGAAGAAGTTGACGAGGATGACCTTCCGGCCGATCGCCTCCGAGAGCCGGAACTTGCCGCCGTCCAGGGTGTCGAGCTCGAAATCCGGAGCCACGCGGCCCGGCCAGAGCCGGTTGGCCCGGTTCTCCCGGGCGAACTGCTCAATCTCTGAGAGATCGGGCTGCTCCTTGATCGCGAAGTGCATGCCCACGAGCAGGACCGAGAAGAACAGAATCCCCAAGAAGAGGACGCGCGTGCGCATCAGTTCCTCGATACCCCGGCGGCGGGGCGGGTGCCTTCGTTGGCCGAAATGATACACCCCCCTTCACGTACGGATCCGGGCGTCCTCATGAGGAGACCCCGCCTCTGGTATTTTGGTGCCCGTGGTTTTCATGATGCCCGGCGAGACCGAGGCCGAGGTCCCCGCGGCGGCGGCCCGGACGCCCCGCGAGATCGTCGCGGAGCTCGATAAGTTCGTCATCGGTCAGAAGCGGGCGAAGAAGGCCGTGGCGATCGCGCTGCGCAACCGCTGGCGCCGCCAGAGGCTCTCTCCCGAGATGGCGCGGGAGATCCTGCCGAAGAACATCCTGATGATCGGCCCGACCGGGGTCGGCAAGACGGAGATCGCCCGGCGCCTGGCGCGGCTGGCGGACGCGCCGTTTCTGAAGGTCGAGGCCTCGAAGTTCACGGAGGTCGGCTACGTCGGGCGCGACGTGGAGTCGATCGTGCGCGACCTGACCGAGGTCGCCGTCCAGATGGTGCGCGAAGAGAAGACGCTCGAGATTCGAGACCGGGCCTCGAGCCGCACCGAGCAGAGGCTGCTCGACATGCTTCTTCCCGCGCTGTCCGACCTCGAGGGGGAGGAGACGCGCAACCGGCTGCGGCAGCAACTCCGCGACGGCCGGCTCGAGGATCGGCTCGTCGAAGTCGAAGTCGCCGACAAGACGTTCCCGTCTTTCGAGATCGTCACCAACCAGGGTGTCGAGGAGATGGACATCAACGTCAAGGAGATGCTGCCCGGGCTCTTCGGCGGCAAGAAGAAGCGCCGCAAGACGACCGTCGGCGAGGCGCGCCAGATCCTGCAGGCCGAGGAGGAGGGCCGTCTGATCGATCCGGGCCAGGTCGCGCGGGAGGCGGTCGAGCGCGCGCAGTCTTCGGGCATCGTGTTCCTGGACGAGATCGACAAGGTCGCCGGCCGCGAATCGGGCGGCCGCGGGCCGGATGTCTCTCGCGAGGGCGTGCAGCGAGACCTGCTTCCGATCGTCGAGGGCACGTCGGTCAACACCAAGTACGGGTTCGTCAAGACCGACCACGTCCTCTTCATCGCCGCGGGAGCCTTCCACGTCTCGAAGCCGTCGGACCTCATTCCGGAGCTGCAGGGCCGCTTCCCGATCCGCGTCGAGCTCGACTCCCTGTCGGAGGGCGATTTCGTCCGCATCCTGACGGAGCCGGAGAACGCGCTGCTCAAGCAGTATCGGGCCCTCCTCACCTCCGAGGGCGTCGACCTCACCTTTTCGGACGATGCGATCGGCGAGATCGCCCGCGATGCCGAGCGTGTCAACCGGGCCCTCGAGAACATCGGCGCGCGCCGCCTGCACACGATCCTCGAGCGCCTGCTCGAGGACATCTCGTTCGCGGGCCCCGAGAACGCGGGCAAGGCGATCCGCATCGAGATCGCGGACGTGCAGACC
The DNA here is from genome assembly GCA_963738945.1 of uncultured Acidobacteriota bacterium. Lineage (GTDB taxonomy): Bacteria > Acidobacteriota > Thermoanaerobaculia > UBA5066 > Gp7-AA6 > DAHUXD01. The sequence goes on from CAVTYD010000002.1 coordinate 3,256,567, forward strand.
GCGCTCGCCGATCTCGTCAAGGACGAGGACCTGTCGCGATACGTTTTGTAGGACACCCGTGTCTTCCCGAGCGCAGCGAGGGATCCCTTTCCTAACCGCCATGTCGCTCAGAAAGGGATCCCTCGTCGCTTCGCTCCTCGGGATGACAGGTTTTTGCGCCCTGGCTCTCGTCTCCTGCGGGAAGAAGGGCGATCCCGAGCCGCCGCTGCCGAAGGGACCGAACGCGATCTCGAACCTTTCGGTCGAGCAGGAGGGCGACGATGCGGTCCTGACCTTCGCCTTTCCCGACCGGCTGCAGACGGGGTCTCCCCTGACGGACCTCTCGGAAATCGACGTCTATCGGGTCGTCAACGCCCCGCCGGCCCTGACGGCGCCTCGGCCGGCGGCCGCGGGCGGCGCGCCCGCCGGGGGATCCACCGGGTCCACCACGACGACGGCGCACCTGCCGGGCGCGGGAGAGCGCCGTGCCGCGACGAACGTCCGGATCGCCGAGGAGCAGTTCTACGCGTCCGCGAAGAAGGTCGCCTCGCTCTCCCTGACCGCGATCGCGGAGAGCACCCGCGGCGCTTCGGTCGTGTATCGCGACCCGCTCTCGGCTCTGCTCGCGAAGGCGAAGGAGCCGCAACCCCTGGCCTATGCCGTGATCTCGGTCCGGCGCGGCGGGCAGCGCAGCCCTCTCTCGAACATCGTCGTTCTGACGCCCGACATCGCGCCCGGAGCGCCGACGTTCCAGCCGGCGGACCCCGAAGAGGGTCGCGTCTGCCTCGAATGGCTTCCGCCCGAGACCGACGTCCTCGGGCGGCCGGTCGAGATCGGCGGCTACAACGTGTATCGCCGCATCCTCCCGCAGGAGGAATACGAGGCGCCGCTCAATCCGAAGCCGATCGCGGGCCTTTCCTACGTGGATGCGGGTGCGCCCTACGGCGCTCCGATGCTCTACACCGTACGCGCGATCCTCGCGAAGAACCCGAAAATCGAGGGTCTTCCCGCCGACGAGCTCGCGGTCATCTATCGGGACATCTATCCGCCGCCGAGGCCGACCCGGCTCGACGCGCTTTCGGAGGCGGAGCGCGTGCGGCTCGTCTGGACACCGGTGGATGCCGCGGACCTCGCGGGATATCTCGTCTTTCGCGCGGATGCGGAAGGGCCGCCGGCGCTGCTGACGAAGGAGCTCGTGACCGATCCCTTCTATACCGACGAAACCGTGCGCTCCGGCCGGCGCTACCGCTACTCGGTCGTTTCCGTGGACCGGGCCGGCAATCGCAGCGAGGCGTCGCCGGAGGCCGTCGCGGAACCCTTCTGAGAGGCTCTCGATGAGGGGCGCCCTTCCGTTACACTCCGGCTCCATGTCCCTTCCGACGCGCTTCCTCAAGATGGCCGGCGGCGGCAACGACTTCCTCGTCTTCGACGCGGACGGCCGCGGCCTGTCCGAGGAGGACCGGGCAAGGCTGGCGCTCGTGTGCCGGAGGGGGCTGTCGGTCGGCGCGGACGGCGCCCTCTTCCTGTCGAGCGGGGAGAAGGGGCGCGTCCGCGTGGATTACTTCAACTCCGACGGCGGCCCGGCGACCTTCTGCGCGAACGGCACCCGCTGCGCGGCCCGTTACGCCGTCCGGCACGGCCTGGCGTCGGGCAGCGCCGCGGTCCTCGAGACGGGATGGGGAGCGATCGAAGCCCGCATCGACGGGGAGAACGTCACCCTGTCGCTTCCGGCGATCCCGGCGCCGCAGGATCCCGTTCCCATCTCCGGACGAGGCCTTCCGCCGACGGCGATTCCCATGAAGGTGGGCGTGCCGCACCTGGTCGTCTTCGTGCGGGGCGATCTCTCGAACCTCGCGATCGAGCGGCTCGGGCCGCCTTTGCGCCATCACCCGGCCCTGACGGAAGGCGCCAACATCAACTTCGTTCGCTCGGCCGGGGACAACCGCATCCACGTCCGCTCCTGGGAGCGCGGGGTCGAAGGGGAGACCCTCTCCTGCGGATCGGGAGTGGTGGCGGCGGCGATCGCGGCCGGCCGCCAGGGCATGGCCGTCTCGCCGGTGACCTGCGGGACGAAGAGCGGTGTCGATCTCGTCGTCGAGTTTCGCGACGAGGGCAACATCATCGCCGGGGTGCGCCTGACGGGAGACGCGCGCGAGGTGTATTCGGGCGAGCTGCTCGCGGAGTCGTGGAAGGCGTGAGCCGCCGCATCCCGTTCGGATCGGCGGATGCGCCGCCGCCGCCCTCCAAGATCGTCGCGGTCGGGAGGAACTATCGCGAGCACGCCGCGGAATTCGGGCGGACCGCGCCCGAGGACGAGCCGATGCTCTTTCTCAAGGCGCCCTCGGCGCTCGTCCTGCCCGGCGGAGCGATCCGGCTTCCGCCCGAGTCGGCGCGCGTGGACTACGAGGGGGAGCTCTGCCTCGTGATCGGCCGGCGGATCAAACGCTGGCCCGAGGCAGAGTGGCTCGAGGCTCTCGCCGGCGTCTGCTGCGCCAACGACGTGACGGCCCGCGACCTCCAGACGAAGGACCGGCAGTTCGCGCGTTCGAAGTCGTTCGACACGTTCTGTCCGATCGGGCCCGAGATCGTCGCGGGGCTCGACCCCTCGAATGCCTCGATCGCGACCCGCGTCAACGGCGCCCCTCGGCAGAGCGCGCGCGTCTCCGACATGGTTTTTTCGCCGGCGTTTCTGGTGGCGTACATTTCGCGGATGATGACGCTCCTTCCGGGCGACCTCATCCTGACCGGAACGCCCGCCGGCGTGGGACCGCTTTCCCCGGGCGACGAGGTCGAAGTCGAGATCGAGGGAATCGGAGTCCTGCGAAATCGGGTGGAGGATGGGAGAAGTTAGGCGCGTTCTGGCGGCCGTCTCGCTGCTGGTCCTCGCCCTCTCTCTCGCTTCGCCCCTCTCGATTCCCGAGACGCGCGCCCGCCTCGCGCGCCTCGGCAGGGCGCTCACGGGCGACCCCTCGTATCGCTCCGACGCGATGAGCTTCTGGTTCGACCCGGCGTACGCCGCGTTTCTCGACGACGTCCGGCGTCGAACTCCCGAAACGGCGACGGTGGCGCTTCTCGTGCCCCCGTCGCCGGATCTCTATTTCGACCAGGCCGTCTATCGGCTCGCGCCGCGGCGAGTGGTGGGCCGGGATCGTCAGGACGAAGCGGGCTTCGTCGCACAATACGGCGCGACGGCCGGTCTCGAGTCCGATGGAGCCTCGATCGCCCACGGGCGGCTGCGGCAGCGATGAGCCTGCCGCCGCTCTGGGGCGCGCTCGCCGGCGTCGCTTTCGGCCTCGCCGCGGCAACGCTCGCCGGGTGGGCGGTCGCGCGCTTTTTCACCGGCGGCCTGACGGGCCGCGAGAAGTTCGCCTGGAGCCTCGCGACGGGACTTCTGATCCAGGCCGCGTGCCTGCTGCTCCTGCTCGCCGCGCGGGTGCGTCCGACGGCCGCGCGGCTTCTCGGCGCCGAGGCGGGGGTCGCGGCCATCGCCCTGGCCGGGGCCCGAAGGCGCTCCTCGGCCGGCTGGTATCCATCCGGACGGAAACGGGATCTTCGCGCTCTCGGGCTCGCGGGCGTCGCCGCGGCCGCATGGCTCGTCTTCCTCCTGACGGCGCTTGCGGACGCGCCCTTCGCGACGGACTTCCTCGCGATCTGGGGCGCGAAGGCGAAGATCGTGTTCGAGTCCGCGTCGGTGCCCGGGCGTCTCTTCGGAGATCCGGTTCTCGCATTCGCTCATCCCGAGTACCCGCTGCTTCTTCCGCTTTCGCTCGCCGGGCTCGGCGTCGCCGCCGGGCAGTGGGACGATCAGGCGCTGGCGCTTCTCTACCCGGTGTTCGCCCTGGCGACGCTCTCGGCGCTTTCGGGATTCGTCGAGCGGCGAGTCTCTCGCGCCGCCGGTGCCCTCGCCGCGGCGCTCTCGGCCCTCTGCTTCTTTCTCTACGGGCCCGCCAACGTCGGTACGGCCGAGATTCCGCTCGCCCTGGCCGCGGTGCTCGCCGCGACGGCGGCTTCGGACTTCGTGACTTCGGCGACGCCGATGGATGCGCCGAGACTGGCCGTCGCCGCGCTGTTCGCCGCCTCGATCAAGGAGGAAGGGGCGCTCTTCGCGGTGCTCCTCGCGGCGGCGATCGGGCTGAAGCGGACGGCCGGCACCGCGCGCCGCGCCGTGGTGGGAGTCGCGGCCCTCCTCCTGCCGGTCGCACTCCACGGGCTGCTCGAGATGCTCGCCCGGGGTCACCGGTCCTCGCGCGACTTCGACGTCGGGCTGCTGACGCCCGGGCGATGGGCCGAGGTTCCGCCCCGCCTCGCGGCCGCGCTCGCCCGCGCCGTCTCCGCCGACGTCCTTCCGTCGGTGTTGCCTCTTCTGGCCCTCGCCGTCTTCCTGATCGCGACGAAGCCCGGCTCCGGCGACTGGCTGCTCCCCGTTTTTGCGGCACAGCTCGTCGCCTACGTCGGGGCGTGCACGCTCTCGACTTTCGGTCCCGCGTACGCCGTCGACTCGGCTTTGGCGCGCATCGCGATGACGCTCTTCCCGGCATTCACCATCGTGCTCGCGGCGAGAGCACCGCTCATTCCGTCCCCGGGTGGGACCACCAGTCGAGCGAGCCGGTTCGGACCCCGGTAGCCGGCGAGATTTCGGCGGAATCGTCGCGGCGCGCCGCCGCGCCCCAGGGCCGGGGAACGATCGGGAAGAGCAGGAAGTGCTCCTCGTCGAAGCCGCCCCGGGACTTCACGCCGATCTCGATCGGGCCGCTCCGGTTTGCGGAGAGGACGGCTTGCGGCAGGGGCACGGTCAGGTACGGACGCTCGAAATCCGTCCGCATCGCCGGCGCGAGAGTCGCGCCCGCGTACGAGACGTCGACGCCGGCATCGGTCGGAATCACGAGCGGCGCGATGCGGACGTGGAGCACGGCCGGTTCCCGCTCCGGCAGAGCCCCTCGGGGAATGGTCTGGACGATGCGTATGCCGGCGGCCTCGACCCGGCCCCACTCCCAGTCGAGCACCTGTCGTTGCCAGGCGGCCGCCGCGACGAGCAGCACGAAGACGAGGGCGGCCGCGAGACGCCGCGACACGGTGTCGAGCCCGGGCATCGCGGAGAGGCCGAGGAGGAGCAGCGCCGGGAGCAGCGGCAGCGCCAGGCGCGGCAGCGCACCGAGGACGAGCCCCTGGGCGACGAGCATCGCCGCGAGCAGCAGTCCGAGGACCTTCTCGGTACGGGCCGGGCCTCGCCGAGGAGCGGCGATCAGCGTCGCCAGACACGCCAGAGTGAGGAGCGGCTGGATGGTCCGGGAGAGGGCGGTCATGCGCTCGTAGAAGCGCGACCAGCGCGCGTCGTAGTACTCGGTTCCGAGGGGCCCATGGAGGGCCCGCCAGACGATCTGCCGGCCGCCGTCGCCGCCCGGTTCGCCGGGCGTTCTCTTCCAGCTCGCCCATGCCGTTCTCACCTGGGCAAACGGCGGCGGCTCGGGCCCCGGGTGCTCCGCCTGTGCCGTCCAGCCGTAGTCGCGGCTCCCGGTGATGAAGGCGGGCGCGGTGCCGCGAAAGGGATCGCCGGGCACCCCCGTCGCGGACCAGACCGGCACGCCGAGCAGGGCGAATCCGAGGAGCAGAGGCCCGATCCGCCGGGCGCGGCCGTGAACCGCGAGGCTCGCGGCACCGAGCGCCAGCGCGGCGGCGCCGGCGTTGGGGCGCACCAGGAAGAGGACGGACATCGCGAGGCCGAGCAGGATCGCGCGGGACTTCCGCATCGGTGGATCGAGGAGAACGGCGACGAGCGGGAGAAACAATGCCGCCGTCAATGCCTCGGACATGACGGCGCTCGACGCATCGCGCCACCGCAGCATGAGGACGAGCGCCAGATAGACCGCGGCCCCCCAGGCCGGGCCTCGCCGCCGTCCGACGAGCAGTGCGGCGGCGGCGATTCCCGCCCAGAGGAGCAGCGACTGGAGGACCACGATGCGCCGCTCCGCGCTGGCGTCCGGCCCCGCGGCGAGCGCCGCCCGGAGAAAGAGGATGTAGCCGGGCTTGGGAGGATGGTGCGTCGAGACGACGGGCGTGAAGATCCCTTCGCCCCGCCGCGCCCAGCCGAGGTCGATCGCGCTGTCGGACCAGAGGACGACCGGCGCGGAGAGTGCGGGCCAGAGATAGACCGCGAGACCGAGAGCTCCGAGGACGCCGACGGAGGCGCGTCGCATCGCCTTCACCGTGCGGTTCACTCGCTCGTCAGCCACACCGGCCAGCCGCCGCGGGTGTCGCCGGAAAAACCCGACGGGATCCACTCGCCCCCGTCGACCTCGCTGTGGAGGCCCAGCATCGGAGGCGAAACGGGGAAATAGACAAAGCCGCTCGGGCTCGTCTCGGGCCGCGTCGTCAGAGTGAGCCGCAGCCCCGACCGCCGTGCCCGCGCCGCCTCTCCGGCGGTCAGATCGGCGCTGAAGAATGCGGGAAACGGAGCCGGATCGCCGGCCTCGCGGGAGAGAGCGGGCCGGCCGTCGATCGCGGCGACGAAGCCCTCCGAAAACGGCGGCTCCTGGAGCAGCCGGAAATGGAGCCGCCGCGGGGAGGCGGGAACGCGGCCCGGCGGAACGACCTCCTCGATCGTCCGGTTCGGTCCTCGGACGAGCGCGTAATCGTAGCCCGCGATGTCGGGAATGCGATGGAGCTCGAGCGCGAGGCCGAGAAGAACGACGCCGCCGAGGCCCGCGACCCACGGTCTCCAACGCAGCGACGGCAGCGTCGCGGCGACGAGCGCGGCCAGAAGCGGAACGAAGGGCAGCGCGAGCCTCGGATCGGCGCCGAAGAGCAGGGACTGGGCGATGACGATGAACGCGATTCCCGCGCCGCCGAGGGCGAAGCGTCCCCGCGCGACCAGGGCGCACAGGCTCAGGGCGACGAGCGTGGCGGCGAAGAGCCACCACCAGGAGCGGACGAAGCGGTCGACCGTCGGGTAGACGGCGCCGCCCCATCTCGACGGAAGCTCCTCGGTCGAGAAGAGTCCGTGCAACGACCGCCACTCGAGCGAGCGCTCGCGGTTCTCGGTCCAGGGATGCAGGAAGTCCCGCCAGCGCTCTTCCACGCGGCGCAACTGCCGGCGAGCGGTTTCGGCAGCGTCGGCTCCGACGGGCCACGCGCCGATGTCGTATCGCCAGTAGTAGTCGGCGGTTCCCCACAGGAGCGTTCGCGCGCCGTCACGGGGAACGACCGAGCGATTGCCCGCGAAGTGAAGCAGGCCGAACCAGAGAAGCAGGGCACCCGCGAAGGACAGGGCGCCGGCCGCCAGGGCGCGCGCCGATCCCGCGCGCGGTTCGGAGATCGCGATCGCGATCGTGATGGCGACGAGCGAGACGCCCAGATTCGGCCGGATCGGAGTCAACAATCCCGCGAGCGCACCGGCGGCGGCCAGCCACCCCGGGCTTCGCTGCCGGCCGAGCAGGACGCAGGCGATCGTGGCCATGCACGTCGCGGCGCCCACGGGCTCGCTCGCGACATGGTCGCAGCTGTCGCGCAGCGGCAGGAACGCCGCCATGAACAGGAGAAAGAGAACGGCGCTCGCCGGGCCGATCGTGCTCCAGAGTGCGAAGGCGAGAAGACCGGCTCCGGCGCAAACCAGGAGGGCGTCGATGACCAGGAATCGGCGGTTCTCGGAGGCCGACGCGCCGAGGCCCGGCAGCAGGAGCCGCAGCAGCGCGACGTAACCCGGCTTGGTGAGGTGAGAGGCGTCGCTCGGATGCGAGTCGAGCCGTCCGGTGGCGGCCCAGTCCCGGGCGATGCTCAGGTCGTTGGCGGCGGTTCCCAGTCCGGGCGCGGCGAGAAACGCACCGACGACGTAGAGCAGAAGGACGCCCGACCCGAGGAGGATCGCCGCGGAGCGCCCCGACGTCACAGGCTTCCGAGCAGCGTCTCGGGCAAGCCGCCGAACGCTCCCGAGGACATCAGGAGCAGGACGTCGCCCGGGCGGGCCTCGCGCTGAAGGATGGCGGGAATCTCGGCAATCGTCGCCGGAGCGAAGGCGGGTTTGCCTCCGGCTTCGGCAAAGCGGCGGGCGAGCGCCGCTCGATCGATCTGATTGTCGGGAGCCAGACGCCGGGCGTGGAAGACGGGCGCGACGACGAGGGCGTCGGCTCCGGAAAACGCATCGGCATACTCGTCTTCGAACATCTTTCGGCCGGCCGTGTTCGAACGCGGCTCGAAGAGCGCCCAGAGCCGCCGACCCGGAAACCGCGCTCGCGCGGCCTGGATCGTGCCGCGCACCGCGGTCGGGTGATGAGCGAAGTCGTCGACGACCGCTATGCCGTTCTTCTCGCCACGCAGGTCGAGTCGCCGCCGGACGCCCTCGAATCGAGGCAGGGCGCGAGCCACCTCGCCGGCCGAGAGGCCGAGCCCGCGGACGAGCGCGATGGCGCCGAGAGCGTTGCGCACGTTGTGCAGGCCGGCGAGCGGCGAGGACAGGCGTGTCACCGGGAGGCCCGCTTCGAGAAGCGTGAAGTCGGTGCCGTCCGGCCGGAAGGCGATCTCCCGGGCGGAGAAGTCCGCTCCGGGGTCGTCGAGCGAAACCCGAACCACGGGAGCGGAGGCCTCCGCGGCGAGCGCCGCGACGCGCGGATCGTCGGTGTTCAGGACGACGGCCCCGCCGGACGGCACGAGGCGCACGACCGCGCGGAACGCTTCGATGACCGCCGGGAGGTCCGGATAGAGGTCCGCGTGGTCGTACTCGACGTTGCCGACGAAGAGGTGCCTCGGCTCGTAGTGGAGGAACTTCGGACCGCGGTCGAAGAAGGCGGCGTTGTACTCGTCTCCCTCGAGCACGAAGTGCGGGCCGCTTCCGTGCCGATACCCGCGGCCGAGATTCTTCATCTCTCCGCCGACGAGAAACCCCGGATCTCTTCCGGTGTCGAGCAGCAGCCAGGCCGTCAGGGCGGAGGTCGTCGTCTTGCCGTGCGTTCCGGTGATGACGACCGAAGTCTTGCCGGGCAGCAGGTACTGGCGAACCGCCTGAGGGAGAGAAAGCACGGCCAGGCCGCGGCGCGTCGCCTCGGCCGCCTCGACGTTGTCGCGGAGGGCGGCATTCCCGACGATGACCGTGTCGCAGTCGGCCGGGACGTGCTCGGCGGCGAAGCCCCGCTCGACCGGAACGCCGAGGCTTTCGATCAGAGTGGACATCGGGGGATAGAGCGGGCCGTCGCTGCCGGTGACCCGGTGGCCCTCCTCGAGCAGCAGCGCCGCCAGGGGGACCATGGCGGTGCCACCGACGGGAACGAGGTGAAACCGCCGCTTTTTGCTCATCTTTCGGCCCGGAGTTTGGTCTAATGGAGGCGTTTTCGGAAATAGGCCCGGATTTCCGAGGGTTTAACCCCTTTGATTCGCTATGACAGGAGGAAACCGAAGATGCTTCATGTCCTGAAAATCGGCCGGCTGTCGGTCGCGGCGCTGTTCGCCGCGGCGGTCGCTCTGGCCCAGAAGCCCGCCGAAACCAAGCCGGCGGCCTCGGCCGCGCCGGCCCAGGCGGCCAAGCCCGCGGCCGGAAAGTCGGTCGCCGCCCCGAAGATCGAGATCGGTCAGGAGACCAAGGACATGGGCACGGTGCCCAAGGGGCAGGTCATCCAGACCGACTTCATCATTCACAACGCCGGCGCCTCGGACCTGGTGATCACCGACGCGCGCCCCTCGTGCGGCTGCACGGTTTCCTCCTTCGACAAGGTCATCAAGCCGGGAACCGAAGGCAAGGTTCACGCGAGCATCGACACCAAGAGCTTCTCGGGACCGATCTCGAAGTCGGTGCTCGTCGTCTCGAACGACCCCGACCGTCCGCAGATGAACCTCTTCGTCAAGGCGATCGTCAAGCCCTTCGTCGACGTGGCGCCGCAGGCCTACGTGCGGTTCGCGGTCGTCAAGGGCGATCCGGCCTCCCAGGACGTGATCCTCATCTCCGAGGAGAAGGGCTTCAAGCCTTCGATCGCGGAGTCCTCGCAGCCCTACGTCAAGGCGGAGATCACGCCGGCCGGCGACAAGGACAAGATCGCGGGCCGCCCCGGCGATCAATACAAGCTCGCGGTGTCCGTCACGGGTGACGCGCCCGAGGGGCTCCTCAACGCTCCGATCCGCATCAACACCGGCGTGCAGCAGCAGCCGACCCTCGAGGTCCCGGTCTCGGGCATCGTGCGGCCGCGCGTGTCCGTCACGCCAATCACGGTCAACTTCGGAAACTTCACGCCCGGCAAGGATCCGATCACGCGCAATATCGTCGTGACGAACAACAAGCCCGGAACCCCGGTCAAGGTCACCAAGGCGGAAGTCAACGTCCCGGGCTTCGTCACCGACGTCGTTCCGACGCAGGAAGGCGTCTCCTACACGGTCGTCGTCAAGGCCAACGACAAGGTCAAGAAGGGCGTCGTGGACGGGAAAGTGACGCTGTACACCTCCGACAAGGAAAAAGAGAAGATCGAGATTCCGCTCAAGGGCGAGGCGCTCTAGTACTGTAGCGACCGTCCCACGCGCTGGATCGAAACGCCCCGGAAGACCGGGGCGTTTTCTTTTTTTGCCGAACCCGCGCGCGGACTCCGGCCGGGAGCCCGGGGCCGCGCTAATCTAGAGCCCCTCCGGGGAGGCGGGACGGATGAAGCCACGGGCCACGCCCACACTCGCGGCGCTCGCCGCCCTGACGGTCGTCTACTTCGTCGCGGGCAAGCTCGGCCTGACGCTGGCGTTCCTGAATGCGAGCGCGACGCCGGTGTGGCCCGCGACCGGAATCGCTCTGGCCGCTCTCCTCGTGCTCGGGTACCGCGTCTGGCCCGCGCTCCTGCTCGGCGCGTTCCTCGTCAACCTCACGACGACGGGCACCGTCGGCTCGTCGATCGGCATCGCGGTCGGCAACACGCTCGAGGGCGTCGTCGGAGCCTTTCTGGTCGCGACCTTCGCCAACGGGCGGCATGCCTTCGACCGCGCCCGGGACGTCTTCAAGTTCACGGGTCTCGCGGCGCTCGGCGCCACGATGGTCAGCGCGACGATCGGTGTCGCGAGCCTCGCGCTCGCCGGCCTCGCGCGGCCCGCCGACTACCTCTCGGTGTGGCTGACCTGGTGGCTCGGTGACGCGACCGGGGCGATCGTCGTGACGCCCGTCCTGCTGCTCTGGAAGAGCCGCCCGGCTCCGCGGTGGGCGCTTTCGCGGTTCTTCGAGGCCGCCCTGCTCCTGCTGTTGCTGCTGGCGGTCGGCGGACTCGTGTTCGGCGGTCTCCTTCCCGTGGAGAACAAGACGTACTCGCTGGAGTTTCTGTTCCTGCCGCTGCTCGTCTGGGCGGCGTTTCGCTTCGGGCCGCGGGAGGCGGCCGCCGCGACCCTCCTCCTGTCGGCGATCGCGATCGCCGGCACGCTCGGGGGCCTCGGTCCCTTCGTCGAGAAATCCCGCAACGAGTCGCTGCTGCTGCTCCAGGCGTTTCTCGGCGTCGTGATGATCACGACGACCGCGCTCGCCGCCGTCGTCGCGGAGCGCCGGCGCGTCCAGGATTCCCTGTCCCTGCTGGAGACGGCCGTGGACAACGCGGTCGAGGGCATCTTCATCCTGACGCCCGCCCGCGGCAATCCCATGCCCCGCATCACGTTCGTCAACGAGGCGTTCCGGCGCATCACGGGCCTCGACGGGTCGGCGGTGAAGGGCCAGACGCTGCGGGCGCTGCCCCTCGTCGAAAACGTCCTCGAATCCTCGACCGGAGTGCGCCGCAGTCTCTACGCCAATCAGCGGTTCCACAGCGAGGGGCTCCGCATGCGCCGCCCGGACGGATCGGAGGGCGTCGTCGAGCTCGAGCTCGCGCCGATGCCCGAGAACGCCCCGGCTCCGACGCACTGGATCGGGGTGCTGCGCGACGTCACCGAGCGGGCCGCTCATCTCGAGATCCTGGAGCACCAGGCCCTCTACGACCATCTGACGAGCCTTCCCAACCGGGTCCTCCTCCGCGACCGCCTCGATCAGGCGATTCGCAGCGCGGGGCGGCAGGATGCCTCGCTGGCCCTTCTCGTGATGGACCTCGACCGCTTCAAGGAGATCAACGACACGTTCGGCCACCAGTTCGGAGACCTGCTCCTGAAGGAGTTCGCTCAGCGCCTGCGCGGGCTGCTGCGGACCGCCGACACCGTCGCCCGCCTCGGCGGCGACGAGTTCGCGGTGCTGCTGCCGGAGGCGGGCACCGCGGGCGACGCGGCGTTGGCGGCCGAGAAGATCCTCGCCGGGCTCGGGCCGCCGTTCACGATCGAGGGACAGAGCCTGGATGTCTCCGCTTCGATCGGGATCGCGGTCTGTCCGCGCGACGGAGACGACTGGGGCACGCTGCTTCGCTGCGCCGACGTGGCCATGTATGCCGCGAAGCAGTCGAGCGAGGGCTACGTCGTCTACTCCGCAGGCGACGATACCTTCGGCGAGAGCGGCGTGACGCTGATGCGCGAGTTGCGCGCGGGAGTCGAGAGCGGCCAGCTCCACCTCGACTACCAGCCCCAGGTGGACATGCGGAGCCGGCGCACGACGGCGGTCGAGGCGCTGCTGCGCTGGCGGCATCCGCGGCGCGGACTCCTGCTGCCGGGCCAGTTTCTACCGGCGGCCGAGCGGACGGGGACGATCAAGCCGGTCTGCGAATGGGCCCTCGAGGCGGCAGTCCAGCATTGCCGGAGCTGGCACGAGGCCGGCCTCGCGATCCGGATCGCCGTCAACGTTTCGGGCCGCAACCTCCGCGACCCGCTGCTGTCCGAGCGCCTGTCGCGCCTGCTCGAGACCGCGAAGCTCGACCCGGACTTTCTCAAACTCGAGATCTCGGAGCAGGGCGTCGCGGGCGATCCGCGCGGCGCCATCGCCGCGCTCGCGCGCCTCAAGTCCGCCGGAGTGCACCTGGCGATCGACGACTTCGGGGGGGGCGAGTCCTCGCTGTCCTCGCTCAAACAGCTCCCGGTCGACGAGATCAAGATTGCCGGATCGCTCGTGCGCGCCATGGCGAAGGATTACAGGGACGCCGCGATCGTTCGCTGCGCGATCGAGCTCGGCCACCGCCTCGGCCGCACGGTCGTCGCCCAGGACGTGGAGGATCTCGAGTCCTGGGAGATGCTCTCGGAGTTCGGCTGCGACGTCGCGCAGGGCCGTTACGTCGGTCCGGCGCTGCCGCGCGAAGAGCTCGCGCTCTGGCTCGACCGCGCCAGTTCCTCCGCCTGACCGGCTCTCCTCTCCTAGGGCAGGTTGAAGGTACGGACGAGGAGTGTGGCCATTTGCTGTCGGAGGACGGGGTTGTCGGGGCAGTAGAGGAGAGGAGAGGTCTGGCAGCCACCGGAGATGCCCTGGTTGTAGAGGGCTTCGATGAAGTCGGCGGCGAAGGATCCGACGGGGACGTCGCCGAAGATGCCGGCGGCGGGAGGGGGGACGTAGGAGGGGCCGTTTTTGGTTTTCAGGAGGAAGACGGCCATCTGGGCGCGGGTGACGGAGGAGTCGGGGCAGTAGTTGGAGCCTCCGCATCCGGAGGTGACGCTTTCGGCGGCGAGTTGTTCGATCCAGTTGGCGAAGGTGGAGGGGCAGGGGACGTCGGCGAAGACGCCCGAGCAGGGGGGAGGCAGGTAGGCGGCGCCGTGCTCGGACTTCAGGAGGAAGGCGGCCATCTGGTCTCTGCGGACGGGAGACGTCGGGCAGTAGTTGGAGCCGCCGCATCCGGACGTGATGCCGGCTCGAGCGATCGAGAGGATGTCGGCGTGGAAGGGGGAGGAGGCGGGGACGTCGGCGAACTCGACGTCGAGAGCGACGGCGTTGGAGAGGGTCGTGCCACAGGAATCGGTGACGGAGACGGAGTAGGAGGCGACGTCGGCGAAGGTGGCCGGGTCGATGGTCAGCATCGACGTCTGCGAGCCCGAGATCCCGCCACCGTCCGACAACGGCATACCGTTGCGCTCCCACTGGTACGTGATCGCCGCGACGCCTCCTCCCTGCGCGGTCAGCGTTGCCGGCAGTCCCAGCAGAGCGGACGCCGGCGCAACCGTGATCGACGTCAGCCGCGCGTTCCAGAGAACGGCGACGCTGCCCTGGAAGGGCTCTTCGTCCGCGACGGCGGCGTCGAGCCTTCCGTCGCCGTCGAAATCTCCGGTGACGACCACCTCCGGAAACGTTCCGCACACCCAGGTCTCCGGCGCGGCGAACGTCCCGTCGCCGTAGCCGAGCAGGAGCGAAGCCTTGCTGTCGGCGAAGCCCGCCGCCACGATGTCCGTGTGACCGTCGCCATTGATGTCGGCCGCGGCAACCGAAAGGACCGGGAATCCTGCGGCGACCCCGTAAGGCGTCGCGAAGTTCCCGTGACCATCTCCGCGGAAGATCAGAATTGCGCCGGACCCTTCATCCCCGACGACGATGTCCGGCGCGCCATTGCCGTCGATGTCTGTCACGATCAGGCACGAGGGAAAGGTACCCACGGCATATGGCGGCGACTCGGTGAACGTGCCGTCCGGAGCGCCGTAGAAGATACGCAGGATTCCGGCCGGGGACCCGGAACCCACGGCGACGAGGTCGACGACGCCGTCGCCGTTCAGGTCCGCCGCGGCCATCGCGCCGAGCGGCTCGGGCAGCGTGGCGACGGTGCGGGGCACGAACGCGCCGGTTCCGTCTCCCTTCAGAACTTCGATGCTTTCCTGCAAGCCGACGGGGTCCCAGACCGCGAGCGCCAGGTCGAGATGGGAATCCGAGCCGAATCGGCCCGCGGCCAGCGGATACTGCTGGTTCGCGACCGGGATCGAGAGCGCCTGGAGCTGCTCGAACCCGAACGTCCCGTCGCCGTGGCCTTCGAAAAGGGAAATCGCCGCGGTTCCGTTCGACAGGGAAAAGTAGGCGAGATCGAGGTGGCCCGTATCGTGAAAGTCGCCGAGCACCGCGGAGACGAGGAACCGGTTGGTGGGCTCGACGCCGATGATCTCGAACTGCTGCGACGGCCGCCCGAGCGCGACCGTCGGCCCCGAGAATCCGGTCGAGGAGTCGAAGCCGGCGACGACGAGATCGGAAATCCCGTCCTCGTCGAAGTCGCCGCTCGCGAGGAGAGAGGAAGGAGAACCCAGGAGCGTCAGCGGCGTCGCGTGGAGCAAGCCGTTGCCCTGACCGCGCAACCACCAGACCTCGGGAAACTGGCTCGGTGCGAGGGCCACGTCGAGGCTCCCGTCTCCGTTGAAATCGCCGACGGCGGCGACGCTGCCCCCGGCTCCGGTCGCGTAGGCCGGCCCCGGGAGAAACGTTCCGTCGCCTTGTCCGACGAGGACCTGCAAACCCCCGGAACCCGGTGAATAGCCGTCGGTCTGAGGCGCGACCAGGTCGAGAATGCCGTCTCCGTTCATGTCGGCCGGCAGGAGGGCCGACGGGAAGATTCCGGCGGGGGAGGGCGTCGGAGCGCCGAACGTGAAGTTACCGTTCCCGTGCAGGAATTCGAGCGTCTGGTTGGACTCGATGCCCACGAGATCGAGAATCCCGTCGCCGTCGAAGTCGGCGAGCACGAGGGAGCTCCAGGTGTTCGTCGTGTCGAGGACGAACTGAGGCCCGAACGTGCCGTCGCCGTGGCCGGGCAGAACGATCAGCATGTTCTGGTAGAAGCCGCCGATGGCGGCGTCGAGGATCCCGTCCCCGTCGATGTCTCCGAACGCGAGAGACGAGGCGAAGGTGTCCACCGTCGTGACGATCGGATCCTCGAACGTTCCGTCCCCTCGGCCGAGTCGAACGACGAGCCCGTTTCCGGAGACTCCGGTCCAGGCGATGTCGAGCTTCCCGTCGCCGTTCACGTCGATCACGGTCGTGGGAAATCCCCCGTATCCCGCGTCGACCGGCGCCGCGAACGTGCCGTCGCCGTTTCCGTGGAAGAAGCGCAGCGCATTGAAGGCGTCGATCGTGAGGACGTCGGGCGCGCCGCCATCGAAGTCTCCCGCGATCACGTACGCCGCGAACTCGGTGGCCGGCGCCGTGAAGAGCTCGGATCCGAGACCCGTCGCGGCGTCTCCGAGTCGTACGGAGAGAGTGTCCTCGGAGAGCGTGACGACGTCGGGAAGCCCGTCGAGGTTGAAGTCGGCGGTCGCCATGGCGACCGGCACTCCCTGCACGGGCAGACGCGTCGGGCCGACGAACCCGCCGCACGCGGGTTGCTCGGCCGAGACGCCGCCGGCGATCGCCAGCAGGACCGCGGCCGCCAGCGAGGGTTTCACGGCAGGTTGAAGGTACGGACGAGGAGTGTGGCCATTTGCTGTCGGAGGACGGGGTTGTCGGGGCAGTAGAGGAGAGGAGAGGTCTGGCAGCCACCGGAGATGCCCTGGTTGTAGAGGGCTTCGATGAAGTCGGCGGCGAAGGATCCGACGGGGACGTCGCCGAAGATGCCGGCGGCGGGAGGTGGGACGTAGGAGGGGCCGTTTTTGGTTTTCAGGAGGAAGACGGCCATCTGGGCGCGGGTGACGGAGGAGTCGGGGCAGTAGTTGGAGCCTCCGCATCCGGAGGTGACGCTTTCGGCGGCGAGTTGTTCGATCCAGTTGGCGAAGGTGGAGGGGCAGGGGACGTCGGCGAAGACGCCCGAGCAGGGGGGAGGCAGGTAGGCGGCGCCGTGCTCGGACTTCAGGAGGAAGGCGGCCATCTGGTCTCTGCGGACGGGAGACGTCGGGCAGTAGTTGGAGCCGCCGCATCCGGACGTGATGCCGGCTCGAGCGATCGAGAGGATGTCGGCGTGGAAGGGGGAGGAGGCGGGGACGTCGGCGAACTCGACGTCGAGAGCGACGGCGTTGGAGAGGGTCGTGCCACAGGAATCGGTGACGGAGACGGAGTAGGAGGCGACGTCGGCGAAGGTGGCCGGGTCGATGGTCAGCATCGACGTCTGCGAGCCCGAGATCCCGCCACCGTCCGACAACGGCATACCGTTGCGCTCCCACTGGTAGGAGAGAGGCCCGAAGCCCGATGCCGACGCGACGAGGGAAGCGGGCTGATTCACCAGGAACGATGGGGAGTGCAGTGTCGCGATCGAACGGTGCGCGTTGAAGAGCAGCTCCAGCGCGGATTCCTGCGAGCTCATGACGATCGAAGGAGCCATCCCGCCGACGTAGGCGGCGGCCATGGCGTTGATGGTCGCGGCCGGGTAGAGCACGGGCGCCTCGAAGGTCCCGCCGCCGGCTCCGAGAAGGAGCGATGCGCTGATGCCGTTCGAAGTGAAGATGTCCGTCTTGCCGTCCGAGTTGAAGTCTCCGGCGGAGACGAAATACGGCGGGAATCCGGCGGCGACGAGGGTCGGAGGCCCGAATCCCGTTCCGGTGTTGAGCAGGATCGCCACGCTCGATCCGTTGGAGTTCGCGACGATGAGATCGGGAGCCTCGTCGGCGTTGAAGTCGGCGACCGCGAGGCCGGTGGGGCCCGGTCCCGCGGGAAACTCCACGGGTGCCTGGAAGCTGCCGTCGCCGTTGCCCTCGAGGAACAGAACGGTGTCGAACTGGCTCCCGCAGCAATTGCCGTTGGTGGCAACCAGATCGAGCGTGGGGCCCGGGTCGAATCGGCCGACGACCAGGGCGGAAATGTTGTGGCCGAGCGGGGTCGAAGGACCGGGGGAAAAATTGCCGGCGCCGTCGTTGAGCAGCGTCGAGATCTGAGGAAGGTTCGACGGATCGAAGTTGAAGAAGGCGAGATCCTGCGCTCCGTCGCCGTTCAGGTCGCCGGCGACGATGAAGCGCTGACCCGAGCTGATGGGAACGTTCACCGGGGCCTGGAACGTGCCGTCGCCGTTGCCGAACAGGATGGTCACGACGGAATAACTCACGATGGCCACGTCGAGCTTCTGGTCGCCGTTGAAGTCGGCCACGGCGAGTCCTGCCGACTGGTAGTAGCCGCCGTTGACCGGAGGCGTCGCCGTGATGATCCCGTCGAGGACTCGGGCAATCTGGATCGTCCCGTCATAGTTGAGAATCACGAGGTCCTCCCGGCCGTCGCCGTCGAAATCGCCGGTCCCGATCCCGATCGGCTGCTCCGTGAGGCCGAAATACGTCGGGGCAGCGAGGCGCCCGGACGGCTCTCCGAAGAGGAGCGACACCGTCGACGCGTTCTGATCCGCCGTGGCCACGTCGGGAATGGTGTCCTCGTTGAAGTCGCCGACGGCGAAGCTCGCCGTGCCGGCCCCGGCGAGAAAGGACATGCCTCCCGCGAGGGAGCCGTCGGGCTGCTGGAGCATCGGCGTCACGACGCCGAAGTTACCCGTGTAATACGTGAAGCCTCGCAGGGCGGCGACGTCCATCTCTCCGTCGCCGTTGAGGTCGGCGGCCTGAAGGGCGCCCGAGGGGTAGCCGACCCGATATTCGAGTGCCGCGCGAAACGTTCCGTCGCCGTTGCCGCGCAGCACGCCGACGTACACGTCGATACCCACGGCGATGTCCTGGATGCCGTCGTCGTTGAAGTCGCCCGCGACGATCGGCCCGAGATTCGGTCCGACCTTGACCTCGGTGGGCGTACCGAGCGCTCCGCCGCCGAGTCCCGGATAGATCGAGACGATGCTGGTGGACTGGGTGATCGCGACGTCGAGATGACCGTCGCCGTCGAAATCCGCGATCGCGATCCCGATGGGCGGCGTCGCGGTCGAAGTCACCTGCGGCGTCCCGAAGGATCCGTCGCCGACGCCCGGAAGCAGGACGAGGCCGGGTGTACTCGCCCCGGCCACGATGTCGGTCTTGCCGTCGCCCGTCAGATCGGCGACGGCCACCGAGTAGACGTAAGCGCCCGAGAGATAGGCAACGGGAGCCTGGAACGACCCGTCCCCGTTTCCGAGCAGGACGACCAGACCGCCGTAGCTGCTGCCGATCGCGACGTCGAGGTGGTTGTCGCCGTCGAAGTAGCCCGTGGCCAACGACGTCGGGTTGTAGGTTCCGGGCGAGACGATGGGAGGCCCGAACGTTCCGTCTCCGGCGCCGAGGAATACCGTCACCTGGCTCTGTTCGGCCTCGAGCAGATCGAGGTGGCCATCGCCGTTGAAGTCTCCCGAGATGACCTGATAAGGCGTCGTCGGCGTCGCGATCGTGGCTGCGCGCACGAACGTTTCGGGCGGGCAGCTCTCGACCGCCGTCGCCACGGCGTGAACTGTCCCGAGGACGAGCAGCCCGGAAAGGAGAACCTTCATGGAGAACCTCCTCGAATCGTTCGCCGCCCGCGTTGGTCGAAGGAAAGACAAATATACCCGAGGGAGACCTCGGCCGCGACGGCCTGCCGCCGCTCTCCGGCTCAGCTCCGGCGGATGCGCTTCAGGATGTCGCCGTCCCACTCGTACCGGAGGCGCTTGCGGCCCCGGGCCGCGCCCTTCTGGAGCGCGTAGCCGTAGATCAGCGGCAGCGAGACCGAGGTCTCGACGAAGGCCATCTCGTGCGTCGCCTTCTTGGACACTTTTCCCCAGGACGTGGCTTCCGAGAGCGTCGAGCCGCCGAGGCCTCCCCAGTGGGGAGCGTCCGTCGTGACCTGCAGGGCGTACTTGTGGCCGCCGGTGTCGATGCCGAAGATGTAGGACATCACGATCGAGTCGTTGATGTAGTTCTTCGGGACGCCGCCCGAGACGTAAACCGCCGCCGTCGCCGGGCTCTGGACGACGATCTGCGTCAGCTCGTAGTTGTCGCGGATCGACGAGATCTCGAACGGCTTCCTTCCGGCCTTGCGCGCGCGATGGTAGTGCTCGGTCAGGCCGATTCCGATCGAGGAGTCGTTGAGCGCCGGAACGAAGAGCGGGACGCCGCGGCGCGCGCACGCGCCGAGGATCGAGCCCTTGTCGTGCTTGCAGCCCTGGGCGAGCAGCGCGAGGAATGCGCGCGAGGAAAGGCTCCTACCGCCGAGCGCGTCGGCGAACTTCGAGACGGCGAGGTCCGTTTCCCAGTATTTCTCCTCGTCGATGAAGGTGTCGTAGAGGCGGTCGATGTAGAGATCGCGAAGCTCCCGGTCGTCCGCGTCGGGATGCCCGTGGTAGTGACGTCCGCCCCGCACCTGGTAGTAGTCCTGCGAGATGATGGCGCCGGTCGAGACGACGACGTCCACCATGTTCTGCTCGATCAGGTCCACGATCACCTGCCGCATGCCCGCGGCAATGAGCGATCCCGCCATGCCGAGCATCACGGTCGGCCGCTGCCGGTCGCGCAGCATCGCCTCGAAGACGCGAGCGGCCTTGCCGAGCGCACGGGCCTGGAACGAAGCGTCGCGATAGGCGTCGAGCAGCTGCGCGACGGTCGTTCGTTTTCCGATCTTTATCGGCGTCGTCGGACGGCCGAGGAGTGCCTTCTTGCGCTTCCGGTCGACGCCGACCGCCGCGGCGTGGACGTATTCGTCGGCGGTGTGCGGGGCGCCTTTTCCTTTCGATCCCATCGGCGAGGTCCTCCTGAAAGGATGCGGTAGGCCGCCATGGCGGCGGCATAGCCCGAATCGATGTTGACCGCCGTGACCCCGTTGGCGCACGAGTTGACGGCGGAGAGAAGCGACGCGAGACCCTGGAACGCGGCGCCGTAGCCGCGGGAGGTCGGCACGGCGACGATGGGCCGGCCGACGAGTCCGCCGAGGACCGAGAAGAGGGACCCCTCCATGCCGGCGCAAGCCACGATGACGTCGGCGCGCTCGATCTCCTCGAGCCGGGAGAGCAGCCGCAGCAGGCCGGCCACGCCGACGTCCGGCACGAGGCTCGAGGAGACGCCGAGGTATTCGAGCGTCCGGCGCACCTCTTCCGCGACGGGCGTGTCGGAGGTTCCCGCGGTGACGACGACGACGTTCGCCTCGATGCGGGGCATCGGCTTTCCCACCGAGACGACCAGCGTTCCGGACAACGGGTCGAAGTCCGCACGGCCCGGCAGGGGCGAGAGGGAGACTTCCTCCCAGAGCTCGGGCGCAAGGCGGGTCACGAGCACGTCGTGGGCGCGGGAAAGCTGGCGGCAGATCTCGATGACCTGGGCGGCCGACTTGCCCTGCGCGAGGACGACCTCGGGAAATCCCACGCGTCGGCGGCGGTCGAGGTCGAGCGTGTAGTCCGGACCGCGCATGCGCCGCATTCTATGCGGAGGTTGCAACGCCGCCGCGAAGGCGCTATCGTCCCGGGCCTTCGACGCTCTTTGACTCGTTTGGCTAAGGGAAGCGGGTGAAAATCCCGCGCGGCCCCCGCCACTGTCACCGGGGACGCCTCGGGCGGCAAACCACTGGACGCGTCGGATCGGCTGAGCCGGTCGCGCGCCCGGGAAGGAGCCCGCGGGCGGAAGATCCGGAAGCCAGGAGACCTGCCGGACGACTCGTTTTTCTCGGACGGGGTGAACCGAGAGAGGACGCGTCTTCCGATTCCCGGAGCGCGGGACGCCTCTCGAACCGCCCGAGATCCTTCGTCGGATCGAACGGGAGGTTCGAATGACGACCGCGGTGCTGCTGGTCTTTCTCGGCGCCCTGTCCCGGCTGATCCCCCATCCTCCGAACTTCGTCGCCCTCGGCGCGCTCGCCCTGTATTCGGGCGCCCGCCTGCCGCGCCGATCCGCCTTTCTCGTTCCGCTCGCCGCGATGGCCCTCGCCGACTTCGTCCTCGACTTCGGGACGGGGCGCGCGGTCTTCTCGACGACGCGCATCGCCATCTACGGATCTTTCGTCCTGATCGTTCTCGCGGGGCGTCTCGCGCGCGAGACGTCGGGGCCGCTGCGACTGACGGCCCTGTCGGTCGCGGCGTCGCTTCTCTTCTTCTTCCTTTCGAATCTCGCCGAGTGGATGGGCGGTGCGCTGTACCCGAAGACCGCGGCCGGCCTCGCGCTCTGCTATGCGGCGGCGATTCCGTTCTTCTGGAACACGCTCTTCGCCGACCTCGCGGGGACCGCGGTGCTCTTCGGGCTCGATCGGCTCTCGCGGCGGGAGCGCCGCCGCGCGCTGGCCGCGGCGTGCGTCGCGCTGACGTCTCTCCTGGCTCCGCCCGCGGCGCGGGCCCAGCAGGTTCCCCCGGCCTCCGCGGACGTCGTCGTCACGGCGACCTCGGTTCCGGAGGACGAGAGCGAGGTCGGTTCGGCCGTCACCGTGATCACCCGGCAGGAGCTCGAGCAGCACGAGTCCGTCACCGTCTCGGACGTCCTGAGGTCGGTGCCGGGGCTCGACGTCGTCCAGCAGGGAACGCCCGGCTCGCTGACGTCGCTCTTCACGCGCGGCACCAACTCGACGCAGACGCTCGTCCTGGTCGACGGCGTCCGCATGAACTCGCCTTACTTCGGCGGCTACGACTGGTCCGGCCTGACGACCGAGAACATCGACCGGATCGAGGTCGCCCGCGGACCCTTCTCCGCGCTCTACGGCTCGGACGCGATCGGCGGCGTCGTCCAGATCTTCACGCGGCCCGGATCCGAAGGCGTCTCGGGCCGGGCGACGGGCGAAGCGGGAAACCAGGGGCAGGGACAGGGCTCCGCGTCCGTCTCGGCCGGCGAAGGCCCCTTTTCGGCGGCGGGAAGCTATCGCTACGAAGCCTACGACGGCAACGGCCCCAACTCCGACTGGCGCCAGCGAAACGGCTCGGCCTCGCTCCAGGCGCGCCTCGGCGACGCCGGCCGGATCGGCGTCGAGTGGGGTCTTGTGGACGGCGAGGTCGGCAATCCCGGAGCGATCGGCGGCTTCGGATACCCGTCCACGGCCCGGGGCTTCACGCACGAGTCGCGCGTGTCCGTGCCCGGCAACTTCGCGCTCTCCGACGACAACCATCTCGACGTGCTGCTGGCCGGAGTGCAGTCGGAGCCGGCGTACCGGGACACGGCGGGAGGCTTCGAGTCTCAGACGGATGCGCGCACGCTTCAGGCGAGCGTCTCGGACACGGCCCGGCTCGGCAACCACACGCTGACGGCCTTCGGATCCTGGGAGCGCTGGAGGGTGGACGACGCGTCGAACTTCGGCGTCAACCTCGATGACGCGAGGACGACGCTCTGGGGGCTCGGCGCGCAGGACACCGCGACCCTCGGCGCCTTCACGGTGACGGCGGGCCTGCGTTACGACCACTACACCACCTACGGCGACGCGTGGAGTCCCCGCGGCACGATCGCCTGGCTCTCGACCGACCGGCTGTGGAAGATTCGGGCTTCCGGCGGCACGGGTTTCCGGGCGCCATCGATCGGCGAGCTCTACTATCCGTTCTCCGGAAACCCGGGCCTTCAGCCCGAAAAGTCCGTGTCGGCGGAGGTCGGCGGGGAGCGTTACATCGGAAACGGCCGGGCCGAGATCTCGGTCTTCTGGAACGATCTGAAGGATCTGATCGTCTACGACTTCAACTCGCAGCGGGACGTCAACGTCGGCCATGCCCGCACCGACGGCGTCGAGATCGGCTGGCGGCAGACGATCAGTCCGGAGCTGGCGGTGGACGCGTCGTACACGTATCTGAGGACCGAAGACGTCGAGACCGGGGACCCGTTGTTGAGGCGGCCGAAAAACAGCGCCGCCGTCGGCGTCAGCTGGATGCCCATCCCGACGCTCAACCTCTCTCCGCGCCTGCTCTACGTCGGCTCCCGCGCCGACGCCGATCCCGGCACGGGAGACCCGATTACCGACCCGTCCTACCTCCGCGTGGACCTCATCGCGCGCTGGCAGGCGAGCGCGAACCTCGCGCCCTACCTTCGGGCGATCAACCTGACGAACCACGCGTACGAGGAGGCCGCCGGCTATCCGGCGGCGGGCCGGCTCGTCAGCGCGGGTTTGGACGTAAAGTTCTGATCATCATGCCCCGCATCACGAAGGTCTACACCCGCTCGGGCGACGACGGCACGACCGGTCTCGGCGGCGGCCAGCGCGTCGGCAAGGACTCGCTCCGCATCGAGGCCTACGGCACGGTCGACGAGCTGAACAGCGTCATCGGCGTCGCGCTCGCGTCGGAGCTCGACGGAGCGATCGAGGCGCCCCTCGCGGCGATCCAGAACGAGCTCTTCCACCTGGGCTCGGATCTCTGCATCCTCGAAGAGGACAAGGCGCGGATGCCGGTACCCCGGATCGAGGAGCGGCACGTCGTCGCGCTCGAGACGCTGATGGACCGCCTCTCGGAGGAGCTCTCTCCGCTCGAGAACTTCATCCTCCCCGGCGGCAGCGCCGGTGCGGCGCAGCTGCACGTCGCTCGCACCGTCTGCCGCCGCGCCGAGCGCCTGGTCGTCGCGCTGTCCCGCGAGGAGGCCGTCGGGGCCTGGACGGTCCGGTATCTCAATCGCCTCTCCGACGCTCTCTTCGTCATGGCGCGCTACGAGAACAAGCGCCGCGGCGTGCCGGACGTGCTCTGGAACAGTCGGGCCTAGCGAGAGACGGGGCCTCGTGAAACCTCGCGCGCTCGTCGCCTGGAGCACGGGCAAGGACAGCGCGTTCGCCCTGCACGTCGCGCGCGAGCGAGGCGACGTCGAGGTCGCGGGCCTCCTGACGACGCTGACCTCGGGCTTCGGGCGGGTCTCGATGCACGGGGTTCGCGAAGAGCTCCTCGACCGGCAGGCGCTGGCTCTGGGGCTGCCGTGCCGGAAGGTGTGGATCCCGCCCGTCTGCGTCAACGCGGATTACGAGCGGGCGATGGGCGAGGCCATGGCCGCCGCGCGGGCGGATCGAATCACGCGAATCGTGTTCGGCGACCTCTTCCTCGCCGACGTGCGCGCCTATCGCGAACGGCAGCTCGAGGGCTCGGGCATCGCGCCGGAGTTTCCGCTCTGGGGAAGCGACACCGCCGCGCTCGCGGCGCGCATGATCGCCGCCGGTCTGGAAGCGACGGCCGTCTGCGTCGACCCGCGGGTCCTGCCGGAGTCCTTCGCCGGCCGCCGGTTCGACGCCGCCTTTCTCGCGGACCTGCCGCCGG
Source organism: uncultured Acidobacteriota bacterium (assembly GCA_963738945.1). Taxonomy (GTDB): domain Bacteria; phylum Acidobacteriota; class Thermoanaerobaculia; order UBA5066; family Gp7-AA6; genus DAHUXD01. Next base: position 3,281,340 of record CAVTYD010000002.1, read on the forward strand.
GCGTCGATCCGTGCGGCGAGAACGGCGAATTCCACACGTGCGTCACCGGGGGCCCGATGTTCCGGAGGCCGCTCGACGTCGCCGTCGGCGCCGTCGTGACCCGCGACGGCTTCGTCTTCGCCGACGTCACCCCGGCGGCCGGACCCGCGGTGTGAGCGCGCCGAGGATCGTCTCGCTCCTGCCCGCCGCGACGGAAATCGTCGCCGCGCTCGGTTTCGCCGACGCGCTCGTCGGCCGGTCGCACGAGTGCGACTTTCCCATCGAGGTCGAGGAGCTTCCGGTTTGCACCGCGCCCAGGGTCGATCCGCGCGGCGATTCGAACGCGATTCATCGCTCGGTGTCTGCGCTGCTCGCCCAGGCCCTTTCGGTCTACCGGGTGGACGCGGAGCGGCTGCGGCGGCTCGCGCCGACCCACGTCGTGACACAGGTCCAGTGCGAGGTCTGCGCGGTCTCGCTCGAGGACGTCGAGGAAGCGCTCGCCGGTTGGGTCGAACGACGCCCCGCCCTCGTCGCCCTGAACCCCGGGTCTCTCGAGGACGTGTTCGGCGACGTCGAGCGTTTGGCCGCGGCGCTCGGAGCGGCGCCGCGCGGGGTCCGGCTCGCGGCAGAGCTTCGCGACCGCATGGCGCGGATCGCGGCGGTCTCCTCCGCCGTCGGGGAAAAGCCGAGCGTCGCCACGGTCGAATGGCTCTCGCCGCTCATGACGGCCGGCAACTGGATGCCGGAGCTCGTCGCGATGGCGGGAGGCCACGACGTCTTCGGCGAGGCGGGACGGCACTCGGCGTGGATCGAGTGGGACGCGGTGCGCGCCGCCGATCCGGACGTGCTGGTCGTCATCCCGTGCGGGTTCTCTCTCGAGAGGGTCGAGGGCGAGATCGGAGCTCTCACGACGCTTCCGGGCTGGGGCGAGCTCTCGGCGGTGCAAACCGGCCGGGTGTACCTGACGGACGCCAATCAGTACTTCAATCGCCCGGGCCCGCGGCTGGCGGAGACCCTGGAAATTCTGGCCGAGGTGCTCCATCCCGGGCATTTTCGCTTTGGGCACGAAGGGACGGCCTGGCGCCGGCTCGGCCCGACCCACGCCTTCAGAGCGCCTTAAACCGCGAGCACCGGCGTCCGCCCGCATACAATCGGGTCGGTGCGACGCCCTCTGACGCTCTGGCTCGCGATGGCCGCGATGGCCGCGATGGCGGCGACGTACCTCTTGCCGCTCTCCCCGGGATCGGACGCCGCACATTGCGCGATGGCTTGTCATCGCGGAACCGGCGCGGCCTCCCCGAGCTGCTGCCTCGCCGGAGCGGAGGTCGTCCTCAGGGCATGCGCGCCCGCGCAGGACGCGGTCCCGTCCGCTCCCGCCTGCCGGATGCTCGCGCCGCTCGCGGCGGCCGCCCTGATGCCGCCGAGTCTCGAAGCACACCGCGTGGGCGAAGGGTCCGCGCGCCCGATCTTCCGCCCCTCGGAGCCCGCCGATCCGGTTCCCCTCGCGCTCTCCTGATCCTCGTTTCGCTCGCTTACCAGGAAAAGGAGAGTCTCCATGCGACTGCGGAAGTCTCTTTCCGCGGCGGCGGCCGTTGCCGTCGCGGCTTCGATTCTGATGCCCGGCCGGGCTCTGGCCTGCTCGATGTGCCGCTGCAGCGATCCGGTCTTCAGCGCCCTCGGCGAAGGGCTCTACACGCACTCCGGATTCAAGATGGCTCTCGACTGGAGCCGGTCGGATCAGAGCGAAGGACCTCCCGACGATTTCGAAGCCCAGGTCCGCAACACCCTGACGCTCACGCTGTCCTATTCGTGGCAGGAGCGCCTGACCTTCGTGGCGCAGGTTCCCTACGTCTGGGCCCACCAGAACGCCACGGACGGCATCGAGGACACCACCGGGAACGGCGATCCCGCCTTCTACGTCTATGGCCGGCTCTGGTCGTCGAATTTCGCACAGGGGCTCGGCCGCCGCGCCTGGCTGTCGGCGATGGTCGGTGTGAAGACGCCGTGGGGACAGAACGACGCGACGGAGAACGGCGAGCGGCTGGACGAGCACGTGCAACCGGGAACCGGAGCGACGAACCTGACGGGCGGTCTGTCGTTCCTCTATCTCTTCGACGGCGAAGACTCGATGTACACATCGGTGGCCTACACGGGAACGGGCCGCAACGACGTCGGCTACAAGTACGGTGACAACTTCCAGGTCAACGTCGTCTACGACCGAAAGCTCGCAGACTGGATCGACGGCCTGCTCGAGGTCAATTTTCTGGATGCCCGGCGCGATCAGGTCGATGCGACGGGCCTGATCGACCCGAACACGGGGGGGCAGTCGCTCTATCTCACGCCCCGCGTCGCCATCCATGTGGCTCGCGGTTTCGTCGTGCGCGCCGCGGCCCAATTTCCGGTCGTGAAGGACTTGAACGGCATCCAGGACATTCAGCCAACCTACTCCGCGGGCCTGACCTACGTCTTCTGATTTCGGGGAGCGATGAAGCAACCTCGTCATGGATTCCGCGAAATGCGCTGCCGGGCCGTCCTCGCCCTCGTCTGCGTCCTCGCGCCGGCCGCGGTGCGGCTGGGCGCGGCCTCCCTGGACATCCCTGCGGCGCATTGCCCGATGGAGTGCCACCGTGGGGCGGCCGTGAACGGCGCCGCCTGCTGTCCGACGGCCGGCGGGCCCGCCGGCCTCGAATTCCGATGCTGTTCCCACGCCTCGGACTTCGTGCCGACTCTCCTCGGGCACACGCCGATGCTTCCGCCGCTCACGATCGTGCTCTCGTTGCCCTGGAGGTCGGGCGCGGTCGCCACCGGGGCCCGCCCCGATCTCCGATCGGCCTTTCTCCGCTCTCCCGACAAGGTGCCGCTCCGCTCCTGCTGATTCGCCCTCTTCCGGATCGGCAACGACGAAAAAAGGAGAAGCATCGTGAAAGGTCAGTCACGCCTCCGGCGGTGGATGGGCAGCGCCAGCTGTCTCGGAATCCTGTGTCTCGTCCTGCTCTTCGCGAGCCCCGGTCAGGTCCTCGCCTGCGCCTGCGGCTGCGGGGTGTTCGAGGTCGGGTCCGGGCTCATGTATCCGGTCAAGCTCGGCGGGTTTGCTTCCTTCGAATACGACTACATGAACCAGAACCAGAACTGGAGCGGCACGTCGAAAGCGCCGGCTGCGGACAATGACGACAAGCAGATCAAGACGAACTTCTACAATGCCGACTTCCAGTACATGTTCGACCGCAAGTGGGGCGTCATGGTGAACGTGCCCTACTGGAATCGGTTCTTCCTGACGGACGACGGCGGGGATCTGGCGGGATATCACTACAGCAGCCTCGGCGACCTGCGCCTGACCGGCGTCTATTCGGGATTCTCGGACGACATGTGCACCGGGATCACGTTCGGGTTCAAGCTGCCGACGGGCGATTACACCGTCCCCGGTCCCGATCGCGACAACCAGATCGGCACGGGAAGCACGAACACGCTGCTCGGCGGGTATCACCAGGGGAAGTTGACCAGCGACAATAGCTGGGTCTGGTTTACCCAGGTGCTCTGGGACAACGCGATCGCGTCGAGGAACGACTACCGGCCGGGCGACGAAGTGGATCTGGCGACCGGGTTCTATTTCAATGCCGGCCAGCTCTCGAGCAAGACCTCGATCGCCCCCGTGCTCTCGGTCCTGTTCTCGCAGCGCTGGCGGGACAGCGGGGAAGAGGCCGACCCGGACAACACCGGCTTCACGCGGGTGATCGTCGCCCCCGCCGTCCAGTTCACCTTTTCGGACATCCAGGTTTTCGCGCAGGTCGGATTCCCGGTCTACCAGAACATGAACGGGAATCAACTCGTCACCAGGGAGTACTACAAGTTCTCGATCGGTTACAACTTCTAGGAGGACAGACCATGGAGACGCACCGGCGGTGGCGAGGTTTGATCTTCCTGCTTCTTCTTGCGGCGGCCGCCCCTCCCCGGGCGGCCGCGGTCGACGCCGGTCAGCCAGCGCCTGCGCTCGTCGTACCGGAGCTCGACGGCACGACCTTCGACCTGAAGCAGCAGCGCGGCAAGGTCGTCCTCGTGAACTTCTGGGCAACCTGGTGCGAGCCGTGCCGCCAGGAGGCCCCGATCCTCGAAGCGTTCTACGAGGCACAGCACGCCAACGGACTGGTGCTCCTCGCGCTCTCCTTGAACCGTCCGCGAGAGCGGGATGCCGTTCGGAAGGCCATGCAATCCATGACCTATCCGGTCGCCATCGCGGCCGAGGCCTCGAGCAACGGCTTTGGAGCCGTGCGGGTACTCCCCGTGACCTACGTCATCGACCGGGAAGGGATCGTGCGCGCCCGCCTGGGGGCCGGTACTCCCGTGACCATGCCACAGCTCGAAGAGATCGTGCGTCCCCTGATCCACGCAGGGGACTCGACGACGACTCGCTGATCGGGCGGCCCATCAAGTCTGCGGGGCACTTCCGGCGGATCAATCCGTTAGAAACGCCTTGGTGAGGAAAACGGCCATCTGGCCGCGCGTGTTCGGGTTCGTGGGACAGTACTCGAGCGGCCCCGTCTGGCAGCCGCCCGTGATGCCCTCGGCGTAGAGCCTCTCGACCCAGTTGGCGAACTGGCTCGGGCACATGACGTCGCCGAAGATCCCGGTGCAGTCGGGCGGCACGTAGTCGTGGCCGTGCTCGGTCTTCAGGAGGAACACCGCCATCTGGGCGCGCGTGACCGGATTGGCCGGACAGTAGAGTCCGGGGGCGCAGCCGCCGGTAATGCCCTCGGCCGAAAGCTGCTCGACCCAGTTGGTGAAGGTCCCCGGACACGGCACGTCCGTGAACTCGCCCGTGCAGCTCGGCGGCAGATAGTTCGAGCCGTGCTCGGCCTTCAGCAGGAAGACGGCCATCTGGTCGCGCCGCACGGAGGCGTCGCGGCAGTAGTCGCCGCTGCCGCACCCGGCGGTGATGCCGAAGCGGAAGATCGCCTCGACGAAGTTGTGGAACTGGTCGGCCTGGGGCACGTCGAGGAAGTCGGCCATCCAGGCTGCCTGCAGGAATCCCGCGGTCGTGTCCGGGTTGAAGACGGCCACGTCGTTGAGGCTCCCGGGCGGCAGCGCCGGCGTCGTCGCGTTGATCTGCATCGGGCCGACGACGTCGACGCCCGTGGCGGACTGTCCCGACAGCGTGACGGCCGCGCCGTCCTGGTAGAGCGCGCCCGTGAGCGTGATCGCCGTTCCTCCCGAGGCGGGACCGGAGGTCGGTGAAATCGACGTGATGATCGGAATCGTCATCCGGTAGATGGCGCCGACGCCGTGAGCGCCGCCGGTCGAAGCCGTGCCGTAGAGCGCGAAGTCGCCCCCCTGAATGACGCCGCCATACGGGTTCGAGCCGCTCGCGTTGGCGAAGTCGTGCGCCGAGGCGGTCAGTTGTCCCGCGAGCGTCATGCGATAGACGGTGCCGCCGCTGTTGCCGCCGCCGCTCGGCGCGGTCCCGTAGAGCAGTCCACCGGCGGCCTGGATCAGCCCGGCGCGAGGGTTGGTGCCGTCGGCCGAGGAGAACGCGTGAATGACGGAATAGGTCGTGCCGTCCTTGCGGACGCGGAACGCCGTTCCCCCGCCGCTGCCGCCGAACAGGGTCGTTCCGTAGAGAAACGAGTCGCTCGCCTCGATCAGCGAGGCCTGCGGATCCTGCCCGTCCGAGGAACCCGTGAACGTGTGGAGCGTCGAGAAGCTCATGCCGTCCGTGTTCAGGCCGAACACCGTGCCGAGGCCCGAGCCGTTGTGGCCCATCTCGGTCGTGCCGTAGAGCCGGCCGTCGGAGGCGAGGAGCAGGCCCGCGTATGGGTACGAGCCGTCGGTGACGCCGCTGCCGAAGCCGTAGATGACGGTGTAGTCGCTGCCCGAGGTATCCATGGAGAACACCGTGCCGAAGCCGTTCGCGCCGTCGTTCCTCGCGACGCCGTAGAGCGTCGTGCCCGAGATCTGCAGCCGTCCGAAGGGAGTGCCGCCCTCGTTGGCGCCGTCGAAGTGATGGATGACCGAGAAGTTGTTGCCGTTGGTGTCGATCTTGAAGATCACGCCTGCGCTCGAGTTCCCGCCGTCCTGGCAGGTCCCGTAGAGGAACCCGTCGGCCGCGAGGATGAGGGAGGCATATGGTCCCGAGCCGTCCGTGGTGTTGAAGCTGTGGAGGACGACGAAGTTGCCTCCGTCGGGATCGAGCTTGAAGACGGAGCCGACTCCGTTCTCGCCGCCGGCCGTGGCCGTGCCGTAAAGCTTGCTGTTGGAATCCTGAACCAGAGCCGCGCGGGGGTTGTTGCCCTCCGATACCTCGAGGCTGTGAATCGCGGTGTAGCCCTGGGCGGCGGAGATGGACGGGTGGAGCAGAGCGGCGACGGCGCAGAGAGAGACGGTGCCGCGGACGAGCCAGCGCAAGGAAACACGGTTCATGACGCCTCCATCGAGGCCGGAAATTCTTTCACAGGTCGGCGGGCCGGGGGAGTCTCCGCGACACGGGCCCGCCGCCGTCGTCCGTGCCGTTTCTCGGGCTCGGGGTGGTGCCTGGGGTGGAAGACGTAGCCGAGGACCAGGAGAAGCCCGAGACCGGCGTGAAGGAAGCCCGTCGCGCGGACGGCGCCCCTCTCGACGAAGACCTGGATCAGGTAGCCGGTCAGAACGAGGGGCAGGAACAGAACGAGCATCGCCGTCCCGGTTCTCCTTCCCTCGGGCTCGGCCTGGCGCAGCTTCGCCAGCGCGTGGCGGCGCAGCAGCAGTCCGATGCCGAAGATCGCCAGCGGCGCGACGAGGAGATGGGCCTTCAGGAGGGCCGGCTGCCAGGGATGGCCCGCGCGCGAATCGGGATCGGGGCTCGGGACGAAGTACTTGAAGACGCCATAGACGAGGCCCGTCAGCGAGATCGCGACGAGCGCCGCGTGATTCCACCAGGCCTCCCAGCGCTTCACGGCTTCGGGGCTTCCTGCAGGACCCTGTGGAGCGCGAGCACGCGGCGGGCGGCGTCGGTCGTGGCGCGCGCCGTCAGCGTCGCCCCGGTCACGCCACGGATGCCGCGCTTCATCGAGAGCTCGTCGTCGAGCGGCCTGCCCTGGAACTGCTCGTACCAGTGGGGCTTCGGCATGTATTCCTCGGGCTCGGAGAAGGACAGGACTTCGATGCGTGCGATCGCGCCGGCCGGATCCACGACGACCATGATCGTCTCCGGCATCGTCCGGACCGTGTGCGTGTCGAAGTAGGCGGTGCCGACCGGGCGGCCGTCCCGGGTCGCCGCGTCGAAGGTCACCAGGGCCGACGGCAGATCCTCGTCGCCCGAGAGTTTCTGCGCCGCCTTCTGCTGCGCCGCGGTGAGGTACGCGGTGCGGCGCTCGACCGTCGCTCCGGGAAAAGCGAGCTTCAGCGCCTCCTCGGGCGTGAGGAGGACTTTCGCCGCGGCCGCCGAGGCGGCGAGACACGCCGCCGCCGCGACGATCGAGCGCGCGACGCCTAGAAGACGTATCCGAGCGAAACGTTCCAAAGGTTGACTCCGGTCTGCGCGGCATTCCGCCGCTGTTGCCAGTCGGCCTTGAGAATGAGCTGGGGAATCGGCTGGAACACGGCGCCAAGGGTCCAGCCGTGGATGTCATTTTCCGGGTTGCGCGCGTAGCCGACCGGCACGGCAGCCTGCGTGTCGTACTGCTCGTACCGCGCGAAGGGGATGAGGTTCATCTTCGATCCGGAAACGAGCGACAACACGTCGAACCCGGCCTGTCCGTACCAGCCTTCCTGCGTGCTGCCGACCGATTCGTCGCCCTCGAAGTTGTTCAGCTGGTTGATGAGGTCCGCCTGCTGGATGGTCGTATGGGCGTAGATGCCGCGTACCCAGATTCCCCGCCAGCGCCAGTCGACGTGGGCCTCGACGAGCGTCGTCAGGCCGCTGATCTTCTCGCCCGACGGCGTGAATTGCCCCTGTCCCGAGTCGCCCGAGAAGACCGAGGCGCCGGCGAGAAGACCGGGGACGGCCGTGAAGTCGACGCGGCCGGCGAAGGCCCAGCTCTTCGCGAGGGCCTCGGAACCCTCCTGGGATCCTTCGCGGATGCCGCCCTCCGCGGTGTAGCCGGCCGCGTTCAGGCCGTTGACGCCGTACAACTGATAGGAGACCGGTCCGCACGTGCCGTAAAAGCCGGTGCCGATCTCGCGCCACGTCGTCGGGATGATGACCTCGTCCACGTCCGGACGGCGCGCTCCCAGAAACGCCGTCGGCTCGTGGAGCTGGTTGATCAGGCCCGAGGGAATCAGGATCAGGCCCGTCCGCGCGTTGAACGCCGGCGAGTTCGTGTAGTCGATGTACGCGAACTCGACCTCGGCCTCGCCGCCCTTGTCGGAGGCCACGACGGCGTTCTCGTACTCGATCTCCGAGTTCAGGACGAAGTGCTGGTCGAACTTGTAGCCGATGTACACGACCGCCCGCAGGTCCGTGATGACGTCCTCGCCGCTCGAGGGGGCGCCGCTCTGGTCCTTCGATGCGAAGTTGCTGTAGAGGATCTCGCCGTAGCCGCCGATCGAGAGCCCCTTCTTGATGCCGTAGATCTTGGCCGCGGCGGGGCCGATGCCGTACCGCTCGACCGACTTCTCGCCGGTCGCCGCGCCGGCCTCGGAGGCCGGGGCGGCCTCGCCCATCTTCAGGTTCTGAATCTCCTGCGCCAGGATGTCGATCCGGCGAGAGAGCTCCTCGAGCCTGGCGTTGGTCTCGGCCGATGAAGACGAGAACTTGAGCTTGTCGAGGTCGGCCCGCGTGTCGGCGAGGAGCTTCTCGAGCTCCTGGATCCGCTGCTCGGGCGTGAGCGTCGAGGGAGGCGCCGCCGGGGGAGTCTGCGCGGCGGCGGGAGCGCCCGCCGCCAGAGCGATGCCGGCAACCAGGAGAAGTCCCGGAACACGACGCATGAGGTCTTCCTCCTCTCAGGGTGTGGGAGTCATGAGGCCGCGCACCGCTCTCGGGTCGGCCGTGAGGACGAAGGAGGCCATACCGGGGCTGGCGGAGGCCTCGAGGTGGTCGCCCGAAACGGCGAGAAAGAGGACCTCCTGCTCGACGCCCCGCTGCCGGAGGCCTTCCGAGAGGGCGAGTCCGCGTTCGGGACCGAGCACGAAGAAGGCGGTCGAGAGAACGTCGGCGACGAGACCGGTCGGCGCAATCACGGTGACCGATCCGAAGTCCGCCGCGGGTTCACCCGTTTTCGGATCGAGGATGTGGCCGATCCGCCGCCCGGCGACGATGCGGGACCGCTCCGAGTCGCCGGAGGTCGAGGCGGACCGGTCCACGAGGCCGAGCTCGACGACCGTCCGCTGCCGGTCGCGCGGATCCGCCACCGGAACGCGCCAGGGTTTCTCGGAGGTGTCCGATCCGAGTGCGTAGACCTGTCCGCCGAGATCGAGCAGGGCGCTGCGGACCCCCGCCTTCGCCAGGACTTTCGCGGCGCGGTCGAGGCCGTAGCCCTTGCCCCACGCCCCCTCGTCGATTCCGGCGCGAGCGGTCAGGCGCGTCACGGTGCGGGCCGCCGCATCGATGCGGAAGCGGTCGATGCCCGTCGCGGCGCGCGCTTGCGAGAGCTCGGCTTCGGTCGGAACGCGTCCCCCGGCGCGAAGGCCCCATGCCCGCACGAGAGGCAGGACGGTGGCGTCGAAGGCGCCCTCGGTTCGGGGTGTCCAGGCGAAGACGTCCGCGAGAAGCCGGACGAGCTCGTCCGACACGGCGACGGGCTTTCCCTCGGGCGCGGCGTCGATTCGCTCGAGCTCGCCGCCCCGCTTCCAGGTGGTCAGGAGCGCTTCGACCCGCTGAATCTCCGTCAGGGCCGCCTCGGAGGCCGTCAGCGCCTGCTCGCGATACTTCATTCGCACGACGAGATCGAGCGTCGTCCCCATGCTCTCCACGCGGCGCTCGACCGTCGAGACGACGGGCTCGTAGTCGAGGCGTGCGGCCAGCAGCGCGGCGGCGAGCAGCGGCATCAGTTGTAGTCCTCGTTCAGGGACCGCAGGAACGCGGCCACCGGCTCCTTGTCCGCGCTCGGGTCCTCGGCGAAGAAGATCCCCGCGAGCTCGGGAGACCCGTTGCGCACGCGGCCATCCCGCTGCTCGTCCGACATCGTGTCGTAGAGCTCGAGCACCTCCTCGAGCGTGCGCATGCGCCCGGTGTGCAGGTAGGGCCCGGACTGGCCGAGGTCGCGCAGCGTGGGCGTCTTGAAGTATCCGATCAGGCCGCGCAGCGCGTCGGCGGGAGCGAGGCCGTCGGGGTTCAGCAGGGCATTGAGCGTCTCCTGCGGCGCCGGGATGTCCGGGTTCGCGAAGACGTTCCAGACACCGAGATCCGCGGACCCGCTCCTGAATGCTCCGGTCGCCAGGGGATGCTGCGGCGTCGGCGGCAGGTAGTCGTCGTAGCGGGCATTGCGATAGGCGAGATCCGGGATGAAGAGACGCCGAAAGGCGCCGTCCCCGTGGTCGGCGTCGTACTGATCCTGGGTCGCGCCGATGTTGTGGAAAGATGAGTCGGTGAATCGCGGCGCCGGGTGGCAGGCGATGCAGTTCCCGGTCCGCGTCGACGGGTACCGGGGGTCGCCGGCGAGCGTCTGCGGCAGAGGCTCGCGCAGGAAGATCTTCAAGCCCGTCAGCTCCTCGGCGCCGAAGACGAACTCCTGGTCGTGCTCCGTGAACGCGCCGTCCTCCGGGCCGACGTAAACGGGATTCGTCAGCGCATTCACGGCGTCGCGCAGGCGGCGGCTGTAGGCGAGGTCCGTCTCGCCGGGGTCGGGTCCGGCGGGAAGGCCGTTCTTCGCGAGGAAGACGTCGTAGGGAGACGTGTTCGCGAAGGTCAGCGACTGCATGTAGGCCGTGATGAGCTTCGCGACGGCGGCGACGATGTCCCCGTCGGTCGCGCTCGCGACGTCGATCCGGAACGCGGGCGGCAGGAGCAGCTCGGCGGGAATCGAAGGATCGGTCCCGGCGAGAATCTTCCGGTAGGAGCCGCCATACTGCGCGCCGAGCTCGTCGGTGCCGTCGTCTTCGCGGATGACCCGGGCGATGTGGGCGAAGGCCTGCGGGGCCTCGAGCGGCAGCCAGCCGAAGTTGCGCCCGGTCATCGTCCCGATCACCAGGTCCTCGGGCGTCGTGAACTCGCCGTCGAAGTGCAGGAAGAACGGCACCGAGCGCGGCAGGAGGGCGTTCACGAGCGTTGGGGTGTTGCGGGGAGTGTGGACCTGGCCGTCCTCGCGCAGCGGAACGAGGCTCTGACGGCTGAAATCGTCATAGGTGCGCGTCGGCGCCCCGGCCGTGTCGTCGACGAGGTGGCAGTTGCGGCAGTTCATCGACTTGCCGGCGAAGGGACCGGGCAGCGGGCCGTCCGACGTGGGGAGTGTGGCGAGCACGGGGTCGCCCTGGGCGAGCGGCCGATTGACCCCGCTCATGTGCGCGGCGAAATACTGGGCGAACCGCGTCTCGAGAAAGAGCCGTTCTCCGATCGCGACCTCCGGCGGATCGGTCTCGCCGGCGCGGGGGCGTGGCATTCCGGGCAGCCGGACGAGCCGGGCCGGTGCGGCAAACGCGGAGCCGATCGGGGTGCTTCGAGTGGCGGTGCCGCCGGCGCCGATGACCGCGGCGAGTCCGAGCGCGGCGGCGAGTCCGATGACGGCCGGGGCGAGCGCGGCGGCGACGATGCGCGGCGGCTTCGACCAGGGAGTCACGCGAGGCATCCTTCGTTCTCCAGTCTGGATTGAGATTCAGTCTCAATCGCAAGATATGCCGGCGTGGAGGCGCGCGTCAAGCCGGGAAATGGGAGCGCTCGGATCCCGCTCCCTTTCGGGTACTTCGGGGCGTAAAGAACTGATGGATCGTCGCTTTGCGGTCCCGCGGATAATGCCGCGCATGGCTTCGTTTCTGTCCCGCCGCGCCCGGGCCGCGGCGATCGCGGTTCTCTCCGCCCTCGGTCTCGTCTTCGCGTCGTCGGCGTCCGGCGCGTCGTCGCGCAAGAGCCCATACGTCCAGATCGTCGGCGAGGCCACCGTCGTCACGGAGCCGCGGGAGACCGTCCACAAGAACCGGAGGAGGTTCCTGGAGTTCGAGGTGACGCTCCAGACGGCTCGACCGGCGGCCGATCAGCCCGCCGGCGCCGACCGCTCGCTTTCGATCGACACGAAGGGGCGCGTGAAGGTCGTCCACGACCTCTCCTGCGGGGGCGCGGCGCTGCACCTCGCCGTCGGCGATCGGATCGAGATCGCCGGCGAATACGTCCACGTTCCGCGCGGAGGAGACCTGATTCACTTCACGCATCCCGCCGACGGATCGTGCGGACGGGGCGGGTCCCATCCGGCGGGCTTTCTCAAGCGGGTCGTGTCCGAACCGGCCGTCCGGAAAACTCCTCGCCCCGGCACGCTCGTTCCCGACCAGCCGTACACCGGGCCGCCGCCGGCCGCGGCGAAGCCGTACGAGGCGATCATCGCGGCGAAGGAGAGCGGGAGCTCGAACGCCGACCTGCTCCGCCGTGTCGAACGCGAGGGGATCGCCTATTCGCTGACGACGCCCGAGATCCAGAAGTTGCGCGCGGCGGGCGTATCGGAGGACGTGATCGAGGCGATGCTGCGGTCGGGCCGAAAGGCGGCGCCCGCCCCGGCGGCCGTGCCGCCGTCGCCTACGCCGCGTTGATCCGGGCGGCCGCCGCGTCCGGGGAGCCGTGGCGGCGCTTCCACCACAGGCTCACGAGCCAGGCGGTCGGGATGACCGCGAGGGAGTATGCGAGCACGTGCCCGATCGTCCCGTCCGGCCCGAGGATCTCGGTCGCGTCGTGGATCGCCTGGGAGGAGGGAAGAACCCGCGCTTCGGCGAGCTCGTGAATGCCGTAGAGCACGAGCTGGACGAGGAAGATCGCGAGGAATACCGCGGAGACGTTCAGGATCGACTTCAGGTCCACGTCCTTGCCGAGACGGGTCCACAGGAATCCGATCGCGACCGCCGAAAGAAGGCCCAGGCCGAGACCCGTCAGGACGGCCGCCGACTTCAGCTGGAAGAACGCCGTGGCGATCAGAAGCGCGGTTTCCATTCCCTCGCGCGTGATCATGAGGAGAGCGAACGCGAAGACGCCCCAGAAGGCGCGCTGCGGGCTCTGCGAGCCGGCGCGGGCCTCGATGCGATGCTCGATGTCGGACTTCAGGCGCTTGGAGACCCGCTTCATGTAGACGAGGAGGCTCCCGACGAGCGCCGCGGCCACGAGCGCGAGGGTCGCCTCCCAGACGGGTTGATTCGCGGCCTTCGAGAAGAGGAATCCCGCGGCGGTGCAGGTCAGGATCGAAACCCCGAGGGCCGCGTAGACCGCGCGAGCGAGCCGGGGCCGGCCGGTGCGCTGCAGGTAGGCGAGCGTCAGGGCCACGATGAGAAAGGCCTCGATTCCTTCCCGAAGCGCGATCGTGAATCCCTGCCACATCGTCGTGTTCCTTCCTGCCGGCCCTCTTGACTTTTAGCCGGGATCGGGAAGATTATCGCAATTGAGACAGAGTCGCAATCCCATGAACCGGCGCGAGCTGCAGATTTTCCGCAAGTACCTGGAACGGCGAGGCCTGAAGCTCACCTCCGAGCGCCAGGCGCTGTTCGACGAGGTTTTCAGCAAACACGAGCACGTCGAGGCGGACGAGCTGCTCGTCCGCCTGCGCGCCCAGCACAAGAAGATCTCGCGGGCCACGATTTACCGGACGCTCGAGCTGCTCGTCGAGGCCGGCGTCGTCGGCAAGCTGCGCATCGGCGAGGCCGGATACCGCTACGAGCGCCTCCACGCCGGCGATCATCACGACCACCTGATCTGCGATCAGTGCGGCCGGGTCATCGAGTTCTTCGAGCCGCGCATCGAGGCCCTGCAGGACGAGGTGGCGTCGCGGCACGGGTTCCTGCTGCTCTCGCACAACCACCAGATGCGCGGGATCTGCCGGCGCTGCCGTCCGCGTTCCAAGTCCTCCAGCTCCACGGCCCGCGTCGTTGCGTCGGGTCCCGCTCCCGTGCCTATTTCGTCCAGGCCACGCGGATGAACCGGCGCCCGAGGCGCAGCACGCCGGCGCCGAGCGCCGCGAGCCCCTCGTCGGGATCGCGGACCTCCCGGGGCCCGGGCGTTCCGTCGGCGTAGAAGCTCAGCGCTCCCTCGGCGATCTTGCGGCGCGCCTCGCGCATCGAGGCCGCGAGACCGAGCGTGACGAGCGTCTTCGCGGCGCGTCCGCCGTCCGTCGCCGGGACCTCTCTCGTCTCGACGTCGTCGGGGACCTCGCCCCGGGAGAAGGCGCGGCGAAAGTCCTCCTCGGCGCGCTCCGCCGCGTCGGCGCCGTGGAACTGCGCGACGATCAGGCGGCCGAGCCGCGCCTTGGCGTCGCGCGGATTCTCCACGCCCTCCTCGACGCGCTTCTTCCTCGCCGCGAGGTCGGACATCGGCTCGTCGGTCAGCAGCTCGTACCAGTTCCAGAGCAGCGCGTCCGGAATCGACATGACCTTGCCGAACATGTCGCCCGGAGGATCGAGGACGCCGATCGCGTTGCCGAGCGACTTCGACATCTTCTCGACGCCGTCCGTGCCGACGAGCAGCGGCAGGGTCATGACGACCTGCGGCTCGAGCCCCTCGGCCCGCATCAGGTCCCGGCCGACCAGGAGGTTGAAGAGCTGGTCGGTGCCGCCGAGCTCGACGTCGGCCTTCAGCGCCACGGAATCGTAGCCCTGGGCGAGCGGGTAGAGCAGCTCGTGCAGGGCGATCGGCTGCTGCGCTTTCCAGCGCTTCTGGAAATCGTCGCGCTCGAGGATGCGCGCGACCGTGACGCGGGACGCCAGGCGCACGAGGCCGGCCGCGCCGAGCGCCCCGAGCCAGCGGTTGTTGAACTCGATCACGGTCTTTCCCGGATCGAGGATCTGGAACGCCTGCTTCGTGTAGGTCTTCGCGTTCGCCTCGATCTCCTCGGGCGTCAGCTGGGGGCGCGTCGTCTTCTTGCCCGACGGATCGCCGATCATGCCGGTGAAGTCTCCGATTACGAAGACGACCCGATGGCCCGCGTCCTGGAAGTGCCGCATCTTCCGGAGAATGACGGTGTGGCCGAGGTGGATGTCGGGTGCCGAGGGGTCGAAGCCCACCTTGACCGTGACCGGACCTCGGGCGAGCTTTCGGGCGAGGTCCGCCTCGTCGATCAGGTCGACCGCGCCGCGCCGAAGGATTTCGAGCGGAAAAGAGGGGGTCGTCACGGTGGGCGGGGATTATAAGGGCGGGTCCGCGGCGTTAGCATCCGCGGCATGGCACTCCGTCGGCGCGACGCGCGCATCGCAATTCGGGCGCTCCTTCTCGTGGCGGCGGTCGGCTGCGACGACACGATGACCGGGCCCACGCCCACGCCGACACCGAGTTCCCCGACGCCGCCGCCGAGCGCGCCGCGGACGGTGTACGTCGGATCGGACGCGACCGGCCAGCGCACCAACGTCTTCTTCGATCCCGTCAGCGGAACTTCGTCGAGCACGATCCACGTCGGCGATTCGATCCAGTGGGTCTGGACCTCGGGCACCCACTCGACCACGTCGGGCACCTGCCCGTTCGGCTGCGTCGCCAACGGGCTCTGGGACTCCGGGGTCGGGTCGGGATTGACCTTCGCGCACACCTTCCCGACGGCCGGCACGTTCCCGTACTTCTGCCTGGTGCACGGCACGATGATGCAGGGAACCGTCGTCGTTCAGTAGCACCGCGAGTGACGGGTGCCGTGTCAACGGTGAACGCGGCTCGGTCGTCCAATCGCGATGACGCCTTCGCGCCTCGCGATCGCGCTTCTCGGCGCCGCGGCGGCGCTTTCGTCCGGATGCAAGGGCGGCGACACGGTGACGGGCCCGGCTCCGTCGCCGACTCCGCCGCCGGTTCCGAGCTCGCCGGCCGGTGCGACCTCCACGCCGACCCCGGCTCCGGCGCCGACGCCGACCGTGCCTCCGGTCCAGACCGTCGTCGTCGATGTCCGGGCCTGGGACTTCTCTCCCGGCGGCCCGGTCTCGCCGCCGCTGGTTCTCCATGTCGGCGTCCCCTACATGCTCGTCTTCCACGACGTGGACACGCCCGGTACGCCGAACCCGCGGCACGGCTTTTCAGGAATCAGCGAGCTCGGCCTGCCGCCGACCGACGACATCTCCGCGGGCCACGACTTCGTCATCCCGTCCTTCACGCCACAGCCCTATCAGCGGGGCACCTATCCCTTCGCCTGCACGCAAAGCGATTGCGGCGGCGATCCGGAGCAGCACGCGGGGATGATCGGGAGCCTCATCGTCGAGTAACGGCTAGAATGAGCCGCATGGCGGAGACCAGGGAGGCCGGCGAGACCCCGGAGCAGGGCCCCGGGCCGAGCGACGACGACCGGCGCGCGGAGGCCGCGGCCGTGAATCGCAAGCGCGCGGAAAAGGAGTGGGAAGACAACAAGAAGCGCTGGCGCTCCATGGGCGTGCCAAAAGGCCTTCCCGCCAAGAAGTAGGGTCGTGAAGCTGACCTCGTGCCGCCGGTGTCCGCGCCTGGTGGCCTGGCGCGAGGAGGCGGGGCGGAACCCTCCGCGGCGGTTTGCGGGCGAGCGCTACTGGTCGAAGCCCGTTCCGGCCTTCGGCGAGCGAGGTTCGCCGATTCTGCTGGTCGGGCTCGCTCCCGCCGCGAACGGCGCGAATCGCACCGGCCGGATGTTCACGGGCGACGAATCCGGAAATTTCCTCTTCGCGGCTCTCCACGCGGCCGGGCTCGCGAACCAGCCGAGCTCCGTTTCCCGGCGCGACGGCCTGGCTTTGCGCGGCGCGCTCCTGACCGCGGTCTGCCGGTGCGCTCCGCCGGAGAACCGGCCGCACCCGTCGGAGATCGAGAACTGCCGCGACTATCTCGCGGCGGATTTCGCCGCGGCGGCAAGGCCCCGGGTCCTCGTCGCGCTCGGAGCGCTCGCGTTCGGCGAGTGCCTTCGCCTTCTCGGGGACGAGGGCGCGACCCTGCCTCGCCCGAAGCCGCGGTTCTCGCACGGAGCGCGACATCGGATCGGCGAGGACTGGCTGCTCGCGACCTACCATCCGAGCCAGCAGAACACGTTCACGGGAGTGCTCACGGCGCCGATGCTGCGCGCGGTTCTGCGCCGCGCGCAGAGGCTCGCGAGTCCTCGGCGGTCACGCGCCGCGCGATGATCGTGGGCGTGGGAGCTACTCTTAACCGCGGCAAGTCTTTTCGGAATCCGGCCCGGCTTCGCCGGCCCGGATTCCGATGCGGCGTTTCCCCGCCGCAAGGCCGGCCCGGATTCCGATGCGGCGTTTTCCCGCCGCAGGGCCGACCCGGATTCCGATGCGGCGTTTTCCCGCCGCAGGTCTTTTTCGGACCCGGCCCGGCTTCGCCGGCCCGGATTCCGATGCGGCGTTTTCCCGCCGCAGGGGGCTCACTTCTTGAAAAGGGCGTCGAAGGCCGAGCGGGCATCGTCGGGCGAGGCGGAGCCGCGGCTGCCGGTCAGGTCGAAGGCTTTGGCCGGCGCGTAGAACGTGCACTCGTTGGCGGCCTTTTTCGATGCGATCCGAGCAGGAATCGGCTTCGAGCACTCGAATCGCGCCGAGGTGTCGAAGTTGGCGCACTGCGCGCATGCGTGCAGGGGCTCGCCGCACTTGCGGCATAGGGCGGCGGTGCCGATCGAATCGAGATCGAGCACGCGCTCGCCGCAGTGCTTGCAGCGGAAGACGACCGCCTTGTCCTGGTCGACTCCGCGCCCGCGCGGTCCCTCGCTGCGAGGCGGCCTCGGCCCCGAAGGGCGCCGGCCCGAGGAGTCGGAGCCGGCATCCATGTAGCCCCGATGGCGATACTTGCGCTCGTCGCTCACGTCACGATTGTAGCTCCGGAGAGATAATCGCCCCGGCCATGCCTCAGGATCCCGACCGCGCCTTCGAGCTCTGGCACGAAGGCACGCAGCGCCTCCTCGCCGGAGACCTCGAGGAGGCGATCGCCCTCTTCACGCGGTCTCTCGAGACGCATCCGACGGCCGAGGCGTATACCTTCCGCGGCTGGGCCTACTCCTTCGCGGGGCGACTGGACGAAGCCATCCTCGAGTGCCGGAAGGCCATCGCGACCGACCCCGATTTCGGCAACCCGTACAACGACATCGGGTGCTACCTGATGGAGCAGGACCGCGCCGACGAGGCCATTCCATGGTTCGAGAAGGCCAAGCGCGCGGCCAGGTACGAGCCGCGTCACTTTCCGTACCTGAACCTCGGCCGGCTCCGGGCGGCCCGGGGCGAGGTGGCGGAAGCGATCGCCGAGCTCGAAGGCGCTCTGGCCGAACATCCCGGCGATGCCCTGGCGCTCCGGCTGCTGGACGGCCTGCGCTATCGGATCCACTAGCTCGATCGGCCGGGATAGAATCCCGCCTTCGGAGGAAATCATGGACCAGTTTTCGGTGTCTTCCCAACCCGCCCTCGGGGCCGCCGGCGCCGTCTCGGCCGAGCGCGTCACGGCGTTCCTTCGGAAGGTTTACGGGTGGATGTGCGTGGGTCTCGCTCTGACGGCCGTGGTCTCGCTGGCCGTCGCGGGTTCTCCGGCTCTCCGGCAGGCGATCTTCGGCAACAAGATCGTTTTCTTCGGGCTCATCATCGCGGAGCTCGGCCTCGTCTTCTATCTCTCGGCGCGGGTCCAGAAGATGGAGTCGAGCACGGCGGCCGGACTCTTTCTCCTCTATTCGGCGCTGAACGGCGCGACCCTCGCTTCGATCTTCCTGCTCTACACGGGGACGTCGATCGTGTCGACGTTCGTGGTGACGGCCGGGATGTTCGGCGCGCTCGCGCTCTACGGCTCGACCACGAAGCGAAGCCTCGCCGGCGTCGGCCAGTTCGTCTTCATGGGCCTGATCGGCGTCGTTCTGGCGTCGATCGTGGGCTTCTTCTGGAAGTCCGAGGGCCTGCAGTTCATCATCTCGGTCGTCGGCGTCATCGTCTTCACCGGCCTGACGGCCTGGGACGCGCAGCGGCTGAAGGCGATGGCCGTCTCGCTTCCGGACGGCCGGACGGGCTCCTACGCGGTCGTCGGCGCCCTGTCGCTCTACCTCGACTTCATCAACCTGTTTCTCTTCCTGCTGCGTCTCTTCGGGGGGCGGCGCGACTAAAACGTCGCCTTCGCTTCGTTCGGGGGCCTGCGCCGCGGCGGCGCGAGGCGCCGCGCGGCGCACCGCCGGGCGGCTCGCGCAAAGGCGCTCGACCGCCCGGCTGGCCCCTCACTGCGCTTCGGCTCCCGCGGCGTGAGCCTCCACCTAACCGTCGCCTTCGCTTCGTTCGGGGCCTGCGCTGCCGCGGCGCAAGCGCCGCGTGGCGCACCGCCGGGCGGCTCGCGCAAAGGCGCTCGACCGCCCGGCTGGCCCCTCACTGCGCTGCGGTTCCCGCGGCGTGAGCCTCCACCCTCGCTTCGCTCGGGTGACTTCTCACGCCGCGAGCTTTCGCCGCAGTGCGGCTGATGAGGGTCTGCGCTCTTCGCGAGTGCGCTGCATGCGCGTTTCAGGCGACGGCGAGTCGACGTCCCGGAGCAAGGCTCTCCGCGTCGGCGTACTCGATGTGAAGGACTCTTCGTGGCGCGGGGCTGGTGGATTTGGATGACGAGTGTACTAACAACGGGCGCATTGCGAGGATCCCTCCGGCCGGCACGAGGCAGTCGTGAATCGGATGGGAAGCAGCGAGTCGTGCAAGCTGATCGTCCCCGAGGACACCGAGACAATGGGAACCGGGAATGACTCGCAGCGGGCCGTTGGAAGGATCGGACGAGTCGATGTGCACGCGAAGGGCAATCACGCGGGATAGTGCCCACGCTGGAGCGTGGGCATAGAGCACACCGGCCTTCACCGACCATGGACCCCAACCGGGCTCTTCGAGTCGTTGCTTAAATGGCAGCGCCGTATCCTGATGCCAGACGACAAGCCAGTTTGCGTGCGCCGACTTATCGAACAGTGTCGCTCGATATGGAAACGGCTCCGCGCCCAGGAATGACCTTGCGATTCTCGTGAGACGCCGATCCGCGGCTAACGCTGAGACTGCCTGGCACGACAGGACGTGCCGGGAACCGGCGCGAGTTCGAGGAAGAGAGCCTAGCGCTTCGAGAAGACGGTGGCATTCCGACCGGTCGATTACGCCGGGATACACCTCGAAGCCGCGCCCCTCTGCCGTTGTGCCCCTCATGATCCTCCGTCGCCTAACGGGTTGCCTGTCAGCGTGTTGCGGCGTGCTACTGCCCCTCCGAAAGCGTAAAGCGAAACGCCACGTCGGTACTGGGGAGCGCGGGACGACGTCGACGTATCCATGAATTGGGCGAGCGTTGGCACCGCAGATCGGCGAGGTCGTGCATTCTTCGGATGGCCCTAAGGTAATACGCACTCGGAAGAATGAGCGGCCATGCCGCGCACACCAATATCGTGCTTGCTAGCCGTCGTCCGTCAACCTTCATGTAACTTCCGACTGCCTCACACTCGACGGGCCGTCACTCGAGCATCTTCTCCACTTCCGGAGGCTTCTTCCCCGTCAGCTCCCAGCGCAGGAGCGAGGCGGGAACGAGGCCGGCGGCGTTGAACTCGTCCATGAAGGCCTTCATGCGGAAGCGGTCGCCCTGCTCGGCCTTCTTTTCCGCGAGCAGCTTCTCGATCTCGATCTTCCCCACCAGGTAGCTGGGCCCATAGCCCGGCTGCTGCAGGTAGAGGTGCTGCTCGGAGCGGACGAGCGCGCCGTCGAGCGAGAGCCAGCCGCGCGGCGTGTTCGCGCACGCGAAGGCAGCGGCCTCGTCGAGGGTCATCCGGTTGGCCTGCATGAAGAGCTCGCCGAGGGCCCGGGCGGCGCGTTCCGCGACGAGGATGTAGACGAGCTCGCGGGTGCGCGGCCGCGCGTCGAACATTCCGGCCTGCATCATCAGCTCTTCCCATCCGGTGGCGTGGCCCTCCGTGCGCGTGTTGAAGATGTTGTAGAGAAGCGCCCCCTGCCGGATCGCGCTCGGGTTGGGCCGATGCGCCAGCTGCGCCTTGTCGAACCAGTGGTACCCGTGCGTGCGCATGACCTCCGGGTCGCGGTAATCGATCTCCGAGAAGAACTCGCGCGGTCCCGGCCGGTACTTTCCGATGCGGGCGCGCAGAGCCGGATCGAGGTCGGGGGTGACGGTCAGGATCTCGCGGTCGCTCAGGAAGGCCATGTACTCGGTGACGGCCTCGTTGAAGCGCCGGTCGTATTCCTCGGCGCTCGAGACCGGCGCGGGCTCGGGGAGGCCGGCATGGCGCAGCTCCTCCATCGCGAGCAGCGCCCGTGATCGCGCGAGCTCCCGTTCCATCAACGCGACTTCCTCGCCCCAGGTGTACGGCACGAGCTGGACGTGCTTCAGGTACCAGTCGAAATTCTCGATGCCGACTCCGGATGAACCCGTCTTCGAGGGGGCCTTCGCATCCAGCCAGGCGGCGAGATCTTCGGTCGCCCGGCGGGCGTTCTCGGCGTCGGCCTTCAGCGCGCCCTGGGCGGGAGTCAACGCTTTCTCGAGCTCCGCCAGGATCGTTGCCTGGTGGCGGACGTCCTTCGCTCCGTAAATCCAGAGATCACGGCCGTTTCCCGTGAGGTTCCGCTTCGCCTGCTCGAGGAGCCGGGGGATGGTGCGGAGTCCTTCGTCCACCGCCGCCGCATCCTTTGCCGACAGCGGAAGGGGATAGGACCAGAGCTCGACGGCGCCCTCGGCGAACGGGCCCTCCCGGGCGGGCTGATCGCTTTCCTCGTCGAAGACCGTGACGTAGAAGGCGGGATTGTTCGCCCAGGGCTTCAAGACGCGGTGATCGAAGTCCAGACCGGACAGCTCGGCCCGAACGACGTAGTAATCCACCTGCTGAGGAACGGGCCAGCCGCTCGGATCGATCGCCGCGAGGCGCTGGCGGTACGCCTCGAGCTCGCGGGCCTGCGCCGCCATCGCGGAGGCGGTGTAGTCGGGAACGCCGTCGACGAGCTTCGGCTTCTGGAACGCCCGCCATCGATGGAAGAAGGCGACGAGCTCGTCGTACGAGCCGGACGGCGGCGCGCCGGCCGCTCTTGCCGCCGCCATGCCGAGACAGACCGCCGTCGCGAGAGCCAGCATGATTCGCATGAGGCGGATTCTATGGCCGCCGGCGGCGGACGAGACGGAGGCGGCGGCCTAGCTTCCCACGAGCGGGAGCCGTCCCACGGCGCCGGCATCCGCCGCGGCGACCGGGACCTTTTCATCCTCCTCGACGCGCACGGCTTCTCCGGGATTCAGGAACAGATTCGATTCGAGTCCGTACTGGCGGTTGTACAGGTCGGCATAGCGTCCGCGCCGGACGAGCAGCTCCTCGTGCCGCCCGCGCTCGATGATCCGGCCCTCCTCGACGACCAGAATCGCGTCGGCCCGCCGGATGGTGGAGAGGCGGTGGGCGATGACGAACGTCGTCCGTCCCTTCATCAGCTCCGTCAAGCCTTCCTGGATGAACGCCTCGCTCTCGCTGTCGAGCGACGAGGTCGCCTCGTCGAGGATCAGGATCCGCGGATCCGCCAGGATCGCGCGGGCGATCGCCACGCGCTGGCGCTGGCCGCCCGAAAGCTTCACGCCGCGCTCGCCGACGACCGTGTCGTAGCCGCGGGGAAGCTTTTCGACGAACTCGTCGCAGCGAGCGATCGCACCGGCCCGCAGCACGTCCGCGCGCGCCGCGTCGGGGCGCGCATAGGCGATGTTCTCGAAGACGCTGCCGTCGAAAAGAAAGTTGTCCTGGAACACGACGCCGATCTGGGCGCGATAGTCCGAGAGGCGGACCTTCGAAAGATCGCGCCCGTCCACGAGGATCGTCCCGTCGGTCGGCCGATAGAAGGCCGCGACGAGGCCGATGATCGTGCTCTTGCCCGCTCCCGACGGCCCGACGAGCGCCGTCACGGTTCCGGGCGAAGCCTCGAACGCGATGGCGCGGAGTACGGGAACTCCCTTCTCGTATTCGAACGAGACGTCGCGAAACTCGACGCGTCCGTCCAGCCGTTCGAGCGGCTCCCGGGCGGCGTCCCCCGCGTCTTCGGCGAGCTCGTTGCGGAGCTCGCGGATCCTCTCGAGGCCGGCGAACGCCTCGGTGACCTGGCTGCCGATCGAGACGATCTGGATGACCGGGCCGACGAGCAGCCCGAGGTAGAGCGTGAAGGACACGAAGGAACCGATCGTCATGCGGTGCGCCTCGATCTGGTGGGCTCCGACCCACATGATCGCGACGCCGACGACCCCGAGAAGGAGAGTCGAAAACGAGGAAACGGCGGAGAAGCCGGTCATCGTCTGCGCGACGTTGCGAAAGAGCTTGTGCGCCCCCTGTGTGAAGACCAGCGCCTCGCGGCGCTCGGCCCGATAGGCCTTCACCACGCGAATGCCGGAGAAGGACTCCGTCAATCGGCCGGAGACCTCCGCGTTGATCTTCGAACGCTCGCGGAACAGGGGCCGCAGCGTCTTGAAGGCGAAGAGGAGGACCAGCCCGAAGAGAGACAGCACGCCGAGCGCAATCAGCGTGAGCTTGACGCTGAAGTAGAAGAGGATTCCGAGGGCGAGCAGCGCCGTCAGAAAGCCGCCGACGAGCTCGACCAACCCGGTTCCGACGAGGTTTCGAATGCCTTCGGCGTCGGTCATGACCCGCGAGAGCAGGACACCCGTCTTCGTCTGGTCGAAGAAGCCGACCTGGAGGCGCCCGACGTGGCGCTGGACGCTCCGGCGCATCTCGGTGATCGAACGCTGCGCGGCTTTCCCGAGCACCTGGGACAGGGCGTAACCGGTGATGGCCTGGATCAGGGTGGCGCCTCCGGCCGCGAGGACGATCAGGGGCAGGAGCTGGTGCCGCCCCTTTCCGATGACGTCGTCGAGAAGGAACTTGGTCGTGCCAGGCAGGACCAGGCCCGCCAGCTTGGAAAGGAGGAGAAGCCCGAGACCGAGGGCGAGGCGCCCCTTTCGAGCGTGAAGAAGCTCGGCCGCGTCCCTCAGAATGACCGAGAGAGGGAGGCTCTTCTTTTTCGACGACTCTTCGTCGGGCCGGGCGGACGGCCTGCGCCGTTCGGCCTTGGAGGCTCTCGAAGAGAGCCCGCCTGCCGTCAAACCCAACCTTGCCACGCGCTCAGTTCCCTCCTTCGGTGCGAGACGATTCTATGGGCCGGCGCTCCTCGACGCGGAGGGCATTGGCCCGCAGAACGGAATAGCCCCTCGCCGAGGAAACCGGTTCAGAATGCATATTGACAGGATTTGTGGTCTCGACAGATAATATTGTCAATGGAAATGAAGGCAGGGAGCTCCGTCTCCGATCTTGCGACGGTCTCGAGCCCGGAGCGCGCGCAGGTCCTGTTACATCCACTCAGGCTCCAGATCCTGTCCCTCTCGAGGCAACCGGCCTCGTCCTCCGATCTGGCTCGCCGGCTCGACCTGCCGCGGCAACGGGTCAACTATCACGTGAGAGCCCTCGAGAGCGCCGGGTTCCTGCGGCCGGCCGGGCGGCATCGAAAGGGCAACATGGTCGAGCAACGCTACGTCGCGGCGGCGCGGGGATTCGTGCTGTCGCCCGCGATCCTCGGCCCGGTCCGGGCGGACTGGCGGGACATCGGCGATACGGACTCCGCCGACTACCTCCTCGCGCTGACGGAGCAGGTCCGCGGCGACGTCGAACAGGCCGCGGACGAGGCTCGAGGCGGCGAGGGTCGGCTTGCGACCATTTCGCTGAAGTCCCAGTTTCGCTTTCAGACCCCGGCACAGCGGACCGAATTCGCCGCGGCGGTCCGCGAGGCCGTCGTCGCCGCGATCGCCCGCCACACCAGCCCCAATCGGCTCGAGAATGGCCGGCCGGCCCGCGGGCGTGCGTTCCGGCTCGTGCTCGCGTGTTACCCGGTTTCCGGCGAGGAGGCTTCATGATCGGACAGGCCATCTCGCTTCTCGGCGCCGCCATGATCCTGGCCGCGTTTGCCGCGCAGCAGGCCGGGCGGCTCCGGCCGACCGATCTCGCCTATCTCGGCCTGAACTTCGCCGGTTCGTCCATCCTCGCGTACTTCGCGATCGGAGCCGGCAATTTCGGCCTGATCGCACTCGAGAGCGCCTGGGCACTGATCAGCCTGTGGTCGCTTCTCCGAAGCCGGCGCGAAAGCTGACGACTAGGGCTTCTTCGCGACCAGAAGAAGCCGGGGCGAGGCCAGGGCGAACGGGTCCTCGCTGGTCGAACCGAAGAAGGCCTCGACCGCGAAATGAGCGTCGCGGAAAAGACGCAGGATTTCCGAGAGCGCATAGACCCTCTGCGAGGACGGCTTCACCTCGGTCCGGCCGCCGCGAGAAAACGTGAACACGTTCTCGATCCGGCCCGAGACGGGCTCGTAACGCGTGTCCTCGGCGAAATGGAATCCGGCGACGTCGGATTCCATCCGCGGCGCGATGCGCGGAAAAACCGATTCGGCGCTCTGCCCGTAGTCGAGGGCGAAGCGTCCCCCCGGGCGAAGGACGCTCCAGACGGCCTCGAGGAAGTCCTCGTTTCCCGCATCATCGAGGAATCCGAAGCTGTTGCCGAAGCAGAATGCCGCGTCGAACTCTCCCCGCCACGGCAGATCGCGCATCTCGGCGAGGCGATAGCGGATCGAACCGGCGGCATCGGCCGCGGCGCGACGGGCGATCGAGATCGCGTCCTCGGAAATGTCGACGCCGGTCATCGCGCAGCCTCGCGCGGCGAGGGCCCGGGTCAGGCGGCCGTCGCCGCAGGGCACGTCGAGGACGCGGGCGTCCGGACCGAGAGCGAGATGCTTCCAGAGAAACGCCGCGTCTTCCGCCGTCGCCTCGGGCGGGACGACCGCCTGCCAGAAGTCGACCGCGAGACCGGCGAAGAACGTCTTCCACCAGTCGGCGGGCGCGTTCACTCGGCGCGGCCTTCCTTCGCCGCCCTGACGTACATCTCGCGGTCGACGATCTCCATGCATCGCGACGGATCGGCCATCGGCGCGAAGCCGACCTTCCGATAGAGCCCGTGCGCGTCGCGGGTCATCAGGAGCCAGCGCCGCATGCCCCGAAGGTCCGGATGGGCCCTGATCGTTTCCATCAGCCACGTCGCGACCGCCTGGCCGCGGTGCGACTCGAGGACGAAGACGTCGGCGACGTAGGCAAAGGTGGCCCCGTCGGTGATGACCCGGGCAAAGCCGACCTGTGCGGCGCCGTCGTAGACGCCGAAGCACAGCGACCCTTCGATCGAGCGGTCCACGATTTCCTGCGGAATGCCCGCGGCCCAGTAGGAGCGGCTCAGGAAGTCCCGGATGAGCCGGCGATCGAGACGGGATCGGTCCGTCGAGATCGTCAGGGCGTCGCGCTTCCATTCCACGCGCGAATCCTATGCCGGGCTCGAAAACGCGACGCGGCAACGACGTCAGGTTCGATGCGACCGGATCTCCGGCACCTCGACGATGCGGGTGCCGGAGGCCGGGTTCTCGACGGCATCGACGATCGCCGCCGCCATCTGCGCGAGCGTCACGAGGCCGAGGCGCCGAGCGGCCTCCCGCGTCGCCGGAAGGCGCTCGGCGAGCAGTAGCCGGGGAGGAGACAGTACGGCCAGCGATGGCCCGGACCGAGGACGTACCACGGTCGGAGGATCGTCGCGTTCAACCGCTGCCGTGCGATGAACGTCTCGGCCTCCGCGCGCGCCTGCCAGTATGCCCGCATCGCCGGCGCGGGATGCGCCACGCTCACGTAGACGAAGTGTGAGATCGAGGCGGCGCGAGCGGCCTCGGCCGACGCCTTCGCCGAGGCGAGGTCCACGCTTCGAAAGAGCGCAGCCTTCGAGGGCGAGGGGTGAGGGACCCCAACCAGCTGAAGATACGTGTCGGCCGGCGCGACGTGCGCCGCGAAGGTCCCGGGGTCCAGGGGATCGCCGGGGACGGCTTCGGCGCCGCGGGGCAGGCGCCTCTCCGAGCCGGGACGCACCAGCGCGCGCACGCGATGGCCGCGCTCCGCGAGCAGCGGGACCACGGCCCGGCCGACGTAGCCGGTCGCGCCCGCGGCGAAGACGTGGCGGCGGATCATGGGTTCGAGCCGGGAAAACGCGGCGCCTATCCTATGCTGGGCCGACGTTCTCCATGCACGGCGCCGTGACGCTTCCTCTCTGGCTCGCCGTCCTGCTCGCGCTGCTCGCGGCCTGGGCGGCCCTGGACCGGCTGCTGGTGCCGGGTGTCCGGTGGTTCGTCCGCCGGCGGGTGAACCGCGTCCTCGAGGAGCTGAACACGCGCCTGAAGATCCGGATCCCGCCCTTCAAGCTGACGCGGCGCGAGGTCCTGATCGACCGCCTGCTGTACGACGCTCCGGTGCAGGCGGCGGCCGAAGCCGAGTCTCGGGAGAAGGACATGCCCCGGGCGCTCGCGCTGCGCCGGGCGGAGCGGTATGCCCGGGAGATCGTTCCGGCGTTCAACGCCTACGCGTATTTCCGTTTCGGCTACTGGCTCGCCCGGAACGTCGCGCGCTCGCTGTATCGCGTCCGCCTCGGGTACTCGGACGAGCCCGCCCTGGCGGCGATTCCCGAGGACTCGACGGTGGTCTTTCTCATCAACCACCGCTCGAACATGGACTACATCCTCGTCTCGTACCTCGCCGCCGAGCATGCCGCGCTCTCCTATGCCGTCGGCGAATGGGCGCGGGTCTGGCCGCTGCAGACCCTGATTCGGGCGATGGGCGCCTACTTCGTCCGGCGCAACTCGAAGGATCCGCTGTACCGCAAGGTGCTCGAACGCTACGTCGCGATGGCGACGGCGGCCGGCGTCACGCAGGCGGTGTTTCCGGAGGGCGGCCTCTCGCGGGACGGGCGGCTGCGGCCGCCGAAGCTCGGAATTCTCGACTACATGCTTCGCGCGTTCGACCCCGGGCACGGGCGCGACATCGTCTTCGTTCCGACCGGGATCAACTACGACCGCACGTTCGAGGACCGCAGCCTCCTCGCCGAGCGGGGGCTCGCCTCCGAGGCGCCGCGAGCGAGCGCCTTCGGCCACACGGCCCGGTTCGTCCTGCGGAACTTCTGGCTCATGGCCCGCAACCGTTGGCACCGCTTCGGCTACGCGTGCGTCAACTTCGGCTCGCCGCTCTCGCTGCGCGAGTACGTCCGGCGGCGGGGCGTCGATTTCCGGACGCTCGAGCCCGACGAGCGCTCGCAACGGCTGGAGGAGCTCGCGCGCGAGTTGATGGAAGCGGTCGCGCGGGTCATCCCGGTCGTTCCGGTCTCGCTCGTCTCGACGGTCTTCGTCCGCTCGCCCGACGCCGCGCTGAGCGAGCTCGAGCTGAAGGCGGCCGTCCTCGCCCTCATGGAGCGGCTCGAGGCCCGCGGGGCGCACGTGTACGTGCCGCGCGAGGATCAGGACTACGCCATCGCCGTCGGCCTGCGCATGCTCACGCTGCGCCGGCTGGTTCTAGCCGAAGGACGGGCTCTATCGGGCCGTCCCGCAGGAGATGGCGCTGCTCGAGTATTACGCGAGCTCGATCGCGCATCTGCTGTGAAACCCGCGTGATATGAGTCCCTCGAGACTCGAGAAGGAGAGCCCATGGCTGCACGCCTGAGCCGGAGGAGCCTGATCCGTTACGGAGCCCTGGGAGGGGCCGCCGCGGCCGCCGGGCCGCTCGCGACGAGAGCATCGGTCCCGCCGCCGCCCGGGCCGGCCGTGCCGCCGTTCGAGCTCGACGAGATCACGATCAGGGACCTCCAGAAGCGGATGGCTACGGGAGCGGACTCGGCACGCGCGCTGGTCGAGAAATACACGGCGCGGATCGAGGCGCTCGATCAGAAGGGTCCGGAGCTTCGCGCGGTGCTCGAGATCAATCCCGACGCCCTCGCGATCGCGGACCGTCTCGATGCGGAACGCCGGGCCGGAAAGCTGCGGGGGCCGCTCCACGGAATCCCGGTGCTCCTGAAGGACAACATCGGGACGGCGGACCGCATGAACACGACCGCGGGTTCTCTCGCGCTGCTCGGCGCGACTCCCTCCGCGGACGCCTTCCTGGTTCGACGCCTGCGCGACGCGGGTGCGGTGATCCTCGGCAAGACCAACCTCTCCGAGTGGGCGAACTTCCGCTCGACCCACTCCTCGAGCGGGTGGAGCGGGCGCGGCGGACAGTGCCGCAACCCCTACGCCCTCGACCGCAACCCCTCGGGCTCGAGCTCGGGCTCGGGGGCCGCGACCTCGGCCAACCTCTGCGCGGTGGCCGTCGGGAGCGAGACGGACGGATCGATCGTCTCGCCCTCGAACAACTGCGGCCTGGTCGGCATCAAGCCCACGGTCGGGCTGGTGTCCCGCAGCGGGATCGTCCCGATCTCGCACAGCCAGGACACGGCGGGACCGATGGCGCGCAGCGTCCTGGACGCCGCGATCCTGCTGACGGCGCTCGCCGGCTACGACCCGGCGGACTCCGCGACGCGATCTCTCTCGGGCAAGTCTCCCATCGACTACGCGCAGGCGCTCGAGCGAGGCCCGGAGGACCTGGAGGGGCTCCGCATCGGTGTGCCGCGCAAGAAGCTCTTCGGACAGAGTCCCGCCGCCGACGCTCTGGTCGACGCGGCGATCGTCGACCTCAAGAGGCTCGGCGCGGTGATCGTGGATCCGGCGGACATCGCGACCCTCGGCGACACCGACGAGAGCGAGTTCGAGGTCCTGCTCTACGAGTTCAAGGCGGACCTGAACGCCTACCTCGCCGGCCTCGGCGCGAAGACGCCGTACAAGACGCTGAAGGACCTCATCCGTTTCAACGAAGAAAACCGGTACCGCGAGATGCCCTACTTCGGCCAGGAGATCTTCGAGAAGGCGGAGGCGAAGGGGCCGCTGACGGAGAAGGCCTACCTCGACGCGCTCGAGAAGGACCTGCGCGCGACGCGCCAGGAGGGGATCGACAAGACCATGGACGAGCACAAGCTCGACGCCCTCGTCGCTCCGACGAGCGGGCCCGCGACGCTGATCGATCTCGTCAACGGCGACTACGGTCCGGGTGGGAGCTCGTCCTTTCCGGCGATCGCGGGGTATCCCGATGTCTCGATTCCCTGCGGCCGAAAGTTCGGCCTGCCCGTCGGCATGTCGATCTTCGGCCGGCGCTGGAGCGAGCCGACGCTGCTCCGGATCGCGTACGCGTATGAGCAGGCCACCCGGCACCGGCGTACGCCGAAGTTCCTCGCGACCGCGGAGCTCGGCCCCCTCGGCTGAGGTTTGCGGGAATCCCGCGCCGCCGGGGTTCGTTGGGCTCGTCGTGCGGACCCGGGCTCTGGCGACCTCGCTTTTCGCGGCGCTCGCGGCGGGGCCGGCTGCGCTCGGGCAGCAGCAGCCCCCGGTCCAGGAGCAGGTCCACGTCACCGTCGTCGAGGTCACGCTCCACGCCTCCGACCGCTCGGGGGATCCCGTGCGGGGCCTCGGACCGCGGGACCTTCGTCTCTACGTCGACGGTCGCGACGAGCCGATCGAAAGCGTCGAATGGGTTTCGAACGAGCCGAAGCCGGAGGCCGGCGAGATACGCCCGTCTCCCTCGGCGACGCCGGCCGCGGGCGAAGGCGAATCGGCCGAGCCCGCCGCCGTTTCCCCGGGGCGCCTCCTCGTCCTTCTGTTCCAGTGGCACATCGAGGCTCAGAAAATGGAAGGTCACGTGCGCATGTCCCGCCAGGCGCTCGAATTTCTCGACACGCTCCGCCCCGACGACCGGGTCGCGGTCGTGACCTTTGGCTCGAGCCTGTGGCTCCGTCAGGACTTCACGAGCGACCGCGCCCGGCTTCGCTCGGCCGTGCAGAACGCGCTCGCTCTCGAAAACGCTCCGGCGTCGCCCGAGGCGCCGTCGCTCTCGGCGATCCTGCACGAGCGCGAAAATACGACGTCGATCGAAAAGGCCTTCATCGCCCTCGGCGACGCGCTGCGCCCGCTACCCGGATCGAAGGCGATCGTTTTTTTCGGCTGGGGCATCGGCAAGGTGGACTTCCTGATGCCGGACCAGGGGTTCGGCACGATGCGCTACTCGCCCGACTACGACCGCGCGGTGGCGGCGCTCGGCCGCGCCCAGGCTCCCGTCTTCGCCCTGGACATCAGCGGCGGCCATCACAGCCTCGAGGCGGGTCTCGAGCGTCTGGCCTTCGAGACGGGCGGCTACTACCTGCCGACGTACGACTTTCCGCGCTGGGCGATGACGACGGCTTCGCGGGCGCTGACCGGCCACTACGTCCTGGTGTTCCGGCCGCCCGCGCTCCCGAAGCGAGGGTTCCACGAGATCCGCATCGAGGGACCTCCGGGGATCAGGCTTCTGTACCGCCAGGGTTATGAGGACTGATCAGTCGGGGAAGCTCGTCGGCTTCTCGAGCGCCCGAAGGTAGAGCTCCTCTTCGATGTTGCGGCCGGTGACGATCGCGACGACGGGGCCCTGGAGGTCGGAGATCCGCGGCAGTCCCGCGAGCGCCGCCGCCGCGGCCCCCTCCGCACGGATGCCGGCGCGGGCATAGGAGCCGACGGCGTAGGCCATCTCGCGCTCGGAGACCGTGAGCATCCGGTCGACGACGTGCCCGAGCCGCGCGACGGCTTCCGGGATCGCGACGCGGACGGCGAGGCCGTCGGCGAAGGTCGCCATGCGGCCGCACTCGACGGCGCGGCCGGCTTCCCACGAGAGCGCCATGACGGGGGCGTCCTTCGCGGCGACGCCGACGACGAGCGTGCCGGGAGAGCGGCGCTTCATGATCGCTCCGATGCCGCCGATGAGCGCGCCGTTGCCGACGGGAACGATCACGGCCGACGGCGGCTCGGGGAGCTGGTCGAGGATCTCGTCCGCGATCGCTCCGTAACCTTCGTACTGCGCCGGCTCGACGCCGTCCTCGAAAAACGGGATGCGGGCCTCGTCGGCGAATCGCTTGCCCTCGTCCTTCGCGAAGTCGAGATCGGTCCCGGCCAGTCGAATCTCCGCCCCGAGTCCGTCGATCAGGGCGAGCTTGGCGAGGGAAGCCCCCGCCGGGGCGTAGACCATGGCGCGCAATCCGAGGCGCCGGCTCGCCCAGGCCACCGCGGCGCCGTGGTTGCCGGTCGACGCGGTGACGACTGCCGCGGCGCCGCGCTCCTGGAGCGCCGCGATCGTCGGCAGGGCGCCGCGCCACTTGAACGCACCGAGCTCGTGTCCGTCCTCGCGCTTCAACCAGAGCGCGAGACCGTCGTACAGCCCCCCGGGCGCCCGTTCGAGCGGCGAAGGGAGGTCCATGGCGGGAGACTACTGCAGGGGCGGGTTTTCCCTCCGTCGTCCGGGATCACCGCGGGCCGGTTTCAGGCCATCCGGCCGGAATCGTTCGGGTCAGGGGCTGCGGTGAGCCGGGTCGAGAGCCGCCGGAGGATGGGCAGGATCCCGAAGTAGAGGGCGGCGAGCAGCAGGGGCGAGATCGCGAGCCACGCGACGAACGCATGGAGGAGCGTCGTCTTCAGCTCGAGAGCGGCCCCGGCGAAATTCGAGCGCAGCATCTCGAGAAGCCGCGAGAGGGGACGCCTCTCGGGGCTCGCGCGGAACATCCACTCTCCGAGGCGGATGAAGGGAAAGATCAGGAGCAATTGAAGGGCATAGGACGACCAGTTGATCGCCTGGATGATCGGCTGGTTCAACCGCAGGGCCCAGGCGGCGACGAAGCAGAAGATGGTCGTCGTTCCGATGATCGGGTTGACGGCGATGCAGAGTCCGACGGCCACGGTCAGAGCGACCTTTTCGGCCGTCAGGCCCTGCGTCAGCTGCTGGTGAATCGGGTCGCGGATCTTCCGCCGGAGGAAGCTCACCGCGCCCGGCTGACGAGCTCGGGCTTCGAGGGGTCCGGGGAGACGGGCGGCCGGGCGCCGGCCTTTCGCAGCAGGATCTGGGCGTCGCCGATGTGCTTCTCGGCGAAACCGCCTTCGCAGTAGGCGAGGTAGTACTCCCACATCCGCAGGAAGCTCTCGGGGAATCCGAGTGCGCGGACGCGCTCGCGGTTCCGCAGGAGGCGATCGCGCCAGCACGCGAGCGTCGTGACGTAGTGCGGGCCGATCTCCTCGAGGCCGGCGACCGAGAGACGCGTCGCCCGCGCGAGCGAGCGCCGGATCTCGGCGACGGAGGCGAGCTCACTGCCCGGGAAAATGTGCCTCTGGATGAAGTCGGGCTGGCGGCGGTATCGCTCGAATCGCTTCTCGTTCATCCAGATCGTCTGCAGGAGCATCGAGCCCCCCGGCTCCAGGCGCCGGTCCACGGCGCCGAAGTAGTCGTCGTAGTACCGGAGGCCCACCGCCTCGAACATCTCGATCGAGACCGCCTTGTCGTAGCGGCCCGAGAGCCGGCGATAGTCCTCGAAGAGCAGCTCGACGCGCGAGCTCAACCCCTCCTCCTCGATGCGCCGCCGCGCGAAGTCGTGCTGCGAGCGGCTGATCGTCGTCGTCGTCACCCGGCAGCCGTACTCCTTCGCCGCGTGAATCGCGAAGGCGCCCCAGCCGGTTCCGATCTCGAGGAGGCGATCTCCCGGAGACAACTCCAGCGCGCGGGCGACGCGGTCGAGCTTCTCGCGCTGCGCGTCGGCGAGCGAGGCGCCGGGAGGGTCGAAGATCGCGCAGGAATACGTCAGCGAGGGATCGAGAAAGAGCGAGTAGAAGTCCTCGCCGAGGTCGTAGTGGTAGCGAATGTTGCCGCGGCTTCCGCGGAGCGAGTTGCGGTGGAGGCGATGCCGGAGCCGCTCGATCCAGCGGTCGAGCGTCGCCGGAAAGCGGCCGCCGAGGTCGAACACCGCGGTGTTTCGTGCCGCCAGACGCGTGACCGACGGCAGATCCGGGGAGCTCCAGAGACCGTCGGCATAGGTTTCGCCGAAGGCGATGTCGCCTCCGACGACGACGCGGCGGAAAACGGAGCGGTCGTGGACTTCCACCGATGCCGAAAGGCTCGAGCCGACCTCGCCGAACACCCGCCGGCTGCCGTCGGGCAACCGCAGCTCGAGAAGTCCGCCCCGGATGCGATCGAGGCTTCGGAAGAGCGCGGACTGCGCCAGACGCTTCACGGTTCCGCGGTGGAAGGTCCGAGCCGGCTCACGGTCGGTGCTAGCCCGGCAAGGGCTCCGGCATGGCGAGCGATTCGGCGGTCGCGACCAGGCGCTCGAGAATCTCGGCCAGGTGAGCCCGGGCCTTCTCGATCTCGGCGTGGATTTCCTCGAGGCGCTTGCCGGCGCGGGCGCCTGCGGCCGCGGCTTCCTCGTGAAGGCGGTCGAGGCGAGCGACGGCTCTCGCGCGAGCCGCATCGAGCTCGACCAGGGCGTCGTGAGCCGTCAGCCGCACGGAGGCGCCGAGCTCCGCCCAGCGCCGCGAAAGCCTCAACACCTGTTCGTGGAGGCGCGCCGAGGTGAACGCGCGGCCCGTTCGCATCGCATCCGTCGCGGCCTCGCGCCAGCGCTCCGGCGGCCGATGGAGCCCGCGCACGAGGCCGAGCTTCTCGCCGAGCCAGAGCACGTAATAGCTCGCGTCCACTTCCCACCACCGGAATCCCTGCGCCGCCGAGCCGGGCGCCCAGTGATGGTTGTTGTGCCAACCCTCGCCCATCGTGACGAGCGAGAAGAAGAAGCTGTTGCGCGAGTCGTCGGTCGTCGCATACACGCGGCGGCCGACCAGGTGCATGAAGCTGTTGATGGAAAACGTGCCGTGCCACAGGAGCACGGTCGAGAGAAAGTAGCCATAGAAGAGGCCGGTCGGCCCGAAAGCGAGCGCGAGCGCCACGGCATAGACGGCGGTCGGCACGTACTGATGCCGGTCGAGCCAGACCAGCTCGGGGTACTTGGCCAGGTCCGGGACGCGCGAGTGGTCCGATTTGGCGTGATCCGATCCGAGGATCCAGCCCATGTGGCTCCACCAGAATCCGCGCTGGATCGGGCTGTGCACGTCCTCGGGGCGGTCGGAGTAGCGATGATGATGGCGATGGTTCGACGCCCACCAGAGCACGCCCTTCTGCGCGGCCGTCTGGCCGAGGAAGGCGAGCAGGAACTGAGACACCCGCGGCAGGGCATAGGTCCGGTGGCTGAAGTAGCGGTGGAAGCCCGCGGTGATGGCGAACATGCGAAGGTAGTAGGAGGCGACGCACAGCGCCACCCCCTTCCACGAGAAGCCGACCCAGATGACGCCGAGGGCGGCCAGATGCACGGCGAGAAAGCCGATGACGGCCGAGGGGCGAAGCCGGTCCGGCGCCGGGGAAGTCAGAGTTTCCGAGCTCATCGGAGCATTTTACCGTTTCCGGCCGTCCCGGACTACTTCGCGGCCGGGGCCTCCGGGGCCTTCTTCACGGTTTCGAGGTCGACGGTGACGTCCACGTCGTCGGAGAGCATGAGGCTTCCGTTGTCGAGCGCTTTGTTCCAGTTGATGCCGAAGTCCTTTCGGTTCAACTTCGTATTGAGCTCGAAGCTCGCGCGCTCGTTGCCCCGGGGGTCCTTCATCGAGCCGAGGTAGGTGACGGGGAGCGTGACCTCCCTGGAGACGCCGTGCATCGTGAACGTGCCGGTGACGGCGTACGTGTCCTTGCCGGTCGCCGTGATCTTCGAGCTCTTGAAGGTGATCTCGGGGAACTTGGCGGCGTCGAAGAAATTCTCGGAGCGGAGGTCGTCGTCGCGGTGGGAGTTGTTGGTGTCGATCGAGGCCGCCTTGATCGTGAAGACGACCGACGACGCATCGGGCCTGGCGGTGTCGGCCTGGATCGTGCCGTCGAAGTCGGAGAAACGCCCGTGGACCTTCGAGGCGAAGTGGCGGATCGTGAAGCTGACGTCGGAATGGCCCTTGTCGATCGCGTACGTGTCGGCGGCAAAGAGCGGCGCCGCGGCCGCGGCGGCGAGGAGCAGAATCGGCATCCGGAGTCGGCGAAGCATCGTGTCTCCTTTCGGGCGGTGAGGGTCTTGCCGGGGCGGACGGAAGTCTATTGAACCCGGCCTCTCGCCGCCACCGTGATTCGACCCTCGACCCGCTCCCCGCGAATCGCCGTGAGGGAATCGTGGAGGTTGACGACGGCGCAGGCGTGGTTGGGGAGGAGGCGGACCCGCTGACCCACGCGGAACGTCTCGCCCGGCGAGACCGCGAGGACGCCGTGCTCCTCCGAGACGCGGGCCACGCGGGTCCGGCCGCCGGAGACGATGCCGAAGCCGTCGGCCTCGGGGCGCATGGGGTCGGAGGAGAGCGTCTTCGAGCCCGCGTCGACGACGGCGCGGCCGGATTCCGGCGCGCTCACCACGGTCGCGAGGATGGTCAATGCACAGTCTCCGGGGCCGGCGCTTCCGAGCGCGAGCTGGGAGCGGTCGTTGTAGACGTAGGTCCCCGGACGGCACTCGGTGACGCCGCGCCCGGTCATCGCCGCGGCGGCGGTGGGCGTCGAGCCGACGGAGACCTCGTCCACGGACAGCCCGGCCTCGCGCAGCGCCTGCGCGGTCTCGGCGGCCAGGCGGGCCTCTTCCGCACCGACGCGCGCGACGTCCGCGGGAGTCGGGCCGGCGTAGCCCTGCCCCGCATGGGTGAAGACGCCGGAGAGCTCGAGGCCGGGGACGCCGGCGACGGCCGCGGCGAGCGCGACGGTGTCCTCGGGGCGAACTCCGGCCCGGTGGAAGCCCGGATCGATCTCGAGCCGCACCGAGAGCTTCCGTCCGGCGCGCGCGAACGCGCCGCCGAGGCTTCGCGCCCCGTCGAGGCTGTCCACGCCGACGGCGAGGCGGACCCGATCGGCGAGCGCGAGCAGGCGGCGCGCCTTGTCGTCGCCCACGATCGTGTACGCGAGAAAGAGATCGTCGAAGCCGAGATCGGCGAAGACCTCCGCCTCCGAGGTCTTGGCGAGCGTCAGGCCGTGCGCTCCCGCCGTGAGCTGCAGCCGGCCGATCTCCGGCGACTTGTGCGTCTTCGCGTGGGGCCGAAGCCGGATTCCGGCGTCTTTCGCGCGCGCCTGCATCCGGGCGACGTTCGACTCGACGATGTCGAGGTCCACCAGCACCGCCGGGGTGGCGAGGTCTTCGATCCGGGTCACGAGGCCGAGTCTAACCTCGGCGAAAGAGGGCGAAGACGAGGCCGGACGGAATGCCCGCGACGAGCGCGGCCGTGATCGCACCGCCGGCGAGCGCGGATCCGTTCGGCACCGACGCTCCGGAGAAGGAAGCGAGCGCGACGAGCAGCCAGAGGCCGATCGTGACGAGCATGCTGAGCGAGACGCCGCGCAGGAGCGGGGCGCCGCGCGCCTGCCGGCGATAGAGGAGCCAGGCGCCGTAGAGAAGGAGGGCGTTCTGCAGGACGCCGGCGCCATTGACCAGGACCGTGGCCACCCGGAAACCCCCGAAGTGCGAGAGCACCCAGCCCTCCGCGTCGGCGCCCGGCGAGAGCGCGCGGCCCAGGTGATAGAGCGTGTAGGGGACGCCGAGTCCTCCCACGACTCCGGCGACGAGCGCGCGAACGGGCGCCGCGCCGGAGCCTCCGCCCCCGATCGTCCCCCGGGAGAGGCGTCGCAGAGGCGACCCCTTCCCGGCCGGCTCTGCCGGGATCGATCTTCTGCTCGTGGAGAACCGAGGCCGCCTCCTCCGCCATGGCCGAGGCCGTTTCGGGCGTCACCTCCGCCGTGACCGCGCCCTTCAGGGCCATGGCCCAGGTCTCGCTCGCGCCGACGAGCTCGTCGTGGGTGATCCCCCGGCGAAGCGGGAGGAGGGATTTTCCGAGCTCGTGGGCGCGCACGAGCTCGGCCTCGCACTGGCTCGAGGCGAGCGATGCCGCCGAGACGACGAAGAGCGCCGCCCGGCATTCGCGGATCTCGGTGCCGATGCGCTTCAGGTACGAGCCGCCGAGCCTGCTCTTCTCCTGGTAGCGCCACGTCGTATAGCCTCGGGCCTCGAGACCGGCCGCGACCTCGGCCGCGATGTCGGCATCGACGTGAGCGTACGAAATGAAAACGTCGGCCATGGCTACATGTACGACTCCGCCTCGAGCATGAGGCGCAGCCACTCTCCCTGTTCCTGGGCGAACAGGCCCTCGCAGCAGGCCAGGATTCCGAAGGCTTCGGACGGGCCGATCGCCGGGTTCTGGAGGCTCCTCCGATAGGCGGCGAGCGCGTTCTCCTTGGCGCAGGCGCGGGTCGAATTGCGCGTCGCCTCGAGGGTGGACCGCCACGTCCGGGCGCCCGCGAGGCCGGCCGGGATGAGGGCCGCGATGAAGGAGAAGACGAAACCGGGACCGTCGCCCTTCGAAGGACTCCCGGTGGTGAGGAAGACGTAGAGCTCCGGGATGAGGTGCAGGGCGACGAAGACGAGCGTCACGAGAAAGAAGGCCGGCATCAGGGCCGGGTTCGTGAGGAATCCGCCCTCTTCCTGCGATTTCCGGTGGAAGTAGCCGATCTGTGCGGCGAGCCGATTGTCGACGTAGTGATCGAGCCGCTCTCGAAGATGGGAGCCCGAGGGTTCGACGCGGGGAATGGCGGCGGCTGCCTCGTGGCGCGCGCGCTCCTGGAGCTCCGCGGCCTCGTGAAGGTCGTTCTGAACGATCGCGCTCTCGAGGTCCGCCGAAAGAGAGGCGGCGCTTCGGGTCGCGAGGCCCGGCTCGATGAAGAGCCGCCACTTGGAGAGGCGGAGCTGCTCGGCCCGATACCGTGCGAGCAGCCACTGGTTGTGACCGCGCCCCGAGAGCTCGGGCACGACGCAACCGACCGTGACGAGGACCAGGACGAGCTCGATCAGAAGGAGGGCTCCGGAGAGGCGGTCTCCCATGCTCGAATGAAACGAGAGCTGGACGATCGAAAGAGCGAGCGCCGCCGTGGCCGCCGGGATTCCCCACCTCGCCCGGCCGAGGTGGCGGCGCTGCATCTCGTTGGCCTCTCCGTCGAGCCGGTCGAAGAGATTCAGCATCGACTCGGGCGCCGGCTCGGCCTCGATCGCGCGGAGGAACCGGCAAATGAACACGGGAGTTTGTTCCTCGAGGTGCGCCTCCCGCATGTCGTCCTTCACGACCTCGACTCTCGAAGTCTTCTGGAGATCGGGGCAATCCTCCCGCTCGACGGTCATCACTTCTCGATCCGATACCCGAGCGCCACGATCGTCTTGAGCGTTTCCATGGCCGTCGTCCGGTCGTATTCCTTTTCGGACTCGGACAGGTCTTCGTAGGGGACGAGGGAAGGGTGTTCCTTCTTCTCATCGTTGCGCTCGGTCCCGTACCTCCAGCCGTCGGCGATGCGCCGCCGGGCCCAGTTCTCGTGCGTGTTGCGGGCGAGGAGCTCGGTCAGCTCGACGAGCTCGCGCGGAAGGCGGATGCCCGACGTGTCCCGGGGCGCCGGCTTGTAGTCCACCGCGAGGCCTCCTTCCGCGTCGGACGTTCGGGTGGGGCCCTTATACACCGGGCCGGAGCGGTCCCGCTGCGGTAGAGTCGTCGGCGGTTTTCGGGAGGATTCATGCGCTTCGGGGTCATCGTGGCGGCGGCGTTCTGGGGCGGAGCGGCTCTCGCGCCGGCGCAGACGGCCGAGGAGCTGATCGCGAAGAACATCGCCGCGCGGGGGGGCATCGAGAACATCAAGGCCGTCCAGACGATGCGGCTGACGGGCACGATGAAGACCGGGGATGACACGCTGCCGTCCGTCCTCGAGTTGAAGCGCCCGAACAAGAGCCGGTGGGAGTTCACCCTCGACCGCCAGACGGCGGTCCAGGCCTTCGACGGCACCGACGGGTGGACGTGGATTCCCTTCGCGGGCCAGGCCGAGCCCCGAAGCATGTCCGATGAGGAGCGCAAGGACGCCGCGCAACAGGCCGACATCGACGGCCCGCTCGTGGACTACGCGCAGAAGGGCAGCCGGATCGAGCTCGTTCCCCACGACCGCGACTACCTGCCCGATGACTGGAAGCTGAAGGTCACGCTGAAGTCGGGCGAGGTCCGGTTCATCTACCTCGACCCCAAGACCTTTCTCCAGAGCGCGAGCGTCCTGACTCGCCAGGTCGACGGCCGCTCGATGGAAGTCCGCTCGGAGGTCGGCGACTACCGCAAGGAGGGCAGCCTGATGCTTCCGCACTCCTTCACCGCTTCGACGCAGGACGGCGCTCCGGCGCAGTCCCTGCAGTTCAGCCGCATCGAGCTGAACGTGCCGATCGACGACGATCGCTTTCGCATGCCGCCGCCGAAGCGCCCCGCCCAGCCGGACACCGCGCCGACGCCGGTGATCGGCTGACTCTCGGAGGACCGCGATGACGCTTCCACGAATCGCTCTGCCGGTCCTGTTCGCCGCGGCGCTCGCGCGGCCGGCGGCCGCCCAGGCCCACTCGAAGGTCTACATCTCCGTCGACATGGAGGGCATCGCGGGCGTCGTGACGGGGGACCAGCTCTCCCCGGCGGGATTCGAGTACGAGCGCTTCCGCGGCTTCATGACCAACGAGGTCCTCGCCGCGATCGAGGGCGCTCGGGCCGCGGGCGCCACGGAGTTCCTGGTCTCGGATTCGCACGGCAACGGCGAGAGCCTCCTGATCGAGCGCTTTCCGAAGGACGTCCAGATCGTGCGCTCGTGGCCGCGGCCGCTCGCGATGATGCAGGGCATCGACGGAAGCTTCGACGCGGCGCTCTTCGTCGGCTATCACGCCTCGACGACGAACCCCGAGGGCGTGCGCGCGCACACGATGTCGTCGGCCCATCTCGCCGACCTGCGCTTGAACGGCGTGTCGATGCCGGAAGCCGGGTTGAACGCGGCGATCGCCGGGCACTTCGGCGTGCCGGTCGCCCTGATCACGGGCGACGACGCGATCATCAGGGAGGCGCAGGCCCTCCTCGGGCCCATCACGGGCGCCGTCGTGAAGTGGAACTACGGTTTTCACTCGGCGCGCACGCTGACGCCCGAGGCGGCGTGCGATGCGATCCGCGACGCCGCGCGGCGCGCGTTCGCCGAGCGCAAGAGCCGGAAGCCGTTCACGGTCGCGACGCCGGTCACGCTCGACCTCCGCTTCAAGAACTACCGCCCGGCCGAGGTCCTCGCGTACCTGCCGATCGTCGAGCGGACGGATGCGCACGCGATCCGGTTCCGAGGCAAGGACATGATCGAGGTCAGCCGCTTCCTCGAGTTCGTGGACGAGTACGAGCCGGGCCTGTCGCCGTAAATCCGCGCGGCAGGCGCGAGGGGGAACCCCCATGACGCCATGGCGATTCGAGACGCGGGCGGTGCACGCGGGCGGCGAGCCCGATGCCGCGACGGGCGCCGTCGCGCCGCCGATCCATCTTTCCACGACCTTCGAGCACGGACCGGCCGGCGAGACGCCTCTCGGCTTTCTCTACGTCCGCGACGCCAATCCGACACAGGCGCGCCTCGAGCGAGCGCTCGCCGCGATCGAGGGCGGCGAGACGGCTCTCGTGTTCGGCTCCGGCATGGCGGCGGCCGCGGCCTACCTTCAGGCGCAGCCCGCCGGCACGCACGTCGTCTATCCGAGAGACGTCTACTACGGGGTCCGCGCCCTGGCGACGGAGTTCCTCCCGCGCTGGGCCATGGAGGCGACGGCAGCCGACATGTCGAACCTCGACGAGGTCCGGGCCGCGATGCGCCCCTCGACGCGCGTCGTCTGGGCCGAGACGCCCTCGAACCCGCTCATGCAGGTCTGCGACCTCGCCGGGCTCGCGGCGCTCGCGCACGCCGGCGGCGCGCAGCTCGCCGTGGACGCCACCTTCGCCACGCCCGCGCTCCAGCGTCCGCTCGAGCTCGGCGCCGACGCCGTTCATCACTCGACGACCAAGTATCTCGGCGGCCACAGCGACGTGCAGGGCGGCGTGCTCGTCTTCCGCGAGGCCGGAGAGCTTTCTCAAAGGGCGGCGTACGTCCGGAAGATCGTGGGCGCCGTGGCTTCGCCGTTCAACTCGTGGCTCGTGCTGCGAGGCCTCCGCACGCTCGCCTGCCGCGTCGAACGTCAGTCGTCCAATGCCCTCGCGATCGCGCGCTTTCTCGAGACCCATCCGTCCGTCGAGGCCGTGCACTATCCGGGGCTTCCGTCGCATGCGGGGCACGCGATCGCGAGGCGCCAGATGTCGGCATTCGGCGGCATGCTGTCCTTCCGCGTGCGGGGCGGCCGCGACGCGGCGGTGCGCCTGGCCTCGCGGGTGAAAGTCTTCGTCAACGCGACGAGCCTCGGCGGAACGGAGAGCCTGATCGAGCACCGCGCCTCGAGCGAGGGGCCGGGCTCGCCGACTCCGCCGAACCTGCTGCGCGTGTCCGTCGGCCTCGAGCACCCCGACGACCTGATCGGCGATCTCGCGCAGGCCCTCGGGTAAAGACCTCGCCGGTCCTCCCTCGCGGAGCGAGTGATCCCCTTTCAGTCGTCGTGCGGCTATGAAAGGGATCCCTCGTCGCGACGCTCCTCGGGATGACAGGGGGAGTGGCTCGGGATGACGGGGGGGGAGTGCGCGTGTCGTGACTGGCGTCGGCGCCCGGACGAGGCGTCAGGCCGACGGCCGTCCCCTGTCATCCCGAGCGCAGCGAGGGATCCCTTTCGAGTCGTCGTGCGGCTATGAAAGGGATCCCTCGTCGCGACGCTCCTCGGGATGACAGGGGGAGCGGCTCGGGATGACAGGGGGAGTGCGGCGACACGGTCACTTCTTCAGGTACTCCGAGGGAACGGTGTTCGGCAGGTACTGCGAGGGAATCGGGTTGTCTTCCCGCTCGGTGTCCCATGCGACCGACGCGATCCACCAGCGGTGGCCGTCGTTGACGAGCTGGATGCTGTTGATGCCCCGGATGAACGGCTTCTCGTCCGACGGGGCGCGGCGCGACTCGTAGGTCGAGAAGACCTGGCAGACGTGGCCGAAGCAGTCGGCGCGTCGCGCGACCTCCTTTTCGAAAAAGGACGTCGGATCGCCCTTGGCCTTCGCGGCGGCCATGCCTTCCTTGACGCGCTGCTCGAAACCGTCCACGTCGAGGACGGTGAAGAGATCGCTCTTCGGGTTCTTCGGAGGAATCAGCATTCCGACCTGCATGAAGATGCTCCGCATCCGCTCCCAGTTCGGTTCCCCGCTCGAGTCGTGGCTGACCGAGCCGTAGAGTGCGGCGAGGATCGCATCCACGGAAGCGCCGTCGGCGTCTTCCTGGGCGGCGGCGGCGCGCGGCGCACGGGGACGCCGGTCCTCGGGACCACCCGGCGTCGGCATGCGCTGGGCCTCCTTCTCGGCATTCGGGTCGTGGAGCTTCACGCCGACGACCGGCGTCACGCCGAGGCGGGGGTTCACGCCCGAAGTCGGCGGATTCTGCGAAGCGGTCTGGGAGAGCAGCAGCGAGGCGCCGGCGCAGAACGCCCCGACGGAGGCGAAAACGGCGATCTTCTTCATGGTTTCTCCTTCCCCGTCCTACGGGACGGACGCGGATCGTGTTTCATGATGCCAGTAGTTCCGGCGGAATCGGGTTGTCGGGGCGCTCCGTGTCCCAGACCAGCGCCGCGATCCACCAGCGGCGGTGGTCCGAGACGAGCTGGATCGAATGGACGCCCCGGGCAAACGGGTGCGGGTCGCGCGGCGCCCACAGCGTCTCGTAGGTCGAGAACACGAGGCAGACGTCGCCGAAGCGGTTCTCGCGCCGCGCGATCTCGCGCTCGGTGAATCCCAGCCTCTCGTGGCGCTCCCGGCGCCCCGCGATGTACCGGCGGATGCGGCCCTCGAAGGCGTCGACGTCAAGAACGCCGAACGCGTCGGCCGCGGCGGGCCTGGGCGGCACGATCCTCGCCCCCGGCAGGAACAGGTCGTGCAGTCTTCTCCAGTTGGGCTCGCCATCCGGTCCGTGGCTGACCGCCGCGTAGAGCGCCATGACGATCGAATCCACGGAGGATCCATCCGGCTGGACCTCGAGCGGCTTCGCTTCTTTGAACGGCAGCGGCGTCGGCGTCGGGCCGGGGCCGGACGGTCCGTTCGCGGCGGCGGTCTTCGCCAGGGCCTCGGCCGCGCGGATCGCGATGTTGATCGGATTCTCCGTCTGTGCCCGCGCGCTCGCGGCGGCGAACGCGGCGATCAGGAAAACGTGCCGGGCGCGTCCGAGATCAGGCATGGTGCGGCCGGGAGAGCCACCGGTCGAGGGAGAAGCGATCTGAGTCCCGCGGAACCATCAGGAGAAAGAGCAGGAGAGCGAGCCGCGGGATCACGTGGGTGTGGAACTCGTAGAGGGGCTCCTTCAGCAGGTGGCCGAACGTCACGACGAGAAGAACTCCGCCGAGGGCGACGAGGGCCTCCGTCACGCGCCAGCCGACGAGCACGAGCGCGCCGGCCAGAAGCTCCACGAAGGGAATCGTCAGCCCCGTCAGCCAGAGCGACCACGCCGGCAGGAACGTATCGGCGTACGGATCCACGAACCACTTGTGCGCGTGGCCGGCCGGAGTGAGCGTGAAGACCTTGTAGATGCCCGCCATGAAGAAAATCAGTCCGAGGACGCCGCGTGCGAAGAGGACCGCCCAGGCGCGGCGCGCCGAGTCCGAGACGGGCATCGTGACGCCTCCTTCTCCGGGCCGCCGACTCCGGTAGACTCCGCGGACGTCGCGGCGGCTCCGAGACAAGGAAACGATACGACGTTTGCGCCGCGGAGGACTTGATGGACGCTCCGGAGTCGAAGTCGCTCCCCGAAAACGCCTACCGGCCGCTCGCCGCCGGCGAGACCTACCGTCCCGTCATTCCCGCCTCGGCGTCCGTTCCCGAGGCCACCGGGCGCTCGGTCGTCTGGGGCCTCTTTCTCTGCGCCCTGTTCACCGCGGCGTCGGCCTACTCGGGCCTCAAGGTCGGACAGGTCATGGAGGCGGCGATCCCGATCTCGATCCTCGCGATCGGATTGGCGCGCGTATACGCCCGGCGCTCGAGCCTTCTCGAAAACGTCATCATCACGGGCATCGGCGGCGTCTC
Source organism: uncultured Acidobacteriota bacterium (assembly GCA_963738945.1). Taxonomy (GTDB): domain Bacteria; phylum Acidobacteriota; class Thermoanaerobaculia; order UBA5066; family Gp7-AA6; genus DAHUXD01. The sequence continues at coordinate 3,326,115 of CAVTYD010000002.1, forward strand.
CGGCTCGGTCGTGGCCGGAGCGATCTTCACGCTGCCGGCCCTCTACATCCTCAAGCTCGACCCCAAACCCTGGCAGACGATCTTCATCTGCCTGGCGGGCGCCTGTCTCGGCATCCTGTTTCTCATACCGCTGCGGCGCTACTTCGTCAGCGAGATGCATGGGCAGTTTCCCTATCCCGAGGCGACCGCGATCACCGAGGTCCTCGTCACGGGAGAGAAGGGAGGATCCCAGGCCCGGCTGCTGCTCGAGGCGACGGGCATCGCCGCCGTGTACGACTTCTTCGTGACGACGTTCCAGGTGTGGAAGGAGACGGTCGACTTCCAGTTCATCCCGGCGATGCGCGAGGCCGCCGACAAGGCGCGGCTCGTCCTGCGCGTGGACGCGATCGCGTTCATTCTGGGCCTCGGCTACGTCATGGGCCTGCGCGCCTCGACGCTCCTGTGCGCCGGAGGAGTCCTCTCGAACTTCGTGCTCGTTCCTCTGGTCTGGATGGTCGGCCGCCACGTGCCCACCGCAATCTACCCGGCGCCCATGCCGATCGCCGAGATGAGCGCGGCCCTCATCTACCGCTGGTACGTGCGCTACGTGGGCGTCGGGGCGATCGCGACGGCGGGCATCTTCGGCATCGTCAAGTCCCTGAAGATCGTGGCCGGATCCTTCTCGATCGCGGCCCGGGCCTTCCGCCACGGCGAGGGCGAGGGCCGCGAGCGAACGGACCGGGACATCGCGATCGTGCGGATCCTGATCGGCGTGATCGTTTCGACGCTCGCGATCGCGGTCTTCCTGGGGAAGCTCGAACCGCGCTCCATCGTGGTGCTCGTCGGGCTCGCGCTCACGCTCGTGTTCTCCTTTTTCTTCACGTCGGTCGCGGCCAACGCGATCGCGACGACGGCGCGCAATCCGGTCTCCGGAATGACGATGCTCACGATCATCATCTCCTCGGTCGTGCTGCTGGAGTTCGGCGTCTCGGGGCGCAGCGGCATGTTCTTCGTGATGGCGATCGCCGGCGTCGTCTGCACGGCCCTCTCGGTCTCCGGCCAGACGATCACGGACCTGAAGACGGGCTACTGGCTGGGCTCGACCCCGGCCAAGCAGGAGCGGGTCAAGTTCTACGGGGCGCTCGTCTCTTCGATCGTCGTTGGCCTCGTGATCATCGCGCTGGCGCAGACCTTCCAGTTCGGCGAGGCCGCCCCCGGCGATGCGCGCCCGGTTCTGGTCTCGCCGCAGGCCTCGATCATGAAGGCGCTCGTCGAGGGCTTCATGAGCCGCCAGCCGGTTCCCTGGGTTCTCTTCGGAACCGGCGCCGCGATCGCCGTGATGATGGAGATGCTCGGCGTTCCGGCTTTAATCGTGGCGCTCGGCATGTATCTGCCGCTGGAGTTGAACTCGGGTGCGCTCGTCGGCGGATTTCTCGCGCACTACGTCACCCGCCGGTCCGAGCGGGTGGGCGGAGCGGCGGGTCAGACCATGCGTGAGCGAGCCGTCATCATCGCATCCGGGCTGATGGCGGGCGGAGCGCTCGGGGGCGTCTTCGGCGCGGCCCTGCGGCTCTTCGGCTGGTATCGCGAGGACCTCGTCAAGCTGCCCTTCTTCGACAACGATCCCGTGTCGCAGATGGTCAGCTGCGCCGGGTTCATCGGCCTCTGCCTCTACCAGTGGTTCGGCGCGATGAAGAAAGAGAGACCGGCGTAGCCGGCTAGGTCTTCGCGATCGGACGGACCTCCACGGAGCCTCCGTGCTTCAGGTGCGGGCAGCTCTTCGCGACGGCCAGCGCCGCGGCGTCGTCCGGAGCGGAGAAGACGAAGAAGCCGCCGAGCGGCCGCTCGCCCGTCGCTCCCGGGCCGAGCCAGCGCCCGCCGCGCTCGAGCTTCTCGCCGCGGATCGAGGTGCCCCGGTTCCGGAGGCTCCGCGCCCAGTCGCGGTATTCCGCGATCCGCGCCGGCTCTTCGGCGTCTCCGCGCGACGCCTCGACCGGGGCGTCGTAGAGAAGGAGAACGTATTGACGGCCCACGGAGGCGCCAGCCGCCGGCCCGGCGCGGCGCTCGCCCACGAGGAGGCCCGCGGCGAAGAGCAAAGTGGCGGCGGCGGTGGCGAGAATCGTCCGGCCGCGTCCGCCCGGGCGGCTCCGGATCAGGCGCTCTGCGGCGAGCCGTGCGACCGTCGCCTCTTCGAGACTCGCCGGAGGCGCCGGGCCCGAGGCGAGCGTCGCGAGCGCCCGCGCCTCTTCAGCCGTCAGATCGTTGCGCTCGTCCATGACTTCCTCCCGTCAGCCGATCGCGCAGGGCTCGCCGCGCGCGCGAGAGCTGGCTCTTCGAGGTTCCCTCGTCCACGCCGAGAAGCTCGGCCGCCTCGGCATGCGTATAGCCCTCGACGTCGTGCAGGATGAGCGCCTCGCGATAGCCCGGCGGCAGCTCGGCGACCGCTCGTTCGAGATCGAGGCGCTCGTCCTCGCTTCCGGCGGGGGCCGCGGCCGCGTCCGCCTCCCGCGGCCACGGACCGTCGCGTCCGGACCGCCGCGCCTCCTCGCGAGACCAGCGGATGGCGATGCCGGCGAGCCAGGTCTTCAGGCTCGAGCGCCCCTCGAACTCCGGCAGCCCGCGCACCGCGCGGATCCAGGTTTCCTGGACGCCTTCCTCCGCCGCGGCGGTGCGACCGCCGTTCCAGCGGAGAAGGAATCGGTACAGAAACGGCGAGTGCCGCTGGTAGAGCGCCCGGAACGCCGTCTCGTCACGGTCCGCCACGAATCGCGCCGCCAGCGTCGCGTCGTCCTCGTCCCCCTTCATCGCAAGCGAGTCTGCACGATGTCCTCGAACCACGTCTCGCGGCCGTCCTGATACCAGCTCCAGCGCGAGACGACGCGGTCCGGCGACTCGAAGGTGAATATCGCCTGATCCATGTGGCCCCGATCGCGGGACGGCAGGTTGGCCGCGTCCACGAACGTGAAGACGACCGTCCGGCCGCCGTCTCGGAAGGAAGTCGCGCGAAGGCGCGGCTGGTTCTTCGCGACGCAGTAGTGGGTGAGCATGAGACTTTCTCCGTCCATGTAGAACGTCGTCGCCATCTTCTCGCCCGGATGAGCGTCTTCGGACATCTCGAGCACGGCCGATCCGGCGGCGATGACCTCGTAGCGCAGCCGCTCGGTCCATCCCTTCGTGCTTCGTCCTTCCCAGGATCCCGCGAGCTCCTTCAAGCGCTCGTAGGCGGAGCGAGCCTCCGCGATCCCGGGATCCGTCTGCGTCGCGAGCGGAGGCGTCAGGAGAACCGCGAGGGCGAGGACCGACGTCCGGACTTTCGGCATGAGCGTCTCCTTGAACCCGTCCTTGAGTGACGGAGAACGCCCGAACGGTTGCAGGGCGTGCGGTATATTCCGGCGCGCTTGGGCCCTCTCGAACGATCGGTCGCGACCGCCCTGCTCGGCCTGGACACGCTCTGGGGCGGCGACGTGATGAACCCGTCGGGGACCGGCCGGGCGATCGTCGACTCCTGGTTCTCCGACGAGCCGATGCCCGAGGCTCATACGCATCCGGCCGCGCAGCGGCTGCGCGCCTCGGGCGGCGTCGCGGCCAAAGAGCCCGACGAGGCCGCGGTGGATGCGTATCTCGCCGCGGTCGACGTCCGCGGCGCGATCGACGACGCCGCCGCGAGAGGACGGCAGCTTTCGGGGCTGCGGGCGGCGTTCTTCGACGGGTTGTCCGAGTGCCTCTCCGCGATGTGGGACCTCTCCATGGAGCGGCTCGGCCGAGGTCCCGCGGTTCCGTACGAGCGCTGCGTGCTCGCGGCGACGGGGCGCCCGCCCGAGCCGTCGCGGCCCGCCGAGAAGCGGCGCCGCCTCGCGGAGCTGCTCGCGCGCGCGGGACACGCGGCGAAGTCGGACGACGAGCTGCTCGAGGCGGTCGACGCATGGCGTCGCGAGCGCATGGTCCCGGCGAAGTCCATCCCGACGCTCGCGAACGCCTTCATCGCGCGCTTCGACGCCGCCACGGCGAAGAACCTGGCGCCGCATCTCCCGGAGGATCTGCGAGACGTTCCGCGCTCGAACATGACGTTCGTGCCGATCCGGGACGCCTGGTTCTCCGGATTCATGAGCTACGTCGGCCGGGCGCGCAACCCCGACGGCTCGCCGCAGTACGAGGCGACCTACGAGATCAACGCCTCGCTCGAGATTTCCGTCCCCGAGTTCGAGCAGCTCGTCGGCCACGAGGTCGTGCCGGGCCACGTGACGACGAGCGCCCTGATCCAGGGCCTGTACGTGCGCGGCCGAGTGGGTTTCGAGTCCACGATCCTCGCGATGAACACGCGCTGGGGCACGCTCGCCGAGGGCATCGGCAACAACGCGATCCTGATCGCGCTCGGCCTGACGGAGGTCGAGCAGGTGCCGGACGAAGACCTGCAGGCGGGACTCTGGCTCGCGCACCTGCAGGACGACGCCAAGAACCAGGCCTCGTACCTGACGTGGCAGGAGGGAGTGCCGCAGGCGGAGATCGCCGCGAGGCTGCGCCGGGATTTTCTCGTCAGCGAGGAGCGGGCCGGAAAGTTCGCGGGTGCGTGGGGAAGGCATCCGCTCTTCGGCCGCATGAACCTGCCGGCGTACCGTGCGGGCACCGAGGCCGTCGCCGAGCTGCGCCGCCGCTATCCCGCGAAGAGAGCCCTGCCGGCCCTCTACGGCTGCGCGGGCCTCGTGGACGTCGTCACGCTGCGGCAGGCCGTCGCGGGCAGCGCCGCGTGACGACGCGCCGGCGATTCCTGGCGTCGGCGGGGCTCGCCGCCGGAGGATCGCTCCTCGCGCGGCCCTCGCCGAAGGCGGCGCCGGCGGCCCCGGCGGGACCGATGCAGAAGCCGAAAGCGCTCAAGGCCGGCGACACCGTCGGCCTGATCGCTCCCTCCTCGTACATCTTCGACCTCTGGCGGATCGAGGACGTCGCCCCGCGTCTCGCCGCCCTGGATCTCAAGGTCAGGCTCGGCGCGAACGTGCGGGCGCGGCGCGGCTACCTGGCCGGCACCGAGGAGCAACGCCTCTCCGACCTGCACGCGATGTTCGCGGATCCCGAGGTGGCCGCCGTCTTCTGCCTGGGCGGAGGCTATGGCACCGAGCGCCTGCTCGACCGCATCGACTATGCGCTCGTGCGCCGCAATCCGAAGATCTTCGTCGGCTACTCCGACATCACGGGGTTGCACCTGGCCTTCGGAAAGCTCGCCCGTCTCGTCACGTTCCACGGTCCCGTGGCGATGTCGTCGCTTCCGCCGTGGACGCTCGAGGGATTCCGGAAAGCCCTCTTCGGAACCGAGCCGCTCGGAGACGTGGCGAACCCTCCGGAGGACGATCCCCTGGCGCCGCGCTTTCCGCGCCACACGATCGTGCCCGGCCGGGCGCGCGGGCAGACGGTCGGCGGGAATCTGACGCTCGTCTCTACGACGATGGGAACGCCGTACGAAATCGACACGCGGGGGAGGATCCTCCTGCTCGAGGACGTCGGCGAAGCGCCCTACCGCATCGACCGGATGATCCTCCAGCTGAAGCTCGCCGGAAAGCTCGCCGACGCGGCCGGCGTGGTGTGGGGAACGTGCACCGACTGCGAGACCTCGACGAACTCGAGCTTCGAGCTCTCGCTTTCGATGTCGGAGGTCCTCGACGACCTGCTCGGCGACCTCGGCAAGCCCGCGATGGCCGGTCTCGTCTTCGGGCACACGCGCGAGAAGGCGACGATTCCCCTGGGCGTCGAGGCGGAGCTCGACGCGACGGCGAAGACGTTCACGATCGTCGAAGCCGCGACCGTCTAGCCGGTCAGCGTCTCGCTTCGCGGTCGAGGGCGGCCAGGGCCTCGGCATAGATCGCGTCGGCCTCCTCGCGGCTGTTGCCGATCGCCGTGAGGCCGAGCTTCCCGTACTGGGACAGCGCGCCGATCATGTGAAACAGCACGCCGGTGCCGGTATCGTGGCCGTAGTGAAGGCGGTTCATCGTCGTGATGTCGATGAGGTCCTCGGGACCGAGGCCGCGGTACGCGTCGGACTTGAGGTTGTCGGTCGACCGGTAGAACTTCGGATGGCCCCCCGGCGAAAGGAAGATTCCGGAAGCGGGGTCGAGCTTGCCCCCGGTCAGGAACTGCAGAGCCAGATACGGGTGCGTCGTGCCTCCCATGCGCAGGTTGATCTCGAGAGCGAAAACCTCGAGCTCGCCGCCGGGCTGGCGGCCGACGAGAAAGTCGACGCCGAAGCGGCTCACGACGCCTCTGGCCGCGAGCACCGCCCCGACGCGCCGAGCCGCCTCCTGGATGCGGACCCGGTATGGATCGGCAGCGGGGAAGCGGCATCCCTGGTAAACCTGCCGCGTCGGACCGCCGAGGATCTGGTCGTGCGTGGAGAGCAGCACGACCTCGCCGTGGGGGTCGATGCGCAGCTGCACCGACGGCGAGACGGCCTCGGGGTATTCGAGGTATTCCTCGACGATGCCCCCCATCTCGGCGAGCCTGGCGAGAAAGCGCGGGCGCGACTCGGAGGAAACCGCGAAGGAGAGGCTCGACAGGGCCTCGCGGAGGAGATCGTCGCCCGGCCCGTCCGGATAGCCGAACACCGCATTGCCCTCGCCCGAGAAGCTCTCGTCGAGCTTGACGATCGCGCGGCGAATGGCGGGGCGGCGGCGGCGGAGCTCGGCCAGGGCGCCGACGACGTCGTCTTCCGAGCGCAGGTCCTCGAATCCCTCCGGGCACGCGACGCCCGCCTCGCGAAAGACCTTCCGGCTTCCCGACTTCGACCCCAGGGACGAAAGCGCGGGATCGACTCCGTTCAACGGAATGCCGAGCAGCACCGAGAGCCGGCGCTCGAGCGGCGTGGAGTTGAACACCGTCATGAACGCCCGCTCCGGCTCGGGAATCCCGTAGCGGATGCGCTGGATCAGGCGCGGCCTCTCGAGAATCTTCTCCGTCAGCGGACGGGGAGATGCGTCGTACGCGCAGAGCAGGGTCAGGCGCGAACGGGCATGGCTCGCCGGGATTCCGGCGAGCAGTTGAAAGTAGTACTCGAGAATGAGCGGATGGACGGGCTGGGACGTGACGTACACCATCCTCGCCTGCGGATTGCGCAGACGGATGAGCAGAAACAGCAGCCGCTCCTCGTAGAAGCTGGCCGCCTCCAGCTTCGACAGCTCCGACTGGTCGAGCGTCAGCGAGGGGATCACGACCGAGGTGTACGGCTCCTCCTCTCCACGGGCCGAGAGGGCGTTCCACAGGGCGTCCAGCCGGGGCTTGAGACGCTCGAATTCGGCGATCTCCCGATCGAGCGAGAAGTCGCGAGCGAACGGAGGTTTCGGAATCACCGCCGGTGATCTTAAGCCTCGGTCCGCCCGGGCTCTGATGCGTTTGGCTCAGCGCTTCGACATAGACTGCGCCCCGTGCCGACCGACCGCCGCCACGACCGCGCCGATCTGAAGCGGATCGCGCGGCAGGTCATGGTCGAGAAGGGCCTCGAGCCCGACTTCTCGCGCGACGTCCTGGCGGAGCTCGCCGCGGATCCACGGCCCCGCGCCGGTCCCCGCGTCCGGCGTCCGCGACATGCGGGATCGGATCTGGGCCTCGATCGACAACGACGACTCCCGGGACCTCGATCAGCTGACGGTGGCCGAGTCCGTGCCGGACGGCTCCGGCTCCGTCAAGGCCTTCGTCGCGGTTGCCGACGTGGACGCCGTGGTCGCGAAGGGCACGGCGATCGATGCGCACGCCCAAACCAACACGACCTCGGTCTATACGGCGGCCGAGATCTTCTCGATGCTGCCCGAGAAGCTTTCGACCGACTACACGTCGCTGAACGAGGACGGCGACCGGCTCGCGATCGTCGTCGAGATGACCGTCGCGAAGGATGGCACACTCTCGGCCTCGGACGTCTATCGGGCGGCGGTGCGCAACAAGGCCCAGCTCGCCTACGACGGCGTTTCGGTCGGCCTCGAGGGCGGCGAGTTCCCCGAGAGGGCGCGCGCCGTCTCCGGCGTGACCGACCAGATCCGGCTGCAGGACGGCGTCGCGCAGGTTCTGAGGCGCCGCCGCCACGATCAGGGCGCCCTCGACCTCGAGACGATCGAGCCGCGCGCCGTCTTCGACGGAGACACGATCGTGGATCTCTCGGTGCAGCCGAAGAACCGGGCCCGTCAGCTGATCGAAGACTTCATGATCGCCGCCAACGGCGTGACCGCGCGGTTTCTCGCGGATCGGAAGTTTGCGGCGCTGCGCCGCGTCGTGCGCTCACCGGAGCGCTGGCAGCGGATCGTGACGGTGGCCACCGGCTACGGGGAGAAGCTTCCGGCCGAACCGGATGCCCGCGCGCTCGAGGCGTTCCTGCTGAAGCGCCTCGAGGCCGATCCCGTGCGCTTTCCGGACCTCTCGCTCGTGATCGTCAAGTTGATGGGCGCCGGCGAATACGTGGTCGAGCGGCCGGGACAGGAGCCCGTCGGCCACTTCGGCCTCGCGGTCCGCGACTACACGCACTCGACCGCGCCCAACCGGCGCTTTCCGGACCTGATCACGCAGCGGCTCCTCAAGGCCGCCCTCGACGGCTCGCCGACGCCCTACCGGGCGAGCGAGCTCGAAACGCTGGCCGCGCACTGCACCGAGCAGGAGGACGACGCCAACAAGGTCGAGCGGCAGGTCCGCAAGTCCGCGGCCGCGCTTCTGCTCGAGCAGAAGATCGGCCAGCGCTTCGACGCGGTCGTGACCGGCGCCACGGAGAAGGGAACCTGGGTGCGGATCTTCGAGCCGCCCGCCGAGGGAAAGCTGGTCCACGGCTTCGAGGGGCTCGAGGTGGGCGACAAGCTCCGGGTCAAGCTCATCGCGACCGACGTCGACCGGGGATTCATCGACTTCGTCCGGATCGGCTAGCCGCGACGCTCGCGGGCTGCCCGGGGCGGAAGGGTCTCGTTTCACGGGCAGTCGTGCTGATGTAAATTCGCCTCCTGTTGAGTAGCCCATTGCAAAGAACGGGAGGGTCGAATGAAGAGGCGGTCTGCCGGACTGACGCTGGCGGTGCTCCTGGGCTTAGCGGGCGCCGCTGAGATGGCCGCACAGGCTTCCTCCGGCTCGCCCACCGCGGCCGACGCCAAGGCGTTCGTCGACGGAGCCGAGAAGACGCTGCTGCAGCTCTGGATCACTCAGAGCCGCGCCGACTGGGTCAAGTCCACGTACATCACCGACGATACCGAGATCCTCGCGGCGCAGGCCGCCGACAAGACGATCGAGGCGAGCGTCCAGTACGCGAAGGACGCGGTGCGCTTCGACAAGGTCGCGGTGCCCGAGGAGACGGCGCGCAAGCTCAAGCTCCTCAAGCTCTCGCTGACGATGGCCGCTCCCTCGGATCCCGCCGAGCGCGCGGAGCTGACGCGGATCAGCACCGCGATGGAAGGCGCCTACGGCAAGGGCAAGTACTGCCCGACGAAGGACCGCTGCCTCGATCTCGAAGACATCACGAAGATCATGGCGACCTCGCGCGATGCGAGAGAGCTTCTCGACGTCTGGGCCGGCTGGCACGCCGTCGGCGGCCCGATGAAGAAGGACTACGTGCGCTTCGTCGAGCTATCCAACAAGGGAGCTCGTGAGCTCGGGTTCAAGGACACGGGCGCGATGTGGCGGTCGAAGTACGACATGACGCCCGAGGCCTTCGCCGCCGAGCTCGATCGCCTCTGGGAGCAGGTGCGTCCGCTCTACGTCTCGCTCCACGCGTACGTCCGGTGGAAGCTGCGGCGAGAAGTACGGCGACGCCGTGCCCGGAGAACGGGCCGATCCCGGCGCATCTGCTCGGCAACATGTGGGCGCAGACCTGGGACAACGTCTATCCGCTGGTCGCTCCGAAGGACGCGGATCCGGGCTACGACCTGACCGGGATCCTGAAGTCCCGGAACACGGACCCGCTGCAGATGGTCCGGTACGGCGAAGGGTTCTTCTCCTCGCTCGGCTTCGACCCGCTCCCGAAGACGTTCTGGGAGCGCTCGATGTTCACGAAGCCGAAGGACCGCGAGGTCGTCTGCCACGCGAGCGCCTGGGACATCGACTACGTCGACGACCTGCGCATCAAGATGTGCATCGACATCACGGCCGAAGACTTCACGACGATCCACCACGAGCTCGGTCACAACTACTACCAGCGCGCCTACGACCAGCAGCCGATCCTCTTCCGCGACAGCGCCAACGACGGCTTCCACGAGGCGATCGGCGACACGATCGCGCTCTCGGTCACGCCCGAGTACCTCGTCAAGCTCGGCCTGCTCGACAAGGCGCCGGACACGTCGAAGGACATCGGTCTGCTCCTCGACGAAGGCGCTCGAGAAGGTCGCGTTCCTGCCGTTCGGGCTCGTCATCGACCAGTGGCGCTGGAAGGTGTTCTCGGGCGAGATCACGCCGGCGCAGTACAACCAGGCCTGGTGGGATCTGCGCCGCAAGTACCAGGGCGTCGCGCCCGCCGTCGCGCGGCCCGAGGACGATTTCGACGCCGGACGCGAAGTACCACGTCCCGGCGAACGTGCCTTACATGCGCTACTTCCTGGCCGACATCCTGCAGTTCCAGTTTCACCGCGCCCTGTCCCGCAGCCGCGGGCTGCAACGGGCCGCTCAACCGCTGCTCGATCTACGGCAACAAGGAAGCGGGCAGGAAGCTCGCCGACATGCTCGCGATGGGCGCTCGAAGCCGTGGCCGGATGCGCTCGAAGCGATCACCGGCCAGCGCCAGATGGACGCGACCGCGATCCGCGATTACTTCGCCCCGCTCCAGAAGTGGCTCGACGAGCAGAACAGGGGCAAGCCGGTCGGGTGGTAGCCCCAGGAGGGCGAGTCGTCCCCTCATCCTCGCCCCGCCGGCGCATCGCCCGGCCGGGCCCTCCCGAAGACTACGGTTCCGTAGTGAAAATCGCTACACCCCGATAGAGCCGTAGGGCGGGCTTGCCCCGCCCGCGGGCGGCCGCAAGGGCCGCCCCTACAGAGACAAAACAAGGCAGGTCTTTTACAGCACTAGTACCTCAGTCTCACCAGCGTCGCCGTCCCGTCCGGCTTCGGCACGACCACGAACAGATTGTCGTACTCGTCGTCGGCGAGCGTGATCGTCTCCGCACAGCCGAGGGCTTTCAGCAGGTCCGGGATCGTGTTCGCGTGGCCGACGATCAGGACGACGCCGCTCGGGTGGCTCTTGCGCAGCGCCGCGACGAACGGGCGCGCGTCGACGGCGCCCTTCATGCTCGCCCCCGTGTCGTAAGTCGCGACCGTCAGGCCGAGGGCCCTGGCGAGGGGAGCGGCGGTGTCGCGGGCGCGCTCGGTGTCGGTCGCGTAGATTGCGGCGATGCCGGAGTCGTGAAGCATCCGGGCGAGGCGCTCCGCCCGCTGCCGGCCCGCGGCGCTCAGCCGCTGGTCCTGCGCGGAGATCTTCTCGGCGTGGCGCACGACGAAGACGGCCGTCTGGGCGGTGGCGGGGACCGCGGCGGCGAGTCCGAGGCCGAGGGCGATCAACAGCCGGGCGGTCGAATTTTTCATGGCCCGACGATACCCGAGACCGTCCCCGGCGATAGATTGCCGAACGAAACGACCGGTAGCGGCGTCCAAGGAGACGGAAGCGCGAAGAGCGGAGACGCGCCGGAGGACAGCCGATCCTGGTCGAATCGAGCATCGTATTGAAGCCAAAGGAGTTCGACCTGACGGACACCGGCCTCTCGACCGCGGACTCGGCGTCGCTCGTCGAGCTTTACGAGACGCATGGCGCACGGATGAAGTCGATCGCCCTGAACCTGCTCGGCAACGTCGCCGACGCGGAGGACGCGGTCCAGGAGGCTTTTCTGAAGATCCACCGAGGGGCGGCGCGGTTTCGGGGGGCTCGAGCCTCTCGACCTGGGCGCACCGGATTCTCCTGAACGCCTGCTATGACGCCCTGCGGCGGGGCAAGCGCCGTCCGGAGAATCCGCTGCCCGAGGAGGGGGCGCTTCCGCGTGCCGCCTCCGACAATCCGCCCCTGCGCCTCGCGATCGAGCGGGCCCTGTCGCGCCTCGACGTCCGCGAGCGGACGGCGTTTCTTCTGTGCGAGGTCGAAGGGCTCTCACACCGCGAGGCGAGCCAGATCCTCGAGGTCAACGAGAACACGTCTCGTACGCTGCTCTTTCGGGCCAAGCGGCGCCTGCAGCGGGAGCTTTCGGTTCGGGACGCCTTCGCGGCGGCGGAGGCGAAGTGAAGCAACGCCGCGCGTCCTGCCGGGATCTGGAGCAGGCCCTCGCGGGCGGAGATGCGGCTCTGACCGCGGCGTTCGAGGCTCACGCGGCGGAATGTGAGGCGTGCGGACGAGAGCTTTCCGAGTGGCGGCAAATCGAGAGCGCCGCGCCGGCGCTGCACCGCGAATGGGACTCGCCGCACCTTCTGCCGCGCATCCGGCAGGCGATCGCCGAAGACTCCTCGCGCGCGCCCGAATCTCCGGCCCCGGCCGCCCCAACGCGGTGGCGGTGGGTTCCGGCGGCCTCGATCGCGGCGCTCTTTCTGATCGCGGCGGCCGGCCTGTGGGTCTTCCGCGACAGCGGCGGCCGCGACCCGCTCTCGGAGCACTGGCAGACGACCAAACATCCACTGCTCACCGATCAGGCGATCGATGAAGTCGACGCCGCCGAGAAGACCTACCTGGCGTCGATCGAAAAGCTGTCGAGCCTGGCGGGACCCGCGCTCGCCGACACGACGTCGCCCGTCGTCGTCAACTATCGCGAGAAGCTCGAGGTGCTCGACTCGGCGATCGCCGAATTGAAGACCTCGATCGAGCAGAACCGGGGCAACACGCATCTGCGGCGAGAGCTGCTCGCCGTTTACCAGGAGAAGCAGCGCACCCTGCAGAGCCTGATGAAAGAGGTCAAATCATGAAACGTTCGACGTCACGGTGTGCGGCCGGCGCCGCGGCTCTCGTGCTACTTCTCGGCGCGGCGACGGCGGCCGCGGGGGAGGAGTCGCGCGAGCCCAGCTCGAACTACGACCGCGACTTCTCCCGGACGGTTCCGTTCAAGGCCGGCCAGCGTCTCGAAATCGAGCACAGCCAGGGAGCCCTGCACATCGGGACGCATGCCCAGGCCGACGTTCAGGTGCGGGCCAAGATCTCGGTCTCCTCCTCGGACGTCGAGGGAGCGCAGAAGTTCGGCGAGGGAATCACCGTCACCGTCGAAGACACGGGCTCGGCCATCGTCGTCCGGACGAAGTACCCCGACAAGCAGTGGCACTTCGTCGGGAGCGGTCACATCTCCTACGCCGTGGACATGGACATCACGATGCCCGAGACGATGGCGTTGACGGCCCGCAACAAGTTCGGCGACCTCGACGTCGTCCACCTGAAGGCCCCGGCGGTCCTCGTCAACGCGAACGGCCAGCTCTCCCTGACCGACGGCTCCGGCCGGCAGCGTCTCGAGAACGCCTTCGGCACGATCACAGTGGACCGCAATGCCGGCGAGGTCGAGATCTCGGGCTCGAACGGCGCGGTGACGGCCACCGCGATCGACGGCCCGCTCTCGATCCGCAACCGCTTCGGCGCGATCCAGGCGCGCCACGTCAAGGGCGCGGTCACGATCAACTCGTCGAACGGCGACATCCTGGTCGAGGACGCCGGGTCCGCCGCGAGCGTGACCAACTCCTTCGGACGGGTGGACGTCCGCGGCGCGGGCGGCGCCGTCGAGGTGCGCAACTCGAACGGCAGCATCCGCGTGTCGGAGGTCAAGGCGTCGGTCGACCTGCGCACGAGCTTTGCGGAGATCGAGGCCATCGGAGTCCCCGGCGACGCGACGGTTTCCGACGACAACGGATCGGTGACCCTGACCGGAGTGGGCGGCGCCGCGGACGTGCGCAACTCGTTCGGCAAGATCACCGTGACGCAGGCGAAGAGGGGAGTGAAGGCGGTCGGCAGCAACAGCGCCGTCTCCGTGTCGGAAGTCGGAGGGGCCGCGTCGGTTCGCACGAGCTTCGGACTCGTCGAAGCGGCGAAGATCGAGGGCGACTTGACCGTGGACAACTCCAACGGAGCGGTCCAGGCGGCCGGGGTCAAGGGAAGCGCCAGGGTGACGACGTCATTCGCCCCGGTTCAGCTCGACGGCATCGGCGGCCGGGTCGATGTGGACAACCAGAACGGCTCGGTGGACGTGCGCGGCCTCTCCGGCGGGGCCAGGTGCTCCCCCGTGACGATCAAGAGCTCTTTCGCGCCGATCCGCGTCTCGCTGCCGGAGAACACCGGCTACGACGTCAACGCCCATACGACGTTCGGCAAGGTCTCGAGCCGGCTTCCGCTGACGGTGACGGGCTCGACGTCGTCGGACTCCCTTTCGGGAAAGGTGGGCGACGGAAAGTGCCCGCTCACGCTCGACAATTCGAACGGGAACATCGAGATCCGCTAGCCGCTCCGACGGTCAGAACGAGCCGGTCGCGCCGCCGCCCCCGAAGCCGCCGCCGCCCGGCGTCATGCCTCCGCGCTCCGCCGGAGCCGGGGCGCGCCCGTCCGGCGCGAATGCCGCGACGACGGCGACCGTCTCGATGCCGCTCGAGCGGCCTGAGTGGAGCGGACGAGCGGTAAAGCCTCGCCACTCTTCGCCGGGAGCCCGGCGCAGCCGGCGTCCGATCTCGAGCGCACCGAGCACGAGGAGGATCCCGCTGGCGGTCAGGATCGCCCACAGCGGTGCGATGTGGACGTAGAAGCGGAGGGTCGCGAGGGAGAGCGCGGTGAAGACGAGGCCGAGGTCGAGGGCGAGGATCCGGCGCCCGTAAAGACCCCACGCGAGCAGCGCGAGCGGCAGAATGGCCGTCGCGAGGCTCGAGATAGGGACGATGGCGCCCGTCGGCGCCGGCACGCCGCCGCCGCCTCTCGCCATCGACTCGATTGAGCCGTGGTCGACCGAATAACGATTGAGTCCGCCATAGACGGCCGACATTCCGATGACGAAGATGGCCGACGCGGCCTCGCGCATCGGCGGGGGAAGCCACCGGCGCGTCCGAAGGGACCACGTTGCCGCGGCGAGCGCCAGGCCGACGACGATCCACGACAGGCGGCCCGTCCCGAACCGGGCCAGGAAGGCGAAGAAAGACAGCGCTCCGATCGCACACTCGGCGGCGTAACCCCAGCGCCAGCCCGCGGCCACGAACGCGACGGCTGCCGCGAGAAGAGATGTGGTCGGCCAGTCGTGACTGCCGCGGCTCGCCTCGATTCCGATCGCTACCGTGGCATACACGGCCGCCCAGAACGACGTCGCGGCGGCGCTTCCGTTGTTCCCGACGCGGCTCCCGTGAAGGAGGCGCTCGGTCACGCCCGCGAGAACGACGGCGAAGACGAGCCAGGGCGCCGCGCGGGAGTCGTCGTGGAGAAAGGCAAGAATCCCGAAGAAGAGTGCGTTGGCGGCGATCGTGACGATCACGAACACGAGGGCTTTCCAGGCGAAGGCCATCCGGTGCCCGTCGTCGGGATAGGCGGCCTCGATGCGGGCGAGTGTCGCGCCGTCGATCGCTCCGACGGCATGCCATCCTCGCGCCGCGTGGCGGACTTCGGCCCGGCGCGAGTCGTCGGCGCGCGACGCGATCACTCGATCTCCTTCATGCGGCGCTGGGCCCTCACGAGCAGGGCCACGACCGCGATCCCGGACGCCGCGACGATGAAGAGGCCGCCGCGGCCGCGCAGCCGGTCGAACAGGATGCGCAGCGCGCCGAGGTACGCGGCCAGAACCGCGATCGAGAAGTCGAGGGCTCGCCGCCGCCGATAGGCGAGCGCGATGACGGCCGCGGCGGCCGCGAGGAGCGGCGCTTCCCACGCCATCCACCGCGCCCGGTCGTACTGAAAGACGCCCGAGAGCAGTCCGCCGAAGGAGAGCAGCAGGCCGAGCGTCACGTAGACAGGCTCGAAATGGGCCTTGCGGCGGGATCGGAGCGAAGCGAATCCCGCCGCGAGAAACAGGACGCCGCAGAAGAGCGCGTTGGCGCGGACCGCGGGGCCCGTGCCGCGTCCGCTCCAGGTTCCGGACAGGGACACGGAGACGCCGCGCCACGCGGCGAAAGACGTCAGCGCGAGCGACAGGACCGAACGCGAGTCGAACCGGTAGGCGAGGACGAGCGCGACCGCGGAATAGAGCAACAGGTGGTACGGCCAATCCGGCCCCAGCAGCCGCCACTGCGCCTCGAGGTAGGCGAGGTCGCTGCCGGCGAGAAGGACGCCGAGCAGCAGGACGTAGTCGGGGCCGGCCATCGTCTCGCCGGCGCTCTCCCAGGTGAAGCCCGGCAGCCTCCGCGCGGCGTACGCGAGGCAGGCGAGGGCGGCGGCGCCGACGAGCGCCGCGATCGTGGCCGGTCCGATGCGCTCGTGGTTTTCCTTCAGGAAGAGGCCAACGCCCGAGGTCAGCAGCAGGACGCCGGCGTAAAGGAGGGTCCTCAGCTCGAGCTCGACCGAGACGAGATCACCCCGCGCCGCGCGCAGGAGCGGCGGCGCCTGCGCGTCGGTGAGGATCCCGTCGGCGCGCAGGCGTGCGATCGCATCGAGAGTTTCGGGGTTCATTTCGAGTCTGTTGGCTGCGCTCATTATGGGCGCGTTAGACTCGGCGAACCAGAAAGGGTGAGGCGTGAAGCCGGTCCGACCCATCCGTAACGCCCCCGTGCTGACGGTGCTCGCCGGGCTGCTTCTCGCCTCCCGGCTTGGTGCGGCACCGGGCTCGTGGACGGCGGCGGGGCCCTTTCGCGCCGACGGAACACCCGTGCCGGTTCGCGCCGCTGCCGCGGGCGGCGAGACGGTGTTCGCGGGCGGCGAAGACGGAATCTTCCGCAGCGACGACGGCGGCGGCACGTGGCAACACCTGGCCTTCGACGTCGTGCGGGACGGAGACGTCCTCTCGCTGGCGATGCCGGACGGGCAGACCCGGGCGGTCTTCGCCGGGACGTCGGCGGGAATCTTCGCCACGACGGACGGCGGCTCGACCTGGAGCGCCTCCGGCCTCGATGGCCTGTCCGTCGAGATCGTCGTCTCCGACGCAGCGTCGCCAGACGTGCTCTACGCGGCGTCTCAGCCCGCGGGCGGCGGGCCCGGGACACTCCAGCGGACGCTCGACGGCGGCTCGAGCTGGGTTGCCGTGTACTCGTCGCCGTATCCGATCACTGCGGTCGCGGTCGATCCGACCGACGGCCGGAATCTTTACGCCGGGACGGGCGACGGCCGGATCGTGAGGAGCGCCGATCGGGGACTCACGTGGAGCGCCTCGGCGGCCACGAGCGGCCCCGTCGATTCGATCGCCGTCGATCCGAACGATCCCGCGCGCGTGCTCGCGACGCAGGCCGAGGCGGTGTCGGTCGGCGGATTGCCGCCGCGCGCCTCGCTCCTGATGAGCGCCGACGCGGGCCGGACCTTCGCCCCGAGCGGAGGGCTCCCGCCGTTCGACGTCAACAGCCTGATCGTCGATCCGTCGACGGGCTTCCTCTACATGGAGGCCGGCGGCTTCCTGCGGAAGAGCGCGGACGGCGGCTCGACGTGGACGGGCGTCGCCCCGGGATATTCGCCCCTCGCCGCCGCCGATCTCGCCGACGGCACGACGAGGATCTACGGGCGAGGATCCGACGGGCTCTTCCAACTCGACCTCGCCTCATCCGGGCCGTGTGTGGCGGGCGCGCTCACGCTGTGCGTGCAGCAGGGCCGCTTCGCCGTCTCGGTCGACTGGAAGCTTTCGGGCGAGACCGCGGCTCGGCATGCGGCCGTCCTTTCCTTGACCTCCGACGCGGGCTCCTTCTGGTTCTTCTCGCCGGACAACCCGGAGCTCGTGGTGAAGGTCCTCGACGGGCGCGCGACGAACGGCCGCTTCTGGGTTTTCTACTCCTCGTTGTCGGAGGTGTCGTACTCGATCGCCGTGACCGATGCGGCGACCGGCGCGACCCGCGTCTACGACCATCCGTCCGGCGCGATGGGCGGAGGCGTCGATACGGCGGCGTTTTCCGGAAATGCGCCGAATGCGAACGCCATGGCGACGAGAGCCGCCGTGGCCGCGGCACGCGCGAAGGGAAGCGCGACGGAAGCCGCGGACCTCGAGCTGAGCGGCGGCAGGTTCCGGGTTCGAGCCCGGTGGCTGCCGGCGGCCGGGGAGGATTGGATCGATGCGTCGAGCGCGGCGCTCGGCGGAGGCCACGCCGGCTATTTCTGGTTTTTCGGTCCGACCAACGTCGAGCTGCTGGTCAAGGTGCTCGACGGCCGGGCCGTCAACGGCCACCTCTGGGTCTTCGCCGCCGGGCTGTCCGGACTGTCGTACCGGATCACCGTCACCGACGTCGAGACGGGCCAGGTGCAGGTCTACGCGCACGAGCCCGGAGATGTCGGCGGCATCGCCGACACGTCGACGTTCTAGGCGAGGAGGCGAACCCTCACCCGACGGCGACGACTCCTCTCAGCAGCTCGTGCCGGGCGTGAGGAAGCCGAGCGTGTTCGGCGTGAAGTTGCCGATCAGCGGAAAGACCACGGGCAGGTCGAGCGAGGAAACGCCGAACCACCGCGCCAGCGTCCCGGCGTACTGCTCGACGGAGGTCGCCGGGATCCAGCGGCCGCGGTCGTCCGAGGAGACGTCGTCCACGCCGCCGACGACGAGGTCGGGGAAGATCTGCCCGTTGCCGCCCGGCACGCCGTAGAAGTTGCCTCCCGCGACCGCGTCGCCCATGACGAACTGGTGGCTGCCCCAGCCGTGGTCCGTGCCGACCGAGCCGTTGTCGCCGGAGGGCTGGAGCGTGCGGCCGAAGTCGGAAAGCGTGAAGGTCACGACGCGGTCCGAGATTCCGAGCTCGGCGGTCGCGGTGTAGAAGGCGGCCATGGCCTGGGAGAACTCGGCGAGCCGGCTGGCCTGGTCGGAGGATTGGTCCTGGTGGGTGTCGTAACCGCCGGTCTCGACGTAGAAGATCTGGCGATTCAGCGAGAGCTCGGCCGAGGTGAGGTTCAGCTTCATCACCTTGGCGACCTGCTGGAGCTGCGAGCCGAGGTCGGTATCGGGAAAGATCGTCGTGAGCGTCGGGTCGATCGAGAGGGCGGCGCTGATGTCGACGGCCTGCTGCGTCGTGTCGCTCGCGGCGGCGATCAGCGTCGCGGTCCGGTCGATCGTGCGGGCGAAGTCCATCGAGCTCTTGCGGGCGACGTCCTGCGGCGATCCATTGAAGCCGTTCAGGACGAGGACCTGGTCGAGAGCGCCCGTGTCGATCGCGAGCGGCCGCTGTCCGGCGCCGACGCAGAAGGTGGTGGCGCCCGCGATCGTCGTGATCGTCGGGAACCCGGAGCCGCCGTTGCAGTCGAGGGTCGCGTCGGTCGTGCGGCCGCCCCAGCCGGTCGCGATGCGCTGGTCCGCGCGGCCGGTCTGCCAGCAGTCGATCTGGTCGGAGTGAGAGAAGAGCGAATACGGCGTCGGCAGGTTGTCGATGTTGCCCTGGTTGACGGGGACGACGAGCGGGCCGACGTTCGAGATGATCGCGACCCTGTTCTGGTTGTAGAGCGCGGCCATCTCGGGAAGGCTCGGATGCAGCCCGAACGTCCGGCCGCCGAGGCTGGCGGGGGCGTTGAGCCCGACGAGGTTGCCGACGGGGATCTGGAGCCCGGAGTTGACCGGCCGCGCCACGGCGTACTGGTTCGTGTAGTACGAGTCGGTCGGCACGACCATGTTGTTCGAGTCGTTGCCGCCGTCGAGGAACACGCAGACGAGCGCGCGGTAGTCGGTCGGCGCGGAGGGCTTCGCGTAGAGGTTCATCAGGCCGAGCTTGGTGAGGCTCGCCTGGGCGGCCGCGGCCGAGAGGCCGGCGCAGGTGGTCCGCACGAGGAAATCGCGCCGGGACTGCTTCCACAGGTTTTTCTTCATGGCTTACCTCTCCACCTGGTACTGCGAGGACACGGCGACCAGGTACAGCGCCTGCTCCGCGCGGCCGAGCGGATCCGATGCATCGACGGCATTGACGGCGGAGACGATCGACGCGCGCAGCTCGTCGGACATCGTGCCGTGCAGGAGCAGCCGGTTCAGGCGATCCACGAGGTTGTCGGGGCTCGACGCGAGCAGCTGGAGCTCCGAGTAGTCGAGCGCGGTGCCGTTCGGGGTGTCGTTCCCCGGGTCGGCCTCGACGCCGCCCCAGATCGTGAACTGGTTGACGAAGTTGGCGCGCTTGAGGGAGGTCTGCGAGTTCATGATGCCGAACTCGGGACCGAGAACCCCGGCGGAGGCCGGCGGGGCCGCGTAGGCCTGCGGGAAGTAGCTGAACACCGTGGGCGGCTTCCAGATCAGCTGGCCCATGTCGCGGGTGAACGGTTCGAGGTTGCCGTCGGACTGCGTCGAGCCGTCGAAGGACATGGCGTGGAACGCCCGCAGCACGTTGTTGATGTAGAGCGCGGGCTCGCGGAGGTGTCCGTAGACCGGGTCGATCGGCGCCGTGCGGGCCTCGGGGTCGAGGAGGATCGCCTTGACGACCGGCCACAGCTTGCCGCGGGTGCCGGTGCCGTCGTCGTTGAAGAACCCCGCGACGCGTTCGACGTACGCGGGCGAAGGGTTCGAGGTCACGAGGCTGTGGATGAGCTCGCGGGCGACGTAGGGCCCGACGTTCGGATGGTTGAAGATCGCGTCGATCGCCTGGTTCAGGTCCTGCGTTCCCGTCTGGCCCGCGGGCAGCGCGACCGGGCCGCCGGGAAACCCGCTGAACAGCGTCTTCGCGTCGGTGTCGTGCAGGTCGGAGTCGTACGACATCGGGTTGACCCAGTCGTCGCACTGGTCGCCGCCGTTCGGCGCCGGGCACGCGACCTGGTCGACGAACCATCCCGTGTACACGCGCTTGAACTCGTCGATGACGGCCTGGTCGTAGGAAGGCATCGGGCCGTTGACGTCGTTCTGCGTCGTGCCGTCCTGGTTCAGCAGGACCGTGCCGATCGAGAAGAGCTGCATCACCTCTCGGGCGTAGTTCTCGTTGGGGTCGTCCTTGGTCGAGGTGTCCATGTTGAGGTACTCGCCCATCGCGGGATTGAGGGTCTCCTGATAGAGGATGTCCCGGTAGTTGCCGAAGGCGTTCTGATCGAGGGCGCGCAAATAGGCCGCCATCTGGAACGGATACGGCAGCGTGCTCTCGGAAATGACGATCAGCTTGTGGAGCGCCCATGCGACGCGCTGGCGAAGCTGGTCCGGGCCGTACAGCGCGTTCAGGAAGAAGCGGTTCTGCAGGCGATACGACGAGTAGTTGTCCCGCTGGCAGGTGTCGTCGCACGTGTCCGGCGTGTCGGGCGGCCAGAGCGGAAAGAGAGCGGCCGGGTACGACGAGTCCGGCGCCGCGAACTGGGCGGCGAGCCACGGCAGGATTCCCTGTCCCAGCAGCTTGCCGATGTCGTCGTCGCTCGGTCCCCACGTCGCCTGCTCGAGAAACCGGATCGCATCCGGCCGGTGGAAGGTCTTCGTCATGAAGACGGACATCTGGCCGCGCGTCACGGAGTTCGACGGGCAGTACGCCGTGCCGCCGCAACCGGCGGTCACGGAAAGCCGCGAGAGCTCCTCGATCCACGGCGCGAGCGGCATCGAGACCGGAACGTCGCTGAAGACGCCCTGCGCCGGCGGCGGAGCGTAGTTCGTGCCGTGGTAGACCTTGAGCAGGAAGGCGGACATCTGGCCGCGCGTGACGGAGCTCGTCGGGCAGTAGCGCCGGGGATTCGTCGCGCATCCGCCGGTGATTCCCTCGGTGTAGAGCTCCTCGATCCAGTCCGCCGCGAAGTCCGAGGCGCCGACGTCGGTGAAGATCGTCCCGGTGGCCGGAGGAGGCACGTACGCCGAGCCGTGTCCGGCGCGCAGGAGAAAGACGGCCATCTGCGCGCGCGTGATCGACGAAACGGGGCAGTAGTTTCCGCCGCCGCATCCCGACGTGATGCCGTCGCGCACCATCTGCTCGATCGGCGCGTGGAAGGGACTCGAGGCATCCACGTCGAGAAAGTCGGCGAACCAGGCGCGGGGCAGCGTGCTCGTGGGTCCGCCGGGGTTCGAGACGGCGACGTCGTAGACCGCGCCCGCCGTGCGCGCCGGCGAGGTCGCGCCGATGCGGGTCGAGCTCGTCACGGACGCCGAGACCGAGGCGCCTCCGATCGTGACGGCCGCGCCCGAGAGGAACTGGTTCCCGACGATCGAGACCGCCGTGCCTCCGCCGGCCGGACCCGAGGCCGGCGAGAGGTAGGCCGCCTGAAACGTCGTGGCCGCCTCCAGGTGGAGGGCTGCCGGAAACAGAATCGACGCGAATGCCGCGGCTTTTCGCTTCAACATAGACACCTCGGATGTCCGGGATCTGACCGCAGCTTAGACGGCGGGCTGGGGCGGCCGCGACTGGCCGAACGGTCCTGACGAGGGACAGTGTCGGACAGGCCGGAGGGGCCGTCCGGCGTCAGTTCGGGTCGGCGTAGACCCGGAACTTCGGCTCTGCCGGCAGGCTAGACCGGGACAGGAACTCCCAGATCTTCGGGTTCAGCTCCGCCGCGTGCCCGAGGTAGTCGTGCGTTTGGTCGGGCAGCTCCGTGAGCTCGACCGGGAACCCGCGCGATTTCAGCGCTTCGGCCGTGGCCCGGACCTCGGAGAGCGAAAAGAACTTGTCGCGCGTTCCGATCCAGATCGCGATCGGAATCTTCCGGCTGGCATAGTCGAAGAGCGAGAAGTAGTGCGGATCCACGGCTCCGGCGTGGACCGCGGCCGCGGCGAAGTACTCCGACTCGAGGCATGCCATCTGGAGCGTGAAGACGGCTCCCGCCGAGTGGCCGAAGAGATAGACGCGGCGCGGGTCGATCGGATGCCTGGCGGCGACCGCCTCGACGACGTCGCGCAGCAGGAGCGGACCGTCCTGCGGCGAGGCCCAGTGCACGGCATCCGTCGAGTCCGGCCCCGCGAGCACGATGCCCTCCTTCTCGGCGAGGTCTCTCCAGGCCTCCACGAACGTCCGACCGCTGCCGCCGGAGCCGTGAAACATCACGATCAGCGGGGCGGGACGATCCGGGGGAATCGAGGACGGAAGGTAGAGGTAATAGACGCGTTCCTTCTGCCGCGAGAGGACCGTCTGCTTCGTGACGTCCGCGGCCGCTGCGACCGCCGCCGACGCGGCGAGCGCAACGAAGAGCGCGAAGCCGGGCGCGAGGGCGCCGAGCCGCCGGCGCCGGAACCGGTCCATCACCAGCGGTGATAGGCCGGGTGGCCTTCCCTGACCGCGACGAACGTGCCGCGGCAGGTCGCGGTCGTCTTCCCGTTCGCCTCGAGCGAGGCGTCGACGACGGCGCGGTCGTCGGTCGACTCGACCACGTGCGCCCGCAGCTTGAGCAGGGCGTCCATCGGCGTCGGACGCCGGAGCGTCACGTGGAAGTCCGCGGTGACCGTGCAGGGAGGCGCCGCGGCGCCGGCCTTCCGCATCAGGTGATAGGCCGCGGTCCAGTTGCTGTGGCAGTCGAGCAACGCGCCGCAGATCCCGCCGTTCAATATGCCGTCGAAGGCCTGGTGGTGGGGCTGCGGCCGCCACTCCGCGACGACCTCGTCGCCTTCGACGAAGCTCTTGATCCGCAGCCCCTGGTCGTTGGCGGGACCGCAGCCGAAGCAGCGATTGTTCGGGGCGTACGTGTCCTGGAGGCTCGGCATCGCCGTTATCCTCTCCCGGCGGGCGGACCTCCGCAATCCTTCGCGTCGAAGCCGGGCGCGAGCGTGAACCGGCGGGAGAAGTAGACCTTTTTCCAGCACGGCCGCTCGCGGTCGAGGAGCAGCGCCTCGGCCGCGCCGTAGGGGTACACGACCTCCCGCTGCGCCACGGGCAGCGCAAGCCGCGACAGCTCGTCGGGTATCGCCGCGGAAAGCCTGCGGGCGACCGCGGAATAGGGCTCGTAGCCGGGCAGAGCCCGGAAGGCGGCCGGCGGCGTCTCGTGCGCCGCGGCCCACTCGGCAACACGAACCTGCGTGTAGCGGGCCACGCCCTCCTTCCAGAGCTCGAAATCCAGGTACGCGAGGTCGTCCTTCGAGAGCTGCGCGCGAAACGCGGCGCGCGTCTCGAGGTAGCGCGGCCAGGATCCTCCGCCGAGGGCATCCCGCAGCGCGACCGCGGCGGAGCGGTACGCCCCGGCCACCGGAGCCGCGGCGTAGGGGAACGGGAAGTTCAACATCCACATGCCCGTCGTATCCCCGCGCGCGAGACCGAGGGCCGCGACGGCGTCGTAGAAGTCGGGCGACGCATCCTGGAGCTGGTGAAAGTGCTCGTGCAGTACGGTCACGACCCAGTCGGTGGGATTGGACGTCGAAGTATCGCCGGGCCGGCCCACGACGGCCGTCGAGACGCCGTCCACGGGAAAGGTCGCGAGGAGACTCGCGGGGAAGGTCCGCGGGCGCGCGAAGATCTCGGAACCGAGCGAGGCGTCCTCGCCGATCGAGCGGGCGTCCGCGGGCGGCGACGGGTGCCGGATGAAGAACTCGGTTTCGGGCGTGACCAGCACGAGCGCGAACGGGACGCGGGACCAGCCGGGCCAGATCGCGTCGCCGATCGAGCCGGCGAGCCGGAAGGCCTCGGCCACCCGAACGCGGTCGGCCTCGGGCAGCGTCGGCGCGGCCGGGCCCGGCGAGGCGTGCACGGCCAGGCCGAGGAACGCCGCGGCGGCGGCGGAGGTCGCGAGGGCCGTCGAAGGCGCGTCGGGGCAGGAACATGGCTCCTCCGCAGAGTGACGCGGGCCGCCGCCGGAGGTTACGGGACGCGGTCGCCGCCCGTTTTCGTTAGAGAATAGGCCGCGGAGGGTCCCATGGGTACTCTGGAAGCGACGAAGACGGACGAGTCGGCAACGGACGCCTACCGAGAAGAAGGACGCGCTCTCCGTCGTCGACCGCCGGACGGGCAAGACGTACGAGCTTCCGATCGTCAACGGAACGGTCCGCGCGATGGACTTCCGGCAGATGAAGACCGGGCCGGGCGACTTCGGCCTGATGTCCTACGACCCGGCATACCTGAACACGGCATCCTGCACGAGCCGGATCACCTACATCGACGGCGACAAGGGAATCCTGCGCTATCGCGGCTATCCGATCGAGGTCCTCGCCGAGAAGTGCTCGTACCTCGAGGTCGCCTACCTCCTGCGCTACGGCGAGCTGCCGAGCCGGAGCGAGTACGAGGAGTGGATCAAGAGCATCACGTACCACACCATGATCCACGAGTCGCTGAAGAAGCTCATGGACGCGTTCAACTACGACGCGCATCCGATGGGCATGGTCATCGCGACCGTCGCGGCGATGTCCACGTTCTACCCGGAGGCGCGGGACGTCCACAGCGCCGAGAGCCGGACGAAGCAGATGCATCGGCTGATCGCGAAGATGCCGACGATCGCCGCGTTCGCGTACAAGCACTCGATGGGGATGCCGTACGTCTATCCCTCGAACGAGCTCGGCTACTGCGAGAACTTCCTCACGATGCTGTTCAAGACACCGGCCGAGAACTACAAGCCGAATCCCGCGCTCGTGAAGGCCCTCGACGTCCTCTTCATCCTCCACGCCGATCACGAGCAGAACTGCGGCACGGCGGTCATGCGGGGAATCGGCTCCGCGCACACGGATCCGTACTCGGCGCTCGCGGGAGCGGCGGCGGCGCTCTACGGCCCGCTCCACGGCGGAGCCAACGAGGAAGTCCTGAAGATGCTCGAGCAGATCGGCTCGATCTCGCGCGTCCCCGAGTTCATCAAGGAGGTGAAGGCGGGCAAGGGCGAGAAGCGGCTGATGGGCTTCGGCCACCGGGTCTACAAGAACTTCGACCCGCGCGCGAAGATCATCAAGCGCATGGCCGAGGAGGTGTTCGCGGTGACGGGACGCAACCCGCTCCTCGACATCGCGCTCGAGCTCGAGCGGATCGCCCTGCAGGACGAGTACTTCGTCCAGCGCAAGCTCTACCCGAACGTGGACTTCTACTCCGGCCTGATCTACCAGGCGATCGGAATTCCGACCGACGCCTTCACGGTCCTCTTCGCGATCCCGCGCACGTCGGGGTGGCTCGCGCAGTGGGAGGAGCTCCTGGAGGACCCGGAGGAGAAGATCGCGCGGCCGCGGCAGGTGTATCTCGGCCCCGGCGAGCGCGAGTTCATTCCCGATGGAAAGGCGCGGACCGGCCTGATCGGATTCCGGGCCGCGGTCCTCGCGGCGCTCGTCGCGACCCCTTCCCCGGTCCCTCGCATCGAAGTCCCGGGCGCCGTCGTCGAGGTGTTCTTCGACGGCCGCCCGGCGCTGCTCTCCGAGCAACAGCTCCTCGCCTGGGTCGAGGGCGCGTCGCGCGCGATCGCCGCGTACTACGGCACCTTCCCCGTCGCGAAGGCGGTCGTGACGATCCACGGCGGCGGCCGGGGACGGATCTCGAGCGGCCGGACGGTGGGCGTGCACGGAGTCGGACGCATCGCGATCTCCGTCGGCGATGCCGCCACGCCGGACGATCTCCGATCGAACTGGGAGCTCGTGCACGAGATGGTGCACCTCGCGTTTCCGTCCATGACGGACGCGCCGTGGATCGAGGAAGGCCTGGCGACCTACGTCGAGCCGATCGTGCGCGCCCGCGCGCATCTCGCGCCCGAAGAGGACATCTGGAAGTGGCTCGTCTGGGGCCTTCCACGGGGGCAGGACGCGATCGTCGGAACCGGTCTCGACGGGGCGAAGAGCTGGGGAGCCACCTACTGGGGAGGCGCGCTCTATTGCTTCGAGGCGGACCTGGCGATCCGTCAGCGGACGCGCTGGACGCCGGTCGCTCGACGACGCCCTCCGCGGGATCGTGAGCGCAGGCGGAAACGTCACCGTCGAGTGGACTCTCGAGAAGGCCCTGGCCGCGGGCGACCGCGCGACCGGCGTTCCCGTTCTCGAAGAGCTCTATGCGCGCATGCGCAAGCCGTTTTCCGCGTTCGATCTCGACGCGACGTTCCGGCAGCTCGGCATCGGCGGCGTGGAGGCCGGCGTCGCGCGCCGACGATGCAGCCCCACTGGCCGCGGTGCGCCGGGGGATCGCCACCGGCAAGTGACGCCCGGCTCTCACCGGCCCGGCATCGGCGCGCGGGAGGCCGGCCACGACGGGACGGCGAGCTCGAGTCTCCACGACGGGCCGCCGACGTAGAACGGCCCCTCCGACTTGAGGAACGTCGGAGCGTCGCCCTCCGAGATCCAGACGTAGGTGTCCTGGGGCTGCTTGCCGATCAGCGGCGCGACGACGCCGGCGACGCCTCCGAGGTCCACCTTCACGACGTACTTGACGGCGTTGCGCGGCGAGCTGCCGATCGAGAAACTCTCCGTTCCGGCCGGCGAGACGACGAGGCGCACGATCCGGGGCTTCGGGCTCGCCGCGAGCAGCGACACCGACGACCGCGAGCCTTCCGGCCCGAAGTTCTTGATCAGCGTGGCCACGAATCCGTTGGCCAGGTCGGCGGGCAGCTCGAGATGCTCGGTCAGGCTCTTCGACTCGCCCTTCTCCTCGTAGCGGACCGTCACCGAGCCTTTCGCCACGTCGATCGCGACCTCCATCGGCATCGGGAAGACGGGCCCCTTCTGAACGAGGCGGTCGCTCAGAAGGCGAAAGTGGCCGCGCTGCGAGAAGACGGCGGTCTCGTCGCTGATCGACCCGTCGGCGAATCGGAGAACCATGCGGCTGGTCACCTGGTCTCCGCGGGCCGTCTGGAAGAGATCGCCGTCCGCCAGGTGCGCTCCCTCGAGGGTGCGCAGCACGAGGAAGCCGTGCGCGATTCCCTCGGGATACCTCACCGCGACGGGCTCGTCGGACGCCGCGGCGAGGGCGAGCAGGGCCGTCAGCGCGGCCGCCGCGGCGCGCGAGCGATGGCCGCGCGGGAGGTCTCGGAGGAGGTCGTCGCGGCGAGAGGGCATGCGTCCAGACGATGCAACGTCCGGGCCACGCCGGCGTGCCTACTCGACGGGAAGATCGAACTGGTCCCGGGGCGCCGCCGGCGCGTCTCGTCCTCGCGCGCTGCGCCGAGACCGTGCACCGAGACGCCGAGCAGGCGGACCGGCGTGCGGCCGGCATCGGTCTTCTCGAGCAGGGCGAGGGCTCGCTCGACGATCTCGTCGGCCGAGCGCGTCGCGGGAACGCGAGTCTGGCTGCGCGTGATCGTCCGAAAGCTCGCGTAGCGCAGCTTCAGGACGACCGTTCTCGCGAGGAGCTCCTTGCGCTCGAGGATCGAGGCGGTGCGCCGCGCGAGGCGCTCGACCTCCGCCCGGATCGGGGACAGGTCCACGAGGTCCTTCGCGTAGGTTTCCTCGCAGCCGATCGACTTGCGCTCCTGGTTCGGGTTGACGGCGCGCTCGTCGACGCCGAAGGAGAGGCGCCGCAGCGATTCGGCCCAGCTTCCGACCGCCTTCTGAAGCGTTTCCTCGGGCGCCTCGCGCACGTCCACCAGGCGCGCGATGCCGGCCTCGCGCAGCTTTCGCGCGGTCACCGGCCCCACGCCCCAGAGCGCGTCGACGGGAAGCGTCTGGAGAAACCGTTCGATGCGCTCGGGCGCGATGACGGTCAGGCCGTCCGGCTTCTTCCACCCGGAGGCGATCTTCGCGAGGAACTTGTTGGGCGCGACCCCGGCCGACGCGGTCAGGCCCGTCTCCTCGAGGACGCGCGCCTTCAGGCGCCGCGCGACCTCGACGCCGAGCGGCTCTCCCCAGGCGTTCTCGGTGACGTCGAGGTAGGCCTCGTCGAGGGAGAGCGGCTCGACCAGCGGCGTCACGGCGCGGAAGAGCGCGAACACCTGCTCCGAAACCGCCGCGTACTTGCGGAAGTCGGGCCGCAGGATGACGAGCTCGGGGCAGAGGCGCACGGCCCGGGCCATCGGGATCGCCGACCGCACGCCGAAGACGCGGGCCTCGTAGCTCGCGGCCGCGACCACGCCCCGGCTCTCGGGCCGTCCGCCGACGGCGACGGGCTTCCCGCGCAGCGCCGGATCGTCCCGCTGCTCGACGGATGCGTAGAACGCGTCCATGTCGAGGTGCAGGATCTTCCGGAGCGTCGTCACAGTACTGGCGCTACGAAAATCGCGAGGCGCGCCGCGCCCGCGCCGCCGCGAAGACCAGGAGCGCCGCCGTCGTGATCGAGATGCCGAGGCCCCACCGCCAGCCCGGCGGCGAGTAATCGAGGACGATTCGGACCTCGCCGGGCGGCGCGATCAGCGCGAGGAATGGGCCGTCGACGAGCGTCGTGGCGAGCGGGCGACCGCCCGCGTCGCGGGCCTTCCAACCGCCGTCCTGGACGAGGCTCGTGGCCAGCACCGTCGTCGCGGCGGAACGGGTCCGAAAGGTCACGCGGCGGCCGGTCTCGATGTAGTCCGAAACCTCGGCAGGCCCGTTCGCGCGGTCGCCCGCCGGCTGTCCGAGGACGAAGGCGCGCGCGCCGAAATCTTCGAGGGCGGCGATCTCGGATAGAAGGCCCCGGAAAGGATTGAGACCGTTGCCCACGCGGCCGCGGAGCGGCTCGCCGGCGACTCCCACCACGCGCGCGGGCGCGAAGATCCTGGGAA
Source organism: uncultured Acidobacteriota bacterium (assembly GCA_963738945.1). GTDB lineage: Bacteria > Acidobacteriota > Thermoanaerobaculia > UBA5066 > Gp7-AA6 > DAHUXD01. Next base: position 3,355,579 of record CAVTYD010000002.1, read on the forward strand.
GCGCGAGACGGTTCTCGAGAACGGAGCCGTCGGGCCCCGAGTAGATCGGTTTCCAGGGTCCCGAGGTTCCCCGCCCCGGAAACGAGAGCAGATAGCGCGCGTTCAGGAACGCCAGGACCGGTGCGTCGATGCGCGAAACGCGCTTGAAGTAGTCCGCCGTGGGATATCCGAGAGTGGCATTCAGGAACTCGACGTAGTCCCGCCGCTCCACGGGATTGTGCGTGCGGACATCTTCGAGGCCGGCGAAGACGTTGCGCTCGGGAAAAAGCTCCGAGCCTTCACCGACGACGCGCCAGCGGCCCGGGCGAGCCGCGAGAAAGCGCGTGAGCGGAGTCGGCGGATAGACGGCGGCCGCGGGACCCGTGCGGTAGAGCCTCGTGGCCTGCTGCGTCAGCTCCGCCGCGGTGACGAGGACGAGGAGGACCGGCACGGCTCGCCGGGCTGCAGGCGAGCGCGCCAGGCCCACGAGAGCGACGAGGGCAAAGGCGCCGAGCGTGAGGAGCGTCAGCCGAAGTCCGGCCTCCGCCGCAGGCAGACTCTCGCGAGGCCCGAGAGCCGCGAAATACCGCTGGTCGGTGTCCCGGGCGAGCAGAGCGAGAACGGCGGCCGACGCGAGGGCGGCGAGCACGGCGCTTCGGCGGCGCGGCCCATCGAGGTCTCGGAGCCAGCGGTCGAGCTCGAGGGCGGCCAGCGTCGACGCCGCGAAGGCCACGCACGCGAGAACCCTGACGGGCAGCATCCACGAGAGAACCGGGAGTCTCGGCGTGAGCTCGGCGAATGGCCATGCGCCGAGGCCGGCGGCGAGCGCCAGCACGATCGCCGCGAGCAGACTCGCCGTAATCCGGGCGCGCGGCGACCCGGGGCGCACGACGAAGAGCACGAGGGCCCAGCCGACGATCCCGATGTAACCGAGAGCCATCTCGGGAAACGCGGCGCGCGCCACGGAAAGCATCGGTGTGTCGATGAGGTCGCCGAAGGCCCTGGGAAAGAGCGTCGTCCGCCAGCCCGGCCAGAGATAGCCATGCGGGACCCAGGTGAAGGGAACGTGAGGCAGAAAGGCCCCGGCGAGCGCCCGCCGATTCGAAGCAAGGATGGCCAGGGCCGACGGGACGAGCACGAAGGCAGAAAGTCCCGCGCCCGCGGCGCCCGCGAGGAGCACGCGGCCCGCGAGGCGAGGTGCCTCGGGGAGGTCGCGCGAGATCCATCGGACGGCGAGGACGAGTCCGAGGAGCGTCACGCCGGCGACGACGCTCTCGAGATGGCCGAGAACGGGCCATACCGCGAAGACGGCGACGAGGAATGCGAAAGCCCGGCCGCGCCCTTCGGGATCGCGCAGGCGCTCGACGGCGAAGAAGACCCAGGGCCACGCGGCCACGGCGGCAGCGATCGGAAAGAAGATCCAGGCGGCGATCGCGAAGGAGAGGGCGAAAGAGACGGCTCCGAACAGAGCGGCGATTTTCGAGGCCCTCAGCTCTCTCAGCCACAGCCAGGCACCGGCGAGTGCGGCGAAGGCCTTGAGCGCCGCGGCCACACCGAAGGCGCGAGGCAGGGGAAGCAGAACGTCGAGAAGCGCGAAGGGCGAAAAGGGCGCGGCGGGCCCGGCGGCCAGCGGAGAGCCGCAGCCGTTCCAGAAGTCGCGCAGGGGAATCTCCCCGGTTCGCCACGACTCGCGGGTCTTCAGCGCCCAGGGCAGGAATTGAGTGGCCAGGTCGTTGAGCCACGGGTTGTGAGGCGCGGGAGGAAGAGGCTGGGCATCCGGGAGGAGATACGTCTGGTCGGTCGGCAAACGCGTCTCATCGCGGGCGATGTCCGGAAGAAACGCAAGGAGAGGAGCGAGGACGAAGAGGGCGACGACACCCCTGGGGATGGGCCGGGCGACGGCGGCGGCCGCCGCGGCGACGAGGGCCGCGCCGGCGAGATAGAGAAGGACCGCCATCGCGAGACTATACGGCCGCCGCCCTGTGATACGACGGCGCCGCATGACGACGCTACGTGTGTCGGAAGAGATCTTCCGGAGCTTCCCGAACGTGCTCATCGGGGTGGCCGCGTTCGAGGGCGTCCGCAACTCGGGCGAGAGCGCCGGGCTCGCGGAGCTCCTGCGCCGGGAGGAGGACGAGGCGGTCCGACGCCTGGGAGCGACGCGCCCGGCCGAACACGCTCTCATCGTTCCCTGGCGCGAGGCTTATCGCGCGTTCGGCGCGAAGCCGAAGGACCATCCGTCCTCGATCGAAAACCTCCTGCGGCGGGTCGTCAAGGGCCACCGGCTGAACTCACGTCAACCGTCTGGTCGATCTCTACAACGCGGTCTCGCTGCGCCACATCGTTCCGGTCGGAGGCGAGGACCTCGCGGCGGTCGACGGCGACGTCGAGCTGCGCTTCGCCGGCGAGAACCGAGCCGCCGGTGCGCCTGCTCGGCGAGCCGCCCGAGAGCGCGCGGCCGCCGAAGCCGGGCGAGGTGATCTACGCCGACCGGCCGGGCGCGCTGTGCCGCCGGTGGAACTGGAAGGAGGCGGAACGCACGAAGCTCACCGAAGCGACGACGCGAGGCTTCCTCGTCGTCGAAGGACTTCCGCCGGTGGGCCGCGCCGAGGTCGAGCGGCTCTCGAGGATCTTTCGGCGCTGGTCGTCGAGCACTGCGGCGGCGCGGTGCGGACCGGCGTGCTCGACCGCGAGCACCCGGCCTTCGATCTCGGCTGAGCTAGCAGGCTGCTGATGGATGTGGGCGTCGTGTCCGGCACTTTGCATCCGGCGCCCGTTCGAGGATGTGTCGACTCGAAACTCCATCGCGTTTGAGCGGCCGCCGGCAACTCGACCACCGAAGGCAGACCCCCGGCAGTAGAGAACGCCGGCTCCGCCGGCGTTTACGTGCCGGCCACCCTTCGGGTTACGGCGGCGCAGGGCCATCTGCGTGAGCGTCATCGCTCGGCTCTGCTCGCGCGCCTTGACGGCGCGACGATGCTCTCGCATCGCCGTCGTCGCGCTTCCTTGCATCTGGCCCCCCGGCGCTCGTAACGCCATCCCACACCCTTTCTCAGCAGCCTGCTAGGCGCCGCCCTCGTAGTAGTCGAGGCCCGAGTGGTCGAGGACTTCCTCGCCGACGAGGATGCGGAGCGTGTTCGAGAGCTTCAGGTGCTGCACGAAGAGGTCGTGCTCGGGCCGCAGGTCCGGCCTCGACATCGGCGACTTGAAGTAGAACGACAGCCACTCCTGGATCCCCGAGAGGCCGGCGCGGCCGGCCAGGTCGAGAAACAGGAGCAGGTCGAGCACGACCGGCGCGGCGAGGATCGAGTCGCGGCAGAGGAAGTCGATCTTGATCTGCATCGGCTGGCCGAGCCAGCCGACGATGTCGATGTTGTCCCAGCCCTCCTTGGCGTCGCCGCGCGGCGGGTAGTACTCGATGCGGACCTTGTGGAAGTAGTCGCCGTAGAGCTCCGGATAGAGCTCGGGCTGGAGGATCGCGTCGAGGACCGAGGCCTTGCTGACCTCCTTCGAGCGGAAGGAGCCGGGATCGTCGAGGACTTCGCCGTCGCGGTTGCCGAGGATGTTCGTCGAGAACCAGCCCTGCAGCCCGAGCATGCGCGCCTTCAGGCCCGGGGCGATGATCGTCTTCATCAGCGTCTGGCCGGTCTTGAAGTCCTTGCCGGCGATCGGCACGCCCTTCGACTTCGCCATCTCCATCAGGGCCGGCACGTCCACGCGAGAGGTTCGGCGCGCCGTTGGCGTAGGGCGTCCCGCTCGCGATCGCCGCGTAGGCGTAGATCATCGACGGCGGGATGTCGGGGGAGTTGTCGCGCAGGCCCTTCTCGAAGGCCGCGAGCGTCTCGTGCACGGGCTTCGGCTGCGCGTAGACCTCGGTCGAGCCGCACCACACCATCACGGCGCGCGCGGCGCCGGACGACTTCCGGAAGTCCGCGATGTCCTGGATCAGCGCCTCGGCCAGGTGCATCTTCGTCGGCGCCTTCTTCACGTTCGGGCCGTCGAGGTTCTTGACCCATTCGCGGTCGAAGACGGCGGACATCGGCCGGACGGACTCGAGCTCCGCGCGGACGCGGCGCGAGCATCTCCTTGCCGCAGCACGCCGGCGTGGACGGCCGACTCGTACGCGTTGTCCGCGAAGATGTCCCAACCGCCGAACACGAGGTCGTCGAGCTTCGACAGCGGCACGAGATCCTTGACGAGCGTGTGTCGCGGGGCCGACCGTTTGCCGAGGCGCAGCTTCTGCATCTGCGTCACCGATCCGAAGGGCTTGGCGAGCCCCTTGCGGATGAGGTGGACGCCGGCGATCAGCGTCGTCGAGACGGCTCCCAGGCCCGGCAGCAGGACCGCGACGCGGCCTTCGGCGGGGGCGATTTTCTTGGCGAGCTCCGGATAGAACGAGGTGCGGTCACTCATCGAGGGCTCCTTGCGACGCGGCGGTCGTTCCACGCGACGACCGAGAGCGCGAGGAAGTAGGCCGGGATGATGACGGCCGACGATATGACGAACCAGTCGGCGACGCCGAAAATCGACATTATCAGAATGAGATAGATGAAGTCCCGCCGGGAGACGGCGTCCGCCATGCGCGAGAGCTTCGTCTCGGCCTGCGATCGCGACCGACGTGTACAGCGGTCCTTCCTTCGGCGCCGTCATCGTCCGGCGATAGACGAAGGCGGCGCAGGCGGCGGTGAAGAAGACGGCCGAGGCGCCGCACCAGAGGATCCATGGATGCCCCTTCGCGCGCCAGAGACCGAGGGCCATCGCCGCGAAGATCGCGGCATGGACGACGTTGTCGCCCCAGAAGTCGAGAATGCCGCCGTAGCGCGACTCCTGGAACTTCAGGCGCGCGAGCTCGCCGTCGCAGCCGTCGAGGATCGAGTGGAGGAGAAACAGGATGCCGCCGATCGACCTGGATGCCCGGCCGCATGGAGAGAAAGAACGGCGCGCCAGCCAGACCGATCGCGACGGCGATGAAGGTCATCTGATTCGGCGTCACGCGGGTGCCGGCGAGGCGGCGGCTGACCGCGAGCGAGATCGACCGGTCGAAGTGCCGCGACATGAACCCTTCCTCGTCCTTGATCAAGCCCCGAAGAAGATGCTTCTCCGCGCGCCGCCGATCCTCCGGGGTCACGACGGCGATTCCCGCCGATGCCGATCCCTCGGAGAGCGCGCGCAGATCCTTCACGTGGACGACCGTGTTCCACGGGAGCCGCACGGCGCCGGGCGCGGCCGCGGCGACGAGCGACGCGCCGGTGCCGTCGAGGGCCGCCGCGAGCGGCGGAGGGGCCGCGACCACTTCGACCCGGGCGAATCCGGCCCGACGGGCGGCCAGAACGGTGCGGCGCGCGAGGGGCAGGCCGAGGAGCGTCGTCTCCGGGGCGATGCTCGGGCCGGCCGGAGGAGCGATGAGGGCGAGACTCGGGCCCGCCGTCATCGCCTCGAACCGGGCCGCATCGCCCGCTCGGCGGACATCGGCTCGCCGCCGCGGCGATCGGACTCCTTCGCGAGGGCGAGGACGTTGGCGCAGAGCGCCGCCTCGGCCAGATTGTGGCCGCGGTCGCGCGGGCTCATCGCCTCACCGAGGAACTCGGCGATGACGCCGCCGAACCAGTCCGGGTGATGCGAGCCTTCCGTCAGCGACGGGAAGGTCCACTCCTCGATCGTCTGCGCGCCGTCGACGTCGAGAAGGGTCAGCCGTCCGCCGTCGAGCGCGAGCTTGCCGCGCGTGCCGGAGAGCTCCATGCGGTTCGCGCGCTCATCGGCCGCCCAGGTCAGGAACACCTCGGCCGACGCGGAAGGATGGAAGAGCATCAACTCGGCCGTGTCTTCGATCGGAAAGTCGTGATGCTTGCGCGTCGAGAGGCGTGCCGCGACGGTCCGCGGCGTCGTCGGCATCCAGGTCTGGAGGACGTAGAGCGCATGCCAGCCGTGATCGATCAGGATTCCGCCGCCCGACTGGGCCGGGTCGACGCGCCAGTTGCCCGCATCGCCCACCGCGGCGGCGGGCCGGTCGCGCAGCGTCTCCCAGCGGCAGTGCCGCACCTCGCCGATCGTGCCCGACCGCACGAGATCGCCCACTCGCTGCAGGACCGGCGCGTGCTTCCAGTTGTGGACGGTGAAGAGCGTGCGCTCCTTCTCGGCGGCGAGCGCCGGCAGTCCGCGCAGCTCCTCGGGCGACAGGACGAGGGGCTTCTCGCAGAGCACGTGGAGCGAGCGCTCGAGCGCGGCGCGGGAGAGCGCGGCGTGGGTCCCGGGGGGCGTGCAGATGTCCACGAAGTCGAGGGTCTCGCGGGAGAGCAGCTCCTCGGCGGAGCCGTAGACGCGGGAGGACGGGAGCTCCGCGGAAAACGCCTCGAGCCGCTCGGGCCGCGCGTCGGCGGCGGCGACGATCTCGACGTCCCCGCGCTCCTTCCAGGCGGGCACGTGGCCGTTCAGGGCGACGTTGCCGGCGCCGAGGAGTCCTCCGCGTAGCTTTTGCACGTCCATGTCCTCGTTTCGTAGGGGCGGGGCTTGCCCCGCCCGCGGGCGGCCCAAGGGCCGCCCCTACGGCGCCGTTGCGGAGCGCCGCGGGCGCGGCGAGATTAGTTCAGCTTCCATTCCTTCGCCACCGCCCCGAGCGCCTCGTCCAGGATTTCGAGGCCCTCGAGCGCGGTCGCCTCGTCGATGTTGAGCGGGGGATTCAGCCGGATGATCGGCGAATACACCATCGCGACGAGCCCGCGCCGCAGGCACTCCTGGAAGAGCGCCTTCGTGAAGTCCTTCGAGACGAGCTCCTTGGTGCGACGGTCCTTGACGAGCTCGATGCCGAGGAGCAGGCCCTTGCCGCGCACGTCGCCGATGATGCGGTGCTTCTCCTGCATCGCCTGGAGCCGGCCGAGCATCGCGGCGCCGACGCGGTTCGAGTTCTCGACGAGGTTCTCCGACACGATGATCTCGAGCGCCGCGAGACCCGCCGCCGAGGCGAGCGGGTTGCCTCCGTAGGACGAGGAGCTTCCCGACGGATTCGCGAAGGGCCGGGCCTTCGTCAGCTCGTCGGTCGAGACGACCGCCGCGAGCGGAAAGCCGCCGCCGATTCCCTTCCCGCACGTCATGACGTCGGGGACGACGCCGTCGTGGTCGACTCCCCAGAACTTGCCGGTGCGGCCGAAGCCCGTGATCATCTCGTCGGCGATGAAGAGCGCGCCGTGGTCCTTCGCGATCGCGCGCACCGCGGGAAGGAATCCGGGCGGCGGGATGACGTTGCCCGCCGTGCCCTGCATCGGCTCGACGATGATCGCCGCCACGCTTCCACCGGTCTGGTTCTTGATGACGTCGCGCGTCTTCTCGGCGCACGCGATCCCGCAGTCGGGGTACGTCAGGTTCAACGGACAGCGGTAGCAGTACGCGTAGGGCGCCGAGTAGGTGCCCGGCACGAAGGGCCCGAGGCCGTCCTTGAAGTCCCCCCAGAGCAGCGGCAGGACCCCGCCCGTCTTTCCGTGGAAGGCGCCCGAGTAGCCCACGAACTCGAACTTCTTCGTGACCGACTTGGCGAGGCGGAAGGCTGCCTCGACGGCCTCGGCGCCGCCCGAGAAGAGCTGGATGCGCGAGAGGCCGGGCGGCGTCACGCTGCCGAGCAGGCTCAGGAACTTCGCGCGCACCTCGGTGGTGAAGCTGCCGAAGGTCAGGCGGGAGGCCTGCTCCTGCAGCGCCTTCACGTAGTGCGGGTGGCAGTGGCCGACGCTGCCGACCGCGATGCCGGCGATGAAGTCGATGTAGCCGTTGCCGTCCTCGTCGTAGATGCGGCTGCCCTGGCCGCGGGCCATCGCGAGACCCGCATAGAGCGCGAAGGACTGCAGGCCCGGCGCCATGTGCTTCGCCTCGAGCGCGGCGATCTGCTTCGAGCGCTCGCCGACCTCGATCCGTTTCTTCGTCGTTTCGGTCATCGGGTCACTCCGGTGGAGGAAAAGCGCGCGGCGAGGAGCCGGGCGATGTGGGTGGCGGCGACCGGGCGAAAGAGGGCGAAGCTCGGCCACGCGTTCAGGTCGATGACCGAGATGGCTCCGCCCGGCGAGACGATCGCGTCGCCGCCGAACACCTCGAGGCCGAGGGCATGCGCGGCTCGCGCGGTCGCGGCCGCGAGGGCGTCTTCCGAAAAGGGGTGGTTCGCGAGCTTCTGGTCCCGGTGGTAGAACCACTGGAACCAGGAGGGACGGTCCGTCTCGCCGTTGACGCCGGCGACCCCGTAGAACTTGATCAGGTCTCCGGGCACGTGGTCCTGGACGACGGCCCGGACGATGCCCCGCTCGGCCAGACGCGCGAGATTTGCGGCCAGTGCCGCCTCGTCGCCCGCGTACGAGACGTCGCCGGCTTCCGTCGCGTGGACGTCGCCGCGCTTGATCCAGCAGGGGCCCTCGAACGCCGCCGGCGCCGCGGTCGGGACGAGGACGCTCTTCGGATACGGCACGCCGTGCTCGCCGAAGAGGCCGATCGTGCGCTCCCGGTCGGTGTTGCGGATCCCGGCGGGCCGGTTGACGACGCGCGCGCCGCGGCGCTCCCATGCCGCGAGCTTCTCGACGACGGGGATCCGCTCGCACATGGCGAAGAGGTATGCGGGGACCGACTCGAAGTCGCCGTCCTCGGGGAGCTCGTCGGGCGATTTCAGCGCGACCGTCAGGCCGTGCCGCTCGAGCTCGCGGGCGGTCGCGCGCAGGATCTCCGCGTCGTCGGTCTCGCGGCCCGGCGAGTGGGCGAGCTCCCGATAGATTCCCCAGCAGAGCGTCTTCTCCGTCATCGGACTCTCTCTCCGCGGGCGGCCGCCAGATCCTCGGCTTCGGCGAGGTCCTCGGCCCGATCCACGTCCACCACCTTCGGGATCTCGATGGCCTCGATCGGCTCGTTCGATTTCGCGAGCCAGGCGAGGAAATCGCGAAGGCGTCCGAGCTCCGCCGGGATTGAAAGACGGCGCACCTTCTCGGGGAAGACGTAGATGCCGGCCGTCACGGCGTCGCCCGAGGCCCCGCCGACGGCCGATACGCGCCCCGATCGGGTCGATTCTTCCGAAGGCTCGGCCGGACGGTGTCCGCCCGTGCCTCCGCCGCGGCGTTCTCCCGCCGCGGGTATCGTCACCCAGAGCGGCTTTTCGTCGTGGACGTATCCGGTCACGGCGAGGATCGTCGCATCGGCCGGGAGCGCCTCGGCGCGGCGCACGAAGCGCTCGAACTCGTGCGGCGGACAGAAGGCGTCCACGGTCGAGACGAGAAGCCGTCCCGGCGGGGCGGCGGAGACGATGGCGCGAAAGCTCTCGAGCGAAGAGCGCGTCGTCCTGACGACGACCGTCGGGACGAGCCGGCCGAAGTGCTCGCGAACGTAGGCCGCGCATTCCGTCTCGCTCTCGTTGAAGATCACGGCGGCGGACTCGATCCCGGAGGCCTCGAAGTTCCCGAGGACGTGCGCGATCAGCGGCAGGCCGGCGACCTCGATCATGGGCTTGGGAACGCCGAGCTCCTTCAGGCGCGACCCCTCGCCCGCGGCGATCACGGCGCCCGAGACGATCGCGCTCACGCGTACATCTCGAGCAGGCGATCCACGCCCGCGATGATCGTGTCGCCGGGGCAGCAGGACGCGGCGTCCTCGGCGGCGCTGACGTAGATGTGGGGCATGCCGACGTCCCGGGCGCCTTTCATGTCGCGCGGCAGCGAGTCGCCGACGAAGACGGCCTCCACGGCCGAGGTCTCGAGGGCATCGAGCGCCGCGCGGAAGATGCGGGGGTCCGGCTTCTCGAAGCCGACGACGGCCGAATCCACGATGACGGGGACGTGGCGCGAGATCCCGATGTCGCCGCAGACCCGCTCGAGGTTGCCGTAGAAGTTCGACACGATGCCGAGCCTGAATCGCGCGGCGAGGCGGCCGAGGATCTGGCGGCTCTCCTCCGCCTTCGAGCGCGAGGTCTGGAAGAAACAGTCGGCGAGCGAGTCGGCTCGCTTCTCTTCCCAGCCGAGCTCGCGGCCGAGGTTGCGGGACAGGCGGTCGACGGTTTCTCGAAACGAAAGGTCGCGCGGAATCGTCCCCACGAGCGCATCGTCGGCCGCGTAGAAGGCGCGGTCGAAGGGCTCGCTGGGTCCGGCGACTCCGGCCATCGAGCGGAAGCGGTCCTTCCAGGCGACGCCGTCGGCGTCGAGCGTGCCGCCGAAGTCGAACAGGATCGCCTTCGGCGTCGTCATCGGACCGTTCCCTCGGAGAGCTTCGTCTCGGTCACATGCCAGTGCCCGATGCCGAGGACATGGCGCTTCAGGAGCACGATGAATCCCGGCACGAGCCAGACGAGCTCGCGGCCGCGCCGCACGAGCGCATAGGCGGCGCCCTGCGCCGTGGTGAGCCCCACGAGCGCGTAGACCCCGATGCGGACGCCCTCGGCGCTGCCGACGCGGCCGGGAATGAAGAGCAGGATGTTGTTCAGCACCATCGCGAGCGATTCGATGGCGACGGCGGTCGAAAAGTCGTGCGCGGGGGAGAGCAGCCTCAGCACGATCCACGTTTCGACGAGCCCGCCGCACCAGCCCAGGAAGCACCACGCCACGGCGGCGCCGAAGTGGCCCATCTTCTCCGAGTAGAACTCGCCGATCCGCTCGTCGAGCCGGCCGGCGGCCTCCTCGAGCCGGCCGATCCGGCGGGCGAGGAATCGGAACCGCCCGAGCCACGCGATCATCGGGCGGAAGGCTCCGCGGCGCAGGCCCCACGTCATCGCGAAGACGGCGAGCCCGAGCACGAGCAGGCTCGCGATGGCGGCCGCGCGGGCCACCGGGGGAAGATCGAAGCGCCACAGGGCGACGCCGACGCCGGCCGTCAGGAAGATCCACTGGGCGAGCACGTCCGCATGCCGGTGAACCGCCACCGTGGCGAGACCGTGAGAAAAGCCGAGCTTCGTCTTCAGCAGGTCGGCCTTGACGGGCTCTCCGCCGACGCTCGTGAAGTAGTTGATCGAATCGCCTCCGAGGTAGGCGGCAAAGAGCGCGCCGAAGGAAACCGGCCTGGGCCGCGGGCCCGTCAGCACCCACCAGCCGAGCGCGAAGGCAATCTGCGCCGCCGCGTACAGCCCGCAGAGGGCGAAGAACCAGCCGCCGATGCGGGCGAGATTCGCCGAGACGGCTCCCCATCCCACCGCCGCGACGATGACGCCGAGGATCGCGACTCCGGCCGCGAACAGGACGAGCCGCAGTCCGCGGCGCCGCCCCCGCCCGGCCCTCTGGCGCGGCGGGGTCGGCTCGTGTGTTGCGCTGGCGGTCGCGGCGGGCGCGCCCGGCGGATTCATACGGGACTCCGAAGACTGTGTCGAGGTTGCCTGTGACTACGAAACCCTGACGGGAAGGAGCGCCTTGAGCTCCTGGGGCAGCGGAAAGGAGACGTCCTCCTTGACCGTTTCGAATTCTTCCACCGACCGGACACCGAGGCGCTCGCGGGAAAACGCCACGACCTCCTGCACCAGGATCTCCGGGGCCGAGGCGCTGGCGGTCAGGCCGAGCACCTTGACGCCCCGAAGCCACTCGGGGCGGATGTCCTGGGCTCGCTCGATCAGATGGGACGCCACGCCGTTGGCCCGGGCCACCTCGCACATGCGGAGCGAATTCGAGGAATTGGGCGCGCCGAGGACGAGCAGCATGTCCACGTGCGGAGCCATGGCCTTGACGGCATCCTGCCGGTTCTGCGTCGCATAACAGATGTCCTGTTTCGACGGGGCTCTCAGGTTCGGGAACCGCTGCTTGAGGATCGCGAGGATCTCGCGGGTGTCGTCGATCGAGAGCGTCGTCTGCGTCAGGTACGCCACGCGGTCGGGGTCCGGGACGGTGACCGTCTCGGCGTCTTCCTTCGTCTCGACGAGACGGATGGCGGCGGGCGCCTCGCCGAGCGTGCCGACGGTCTCGTCGTGGTCGTGGTGGCCGACCAGGATGATCGTGTAGCCCTGGCGGGCGTAGTGGATCGCCTCGAGGTGCACCTTCGTCACGAGCGGACAGGTCGCGTCGATCGTCCGTAGCTTCTTTCTCTGCGCCATGTCCCGGATCGCCGGAGCGATGCCGTGCGCCGAGAAGATGAGCGCGGCGTCGTCCGGCACCTCGTCGACTTCCTCGACGAAGCGGGCGCCCTTCTCGCGCAGCTCGTCCACGACGTAGCGGTTGTGGATGATCTCCTTGCGGACGTAGACCGGTCCGTCGACGACCTCGAGCGCCTTCTCGACGACGTCGATCGCTCGCACGACGCCCGCGCAGAAGCCCCGCAGACCGGCCACCAGGAGCTTATCGACCTGGATGCCGGAGAAGTCCTGTTCGATCACCAGTGCACGGTCTCCGCGAACTTCTTCTCGGAGCGCGAGCCCTCCGGGCCGGGCGGCTTGGATCCCGATCGTCCGAGGTCCGGGTAGACGGCGAGGACTTTCTCGACGACTCCTTCGACGTCGAGCTTGAGATTGTGCCGCTGCTGGGCCTGCGGACTGTGCTCGATGAACTGGTCGGCGATCGCATGGACCTTGACGCCGATCGGCCGGCAGTCCCGCGTCGTGGAAGGCCTCGAGCACGCCGGCGCCGAAGCCGCCGATCTCGAGGTGTTCTTCGAGGGTCAGGATGCGGGGCGTGGATTCGACGATGCGCCGGAGCAGGTCCATGTCGAGGGGCTTGGCGAAGCGGGCATTGGCGACGCCGCAGGAGATGCCCTGCTTCTCGAGCTCCGCGGCCGCCTGGAGCGCGATCGCGACCATCGAGCCGTAGGCGAAGAGCGTCAGGTCGCGGCCCTCTCGCAAAAGCTCGCCGCGGCCGATCGGCATCGTCTTCAGCGACGGGTCGAGCTCGACGCCGAGGGCGAGGCCGCGGGGATACCGCAGGGCGTACGGCCGGCCCGACTGGATGGCCGTCGCGAGCAGGTGCTGCAGCTCGTTCTCGTCCTTCGGCGCGGCCACCGTCAGGTTCGGAACGACGCGCGTGTACGAGATGTCGAAGACGCCCTGGTGCGTCTTGCCGTCGTCGCCGACGAGGCCCGCCCGGTCGATGCAGATCGTCACCGCCGAAGTTCTGGAGCGCGACGTCGTGGATGATCTGGTCGAAGGCCCGCTGCAGGAACGTCGAATAGATCGAGACGACGGGCTTCCAGCCGGCCTTGGCGAGCCCGGCCGCCATGATGACCGCGTGCTCCTCGGCGATGCCGACGTCGTAGACGCGCTCGGGGAACTTCTTCTTGACCTCGATCAGGCCCGTGCCTTCGAGCATCGCGGCCGAGATGGCCACGATCTTCGGGATCCTTCTCCATCATCTGGATGAGGGTCTTCGCGAAGACCTGCGAGTAGGTCAGCCGAACGCCGGCCCCGCCCATGCCCGTGGGCGTTCCGGGCTGGTGAAACTTCGAAGGATTCTGCTCGGCCTGCTGAAAGCCGCGGCCCTTGTGCGTCAGGGTGTGGATGACGACCGGAGTCCCGTCCTTCGAGACTTCCCGGGCGCGGGCGAGCGCCTCTTCGAGCTCGCGGTAGTCGTGCCCGTCGACGGGGCCGACGTAGTGAAAGCCGAGCTCGTCCCAGATCAGGTTCGGTAAAAACAGCCCCTCGACCGAGCTCTTGACCTTGCGCGCGAGCTCCCAGGCCTTGTCGCCCTTGGGCAGGCGCTTGAAGAAGCTGTGGCCGGCGGCGATGAACTTCTGGTACGTCGGATGGAGCTCGAAGCGATTGCGCCAGTGGTTGAGCCAGCCGACGTTCTCCGAGATCGACCAGCCGTTGTCGTTGAAGATGATGATCAGGCGCTTCGGCTTCAGGTGGACGATGTTGTTGAGCGCCTCGTAGCTCGGGCCGGAGGTCAGCGAGCCGTCGCCCACGATGACGACGACGTACGGATCGCCCGGATCCGCCTGCGTGGCGATCGACATCCCCAGGCCGTACGAGAGGCCGGTGCCGGCATGGCCGGCGGCGAGCGTGTCGTGCACGCTCTCGCTCGGCTCGGCGAATCCCGAGAGTCCGCCGGGGGTGCGGATGGAATGGAACTGGTCCCGCCGTCCGGTCACGAGCTTGTGGGTGTAGCACTGGTTCGACGTGTCCCAGACCAACTTGTCCTTCGGACTGTCGAAGGCGCGATGGAGGGCGAGGGTCAGCTCGACGACGCCGAGATTGGAGGCGAGATGGCCGCCCGTCTTGGTGATCGTCTGGATGATCACGTCGCGGCAGTCCTGCGCCAGCTCCGCCAACTGCTCGTGCGTGAGTCCCTTGAGGTCCTGCGGACCGTCGACCCGGGTCAGGATGGGCATGCTTCTCTCAGTCTCCCCATTCGCGAGAAACGCGCATGATACTCTACCTTTTTATATGTCAAAGGCGCTCGTTCTGGGCTCCGAGGAGCACAAGAATCTGCTCTGCCGGACGTTCATCGACACCCACGATCCCTTCAAGCCGGTCGAGATCCGTTGGCCGGATCTGGATGCCGAGGGTCTGGCGCGCCTCAAGGCGATGCCGGTGTGGAACGAGGCGACGCGGACCGAGGCGGCCACCGCGGTCAAGGTGCAGTCGCTCGGGGACGTCGAAAAGGACCCTCTTCTCGCCGAGGCGATCAGCCTCCAGGGCTACGAGGAGGGACGCCACGCCGAGGTGCTGCAGCTGCTCACGAAACACTACGGCATTCCGGTCGCGCCGTTTCCTCCGCCTGAGGTTCCCCGGGATCCGACGCTCGCGTTCCTGCGAACGGGATACGGCGAGTGTCTCGACTCCTTCTTCGCGTTCGGCCTCTTCCGTCTCGGCGTCAACGCGGAGATCTTTCCGAAGGCGCTGACGGACGTGTTCGACCAGATCATGCAGGAGGAGGCGCGCCACATCCTCTTCATCGTGAACTGGGCCGCGTACCTGCGCGCCCGCCGTCCGATCCTGCTGCGCCCCGGCTTCGATCTCTGGCGGGGCTGGAACATCGTGGCCCAGGCCTTCGATCGCCTGAAGGGCGCGCTCGCGATGGCCGGCGGCGATAAGGACGAAAAGAGCGGAGACTCTCCGCGCGTCGAGAATCAGGACGGATTCACGCTGAAGTCCCACTCGATCTTTGGCGACTTTTCGCTGCGCTCGTTCCTCGAGACTTGCCTCGCCGAGAACAACCGGAGGCTCTCGATCTACGACCCGCGCCTGCTGCGGCCGATGCTCGTGCCGTCGGTGGTGAAGGCGATGATCAAGGTCCTGCCGAGGAAGAAAGCCTCGAGCAAGTCGACAAAGGACGCGAAAGCCGCCTGACCAAGGCGCCCTTTCTCCCTCACCTGCCTCCGGCCGTCCATGCCATGCAATAGGATCGGCGCGAGTCACCCGCTCTGCCGACGACACCGAACCGATCCGATGAGGATCGTTCGCATCGAGGCGGTCCTCCCGGGCCCGAAGTAACGAAGGGATCACTTCATGAAATCGCTCCGGTCCACGCTCATTCGCGCAGTCGCCACCGTGGCCGCCTCGGCGTTCCTGTTCGTCGCATGTAGCAAGAAGGACGATGCCGTCGCCGCCGCCGCGAAGGCGGACAAGGCGGCCGGCGTCCCGGCGCCCGGCATCGAAGAGACGAAAGCCATCGCGGAGGAGGGGTTCATCTACGGTCTGCCGATCGTCACGAACTACGCGGTGATGAACGAATACTCGGTGAACAAAGACTCGGGCCAGTTCAAGGCGCCGTTCAACCAGATCTCCAACGAGCATCGCGTCTTCACCTACGAGGACACGGCGGTCGTCACGCCCAACAGCGACACGCCGTACTCGATGGTCTGGCTGGACCTGCGAGCGGAGCCGATGGTGATCTCCGTACCTGCGGTACCGAGGAGCCGCTACTACTCGGTGCAGCTGACCGACGGCAACACCTACAACTACGGCTACATCGGCACCCGCGCCACGGGGACGGACGCGGGCAGCTATATGGTGACCGGCCCGGACTGGAAGGGCGAGGCGCCCGCCGGCGTCAAGAAGGTCTTCGTCTCGACGACTCCCTTCTCGGTCGCGCTCTTCCGCACGCAGCTCTTGAGCCCCGAGGACATGCCAAACGTCGAGAAGGTGCAGGCGGGCTACAAAGTCGAGCCGCTCTCCGCGTTTGCGAAGCAGCCGGTCGCGGTTGCTCCGCCGAAGGCGGACTTTCTCCCGGCGACGACGGCGGGAATCAAGGACAACTTCTACCAGTACCTGGACGCCGCGCTCCGTTTCGTGCCCGAGTCCGAGGAGAACAAGGAGATCCGGGCGAAGCTGGCCCGCATCGGTGTCGGTCCCGGAAAGACCTTCGATTTCAAGGACCTCTCCGCTGAGCACAAGGCCGCGGTCCTGCTGGCCATGAAGGAGGGGGACGACAAGATCGATAAGTTCCTCACGGACGGGACGAAGAACGTGAACGGCTGGAACATCGGCACCCTCTTCGGCGATCGCGCCTTCTTCAAGGGCGACTGGCTGAAGCGTGCCGCTGCCGCCAAGGGTGGAATCTACGGCAACGATGCGGTCGAGGCCATGTACCCCCTGACGAAGGCGGACTCCGAAGGGGAGCCGCTCGACGGCAGCAAGCACGCCTACACGCTGACCTTCTCGAATGGCCAGCTCCCGCCGGTCAATGCCTTCTGGTCGGTCACGATGTACGACGGGAAGACGCAGCTGCTGATCAAGAATCCGATCGACCGCTACCTGATCAACTCGCCGATGCTTCCGAAGATGAAGAAGAACGCCGACGGTTCCCTGACGCTCTACATCCAGAAGGATTCGCCGGGAAAGGCAAAGGAGAGCAACTGGCTGCCGGCGCCGGACGGGCCGATCTACCTCGTCATGCGTCTCTATTGGCCGAAGACGGAGCCGCCGTCGGTGCTTCCGGCCGGCGAAGGTACCTGGAAGCCGCCGGCGATCGCCAAAGCGAGCTGACTTGACTCTTGGGATCGAGAGTCAGACCGCCGGCTCGTCCCGGTCGAGCGCGCGCTTGAGCTTCTGGACGATGAAGAACACCTCGGGCCGGGAGACCTTCGAGCCCGGCCCGTGCTTCTCGACCTTCTCGAGCGCCGCCCACGCGAGGCGCACCGGAAGCGCCGTGAACTCGACGATGCCGCGGGGCGCCTTCGCCTTCTGGAGGGCGTGGATGTAGTCGCCGGCAACGCCGAGGTCCCGGCGCGCGAGCGCGAAGACCTCCGCGACCGGAACCTCCTCGGGCAGGTAGCGGCGGCCTTCCTCGGCGTCGCCCGCCGAGTCCTTGAGGATGTTGACGAGCTGGAGGGCCTCGCCGAAGGTGGCGGCGCGCTCGCGGATGTAGGCCGCGACCGGAGCGAGGTTCTCCCGGTCGAGCACGAAGAGCTCCGAGAGCATTTCGCCCACGATTCCGGCGACGAGGTAGCAGTAGTCCTGAAGCTCCTGCAACGAATGAAGCGTCAGCGCGCCGCCCCGCGTGCGGGCGACGATGGACGCCATGCCGTCGGCCGACCGCGCGACGTGCTCGCGGATCGGAGGGACGGCCCGCGGCGACAGGGCGAAGAAGGCGTCGAGCACGAACGGCGTCTCGGCCATCAGCTCCTGATAACCGGCGTGGTGGGCCACCTGGCGCGCGACCCAGCCGCGGGCGAGCGCCTCGGCGCGTTGACGGTCGTAGTCCCGCAGCAGCGCGTTGAAGTCCGCGAGCGCGGCGATGCGCTCCTCGGGGGACCAGTGCGACGCGTCCTCGAAGGTGTCGGCGATGCGAAAGAGCAGGTACGCGAGCATGACTTCTCTTCGGGTCGGCTCGGGCAGCACCGGGATCGAGAGCGCGAACGTGCGGCTCGTCTTCTCGAGGAGATCTTCGAGCGTGGGCATGAGGTTATTTCCGAGCCCCGGCAAACTTCGGCGACGGGACGCCCCCCTCACCCCAACCCTCTCCCCCCTTCGGGGGGCGAGGGGGATTTCTCAATGTCTCGAGCAAGCAGGAGCTTTTCGTGATCGACATCTAGAGACCCGTGGCGAGGTAGTGCTCGACGAACGCCGCCAGGCGCCCGCTCGCCTCCCGCACGCGTCCGCGCATGGCGAGGAGAGTCGGGATCGAGGCCGGCCTCGCCAGGGCGGCCAGGACGACGCGCGACCGGCGGATGCTGCCCTCCGCGTCCATGCATCGGGGAAGATATCCGGGCAGCTCGTCGTCGGGGCCGTCGGAGATGACGCGAAGGATCGCGTAAGGAATCCGGCGCGCGGCGGCTTCGCGGGCCCAGGCGGCGGACTCCATGTCCACGGCGAGGGCTCCCTCGCCCCCGGCGGCCGCCGCGAGCCCGGCCTTCGCCGAGCGGGTGACGATGGGCCCGCGCGCGGTGACGAACGTGGCCTCGCGAGCTCCCGGAATCGCGAGGGCCCGCGAGGACATCTCGGCGTCGGGAGGCGGAGCCTCGGCGCCGGGGCCGAGAACGCGCCGGGCGACGAGCACGTCGAAGAGCGAGAGGTCGTGCGTCAGCGCGCCGGCGACGCCCATGCCGACGAGCGCCCGGGGACGGTGCGCGTCGCAGAGCGCCGCGACGACCCGCGCCGCCCGTTCGGAGCCGTCACCGGTCGCGGCGAGCACGACGGCGGTGCCGCCGAGGCGTCCGAGCAGGCAGCGGTCCGCGTCGCGCCGGACCTCCTTCGCTCGGGACAAGAGCGCCTCGAGCTCCTCGCGGATGGCCGTGACGACGGCGACGGGCCGCGCGTCAGCGTCCGGCATGACCGTTTTCGCGGAACCATGCGACCGCGCGCGAAAGGGCCTGCTCGACGGGCGTCTGCGGCAGGCCGAGCTCGCGCACGGCCTTGCCGGCGTCGAAGAACATCCGGTGCGTGGACATGCGCACGCTCTCGAGCGAGACGCGCGGGGGACGCCCCGTCACGCGCGCGACGCCCGTGGCCGCCGCGGCCGCCGCCAGCGGAATCCAGTGCGGCAGGCGAACCTTCGGCGAGGACAGGCCGGTCAGCGCGGCCAGGGAGTCCAGGATCTCCTTCAGCGTCATGTTGCGGTGGCCGAGGATATATCGCTCACCCGTGCGCCCCCGTTCGGCCGCCGCCAGGTGTCCGGCGGCGACGTCGCGCACGTCGATCAGGTTCAGGCCGGTGTCGACGTAGGCCGGCATTCGGCGGTTCAGGAAGTCCACGATCATCTGTCCCGTCGGCGTCGGCTTGATGTCGCGCTCGCCGACCGGTGTCGAGGGGTTCACGATGACGACGGGCAGGCCGCGTCTTGCCCACGCCTCGGCCACGCGTTCGGCGTCGTACTTCGACTTCTTGTAGTGGCCGATGATCCGATCGCGCACGACGGGCGTGGTTTCGTTTGCCGGCGAGCCGTCCGGGTTCAGTCCGAGCGCCGCGACCGAGCTCGTGTAGACCACGCGGCGCACGCGAGCCGCCGCCGCCGCCTCGAGCAGCAGGTGGGTTCCGCCGACGTTGGCGCGGTAGAGCTCGTTCGGGTCTTTCGCCCAGAGCCGGTAGTCCGCCGCGACGTGATAGAGCGTGTCGACGCCGGCGACCGCGCGCGCCAGGGAAGCGGCATCCGTCAGGTCGCCTTCGACGATCTCGACCGGCAGCCCCGCGAGATTGTCGCGGCGGCTCTGCGGACGTACGAGGCAGCGCACGGCGCGGTCCCGCTCGAGCAGAGCCCGGACGATGTGGGAGCCGACGAAACCGGTGCCGCCGGTGACGAGATCCATGGCGTCTTTAAAACGTAGGGGCGGGGCTCGACCCCGCCCTCGGGCGGCCGCAAGGGCCGCCCCTACGACTCCTCGGACAAGAAGCCTACGCTACGCGGCCAGATTCCAGGCGATCATCCGCACCATGTCGCCGGGGTGCTTGGGCAGCTCGCGGACGACCGACGCCTCGAAGCCCGAGTGCATCGCGCAGTTCTTGCAGAGGGGATCCTGGCGCGACTCCCAGTACTCCCAGTCCGTCCCGTTCCAGAACTCTTCGAAGGTCGGCGACCAGGTCTTGCCGATCAGGTAGCACGGGCCCTTCCAGCCGTTCGGCGTGTAGGTGACGGTGGACCAGGGCGAGCACTTGTACTCGCGCAGTCCGGCGGCGAACTCGAGGAACATCGGGGTCGACGTCAGCTTGTATTTCTTCGAGATGTCGAGCACCTTGAGGAACTTCTTCTGCATCTCCGAGCGCGACAGGAAGATGTCGCTGTCGACCGACTCGTACTGGTAGCCCGGCGACACGAGCATGCCCTCGACGCCGAGGTCTGTCAGCAGCTTGCAGAGGTCCTCGACCTCCTGCATGGACGTCTCCTTGAAGATCGTCGTGTTGGCCATCATGTGGTGGCCGAGCTTCACGCCTTCCTTGATCATCTCGATCGCCTTGTCGAAGACGCCGTCGCGCGCGCAGACGTAGTCGTGCGTCTCCTTCATGCCGTCGAGGTGGACGTTGATGGTCAGGCGCTTGTGGGGGGCGATCTTTCCGTAGAGGTTCTCGTCGAGGAGCAGGCCGTTGGTGCACAGGATGATCTGGCGCTTGCGCTCGATGATCTCGTCGACGAGCTGCGGCAGCTCCGGGTAGATCGTCGGCTCGCCGCCGCAGATCGACACCGTCGGCGCCTGAGAAACGTCGACGGCCTCGAGGCACTTCGAAAGCGGCAGGCGGTCCTTGAGTTTTCCGGTGTGGCGCTCGATCGCGCAGCCGATGCACGCGAGGTTGCACGTATAGAGGGGCTCGAGCATCAGGACGAACGGATAGCGCTTGTTGCCGCGGATGGCGTTCTTGACCTGGTGCTGCACGTTGTCGGTGAGCATGTGGACGGGGAATCGCATTCAGTTCACTCCGTGCTCCGAGGGGCGCGGCGCGAGCACGTCGGCGCTCGCTTCGACCCGGTTCTTCTGGCCCGCCGGAGCCTCGCGCGTGTAGAGAGCGAGCGCCCGCAGCGGAAAAACGGTGGCGTAGAGGTGGTAGCGCAGGTAGAAGACCTTCGGGAACCCGGTGGCCGTCCAGTGGTCGTCCTTCCAGGACCCGTCGTACTGCTGGTTCGTCAGCAGGTAGTCGACGCCGCGGCGCACGGCTTCGGAGTCGCGATCGCCGGTGGCAAAGAGGGCGACGAGCGCCCAGGCCGTCTGCGACGGCGTCGACGGACCCTGGCCCTTGGTCGTCGGGTCGTCGTAGGAGTGGGGAAGCTCGCCCCATCCTCCGTCGGAATTCTGGCAGGCGCGGATCCAGTCCGCCGTCTGCTGGAAGCGGGCCTGGCGCATGTCCTCGCCGGCGTGGAGGAGCCCGCGCAGCGCGAGGAAGGAGCCATAGAGATAGTTGCAGCCCCAGCGCCCGTACCAGGTCCCGTCCGGGAGCTGCTTCGCGTCGAGGAAGGCCGCGGCGCGGCGCACGGCGGTATGGCCGGCCGGCACCCCGATCGCGTGGAACGCCTCGAGCGCGCGGCCCGTGATGTCCTCGCAGCTCGGGTCGATCATCGCGTTGTGGTCGGCGAAGGGAACGTAGGTCAGCACCTCGTCGTCGCAGTCCTTGTCGAAGGCGCCCCAGCCCCCGTCCCGATTCTGCATGGCGAGCATCCAGGCCTGTCCGCGGGCCACGGCGCCCTGCCGCGCGAGGTCTTCGGACTCGCCGGGGAACTTCACGCGCGACAGTGCGGTCAGCACCTCGGCCGTGTCGTCGGTGTCGGGATACCACTCGTTGGCGTACTCGAAGTACCAGCCTCCCGGCTCGGCCGCGGGGCAGGCCTTCTTCCAGTCGCCGACCTCCTTGACCTCGCGGTCGAGGATCCAGCGGCCGGCCTTGAGCAGCACGGGGTCGTCGGCCGGCACGCCGGCATCCGAGAGGGCCTCGATGACGAGCGCCGTGTCCCAGACCGGCGAAAAGCACGGCTGGACGTGGAGCGTCTCCTCGTCTTCCATCTCGAGCTTCTCGAGCTCGCGGATCTGGGCGACGAGTCGGGGGTCGTCGAGGGCATAGCCCAGGCATCGAAAGGCGAGGATCGTGTTGATGATGGGAGGGAAGATCGCGCCGAGCCCGTCGGAGAGGGCGAGCCGCTCGTGAATCCAGGCCTCGCAGGCCTGGAGGGCCTTCTGGCGCAGCGGATTGAGGCCGGCCGCCTCCATGCGTTTGAACGCATGGTCGATCCGGGTGAAGAACCAGCGCCACGAGCGTTCCTTGCGGGTGCGGGGAACGTGCGGCGCCGGGGCGCGCCCCACGCGCAGCTCGGGGATCGCGGCAAAATCGGGAACCGCGCAGAAGGGCTTGGCCGCCCAGATGATCGAAAGGGGAACGACGATGCCGCGCGACCAGGACGACATCTTGTAGATGTTGAAGACGAATCCGTCCGGAAGAAGGACGATCTCCGGCGGCACGGCGGGAGTGTCGTCCCATGAAACCTGGCCGAAGATCGCCAGATAAATCCGCGTGAAGGAATTACAAGCCTCGATGCCGCCGAGGGACAGGATCGTCTCGCGCGCCCGGACCATGTGGGGCGCGTTGGGGTCGTCGCCCATCAGCTTCAGGACGAAATAGGCTTTGACCGAGGAGCTCACTTCGGCGGGGCCGCCTTCGTAGATCGCCCAGCCGCCGGTGGGCAACTGCTTGCGTCTCAGGTGTTCGGCGGCCTTGTGCACTCTCTCCTCGGAGGTTCGTCCAAGGAAGTGCATCGTCAGAACGTACTCGGACTCGAGAATCGTGTCGCCCTCGAGCTCGCCGACCCAGTGTCCGTCCGCGACCTGGGTCGAGAGCAGGTATCGCTTGGCAGCCTCGACCGCGTTCTCGACGGAGACTCGGGCCGAGCCACCCCGGGCGCTATCGGGCCCCGAGCCCGAGTCTTTTCGGACTGACATACGTTCAGACCCTCGATGTCCGATTTCTTGGTTTGGGCGGGTACCCCACCACCAGTGCCGGAGTCGGCCCTGTTCCGCCCAGACCTATGAGTCTATACCATAGGGGGCCTGGCCCAAAGGCCGGGGGAGAAACCATGAATAGAGCCGCGGGCCTGCTCCTTGCTGCACTTCTGCACGCCTCCCTGGGCACTTCTACGACGTATTACGCCCTCGAGGTTCACGGCGGTTCTCGCGTCTACGCGACGGATCAGCCCGTCCACAAGGGCCGGGTCTATCTCTTCCATCGATTTCCCGACGGGATCTACATGAGCCTCGCGGCGAGCGAGGTCGAAAAGGTCGTCTCCCTGACGGAACCGCCCCCGGCCGAACGGCTCGCGCCGGGTCAGAGCGTCTACGTCGGACCGGCGCTGCCGTCCTCGGGCTTCGCCCCGGCGCCCCCGCCGCGGGAGACCGCGCCGCCGGCGGATACGACGTACATCGATCCGGGCTACGGGTACGGGTACTCGGACTCCTACTGGGGCGGAGGCGGCGGCTACGTTCCGCCGCCGCGTCCCGGTCCCGTTCCGCCCACGCGCATCGGCTCGAACGGCTATCCGATCCTCGCGCCGCCGGGCTCGCCCGGCTCGAAGCCGCTGCCGATCGGTCCGAACGGGTTTCCGATCCTCGCGCCGCCGCCCTCCGTGTCTCCGCGCCGGTGAGGCCGATCCCGATCGGCACGGCCCTCGAGGCCTCGGCGGTCGTCGTCTCCGCCGTCTCGGGGATGATCGCGGCCGCCCGCAAGCGCATGGACATCGTCGGCACGTACTGCCTCGCCGTCGTCACCGCGTTTGGCGGAGGCACGCTGCGCGATCTCCTGATCGACCGGCGGCCGTTCTTCTGGGTGGCGCACGAGGAGTACCTGCTCGTCATCGCCGGGATCTGCCTCGCGTTCGTGTACAGCCGGCCGTTCTACGTGCATGCCAGCCGCTGGCACCGCCAGGCGCTGCTGGCGGATGCGATGGGTCTCGCTCTCTTCACGCTGACGGGGGTCGGGTTTGCGATCGACAAGGGCATGCCGCCCTTCGACGCGTCGCTCATCGGCGTCATCACGGGCACTTTCGGCGGCGTCCTGCGCGACGTCGTTTCGATCGAGATTCCGCTGGTGTTCCGCCCGGGAGAGCTCTACGCCCTCTCGTCGTTCGCCGGAGCGTGGATCTACCTCGGGGCCTACGACGTCGGGCTCTCGCCCGTCGCGGCCGGCATTCTCGCGGCGGCGGTGATCGTCGCGCTGCGGTTCGTCTCCCACGCCTACGGCGTGAAGGTTCCGGACCCGCTGTGGATCGAGCGGGAGAAAAACGCTAGACGCGGGGACGAATCAGCGCCTTGACGACGGACAGCCGTTCCATGTCCGCGAGCGCCTCGCCGGCCGCCTCGAGCGGGTATTCCCGCGTGACGAGCTCGCGCCAGCGGAATCGGTCCTTGTGCCGGCGCATCATCGCGAGGGCGCGGTGGAGGTGCGAGAACTCGTAGCCCCAGCAGCCGTAGACCGACGCGTGCCGGCGGTTGAGGTGGCGGTGCGGGTTCACGGCGACGTCGCCTCCGTCGGTGTACTGGCCGACGACGACGTAGCGGCCCGCGTCGCGGAGCATCTCGAGACCCTCCGGCACGGCCTGGGGATTGCCCGATGCCTCGATGACGACGTCGGCGCCCCGCCCGGAGGTCCGGTCGCGGACCCAGCGCACGCGCTCCTCCGCGCTCGGCACCTCCGCGATGTCGAGCACGTCCTCGGCCCCCAGCCGGCGGGCGGACTCCAGGCGCGCCCGCGGCGAGCCCACGACGAAGACGCGCAGCGCTCCCGAGAGCTGCGCGAAGATCGCCGCGTTCAACCCGACCGGTCCGCTGCCCTGGACGACGACCGTGTCGCCCAGCGCGACGCCCGCCCGCTCGACCGCGTGGAAGCCGGTGGGAAGACCGCAGCCTCCTCCGAGAAAGTCCTCCGCCTCGATCCCCTCGGGCAACGGCACGAGCCGGACGCCGGGCAGGATCTCGATCGCCTCGCTCCAGCCGCCGAGCAGGCCGTCGGCGCCGGGCGCGGTGATTCCGTAGACGCGCCGGTGCGGACACCGGGTCGCGGCGCGGGCGACGAGACAGTGCCAGCACGAGCCGCACGTCCCGTAGACGTCGTAGAAGGTGACGAGCGCACCCGGCGCGATCGCGCGCCCCTCGACGTCCGAGAGCGGGCCGTTCGAGGAGGCGACGCGTCCGACGCTGACGTGCCCGGGCAGGATCGGATAGGGCACGCCCGGAAGCCTCCCGTGGTGAAGATGCACGTCGGTGCCGCAAACCTCGCTCGCGACGGTCTCGAGAATCGCGCCGCCCGGCCGCGCCGAGGGGACCGGCACCCGGCGGATCTCCACCGGGAGGTGCGGGCCCGGCATGAAAACGGCGCGGACCGTTTCGCGGCTCATCGAATCCAATCGTATATTTCACGGGTCATGGCTGCCCGCCGCGCCGACGCGCTGTTCGTTCTCCTGGCCGGCCTGGCGGCCGCGACGCGCGCCGCGGCGGAGGCTCCGGCGGTCCTGACGGTCCTGCCCGACGCCTCGGCCTCCGCCCTGATGGCCGCGCCCAATGCGTCGGCGTCTCCGGCGTCGGCCCTGCCCGGCACGTCCCAGATGCTCGAGAACATCGGCAAGCTCGTCAAGGACGGCCACCTCTCGGTCGAGGCGGACCTGCAACAGGGAAGCATGCCCGTGATCCCCAAGTACACGCTCGACGTGCAGGGCGCGCCGAAGACCTCGATCGCGGTGGAGGCGGCCGACGGGCGGGTCACCCACATGAAGTTCGCGGTCGAGAACGGCCAGCTCGCCGTGCGGGGCAGCGGTCTCCGGCCCCGGGTCGCGATCGAGTCGCTGGAGTTTCAGGATCCGAAGGGGATCACCGACCTGAAGTTCCACGGACTGGGGATCTGGAGACCGATCGTCGCGATCTTCGGAGGAATCGCGCGCTCGGCCGTCGCAAAACTGCAGCTCCACACCGACATTCCCTCCGTCCTGAAGGGCGAGATCTTCGGCGCGAAGAAAGCCGCGCCGCCGCCCGGGACGCCGCCCTCTCCGTCTCCGACGCCGCCTCCGGTTCCAGCTGCAGGCGGCCCTCCTCCACCCCCGGCGCCGTCCTTCATGGACCTCGTCCGCGAGGTTCGGATCAACGACATGGTCGTGACCGCGTATGGCGGGAGGCAGATGAACCTGCGCCCGTTCGTCGCGTTCGACACGGCGGCGAATCCGCCGTCCGGCGAGGCGATGAAGGTCTCGGTCGACAAAGCCGTCTTCCGCCCGGGCCACGGCGGCGCTCCGAGCTTCGTCGAGATCTCCGGCCGGCTCGACGGCGAGATCGAGAACGGCCGGATGGATTTCGAGGCGAACGAGGTGACGATCGCGAAAGGGGCCATTCGAAACGCGGCGTTCCAGGGCAGGACCGGCGAGGACGGAAAGATCGCCTCGACCCTCTCGGCCGAGACGCTCTCCTTCGAGCTCTCGTCCGGAAAGTTCGTGGTGCCCGGTGGAATGGGAGTCGAGCTCGATGCGGGCTCGACCTTCGAGGTCGACCGCCTTCGCGTGACGTCGGCAGGGAGGTTCTCGGGCGTCGCGAAGCTCGATCTCGCCGGAAAGACCGGCGAGCTGTCGCGCCAGGGCGCCTCGATCTCGGCCTCGAACATCCGCCTGAAGACTCCCGGTCTGACCGTCGTGGACGGCCGCGCGACCGGACCGCTCGCGGTCAACTTCGACTACCAGCTCAACTACCCGTTCGTCGTGAAGTATCCGATTCCGCAGATCCCGGAGAAGCGGCTCGATCTCGACTTCCACGGCCCCTTCGCGGCGACGCTCGCGCTCGAGAATGCCGGACCGGACGGCGGCACGGTGACGGGCAACTACGTCTTCAAGGCGCCCTGGGACCCGATCGAGAAGGCGGCCCTCGTGGCCCTCGCCGCGAAGTGGCAGCAGGACCTCGCGATCAAGCACATCGACTTCACGATCGTGCCGAAGACGTTCCGTCCCTGCGGCGAGTCCTGCTTCACGCTCGGGATCGAGGTCACGGCGGAGAAGCGCTCGTCGACGAACCGCTTGAAGAAGCTCTTCTCGCAGTTCTGCGCGCCGGTCGGAAAGGCCAACCTCGTGATCGACAAGCGGGAGCGCGCCTTCGTCCTGAAAGACCTGAAGATCGAGACGCACTGCAAGGGGATCCTCGGGTGGTTCGTCAACTTTCTCTCGCCGTTCCTGACGAAGACCTATGGAGACATGAAGCTCTTCCAGATGCCGCCGGGCCTGCCGCTGACCGTCGACTCGGTGCGAGGCGGAGCGAACGTCGTCGAAATCGGCGGCTCGATCGACTGGACCGCGTCGCGGGGAGAGCCGGAGGTTCCCCCGAAGCCGCAGCCGGTCGAGGTGCAGCCGGGCAGGTGACTCTGCGCGCTTCGCGCGCTGTCGTCCCGAGGAGCGAAGCGACGAGGCCCGCCTCTTCGAGCGACGAGATCCCTCGTAACCGCTCAGGGCGCCGGTTGCCTCCTACGGCGCCGGGTACACCCGCGGGTACCTCTTCAGCATCCCCTCTTCCTTCATGACCTTCTCGATCGCGTCGATGTCCCACGGGGCGTCGGTCGAGACGACCTCGGCGCCCGTCGGCGTGATGAAGATCATGTCCTCCAGCCGGACGTAGATCTTCTCCTCGGGGACGGTCAGCGCCGGCTCGATCGTGAACACCATGCCGGGCTTGAGCGGCCCGGTGTGCGGCCCGTCGTCGTGGGTCGCCATGCCCACCCAGTGGCCGAGGTGCGCCGTCTCCTCCTTCGAGGCCGAGGCGTTGTAGCTCTCGACCCAATTCTCGGCTCCCTTGCGATAGATGTCCTTGGAAAACTTCCAGGAGGCGAGAATGCCCTGCATGTCCTTTCCCGCGGCCTGCATGATCTCCTGCGCGGTCCGGCCGGGCTGGATCTGTTTCAGGATGGCGCGGTAGCAGGCGAGATAGAAGCCGTAGAGCTCCCGCTGCCACGGCGAGAATTTTCCGTTGACCGGAAACATCCGCGTGACGTCGCTCTCGTAGTAGCCGTAGTCCGGCGCGTAGTCCATCAGCAGGAAGTCCCCGTCCTGCATCTGGCGCTTGCCGGCGTTGTAGTGCGGCCAGTAGGCGTTGTGGCCGCTGCCGATGAGCGAGAAGTACGCGTCGCCCTGGGCTCCGTTGCGCCAGTAGACGAACTTGGCCACGCCGTCGAGCTCGTGCTCGTACTGCCCGGGCCGGACCGAGCGCATGCCCTCGAGGATCCCGAGGCCGGCGAGCTTCGTCGTCTTGCGGAGCACGGCGAGCTCCCGCTCGCTCTTGATCAGGCGCAGCGAGTCGAGCGTCGGCGTGAGGTCGCGGATCTCGAAGAACGGGAAGCGCGCCTGGACGAGTTGCACGAAGCGGCCCTCGCGCGACGCGCGGCCGTCGAAGGGGTCCGCCGCGGCGTCCGCAGTGAAGCGCAGCGCCAGATCGCGGCTCATCGACGCCTCCTCGGCCGGCTGGAGCGGCGTATACATCACGCGCAAGCCCTCGCGCAGCGACCGTCCCTCCATCTGCTCGGCGAGCGCATCGGTCGAGGCGACGGCGTCGACGCCCGACAGCTTCTTGACCTCGTCGGCGTCCTCGGCGGAAAGCATCTTGCCCTCGCCGCGCTCGCGCCCCTCGTTGCGCGGAGGAAGAAAGAGCGTCGCTTTCTTCGCGCGTCCGTCGAGGAGCAGGTACGCGTGGGGGACCTCGATGCCGCAGAGGTAGTAGAAGTCGTTCGTCTGGCGAAAGCGCGTGTAGCCCGCCGGAGCCGGCGCTCCCTGCACGACCGCGAAGGCGTCGGCGCCGATCGCCTCGTAGACCTTCGCGCGGCGCGCGGCGAATTCCTCCGGCGGAAAGTCGGTCGTGAACGGGGGGAAGCCCTCCTGGGCGAGGCTGAGGGCCGAGACGAGGGCGAGGGCGAACGAGAACCCGAGCGTCGAGCGCCGAGACAGCATCGAAATCCTCCTAGTCGTCGAGGCCCGCCCCGGACCACATCGGCCGGCCGGCGAGCGCGATCCGGAAACCATATATCGCGATCGAGGCAAGAACGAGGAGCAGGGACGGGATGTCCGATCGCTCACCAGCTCAGGATGAATTGCGCCTGGACGACCGTGAAGGGGCCGGGGTCCGGATTGAAGACGGGATTCCAGACGAGCTGGAGGTCGGGCTGGAGGCGCAGCAGCGGGGACAGTTGGAGCGTGTAGAAGGTCTCCGCCACGTATTCGTCGCGGTGGTACACGGTCTTCGTCGTTGCCGAGGGCTGGCTCCAGACGAAGCCGATCCCGGCCAGGTCGTTCGTCAGGCTCGGCACGAGGCCGAGGTTCCGGAGCGGAGCCTCCATGACGAACCCCGTGCCGACCTGCGTCGAGGCGCCGGCGGAGAC
Source organism: uncultured Acidobacteriota bacterium (assembly GCA_963738945.1). Classification (GTDB taxonomy): domain Bacteria; phylum Acidobacteriota; class Thermoanaerobaculia; order UBA5066; family Gp7-AA6; genus DAHUXD01. The sequence continues at coordinate 3,384,716 of CAVTYD010000002.1, forward strand.
CTGGCTGCCGCCGACGCCGAAACGGCCGAACCAGCCGAAGGGCGACTTTCTGCCGAGCTGCTGCTCGAAGTTGAACGCGATGCCGCCCTGGGTGGGTCCCCCGGCTTGTGCCAGGAAGGGCTGGACGCGGTAGACGCCCGGCCCGAGGCCGAGAAAATCGTCGGGCGCGAAGCCGAGCTCCGACACGACCGACCAGTCCTCCCAGGAGAAGTTCGTCCACGGGGTCTGGCCCGCCGAGGCGTTTCCGGCCGTCGCGCCGACGATCGCGTAGAAGTGTTTGTCCGGCTGCCACTGCAGGTTCACGGAGAAATTGAAGGCCGGCAGGGGCAGGACCATGCTGTTGATGAGAGCCGAGTTCAGGAACTGACCCCGCCCGCTGTTGGCGTAGGTGTTGACGTCGAGGTAGTTGCCCTGCGACACGACGCCGGCCAGGGCGACGAAACGGCCTCGCGCGAGAGACTGCTGCCAGGCGAGCTCCGGCACCCGAAATCCGTTTCGCTTGGAGATGGTTCCCTGCGGATCGGTGAGCATGCCGATGTTGCCCTCGGCGCCCTGGTTCGCCCCGGCGCCCCCGAGGCCTTCCTTCGCGTTGATCTGCGTCGAGAGCCATCCGGCGCTGCCGTTCTCGGGGTCGGTGTAGATGGCGCCCTTGGCGAAGAGCTTCAACGTGTAATAGCCGAGATTCGGCGACCCCGCCGGCGTGTCGGGCACGCCCGTGTAGGTGAAGGTCTGGTCCAGGGCGTAGCGCAGGCCGTGCGCTCCGAGAAAGTACTTCGCGGCCTGGACGTAGGGCTCGTTCGGCATGACGTCGACGAGGGGCCCCGGCCGGATGGCCGTGTTGCCGAGCTCGTCCTGCGCGCCGAGGTAGGGCTCGAGCCGGGGCGGTGTCGAGGGAAAGAGAGTGAACACGCGTTCGCGCCCGGACTCCATGCGCCGGAGCAGCTCGGGCGACAGGCGCCGCCCGGGGGCGGGGCGGGGGACCTGCTTCGCGATGCCGATCTGTGCCGGCGGCAGCAGCGAAGGCGGCAGCAGGTCCGGCGAGATGCCGACGACGTGGCCGAAGGAGTCCACGAGCATGACGTCGCCGGGTTGAGGCGGCGAATGCGCGTCCTGGCCCGTCGCCGAGGCCGCGAGGAGCAGGAGGGCTGCCCCGATCGGCAGGAGACGCGGGAGAAAAGCGGCGTTGCGGCCGGGGCGCGACGGCCGCGCGATCAAGCCGGACCGGTCTCCGGGATCTGGTAACGGCCGAGGACGACCGTGATGTTGTCCTTGCCCCCCGCCGCCAGGGCGAGGTCGAGCAGCTCGCGGCACGCGGCGCCCGACGTGACGGCGCGGCCGAGAACGCGCGAGATCGCGTCGTCGTCGACCATCTCCGTCAGGCCATCCGAGCAGAGCAGCAGCTGGTCGCCGTCCTGCAGGCGCGCGCGGGAGAGCTGCACCTGGATGAACGCGCCGCGCGTGGCGAGGGCGCTCGTGAGGACGTGGCGCGAAGGGTGCCGGGCGACGTCCGCCGGCGGGATCGCACCGGCGTCGGCGAGCGACTGGGCGAGCGTCTGGTCGCGCGTCAGCCGTTCCAGGCGGCCGTCCCTGTGCCGCAGGTACGCGCGCGAGTCCCCCACGTGCGCGACGAGAAGCTCTGGCCCGAGACTGCAGGCGACCGTCATCGTCGTGGCCATTCCCTTCAGCGTCGGGTCCGCCTTCGCGCGCTCGACGAGGACCTCGCGGGCCTGCTTGAACCGCCGCTCCATGCGCTGGAGCACCTCGTCCGCGAGGGAATCGTCGATGCGCATGATCCAGTCCGGCGTCTCGAGCACGAGGTCGACGAGCGCGTGGATGGCCGTGCGGCTGGCGATCTCGCCGGCCGCCGATCCGCCCACGCCGTCGGCCACGAGCAGGCCGTACACGGTCTCGGCGTAGTGGCTGGGCACGTCGCCCGCCGGAAGGTTCGAGGCGAGGGTGTCCATCGTCCGCTCGAAGCGGACGACGAGGAAATGGTCCTCGTTGTTCGCGCGCACGAGCCCGGCGTGAGAGAGCGCCGCCAGCTCCGCGGCGACGCTCGCCGAGGCCCCCGCCGGCAGCTTCGGCTCGGCCGCCGCCGCTACCGGCAGCTTCGCGGTGTCGTCGCGGTCGTTGCTCACTTCACCACCGCCAGGGCCCGTTCCGTCGCGGCCAGAAGCGCCTGAGGCCCGACCGGCTTGCCCGTCGCCTCCTTCATCCAGATGTCGGGGGCGACGTTGCCGATCTTCGCCATCCGCTCGAACTCGGCGCCGAGGTCCTTCGTCTTCTCGATCTGCTGCTCGATCTGGAACGCGATCAGGTGGCCGATCGGGTAATCGGGGAGATAGAGGAGCGAGTCGATCATGTGGGAGTAGATCCCGAGCGTGAGCACGACGTCCTTCGTCTTGAAGACCGGCGCGTAGTACTGGTTCCAGAGGTCCCGGCAGATCCCGAGCGTCGCCGCCTTCAGCTGCGCCGCGGTGGCGTTCGGATGGTCGTACATCCAGTGCCACACGCCCATGTCGACGAGGGCCACGCCGGCGATCTCGTAGGTCGCCCAGAAATCGTTGAGCGTCTTCAGGGCGTTGGACTTCGCGTCGGGCCTGGCGAGGCCGAGCAGCTCCAGGTCGTGCGCCTGGAACACGAAGGCCAGCGCCTCGGTGAACGCGGTGTTCGGCACGCCGGAAAGCAGCGTCGAGTCCACCTCGTTCAAGGAGAACGTCTGCTCGACGTTGTGGCCCATCTCGTGAACGGCGATGTTGAATCCCTTGTAGTTCATGCCGTCGGCCTCGACGCGCGTGCGCAGGTGGGCCTTGTCCCCCCGCCGCTGCGCTCCGAGCGCGTGGCCGGATCCGCGGGCCGGATCCACGACGATGTGGGCGGCGAGATAGTCCGCCTTCTCCTTCGAGAAGCCGAGCCCCACGAGGAGATGCGGAATGTCGTCCTCGTACGCCTGCGCGGTCGGGTAGCGCTTCTTGACGATGCGGTCGAGCTCTTCCTCGGTGTGCGCGCCGCGCGGGCGGAAGCCGTCGTACCAGACGTCGAAGGGCTCGAGCGGCCGGCCGAGCCGGGCCTGGATCAGCGCGGCGACCCGCGGCACGAGCGGCGAAGACAGGACGGCCTCGAGCATGGAGCGGACCTGCGCCTCGGGGATCTGGCGGTTCTCGTCGAAGCGCCGCGCAATCAGCGTCGGCGCGAGCGGGGAATAGGGGTCCGCCTCGCGCGCGGCCTGGAACGTCTCCAGGAGCGTCGCGTAACGCGTGTCGGGCTCGGGCGCGTTCGAGATCTTCATGTCCGGAGAGGCCGCCGTGTCGGAGTCCCGGACGTTCGAGAGGGCGACCGCGTTGGTCGAGGGATCCCAGTCCACGTGCGGGTTGTCCACGACGAGAGCCGGGATCGTCTGGGTCACGATCCGTTCGCAGACGAGCGCGAGCTCGCGCTGGCGCGCGAGGCCCGCCTTGCCTTCGGAGTAGTCGGCCTTGATCTGGTCGCGGAGGTTCCAGTGTGCGAGCAGGCGCTGCCTCTCGGGAAAGAGGCGCTGTCCCTTCGCATCCACGAGGTGGTGCGTCCAGATGTTGTAGCGGGCGATGTAGCGGGCGGCGTCCGATTGCGCTTCGGCGATCGCCAGGTTGACGTCGGCGGGGACGCGCTTGCCGAACCGCTCTGCCAGCCTCGCCTCGGCCCACTGGCGGCGCGACCAGCGCTCGCCGTCGGTCAGGCGCTGCTCGAGCGTCGTCAGCGGAAAGTTCAGGAGGACCGCGAAGGCCAGCCGGTTCGCGAAGAAGTCGTCGACCACGTGCGCCGAGGGGTCGTAGCCGGCCAGGATCTCGTCGAAGGGGTAGATCTCGCCCAGGTCGAGATCCGACTGCCGGCGGAAGTCGCGCGCGATCTCGTTCATGTGGCCGTCGAGGGATTCCAGGGCGAACTCCATCCTCGTGAAGAGGGCGTTGTGCGCGTTCGAGTCGGCGGCGACCTGGGAGCGCACGACCTCGGAGAACGCGGCCTCGTCGCCGTCCGGCCTCCGCCAGAAATCCGCGGCCTGCTTGATGCCCCGCTCGATGCGCGGACGCTCGGCCTCGCCGTACCGGGCGGCGAGCTCTGCCGTGAGTTGATCGATCGTCGCGGACGTCACCACGGGTTGCCCTCCCTGCGGCGCGGCCGCGGCCAGGCCGTAGAGCACGCCGATGAGCCCGAGCGCGGCCAGTCCCGCGCGGCGGATGACCTTGGACATGGATCCTCCCGGGCCGGCAGTTTATCGAGGATCGGGGTCGGCCCCCGACGGGCCGGGGGCCCGCGCAACTTTTGGGCGGACCATACGAATAACCCATTGCCTCAACGTGTGTCGAAAAGGAGTGCCCATGCGTCGATTTCCCCGAGCCTCCGGGGCTTTTCCGGCCGTTTTCGGCCTCCTCCTCGCCTCGGCCGCCCTGGCCTCGCCCTCCCCGGCCCAGGAACCCCCGAAGCTCAAGCTCCCCGCGGGCGCCACGCCCGTCCAGTACGCCGTCGAGCTTTCAATCGACCCGGGCAAGCCGGCCTTTCACGGGTCGGTTTCGGTCGAGCTCGACGTCGCGACGAAGACGTCGTTCCTGTGGCTGAACGCCACGGATCTCGAGATCGTGAAAGCCTCGGCGACCGTCGGCGATCACGCCGTCGCGGTCAAGGCCGTGCCGGGCGGCGAGAACTTCGCCGGGTTCTCGTTCGAGCGTCCGGTCGGGCCCGGGAAGGTGACGCTCCAGATCGACTACACCGGCAAGCTCGACGAGACTTCCACGCAGGGACTCTTCCGGGAAAAAGACGGGGGAGACTGGTATGCCTTCAGCATGTTCGAGGCGACCGACGCGCGGCGCGCCTTCCCCTGCTTCGACGAGCCGGCCTACAAGGTGCCCTGGCAGCTGACGCTGCGGATCCCGAGCGGGACGACGGCCGTTTCGAATACGCCCATCCAGTCGGAGTCGGCCGCGGCCGACGGCGGACGGGTCGTGCGTTTCAAGAAGACCGAGCCGCTGCCGAGCTATCTCGTCGCGCTCGGCGTGGGGCCGTTCGACTACCTCGACGCCGGCACCGCCGGCTCGAAGAAGACGAAGATCCGCATCGTGACGCCGCGGGGGAAGGCGTCGCAGGGCCGCTACGCCGCGCAGACGACCCGGCCGCTGCTCGAGATGCTCGAGGCCTACTTCGGCATTCCCTATCCCTACGAGAAGCTCGATCACCTCGCGGTGCCGCAGGCCGTGACGTTCGGCGCGGAGGAGAACGCCGGCCTCATCAGCTGGTCCGAGCGCGCGCTGATCGCGCCGCCGGCCGAGGAGACCGTGGCCTTTCAGCGCCGGCAGGCCTCCTACAGCGCCCACGAGATGGCGCACCAGTGGTTCGGGGACCTGGTGACGATGAAATGGTGGGACGACGTCTGGCTGAACGAGTCCTTCGCCACGTGGATGTCGGATCGCACGCTGGCCGAGTGGAAGCCGGAATGGCAGACGAGCGTCGAGCGCGTCAAGGACCGTTCGAACGTGATGTACAACGACACGCTCGTCACGGCGCGCAAGATCCGGCAGGAGATCGTCACGGCCGACGACATCGCCAATGCCTTCGACGGCATCAGCTATCAGAAGGGCGCGGCGGTGCTGACCATGTTCGAGTCCTGGATCGGGTCCGCGAAGTTCCAGGCGGGCGTGCACGCGTATCTCGAGGCGCACCGCTACGGGAGCGCCACGGAGCAGGACTTTCTCGGGGAGATCCAGGCCGCGAGCCACCCCGGCGTGTCGGCGGCTTTCACGACGTTTCTCGATCAGGCCGGCGTGCCGCTCGTGGACGTCGCGCTCGACTGCGCGAGAGGGTCGCCTCGCGTGGCCCTGTCGCAGAAACGCCTCCTGCCGCTCGGCTCCAGGGGCACCGCGAGCGCCGAGGTCTGGCAGATCCCGGTCTGTTCGCGCGGCGGATCCGACGGAAAGGCGTCCCGGGCCTGCACGCTCCTGACCGGGCCGACGGGGGAAGCGGCGGCGCCGACGTCCGTCTGCCCGTCCTGGCTTCTCGCCAACGACGGAGAGAACGGCTACTACCGGGCGCTCTACCGAGGCGACCTGCTCGGAAAGCTGCTCGCGGCCGCGGACACGGAGCTCACGCTCGCCGAGCGAGTCGGCGTCATCCGCGACGTCAACGCCGAGGCGGCGGCGGGCGCGGTGCCGATGTCCGAGGCGCTTTCCCTCGTGCCGCGCTTCGCGCCGGCGCGCGAGCGCGAGACCGTCGACGCGACCCTGCGGATCACGGCGGACATCCGCGACAACCTGGTTCCCGAGGACCTCGCTCCGAACTACGCGCGCTTCGTGTCGAAGATGTACGGGGCGCGCGCGCGATCGCTCGGCTTCGCGGCGAAGCCGGGCGAGTCCGAGGAGACGCAGCTGATGCGGACGGACCTCGTTCCGTTCGTGGCCGAGGAGGGAAACGAGCCCGAGCTCCAGGCCGAGGCGCGGCGGCTGGCGCTGCGCTGGCTGGAGGACCACGGCGCCGTCCCCGCGGACATGGCGGGATCGGTCCTCGAGGTCGCGGCGCGCCACGGCGATCGCGCTCTCTTCGAGCGCTTCCTCGCCGCGGCAAGAACCGAGAAGGACCATCGCGACGAGTCGCGCCTTCTGGGCGCCCTCGGGTCCTTTTCCGATCCGGAGCTGGTTCGGGAAGCCCTGAAGCTGTTCCTGTCTTCCGACATCGACCCTCGCGAGGCCTACGGCATTCTCTTCGCCGTCGCGAGATGGCCGGGGAGCCGCCAGATTCTGTGGGACTTCGCCACGGCGAACTACGACGCGATCGTCGCCCGCCTTCCGCGCGAGATCTCGGGAGCCATGCCATACCTCGGCGGGGGCTTCTGCGACGCGGCGCATCGGCAGGAAGTCGCGGCGTTTTTCGAGACTCGCGCGTCGAAGTTGCCGGGCGGTCCGCGCAACCTCGCGCAGTCGCTCGAAACGATCGACCTCTGCATCGCGTCTCTGGCGGCGCAGGGGCCGGGAGTGCGGGAGTTCCTGAAGGGGTACTGAGGGCGCTGTTTCTCGTAGGGGCGGCCCTTGCGGCCGCCCCGGCGGGGCAAGCCCCGCCTCTACCCGCGCGTACCGGTACCCATACCTACACCTTCGTCGCGCCGACCTTGACGATCGACTTGAGGAGCTCGTCGATGCCCTGCTGCGCCTTCGCCATCGTTGCCGCCGGGCCGACGCACTTGAAGAAGACCAGGCCGTCCGGCGCCTCGACGATCGCGCCCGAGAGCATCCAGCCCGTCTTCTTGCCCTCCGACTTCATTCCCATCGAGGCCTCGTACGTTCCGGTCGACGTGATCGTGTGGACCTTCATCCCCGCGACCGTTCGCTCCGACTTCTTCGCCGGCGCCGCCGCGCCGGAGATCTGTCCGGCCCAGCGCGCGAGGTTCTCGTCCACTCCTCCGCCCTGGCCCTTCCCGAAGAAGAAGACCCCGCAGCTCGCGGCTTCCGCGCCGGGTGCCGCCGGGATCTCGTAGGTGGCGGCGCGCATCGGCTGGGGCGCCCCGACCTTCCAGGAAGCCGGCATCGTCCAGCGGATCCCGCCGGCGGAGCCCTCGACGGCGGCGAAGAGAAGGGGGGCGGCCAGGAGCAACACGGCGGCGGTCGCGGCGGTCGTACGTCTCATGGACCGGAGGATACTCCCGGCGGAGGTTTCGGGGGCCGGCCTTGAATAGAATCGCCTCGGAGGAGATGCCATGAAACGCTCGTTCGGAAACCTCGTGGCCGCGCCGGTCGTTTTCGCCGCCGCCGCCGTCGTGATGGCCCAGCAGCCGCCGGAGGCCCCCAGGCCGGGACCGGAGACCAGGAAGCTCGACGCCTTCGCCGGCAAGTGGAAGGGCGAGGCCGAGATGAAGCCGGGACCGTGGGGCCCCGGCGGGAAGATGACGAGCGAGAGCGATTGCAGCTGGTTCGACGGCGCCTTCCAGCTCGTCTGCCGCGAGAGCGGCGCGGGCGCGATGGGGAAGATGAAGAGCGAGTCGATCCTCGGCTGGAGTCCCGAGGAGAAGATCTACAAGTACATGGGCTTCGACAGCACGGGGATGATGGGTTCGGCGACCGGCACGGTCAGCGGCAACACGTGGACGTGGACCGGCTCGGACAAGATGGGGGGCAAGCTGGTGTACTCGCGTTACACCGTCGTCCTCGCGTCGCCGACCTCGCAGACCTTCAAGTGGGAAACCTCGATGGACGGCAAGACCTGGATGACGGCGGCGGAGGGCAAGCTCACGAAGAGCTAGCCGGACATGGACGACGAAGGGAGACGAATGCACAGGCGCTGGTGGGCGGCCGCGGTGGCGGCCATCGGGATCGCATCGGGAGTGTTGGCCGCGGGGCCGGATGAGAAGCCGCCGGAGGGGCCGACGCCTCCTCCCGAAACCGACAAGCTTTCCTATTTCGCCGGACCGTGGACCACGGAAGGCGAGATCAAGGCCGGCCCGCTCGGCCCGGGCGGTCCCACGCAGGGGCGAGAGATGTGCCGGTGGATGCCGGGAAAATTCTTTCTCGGCTGCCTGATGCAGACGAAGACCCCGACCGGCATGGTCCAGGCCGAAGGCGTCCTGGGGTACGACGCCGAGAAGAAGGTTTACCGGTGGTGGAGCTTCGACAACCTTGGCCGCGCCGAGACGGCGTCCGGAACGGTCAAGGACGACGCCTGGACGTGGCTCGGTGAATCGAAGGTCGGCGACAAGACGGTCCAGACGCGGTACACCGTCTCCGACGCGAAGCCCGACGGCTATTCCTACAGCTGGGAGACCTCGCGCGACGGAAAGGCGTGGACCCCGATGATGACGGGCAAGGTCGCGAAGATGGTGCCGAAGCCTCCGCCCACTCCCGGCGCGCACCCGGTCGGGACCCCGCCGGCGATGATCCGAATCCCGACGCCCGCCCCGACGCCGAAGTGACGGTTCGATAGAATCCGCGCGCCGTGATTCCCTGCCCTCGCTGCGGGTCCGGCGTTCCGGAGACGGTGCGCTTCTGCGGCGCGTGCGGCGAGGCGGTCTCGTCGGTCTCGCAGATGCCGACGGGGCTGGCGTCGCCGTCGGTGGCGCAGAAGGCGCAGCGGCCGCCGTCCTCGTCGAAGGTGGGGAGGCTCGCGTCGTCGGACTCGATCGACGCCGGCGGCTTCACGCCGGGGGCGATCCTCGCCGAGCGCTACCGGGTCATCGGACTCCTCGGGCGCGGCGGCATGGGGGAGGTCTACCGCGCCGATGACCTGAAGCTCGGCCAGCCGGTCGCGCTGAAGTTCCTGCCGCCGCACCTGGCGGCGGACCGCGACCGTGTCGAGCGATTCTTCACGGAGGTCCGTCTCGCGCGCCAGGTCTCGCACCCGAACGTCTGCCGCGTGTACGACGTCGGCGAGATCGGGGGGCAGCACTTCCTCTCGATGGAATACGTGGACGGCGAGGACCTCGGCGCGCTTCTGCGGCGGATCGGCCGCTTTCCGGGCGACCGGGCGCTCGAAATCTCGCGGCAGCTCTGTGCGGGTCTCGCCGCGGCGCACGACAAGGGCGTGCTCCACCGGGACCTGAAGCCCTCGAACGTCATGATCGACGGGCGCGGCCGGGCGCGGATCACGGACTTCGGCCTGGCCGTCGCGGCGTCGAAGGTTCAGGAAGGCGAGGTGTCCGGGACGCCGGCGTACATGGCGCCGGAGCAGCTCGCGGGCAAAGGCGCCTCCATACGGAGCGACATCTACGCGCTGGGGCTGGTCCTCTATGAGCTGTCGACGGGGAAGAAGGCGTTCGACGCGGCGAGCCTGGACGACCTCAGGAGGAAGCACACGGAGGGGACGCCGACGGCGCCGTCGGCGGTGGCGCCGGGGTTCGACCCGGCGGTCGAGCGCGTGATCCTGCGCTGTCTGGAGAAGGACCCGGCGCAGAGGCCATCGTCGGTGGCGCAGGTGGCGGCGGCCCTCCCCGGAGGAGATCCACTCGCCGCCGCGCTGGCCGCCGGCGAAACCCCTTCTCCCGAGATGGTCGCCGCCGCGGGGGACGAGCAGCAGATCGCGCCGGGGCTGGCCCGGGCGCTTCTCGCGACGGTCGTCGTCGCGCTCGTGCTCGGCTTCGCGCTCGTCGGCAAGACGCGGCTTCTGGCCGCGGTCGATTCGCAGAAGTCGCCGGACGTGCTGGAGGCCCGGGCGCGCGAGATCCTCGCGAGCCTCGGGATGCCCGACCGACCCGCCGACCGGGCTGCGGACTTCTTCGCGAACGATGATTTCATCGGCTGGGTCGGCGACCACGACACGTCTCCGGATCGATGGCGGCGCGGGATCGCGCGCGATGCGATCGACTTCCGCTACCGTCAGAGCCCGACCGTGCTGGTCACCGTGAGGGTCCTTGCGGCCCCGTTTCCGGGTCCGCGCGTGACGGAGTACGACCCGCCCCCGACTCAGCAAACGGGCGACGTGCGGATGACGCTCGATGCCGAGGGCCGGCTCAAGTTCCTCGCGGTCGAGCCGCGCGAGCTCGACAAGACTTCCGGGCCCGCGCCGTCGCCCGACTGGGCGCCGCTCTTTCGCGCCGCGGGGCTCGACATGGCGCGCTTCACGCGGGTCGAGCCGCAGTGGAGTCCCAGCGTCTACGCGGACACGCGCGCAGCCTGGGAGGGGCCGCATCCGGAGCGGCCCGGGCTGACGATGCGCGTCGAGGCGGCGGCGAACCGCGGCCGCCCCGTATCGTTCCAGTGGTTGGGCCCGTGGAGCCGGCCGGTCCGGGACATCTTCGATGTGCGGACCGCGGGTAGCCAGTTCGCTCAGCTCGCCTTCGACGCGATCCTGTTCGTTCTGCTCTTCGGCGGGGTCTGGCTCGTGCGCGGAAACCTGCGCTCGGGCCGGGGCGACCGCCGCGGAGCGATGCGCCTCGCGACCGCCGCCTTCCTGTGCGAGCTCGCAGCCTGGGCGCTCGGAGCGCATCACGTCCCCGCGAGTTTCGAGTTCGAGCTGATCTTCGCGAACGGGCTGTCGAACGCCTTCCTGTTCGGCGGTTTTATCTGGGTCATCTATCTCGCCGTCGAGCCCTATGCGCGTCGGAACTGGCCGCACATGCTGATCTCATGGACAAGGTTGCTCGGCGGCCGTTTCCGGGATCCGCTGGTCGGCCGGGATCTGCTCGTCGGCGCTGCCGGCGCCGCCCTGACCGAAACCGTCCGCGACTTGTTCGCAGCGCTCTGGCCCGGCTCGGCTTCTCCCGCGCCCCTGGCTCCGTTCTATACAGCGAGCGCTCGTGACGCGATGGCACTCGCCGTCAGCCTGCCGGTAGCGAGCCTCGTCTGGGTCCTCGGCATCGTCTTGTTCCTCGCCTTCGCGCGAAGGTGGCTGCGTCTGAAATGGCTCGCGACGCTGCTGGTGACGGCCCTGTTCTCCACGAACTTTCTCGGCTTCGACCCGCCGTACGTGGCATCGGGCGTCGTGAGCGTCGCGATTCTCGTTTTCGTCGCGACCCGGTTCGGTCTGCTGGCGGCTCTCCTCACGGACGTCCTGGGGACCGCCCTCTTCTATTTCGTGAGATCGGCTGATTCTTCTGCCTGGTACTTTTACCCCGGTCCGATCGCCGGGATCGCCGTTCTCGCGCTCGCGGTCTGGGGCTATCGCCGGGCGGTGCCCGCCCGGGCGTTCGCGCTCGCGGAGGCGTGAGGAACGCGATGGGACCGCCGTCGGCGCGCTGTCCATCTTGTGCGGCCGAAGTGCCGCCGGCCGCGCGTTTTTGTGCTTCGTGCGGCGAGGCTGTGTCGTCGGTGTCGCAGCTGCCGACGAACGTGGCATCTCCGTCGATGGCAGAGAAGGCGCGGCGGCCGCCGTCCTCCTCGCGGGTCGGCCGACTCGCGTCGTCGGACACGATCCAGGCGGGCGGGTTCACGCCCGGGGCGGTGCTGGCGGAGCGCTACCGGATCATCGGGTTGCTCGGCCGCGGAGGTATGGGCGAGGTGTATCGGGCGGACGACCTGAAGCTCGGCCAGCCGGTGGCGCTGAAGTTTCTGCCGAGCCACTTCGCGGCGGAGAAGGAGCGGCTCGATCGGTTCTACGCCGAGGTCCGCATCGCGCGGCAGGTGTCGCACCCGAACGTGTGCCGGGTCTACGACGTGGGGGAGATCGAGGGCCAGCACTACCTCTCGATGGAGTACGTGGACGGGGAGGACCTGGCGTCGTTGTTGAAACGGATCGGTCGACTGCCGCCGGACAAGGCGCTCGAGATCTCGCGCGAGCTCTGCGCGGGGCTCGCCGCGGCGCATGACCGGGGCGTGCTGCACCGGGACCTGAAGCCGTCGAACGTGATGGTGGACGGGAGAGGTCGGGCGCGGATCACGGACTTCGGTCTGGCGGTGGCGGCGACGGACGTGACCGAGGGAGAGGTCTCGGGGACGCCGGCGTACATGGCGCCGGAGCAGCTTCAAGGAAAGGGAGCGTCGGTCCGGAGCGACATCTACGCGCTCGGTCTGGTGCTCTACGAGCTGTCGACCGGGAGGAAGGCGTTCGACGCGGCGAGTCTGGAGGACCTGAGGAGGAAGCACACGGAGGAGACGCCGACGGCGCCGTCGTCGGTGGCGCCGGGGTTCGATCCGGCGGTCGAGCGGGTGATCCTCCGGTGTCTCGAGAAGGACCCGGGGCAGACGTCCGACGTTCGGTGGCGCAGGTGGCGGCGGCTCTGCCGGGAGGGGATCCTCTCGCCGCCGCGATCGCCGCCGGCGAAACCCCCTCCCCCGAAATGGTCGCCGCCGCCGGAGAAAGGGGAGCGCTGACTCCGTCCCGTGCCCGCGCGCTGCTCGCCGGCCTCGCGGCCGCCGTCGCGCTCGCGCTCTGGCTGTCGCCGCGTGCCAACATCGCGACGCTCGTCGCCGTCGACAAACCGCCGGAGGTTCTCCGCGAGCGGGTTCGCGAGATCTTGCAACGTGTCGGCGTCGCGAAGCCGGTGGATTGGGCGCAGACGTTCCAGACGAACGAGACGTTTCTCGAGTGGGCTCGCGCCCACGGAGGCCTCGGCGGGGACCTGTCGCGCGACGCGATTGCCTACGCCTATCGCGAGTCTCCTTCCTCCCTCGTTCCCGCGCTCTCATACACGGGCCCCTATCCGTTTCCGGACGTGAACTTTCAGAATCCGGCGCCGCTCCTGCCCGGAATGGCAGAGGTCTCGACCGACTCGAAGGGCCGACTGCTCCGGCTCGCCGTCGTTCCGCCGCAGGTCGACGAGAGCCGGGTGCCCGCTGGGCCGACCGATTGGAGCCTGCTCTTTCGTGAGGCCGGCCTGGAGCCCTCTCGCTTCCAACCGGTCCCGCCGAAGTGGTCCCCGCGATCCTTCGCGACCGAACGCGCCGCCTGGGAAGGGCCGCATCCCGACCGCCCGGGAGTCACGATGCGCGTCGAGGCCGCCGCGTACGCGGGGCGACCCGTGAGTTTCCTCTGGATCGGTCCCTGGGCTCAGCCCCAGCGCGGCTCCACGGAGAGTCTGGCGTCGGCAAACGGCGAGCTCGTCTTCGAGGGAATTCTCTTTCTCTGTTTTCTCGGTGGGGCGTTGCTCGCGCGCCGCAACATCCGCTCGGGCCGGAGCGACGTGCGCGGCGCGCTTCGGCTCGCCGCCGCGATCGGGGGCCTGACCCTGCTGATGTGGATCCTGGGCGGGCATCACGTCCGGAATTCCGACGAGGGATGGCTGTTACTCGAAGCCGTCAGCAATGCCGCCGGCACGGCGCTGGTCTACTGGGTCCTTTACGTCGCGCTCGAGCCCTTCGCGCGCCGCCGGTGGCCCGAGATGCTCATCTCGTGGCAGAGGGCGTTGTCGGGTCGCTGGCAAGACCCCCTCGTCGGCCGGGATGCCCTGGTGGGCGCCGTGATCGGCACGGTCGCCGGCCTGATCGTCGGGCCCGTCCGCCTGCTCCTTCCGGCGAAGCTCGGTGCTTCCGGGCTGCTTCCCGAACCGTTCTCCGCCGCGGTGACCTTCCGCGACGCCCTTGCCTGGCGCGTGAGCATCGGCGTCACCGCCGTGTTCTGGGTGCTCGGAATCGTGTTCTTCCTCGTCCTCGCGCGATGGCTGGTGCGAGTCGGATGGCTCGCCGGGCTGCTCGTCTCGCTTCTCTTTTCGGCACCCTACGTCGAGTCGAACCGAGACCGGTTCGTCGGGTGGCCGCTGGCGCTGCTTTCCGTCGCCATCGTCGTGTTCGCGACGATCCGCTTCGGCGTCCTCGCGGGAATCGTCGCCGAGATCTTCAACCGATCGTTTACCTACGACATCTATGGCAGCGACCCATCGAACTGGACGTCCTCCGCGGCGCTGATTTCCATCCTTCTGGCCGTCGTTCTGGCGTGGTGGGCGACGAGGACGGCGCTCGCGGGTCGGCCGCTGATCGGCGGGGGATCGGCTCTGGAGACCTGACGGCGTCTAGAGCTCGATCCGCCGGGTGAGGACGTCCCGGAACATGACCCAGTCCCCGGCCAGGCTGTACAGCGGATGACGGAATGTCGCCGGCCGGTTGTGCTCGAAGAAGAAGTGGCCTACCCAGGCGAAACCGTAACCCACGAGTGGAGCGGCGAATCAGCCAGCGCCAGTCGCGTGTCGCCGCGGCCGTCCCGAGCGCCGCGAGCACCAGCGCGCTGCCCGCGAAGTGGAGCCGGCGACACGTGGGATCGCGATGCTCGGAGAGGTACTCCGGGTAGAAGTCGCGGAAGGCCTTCGGGTCTGTTTTCACGACGCGCTCGTATCGACGGCGATCACGGACGATCTTTGCGGAGACGAGCGAGGTCGTTGGAAAAGATGACCCGCCCGCGGTGCTTCCGGAGACCTTCGTAAGCTCCCTGCGCCGCTAAGAGCGAAAGGCCCATGCAGATCGTGGCCCTAATTCCCTGACCGGTGGACCGCTCGGCTCGTTCCAGGATCTCGGCCGGCAACTTGACGGTGACTTTCTTCGCGCCTTTCATGCGACGCAATCTACCAGCGCGGCACGAGTCTGGGGTGGGGAAGGCGACGAGCCCTATCGCATGGCCTCCATCGGGGAGAGGCGCGACGCCTTGACCGCGGGGTAGAGCCCGAACACGACGGCGAGGACGAGCGCCGAGCCCCAGGCGATGAGCAATCCCATCGGGTTGACCACGAGGCCGTAGGGAAAGTTCGCCGAGAGCGCGTCGCAGACGACCGTGCCGAGGAAGGTGCCGAGCGAGGCGCCGACGGCGGCGAGCACGCAGGCCTCGAGCAGGAACTGGATCAGGATCTCGCCGTCGGAGGCGCCCATCGCCTTGCGCAGGCCGATCTCGTAGCGGCGGTCCGAGAACGAGATCAGCATCACCGAGAGGACGCCGACGCCGCCGACGAGGAGCACGGTCGCCGCGAGGCTCGTGAGCACGACCTTCCACCCGTAGATCTGGTCGAGGAAGTGCTGCCAGGAGCGCGCCGCCTCGGCCTCGAGGTCCACGATCTTGACGTCCTCGATCCCGTGGTGCGCCTGCTTGGCGCGGCCGATCATGAGCGCCGAGACCTCGGCGTTGTCGCGCTTGCGGGCGAGCTTGACCGCCATGTTCGAGAGCTTGTGGTCCGGATCGATCCGGTCCATGTAGGTCTGGAGCGGGATCGAGATGCCGTTGGCGTCGTACCAGAGCTCCTCGGTGAAGATCTGGCTCGGGGCCTGCACGCCGACGACGCGGAACCGCACGCTCTCGACCGTGATGTCGCGGCCCACGGGATCGGCGCCTCCGAAGAGCTTGGAGGCGAGCGTCGCCCCGACGACCGCCACGGCCTCGCGCCGGCGCTCGTCGTCGTCCGTCAGGCCGCGCCCCATCGCGACCGGACGGTTCATCCAGCGCGCGTAGTCGGGCCAGACGCCGTTGACGTAGCAGCGCTCGGTCCCGCCGGCGACCTTGACCGCAGACTCCTTGGTGGCGCGCGGAAGAAACGCGATGACCTTCGGGTCGGGAGCGGTCAGGCGGGGGAGGTCCTCGAACCTCAGCCCGGGGCTCATCGCGAAGCGCTTCTGCTCCTCGGTCGTCGCCGGCTGGTCCGGCGCGAGCATGACGGTGCCGTCCCAGCTCATCCCCGAGAAGCCGGTCGCGATCTTGTCCATCACGCCGTCCATGACCGACGTCATGACGACGAGGGCGAAGACGCCGAGCATCAGGAGGGTCAGCGTCAGCGTCGAGCGCAGCTTGTGGGCCCAGAGCTCGACGAAGCCGCCCTTGACGATCTCCCAGCCGAGGGACAGCTTCGCGCCGAGCGAGAGACGGCGGGCCGGACGCGCCGTGCGGGACGGGGCGTCCGGGAGCGAGAGCGCCGTCTCACTCATAGCGGAGGGCTTCCATCGGCGAAAGACGCGAGGCCTTCCACGCGGGAAAGAGCGCGAACAGGAATCCGAAGACGGCCGCGAGGACGTAGGCCGACACGAAGCTCTTTCCGTTGATGTGCAGGGGCACGCCGAGCGCGGCCGTGATGATCCACGAGAAGCCGACGCCGATGACGAGGCCCGCGAGCGAGCCCGCGGCCGTCAGCACGAGCGCCTCCGTCATGAACTCCTTGAATATCTCGAGCCCGGGGGCGCCGATCGCCATCTTGACTCCGACCTCGCGGATCCTCTCCTTCAGCGTCGCCATCTGGATGTTGACGTTGACGATGCCGCCGCCGATCAGCGACAGGAAGCCGGAGAGCATGAAGATGATGTCGTAGGCGCCTCCCTGCGACTGTTCCTTGCGCACCCGCGCGCCCACGTTGTCGATCCGGAAGTCCTCCTGCTGGCGGTGATTCGCCTTCAGCAGGCCGGTCAGGCCCTTCGCGAACGAGGCCATCGCGTCGATGTCCCGGATGCGGAAGGCCATCCGGTCGACGCGGTGGTACTGGTCGCCCTCGAAGCGCCGGGCGACGAGCGAGTTGGGCACGATGATGACCCGGTTCCTCCAGCGGAACCAGTTCTGGTTCGACTTGCGGAAACGGAAGACGCGCTCCTTCAGGATGCCCACGACCTGGACGGGCGTGTCGCCGATCCGGAGCGTGCGGCCGAGCGCGTCGCCGTTGGGGAAGAAGACCGCGACCGCCTCCGTGCCGAGGAGCGCGACGGGAGCCGCGGTGTCGAGGTCGTGGCCGCTGAACTCGCGGCCCTCGTCGACCGAGTACCCTTCGAGCGCCAGGAAATCGCCGCCGGCCCCGCGGATGTCGCGCTCCTGGTCGGCGTACGGCGAGCGGACGCGCGCCCGGGCGTCGCGGCGCAGCGAGATGCCGTCGACCGAGGAGGTGTCCAGGTCGTCGCCGCCGTTGGCATCGGCCGAGCGCAGCCCGAGGTTCGCCATCTGGAGCGCCGTCGGGGCGCCCTCGTTGACGACCGCCGACTGGCGGATGTTGAGCTTGTCGAGGCCGCCCATCCGCACGTAGAGCTCCATCGGAGCGCTTGCGCATGCTGTCGGTGATGGACATTCCGCCGAGCACGGCCGAGACGCCGAGGATGACGCCGAGCGACTGCAGGATCGAGCGCGTGAGGTTCTCCCGCATCTCGACCCACGAGTTGCGCAGGCGCTCGCGGAATTTGCCGTTGAGGGCCATGGCGTTCCGCCATGCCGTAGGGGCGGCCCTTGCGGCCGCCCGGGCGGGGACAAGCCCCGCCCCTACGGCGCTAGGCTGCGGCCTCCACTCGGATCAGTCCGTCCATGATTTCGACCTGGCGTTGCGCCATCCCGGCGATCGACAGGTCGTGGGTGACGATGATGATCGTGTTGCCCTGGCGGTGAAGCTCGGCGAAGAGCTCGAGGACTTCGTGGCCGGTCTTCGAGTCGAGGGCTCCCGTCGGCTCGTCGGCCAGAAGCAGCGCCGGATGGTTGGCCAGGGCGCGCGCGACCGCGACGCGCTGGCGCTGGCCCCCCGAGAGCGCCGCCGGCAGGACCTTCGCCTTGTCGGGGATGCCGACCTTCTCGAGGAGCTCGAGCGCCCGGGCCCGCCGCGCCTTGCGCGAGATGCCGGCATAGAGCATCGGCAGCTCGACGTTGCGCAGGACCGAGGCCTTGGGAAGCAGGTTGTACTGCTGGAACACGAAGCCGATCTTTTCGTTGCGGATCTCGGCGAGCTCGCGGCCCGAGAGACCCTCGACTCGCTCGCCGTCGAGCGCGTAGGTCCCGGTGGACGGCTTGTCGAGGCAGCCGAGGATCGCCATCAGCGTGGACTTGCCCGATCCCGACGGTCCGATCAGGGCGACGAACTCGCCTCGATGGATCGTCAGGTCGATGCCCCGCAGCGCGTGGACCGCGGCGCCATTGGAGCCGTAGGTCTTGGTGAGGGCCTGCGTGTCGATGATTGGCGTCATATCGGCGATCCCGCTGGGTAGGGGCGGCCCTCGCGGCCGCCCGAGGGCGGGGACAAGCCCCGCCCCTACGTGATCTAGCTCAATTGTCCTCGTCGTCCTTTTCGACCCGCTTCTTGGTCGGGTCTTCGAGCGACACCTGCTCGCCCGATTTCAGGCCCTTCATGATCTCGACGCGCTCGAGCGTCGCGATGCCCGCCGAGACCGGAACGACGTCGAAGTAGTCCTTCCAGTGGTCCGACAGCCACATGAACTTGTTGCGGCCGGAGAGCCCGTCTTTCGCGGCGGCGAGCTTCTTCGGGTCGAGGTTTGCCTTGAGGCGATACGCGACCGTCTGGCCGTCGCGCTTCTGCAGGGCCTCGAGCGGAATGGAAATGGCCTGGTCGCGCTTCTCGCCGAGGATCTCGACGTTGGCGCTCATGCCGGTCTTGAATGCCTCCTCCAGCTCGTCGAGCGTCACCTCGATCCGGAAGACCTTGATCTTCTCGACGAGCTCCGCCGCCGGCGCGACGAACGAGACCTTGCCGGTGAAGATCTTCTGCGGATACGCGTCGAGCGTGACCCGCACGGGCTGGCCGACGTGGACCTTGGCGATGTCCACCTCGTTCAGGTTGACGCGGATGATGAGCGACTTGAGGTCCGCGACCGTGAAGATGACCGTTCCGGCGTTGAAGGAGGAGACGCCGGAGGTGACTGTTTCGCCGAGCTCGACGCCCTTCTTGATGACGACGCCGGTCATGGGCGAGGTCACGCGGGCGTTCTGCGAAGAGGCGTTTCCCGAGATCGGGATCCCGCGGTCCTCGACGATCTGGTAGCGCATCTGCGCGGCGCGCAGGCTCTCCTTCACCTGGTCGCGCTTGATCTCGGAGGAGCGGAACGCGTCGTGGCCGAGGAGGCCCTGCTCGAAGAGCGCCTTCTGCATCGTGTAGTCGCGCTCGGCGTCCTGGAGCTTCAGCTCCGCGTCCTTCACGCTCGCCTGGACGTCGGAGAGCGACTGCGCCTGGTTGACGTCGGGCTCGATCTCGGCGAGGACGTCACCCTGCCTGACGAGGGCGCCCTCGCGGACCTTCAGCGAGATGACACGGCCCGAGACGGCCGACTTGACGTCCACCTTCGTGACCGGATCGACGACGCCGACCTCGCGGACGGAAACCTGAAGGTTCTCGGCCTGGACCTTTCCCAGCCGGAACGGGGTGTTCTCGGCCTTGGGGTCGCCCTTGTCCTTGCCCTTGGCCTTCATGAAGGCCACGCCGCCCAGGGCCAGGACGACCACGAGGATGCCGAGCCACTTCTTTTTCTTCACGAGAAAGCCCCCCAAAGCCGAAAAAGGTCGAGCCACGTGACCTTTATACGTGGTCCGGCCGATGAATGTTCGGACGGCGGAGGGCCCCGAACCCGTCTCCGGGAACCCTTCGCCTCGCCCTTCCGTAGGGTGTCCCCGAGGGAAACACCCCATGCTCTCGATTCAATCCCTGGGCAAGCGATACCCCGGCGGAACGGTGGGCCTGTCGGACTTCTCTCTCGAGGTCGGCGAGGGGGTCCTGGGGCTTCTCGGCCCGAACGGCGCCGGGAAGACGACCCTCATGTCGATCCTCGCGACGGTGACGAGGCCCACGTCCGGGACCTTCCTGTGGAACGGCCGCGACGCGGCGCGCGACCCGCTGCCCCTGCGCCGCGAGCTCGGCTACCTGCCGCAGGACTTCGGCGTGTACGAGAAGCTGACCGCGCGCGAATTTCTGCTCTACCTCGGCCGGCTGAAGGGTCTCTCGGGCGCGGACCTCGGCCGCCGCGTGAAGGAGCTGCTCGAGCTCGTCAATCTCCACGGCGCGGCCGACCGCCGACTCGGCGGGTACTCGGGCGGAATGCGGCAGCGGGTCGGGATCGCGCAGGCGCTGCTCGGCGATCCGAAGCTCGTGATCGTGGACGAGCCCACCGTCGGCCTCGATCCGGAGGAGCGCGTGCGCTTCCGCAACCTCCTCGCCGAGATCGCGCAGCGCCGGGTCGTCATCCTCTCGACCCACATCGTCTCCGACGTCGAGGCGATCGCCTCCGAGATCGCCGTGATGCGCCAGGGACGCCTCGTCGCCCATGCGACGCCGGAGGCGCTGCTTCGCCGGGCCTCCGGGCGCGTCTTCCGGGCCGTCGTCGCCTCGGAGCGGTTGTCCGACGCGCAGCGCGCGGTGCACGTCTCGAACCTGATCCGGCGCGCCGACGGCGTTCACGTGCGCTACGTCTCGAACGGCGCCGGCGCCGCGCTCCCCGGGTCGGTCTCGGTCGAGCCGGACCTCGAGGACGCGTACCTGCTGACGAATCTGGAGGCGGCGGCATGAGAGCGGCCGCGCTCTCTCCGCTCGCCGCCCAGGCCGGCGCCGAGCTCCGCATGCGCATGCGTTCGGTCGCGACGCCCATCGCGCTGCTCGCCTTCTTCGCGGCGGCCTTCTTCTGGATTCCCGATCCGCATGGCCACTCGGCATCGCTGACGTGGGATCTGCCGGACGGCCGCGTGCAGGCGCCGGTCTACAGCGCGGCCTACGTGGGCTTCGCGCTGGCGATTCTCTCGGGCGTGATCCTCGCGATGAGCGGCTTCTACCTCGTCGCGGGCTCGGTGCGCCGGGACCGCGAGCGCGGCATCGGGGCCATCCTCGCGGCGACACCGCTGTCGAAGGCGGCGTACCTCGGAGGCAAGTTCGCGGGCCACCTCGCGTACCTCTTCCTGCTCGACCTCCTCGCGCTCGGCGCCGGGCTCGCCGCGTTCGTCTGGTACGGCACCGGCGCCTTCACGCCGGTCTCGTTTGCGCTGCCGTACCTCCTCCTGACGATTCCCGCCATCGCGGCCGCCGCCTCGCTCGCGGTGCTCTTCGACGTCACGCCGGGTCTGCGCGGCCGGGGCGGGCTCGTCCTGTGGTTCTTCGTGTTTCTCTTCGGTCTCGTGAAGCTGCCGCTCGACCTCGCGGGCGTGGACGTGGACCGCCCCGCGACGACGCGCGCGATGTCGCTTCCGATCTTCGATCCGGCCGGCGTGGCGACCGACGAGTGGCTCGTGCGCGGCACCGTGCCCGCCGACGCGACGGGCGTGTCCTCCGGACACATCACCCGCGAGAAGCCGATCGAGCGCGTGCCCTGGAAGGGCGTCGCCGTGACGCCGCGGCTTCTCGGCCTGCGGGCGCTCAACCTCGCGATCGCTCTGCTTCCCCTCGCCGCGGCGATCCTCTTCTTCGACCGGTTCGACCCGGCTCGCGGCCGCCGCCGCGCGCGAAGGGCCGGATGGCTGGCTCGCCGCGCGCGGGCGTTCCGGGGCCGGCGCGGCGCGGCGGGCACGGCGGGCGGCGCGCAGATCCTCGAGTCCGATCTTCCGGCTCCCGCCGCGGCGACCCTGACGCCGATATCCGCCCATCCTTCGGCGTGGTCTTCGATCCTCGCCGAGGCCCGGCTCGTCTGGGAGAGCGCCTCGTGGATCAAGTGGCCGCTCGCCCTTTCGGCGATGCTCGCCGGTCTGCTCCCGGGCAATTTCGCCCAGGGCGCGTTTCTCGTCCTGCTCGTGCCGTTGATCTCCGAGGCGGCCGCCCGCGAGAAGCTCGCCGGAACGAGCGCCCTCGTGTTTTCCCAGCCCGGCGTGCCGCGCTCGGCGGTCCTCTGGAAGACCGCCGCGGTGGGTCTCGTCGTCCTCGCGCTCGGAGCGCCGCTCACGCTCCGGAGCCTGCTCGTGTCCCCCGCGCGCGGGCTCGCGTGTCTCGGCGGGCTTTGTGCCATCGCGGCGATCTCGGTCGGGATGGGCTCGCTGTCGGGCGGCGGCAAGCTCTTCACCGGCCTGTACCTCGTCGTCTGGTACATGGGCCTCTCGAACCTCGCGGCGGCGGACGTCACCTCGGCGCTGTCGCAGCACCCGATGCCGGTGTACGCCTTCATCTATATAGGGGCGGCCGCGGCGCTGCTCGTGGCGGCCTGGGGAAGAGAGAGGGAGAGGGCGACGGCGTAGCGGGCCGATTCGTGCGCCGGCTCAGAAAGGGATTCCTCGCTTCGCTCGGGATGACAGGCGTGGTCGTGGGCGCGGACGACTAGGCGTGGTGCGCGGGCGCGGACGGCAGGCGTGGCGTCGCTCCGCGAGATGGGCTTCTTGGTCGGATCATCTCTCCAGGCCATTTCTCTCAATGTCATCCCGAGGAGCGAAGCGACGAGGGATCCCTTTGGAGTGTCGGTGCGGCTACGAAAGGGATCCCTCGCTTCGCTCGGGATGACAGCTGGCGGGCGCGGATGGGAGGCGTGGTGCGTGGGCGCGCAGCCGTGCTACCTCTGTCATCCCGAGGAGCGCAGCGCCGAGGGATCCCTTTAGGAGCCGGGAACGGATTCCTGAGCCGGCGGAGGAGTCCCGGAGGTCTCGCTCCACCATCCGCCGCCGACGGCGATGAAGAGCCGGGCTGAGTCCGACAGGCGCTGGCCGAGCGCGCGGACGTAGCCCTGGAGCACGTTCGAGTAGGTGTCCTCGGCGACGACGACCTCCGTGTTGTTGTCGCAGGAGAGCGACTTGATCGTGCCCGAGACGTACGATCCGACCTGGACCGTCACGACGGGATTGAGCGCTCCCGTCGTGCTGACGCTGCGCTGGATGCCGCCCCGCGTCACGACCGCGGTGACGTATCGGGGTTTGCGCGAGCTCGCCCGCCAGGCGAGGAGGCTCCCGGCCCCGAGCACGGCCGCCAGGCCTCCCAGAGACCAGAGAACGTGACGCCGCAGGAACGCGCGGACCGATGCCACCAAAGAGCCCTCCTACGTGCAATTTCGCCGCTTTCGGACCGGCTCACCGGCCGAGAACGGCGCTTCGGCGCGCGCCCATGACAAAGACGGATCGGGGCCTTCGGACATTACCGGCGGACGGCGCCGGTGGTCCCGGGGGGCGGACCGGTCTAAGCTCCCCCCGTGACGAGCGGGGGCACCGGCCGCAGTGGCTCCGGGGGCGACACCAGCCGCTTCACGGTTCGCCGCCTTCGCTCGGCCTTCTTCCTGTGGCGGGCGTCGATTCGCGCGACGGACCTGCTGCTCGCCAGCGTCTTCGTCGCGCTCTCGCTCGGTCTCGGCGCCTACGTCTTCGCCCGCGCGCGCGCCGCGGCGCATCTCGCGTTCGCCCAGAAGGCGAAGGACCTCGAGGCGCGGGTCACCCAGAAGGTCGCGTCATCGCTCGAGAACCTCTACATGCTCCAGGGCTTCGTCGAGGCCGCCGACAAGGGCGTGACGCGGGTCCAGTTCCGCATCCTGGCGTACCCGATGCTCGCCCGCAATCGCGAGGTCTACTCCTTCGAGTGGCTCCCGCTCGTGCCCGAGAGCGAGCGCCGCAAGTACGAGAACGAGATCGAGACCGAGCTGTTCATCAAGGACTTTCACTTCTGGGAGATGGGCCCGGACGGCAAGCCGGCGCCCGTCGGCCGGCGCGCGTTCTACGTGCCGATCCACTACATGGAGCCGCCGAGCGCCCGGGCGCTCGGCTTCGACATCGCCTCGAGCCCGAGCCGCTGGGCGACGGCCGGCGCGGCGCGCGACACCGGCGAGATCGCGGTTTCGCTTCCGTTCGATCTCGTCGAGAGCGAGGCGCGCAAGGGTCCGCCGGCGGTCGCCGCCTATGCTCCCGTCTACCGCGGAGGAGATCCGGGGTCCGAGGACGCGCGCCTGAAGCAGCTCGCCGGTTTCACGGTGGCGATCCTGCGCGTGGCGCCGCTCGTGGATCAGGCGGCATCCGAGGTGGACGCCTCGGGCCTCGGCCTCGTGCTCCACGATCCCGAGTCGCCCGCGGCGCCGTCGCTCGCCGAGCGGCCGGCCGATGCGGCGAAGATCCCGCGGCGCCCGGGGTTCCAGCTCGCGTATGCCGTCCTCCTCGGAGACCGGCGCGGCGAGAGGCGCTGGGCCCTCGACGTCTTCGCGCTCCCCGGGTTCTACGAGCCGCCCCGGCGCGGCGGGGTCGAGGCGGCTCTCCTCGGGATCCTCGCCTCGCTCATCGGCCTCGTGACGCTGACGTCGCTCCGCACGATCTCGCGCCTGCGGCGTCAGGCCGAGAAGGTCGGTCCGTACCGGCTCATCACGAAGCTCGGCAAGGGCGCGATGGGGGTCGTCTGGGAGGCGCGCCACGCGCTGCTGCGGCGGCCGACGGCGGTCAAGCTCCTCGCGCCCGGCGTCGAGGGCGAGCGCGCGCTCGCGCGCTTCGAGCGCGAGGTGCAGCTGACCGCGGGACTGACGCACCCGAGCACGATCGCGATCTACGACTACGGGCGCACCGCCGACGGCGTCTTCTACTACGCGATGGAGCTCCTGCGCGGGATCAACCTTTCGCAGCTCGTCGCCTTCGACGGTCCGCTTCCGGCCGGGCGCGTCGTGCACCTGCTGCGCCAGGCCTGCGGCGCGCTCACGGAGGCCCACGCGGCCGGCCTGATCCACCGCGACATCAAGCCGCAGAACCTGATGCTCTGCCTCTACGGAGGCATTCCCGACTTCGTGAAGGTGCTCGACTTCGGCCTCGTCAAGGAGATGGGCGACGTGGATCACGCCGGCGGCGAGGCGTCGGGCCAGGACGCCGCGCTGTCGCAGGACGGATCGCTCCTCGGCACGCCGCTCTACATGGCGCCCGAGGGGATGAGCGATCCGTCGAAGGTGGACGCGCGCGCCGACCTCTTCGGCGTCGGCGCCGTCGGCTACTTCCTCCTGACGGGCCGGTCTCCGTTCCCGGGCCGCACCGCGATCGAGGTCTTCAAGCTCGAGCGCCAGGGTCCGCCTCCGCCGCTCTCGAAGACCGCGCGGTGCCCCGTGCCTCCCGCGCTCGAGGAGGCGCTGCGCCGCTGCCTGTCGTTCGAGCGCGACGAGCGTCCGAGCTCGGCGGAGGAGCTCGACGGGATTCTCGAGGCCTGCGACGTCGAGCCCGCCTGGACGAACGCCGACGCCAAGGCCTGGTGGCGCGAGCGAGGCCGGGCCGCGCTGGCCGCCGCCGCCGAGGAGCACGAGGAACGAGAGGAGCGGGGACAGTTCCTGATGCTGTCGAGCGATTTCGGGGGCAGAAGGTAGGAATCCCCCCACCTCACGGGAGCGAGGGGTGACGGCCTACGAATCCGTCGACGTCTCGTCCACCTCGTCGCGGACCTTGTGGACGAGCGCTTCGACGGACTTCTCATCGAGCCCCTCCGGGCCGACGCCGCGCTTGGCGAAATCCACCCACTCGCCGTCCACCTTGACCTGGACCGTGAGAAGACGCGCGCGCCCATAGGAGCAGATGCGAATCGAAAGGTTCGGCATCGTGTAGACGGCCTGCCGGTTTCCCGAGGCGTCCGGAGGTGTGACGTCGGTCGCTGAGTACCCCATCTCGCGGAAAGCCGTGCCGATGCGGTCGAAGGCGGCGTCCAGAGTCAACATGGGCAACCTCGCTCGATTGGATGGGGATTGTATGGCAGGGACCCGGGGTCGATGGGCACCCCCCTCACCCCTGCCCTCTCCCCCCGCCGGGGAGAGAGGGTTTTCCTCGAGGAATCTTGCGCCGGCGTGAGTCTTCTCCCGTCGCCTTCGCTTCGTTCGGGGCCTGCGCCCTTTGGGCGCACCGGTGAGCGGCTCGCCCGGATGCGGGCTCGACCGCTCACCTGGCCCCTCACTTCGCTCCGGCTCCCGCGGCGTGAGCCTCCACCCTCGCTTCGCTCGGGTGACTTCTCACGCCGCGAGCTTCACCGACAGTGCCGCGCGTCGGAGTCTTACTCCCTCGCTCCCCGAAAGGGGGAGAGGGTCGGGGTGAGGGGGAGGACTTGACCGTCGCCTTCGCTTCGTTCGGGGCCTGCGCCCTTTGGGCGCACCGGTGAGCGGCTCGCCCGGATGCGGGCTCGACCGCTCACCTGGCCCCTCACTTCGCTGCGGCTCCCGCGGCGTGAGCCTCCACCCTCGCTTCGCTCGGGTGACTTCTCACGCCGCGAGCTGATGGGAGAGCTGGGCGTGACGAGCCACGCTCTACCCCCTCTCCCCACGGGAGAGGGCTGGGGTGAGGGGCCCCTATCGGTTGTGCGGGTCTGACTCGTCCTCACCGTCACTGCTCCTGCACAGAGTGGTTCGAAAGCATGGGCATAGGATTCCTCCGTGCCCGACGCCATCCGCCCGGCCCGGAGACCGTGGCTGGCAGAGAACCTGCGGGGCGCGCTGATCTCCGCCGGTCTCGGCATCGGCATCGTCTTTCTCGTCACCCTGCAGGAGTCGGGGCGCTTTCACTGGCGGGCCGCCGTTTACGGAGTGCTCATGGGCGTTCTGGGATACGCCTTCTGCGCGGGCGGCGCGCAACTGCTCCGCGACCGGCTCGCACGGGCGCGGGCGCCTCGCCTGGCACACGCCCTGCTCTACTTCGTCGCGGGAAGCGTCTCCTGGATCCTCGCGAACTGGATTGGCGTCTCGACCGGCCTGATTCGCTTCCAGGCGTCGTTCGGGGATCTGGCCGGCTACCTGCCCGTCGTCGGCGCGATCTCGCTGGTGGTCGGCCTGCTCTTCTACAGCTACGGCCTGCTCCAGGACCGTCTGCGCAAGTCCGTCGAGCGACTGAAGGAGGCGGAGTTCGCCGAGAAGGAGCTCGAGATCGCGCGCGCGATCCAACAGCGCATCCTCCCGCCGCCGGAGCTTCTGGGTGAGGGCTTTCGCGTTCTCGCCTCGAACCTCGCCGCACGGTTCGTCGCCGGCGACTTCTACGACTTCTTCCGGCTGCCCGACGGAGCGCTCGGCGTCGTCGTCGCCGACGTCGCGGGGAAGGGAATGGGCGCGAGCCTCATCATGGCGACCGTCAAGGCGACCGTGCCGTTTCTGGCGGCCGACCGATCGGTCGCGGAGACGCTGCGCGAGGCGAATCGCCGGATCGCGCCCCGCCTCGAGCCGCGCGAGTTCGTCGCCCTGGCCTACCTGCGCTATGAGCCGGACTCCGGCGCCTTCGCCCTTGCCAACGCCGGGTTGCCGGACCCGTATCGCGTCGCGAGCGGTGCGGCGTGCGCCCTGTCGGTTCCGGGGCCGCGATTTCCGCTGGGCGTGCGTCCGGAGACCGCTTACGAGGAGATTCGCGGAGTCATCGCCACCAACGAGAAGGTCGTGCTGCTGACCGACGGCCTGCCCGAAGCGCCCGACGCGGCGGGCGACCCGCTCGGTTACGAGCGGTTCGAGAAACTCCTGGCTGGAGCCGCCGATCCGACCGCGCTCTTCGAGGCCGTGCGCGCGGCCTCGGCGCCGGGTCTCCAGGACGACTGGACGGCGGTGTATCTGGAGAGGACGTCGCGACTCGGATCCTGAGCGGTCGCTACGCGACCGACGAACGAGAGAGGGAAAGTCGCGCCGGGACCTTTTCCAGGAACGCGCCGCATCCGTCGACCGCTCACCAGACCCCACCCTCGCTTCGCTCGGGTGACTTCTCACGCCGCGAGCTTCACCGACAGTGCCGCGCGTCGGAGTCGTACCCCCTCGCCCCCCGGAGGGGGGAGAGGGTTGGGGTGAGGGGGCTAGGCGGGGTCTTCGCCGTCGAGCGTCGTAGGATCTTGTCGATGGATCGGTCCGAGCTCTCCGACGCGCTGTCGCGCTACGTACCGGCCGATACGCGCGAGGCCGAGTCGCTCGCGCGGATGCGCCGGTTCGTGGACGGGCCCGCGGATCCGTTTTCCCGCTCCACTCCGGAGGGCCACGTCACGGGCAGCGCCGTCGTCGCGCGGCCGGACGCGTCGGCGTTTCTCCTCGTGCTCCATCGCAAGCTCTCGCGCTGGCTCCAGCCGGGCGGGCACGTCGAGGAGGCGGACGCCTCCGTCTTCGACGCCGCCCGCCGCGAGGCCGTCGAGGAGACGGGCATCGCGCGCCTCGAAGCGCCGCTTCGCCGCGCGATCCTCGACGTGGACGTGCACGCGATCCCCGCCCGCGGCGCCGACGCGGCCCACTCTCACTTCGACGTGCGCTATCTCTTCGTCACGACCGCGGCGCTCGACCCCGCCGCCTCCGAGGATCCGACCCGTCCCATGCGGTGGGCTTCGCTCGAGGAGGCCGTCTCGCTCGGCGTGGACGCGTCGCTCGAGCGCGCACTGCGGAAGGCGGGCGCGGCACTGGCGGGACCCGGATCGAGCGAATAGCACCCGCCTCCCGGAAAGAGAGGCGCCGTGTTACGGGCGAGCGGAGGCGTGCGCGACCGCGGGAGTCGAAATCGGCTTGACGCCCGGCTCGTGGATCTTCTCCGACGATGACGACCCGAGAACCAGGTAGACCACGCCGACGCCGACGACGAAGATTCCCGTCGCGCGGTTCATCGTCGTCAGCTTGCGGAAGTCGAAGTGCTTGCGCAGCGCGTGCGCCCCGCCGCCCAGGACCAGCCACCACAGCTCCGAGCCGAGGAAGACGCCGCCGACGAGCTCCGCCGTCAAAAACGGCCGGCCGCGCACGGCGCCGATCCCCATCGTCGTGAAAACCGCCGCGAACGCGACGAAGGTCATCGGGTTGGTGAGCGTCAGGAGAAACGTCGAGAGAAAATCCCCGGCCAGGCCCCTGCCGTTCGTCTCGTTTTTCTCCTCGATGGCCTTCGTCAGGAAGAGACGAAGGCCCATGAAGATGAGGATGACGCCTCCGACGCGCTGCATCCAGGAGCGCTCGGCGATCAGGAACTCCGAGATGATCGTCGCGCCGAAGGCCGCGACGGCGCCGTAGAAGGCGTCCGCCACCGCCGCGCCGAGGCCCGACACGAGGCCCGAGAGCCAGCTCTTCGAGATTGTCCGCTGCACGCACAGGGCCGCGATCGGCCCCACGGGCGCCGCGAGGCAGAACCCGACGATCAGCCCCTTGAGAAGAAGACTCATGCGGGGGATCAGGTCAAACGGAGGGGCATTGACGAAATGATAACCGGATCGTGTCGGGGCGCGGCTCCCAAATCGCTCACCCGGGGATCTTGAATTTCAGCCCGTGCGGCGCATTGATCTGGATCGAGCGATCGGTCGCCGGCGCGTGCGCGGCCGTCTTCTGAACCTCGAAAGAGAAGGACACGGGGCTCGAGCGCCGTCCGGCCGCATCCACGAGCGTTGCCGCGAGCGTCACCTGCTGCGGCATGCCCGCGTGGATACCGAAGGAGAAACTGCCGCGCTTTTGCCCGGCCACGTTCGGCGCGAACGAGAATCCGTCGAAGCGCGCGGCCTGGACGACCGAGAACTCCACGCGCGCGATCGCCTCGCGGCCCGACTTGAACTGAACGGTGCCGACGACGTCGCGAGCGCTCGCCGGGATCGTGGCGGGGAAGTTGACGGCGACGATCTCCGGAGGCTCGGGCCGCGATACGAAGAAGTATGCCGCCGCCGCCACCGCGGCGAGAAGGCCGACGAGAAGCGGCGCGCGCGACGGAGAGCGCGCCGGCGCCGACGCCGACACGACGCCGGGCGCGGCCGGCCCGGCCGGCATCGCCAGCCGCGCGCCCGTGGGCTTGTGGAGCGAGGGCAGGACCTCGCTCGAGTCGCGCGCGGCCGCCAGAAAGCGCACCGTCTCGGCGAGCTTGCCGATGTGCGCGTCGAGCGGCTGCGTGAGTGCGTCGAGCCAGTGCGGCGTCGAGATGAAATACTCGAGCGTCTTGCCGAGCGCGACGTCCTCGATGCGGAAGGGGACGAGCTTCACGCCCTTGGCCACCGCGCGTTCGACTTCGCGCTTGATCTGCGGCGAGGAGTTCGCGTGCGCGGAGAAGATGAGCACCATCACCTTGCTCCCGGTGATGGCGTCGATGATCGCGCCGCCCCACTCGGAGCCCGGCAGAATGTCGCGCGGCGCGACCCAGCACCGCAGACCCTGGGCCTCCAGACCCGCGCACACGGCGTCGGCGACCGGCTTGTCCTTGCTCGAATAGCTGATGAAGACGTCGTGCGCCATGTGCCAGGCCTCGACTTTGGGGCGAGATTCTATTCGTCACATGGATAGGGAGTTAGAGCTCCATTGACTTACGCCTTATTTACGCCTATGTTCCCTCTCCCGTGCAGACGTCGGCCCTCGAAGCGATTCTCGAGGGGCGCGGAATCATCCGCAAGCCCGCGGCCATCGGGCTGCTCTCGGGCCTCGGCGCGAAGCTCTCGCGCGCCTCCGATCTGGCGTCGCCGGCGGCGCCCCGCGACCGGCTGCCGACGCAGGTGCCCGCGCTCGACCGGCTCCTCTCGGGTGGACTTCCGCGCGGCGGCCTCGTCGAGCTTTCCGGGCGGCGATCCTGCGGACGCTTCTCGATCGGGATCTCCGCGCTCGCCGCGGCGACCTCGTGCGGCGAGGCGGCCGCTCTCGTGGATCTCGGGGGACATCTCGATCCTCAGGCGGCCGAGGCCGCGGGCGTCGAGCTCTCGCGCCTGCTCTGGGTGCGTCCGGAAAAGCTGAAGGGCGCGGTCGCGAGCGCCGAGATGCTGCTCTCGGCGGGATTCCCGCTCGTCGTCGTGGACCTGGGACTGGCGCCCGTGCGCGGACGGTTCGTTCCCGACGCCGCGTGGCTGCGCCTCGAGCGCGCGGCTCGCTCGCGAGGCGCCGCGCTGCTGCTGCTCGCGCCCTACCGCGTCAGCGGCATCGCCGCCGACGCCGCCGTCTCGGCCGACGCGGCGCGCGCGCTGTGGAAGGGGAGCGGGCGGGCTCCGCGGCTTCTCGACGGTGTGGCCGCGCGGCTCGTGCTCGAGAAGGACGCGCACGCCCGGTCGGGAGTCGCGGAGGCGATGGGGTTTGGCGTTGAGGAAGCAGTGCCGCAGTCGCGGGCGGCCCAAGGGCCGCCCCTACGACACCTGGCAACCGGATTCGCGATTGGGACCGTAGGGGCGGGGCTTGCCCCGCCCGCTTCCGGTTGAAGCGCGTCTCGCGTGATCGCCTGCCTCTACGTCCCGCTCTTTCCGCTGGCGGCGCGGCTGCGCAGCGAGCCCGAGCTCAAGGACGAGGCCGTCGCCGTCTGCGAAGGCAACGGCAGCGCCGCTCGCATCGTCGCCGCGACCCGCAAGGCGCGGCGCGCCGGAATCGAGCCCGGCATGACGCTGCCCCAGGCGCGCGCGATCCTTCCGAAGCTTCTCGCCCGCGGCCGCGACCGCGCCGGCGAGCGCGCCGCCGAAGAGGCCCTGCTCGAGGTGGCCGAGGCGTTCTCGCCGAGGGTCGAGGACGCGGGCGAGGGCTTGGTGTACCTGGAGCTGGACGGGCATCCGATGCTGCAGGCGCACGGCGGTGTCGCCCCCCCCAGCATCACCGAGGGGAAAGGGGCGGCGTTTCTTGGTACGCCCCTCACCCCCACCCCCTCTCCCGAGGGGAGAGGGGCGGCGTTTCTTGGTAGGGCTCTCCTCGTCGCGGCGGAAAAGGCGCTCCTGCCGGCGCGGGTCGGCATCGCGGCATCCAAGCTCGCGGCGCGCATCGCCGCCGGACTTCCGGACTCGCCCACCGTCGTCCCGGAAGGGGAGGAGCCGCGCTTTCTCGCTCCGCTGCCGCTTTCGCGGCTCTCGCCCGCCCTCGAGATCGCGGCGACCCTCGACCGCTGGGGCCTTCACACGATCGGCGATCTCGCGAAACTGCCCGAGGGAGAAGTCGCGAGCCGCCTCGGCGAAGCCGGACGAG
The DNA here is from genome assembly GCA_963738945.1 of uncultured Acidobacteriota bacterium. GTDB lineage: Bacteria > Acidobacteriota > Thermoanaerobaculia > UBA5066 > Gp7-AA6 > DAHUXD01. Next base: position 3,416,548 of record CAVTYD010000002.1, read on the forward strand.
AGCTCCACGCCACCTCCCGCGGCATCGACCCGCGTCCCCTCGAGCCGCGCGTCCCGCCGCCGTGCTTCACCGAGGGCATGGAGCTCGAGTGGCCGCTCGCCTCTCTCGAGCCCTTCCTCTTTCTCGCGCACGCCGCGCTCGAGCGCCTCGTGTCCCGCCTCGAATCCCAGGCCCTCGCCTGCACGCGCCTCGAGGCGGCGCTCACGCTCGACCCCGACGGCCACGACGCCCGCTCGATCTCGCTGCCCGCCCCGAGCCGCGACGTCAAGACCCTCCTGACCCTCGTCCGCCTCGAGCTCGAGGCGCGGCCGCCCGGCGCTCCCGTCGCCGGCTTCTCCTTCACCGCCCATCCCGACTCGCCGCGCCGCGCGCAGCTTTCCCTCTTCGGCCCCGCCGCGCTCTCGCCCGACCGCCTCGCCACGACGATCGCCCGCCTCGCGTCGCTTCTCGGCGCCGACCGCATCGGCTCTCCCCGCTCGATCGACGGCCACCGGCCCGAGCGCTTCACGCTCTCGGGCTTCGCTCCGCCCTCGCCGCCCCGGATGCGCCCGGCGCCGCGCGAGGGACGCGGACTGCTCGCCGTGCGCGTGCTGCGCCCGCCGGTCGCGCTCGAGGTGCATACAGAAGACCGACACCCCTCTCCCTCCGGGAGAGGGAGCAGGGGTGAGGGCCGTCCCACCGCCTTGAAGACGCTCTCTCCCGACGCCGCGCCGCCGATTTCCGGCGCCGTCCGCGTCTGTGCCGGGCCCTGGTCGCTCGAGGACGGCTGGTGGGGCGACGCCCCGGCCGACCGCGACTACTGGGACGTCGAGCTCTCCGACGGCGGTCTCTATCGCATCTACCGCGACCGCGCCGCCGGCGCGTGGTTCGCCGACGGCGTGTACGACTAGCAGGCTGCTGAAAAATGGATGCGGGCGTCGTGTCCGGCACTTTGCATCCGGCGTCCGTTCCAGGATGTGGCGACTCGAAGCTCCATGGCGTTTGAGCGACCGCCTGCAACTCGACCACCGAAGGCAGACCCCCGGCCGTAGAGAACGCCGGCTCCGCCGGCGTTTACGTGCCGGCCACCCTTCGGGTTACGGCGGCGCAGGGCCATCTGCGTGAGCGTCATCGCTCGGCTCTGCTCGCGCGCCTTGACGGCGCGACGATGCTCTCGCATCGCCGTCGTCGCGCTTCCTTGCATCGGGCCGCCACGGCGCTCGTAACGCCATCCCACACCCTTTTTCAGCAGCCCTGCTAGAGTCGTTGCGACAATTCTTCCGAGGGCTCCATGTCACGCCACCAAAGCAACCGGCAACCCTCTGGCCGGAAGGAAGATCGGTTGCTTGGTATCATTTGGCGATGAGCAAAGTCGAGACTCTCGAGCGCGAGGTCGAGAAGCTGTCGCCTGAGGAGCTTGCGGTGTTTCGTGACTGGTTTGCGAACTACGATGCCGACGCTTGGGACCGGCAGATGGAAGCCGATGTGAAGGCGGGCAAGCTCGATCGTCTTGCAGCGGAGGCTTTGGCCGAGCACGGGCGCGGCGAGACTAAGGAGATTTGAAGCACCTCGCCTCGTCTCGGTTCCGGGCCAGTCTGGACAAGCTGCCGGCCGACGTTCAGCCTACTCCAGTCGAATCCATACCACCCCTCTCTACATTTCAAGCGGCTCGGGAAGTTCTGGTCGGTTCGTGTGGGGCGGTCGTACCGAGCCCTCGGAGTCGATGCCGCAGATGGGATCGTGTGGTTCTGGATCGGTACCCACGCGGAGTACGAACGCATCATTGGGTGAATAGCGATCAGTCGCCGTGTCCCAACACGCGCATGCAGCGGACTCGTTTGTCGGCTTCGCCTCCTCGCTCGCCGCTGACACGCCACCCGATGGGCTCGTCATCCGAGCAGAGCTGCACGGCCTCGGAGCCGCTCCGGAAGACGCTTGGTCCGCGTCATCCGGATGAACTGGCGCACCGTTGACCCAACCGCCCGGGAACCGTCCGCGGGCGCAGGTATAGAGTTTCGTTCAGCGCTCCATGCTCGAAAAATTGTTCCGGGACTTCATGCTGATCTGGACGACCATCGATCCGATCGGCAATCTCGCGCTCTTCGCGGGCCTGACCGCTTCCCTGACCCGCGCCGAGCGCAACCGCGTGGCGCGCCGTGCAAGCATCTACGCCGCGATCATCCTCGTCGGCGCCGTCGTCGTGGGCCAGATCATCCTCGACGCCATGGGCATCCACCTGCTCTCGCTCAAGCTCGCCGGCGGATTGATTCTCTTCATTTTCGCGATGCAAATGCTCTTCGGCTCCGCCGAGAGCCCGGCAGAGAGCGATCCCGGCCGGGACATCGCCGTCTTTCCCCTCGCCGTTCCGTCGATCGCGGGACCCGGCGCGATCATGGCCGTCATCGTGCTCACCGACAACGACGTCTATACCGTCCTCGAGCAGACGGAAACCGCCGTCGTCCTGCTCGTCGTTCTCCTTCTCAACTATCTGCTGCTGCGCATGTCCGAGGCCATCCTCAAAATCATCGGACGCCAGGGCGCCTCCATCCTCGTGCGCGTCATGGGCATCATCCTGGCGGCCCTCTCGGTCGAGCTCGTCATGAACGCGCTCGCGATCAAGCCGTGGGCGAGCCTGCCGAAGCCCTAGACGCGCCCGCTCGCGACAATTCATAGTCAGAATGAGCGCGCCGGCGCCGCCGGGACAGCCTCGGCTTCTCGATCGCGTCCGCCACGCGATCCGCGCGCGGCACTACAGCCTGCGCACCGAAGAGGCCTACGTCGGCTGGATCCGGCGATACATCCTCTTCCACAAGAAGCGTCATCCCGCCGAGATGGGCGAGACGGAGATCAACGCCTTCGTCACTCATCTCGCCGTCGAGGGGCCCGTGGGAGCGTCCACCCAGACCCAGGCGCTCAGCGCTCTGCTCTTTCTGTATCGCCACGTCCTCGAGAAGCCGCTGCCCGATCTCGGCACCGTCATCCGCGCCAAGCGCCCCGGACGCCTGCCGACCGTCCTGACCCGCGCGGAGGTCCGGCGCGTGATTCGAAACCTGGATGGAACGCCGCGGCTCGTCGCCATCCTCCTGTACGGAACCGGAATGCGCCTGCTCGAGGGCCTGCGCCTGCGCGTCAAGGATCTCGAGTTCGGAAACAACCGCATCGTCGTGCGCGACACCAAGGGCGGGGAGGATCGGGTCGTTCCGTTTCCCCTCGTCGTGCGCGCCGAGATGCCGTCCTGGCTCGCGCGCGTCAAGCGGACCCACGAGCGCGATCTCGCGGACGGGTTCGGCGCCGTCCACCTGCCCGATGCGATCGTCCGCAAATTCCCGGGCGCCGAGCGCGAGTGGGGCTGGCAGTACGCCTTTCCCGGCGAGCATCGCAGCCGCGACCCGCGCGGCAAGGAGCCGCCGCCCGGTTCAGCCGGCGCCGAACAACCCGAGCGCCGTCACCACTTGCACGAGACCGTCGTCCAGCGCGCGCTGCGCCGCGCCGTGCTCGACGCCGGCATCTCGCGCCGGGTCAGCTGCCACACGTTCCGGCACTCCTTCGCGACCCACCTTCTCGAAGAGGGGTACGATATCCGCACCATCCAGGAGCTTCTCGGTCACAAGGACGTGAAGACCACGATGATCTACACGCACGTTTTGAACCGCGGCGGCCGCGGCGTGCGGAGCCCGGCCGACGCTCTGTGGGCCCGTTCGGGAGTTAGACAGCTCTCTTCGCAGCCTAACTTCCTTACGACTCTCATCCCTCCCGAACGACAGCTCGTTGCCGGTGAGGAACTTCCAGACGACACTGGGGTCGATGACGTAGATGAATAGAGAACTATCGTTGCCGCGATCGACATTCGGACTTAGGCGGTCTAAGTTACAGCCTATGCAGCTGTTAGGCGCCACTGCACGATATCCGGCGCCCGGCGCGCCGGCTTAGCGAGTCGCCCGTGGTCACGTGCGTCGGTGCCGGTCGCATGGTGCGTGGCGAAACGTTCCGACTGGAAGAGCATGACGCAATCGGCAAACAGTTTTGCGCGCCGGGCGCCTCCGCGATGCGGGCCGACGAGCCTGGCGGGGAGGCAGAGCCGCAGCTGGGCGGCTCGAGCAATGTGGCGACTCGACGCTCAAGGAGTCGGCCCGCCCGCCGGCTGAATCTGCGCCGCTCTGGCGCGCGTGTGGTGAGTGGGGGGACAATCCGGAGTGCGCGCCAGACCGGCGCAACCCGTGGCGACGGCCTGAGGGGAGTCGGAGGCATCATGGCGTGTAAACCCGAATCAAGAGGGCGCCTAACACGCGCATGAAGCTGCAAGCGCAATGATAGCGAGGCGGTTGAGTCAGAACGGCGGGCGCGCATGCAGATACGGCATGCGCTTGCAGCTTATGCGCCACCCGTTAGGCGGCCAGCAGTCATGATGACGCCGAGTCACGGAGAGTCGACGGATGTGGCTTGATCCTCGTCCGTGACGACGCCATGTCGGGCTTGTCTGACCTCAGTCCTCGCGTCGAGAAGTGAGCGAGGCACCATTCGGCAGCGTGCGGCGCAAACCGTTGGGCGGATCGGTACGCGAGGGAGCTGGTCGCGCCGGCGTGGTCGCTCGGTGCTCGGCGCGTCTGGCTCGATCCCGAGGATGGCTCCGTCGCGGAATGCGAGCATCGGCGAGTCTCCGGCAGCTTGGGGCCACTTCCAGTTTGAGAGCGTGTTGGCGAACTGAGTCGTCGGAGCACGCGTGGTGACGCCGCCTAACATGCGCGTGCAGCGGACTCGCTCGTCGGCTTCGGCTCTTCGCTCGCCGCTGACGCGCTACCCGTTAGGCGCCGAAAGGCTTCTTGTGGCAGCTGTCTGTTTGGTCGCCGCAGCGACCGCATCGCTGGCGGCTCTCGCCGGGAGCCCGGCACTAGCTGGGTGCTATGAGTTTCAGCAGGGAGCGTGGGTACCAGCAGTTGATCTCGGCAGTAACGCAAAGTACATCGTCATTCCGAGAATCGCGGAGCTGACGGCGCGAGCCGTTCAGGAGTCCGACAAGGCGAGCTTCGCTGTTCGCGCGATTTCACCGGTTCCGGCCGGGGGCCAGCGCAATGGGTTTTGGCGTACCGAGGGCCGGGGTCGATTGTTTCTGAATTGGACGGACGGCTTCGTGGGCGTGTCGATGACGTTGCAGGAGAAAGCAGGTCGGCTTGAGGGCGTAGCTCAGACCCACTGGGACGCCCAGGGCAGTCAGCTTCAGAATGCAACCATTCTCGCTCGGCGGATTCCTTGTCCAGTGGTCACGCTAGGGCAGGGCAAGTAAATGGCGACGGCGCCTAACACGCGCGTGCAGCGGACTCGTTCGTCGCCTTCGGCTCCTCACTCGCCGCTGACGCGCCACCCGTTAGGCGCGCCCGAGAGGCTGCGCCGGTGAAGCGCACGGGCTCGTCGCTGGCGAAGCCGCATCGAGGTCCAGGGTCTTCTGCGTTTCATCGTCAGGTTTGGAATCGTGAAGGTCGGAATCGCTGTTCCTGATCGCGTCGAGATCATTTGCTCCGCGTCGGCTTCTTGGAGATCAGGCGAATCTCGCGAGGGCGGTTCCTCGGCCGAGCTCTCGCTGTCGAGCTACCTTGCTACCTGGCTGAAGTTCGGTGCCACGCATGATTCTCATTCCAGGTCGTTGCCGGCGTGCTTGTTCGGAGTACGCGATGTGGATCGTCATGGAGTTGCTCTACGGCGCGCGGCGAGGCGCGCCTAACACGCGCGTGCAGCGGACTCGCTCGTCGCCTTCGGCTCTTCGCTCGCCGCTGACGCGCCACCCGTTAGGCGCGCCAGATAGGCAGATCGGCGACCGCGAGTTCGGAGTCTTCCTACTCGATCGCCAGTGGCGGCCTGCACCGTCGGTCCAGACGCGACGCGCGTCCCGTGATCGGCGAGTCGTCTTCAAGGAGCACAACATCGACAGAAGCACGGTCCTGAATCTCTGGTTCTGCGTCCCGACGGACGTATGTCCAGCGCTACCGACCTGGTGGCTCGAGACCAGCGTTGGATGAACGACGGGCAAGTGGCGGCTGCGGCCATGACTCTGACGGGTCATTCGTAGCGCTTGACGGCCTCCGGTCGTGGGGGCTGAACGACCTGCCAGGGCAGCCACGCAGCTCGGTAACCAGGACTTCAGCGCCAACGTCAGCCTTGGTCTGCGCTAGGCACGGTAGCGAAGTCGAGTTGGTGCGTAATCGTGACCTCGGCCAACGCTACTCGAAACGTCGATGGGGGCGCCTAACACGCGCGTGCAGCGGACTCGCTCATCGCCTTCGGCTCTTCGCTCGCCGCTGACGCGCTACCCGTTAGGCGCGCTGCAGCGACTGATGCGCCGGCGTTGGTCGCCGGTCGGTGCTCAGCTGCGCTGCGTCGCTCATCGCGGCGTCTGGGGCTCATGCCGGTCGTGATCTGCGAGCCAGTCGGCAGGATGCGAGCCGCGGTGACATCGGGCGCTTGCAGGTCGTTGCACTGGTCGAGTCGCGTGGCATCCATCTGGCTCGATCGAGCATGTCGATCGGTCGCGAGTCAGCTTCGTGAGCGGTCGGTGCGGCCGTCATCGTGGCTGTGACCGATCGGCGATGCTGACGGCAGCTGGTTGCCGTGCGGTCTGCGTTGGATCGACCGTGTCTCGAGACGATCGGCGGTTGCGCGTCAGGCCATCGCGAGCTGGGTCGTCGCGACGTGCGTGCGATCCAGGTCGGCACAGGTCGGCGATCAGTGTCCGAGGTCGTGGCGCGGCCTAACACGCGCGTGCAGCGGACTCGCTCATCGCCTTCGGCTCTTCGCTCGCCGCTGACGCGCCACCCGTTAGGCAGCCGAGGAGCGCGGGAGCAGGGTGGCGATCTCAGCCTGGCTCCAGCGGAGTTCCGCACCGGTGAGATGATCTCGGTGTCCTAGAAGCGCAGCAGGCAGATGAGCGAGCGTGGCGAAAGCCTCGGTACGGTCAAGATGCTCAACGTCGCATCGTGGCGGAAGCTGCGAGCTCGGCTTCGGGGCGAGCGTCGCGGTTTAGGGCTGTCGGTGATGCGGCAGCCTAACAGGCGGGTGCAGCGGACTCGCTCTTCGGCTTCGCCTCATCGCTCGCCGCTGACCCGCTACCCGTTAGGCGACGTGTGGGACGGAATGAGGCGCTCGGATCGCGGACCTTCCGACCGGGGCTGTTCCAGTTGGCGCGTTGGAGTCAGGCGTCGTCATGCAAGCTCGGAGGAGTTGGCGTCGTCTGTCGCTCGCGTCCGGCTCTGGGCCAATTCGAGCAGGCGTCCGTGGAGGCGTCGTGCGTCCGGCAGCTGTGGCTGAATGCGTCGCCTAACACGCGCATGCAGCGGACTCGCTCGTCGGCTTCGCCTCCTCGCTCGCCGCTGACGCGCAACCCGTTAGGCCGCCAGAGTATCGATGCCTCGCAGTCGAGTCGCACGCCGACCGCTGCTCAACGTGGCTCGAGCGGTTCGATCGGCTTGCGGAGCGCATCGTCGTGGGCATCGGCGATCTGGAGCTGGCTCGGACACGATGCATTCCTGGATCGGCGTCGGTCGTATGAGCAGTCGTCGCTGTCGCGTCAGCGCTTGGAACGATCGCGGCATGGCGCAGTCGCAGGCTGACGCCTCCTGGCGTGAGCCTGCTGCATGTCGAATTCGAGGCGATCGTGGAACGGTCAGGCCGGCATGGCGTAGGCGCGCCTAACACGCGCGTGCAGCGGACTCGCTCATCGCCTTCGGCTCTTCGCTCGCCGCTGACGCGCCGCCCGTTAGGCGGCCGCGAGGCGCATGTGGCGCATGACGTCAGCCGAGCGCGGTCTCGCGAAGCGTGCTCGTCAGTCGCGCCGATTCGCGTAGCTCAGCGTGCGATGGTCGCGATAGGCGTCTCGACGCGCTGCTCGGCGATTGGTCTGCAGAGCTGGACGCAGCTGGCCGGTGGCCTTCGACTGACTGGCGAGATCGCCGCTGCAGTGTCTGGCTCGTCTGCCGGTCGGCGACGGCGGCTATCGACGTCGGCTGCCTGACACGCGCGTGCAGCGGACTCGCTCATCGCCTTCGGCTCTTCGCTCGCCGCTGACGCGCGATCCCGTTAGGCCGCTGATCGGCACGTCGTGCATGAGCACTGCTGCATCGCGCTGCGATCCTAGCGTCTGCGCTGACGGTTGAGGCGGACGTCGCGCCGATCGTCTTAACGACTCGTTCTTCCATTGCAACGTAGACTTCGGTCTACTCGTGCCTGCGTGTCGACGACGCCGCGCGATGGTGCTGCGAAAGCCCGCGGCGGTTCGGGAGCGATCGCAAGACTGGATCGCGCTACGAATCACGTTGGAGCACCTTGTTGATTACACGGCTCGTCTCCAGCTGTTTCTAGTCGCTGCCGTAGCTGATGAATACACGATGATCGTCACGTCGGACCTGGGTGGCCGTCGGCGCGTTAGGCTACCGGTGAATTCGGCGCTCACCGGTATTGGGCCCCGACCTTCAGGGAATGGTCACACGATGGCGCCGTCTGCTGGCTCGCGAGGTGCGGAAGCGGAGATCGTGCTGAGGAATTCCGCCTGCTGGCGGACGCGGCTGTCTTCCTTGGCCGCCGCGAATCTTCGCTGTACGGAGATGCTCGTCCGGATACTGCGGGGGACCGCGTGAGCGTCTGCATGAGCGTGCCGCCTAACACGCGGGTGCAGCGGACTCGCTCATCGCCTTCGGCTCTTCGCTCGCCGCTGACCCGCCACCCGTTAGGCGGCCTGAAGCATGGTCGGCATTCGACAGTCGCCTTCGGCAGAGCTGATCTTCGGTACGCGCGTGAAGCGGCCGATCGCGCCTGCAGTGTCTGCGAGCGCAGATTCGTCCGCTCGATCGCGGTGCGCCGAGGCGGTCGCTGGCCGATCGGCTCGGGATCGGCGTGCGCGAGTCAGACGTGGTATCCGAAGCCAACGGCGATCATCGTACGCGATCGATGTTTGTCGGATGGCTGACCTGGCCGACCTGACGCTACGCGGCAGTCAGGCGTCGTGGCACTGGTGTACGAGACGTCGACAGCCGCAAGGTGGGCTGCAAGCTCCGTGCGGCAGCTTTCGCGTCTTCGACCGGTGGCGTCGCGGTCGACGTCTTGGGAGGCGGTGCCGAGTCGGTACGCCGATCGTCGCTGGCTGATGCTCCGCTGTGGTCGACGGCGTGCCGCCTAACACGCGCGTGCAGCGGACTCGCTCGTCGCCTTCGGCTCCTCGCTCGCCGCTGACGCGCCACCCGTTAGGCGGGCGTTGGGGACGAAATGAGGTCCCCCGAGTTGCTCCTTCCTGCCCAGGGCTTTTTCAGCGTGGCGGGGAAGCAGGGTCGGCAACGAAATTGGCGAACTCGACGGTTGCGGTGTCTCTGTCTAGAGCAGTGGTGGCACCCGAGGAAGTGAGCTGGCGGGCATGATCGAGTCTGTGAGGTCGGCGATCTGGCAGTGTGGTTGTGCGCCGCCTAACATGCGGGTGCAGCGGACTCGCTCATCGCCTTCGGCTCTTCGCTCGCCGCTGACCCGCCGCCCGTTAGGCAGCCGAGGAGCGCGGGAGCAGCGTGGCGATCTCGGCCTGGTTCCAGTCGGAGCTCCGGCACCGGTGAGATGATCAGGGTGTCCTAGAACGCAACAGGCCAGATGAACGAGCGTGGCGAAAGCCTCGGTACGGTCAAGGTGCTCAAGGTCGCATCGTGGCGCAGAGCTGCGAGCTCGGCTTCGGGACGAGCGTCGCGGTTTAGAGCTGTCGGCTGTGCGGCAGCCTAACAGGCGGGTGCAGCGGACTCGCTCTTCGGCTTCGCCTCATCGCTCGCCGCTGACCCGCTACCCGTTAGGCGCCGCTGAGGAGAGCTCGGTTGATCCGGAGGGATCAATGGCGCTGCGTGGACAGCGGTCGCTCAAGGCTACTTCATGGCGTGTCCGACTGCTGAGCGTATTCGCGGCCTACGGTTGTCAGCGCTGTGCGGGCTTGCCGTCGCGATCGGCGGTCTGGCCAGTCTCGCTGGCGTTCCTGACATGGGTGAGCGTCTCGGCAGCTGCTTCGGACGCTCGCGGCTCGAGTCGCCCTTGCGATCGCGGCGGCGTCGTTCACGGCACTCATGCTCCGGTGGCATCTTCGGGGCGAGCCGGAAGTGTGCGCCATGCTATCGCGCTCGATGCGATGGCACCTGTTAGCAACGTTCAGCGGCTGGCAGTCGAGCGCAGGCTGTAGCGTCGGCGATCTGAGTGCTGGAGCGGCGCCTAACACGCGGGTGCAGCGGACTCGCTCGTCGCCTTCGGCTCTTCGCTCGCCGCTGACCCGCCACCCGTTAGGCGGGCGTTGGGGACGAAATGAGGGCCCCCGAGTTCTCCCTTCCTGCCCAGGGCTTTTCGAGCGTGGCAGGGCGCCGAGGTCGGCAACGAAATGGGCGAACTCGACCGCTTCGGTGTCTCTATGCTTGAGGCAGTCGTGGCACCCGAGGAAGTGAGCTGGTGGGCGTGCTCGAGTCTGTGAGGTCGGCGATCTGGCAGCGTGGTTGTGCGCCGCCTAACACGCGGGTGCAGCGGACTCGCTCATCGCCTTCGGCTCTTCGCTCGCCGCTGACCCGCTACCCGTTAGGCGGGCGTTGGGGACGGAATGAGGTCCCCCGAGTTCCGCCTTCCTGCCCAGGGCTTTTTCAGAGTGGCGGGGAAGCAGGGTCGGCAACGAAATTGGCGAACTCGAGGGTTGCGGTGTCTCTGTGCTTGGAGCAGTCGTGGCACCCGAGGAAGTGAGCTTGTGGGCATGATCGAGTCTGTGAGGTCGGCGATCTGGCAGCGTGGTTGTGCGCCGCCTAACATGCGGGTGCAGCGGACTCGCTCATCGCCTTCGGCTCTTCGCTCGCCGCTGACCCGCCACCCGTTAGGCGCCGGAACTCTTGACGCTGCATGATCACAAGGCGGGACCTCCGTGGTCGCCCTAGGGATTGGCTGATTTGGGGACCCTTGATATTCGGGCCGGTCCTGCTGGAGCTTTACGGCCTGCGTCGGTTTCAGGTCCTGTTGGATCCTGATGATCGAGCGGTCTTCCGGGCCTCATTGGTTGGGTACGGCATGGCATTCGTCGTCTGCTTGGCGCTCCAAGCCAAGTTGTTTCCGTGGGCGAAGTCGGCTCCTGGCATGAAGTGGCTAGGATTGTTTGTGGTACCAGTGGTCGGCGCGACCCTGGGAGCGTGTGTCTTTACGTTTGGAAACGCACTTCTCGATCGAAGTGGGGCAACAGAGACTGTCCGGCTCATCGACAGGCGATGGGCTCCGACCGAATACACTCTGATGTCTGAGCGGAGAGTGGTAACCGGGGAGCGCTTGAAAGTCGTTCGCGGCACGCCACAACTTCCGCCGGGAGCGCGCATCGTCTTGAACGTACGGAAGGGGTTTTTCGGCGCGCCATGGATCGCCAGCTACAGGATTCAGCCGTGACACGCAACCATCTATGGGCGCCGGCGCCTAACACGCGGGTGCAGCGGACTCGCTCGTCGCCTTCGGCTCCTCGCTCGCCGCTGACCCGCTGCCCGTTAGGCAGCGTACGGGGCCCTAGGTTCCTT